>NZ_JANYMN010000001.1:0-2141500 GCF_030386235.1 Bacillus sp. B.PNR1
TGCCGGTGTAGCTCAATTGGTAGAGCAACTGACTTGTAATCAGTAGGTTGGGGGTTCAAGTCCTCTTGCCGGCACCACTTTTATATGATATAATACTTAAGTCTCTTGTAAGAAGAGCCATTAGCTCAGTTGGTAGAGCATCTGACTTTTAATCAGAGGGTCGAAGGTTCGAGTCCTTCATGGCTCACCATTTACATGTTGCGGATGTGGCGGAATTGGCAGACGCGCTAGAATCAGGCTCTAGTGTCTTTACAGACGTGGGGGTTCAAGTCCCTTCATCCGCACCATTTCTGCGGAAGTAGTTCAGTGGTAGAACACCACCTTGCCAAGGTGGGGGTCGCGGGTTCGAATCCCGTCTTCCGCTCCAACTATACCATCCACGCCGGGGTGGTGGAATTGGCAGACACACAGGACTTAAAATCCTGCGGTAGGTGACTACCGTGCCGGTTCAAGTCCGGCCCTCGGCATTAAGTTTTGCGCCCGTAGCTCAATTGGATAGAGCGTTTGACTACGGATCAAAAGGTTAGGGGTTCGACTCCTCTCGGGCGCGCCATGATCTATACGAAATCGGGAAGTAGCTCAGCTTGGTAGAGCACATGGTTTGGGACCATGGGGTCGCAGGTTCGAATCCTGTCTTCCCGACCATTCCTGGGGCCTTAGCTCAGCTGGGAGAGCGCCTGCTTTGCACGCAGGAGGTCAGCGGTTCGATCCCGCTAGGCTCCACTTGGTTTCTAAAAAATATTTGGCGGTGTAGCTCAGCTGGCTAGAGCGTACGGTTCATACCCGTGAGGTCGGGGGTTCGATCCCCTCCGCCGCTACCAATGGACCTTTAGCTCAGTTGGTTAGAGCAGACGGCTCATAACCGTCCGGTCGTAGGTTCGAGTCCTACAAGGTCCACCACTATACGGAGGAATACCCAAGTCTGGCTGAAGGGATCGGTCTTGAAAACCGACAGGGGTGTCAAAGCCCGCGGGGGTTCGAATCCCTCTTCCTCCGCCATACATATTCCCAATCATCGCGGGGTGGAGCAGTTCGGTAGCTCGTCGGGCTCATAACCCGAAGGTCGCAGGTTCAAATCCTGCCCCCGCAACCAAACTTTAAAATGGTCCGGTAGTTCAGTTGGTTAGAATGCCTGCCTGTCACGCAGGAGGTCGCGGGTTCGAGTCCCGTCCGGACCGCCATTTAAATACTTAGGCTCGGTAGCTCAGTTGGTAGAGCAACGGACTGAAAATCCGTGTGTCGGCGGTTCGATTCCGTCCCGAGCCACCATTTTATCAATATATATTTTGGCGGTTGTGGCGAAGTGGTTAACGCACCAGATTGTGGCTCTGGCATTCGTGGGTTCGATTCCCATCAATCGCCCCAAATAAAAATTGCGGGTGTAGTTTAGTGGTAAAACCTCAGCCTTCCAAGCTGATGTCGTGGGTTCGATTCCCATCACCCGCTCCATTTCTATATCGTCATGGGCCTGTAGCTCAGCTGGTTAGAGCGCACGCCTGATAAGCGTGAGGTCGATGGTTCGAGTCCATTCAGGCCCACCATGACTTTTATATTCCACAGTAGCTCAGTGGTAGAGCTATCGGCTGTTAACCGATCGGTCGCAGGTTCGAATCCTGCCTGTGGAGCCATATGGAGAAGTACTCAAGTGGCTGAAGAGGCGCCCCTGCTAAGGGTGTAGGTCGTGTAAGCGGCGCGAGGGTTCAAATCCCTCCTTCTCCGCCATATGATTACAGATATAAATTTATAATTGTCGGCCCGTTGGTCAAGCGGTTAAGACACCGCCCTTTCACGGCGGTAACACGGGTTCGAATCCCGTACGGGTCATCCAGAAGCCTTGCATATCCTGCAAGGCTTTTTTATTTTTATCAATCATGGATATGTCATAAGCTTCGTTCTTTATTTTAAAACAGGCAACAAAAATCTCCATATATTTTGTTTTTCTTCAGAAAATGAAGTTAATTGTCTATAAGTATAAGCGCTTTCAGGAAAGGGCTTTTTTTTATTTCTTCGAATAAATACTATAAATGAAAACTATGATGTCAGAAAGGATGATTACATGGCCGTTGCCAGCCCTACAGCACATGATGTTTATCTTTTTCACGAAGGCAGTCTGTTTAAAAGCTATCAGCTGTTTGGCTCGCATTTTCGTGAGCTGAATGGCACAAGCGGATATGAATTCTGTGTGTGGGCGCCTCATGCGTCGGAAGTACGAGTGGCTGGGGATTTTAACAGCTGGTCGGGAGAACAGCATGTGATGCACAGAGTGAATGATAATGGTATTTGGACGTTATTTATTCCGGGTTTAGGAGAGAAGGAACGATATAAATATGAAATCGTGACAAATTGCGGTGAGATCAGGCTGAAGGCAGATCCATACGCCATTTATTCAGAAGTCAGACCAAACACAGCGTCACTTACTTACGATTTGGAAAGGTACAGCTGGCAAGATCAAAGATGGCAAAAGAAACAGAAGACTAAGACGCTGTATGAGAAACCTGTTTTCATTTATGAACTGCATCTCGGGTCTTGGAAGAAGCATTCTGATGGCAGGCATTACTCGTATAAAGAATTAAGTCAGACGCTCATTCCGTATATCAAAGAGCATGGGTTTACCCATATTGAACTGCTTCCGGTGTATGAGCATCCATACGATCGTTCCTGGGGGTACCAAGGAACGGGGTATTACAGCCCAACAAGCAGGTTTGGCACACCGCACGATCTGATGAGGTTTGTTGATGAATGTCATCAACAAAATATCGGAGTCATTTTAGATTGGGTTCCTGGACATTTTTGTAAAGATGCACATGGCCTTTATATGTTTGATGGAGAACCGCTTTATGAATACAAAGAAGAACGTGATCGGGAGAACTGGTTATGGGGTACGGCAAATTTTGACCTGGGAAAACCAGAAGTTCATAGTTTTTTAATTTCGAATGCGTTGTACTGGGCGGAATTCTATCATATAGATGGATTTAGGGTTGATGCAGTGGCTAATATCTTGTATTGGCCAAATCAGGATGAACGCCACACGAATCCATATGCTGTTGAATTTTTAAAAAAACTCAATCAAACCATGAGAGAGGCATATCCACAGGTGATGATGATCGCGGAAGATTCTACAGAATGGCCTCAAGTGACAGGTGCCGTTGAGGAAGGGGGGCTTGGTTTTCATTATAAATGGAATATGGGATGGATGAATGACGTACTGAAATACATGGAGACGCCGCCTGAAGAAAGGCGGCATTGTCATCAGCTTATCTCTTTTTCATTACTGTATGCGTTTAGTGAACATTTTGTGTTGCCGTTTTCTCATGATGAAGTCGTATACGGAAAAAAATCACTTCTTAATAAAATGCCTGGCGACTACTGGCAGAAATTTGCCCAGTATCGGCTTTTGCTGGGCTATATGACAGTGCATCCCGGAAAGAAATTGATCTTTATGGGATCAGAGTTTGCCCAATTTGATGAATGGAAAGATACAGAACAGCTTGATTGGTTTTTGGACTCCTTCCCCATGCATCAGAAAGCCAGCGTTTTTACGCAAGATCTTCTCCGCTTTTACCAAAAAAGCAAAATCCTTTATGAACATGACCATCGTGCACAATCGTTTGAATGGATTGATGTCCATAATGACGAACAATCAATCTTTTCTTTTATTCGCTATGGCAAAAAGCACGGTGAGGCGCTTGTCATCATTTGTAATTTTAGACCCGCGGTCTATCATCAATATGCTGTTGGAGTTCCTTTTTTTACCCAATACATCGAAGTGCTGAACAGTGACAGTGAAACATATGGAGGCTCAGGACAAATCAATAAAAAGCCGATATCGGCCAAAAAGGGAGCTCTTCATCATAAACCGTGTTATATCACGATGACCATCCCCCCTTACGGCATCTCGATTTTACGGGCGGTTAGAAAAAGAGGAGAGATAAAAAGATGAAAAAACAATGTGTAGCCATGCTCCTTGCCGGCGGAAAGGGCAGCCGTCTAAGCGGTTTAACAAAAAATATGGCCAAACCGGCTGTATCTTTTGGGGGAAAATACAGGATTATTGATTTTACCCTAAGCAACTGTTCTAATTCAGGCATAGACACAGTCGGGATTTTAACGCAATATCAGCCGCTTGAGCTGAATTCCTATATTGGAATCGGCAGTGCATGGGATCTTGATAGATATAATGGCGGAGTGACGGTTTTACCTCCTTATGCTGAGTCATCAGAAGTCAAATGGTATAAAGGGACGGCAAGCGCCATTTATGAAAATCTCAATTATTTGAATCAATATGATCCTGAGTATGTACTGATTTTATCAGGGGATCACATATACAAAATGGACTACGGCAAAATGCTTGACTTTCACATTGAAAAGAAAGCGGATGTGACCATCTCTGTCATCGAAGTGGGCTGGGAGGAAGCAAGCCGGTTCGGGATTATGAAGGCCAATCCAGATGGGACGATCACACAATTTGATGAAAAGCCCAAGTTCCCTAAGAGCAATCTTGCCTCAATGGGAATTTATATCTTCAATTGGCCGCTTTTGAAACAGTATCTTGAGATGGACGATCAGAACCCTTATTCTAGCCACGACTTCGGCAAGGACATTATTCCTCTGCTTTTGAAGGAGAAAAAGAAGCTTTCCGCTTATCCGTTCAAAGGATATTGGAAGGATGTCGGAACAGTGCAGAGCTTGTGGGAAGCCAATATGGATTTGTTAAAAGAGGACTCGGAGCTGAAGCTGTTTGAACGCAAATGGAAAATTTACTCCGTCAATCCCAATCAGCCCCCGCAATTTATTTCATCTGATGCGCAGGTTCAAGATTCGCTTGTGAACGAAGGCTGTGTTGTGTATGGAAATGTGTCTCACTCCGTTCTTTTTCAAGGTGTGACTGTCGGTAAGCATGCGACTGTCAAATCATCCGTCATCATGCCGGATGTGACGATTGGGGAGCATGTAGTGATTGAAAATGCCATCGTTCCTAAGGGGACGGTGCTCCCGGATGGTGCAGTGATTCGCTCCGAAAAAGACATTGAAGAGGTGCTGCTCGTTTCAGAGGAATTTGTAGAAAAAGAATTGATTTAATTACTGAACAGGGGGCAGAATCAGTGTTCAATAATCAAATGTTAGGTGTTATAGATGAAACCACATATAAGCATTCTCTTCAGGATTTAACAGCACAGCGGTCGCTTGGGGCGATTCCTTTTGCCGGCAGATACCGTCTGATTGATTTTATGCTTTCCAACATGGTGAATGCGGATATTAGGAGTGTTGCCATTTTTCCGAAGTATCGTTACCGTTCGCTCATGGATCACCTTGGGGCAGGTAAGGAATGGGATTTGCATCGGAAAAAGGACGGTCTCTTTTTTTTCCCGTCTCCCCATCTTCATCACGAATACGATGAATTCGGTTCCTTTCGCCAGTTTTCGGACCATCTAGATTACTTCCACAGAAGCACGCAGCAATATGCTGTTATCTCCAACAGCCATACCGTATGCAACATTCAATTTCAATATGTGCTGAAACGCCATCAGGAGGTTGGCTGCGATGTCACCGAGGTATTTCAGGACGGCCAGTCGCTGCAAATCTATATCATGTCTACAACACTTTTAAAGGAGCTGATCTACGGACATAGCGAAAAAGGCTATAAAACCATTCAGGAGGCTGTTGAAAAGGAAGCTTCCGCCTTGACCATTTGCCCTTATGAATATTCAGGTTATGCCGCTGTTATTGATTCAGTGGAAAAATATTATACCCACAGCATGGAACTCATTCAGCCTCGTTTTTGGCAGCAGGTGTTTTTGCCGCAGCAGCCGATCTACACAAAAGTGAAGGATGAACCGCCGACGAAATACGGAAAACACAGCACTGTCAAAAATTCTTTGGTGGCAAACGGCTGTGTACTTGAAGGAGAGGTTGAAAACTGCATTTTGTTCAGGGCGGTCCATGTTGGAAAGGGTACGAAGCTGAAAAACTGCATTATTATGCAAAAAACGCAGATTGGCGAGGATTGTCTTCTTGAGCAGGTCATTTCTGATAAGGACGTTAAAATCGGCAAGGCGACGGAAGCTGCTGGAACAGCTGAGCAGCCGCTTGTATTAAGAAAAGGTTTGGTGCAAGGAGAGCTGATGAATTCTTGAAGATATTATTTGCTGTGTCTGAATGCACCCCATTTGTTAAATCCGGAGGTCTTGCCGATGTAGCAGGTGCTCTTCCGAAGGCGCTTGCGCGATTAGACAATGAGGTATATGTGATGCTGCCGAAGTACAGCCAAATACCTGAGCCGTGGAAAAAGCGTATGAAAAAAAAGGCTGAGTGTACCGTAGCTGTCGGCTGGCGGCAGCAATATTGCGGAATTGAACATATGGCAGAGGATGATGTGAATTATTATTTCATCGAAAATGAGTACTATTTCAACCGGGATTCGTTGTATGGGCATTATGATGACGGTGAGCGGTTTGCCTTTTTTTCAAGAGCTGTGCTGGAGGCTGCCAAAGTTGTGAATGTTCCAGCCGATATTGTTCATACTCACGACTGGCATACAGCGATGGTCAATTATTTGCTGAAAGAGGAATACAGAAAACATCCTTTTTATGAACGCATGAAAAGCGTGCTCACGATTCACAACTTACAGTTTCAAGGCATATTCCCTCCCGATGTCACACATGACTTGCTGGGTCTTGAGATGGATCATTTTCACTATGAAAGGTTAGAATGCAACGGATTTGTTAATTTTATGAAGGCGGGCATCATTGCGGCTGATCATGTGACGACTGTGAGCCCTACTTACAGAAATGAAATCTTGACGCCGTATTATGGTGAGCAGCTGGAACAGGTTTTGCAATATAGGAAAAATGATGTAACGGGCATATTAAATGGCATTGATGATACGTTCTATCAGCCGAAAAGCGATCCTTATATAGAGGCGCAATACGACTCGGAACATCTTGCATGCAAGATGGAAAACAAAACGAAGCTTCAGCGGCGAATGGGGCTTCCAGAGAAAAACGATATTCCGCTGATCAGTATGGTGACAAGGCTCACTAAACAAAAGGGGCTTGATCTTGTCCGCAGAATTATGCACGAGCTTCTTGAGGAGCAAGACATACAGCTGGTTGTGCTGGGGACAGGAGAACGTGAATTTGAAGATTATTTCCGGTATGCAGAATTTGCTTTTCATGAGAAGTGCCGAGCTTATATTGGGTTTGATGAGCCGCTTGCCCACCAAATTTATGCGGGATCTGATATGTTTTTGATGCCGTCGAAATTTGAGCCGTGCGGCTTGGGGCAGCTCATTGCTCTTCAATATGGCGCCATTCCCATTGTTAGAGAAACGGGCGGACTTTACGACACTGTCCGTTCATATCAGGAGGAAGAGGGGACGGGCAATGGTTTTACATTTTCCGCCTTCAATGCGCATGACCTGAAATTTACGATTGAAAGGGCGCTGTCGTTTTATCGCCAACAGGATGTATGGCAGAGCATCATGAAGACCGCAATGAATGCAGATTACAGCTGGGGGAAGTCGGCTAAAGAGTATCAGCGCATTTTCGAGCATGTGACAAGGAGTGGACGGGATGTTCTCGAGTAAAGAACGCTTTGCAGATTTATTTTTAAAGCGCCTGGAAATGACGTGCGGAAAAAGCTTTAAAGATTCTGCCAAGCTGGATCAATATAAAACGTTGGGCAATATGGTCAGAGAGTATATCAGTGCAGATTGGATCAAGACGAATGAAAAAAGCAGATCCAATTCCGGGAAGCAGACATATTATTTATCAATCGAATTTCTGCTCGGTCAGCTCCTTGAACAAAACTTAATGAATCTCGGTGTTCGTGATGTTGTAGAAGCTGGTTTAAAGGATATCGGCATCAATTTAGAGGAGATCCTTCAGATAGAGAACGATGCTGGTCTCGGCAACGGCGGGCTTGGCCGGTTGGCCGCTTGCTTTTTAGATTCTCTTGCTTCGTTGAACTTGCCGGGGCACGGGATGGGCATCCGTTACAAGCATGGCTTGTTTGAGCAAAAAATTGTAGACGGGCATCAGGTGGAGCTGCCTGAGCAATGGCTGAAAAACGGGAATGTATGGGAAGTAAGGAATGCGGATCAGGCAGTTGACGTTCCATTTTGGGGCGAGGTGCATATGACAGAAAAAAGCGGGCGTCTGCATTTTCGCCACGAACAAGCGACAATTGTAACCGCTGTTCCTTATGATATTCCGGTCATCGGCTATGAAACGGGCACTGTCAATACGTTAAGGCTTTGGAACGCCGAGCCCTATGCGCATTATCATGGCGGTAATATTTTATCTTATAAGCGGGAAACAGAAGCGGTTTCTGAATTTTTATATCCCGATGACACCCATGACGAGGGGAAAATTTTACGTCTGAAGCAGCAGTATTTTTTGGTATGCGCAAGCTTAAAAAGCATTGTAAACAATTACCGAAAAACACATAAATCTTTATCCGGCCTGCATAAAAAAGTGAGCATTCATATTAATGACACTCACCCTGCGCTTGCGGTGCCTGAGCTGATGCGGATTTTGCTTGATGAAGAGGACATGAGCTGGGAAGAAGCTTGGCATATCACTGTACATACGATCTCTTATACGAATCATACAACATTGTCAGAAGCGCTTGAGAAATGGCCGATTCATTTGTTTAGGCCGCTGCTCCCGCGCATGTATATGATTATTGAAGAGATCAATGAAAGGTTTTGCCGCGCAGTTTGGGAAAAGTATCCGGGAGACTGGAAAAGGATAGAGAACATGGCGATTACAGCGCATGGTGTTGTCAAAATGGCTCATCTGGCCATAGTAGGCAGTTACAGTGTAAATGGTGTTGCAAAAATTCATTCCGATATATTAAAGGAAAGGGAGATGCGCGACTTTCACTTGCTGTTCCCAAATCGTTTTAATAATAAGACAAATGGAATTGCCCACAGGCGATGGCTGTTAAAAGCGAATCCAGGCTTGTCTGCCATCATTACAGAGGCGATCGGCGATGAATGGGTGAAACAGCCGGAAGCACTGATCCGTTTAGAACAGTACGCCTCTGATCCTGCATTTATTGAACAGTTTCAAAACAACAAAAGCAAGAAAAAACAAGAGCTTGCCGATTTGATTTTTTGTACGGCAGGGGTGGTTGTGAACCCTGACAGCATATTCGACGTACAGGTGAAACGGCTTCATGCATATAAACGGCAGTTGTTGAATGTTCTTCACATTATGTATTTGTATAACCGCCTCAAGGAGGACGCTGGGTTTTCAATCTACCCGCAAACCTTTATTTTCGGGGCAAAGGCTTCACCAAGCTACTATTATGCCAAGAAAATCATTAAGCTGATCCATTCTGTCGCAGATAAAGTCAATTATGATCCGGCGGTCAAACAGCTGATCAAAGTTGTTTTTTTAGAAAATTATAGAGTTTCTATGGCTGAGCGAATTTTTCCGGCATCAGATGTAAGTGAGCAAATTTCAACCGCAAGCAAGGAAGCGTCTGGTACAGGAAATATGAAGTTTATGATGAACGGCGCTTTGACGATCGGCACGCATGATGGCGCTAATATCGAAATCCTTGAGCGGGTGGGCCCTGATTGTATTTACACGTTCGGCTTAAAAGCGGATGATGTTCTATCGTATCAGGAAAACGGCGGTTATAGATCGAGGGAATATTATCAGCATGACCGGAGAATCAGGCAGGTAGTCGATCAGCTGATCAATGGTTTTTTTGAAGGAGAAGCAGATGAGTTTGAATCGATCTATGACTCGCTGCTTCCGCATAATGATGAGTATTTTGTACTGAAGGATTTCAGCTCATATGCAGATGCGCAAGAGCGAATTCAAGCTGATTATCGAGAACGAAGGAAATGGTCTGAGCGTTCGATTGTAAACATTGCTCATTCTGGATATTTCTCCAGCGACCGCACGATCCGGGAATATGCGAAGGACATTTGGGGCATCAAGCCGATGATATGAAAAAGCCGCTTATACAGCGGCTTTTTTTGTTCACAGATTCATTGAATCGATGGCAAAGGATAAGAACGTCGCAAATGCACTCCATAAAAAATAAGGCAAAAGAAGATAGCTTGCGGCTCTGCTGTATTTTTTCGCAATGATCAGTAATACGATTGCTGTAATGGCGACAAGCAGGCAGTCAATCGATGCAGCCAGCAGATTTTTTTGCGTAAACTGGAAATAGCTGAATGCCTGATTGAGCACGTAATTTATTAAAAACGCAAACCAAAAGCTTTTTGCACCTTTAAAAGAAAACGCAGCATATATAATGGCAGCTGAAAGGGAGATCAGGGCAAACAGAATGGCCCAAATGATGCCGATTGCAGAACCGCTTGGCGTCCAGTCGGGTTTTTTTAATGAATTGTACCATTCTTGGTCAACAGGAAACAGGTATCCTGCGGCTGAAAACAGCGCGTATGAAATCACAAAAACTGCTATGGCGCCGATCATCTTTTTCATGTTTGCAACCTCCGTATGTATTTATTTTACATTTATACTTACCCTTTAGCTTATAAAGATCAAACCCCCGATATGCGGGGGAAATGATGGATTTAAATCAGCTGCTGCAATGCGTTTGATTTAATGCGTTCATATTCAAAAGCTGATTCTAATTCTTCCTTCGGTAAAGCAGACTTGCGGACGTATTTTTCGCGAATGACATCGTAAAGCTCATAAGGAAACAGCATATCTATAAACATGACTTGTTTTTGTTCTTCAGTTAATGGGGCTCTGGATTCGTATGCGTTCAGCATGACATGAAATGTCTCGTCATCCCAAACGCCCGTCGTATCCAAAAGCGGAATAATCATTTTGCGCAAATCGCGAATAGGCAGATCAAATGATACGGTATCTAAGTCGATGACCCAAATCTGTTCATTTTCTCCTAAGAGTGTATTTCCGGTTCCGTAATCCTGGTGGCAAAGGTTAGGGCTTTTTTTCAGCTGTTCAGTCCATGGAACATAGGCCGATTGCAAAAGCTGGTCTTTGATGCGCAGGCCGTCTTCAATGAAGCGGTCTATCTCCTGAAGATAAAGCTGTGAGAAAGGGTCTTCTTTTTCCGCTCTCGCCATCAGCTTCCACGTTTCCATCTGTTTGCACCGTTTCGTGTAGTGATTCGGCCAGCGCCCTAATTTGGTAAATACGGGAACGCCATTCGGCGGCTGATAACCGACGGACGCTGTATGGAAATCAGCAAGGCCTTTCATGATAAACTCCAAGTCCTGCTTTACAGTCAGCTCAAACGGTCTTCCTTCGATCCAATCATATACGACAAATAGAAAGGAGCCGTGCTTGGAATATAGGCTGCCTTTTTTGTTTGGGAGTATGCCAGGAACATTCATGCCTTTTTTTGCTAAATAATCCTGCGCAAAAATGGAAAATAACGCTTTCTTTTCTGGTCTGTGTATTCGTTTCAGACAAACCGCGCCGGAGCCTGTGTGGACCTTCCAGACCAGCGCCATCTGATTTCCCTGAATGACGTCTATTTTTTCAGCATGCAAATCCCATCCTTGAAGCACATTTTCAGCCAGCTCCGTTAATTTTTTTTCATCTTCTGCTGATAAAGGAAGCTCTGATGAATTCCCCTCCTCAATGACTTCGTGGTTTTCTGCCATTAAAGGACACATCCTTACCTGTTTTACTCCTACCTTATGAATCAAAAGGAAAAAATGATTGAGATATTTGACTATATTTAATAGAAGAATATGGTTGTTTACCCGTTTTGTTTTTGGGGCAGTCCCAATCCGCACAAGTTGGTTGATCAGCCGTATCATGATTCTAACTAGTTAAAAATCATGCAGGAATGGAGGCTATGTATGAAAATAGCACTGATCGCCACAGAGAAGCTTCCTGTCCCATCGGTTCGAGGAGGCGCCATTCAAATCTACCTCGAAGCGGTTGCCCCTTTAATTGCCAAAAAACATGAGGTGACTGTGTTTTCTATTAAAGATCCTAATCTCGCTGATAGAGAGACGGCAGACGGTGTCCATTATGTGCATTTGGATGAAGACCGTTATGAAGAAGCTGTTGGAGAAGAGCTGAGAAGGAGCCGCTTTGACCTTGTGCATGTTTGTAATCGCCCAAGCTGGGTTCCAAAATTGAAGAAACAGGCGCCGGACGCTGTTTTTATATTAAGCGTTCACAATGAAATGTTTGCTTACGATAAAATCAGCCAGGCAGAAGGAGAGATTTGCATCGATTCCGTAGCGCAGATTGTTACGGTCAGCGATTATATCGGACAGACGATCACAAGCCGTTTTCCGTCAGCCCGATCAAAAACAAAAACAGTTTATTCCGGTGTGGATTTAAAAGCGTACCATCCCCGCTGGACGAATGAAGGACAGCGGGCTCGCGAAGAGATGCGAAGCGAGCTGGGGCTTCACGGCAAAAAAATCGTCCTATTTGTCGGCCGTCTTAGCAAAGTCAAAGGCCCGCACATTTTATTGCAGGCTTTGCCGGACATCATTGAGGAGCATCCCGATGTCATGATGGTGTTTATCGGGTCCAAATGGTTCGGAGATAATGAATTAAATAACTATGTCAAACATCTTCATACCCTTGGCGCGATGCAAAAGGATCATGTCACATTTATTCAATTTGTGAAGCCAAAGGACATTCCGCGCCTTTATACCATGTCAGATGTATTTGTGTGCTCTTCGCAATGGCAGGAACCTTTAGCAAGGGTGCATTATGAAGCGATGGCTGCGGGACTGCCTATCATTACAAGCAATCGGGGAGGCAATCCAGAGGTCATAGAGGAAGGGAAAAACGGCTACATCATTCATGACTTTGAAAATCCTAAACAATATGCCGAACATATCAATGATTTGCTGAGCAGCTCGGAAAAGCGGGAACGGCTTGGGAAATACAGCCGCCGTGAGGCAGAAAGCAATTTCGGCTGGCAGAGGGTGGCTGAAAATCTGCTCAGCGTCTATGAAAAGAACAGATAGAAGGGGTGAACAGAGTGTACCAAAAAGAGCATGAAGAACAGATTGTGTCTGAAATTCTCAGCTATTATCCTTTTCATATTGACAATGTGGCGCTGAAATCGAACAAAAGCGGGCGCAAAATCTGGGAAGTTCAAACTGATCATGGCCCAAAGCTGCTAAAAGAAGCGCAAATGAAGCCGGAGCGGATGCTTTTTATTACTCAGGCACATGCCCATTTACAAGAGAAAGGGCTGCCGATAGCGCCGATTCATCAAACAAAAAATGGCGGTAGCTGCTTGGGCACGGATCAGGTTTCTTACAGCTTATATGACAAAGTGACAGGAAAAGAAATGATTTACTATGATGCAGAGCAAATGAAAAAAGTCATGTCGTTTGCAGGCCATTTTCATCATGCGTCAAAAGGATATGTTTGCACAGATGAAAGCAAGAAGAGAAGCAGGCTGGGAAAATGGCATAAATTGTACCGATGGAAGCTGCAGGAACTTGAAGGGAATATGCAGATCGCAGCATCTTATCCTGATGACGTATTTTCGCAAACTTTCTTAAAACATGCTGATAAAATGCTGGCAAGAGGAAAAGAAGCACTTCAAGCGCTTGATGACTCAGAATACGAAACATGGACAAAAGAAACGCTCGAGCATGGCGGATTCTGTTTTCAGGATTTTACATTGGCACGTTTGACTGAGATCGACGGGGAGCCCTTTTTAAAGGAGCTTCACTCGATTACCTACGATTTGCCTTCAAGAGACCTTCGTATTCTGCTGAATAAAGTGATGGTTAAGCTTTCTGTGTGGGATACTGATTTCATGGTTGCGCTGCTTGCGGCCTATGACAAAGTGTATCCGCTCACAGAAAAACAGTACGAGGTACTTTGGATTGATCTCGCGTTTCCGCATTTGTTCTGTGCAATCGGCCATAAATATTATTTAAAGCAAAAGAAAACGTGGTCAGATGAGAAGTATAACTGGGCGCTGCAAAATATGATTTCCGTTGAAGAATCTAAAGATTCGTTTTTGGATAAACTGCCGGAACTGTATAAAAAGATAAAAGCGTATCGGGAGGCGAATTGACATGAGGTCATCGAGACAAAAAGCCTCTATTTCTAAATTGGATCTCGACCAATTCATATTTACACCGCCTGGGTCAATGGGATGGCAGGCTCATGACTCAATCTCAGCTGAGAAGGAGGAAGAGGAGAAGCATTTAGCTGTGGGCAGCATCCGAGAGCTTCCTCACATCAATGCACCGAAAGAATATCAAGAAGAAACGAAGGAAAAGGAAACTGAACACAATATCATCAATGATGAAGAAGAAACGAAATTTGAAACTGCTCGAGAGCCTGAGGAGGAGCGTGAGTCGAAACGCTCAATGCCGCTCTTTGAGGAAGAAGAGCATGATGATGAAGAACCAGAATTAGTGGAGGAAGCTAGAGTGGAAATCATCATTCTTCCAAGTGATTCTAAACCAGCTCCATGGTTTTCTTCAGCTGTAAAGCGAAAGGCATAAAGTCACTTTTATGCCTTTTTTTGAGCTCTCTGCAACAAAAAACAGCCCGTTTTGCAACGCGAGCTGTAGGTTTATGATTTTGCTTTCACAAAAAGCTGATTGATTGATGATAAATCAAGGTTTTGCGTCAGAAAAGGCGGCGGGAATTGTTTGTTTTTCGGGGTCAAAACGGATTGGTAAACTGCATTGAGCCGTTTGGCAGCATGTGTAAAGGTAAATAAAGCTTCTACATGCTTACGGCCGTTTTTTGTCATTTTGTTCATTAATTCTTGATCTGTAAAGGCTCTGTCAATTGCTTTTGCAAATGAAGAAGGTTTGTTGTAGCTGTCAATGACAAGGCCGGTGACTTCGTGTTTTACGACCTCTCCGTTTCCGCCCCGGTTTGTGGTAATTAAGGGCGTGCCGGCTGCCATTGCTTCATAATTCACACGGGCGAGCGGTTCATTCCACTGAGAGCTGCACACAAATACATCTGCCATCAGAAAAAGGTTTGGTATGTCGTCTGCGGGAATGAATTTTGTAAAGATCACGTGGTCTCTGTACGGCAGCGCCAGCTTGCGAAGATAGGTGACATATTGATTTTCGCTGTCATCGCTGAACCACTTCCCGCCCGCTATGACAAGTACAGCATCAGGATGCTGCTGCAAAATCCGTCTCATGCTGTGGATGAGAAGGTGAGGCCCTTTTGTCGGGCTTAAGCGGCCGGCGAATAAAATAACTTTTTTATCCTCAATGTCGTATTTTTTTCGGTATGTTTCTCTGACAGCCGCGCCTTTCGTCGTCCAGACGGGCGGATAAGCGTGTAAATCAACGCCCGAGTACACGACTTTTGTGATGTCCTCGGCTTCAGGGAAACGTTCGATGACGGTTTGTTTAATAAATTCGCTGACAGTTGTAATCATGGAGACATTGTCGAGTACTTCTTTTCCTTGCGCGAAGGTCATCTTTTTTTCAGAAAACATTTCGTTATGCAGGCTCAGAATGATCTTGCTGTTTGGTGAAGCCTTTTTATATAAAGAGACATTTAAAGGCCTGTTAAACACATGAATGAGGTCGAAGGAAGAGGCTCGCAGCTCTTCGGCTACCGCCTCTCGGTAATGCTCTTTTGGCAGATGGATATAATGTACGCCGTTTTTCGTTTCTCTTTTTGGAAGCGATGGATCTTCTATTGAAAAAATAGTCAGGTCGTAGCGGCTGCTGAAATAGGGCGTGACACCGTCAATCATCATTTGAATAGCGCCGCCGCGTACCGCGGGCGCCGGCAGCTTTTCTGTACAGATAAAGGCAAGCTTCATTTTCATTCCCCCTGATACAGCGACGATAAATAGGCAATTTCGTTAGTCAAGCCATCCTTTAAGGATGTGGCAGGATCATAATGCAAGAGCTGCTTTGCTTTTGAAATATCCGCCCACGTGTTGCTCGGTTCCCCTGCTATTTTGTCCGAAAAGTGCAGTATTGCTTTTTTACCGGAAATCTCTTCAATGAGGGAGACAACCTTTAAGACTGAGGCACGTTCAGCGCCGCCGATATTTACCGTTTCACCAATAAGGTGGGGTTTCCCAAGAACAGCGGTGATGCCTTTGACACAGTCGCCGATGTAAGTAAAATCTCTTGACTGCTGCCCGTCACCGAAGATCGTGAGCGGCTTTTGCTGAAGGTGCTGCTTGATGAGCCGGTGAAAAGCCATGTCTGGCCGCTGTCTTGGTCCGTAAACGGTAAAAAAACGGAGAATCACAATTGGAATGCCAAAGCTTTGTTGATACACATGGCAAAGCTTTTCGCCGGTAAGCTTTGTTACCCCGTATGGAGATAAAGGAGAAAGCGACGCGTTCTCGCTGACTTTTCCTTGTTTTTCGCCATAGACGGAAGAGGTGGATGCAAAGATGAACGTTTGAATAGGATGTTCCCGGGATGCCTCAAGGAGTCTTTGGAGCGCTTGGATATTATGTGCGGCATATGGGTGAAAATGATTGCCCCAGCTTGAGCGGACACCCGGAATGGCCGCCAAATGAAAGATGACGTCCACTCCTTCCAGTAAGGGAGAAAGATCAGCTGTCAGCAGATTTTCCTTTATAAACGTAAATCGTTTTTCTTGCAGCAGGGTTATAAGGTTTTTTAATTTTAAGGAAAATGGAGTAGGACCGATAAAGTCATCGATTCCGATAATGTGATGTTTCTTATCCTTCAGTAATTCTTCGCAGAGGTGGGAGCCGATAAATCCCGCTGCTCCTGTGACGAGTATTCTCATGGGCGCCCAACCCCCGTACAGATCAGGCCGCAAGCCTCGATCGGTTCTTTTTTCAGTACGTTGCGTCCGTCAATCACAAGACGCCCTTTCATGATGCCTGCAGCCTTTTTCCAATCAAACGCTAAAAACTCAGGCCATTCTGTCGCCAAAAATAAAAAGTCACTCTCTTCTATCGCATCAAAAGCTTGAGAATGCTGAGTTGCATGTTGCCGCAAATGTTCTGGAAGGACAGCTTCAGGGTCATATGCATGAACATCACATCCCAGCTCTGCCAGCCCTTCAATCAGTCTGACGGCCTGAGAATTTCTGGTGTCATCGGTATGGGGTTTGAAGGAAATGCCGAGTACAGCTGCTTTCTTGCCTTGAAGTGTATCGAAGAATGACTGTATTTTTTTGATATACAGGCCGAGCTGAGTGTCGTTAATGTGCTGCACGGCTTGAAGCAGGAAGGTCTCCGTGTTTTTTTCCTTGGCAGCAAATTGCAGCGCCTGCAGATCCTTTGGAAAACAAGAGCCGCCGTATCCGATGCCAGCCTGCAAAAAGTGCCTCCCGATTCTCGGATCTAGTCCGATAGCGCGGGAAATATCCGAGATATCTGAATGATAGGCTTCACATAAGCGGGCCATTTCGTTAATGAACGAGATTTTGGCTGCTAAAAAGAAGTTGTTGGCATATTTGATCAGCTCTGCTCCTGTTAAGCTTGTAATGATATAAGGGGTGTCAATGTGTTTGTAAATAGATTTGACGATTGCTGCCGATACGTGATCGCCTTCCTGAATACCGATGACCGTTTTGTCAGGATGCAGCATGTCATATAAGGCGTTGCCTTCCCGCAGAAACTCGGGATTGGATACGATGTTAAACAAACTTTCAGACACACCGGAGGCAACCAGCTGTTTTGCTATGTTTTCATTTGTCCCGGGCGGAACAGTGCTTTTCGTAATAATGGTTTTATACGATCGAATCGCCTCGCTCAAATCGCTGATGACGGACTGCAGGGCTTTCGTATCAGCTGACCCGTCCGAACGCGGTGGGGTTCCGACTGCGATAAAGATGACGGGACATTTCTCCATGCTCGATTTCACTTCAGAAGAAAACGAGAGATTGCCGTAATGGTTTATTGCATCAGAAAGCCCAGGCTCGTAAAAGGGAATGTCTCCATTTTTCAGCTGCTCGATTTTTTTGACGTCTTTGTCTGTGCATATCATGTCATGCCCGATGGATGCCAGTGCCGCTGATAAAGTTAAACCGACATATCCGGCGCCAACCACACAAATTTTCATCACCTGAGCTCCTTTTCAAGATTACTGGTCATATATCAATATCCTATTAAAAAAGGGCTGGTTCGTGATTCCGCTTTTTGCCCAGTTGCGTCCGCCTAATTTCAGATGGACAAACATCGGGATGCGCTCTTGGAATATCATGTAATAAACATAAGCTGAGGGGAAAATACCATGATAAAAAAAGCGATCATTCCTGCCGGAGGATTCGGCACGAGAAATCTGCCGGTGACGAAGGTGATTCCGAAAGAAATGTTTCCGGTGGGGTCTAAGCCTGTAATTCATTATATTGTTGAAGAACTAAAAGAGTCAGGCATTGAGGACATTTTGATGGTTGTATCGAGCCATAAAAACCTGATTGTCGACTACTTCGATTCCTCTTTGGCACTCGAAGCTTTTCTGGCCTCCCGGGATAAACTGCATTTACTCAGTGAGCATCCAATTCCAGATATACGGATTCACTACGTGCGCCAGCCTTATGCAAAGGGTTTGGGTGATGCCATTTCTTACGGAAGGCCATTTGCAGGTGGAGAGCCTTTTACCGTCGTTTTGCCCGATGATCTGATTTTTTCCGCCAATCAGCCGGCTTTGGGGCAGCTGATTGAAGCGTATACGAAATATCAGTCCAGTGTGATCGGCTTAAAAGAAACAAAAACGGAGGATTTATATCATTACGGGGTGATAAAGGGGGAGCCTGTTGAAAAAGGGATTTATCGCATCCAGGATATTGTGGAAAAGCCTAAACAAAACCCGCCATCTCATTTTGCTGCAGCAGGACGTTATATTTTTACACCGGAAATCTTTGATAAGCTGGACGAATTAGAAGCTGATAACGGAGGAGAAGTGCAGGTAACGGATGCGATTAAAGCTTCACTCGGGGCATGCAATGTTTACGGGAAATTGCTAGAGGGCGAGCGGTATGACATCGGCCTGCAAAAGGATTATTTGAGGCTGATTTCCGATATGCTGAAAACGGAAAAGAACCCCCGATAATCGGGGGTTCAATCAGCGTGGAGATCGCCGAATGTTGTCATGATTCCCTCTTCATCAAGCTCTTCCTCATAACGCTCATGGGCCCTGCTTTGATAAACTGTAATTTCTTTGCCGGTGATATCAGTAGCAATGAAATTTTCGTAAGACTCCGTATTGCCGATATTCTCTTCGGCGTTCATCGTCATATCATCGTAGCTGAGCGGCGGATTTTCCATATCCTGCGGCGTTTGCGAGTTACCGTATTTTTCGACATCCTGATAGGAATCTTCACTGTCATATGGCGCTCTGATTTCTTCATCATCGTCAAATTCAAATTGCCCGAAAGGTGTTTCTTCTTCGATCGGACGGTCTTTGGACACCACGTCCTGTGACGAATACTTCGCGAGTGTTGTGGCAGTCGGAAGCGCTTCAAGTCTTTCGTAAGGGATTTCCTTTCCGCTGACTTCACAAATACCGTACGTACCGTTTTCTATCGCTTTTAATGAATGCTCAATGTCCCGAAGGTGCTCTCGCTCATGTAAATCGAGAGCGATGTCTTTTTCACGCTCGTAAAGTTCGGTTGCATGGTCTCCGGGGTGGTTATCATAAGCTGAAAGTTCCCCCATTGAATCATACGGAAAGGCTGAATTGAGCTGAAAATGGTCATTGTCTTTGAAACGGTTTAAGATATCTTTTTTCGTTTGCTCCAGTTCATTTTTTAAATGCTGCAGCTGGTCTTTTGTAAGCAATGTGATCGCCTCGTTTCTCTTTGATGCATACCTTTAGTATGAACAGATCGCCGGAGAACTTTCATAAATGCCGGATGGAGGAATATAGGGGATTTTCCTTTTATGGTAAGCGGATACAAGCTTTGCTACCAGTGGAGAAAGAAATTTAAGCTTTGTTTCTTTTTCATTTCTGAAATTAGGTTTATAATAGGTAAGGCAGGCCATTTGGACTGCACGATCTGTGTTTGACACAAAGAAGACACAGGTGTATGGTATTAAAAGCATTTTAAGGATTATGGAGGAATGTCTCATGGTGACAACGGTGCAGCGTACGTTCCGAAAGGAAGTTCTACATGCATTACATAAAGCCAAAGAAGTCAACCATGCTGTCTTAATAAGCTATTCGAGACAAATCGAGTCTCTTGACCCTCTATCATTTTTCAATTACAGAGCAAAAAAATATACAGGCAATCGATTTTTTTGGTCAGATCCTGAAAGTGAATTGACAATAGTCGGTCTTGGCAAAGAAGCGGTTTTCCAGACAAATCAAAAAAACAGCGAGCGGTATCGTGAGGTTTTTGAACAATGGGAGCGCTTTAAAAAGACGGCTTTTCATATTTATGAAGAAGAAATGCTGCAGCATTCTGCAGTGGGACCAGTGTTATTCGGAGGATTTTCTTTTGACCCTTGCGAAGAAAGAGGTACACAATGGGACCATTTCTCGGAAGGGGATTTCTTTGTGCCTTCGCTTATGCTGACAATGACTGCTGAAGGCCCGTTCTTAACAGTCAACAGATGGGTAAAAGGACAAGAAGATGCAGAGGCTGTTTTGGAAGGCTTACAAGCTTTTGCAGCGGAATTTATGATTCCCGGTTTCAAGCAAGAAGATCAAGCTGTGATTGCAGAAGTTCAAGAGCTGGATAAGGATGATTGGCTGAAAGCAATTAAAACGGCAACAAGCCAAATTAAAGAGAAACAATATGATAAAGTGGTTCTTGCCCGAGAGCTGCTGCTCACGTTTGACGGTCCAATCCAAATTGAACCGGTGCTTAAAACGCTTCTGAACGATCAGCAGACAAGTTATGTTTTTGCAATTGAACAGGGAGGCAAAACCTTTGTCGGCGCATCTCCAGAGAGACTGATCAAAAGGGACGGCAGCACTGTCATGTCTACTTGTCTGGCAGGCTCCATTAAACGAGGCGTGAATGAAGAAGAAGACCGCCGGATCGGGCTTGAATTATTAAACGATGAAAAAAACCTGCATGAGCATGATATTGTCGTAGGCATGATTCATAACGCTTTTGAATCAGCCTGTTCAGAGGTTGAAAAGCCTGATGGGCCTGTATTGTACAAAACAAAAAGCGTTCAGCACCTATTTACGCCGATTGTCGGACAGCTGCGTGACTCTGCTTCGATTTTTGACTTAATTGAGAAGCTGCATCCCACTCCGGCGCTTGGGGGAGCACCTAAGGAAAAAGCTGTGGAAGTGATCCGACAGATTGAACCGATGAATCGCGGCTGGTATGCAGCCCCTATCGGCTGGATTGACAGCCAGGATAACGGGGAATTCGCAGTAGCCATTCGTTCCGGACTGATCGAAGGCAGAACAGCAAGGCTGTTTGCCGGGTGCGGTATTGTGGAAGACTCGGAACCAATCTCGGAATATGAAGAAACGCAGATTAAATTGAAGCCGATGATCTCTGCATTAGGAGGTGAGAGGCGTTGACTGTCAACCCGATTACTCATTACATCGGAAGTTTTATTGATGAATTCGCCCTTTCCGGAATTACGGACGCCGTCGTTTGTCCCGGCTCAAGATCCACGCCGCTGGCTATTCTTGCTGCCGCACACCCCGATATTAGCGTCCATGTCCAAATTGATGAAAGATCGGCCGGGTTTTTTGCACTAGGATTGGCAAAAGCGAAGCAGCGTCCCGTACTATTGATCTGCACATCAGGAACAGCCGCGGCCAATTTTTATCCGGCTGTGGTTGAAGCCCATTATTCAAGGGTGCCAATTATTGTGTTAACTGCTGATCGGCCTCATGAGCTGCGCGAAGTAGGCGCACCGCAGGCTATTAATCAGCACTTCTTATTCGGTAACTTTGTTAAGTTTTTCACAGACTCTGCTCTTCCGGAAGAGTCTCCGCAAATGCTGAGATACATCCGAACGCTGGCAAGCCGCGCTGCCGGTGAAGCACAAAAACGACCAATGGGGCCTGTCCATGTGAATGTGCCGCTGCGCGAACCGCTGATGCCGGACCTTTCGGATGAGCCGTTTGCAAGAATGAGAACAGGCCGTCATGTGTCTGTAAAAACGGGTACGCAGTCTGTTGACCGCGAATCCCTGTCTGATGTGGCTGAAATGCTCACAGAGGCTGAAAAAGGAATGATCGTCTGCGGAGAGCTCCATAGTGAAGCGGATAAGGAAAACATTATTGCGCTGTCAAAAGCGCTTCAGTATCCGATATTAGCGGATCCGCTGTCTAATCTGCGGAATGGTGTTCACGATAAAAGCACTGTCATTGATGCGTATGATTCATTTTTAAAAGATGATGAGCTGAAGCTGAAACTTCGTCCTGATGTTGTCATCCGGTTTGGGCCGATGCCTGTTTCAAAACCGGTTTTCTTATGGCTCAAGGATGATCCGGCGATTCAGCAAATCGTGATTGACGAGGATGGAGGGTGGAGAGACCCGACACAGGCAAGCGCGCATATGATCCATTGTAATGCGTCTGTTTTTGCTGAGGAGATCATGGCAGGCCTTACTGCTGCCACCAGATCATCAGAGTGGCTTGAGAAGTGGCAGTATGTCAATGAGCGGTTCCGTGCGCATCTGCAAACCATCAGCAGTGAAGATGTTTCGTTTGAAGGCAATCTCTATCGAATCCTTCAGCATCTTGTGCCTGAAAACAGCTCGCTGTTTGTCGGCAACAGCATGCCGATCAGGGATGTTGATACGTTTTTTGAAAAGCAGGAACGCCCTTTCCGGATTTATTCAAACCGGGGCGCAAATGGAATAGACGGTGTCGTCTCCTCTGCGATGGGGGTATGTGAAGGAACAAAAGCGCCTGTTACCCTTGTGATTGGAGATTTATCTTTTTATCATGATTTAAACGGCCTGCTCGCGGCCAAAAAACTGGGCATTCCTCTTACTGTGATTCTTGTCAATAATGACGGCGGAGGGATTTTCTCCTTTTTGCCGCAGGCTTCTGAGAAGACACACTTTGAAGATTTGTTCGGCACACCGACTGGGCTCGATTTCAAGCATGCGGCTGCACTTTACGGCGGAACGTATTCATGCCCGGCTTCATGGGATGAATTCAAAACAGCTTACGCGCCGCAGGCAGACAAGCCCGGACTCCATTTGATCGAAATCAAAACAGATCGCCAATCGAGAGTCCAGCTTCATCGCGATATGCTGAACGAGGCTGTGCGGGAAGTGAAAAAGCAATGGGATCTGTAAACATAACGGTGTCAGATGGTGTCCGATATGCTGTGACAGACGTCGGGCCGGATGCTTCCGAAGCCGTCGTCTGTCTGCACGGGTTTACTGGCAGCAAACAATCATGGACTTTTCTTGATGAGATGCTGCCTGATTCCCGCTTGATCAAAATTGATTGTTTAGGGCATGGTGAAACCGATGCCCCGCTGAATGGGAAAAGATACAGCATAAGCCGGCAAGTTTCTGACCTTGCCGAGATTTTTAATCAATTAAAACTTCACAAAGTGAAATTGATTGGGTATTCTATGGGAGGAAGGCTTGCTTACTCTTTTGCGATGACATATCCAAAGCGGGTATCGGCACTTGTGCTTGAAAGCACAACGCCGGGGCTCAAAACGCTTGGAGAACGGCGGGAGCGGATCATGCGGGACCGGAAGCTTGCTGATTTTATTTTGCGTGACGGGATCAAAGCGTTTGTTGAGTATTGGGAGAATATCCCTTTGTTTTCATCCCAGCAGCGGCTGGCTGAAGATATTCGGCACAGGATACGATCGGGCCGTCTGCGGAACAATAAGATTGGGCTGGCGAACAGTTTAACCGGCATGGGCACCGGTTCACAGCCTTCCTTGTGGAGCCGTGTAGAAGAAATAGCCGTTCCTGTGCTCCTTATCTGCGGCGAGTGGGACGAAAAATTTTGCGCCATCAATCAAGAGGTGCATAAGATGCTTCCTTCTAGTAGAATAGAGATTGTTCCAAAGGCAGGACATACGGTCCATGTGGAACAGCCGCGATTGTTTGGTAAAATAGTGAGTGAGTTTTTGACAAGCATCTGACTCATTCACATAGAGAATAAAAGGAGGTCATCATATGGCTGAATGGAAAACAAAACGGACATACGATGAGATATTGTATGAAACGTATAATGGCATTGCAAAAATAACAATCAACCGACCTGAGGTACATAATGCGTTTACCCCTAAAACGGTTGCTGAAATGATTGATGCGTTTGCTGACGCAAGAGACGACCAAAATGTTGGGGTTATCGTGCTTGCCGGCGCAGGGGACAAAGCATTTTGTTCTGGCGGAGACCAAAAAGTGCGCGGCCACGGTGGATATGTAGGAGACGACCAGATCCCGCGTCTTAACGTATTGGATCTTCAGCGTTTAATCCGTGTCATTCCGAAACCGGTTGTTGCGATGGTGTCTGGATATGCGATCGGCGGAGGCCATGTGCTTCACATCGTATGTGACTTGACAATTGCTGCAGACAACGCAATTTTCGGACAAACAGGCCCTAAAGTGGGAAGCTTCGATGCAGGTTACGGTTCTGGCTATCTGGCTCGAATTGTTGGGCACAAAAAAGCACGTGAAATATGGTACCTATGCCGTCAGTACAACGCACAGGAAGCACTGGACATGGGTCTTGTCAACACAGTCGTTCCTTTGGAACAGCTTGAAGAAGAAACGATTAAATGGTGTGAAGAAATGCTTGAAAAAAGCCCGACCGCACTGCGCTTTCTTAAAGCTGCGTTTAACGCGGACACAGACGGACTTGCTGGAATTCAGCAGTTTGCAGGGGATGCTACCCTTCTTTACTACACAACAGATGAAGCAAAAGAAGGCCGTGATTCCTTTAAGGAAAAACGCAAACCTGATTTCGGACAGTTCCCTCGTTTCCCGTGATCAGCAATACTTAGTCAACCAACAGCTTGAGACTTTGCGGTCCAAGCTGTTTTCTTTTCAATACAGACATTTTACCTCGGAGATGATGACATGCTGACAGAACAGCCCAACTGGCTCATGCAGCGGGCACAGCTGACACCTGAGAGAATTGCTCTCATCTATGAAGACCAAACCGTAACTTTTGCAGAATTGTTTGTCGCGTCTAAACGAATGGCGGAACAGCTTGCCGCTCATTCGGTTCGGAAAGGGGATACTGCGGCTATTTTGCTCCAAAACCGTGCAGAAATGGTATACGCTGTTCACGCTTGTTTTTTGCTAGGTGTTAAAGCGGTGCTTTTGAATACGAAGCTGTCAACACATGAAAGGCTGTTTCAGCTGGAGGATTCCGGCTCCGGCTTTTTACTGACAGATTCAAGCTTTGACAGAAAAGAGTATGAACATATCGTTCAAACAATTGATGTGGATGAATTGATGAAAGAAGCCGCGGGGGAAATGGAGATCCAGGCTTATATGCAAATGGATGCAACGGCGACGCTGATGTATACATCGGGTACGACAGGAAAGCCCAAGGGAGTTCAGCAAACGTTCGGCAACCATTATTTCAGTGCGGTGTCGTCCGCGCTTAATTTGGGTATAACAGAACAAGACCGCTGGCTTATCGCATTGCCGCTCTTTCACATCAGCGGCTTGTCCGCATTATTTAAATCTGTGATCTATGGAATGACTGTCGTGCTTCATCAGCGTTTTTCCGTAAGCGATGTGCTGGATTCTATCAACAGGCATGAAGTGACAATGGTATCTGCGGTGCAGACTATGCTGGCCAGTCTTTTACAAGAAACAAGCCGCTGCCCTGAATCCATCAGATGCATTCTTCTCGGCGGCGGTCCTGCACCGCTGCCATTGCTTGAGGAATGCCGTGAGAAAGGATTCCCTGTCTTTCAGTCATATGGAATGACAGAAACTTGCTCACAAATTGTTACCCTGTCGCCGGAATTTAGCATGGAGAAGCTCGGATCTGCGGGGAAACCGCTGTTTTCATGTGAAATCAAAATCGAGCGGGACGGACAGGCATGTGAACCGTTCGAACACGGTGAAATTATGGTCAAAGGCCCAAATGTCATGAAAAGCTATTTTAACCGAGAGAGCGCAAACGAAGCCTCCTTTCAAAATGGCTGGCTGAAAACAGGTGATCTTGGGTATTTGGACAATGAAGGCTTTTTATATGTATTAGACAGACGTTCAGATCTGATCATTTCTGGCGGAGAAAACATTTATCCGGCCGAAGTAGAGTCGGTGCTGCTTTCACACCCCGCTGTGGCCGAAGCCGGAGTTTCAGGGGCTGAGGACAGAAAATGGGGGAAAGTGCCTCACGCCTATCTTGTCCTTCACAAGCCTGTGAGCGCAGAAGAATTGAGGGTATACTGCAAAGAACGTTTGGCGAAGTATAAAATTCCGGCAAAATTCTTTGTGCTTGACCGCCTGCCGCGCAATGCGTCTAATAAGCTCTTGCGAAATCGGCTGAAGGATGCGCGTAAAGGAGAACTGCTATGATCGAAATAGAAAAAATTACGCTTTACCATTTGAGCATGAATTTAAAGAAACCGTTTAAAAACAGTATCGAAACGCTTCAAGAGCGCAAATTTCTGATCGTGGAAGCCATTGATACATCCGGTGTTACAGGCTGGGGAGAAGTTTCTGCTTTCTCTTCTCCTTGGTACACCGAGGAAACCATTGGAACATGTTTGCATATGCTAAAAGATTTTTTTATTCCAAATGTCGTCGGCCGTGAATTTAATCACCCTTCAGAAGTGCCGGACAGCCTGGCGCGGTATAAAGGAAACCGGATGGCAAAAGCGGGACTTGAATCGGCTGTCTGGGATATCTATGCTAAAAAGAAGGGCATATCTCTTGCTGGGGCATTGGGCGGAACAAGAGATAAAGTCCCTGCCGGAGTGGTTGTCGGCCTGGCACCCCTTGACGATATGCTGAAGGAAATTGAAAGCTATCAAAAAGAAGGTTATCAAAGAATAAAAATTAAAATTCAGCCTGGGCAGGATGTGGAATTGGTCAAGGCCATCCGCAGCCGGTTCCCAAACATCCCGCTCATGGCTGATGCCAATTCTTCCTATGAGCTGAAGGATATCAGCCGATTAAAGGAGCTTGATGAATTCCAGTTAATGATGATTGAGCAGCCTCTTCAAGCTGACGACATCGTTGACCACCGCCACTTGCAGAAACATTTGAAAACGGCCATTTGCCTTGATGAAAGCATTTGTTCAGTTGATGATGCGAGACGGGCGATTGAGCTGGGAAGCTGCAAAATTATTAATATAAAGCCTTCGCGTGTCGGCGGCTTAACAGAAGCTTTAAAAATTCATGATTTATGCCAAGAGCATCATATGCAGGTGTGGTGCGGAGGAATGCTGGAAACCGGCATATCGAGAGCGCAGAACGTTGCGCTTGCTTCACTGCCTCAATTCACAATACCCGGCGATATTTCATCATCTTCACGCTATTGGGATGAAGATATTGTGACCCCTGATATTCGTATTGATAATGGATTTATTTCTGTGTCAAAACAGCCTGGTTTAGGGGTTGAGGTGAACCAGGATATTATGCGAAAATATGTGACCAAAATGGATGTTTTCACACAGCATGGGTAAGAAAAAAGCATTTTGCTATTTTGAATAAATGACACTATGCTGTTACAGTAAAAGTGTTCATTGAATACATCCCTTCTCGTTTGGACCGGCTGCTGACCCAGCCGGTTTTTTTATGTAAATGGAGCTTGACAAAAATGGCCAAACGCGATAATTTTGCATAAAGGAAACTTTTTGTCCTGTGTAAATAAAATATGCCTTTGTCTAATTTAATGTCACATGTCTAAGAACTGACATCATAAGATAAAACAATCGGACATTGATGGCAAAGAGGAGGAGAAACATGAAACGAGGGCTGATGGCGGCAGTGCTTTTTGCGGCCTTTGCTTTAACAGGATGCGGAACAGATTCAGCCGGAAAGAGCGCTGATCAACAATTACAAGTGACAGCGACAACATCTCAAATTGCCGATGCAGCAGAAAACATCGGAGGAAAGCATGTAAAAGTCACCTCGTTAATGGGGCCGGGGGTTGATCCGCACCTTTACAAAGCTTCGCAAGGTGACACGAAAAAATTAATGTCAGCCGATGTTGTTCTGTACAGCGGGTTGCATTTGGAAGGGAAAATGGAGGACGTCCTCCAAAAAATCGGCGAACAAAAACAAGCAGCGGCAGTTGCTGAGGCCATTCCGAAAAACAAGCTTATTTCCGCGGGGGAAGGCAAGACGTTTGATCCCCACGTGTGGTTCAGCATTCCGCTATGGATCTATGCAGTGGATGAAATTGAAATGCAATTCAGCAAAGCAATGCCTCAGCACGCAGATGACTTTCAGAAAAATGCCAAAGCATACAAAGAAGATTTGCAATATTTAGATAAGTGGGCGCGCCAGGAGATCTCGCACATTCCGGAGAAAAGCCGTGTGCTTGTGACTGCTCATGATGCGTTTGCGTACTTTGGGAATGAGTATGGATTTAAGGTAAGAGGCCTGCAGGGACTAAGCACAGATTCGGACTATGGATTAAGGGATGTTCAGGAGCTGGTTGATCTTTTGACAGAAAAACAAATAAAAGCTGTGTTCGTAGAAAGCAGCGTATCTGAAAAATCAATCAATGCAGTGGTGGAAGGCGCTAAAGAAAAAGTTCATACCGTCACAATTGGCGGCCAGCTTTATTCGGATGCCATGGGTGAAAAGGGCACCAAAGAAGGCACATACGAAGGAATGTTCCGCCACAATATCAACACGATTACTAAAGCGCTTAAATAAAGAATAGAGGTGAAGGATATGTTCCCTGTTGAGCTTGATAATGTGACAGTTGCTTATCATAAAAGGCCTGTGCTGCAGGACATTTCGCTGCAGGTGCCGGAAGGAAAACTGATTGGCATTATCGGCCCAAACGGCGCGGGAAAATCAACTTTGATCAAAACCATTCTCGGTCTTGTGCCTCGGGCTTCAGGAGACATTTCTATTTACGGCAAAGACTATAAGGATCAGCGGACCAGAATCGGATATGTTCCGCAGCGCGGCTCGGTTGACTGGGATTTCCCCACAAGCGCGCTCGATGTCGTTCTAATGGGAAGATACGGAAAAATCGGTTTATTAAAGAGGCCAAAGAAAGCAGATGTGGAAATGGCGAAGGCCGCTTTAGCAAAAGTCGGGATGCTTGATTATGCGAATAGGCAGATCAGCCAGCTGTCAGGCGGCCAGCAGCAGCGGGTGTTTCTTGCCCGGGCACTCTGCCAGAACGCTGACATTTATTTTATGGATGAACCGTTTGCAGGTGTCGATGCAGCGACGGAGCGCGCGATTATGACGCTTCTGGCAGAACTCAAAGAAAAAGGAAAAACCGTGCTTGTCGTCCATCATGACTTGCAGACCGCCGAGGATTATTTTGATTGGATTTTACTGCTTCATTTAAGAAAAATCGCTTTCGGACTGGCGGAAAACGTTTTTACAATCGAAAACCTGCAAAAAACATATGGAGGAAGGCTTACGTTTTTAAAAGATAAAGTCATAGCAGAAGGGCATAAGGAGTGAGCGCAATGTTTGAAAGTTTGTGGCTGCAGCTCCAGCATCCGAACACACAGTGGGTGCTGGCGGGTACGCTTTTGCTCGGGGCGGCAAGCGGTGTTTTGGGCAGCTTTGTGCTGCTGAGAAAGCAAAGTTTAATCGGCGATGCGATGGCCCATTCAGCTCTGCCGGGTGTATGTCTCGCTTTTCTGTTCACCGGGCAAAAATCACTGCCTTTCTTTTTGCTGGGTGCGGCGCTTGCCGGACTGCTCGGAACATTTTGTATTCAGGGGATTTCGCGGTTTTCAAAAACAAAGGAGGACTCGGCGATCGGGATAGTTCTTTCTGTGTTTTTTGGCGTTGGGATTATTCTTTTGACATATATTCAGCAGCAGGGGGCAGGAAGTCAAAGCGGGCTTGATTCTTTTTTGTTCGGCCAGGCGGCTTCATTGGTCAGACAGGATATCATCCTTATTGCAGGAATATCTGCTGTTCTGCTGCTCCTGTGTATTGTTTTCTTTAAGGAATTTACATTGATTACTTTTGATCTCGCGTTTGCAAAGGGATTGGGAATCCCGGTGCGTTTTTTGAACGGGCTTTTGGCTAGTCTGATTGTCGGTGCTGTCGTCATTGGGCTTCAGACGGTTGGTGTGATATTAATGGCGGCTATGCTGATTACACCTGCCATAGCTGCAAGATATTGGACCGAACGATTGACAGGGATGATCGTCATTGCCGGGATCACTGGCGGGGTCAGCGGAGTGGCCGGAACCCTGCTGAGCACGACCATGAAGGGAATGGCGACAGGGCCATTAATAATCATATCTGCAACGCTGATCTTTCTTTTTTCAATGATTTGCGCGCCTAAGCGGGGGTTGGCGGCTAAAGCCATAAGGCTGATGAGGCTTCGGCGCAGAACAAGCAGGGGGCAAGTGCTGCTGACGATTTATGAACAGTATGAAAAGAAAGATCTTTGTGTAACAGCTGAGAGTGTAAGAAAGAAAAGGCGTCTATCTCCTTCATTATGCCTTAAGGTTTTAAATGACTTGGAACAAGAGGGGTGCATTAAGTGTATCGAAAATGGAGTTTGGCAAATCACAAGCACCGGGATTGAAAAAGGCTACCACACAGCTTTGAAGCAGTGGATGTATGAAGTGTATCTCATGCATGAAATGGAGTTTGCCAATATAGAATTCGACCAGGACTGCTTTGATCCGGATCGTTTGCCAGGGGAAACGAGAGAACGGCTTTTTTCATTATTAAAGCTGTATGGCCGGATGCCTGAGCTGCGAAAAGCGTCTCATGAAGCCGAGAAGGGACAGATCGCAAATGAGTTTTGAAGCATGGATTATAGCTACCGGTGTATTAGTCGGTGTAAGCTGCGCATTGATCGGCACATTTCTTGTGCTGAGAAGCATGGCGATGCTGGCCGACGCAATCAGTCATACAGTGTTGCTTGGCATTGTCGGCGCTTTTCTAGTGACCGGGAGTCTCGACGGGATTTCTATGTTTATCGGTGCAGCTGTAACCGGATTGTTAACGGCATTTTTGGTTCAGCTTCTTCATAGCAAGGGGGTTCAATCAGATGCTGCCATAGGCGTTGTGTTTACATCCTTATTTGCAATCGGCGTCATTTTGCTTTCTGTTTATGGAGCGAATGTCCATCTCGATATTGAGCACTCGTTAATGGGAGAAATCGCTTTTGTGCCGTGGAATACGATGACGGCATTCGGAGTTGATATCGGGCCGAAAGCGTTTTGGATGCTGGCATCTGTTCTGGTTTTAAACGTAGTGTTGATCAGTGTGTGCTATAAGGAGTTTAAAATCGCTTCGTTTGATCCTCAAATGGCTTTAGCCTTAGGAATACCGGTTTTGCTCATTCATTACGTGCAAATGGGCATGCTGTCTTTGACGACTGTTGCTTCCTTTGATTCAGTGGGTGCTGTATTGGTTGTGGCCATGTTGATTGTTCCGCCTGCTGCGGCACATTTGCTGACAGACCGGCTTCTTTATATGCTGATTCTCAGCGCATTGATTGGGGGACTGTCGGCGATCATGGGCTATTTCTTCGCAACGTGGCTTAATGTTTCGATTTCAGGAGCGATGGCGGCCATGACAGGTATATGGTATGCAAGCGCCTTTTTGTTTTCACCTGCAAACGGGGTCATGACTAAAAAGCTGAGAACACTCAACATGCAAAAAGAAAGAGCTGGCTGATGCAGCTCTTTCTTTTAATTACAAATCATGCGGCTTAAACGTTTTGCAGTCTGTTTCCCGGCTGTTTTCAGCCGTTTCACCAGTATGGCTGACAACATAAATGGCATCAGCGGTGCATTTGTTTCCTTTGCCCCAATAAGAACAGTTGTTGACTTCGCATAGAATTTTCTGCTCCATGCCATCCCCTCCTTAAAAAGGTTCTGGGTTAGTATAGCCGGCAGGCTTCACCTCTATTCCTCCTGGCGGATATAGCGTTTATCTCGCATAAACATTTTCCAGAAGAAATAAAAGCCCGGAAATAGAATGATAAATGCGACGATATACGTCGCAAACAGTGCCCTGAACGTTGCTGGCTCTGTGAAGCCTGACATGACTGTCACATCGGGATAAATCATATACGGAAGATGCGCCCGCCCGTACGCGTAGCTTGCGAGAAAATACTGTATTCCAATCGCGACAAGTGCAAGCCGCGGTTTTCCGATGTTTTTTCCAAAACTTTTGTTTGGCAGAAACAGAGCGATTCCAGCAATGACAAATGTAATAAACGATGCAATAATCCAAGTGAAATCATTCAGCATTCCGCTGTACAGCCAGTTTGCTTCATTCCGCATCGTCACCATAATGCATACAGCAAACAGCAGTGAAATCGGGCCGGTGATCAGGGCGCTTTTTCTGTAGGCCCGGTACGCATCCTGTTCCTCTGCTACATTTGAAAAATCAGCAAGCAATAGCGAGGATAAAAATAAGGTGCTTAAAATCGCAAACCCGATAAATGAATAGGCGTTGGGGCTTGAAAAGATTTTAGACATATTCAAGTTATAGATCCCGTCCGTTTTTTCGATAAATCCTCCGTGAGTCACAGGAAGCACCAAAATTAAAACAGCAGGAATGATAAAGCCGGAGATGCCGGAAATATATCTTAGCGTTTTCCGCTCTTTTGCTGTGTTTGAAAAAACGAGAAATCCGCTTCGGATCGCTAAAAGCAGCAAAATTATGCTGCCGGGAATTAATAACACGGTGCCGAGCACAAATGTCGCACCGGGGAAAAAACTGAAAAGCGCCACGACGATGGCCACAATAAAGACGTTTGTGACCTCCCAAGTCGGGGACAAAAATCGATTCGCAATATCGGTGGCCTTCATGTGTTCCTTGTTTAAATAGATCATAGACCAAAATCCAGCTCCAAAATCCATTGTCGCCATGACGGCGTAAATAAACACAAAGCCCCAGATAATTGAGATGGCGATCAGAGCGTCAGTTGAAATGTCCATTTGTCGATCTTCCTTCCATTTGGTTTCCTGTTTGCGGAGCCATTACGACTCCGCTGTATTTAAATCTTCGTCAACCGGGTGCTTGCGGAAATAGTACAAGAGCACGTAGACGACAGCTGCGCCTAACACGGCATAAACAAATGTGAAAAACAAGAAGAGCACTCCGATCGAGCCAGTCGTAGTTACGACATCCGATGTTTTCAGCAGATGATAGATGACCCAAGGCTGCCTTCCCGTACAGGCGAAAATCCAGCCGAATTCAATGCCGATAAGACTAAAAGGGCCTGCTGTCATGAAAATGACCAAAAGCCACGTCGGGAATCGGTCTTTCTTGAGCACCTTTCTCCAGACCACACCGATAATGGAATAAAGAATCAACAGCATGCCTACTCCGACCATCGCATTAAACAGCGTGTGAATAAAAAGCGGCGGCCATTCATCTCTAGGAAATGCATTCAATCCCTTTACAACAGTGTCAAAACGGTTCGCTGCCAAAAAGCTTAAAGCCCATGGAATCTCGATAGCCCATTTTACTTTTTCTTCTTTCGGGTCGGTAAAACCGCCGATCGCGAGCGGAGCGTGGGATCTTGTTTCAAACAGGCCTTCCGCACCGGCTAATTTTTCGGGCTGGTATTCGTACAGCATCTGTGCTGATTCGTGTCCGTTCAAAGCGGTCAGCAATGAAAAAATACCGCCGATCGTGAGTGCGAGCAAAAGGGCTTTCCGGTGAAAGCGATAGACCTTTTCCTTTTTTCTCGTCCGGATCATTTTATATGCGGCCACAGAAGCCACGATAAACGCTCCCGTCATAAATGCGGATAAAACGACATGGCCCGCAGTGATAAAAAAGCTTGGGTTGAAGAACGCGGCCCACGGATCAACATCTGTGATTTTTCCGTTTAAAATTTTAAAACCTGCCGGAGTTCCTTCAAAGGCATGGACATTCGTGATCAGAACAGCGGATGCTGCGGCCCCGACTAACACAAAGAAAACAGCAACAATCCTCATTGCAGGTGATAAGCGGTCTGCTGCGTATACATAAATCGACATAAAAAGGGCTTCAACAAAAAAAGCATAGATTTCAATTTGAAACGGCAGGGACATGACCCGGCCGATGACTTCCATAAATCCCGGCCATAAAAGCGCGAGCTGAGTGCCCGCGATCGTTCCGGTCGGTATGGCGACTCCCAGTAAAACAGCTTGTGCTTTCGTCCACCTTTTCGCCATGATCGCATAATGGTCATCTTTCGTTTTTTGATAAATCAATTCCGCCACTAAAATCATGAGCGGCAGACCGACTCCAAGCGTTGCGAAAATGATATGAAAGCCCATTGTCGTGCCAAAAAGGCTTCTGGCCAAAACTAAATCATCCACAATCGTAAACCACCTTTCTCAAAAGACGTTCTGTATGTATTTTGGGTTTATTATTTGCTTCCTCGGTTAGATTATTCTTCCTATTCTTAAATGCCATGAGGTTTACGATGAGAGAACAGAGGGAAGGATGTAAGAAGATTGACAAAACGTTTGTGACGTTATAAAATAAAACGTAATTATTACGATTTGATGAAAGGAGACACTCATGAAAGAAGGAATTCATCCAAAAAACCACAAAGTCATATTTCAGGATGTCAACAGCGGCTATCGTTTTCTCAGCACCTCGACCAAAACATCTAATGAAACAGCAGAGTGGGAAGACGGCAACACATATCCCGTCATTAAAGTAGAAGTAAGCTCTGACACGCATCCGTTTTATACAGGCCGCCAGAAATTCAATGAAAAAGGCGGACGAGTTGAGCAGTTCAAAAAACGCTATAACATGGGGAAATAAGGCAGACCTGAGGGTTTGTCTTTTTTTATTATGACGAATAAACAAGTGTTGTGATATATTGAAGAGTAAAAAGAATAGAAAGGGACAACGAACATGAGTCTTCTAAATGATATTCTCGAATTTAACAAGACATTTACTGAACAAAGAGAGTATGAAAAGTATAAAACGTCAAAATTCCCCGATAAAAAAATGGCGATTCTTTCTTGCATGGACACTCGTCTGGTTGAACTGCTGCCGCATTCGATGAATATGCGAAACGGAGATGTGAAAATCATTAAAAGTGCCGGTGCGCTTGTGACACACCCATTCGGAAGCATCATGAGAAGTTTACTCGTCGCAGTGTACGAGCTGAACGCCGATGAGGTATGTGTGATCGGACATCACGATTGCGGCATGAGCAAAATCAGCAGCGAAAGCATGCTTGATAGAATCAAAGAAAGAGGAATTCCGGAAGAACGCATCGAAACATTAAAGTACTCCGGTGTTGATTTTGATCAATGGTTTAAAAGCTTTGATTCAGTAGAAGCAAGTGTGAAAGACAGCGTAGAAGTCATTAAACATCATCCGCTGTTCCCGGAAAACGTTCCAGTCCATGGCTTAGTTATTGATCCTGACACAGGAAAACTGGATCTTGTCGTAAACGGCTATAACGCTTAATGTTTGTGTTTCTTTTCAGGAACGGGATCGACCCCTCCCGGATGGAACGGATGGCATTTCAAAATCCGTTTGATTGTCAGCCAGCCGCCTTTTAAAGCCCCATGTGTTTTAATCGCTTCGATTCCATATTGAGAGCAAGTCGGATAAAAGCGGCATGTTGGCGGCGTCAGCGGCGAGATGAATTTTTGATATCCTCTGATCAGAGCGATAAATAGGGTTTTCATATGTATTCAGCAACCTTTCTGATGCAAGTATAAGAAAAAAAACGCAGATTGAAAAGCTATTCGATTATTCTTATCGGAAAGGTATGTTATAATGAATGTACATTTTTAGAAAAGGGAGAGTGCCATTATGCCTTCAGTAGAAAGTTTTGAGCTTGATCATAATGCGGTTGTTGCTCCATATGTAAGACATTGCGGCGTGCATAAAGTAGGAACAGACGGCGTTGTAAATAAATTTGATATTCGTTTTTGCCAGCCAAATAAGCAGGCAATGAAGCCTGACACCATTCACACACTTGAGCATTTGCTCGCGTTTACGATTCGTTCTCATGCAGAGAAATACGATCATTTTGATATCATTGATATCTCTCCAATGGGCTGCCAAACCGGCTATTATCTTGTTGTGAGCGGAGAGCCGACACCAGCGGAAATCGTTGATCTGCTTGAAGACACAATGAAGGAAGCGGTAGAGATTACCGAAATACCAGCTGCGAATGAGAAGCAGTGCGGCCAAGCGAAGCTTCATGATCTGGAAGGCGCTAAACGTTTAATGCGTTTCTGGCTTTCACAGGATAAAGAAGAATTGCTAAAAGTATTTGGCTAAAATAGAAAAGACCTTTTTGCTCAAGCGCAAAAAGGTCTTTTTTGTGACGTCTCATATTTTGTGTACCATTTGCTGTAAGCGTTTGCTACTATTTAGGTAAACGATGAAAGGGTGATGGCATGAAAAAGATGTTGGTTGTTCTGCTTTTTTCTGCTTTTTTGCTTAACGGATGCGGATCTGGCGAAAGCAAAGCAAATACAGATGAGGCGCCCAAGGTTTTGGATGTCAAGCTGACCGGTCCTGAAAAAATAAAACCCGGAGACAGCGCTGCTTATGAAGCAGCCGTATCATACGGTGATGAAGCTGTGACAGATGCCGATGAAGTAGAGTTTGAAGTATGGAAAGAAGGGGAAAAAGACGCCAGCCAAATGTTTAAGGCGAAACAAGAAAAAGGCGTATACCGGCTGGAAACAACGTTTAAGGAAGATGGTGTATACACTGTCCAATCCCATGTCACAGCAAAAAAACAGCATAGCATGCCGACCTTAAAAGTCCAAGTCGGAGACGCCGATGCTGCGGGCAATCAGTCAGAAGAGAAGCAATCACATCATCATTGATTGTGTGAATCAGAGTGATTTTCTTGCGGTGGATCAATGGTATGCTTTACATTATAGGCTTTTACAGTCGTCCAAATGGTTACAAGCAACACAGCCAGCACAATCAAAATACTTATCGTAATGAGAAGCGTCATGACATTCCACCTCCCGTTTTTTAACAATTGTAGCATAATAGAAGAAATCGTGACAGATAAGGGTAAAAAAGAGGTTTTAGCGTACGATATTAAGGGTATACATAGTCATATAACAAGGAGGAGATACCATGTCAGAACAATTGATTCAAGCAGTGAACAAACAAGTAGCCAACTGGACGGTCATGTATGTGAAACTACATAATTATCACTGGTATGTGAAAGGGAAAGATTTCTTCACTCTTCATGAAAAGTTTGAGGAGCTGTACAACGAAACAGCAACTTATATTGATGACTTAGCAGAACGTCTTTTGGCGCTGAACGGAAAACCGATTGCAACAATGAAGGAATCCTTAGAAACGGCTTCTGTCAAAGAAGCGGCTGGAAATGAAACAGCTGAACAAATGGTTCAAAGCGTATACGATGATTTTACGGTCATCGCGGAAGAGCTGAAAAACGGCATGGATTTAGCTGATGAAGTCGGTGACGAAACAACAGGGGACATGCTTCTTGCAATCCATCAAAATATTGAAAAACATAACTGGATGCTAAAAGCTTACCTGGGGTAAAAGAACGGCCGGACGTCTAAAAACAGATGTCCGGCTTTTCTTTTTGTATCTGAAAAATAGGCGACAACCAGTCCATTTTTCTGAAAAATCCAATCCGGTCGGCTTGTTTTCCATAGAATATCGTAAGGCCGTTTCTGTGAAAGGATGTTGGGATAAATGGATAGAGACTTTGGCATCTTTTCGTTAATAGCAGTCAGCGTTTCAGCAGCGGGTTTTTTCTTCGGAGGTTTTCAGTATTCATTTCTGATTTTGCTCTCTCTTATGGCAATTGAATTTATCAGTACGACTTTGAAGGAAACAATTATTCACAAACTGTCGTTTAAGAAGATATTTGCCCGGCTTGTCAAAAAATTAGTCACGCTGGCTCTGATCTCTGTATGCCACTTTTTTGATCAGCTGCTGAATACACAGGGGTCCATTCGTGACTTGGCTATTATGTTTTATATTCTTTATGAATCTGTGCAAATTGTTGTGACAGCCAGTTCTCTCGGCATACCGGTTCCCCAGGTGCTTGTCGATCTTTTAGAAACGTTAAAAAATAAATTTAAACGCAAACCGTAACTTTTCCCTGTTCGCGGGTCATAATAAAGCCCAGAGCGTCAGTCGCACTTTTCGGCATTAGGCATCACAAAAAACTGTACGAGCTAGTCTGTATGCAGAACCTGACGGCGTGCTGGGTTTCCCTTATTTTTTGATAAAAGGCTTCCGCAGAAACGTAACTGTGGTATGATGTATGGAAGATAGCTAGGAACGGATTTGAGGGATAAACATGTACGAGTTTAAAGATTATTATCAGAATACTGTTCAGCTTTCCTTTGACAATCAGCCTTTCTCGGACAGCCCGAAGCATGTCTGGGTGATTTGCCGTTTTGGCGGCAAATGGCTTTTAACAGAACATGAGGACAGAGGCTATGAGTTTCCAGGCGGGAAAGTAGAGCCGATGGAGTGCGCGGAAGAGGCTGCGCTTCGGGAAGTAAAGGAAGAGACGGGCGCGAGAGTCAAAAGCCTCAAGTATCTCGGACAGTATAAGGTTCTCGGTAAAGAAAAAGTGATTGTGAAAAATATATATTTTGCAGATATAGAAAAGCTTGAAGAGCAAGCTGATTACTTTGAAACGAAAGGCCCGGTTTTGTTTCACGAGCTTCCGGAGAACCTTTCCCGCAATAAAAAGTTCAGCTTTATTATGAAGGATTCCGTTCTTCCGATCAGTTTGAAAAAACTGAAAGAATCTGGATGGATCGAATAAAAAATCCGGCACATGTGCCGGATTTTTTATTATGTCCTGCCCTTCGTCCATTTCTTTTCCAGCAGCTCGACGCCCTGATACATCAGAGTGGCAAAGATGGCGATGATCAGCAGGCTTAAGAAGACGAGTGTAAAATTGAAGACTTGGAATCCGTAAATAATCATATATCCCAATCCAACCTTCGAAACGAGGAATTCCCCTACAATGACGCCAACCCATGATAAACCGACGTTTACTTTTAATGTTGAAATAATCGCGGGAGAGGATGCGGGCAGTATGGCTTCTTTAAAAATAACCCATTTTTTTGCGCCGAATGTTTTCATGACTTTCGTATAGTTTTCGTCGACCTCCTGAAAGGCGGTGTACACAACGATGGTGGTGATAATGACGCTGATGATGGCTCCCATCGCAATAATGCTGATTAAACTGGGACCGAGTGCGACAATCAGGATCGGGCCTAGGGCCACTTTCGGCATTGCATTCAAGATCACAAGATACGGATCTAAAATCCTGGCAAGCCGATTGGACGACCATAACAAAGCGGCGAGGCACGTGCCCATAAACGTTCCAAGCAAAAAGCCTAGCACCGTTTCGAATAAAGTGACGCCGATGTGTGACAGTAATGAACCGTCACCGAGTTTCTCCAGCAATAAACGCCATACAGCTGATGGAGAGCTGAAGATCAGCGGATCGATCCAGCCCTGCCTGCTGGAGATTTCCCAGCCTGAGAAAAAGAGAATAAATATGGCAAGCTGAAAGGAATGGACATTCCACTTTTCCTTTTTTTGTTTGAATTGATACTGCTCATGAAGCAGATCAATGGTTTCTTTGCTGTTTCTCAAGAGAATTCAGCTCCTTCCATATCGTTTGAAACAGCGTCTGGAAGGATGGCTCCTGGCGGGCGTCAAAAGGCATCATCGAGGCCAATTCCTTAGGAATGGTAAAAATCTGATGGATGGTGCCCGGCTGATTCGAAAATAAAAAGATCGTATCGCTCATCGCTATCGCTTCCCCTATATCATGAGTGACAAGCACTGCTGTTTTTTGATATTCCTTTAATGTGCGGAATACCAGGTTTTCCAATGACAGCTTTGTCTGAAAATCAAGCGCGGAAAATGGCTCATCCAGCAAAAGCAGACTTGGATCTGGCGCAAGAGTTCTTGCAAGCGCGGCCCGCTGGCGCATCCCGCCTGACAGCTCTTTCGGATATTTTTTCTCCACATCTATGAGGCCGAACTCAGGCAATAGGCCGAGTGCAGCGGCCTTGCTTTCTTCTGTCAGCGTGTCGGCGATTTTTAAACCGAGAAGCACATTTTCCTCGATAGATTTCCAGGGAAATAAGTAATCCTGCTGAAGCATATAGCCAATGTTATGTTCTTTTTGATTCGGCTCACGGCCTTCAATCAGAACTCTGCCTTCCGATGGCTCAATCAAACCGGCAATAATGGAAAGCAGTGTTGTTTTTCCGCAGCCGCTTGGGCCGAGAAATGAGATGAAATCACCTTTTTCGGCATCGAAATGAATATCCCGCACAGCCGTTGTTTTTTCTTTGATAGAAAAGTAAGTATGGGTTACATGGTCGACATGTAAGAAAGACATAGATGGCGCCTCCTATTTCTCCGAGGTGACTTTTTCAGCAATTTCTTTATTTACAAGCTGATTGTATGGAATGTGCTTCGGCAGTTCTCCCGCTTGATCCATAATGTCTTGGAGCAGCTCCCATTCTTTTTCGTTAAGCAGAGGATCTGGCGAATATGAATGCTGCTTTTTATAGCGTTCAATGGATGTTTCGATGACGTCTGGGTCGGTATCATCAAATTCATCTTTAATGGCATCTGTGATGTCCTTCGCAGAATGATTTTCAACCCACTGCTGCGCCTTGTAAATGGCTTTTGTAAACTTGACGGCTGTGTCTTCATTTTTCTTCAGGTAGCTTTGTTTCGCCATAAAGGTCGTGTAAGGAACGTCGCCTGATTCTTCTCCGAATGAAGCCACGATATGGCCGATGCCTTTTTTCTCAAAGAGAGAAGCCTGCGGTTCAAAAAGCTGTACATACTCACCGGTTCCAGAAGCAAACGCATTGGCAATATTGGCGAAATCTATGTTCTGGATGAGGTCTATATCTTTATGCGGGTCAATCTTATGTTTGTTCAGCACATACTCGCCGACCATTTGAGGCATGCCGCCTTTTCGCTGGCCGAGAAACGTTTTTCCGTTCAGCTGATCCCAGTTGAAGTGTTCAACATCTTCTCTCGCGACAAGGAACGTCCCGTCTGTCTGAGTCAGCTGGGCGAAGTTAATAACGGGGTCCTTAGCCCCTTGCGCCTCGACATAAATAGATGTTTCTGATCCGACAAGCGCGATGTCGGAGCCGTTTGAAAGAAGCGATGTCATCGTTTTGTCTCCGCCCCAGGTTGTATTCACATCGACATCAAGCCCTTCTTCCTTAAAAAATCCTTTTGACTCCGCAACATATAAAGGTGCGTAAAAAATAGAATGGGTCACTTCAGCCACTTTAACTTTGGTCAGCGTTTCTTCCTGCTTGCAAGCTGCCAGGGCGATCATCAGAAAGATACTGCCGACACAGGCGAAGCCCAGCCTTAACCATTTGTTCACATAGACAACCTCCTTATTTAGCATCAAGTTAATATCCTTTTTTGCTTTACATATCGTATGATGGGTATAAAAATGTGTGAATGCCTAATCAGTTTCACCGGATGTAATTTTGGAGTAAGGAAAGCATATAGAAAAAAGGAGGCGGCTGTTTTGATTGTAGAGAAAAGAAGATTTCCGTCGCCAAGCCAGCATGTGCGTTTGTATACGGTCTGCTATCTGTCAAATGGGTTACGGGTAAAGGGGCTTCTGGCTGAGCCGGCGGAACCGGGACAATATGACGGATTTTTATATTTGCGCGGCGGGATTAAAAGCGTGGGCATGGTGCGGCCGGGCCGGATTATCCAGTTTGCATCCCAAGGGTTTGTGGTGTTTGCTCCTTTTTACAGAGGAAATCAAGGAGGAGAAGGCAATGAGGATTTTGCCGGAGAAGACAGGGAGGATGCATTTTCTGCTTTTCGCCTTCTTCAGCAGCACCCAAATGTCAAGAAGGACAGAATTCATATCTTCGGGTTTTCCCGCGGCGGGATTATGGGAATGCTCACGGCAATCGAAATGGGAAGGCATGCGGCTTCATTTGTTTCCTGGGGAGGCGTCAGTGATATGATCCTTACATACGAGGAGCGGCAGGATTTGCGGCGAATGATGAAAAGAGTCATCGGCGGAACACCGAAAAAGGTGCCTGAGGAATATCAGTGGCGAACACCGTTTGATCAAGTAAACAAAATTCAGGCTCCCGTGCTGTTAATCCATGGAGAAAAAGACCAAAATGTTTCGATTCAGCATTCCTATTTATTTGAAGAGAGGCTAAAACAATTGCATAAGCCGGTTGAGACGTGGTATTACAGTACATTCACACATTATTTCCCGCCAAAAGAAAACCGGCGTATCGTTCGGCAGCTTACACAATGGATGAAAAACCGCTGACAATGAAATATGGTATGATAAAGAAAAAAGAGAACGAAAGGGGATCTCACTTTGGGAATGCCTGTTGAATTTAATACACTGATTGTGACAAAAGGAAAAGAAGTTCGCATAGATGAAAATATATTCACGTTAGAGAAGGACGGATACCGTGTATATCCGATGGAGATTCCGATGGATGTGCGCAAAACAAAGCTTGGCGAAAAGTCGGGCACAGCTGAAGTGCAGAAGCTTCAATGGGAAGACGGCCGGACGCTCATTACGTACAAGCTGACTTCTTTGCATTCTGTCAATTAAAACAAGCCAAGAGCTAATTGCTCTTGGCTTTTGCTTTTTAAACGAGAGGGCCGCCTGCCTGTGCAATGGCATCTGTATGTGCGAACTTTTTAAAATTCTCTTTGAATTCATTTGCAAGGTAGAATGCCTTTTCTCTGTATTCTTCCTTGTTGGCCCACGTGTTTTCAGGCTGAAGGATGTGATCAGGAACGCCAGGAACATGAGCCGGGATGTGCAGGCCAAAAATATCGTCAGTTATGATTTCTGCATCCTCTAATTTACCTTCAATCGCTGCTTTGACCATTGCTCTTGTGTAAGAAAGCTTCATTCGTTCGCCAGTGCCATAGCCGCCCCCGGTCCAGCCGGTATTGACCAAGAAAACGTCTGCGCCGTGTTCATCGATCTTTTTGCCGAGCATTTCAGCATAGACGTGAGCAGGAAGCGGCAGGAACGGTGAGCCGAAGCAAGTGGAGAACGTCGTTTCAGGTGACGTCACACCTCGTTCAGTTCCGGCAAGCTTGCTCGTGTAACCGCTCAAGAAATGGTACATCGCCTGTTCCTTCGTCAGTTTGCTGATCGGCGGCAGGACTCCGAAGGCATCAGCCGTCAAAAATACAATTGCAGACGGATGGCCTGCCATGCTTGGAGTCACGATGTTATCAATCATATGGATCGGGTAAGCTGCCCGCGTGTTTTCAGTATAGAAGGAATCATCATAATTGGCTTCACGTGTGTCTTCATCAACAACGACATTCTCGAGAACTGATCCGAAACGAATTGCGTTAAAGATCTGAGGTTCCTTCTCCTCGCTTAAGTGAATGCACTTAGCGTAGCATCCGCCTTCGATATTAAAGACGCCTGTATCAGACCAGCCATGTTCATCGTCACCGATCAGCTTGCGATCAGCATCGGCTGAAAGAGTGGTCTTTCCTGTTCCTGACAGTCCGAAGAAAAGGGCGACATCACCTTTTTCACCGACATTGGCGGAGCAGTGCATGGATAAAATGTCTCTTTCAGGCAGCAGGAAATTCATAATGGAGAAAATAGACTTCTTCATTTCTCCGGCATACTCTGTTCCTCCGATTAAAATCGTCCGTTTTTCGAAAGAGACAATAATAAACGTTTCGGAATGAGTGCCGTCTGTTTTTGGGTCCGCTTTGAAATGCGGAGCAGAAAGAATGGTGAACGGCTGCTCAACTGTTTTCTTATCATTGCCTTCCGGACGGATGAACAGCTGCCGCGCAAATAAATTGTGCCATGCGAACTCATTTACGACAGTGATCGGCAGCCTGTATTTCTCGTCTGCTCCCGCAAATCCTTCGAAAACAAACAGCTCATCTCGCTGTTTCAGGTAGCTGACAACTTTCGTATAAAGCCGATCAAACGCTTCTTCTGAAATCGGCTGATTCACCGGGCCCCAATCGATCTTATTTTTCGTGCTTTCTTCCTCCACGATGAATTTATCTTTAGGTGAACGTCCTGTGTAATCGCCTGTTGTCGCGCGAACAGCACCCGTGGATGTTAAAATGCCTTCGTTTCGGGAGAGTACTTTTTCTGTTAGCTGTGCTGCTGATAAATTATGACGCACATTTGGACTTGTTAATAAGGCTTGTAAATCAGCGGTCAAATCAACTGAGTTCATATGAAACCTTCCTTTATCGTTTTTTGTGTTTTGCTAATTGTGAATTAGTATAACATATATTTTCAAATAGTCTATACTATTTATCATTTTTTGTGTGTGCATTTCCATTGTTTTCCCTCAATATAGGTGCCTATTTCTTCTGAATCATATTGACATTGCAAACCCTTTTACGATAAGATATTTCATTGAGCGGATACTCTTATCCCGAGCTGGCGGAGGGACAGGCCCTATGAAGCCCAGCAACCGGTTTCTCTGTTATTTATTATGTTGAACTGAGTGAGACAACCAAGGTGCTAACCTGTTGCAAGGTTGTATGATTCCTTGAGCGATAAGAGTGAAAGGCACAAAGACCAAACCCTTTCCTCGATGGAAAAGGTTTTTTTATTTCATAAATATGCCAATTAACATTCTCTAATATAACGTTACATTGTATAAGAGGGAGCGAGTTCCGTATCATATATGCAAGGTCTATCGGGAGACCTTGTGCAGGAGGAAGCAAATCATGAGTAAAAATCGTCGTTTATTTACATCAGAATCTGTTACGGAGGGGCATCCAGATAAAATCTGTGACCAGATTTCTGACAGCATTTTAGATGAAATTTTAAAGAAAGACCCTAACGCGCGTGTTGCTTGTGAAACATCTGTGACAACTGGTTTGGTTCTTGTCAGCGGAGAGATCACAACATCTACGTATGTTGACATTCCGAAAACAGTTCGCCAAACCATTAAAGAAATCGGATACACACGTGCGAAATACGGATTTGATGCGGAAACTTGTGCGGTTTTAACATCAATTGATGAGCAGTCTGCTGATATCGCAATGGGTGTAGACCAAGCGCTTGAAGCCCGTGAAGGCACAATGAGCGAAGAAGAAATTGAAGCGATCGGTGCTGGTGACCAAGGTTTAATGTTCGGTTATGCGTGCAACGAAACGAAAGAGCTTATGCCTCTTCCAATTTCACTTGCTCATAAATTAGCCCGCCGCCTAAGTGAAGTCCGTAAAGAAGATATTCTTCCGTACCTTCGCCCTGACGGCAAAACACAGGTAACGGTTGAGTACGATGAAAATAACAAGCCTGTCCGCATTGACGCGATTGTTATTTCAACTCAGCATCACCCTGAAATTACACTTGAGCAAATTCAGCGCAACATTAAAGAACATGTCATCAATCCGGTTGTTCCTAAAGAATTGATTGATGAAGAAACAAAATATTTCATCAACCCAACAGGACGTTTCGTAATCGGAGGCCCTCAAGGGGATGCGGGACTTACAGGACGCAAAATCATCGTTGATACGTACGGCGGCTATGCACGCCACGGCGGAGGCGCGTTCTCAGGAAAGGATGCGACGAAGGTAGACCGTTCTGCGGCTTATGCAGCAAGATACGTTGCGAAAAACATCGTTGCGGCTGAGCTTGCTGATTCTTGCGAAGTGCAGCTTGCTTACGCGATTGGTGTTGCACAGCCTGTGTCAATCTCAATCAACACATTCGGTTCCGGAAAAGCTTCTGAGGAAAAACTGATTGAAGTTGTCCGCAATAACTTTGATTTACGACCTGCCGGCATTATCAAAATGCTTGATTTACGCCGTCCGATCTACAAACAAACTGCTGCGTACGGCCACTTTGGACGTCACGATGTTGACCTTCCATGGGAGCGTACAGACAAAGCGGAGCAGCTGCGTAAAGAAGCGTTAGGAGAATAATTTTATAGCCGCTTACTGGTTAAGCGGCTTTCCTTTTTTATCGTTGTATCCATGTTTATTTTTTTACATAACTGTGAAACCAAATACTATTCACAGCGTCTATAAATAGGGGTTCAATGATGACAATTTTAATTATGGAGGCAATACTATGTGTGGATTTGTCGGGGTTTTTAACAAGCATCCGTTAGCTCAAACCGCTGATCAAGAAGAACTAATCAAACAAATGAACCAAATGATCGTTCACCGCGGTCCTGACAGTGATGGATATTTCCATGATGAGCACGTCGGATTCGGATTCAGACGTCTCAGCATTATTGATGTAGAAAATGGCGGACAGCCTTTATCATATGAAGATGAAACATATTGGATTATCTTTAACGGGGAAATCTATAACTATATTGAACTGAGAGAAGAGCTTGAAGCAAAGGGGTACACATTCAACACGGATTCGGACACAGAGGTTCTTCTTGCGACTTACCGTCATTATAAAGAAGAAGCGGCGTCCAAATTGCGCGGTATGTTTGCCTTTCTGATTTGGAATAAAAACGATCATGTGCTTTATGGAGCAAGAGATCCATTCGGCATTAAACCGTTGTACTACACAACGATCAATGATCAGGTTTATTTTGCCTCAGAGAGAAAAAGTTTAATGGTTGCTCAGAATGATATTGAAATAGACAAAGAGGCATTGCAGCAGTACATGTCTTTCCAATTTGTTCCTGAACCAAACACGCTTGATGCCCATGTGAAAAAAGTAGAGCCGGGTTCACAGTTCACAATCCGCCCGGACGGCGATATCACATTCAAAACGTATTTCAAAGCGAACTTCAAGCCGGTTCAGACTGAAGAAGACAAGCTTGTGAAAGAAGTCAGAGACGCGATCTATGACTCTGTAAACGTTCATATGAGAAGTGACGTTCCTGTCGGTTCATTCCTGTCTGGCGGAATTGATTCTTCCTTTATTGTGTCTGTTGCGAAGGAATTTCATCCAAGCTTAAAAACATTCTCAGTCGGCTTTGAACAGCAGGGCTTCAGTGAAGTCGATGTAGCGAAAGAAACTGCAGCGGCGCTGGGCATTGAAAATATCAGCAAAGTCATTTCGCCTGAGGAATACATGAATGAGCTTCCGAAGATCGTATGGCATTTTGATGACCCGCTTGCTGATCCGGCAGCGATTCCGTTGTACTTTGTTGCAAAAGAAGCGAAAAAACATGTAACGGTTGCTTTATCAGGTGAAGGAGCGGATGAGCTCTTTGGTGGATATAACATTTACCGTGAACCGCTTTCGCTCAAACCATTTGAACGCATTCCGTCCGGCCTGAAAAAAATGCTTCTACACGTTGCTGCCGTTATGCCTGAAGGGATGAGAGGAAAGAGCCTGCTTGAGCGCGGCTGTACTCCGCTTCAGGATCGTTATATCGGTAACGCGAAAATCTTTGAAGAGTCTGTCAAAAAGCAGCTGTTGAAGCATTATAATCCGAACCTTTCATATCGCGATGTGACGAAGACTTACTTTACAGAAAGCAGCTCGTACAGCGATATCAACAAAATGCAGTATGTCGATATCCACACTTGGATGCGCGGCGACATTTTGTTAAAAGCGGATAAAATGACGATGGCAAATTCTTTGGAACTGCGTGTGCCGTTCTTAGATAAAGTCGTATTTGACGTCGCTTCAAAAATTCCTGATGAACTGAAAACGAAAAACGGCACGACGAAGTATCTTCTTCGCAAAGCCGCTGAAGGAATTGTGCCTGAGCACGTATTAAACCGCAAAAAGCTTGGTTTCCCTGTACCGATCCGTCATTGGTTGAAAAACGAAATGAACGAATGGGTGCGAAATATTATTCAAGAAAGCCAAACGGATGCATATATCCATAAGGATTATGTCCTTCAGCTTCTTGAAGACCATTGTGCGGACAAGGCTGATAACAGCCGTAAAATCTGGACTGTACTGATCTTTATGATTTGGCACAGCATTAATATTGAAAAACGGTATATGCCTGAAGAGCTGAGCCATCAGCCTAAAGAAGTCATCTTTGTGTAACAGACAACAAGGCTTTCGATTAATCGAAAGCCTTGTTATTATCCTTTTATTTCTCCATCATCATTGATTTACCCAATCCACACGCAATATTCAGAAAAATGATTTAATGATATTTTTTTCTAGGGGAGAAGAAAGCATGCAAAAACAAAAACAAGAGCTGCACCGCGGACTCGAAGAAAGGCATATTTCTTTAATGTCTTTAGGAGCTGCCATAGGAGTGGGGTTGTTCCTCGGCTCCGCATCAGCTATTCAGTTAGCAGGGCCAGGTATTTTGGTAGCATATGCCGCAAGCGGCCTGGTCATGTTTTTTATTATGAGAGCGCTTGGGGAAATGGCCATTCAAAAACCGGTTGCCGGTTCCTTCAGCAGGTATGCGCGTGATTATTTGGGACCGCTTGCAGGCTATTTAACAGGGTGGAACTACTGGTTTTTATGGGTTGTCACCTGTATGGCTGAAATTACTGCTGTCGGCATCTATATGGGGTTCTGGTTTCCTGATGTGCCAAACTGGATTTGGGCATTATCGGCGCTGATCATTATGACGGGTGTTAATTTCCTGGCTGTCAAAGCTTACGGCGAGCTGGAATTTTGGTTCGCATTGATTAAAATTGTCGCGATCCTATCTATGATTGCTGTCGGTTTATTGATGATTATTGCAGGAGTCGGCAATGGGGGCATTGCAACCGGAATCAGCAATTTATGGAATAACGGAGGATTTTTCCCTCATGGAATAAAAGGGGTTTTATTGTCACTTCAAATGGTGATGTTCGCCTATTTAGGGATTGAAATGATCGGGGTGACGGCTGGCGAAGTGAAAAACCCGCAAAAATCATTAGCCAAAGCAATCGATACAGTATTTTGGCGGATTTTGATTTTTTATGTAGGCGCTTTATTTGTCATTATGTCTATTTATCCGTGGCAGGAAATTGGCTCCCAGGGAAGCCCATTTGTTCTCACATTTCAAAAAGTGGGCATTCCATCAGCCGCAGGCATCATTAACTTTGTCGTGTTGACGGCCGCGCTGTCTTCATGCAACAGCGGTATTTTCAGCACAGGGCGGATGCTGTTTAACTTGGCGGAACAGAAAGAGGCGCCACAAGCATACGGTCAGCTGACGAAAGGCGGCATCCCGGGTAAAGCTGTTCTGGCTTCAGCGGGCGCTTTATTAGTCGGAGTGCTGTTAAACTACGTTGTCCCTGCGAAGGTATTTACTTGGGTTACAAGTATTGCGACGTTCGGAGCGATTTGGACGTGGGCAATCATTTTGCTTTCTCAAATCAAATACAGGAAAAGTTTGAAGCCCGAAGAAAAGAAACACTTAAAGTATAAAATGCCTTTCTTTCCGTTTACGTCTTATGTGTCATTGGCGTTTCTAGCATTCGTCGTCATTCTTATGGCTTACAGCCCTGATACAAGAGTAGCCGTGATTATCGGGCCGATATGGTTTCTCATCTTGCTTGCCGTGTACTATGGAAAAGGTTTTCATAAAAAAAATGCGGCTAATGACAGTGAACGAAATATCAGCTGACAAAAAGAGCTCCCAGTGAGCTCTTTTTGTGTGCTCATAGAAAATAGAGAACAGGAAAGAATAGGTATGTGTTTTTGCAGAGGCTGTTTACAGTTTTGTGATAAGATAAAAGTCATACGTTTATATGTTTAATGCGACATGTGAACGTTTTATGGAAAAATTGAAACCCGAACCGTCATGACGTCCGGGTTAACGATGGTTATTGCTTTCAAAAATAATTTGAAAAATGGTAAAGTAAGACGAAGCAGGTCTTATGTTTGTTGAAGTGATTTATAATATTGGCCCTTTTCTACATATTCTGACCGTATTCTTTGCATATCTTTTCGATCTTCTTCCGTCAAAGGGCGGATGACTTTTGCAGGGCGGCCGAAGGCGAGATGGCCAGGCGGAATAATTTTTCCGGGCGGGACCAGACTGCCGGCACCAATAAAGGCGCCTTCGCCAATTTCGGCTCCGTCTAAAATGATTGAGCCCATGCCGATTAAGGCGTTCTTGCGGATGACAGCGCTGTGAAGTGTAACCTGATGGCCTATCGTGGCGTCATCTTCAATGAGCAGCGTCTTGTTCGGGCTTTGGTGGAGGCAGCTCAAATCTTGGATATTGACTCTGTTTCCGATTCTGGTCGGCGCAACATCTCCCCTTATGACAACAGAAAACCAAACGCTGGACTGTTCTCCGATCACAACATCACCGGTAATTGTTGCATTGTCAGCTATAAAGGCTGTTGGGTGGATATCTGGCATGTGTTCCTTATAAGGGTAGATCATAAGATTCATCCTTCTTTCTCTATTTAAATTTCGTATGAGGTGAAGAGCATGTGGACCTGGAAAGCAGACAGACCTGTTGCAGTGGTTGTAATCATTCACGGGGCAAGTGAATATCATGGACGATATAAATGGCTGATTGAAATGTGGCGATCTTCGGGTTATCACGTTGTCATGGGCGATTTGCCTGGACAGGGAACAACGACAAGGGCAAGAGGGCATATTCGCTCTTTTCAAGAATACATTGATGAAGTAGATGCTTGGATAGATAAAGCGCGAACCTTTGATCTGCCGGTTTTTCTTTTAGGTCACAGCATGGGCGGTCTGGTCGCGATTGAATGGTTTAAACAACAAAGAAATCCCCGCATTACGGGAATTATTTTATCATCACCGTGTCTCGGACTGCAAATTAAAGTCAATAAAGCGCTTGACCTTGCATCAAGAGGCCTGAATGTTATCGCTCCGTCGCTTAAGGTTGATTCGGGATTATCAATTGATATGGCGACGCGCAATGAGGACGTCATCGAGGCTGACCAAAATGATTCGTTATACGTCAGGAAAGTTTCTGTCAGATGGTACAGAGAGCTTTTAAAGACAATTGAGTCAGCGATGGTGCCGACAGATGCTTTTTTGAAAGTGCCGCTTCTTGTGATGCAGGCCGGTGATGACAAGCTTGTTGATAAAACGATGGTCATCAAATGGTTTAATGGCGTTGCTTCTCATAATAAAGCGTACAGAGAGTGGGAAGGGCTTTATCATGAGATCTTTAATGAACCCGAAAGAGAAGATGTCTTTAAAGCAGCAAGAGCGTTTACTGATCAATATATTTGAACTAGTTGGGGGTGCATGTGTTGACAGTACCGGAACATCCTTTTGGATTGATGGCAAAGGTATATCGAGATATTTTTCCGCTCGTTCATCAAGAGCTGGACATATGGAAGCAAAAATCAGAATCGATTCATAACAGTGAGTTAAAAGCGCAGGCAACCGCAAGTATTCGAGACAAAACGTTTCACTGTGAAGGCGGCGGAATACTGGCTTTATTGTCAGGCAGCCAAAAACAGAAATGTGTCGAGTTTATCATCGCGTATCAAACGATTAGTGATTATTTGGACAATCTGTGTGACCGCAGCACCTCACTTGACCCGCAGGACTTTCGGATGCTCCATGCCTCAATGCAGGACGCACTGACAGTGGGGGCTGAACTGCAAAACTATTATCAATTCAGAGAAGAACAGGATGACAGCGGATATTTGCATGAACTGGTTAAAACGTGCCAGCGTGTTCTCGGCTCCATTGAGCACTATGACATGATTAAACCTTATCTGCTTGAACTGTGCGGCTATTATTGCGATTTGCAGGTGCATAAGCATGTCATTGAGCATGAACGTGTTCCGCGGCTTGAAAAGTGGTTTACTCAATATGAATCAGAACTCCCTGAGATGGAGTGGTATGAATTTTCAGCCTGTGCAGGTTCAACATTAGGCATTTTCTGTCTAGTTGCGTATTCGTTCCAGCCTGATTTCACAGAAAGCACCGCTAAAAAAATCCGCGACAGTTATTTTCCTTACATACAGGGTCTTCATATTCTGCTTGATTATTTGATTGATCAAGAGGAGGACTTGCTGGAAGGAGACTTGAATTTCTGCTCGTATTATCAGTCTCATGAAGAGATGATGAATCGGCTTGAACACTTTATCCATAAAGCCGACGAGCATTTACAAGGCATTCCGCATGAAAACTTCCATCGTTTAATCAATCGAGGCTTGCTTGGCGTTTATTTGTCGGATGATAAAGTGGCAGGCCAAAAGGAAATGGGCCGGCTCGCAAGGAAGCTGATCAAAGCCAGCGGAAAAACTTCCTTTTTCTTTTATATCAACGGCAGAGCCTACCGGAAATTTCAAAAAATGTCCTGGATGAAAAACTCAAAGAAAAAAGCTCAAATCATTTGCTGATCTGAGCTTTTTTTTCGATGGCGACAATAAATGGCGGGTCATTTTGCTGATTGATAAATCCGTATGTTAATACACGGGCTGTTTGCTGGTCCAAGTCCCGGCAAAACTCAAGCACATCATTTTTTTCCGCTTTGCCTTCCGGGTGGCCGTGATAGACGACGAGAACGATCAGGCCTTCGTCTTTCATGATGCTGAGAAGCTGTTCAATTGCTTTGATCGTTGAACTGCCGTTTGTTGTAATTGATTTGTCCCCGCCCGGCAAATAACCGAGGTTAAATACCGCGGCCGCCACTTTGCCATGTGTTTCAGGCGGAAGGGATTCAGCGATTTTGTCATGGCTTTTGTGAAATAATGTTGTTCGCGCTTGATAAGTCTCACCGAGCCGTTCCTGTGTATTGGCCACGGCTGATTCTTGAATGTCAAAAGCGTACACGTGGCCGTTTTGACCGACAAGCTCCGCTAAAAACTGTGTATCATGTCCGTTGCCCATCGTTGCATCTACAACGATATCTCCTTCTCCCGCGGCCATTTTCAGCAGTTCTTTGCTGTAAGGAAGAATTTTCTTCAATATCATAGCGCTGATTCCTCCTCAAGCCGCTGAAAGAACTTTCCTTGATAGCTGCCTCGATTTTCCAGTTCTTTATTAATGGCGCCAAGCACTTCCCATTTGTTGACGCTCCACATTGGCCCGATCATCAACTCAATCGGTCCATCACCTGTAATGCGGTGGACGATCATTTCCGGCGGAATGATCTCAAGCTGATCGCAGACGAGCTGCACATAATCATCTTGAGAAAGGAATTCCAGCTTTCCCTTTTCATATTGCTTGACCATCGGCGTGCCTTTCAGTAGGTGAAGCAGATGGATTTTAATGCCTTGGACGTCCAAATCTGCGACGGCCTTTGCCGTTTCCATCATCATGTCCCGGTCTTCCAAAGGCAGTCCGTTGATAATATGTGAGCAGACACGTATGCCGTGTTTTCTTAATTTATTGACGCCTTCCACATAGCAGTTAAAATCATGTGCGCGGTTGATCAGAAGTGCAGTCCGTTCATGAACCGTTTGAAGCCCAAGCTCCACCCACAAATACGTGCGTTCATTCAGCTCTGCCAAGTAGTCCACGACATCATCAGGCAGACAGTCCGGGCGTGTGGCGATCGAAATGCCGACCACATCATCTAAGGCGAGGACAGATTCGAATTTCTCACGAAGCACCTCAACCGGGGCGTGAGTGTTTGTGAAAGCCTGAAAATAAGCGATGTATTTGCCGTCCTTCCATTTTTCGTGCATGCGGTTTTTGATGTCATGGAATTGCGTTATTAAATCATCGGCCCGGTTCCCGGCGAAATCACCGGAGCCTGCTGCGCTGCAAAAAGTACAGCCTCCGTGGGCAACGGTGCCGTCTCGGTTTGGACAGTCAAAGCCGCCGTCAAGCGCCACTTTAAACACCTTATGGCCGAAATGATCTCTAAGATGATAATTCAATGTATGATAGCGTTTTTCCGTATTTGAATAAGGAAAAGGATTGTTCTGCATTACAATTCATGTGCCTCCTTGCGTACGATTGCATCCTAAAATTGTAGCACGCATTTCACAAGAGAACAAATGAATATCGACCATAAATTACTTTATTGAACAAAGTCAGATGAGGCTACAATAAGAATGATGGATGACTTCCATTACCAAGAGGAGGGGTTACTGTGGCAACAAGACAATCAGTAGATGAACATCTCCAGCAATGTATGCAGGCGTATGATTATGCTGAAGAACAGCTGAAAATCGCTTCTAAACAAGAGCATTATAATGATCAAGAATATAGTGATGCGCAAATGCAGCTTGAAGATGCGGTAAATGCCTTGAATAAGCTATGGCTGTCGTCAAATGATCAGCAGAGAGAACAGCTGTACAGAATGAGGCTTCAGCTTCAGGCTTTGCAAAATAATATGATCCTGCAGCACCCTCTTGATGTGTAGGAAACGGACCCTTTTCATAAGGGTCCGTTTTTTTGTAAAAAAAGGATTGACTTTAAGTGCCAAAGTATTTATTGTATTAAGTGTACTAATTGAAGTAATACACTATAGACACTGATATAACACCATTTATATATTGAAATTAAGGGAGGCAGTTATGAAACATAAAAAACGAAACAAACGTAACGTGCCGATGCTGATTGCGGCATCTGTGATCGCTTGTTCTTTTTTTCTTGTTCTCGTGATGATCGGTTTTGAATGGCAAAAAAGTATCATTGACCATTTTTATCTGTAAAAGGTTCAGATCGTATAGAAAGTAGGGAAGTAAATGATTCAAATCGATCCAAGAAGCTCAACACCCATTTACGAACAAATTATTCAGCAAATGAAAGAGCTTTGTTTGAAAGGGATCATGAAGCCTGGTGATAAGCTTCCTTCTGTCAGAGAATTGGCGACGATCATTATTGCGAATCCGAACACTGTCAGCAAAGCGTACAAAGAGCTTGAACGAGAGGGGATTATTGAAACGCTGCGGGGCAGAGGAACCTATATATCGGAGAATGCAAAAACGACACTGGTTGAAGGGAAGATGACGATGATTAAAGAGCAACTCAAACAGCTCATCATCGATGCACACTATGCAGGGGTTGAGCTGGAAAAACTGCAAGAATGGATAAAGGAAATCAGCGCTGATGTGAAGGGAGGCAAAGAAAAATGATTGAACTGCGGCAGCTGTCAAAAACGATTGACGGCAATCAAGTGTTAAAAGATGTTTCATTAACAATCGAAAAAGGAGAAATCTTCGGATTGCTTGGACGCAATGGATCAGGAAAAACGACGATGCTCCGCTTAATCCAGCAAATCATTTTCGCAGACAGCGGGACAATTTTATTTGACGGCGTAGAAATCAAAAAGCATCCGAAGGTCAAACAAAATATCATCTACATGCCTGTTCAAAATCCGTTTTACGATAAGTATACATACAAGCAGTTAGTCGATATTTTGAGAAGAATCTATCCGAAATTTGATGTCACGTACGCGAATGAGCTGATGAACAGATACGAAATTCCGGAAACGAAAAAATATCGCGAACTGTCGACGGGCTTAAAAAAACAGCTATCGCTCGTTCTGTCGTTTGCGGCGAGACCGGCGCTAATTCTTCTGGATGAGCCGACGGACGGAATAGACGCGGTGACAAGGCATGATGTGCTGCAGCTGATGGTCGATGAAGTGGCAGAGCGTGATACGAGCATCCTGATCACTTCCCACCGGCTTGAGGACATAGAGCGGATGTGCAACCGAATTGGTTTTCTCGAAGATAACAGGCTGACAAATGTAATGGATCTTGATGAATTAAAAGAAGAATACATCAAAATTCAAATGGCGTTTGATACAGATGTCAATTTGGCCATCAGAGAGAAAAACATTCCGATGCTCGATCAGGCCGGTGTGTTTTACACGGTGCTGATCCCGAAAAGCGATGAGGAGAAAAAGAGCTTTTTGAGAGAGCTGAAGCCAAAAGTGTGGAACGAGCTTCCTGTCAACTTGGAAGAAGTGTTCATTGCGAAGTTTGGAGGGAAGCGGAGATGGTAGACCGAGGTCTCCTCTATCGAGAGTGGAAGCAGAATCAAGTGGTGATTTTGCTGAGTATTGTGTTTTTAGTGCTGGCAAATCCGCTCTCTATTGTGAATACGTATTTGTCTTATCAAGGATGTCTTGATCACCAATACACGCAATATTGTAATTTTATTGTGAATTATAAAAGTAATCTGATGGATATCAACTGGATGCCGGGTGTCATATTGGCGGTCTGTCTCCTGGGAATGGAACGTTCAAAAGGCACGATGGATTTTATTTTAAGCCTTCCATATAACAGAAGCCAAATTTTTCAGACGAAATTTTGGTTAGGCGGTTTTGTGATTGTGGTTTCACAATTAATTGGCTTTTTATTTGCGTGGCTGCTGATTCTTGTCTATAACCCTGAACACGTCTACTTTTTTGAGCACAGCAGTGTTGGAGTAATCGTGATTAGCTTTATGGCTTACTCACTGGTAATGGCCGCCGGAGCGTTAACTGGAAATGCTTTTTCCCAGCTATTAACTGCACTTTCTGCCGGGGTATTGCCGTATTTAATCCTTGCATTGCCGCTTACCAATTTGGAAATTGTTTTTGATTTTCATATATATGAGATTTTCTCTTCGATGGAATCTTATTATGGATTGGAAAATGCTCTCATGTATTTATTTCCCCTTGTTTATGTTTCGAATGACTGGCTTACCAACAGTAAATATATTTTATTCATTCCGGCTGCCATGAGCATTCTGTTTTACTTGATTGGCTATATAAGCTTTAAAAAGCATCCAAGTGAGCGAAACGGATACTTTTTCCTTTGGAAGAGATTAGACCGTCCGGTACAAATTTTGGTTATCATTTTTGGCATTCTTGGATTTGGTTTGTTTGGATATTCTGCCGGACATTCCATTATTGGCTATATTTTTGGGATGATTATTGGAGCTGTAGTTGGATTCTTTGTGAGCTACTTCTCTATATTTAAGAAAACAAAATTGTAAGAAATGCCTTAGGTTTGGAGGGAAGTGAGTTGCCGGATTCCGGACTGTTTTATAAAGAGTGGAAGCAAAATAAAGTCGCCTTAATCATCAGTATTTTGGTTTTTATATTGGGTAATCCCTTATCAATTATAAATATGTATCTCATCTATCAAGGCTGTGTCACCTCAAAAGAAAATTGGGTCGGCCCCTGCGTATTCAGTGTTGATTATTTAAACGGCACATTTATCTCATTTTTTTGGATTTGGGGAGTCGTTTTAGCGGTCAGCCAGCTTGGGATTGAACGTAGCAAGAGCTTCTTTGATTTTACATTAAGCCTTCCATATACACGAGGGCAGATATTTCATGCGAAGTTCCTTACCGGCGGAATGGTCATTGTGGTGCCGCAGCTCATAGGTTATATTTTGTCTGTTTTGCTGATCATGCTTTTGAAGCCAGATCAGGCCGTTTATTTTCACAATTACAGCCTTGGGATGATCATTGTCAGCATGCTGGCTTATTCGCTTGTTATGGCGGGTGGAGCTCTGACAGGCAATATTTTTGCCCAGCTTTTGGTCTCATTTACCGTGGCCATTTCGCCATTTTTGCTCATCAGCCTGCCTGCGATCAACCTTGAGATCCTTTTTGGCGGATCAATAGATTTTATCCATGGTCCAGTACCCAAATGGGTGCAGTATTTCATTCCGATAATCTATGTAGACGCGAAATGGGCTGAGAATTCACCATATTATTTAGTGATTCCGGCTATCATGACTATCATCTTCTACATCATCGGCTATATTTGTTTTGTCAAACTATCTAATGAAAGAAACGGGTACTTCTTCTTGTGGAAGCCGCTTGACCGTCCGGTGCAGATCATCGTTATTATCATAGGAATCATGGGCTTTGGGTACTTTGGATTTTCCGCCAGCGAGAGCTTTACAGGCTATCTCATTGGCATGGCTGCCGGCGCGGTAATCGGTTTCTTGATTAGTTATTTTGCGATTTATAAAAAAACAAAACTTTTGTAAGGGAGAGAGAACATATGATAGATGTTCAGCATATCGACCATTCTTTCACGATCGGAAAAAAGGGCCGTGAGAATGAAGTTCCAGTATTGAAGGATGTTTCATTACGTGTGGCGAAAGGGGAAATCGCCTGTATTGTCGGGCGAAGCGGATCAGGGAAATCAACGCTTCTGAATTTGATTTCCGGCTACATATCGCTGACAAAAGGGCGGATTGTCATTAATGGCACTGATGTTACGGGGTTTAATGAAAAGGAATGGGCGCAATTTCGACTTGACCATTTCGGGTTTATTTTCCAAAGCTTTCAGCTCATCCCGGGTTTAACGACGTATGAGAATGTTGAAATGCCGTTGGCATTAAAAGGAATCAAGCCCTCTGAGCGGAAGCAAAAGGTGCAGGACATGCTGAAACGCGTCGGTCTGGAAAATCACGCCGCTCATTATCCGAATGAACTGTCAGGCGGCCAGCAGCAGCGTGTCAGTATTGCTCGAGCGTTGATTTTAAATCCTTCGATTATCTTAGCGGATGAGCCGACGGGAAGCCTTGATTCGGAAACGGAACATGAAGTGCTGGAATTGATCCAGCAGCTGAATCGCGAGCGTGGCATTACATTTGTGATCATTACTCACGATGATGAAGTCGCTTCTATCGGACATTCAAAATTTCAGCTCCATGATGGTGTGCTAAAAGGGGGAATTACCGTTGAGGTTTAAGGATCAGGTTCATTTTATCAGAAGAAATATGAAGAAAAACAGGCTTCGCGTCTTTATGACGATACTTGCGACCACAATGGCGTGTGCGTTTTTGGTTGTGCTGTCGTCGGTTGGATTTGGGATTCAAAAGACAATTACAGATATGACAATGAGCCAGCAGATTGTAACGAAAGTCAGTGTAATGGGCAAGGAAGGAAACAAGCCTATTAAAAAAGCTGATTTAGAGAAGTACGATCACGTAAGGTCAGTTGTCGAAAGAACGCAAGTATATGAACCAAACAAAGCTACTTTAGGCAATCGCACAAATGAAAGCTCAAATCTCATTTTTACTAATATGAATGATGAATTAAAGGCCAATATGGAATTGGAAAAGGGAAGAGTCGCAAAGTCGGAAAATGAAATCGTAGTAGGATACGACTTCGCAAAGAGATTATTGACGAAAAAAGAATCGGAAGAATATAACAAAAAAATCGAAGAGGCAAAAGGCAATCCAGAAGATATAAAAGAACCAAAAGGCTATACGAAAGACATTCTGAACAAGACGATTGAACTAAGTGTATCGAAGACAGATCCTAAAACAGGCGATGTTACAAAAACAAAAACATATGACTTTAAAATTGTCGGTATTACAAAAAAACCATCTCAAGACTGGATGGAGGACTCAAACATTTTCATCAGTGATCAATTCAAAAAGGATTTTTCGGAATTCTTAGATTTTAAAGGCGGGAACGTTGAAACTAACATTGGCGTTTTTGCTGATAAATTTGAGAACGTGGAACAGCTGACAAAGGATCTAACAGATGACGGATACTATGTCACATCAGTGACTACCGAACTTGAGGGAGCCAACACCTTCTTCATGGTCTTCAAAATCGGACTGATCTTTGTCGGATGTATCGCAGTTATTATTTCAGCGATCGGCATTTTTAATACGATGACGATGGCGGTGACAGAGAGAACGCAGGAGATTGGCATTATGAAAGCAATTGGGGCGAGTCCGTCTATCATTCGCCGAATGTTCCTGATGGAAAGCGCATATATCGGGATTTTAGGCTGTGTGATTGGAATTATCATTTCCTACGGCGTGAGCTACCTTGTCAACCTGGCCGTTCCGATGATTCTCGCAGCGACAAGCGGAAGCGATGCGGGCGATTTGAATTACACATTCTCCTACATCCCGGCGAGCCTTGTGATCATTGCCGTTGTGATTTGCGGAGGGGTCGCAGTCATTTCCGGAATGAATCCGGCTAGAAAAGCAACCAAAACCAACGTGCTGACAGCGTTGAGAAGAGAATTATAATGCAAACGAGCCGGCTGAGACAGCCGGCTTTCTCTATAGCGCATGATGGCGTTTTGCTATACACTTGATAAAAAAGGAAAAAGTGCGGTGAGTCGATTGTTTAAACTTTTGCTGATTGAAGATGATGAATCGCTGTTTCAGGAAATCAAGGATCGTTTAACGGGATGGTCCTATGATGTATACGGCATTCAGGATTTCAGTCAGGTGCTGCAGGAATTTGCGGCGGTTAATCCTGATTGTGTCATTATTGATGTACAGCTGCCTAAATTTGACGGCTTTCATTGGTGCCGGCTGATCCGCTCCCGGTCAAATGTTCCGATTCTCTTTTTATCCTCCAGGGATCATCCTGCAGATATGGTGATGTCCATGCAGCTCGGGGCCGATGACTTTATTCAAAAGCCGTTTCATTTTGATGTGCTGATCGCGAAAATCCAAGCGATGTTCCGGCGTGTGCACCATTATAATACGGAGCCGGGCGCGATTAAAACGTGGTGCGGCGCTGCTGTAGACGCGGAGCAGAATCTCGTCAGCAATGACAAAGGATCTGTTGAGCTGACCAAAAATGAAATGTTCATTCTTAAACAATTAATAGAGCAAAAAAACAAGATCGTCAGCCGGGAAGAGCTGATCAGAAGCTTGTGGAACGATGAGCGTTTTGTAAGTGATAATACGCTGACCGTCAATGTCAATCGCCTGCGAAAAAAACTGGACGCCCTACAGCTTGGCGTATATATCGAGACAAAGGTGGGCCAGGGCTACATCGCGAAGGAAGAGGATCAGTTCTATGATTAAAGCATTCCTAACTGAAAGACGAAGCTGGATTGCAGCGTTTTTGTTTCAGCAGGCTTTAATGCTGGTCGTAGCTTTTGTTGATCCTTTCATATCATTTGGAAATGTGCTTTATATGGAGTATTTGTGCATCTTGTTTTTTGTTATATTCCTTTGGTTCCGCTATCGGAAAGAAACCGCGTTTTATAAAAGCCTGAAAACATGGGAAAACAATCTCGATGTGACTGCCATAAATGAACCGGAAACGCCATTTGAAGCAATCGTTGACAGAAGCATTACCGGGCAAACGAAACACTTGAAGCAGACTGCAACACAGCATCGCTTAGCATTGGAAAATGAAAAAGATGAACTGATGGCATGGATTCATGAGGTCAAAACCCCATTAACAGCAATGCATTTAATCATTGACAGAATGGAAGAAAAAGCTTTGAAATCCCAGCTGTCATATGAATGGCTGCGTATTCACCTGCTTCTTGATCAACAGCTTCATCAAAAACGCATTTCATTTATTGAAAACGATCTGTCTGTAGAATTTATTCAGCTTCAGCCTTTGATTTTCAAGGAAATCAAAGATTTACAATCGTGGTGTATCCAAAAAGGGGTCGGTTTTGACATACAGCTTGAGGCTGAAGAAGTGCTGAGTGATGCAAAATGGCTGGCGTTTATCATCAGGCAGCTGCTGACAAATGCGGTGAAATATAGCGAAGCCTCTGAAATTGAGATCAAAAGCTTTCAAAAAGGGGAACAGACGCAGCTCCAAGTGAAAGACTGTGGCAGGGGCATTGACCCAAAGGATGTACCGCGTATTTTTGATAAAGGGTTTACATCCACAACAGATCACCATAATCAAGCGTCCACTGGCATGGGGCTGTACTTGGTGAAAAAAGCAGCGGCGCCGTTATTGATTCATGTTGATGTTGAGTCGGAGCTCGGTGCGGGGACAGTTTTTACATTAACCTTTCCGAAACGGAATCAATTTGAACGGGTCATAAGCGTGTGACGAAAATGTCACATGCTTTTCTTTTTTGTTCGCCGTATCGAAGGAAAAGCCCGGCATTCCTTTTTATAATGAGATTATCCAATATAAAGGAGACTGCATAAATGATGATTTTAGAAGCGAATAAAATTCGAAAAAGTTATGGAAACAAGCTGAATAAACAGGAAGTGCTGAAGGGCATCGATCTTCACATTGAAAAGGGCGAATTCGTCAGTATTATGGGTGCTTCCGGGTCGGGAAAAACCACTTTGCTTAATGTACTGTCCTCAATCGATCAGGTCAGTCACGGAACCATTCATATTAATGGAAATGACATGACGGCTATGAAGGAAAAGCAGCTGGCTGAATTCAGAAAACAGCATTTAGGCTTTATCTTTCAGGATTACAATTTGTTAGACACATTGACAGTGAAAGAAAATATCCTTCTGCCATTATCAATCACGAAACTGTCAAAAAAGGAAGCCAATCGTAAGTTTGAGGAAGTTGCAAAGGAACTGGGAATATATGAATTAAGGGATAAGTACCCGAATGAAATTTCCGGCGGCCAGAAGCAGAGAACATCCGCCGGAAGAGCGTTTATTCATGACCCGAGTATTATTTTTGCTGATGAACCGACGGGTGCGCTCGATTCGAAATCGGCCTCCGATTTATTAAACAAGCTGAGTCAGCTCAACCAAAAACGCCACGCCACGATTATTATGGTCACCCATGATCCTGTCGCGGCCAGCTACTGCGGCAGAGTCATTTTTATTAAGGACGGGCAAATGTATACACAGCTGAATAAAGGGGGCCAGGACAGGCAAACGTTTTTCCAGGATATTATGAAAACGCAAGGCGTGTTAGGCGGGGTGCAGCATGAACATTAATCAGCTCATCCTGCGAAATTTGAAAAAGAATCTCCGGAATTACTATTTGTATGTGTTTGCGCTCATCTTTAGTGTGGCGCTTTATTTCGCCTTTGTCACGCTGCAGTATGATCCAGCAATTAACGAAGTGAAGGGTTCAATCAAGGGAGCCGCGGCTATTAAAACCGCTTCGATTTTGCTTGTGGCTGTAGTGGCGATCTTCATTTTATATGCCAATACGATTTTTATTAAGAGACGGAGCAAAGAAATCGGGCTGTTTCAATTAATTGGAATGACAAAGCATAAAATTTTTCGCATCTTAAGCGCAGAAAATGTCATGCTGTATTTCGGTTCATTAGCGATCGGGGTCGCGGCCGGGTTTTCGATATCGAAGCTGGTCTTGATGATTCTGTTCAAAATTGTCGATGTCAAAGCGGATGCGAAGCTGCATTTTTCTGAGCAGGCCTTGGTCCAAACGGTCATTGTGTTCTGCGGCATTTACCTTTTGATTATGATCATGAATTATACGTTTATCAAAAAACAGAGTATTTTATCTTTGTTTAAAGTAACGTCCTCCACTGAAGACAAAGTGAAGAAAATATCATTTTTCCAAATGATAATCGGCGCTTTAGGCATCGTGCTGATTTTGACAGGATACTATGTGTCTTCTGAGCTGTTTGGCGGAAAATTCAAGAGCATTAATGAACTGTTTGGTGCGATGAGCTTTATTCTGGGGAGCGTCATTATCGGGACGTTTTTGTTTTATAAAGGTTCGGTTACATTTATCTCGAACATCATTCGAAAAAGCAAGGGCGGCTACTTAAATATTTCTGAGGTCCTGTCACTGTCATCGATCATGTTCAGAATGAAATCGAACGCTTTGCTGCTGACGATTATTACAACCGTTTCAGCGCTCGCGATCGGGCTGTTATCTCTTGCTTACATCTCGTATTACTCGTCAGAAAAGACCGCTGAACAAAATGTAGCGGCTGATTTTTCATTCATGAACGAGAAAGATGCCAAGTTATTTGAAAACAGTTTGAGTGAAAGCAACATCTCGTTTGTAAAAAAAGTCACCCCTGTCCTGCAAGCAAATGTTGACATTGCAAATATCATGGATGGAACTCCGAAAGAGATGCAGGGTGATCCTAGCAACATGCAGCTTGCTGTTGTTAGCGACAAAGATGTAAAAGGAGTCGATGTGGCGTCTGGAGAAGCCGTTTTCTCAGGATACACCGACTTGCTGAAAAAAATAATGGTTTTCAAGGACTCTGGTGTTATTAAAGTGAAAAGCAAGCATGAGACGGAACCATTAAAATATAAAGGATTAAGAGAAGAGTTTCTTGTGTCCTACACGTTTACAAGCGGGGGCATGCCTGCCGTCATTGTGGATGACAGCCTGTTTCAACAGCTGGATAAGGATAAAGACCCCCGCATTCAGCTGGCGCAATCTAGATTTATTGGCATCAATGTGAAACATAAAGATCAAATGGAAAAAGCGAATGAACTTTTTCAACAGGTAAACAAGAAAAACGAGCATTTATCAAGACTGGATACAAGCATTGCGCAAAAATCACTGTTTGGTATCGTGATGTTCATCGTTGGCTTCTTAGGGTTAACGTTCCTGATCACATCAGGATGTATCCTTTATTTTAAACAAATGGGAGAAAGTGAAGATGAAAAACCGAGCTATACAATTTTAAGAAAACTCGGCTTTACGCAAGGCGACCTGATAAAGGGGATACGCATTAAACAAATGTACAACTTCGGCATTCCGCTGGTTGTCGGCCTCTTCCACAGTTACTTTGCCGTCCAATCCGGCTGGTTCTTATTTGGATCAGAGGTGTGGACGCCTATGATTATGGTGATGGTATTATATACTGCGCTCTATTCCATTTTTGGTTTTCTGTCAGTTCTTTATTATAAGAAGGTCATTAAATCGTCGTTGTGAAACAGAAAAAGCTCCAGACATTCTGGAGCTTTTTGTTTATCGTTTTGGCGCCCGGTAACCGGCGGCTTTAGCCTCTTCAACTGAGCAAAACATTTCCGCCGGATCGGTTGTCCGGTCATAGTATGTACTGCCTGGCGTGTGGTAGATGCCGTTTTTGCTTCCTTTGATATGACAGCCTTCTGCTTTGTCAGCTGTCTTGGTTTCATCACTTTTATTCGTATTGCTTGAAGAACCTCCAGCGTCTTCATGAGAACTGGCAGTTTGGCTATTTGCCTCTTTTAATTGCTTTTCAAGCTTTGTTTTATCTTGTCGGAGTGTTTCATTTTCAGCCTTTACCGTTTTTGTATCTTCTTTGAGCTGCTTTTGATTTTCTTGAAGCTCTTTCAACTCAGTTTTTAATGATTTCTGAGTCTTTTTTAGTTCGCGATTTTCTTTTTCAAGCTTCTCAAGCTTGTCTTGATCATCTGTATTGTCCTTTAATCTCTTTGCTTCAGAGCTGACAGATTTATATTCTTTCTCAAGTTCCTCATGCTCTTTTGTGAGACTTTTATATTCGGCGTTTAGCGCTGAATATTTTTTCTCAGCATTTGCTGCGGCAGCATCAGGTTCTGACAAGCCTGCCCCGGTGAAGAGCAGCACCAGGCCCCCTATCAAAAGCGGCCAAAAAAGTTTTTTAGAGAAACGTTTTTCTTTTTTTAAAACATATCTGGCGAGGTGATACAATCCGTAGCTAAGCGAAATGAGACATGCAAGAAAACCTAAGAATGCTAATACCATTTCCATATTATTACCCCTTTTTCTATTTATTTTACATTTTTCGAACCATATTTGTTAGATTTTTTCACGCTCATCAGTTGAAAAATGTGAGATAGACAGATAGAATGAATGTGCTATGATAACTGGATTCATACGGAGCCGTTTTAGGTTTCGTTTTTTTCATGAGCTTTTTTAGGGAAGAAAGGGGGATGAGTATGCCGCGTGCTCTTAAAATATTAGTTATTGGAATGTTTATCAATGTGACGGGTGCTTCTTTTTTATGGCCGCTGAATACGATTTATATCCATAACCATTTGGGAAAATCGTTAACAGTAGCCGGACTTGTCCTGATGCTGAATTCCGGCGCCAGTGTAGCTGGAAATTTATGCGGCGGTTTTTTGTTTGATAAAATTGGCGGCTTTAAATCGATTATGCTTGGGATTGCGATTACGTTAGCAAGCCTGATGGGCCTTGTCTTTTTTCATGATTGGCCGGCCTATATTGTGCTGCTGACGATTGTGGGCTTTGGCTCCGGTGTTGTTTTTCCGGCTAGCTACGCAATGGCAGGATCGGTATGGCCTGAAGGGGGAAGGAAGGCATTTAATGCGATATACGTCGCGCAAAACGCAGGTGTGGCCGTCGGTTCAGCGCTTGGCGGTGCCGTTGCATCTTTCTCGTTTTCATATGTATTTTTGGCGAATGCCGTATTGTATCTGGTCTTTTTCTTTATCGTATATTTCGGATTTCGAAATATTCAGACGGGAGATGCGTCCCAAACATCTGTGCTTGATTATGATGCTGTGAACAGCAAAGCAAAATTTGCCGCGCTCATCATTTTAAGCGGAGGCTATGTACTCGGATGGCTGGCTTATTCTCAGTGGTCCACCACAATTGCTTCGTACACACAAAGCATTGGAATCTCTCTTTCCTTATACAGTGTGCTCTGGACGGTTAACGGAATTCTCATTGTGCTTGGCCAGCCGCTTGTCGGTTTTGTGGTGAAAAGATTGGCCGAGTCGCTAAAAGCGCAAATGGTCATCGGCTTTATCATTTTTATTGTGTCTTTCAGCATGTTGCTGACAGCAAAGCAATTTCCAATGTTTCTGGCTGCGATGGTGATCCTGACGATCGGAGAAATGCTTGTTTGGCCTGCAGTGCCGACGATTGCCAATCAGCTTGCCCCTAAAGGGAAAGAAGGCTTTTATCAAGGCTTTGTCAACAGTGCGGCGACTGGCGGCAGAATGATTGGCCCTCTGTTCGGAGGAGTGCTTGTCGACCATTACGGCATTAAGGCTCTTGTTTTATCTCTGTTGGTATTGCTGCTGATCAGTATTGCCACAACGCTTTTATATGACAAACGGTTAAAATCAGCTAAAGAAACAAAAAAGCAGGCATCAATCTCTTCATAAATAAAAGATCCCGCCGGATGAGCGGGATCTTTTTACATAATCGGAAGCACTTTAACGGCATCCTTTACATTTGAATATGTCTTCAGCGACGAAAAATTGGCATCCAGTTTATTCATTTTCATGGCCAATTCAGGCTTAATGCCGGTAATGATTAACTCAGTTCCGGTCAATTTCAGCAGATGGCTCAGCTTGAAAATTTGGTCGGCCGTTTGTTCGTTCACTTGGGCCAATCCAGATAAATCAATGATCAAATAATCATCTTTGGATGTTGATAAGATATTCGTCAATGTGCAAACGATGGAATTAAATCGCTCCTCTGTCAGGTTTCCGACTAGCGGAAGAGCCGAAATGCCATTGCGAATCGGGACAATAGGAGTTGAAAGTGCAGTAATTTCTGTGAGGGAATCCTCGAGAAGTTTTTCATACTCTTTTTGCTCGGTGATATCTTTCTGAATTCCGACAAAATACGTTTTGTCCTCTATTTCCATTGGATCAATATTTAATTCATTCCAGAACATCGTTCCGTCTTTTTTATAGTTTTGGATCTGAACGGTGACTGGCTCTTTATTTTGTAAAGCGGTTTTGATGTTGTCTACTTCAGCGGGGTTTGTGTGTTTCCCCTGTAAGAAACGGCAGTTCTTTCCTAAAATTTCCTCGGCCTCATAGCCGGTGATTTGAACAAAGCCTTGATTGACGTAGACAATAGGATTATCTTCAAGTGCGGGATCTGTAATTACCACACCGACTCGCGCGTGATCAAGCGCTTTTTTGATGATTTCCAGCTGTTCTGGTATCCCAAATGATTGAAAACTAGCCATATAAATCCCCCTTAGGCCGTCAGCTTGCTATGCGAAAGCCTGATATTCCCCTTTTTTTAAATGAATTCTACAGTAACCCTAGCACAACACATGTTCTGATTCAAGCAAGCGCAGTTTGTTGTTTGTCATTAGGGCTTGTCCTCGTATACACTAAAAATAAGAACAGAATATGAACATATGAACGGAAAGGTTTTGACATGCTAAATAGGTAACTAGGTCAATGTCACTGGGTGAAAAATGAATCCAATGCATCAAGCTTACCGATCATGTGTTCACATATAATGGAAGAAACAAGCTTTTTTCAGATTTGCCGGTATGTAGATATCGTAAATCATCGGAATCGTTTAAGGGGGCTGGATGGCCTGAAGTCGCTTTACGAAATAAGGGCTTTAGGAAGGTGATGATGAAGATGCTGCATCAGGTACTTATTGCTTGTGTAATTGGAGGAATCATGGGGATTCTCGGTCACGTTAAAAAGAGAGGCAGGCTGGAGAAGCCCAGAATGACGAAGCGGTTTATCTACCTTGGATTTTTGGAAGATTGGTTTATCGGAATGACAGCTTCCATTTTACTTGTACTATCCGCTGACCCCGATTCAGGAATTCAACTTGTCATCTTATCCATTATCTCAGGCTACGGCGGTGAAGCTGTTCTCAGAAGTTTTGACTTTGTGAGAGAAATGAACAGCGGAGGCGAACCGGCCGAGTCCAAACGTCAAACCAAAACTCCACCCGAATAATTGTCCTCAATCTTCGCCCGTTCAGGGTACATTCCCATTGTATACAAACCTGCTTGCACTTATGAACAGAATTCTATAAAATACAGTTAGATTACGGTTGCGATAAGAACAATGAAGAGGAGCAGTAAGAAACAGATATTGTTGCAGAGAGTTGACGGCTGGTGAAAGTCAATCAAGTTTGTTTCCGAACTCACCTCAGAGTTGCAGCGGTGAAAAGCCGCTGACGCATAACTGCGTTAAAAGTATCAAGTGAGTGCGGTGTATGCCGCGCTAACGAGGGTGGTACCGCGGGAAAACGAAAGTCTCTCGTCCCTTTTAGGGATGAGGGAGTTTTTTTTAGTTTGGGAATATTCTGAATATAATCCTCTCCTTCCCGTCAATACTTGAACCATACACGCCGTATTCAATCAGAAGGAGGTTTTTACTTTGAGTTTTCAGCACAAAGAGATAGAAAAGAAATGGCAAACATATTGGCTTGAAAACAAAACATTTGCCACTCTTGATAATAATGAAAAACAAAAATTTTATGCGCTGGACATGTTCCCTTATCCGTCTGGAGCTGGGTTGCACGTCGGCCATCCTGAAGGATACACAGCAACGGATATTCTGTCCCGCATGAAGCGCATGCAGGGATATGATGTCCTTCATCCAATGGGCTGGGACGCATTCGGCCTGCCGGCTGAACAATACGCACTTGACACAGGGAACGACCCCGCTGTGTTTACGAAGCAGAATATTGATAATTTCCGCCGCCAAATTCAAGCGCTTGGCTTCTCATATGATTGGGATCGTGAAATCAATACGACTGACCCTGAATACTACAAATGGACGCAATGGATTTTCTTAAAGCTTTATGAAAAAGGCCTTGCTTACGTTGACGAAGTGCCTGTAAACTGGTGCCCTGCACTCGGTACGGTTCTTGCCAACGAAGAAGTCATTGACGGCAAGAGCGAACGCGGCGGCCATCCGGTAGAGAGACGCCCAATGAAGCAGTGGATGCTGAAAATCACAGCCTATGCGGACAGGCTCCTTGAAGACTTGGAAGAGCTTGATTGGCCGGAAAGCATTAAAGATATGCAGCGCAACTGGATCGGCCGTTCGGAAGGCGCTCACGTTCATTTTGCTATAGATGGACATGATGAATCCTTTACGGTGTTTACAACAAGACCAGATACACTGTTTGGCGCTACATACACTGTCCTTGCTCCGGAACACGCATTGGTGGAAAACATCACAACGGCTGAGCAAAAAGAAGCTGTTGAAGCTTATATCAAAGAAATTCAATCAAAGAGTGACCTTGAGCGTACGGATCTTGCGAAAACAAAGACAGGCGTATTCACAGGAGCGTATGCAATCAATCCTGTAAACGGAGAAAAACTGCCGATTTGGATTGCGGATTATGTGCTTGCATCATACGGAACAGGTGCTGTCATGGCTGTTCCTGGCCACGATGAGCGTGATTTTGAATTCGCCAACACATTCGGCCTTCCGGTGAAGGAAGTCGTAAAAGGCGGGAACATTGAGGAAGCAGCCTACACTGGCGACGGCGAGCATGTGAACTCTGATTTCCTGAACGGCCTTAACAAACAGGAAGCGATTGAGAAAATGATCGCTTGGCTGGAAGAAACGAAAAACGGCGAGAAGAAAGTGACGTACCGCCTTCGTGACTGGCTCTTCAGCCGCCAGCGTTATTGGGGCGAGCCGATTCCGGTCATTCACTGGGAAGACGGAACGTCAACAGCTGTCCCGGAAGAGGAGCTGCCGCTGATTTTGCCGAAAACGGATGAAATCAAACCGAGCGGAACGGGCGAATCACCGCTTGCGATCATTAAAGAGTGGGTGGAAGTCACAGACCCTGAGACAGGGAAAAAAGGAAGAAGAGAAACGAATACAATGCCGCAATGGGCGGGAAGCTGCTGGTATTTCTTGCGCTATATTGATCCGCACAATCCGGATCAGCTGGCATCACCAGAAAAATTGGAAAAATGGCTTCCGGTCGATATGTATATCGGTGGTGCAGAACATGCCGTGCTTCACCTTCTGTATGCCCGCTTCTGGCATAAGTTCCTTTATGATATCGGCGTAGTGCCGACGAAAGAACCGTTCCAAAAGCTGTACAACCAAGGAATGATTCTCGGCGAAAACAACGAAAAAATGAGTAAATCTAAAGGGAACGTTGTCAATCCTGACGAAATCGTGGCCTCTCACGGTGCTGATACACTGAGATTGTACGAAATGTTCATGGGACCTCTTGATGCTTCAATCGCCTGGTCTGAATCAGGATTAGACGGCGCGCGCCGTTTCCTTGACCGTGTATGGCGCCTATTCGTTGAAGACAGCGGTGAGCTTAATGGCAAAATCGTTGAAGGCGCTGGTGAAACATTGGAGCGCGTGTATCATGAAACAGTCATGAAAGTCACAGACCATTATGAAGGCCTTCGTTTCAACACGGGTATTTCCCAGCTGATGGTCTTTATTAATGAAGCTTATAAAGCAACAGAACTGCCGAAAGAATATATGGAAGGCTTCGTGAAGCTTCTTTCTCCTGTCGCGCCACACTTAGCGGAAGAGCTTTGGGAGAAGCTTGGCCATTCCGGCACAATTGCCTACGAAGCTTGGCCTGTATATGATGAAACAAAACTTGTGGATGATGAAGTTGAAATCGTTGTTCAGCTGAACGGAAAAGTAAAAGCGAAATTACAGGTTCCTGCCGATGCAACGAGAGAACAGCTGGAACAGCTTGCTCAAGCTGATGAAAAGGTCAAAGAGCAGCTTGAAGGCAAAACGATTCGGAAAATCATCGCGGTGCCTGGCAAGCTTGTCAATATTGTGGCAAACTAAGCCTAGAAAAAATCCCCTTTGCTAAAAGGGGATTTTTTTCATCAGTCTCAGAATAGCAATCGTTCAGCTGACTTTGATATACTGAACATGATCACTGTGAATAGGAGTGTTTTCTTTGGAAATAAAAGAAATCAGCACAGCCGCTTTGAAAGAAAAAATTGAGGCGGACGAAGAATTATATTTAATTGATGTCAGAGAAGATGAAGAGGTAGCGGAAGGCATGATCCCGCAAGCCGTTCATATTCGCATGGGGGATATTCCTGAAAAAATGGACACCCTTGATAAAGACAAAGAATACGTATTTATCTGCCGCTCAGGAATGCGCAGCATGAACGTCTGCAAGTACCTGGATGAGCAAGGCTTTAAAACAGTCAATGTTGAAGGCGGCATGATGGCCTGGGAAGGCGAAACAAAACCAAAAAACTAGGGGAGAGCGATCCCCTAGTTTTTATTTGTATTCCGGAAGCCAATCGCCATGTGCTGCAAATAAATCGTCACACATGGAAATGATGTCCTTCATGGAAAGCTCCGCACTTGTATGCGGATCAAGCATTGCAGCTTGGTAAACCGCTTCTTTTTTCCGTGTGACAGCCGCTTCGATTGTCATCAGCTGTGTATTAATATTCGTCCGGTTTAAGGCTGCAAGCTGCTCAGGAAGTTCTCCGGCGAAGCACGGTGTAATTTTTTTTCTGTCGGCGACGCATGTCACTTCCACAACCGCTTTTGAAGGAAGGTTGGTGATCAGTCCTGTGTTTAAGACGTTTCCTCCGAAGGTGAATGGCTCGTTTGTTTCCATTGCTTCTATAATTCTAGAACCATATTCCTTTGAGCGTTCGTGCGTAAGGTTTTTATTGTTGACAATGTCATCCCGCATTTTCTCCCAACTTTCAATCTGCTTGACGCACCTTCTCGGATATTCGTCGAGTGGGATTTGCAGCTCGCTGATCAGTTCAGGGTAATTCCGTTTAATAAAGTACGGGTGATACTCTGCGTTGTGTTCGGATGATTCTGTGACATAATAGCCGAACTTATCCATTAATTCAAACCGCACCATATCATGATGCTTTGTTTTTTGTTTTTCTTTCGCTCTCCTTTTGATTTCTGGATACAAATCCGCGCCGTCTTTTTTGACTTCCAAAAGCCAAGCCATATGATTGATGCCCGCAATGCGTTCCTCAATTCCGTCATGCTCCATCCCGAGAGCTTTACATAAATCCTTCGTGCACACTTGGACACTGTGGCAGAGCCCGATTGTTTTGATATTGGTATAGCGGAGCATGGCGCCTGTAAGAGAAGCCATAGGATTTGTATAGTTTAAAAACCACGCATCCGGGCACATTTCCTCCATATCTCTTGCGATGTCAAATAAGACCGGGATTGTTCTGAGAGATCTGAAGATTCCGCCGATGCCGACTGTATCGGCGATCGTCTGGCGCAGCCCATACCGTTTAGGAATCTCGAAATCAATGACTGTGCTCGGTTTGTAACCTCCAACCTGAATCGCATTGATGACATAGCCTGCGTTTTGCAAGGCAAGTTTTCTGTCATCATAGCTGTTGATCGCCACACTCGGGTTATAGCGGTCTCTTAGATTTTCGAGCATGAGCTGGGATTCCTGCAGGCGTTTGGGATCAATGTCGTAAAGCGCGAACTCAAATCCGTTCAGTGCCTCTGTTAACAGGCAGTCTCCCAAAACATTTTTGGCGAAAATCGTGCTTCCTGCGCCGATAAATGTAATCTTTTTCATAATGCTTCCTCCTTTAGTGTTAACCCTTTACCGCTCCGGAAGACAGGCCGGCAATAAAGTATTTTTGCAGCGCCAAAAACAGAACAACCATTGGCAGCATTGCCATAAGCGCCGCTGCGGCAACTAAATGCAGGTTGTTGGCGTTTTCTCCGAAAAAACCTGCCATGGCTACTGTTAATGTCTGAACCTTTTGATCTTGTAAAAAGAAAATGGCAAATTGATAGTCGTTCCATATAAAAACACAAGAAATAATACAGATGGTTGCAGTGATCGGCTTCAGCAGAGGAAACACAATCGTATAAAAGATTTTCAGCATCCCTGCGCCGTCAATTCTTGCGGCTTCTTCAAGCTCTTTTGGAATGGTCGATCGGATAAAGCCCGAATACAAGAATACGGTTAACGGCATGTAAGCCGCTGTATTGATCAAAATGGCGATGGCATGTGTATTGACCATTCCGGCGTCCACGACCATTCGGTACAAAGGGACCATGGAAGTTAACGGAGGGATGATCATAATGGAAATCAGCAAGGCAAAAACGGCTTTATTCAGTTTTGTTTCCCGCCGGGCAAGCGGGTAGGCGGCAAGTGAGCCGAATATAATTAATAACAAGGCAGAAAAACCTGTGATGATCATGGTGTTCATAAAAGAGTTTCCTAGCGAAGCACGCTCCCACGCCTCTGAAAAATTGTGAAAGGAGATGTCGGCTGGAAATATCCATTTCGAACTGTAGTCTCCTTTTGCTTTCAATGAAGTAGTCAGCAGAATATAAAAGGGAATAAAATGCGCACAGGCTACAATGGCGGCAAGAAGCGTAATGATCCGCGTGTTTTTTGAACGGGCGGCTCTCATGACATTTCCGCCTCCTTTCTTTTAAAGTACGCAAGCGCGCAAAAGCTGATGATCAAAATGACAAATGCCATAAATATGCCTTGTGTTGCAGCATAGCCGGCATCCTGTCGCTTGAAATACAAATCATACATAAACGTGGACATGGATTGTGATGCATTTCCGGGGCCGCCCGCGGTGAGCGCAATGATGACGTCGAACAGCTTTAAGCCTCCGATAATGTTGATGACCATATTAATGGTAATGGAGGGCATTAACAGCGGCAGCGTGATGGTGAAAAACTGCTGGCCTTTTTTCGCGCCATCCATTTGTGCTGCTTCATAGTAATCTTTCGGAATGCTTTGCAGCCCGGCTAAGTAGACAACCATAGCGATCCCGACATATTGATAGGTGTTAATCATGACAATAATCCATGGATTGAGCGATGGGCTGGCGAGCGCATTAATAGGGCTGATGCCGAAGACACCGAGCAAATCGTTGAGCGCGCCTCCGTCATAGGAGAAGAAAAAGTACCAAATGTAGCCCATAATGAGCGGACTGATCATCACCGGCAAATAGACAATTGTTCTTGTTAGCGCTTTCGTTTTAATGCTTTGATTCAAGAGGAGAGCGTACAGAAGCCCGACCACATTTTGAAAAAAAGTGCTGCCAAGCCCATAAAGCAGGGTGTTTTTTAAGATGTGCCACGTGTCAGGGTCAGAAAACAGCCTTTCATATTGCGCGAATCCTACCCATTGGTAGACTTGTGAAAAGCCGTTCCAGTTTGTAAAGGTAATCAATGTGCCTTTCACAAACGGGTAAATCATAAAGACCAGAACGGAGAGCAAAGCAGGAATGTACATCCACCAAAGTGAGGACTGCTTTTTTGGCTTAACCTGTTTCACATGAACGTCCCTTGCGATCTCACTCATTGTTTTCAGCCCCCTGTGTTTCCGATTGCTCCCGGAGTCGTTTATATTCTCTTCCCAGCTTCTTCGAAATGTCTTGAGGCTCCAAAATGTCAGCCGTAAGCTCCTGTCCGACCGTGCCCAGGACATCCCACATTCCGTTTGGCAAGTATAAACGGTCGAAGTAAGGCTCAACTTTGACATTTTGATAATGCTCATAATCATTTGCGTAGAAAATATCAGCTTTCACATTGGTCAGCCCTGAAGGAAGTGATGTGGCCTCAGCCATTTGTTTGGCATTGGCCGGGCGGGCCATAAATGTGATAAATTCTTTTGCCTCTTCTAAGTGAGGCGAATCTTTCCATGCTGCAAGCGTGTAGCGTTCACCGCCAATCCATATTGGGTCATCACCGGGATGTATGGCAGGTGTCGGGATAATGCCGACCTTGACGTTCGGATTGATCTGGGCAACGTCTTGGCCGAGTGTGCCGCCTTGCATTGTAAAGGCGATTTTGTTTTGGGCCATTAATTCAATAAGCTGTGATTTTTTTGCCGTGACGGCGTCGATATTCATCAATTTTTCCTTCTGCATTTGTTTGAGGGTTTCTGATAAATAAGTGAATTTACTCCATTGAAAAGTGCCGTTGATGAGCTGTTTTTTTTCATTATGGGCAGGATCTGTGATGAGAAGAGGTGTAGCGAATTGGTCGTAATATTGAGCGAATGAGCTTTTGTCATAGCCGGCAAACCAGAAGGGCACAATCTTTCCCTTGCTCTTTTCTTTAATCGTTCTCAGCGCTTTGATAAAGTCATCCATGGTTTCCGGCGGGGCAATGCCATAACGGTCTAAAACATTGCGGTTATACGCCAGGCCGTCTTTTGCCTGATTGATCGGATAGGCATACACCTTTCCGCTTTTATTTTTGAGGATGCTGTTTAAATTGGGATCGAGATCTTGAGTCCATTCCATCTTCCGGAGATCCGCTGTATATTCTCCGTACCTGATTTTCCCCCAGCCATGTGTATCGAATAGATCAGGCAAATCATTGGCCGCCATTCTGACACGCATCATATTTTCATAGTCATTGCCTGGGAAATGAAGGCTGACATGAATGTCACTGTGTTCCTTTTCGAATGCTGCCGCCAGTTTTCTGAACGTATCTCTTTCACTGTCGGTTGACATTGTGGAATAAATGGTAAACGTCTTTTTTGCGGTATCTGCTGAGCTTTTCTCTGCTGAGCATCCGGGCAGAATAAGCAGAATAAGAGAGAGAAATAAAACAAAAGTGTGTTTCATCTTTTCCTCCTTATCATCGTGATGAATATTTGCTTATGTCACCTCCTTAGCTGTACATCCGCAGCTTTGTCTTACGATTAATGTTGTGGGCAGGGTGACATGGTGGGGAAGGGTTCGTCCCTTAAGACGGTCAAGCAGCAGTTTTACGCCTGTCCGGCCCATTTCCTCTGTGTATACCTTCACCGTCGTTAAAGGCGTGCTGGCAAATTCAGCTTCCTCAATCCCGTTAAAGCTTACGATTGCAGTATCCCGCGGCACTTGCAGCCCGGCTTCCTGAAGCGCTTTTAATGCACCGATCGCCATGGAATCGCTGGCAATAAAGAATGCTTCAGGCAGATGGCCTTGAGCGATTGCTTTTTTCATCAGGCGATAGCCCTCACGCATGCTGTATTCTCCAATCAGCACATGCTCAGGCTGGGGGGCGGCTGACTCCAAAAAAGCGGTGAGGCGTTTGTCTTCAATGGTTCTGCGAATGCTTTGGCCGTCCTTGAGCGTATGCTCTTTTTCCTGTCCGCCAATGTAGCCTAACCGTTTGTAGCCTAAGTCGAAAAGGTGATCAATCGCCTGGCGTGAAGCCGATTCAAAATCGATGCTAATCGAATCGTATGTTTGCGGATCAGGAGAATGATTGATGAATACGGCATGTTCCAGCTTTCCGCTAATATGCTTAACCGCTTCATCATGAACACGGCCGATGACAATGACACCATCCAATTCCCGAAAGATATGTTCCTGAAAGGAGCCGAGATGAATCGAGTTTGTAATAAAAATTTCCTGTTCAAAGCATTCCTTTTCAATGCCTTTGCGAATGGAAGAAAAATAAGGGTCCTGCCTTTCCTGATCAGGGGACAGACAGCTCAGCACGCCGATCAGCGGCTGGGCCCGCGGTTTTTGCCCACGGGCTTTTCGGCGTTTGGCAACGGTTTGATAACCAAGCTCTTCAGCGATATTGATGACTCTTTGTCTCGTTTCGCCCGCAACAGAAAGCGACTCATCTTCATTTAAAATTCTGGAAACAGTTGCACTGGAAACATTAGCTTTCAAAGCGATATCTTTAATACGAACCATGGAAATCCCTCTCATCTATTTAGTAAAATATTAACTCACCTGTTTTTGATAAATTGATACTATCATATAAAAGTAAGCGGTTACAATGATTATTTTCGGAATATTTCGTTATATTTACTAAATATTTAGTAAAAGATGTGATTTGTTTTGGAAAAATAAAGGGGAACCCAGATCTGTCTCGTAAATGTGAAGTAAGCGAATAAGGAAGGGTGATGGGATGAGAGCTGAAAGAAGAGAGCAACTGTTTCGATTGCTTGGTGATTTGCCTGACCGGGGGCCAATAAGTGTTGAGACATTACGTATTGAAGAAAGAGGAGAAAATATCGTTGAAACGCTCCTGCTCGATTTAAATGGACTTGAAAAGGTGCCCGCTTATTTTGTGAAGCCGAGGATAACAGAAGGAGCTTGCCCAGCCGTATTGTTTCAGCATTCACATGGGGGCCGGTATGACAGGGGGAAAAGTGAACTGATTGAGGGAGCGGATTATTTGAAAACGCCTTCTTTTTCTGATGAGCTTACTTCTCTCGGATACGGCGTGCTTGCGATTGATCATTGGGGATTTGGAGATCGGCGGGGAAAAGCGGAAAGCGAGATTTTTAAAGAAATGCTTCTGACCGGAAAAGTGATGTGGGGGATGATGATTTATGACAGTTTAAGAGCGTTAGATTATATGCAGTCACGCTCTGATATTCAGCCTGACAGGATCGGTACCATTGGCATGTCTATGGGAGGGTTGATGGCGTGGTGGACAGCGGCGCTCGATGACCGGATTAAGGTGTGTGTTGATTTGTGCAGCCAGGTAGATCATCACGTGCTGATCAAAACACAGAATCTTGACAGGCACGGCTTTTATTATTACGTCCCATCTCTTGCAAAGCATTTTTCCGCATCGGAGATCCAAAGCCTGATTGCGCCGCGCCCGCACCTTAGTCTTGTTGGAATACACGATCGGTTAACGCCGGCCGAGGGCGTGGACAAAATCGAAAAAGAACTGGCAGATGTCTATGCTGGACAGGGAGCTTCTGATTGCTACCGGGTGGTCCGTTCTGCTTCAGGACATTTCGAAACAGCAGTCATGAGGCATAAAGCAGTCCGTTTTTTGCAAACATGGCTGTGACGGTTACAGGAAACAGGCGGAAAGGCGCAGAATTGAAGCGAGGGAAGTGGAACCAATGGAATGACAAGACATAATGGATTGGGCTTTCCGGCGGCATCTCAATCCATTCAGCTGGTATATTCGACCCCTTTTTTTATTAGTATTGGTTTATGCTGCGTATAAGCGCAGCTGGAAAGGTGTCCTCGTCACTTTTGTATTGATGATGAGCAGTATGGTCTGGTTTCCGGAACCTAAGAAGATTGATCTGCAAATGAAAAAAGTGCTGGAATTCGAGCAAATGCTTTTAAGCAGTCCGGTCTCGGCTGTTGTAACAATTGCTTTCATGCTGGTTTTTCTCGGTTTTATTTTGGCTGCTTTCTGGAAGCGGTCACTTTTATTTGGTTTAATCCTATTGAATGTGACACTTGTTGGGAAGGTGGCCCTGTCCTTATTATTCACAGGTGAGAATGGCTGGGCACCGTTAGGCAATACGATTTTTGGGCTGATGATGGTCAATGGAATCGGCCTGTTCATCAAGTATCGAAATCAAAAAAACGCAGAGGAATAGATATCTAAGGCTAGGACCGTTTTACTGTAAAACGGTCTTTTTTGCTCGTTTCAGGTCCGGCCCCACAATTCCTATATTGACAGAATCGTATGTGAATAATAATATTCTAATTGTTAACTTTAATTTATAAATGGTTAACATTTAGAATAGGATGTGATATACGTTCTTCAGTTATCAGTGAAAGGGCGAGGAAACATGCAAGAAGAAACATTTTATAGTGTCAGAATGAGAGCTTCTGTGAATGGATCTCATGAAGACGGCGGAAAGCATATATCCGGCGGAGAACGGCTTATTCCTTTCCATGAGATGAAGCGTACAGTCAATGCCTTATTGGAAAAAGGATTATCCCATTCAAGAGGAAAACCTGATTTTATGCAAATTCAATTTGAAGAGGTTCATGAACCGATAAAAACCATTCAGCCATTGCCTGTTCATACGAATAAAGTGAGCTCTCCGGAAGAAGGACAAAAGCTCGCCCGATTGTTATTGGAAAAAGCAGGCGTTTCACGAGACGTGATTGACAAAGCATATGAACAAATCCCTGAATGGTCGGATGTCAGGGGAGCGGTGCTGTTTGATATTCACACAGGCAGACGAATGGATCAAACAAAAGAAAAAGGCGTGCGGGTCTCCAGGATGGACTGGCCGGACGCTAATTTTGAAAAATGGGCGCTTTACAGTCACGTGCCGGCACATTCAAGAATAAAAGAGGCCCTTGCGCTTGCTTCAAAGGTAAGCTGGCACCCGGCAGCCATTGCAGAATTATGCTGGTCGGATGATCCGGATTACATAACAGGCTATGTTGCGGGTAAAAAACTAGGCTATCAGCGTATTACAGCAATGAAAGAATATGGGACTGAAGCGGGCTGCCGAGTCTTTTTTATTGATGGCTCCCAAGATGTAACCACGTACATACATGATCTGGAGAAGCAGCCTATTTTAATAGAGTGGGAGGAAGATCATGACTCATGATTTGATAGAAAAAAGTAAAAAGTATCTCTGGCTGCCATTTACCCAAATGAAAGATTATGATGAAAACCCCTTAATCATCGAAAGCGGCAAGGGAATCAAAGTCAAAGACATAAACGGCAAGGAATACTATGACGGTTTTTCTTCAGTTTGGCTAAATGTCCACGGGCATCGTAAAAAGGAATTAGATGACGCCATAAAAAAGCAGCTCGGAAAAATCGCGCACTCCACGTTATTAGGCATGACCAACGTTCCTGCAACCCAGCTTGCTGAAGCATTAATCAACATCAGCCCAAAAAAGCTTACGCGGGTCTTTTATTCAGACAGCGGTGCAGAAGCGATGGAAATAGCCTTAAAAATGGCGTTTCAGTATTGGAAGAACATCGGGAAGCCCCAAAAACAAAAATTTATCGCCATGAAAAACGGGTATCACGGTGATACGATTGGCGCCGTCAGTGTCGGTTCAATTGAATTGTTCCACCACGTATACGGCCCGTTGATGTTTGAGAGTTACAAGGCCCCGATTCCTTATGTGTATCGCTCTGAAAGCGGTGATCCTGATGAGTGCCGTGATCAGTGCCTGCGAGAGCTTGAACAGCTGCTTGAGGAACATCACGAGGAAATTGCCGCGCTTTCCATAGAATCAATGGTACAAGGGGCTTCCGGTATGATCGTGATGCCGGAAGGATATTTGGCAGGGGTGCGCGAGCTGTGTACAACATACGATGTCTTAATGATCGTTGATGAAGTTGCTACAGGCTTTGGCCGTACAGGAAAAATGTTTGCGTGCGAGCACGAGAATGTCCAGCCTGATCTGATGGCTGCAGGTAAAGGCATTACAGGAGGCTATTTGCCAATTGCTGTTACGTTTGCCACGGAAGACATCTATAAGGCATTCTATGATGATTATGAAAACCTAAAAACCTTTTTCCATGGCCATTCCTATACAGGCAATCAGCTTGGATGTGCGGTTGCGCTTGAAAATCTGGCATTATTTGAATCTGAAAACATTGTGGAACAAGTAGCGAAAAAAAGTGAAAAGCTCCATTTCCTTCTTCAAGATCTGCTTGCTCTTCCTCACGTGGGGGATATTCGGCAGCTTGGCTTTATGTGCGGTGCAGAGCTTGTTCAGTCGAAGGATACCAAAGAGCCTTATCCGGCTGATCGGCGGGTTGGATACAAAGTTTCCTTAAAAATGCGAGAGCTGGGAATGCTGACAAGGCCGCTTGGGGACGTGATTGCATTTCTGCCTCCTCTCGCCAGTACAGCTGAAGAGCTCGGGGAAATGGTTGCCATTATGAAACAAGCGATCCAAGAGGTTACGAGCCTTGAAGATTGATTCATGGCTGAACGAGCGGTTAGACAGAATGAAAGAAGCCGGCGTACATCGTAACCTGCGGTCAATGGATGGAGCGCCGGTTCCAGAGAGGAACATTGATGGCAAGAATCAAACGGTCTGGTCCTCAAACAATTATTTAGGACTCGCAAGCGATAGACGTTTGATCGATGCAGCCCAAACAGCATTGCAGCAATTTGGGACAGGAAGCAGCGGCTCACGTTTAACGACGGGCAATTCGATCTGGCATGAAAAGCTAGAAAAGAAGATTGCCTGCTTTAAACGGACAGAAGCGGCGCTATTGTTTTCGAGCGGTTATTTGGCCAATGTCGGTGTCCTTTCATCTTTGCCAGAAAAGGAAGATGTCATTTTAAGTGACCAGCTCAATCATGCAAGTCTGATCGATGGCTGCCGACTTTCTAAGGCTGATACAGTTGTTTATCGGCATATTGATATGAATGATCTTGAAAACAAGCTGAATGAAACGCAGCGTTATCAGCGCCGTTTTATCGTAACAGACGGAGTATTCAGCATGGATGGCACGATTGCTCCTCTTGACCAGATCATATCGCTTGCGAAACGCTATCATGCCTTCGTGGTCGTTGATGATGCCCACGCAACAGGAGTTTTGGGTGATTCAGGGCGAGGAACGAGTGAATATTTTGGTGTTTGTCCCGACATTGTGATCGGCACCTTAAGCAAGGCTGTTGGCGCGGAAGGAGGTTTTGCGGCAGGATCAGCTGTCTCCATCGACTTTTTGCTGAACCATGCCAGAACATTTATCTTTCAAACCGCTATTCCGCCAGCCAGCTGTGCGGCTGCTCACGAGGCTTTCAACGTGATTGAAGCCAGCAGGGAAAAACGGCAGCTTTTATTTTCTTATATCAGCATGATCAGAACCAGTCTGAAGAATATGGGTTATGTCGTGAAAGGAGATCACACGCCGATTATTCCCGTGGTCATCGGGGATGCCCATAAAACAGTCATATTTTCTGAAAAGCTGCAGGGCAAGGGGATTTATGCTCCTGCCATTCGGCCGCCGACCGTTGCGCCAGGTGAAAGCCGGATTCGAATCACAATCACATCGGATCACAGTACGGGTGATATTGCTCATTTGCTGCAAACATTTCATTCAATCGGAAAGGAGCTGCACATCATTTGAGGGGTTTTTTTGTGACAGGAACAGATACAGAAGTGGGGAAAACGGTTATATCCAGCGGAATCGCAGCATTATTGCGAGAACATAACAAAGATGTTGGGGTGTATAAACCATTTTTAAGCGGTATATCACGCCATCATCCAGATAGTGATACAAGTCTGCTGAAAGACATGTCGCAGACCGTCCTCTCTCATGAAGACATTACGCCTTTTGCCTTCAAAGCGCCCCTTGCACCATACGTTGCAGGGAAACTCGAGGGAAAGACTGTCACCATGGAAGAGGTTTTAAGCCATTGGGAGCGGATTAAAGAAAAACATGAATGCTTCATCGTAGAAGGTGCGGGCGGTATTTCTGTGCCCTTGGGAGAGGATTATTTGGTAAGTCATGTCATAAAAGCGTTACAGCTTCCCATGATTATTGTGGCGCGTCCAAACCTTGGAACCATTAATCATACCTTTTTAACTGTCAAATATGCAGAAAGCATGGGACTTCCAATCGCCGGAATTATCATCAATGGAATCAGTAATTCTCCCGATCAAGTTGAAAAAACCAATCCTGAGATGATTGAACGCTTATGCGGTGTGCCGGTTTTAGGGATTACGCCAAAGCTTGCCAACGTGACGAAAGAAACGGTTCTACATATGGTAAAAGACCATATCAATCTATCATTACTGATGAATCAAGTGGGGGTATGAGAATGAATCAATGGATGGAACTCGCAGACCGGGTGCTGACTGGAGCAGAAGTGACAGACGAAGAGGCGCTTTCAATATTAAATTGTCCGGATGAAGATATTTTGCTATTAATGCACGGGGCTTTTCACATCAGAAAACACTTTTACGGAAAAAAAGTAAAGCTCAATATGATTATGAATGCGAAATCAGGGCTCTGCCCGGAAAACTGCGGCTATTGTTCACAGTCTGCCATTTCGAAAGCACCAATTGAGTCTTACCGGATGGTGAATAAGGAAACGCTGCTTGAAGGCGCAAAGCGGGCGCACGATCTGAATATCGGCACATATTGTATCGTGGCAAGCGGCAGAGGGCCGTCCAACAGAGAAGTAGATCAGGTCGTAGATGCGGTACAGGAAATTAAAGAGACGTATGGATTGAAGGTTTGTGCGTGCCTCGGACTGTTAAAGCCAGAGCAGGCGAAGCGGCTCAAAGAGGCAGGAGTAGACCGTTATAATCATAATTTGAATACTTCGCAGAGAAACCATTCAAACATCACGACCTCACATACATACGATGACAGAGTCAATACGGTTGAAATCGCCAAAGAATCTGGACTGTCTCCGTGTTCAGGCGCCATTATCGGAATGAAGGAGACAAAACAGGATGTCATTGACATCGCCAAAAGCTTAAAGGCTCTTGACGCGGATTCCATTCCGGTGAATTTTTTGCATGCGATTGATGGTACGCCATTAGAAGGCGTCAACGAATTAAACCCGCTGTATTGTTTAAAAGTGCTGGCGCTGTTCCGTTTTATCAATCCATCAAAAGAAATTCGCATTTCCGGAGGAAGAGAGGTCAATCTCCGCTCATTGCAGCCATTAGGGCTTTACGCCGCAAACTCCATTTTTGTCGGAGACTACTTAACAACTGCCGGGCAAGAGGAGACCGAGGATCATAAAATGCTGAGTGATTTAGGCTTTGAAGTTGAATCAGTCGAAGAAATGAAGGCCAGTTTAAGCGCGAAAAGCTGAAAGAATCAATAAAAGCAATCGGTGTGATGTCGATTGCTTTTATTTTTGAACAGAAAGGAGAAGATCACATGACAATTGCATCTTTACATGCATCTTCTGAGTTTTTGAAAAATCCATATCCTTTTTACGACACATTGCGAGCTGTTCATCCTATATATAAAGGGAGTTTCTTTAAATATCCGGGCTGGTATGTCACGGGATATGAAGAAACGGCAGCTATTTTGAAAGATGCGAGATTCAAAGTCCGCACACCGCTGCCTGAAAGATCAGCCAAATATCAGGACCTTACACATGTGCAAAATCAAATGATGCTGTTTCAGAATCAGCCTGATCATCGACGATTGCGGACGCTTGCCAGCGGAGCATTTACGCCGCGAACAACAGAGTGTTATCGGCCGTACATCATTGAAGCTGTTCACCAGTTGCTCGATCAGGTGCAAGGTGAAAAAAAGATGGAGGTCATTTCGGACTTTGCTTTTCCGTTAGCAAGCTTCGTCATCGCTAACATTATAGGTGTGCCGGAGGAAGATCGGGAGCAATTAAAGGAATGGGCTGCGAGTCTCATTCAAACGATTGATTTTACCCGGTCAAGAAAGGGATTAACAGAGGGCAATCATATTGCTGTACAGGCTATGGCATATTTCAGAGAGCTGATTCAAAAGAGAAAACACCACCCTCAACAGGATATGATCAGCATGCTCTTGAAGGGAGAAGAAAAGGATAAGCTGACGGAAGAGGAAGCAGCATCTACGTGCATATTGCTGGCGATCGCCGGACATGAGACAACGGTCAATCTCATCAGCAATTCAGTCCTTTGTCTGCTGCAGCACCCAGAACAGCTTTTGAAACTGAGAGAAAATCCAGATCTTATTGGTACAGCAGTCGAGGAATCTCTGCGATATGAAAGCCCCACGCAAATGACAGCCAGAGTTGCGGCAGAGGATATTGACATCAGCGGGGTGACAATCCGTCAAGGAGAACAAGTCTATCTTTTGTTAGGGGCGGCTAATCGAGATCCAAGCATATTCACACGCCCCGATGTCTTCGATATTACGAGAAGCCCTAATCCGCATCTTTCATTCGGACATGGCCATCATGTTTGCTTAGGGTCCTCGTTGGCACGATTAGAAGCGCAAATTGCGATTAACACCCTTCTGCAGCGAATGCCCAGCCTGAAGCTCGCAGATTCTGAATGGCGATATCGGCCGCTTTTTGGATTTCGGGCGCTTGAAGAGCTGCGGGTGATTTTTGAATAAACCAAAGCATGTGAGTGCCAAAAAAAGTGTCAGCCCCGCCGAAAATGGGCAATCTATAAAAAAGGGGAGTGAACACAGTGAAAAAAGTGCTGATTGCCGGCGGAAATGGTGTGATAGGGAGACTGCTTGCTGAAGGGCTTATTTCAGATTATGAAGTGACAGTGCTTGATAAAGACCATTTCGATGGCACAGCCTCTTTCATTCAGGCTGACGCCGCAAACTACGAGGATCTCTTGAAGAAGATTCCGAAAGATACCGATGTGATCTTAAATTTACTGGCTGTCAAAATTAAATACGATGTCATGGACATCGCTGAGTTTGAAAAAATGACGGATGTTTTCTATAGGGCAAGCTATTATCTGTGCCGCGCGGCAGCAGAGCTCGGCATTCAAAAGCTCGTGTTCGCCAGCAGCAATCATGTCACAGATGTATACGAAAAAGACGGGCACTCGCTCTTAGGACGGGAAATCACAACAAGCGATTATCCGCTGTCAAAAAACTTGTACGGTGTATTAAAGCTGACGTCTGAACAGATCGGCCATTTGTTTTATTTGGAAAAAAAGCTTTCAGTGATCAACCTTCGAATCGGAACAGTCGTCACAGATGAAATGGATACGCTGCATGAAAAAGAACGGACGAAAAAGACACTGCTTTCTCACCCTGATCTGCTGTCAATTTTTAAAGCCGCCATTGAAACCAATATCCGGTACGGCACTTATTACGCCGTCTCTGATAATCCGGGCCGGCCATGGTCCATTGAATCTGCTGTCAATGAACTTGGTTTTTCGCCACAAATCAATACGGCCGAGCTTCTGAGCGAGGAGGAAAACGGAGCATAATCATTTTCTAAGATTATGCTCTTTTTCTTTTGTCATTGGCTTTCATGTGCGGGATTCCCCACCCGGTCTGGGGCTCTGTTCAAATGATTATAGACATGGCAATTACTGATTTGCTACATTTTAGACACGATATCGTCACATGCTGCAGCTTGTTTAGGAAAGAATGATAACGCTTACAAAAGAGAGGTGGGAGCTATCGCACATTCACTGAAAAGTCGCTTGTTTGATATGTTGATTTACGGGTTTTTGCTGATGTTCGCTTTAATATGCGTACTGCCGTTCATTCATGTCATCGCAGCATCCTTCGCCACAGTAGAAGAAGTTGTGTCGAAAACATTTATTTTAATACCGACCACTTTTTCGCTAGATGCTTATCGCTACATTTTTTCAACAGATATTATTTATAAGAGTTTGCTTGTTTCTGTGTTTGTGACAGTGATAGGTACTGCAGTCAGCATGTTTTTATCTTCACTGATGGCTTACGGGTTATCCCGCCGTGAATTAATCGGACGGCAGCCGCTCATGTTTCTCGTTGTATTTACGATGCTGTTCAGCGGCGGCATGATTCCGACTTTTCTTGTGGTCAAATCCCTTGGATTGCTCGATTCTTACTGGGCGCTCATTTTGCCGACAGCCATTAATGCTTTTAACCTGATCATTCTGAAAAACTTCTTTCAAAATATCCCGGCAAGCCTGGAAGAGTCCGCGAAAATCGATGGGTGCAATGACCTGGGCATTTTCTTTAAAATCGTGCTGCCGCTGTCTCTGCCTGCGATCGCAACGATTTCATTGTTTTATGCGGTCACGTATTGGAACACGTATATGACAGCGATTTTGTACTTAAATGATTCAGCAAAATGGCCGATTCAGGTGCTTCTGCGCCAAATCGTCATTGTATCAAGCGGCATGCAGGGGGATATGTCAGAGATGGGTTCGGGCAGCCCGCCGCCTGAGCAAACGATTAAAATGGCGGTCATAGTGGTGGCGACCATCCCGGTTCTGCTTGTCTATCCGTTTATACAAAAGCATTTTGCAAAAGGAGCTTTACTGGGATCTGTTAAAGGATAAAAAATATGAAACGGAGGGGTACGATGGGAAACAAATGGAGGGTGCTTTTCATGGTGCTTGTACTGGCACTCGGCGGAGTGCTGGCGGGCTGTAAAGGGGCTGAACAGTCTGCGGCTGAAGGCAAGGCTGACTCGGATTCAAAGGTAAAGCTGTCTTGGATGGCGATTTTGTATCACCAGCAGCCGCCGAAAGACAGGGCGATTAAAGAAATTGAAAAGCTGACAAATACAGAACTCGACATCACCTGGGTTCCAGACGCGGTGAAAGAAGACAGGCTGAATGCGGCGCTTGCAGCCGGCAATCTTCCGCAAATCGTGACCATCCAGGATATTAAAAATTCGTCAGTCATGAATGCCTTCCGGTCAGGAATGTTCTGGGAAATCGGCGATTATATCAAGGATTATCCTAACTTAAACAAAATGAACAAACTCATTAATAAAAACGTAACCATCGATGGCAAGCTCTACGGGATATACAGAGAGCGTCCGCTTTCAAGACAGGGGATCGTCATTCGGAAGGACTGGCTGGACAATTTGAATTTGAAAACGCCGGAAACGCTAGATGAGCTTTATGAAGTGGCCAAAGCATTTACGGAGGACGACCCGGACAAGGATGGGAAAGATGATACGTTCGGGCTGGCAGACCGTAATGACCTGATTTACGGCGCGTTTAAAACGATTGGCTCGTATGAAGGCATGCCGACAGATTGGAAGGAATCAGGCGGCAAATTCACTCCTGATTTCATGACACAGGAATATAAAGACACGATGAACTATATGAAAAAGCTGCGTGATAAGGGGTATATGAATAAGGATTTTCCCGTCACAAGCAAAACCCAGCAGCAGGAGCTTTTTTCTCAAGGAAAAGCCGGCATTTATATTGGCAATATGGTAGATGCCGTCAATCTGCGCGACCATGCTTCTGATAAATCGATGAAGCTTGAGATCATCAACCGCATAAAAGGCTCAGATGGGAAAGAGCGGGTATGGGCATCAGGAGGCCATAACGGCGTGTTTGCTTTCCCGAAAACGAGTGTGAAAACGGAAGCTGAGCTTAAACGGATCTTGGCATTTTTTGACCGGATTGCCGAAGAAGACGTCTATAGCCTGATGACTTATGGCATCGACGGCGTGCACTACAACAAAGGAGAGGACAAAACGTTCACACGCAAAGAAAGCCAGGTAAAAGACTGGCAGACTGATATTCAGCCGCTGTCCGCCTTAATTGCCATTGATAAAGCCTACTTAAAAAACACGGGAGACCCGCTTCGGACGGCGTATGAGGAGCTGACTGAGGACAATGAAAAGATCATCGTCTCAAATCCTGCTGAAAGCCTGTATTCCGCATCGGAGTCGGAACGGGGGGATGAACTGAAGAAAATCATTGATGATGCGACCTATAAATATATGATTGGCGACATCACAGAAAGCCAGTTCGATAAAGAAGTGGAAAAATGGGAGTCGAGCGGAGGAAAACAAATTATTCAGGAATACGAAGAAGCGTTTAAACAAACAAAATAACACTGGAAAAACCCAAAACCGCTTGCGTGTTTTGGGTTTTTTACATGCTTTTTTTTTGCTGGCGGTAGTTTCCCGGTGTAATCCCCTCCAGCTTTTTAAATGACCTGATAAAATTTTGCGAGTTTTTATATTTTAATTTTTCCGCAATGTCTTTGACCGCCATGTCGGTTTCGGCAAGCCAGCTTTTCGCCATATGATGTCGGTAGCTTGAGACATACTCGCTGAATGAAATACCCATTTCTTTTTTGAAAATGCTGCTTAAATAGTTTGGGTTGTAATGGAGCCTGCGTGCGATTTCATCCAGTGTCAACTCAGATTCAAACTCATGGTGGATGATATGAATGATGTTGTCGGAAATATTTTTGTACTGGGCATCCGCGCGGGCGTTCACTTTGTCTGTCATCGGGTCAATAAACTCATTTTTGAGCCAGTTTTCGGTATCCTCGAACGTTTTCAGCTCGAAAATCTGGTCATACAGCATTTTGTTTTCTTCAAGCTCAAACAATTCGATCCCGAGCACATGCATCAGCTCAATCACATGGTTCAAAAAGCGCGCGATGGCGATCTGAAATTGGTACGGGTTAGTGTTCTGGGTGAAAATGGCTTGCAAAATCGCGTGCAGGCATTTGTCCGCTTTCTCCTTGTCTCCTGCTTTGACGGCATCGAACAGCTCATGCTGAAGCTGCTTGGGAAAATGGGTTTTGAAGGTTTTTTTCTGGTCTAAGTCTTCATAAAAGATAATCGATTTGTTTTCTGCTTTAAGCCGGTATTTCAACGCCTCCGAACCTTCAGCGTAGGCTGTTTTCGCCTTTGTCAGCGCATCAAACGGCTGGCTGATTCCGATGCTGACAGACAGATGCAGCTCAGCTTCCGCTTTTTCCTGAATCATCCTTGCAGTCTCATTCAACTCGGCCATGAATTCCTCCTTTGTCCCGCTTTGATTGATCAAAATCGTTGCCTGCTGTTTGTCCACCACGGCGGGGGCAAGATGTTTGTCCGTCGGGATGCTGCGCTCAATCAGGCTGTTGACGGCAAACAAAAGCAGATCCATATCTTTTTTCTCGTAAGGTGTATGATTCAGTGTGTCAATTTGGAGCACAAGCAGGGCAAGGTGCCGCCAATTTTGCTTTAAGCCGAGGCTTTCAAAGCGGTTATTAACCTCCTCATCCGTCAGTTTTCCGAGCATAAGCCTGACCATAAAATATTGCTGCAGGTGAGTGGCTTGCTGCTTCATCGTTTCTTCAAGGTCATCATTTCTGTCCTTCAGCTGCTTAAAGCTCTGTTCAATTAACTCAAATTCATTTTGAGGCGGCTGTTTTTCTTGTATGGCACCATGCCTTGCGAATGATTCGTAAAGCACCCTGATCGGCTTGTAAAAATGGCGGGAACCCAGCCAAGAAAACAGTAATGAAAGCGTTAACAAAATAAGGCATACTGTAAAAGTGATCCAGCCGATTGACTTGGCTTCTTTTTTTAGCTCAGGCAGGGAAACGAGAGAAAAATAAGTCCACGTGTTATAATCGGATTTTTGATAGGTGACTTTATACTGAATCCGGTCAATAACTGTTTCAAACTGACCGCTATTAGCGGTTTGCGCCAGCATTTTTTGGACAAAACCGTCGTTATGAAGAGATTCTCCGACGTCAGACATATTGTTATGCAGGATGATGCGGCCTTTTTCATCCATGATAAACAGGTTGTTGGCGTTAGAATAGTCGGGCATATTTTTGACAAGCGAACAGCTCGGGATGCTTGCGGCGGCTAATCCTTTTGTATTTGTGCTGTTCAAAGGCAGCTGCTTAATTAAATTGATATTGTAACGGCAGTTTTCTGATGTGCCTTCTTTTGTGGAAATCAAATGATTGTTTTCCTCAAGTGTCCAATATGAGCGGCTCGCTTTGTGTTTCGTGTATGCTGAGGCTGCTTCATGAAGAGTGTCTGTGTTTAAGCGGTACAAACCGGAATTGTTCATATACCATTTTTTCGTTAAACTGACTAACGTCAGATTGGACAGGTCGGTATCAAAGCTTTGCAGATAATTGAGCTCTTGGTTCACTTGGTTATAGATTTGAAATTGGTCAGAGTGCAAAGACTCGGACAATGTGCGAAGGAGAGGCGGCGAACTCACATAGTGGGTCAAAGAGTGATCAACGGTTTTCAAGATATGCTCGATGCTTTGCTGGGTCTGCTGGAGTGTGTCGAATTTTTCCTCCGAAACGTTGGAAATAGCCGTTTTCTGAGAGTGCTCGTACGAAAACAATCCGACCAAAATAACCGGAATGGTGCTGAGCAGGCAGAAAAACGTGATCAGCTTGTAGTAAAACTTGTATTGGCTTCTTTTCATAAAACCCCCCATTTCCTAAATCCACTTCACTTTAATACAATTAATCCAAAGATTGATAGATATTGTCAATAATCATTTTCTAATATCGGTGTCTTTATTTCAGGTGGAACTGCTGAACCATTGATCATAAAGGGATAAAACAGGATGTGATCATATGATTGTAGACGGACTTTTGCCTGCTGAGCTACAGTGAATGCAAGAACCTGTGAAAGGAGGCTTGAAAAAAATGAAAACAGCAGAAGCGCAAGCGCCGGCTGTTGATGCAGTCATTTTTAAAAAAGAAAAAAGAAAGCGCTTACTAAGTAAACTGATCCAGCAAAAATATTTGTACTTGATGATTTTGCCTGGGTGTATTTATTTTTTGCTTTTTAAGTATGTCCCGATGTGGGGGATTGTGATTGCATTTCAGGATTATCAGCCATTCCTCGGCATTTTGGGCAGTGAGTGGGTCGGGCTGAAGCATTTTATTAGGCTGTTTACTGAGCCTACATTTTTTCTCTTGTTAAAAAATACGCTCGTGTTATTTGCATTGAACCTGGCCATATTTTTCCCGGTGCCGATTTTGCTGGCGCTTCTATTGAACGAAGTGCGGATTGCTCTCTTTAAAAAATTTGTTCAGACGCTGATTTATATCCCGCATTTTATGTCTTGGGTCATTGTTGTATCGCTGTCGTTTGTGCTTTTAACGGTAGACGGAGGCTTGATTAATGAACTGATTGTGTTTTTTGGCGGTGAAAAAATCAATTTTCTGCTGAACGAAGAATGGTTCAGGCCCCTGTATATTCTTCAGGTTATCTGGAGGGAAGCTGGATGGTCGACGATCATTTATCTGGCGGCCATTACAGCGGTTGACCCTCAGCTGTATGAAGCGGCGAAAATGGACGGAGCGGGACGGCTGCGGCAAATGTGGCATATTACGCTGCCCGCCATTAAAAGCGTTATCGTCGTTTTGCTGATTTTGAAAATCGGAGACACGCTGGAGCTTGGCTTCGAGCATGTGTATTTGCTGTTAAATGCAACGAATAGGGAAGTAGCGGAAATTTTTGATACGTATGTTTATACTGCCGGGCTGAAACAGGGGCAATTCAGCTACAGTACAGCAGTCGGTGTATTTAAAGCGGCAGTCGGGCTGATTTTGGTCATGCTTGCGAATCGTTTGGCGAAGAAATTTGGCGAGGAAGGAATTTATTAGGAAAGGGATGGGATCAATGGATCAATCAATCGCTGTAAAATCGCCTCTTACGTACGCGGAGGCATTGGCAAATACGATTATGAACACGTACACAGTCGAGGAGCTGCCGCCTGCAAACCGCTGGCATTACCATCAAGGCGTTTTCTTATGCGGTGTATTGCGGTTATGGGAAGCAACCGGGGAAAAGCGGTATTTTGAGTATGCGAAGGCTTATGCAGATCTCTTAATCGATGATTATGGCAATCTATTATTTAGAAGAGATGAGCTGGACGCTATTCAAGCGGGTCTCATTCTTTTTCCATTATACGAGCAGACGAAGGATGAGCGGTATGTCAAAGCGGCAAAAAGGCTCCGCGGCTTATATGGAACATTGAACCGGACGTCTGAGGATGGTTTTTGGCACAAAGACGGTTATTCTTACCAAATGTGGCTTGACGGCTTATACATGGGGGGGCCGTTCGCACTGAAATACGCGAATCTGAAGGAGGAGCCGGAGCTGTTTGATCAGGTCGTGCTGCAGGAGTCATTGATGAGAAAGCATATGAAGGATTCAAAAACCGGACTCTTTTATCACGCCTGGGATGAAGCGAAAAAAATGCCTTGGGCCAATGAAGAGACAGGCTGTTCACCGGAATTTTGGGCACGTTCCATCGGCTGGTACGTCATGTCACTTGCTGACATGATTGAAGAGCTGCCGAAGAAGCATCCAAACCGTCATGTGTGGAAAAACACGTTGCAGGACATGATGGAAAGCATCTGCCGCTATCAAGACAAGGAGACAGGGCTATGGTATCAGATCGTTGATAAGGGAGACAGGTCTGATAACTGGCTGGAAAGCTCAGGGTCCTGCCTGTACATGTACGCACTTGCGAAAGGAATCAATAAAGGCTATCTAGACAGAGCTTACGAAACATCACTACTAAAAGCGTATCAAGGCTTGATTCAGCATAAAACCGAAACAACAGAAGACGGAGCGTTTCTTGTCAAAGACATATGTGTCGGAACATCAGCCGGCTTCTATGACTATTATGTCAGCCGCGAAAGAAGCACAAACGATCTGCACGGAGCCGGAGCGTTTATTTTAGCTATGACAGAGCTGGAGCCTCTAGTTAGGTCAGCGGGAAAATGACAAAAAGGATACGTACGGCTTTGTGGGTGATCGTCTTAGTGCTCTTTTTGGCATCATGCTCAAACAGGCCGGACGGAATGCATGTCATTCTCTTTTCTGATATGAAGGCTGGCGTACAGGAAAAAATAAAAATGGCCGCTGAGCAGAATGCCGGGAAGGTCGATATCTTTCCAGCTTTTCAGGAAAAACTGCTGACTGAAATTACCGCCCATGAGGGAGATGTTTTCATCGTGCCTGAAGACATGTTTCAAGCTTACGATGATCCGGAAAATTTTCAGCCGTTAAACGGATTGTCTCCTGAAAAAACATCTCCTTATACAACGGTTAATAAAAAAACAGGAGAGAAAACAATCTATGCCGTTCAGATCGAAAAAGGGGAAAAACAGCTGAACGGCTATTCTTTTCGATTGAATCGCGATATGGCGGCGTTTATCCCTGTGTATGCTGAAAAAACAGAGGAAGCGCTGCAGCTGATTTCCCAACTAACTGAAGCCCGATAGAGGTGAGAATATTGAAGAACATCGTCTTTTGCGGAGTGAGCAGCAGAGCTCTCAGTATGTTTATCAAACCGCTGGTGGAGCGGTTTTCAACTCATTATGAGATTACCGGATTGCTGGATGCCGATCCGAAACGTTTTGCCGTTTGCAAGGAGAAATTTCCCGAGCTGGCCCACGTGGCCGAGTTTAACGAAGATGCTTTCGACGAGATGATGCGCGTGTCAAAGCCTGATATCGTCATTGTGGCAGGCAGGGACGATACGCATGTCACATATATTGTAAAAAGCCTTCAGTGGAATACAGATGTGATTACTGAAAAACCAATGGTGACGACAGTGCAGGATGCGAATCGGGTGCTTGAAGCGGAGGCCAAAAGCGAGGGAAAAGTCACCGTCGCGTTTAACTATCGCTACAGCCCGTTTCATCGGAAAATCAAAGAAATGATACTGGAAGGAAAAATAGGCAGGGTCACCTCCGTTGATTTAAATTGGTATATTGATACGTATCATGGCGCCAGCTATTTTAAACGCTGGAACAGGTCGAGACCGCTTTCCGGAGGTCTTTCGGTCCATAAATCAACGCATCATTTCGATCTCGTCAATTGGTGGCTCGGGCAAAATCCGGAGGAGGTATTTGCTTATGGCGCCTTGAATTACTATGGGCCGGACAGTGAGTGGAACCCCTTGCCGGAAGAAGACGGGCGTTTTTGCGGGACGTGCCGGGTCAAAGAAAAGTGCCATTACTATTCTAGGTGGCATCCCCGTTCCTCCAAAGCTTCTGTAAAGGATGATCATCTCCAAGCAGGAGACCAGTCCAGCTTATATACTGCATACAGGCCTGACGCGTGTATTTTTGACGAAGAAATTGACATCGAGGATACGTACGTGGCGACAGTCAAATATGATGGCGGTGCACTATTAAGCTATTCGATTTTATTTTCGGCCCCGTATGAAGGCTACCGGCTGACGATCAACGGCACAAAAGGGCGGATCGAATCAAATGAATTTCACGAACCTTCCAGAATTCCGTTTGCTTTTCCTGAGCAGACAATCGAATACTATCCGCTTTTTGAATCAAAGCAGACGATACAAGTGGTCAAAAATGAGGGAGGGCATGGCGGAGGCGATCCGCTTTTGCTTGAGGATCTTTTTTTAGGGAAAGACCCGCTTCGCCGCTATGATATTTTAGCCGGGGCTGAAGCCGGAGCCTACTCCATCGCGGTTGGTGAGGGAATGTGGCGCTCGGTTGCCGAAAAGAGGCCGATCGGGATTAAAGAGCTTTTTCAGATGCAGAATGTATAGTGCAAAAAAGGGGGGGCCTCCATGGAACATGATGGTTCACTGGGGCGGATGCTGCGCTTTTGCGAATGGATCATGAGATTCGCGTATACAAACTTGCTGTGGCTGTTGTTTGTATTGCTCGGTCTCGGTGTGTTTGGCATCATGCCCGCGACCGCGGCTTTATTCGCTGTCATGCGGAAGTGGATTCAAGGGCAGGACAACGTTTCGGTGCTCAAAACGTTTTGGCGGGAATACAAGGCTGAGTTTTTTCGTTCAAATCTGATTGGCGCTGTATTGGCGATCATCGGATTGATTATTTATATCGATTTGGCCTTTATTTATCCGAGCCATTTCCTTCTGCATGTTCTGCGCTTCGCCATTATGATATTTGGCTTTTTGTTCGTATCCATGCTTTTTTATGTGTTTCCGCTGCTTGTCCATTTTGACTGGAAAAAACGTCTGTACGTGAAGTTTTCGCTCTTGCTCAGTGTAGCGTATTTGCAATATACGCTTGCGATGCTTGCGCTGACTGTGGCTCTCTTTTTCTTGCTTGCGTACCTGCCCGGCATTGTCCCTTTTTTCAGCGTCAGCCTGATCAGCTACTGCCATATGCGAATGGTTTATGCTGTACTGTTGAAAGTGGAGAACCAAGACGGTGTGCCGCAGAAGAAACACCATACAAAGAAAGCTTTTTATCCGGAGATGAGGTGATCATCATTTCTCTATCATAACGCTGTTCCAAACGGAATAGATTGATAGAGAAAGGAGAGCGGATAAGATGCTGAAGGTGGCAGTATTTGATGAAGAACATGAAAAAGACTTACAGACGGAAATCAATTCATTTTTAAAAGGGATATCGGAGGAGCAGCTGATTGATATCAAATATACGGTTTCGGCGGCGTGCGATCCGGACGGTGAGCAGCTTTACTGTTTTTCCGCCCTTATTCTATACCGCAAATAAAAAAAGATCTTCCCGCGTGCGCGGAAAGATCTTTTTTGTTAATATGCCTTTTTCACTCTTGGACTTCTCGGTTTGTCGATTTTCTCCGCTCTTTTGATCTCTCTTCGTTCTTTTGAGAGCGATTTATAGAGAGCGGCAATCATCAGCAGGATGACGATAGAAAACGGCAGCGCTGCCAGAATGGCTGTGTTTTGCAAAGCGGAAAGACCGCCGGAATACAAGAGGACAGCAGCCATGGCAGATTGAATGATGCCCCAGCTGAATTTTACTGAATTGGCTGGGTTCAATGAGCCGTAGGTCGTCTGCATGCCGAGCACAAATGTTGCAGAGTCAGCAGACGTAATAAAGAATACAGCGATCAGGATCAGTGACAAAATAGATGTCACCATCGCCAGCGGATAATGGTCAAGTGTTCCAAACAGCATCGTTTCCGTAGACAGCTTCGCTACATTGAATGTGCCGTTCTGCTGAAGATCCATAGCCGATACGCCAAAGATAGAGAACCATAGGAACGCGAGAATACATGGTGTTACCAAGACACCGATCAAAAATTCACGGATCGTCCGTCCCCTGGATACCCGGGCGATGAAAATGCCGACAAATGGAGACCAGGAAATCCACCATGCCCAATAGAAAATCGTCCAGCCGTTAATCCATTCGCGTTTTTCAGGATCGTACGGTGTCAGTCTGAAGCTCATTTGCACGATGTTTTGAATATACTGTCCGATAGAATCTGTAAATGAGTTCATAATCAGTACGGTAGGCCCGACAAACAGCACAAACAGCATTAACAGTCCAGCTAATACCATATTGGTGTTGCTCAAATATTTAATGCCTTTTCCGAGTCCGCTCCACGCAGAAATCAAGAAAAGCACAGTAACAATGGCAATCAAAATAAATTGAACGAGAAAGTTATTTGGGATGCCAAATAAGTAACTCAATCCGCCGTTAATTTGAGTCGCCCCGATACCAAGGCTTGTGGCTACTCCGACGACTGTGGCAAAAACAGCAATACAGTCAATTAATTTGCCGATCGGACCGTTAACTTTATCGCCTAGAATCGGTGACAGCGTGCTGCTGATTAATCCTGGAGCGCCTTTTCGGAATTGGAAATAGGCAATGCATAATGCCACGACGGCATAAATGGCCCAAGCGTGCAGACCCCAGTGGAAAAACGTATAGCGGAGTGCATCTCTAAAGGCTTGGGGGGTTTCTGTTTCACCTGATGGAGAGCTAATTGCGTAATGGCTGATCGGTTCAGCCGCACCGTAGAATACCAAGCCGATTCCCATGCCTGCGCTGAACAGCATGGCGAACCATGATAATAACCCGAATTCCGGTTTTTCATCGGGTCTTCCGAGTTTAATTTTGCCGATCGGGCTGAAAATCAAAAAGAGACAGAACCCGACAAACAATGAGACAACTAAAAGATAATACCAACCAAACGTATTGGTGATAAACGCTTGTGCGGATTGGGATACGTTTTGCAGGCTGTCTGGAGAAACAACGCCCCATAATACAGCAGCAGCTGTGATCACAATCACAATCCAAAATACACTAGATATATTTTTCAAATATTCTCACCCTCTAAATTTTTTGTGTACGCCTATATCTGCTCGCAGGCTTAGTATGGTCGTACGCTGGCAGATCATTCCTCTCTTAAAATTACCCCGCAATCAGGTGAAACAAAACAAGTCTCACCCTACCATGAATGCGGAGAATTTTCAAATGTTCAGCGTTTTGTAAAAATTTGAAAAGGCTGGTCAGGAGCGGGAAAAGCGACCGGCATTGAGCCCCGCAAGCCTTCCTGTTACTAGGGCGGAGGTGATATTGTATCCTCCTGTGTAGCCGTGGATATCCAGAATTTCTCCGCAAAAGTAAAGCCCCTCCATTTTTTTAGAGGCCATCTTTTTCGGGTCGATTTCTTTTACAGATACCCCGCCTCCCGTGACAAATGCCTTATCAAGCGACAGTGTGCCATTTGCGAGAACAGTAAACTGCTTGCAGTCCTTTACAAATTGTCTGAAAGGGTCCCTTGGCAGCTCAGAAAACGATACGTTCGGAGAGATGCCGTTTTTTTCGAGCAGAAATAGGAGGTAGCGCTCCTGCATCCAGGGTTTCAGTACGTTTTTAATGGCTTTTTTCGGTGCTTCCTTCAATTCTTTAAACATCTTTTGGAAAAGCGTTTCTTCATTGATATCCGGATATAAGTCAATTCTGATCGGAACTTGGGGCTGTTTTTTCAGCTCTTTCAAGACAAATTGGCTGCATCTGAGAATGGCAGGGCCTGAGAGGCCGAAATGGGTAAACAGCATGTCCATTTTATGTGTGATGATTGGTTTGCCTTTTTTATTTAACACACTGACGGCTACATCTCTTAGTGATAAGCCCTGAAGTGTTTTTTGCTTAATGAACGGTTCGCCAGAAGTGACGGGTACCTCTGTCGGAAACAGCTCTGTTATGGTATGGCCTGCGGCTTCAGCCCATTCATAGCCGTCTCCCGTGCTTCCGGTATGAGGCACACTTTTGCCGCCGACAGCGATAATGACAGCCTGGCTATGGATCATTTCGCCATTATTCGTCACAATCCCTGCCGCCTGTCCATCTTTATATATAACAGATTTAATTTTCTCGTTCGTTCTGATTGTTACACGGAGCTGCTTCAGCCTGTTTAACAGCGCGTCAACAACACTTTGGGCTTTGTCGGTCACAGGAAACATTCTGCCGTGATCCTCTTCCTTTAATTGAATGCCAAGGTTTTCAAAAAACTTGATAATATCTTCATTATTAAATTCAGAAAACGCGCTGTATAAAAAACGCCCGTTTCCGGGGATGTGCTTAATAATTTCTTCCACAGGAAGGCGGTTTGTCACATTGCAGCGGCCGCCCCCGGAAATCGCGAGTTTCCGCCCTAATTTATTTCCTTTATCTATCAGCAAAACGCCAGCGCCCTGCTCCCCTGCTGCAATCGCAGCCATCAAGCCTGAAGGGCCGCCGCCGATTACGATTACGTCATATTGTTTCATCTTTATCATCAACTTTCTTTTCGTTTCGTATGCGGACATCCCGTCCGCAGTACTATTATAGCGAAAGAAAGCCGCTCCTTAAACGTCTTTTGCAGCGGATACGAATGTTCACAGGATTGCTTTTGTATTTATTACCGTCTAAATGCCCAGTTGTGGTAAAATAGAAAAGTTGAATCTTCGTAGAAAATGGTGATGAAGAAACATGTCAAGCAAACTGTTAAGAGGCACGTTTGTGTTAACGCTCGGTACATATATATCGCGAATTCTGGGAATGGTCTATTTAATTCCCTTCAGCATTATGGTCGGGGCGACAGGCGGTGCATTATTTCAATACGGATACAACCAATACACTTTATTTTTGAATATTGCTACGATGGGCTTTCCGGCCGCTGTTTCTAAATTTGTGTCCAAATATAATTCCAAAGGGGATTATGAGACAAGCAGAAAAATGCTCAAGGCGGGCATGTCGGTTATGCTCGTTACAGGAATGATAGCCTTTTTCATTCTGTATCTATCCGCTCCGATGTTTGCGGAAATATCGCTGGGAGGCAAGGATAATAACGGCCTGACAATTGATCATGTCGTTTATGTCATCCGCATGGTCAGCTTAGCGCTTTTGGTCGTACCGATTATGAGTCTTGTTCGCGGATTCTTCCAAGGGCACCAAATGATGGGTCCGACAGCTGTTTCCCAAGTCGTTGAACAGATTGTCCGCATCATCTTTCTATTGAGTGCGACATACCTGATTTTGAAGGTTTTCAACGGCGGTCTTGTCATCGCTGTCGGCTATGCGACCTTCGCAGCGCTGATCGGTGCCTTCGGAGGGCTGGTCGTGCTGTATATTTATTGGAACAAACGGAAGGGCAGCCTGCTGGCGATGATGCCGAATACGGGTCCGACAGCAAACTTAAGCTACAAGAAAATGTTTTTCGAGCTGTTCAGCTATGCTGCTCCGTACGTTTTTGTCGGACTAGCCATCCCTTTGTATAACTATATTGATACAAATACGTTTAACAAAGCGATGATTGAAGCCGGGCATCAAGCCATCAGCCAGGACATGCTGGCGATTCTAACCCTGTATGTGCAGAAGCTCGTGATGATCCCGGTTTCCCTTGCAACAGCTTTCGGACTGACATTAATTCCAACGATTACTGAATCGTTTACAAGCGCAAACTATAAGCTGTTAAATCAGCAGATTAACCAAACGATGCAGACGATCCTGTTTTTAATTATTCCGGCTGTTGTCGGGATCTCTCTATTGTCAGGACCAACGTATACGTTCTTTTACGGGTCAGAGAGCCTTCATCCTGAACTGGGAGCAAACATTCTGCTTTGGTATTCGCCAGTCGCGATTTTGTTCTCTTTGTTTACGGTCAATGCAGCCATTCTGCAGGGCATCAATAAACAAAAATTTGCGGTTGTCAGCCTTGTGATCGGTGTCGTGATTAAGCTTGTGCTGAATGTTCCGCTAATCAAGCTGATGCAGGCTGACGGAGCGATTTTAGCGACGGCTCTTGGATATATCGCTTCACTTTTATATGGATTTATCATGATTAAGCGCCATGCAGGCTATTCGTATAAGATACTGGTTAAACGAACTGTTTTGATGCTGGTCTTATCAGCTATTATGGGTATTGCCGTGAAAATCGTACAGTGGGTATTAAGCTTCTTTATTTCCTATCAGGATGGCCAGCTGCAAGCTGCGATTGTTGTGGTGATTGCGGCCGCTGTTGGCGGTGCTGTTTACCTGTATTGCGGCTACCGGTTAGGATTTTTGCAGAAAATTTTAGGCCGCCGTTTGCCGGGTTTCTTAAAGAAAGGCAGACATGCGGGCTGATGAACAAGATATGATGAAACGGAGGGCTCGCATGCTGCGGGCTTTCTTTTATAAAGGAGAGATGAGGAATGAGACTTGATAAGCTGCTTGCCAACAGCGGGTATGGTTCCAGAAAAGAAGTCAAAGCCGTTGTGAAGGCGGGAGCCGTTATGATCGACGGCAAACCGGCCAAAGATGTAAAGGCGCACGTTGATCCTGATACACAGGAGGTTACCGTATACGGGGAACCGGTTGATTACCGTGAGTTCATTTATCTTATGATGAATAAACCGCAAGGCGTGCTGTCGGCGACCGAGGACAGCCGGCAGCAAACAGTGATCGATCTGCTGACGCCGGAGGAGATGAGATTTGAGCCATTTCCCGCCGGCAGGCTTGATAAAGATACAGAGGGCTTTTTGCTGCTCACAAATGATGGCCAGCTCGCACATCGGCTCCTTTCTCCTAAAAAGCATGTCCCAAAAACGTATGAAGTCCATTTAAAATCACAGATTTCACCGGAAAACATTTCCGATTTGGAAACGGGTGTCTACATAGAAGGCGGCTATAAAACAAAGCCGGCAAAAGCGGAAATCAAAACAAACGACAATGGCAATACTGTGATATATCTGACAATTACCGAAGGAAAATACCATCAGGTCAAGCAGATGGCAAAGGCTGTAGGCAATGAAGTGGTTTATCTGAAGCGGCTTTCGATGGGGCGCGTTTCCCTGGATCCCGCTCTGGCACCCGGAGAATACCGGGAGCTTACGGAGGAAGAACTTCATTGGCTCAATGAACCGCAAGCATGAAAAAACCCCGCATACGAATGCGGGGTTTTATTTATAAGCGCACAAAAACAAGGCTCGGAAGTTTCTTCGCCCTGTATCTATCAGGCCGCTCACAGGCGGCCCTATGTAATTTTTCAATTTATGAGGTAATCTTTACTTTCTTTCTCGTTGTCTCCCACTTGCCACGGCTTGGACTATGAACAAGATCATTATATGCCAACACATTTAAGTCTCTTTGAATCGTTCTAGGTGTAATGCCGAATTCGTCAACCAGTTCCTGCGTTGTCACAAGACCTTTTTCTTGGATAAACATGTAAACTGATTTGATTCGAGTTAGCATACGGTTTGTTGAAGGTTTCAAAAAACCACTCCCTATCATAAGATCGGATGGACTTGACTAACCACAACTCACGACTATCAACTGCGTACGAAATAGCAACAAAGGCAGACATCTGTAATTGTTAAAATAATTCGCCCTCATTATACACGATATTGCAGCAATGAATCTAGGGATAACTCCTATTAATTTTTTCCAATTCTCGTTGGGCAGCCATCCTTGTTGGATTACTATGTATTTCGGCTCAATATTATTATGCTTAAAGAAACTTTTTTTATTCTGTTTCGTAGTAAATTTTGGAGGTGGGTGAGTTTGACAAATTTACTTGAAGCTTCAATAGAACACGCGGGGTATACAAGCCGTAAAAAAGTGCTCACCGATATTTTTCTGGAAGTCGGAAAAGGGGAGCTGGTCGGGCTGATCGGAGCTAACGGTGCCGGAAAAAGCACCGCAATGAAGGCGATACTCGGCCTCTCAGAAGATTTTAAAGGGCAAATTGCCTGGAACGGCTGTTCATTTGCATATATTCCGGAGCATCCGTCCTTCTACGAAGAACTGACGCTGTGGGAGCATTTGGATCTGATCAGCACACTCCACGGCATTGGAGAGAGTGAATTTGCACAACGGGCCCAAAACCTGCTGCAGACATTTTCGCTTGATCATGTCAGGCATGAGCTGCCTGTCACCTTTTCAAAAGGCATGCAGCAAAAACTGATGCTTATCCAGGCTTTTCTCTCTAAGCCTGATATCTATGTGATTGATGAACCGTTTATCGGGCTTGATCCGATATCGACGAAACGTTTTGTGGACATGCTTAAAGCTGAAAAAGAACGGGGAGCCGGCATTCTCATGTGTACACACGTGCTCGATACCGCGGAAAAGATCTGTGACCGGTTTTACATGATTGAGAAAGGTTCTTTATTTCTCCAAGGCACGTTAAAAGATATTCAGGACAAGACCGGATTAGAGGGGCAGTCATTGCTTGACTGTTTTTATAAGGCAGTTCAAGGTGATCGGCCATGAACGGGCGTACGCTCTTTTTTCGGAGGCTGTTTGACTATTACAGGTATCAGTTTAAGGTATTGCATGCGGTCATTGACTGGACAGTCGCTCTCTATATCGTTTTGCCGGCGCTTGCTTTTGTCGTCTATCAGTATATTGATTTGATGAACGGAAGAGGCCTTCTTTATGAGTGGTCTGAAGTGGCGGAATGGAGATGGCTGTATGCTGTGTGTGTGCTGATCATGTTTACAGGCTCGATTCGCACATTTTTAATGGAAGCGGACAAAGTGTTTTTGCTGCAAAAGAAAGAAATAATCTATCAGTTAAAACGGTATGCGCTTTTGTATTCTTTTTTGGTCACGCTGGCCAAATGGCTGCTGCTCTTTTTCATTGTTTTTCCTTTAATCCGTCATTCTGTTCACATCACATTCGCAGAAAGCGCGCTTCTAATATGTTACTTATTTGGCCTTCATATGTTCTTTTTATCTTCAAAGCAAGACAGGATCAGAAAGCCGCGCTCCATTTCGAGATGGATTGGCGATATCTCTGCAAGAGCTATTCTTTTTGCTGGTTCTGCTATCCTGATTGTTTTGACTGATTGGCCCTTGCTTGCGCTTTTTGGCATTTTATTTTTGCTTTTTTCAGCCGTCCGCAGTTTGAAAAAGACAGCCACGTTTACGGCTTTTGAAGCTGAGGTGACTGAAGAGAAAAAAAGAAGGCTTGCCCTTGCAGGACTTGTGATGATGATGAGCCAGGAGGCGGGAATGCCGAAAGTAAAAGACAGGATGAGAAGAAAACCGTTATTATACCGCAATTCAAAAAGGATATTTAAAAGGCGAACGATCTGCACTGGCTATAAGGAATTGTTTTTCAAAGTCATGCTGAGGAATGGCGAGTATATGAGGGAAATGTACATGCTTTTGTCGGCCTTTACGATTTTGATTTTTGTCTCCCCGATTTGGCTGAAGGTGATAGCGCTTCTGGTTTATACAGGTGTTTGCCGTTATATCCTGACGCTTATTTTTGACAAGGTCATGGATGCCCCTTTTTTAATTGGCACCGATATGGAAAGTGATGAATATTACCGGGCCAGAAAAAGCTGTATCAACACTTTGCACTATGCGTTTGCCGCCTGCTGTTTTTTTGCGGCCGCCGTCTCTTTATTATTCACATAAAAAACCCAAACGACTGAGCGTTTGGGTTTTCTTTATGTGTTATAAAATAAACAGCTGGATGAAAAACAGTATGGCGAAAACGATAACGAGCGGATGAATCTCTCTCCATTTTCCCCGTGCCGCTTTTACAATCGGATACGAAATAAAGCCAAGGGCGATTCCTGTAGAAATGCTTGATGTCAAAGGCATAGCCAAAATGACGAGAAACGCTGGGAATGCTTCGTCCATCTCTTTCCAGTTCATATTGGAAACTGAGCCCATCATCAGACTGCCTACAATAATCAAAGCAGGCGAGGTGATGGCAGCTATGCCGGACAAGGCGCTGACAAGCGGACTGAAAAACATTGATGCCGCAAACATCACCGCCACAGTCAAAGCTGTAAGCCCCGTTCTTCCCCCGGCTGCGACGCCTGCGGAAGATTCGATAAATGCCGTCGTCGGGCTTGTGCCGAACACAGCTCCTACTGTCGTCGCGGTTGAATCAGCAAGCAGCGCTTTTCGCACGTTCGGCAGCTTATTGTTTTTCATGAGCCCTGCTTGCTCTGCTACTCCGATCATTGTGCCTGTCGTATCAAAAATGGTGACCAAAAGAAAAGAAAAGACGACAGCGTACAGGCCGTGATGAATGACGTCGCCAAAAGCGGTAAATGGATTTGAGATCATCAATCCTTCCGGCAAATGAGGAAACGACATAAATCCCTTTGAAAAATGAAGCTGTCCGGTAAAAAAGGCGATCAAAGCGGTAGCTGCCATTCCGATAAATAAAGCGCCTCTTACATTCAGCACCATCAGGACCACGCTGATCAAAAGGCCGACGAGTGTTAAAATGACACCCGGTGAATGCAGATTGCCGAGAGTAACCAGGTTTGATTCATCAGCTGCCACAATTCCCGCTTGACGCAAACCGATAAAAGCAATAAACAGCCCGATCCCTGTTGTGATCCCGTATTTTAAATTGTTTGGAATCGCTTCTATAAGTTGTTTTCTTAAAGGCGTTAACGATAAAATAATGAAGAGAACCCCTGCTGTAAATACTGCACTGAAAGCTGTTGCGTATGTGATGCCGCCATCGCTTGCGCTTACGACATGAAAGGCTAAATAAGCGTTCAAGCCCATGCCGGGCGCAATAGCAATCGGATAATTTGCTGCCAGGGCCATCCACAGCGTTCCGACAATGGAGGCAATGATCGTTGCGGTGAAAACCTGGTCGAAAGGAACCCCGGCGTTAGCCAAAATGACCGGATTGACCACCACGATATAGACCATTGTGAAAAAGGTCGTCAGCCCTGCTATGATTTCTTGCTTTATGGATGTTTGCTGCTCTTTTAGATGAAACATAGTATCCTCCAATTACGAACGTTTTAACAAAACACCATTAATATTATTCGTTTTATTTGGTTTTTGCAAGTCATTTCTTGCGGAAAGGGGATCATTATGAACTGGGAAGTTGAAGTGATCAGAAGAAAAGAGGATTTAATTCGTGATACGCAGGAATTTTTGAGAATCAACAGTGTCATGGACGAAACAACCGCCGGACCGGGCAAACCGTTTGGAGAAGGGGTAAACGCCAGCCTGACTTCACTGCTGGAACTTGGAGAAAAAGAAGGCTTTACAACAAAAAATCTTGATGGCTTCGCAGGTCATATTGAATGGGGCGAGGGCGATGACATTGTCGGCGTACTTTGCCATGTTGACGTCGTGCCGCCGGGAGACGGGTGGACGAGTGATCCGTTTTCAGCTGAAATCCGTAATGGGCGGATTTATGCAAGAGGCGCCATTGATGACAAAGGCCCGACAATGGCAGCATTCTATGCGCTGAAAATCGTAAAAGACATGAATTTGCCGCTGTCCAAGCGAGTCAGAATGATTATCGGAACAGATGAAGAAAGCGATTGGAGATGCGTAGAGCATTACTTCAAGCATGAAGAAATGCCAACACTTGGCTTTGCGCCTGACGCCGATTTTCCGATTATTAACGCGGAAAAAGGGATTATCGATGCTTCTTTACTTATCCCGCATGTCTCAAATCAAGCCGAGCCAAAGGCAGTGCTTGTCTCGTTTCAGTCAGGCCTCCGTTTGAACATGGTGCCTGACGCTGCTGAAGCCGTCATTGAAGGGCCGAAAAAAGAAGAGATTCTGTCTTCATTTAAAGACATGCTCCGCACGACGGATCAAAAAGGAGAAGCTGAAATAGAGAACGGACAGCTCATTTTGCGTATGTACGGACTTTCCTGCCATGCGATGGAACCGAACAATGGGATCAATGCCGGCATTTTATTGTGCGAATTTCTGCAGCAGACTGAGCTTGACGATGCAGGACTGCGGTTTGTGCAAGTGGTGACAGACAAATTCTCAGGTGATACAAGAGGAAAGAAACTGAACATCGACTGTGAGGATGAAATCAGCGGTGAGCTGACATTAAACGTCGGAACACTGCGCTATAAGGAAGGGCAAGGAGGCGAGCTCGGGATCAATATCCGCTATCCTGTGACAGCAGAAAGCAAAGCAATCCGGGATGCATTCGAAAGCGCAACTGAATTTGAGCTGGGCGAATTCAAAGACAGCAAGCCGCATCACGTGTCAGCAGATCATCCGCTAGTCAAAACCCTGCAAAAGGTTTATGAAGGCCAGCTGGGTAAAAAAGCTGACTTAATCTCAATCGGCGGAGGGACGTATGCCAGATCGCTAAAAGCCGGTGTCGCCTTCGGCCCGCTGTTCCCCGGACGCCCTGACAGCGCACATCAAAAGGATGAATATATTGAAATTGATGACCTTCTTAGATCGACAGCATTATATGCGCAGGCCATTTACGAGCTTGCAAAATAAAAGGACCGGCTTCTGCTGAAGCCAGTCCTTTTTTTAAATAAATGACCATAAATCAGTTGATAAGTACCGTTCTCCTGTATCGGCTGTCATGCAGACGACAACTTTGTCAGGAGAGAGGCGTTTCGCTGTTTCGATTGCCGCGAAGCAGGCTGCTCCTGATGAAGGGCCGACAAGAATTCCTTCTTCAGCAGCAAGCCGTCTTGTCGTTGTATATGCGTCTTCATCAGAGATTTTGATAATTTCATCATAAACGTCTTCATTTAAAATCGGCGGTATAAAGCCTGGGCTCGTTCCTACAAGTTTATGCGCGCCGGGTTTTCCACCGGATAATACAGGCGAACCCGCTGGCTCAACAACATGAACCGTGATATCCGGAAAAAGCTCTTTGAGCGCCTCACCTGTTCCGGTAATGGTTCCGCCCGTTCCCGATGAGGCTACAAAAGCGCCGAGCGGTTTTCCGATTTCCTCTATTGCCCGGGCAATTTCAGGCGCCGTTGTTTTCCGGTGCGCATCAGGATTGGCAGTGTTATCGAACTGCATTGGAATATAGCTGTTCGGAATTTGTTCGGCAAGCTCCTTCGCTTTTTTAATGCTGCCCGGCATTCTTTCCTCTCCGGGAGTTAATACAACCTCTGCGCCGTAAGCTTTAAGCAGGTTGATCCGTTCCTTCGTCATCGTATCAGGCATGACTAAGATTGCTTTATATCCGCGTGCTGCCGCATTCATAGCGAGCCCGATTCCGGTATTTCCGCTTGTCGGCTCTATAATAACTGATCCCGGCTTGAGCAAACCGTTTTGTTCAGCTTCTATAATCATTTGATAAGCTGCTCTGTCTTTCACACTGCCGCTCGGATTGAAAAATTCAAGCTTTAAATAGACTTGTGCCGCATTTTCCGGCTGAAGCCGGTTCAATCTCACTAGCGGTGTATCTCCTATCAGATCAGCTGTGTTTTCAACGATTTTCAACATTGTCATTCCTTTCTGAATAAAACAAGTGTCATATAATATCCTAACATAATAAACGTTTGTGCGAGAGTGTTTTCATACACTGTTCCTCTATCCGCACAGCCTCTTTATTGATAAAATAATAGCTGTTAAAGAAGGGAGTGTCAGACGGATGCCAGATATACGGCCTCATTATTTCATCGGCGTTCCCATACCTGAGGGAATTGCAAACCCGATTTACCAGGCTGCGAAAAACGAGCCGCTATTGACGTTTCAAAAATGGGTGCACCCGCTTGACTATCATATCACGTTAATTTTTCTCGGAGCGGCGGATGAGACACAAATAAAGAAGCTTGAAGGTTCGCTAGCCGAGATTGCTTCAGAAATCGATCCATTTTCAATTGAGTTTGGCAAGATAGATGTATTCGGCGACCGCAAAAGGCCGCGCGTTTTACACCTGGAGCCTAAGAAAAACAACACGCTTGAAAGGCTGAGGGAACATACAAAGCAGGCTGTGCTTCAGGCTGGTTTTCAAGTGGAAAAAAGACCGTATCATCCTCATATGACGCTGGCGAGAAAATGGACAGGCGAAGAAGGATTTCCGGCTCATGTTCCGTTTGAAAGCGGCGAGGTTTCGATGAGGGCTGAGCGGTTTTCGCTCTTTCAAATACACTTGAACCAATCACCAAAATACGAGGAAATATTCAAATTTCATTTATCTTAATTCATTGCGGAGTGGAGAAACAAACATGGCACAAATCATCAAAATTCATGATTATATATCGAGATATGAGCTTGATCCGTACCATTATATCAACCAGTTTGTACGGCTGAAAAAAGAGCGCTGGCTTTCACTGGTAGAAGCGGCGGAACGCCAGCAAGAAGAGAGGCAAGCCAGTGCTGGAGAACCGGAACCGGCGCAAAAACGAAAAAAATTTTCATTGAAAAGAAGAAAAGAAGAGATAAAAGCCGATATACAAGAAGAGAGACACCAATGGTTTGAGGATGAAGAAGATATTCATATAAGGCTCCCGAAGAGCAGGATGGCGCTTGCTTCTTTCTATAAAAGACATTTATATGATTTTCAGCTCAAATGGGCAAGCTCTACTCTTTCAGAAATATCTCAACTCTCAAACCAGGTGAAGCAGGACCGCATTTTGCGTTATCTGACCCAACAGCTGCCCGATTCTTATTTCATTATGTATAAGCCTGTGCTGAGAATTCAGCAGGCGGCGGTTGAATTAAGCATTGTGATTATTTCTCCTCTGGAAATTTATTGCGTTTCTATTTTAGAGGCCGAGGAAGACAGTGTCTACATAGGGTCTAAAAATCGTTTTTGGGACAAGAAAACAGCCTCTCAGACTGCATCAGTGTTAAATCCAGGGCTGAGCCTGTTTCGCACGGACTCTGTTGTTTCAAAGATCGTAAAGGAAAAACAGGCCGAGATTCCGGTTCGAAAATTGCTTCTGAGCAGAACGTCGTACATCGATTACCCTGAGCCGCCATACGGCTTAGAAATTGCGGATAAGCGGAGCGCGGAAGAATGGATTGAGCGGCAGAAGAAAAACACTGCTCCGATCAAACACCATCAGGTAAAGGCTGCGAAGGCTCTATTGTCTTACTGCATGTCTGACTCCCATCGCAGACAAGAGTGGCTGGAGTAAAAGAGAACGATTTGAGCGGTTTTCTCATAACATAAGCAGGTGAGAAAGATGAGCCATTGGTTTTTTATTATTAATCCGACAGCAGGACATCGAAACGGCCTGCGTGTTTGGAAGTCCATTCAAAAGGAATTGATCAAACGAAAGGTTGAGCACCGTTCGTTTTTAACTGAACATCCGGGACACGCCGAGGTGCTCGCCAGACAGATTTCAACGATACAGGAATATAAGCTGAAGCGCCTGATCGTCATTGGCGGAGACGGAACCATGCATGAAGTTGTCAACGGCCTGAAGGATGTAGACGATATTGAACTGAGCTTTGTGCCAGCGGGCGCGTATAATGATTTCTCACGGGGATTTTCTATTAAAAAAATTGACCTGATACAGGAAATTAAGAAGGTAAAGCGTCCGCTAACAAGAACCTTTCATTTAGGGAGCGTCAATTTCCTTCAGGATAAATCACAAATTCTTTATTTTATGAATCATATCGGGATTGGTTTTGACGCATATGTCAATAAAAAGGCGATGGAATTTCCGTTGAGACGGGTTTTTCTTTTTCTCCGCCTTCGATTTCTGGTGTATCCGCTTTCTCATTTGCACGCCTCAGCAACCTTTAAGCCGTTTACGTTAGCTTGTACAACGGAAGGCGAGACGCATGAATTTCATGATGTCTGGTTTGCGGTTGTATCCAACCATCCGTTTTACGGGGGAGGCATGAAGGCGGCGCCGCTAGCAAATCCCCGCGAGAAGACATTTGACATTGTAATCGTTGAAAACCAGCCGTTTTTGAAAAAATATTGGCTTTTATGTCTGATGGCATTTGGAAAACATACAAAGATGGATGGCGTTACGATGTTTAAAGCAAAAGACATTACGTTTTACACGAAGGACAAAATCCCATTTCATGCTGACGGAGAAATCATGGGCACTACCCCGTTTCGTCTGGCATCTAGTCCTGCACCCCTCAGGATCAAAACATAAACGTGTTTGGAGGAGAGAGCTTCCGATGGTCAGCATCCGCCGCAGCTTCGAAGCGTATGTCGATGACATGAATATCATTACCGTCCTGATTCCTGCTGAACAAAAAGAAATCATGACACCGCCGTTTCGGCTTGAGACAGAAACAACAGATTTTCCTCTGGCTGTCAGGGAGGAATACTCCCTTGAAGCGAAATACAAGTACATCTGCGTATCCGACCATCCTGTGACATTTGGAAAAATCCATTTCGTCAGTGCATCCAGCGGCCACAAAACCGATCTCCAAATTGGCGCGGTCATCCGGACGGCTGCATTTGATGACGAATTTTATTATGACGGAGAGCTCGGCGCCGTTTATACTGCGGATCATACCGTATTTAAAGTATGGGCGCCTGTTGCAACCTCAGCTGCAGTCAAGCTTTCACACCCCAATAAAGGCGGGCGCACATTCCAAATGACTCGCTTGGAAAAGGGCGTCTATGCTGTTACGGTCATGGGTGACCTTCACGGGTACGAGTATGTGTTCTGCATCTGCAACAATTCAGAGTGGGCGGAAACCGTTGACCCGTATGCAAAGGCCGTGACAGTAAATGGAGAGAAGGGCGTCGTCTTGCGCCCGGATCAAATGAAATGGACTGCTTCGCTTAAGCCATTCTCAAACCCTGTGGATGCCGTCATCTATGAGACGCACCTTCGCGACTTCTCCATCCATGAAAACAGCGGCATGATCAACAAGGGAAAATACTTAGCATTAACGGAAACTGATACACAGACCGCCAATGGCAGTTCTTCTGGACTGGCGTATATAAAAGAGCTTGGTGTTACACACGTCGAGCTACTGCCGGTGAACGATTTTGCCGGAGTTGATGAAGAGAAGCCGCTTGATGCTTATAATTGGGGATATAACCCGCTTCATTTCTTTGCCCCGGAGGGAAGCTATGCCTCAAACCCTCATGATCCTCAAACGAGAAAAACAGAGCTGAAACAAATGATCAATACCCTGCATCAGCACGGTCTGCGAGTCATTCTGGATGTTGTTTTTAACCATGTGTATCATCGCGAGAATTCACCCTTTGAAAAAACAGTGCCCGGTTATTTTTTCCGGCATGACGAATTTGGGATGCCGTCAAACGGCACTGGCGTTGGCAATGATATTGCATCAGAAAGAAGAATGGCGAGAAAGTTCATTGCGGATTGCGTGGTCTATTGGCTTGAAGAATACAATGCCGACGGCTTCCGCTTCGATCTGCTCGGCATTTTAGATATTGACACCGTGCTTTATATGAAAGAGAAAGCAATTAAGGCAAAGCCCGGAATCCTGTTTTTTGGAGAAGGATGGGATCTGGCTACACCGCTGCCGCATGAACAGAAAGCTACTTTGGCGAACGCACCAAGAATGCCCAGTATCGGTTTTTTTAATGATATGTTTCGTGACGCTGTAAAAGGGAACACCTTTCACCTCATGGCAGCAGGGTTTGCACTCGGCAGCGGTGAATCAGCGCAAGCTGTTATGCACGGGATTGCCGGCTCTTCCGGATGGAAGGCATTCGCCCCGATTGTTCCGGAACCAAGCCAGTCCATCAATTATGTTGAATCACATGACAATCACACCTTTTGGGATAAAATGAGCTTCGCGCTTCCTCAAGAAAATGACAGCCGAAAGCGAAGCAGGCAAAGGCTTGCAGCCGCAATTATTTTGCTAGCCCAAGGGGTGCCGTTTATTCACAGCGGCCAGGAATTTTTCCGGACGAAGCAGGGAGTGGAAAACAGCTATCAATCCAGTGATAGCATCAACGAGCTGGACTGGGATCGGCGTGAAACGTTCAAAGAAGATGTTGACTATATCCGCAGGCTGATCTCGCTGAGAAAAGCGCATCCCGCATTCCGTCTCAGGTCCGCTGCAGACATCCGGCGCCATCTTGAATGTTTGACGCTAAAAGAACACTTTATCGCATACAGGCTTTATGATCTCGACGAGGTTGACGAATGGAAAGATATCATTGTTATCCATCATGCGAGTCCGAACTCTGTCGAGTGGAGGCTGCCAAACGATAAACCATATCGGCTTTTATGTGATCCATCAGGATTTCAGCAAGACCCGGCAGAAATTAAGAAAACGGTTGCAGTAAACGGCATCGGAACAGTTATCTTATATTTAGCATCAGATCTTAAGAGTTTTGCTTGACGAAGTTTGTGCTATAGCGCTAAAATTTAAAGGACGGCTATTGATTAGCATATGAGACTCTCAATAGCTGTCTTTTTTATTTTCATACGATTCGTACGAAAAAGGCGCTCGCTGGATAGACTAGAGACGATTCGCCTTTATTCTAAAATATTTTAAGAAATGATGGGTTGAACATTGATATGAACTGGTTGGGACAATTACTAGGTAGCGATTGGGAGATCTTCCCCGCCGGAGGAGCTACAGGAGATGCATATTATGCGAAACATAACGGGCAGCAGCTTTTTTTAAAACGTAATAGCTCACCTTTTTTAGCTGTTTTATCCGCCGAAGGCATTGTTCCGAAGCTGGTTTGGACAAAACGGATGGAAAATGGGGACGTCATTACGGCCCAGCACTGGATGACCGGCAGAGAGCTGAAGCCTAAAGACATGAGCGGACGGCCCGTTGCTGAATTGCTTCGTAAAATACACACATCAAAAGCCTTGCTGGACATGCTGAAGAGACTTGGAAAAGAACCGCTGAACCCGGGGGCTCTTTTGTCTCAGCTGAAGCAGGCTGTATTTGCTGTGCAGCAATCTTCGCCGCTGATTCAAGAAGGGATCAAGTATTTGGAAGAACACCTGCATGAAGTGCATTTCGGTGAGAAAGTCGTTTGCCATTGTGATGTCAATCATAATAACTGGCTATTGTCTGAAGACAACCAGCTGTATTTAATTGACTGGGACGGCGCCATGATCGCTGATCCGGCGATGGACCTCGGACCTTTGCTGTACCACTATGTCGAAAAGCCAGCTTGGGAGAGCTGGCTGAGCATGTACGGCATAGAGTTGACAGAAAGCCTTCGGTTGCGAATGGCTTGGTATGTGTTATCTGAAACAATCACTTTCATTGCCTGGCATAAAGCAAAAGGCAATGACAAGGAATTTCATGATGCAATGGAAGAACTGCATATCCTCATGAAACGAATTGTTGACTAATCAGGAATACGAATCCATTTGCTCTACCCATTGAGACAGGCTGTTCTGATGCTCTTGTATGTGTGAGTCGATGGATTTGGACGATATTCCTGATTGGCTGTAGCGGTAAACATCCTCAAGCACGTTTTTAAAATTTGAATCAAGCTCGGTGTTTGCCATCAGTGATTTAATCACACGCTCAAGCTGCTCGTACTCTGCGACTGTTCCGCAGCAGTCCAATTGATGGTCAGTCAAGATATCCTTCAATAAATGAACTTGATGCTCATAATGTAAACCCATAACGGTACACATCCCTTCAGTATCATACGGGTTAAATTGTTCAAAACAGAGCGTTTTTATACATGTGAATGGAGTGTTCCAGCAGACGGGACCCTCTTTTTTTATGCACTCGGCCTTAAGAGAGATACACTGGAAAAACGAGCTTGCGGGTCTTTTTAATTCATGGTATGTTGTTAGTCGAAATAATAGATAGAGGTGTCAATCATATGAGAATGCGCCACAAGCCTTGGGCTGATGACTTTTTGGCTGAAAACGCAGATATTGCCATCAGCAACCCTGCTGATTATAAAGGGAAATGGAACACAGTGTTTGGCAACGACAATCCGATCCATATCGAGGTTGGTACAGGAAAAGGTCAATTTATTTCTGGGATGGCCAAACAAAATCCCGACATCAATTATATTGGTATTGAGTTATTTAAAAGCGTCATCGTGACAGCCGTCCAAAAAGTAAAAGACAGCGAAGCGCAGAATGTAAGGCTTCTGAATATAGATGCGGACACGCTGACGGATGTGTTTGAGCCGGGTGAAGTGAAACGGGTCTACTTGAACTTTTCTGATCCTTGGCCGAAGAAACGGCATGAAAAACGCCGCTTGACATACTCCCACTTTCTCAAAAAATATGAAGAAGTAATGGGAAAAGGCGGAGCGATTCATTTTAAAACCGACAACCGAGGTTTGTTTGAGTACTCTTTGAAGAGCTTCTCTGAGTACGGCCTGCTGCTGACATACGTCAGTCTCGATTTGCATAACAGCAATCTGGAAGGCAATATTATGACAGAATATGAAGAAAAATTCTCTGCACTCGGCCAGCCGATCTATCGGGCTGAGGTTGAATGGAGAACGTAAAGACAGACTCTGACAGGAGTCTGTTTTTTTTATGGCCCGTTTGCTACCATGATGACAGGGGGGATGAAAATGGAAACAATGAAAATTGGAAACATCACGTTGACCTGGCTTGACGGAGGCGTGACGCATATGGATGGAGGGGCGATGTTCGGCGTCGTTCCAAAGCCGCTTTGGTCTAAAAAATACCCAGTCAATGAAAAAAACCAGATTGAACTAAGGACAGACCCCATTTTGATTCAAAAGGATGGGCTTAATATCATCGTTGACGCCGGAATTGGATCAGGCAAGCTGACTGATAAACAAAAACGAAACTATGGCGTGACACAAGAGTCGAATGTGAAACCATCATTAGCTGCACTCGGGTTAAACGTTGCCGATATAGATGTGATCGCAATGACACACCTTCATTTTGATCATGCATGCGGTTTAACGGAATATGAAGGTGAACGGTTCGTCTCTGTCTTTCCGAATGCGGTGATTTATACATCAGCTGTCGAATGGGATGAAATGCGCCATCCGAATATCCGGTCGAAAAATACGTATTGGAAGGAAAATTGGGAGGCTGTAGCCGGCCAAGTCAAAACCTTTGAGGATTCTTTAACCATCACAGAGGGGATTACCATGCATCACACCGGAGGCCATAGCGACGGGCACAGTGTCCTGATATGCGAGGATGCGGGTGAAACTGCTGTACATATGGCAGATCTAATGCCAACGCATGCCCACCGCAATCCGCTTTGGGTTCTGGCTTATGATGATTACCCGATGACCTCTATTCCGCAAAAGCAGAAATGGCAGGCGTTCGCAGCAGAAAAAGACGCTTGGTTTATTTTTTATCATGATGCCGAGTATCGCGCCCTTCAATGGGAGGAGGACGGAAGCATCAAAGAGTCAGTCAAGCGAATGAAGCAATAGCATATTTTTATGTTTACCCTGCATGTTTTCCGGCTAATAATGCAAACCTAGTACTAATTATGCTCAGAAAGGAAGAGGCAGGGTGAAACAATTCAAAGTAACAAACGAAGGAGACATTCAAACAACATTAAGAGGCCTTGAAGTGCTCTCTGTTCCTTTTTTGAACAAAGGTGTCGCTTTTACTGAGGAAGAAAGAAAAGAACTTGGTTTAAAAGGCTTTCTGCCGCCTAAGGTATTAACAATTGATGATCAGGCGAAAAGAGCGTATGAGCAATATTCCGCACAGCCAGACGATTTGAGCAAAAATGTTTATTTAACGGCGCTGCACGATCGGAATGAAACGCTGTTTTACCGCCTGTTAAATGACCATTTAGGGGAAATGCTTCCGATTGTCTACACACCGACAGTTGGAACGGCCATCCAGAGATACAGCCATGAATATAGAAAACCACGAGGGCTCTATCTGTCAATCGATGACCCGGACGGTATGAAAGAAGCCTTTAAACAGTATAAAGATCAAAGCGATACGATCGATTTAATAGTTGCAACTGATGCGGAAGGAATTTTAGGAATCGGTGACTGGGGCGTCGGAGGAATCGCGATTTCTATCGGCAAGCTGGCGGTTTATACGGCGGCTGCCGGCATTGATCCGAGCAGAGTGCTTGCTGTTGTTTTAGATGCGGGGACAAATCAGGAGAGCCTCCTGAACGATCCGCTTTATGTCGGCAACCAGCATTCCAGAGTGCGCGGGGAACGCTATGACCAATTTATTGACGACTACGTTGCGCTGGCGAGAGAGACATTTCCGAATGCATTGCTGCATTGGGAGGATTTCGGAGCGAAAAACGCGCGAAGCATTTTGAAACGCTATAAAGATAAAGTTTGTACGTTTAATGATGATATCCAAGGGACAGGCGCTGTTTCTTTGGCGGCAGTCTTATCCTGTGCAAAAGCGTCTAAAGTTCCGCTGAGGGATCACAGAGTTGTTATATTCGGAGCAGGAACGGCTGGAATCGGAATTGCCGAACAGCTGCGGGAAGCATTGGTGCGTGAGGGGCTGAGTGAGGAAGAATCATATCAGCGCTTCTGGTGCATAGACAGAAACGGACTGTTGACAGATGATATGGATCAGCTTCTTGATTTCCAAAAGCCGTATGCACGTTCGGCTGATGAAGTGAAGGATTATCAGCGGAATGGAGATGGCGGAGGCATTGATCTCCTTGAAGTGGTCCGTCAGGCGAAACCGACAATCCTGATCGGGACGTCTACGGTTTCAGGTGCTTTTACTGAAGAAATTGTCAAAGAAATGGCGTCACATGTGAAACGGCCGGCGATTTTGCCAATGTCAAATCCGACAACTCTTTCTGAAGCAAAGCCGGAGGATTTAATCGAATGGACAGAAGGCCGTGCGCTGATCACGACAGGAAGCCCGTTCCCGCCAGTGGAGTATAATGGCGTAACGTATCATATCGGCCAAGCGAACAACGCGCTTGTCTTCCCGGGGCTTGGTCTTGGAACGATTGTCACCAAATCAAAATTAATTACAGACAGCATGTTTGAAGCATGCGCCCGGGCGATCGCAAGTATGGTCAATGTCGGGGTGCCTGGCGCGCCGATGCTTCCGAAAGTAGAGGATTTGCGGACTGTATCGGCAACCGTTGCGGTTGAAGTTGCAAAAACCGCAATGAAGGAAGGCGTTGCGACAGAAGAGCCTGAAGACATTATACAGGCTGTGCAGGATGCGATGTGGTATCCGGTATACAAACCGATTCGCGCGATATAATAAAAAAGAGCCGCTGCGTAGGCAGCGGCTTCTATTTTATGCTTGTCCGGTGTTAAGAAGCGATTGTATCAATGACATCTACAATTTCCCCCGTTTTCGCATCCACCATGACTTCATATTGTTCTAATTCTCCGAAAGCTGATCGTGTAATGCCGGTTTTGTATACCTGTACCGTTTCTCCGTTAATATTGTAAGGCTCCGGCTGGGTGTAAATCCATGATCCGTCAATCGGGCCCCGCTGCTTAAAAGCGGATTTTACAATTCGAAGCGCTTTTTCTGAAGAAATATAAGGCTTCATCACATATTGTTTCACAACGACAGCCGTACAAATTCCAAGTCCTGCTCCTAAAAGAAGATGACGCAATTTCAAAATAAAGCACCTCCTGGTTGATCGTACTTTTCATTATACAGAAACAGCCAAAACCTGTTAAGCAATACGCGGCTGATTGAGCAGATTCGGTCAGGGTGCTTGGAAAACTTGATTGTTTCTAATAAAATAAAAGGACTACATAGAAATGAGGGGAAAACATGAATCAAGAAACGAAAGCGCTTTTCCAAACACTGACGCAGCTTCCCGGCGCGCCGGGCAACGAGCATCAGGTTCGTGCTTTTATGAAGCAGGAGCTAGCCAAATATGCCGATGACATCGTTCAGGACAGACTGGGAAGTGTTTTCGGAGTCAGACAAGGCGCAGAGGGTGCACCGAGAATTATGGTAGCCGGGCACATGGACGAAGTCGGCTTCATGGTGACATCCATCACAGACAACGGGCTACTCAGATTCCAGACACTCGGAGGCTGGTGGAGTCAGGTTTTGCTTGCGCAGCGGGTTGAAGTTCAAACAGATAACGGGCCGGTTCCGGGTGTGATTTCGAGCATACCGCCGCATTTATTGACAGATGCACAGCGAAACCGCCCGATGGATATCAAAAACATGATGATCGATATTGGAGCGGACGATAAGGAAGACGCCATCAAAATCGGCATAAAACCGGGACAGCAGATCGTGCCTGTCTGTCCGTTTACGACGATGGCGAATGAAAAGAAAATTTTATCAAAAGCATGGGATAACAGATATGGATGCGGTTTGAGCATTGAACTTTTGAAGGAATTACACGGTAAAGAGCTTCCAAACACGCTCTATGCGGGTGCAACGGTTCAGGAAGAAGTCGGGCTAAGGGGGGCACAGACGGCTTCTCACATGATTAAACCGGACTTATTTTTCGCCCTTGATGCCAGTCCGGCAAACGATATGAGCGGAGACAAAAATGAATTTGGCCAGCTTGGAAAAGGCTTTTTGCTGCGTATTCTTGACAGAACGACAGTCATGCATCGCGGAATGAGGGAATTCGTTCTTGATATGGCTGAAACGCATGATATTCCATATCAATATTTTGTATCCGGCGGGGGAACAGACGCAGGCAAGGTTCATATTTCGAACAGCGGCGTTCCGTCAGCGGTTATCGGAATTTGTTCCCGCTACATTCATACAAACGCTTCTATCATTCATATTGATGATTATGCTGCTGCTAAGGAAATGCTCATCAAACTTGTAACAGCCTGCGATAGACAGACGGTAGATGCAATTAAGAAGAATATGTAGAATTTATATAAAAGCTTGTTGAACGAGCAGTAAGCCCGGTTCGACAAGCTTTTTTCTTATTCTGTTTCAAATAGATAGGAAAGGGCCTTAATGGCTTGGTTGACGGTTTCCACCGTAATATTCGCTTTATTGGAAAGCTCTTTTAATGGATGGTGGAGTGATTCCGGCCGGATGATAATCAGAGGTTTTCCTTTTGCGATCGCATATGATGCATCCATTGCCGTGTTCCACTGTTTGTATTTTTCGCCAAACAGGGCGATCACAAAGTCTGCTTTATTCATCAGGACGGCGGTTCTGAAGTTGTTGATGTCAGAGGCTTTGTCATCCTTCAAAACGGCATTTGGCTGTACGCCCATAATGTCTTCACCAATATTGTCTGAGCGGTCATGATTCTCCATCGGGCCGACAAACGTAATCGGCAGCTTCAGCGATTTTGTTTTCTCTTTGATTTCCTCGCGCCAATTGCTGTGGATTTCTCCTGCTAAATAGACGATAAACTCCATACTAAAATCCCTCCTTATGTATGTCCAGCTGTAAATTTTACCCTCATGTACACGATGTTAAACGAAACGAGCTTGATAATGCAAATAAAATATGATAATGATAATGGGAAAGCCAATCTTACATATTCATTCGTTGCATATAAGTGGTTTTGCCTCAAGCAGTTTGGTATGATCCAAATGGACGAGTATCGATAAACAAACATGTAAGAACATAAACAACTGGAGGGATATGAAATGAAAAAAATTGAATCAACTCAAGAGCTGGAAAAAGCGGTACAGGATGACTGGGCTGTATTTATGTTTTCTGCCGACTGGTGCCCGGATTGCCGTTTTGTAGAGCCTTTCCTGCCTGAACTGGAAGCGGATTTTCCTGAATTCACCTACTATTACGTAGACCGTGACAAATTCATTGATACATGTGCAGAGTGGGAAATTTACGGAATCCCAAGCTTTGTTGTTTTTAATGAAGGAAAAGAAGTAAATCGTTTTGTAAGCAAAGACCGCAAAACAAAAGAAGAAATCGAACAGTTTTTAACAGATTCTCTCGCTAAAGCGTAAAGGAGGACATCGGTTTGAAAATGACCTCAAGGAAGCTGTCAGATATACTGAAACAGCGCCTTCAGCACGAGAATCGCTCCTTTCTGTTTGACAGAGAAAAAGACACTCTCCGTGTTGAGGATCAAACGACAAAAAAAGGGATTACGCTCGATTTGCCGCCGATTATTGCGAAATGGGAACTGAAAAAAGACGAAGCCATTGATGAGATCGTGTACTATGTTTCCGAAGCAATGACGGCAATGGAAGGGAAGGCTCAGGAAATGACCGGGAAAGAAACTCGCATTTATCCGGTCATCCGCTCGACTTCCTTCCCGGACAAGTCCAGCGAAGATATCCCGCTCATTTATGATGATCATACCGCAGAGACAAGAATTTATTACGCGCTCGATCTCGGGAAAACATACCGTTTAATTGACCAGCGCATGCTTGAGAAAGAAAACTGGACAAAAGAACGGATCAGAGAGACGGCCGCATTTAATCTCCGTTCTCTGCCGACGGTTGTCAAAGAGGATACGGTTGCCGGCAATTACTTCTATTTCTTCAGGGCAAACGATGGATACGACGCCAGCCGGATTCTGAACGAGGCGATTTTAAATGAGTACAAGCAGCGTGCAGAAGGGGAGCTAGCGATCTCTGTTCCGCATCAGGACGTTCTGATTCTTGCTGACATCCGGAATGAATCAGGGTATGATATTCTAGGACAAATGTCGATGAGCTTCTTTGCAGGCGGCACCGTTCCGATTACCGCTCTTTCATTTTTGTACAATGAAGGAAAGCTGGAACCGGTGTTTATCCTGGCGAAAAGCCGTCCGAAAAAGGATTAGAAAGGATTTTTACTTATGAACGCTTTTTATAATAAAGAAGGTGTGGGAGACACGCTCCTGATCTCACTTCAAGATGTGACACGTGAACAATTAGGCTATGAAAAACACGGCGACGTCGTCAAAATTTTCAATAACGAAACAAAAGAAACAACGGGCTTCAACATTTTCAATGCGTCTACTTACTTGACCATTGATGAAAACGGCCCTGTTGCGCTCTCAGAAACATTCGTGCAAGATGTGAATGAGATTTTAAACAGAAACGGCGTTGAAGAAACATTAGTCGTTGATTTATCTCCGAAGTTTGTTGTGGGTTATGTAGAATCAAAAGAAAAACATCCGAATGCCGATAAATTAAGCGTATGTAAAGTCAATGTAGGAGAAGAAACGCTTCAAATCGTCTGCGGCGCCCCTAACGTTGACCAAGGACAAAACGTTGTCGTTGCCAAAGTCGGCGCTGTGATGCCTAGCGGACTTGTCATTAAGGATGCAGAGCTTCGCGGCGTTCCGTCAAGCGGAATGATCTGCTCAGCGAAAGAGCTTGATTTGCCTGACGCCCCTGCTGAAAAAGGGATCCTTGTGTTAGAAGGAGATTATGAGGCGGGAGAGGCATTTCAGTTTTAGACTCCCATAAATCCGCCCAAAAAAACGAATCATGTGAAAAGCCGCTAAGCCCCTGTTTAGCGGCTTTGTTTCTGCTGATAGCTTAATCTTTTCTGGGCCGACCAGCAGTGGTATACTAAAAACCGTCCCAGAAAACTATAAGGGAGTTAGAGATAAATTATGAGTTGGCTTCATAAATTTTTTGATTTGTTTTTAGGCGAGAGCGAAGAGGATGCTGAACGGGAGACAAAACCCGCTCAAATTCCGCAGCAACAAGAGGTGCATCATCCTGAAGGACAATTAAAAAGATTGGAAGATCCTAAAATATATTATGAATATCCAAAAGGCAAGTTCCGTTTTCCAGTCGTGCCTGATGGATACAAAAATCATGACCTGAGAAGGCGCCGCGAACCATCGGTCGAACCGAAATCCGCGCCTCGTCCAAGCGCTGCACCTTACAGAGAGCGTCCCAGCAATGAAAAAGAGCAGCATACATATCAATCATCAGAGCCGGCGAAGAAACCGTTTAAACCGACAAATATCCCTTCGCCAATCTATGGATTCAATCAAAAACCATCCGTTAAAAAGGATGTGCCGAAAAAGCCTTCTGAAACATTGAACGAACCGGATAAACCGGTAAAAGAGAAGGTAACATTGCTGTCAGAAGAGATCGAACGTGAACGCGGCTATCCTGCTTCAGACACACAGGCGCACTCCAAAAAAGAAAATCCTTTCTTTCCGGATATCCAATTTGAAAAACAGCCTTCTGGCGTTTTAAACAGAAAGGATACAGAGCGTGATGGGGCACCAGGTAATGAAGTGCCATTTGAATCAGGCGCTCAACAGCCGCAAAAAGAGAAGTCTTTCTTTCCAGCTGAACATGCCGAAGGGCAAGCAATGCCTGAGATACTCACAGATACGGCGAATGAAGGCCTTTCAGGCAGTGAAGTAAGCCGCGAAGACATCATGCCTGCATCGGCTGAGGAAGAACAAAGGGAAGAGCAGGCAGAGCAATTTGAAGAGCCTGTTTTCTCTGCTGAACTTGATGAAGAGCAAACAGCCCCTGAATCTCTGGCAGAGGCAGCATCTGAGGAGGAAAAATCAGAAGAGCCGTCAGACAGCACAGTATACAATCATCACGAAAACGCGGCAGAAGGTGCTGAGTCTCCGTTCGTTCAAGAAGAACAAATGGAATTTCATCAGGAAGAGCCTTCATTATTTACTGATGACGAGCATTCATCTGGAGCTCTGGATCAAACAGAAACCGAGGCGGAAGAATTAGAAGAGCCATCAGACAGCATAATAAATAATCAGTATGACATCCCGGCAGAATCTAAGGAAACGAAGATAGATGTTCAGCCAGACAGCCATACAGAGCTTGAGGAAACTGATCGGATGGACCAAGCTTCCAAACCGCTTTCTGCAACCCATGAAAACCGGCAGGAAATCCGGGCAGGCAAACCTCACGAAGCTTCAAAAGAGCCGAAACCAAGGCCTGGTGTGCAAGAGAACAGGTCCGAACAAAACGCACCTTCTCAAAAAGGGCCATCCGTTCCTTTTAATGTCATGATGCTGAAAAGAGATACGCATAAACAGCAAAAAGCAGAGGAACGCCGCGGCAGCTATGTATTTCCGAATGTTGCACTGCTAGATGTCCCGCCAGCGCAGGTCCAAGATGATACTGCGTGGATCGAAGAACAGCGTCAGCTTCTTGATTTGACCTTGAAAAATTTCAATGTCCGCGCCAATGTCGTCCATGTAACCCAGGGGCCGTCTGTCACGAGATTCGAAGTGCATCCTGAACCAGGTGTAAAGGTGAATAAAATCACCAACTTGTCTGATGATATTAAGCTCAGTCTCTCAGCAAGAGATATTCGGATTGAAGCGCCGATTCCGGGGAAAAACACGATCGGGATTGAAGTGCCGAACCGCACGAGCAAGGTGGTTGATTTGCGCCAAATGATTCGCAGCTCAGCTTTCAGGACAAGCAAGTCACCGCTTACGGCTGCGCTGGGATTAGATATTTCGGGAAATCCTGTCGTTATCGACTTGAAGAAAATGCCGCATGGCTTGATTGCCGGCGCCACAGGCTCGGGAAAAAGCGTATGCATCAATACAATATTAGTCAGCCTGCTTTATAAAGCTGATCCGAGTGAGGTAAAGGTGCTGCTGATTGATCCGAAAATGGTAGAGCTGGCTCCTTACAATAAAATTCCTCACCTCGTCAGTCCGGTCATTACTGATGCTAAAGCGGCTACAGCTGCTTTGAAATGGGTCGTTGAGGAAATGGAGCGCCGCTATGAGCTGTTTGCCCATTCAGGTGTCCGTGACATTGACCGCTTTAATCAATTAACCGGGGAACACCAAATGGGTGAAAAGCTGCCGTATTTAGTTGTCATTATTGATGAGCTTGCAGATCTGATGATGGTAGCGCCAAACGATGTGGAAGAAAGCATAGCGCGGATCGCCCAAAAAGCAAGAGCATGCGGTATCCATCTTCTCGTCGCAACTCAGCGTCCGTCAGTAGATGTCATTACAGGCCTGATTAAGGCGAATATCCCGACGAGAATCGCCTTTTCTGTTTCAAGCCAGGTTGATTCCCGAACAATTATTGACATCGCCGGTGCAGAAAAGCTTCTCGGAAAAGGGGATATGCTCTTTTTGGAAAACGGCTCGGGAAAACCGGTCCGTCTGCAAGGTAACTTTGTGTCGGATCGTGAAATCGACCGCGTTGTTTCTCACGTCAGAAACCAAATGCCGCCAACCTATTTATTTGAACAAGAAGAGCTCGTAAGACAAGGATCAGCCCTGAAAGAAGAGGATGAACTGTTTTACGAAGCGTGTGAGTTTGTTGTAGAGCAAAACAGTGCAAGCACTTCAAGCCTGCAGAGAAGATTCAGAATCGGTTACAACCGGGCGGCAAGGCTGATCGATATGATGGAAGCGGAAGGCATGATCTCAGAGGCAAAAGGAAGCAAACCCCGTGAGGTGCTGATCACCGCAAGTGATTTAATAAACGAATAATATGGGTTCATTTTCACACCAAACATGGTATGATAGTGTTTAGAGCATTTAACAGATATGCCGCTTTACAGCAGCTGCGCATAGACAAATCTTGATATCTAGGTTTAATCGGAAAGAAATAACCGGATACTGAACATAACAAAACATATAAAATACGCCGCTAAGGGAGGCTTTTCACCCGCCGCGGTCGCAAATTGAAATGAGCGTCATATACTGGGGAACAGATAGACGTTTGTTGGAGGTACAATTATGACTGTTTATCATTTTGTTGGAATAAAAGGGACAGGTATGAGTCCGCTTGCCCAAATACTTCATGATAATGGATATACTGTCCAAGGATCGGATATCGAAAAATTTATTTTTACGCAAACAGCGCTTGAAAAAAGAAATATTACGATTCTTCCTTTTAGCGCGGAAAATATTAAGCCCGGCATGACAGTTATCGCCGGAAATGCATTCCCAGACACGCATCCAGAAATAGAAAAAGCGATGTCTGACGGAATTCCGGTGATACGTTATCATAAGTTTTTAGGCGACTACATGAAAAAGTTCACAAGTGTTGCCGTTACAGGTGCACATGGCAAAACGTCGACTACGGGTTTGCTGGCTCACGTGATCCAAAATGCAAAACCGACGTCTTTCTTAATCGGAGACGGAACAGGCCAGGGAAATGAAAACAGCGAATACTTTGTGTTTGAAGCGTGTGAATATCGCCGCCATTTCTTAAGCTATCAGCCAGACTACGCGATCATGACGAATATTGATTTTGATCACCCTGATTACTTCTCAAGCATTGACGATGTATTTGACGCTTTTCAAGAGATGGCTCTTCAAGTCAACAAAGGCATTATCGCCTGCGGAGACGATGAGCATCTGCCGAAAATCCATGCGAACGTCCCGGTTGTGTATTACGGCACAGGGGAAGAAAATGATTTTCAAGCCAGAAACATCGTAAAAAGCACGGAAGGGACAACTTTCGATGTCTTTGTCCGCAATACGTTCTATGATACGTTTTATATTCCTGCGTACGGCCACCACAATGTATTAAACTCATTGGCGGTCATTGCGTTATGCCATTATGAAGAAATTGATTCCAGCATCATTAAGCATGCTCTCAAATCCTTTGGGGGCGTCAAACGCAGATTCAATGAGAAGCAGCTAGGGGATCAAGTGCTGATTGATGACTATGCTCATCACCCGACAGAAATAAAAGTGACAATTGAGGCGGCAAGACAGAAATATCCTGATCGTGAAATTGTTGCGGTATTTCAGCCTCATACATTTACGCGAACGCAGCAATTCCTTGACGAATTTGCAGAAAGCCTGAGCGGCGCTGACTGTGTGTATTTATGCGATATTTTCGGCTCAGCCCGTGAAAATGCTGGAAAGCTGACGATCGGCGATCTGCAGGGGAAAATTCATAATGCCAAGCTGATTGAAGAAGATGACACTTCTGTTTTAAAAGCTCATGATAAAGCCGTTCTCATCTTCATGGGGGCAGGAGATATCCAAAAGTATATGAGAGCCTACGAAAACGTCATGGCATAATAAAAAGCAGTGATCTCACTGCTTTTTATTTATCTGACGAGAAAGCTTATTAAAGGATTTTCTTACATAACGGAGAATAGTATGTATACAGCCCAGTACACATGTTTATGATTGAAGAAAACGGGTAAACAGCAGTATATCCTGCAGCAAGGAGGTTTGAGATGATTATTATTCTTTATTTGAGCGTTGCACTCATCGCAATTGCATTTCTCGTATTAGTGATCTACTTGTCTAAAACATTGAAGTCACTGCAGCTGACACTAAAACACGTCGCATCCACTCTTGAAGGGCTGGAGGGACAAATGAAGGGCATCACAACTGAAACAGCCGAGCTTTTACATAAGACTAACCGCCTGGCTGAAGATATTCAGGAAAAATCAGAAAAGCTGAACACGGTCGTTCATGCTGTTCAAGGGGTGGGAACTTCTGTACAGCAGTTCAATACATCCATGAAACAGGCGGCAGGGTCTGTATCGGCATCAGTTAGAGAAAATCAAGACAAGATCAATCAAGTTGTCACATGGAGCCAAGCAGCAATGGAAATTTGGGAGAAATGGAAGCAAAAGAAAAAATCAGCTCTGTAAGAGAAAAAAATACCTAGAGGAGGAATAATGATGAGCAAAGATGGAATTAATAGTAAAGATTTTTTAATCGGAACTTTAATCGGGGGAATCATCGGTGCCACTACAGCTCTTTTTCTAGCGCCTAAATCAGGCAAAGAACTTCGCGACGATCTCGGCAGCCAAGCGGTTGCATTACGGGACAAAACAGATAAAATGACGGCTGATGCGAAGGAAAAAGGCACGCAATATGTCAGCATCGCAAAAGACAAAACTTCCAACATCACACAGCTTGTAGCGGATCAGTCTGGGCAGATCATGAACAAGGTAAAGGATTTAAGAGACCGTTCCAAATCTGACAAAACGGATTCATCAACAATGCAAGATATGAAGGAAGAAGCGATGCAGGCAGCTGGCGAAACAAAAGATCAAGTCCTCCAGGCGAAAGAAGATGTAAAAGACGAACTGAAAGATGCACAAAAACAGGCTGAGCATATGAATCGCTGAGCAGGGAAGGAAGAGCTTGAATCATGGCTAAACAGCTTATTCAATCTGAAGAAGAATTTAAACGGATTGCAGAACAGGAAGGCGCTTTTGTCTTCTTTAAACACAGCACCACATGCCCGATCAGCCAGGCAGCATTTCATGAGTTTGATGCCTTTGCAAATCAGCATGAGGATGTGCCGGCTTACTATCTTCAAGTACAAGAAGCCCGGCCGCTGTCAAATTTCATCGCAGAAACATATGGGGTAAAGCATGAAAGCCCTCAAGTATTCATCATTCAGAACGGTGAAGTGAAATGGCATACCTCACATTCACAAATTACAGAGGCTGCCATTGAGCAGCATTTGTCATAGAAAAAAGCGTCCAGATATCTTCTGGCGCTTTTTTTTTGTAAAAAACCCTTGAACATTGCCCTCACATCATGTAGGATAGCTTCATAGATTACTTTATCACTTAAAAGCGTTTGGGTAATAAAGTAGAGTTTTTATAAAATTTTTTGTATTTCAGTATTTCCATTTGGAATTACTTATAGTAAGATGCATGATAACTACAAAATAAAAAATGAATGTGCAGGGAAAGGATGAAAAAAATGAGCAACACAGAGTTAGAGCTTTTAAGGCAGAAAGCAGACGAATTAAACCTACAAATTTTAAAATTAATCAACGAACGCGGAAATGTTGTAAAAGAGATCGGTAAAGCGAAGGAAGCACAGGGTGTCAACCGATTTGACCCTGTCAGAGAACGCACTATGTTAAACAATATCATTGAAAACAATGACGGTCCGTTCGAAAATTCAACCATCCAGCACATTTTTAAAGAGATATTCAAAGCCGGTTTAGAGCTTCAAGAAGAAGATCACAGCAAAGCGCTGCTTGTCTCCCGCAAGAAAAAACCTGAAGATACAATTGTTGATATTAAAGGCGAAAAAATCGGAGACGGCCAGCAAAGATTCATTGTCGGCCCATGTGCGGTAGAGAGCTATGAGCAAGTAGCTGAAGTGGCTGCAGCTGCGAAAAAACAAGGCATTAAAATTTTGCGCGGTGGAGCCTTTAAGCCTCGTACGAGCCCATACGATTTCCAAGGGCTTGGCGTAGAAGGCCTTCAAATTTTAAAACGTGTAGCGGATGAATATGATCTGGCGGTTATCAGTGAAATCGTAACGCCGGCTCATATCGAAGAAGCGCTTGACTACATTGATGTCATTCAAATCGGAGCGCGCAACATGCAAAACTTCGAATTGCTGAAAGCTGCCGGTGCAGTGAAAAAACCAGTGCTTCTGAAGCGCGGCCTTGCAGCAACGATCTCTGAATTCATCAATGCTGCTGAATACATCATGTCACAAGGAAATGACCAAATTATCCTTTGTGAGCGAGGAATCAGAACATACGAAACAGCAACGAGAAACACGCTTGATATTTCAGCTGTGCCGATTTTGAAACAAGAAACGCATTTGCCGGTCTTTGTTGATGTTACGCATTCAACAGGCCGCCGTGACCTCTTGCTTCCGACAGCTAAAGCTGCTTTAGCGATCGGTGCAGACGGCGTCATGGCTGAGGTTCACCCTGATCCGTCAGTCGCGCTTTCTGACTCTGCTCAGCAAATGGCGATTCCTGAATTCGAAAAATGGCTGAATGAACTGAAGCCAATGGTGAAAGTCAACGCTTAATTGAACAATCCAAAAGGCCGCGCCTGCGGCCTTTTTTTATGCTTTCTCGTTTATTTAGTTATAAAATCCAAGTATACGTTTTCATCATCTATAAAAACGTGTATAATTTCATGAGAAGTAATTAAATTTGATGAATAATGAAAAATAATGTACACTACTGACTTACGCTTACAAATCATAAACGACATAAATTCGGACATTATGACATTTCTCTACATAAAGTGTTTATGCTATAGATAAGGATAAGTGTATCCAGTAAAAGGAGTGGTTTTAGGATGAGCAATATTACGATCTACGACGTAGCGAGAGAAGCTAATGTAAGCATGGCAACCGTTTCCCGTGTCGTGAACGGCAACCCGAATGTAAAACCGACAACACGGAAAAAAGTCTTGGAAGCCATTGACCGTCTCGGCTACCGTCCAAACGCGGTGGCAAGAGGGCTGGCAAGCAAAAAGACAACAACTGTAGGTGTCATCATTCCCGATATCTCAAGCATTTTCTATTCAGAGCTTGCGCGCGGAATTGAAGATATCGCGACAATGTATAAATACAATATTATTTTGAGCAACTCTGACCAAAACATGGAGAAAGAGCTGCACTTGTTAAACACAATGCTCGGCAAACAAGTGGACGGCATCGTGTTTATGGGCGGAAACATTACGGACGAGCATGTGGCGGAATTTAAGCGTTCCCCAGTGCCGATTGTACTTGCCGCTTCTGTAGAAGAGCAGGAGGAAACACCGTCAGTCGCTATCGATTACGAACAGGCGATTTATGACGCAGTGAAGCTTTTGGTTGATAAAGGACATAAAGATATCGCATTCGTTTCCGGACCAATGACAGAGCCGATCAACCGCTCGAAAAAACTCCAGGGCTACAAACGTGCGCTTGAAGAAGCGAACCTTCCGTTTAATGAACAATTTATAGCTGAAGGGGATTACACATATGATTCCGGACTCGAAGCGCTGCAGCATCTGATGAGCCTGGATAAAAAACCGACAGCCATTCTTTCTGCAACTGATGAAATGGCACTCGGCATTATCCATGCCGCTCAGGATCAGGGCTTATCCATTCCGGAGGATCTCGACATTATCGGCTTTGATAATACAAGATTAAGCCTCATGGTTCGTCCGCAGCTTTCAACAGTTGTTCAGCCGACATATGATATTGGCGCCGTTGCGATGAGACTGCTGACGAAGCTCATGAATAAAGAGCCGGTTGAAGAGCATATCGTCGAACTGCCGCACCGTATCGAACTAAGAAAGTCAACCAAGTCATAAGAAAAACAAAGAGCAAGCTTCACCTTCATGGTGAATTCTTGCTTTTTTCATGGGGAGAAATGATGAAACGTTTTGATTATCTTACACCTGTTGGATTTGTGTTAGGAACGATTATTATTGTTATCGGGATTATTTCGGGATCGGGAGTAAGCGGTTTCCGCTCTTTTCTTGATCTAACCTCTTTCTTCATCGTAACAGGGGGACTATGCGCCGCTGTTTTTATCAGTTTTCCGCCAAGAGAGCTGAAAAAAGCGCCCTCTGTATTAAAGCAGGCATTCATCCGCCAGGAAGACAATGTGAAAGATCTTGTAAAAACCTTTGTCTCCCTTTCCGATCACGCGCGTAAACATGGGCTTTTATCATTGGATGATCAGGCTCGGGGAATCAAAGATCCATTCTTGAAAAAAGGGCTGCTTTTAGCAATTGACGGCTGGGATGAAGAAACGATTCGGCTTGTCATGGATTCAGAAATCGCAGCAATGGAGGAACGGCACCGCAAAGGACGGCGTGTTTTTGAAAAAGCGGGAGAATTTGCTCCGGCGTGGGGAATGATCGGAACACTCGTCGGGCTCGTGCTGATGCTCAAAAACTTAAATGATCCGCATATGCTCGGACCGAATATGGCAGTTGCGCTTCTGACGACTTTATATGGTTCATTACTGGCCAATATGGTCTTCAACCCAATCGCGGCAAAGCTTGAAGAGAAAACAGAAAGTGAAATTTTCATCAAACAGGTAATGGTGGAAGGGATTATCGGTGTTCAATCCGGAAAAAACCCGCGCAACCTTGAAAGCCAGCTGGTCGTTTTCAGTTCACGGGAAGAATGGCAGAAACAGCCGAATCAAGTAAAAACAAAAAAGGGATCTATACATGAAGCTTAGAAGAGAACGTTTTGAAAGAAGGAATGGAAACGGGAAAAACAGTCAATCTTCATCCAGCTGGATGGTTACCTTTACAGATTTGATCACCCTGATCCTTGTGTTCTTTATTTTGCTTTTTTCGATGTCCCAAATCGATCTTCAAAAATTTAAAGCGGCAGTCGATTCGATTCAGAAGGATGGTGGCGGGCTTCAGCCGGACCAAACGTCCATAGAAAAAAAGAAAACACCTCCATCCGATGCGAAGAAGCAAGCGGATCAGCAGGATCAGCTTCTCAAGAAAGTAAATACATATATAAAAGACAATCACTTGAATGCCCAAATGACAGCCAAACGGGATGAACGCGGTGTCGTGCTCGTTCTACAGGAGGCGGTGCTGTTTGATACAGGTGAGGCAAAGGTGCTGAAAAATGCTGAAACACTTCTTCACCAAATCGCCGTACTTCTTCAAACCATTCCAAATGACATTCAAGTCGAAGGCCATACAGACAGCCGAAACATTTCGACATACCGATATCCGTCGAACTGGGAGCTATCAGCAGCACGGGCAAGCGGAGTGATTCAATACTTCACATCAAAAGAGAAACTTCCCTCGAAGCGCTTTATTGCTGTCGGTTATGCGGATACAAAGCCTGTAAAGGACAATAAGACAAACGAACACATGAAAGAAAACCGACGTGTGGAAATCGTCATCAAAAAATCAAAAACGACCTCTTCGTGAAGGTCGTTTTTTACTTTGTTCGTTGTTGCTCGGACCGTATCGCATATAATGCTTTGCTGACGGTTTGGGCATTTTTTTCTGTAATTTCAGGTTTGCGGGGAATCGGAGGATATAAATCAGCCGGATCGCTCCAGCTGGACGGCAGGGCGACGGGGCATTGTTTTTGCCATTTAGCGATCCATTCCGGCGGGATCTCGTGTCCCGGATCAATCCCCTTCATTTCAAGCCATATTCTGGCCCAGGCGCGGGGGACAACTCGCCAAATATCATATCCGCCGCCTCCGACTGCAATCCATTTCCCTCCGCAATATTGGTGAGCCAAAGTATGTGCAAGCCGGGGAATTTCTTCGTATATATTGATTGTTGCTGATAAATGCGTCAGTGGGTCGTAGTAATGGGCATCGGCGCCGTTTTGGCTGATAATGACATCGGGCTCGAAATACGCGGCGACTTCTGAAACTGCTGTCCGGTAAGCTTCAAGAAAAGAATCATCCTCTGTAAAAGCGTCAAGCGGGATATTAAAGGAATAGCCATATCCTTTTCCGCTGCCTTTTTCCTGAATCTGGCCGGTTCCGGGAAATAAATACCTTCCTGTTTCATGAATGGACAGCGTGCATACGTCAGGATTATCGTAAAATGTAAATTGCACACCGTCCCCGTGGTGGGCGTCTGTATCAATATAAAGCACTCTGGCGCTGTATTTTTTCTGGATATATTGAATCGCCACAGCGCTGTCGTTGTATATGCAAAACCCTGAGGCTCTCCCGCGAAAGCCATGATGAAGCCCTCCACCAAGGTTTGCCGCATGCAGGGCTTGTCCTGACATGACCCAGTCTGCGGCCGTTAAAGTGCCGCCGACCAAGAGTGATGCTGCTTCGTGCATGCCGGCAAAAACGGGTGTATCTTCAGTGCCGAGCCCGTAGCTTTCTCCTTCTTCAGCGGGAAGCTTTCCGGCGCCCGCAAGCTTTACGGCCTGAATGTAATCATCCGTGTGGACAAGGGCTAGCTCCTCTTCTGAGGCGAGTCTGGGACTGACAATGTCTCCATCATCAAAGGCATTGATCGTCTGAAGCAAATCATATGTTAACAGAACCCGCTGCTGATTAAAGGGATGCTCTTGATGAAACATGTAGGTTTGATAGGATGGAGAATAGATAAATACACTGTCTCTCATAGCAGATCCCTTTGCTCTGACGGCCATACGACGTGGTGCCCATTTCTTTGCAGTTCCTGCAAAAACGGCAGCGGATTCATGGTTTTTACACGGAAGACGAGCACTTTTACACCGGGATCGTCATGCGGATAAACAAGCACGCTTAATATTTTCACTTGAAGGTCTTGGCAAAGGCTGCTGATCTCAGCGAGGCTTTTGGTGATGTCGTTTACTTTTATTTCAATTTGCGAGCCCGGCTGGTCAGCGCCTGTCAATTTGACAAACGTCCGCAGCAAATCGGTTTTTGTCAAAATGCCTACTAATTTTTGATGCTGTACGACTGGAAGGCAGCCGATGCCATGCTCGTAGAACACCGCAGATATTTCTTCGACAAAATCTAACGGGTGGGCGCAGACGACCTCTTTTTTCATAATTGAATCTACGCTTCGTGTGAGAAATAGGCTTCGTTTGTTTTCTTCAAAAATACTGGGGCTCGCCTGTTTCATGTCTCTGTCTGTAATCATGCCGATCACGTGCCGTTCTTCATCTACAACAGGCAGATGCCTGATATGGAATTCCTTCAGTTTGCATATTGCTGTTTCAAGCGTATCCGTCTTCGTTAATGTAATGACATCTCTTTTCATGATTTGCTCAACAATCATTATTTTTTCCCCTTTGTCAGTGTCAGTTAATACATATAACGATGATAAAAACGGAGCCTGTCAAATTGTTCAATTGATTCTTGGCTGACGTTTTTTCCGATGCGGGCCATCAGACAGTTTGCAGGGTGGGAGCTGATCTCCGGCTCATCCGTTGCAAACCAGACCAATCCGCCTGCATTCATCATCTTTTCCATGATCTTTCTGTATTCCCACACATCTTTTTTCATCCCTTTTAAATCCCAATGCCAGTAATATTCTGTTGTCATCACAATATAGTTTTCCATTTGTTCATCCATCATGCTGACGGTCAGAAGGGTCTTTCCGACAGCGCATCCCCGATAGTCCGGCGCTACTTCGATGGCTCCGAGCTCAAGCAAATCCTCCATATTTCCTTCAGACCATCTTTCGAGCGGGTCAGGATATAAATACGTGACATAGCCGACAATGGTTCGGCCGTCTCTGGCAATAATAATGCGCCCTTCTGGAAGGCCTGCAATATCGACTAGCGCTTCATGCTGCTCGCGAGGCGGGCGAAATGCGGTTAAATCTTTATGAAACTCATAACCTGCCAAATCCTCTGGAGAGACAGGCCCTTCTATCAGTAAAGAGCCGGTTGCTGTTTTGATGTTTGCTGAATGGTATGTTTTATGATGTTCCACTAATTCACCGTCCCATCAATTCTTATAAAAATACATGCCTTCTTTAAGAATACCAAAATATAAAGCGTTTTCAACATGGTTTATATTTTAAAAATTGAGAAGAATATGAATTTATACTATAATAATTGTGACAACTTCAGCAAAGGGGGATGTTTGGGCATGAATTTGAAAGCGTTACCAGCAATAGAGGGGGATCATAACTTAAAAAACTATGAAGAAACGTACCGGCATTTTGATTGGGCCGAGGCAGAGAAACATTTCTCTTGGCATGAGACAGGGAAACTGAATGCGGCGTATGAAGCGATTGACCGCCATGCCGAATCGTTTCGAAAAAACAAAGTAGCCCTTTATTATAAAGACGCAAAACGGGATGAAAAATACACATTTAAAGAAATGAAGGAAGAATCAAACAGAGCCGGGAATGTGTTGAGACGGTATGGAAATGTGGAAAAAGGGGACCGTGTTTTTATTTTTATGCCGAGATCACCCGAGCTTTATTTTATTATGCTTGGCGCTATCAAAATTGGCGCCATCGCCGGGCCGCTGTTCGAAGCATTTATGGAGGGAGCGGTGAAGGACCGGCTTGAAAACAGTGAGGCAAAGGTTGTTGTCACAACGCCTGAGCTGCTGGAGAGGATACCGGCAGACAAACTGCCTCACTTGCAGCATATATTCGTAGTCGGCGGAGAGGCTGAGAGCGGCACAAACCTCATCAATTATGATGAAGCAGCGAAACAGGAGAGCACAAGACTGGATATCGAATGGATGGATAAAAAAGATGGTTTTCTGCTTCACTATACATCAGGTTCCACTGGAACGCCAAAGGGCGTGCTGCATGTCCATGAAGCGATGATTCAGCAATATCAAACAGGAAAGTGGGTCCTTGATTTAAAGGAAGAAGACATTTATTGGTGCACAGCTGATCCAGGCTGGGTGACAGGTACGGTATACGGCATTTTTGCACCGTGGCTGAACGGGGCAACAAATGTCATCGTCGGCGGACGTTTCAGCCCGGAAAGCTGGTATGGAACGATTGAACAGCTTGGCGTCAATGTCTGGTACAGCGCGCCGACCGCTTTTCGGATGCTGATGGGAGCGGGAGATGAAATGGCTGCGAAATATGATTTAACCTCACTCCGGCATGTACTCAGTGTTGGTGAGCCGCTAAATCCGGAGGTCATCAGATGGGGACACAAAGTTTTTAACAAACGAATCCATGATACATGGTGGATGACCGAAACGGGCAGTCAGCTCATCTGCAATTATCCTTGCATGGATATTAAACCCGGTTCGATGGGTAAGCCGATTCCGGGAGTGGAGGCTGCGATTGTTGACAATCAAGGAAATGAGCTTCCGCCATACCGAATGGGCAATCTCGCTATCAAAAAGGGCTGGCCTTCCATGATGCATACCATTTGGAATAACCCTGAAAAGTATGAATCGTATTTCATGCCGGGCGGCTGGTATGTGTCTGGTGATTCTGCTTACATGGATGAAGAGGGATACTTCTGGTTCCAAGGCAGAGTAGATGACGTCATCATGACCTCCGGTGAGCGCGTAGGTCCATTTGAAGTGGAGAGCAAGCTTGTCGAACACCCGGCCATTGCAGAAGCTGGTGTAATCGGAAAGCCTGATCCGGTACGGGGAGAAATCATTAAAGCCTTTATTGCACTCAGGGAAGGATTTGAGCCGTCTGACAAACTGAAAGAAGAGATCCGCCTATTTGTAAAGCAGGGTCTTGCAGCCCATGCGGCTCCGCGTGAAATTGAATTTAAAGATAAGCTTCCGAAAACCCGAAGCGGAAAGATCATGAGACGCGTGCTGAAGGCATGGGAGCTTAATCTCCCAGCCGGTGATCTGTCAACGATGGAGGATTAAAAGGCGGCGTTGACACGGGATTTTATTTATGTTAAAAATGATATAGCTTCATATGAAAAGGTAAAGATTGAGACAAGTAGAATATCCTTACGTTCCAGAGAGCTGATGGCCGGTGAAAATCAGCACAGACGGATATATCGAATACACTCATGAACCGCTTTTGCAAACAAAGCCGGCTAGGCTTTCAGTAGTGAAAGAACGGACCTGATCCGTTATCAGGCAAAGTGATAAGACGAATGTTTTGCATTCTCTTATTAGTAGGGTGGTACCGCGATAATCAATCGTCCCTTCGTGTAAACGAAGGGGCGTTTTTTATTTTAATCAAAAAAGGAGCTTTATCTTATGACAAACTTACTTGAAGATTTATCCTTCCGCGGATTGATTCAGCAAATGACAGATGAAGAGGGATTAAATAAACAGCTGAGTGAAGAAAAGATCCGCTTGTACTCAGGTTTTGATCCGACAGCAGACAGCTTGCATATCGGACACTTGCTGCCTATTTTAACACTTCGCCGTTTTCAGCTTGCAGGGCATCATCCGATTGCACTTGTTGGCGGCGCTACGGGCCTCATCGGTGATCCAAGCGGAAAAAAAGCAGAGCGTACTTTAAACACTGCTGACATCGTTTCCGAATGGTCCCAAAAAATCAAAAACCAGCTGTCCAGATTTCTAGATTTTGACGCAGCAGAAAACCCAGCTGTCATCGCAAACAACTTTGACTGGATCGGCAAAATGAATGTGATCGATTTCCTTCGTGATGTCGGTAAAAATTTCGGTATCAATTACATGCTGGCAAAAGACACGGTCAGCTCAAGAATCGAATCCGGCATCTCGTATACGGAATTCAGCTACATGATTCTTCAATCTTATGATTTCTTAAATCTTTACAGAGATAAAAACTGTAAACTGCAAATCGGCGGTAGCGATCAGTGGGGCAACATCACAGCGGGTCTTGAACTGATCAGAAAATCAGAAGAAGAAGGAGCAAAAGCGTTCGGCCTTACGATTCCGCTTGTCACAAAAGCAGACGGCACGAAGTTCGGAAAAACGGAAGGCGGCGCGATCTGGCTTGATAAGGAAAAAACATCACCATATGAATTCTATCAATTCTGGATCAACACAGATGACCGTGATGTTATCAAATACTTGAAATACTTTACGTTCCTATCAAAAGAGGAAATTGAAGCATACGCTGAAAAAACAGAAACAGCGCCGGAAAAACGTGAAGCGCAAAAACGCCTGGCAGAAGAAGTGACATCGCTTGTTCACGGACGCGAGGCGCTGGAGCAAGCCATCAACATCTCCCAAGCGCTGTTCAGCGGCAATATTAAAGAGCTTTCCGCTCAAGACGTAAAGGTAGGCTTTAAAGATGTTCCTTCTATGGAAGTTGACAGCAGCCAAGAGCTTTCACTTGTAGATGTGTTGGTGCAATCTAAATTATCTCCTTCTAAACGTCAAGCGCGTGAAGACATCCAAAACGGAGCTGTTTACATTAACGGCGAACGCCAGACAGAAATAAATTATATCCTATCGGCTGAAGACCGCATCGAAAATCAATTTACTGTTCTGCGCCGCGGGAAGAAAAAATACTTCCTTGTGACATATAAATAAGAAAAAGATCCTTTGCCACTGAAGGCAAAGGATCTTTTTGTTTACCGCATAGGAATGAAAGGAAAAGAGTATATTAGATAGGGCAAACACGATCAACCACATCACCTTTTAAAAGAAAGGAGCGCTAAAGCGTGAATCTCATGTGCACGATTGCTAAAGAACGGATACAGCGGGATTATTGGGAGCGGCAGGCGCAAGATAGTGTTGGCCAGCAAGAGGCGAAAGACGAAACAGACGATAAAAAAACCCCAACCGCATAGCGGCAGGGGTTTTTAAAACGATTAACGAGAGTAGAACTCAACGATAAGCGCTTCGTTAATTTCCGGAGCAAGTTCAGAACGCTCAGGAAGACGAGTGAAAGTACCTTCAAGCTTTTCAGCGTCGAAAGTAAGGTATTCAGGAACGAAGTTGTTCACTTCAACAGATTCTTTGATGATAGAAAGGTTTCTTGATTTTTCGCGAACACCGATTGTTTGACCAGGCTTTACTTGGTAAGACGGGATGTCAACGCGGCTTCCGTCTACAAGAATGTGACCGTGGTTAACCAATTGGCGAGCTTGACGGCGAGTACGTGCTAAACCTAGCTTGTACACAACGTTATCAAGACGAGAATCTAAAAGAACCATGAAGTTTTCACCGTGTTTACCAGCTAGTTTGCCAGCTTTGTCAAACAAAGTGCGGAATTGGCGTTCGTTTACACCGTACATGTGACGAAGCTTTTGCTTTTCTTGCAATTGCAAACCGTATTCTGATAATTTTTTACGTTGTCCTGGGCCGTGTGGACCTGGAGCGTAAGGGCGTTTTTCTAATTCTTTTCCTGTACCGCTAAGAGAGATTCCTAGACGGCGGGACAGTTTCCAAGATGGACCTGTATAGCGAGCCATAATGTGACTCCTCCTTTGGTTTTATTTTTGTGGAAAATAAAAACCGTCTGCTCTATTCGACCATGCACATTTTGTTTTCATGTATCCTCGCTCCAGCAGCAGAGAGTTACACGATACACCTTATGGATAAGGAACAAAATGAAAACATAGAAGCTGAACAAAAAGGCTGCAATATTTCACACAAAGGTCATTATATAATTTATTTGTTTTGAAGTCAACCATTCCTCCATTATTGCTTCACCGTTTATGATATAATAAACAAAAATTAGTGGTAAACTTTTAGGTGATAAAAACATGGTAGAACAAACTAAAGATCAATTATCCGCCTTTCATTATCATATGCTCGATTTTTTATTAACCAAATCGGAAAAAGTCACATTCACCGACTCTTTCATATGGCTGACTTCGGCTATTCAAACCTATTTTTCAACCCTTTGTGTTTCGCTTACACCGTCATCATCAGACTTTGTGACAAAACTGGTAGATGGTGAAGCCCGTTTTTCCGTTTCAAAAATAAACGCTTCATGTTATCTGATAGAGGACGGCTCAGGCAGGCGTTTCCATCTTGCTTGCAGGCAGGATGAAGAGATTCCTGAAGGGCTTCCGGATGTAGTTGCTTCATTTTTAAACCAGTCGATGAAACAAGAAAGACTCTATAACAAAACGATCTACCAAAAAAAAATATACAAAATGACAGAGCTGTTCCATTCACTGCTTGATCAGACAGATGTGCTGAAGCAGCTTTTAGAAAGCTTGACAAGCACATTTTCTCTTTTTGAGTTTTCTTTATTTATATCGCACGATCAAGACCAATGTTTAGGGGTTCCTGCAAAAGAGCTGTATATGGAAGGGGAAAAATCCGATTCCTTTGCGCTCAAAGTGTATTTGTCCGGGGATATTTTGCGGAAAAATGAATCGGCCGCCTATATTCCGATCAAAGGACAGCAGGGCACATATGGGGTTTTGAAAGCTGAGGGAACGGGTGACAGCTTTCTTACTGATTCCTGCCTTGATGAAATGTCGCTGTTAGCAAACGCGGCGGGAAAAGCGTTTGAAAATGCCCAGCTCTACGAACAATCAAAAGCAAGCATCGCAAATTTGGAATTGATCAATGAAACATCACGCCGCTTGAATCAGCGGCTGACACTGACTGATACAATGAATGATCTGGCTGTGAGAATGGCAGAATCGTTTCAGGCAGAAGAAGTGGGATTTTTTCATATCGACCATTTTGAAAATCTAGCATTGCTCCCAGGAAGCACAGCATTTTTTAAAGAAGCGAAGCCATCAGACTTTTATAATGAGCTGAAAGAAAAGCTGTATGAAGGTGAAAAAGGGGTTTTCATCGGGAATGGCCAGTCTGTTTTTGGGCAGGCGGGGTACGGCTCGCTGATGGCTGCTCCGATGATTCAAAACGACCGTCTTTTAGGCTTTGCGGTTTTATTGAAACAGGAGCTGTATGCTTTTACATTTGAAATGTACAAGCTGTTTCAGGCGCTGATTCATCACGCGACACTGGCTGTAACCAATTCAATGCTTCGCGACCGTTTGGAGCATCTCGTAAAAACAGATCAGCTGACTGAACTGTATTCACGGGCGTATTTAGATGAAAAAATTCAATACAGCATGAAAATCCACCAAAAGGGTGTTTTTATTCTAGTTGATATTGATAATTTCAAGAATGTAAATGATACGTACGGCCATCAGACTGGGGACGAGATTTTAATTCAAGTTGCTTCAGTGATTAAAAGCAACATCCGAAAGCATGATGTCGGTGCCCGCTGGGGAGGCGAGGAGCTTGCGGTTTATTTGCCCAATGTGCCGGTTGCGGTGGGGAAACGGATTACCGAGCGGCTGGTTTATGCGGTCAGAAAAAATACGAAACCCAAGGTAACCATTTCCTGCGGTATCTCCTGCTGGACGACAGAAACAAGAAAGTCGCTGAAAGAGCTTGTGCATGAAGCTGATGAAGCGCTCTATAGCGCGAAACGGAGCGGGAAAAACCGCTTGATGATTCATGACTCAATAAAATGAAAAAAGCCCAAAACGATATCAGTTTTGGGCTTTTGTATTACTGCGCTAATGCTTTTTCTAGCTTTTCGGCAAATTGAGTTAAGTATTTTTCATCAATTTCGTCGAAACGGTTTTTCACTGGGCTGTCGATATCCAAGACGCCGACCATTTTTCCGTCTACACGAATCGGAAGCACAATTTCTGATTGCGACGCTGCATCGCAGGCGATATGTCCCGGAAACGCGTTTACATCCTCCACACGCTCCACTTTTCCGTTTGCGTACGCTGTGCCGCAAACCCCTCTGCCGAAAGGAATCCGAACACATGCCGGAAGGCCTTGGAATGGACCTAACACAAGCTGTCCATCCTCTTCTTTGGCAAAATAGAAACCAGCCCAGTTGACCTCAGGCAGCGAATGATACAGCAGTGCTGAGGCATTTGCATAGTTAGCTATTGGATCTGTTTCGTCTTCGGTCATGGCTTCGAGCTGTTTTAGCAGAAGCTGATAGTCTTTTTCTTTATCTCCAGATTGTTTTTCGACATGGAACATGGAAAACCCTCACTTTTTCTATAATATAAAACAAAGTTCCGGCTTTTCTGCCGGCATTTGTCGATAAGTTCTTACAGGAACAGCGGCTTCCTGCTTGAATAATATCAAGAGGAAGGAGTGAGCCGTATGAAAGTAAGCACCAAAGACAAAATTATTGAATCTGCTGTCATGCTTTTTAACCAAAAAGGATTTTCTGGCACGTCTGTCCGTGAAATCGCAAAGTCAGCTGATGTAAATGTTGCGCACATCTCCTACTATTTTAAAGGCAAAGGAGGCTTGATGGAACACTTAGTTTCAGAGTTTTATGAAGGCTACAGCAAAACGCTTGAAACAGCGGCAAGCAATATCTGTTCTCAAAGCACGCAGGAACAGCTTCTCCAATTGGTTTTCGATATTTTATCCTATCAGCATAATCATCGTCAATTAACTCGTTTTGTCTACCGGGAAGTCACAATTGACTCCACGTTAATCAGGGAAATTATGTCGACATATTTAATGAAGGAAAAGTATATCTTCCAGCTGATCATTGAGGAAGGAGAAAAACGGTGTGAACATTTAACACTGCCGCTGCCTCATTTTATTCTTCAATTAAAATCTCTCTTGATGATGCCCTATCTCCAGCCTCAATATATTTCAGAAGTGCTCTACATGCAGCCGCACGAGCCATATTTTTATAAAATGTATTTTGAAGAGATCAAGATTTGGATCAAAAGCGTCTTCCGGACAGGAGACGTGGCGCTCACCAATTAGCATCGTTCCAAAAACGCCTCATACGCATATCCGACATCTCCCGCTTGATGGGCATCAGACCCAAACACAAGCGGGATCTTCTTTTGCTTCGCTTCATTCAGCATCCAATCCTCGATATAAATACAGCCAGCGTACATTTTTCTTAAGCCGGAAGTATTGAAGTCGAGCTCCATTCCGTTTTTTTCAATGGCATCCAGACACTCAGAAACGAGACCGCGAATATGCTCTGACATGCTATACGGAAACAGCTTGATGAATTTTTGGACGAGTGTGATGTGACCGACTCTTTTTGGCTTATAGACGCCGAGAGATGCTACAATGGAAGAATAGATACTCCGGTAATATTGTTCATATACAGCTTCAATGCTTCCGCAGGCTGAAATCAGCTCTTTAAAGGTATGCTCGTCATAATCAAGGCACAGATAGGAAGAGCCTGTGCGCAAAAAATGAACGGATAAGATGCTGTCATCTAAATATGGCCCGTATGTATCCAGGAATAATGTAATTTCATCTTCAAATCCAGCAATATAATCGACTTCAAGCCCCGTCCGGATAGAAAGCTGTCCGCCATACTCTTTTTTTAATCCGGAAATTTCATGAATATAGCGTTCCAAAGAAGCTTGCGCCATCGCGCTGTCCTTCAGCGGGGTGGGATCGGTGAAAGAGGGCGGCAATGGGGCGTGTTCGGTAAAAGTAATCGATTCGAACCCTTTTTTTAAGGCTTCTTCTGCATATTGTCTGAGTGTGTCATTGGAGCCGTGAGGGCAAAATGGTGTGTGAATATGTCCGTCTCGCTTTTGCATTGATGTCACCCCATGAAAAAATAGTCAAATCCTGCCGATTTTGCACAAAAAGTTTTTGATTTCTGGTCAAAAAATGTTTGTTACATGGTATCATAATAACAATGAAAACGACAGTTTTTCTCAATACATATCCTGAAATCTTTCTGAATAAATAAAACACCCTGACAGATTAAGGTAAACAGCAAGGGGGCTCATTATGGAGTTTGTCATTGGATTATTAATTGTACTGCTTGCGCTGTTTGCGGCAGGCTACTTTTTCAGGAAAAAAATCTACGCCGAAATCGACCGGCTGGAATCGTGGAAGATTGAAATTCTGAATCGGTCGATCGTGGAAGAAATGTCCAAAATTAAACATTTAAAAATGACGGGTCAGACAGAAGAGTTCTTTGAGAAGTGGCGTGAAGAATGGGATGAGATTGTCACAGCCCACATGCCGAAAGTTGAAGAGCTCCTTTATGATGCCGAGGAAAATGCAGACAAATACCGGTTTAAAAAGGCCAATCAAGTGCTCGTTCATATCGACGACTTGCTGACAGCGGCGGAATCAAGCATTGAAAAGATTCTTCGGGAAATCAGCGACCTTGTCACAAGTGAGGAAAAGAGCCGTGAAGAGATTGAACAGGTGAGAGAGCGCTATTCGAAATCTCGAAAAAACCTGCTGGCATACAGCCACCTTTACGGGGACCTTTATGACAGTCTTGAAAAGGATCTGGACGAAATTTGGAGCGGCATCAAACAATTTGAAGAAGAAACAGAAGGCGGAAACTATATTACTGCACGAAAAGTATTGCTTGAGCAGGACCGCAATCTTGATCGGCTTCAGTCATACATAGATGACGTGCCGAAGCTGTTAGCTGATTGTAAGCAGACGGTGCCAGGCCAGATTGCAAAGCTTAAGGACGGCTATGCCGAGATGAAAGAAAAAGGGTACAAGCTTGAACATATCCAGCTTGATAAGGAATTAGAAAATCTGTCAAATCAGTTAAAACGGGCGGAGCATGTCCTGATGACTGAGCTGGATATTGATGAAGCGTCCGCAATTCTGCAGCTTATTGATGAAAATATTCAATCTGTTTATCAGCAGCTGGAGGGCGAAGTTGAAGCCGGTCAATCTGTACTAAGCAAAATGCCTGAATTGATTATTGCTTATGACAAGCTTAAAGAAGAGAAAGAGCATACGAGGGCGGAAACTGAGCTGGTGAAGGAAAGCTACAGGCTGACAGCCGGCGAGCTCGGCAAACAGCAGGCTTTTGAAAAGCGCCTTGATGAAATTGGCAAGCTGCTATCATCTGTTAAAGATAAGCTCGATGCAGAGCATGTCGCCTACTCACTTTTAGTAGATGAAGTTACTTCAATAGAGAAGCAGCTTGAAGAAGTGAAAAAAGAGCATGCCGAGTATCGTGAAAATCTGCAAGCGCTCAGAAAAGAAGAGCTTCAGGCGAGGGAGACGCTCAGCAATTTGAAAAAAACAATTTCTGAGACAGCAAGACTGCTGAAGACTAGCAACATTCCAGGCATTCCGGGCCATATTCAAGAGATGCTGGAGAACGCGCATCATCACATTCAAGAGACAGTCAATCAACTAAACGAACTTCCATTAAATATGGAAGAAGCCGGAGCCCATTTGAAGCAAGCAGAAGATATCGTCAACAGGGCAAGCCGGGAATCAGAAGAACTTGTCGAGCAGGTCATCCTCATTGAAAAAATCATTCAGTTCGGAAACCGGTTCAGAAGCCAGAATCATATTTTATCTGAACAGCTGAAAGAAGCGGAAAGACGTTTTTATGAATATGATTACAGTGAAGCGTATGAAATAGCAGCAGCCGCAGTTGAAAAAGCCGCACCGGGTGCTGTCCGAAAAATAGAATCGCAAAAGACAAAAGAGCATCAATACCAATAAAGAGTATATAAAAGGCCGGCGCATACATGCTCGGCCTTTTATATGTATTCAGAATATAAAAAAGCCTTATTGGATGTGGATCCAATAAGGCTTTTTGGTTTTCGCTAGTTGATATTAACTGGTTTTTTATTCGAACCTGTAACAAGAGAAATCAGATAACCGGCAACGCCTCCAATGATTGCAGGGAGGACCCAACCAAATCCTAAGCTGTAAAGCGGCAGCGATTGACTGAGAACTTTATTTAAAGAACCGAGAGGAATGCTTGCGGCATTCAGGCCATCGATAATGCTAAAAATACCAGTTGCGATCAAACAAAGAATATATACTTCACGTCTGCCTTTAAATGATTTTTCAATAAATGAAAGCAGAATGATAACAATTGCTAACGGATAAATAGCTGATAAAATAGGAACTGAGAACAAAATGATATTTGACAGCCCAAAGTTAGAAATAATAAAGCTGAACACAGTGACAATCGTTACAACGGCTTTATAAGATAAAGAAGGAATCAGCTTTGAGAAATAATTTCCGCATGAAGAGACAAGGCCAATGCTTGTAGTCAAGCACGCGAATAGGATAGCGACGCCTAAAATGATATTTCCTAATGATCCGAACAGGTGCTGTGAAGATTCAGATAAAATTTTGCTTCCTGAACCGAGGAGTCCTACAGAATCTGTGCTTGTTGCTCCTAAATAGGCGAGTGAAACGTAAACCAGACCGAGTCCCGCTGCTGCAACAAGTCCCGCTTTAATACATACAGAAGCAACTGATTTACGGCTGGTGATGCCTCTGTCCTTAACAGCATTGACAACGACAATTCCGAACACAATAGAAGCAAGTGCATCCATTGTTTTATAGCCTTCTAAAAATCCTTTAAACAATGATCCGGAAGCATACGCTTCAAGCGGTGACCGAATGTCCCCCATCGGCGTTACGATGCTTTTGATGACTAATATAGCAATAACAGCAAGCAAAATAGGTGTTAAAACTTTTCCAATACGGTCAACAAGCTTTGTAGGATTTAAAGCCAGATAGTACGTAATAGCGAAAAAAATAAATGTGAAAACAAGCAGCGCGACCCAAGAAGGTATCCCGCTTACAAACGGTACAGCGGCAATCTCATAAGAGACTGTGCCTGTCCGCGGAATCGCGAACAGCGGTCCGATTGTTAAATAAAGAACGACAGTAAAAATTGTTCCGAAGACCGGATGTGCTTTATCAGCAAGGCCTTTGGCATCCGTCCCTGTTAAAGCGACAGCTACAACACCTAAAAGCGGCAAACCGACACCCGTCACGAGAAAGCCAGCCATCGCTTTCCAAACATTTTCCCCGGCTGCTTGTCCAAGTTCCGGCGGAAATATCATATTTCCTGCACCAAAGAACAGTGCAAAGAGCATAAGCCCAATCGCGATCGTTTCCTTGGCTGATAGTGATGATTTCATAATGTATAAGTCCTCCTAATTTTACTATGGTAGAATATTCTGTCAATTAATTGTCAGATAATATGACGAAAGTAACAAATCTAATTATAGGTGAATGCATGAAGAAGTCAATAGTAATTTTATTTACTTTTTCAGCAGTAATTTGTTATGGTAACATATAAAATTAGTTTTGTATCGCTTTCATATTAAAGGAGTAAAATGATGTTATATTTAGACAATAGTTCAACAACGAAGCCTTATGATGAAGTCTTGAACGTGTATGAACAGACAAGCAGCCGATATTTTGGCAATCCTTCATCTTTGCACCGATATGGAGCCGAAACGGAACAGCTGCTTCAGGCAGCCAAAAATCAAATCAAAAGGTCCTTAGGCCTAAAAAAATATGATATTGTCTTTACGTCAGGCGCCACAGAAGCCAATAATGCGGCTTTAAAAGGAGCCGCTTTGTCAAAAATAAAAACAGGCAAACATATCATTACCACTTCTATTGAACATCCATCCGTTACGGAATCGTTAGAACAGCTGAAAGAGTTGTTCGGGTTTGATGTTACTTATCTTTCTGTAAACGAAGACGGATTTGTTTCTATTGAAGAACTAAAAAAAGCCATCCGTCCCGATACCGTCCTAGTCAGCATGATGCATGTGAACAATGAAGTTGGTTCCGTGCAGCCGATTGAAGAGGCAGGAGAAGTGCTGAAAGAGCACTCGAACATTTTGTTTCACGTTGATTATGTGCAGGGCATCTATAAAGTGCCCTTGGCAATTGAAAAGGCCGGTATTGATCTATGTTCAATATCAGGGCATAAATTTCACGGTCTAAAGGGGACAGGCGCACTTATTGTAAAAGAAGGAACACGCCTTATTCCGCTCATAACGGGAGGCTCTCAGCAAAAAGGCATACGGGCCGGAACGGAACATACTGCGGGTGCGGTTTCGCTTGTCAAGGCCATTAATCTTGCCGCTGCTGATTTTGCTGCACGGCTTGACACGATGACTGCCGCAAAGGAATTGTTTATGAAAAGGCTGAGTGAAATTGAGGGCGTCGTTATCAACACGCCTCAAATGAATAGCGCACCGCACATTATTAATTTCTCTGTTCCGGGGATTAAAGCAGAAGTGCTTTTACACATGCTTGAAGAACAGGATATATTCGTCTCCACAACGTCTGCTTGCTCAGCAAAAGAACATAAGCCCAGTAAAGTTCTTTTAGAGATGGGCAAAGGAGAGCAGATTGCCGGAAGCAGCATCAGAATCAGTTTAAATTACAGCCAGACAAGCGATGTGGCAGAACCGTTTATAAACGCGCTTCGTCCTGGCATCAAAAAATTAAGGGAAATGATGAGGTAGAACATGAATTACGATCATATATTAATTCGTTTTGGGGAAATTTCGACCAAAGGCAAAAACAGAAAAAGCTTTATTGAGCGCTTAAAACAAAACGTGAGACTCGTTTTGAAAGACTATCCGAATTTGAAATACTTTTCCAATAGGGATCGCATGACGATTACATTAAATGGTGAGGACCCTGAGGCTCTTTTTCCTCATTTAAAGCAGGTGTTTGGGATTCAAAGCTTCAGCCTGGCGATTAAGTGTGACAGCCGCCTTGATGATATTAAGGCAACTGCTTTGCAGGCTATCAAGGATCAGTATAAACCAGGTGATACGTTTAAAGTTGCGACAAAGAGAGCGTATAAACAATTTGAATTAGATACAAACCAGATGAACGCTGAAATCGGCGGCCATATTTTGCGAAATACAGAAGGCTTGACGGTCGATGTCCGCAACCCAGACATCCCGCTCAGAATCGAAATCAGGGAAGAAGCAACATTTTTGACAATTCGTGATGAAAAAGGTGCAGGCGGGCTGCCGGTTGGTTCAGCAGGAAAAGCGATGCTCATGCTTTCCGGCGGTTTTGACAGTCCTGTGGCCGGTTTTTATGCAATGAAACGGGGGCTGTCGGTAGAAGCTGTTCATTTCTTCAGCCCGCCATACACGAGTGAGCGCGCAAAGCAAAAGGTAATGGATCTGGCAAAATGCCTGTCCCGTTTTGGGGGAAGCATGACGCTTCATATCGTTCCATTTACAAAAACGCAAGAGCTCATCCAAAAACAAATTCCTGAAAATTACACGATGACGGCAACCCGCCGCCTTATGCTCCAGATCGCCGACAGAATCAGAGAAAAGAGAAACGGGCTTGCCATCATTACGGGAGAAAGCCTCGGTCAGGTAGCGAGCCAAACGCTTGAAAGCATGTATGCGATTAATGCGGTGACGTCAACACCGATTTTGCGCCCGTTAATCGCCATGGATAAAACAGAAATCATCGAAAAATCACGGGAAATCGGCACTTATGAGACAAGCATTCAGCCGTTTGAAGATTGCTGCACGATCTTTACGCCGCCAAGCCCGAAAACACGCCCTAAAAAAGAGAAAATTGAACACTTTGAAAGCTTTGTTGATTTCGAGCCGTATATTCAAGAAGCGGTTGATAACATTGAGACAATGACCCTGTATAGCGAACAAGAGGCTAACGATAAATTCGCTGAACTCTTTTAAAGCCATTTCTAGTTCCTGTATACAATTACCAAAGTTTTTGTGAATGAAGCCATGTGTTTTAACACATTCTATACTCACAAGGAGGTGAGACACATGGCTAACAATAACTCAGGTAACAGCAACAACCTTTTAGTACCAGGAGCTGCTCAAGCGATCGACCAAATGAAATTAGAAATCGCTTCTGAATTCGGTGTAAACCTTGGAGCAGACACAACTTCTCGCGCTAACGGTTCTGTTGGAGGAGAGATCACAAAACGTCTTGTATCTTTTGCTCAACAAAACATGGGCGGAGGACAATTCTAATTTACAATTTCACATAATGGCTTTGGAGTGGGGGAATCCCCACTCCTTTTCATTTTTTACATATAAAAAAGGACCAGCGGCCTATAAAATCTATGTTTACAGAGGTTGTTTTTAGGCATATCCTTACGGAAAGAGCCTGTATTTATGTATAATGGGTGGAGAAAGTGAGGAGTTGTTCGTGTTAAAACGTGAAGATTTAATTGCCCCTATGCAATATAATTTAGTGAATGAAATGGAAAAGTTCAGTGCCGCTGGACAAAAAACCGCTCTTCTATGGGAGGACGAGTCGGGCAAGCAAGAATCATGGTCTTATGAAAAGCTGATGGAAGAAACAAATAAAATCGGAGCGGTCTTAGCTGATCTTGGATTTAAAAAGGGAGACAAGCTGATTGTAATGGTTCCGCGGGTGCTAGAAGCCTATGCAGTTTATTTGGCTATCCTGAAATCTGGAATGGTTGTCATTCCGTGCTCTGAAATGCTTCGTGCGAAGGATCTTGAATACCGAATTGAACATGCAGAGGTAAAAGGCGCCATTGTCTATTCCGAATTTATCGGCGCTTTCCGTGATGTCAGTACGGCTGACAAACTGATTACACTGTCTATTGGTGAGAATGATGCCGGCTGGAAAAATCTCTTATCAATTGAAGCGGACGGAAGCCAATTTAAAACAGCTGACACAACAAGAGATGATATGGCTTTCTTATCTTATACTTCCGGGACAACAGGTCAGCCGAAAGGTGTTGTACATACACACGGATGGGCATTTGCTCATTTAAAAACTTCTGCCGGCGCTTGGCTTGATATTTCTGAAAAGGATATCGTCTGGGCGACTGCTGCCCCTGGCTGGCAAAAGTGGGTGTGGAGTCCATTTTTAGCGGTGTTAGGCAGCGGAGCAACAGGTTTTGTGTACCATGGCAGATTCAAAGCAGAAAAATATTTAGAGCTTTTAAACCGCTACAAAATCAATGTTTTCTGCTGTACGCCGACAGAATACCGCTTAATGGCGAAGGTCGAAGGCTTGGACCGCTTTGATCTTTCTGCCCTTCACAGCGCTGTTTCCGCAGGCGAGCCGCTCAACCGTGAAGTCATTGATGTTTTCCAAAAGCACTTTGGCATTAAGGTACGGGACGGATACGGCCAAACAGAAAGTACGCTTTTAGTCGGTGTTTTGAAAGATACGGCTATTAAACCGGGAAGCATGGGAAAACCAACACCGGGAAATCAGGTGGAAATCATTAATGAAGACGGTGAAGTCTGCAAACCTGGTGAGGTTGGTGATATCGCTGTTCACCTCAGCACGCCTGCGCTCTTTAAAGAATATTTTAAAGATCCGGAAAGAATGAAAACACAAATTCGCGGCGATTATTTCCTAACGGGAGACAGAGCGAGAAAAGATGAGGAAGGTTACTTCTGGTTTGAAAGCCGAAATGACGATATCATTATCAGCTCCGGCTACACGATCGGGCCATTCGAGGTGGAAGACGCGCTTGTTAAGCACCCTGAAGTAAAAGAGTGTGCTGTTGTCGCAAGCCCTGATGAAATCAGAGGCTCCATCGTTAAGGCATACGTTGTCCTGCAAAATCATGAAAAACGAAGTGAAGAGCTTGTCAAAATACTGCAAAATCATGTGAAGACGATTACCGCTCCATACAAATACCCAAGAGAAATTGAATTTGTGGAAAGCCTGCCGAAAACGGCTTCTGCAAAAATCAGACGAGTGGAATTAAGAAAACGTGAAGAACAGCTCAAAGCCAATAAAAAGGCGTAAAGAAAGAGAGTGAACGTGAATGAAGGCGATATGGCACGACGGTTTCATTTATACGATGCTCGAAGAAGGCGATCGGACAGAGGCAGTTTATGTTGAGGATGGTGTCATAAAAGGCACCGGCAGCTATGAACATCTGAAGGAAAAGTACGGCTCCCCGGAAACAGAAGAAATCAGCCTGAATGGAGCAGTGATGTTCCCTGGTTTTGTTGACAGCCATCTACATTTGATCGGCCACGGCGAAAAACAGCTTCAGCTTGATCTGTCCGCACTGACGTCTAAAGAAGCGATTGTACAGGCTGCAAAGGAAAGAGAGCGGCAGCTTCCTGAAGACGAGTGGCTCATTGGAGAGGGCTGGAATGAAAATCAGTTTGAGACACCGGACTATTTAAATAAGCATGATCTAGACCGCCTGTTTCCAGACAGGCCCGTCTTGCTCAAGCGAGTATGCAGGCATGCAATAGCCGTTAATTCTGCGGCTCTTCAAGCGGCGGGAATTTCAAGAAACACTCCTGATCCTGACGGCGGCGTCATCGTAAAAGATGCAAATGGAGAGCCGACGGGCCTCCTTTTTGATAAGGCGCAGGATTTGATTCTGAAGGCTGTCCCGCCAGTCTCCCAGCACTATGTTGATGAGGCATTAACGGCTGCAATAGAGGACTGCTGGACAAAAGGCCTGACAGGCGGACATTCGGAAGACTTGTCCTATTATGGTGATGTTTCGGTGCCGATGAAAGCTTATGAGAAAGCTGCCGCTAGCGGAAAGTATCCGTTCCGCTGCCATCTGCTCGTTCATCATGAGGCTGTCGACCGATGGGAGGAGCTGGAGAAGCCGTCCGGCCCGTATGTGGAGTTTGGAGCGATGAAAATCTTTGCGGACGGGGCGCTTGGCGGGAGAACGGCTTTATTGAAAGAACCATATCAGGATGATCCATCAACTCAGGGGGTTCAGGTTCATGATGACGAAACCCTTGGCCGGCTCATTCGCAAAGCGAGAGAAAAAGGGATGGAGGTTGCTGTTCATGCAATCGGCGATCTTGCTTTTGAAAAAGTGCTCAACGCAATAGAAAAGCATCCGCCCCAAAACGGCCGGCATGATCGGCTTATACATGCTCAAGTGCTTGATAGCGAATTAATCGAGAGAGCAGCAAACATGCCGATCGCGCTTGATCTTCAGCCGCATTTTGTTGCAAGCGATTTTCCGTGGGTCATTGACCGTCTCGGAAAAGACCGGATGAAGACATCATTTGCTTGGAAAACCTTGATGTCTAAAGGCATTTTATGCGCGGGCGGTTCAGACGCTCCGATTGAGCCTGTTGACCCGCTTCTTGGGATCCAGTCCGCGGTGCTTCGCAAGAGCAGTCATGAGCATAACGGGCCAAGCTATAATGAAAGTGAATGTTTATCTGTATATGAAGCGATAAAGCTTTATACAGAAGGAAGCGCCGGAATCATTTATAAAGAGAAGTCACGCGGGAAAATTGCGGAAGGCTATGACGCGGATTTTACGGTTCTCAGTGGTGATCCGTTTTCCATTGACCCCGCACAGCTTCATCTTTTAGATATTAAAAAAACCGTGATTAACGGCCAGATTGTATATGAGAAATCATAAAAGGACAGGCAGCAGCCTGTCCTTTTATTTTCTATAAAAAAGTACGCTTCACTTTTTCCCAAAATGAATTGTCCTTTAGTTTGACTGTTTTTATTTTTTTATTAGACAGTTTGATTTCGATCGTTTTCACATTTCTCGTGCTGAGTGCTTCATTGTCCAAGCCGATGATTGGGTGTTCGTTGCCGTCTTGCACCACACGAAGGGTCAGCTTTCGGTCAGAGCTGAGGACAAATGGCGAGCCGAGTGTCCGGTAGGTGTTATTGTTAAGGGATGCAAGCTCTGATACCTGTATGCATGGAAGCAGCGGATCAACAACCGCTCCTGCAACAGACTTGTTATAGGCGGTGCTGCCTGTAGGCGTTGAGATAATCATCCCGTCACCTCTAAACGTTTCAAAGTGCAGATCGTCAATCAGCACGTCCATCACAAAGGTTTTAATGATGCTTGAACGGATGGATACCTCGTTTAAGCAGTGAAAAGGACTGGCGTGATCCACTGTCACTTCAATCAGCGGATATTTTCTGACTTCAATTTGTTCAAACGTCATGGCATCGACCATTTTTTCTCGCTCATCACTATGAAAGTCGCAATATAAATGAGCTTTCCCCTTTTTGGTAATGCCGACGTACAAGCAGTCGTCGCGAAAATTCGTTTTTCTGACTGCCTGCAAAAATGTGCCGTCCCCGCCAATGCTGGCAATAATATTGGCATCTGAGTGCTGGTTCACAACGGTAAATCCATGCTCTTCAGCCAATTGTGTTAACGAGCGGGCTTGTTCGTTTGTTTCCTGGTCCTGTTTGTGAAAAAAATAAACATTACGGCGTTGTTCGGTCATATCCCATTTCCCCTTTGCTGTCATATTTAAGTTTTTCTGCCATCCAGTATTTATGATAAAATACCTTTGGCCATAAGTGTACCACGTTTGCCGGCAGCCCGTTAAGCCGGAGCTTTCTCATGAAGTGAAACATTTTTCATATTGAATCGTATAATGAGAGAGTTTGGGAAAAAGGAGGAGAAAAAATGAATGCAAAAAGATGGATCGCATTAGTGATAGCTCTGGGGATTTTCGGCGTGTCTATTATCGTCAGCATCTCTATGAGTTTCTTTGAAAGCGTCAAAGGCGCTCAAACGGATCTTACATCATTGACGGATGAATCGCAGGAAAAGACGCTGGAAAACGGCAGTCTCTCAAGTAAAATTGCCGTATTAGAGGTCAGCGGCACCATCCAGGATAATGGGGACTCAAGCAGTCTGCTTGGTGCAGACGGATATAACCACAGAACGTTTTTAAAAAACCTTGAGCGCGCAAAAGATGACAAGACGGTCAAAGGCATTGTTCTGAAGGTGAATTCTCCGGGCGGCGGAGTGTATGAAAGTGCTGAAATACATAAGAAATTGGAAGAAATCAAGAAAGAAACAAAAAAACCGATTTACGTATCAATGGGCTCGATGGCGGCATCCGGAGGCTATTACATCTCAACGGCGGCTGATAAGATTTTTGCGACACCGGAAACCCTGACCGGGTCACTCGGCGTCATTATGGAAAGCGTCAATTATTCAAAGCTTGCCGATAAGCTCGGCATTTCTTTTGAAACAATTAAGAGCGGGGCTCACAAGGACATTATGTCTCCTTCCCGTGAGATGACGAAAGAAGAAAAAAACATCATGCAATCGATGGTCGATAATTCGTATGAGGGCTTTGTTGATGTTATTTCAAAAGGCCGCGGCATGTCGAAAGCAGAGGTAAAGAAAATTGCGGACGGCCGCGTGTATGACGGGCGTCAGGCGAAAAAACTGAATCTCGTTGATGAGCTTGGTTTTTATGATGACACTATTTCGGCGATGAAAAAGGATCACAAGGATTTGAAAAACGCTTCTGTCATTTCTTATGAGGAAAGCTTCGGATTAGGCTCATTGTTTTCCATGGGCGCGAACAAAATGTTTAAAAGTGAAATTGATTTTTTAAATATGAGAGAAATGCTTTCGCAATCCGGTTCGCCGAGAATGATGTATCTCTATGCGAAGTAGGAGGGAACAATAATGGACGCGACATATGAAGAGTTAGAGCGCAATGACATCAAAGGCCCGCAAGAAGCGGAGCAGCTGACACATGCCTATGCTGGCTTTTGGGTTCGTTTCTGGGCTTTCCTGCTTGATTGGCTCGTGGTATGGGGATTAAACCATTTACTCGTTTCTCCCCTCTTTACCGTAATGGATCTGCCGAAATCATCCGGCATGTTTACCTTCTCGGCCTACAGTGTGACAACGCTTATTGTTTATCTTGCCTATTTCGCACTAATGACAAAATACTTCAGGCAGACGCTGGGTAAAATGGTTTTCGGCCTTAAAGTGGTTTCTGTGAAGCAAGATTGCAAGCTGACATGGAGTACAGTGATTTTTCGTGAAGTGGTTGGACGATATATTGATAAGATTTGGATTTTATATATCGTTGTTGCTTTTTCACCTACAAAACAAGGGATTCATGATTACATCGCGGAAACCACCGTGGTGCATGAAAAATTATACCGCAAATAACTGATAACCCGGACCTCTGTCCGGGTTTATTTTTTTAGGATTTGGCGATAATGCTCCTAGAGGAAGTGAAGAATATGGTGTATGCACTGACAGCCATTCTTATTCTCATAGGGGTCGTACTGCTTCTCAGAATGAAAATCCATGTTGCGCTGGAGTATCTTCATGCCGATGATAATGACAAATTGACATTGAAGATTACGGCGCTGTTTGGCCTGATAAGGATCAAAAAAACAATCCCGGCGATTAAGCTGAACAAAGAAGACGGAACAGTGGATATCAAACAAAAAACTGAATCTAAAATGAAAAAAAGCAGCGGAAAGAAGAAAATCACACAAAACGATGTGCAGCAAAGCATTAGTAAGATTGAAATGCTTTTGCATCAGGTCACCGGATTACGGAAAATAAGTGCCTCTTTTCTCGCGCATTTACATATCACAAAGCTGGAATGGATTACAGTTATCGGAATTCAGGACGCGGCAGTGACAGGTGTGATAACAGGTGCTGTATGGGGTGTGAAAGGCGGTATCGCAGCGATGCTCTACGACCATCTGGACTTTGTAAATAAACCTGTTTATGAGGTGATCCCTTCGTTTCAAGTCCCGGTTTCCAAGACCCATTTTCAGTGTATATTCTTTTTTCGCTTTGGACATGCTATGCTTGCAGCTTTCAAATTCGTCAAATACGGACGGGAGCTATCCGTATTAAAGAAGAATCCGTCGGCTCGAATGACTTCAAAGAATGATTCATCAGTTTAAGGAGGAAGCGTATATGGCAGACCATCCCATCCAAGGTTTAATGAAAACCGCAATGGAAAACTTGAAGGAAATGATTGATGTTAACACCATCATCGGAGATCCAGTAGAAACGCCTGATGGAAGTGTGATTTTAACTGTTTCTAAAGTCGGATTCGGATTCGCCGCAGGCGGAAGCGAGTTTGGCGGAAAGCCAGCAGAAAAGAAATCGGAAGACGATGAGACAAGAGAACAGAAACTTCCTTTCGGAGGCGGAAGCGGGGGCGGTGTGTCCATTACGCCGATCGCGTTTTTAATTGTCGGATCGACAGGGATCAGAATGCTTCATTTAGATGAAAATACTCATTTAATAGAGAAAATTTTAGACGCAGCCCCTCAAACACTTGAACGCATTCAGCAAATGTTCAAGAAAAATAACAAGAACCAAGGCCAGAGCCAAAGTCAAAACCAAATGAACAATATGAATTATTAAAAAAGGTTAACTGCGCCGGCCGCAGTTAACTTTTTTTTGGCATAAACTTTGCAGTTTGCAGGAAACTTTACTATGATAGAGACATACATACAAAAGGGAGGAATTATAATGGCTGAAATTACATTCAAAGGCGGTCCGGTTACACTTGTCGGACAAGAAGTGAAGGTAGGAGATCAAGCTCCTGATTTCACAGTGCTGACTAACAGCCTTGAAGAAAAATCGTTAGCTGACATGAAAGGAAAGGTAACGATTATTTCTGTTATCCCTTCAATTGATACAGGTGTTTGTGATGCACAAACACGCCGTTTTAACGAAGAAGCTGCAAAGCTTGGAGATGTCAACGTCTACACAATCAGTGCAGACCTTCCATTTGCACAAGCGCGCTGGTGCGGTGCTAACGGAATCGACAAAGTGGAAACACTGTCTGACCACAGAGATATGTCATTTGGCGAAGCGTTCGGTGTGTATATTAAAGAACTTCGTCTGCTTGCGCGTTCCGTATTTGTCCTTGATGAGAACGGAAAAGTCGTTTACGTTGAATATGTAAGCGAAGCAACAAACCACCCGAACTATGAAAAGCCAATTGAGGCTGCTAAGGCATTAGTGAAGTAAGCAGGGAAAAAAGCTCCAGGCTGCCGCCGGAGCTTTTTTCATGGCAAGGAGGAACACATATGCAAAAAGACCATGTAGGTGCGGTGTATGAGCTGTTAGACGAAGCCGCGATTATGATAAAGAATGAATTGCAGATTTCATATATAGAGGCCCTGGCCGAAGCAGGAGAAATGTATTTTCTTGAAAAAACAGATCAGCTGAAACTGCCTGCTGATCAGAAAACCAAACAGCTTCAGGCTCTGCTTGAAAAAGCGGAATTCGGCACATATGAGCATGAGTGGGTGCGCAAAGCTTTTCAGCTTGCCGTCCTTAAAGGAATGAAGGATATCTCTCATCCGAACAGACAAATGACGCCGGATACGATCGGGCTTTTCATCAGCTATTTGGTGAATAAGTTTATGGCGGATAAAAAGGAACTGACCGTTCTTGATCCAGCCTTGGGAACCGGAAACCTTCTGTTTACCATGCTGAACCAGCTGTCTGGAAAAACGGCAACCAGCTTTGGCATTGAAATTGATGATGTGCTCTTGAAGATCGCGTATGCCCAAGCGAACCTACTGAAAAAAGAGCTTGAGCTTTTCCATCAGGACAGCCTTGAGCCGTTGTTTATCGATCCAGTGGACACGGTCATTTGTGATTTGCCAGTCGGCTATTATCCAAATGACGAAGGAGCAGAAGCGTTTGAGCTCAAAGCTGACGAAGGCCATTCCTTCGCGCATCATCTGTTTATTGAACAGAGCGTCAAGCATACCAAACCGGGCGGCTACTTATTTTTTATGATTCCGAATCATTTGTTTGAGAGCTCCCAAAGCGGCAAGCTGAAACAGTTTTTAAAAGATAAGGTTCATATCAACGCGCTGTTGCAGCTGCCAAAATCTATTTTTAAAGACGAAGCTCATGCCAAAAGCATCCTTGTGCTTCAGAAACAAGGAGAGAAGACGAAAGCGCCGGGGCAAATTCTGCTTGCGAATCTTCCGTCTTTCTCCAATCAAAAGGCGATGCTTGATATGATGGCTCAATTTGATGATTGGTTTAAAAAAGAAAAGTAATTGTTAAAAGCAGCTTAGGCAGCCGTATGAGATGGATGCCTAAGCTGTTTTTATTTGTCTTTTGAAGATCGGACTGACGAATTGAATCCAGCTTTGAAACACAAAATACAGAGAGAAAAACCGCAAATTGTAAGCGTTCATCAATACAAAACCTATAGGGAATGTGTCTGAAAATAACGACTTCTTATTGTAAGCGTTATCAATACGCAAGTTGACTTGAAAAGCCGACATGACAATGTTTAAATGGAAAAGTCAGATATTTTTCGGAGAAGATGTTGATATTCACCGGGAAAAAAGTACGAAAAACGAAGTTGTTGATACAGAGTATAAAGGAGCGTCAATCATGTCCAAAATTATTGCAATTAACGCAGGAAGCTCGTCTTTGAAATTTCAGCTTTTCGAAATGCCTTCAGAAACCGTTTTAACGAAGGGTTTAGTTGAACGAATCGGTATCGCCGACAGCGTATTCACAATTTCTGTGAACGGCGAAAAAAATACAGAAGTAACTGATATTCCGGATCATGCGGTAGCTGTTAAAATGCTGCTGAATAAGTTAACGGAATTTGGCATTATTAAAGACTTGAATGAAATTGACGGAATTGGCCACCGTGTCGTTCACGGCGGAGAAAAATTCAGCGATTCTGTTTTATTAACGGATGAAACCATTAAGGAAATCGAAGATATTTCTGAATTGGCACCGCTTCACAACCCGGCAAATATCGTTGGAATTAAAGCGTTCAAAGAAGTGCTTCCAAATGTTCCTGCGGTAGCTGTTTTTGATACGGCATTCCACCAAACAATGCCTGAGCAGTCTTACCTTTACAGCCTGCCGTATGAATACTATGAAAAATTCGGCATCCGTAAATACGGCTTCCACGGCACTTCACATAAATATGTAACTGAGCGTGCGGCAGAGCTTCTTGGCCGTCCGTTAAAAGACTTGCGCCTGATTTCCTGCCACCTTGGAAACGGAGCAAGTATTGCTGCTGTTGAAGGCGGAAAATCAATTGATACTTCAATGGGCTTTACGCCGCTTGCCGGTGTTGCAATGGGTACGCGCTCTGGAAACATCGACCCTGCCCTGATCCCATACATCATGGAGAAAACAGGCCAAACGGCTGACGAAGTACTGAATACATTAAACAAAAAAAGCGGACTGCTCGGAATTTCCGGCTTCTCTAGCGATCTTCGTGACATCGTTGAAGCAACGAAAGAAGGAAATGAGCGCGCGGAAACGGCTCTTGAAGTATTCGCAAGCAGAATCCACAAATACATCGGTTCTTATGCTGCTAGAATGAGCGGTGTAGATGCGATCATCTTTACTGCCGGTATCGGTGAAAACAGTGTGGAAGTCAGAGAACGCGTTCTTCGCGGTTTAGAATTCATGGGCGTATACTGGGATCCTGCGCTTAATAACGTGCGCGGCGAGGAAGCTTTCATCAGCTATCCGCATTCTCCAGTAAAAGTCATGATCATTCCGACTGATGAAGAAGTCATGATTGCGCGCGACGTTGTTCGTTTAGCAAAATAAATCGCATGAAAGCACATTCTCTTGAATGTGCTTTTTTGTTGATGCATGATAGTGACAGACAGAAAACATAAAAGAGGTGGGCCAATGAGCGTTCAAGAGCATAAACAAGAAGCTCCCGATATCGTTCGGTGTAAAGTGATTACTGTCAGTGACACGAGGACAGAGGAAACCGATAAAAGCGGCAAGCTGATGATCTCATTTTTAGAAGAAGCCGGTCATCATATTGCTGCATATGAAATCGTAAAAGACGAAAAGGATGCTTTGCAGCGGTCAGTGCTTGCGGGCTGCATGGATGAACAGACAGACGCGGTACTCTTAAACGGAGGGACAGGCATAGCAGATCGGGATGTCACAATTGAAGCCATAACGCCGCTGTTTTCGAAAGAGCTGCCCGGTTTTGGAGAAATATTCAGGATGCTGAGTTATACAGAGGATATCGGCTCTGCCGCAATCATGTCGAGAGCAACAGCCGGTGTCATTCAGCATACCGCTGTTTTCTCAACGCCAGGCTCAAGCGGTGCGGTTAAGCTGGCAATGAATAAGCTGATTATTCCCGAACTTGCACATGTGGTCAGAGAAATCAGAAAAGACAAGTAAATGAATAAATACTACGAAACTTCACCTGAAATTTAGGTGAAGTTTTTTTGATAAAAGGCTTGAAAAAACGAAACGTACTTGTTAAAGTGTATACATACAAAATGCATTTTTATTAAAAATAATTTATTTTTATACAAAATAGAAACACAGTTGAGAGGGGATTTTTATCATGTCAGAACAGAAAAAAGTCGTATTAGCATACTCAGGGGGCCTTGATACTTCCGTCGCAATAAAATGGCTTCAGGAGCAAGGATATAATGTCATCGCCTGCTGTCTGGATGTCGGTGAAGGCAAAGATTTGGCCTTTGTTCAGCAGAAAGCGCTTGAAGTCGGCGCGACAAACTCCTACGTGATCGATGCAAAAGAAGAATTTGCACAGGACTACGCGCTTATCTCTTTGCAGGCCCACACGATGTATGAAGGAAAATACCCGCTTGTTTCAGCATTATCTCGGCCGCTGATTGCGAAAAAGCTGGTTGAAATTGCGGAACAAGAAGATGCACAGGCGATTGCTCACGGATGCACGGGGAAAGGAAATGACCAAGTTCGTTTCGAAGTCTCCATTAAATCATTAAACCCTGACCTTGAAGTCATCGCGCCGGTTCGCGAATGGCAGTGGTCACGTGAAGAAGAAATTGAATATGCGGCAAGCCGCGGCATTCCGATTCCGATCAATCTTGACAGCCCGTATTCTATCGACCAAAACCTCTGGGGACGCGCGAATGAGTGCGGCATTTTAGAAGATCCATGGGCGGCGCCGCCAGAAGGTGCATACGATTTAACAGCTCCGCTGGAAAAAACGCCGGACACGCCGGAAGTGATTGAAATTGCATTTGAACAAGGTGTGCCTGTCTCCATTGACGGCGTATCTTACACGCTTTCTGAACTGATTTTGAAACTGAATGAAATGGCAGGCGCACACGGTGTCGGACGTATCGACCACGTGGAAAACCGCCTCGTCGGCATTAAATCCCGGGAAGTATACGAATGCCCTGGTGCGATCACACTGATCAAAGCGCATAAAGAATTAGAAGATTTGACACTGGTGAAAGAGGTTGCACACTTTAAACCGATCATCGAGCAAAAAATGTCAGAAATCATTTACAACGGCTTATGGTTCTCGCCGTTAAAAGACGCGCTGCACGCTTTCCTAAAAGAAACGCAAAAGCATGTCACAGGCATCGTTCGCGTGAAGCTGTTTAAAGGCCATGCAATCGTAGAAGGGCGTAAATCAGAATATTCTCTATATGATGAAAAACTTGCAACATATACAAAAGACGATGCGTTTGATCACCATGCGGCAATTGGCTTTATTGAGCTTTGGGGCCTTCCGACAAAAGTGAACAGCATCGTGAAAAAGAAGGAGCAGATTAAAGCATGAAGAAGCTTTGGGGAGGCCGGTTTCAAAAAACACCGGAAAAATGGGTCGACGAGTTCGGCGCATCCATATCATTTGACCAAAATTTAGTCACTGAAGACATAACAGGGTCTCTCGCACATGCTGCCATGCTGAAAAAATGCGGTATCCTGACAGCGGAAGAAGAGCTGAAAATCCGCGAGGGACTGAATACCCTTTTGCAAAAAGCAGAGGAGGGAGCATTGGAATTCTCAGTCGATTATGAAGATATTCATTTGAACATAGAGAAAATGCTGATTGACGAAATCGGCCCGCTCGGCGGCAAGCTGCATACCGGCAGAAGCCGGAATGACCAGGTGGCGACTGACATGCATTTATACTTGAAGAATCATGTCGGCCACATCATCGAGCTGATTGAGGCATTCCAAAGTACGCTGATTGAAAAGGCGGAAGCGAACGTTGAAACGATTCTGCCGGGCTACACACATCTGCAGCGCGCCCAGCCGATTTCATTCGCTCACCATCTGCTTGCGTATTTCTGGATGTTAGAGCGCGACAAGGAGCGTTTTCAGGATTCGATGAAGCGGATTAACAAATCTCCGCTCGGCTGCGGGGCGCTCGCCGGAACAACCTTCCCAATCGACCGTGATTATTCAGCCGAACTGCTCGGCTTTGATTCTATTTATGAAAACAGCTTGGATGGCGTCAGCGACAGAGACTTCATTTTGGAGTTTTTAAGCAACAGCAGTATGCTGATGATGCACCTATCCCGTTTCTCTGAAGAAATCATTTTATGGTGCTCGCAGGAGTTTAAATTCATCGAGCTTGATGATGCGTACGCAACAGGAAGCAGCATGATGCCGCAAAAGAAAAACCCTGATATGGCGGAGCTGATCCGCGGTAAAACAGGGCGCGTATACGGCGATATGATGGGGCTGTTTACGATCATGAAAGGACTTCCGCTTGCTTACAACAAAGATCTGCAGGAAGACAAAGAGGGCATGTTTGACACGGTGAAAACGGTGGAGGGCAGCCTGCAAATCTTCACAGGCATGATCCAAACAATGATTGTAAACAAAGACGTCATGAAGCAAGCGACAAAACAAGACTTTTCAAATGCGACGGAACTGGCCGATTATTTAGCCAAGAAAGGAATGCCGTTCAGAGAAGCGCATGAAGTGGTCGGAAAACTTGTGTACACCTGCATCGAAAGAGGAATCTATTTAAGCGATATGCCGTTTGGCGAGTTTCAGCAGGCGAGCACACTATTCGAAGAAGATATTTACACTGTGTTAGACCCTTACTACGCAGTTGAAAAAAGAATGAGCGCCGGGGGCACCGGATTCAAACAGGTGGAGCAGGCGCTTGAGAAAGCGAAAGCTTGCGTCGCAACAGGAGTTTGTTAAAATTTCCTTCATAAAATCCCGTCATTATTGCCAACCTACCTCTATAATGATGGGAGGCAGAATGATGAAAAAAGAAACGGAACGCTATATTTATGATGAACAAGAAAGCCAGGAGACAACAAGGCTCATTTCAGAAGCATATCAAAGCGGTTATGTCGATATGCCTGATCAGGAGTCTTCATCTTCTGCAGAATAAGCTGTCTATACAGGCAGCTTTTTTTGTATGCCAAAGTGTAAAAAGTGATATTGCAAGCCTTTTATAGTAAAGTAGAAGAAGAAACACTTTATTGAAAGCGGCGACGTTGCTTTGGGAGGTATTCATGTGCGACATGCTTTAATTACTGCCGGTTCGAAGGGTTTAGGCCGCAAAGTGACTGAAACGTTGCTTGCAAAGGGGTATTCAGTAACAGTCAATTACAGACAGGATGAGGAGGCAGTCAGCCGCCTGAAGAAAGCCTGTCCCGATTGTCTTGACCGGCTGCAATTTGTAAAAGGTGATGTCACCAAAAAAGAAGATCTGCTGCGTATTGCAGACACTGCCTTAAACCGCTTTGGAAGGATCGACTTTTTGATTAACAACGCGGGACCATACATATTTGAACGTAAAAAGTTAGCCGATTATACTGATGATGAATGGTACGGCATGCTGGAAGGAAATTTAAGCGCCGTCTTTCATTTATTCAAAGCGGTTATTCCTATTATGAGAAAACAGCAATTTGGGCGCATCATTACGTACGGATTCCAAGGTGCGGCTCACGCGCCAGGCTGGCTTCATCGCTCGGCATTTGGCGCTGCGAAAGTGGGCTTGGCTTCTTTGACAAAGACAATCGCCATTGAAGAAGCCGAATTCGGAATAACCGCCAACATGGTTTGCCCGGGAGACATTGTCGGCGACATGAAAGAAGCATCGATAGAGGAAGCCAGAATGAGAATCGGCAAAGAAAAAACGCCGATAGGAAGGTCCGGAACAGGCGAGGATATCGCTCGGATTATCGCTTTCTTGTGTGAGGAGAACTCAGACCTTGTGACTGGGACTGTCATTGAAGCCACCGGAGGTCTCAATGTTATTAACAAGAATCAAACAACATAAGTTTTTCAGCTTTTGAAAAAGGGAAAATAAAAAAAACAAAATCACGTGACGAGGTGAAAGAAATGAAAGTAACATATCACGGACATTCTGTAATTACAGTGGAAACGAAGGACCACCATATTATATTTGATCCGTTTTTAACAGGGAATTCGTTAACGGATATCAAGCCGGAGGATGTAAAAGCGGATGTCATCTTATTAACGCACGGCCACAATGACCATGTCGGTGATACTGAACAAATCGCCAAGCAAAATAACGCGCTGGTTATAGCACCGAACGAGCTCGCTGTGTACTTAGGCTGGAAAGGCTTGAATGTTCATCCGATGCACATCGGGGGCTCCCGCCAGTTCGATTTTGGAAAAGTGAAGCTCACACAGGCCTTTCATGGATCAGCCATCACAGATGAAGAAAACAAAACGATCACTTACACAGGCATGCCAGCCGGTATTTTGCTGACTGTAGAAGGTAAAACGATTTTCCATGCGGGTGATACGGCACTATTCTCTGATATGAAACTCATTGGCGAGTTGAATCATATTGATCTTGCTTTTCTGCCGATTGGCGATAACTTTACGATGGGGCCTGAGGACGCCAAGCTTGCCGCTGAATGGCTGCGCGCAAAACAGGTCGTGCCGGTGCATTACAATACATTCCCGGTCATCGAGCAAGACCCAGAAGCATTCGCTGACAGCCTTCCGGGCGGAGTCGGCAAAGTCATGTCGGTCGGTGAGACGATCGAGCTGTAAGCGGTGAAACCATCTCCTGATGAATCAGGAGGTGGTTTTTATTTTTTCAGTTATCCTGTAATGGTCTTATCAGAGGTTCCTTCCAATTCTTTGCTGCGTTGCTGAAAACGTTTGGTTATCCGAGCGATCAAGTCCTTCGTGGCGCGGTCAAAATGAACTTCTTTTTGATTTGTCAACAGCCCTATGGGCGGGGTGATATCCAGGTTCAGAATTGGAATAACTTTAGTGCCGTTGAACGGTTTAGAATGTGCGGTGCTGGTAAAGATTGAAATTCCGATGTTTTCACGTACGTAATATTCATGTGACATGCTGCTTGTGAGCTCCATTTTTTTGTAGCGATTACCGAGTTCTCTATGTAAATGCTGTTCAATTTGTAAGCGAATGGGGCAATTGGCGGGCGTAAATATGAAGCGCTCTTCTGCTAAATCAGACAAATGGACAGCCTTCTTCTCAGCGAGCGGATGTTGATCAGATACAATCACATTTAATGTGTCATAAAAAAATGGATGGTAGTAATTTTCAAGAATCAGCTCCGGCTCGCCGCAGACCGCAAAATCAATCGTCCCGTCTAAGAGCTTTTGACTGCAAGTATTGGCGTCATCAACCTTGATATTAACCGTTATCTTTGGGTAATCCTTTAAGAAATCCTTTAAAATCTCGGGGAATATCAGACTGGCGGTCGGCTCTGAAATCCCTATGTTGATAATGCCTGCCTCTTCTTCCTTTAAGTCGGAGAGGTTGTGTTTAAGCGCCTCGTATTGTGTCAAAAGATCTCCTGTTCGTTCATAAAAAAGTTTCCCTGCTTTTGTCAACTGCAGGCTTTTTCCTCTTTCAAACAGCAGTACGCCTAAATCCTGCTCCAATTGCTTCATACGCATCGATATCGTCGGCTGCGAGTAGTTGAGTATTTCTGCAGCTTTATAGAAGCTTCCAAATTTCACAATCGTATGAAACGTTTTGATTGAGCGTAACTCCAATGTGCTCCCTCCTGTTTTTCATCATTAAAATTACTGAAGTGAAGGTTTACTTTTTTTGATTAGTCAAAGATCAGAGTATGCTTTATAGTATAAACAATAAAAGCTTAGTAAACAAATCGGGATTATATATTTTGTGAAGAGGAGTGACAAAAATGAGTGAGGATATTTTTCGACTGGCAACTGTTGAAGATGCACCGGAGCTGCTGAAACTGGTTAACAGCGCATTTTCGCCCATTCGGCAGCTGGATATTGATTGGCCATCCACGAGAGCTGATATCCAAATGGTATCAGAAAATATTGAACATCATTCAGCGATTGTGCTGGAGCGGGATGGGAAGCTGATTTCAACGATTACAATCAGGTTCCCGTGGGAGAGTGAGACGCCTCCTTCAAAATATCCGTTTGTGTGGTGGTTTGCGACACTGCCGGAATATAAAGGACAAGGCGCCGGAAGTAAGCTGCTTACGTATGTTGAAGAAAAAGTGCTTCGAGATATGCTGAAGGCTCCTGCCCTGACACTCGGCACATCGGCGCGCAAGCATCCTTGGCTTGCTGACATGTACAGAAGGAGAGGGTATGAAGTGTATTTTGAGCAGGAAAAAGACGGGGACATAGGCGTGATGATGCACAAGGTTCTGATTCCGGAACGATTTAACCCAACGCTTTTAGGTGCGCCCAGCTGGGCATGATGTGAGGCAGCCTATGAATAAGCGCAAAGGATTGGTTTTGCTGCTGTCAGTGTTTGCATTACTTGCCGGGGGATGTTCGCAAACAAAAAACAAAACAGATCGTCAGGCTCAAACAGTCATAGTCGGCACTGGAACAGATTTTCCGAATATTGCGTTTTTAGATGAAAAAGGCGATTTGACCGGTTATGACATTGAAGTGATAAGAGCCATCGATAAGGAGTTGCCTCAATATACATTTGAATTTAAAATGATGGATTTCTCAAATTTGCTGACGAGTCTCGGAAATAAAAAAATTGATGTGATTGCGCACAATATGGCCAAAAATAAAGAACGAGAAAAGCGTTTTTTGTATCATAAAGTCCCATATAACTACTCGCCGATGTACATCACGGTGAAAGAGGATAATCACAAGATTCATACATTAAAAGACTTGCACGGAAAAACAGTCATAGTTGGCGCCACGTCAAATGCGGCAGATTATATTACAAAGTACAACAAAACGCACGGCAGCCCAATTCATTTAAAATATGCGGGACAGGGAAGCAATGACACCGCCAATCAAATTGAAACTGGGCGCGCAGATGCAACGATAGCTACACCGTTTGCCGTCGATTTTCAGAATAAAACGCACGCCTTCCGCCAAAAGACAGTCGGTGACGTGTTATTAGATACCGAGGTGTACTTTATGTTTAATAAAGGCAGCCAAACCTTGGCGGATGACACGGATCAAGCGATTAAAAAGCTGGAGAAAAACGGAACGCTAAAAAAACTAAGCCGAAAATGGCTCGGGGCAGATTATTCAAAATCAAGTTTTGAAAAATAAATGGGGCGATGAGATGAAAACGAAAGCAGCATTCATGGCAATATTATTTTCCCTTATAACAGTTCTGTCAGCTTGCGGTGCAGACAGTCAAACGACGGGAGCCGGGCAAAAGAAGGTACAGACGATCACGGTTGGAACTGGAACCCAATTTCCCAATATTTGCTTTATTAATGAAAAAGGCGATTTAACCGGTTATGATGTCGAACTGATCAAAGAGCTTGATAAGCGCCTGCCAAATTATAAATTCACATTTAAAACGATGGAATTTTCCAACCTGCTTGTCAGCCTCGGACAGCATAAAGTCGATATTGTGGCACATCAAATGGAGAAAAGCAAAGAGCGAGAGAAAAAATTTCTGTTTAACAGGGTTGCCTACAACCATTTCCCTTTAAAAATTACTGTGCTTCAAAATAACGATACGATCCGTGGAATTGAAGACTTAAAAGGAAAACGGGTGATTACGAGTGCAACATCCAACGGAGCGCTTGTACTGAAAAAGTGGAATGAGGAAAATGGGCGGCCGTTTGAGATTGCCTATGAGGGCCAAGGCGCAAATGAGACTGCGAATCAGCTGAAATCGGGGCGTGCGGACGCAACGATCTCTACGCCTTTTGCAGTAGACTTTCAAAACAAGACGAGCGCTATTAAAGAAAAAACCGTCGGTAATGTGCTTTCAAATGCCAAAGTGTATTTTATGTTTAACAAAAATGAACAAACGTTAAGTGACGATATTGATAAAGCCTTACAGGAAATCATTGATGACGGAACGCTGAAAAGGCTCAGTTTGAAATGGCTTGGTGACGACTATTCCAAAGAGCAGTATTAGGTAAAAAGAGAGGGAGCAGTGATGGAAAAAGCGTTTGATATGAACATGATTGGAGATTTTGTGCCGACGTTAACCGCTTATTTACCGGTTACATTATACATTTTAACACTGTCCTTGCTTTTCGGTTTTGTATTAGGACTCTTTCTGGCACTGCCCCGCATCTACAATATTCCAATTGTAAATCAATTGGCAAAAGTGTATATCTCGTTTTTCAGGGGAACGCCTATCATGGTGCAGCTTTTCATCGTGTTTTACGGAATCCCGGCGCTTACTGGGCTTATCGGGATTGATACATCAAAAATGGACCCGTTTTATGCTGCTGTCGCAACCTATGCGTTAAGCAATGCAGCGGCAGTCGCAGAAATCATTCGAGCGGGAGTGGGCAGTGTAGATAAAGGCCAAACGGAAGCGGCGTACAGTATTGGCTTAAGCGGTAGTCAGGCCTTCAGGCGAATCGTTCTGCCTCAGGCACTTGTCCAGGCGTTTCCGAATATGGGAAACATGGTGATCAGTTCTTTAAAAGATACGTCTCTAGCCTTTTCCATTGGTGTTATGGATATGTCCGGAAGGGGCCAAACATTGATCACCTCAAGCAACCATTCTCTTGAAGTTTACATTGCGCTATCGATTGTTTATTATGCTGTAGCGGTTTTATTCGAATGGTTCTTTCAAGTGGCAGAAAAACGAATCAAGAAGAATCAAACAAGGATTGTTACTGTTTTTGACATGAACATACATTGATATATTTCTTCGGATGAGGGGGGAGAAGATTGCAATTTGACTTTCCATTTATTGTTTCCGCCATGAAAGAAATGGTAAAAACCATTCCTCTGACATTGATGATGGCTGTTTTGCCGATTGTGTTTGGATTTCTCGTGGCTCTTGGAAATATAATTGTTAGAATTTTTAGAATTAAGGGCTTGGTGGCTTGCTCAAGGTTTTATGTGTCTTTCTTTCGAAGTACACCTGCAATCCTTCACATTATGTTGATTTATTTAGGGATACCTCCTGTTGCAGATCAAGTCAGCAGTTTTTTTCATCTCGGCTGGTCCGCCAATGAGATACCGGTCTCCATGTTTGTCATCATGGCCTTGTCTTTAACTGCCGGAGCTTATCTGACAGAAATCATCCGGTCGGGCATTCTGGCGATGGATACCGGACAGGTCGAAGCGGCTTATTCAATCGGCTTGACACACAGCCAAACCTTTCGGCGTGTAATATTGCCGCAGGCGCTGATGGTTTCCATCCCAAACTTCACAAATTTGGGTATCGGCTTTTTGCATACCACCTCTATCGCGGCTATAGTGGCTGTCCCAGAGATTACAGGGACGGCGACTATCGTTGCTTCTGATAATTATGCATTTTTAGAAGCGTTTATCGGAGCAGCCATTATCTATTGGGTGCTGACTCTAATCCTAGAATCAGTAAATGGAGTATTAGAGAGAAAAGCAGCCAGATTTCAAGGAGGCACTTTATGATTGAGATTAAAAATATCCATAAACAGTTTGGCATCCACCATGTATTAAAAGGGATAAATCTCACGGTACGCAAGGGAGAAGTTGTGACGATTATCGGGCCGAGCGGATCAGGGAAAACCACCTTTTTACGGTGCCTGAATTTATTAGAACGTCCAGACGAAGGGATCATTTCTATACATGACAAAGTGATTAATTGCAGCTTTCCGTCCAAAAAAGAGGTTCACTGGCTCAGAAAACAGACGGCAATGGTATTTCAGCAATACCACCTGTTTGCTCACAAAACGGTGATTGAAAATGTCATGGAGGGCTTGACGATTGCCCGGAAAATGAGAAAACAAGACGCGTATGCCGTAGCGGAAAATGAACTGAGAAAGGTCGGGCTTCAAGATAAATTGAACGCTTATCCGAGTCAGTTATCGGGAGGACAAAAGCAGAGGGTTGGGATAGCAAGGGCGCTTGCCATTCATCCTGATGTGCTGCTGTTCGATGAACCGACGGCAGCACTTGACCCGGAGCTGGTCGGTGAAGTGCTTGAGGTAATGCTGGAAATCGTGAAAACCGGAGCCACCATGATTGTTGTCACACATGAAATGGAGTTTGCAAGAAGGGTCTCTGATCAAGTTGTTTTTATGGATGAAGGAGTCATTGTTGAACAAGGAACCCCGGAGGAAGTCTTCCGCCATACCAAAAAAGACAGAACGAGGCAGTTTCTTCGCCGTGTTTCGCCGGAATATTTATTTGAACCAAAAGAACACATAAAGGAGCCGGTGATATGATCCGCTTAAGTATTTTAGACCAAAGCTTGATTGGTGAAGGGGAGACAGCAGCTGATACATTACAGTATACAGTGAAATTGGCACAAATGGCTGAAGCTTGTGGATATCACCGGTTTTGGGTGGCTGAACATCACAACAATGATGAGGTTGCAGGATCTGCGCCCGAGGTTCTTTTAGGCTATCTTGCTGCAAGCACAAGGAAAATTCGCTTAGCCTCAGGCGGAGTGATGCTGCAGCATTACAGCCCTTACAAAGTGGCGGAGCAGTTCTATCTTCTATCAGCGTTAGCTCCCGGCCGTATAGATCTTGGAGTGGGCAAAGCGCCCGGCGGGTTTCAGCTGTCCACAGACGCGCTGCAGGCCGAATATGAAAAACCGGTGCGTCAGTTTGATGAAAAACTGGAGGAGCTTACTCATTTCGTACGGGATGATTTTCCTGATACCCACCGCTATGCCGCATTGCGTCCTAGGCCGCAGGTTGATCTGAAGCCGGGTATTTTTCTATTGGGAGGAAGCACAGAGAGTGCCATTTCGGCTGCAAAACTGGGTATCTCTTTTGTCTTTGCTTACTTCATTAACGGTGAAGAGGAAGTGCTGAAGGAAGCCCGCCGAGCATTTGACGCGCATCTCCCCCCAGGATCTGAGGCTGAATTTCATCTTGCTCCCGCTGTTTTTGCGGCACATACAAAAGAAGAAGCGGAAAAACATATTGTGTCGCGTGAATCGATAAAAGTGGTTTTGAAAGACGGGCGTAAGGTCAACGTCGGTTCCCGCGAACAGGCTGAGGCCTATCTGGAAAACGTCACAGAGCCATATGACATCATCGTGCAAAAAACCGGGATTATTGCCGGAACAAAGGAAGAAGTGGCAGAAGAATTAACACGTTTATCAGGCACATACAAAATTAATGATTTTGTTATTTTTACACCGATCAAAAATGCTGAAGAAAAACAGCTGTCTTATCAGCTGCTGAGCGATGCAGTTTTAGCTGCAAAACGTTAAGGAGGGACAGAAGAATGAGTGATGTTGTGAACATTGTGGTTTGGAGTAAAAAAGGCTGTTCGTATTGTGAGGAAGTCAAGAATTATTTGAATGAAAAAGGGTTCCCGTTCCAACATATCGATGTTTCAGAGAAAGAAAAGCTTCGAGATATTTTACAGGTGAAATATGGGGTGCGCCATGTGCCTGTGGTCGAAATCGGGCGCGGCAATCAGTATCAAGGGATAACTGAGATCGGCATTGAACACCTTGATCTGGCACTTGCGAATTATATCCAAAGATAAAGGAGGCAAAAAGATGACACGTTCAGATTTTATTCAGTTTGGAGCGATGATTCACGGTGTCGGGGGAACAACTGACGGCTGGCGCCATCCCGATGTTGATCCCTCGGCCAGCACGAATATTGAATTTTACATGAAAAAGGCACAAACAGCTGAAAAAGGTTTGTTTAGTTTTATTTTCATTGCAGACGGCTTATTTATTTCTGAAAAATCGATTCCTCATTTTTTAAACCGTTTTGAACCGATCACCATTTTATCTGCGCTAGCATCGGTTACCAAAAATATTGGGTTAGTAGGGACGTTCTCTACATCTTTTACTGAGCCATTCACGATCTCCAGACAATTGATGTCGCTGGACCATATCAGCGGGGGCAGGGCAGGCTGGAATCTTGTTACTTCTCCACAGGAAGGAGCGGCGCGCAACCATAGTAAGTCTAATTTGCCAGAACACACTGAACGTTACGAGATCGCACAAGAGCATTTGGATGTTGTGCGCGGGCTGTGGAATTCCTGGGAGCATGACGCATTTATACACAATAAGAAAACAGGGCAGTTTTTCGATCCGGCGAAGCTTCATCGCCTGAATCATAAAGGAAAGTATTTTCAAGTAGAGGGGCCCTTGAATATCGGGCGCTCTAAGCAGGGAGAGCCTGTAGTGTTTCAAGCGGGTTCATCAGAAACAGGCCGGCAGTTTGCTGCCAAAAATGCGGATGCGATTTTTACCCATTCCAATTCATTAGAAGAGACAAAAGCGTTTTACGCGGATGTGAAAAGGCGAGCTGCTGATGAAGGGCGGGATCCTTCAAATGTGCGGATTTTTCCGGGGATCAGCCCGATTGTGGCAGATACGGAAGAAGATGCGGAAAAGAAGTATCGTGAATTTGCAGAATTAATACCGATTGAAAATGCTGTTACTTATTTGGCCCGTTTTTTTGATGATTATGATCTGAGTGTTTACCCGTTGGATGAGCCATTTCCCGATATTGGCGATGTGGGAAAGAATGCGTTTCAAAGCACAACAGACCGGATTAAGCGAGAAGCAAAAGCCAGAAATCTGACATTGCGGGAGGTAGCACAGGAAATGGCTTTTCCGCGGCCGCTATTCATCGGAACACCAGAGCGTGTCGCATCCTTAATTGAAACTTGGTTCAACGCTGAGGCAGCGGATGGGTTTATCATTGGGTCGGATATACCGGGAACACTTGATGCTTTTGTAGAAAAGGTGATTCCGATTCTTCAAGAAAGAGGGCTTTATCGTCAAGATTATCGCGGCGGGACATTGCGGGAAAATCTCGGTCTTGGCATTCCGCAGCATCAATCCGTTTTATATTCATCACATCATTAGGTTTCGTCTGATCGAATGCGGTAGCTGAGAGGGGAGGCTGACTTTTTTGACGATCATTGCCGGTACGGTTGTGAAAGGAAAACAATTAGGCAGAAAGCTTGGATTCCCCACGGCAAATGTAGATGCAAAAATGCATGGGCTGCGTAATGGAGTTTATGGGGTTCTGGCGACAGTCAATCATCAATTTTATTTAGGGGTTATGAATATCGGTGTGAAACCGACGGTCGGCTCTAACCTTAAAAAGACATTGGAGATTTTTTTGTTTGACTTTCATAGAGACATCTATGGAGAAAAAATCGAATGCAGTATTCTCTTTAAAATTAGAGAAGAAAGAAGGTTTGATTCTTTGGAGTCGTTAACAAAGCAAATTAAAAAGGATATTTCGTGCGTTGCAAAACGCTTTGAGCTGATTGGGATTATGGCACCAAACAAAAAAGAAAGCCTCCTTTCCCATCAGGAGTTAAATCTTCCGGATCTCTGCTTTTACAAGAAATGTAACAAGCTATATGGCGTCAACCGGGGCGTATACAATGTCATTGATAACTGGTTTTTTGAGTACGGAATTACACAAGTAGCTTACAGGCGCATTTATATTTTATCTTTTTTAAGCTTTTTGAAAGAAGGTAATCCGAAGGTTTCCAGCAAGTATATAAAATTTGGGGCGGGCGGTCTTAATGATAAATTGAACCGATTTATTTCATCTTATGTTGAAGAGTCTGAAGAAAATATATTGGGATAGGGAAAGGAGCAGAACATATGTCTATGGATTATTGGAGAAATATAGAAGGCTCCTATCCTTATCAGACTACAGGAAATGACATCCTGAAGTTGAAAGGGGAGTATAATCCCGTAAATCTCTCAACGCTAGAAAAGCAGCTCATCGGCATTCGCCGGCACTTGCACCAATATCCTGAACTGTCAAAAGAAGAATTTGAAACAACTGCTTTTATAAAAAAATGCCTTAAAGAAAAGGGGATAAAGATTCGCCCTACTGCTCTAAAAACGGGTGTGTTCGCAGATATAGCAGGGGAGTCAGAAGGCCCGGCGATTGCTTTGAGGGCTGATATTGACGCCTTGCCAATTGAAGAAAAAACAGGATTGCCTTATGCGTCTAAACATAAAGGGATCATGCATGCGTGTGGTCATGATTTTCATACGGCAGCGCTTCTTGGTGCGGCCTTTTTATTGAAGGAAAATCAAGACAGTCTGAAAGGGAAAATTCGTTTATTATTTCAGCCGGCAGAGGAAGTAGGTGCCGGCGCTGCAAAAGTGATAGAGGACGGCCAACTGGATGGCATTGATGCAGTTATTGGGCTTCATAATAAACCGGATATCGCGGTTGGGACTGTAGGGTTAAAAACAGGCCCGCTTATGGCTGCTGTTGACCGTTTTAAAGTAGAGATAGAAGGGAAAGGAGCTCATGCAGCATTGCCGCATAATGGTTTTGATCCAATTGTCGGCGCCTCTCAGCTTATTGTCGCCCTGCAAACGATTGTAAGCAGAAATGTAAACCCGCTGCAAAGCGCGATTTTAACGGTAGGGAAAATCAATGGCGGCAGCACTTGGAATGTCATTCCGGATACAGTAGTCATTGAGGGCACTGTTCGTACATTTGATTCAGAGGTTCGTAATCAAGTGAAACAGCGTTTTTTGGCAGTCACAGAGCAGGTTTCTGCCGCTTTCTCGTTAAAGGCAAATGTGAAGTGGCATTCCGGACCGCCGCCGCTTTGTAATGATGAGGCAATAACGGGGCTGGTGCGAGACGCTGCGCATAAAGCGAAACTTCAAGTCATTGATCCCGACCCATCAACCGCGGGGGAAGATTTTGCTTATTATCTTGAGCATATTCCGGGATCCTTTGCGTTTTTTGGAACAGACGGTGATCATGATTGGCACCACCCTGCATTTACAATTGATGAAACTGCCATTATCAAAGCCTCTTATTTTTTATATGAAAGCGCCAAGAGATTGTTAGATTCGAATGAAGAATCAAAAATATCTGATTGATATAGATGGGGTGTTCTGATGAAGAAATTAATCGTTTTTGCATTTATTGGTTTATTGTCGCAGTTAATAGACGGTTCGTTAGGTATGGCTTATGGGGTTACCTCAACTTCTTTGTTATTGGCGTTCAGCATCACCCCTGCTGTGGCTTCAGCTTCTGTGCATTTAGCGGAAGTCGTAACGACTGCCGCATCGGGAGTGTCGCATATTAAATTTGGCAATGTTGACAAACAAACCGTTTATCAGCTTGTCATTCCCGGCTCTATAGGCGCTTTTTTAGGCGCGGCATTCCTCAGCCAATTACCTGGAGATGTGGCGAAACCCTATATTTCTTTGTTTTTGCTCCTTCTGGGCGGATATGTATTGATCAGGTTTTTATTTCAATATAAGCCGGCTCTTGAGAAGAAGCATGTGCCGTTAAACCGAAAACAATCCATCCCATTGGGAGTGATCGCTGGTTTTGCAGATGCCACAGGCGGAGGCGGCTGGGGGCCGGTGACCACTCCGATTTTATTATCCCGCAAAGGCTTGAGCCCGAGGAAAGTTGTCGGGACTGTAGACACAAGTGAATTTGCCATCGCGGTATCTGCAACTGCCGGTTTTCTTATTTCATTAGGATGGAAGGACGTCAATTGGTTATGGGTGTTTTCACTTATGGCCGGCGGAATTATCGCTGCCCCTATCGCAGCATGGCTGGTGCAGAAGTTTCATCCGCAATTGATGGGTGTGCTTGTAGGAGGATTTATTATTCTGGTAAATGCCAGAACATTAATAAATGAATGGATCGCAAACACAGCTGTTTATCCATTGATCTATACGGCCATAGGGACGATATGGCTATTCGCAGTTTTCTTTGTTTTATCTAAAATAGGGAATCGAAATATTGTTAAGACAGCGGTTGATGTCCATTTAAAAGAAAAATAAGGGGTTTTTCCGCTTTACGATGTAAAAGGAATCACGAGGTCCTTGCGCTTGACTGGAACGAAATCAACGCTGTCAGAAGCCGGTCGGGCTTCTTTTTTATTTTCCAGCCTCATTGCGTATAAATCCTTTGAAACCTTATAATAAAAACAAGAAGACTGTCCTTAGAGGTGAAAGGCTTGGCAACGAAGCATGAACAAATTTTAACGTATATCGATTCACTGCCTGTCGGCGAAAAAATTTCTGTACGAAGAATTGCAAAGGAAATGAAAGTAAGCGAAGGAACCGCGTACAGAGCGATCAAGGAAGCAGAGAATAAAGGGTTTGTCAGCACGATTGAACGTGTGGGCACAATCAGAATTGAACAAAAGAAAAAAGAGAACATTGAAAAGCTTACCTATGCAGAGGTTGTAAATGTTATAGACGGACAAGTGCTCGGAGGCCGGGCGGGGCTCCATAAGACATTGAATAAATTCGTCATCGGCGCGATGGAACTGGACGCGATGATGCGTTATACCGCAGCGGGGAATCTTTTGATTGTCGGAAATAGAATCAATGCACACAGGCAGGCGCTTGAAGCAGGCGCGGCCGTATTGGTGACTGGGGGCTTTAACACGGATGAAAGCATTGTACAGCTGGCAGATGAGCTTGAACTGCCGATTTTATCCACGAGCTATGACACCTTTACAGTCGCTGCGATGATTAACAGGGCAATTTATGACCAGCTGATCAAAAAAGAAATTGTTTTGGTGGAGGACATCCTAACACCCGCTGACCGCACGGTATATCTTTCGCCCAAGGATAAACTTGAAAAATGGTATGAGAAAAATTTTGAAACGGGTCACGGCCGCTTCCCGGTTGTCGACGATCAAATGAAAATCCACGGCATTCTGACATCAAAAGATATTGCCGGCCATGACCGAAATGCATCCATAGAAAAAGTCATGACCAAAAATCCCGTTACGGTGATTGGGAAAACATCTGTCGCCTCAGCGGCGCAAATGATGGTATGGGAAGGAATCGAAGTGCTTCCCGTCACTGACGGCCACCAAAAACTGATCGGGATGATCAGCCGCCAAGATGTGTTGAAAGCCCTTCAAATGATTCAAAAGCAGCCGCAGGTCGGGGAGAAGCTTGATGATATCGTTTCAAGAGGGTTTAAAGACGAGGGTGATGATAAAGAGGATCAAACGGTTTACGAGTATGAAGTCACGCCGCAAATGACAAATCAGCTTGGAACCATTTCATATGGTGTATTTACAACCATATTGACGCAGGCGGCAAACCGGTTTTTGCGCTCGAAAAAACGCGGCGAACTCGTAATCGAGAGCATCACCATTTTCTTTTTGAAGCCTGTGCAGATGGAATCGGTCATCGAAGTCAAACCGCGTATCTTGGAGGCCGGCAGAAAGTTCGGGAAAATGGAAGTGGAAGTGCACAGCCAAGGCCATATCGTGTCGAAAGCGATGCTGATGGTTCAGCTGATGGAAAGAAGCTAAGGGACGTTCAGGCGCCCCTTACGCGTGATCTCTTTCAGCTTCTTTGGCGTGAAGGGGATTGTAATGCCTGTAGGCTTTATAACCTGCCCAAGCGCTTCCTGCTCCTATGACGATAAAGATACCGCCGATTACTAACGTTAATACTGAATGGAATAATATCATTTGGTTGAGCCCGTAGAACAGGACTAGTGACCCTAAGGCCATGCTTGATTTTGCTGAATAGATTTCCTTTGCCAAAGATGGCTTTGCCCGTACGCCTTTTACTTTATAGTACACATAAAAGCAGGCTGAAAGCCCAATCAAAAAAACAAGAACCAGCATAAATGAAATCCTCCATCGTAAAAGTTTACAAACCCATTCTATACAAAAACGGGCTTGGTTTTGACGTTATTTTTCTTTTCCGTCGGCAGAGAATGTGATTTAATGAATAAAAACAATAAAGGAGAATCAAATGAAAACAGAACTGATCAGAACCATATCATTATATGACACGATTATCTTACATAGACATGTGCGTCCTGATCCGGATGCCTACGGATCACAGTGCGGGCTTACGGAAATCCTGCGTGAAACATATCCTGAAAAAAATATTTTTGCGGTTGGCACGCCTGAACCGTCCCTTTCTTTCTTATATTCCCTTGATGAGGTGGACAATGAAACATATGAAGGCGCACTTGTCATTGTCTGCGATACGGCAAATCAGGAAAGAATCGACGATCAGCGTTATCCTTCAGGCGCCAAACTAATGAAAATCGACCACCATCCGAACGAAGATCCATACGGTGACCTTCTTTGGGTCGATACAAGCGCCAGCTCAGTAAGTGAAATGATTTACGAGCTGTATTTAGAAGGAAAAGAGCACGGCTGGAAGCTGAATACGAAAGCGGCAGAGCTGATCTATGCCGGCATTGTCGGAGATACCGGACGCTTTTTATTTCCGAATACCACAGAAAAAACATTAAAATATGCAGGCGAGCTCATTCAGTATCCATTCTCTTCCTCAGAGTTGTTTAATCAATTGTATGAAACAAAACTGAATGTGGTGAAGCTTAACGGCTTTATCTTTCAAAATGTGTCTTTGTCCGAAAACGGCGCCGCTTCTGTTTTCATCAAAAAGGATACGCTTGAAAAATTCGGCACAACGGCTTCTGAAGCGTCGCAGCTTGTCGGGACGCTTGGCAATATCTCAGGTATCCGCGCTTGGGTGTTTTTCGTAGAAGAAGACGATCAAATCAGAGTCAGATTCCGTTCGAAGGGGCCTGTCATTAACGGACTTGCCCGCAAATATAACGGCGGAGGGCATCCGTTTGCTGCCGGCGCCTCTATTTACAGCTGGGATGAAGCCGATCGGATTTTAGCTGATCTGGAAACAGTATGTAAAGAACACGAGTAGAGGGGAGACCCTCTCTCTTAGTGTTCATCTGTGACGGGGATGAACCAGCAGCCGAAATCAGTAAGGTCCTCGTAGACTTGGAGATTGTGAGATTGAAGTTCTTTTTTAATGAGGGAAGCGAGTGAGTTTGTTTCGGCATATGCAGAAAAACCTTGTCTGAGACGGGCTGCTTGATCTTTTGCTAGCTGACGGTCACTGTAAACCTCCATTTCCCTTTCCTCCTTCCTTTCGCCATTAAGCCTCACATATAGTTTATAAAAAAGAATGGGAAAAAGCGACAGAAGTTTGGAGAATTTAAAAAAAATCCATAATTATGTGGCGAATGATATTTCAAGTTCTACTGTCAGCCTCGTATAAATAATCAATTCTCTGACGGTTGCCTCGTATTTTTTTTCATTGATCATATAGACTTTATTTTCAATTGTCCGTTTCAAAAGATCCTTTGTTTGATAGACGCTTTCTATGTCTTTGGTAATGACCTCTGAAATATCATCCTTTACATGCTCCTCGAATTTCGTTTTATCCGGCTGCGATATTTTATATTTATCCCCATTCAGCAACTTAACGCTGACGCTTTGAATCAGCAGTTTTCTTTTATTATCTTCATTCAGTTTATGGAGGTCTTCCTGATAGATCGAAATTTGATTGTTCAAGTCTTTTACATGCTCTTTTTGTTTTTCGATGAGGCTGACCTGCTCCTCTTGAAATGTTCCGTAAGTAAACAGGAAAAAGAACCAGCTGATTACGGCTCCGCACATCATTCCCGCGAAAAAGCGCTGCCATCCCGGTTTTTTGTAATGCTGTGGGACCCTCATGAAGAAAGATGCTCCTGGGTCAGCCATGATATAATAAGCCAGCCGCTTTGCGCGCCTCCCATGGCTGAAATAATCAAAAGAAGCTGCTTAAAGATATCTCTCGTATTGCCTTCGAGTATGCCGCGTTCAAAGCTGTATACCGCATCAAAGGTGCCTCCGATAGCTGCGACAAGCGCCCAAATTTTTAACCGGTTCGCAAGCTTTGTAATGGCTGTAAGCGGGGGTTCGCCCGCCAAATATGCTCCGAGCCCTCCGATGAGTGCGCCCCCGATCAGCACCCCTAACGCAATGAAGTAGCTATTGATAAAATTCACCATAAATCCTGCTTCCTGATCCATCTTTATCACCTCACCTTTTATATCATATTGAGCTTTCAGGACAAGTATGATGATGAGTCAAAAAAGAACATTTGTTTCTTTTGGAAACGGGCCTTATAATGAAGAAAGAAATGGATCGTAATGAGAAAGAGGTGATAGCATGTCTTTTGTTCACCTGCAAGTACATAGCGGGTACAGCCTGCTAAACAGCGCCGCGGCTGTGGAAGAGCTCGTCAGTGAAGCTGACAGGCTCGGATATGCGTCTTTGGCGCTGACAGATGATCATGTCATGTACGGAGCTATTCAATTTTATAAAGCTTGCAAGGCGAGAGGGATTAACCCGATAATCGGTTTGACGGCTTCTGTTTTTACAGATGACAGCGAGCTCGAAGCCTACCCGCTCGTCCTGCTGGCAAAATCAAATACAGGCTATCAAAACCTGCTGAAAATCAGCAGCGTTCTGCAATCTAAATCAAAAGGCGGGCTGAAGCCGAAATGGCTTCACAGTTATCGAGAAGGCATTATCGCAATAACGCCCGGCGAAAAAGGATATATTGAGACGCTTCTTGAAGGAGGCCTGTTCGAACAGGCCGCTCAAGCTTCGCTGGAGTTTCAGTCTATATTCGGAAAGGGAGCCTTTTATTTCTCCTATCAGCCTTTTAAAGGGAATCAAATCTTGTCTGAACAGATTCTAAAGCTGTCAGAAGAAACGGGTATCCCTGTTACGGCCACAGGCGACGTGCACTACATAAGGAAGGAAGATAAGGCTGCCTACCGTTGTCTGAAAGCGATTAAAGCGGGGGAAAAGCTGACGGATGCACCTGCTGAAGTTCTGCCTGATCTCGATTTGAAACCAATTGAAGAAATGCAAAACATTTATCGAGAGCATCCAGAGGCATTGCAAGCTTCTGTGGAGATCGCGGAACAATGCCGGGTTGACGTCAGCCTCGGACAGACCCGTCTGCCGTCTTTTCCGACCGCAGACGGAACGTCCGCTGATGATTATTTAACGGATATCTGTATGGAGGGACTCCGCAGCCGTTTCGGCACGCCTGATGAACGATACCTTCGCCGACTTCAATATGAGCTTGATGTCATCAAGCGGATGAAGTTCAGCGATTACTTTCTGATCGTGTGGGATTTTATGAAGCACGCCCATGAAAAAGGAATTGTTACAGGGCCGGGACGGGGTTCTGCGGCTGGCTCTCTTGTGGCATATGTGCTGTATATCACAGATGTTGACCCGATTAAGCATCACCTTCTGTTTGAGAGATTTTTAAATCCTGAACGCATCAGCATGCCGGATATTGATATTGATTTTCCCGATACAAGAAGGGATGAAGTCATTCAATATGTTCAGCAGAAATACGGTGCGATGCACGTCGCACAGATTATCACCTTTGGAACACTTGCGGCAAAGGCGGCGCTTCGGGACGTCGGCAGAGTATTTGGCGTCAGCCCGAAGGAGGCAGATCAGCTTGCAAAACTTATTCCTTCAAGACCGGGCATGACGCTGGATGAAGCGAGACAGCAGTCCCCGCAGCTGGATAAGCGGCTTCGGGAGTCAAGCCTGCTTCAGCAAGTCTATACAATTGCCCGAAAAATAGAAGGGCTGCCAAGGCATGCATCCACCCACGCAGCAGGCGTTGTCCTGAGTGAAGAACCGTTAACAGATGTTGTTCCGCTTCAGGAAGGGCATGAAGGGATCTATTTAACGCAATATGCGATGGATCATCTTGAAGACTTGGGCCTTTTAAAAATGGATTTCTTAGGCTTGAGGAATCTGACGCTGATTGAATCCATCACTTCAATGATTGAAAAAGAAGAAAAAATCAAAATAGATCTTTCAAGTATTTCCTACAGCGATGATAAAACGTTCTCCTTGCTGTCCAAAGGGGATACGACAGGGATTTTCCAGCTCGAATCTGCAGGGATGAGAAGCGTCCTGAAGCGGCTAAAACCTTCAGGCCTCGAGGATATTGTGGCGGTCAATGCGCTGTACCGGCCCGGTCCGATGGAAAATATTCCGTTATTTATTGACCGTAAACACGGACGGGCGCCTGTCCATTATCCTCATGAGGATTTAAGGAGCATTTTGGAAGATACATATGGCGTTATAGTGTATCAGGAACAAATTATGATGATTGCTTCCCGCATGGCGGGGTTTTCTTTAGGCGAAGCAGACCTATTGAGAAGGGCGGTCAGCAAAAAGAAAAAAGAAATCTTAGACAGAGAGCGAAGCCATTTTGTTGAAGGGTGCTTAAAAAAGGAGTATTCTGTAGACACTGCAAATGAAGTCTACGATTTAATCGTCAAATTCGCAAATTATGGCTTTAACCGAAGCCATGCGGTGGCATACAGCATGATCGGGTGCCAGCTTGCGTATTTGAAAGCTCATTATCCGTTATATTTTATGTGCGGATTGCTGACAAGCGTCATTGGCAATGAGGATAAAATTTCTCAATATCTTTACGAAGCAAAGGGGAGCGGGATTCGTATCCTTCCTCCGTCAGTGAATAAAAGCAGTTTTCCGTTTACAGTTGAAGACGGATCTGTCAGGTACAGCCTCCGCGCGATAAAAAGTGTAGGCGTCTCAGCAGTCAAAGATATATATAAAGCAAGGAAAGAGAAACCATTTGAAGATCTTTTTGATTTCTGCTTTCGCGTGCCGTCAAAAAGCGTAAATCGCAAAGTGCTTGAAGCACTTATTTTTTCTGGTGCGATGGACGAATTCGGCCAAAACCGGGCCACGCTGCTCGCATCCATTGATGTTGCTTTGGAACATGCTGAGCTATTCGCCGCGGACGATGACCAAATGGGATTGTTTTTAGAGGAATCGTTTTCAATTAAGCCGAAGTATGTGGAAACGGAAGAGCTTCCGCTAGTGGATTTACTTGCATTTGAAAAGGAAACGCTCGGCATTTATTTTTCAAATCATCCGCTCTCCGCCTTCCGAAAACAGCTCGCTGCGCACGGAGCAGTCTCCATTCTGCAGGCTCAGCGGACAGTCAAAAGGCAGCTTTCGCTAGGCGTTTTGCTGTCGAAAATCAAAACGATTCGGACGAAAACAGGTCAAAACATGGCGTTTTTAACGCTCAGTGATGAAACCGGCGAGATGGAAGCCGTAGTCTTCCCTGAACAATTCAGACAGCTTTCACCCGTTTTAAGAGAAGGCGCTCTTTTGTTCACAGCGGGGAAATGCGAAGTAAGACAAGATAAGATCCAATTCATCATGTCCCGGGCAGAATTATTAGAAAATATGGATGCAGAAAAAGCGCCATCGGTTTATATAAAAATAGAAAGCAGTCAGCACAGCCAGGAGATCCTGGCGAAGATTAAGCGCATTTTGCTGGAGCATAAAGGGGAAACAGGCGTTTATCTCTATTATGAAAGGCAGAAACAGACGATTAAGCTTCCTGAGTCGTTTCATATCAATGCGGATCACCAGGTGTTATATCGCTTAAAAGAGCTGTTGGGTCAAAAAAACGTCGTTTTAAAACAGTGGTAACGAGTCACTTTTTGTTATACAATTGGAGCAATTATGTGATCCTGTTTAAATATTCAGATAGATTTTACTCCGCAGAATGCAGCAAACAACACAGCAGTATACGAATCAAAAAATATCCATAAGGAGTGTTTAAGAGAATGTCATTAAGAGAAGAAGCATTACACCTGCATAAAGTCAACCAGGGGAAACTGGAGTCTAAATCAAAAGTAGAGGTCAGAAACGCGAAAGATTTAAGCCTCGCGTATTCTCCGGGTGTTGCAGAACCGTGTAAGGATATTCATGAAGACATTAACAAAGTATATGATTATACAATGAAGGGGAACATGGTAGCAGTTGTAACTGACGGTACAGCTGTGCTTGGCCTTGGAAACATCGGCCCTGAAGCCGCGCTTCCTGTTATGGAAGGAAAAGCCGTTCTATTCAAAAGCTTTGCGGGCGTAGATGCGTTTCCGATTGCTTTAAACACAAACGATGTTGATAAAATCGTAGAAACTGTTAAATTGCTTGAGCCGACATTTGGCGGCGTCAACCTTGAAGACATTGCAGCACCAAACTGCTTTATCATTGAAGAGCGCCTCAAAAAAGAAACAAACATCCCTGTTTTCCATGATGATCAGCACGGTACAGCCATTGTAACGGTAGCAGGTCTTGTAAACGCACTGAAACTGTCTGGAAAATCAATGTCATCCATTAAGGTTGTCGCAAACGGCGCGGGTGCGGCTGGCATTGCGATTATCAAGCTTCTTCACCATTACGGCGTTCGTGACATTGTGATGTGCGATTCTAAAGGGGCCATTTATGAAGGGCGCCCGAACGGCATGAACGATGTCAAAAACGAAGTGGCGAAATTCACGAACCAAGACCGCAAAGACGGTTCTCTGAAAGATGTCATCGTTGATGCTGACGTATTTATCGGTGTTTCTGTAGCGGGTGCGTTAACAAAAGAAATGGTTCAAAGCATGGCAAAAGATCCGATTATCTTTGCAATGGCAAATCCAAATCCGGAAATCATGCCGGAAGATGCGCGTGAAGCCGGCGCAAGCGTTATCGGAACAGGACGTTCTGACTTCCCGAACCAAGTAAACAATGTCCTTGCATTCCCTGGTATTTTCCGCGGAGCGCTTGACGTGCGTGCCACTCACATTAACGAAGAAATGAAAATCGCAGCGGTTGAAGCTATTGCTTCACTGGTTTCAGAAGATGAGCTTAGCGCAGACTATGTCATCCCTGCACCGTTTGATAAACGTGTTGCGCCTGCTGTTGCGAAGGCTGTGGCAAAAGCTGCGATGGAAACAGGTGTTGCAAGAATCACTGTTGACCCTGAGGAAGTCGCAGAAAAAACAAGAAAACTTACGATTATTGGCGAATAATTTTAATTCGTTCCAAAAATGGCAGCGCGTTGGCGGAGACCAGCGCGCTATTCTCAAGTTAAACTGTCGGCTGAAATTTTTTTAGGGGGTTGGCCTTAAAAAAATTTCAGCCGCGTTTAACATTATTTTTGAATACGCTGTCAACCTTGTCGTTTCAACACCTTATCTGATTTCATCCCAGCCTTTCCGAGCACGTCATCGAATAAAAAGTTGTCGAATTGAGGATGACAGCGTTTGACAAAAAAAGTACAATAGTTTCGGTAAAGTTATTAGCAAGTCTATCTGTTTGATGACATGCGGTGAAGAGAACCCTTCACAAAAGGGAGGTAATCATTTGTTAAAGGATATATTCACGAAAAAGAAAAAGTATGCTTCCGTACCATCTGATCAAGCGAAGCACGATGTTCCGGAAGGCATTATGACAAAATGTCCTAAGTGTAAAAAAATCATGCTCACTAAAGAGTTGGATAAAAATATGCGGGTATGCATGAACTGCGATTATCATTTCCCAATGAACGCAAAACAGCGTATCGAAAGCTTGATGGATGAACAATCCTTTGAGGAATTCAACCAGGGAATGCTGTCGGAAAATCCGCTTGGTTTCCCGGGATATCTGGAAAAGCTTGAAAAAGATCGCGAGAAAACATCCTTAAACGAGGCTGTTGTGACAGGTAAGGGCACCATCGGAGGACACCCTGCTGTTGTCGCCGTCATGGATTCTTCATTCAGAATGGGCAGCATGGGTTCAGTCGTCGGTGAAAAAATCACGCTTGCGATTGAAAAAGCAAAAGCTGATAAAGTTCCGTTTATTATTTTTACGGCTTCAGGCGGCGCTAGAATGCAGGAAGGCATATTAAGTTTGATGCAGATGGCTAAGACAAGCTCTGCGTTAAAACTGTTCAGCGATGAACAGGGTCTTATCATTTCTGTGATGACGCATCCGACTACTGGAGGCGTATCAGCAAGCTTTGCATCTCTTGGCGATTACAATTTCGCTGAGCCTGGCGCGCTGATCGGTTTTGCCGGAAGACGGATTATTGAACAGACAATAGGAGAAAAACTGCCTGAGGACTTTCAAACGGCTGAATTTTTATTAAAACATGGACAGCTTGATGCGGTTATTCATCGTGACGATATGAAAAAAACGTTAGAAAATCTGCTGGATATGCATCAAACAGGAGGTGACATTGAGTGGCTCCAAGATTAGAATTTGAAAAACCGGTGATCGAACTGCAAAACAAAATCACCGAACTAAAAAAATTCACCCAAGATTCCGATATGGATCTAAGTGCGGAAATTGAACGGCTGGAAGACCGTCTCGCTAAGCTTCAGGATGATATTTACAAAAATCTGAAACCATGGGACCGGGTCCAAATCGCACGTCTGGCTGACCGTCCGACAACGCTTGATTATATCGAACACCTGTTTACTGACTTTTTTGAATGTCATGGAGACAGAGCATACGGTGACGATGAAGCCATTGTCGGCGGGATTGCGAAGTTCCACGGCCTTCCTGTAACGGTAATCGGGCATCAGCGCGGGAAAGATACGAAGGAGAACCTTGTCCGCAATTTTGGGATGCCGCATCCTGAAGGCTACAGAAAAGCGCTGCGTCTGATGAAACAGGCTGACAAATTTAACAGACCGATTATCTGTTTTATTGATACGAAGGGGGCATACCCTGGACGAGCAGCGGAAGAAAGAGGACAAAGCGAAGCCATTGCCAAAAACCTATTTGAGATGGCCGGCCTCCGAGTACCTGTTATCTGCATCGTTATTGGTGAAGGCGGAAGCGGCGGAGCCCTTGGTCTGGGTGTAGGCAACCACTTGCATATGCTGGAAAACTCTACTTATTCTGTTATTTCTCCAGAAGGTGCCGCGGCACTTTTATGGAAGGACTCCAGTCTTGCTAAAAAAGCAGCAGAAACCATGAAAATCACTGCGCCGGATTTAAAAGAATTAGGTATTATAGATCATATGATTAAAGAAGTAAAAGGCGGAGCGCATCACGATGTAAAGCTGCAGGCAAGTTATATGGACGAAACCCTTAAACAATCGTTAAAAACTTTGTTGAAGCTGAGCGAAGAAGAATTAATTCAGCAGCGCTATGAAAAATATAAAGCGATTGGCAAAGTCTCGGTTGAAGATCAATATATCGGGGTAAACTAAATAAACGTGAAGCCTTTGGCTCACGTTTATTTTTTGTGACATTCCTTAAATTTTATTTAAAAACGATTTATTTAATTGTATAATAGGTAAGGTTTCATAGGGAGGATGGAGATCCCTTTTCATTGTTTTTAGGGCAATGATCATGTTATGTTTAATCATATATGTTGCTGAGGTGAATGGAGAATGAAACGTATAGGGGTATTAACGAGCGGCGGGGATTCCCCGGGAATGAACGCAGCAGTTCGCGCAGTAGTCAGAAAAGCGATTTATCATGACGTTGAAGTTTACGGTATTTACAACGGATACGCGGGATTAATCAGCGGAAAGATTGAAAAGCTTGAACTCGGATCAGTAGGCGATATTATACATCGCGGAGGCACAAAGCTTTATACGGCAAGATGTCCTGAATTCAAAACAGTTGAAGGCCGTGAAAAAGGGATAGCAAACTTGAAGAAGCTTGGTATTGAAGGCCTTGTTGTTATTGGCGGAGACGGTTCCTATATGGGTGCGAAAAAATTAACGGAACACGGGTTTCCATGTGTAGGTGTACCGGGTACAATTGATAATGACATTCCGGGCACGGATTTTACCATCGGTTTCGATACAGCTTTAAATACAGTAATTGACGCAATTGATAAGATTCGAGATACAGCGACTTCTCATGAACGTACATATGTGATCGAAGTAATGGGCCGTCATGCCGGCGATATCGCATTGTGGGCCGGTCTTGCAGGGGGCGCGGAATCGATCTTAATCCCTGAGGCAGACTATGACATGCACGAAATCATTGCCCGCTTAAAACGCGGCCACGAACGCGGCAAGAAGCACAGCATTATCATTGTTGCCGAAGGTGTAGGCAGCGGGGTTGAATTCGGGAAACGCATTGAAGAAGAAACAAATCTTGAAACTAGGGTATCTGTATTGGGCCATATCCAGCGCGGAGGTTCTCCGAGTGCTGCTGACCGTGTGTTGGCAAGCCGTCTCGGCGCATATGCAGTTGAACTGCTGCTTGAAGGAAAAGGCGGACGCTGTGTAGGTATACAAAACAATAAGCTTGTAGACCATGATATTATAGAAATATTGGAGACAAAACACACAGTTGAGCAAAACATGTATCAGCTTTCAAAAGAACTGTCTATCTAATATGCAGCTGAAGGCTGAAGATTTCAGAAGGAAGTGAACCAAATGAGAAAAACGAAAATTGTTTGTACCATCGGTCCAGCAAGTGAAAGTATTGAAATGCTTACGAAATTAATGGAGTCAGGAATGAACGTGGCTCGATTAAACTTTTCTCACGGAGATTTTGAGGAGCACGGTGCAAGAATTAAAAATATCCGTGAAGCAAGCAAAAAACTTGGCAAGAACGTTGGAATTCTGCTTGATACAAAAGGTCCTGAGATCCGCACACATACAATGGAAAATGGCGGCATTGAGCTTGAAACAGGCAAAGAGCTTATCATTTCAATGGACGAGGTTGTAGGAACAACAGATAAAATTTCAGTGACATATGAAGGTTTAGTCGATGACGTTGCACAAGGTTCAACGATTCTGTTAGATGACGGCCTTATCGGTCTTGAGGTACTTGATGTAGATGCCGCTAAACGCGAAATCAAAACAAAAGTATTAAACAACGGAACACTGAAAAATAAAAAAGGTGTTAACGTACCGGGCGTAAGTGTCAATCTTCCGGGTATTACTGAGAAGGATGCGCGAGACATCGTTTTCGGTATTGAGCAAGGAGTAGACTTCATCGCGCCATCTTTCATTCGACGTTCCACGGACGTGCTTGAAATCCGTGAGCTTCTTGAAGAGCACAACGCTCAGGATATTCAAATCATCCCTAAAATCGAAAACCAAGAGGGCGTTGACAACATCGATGCGATTCTCGAAGTGTCTGACGGCTTAATGGTTGCGCGCGGAGACTTAGGCGTGGAAATTCCAGCTGAAGAAGTGCCGCTTGTGCAAAAAGAACTGATCAAAAAATGCAACGCGTTGGGCAAACCTGTTATCACAGCGACACAAATGCTTGACAGCATGCAGCGCAACCCGCGTCCGACTCGTGCGGAAGCAAGTGACGTTGCAAACGCGATCTTCGACGGCACAGATGCGATCATGCTTTCTGGTGAAACAGCTGCCGGAAGCTATCCGGTTGAAGCCGTTCAAACCATGCATAACATCGCGTCCCGTTCTGAAGAAGCTTTGAATTATAAAGAAATTCTCTCAAAACGCAGAGACCAAGTAGGCATGACAATTACAGACGCAATTGGACAATCTGTCGCGCATACGGCGATTAACCTGAGCGCTGCTGCGATCGTAACGCCGACAGAAAGCGGCCATACAGCACGCATGATTGCAAAATACCGTCCGCAGGCACCGATTGTTGCGGTTACTGTAAATGACTCTATTTCCAGAAAGCTTGCCCTCGTATCTGGCGTATTCGCGGAAAGCGGCCAAAATGCAAGCTCAACAGATGAGATGCTTGAGGATGCTGTCCAAAAATCATTGAACAGCGGAATTGTAAAACACGGTGACCTTATCGTCATTACGGCAGGTTCTGTCGGTGAGTCTGGCACTACAAACCTAATGAAAGTTTATACTGTCGGCGATATCATCGCTAAAGGCCAAGGCATTGGACGCAAATCAGCTTACGGTACGGTTGTCGTTGCCCAAAATGCAAAAGAAGCTGAGCAAAAAATGACTGACGGTGCGGTACTTGTTACCAAAAGCACTGACCGTGATATGATTGCATCTCTTGAAAAAGCGTCTGCTCTTATTACAGAAGAAGGCGGCTTGACAAGCCATGCTGCGGTAGTCGGATTGAGCCTCGGCATTCCGGTTATCGTTGGTCTTGAAAATGCGACATCTATTTTGACAGAAGGACAGGATATTACCGTTGACGCTTCCAGAGGCGCAGTCTACCAAGGCCGTGCGAGCGTTCTTTAATCACAGGTGAAAACGGAAGGGGAATCCCTTCCTTTTCTCTTTATCTTGCCTTATGTTGAACAGAGGCGTGTTACACGTGTGGGGGGCTTGGATATGAGATTTTTATTTTTGCTTTTTATTGTGTTTCCGGCAATAGAAATCGGCATATTCCTCTTTTCAGGCAAGCTGATTGGCATTTTGCCGACAGTTCTTTTAATGATTCTGACAGGCATTATCGGAGCAGCAGCTGCAAAAAAACAAGGAACCGAAGTGTATTATAAGGTTCAGCGTGATCTTCAATATGGCAAAATGCCGGGAGAAGCGATTGCTGACGGCCTATGCATTTTCATTGGCGGCCTATTGTTGATGCTTCCGGGCTTTTTATCAGATTTGGCCGGCGCCTGTCTTCTTATCCCGTTTACCCGCGGCTGGTGTAAGCCGATTCTGTTCAAATGGCTGAGAGGAATGTCAAAGAATAAGCGGATCATCATCAAATAAAAACGGCAGCCATGTAACATGGGCTGCTGTTTTATTTTTGCTGAACGGTGATATAGGACCATACTTCCTTTAATGCGCCTGTCGTAATGAAAGCTTGGATAATGACGAGAACAGCCGGCCCGGCAATCAGTCCTAAAAACCCGAATAATTTAAAGCCGGCAAACAGGGCGATGAGCGTTGCCAGCGGATCGATCCCGATAGATTTACTGAGTATTTTAGGTTCTGTCAGCTGCCGCTGAACAAGAACGACGAGATACAGTATGCCGATTCCGATCGCTTGAGGCAGCTGGCCTGTAATCGATAAATACAAAATCCACGGCACAAATACGGAGCCCGCACCCAAGTAAGGGAGAAGATCAACAAGCCCGATTAAAAAAGCGATTGTTGCGGCATGTTCAACCTGTAAGAGAGAAAGGCCGATAAACACAATCACCATCGTTATGAAAACGAGGACGGCTTGTGCTTTGATAAAACCAGTCATTGCTTTTTTTAATTCGCTGCTGATCGCTTTACTGTTAGCTGTCACACGATCCGGCAGAATCAAAACAAGCATGGCTTTCAGCTTATGCCAATCCTTTGTCATAAAAAATGTTGCCAGAAGAGAAAAAATCAGAACCGCCGCCGTATTGGGAAGAAGCGCGAAAAACCTCGGGATCATTTCTAGAATGTGGGACAGCAGCAGCCCGGCATTTTTAGCAGCTGAATCACCGAGTGTCTGGATGTGGGTGACGATGGAAGCCTGCTGGTTCGTTTCCAATTCTTGAAACAAAAGAGTTAACTCGTTATAGAGCGGCTGAATATGAGTTGTAAACAATTTTTCGCAATAGGAAATAAACGTGCTGATATGCGGAGGCAGCGTTTTTGCTAGATAGGCTGTACCCGTTACGATTTCGGCTACCAGAATGGTGAGAACGCCGAAGGCTGCGAGCAGAAAAAAAGCAAGTACGCCCAGAACATTTATCGTTCGGGGGAATCCTGTCACTTTGTCCAAATAATCGACAACAGGATGAATCACTGATGAAAGAATAAGGGCGATCAGGAACGGATAAGTTAACGGAAACGAATAATAGGCCGCAGCTATCGACCCTGCGGTAATTGATATGACAAAGAGGGTTCTGAAAAAAATAGTAATATAAGATTGATTCACGAAAACGGTCCTCCTCTCGTCAGCATGTCCTATTTTTTATATGTATTCACGCTGCGGCTGAATATGAATACATTCACCTTAAAGGAGGGATGGCATGTGTTTACACAAGCGAATTTATTTTTAATTTTACTCTTGGCCATCGCACTTATCGCAAAAAACCAATCATTGCTTTTTGCTGTATCCGTCCTTTTGATCATCAAAATCGTTGGACTTGATCAGAAATTATTTCCGACCATCCAGTCAAAAGGCATTAACTGGGGTGTGACCATTATTACCATCGCCGTTCTTGTCCCGATTGCCACGGGAGAAATCGGATTTAAGCAGCTTGGAGAGGCAATGCGGTCTTCCTACGCATGGATCGCCTTGGGAGCGGGAATCGCAGTGGCGCTGATTGCCAAAAACGGCCTGACTCTGCTGGAAAATGACCCGCATATTACAACTGCCCTTGTGATCGGGACCATTCTCGCAGTCGCGCTTTTTGGCGGAGTAGCAGTGGGCCCGCTGATCGGAGCGGGGATTGCTTATTTAGCCATGCAGATCGTAAAACTGTTCACTTCATGAAAAAAGCGGCCTTAAAGCCGCTTTTTTTGTATGCAAAAACCCGCAAATAAAGGCGTTTTTTCGGGGAAATCACAGAATGAAAAAAAAATTATAGGTAAACATTTAACAAATGTCTGATTATTGTTTATAATGAGAATAGGCTTAAACTTAAATAAGCTTATAAGAATTTGTTATGTTCTTTCATAAGCAAAGGGTTTTAGTACTAGCAGCCAGTAAAATGTAAGCATTTTCTTTTTGGGGGAGAGAAATACTTGCATCATGCTTTTTAAGTAAGCCTCATGTTTTTACAACACTCTTAAAGGGGAAATTTATTGAAAAGGAGATGTTATATATGACAGCGACACGCGGTCTTGAAGGGGTTGTAGCAACAACATCATCTGTTAGTTCTATTATTGACGATACCCTTACATATGTGGGGTATGATATCGATGATTTGACAGAGAATGCAAGTTTTGAAGAAATCATCTACTTGCTTTGGCATCTAAGGCTGCCAAACAAAAAAGAGCTTGAAGAGTTAAAGCAGCAGCTTGCAAAGGAAGCTGCCGTTCCGCAAGAAATTATAGAGCACTTCAAATCTTATTCCCTCGAAAATGTTCATCCCATGGCTGCTCTTAGGACAGCAATTTCATTATTAGGCCTGCTTGACAGCGAGGCTGATACCATGAACCCGGAAGCCAACTACAGAAAGGCGATCCGCCTTCAGGCAAAGGTGCCTGGCCTGGTTGCAGCGTTTTCCAGAATTCGCAAGGGTCTTGAGCCTGTAGAACCGAGAGAAGATTACGGTATTGCGGAGAATTTTCTTTACACATTAAACGGTGAAGAGCCTTCACCAATTGAGGTTGAAGCCTTCAACAAAGCATTGATTTTACATGCTGACCACGAGCTGAACGCGTCAACGTTCACAGCGAGGGTCTGCGTCGCGACACTTTCCGATATCTATTCAGGCATTACTGCAGCAATCGGTGCGCTTAAAGGGCCTCTGCATGGCGGAGCGAATGAAGGCGTTATGAAAATGCTGACAGAAATCGGTGAAGTGGAAAACGCTGAGCCGTACATCCGCGCTAAACTTGAAAAGAAAGAAAAAATCATGGGATTCGGCCACCGTGTGTATAAGCATGGTGATCCGCGCGCGAAGCATCTGAAAGAAATGAGCAAGCGCCTGACTAACCTGACGGGCGAAAGCAAATGGTATGAGATGTCGATTCGTATAGAAGACATCGTCACATCAGAGAAAAAGCTTCCGCCTAACGTTGATTTCTATTCGGCTTCTGTATATCACAGTCTCGGCATTGACCATGATTTGTTTACACCGATTTTTGCCGTAAGCAGAATGTCCGGGTGGCTCGCCCATATTCTTGAGCAGTATGACAACAACCGTCTAATCCGCCCGCGGGCAGATTACACAGGCCCTGACAAACAAAAATTCGTTCCGATTGAAGAAAGAGCCTAAAGAACCATTGGAGGCTGGCTTGCGTCAATGAGGTTAGCCTCTTGTTCAGAACATCAAATTTGAGTTACACTTTAAATTGAATGTTGAGAAAAATCATTTTGTTTTCTATATAAGAAAAATAAAATGTTTTCTAAATATGAATTACATACTGGGAGGTTTTTATTGTGGCACAAGGTGAAAAAATTACAGTCTCTAACGGAGTATTAAACGTACCAAACAACCCGATTATCCCGTTTATCGAAGGAGACGGAACCGGTCCTGATATTTGGAACGCGGCTTCGAAGGTTTTGGAAGCAGCAGTAGAAAAAGCATACAAAGGCGAAAAGAAAATTACGTGGAAAGAAGTTTATGCCGGAGAAAAGGCTTATAATAAAACAGGTGAGTGGCTCCCTGCTGAAACATTAGATGTGATCCGCGAATATTTTATCGCGATTAAAGGCCCGTTAACGACACCTGTCGGCGGCGGTATCCGTTCTTTGAACGTAGCACTCAGACAAGAGCTTGACCTATTCGTCTGCTTAAGACCTGTAAGATACTTTACTGGAGTGCCGTCACCGGTAAAACGACCTGAAGATACTGATATGGTTATCTTCCGTGAAAATACAGAAGATATTTACGCAGGCATCGAGTATGCAAAAGGCTCAGAAGAAGTACAAAAGCTTATCAGCTTCCTTCAAAATGAGTTAAACGTCAACAAAATCCGTTTCCCTGAGACATCAGGCATTGGCATTAAGCCTGTTTCCGAGGAAGGAACAAGCCGTTTAGTCAGAGCTGCCATTGATTATGCAATTGAGCATGGCCGCAAATCCGTAACGCTTGTTCATAAAGGAAACATCATGAAGTTCACTGAAGGCGCCTTCAAAAACTGGGGCTATGAACTTGCTGAAAAAGAGTACGGAGATAAAGTCTTCACATGGGCTCAATATGACCGCATTGCTGAAGAACAAGGAAAAGACGCTGCCAACAAAGCGCAAAGCGAAGCGGAAGCAGCAGGAAAAATCATTATCAAAGACAGCATTGCTGACATTTTCCTTCAGCAGATCTTAACGCGTCCAAACGAGTTTGATGTCGTTGCGACAATGAACTTGAACGGAGATTACATTTCTGATGCCCTTGCTGCGCAAGTCGGCGGAATCGGCATTGCTCCTGGAGCGAACATCAACTATGAAACAGGACATGCGATTTTCGAGGCGACGCACGGAACGGCTCCTAAATATGCAGGCCTTGATAAAGTAAATCCATCTTCAGTTATTCTTTCAGGCGTTCTGCTTCTTGAGCATTTAGGATGGAACGAAGCGGCTGATTTGGTTATCAAATCTATGGAAAAAACAATCGCTTCTAAAGTCGTAACTTACGATTTTGCCAGATTAATGGATGGCGCGACTGAAGTGAAATGTTCAGAGTTCGGAGAAGAACTGATCAAAAACATGGACTAAGCAAGGAAAAAGCCTAAAACTAGCCATAAAGGAGAAGAGAGACATGGGAAATACTCGTAAAAAAGTTTCTGTTATCGGAGCAGGTTTTACCGGAGCTACAACTGCATTTTTAATCGCTCAAAAAGAGCTGGCAGACGTTGTTCTTGTTGACATTCCGCAATTGGAGAACCCGACAAAGGGAAAAGCGCTTGATATGCTTGAAGCAAGCCCGGTTCAAGGCTTTGACGCAAAAATTACGGGAACATCCAATTACGAGGATACAGCTGGCTCTGACATTGTTGTCATTACAGCCGGTATCGCAAGAAAACCTGGTATGAGCAGGGATGATCTGGTCTCTACAAACGAAAAGATTATGAGAAGCGTTACACGGGAAATCGTGAAATATTCTCCTGACTCTATTATTGTGGTGCTGACAAATCCTGTTGATGCAATGACATACGCGGTGTACAAAGAATCCGGCTTCCCTAAAGAGCGTGTAATCGGCCAGTCCGGTGTGCTTGATACGGCGAGATTCAGAACATTTGTGGCAGAGGAATTAAACCTGTCAGTGAAAGATGTGACTGGTTTCGTACTCGGCGGACACGGTGACGATATGGTGCCGCTTGTGCGTTATTCTTATGCCGGCGGTATCCCGCTTGAAACTCTCATTCCGAAAGATCGGATTGACGCAATTGTGGAGCGCACTAGAAAAGGCGGAGGCGAAATCGTGAATCTTCTTGGAAACGGAAGCGCGTATTATGCGCCTGCGGCTTCTCTGACAGAAATGGTCGAAGCGATCTTGAAAGATCAGCGCCGCGTCCTTCCTACAATTGCTTATCTTGAAGGGGAATACGGCTATGAAGGCATCTACCTTGGCGTTCCTACAATTGTAGGCGGCAACGGACTTGAACAAATCATTGAACTTGAACTGACAGACTATGAAAGAGCGCAGCTGAATAAATCAGTTGAATCTGTCAAAAATGTCATGAAAGTATTATCCTAATAAAAAGAGAGAAAGGCTTGCTTGATACAGCCTTTCTCTTTTTGCTATATATGAAAGCGCTACCATTATCGTTTGTATTTCTTTTAAAAATGGTGTAAAAGGCGAATTGTCGGAATGTCCTGCTTTCGCTAAAATAAAATCATGAAACATGTTAAGATGACATAAAATAGAGAAATAGGATGTCGGGGAATTATAATACTGGAGGCACAGCATGAACAAGAAAATTTTAGTTGTGGATGATGAAGAATCTATTGTTACTCTTTTACAGTACAATTTGGAACGGTCAGGCTATGATGTTATTACCGCCTCGGATGGGGAAGAAGCACTCAAAAAAGCGGAAACAGAGAAACCTGATTTGATTGTGCTTGATGTGATGCTTCCAAAATTGGACGGAATCGAAGTATGCAAGCAGCTGAGACAGCAAAAACTGATGTTTCCCATTTTAATGCTGACAGCGAAGGATGAGGAATTCGACAAAGTATTAGGGCTTGAGCTTGGTGCTGACGATTATATGACCAAGCCGTTCAGTCCAAGGGAAGTAAATGCGAGAGTCAAAGCGATTTTAAGGCGTTCGGAAATGGCTGCGCCCTCTAGTGAAATGAAGAACGATGACATGGAAGGCCAGATCGTAATTGGCGATCTGAAAATCCTGCCTGATCATTATGAAGCGTACTTTAAAGAAAATCAGCTTGAACTGACACCGAAAGAATTCGAACTGCTGCTTTATTTAGGCAGACATAAAGGCAGAGTTCTGACAAGAGATCTGCTGCTGAGTGCAGTCTGGAATTATGATTTTGCCGGAGATACGAGAATAGTTGATGTGCATATCAGCCATCTTCGCGACAAAATTGAATATAATACCAAAAAACCGATCTATATTAAAACGATTAGGGGATTGGGGTATAAACTGGAGGAGCCAAAAATGAATGAATAAAAACCGTGTGCGCCTTTTTTCTGTATTCGTTGTCTGTTTGATTCTGGTGTTTTGTGTCCTCGGGCTGTTTTTACAGCAGCTCTTTGAAACATCTGGTCAAAGGAAAGCAGAGGAACACATTGAAAAAGAAGCAAAATACATGGCTTCGCTACTTGATGCCGGCAATCTAAATGATCGAGCAAACGAGAAAATCATTAAAGATGCAGGCGAGGCGCTTGATGTGAGTGCAGCCGTTATTGATACAGACGGCAAGGTGCTGTATGGGTCAAACGGGAGAGCGGCAGATTCCCAAAAGGTGCAGGCGCTTGTTTCTGGCCATGAGGGGATTCTTTCAACAGCAGATAACAAGCTTTATTACGGACTTTCACTTAGAAGCGAAGGTGAAAAAACAGGATATGTGCTGCTTTCCGCCTCTGAAAAAAGCGACGGCTTGAAAGGCGAATTGTGGGGAATGCTGACGGCCAGTCTTTGTACCGCATTTATCGTCATTGTTTATTTTTATTCCAGCATGACCTCACGTTATAAAAAGTCAATAGAAGCAGCGACAAATGTAGCCACAGAACTTTCTAAGGGGAACTATGATGCACGGACGTACGGCGGCTATATCAGACGCTCTGATAAGCTTGGACGTGCGATGAACAGCCTTGCCATTGATCTGATGGAAATGACCCGAACGCAGGAAATGCAACGGGATCGGCTGCTGACAGTCATTGAAAACATTGGCTCCGGACTGATTATGATCGACGGAAGAGGCTTTATTAATCTTGTAAACAGGTCTTACGCCAAGCAGTTTCATATCAATCCGAATCAGATGCTGCGCCGTCTTTATCACGATGCATTTGAACATGAAGAAGTGATCCAGCTAGTCGAAGATATTTTTATGACGGAGACAAAGAAATGCAAGCTGTTAAGACTTCCGATCAAAATAGAACGGCGTTATTTTGAAGTGGACGGCGTTCCGATTATGGGGCCGGACGATGAATGGAAAGGAATTGTGCTTGTTTTCCATGACATGACGGAAACAAAGAAATTAGAGCAGATGAGGAAGGATTTTGTGGCCAATGTTTCTCATGAGCTGAAAACACCGATTACGTCCATAAAAGGGTTTACGGAGACGTTATTGGATGGGGCGATGGAAGACAAAGAGGCGCTTTCTGAATTTCTCTCTATTATTCTTAAGGAAAGCGAAAGACTTCAGTCTTTGGTTCAGGATTTGCTCGATCTCTCAAAAATCGAGCAGCAAAATTTCACGCTCAGTATCGATACGTTTGAGCCGGCCAAAATGCTTTGTGAGATTGAAACGCTTCTGAAGCATAAGGCCGATGAGAAAGGCATCTCCTTGCAACTGAATATTCCGAAAGACCCTCAATATGTGTCAGGTGATCCGTACAGGCTGAAACAGGTATTTCTTAATCTCGTAAACAATGCGTTAACCTACACGCCTGAGGGAGGCTCAGTGGCTATCAATGTAAAGCCCAGAGAAAAAGACATTCAGATTGAGGTCGCCGATTCCGGAATCGGAATTCAGAAAGAAGAAATTCCGCGCATTTTTGAACGCTTTTACCGCGTAGATAAAGACAGAAGCAGGAATTCGGGGGGAACCGGGCTGGGCCTTGCGATTGTGAAGCATTTAATAGAGGCTCATGAAGGGAAAATTGATGTCACAAGCGAGCCTGGACGGGGAACTGTCTTTACCGTGACGCTGAAACGGGCCGCTGAAAAGTCCGCCTAATGTTTACAAAGGTTTAACAATATCTTCATGCACTGTTAAACCTATGCTGGTAGGATGTAGTAGAACCCCTTCATCCAAGGAGCCAATTTTGACGGCGGGAACCTATTTGTGTTCCCGTCCTTTTTTGTGTGTTCTCTTATAGTTCACGTATTTTCCTTTCAAATTGAACTTTGTTAAAATAAGAGGAGCTAATGACTATGTAAGAGATGAATGGAAGCGTGAGGCTTCTTAGGAGGAAATTGAATGACGGAACGAAAAAAATTAGTGCTTGTAGACGGAAACAGTCTGGCTTACCGGGCGTTTTTTGCATTGCCGCTGTTAAGCAATGACAAAGGTGTTCATACAAATGCTGTATACGGCTTTGCGATGATTTTGATGAAAATGCTTGAGGATGAAAAACCGACGCATATGCTGGTTGCGTTCGATGCCGGGAAAACAACATTTCGTCACGGCACATTTAAAGAATATAAAGGCGGCAGACAGAAAACCCCGCCTGAGCTTTCCGAACAAATGCCTTTTATCCGCGAGCTGCTTGATGCCTATCAGATCAGCCGCTATGAACTGGACCAATATGAAGCGGATGATATTATCGGTACACTGGCCAAATCGGCTGAAAAAGACGGGTTTGAAGTAAAGGTTTTCTCAGGAGATAAGGATTTAACTCAGCTGGCAACGGACAACACGACAGTTGCCATTACGAGAAAGGGAATTACCGATGTTGAATTTTACACACCGGAGCATGTCAAAGAGAAATACGGGCTTACGCCTGAACAAATCATTGACATGAAGGGTCTGATGGGCGATTCCTCAGATAATATCCCGGGTGTGCCCGGCGTCGGAGAAAAGACTGCGATTAAGCTTTTAAAACAATTTGATTCCGTTGAAAAGCTGCTGGAGTCCATTGACGAGGTGAGCGGAAAGAAATTGAAGGAAAAGCTTGAGGAATTTAAGGATCAGGCATTGATGAGCAAGGAGCTTGCGACGATTATGACGGATGCTCCGATTGAGGTATCTGTTTCCGGCCTGGAATATCAAGGCTTTAACCGTGAACAGGTCATTGCCATCTTTAAAGATCTTGGCTTCAACACGCTTCTTGAACGGCTTGGGGAAGACAGTGCAGAAGCGGAGCAGGATCAGTCGTTAGAAGACATTAATGTCGAAATCGTTACAGACGTAACCAGCGGTATATTGGTTTCTCCATCTGCATTTGTCGTTGAACAGATTGGCGATAATTATCATGAAGAGCCGATTCTCGGATTTTCGATCGTAAATGAAACGGGAGCTTATTTCATTCCGAAAGACATTGCCGTTGAGTCTGAGGTGTTTAAAGAATGGGTGGAAAATGACGAGCAGAAGAAATGGGTCTTCGACAGCAAGCGGGCTGTTGTTGCCTTGCGCTGGCAGGGCATTGAGCTAAAGGGTGCCGAGTTTGATACGCTCCTTGCGGCCTATATCATCAACCCGGGCAATTCATATGACGACGTTGCGAGTGTGGCCAAGGATTATGGCCTGCATATCGTTTCGAGCGATGAATCAGTTTACGGCAAAGGGGCAAAACGGGCAGTGCCGTCAGAAGACGTACTGTCTGAGCACCTTGGCCGAAAAGCGTTAGCTATTCAAAGCCTTCGGGAAAAGCTTGTTCAGGAGCTGGAAAACAATGATCAGCTTGAGCTGTTTGAAGAGCTTGAAATGCCTCTTGCGCTTATTCTCGGAGAAATGGAATCAACTGGCGTCAAGGTCGATGTTGACCGTTTAAAACGGATGGGTGAAGAACTGGGTGCGAAGCTGAAGGAATATGAAGAAAAAATCCATGAGATCGCGGGAGAGCCGTTTAACATCAATTCTCCGAAACAGCTCGGCGTCATCTTGTTTGAAAAAATTGGCCTTCCTGTCGTAAAGAAAACGAAAACAGGTTATTCTACGTCTGCCGATGTGCTTGAAAAGCTGGCTGACAAGCATGATATTGTCGACTATATTTTGCAGTACAGACAAATTGGCAAGCTCCAATCAACATATATCGAAGGGCTTTTAAAAGTGACGAGACCTGATTCGCATAAAGTGCACACGCGCTTTAATCAGGCCTTAACGCAAACTGGCCGTCTCAGCTCGACTGATCCGAATCTGCAAAACATTCCGATCAGGCTTGAGGAAGGACGAAAAATTCGCCAAGCTTTTGTGCCGTCTGAAAAAGACTGGCTCATTTTTGCAGCCGATTATTCACAAATCGAGCTGCGGGTGCTTGCCCATATTTCAAAGGATGAAAATCTTATCGAAGCTTTTACAAACGATATGGATATTCATACGAAAACAGCAATGGATGTGTTCCATGTTGCTGAGGATGAAGTAACATCTGCGATGAGACGCCAGGCGAAAGCGGTCAACTTTGGCATTGTTTACGGCATCAGTGATTACGGTCTGTCACAGAACCTCGGCATCACCAGAAAGGAAGCCGGTGCATTTATCGACCGCTATCTGGAAAGCTTCCAAGGCGTAAAAGCGTACATGGAAGATTCAGTTCAGGACGCGAAGCAAAAAGGGTACGTAACAACACTTATGCATCGACGCCGCTACATTCCTGAGCTGACGAGCCGAAACTTTAATATCCGCAGTTTTGCGGAGCGGACGGCCATGAATACACCGATTCAAGGAAGCGCCGCTGATATCATCAAAAAAGCTATGATTGACATGGCTGCCAAGCTGAAAGAAAAACAGCTGAAAGCAAGGCTGCTGCTTCAAGTACACGATGAATTGATATTTGAAGCGCCACAGGAGGAAATTGAAATTCTTGAAAAGCTTGTTCCTGAAGTAATGGAGCATGCGCTTGCATTAGATGTGCCGTTAAAGGTGGACTTTGCATCAGGCCCATCTTGGTACGATGCGAAATAAACAGAGATAGGAAGTGATGGATGTGCCGGAATTACCAGAGGTTGAGACGGTCCGGCGCACTCTGACCGGGCTTGTAAAGGGAAAAACAATCAAATCGGTAGAGATCAGATGGCCGAATATCATCAAACGGCCTGCCGAACCGGAGGAATTTGCGCGAAATCTAGCAGGAGAAACGATACAGTCTATCGGAAGACGGGGAAAGTTTTTGCTGTTTCATTTAGATCATTATGTCATGGTTTCCCACCTGCGAATGGAAGGGAAATACGGGCTTCATCAAGCGAAGGAGCCAGACGATAAACATGTGCATGTCATATTTACGATGACGGATGGAACCCAGCTCCGTTACAGAGATGTTCGGAAGTTTGGAACCATGCACTTATTTAAACCGGGAGAAGAGGCGGGCGAGCTCCCGCTTTCTCAGTTAGGTCCGGAGCCGGATGCAGAAGAATTTACGAGTGCATATTTAAAAGAACGGCTTGCCAAAACAAACCGCGCTGTCAAAACTGCCCTGCTGGATCAAAAAACGGTCGTCGGACTAGGGAACATTTATGTGGACGAGGCTCTTTTCAGAGCGGGTGTCCATCCCGAGACAAAAGCAAATCAATTATCAGATCAGACAATCAAAACCCTTCACGCTGAAATCAAAAATACCCTGCAGGAAGCGATTGATGCAGGCGGCAGCACAGTCCGCTCGTATATCAACTCCCAAGGGGAAATCGGAATGTTCCAGCTACAGCATTTTGTGTACGGAAAAAAAGACAAGCCATGCAAAAATTGCGGAACGATGATTTCGAAAATCGTCGTCGGAGGAAGAGGCACGCATTTTTGCGCAAAGTGCCAGAAAAAATAGCAGCATAAAGCTTCATCGTCCAAGCTGTCGGTGCATATATCAGTAACTCTGTAATAGAGGATGCCATTTTTGAAACACGGATTTTTCACTTTCCCATATATATGATTGTGATGAATCCCGGGTATTTCACATCTGATACAAGAGCACCAACAGAAAGGAAGAAACGGATATGCAAATGGTTTCTATACTGCTGCTGGCGTTGGCTGTCAGCTTGGACAGTTTTTCAGTCGGATTTACGTACGGATTGAGAAAAATGAAAATACCGTTTAAAGCGATTTTGGTTATCGCCTGCTGTTCCGGTGCTGTCATGTTTATATCCATGCTGATCGGAAGCTTTCTCACAAAGTTTTTTCCTGTATATGTGACGGAGAAGCTTGGCGGTTTGATATTGGTCGGAATTGGAGCGTGGGTTCTGTATCAATTTTTCAAACCTGCGAAAGACAAAGAATACCTATTGCATGAAAAAACGTTGCTTAATTTAGAGGTTCGGTCATTAGGGATTGTGATTCATATTTTGAGAAAACCGATGAGTGCGGATATCGACAAATCGGGTGTGATCAATGGAATTGAGGCGGTCTTATTGGGATTTGCCTTATCGATTGATGCCTTTGGGGCAGGTATAGGCGCAGCCATTCTCGGTTTTTCACCGATTGTGATGAGCATCGCCGTGGCAATCATGAGCTCACTGTTTGTATCAATCGGAATCAATGCCGGCCATTTTTTGTCTAAGTGGAAATGGATCGATAAAATGGCGTTTTTGCCAGGGCTTCTGCTGATCACGATTGGGCTCTGGAAATTGTAAAAAGGAGTGGATCTCTTGACCTTAGTCATTGGTTTAACGGGAGGAATAGCTAGCGGCAAAAGCACGGTAGCCAATATGCTGATTGAAAAAGGAATAACAGTTATAGATGCAGATATCATTGCAAAACAAGCGGTAGAAAAAGGGATGCCGGCCTACCGGCAAATCATTGACGAATTCGGTGAAGACATCCTGCTCTCAAATGGCGATATAGATCGAAAAAAGCTTGGGGCGCTGGTATTTACAAATGAACAAAAGCGTCTCGCCTTAAATGCAATTGTTCATCCCGCAGTCAGGCAGGAAATGCTCAAGCGCCGTGATGAGGCCATTGCAAATCAGGAGGCATTTGTTGTATTGGATATCCCACTTTTGTTCGAAAGCAAATTGGAATCATTGGTTGATAAAATTATTGTGGTCAGTGTGACAAAAGAGCTCCAACTGGAACGTCTGATGAAGCGCAATCAGCTGACGGAAGAAGAAGCAGTCAGCCGTATCCGCTCTCAAATGCCCTTAGAGGAAAAGACAGCACGAGCAGATCAAGTCATCGATAACAGCGGAACGCTCGAAGAGACCAAAAGGCAGCTTGATGACATCATCAACAGCTGGGCATAATACAAAAACACCGTTCAATATGAACGGTGTTTTTTGCCATTAAAAATCAAAGTTGTCCGGATCAGGACCGACGCGCAAATCTTCATTCAGGGCATCGATTCGGTTCATGTCATCCTGTGTTAATTCAAAGTCAAAGACACTTGCATTTTCTTTAATGCGGTGTTCCTTCGTTGATTTTGGAATCGTGATGATGCCATGCTGCAGATCCCAGCGCAAAATAATTTGTGCGACAGATTTGTTATATGCTTGAGCGATGTCAGCCAATACAGGGTGATCCAGCAGCTGCCCCTGCATCAAAGGTGACCAAGCCTCCATCTGGATGCCTTGATTTTGGCAGTAACTTATCAATTCTTTTTGTGTGAGGCGCGGATGAAATTCCACTTGGTTAATCATAGGCTTAATTTCAGCTGCAGTCATCAGATCTTCAAGATGGTGAATTTGGAAGTTGCTTACGCCGATTGCTTTGATACGGCCTTCTTTATACAACGTTTCAAGCGCTCTCCAAGCATCTTTATACTTTCCTTCTACAGGCCAGTGGATGAGATATAGATCTAAATAATCCAGACCGAGTTTTGACAGGCTTGTTTCAAATGCGGCGAGTGTTTCCTCGTAGCCTAAATCAGCATTCCATACTTTCGATGTAATAAACAGATCCTCTCTTGAAATGCCTGCTTCTTCAATGCCCTGCCGAATCCCTTCTCCGACTCCAGCTTCATTTCCATAGATAGCTGCAGTATCAATACTGCGGTACCCGTGGGCAATGGCAGTTTTAACTGCGTTTACCAGTTCAGATCCTTCCTCCACTTGGAAGACGCCGAGGCCGAACCAAGGCATTTTTACCCCATTATGAAGTGTTGCTGTTGCTTGTAAATGTGTTGTCATGTTTATTTCCTCCTTTAAAATTGTCAGGCTTCCTGCCGATCCCGTTTTTCCATCAAGCGGCTCCAGCCTGTTAAAATAACTGCTCCGGCCACCATTAATCCGCCTATCCAAGCGGTATGAATCAATCCGATTGAATCGGTGATCACACCACCAAGGTATGAGCCAAGCGCGATCCCTGCATTAAAGGCAGCGATATTCATCGCGGATGCGACGTCAACTGCACTCGGGACAAAACGCTCAGCCAGCATGACGACATACACCTGAAGGCCGGGCACGTTCATAAAGGCCAGCAATCCCATACAGAGAATGGTGATGAGGCCTGCTGCTTGATATGAGGCCGTAAATGTCAGTACAAATAGAACGATTGCCTGTACGATAAACATATAGAATAAAGCGGCAATCGGATTTCGGTTAGACAGCTTTCCGCCAATCATATTTCCGATAGCGATAGCGATTCCATATCCGAGCAGAATCACTGCAACAGTTCCGGCTTTGAAGCCTGTTACTTCCTGAAGCAGGGGAGATAGATATGTGAATACAACGAATGTTCCTCCGTACCCAAGAGCTGTAATGACAAATAAAAGCAATAACCGGCCGTTTGTCACAAGCTTCAATTGATCCCGCATCGTTGTTTTTGTCCCTTTTCGTAATTTGGACGGTACAAGAATGCCATTTGTAATAAAAGCAATGATTCCGACGGCGATAATGACCATAAAGGCAAAACGCCAGCCGAACTGCTGGCCGATAAACGTGCCGAAAGGAACTCCGGTTACAGTTGCCACAGTAAGGCCGGTAAACATAATCGAAATCGCGCTGGCCCTTTTATTCTCCGGGACAATATCCGCTGCGATTGTCGAACCGATTGACATAAACACACCGTGTGAAAATGCCGATATCACACGGGCTGCTAATAAAATCCCGATGCTTGAAGCGGTTGCTGCCATCGTATTACCGGCAATAAAAATAAACATGATCCAAAGCAATAGTGTCTTACGAGACATGCTTGAGGTCAATGAAGTTAATATAGGTGCTCCAAATGTAACGCCGAGCGCATAAAGGGAAACAGTCAATCCCGCTGTTGTGACGGGAATATGCAGGTCATCAGCAATGAGCGGCAAAAGGCCGACACTGATAAATTCGGTTGTCCCTATCGCGAATGCACTTACGGCCAAAGCCAGGAGTGCAGGAATACTGCTTTTATTGGCTGAAGTCATGATGTTCCTCCTTTGTATGTGTGTTGTATGATTGAAATTCTGCTGAGTAAGCTATATAAATAAAAAAGAGCAGATTCAAATCAGCCGGCAAATGTGATTATGAAACATATCGTTAGGAAAGAAAAGTACGTACTTTTAAGTGCTATAGTCACTTTTTGGTGCCTGTAAGGAGAATGGATTGTATGGAAAAGAAAAAATATAACATTTCTGTTGAAGCGACTCTCGAAGTGATTGGCGGGAAGTGGAAATGCGTGATTTTATGCCATCTGACGCACGGAAAAAAACGCACGAGTGAATTAAAGCGCCTGATGCCCAACATCACGCAAAAGATGCTGACCCAGCAGCTGCGTGAGCTGGAAGCGGACGGTGTCATTAACCGGATCGTTTATAATCAGGTTCCTCCAAAAGTGGAATACGAGCTCAGCGAATACGGGCGCAGCTTAGAAGGGATATTAGATATGCTGTGTGCTTGGGGAGTGAATCATATTAACAGAGTGTACGGAGATACTTTTTCTGTGTTAGAAGAAAGTGTGCTCAATGATAAGTTGAAACAGGAATTATAAAGCAGGAAGGCAGTCAGTGCAGAGCGCTGGCTGCTTTTTGGCTTTACGCCTGATATTTTGTGCAAGAAAACATATGATGTATCATAAATTAGCGTTATAATCGTTGATTTTTATCAATATGTACTGGCGAATTTGTTTTAATGTGTTATACTAATTTTAGATAGTAACATATTAGGATGGCATAATTGATAAGGGGTGTCCAACATGAAGGTAAAAGTAGCGATCAACGGGTTTGGAAGAATCGGAAGAATGGTTTTCAGAAAAGCGATGTTAGACGATCAAATTCAAATAGTGGCCATTAACGCCAGCTATTCCGCAGAAACGCTGGCTCATTTAATAAAGTATGACACAATTCACGGCAGATACGATAAAGAGGTTGTGGCTGGTGAAGACAGCCTGATCGTAAATGGAAAGAAAGTGCTTTTGTTAAACAGCCGTGATCCAAAACAGCTGCCTTGGCGGGAATATGATATTGACATAGTCGTCGAAGCAACAGGGAAGTTTAATTCAAAAGATAAAGCGATGGGCCATATAGAAGCGGGCGCAAAAAAAGTCATTTTGACTGCGCCGGGAAAAAATGAAGACGTTACCATTGTGATGGGGGTAAATGAAGACCAATTCGACGCTGAGCGCCATGTGATTATTTCAAATGCGTCATGCACGACAAACTGCCTTGCGCCTGTTGTAAAAGTGCTGGATGAAGAGTTTGGCATTGAGAGCGGGCTGATGACCACAGTCCATGCGTATACGAATGACCAAAAAAATATTGATAACCCGCACAAAGATTTGCGCCGGGCGCGGGCTTGCGGTGAATCCATCATTCCGACGACAACAGGAGCGGCAAAGGCGCTTTCGCTTGTGCTGCCGCATCTGAAAGGAAAGCTTCACGGCCTCGCCTTGCGTGTCCCTGTTCCGAACGTCTCATTGGTTGATCTCGTAGTTGATCTGAAAACAGATGTTACGGCTGAAGACGTAAACGAGGCATTTAAACGCGCTGCCAAAACGTCGATGTACGGTGTACTTGATTATTCAGATGAACCGCTTGTATCGACTGATTATAATACAAATCCGCATTCAGCGGTCATTGACGGGCTTACAACAATGGTAATGGAAGACAGAAAAGTTAAGGTGCTGGCGTGGTATGACAACGAATGGGGCTACTCCTGCAGAGTTGTTGATTTGATCCGCCATGTAGCGGCACGAATGAAACATCCGTCTGCTGTATAAAATAAGGTCATGGACACATTTTAAAGAAAAAACCCTTAACAGCATATTTCTAAAAAAACGCACCTTGCAAATTAGACTTAAACACAGTATACTATTTTTCGTGAACTTCTTGCTTGAGACTGTTTCGGAATTACTTAAAGGGTTAGGACCTCTCCGGACTAACTTTCCCCCGTGGTAAATGGCCGACCCAGTTGTTGGAATTTCACTTTTTAATTCTTGTTAAGGGGGGTCCATGACTATGGAAACAATGGGGCGTCACGTTATCTCCGAGCTATGGGGATGCGATTTTGATAAGCTGAATGACATGGATTTTATTGAAAAAACGTTTGTAAATGCTGCTCTAAAATCAGGTGCTGAGGTGCGCGAGGTTGCATTTCACAAATTTGCACCGCAAGGCGTAAGCGGAGTTGTGATTATTTCTGAATCACACTTAACGATTCACAGTTTTCCTGAGCACGGATATGCGAGCATTGATGTTTATACTTGTGGAGACTTAGATCCTAATGTTGCTGCTGATTACATCGCAGAAGCATTACATGCTGATACAAGAGAAAACATTGAAATACCGAGAGGAATGGGGCCTGTGCAAATTAAACAGGCGCAAGCGAAAGTACTATAAAGTAAATGCGAACACAAAGGGAGCTAAAGCTAGAAGGCCATTATGCGCTTTTTAGCTTATGCTCCTTTTATTTTTATAAAGAAACGAGAGTGTCAGCTTTTTCTTTTTTCATTTTTTTTGTAAAATAAGAAGGAGATTTTCACAAACCACCTAATGCTATAGAAACATATTGAACAACGGCTCTCCCGACAGATGCTGTCACAAAAGGCGGAGGCTGCCGAAAATACATTGCAGGGAACGATATAGTTGGGAGCTGATTTTATTGAAATGTCCTTCATGCCAGCATAACGGAACGCGAGTCCTTGATTCACGGCCTGTAGATGACGGAAAATCGATTCGACGAAGACGCGAGTGTGAATCCTGCCACTACCGGTTTACGACCTTTGAGAAAGTGGAGGAAACCCCGCTCATCGTTGTGAAAAAAGAAGGTGTGCGTGAGGAGTTCAGCAGAGAAAAAATGCTGCGCGGCCTCATAAAAGCATGCGAAAAAAGGCCTGTTTCACTCAAAACGCTTGAAGACATGTGCTTTGATATTGAAAAAGAACTTCGCAATCAAGGCTGCTCTGAGGTGAAGAGCGAGTTCGTCGGAGAAATGGTCATGGACCGGCTGGCTAAGATTGATGAAGTCGCATATGTGCGGTTCGCGTCCGTCTATCGGCAGTTTAAAGATATAAACGTCTTTATCGACGAATTAAAAGACTTAATAAAGAAAGAGCGTTAAAAGAGCTAAGAGAATTCTTCTAGCTCTTTTCTCATGTGCAAAATTGGCATTTGATAGATATAAGAAACGGTGTAAAATGAAAGGTAGAAACAAATTCGGAAGGTTTGAGAATGTATGGCTGACTATTGGAAAGATGTACTGCCTGTAGACCCGTATGTGGTTAAAAGCAGATCGATGCTGCAGGATATTGACAGACAAATTATTACACAACTGTACCAGCCCTTAATCGGCCCTGTTGCATTCTCTCTTTATATGACATTGTGGGGAGAGCTTGAACAAAACCGTCTGTGGGGCGGAGAGTCCACACATAGACAGCTGATGGGGATGACACAGTCCAACTTAAAAACGATCCATCAGGAACAGGGGAAGCTCGAGGGCATCGGATTGCTGAAAGTATATATGAAAGAATCCGAGCGGCAGGAGCGCCTCTTTATATATGAACTCCTTCCGCCGCTCAGGCCAAATGAATTTTTTGAAGACGGAATGCTGAATGTTTTTCTGTACAATAGGGTCGGAAAAACGAAATATCAGCAATTAAAACAATTTTTTACGCACCCGGCCATTTCAGAAGATGCCAAGGACATTACGCGGCCGTTTAATCACGCGTTTGAATCGCTGCAGCCGAGTGAATGGAAGCTCACATCTGATATGGAGGAAACGGTAAGACTTGCCGAGGGGACCGAGTATACTTCTGTCGGACAGGCTCCGTCCTACACCATAACGGAGGATGTGTTTGATTTTGATTTGTTTTTAGCGGGACTTTCTGAGACGATGATTCCGAGAAAAGCGATGACCCAGCAGGTGCGGGACACGATCAAAAAGCTTTCTTATCTGTACGGAATTGACCCATTGCAGATGCAAAATGTCGTGATGAGCGCAATTGATGAGCATGATGTCATTACGACGGAGGCATTAAGAAAAGCGGCCAGCGACTGGTATCAAATCGAAAGAAACGGACAGCTGCCCGATTTAGTGGAAAAAACACAGCCGGTGCATCTGCGTGAAGGCGAAAAACCGGCAGAAGAGGATTCTCTGGACGGGAAGCTGATCGCATTGCTGGAGACGATTTCTCCGAAGAAGCTTCTGCAGGACATTGCTGACGGAACAGAGCCGTCAAAAGCGGATCTGAAAATCATAGAAGAAATTATGTTCGAACAGAAACTCGAGCCAGGCGTCACAAATGTGTTAATTTATTATGTCATGCTGAAAACCGACATGAAGCTGTCGAAAAACTATATTCAAAAAATCGCGTCACATTGGGCACGAAAAAAGGTAAAAACGGTCAGGGAAGCGATGAAACTCGCGATAGAAGAGAACCGCCAATACCTTGAATGGGCTGATGGAAAAACAAAGTCTTCGAAACGAAACCAAAAAGTGATTCGCGAAGAAAAGCTTCCTGACTGGATGAAAGAAAAAGAAACAGCGTCCGATTCAGAATCCGGACAGCAGAAGCTGCATCCGCAAGATTTGGAAGAACAGAAGAAAAAGATGATGGAAGAAATGCAAAAACTGAAAAAATACTCTGCCTATTAAAGACAGAGATGCGGGGTGAGGAATAGATGGAACCAATCGGCCGTTCCCTGCAGGGCGTAACCGGCAGGCCGGATTTTCAAAAACGTCTTGAACAAATGAAGGAAAAGGTCATGAAAGATCAAGATGTTCAAGCATTTTTGAAGGAAAACGAAGAAGTGATTGACCAAAAAATGATCGAAAAAAGCTTAAATAAGCTTTATGAATATATCGAACAAAGCAAGAATTGCTCCTATTGCTCGGAAGACGAAAATTGCAACAATTTGTTGGAGGGCTACCATCCGAAGCTTGTTGTCAATGGGCGGTCTATTGATATCGAATATTATGAATGCCCAATTAAACGGAAGCTCGACCAGCAGAAAAAACAAAAGTCTCTTATGAAAAGCATGTATATCCAGCAGGATCTTCTCGGTGCGACGTTCCAGCAGGTCGATATCAGTGACCCGAGCAGGCTCGCGATGTTCCAGCATGTTACAGATTTTCTGAAAAGCTATAACGAGACGGGAAAAGGCAAAGGACTATATTTATACGGGAAATTCGGGGTGGGAAAAACGTTTATGCTCGCTGCGATTGCCAATGAGCTGGCTGAAAAAGAATATTCATCCATGATTGTCTATGTGCCCGAATTTGTGAGAGAGCTTAAAAATTCCCTGCAAGACCAAACATTAGAAGAGAAGCTCAATATGGTAAAGACCACACCCGTATTGATGCTAGATGACATCGGAGCTGAATCAATGACAAGCTGGGTAAGGGATGAAGTCATCGGAACAGTGCTTCAACACAGAATGTCCCAGCAGCTGCCTACTTTCTTTTCTTCTAATTTCTCACCTGACGAGCTGAAGCATCATTTTACGTATTCGCAAAGGGGAGAAAAGGAAGAAGTAAAAGCGGCTAGATTAATGGAGCGGATATTATATTTGGCTGCTCCGATCCGCCTTGACGGAGAAAACCGCCGCCATCCGTAACTGCTGCGGTTCAAAGGGGAAGGAACTGAGGGTATGAAACGAAAAACCGCTTTTAAATGGCTGGCAGTGCTGGCAGGTGCAGGTTTAATCTTTTGGGGAAATAAAAGATATTTGAATGTATCGCCGAAAGAGATCAGGGTATGGGTATTGTCGTTCGGTGTTTTTGCTCCGCTGATGTTTATCGGGATATCCATCGTCAGGCCGCTCGTTTTATTTCCGGTGTCTGTTATTTCAATAGCGGGCGGACTTGCGTTTGGTCCGCTTCTCGGCACGTTTTATACGTTAGTCGGTTCAATGTGTGCTTCAGCTGTTTCATTTTTTGCGGCCGGTTTGTTTGCGGTGAAAAAGAACGGCTATTATGAAAAGCTTGAAGCCATCCAGAAGCAAATGGAGGATAACGGATTTTTCTATATCTTCCTTTTAAGAATCCTGCCGATCAATTTTGATTTCGTCAGCTATGCGGCAGGCCTTTCCAATGTCAAAGCGATGCCGTATTTTGCGGCGACGGCTGTGGGAATCATCCCTGGGACCATTGCGCTGAATGTTTTGGGAGCGAGCTTTTTGTCTGGTAATCTGCCAGCTTTCTTTCTTGTTCTCGCTCTGTATATCGTGTTTATTTCGCTGCCATTAATCTTCAGAAAGAAAATGCAAAACTTGTTCCAGGAATCAAATTAAGATTTGCCAGTGACCTTTACGTCTATTTTAAAAACATCCCCCATATACTTGTAACAGATGCCGTAAGGGGGGACAAACATGCTTGAAATAATCTTTAAAGATGACCATGATGCAGCCGCTTTTTTACATCTCATTCAGCATTCGGACGATCGGAACAATATCATTGTCCGGGAAGGCATACGAAAAATCGGGATAAAAAAAGCGAAGCCGGCTTTCTCTATTCAACGTTTTATGGAGCCGATTCTGGTCAAATTTTTTTTGGAATGCAAAGAAGACGAGCATATGCTGTCATTGATTGAGGAAACATATTGTTTCACTGACCAGGATGAACAGCAGCAAATTCTTCAGCTCGCACACAGTATTATTGAAGGTGAAGCAGACGATCTTCAGTTTGAGCCGCTGAAGCTTTCACGGAAACAATCTATTTTGGATGAACTCCAAACGATCTGTTTAGAGGAAGGCGTATTTTACATTCGCTCCTTTCAGACCTTCCGGCTTGGATCATACTATAAGCAGCTGAGAGATATTACAGAAGCAGCGATTGATGAATATAAGATGGAACAGGAATATCAAAACTTTATTCAAACACTCAGAGACTATGTAAATGCCAAACAGCCGCGTATCAAAAAAGTGCATATTGTCCATGATGGTTCCTTTACATTATGGGAGCTGCGCTATGTGCCGGAACGGGAAAAAATGAAATACATAGACAGGCGGTTTGTCCGGAATCATCCTATGTATATTGATTCTCATTTGCTCGCGCCTCTGATTTCCATTGCGCCTGATGAAGTCGTGCTTTATACCGACCAGCCAGAGCACATGATGGCAAGGACCATTCAAAACGTGTTTCAAGAAAGAGTGGAAATGCTTCCGCTGCACGCTTTTTCAGATGCAGAAACAACGGTGAAGCAATCGGAAGGATAAGGGCCGGCAGCCTGTATATATAAGGCTGTCGGTTTAAAAAAAGGAAACGCGGCCGTGTTGATTTTTTAGATTGAACAATTTATAATACATAGGAGATTAAGAAAGACACACGTATTGATAAGGACACGAAGGAATGATACCGGCTCAAAGAGAGGGAAGCCCCGGCTGCAAGCTTCCCAGCTAAGGACCATTCGCTTTACCGCCTTTGAACTTCAGCTGTGAACCCCTTGAAAAGGAACAGTAATGGCTGACGGGAACTCCCGTTACAGAGCTTAGAGCCGCAGGTGCCGTATTGGCTTTGCGGAAAAAAGGGTGGAACCACGATTCCGTTTATTCAACCTCGTCCCTTTCATAGGGGGCGGGGTTTTTTATATGCAAAAAAAGGAGTGACAAAGATGTCAGATATGGTAAAAATCACATTTCCTGATGGAGCAGTCAAGGAGTTTGCGAAAGGAACAACAACAGAAGATATCGCGGCATCCATCAGTCCGGGCTTAAAGAAAAAATCATTAGCCGGAAAACTGAACGGAAAAGAAATCGATTTGAGAACGCCGATCAATGAAGACGGTACAGTGGAAATCATTACAGAAGGCTCGGAAGAAGGTCTTCAAATTATGCGCCATAGTACGGCTCACTTACTGGCTCAAGCGATTAAACGCATCTACAAGGATGTTAAATTCGGCGTCGGTCCGGTCATCGAAAACGGTTTTTACTACGACGTAGAAATGGACGAAGCGATTACACCGGAGGATCTGCCGAAAATCGAGAAAGAAATGAAAAAAATCGTCAATGCGAACCTTCCGATCGTTCGAAAAGAAGTCAGCCGTGAAGAAGCGAAAGCCCGTTTTGCGGAAATCGGTGACGACCTGAAGCTTGAACTATTGGATGCGATTCCTGAAGGAGAAACCGTTTCGATCTATGAGCAAGGCGAATTCTTTGACCTGTGCCGCGGCGTCCACGTTCCTTCAACTGGGAAAATCAAAGAATTTAAGCTATTAAGCCTTGCAGGCGCATACTGGCGCGGTGACAGCAAAAACCAAATGCTTCAGCGCGTATATGGTACAGCTTTCTTCAAAAAAGCTGATCTTGAAGAGCATCTTCGTATGCTAGAAGAAGCGAAAGAACGCGACCACAGAAAGCTCGGCAAAGAATTAAAGCTGTTTGCGAACTCTCAGAAAGTCGGACAAGGCCTGCCGCTTTGGCTGCCAAAGGGCGCAACAATCCGCCGCGTCATCGAGCGCTACATTGTCGATAAAGAAATCAGCCTTGGCTATGAGCATGTGTATACACCTGTGCTCGGCAGCAAAGAGCTGTATGAAACATCAGGACATTGGGACCATTATCAGGAAGGCATGTTCCCTCCGATGGAAATGGACAATGAAACACTTGTATTGCGTCCGATGAACTGCCCGCACCATATGATGATTTACAAACAAGACATTCACAGCTACCGCGAGCTTCCGATTCGGATTGCGGAGCTGGGAACGATGCACCGCTATGAAATGTCAGGTGCGCTGTCAGGGCTTCAACGCGTACGCGGAATGACGTTAAACGATGCACACATCTTTGTGCGCCCGGATCAAATTAAGGATGAGTTTATCCGTACAGTCCGTTTAATCCAGGATGTATATGAGGATTTCGGTTTAAGTGATTACACATTCCGTCTGTCTTACCGCGATCCGGAAGATACAGAGAAATATTTTGATGACGATGAAATGTGGAACAAAGCGCAATCCATGCTGAAAGAGGCAATGGACGAAATCGGCCATGACTATTATGAAGCAGAAGGTGAAGCGGCATTCTACGGCCCTAAACTTGATGTTCAAGTAAAAACTGCAATCGGCAAAGAAGAAACATTGTCTACGGTTCAGCTTGATTTCTTATTGCCGGAACGTTTCGATCTGACATACATCGGTGAAGACGGCAAGCAGCACCGTCCGGTTGTCATTCACAGAGGCGTCGTCTCAACAATGGAACGTTTTGTCGCCTTCTTAATCGAAGAACACAAAGGCGCACTGCCGACATGGCTTGCACCGGTTCAGTTCCAAGTCATCCCGGTTTCTCCGGCTGTGCATTTAGACTACGCGAAAAAGGTACAGGAACGCCTGCAGCGTGAAGGCCTGCGTGTTGAGGTCGACAGCCGTGATGAAAAAATCGGCTACAAAATCCGTGAAGCACAAATGCAAAAAATCCCGTACATGCTGGTGGTCGGTGACCAAGAAGCAGAAAACGGGGCGGTAAACGTGCGGAAATACGGTGAACAGAACTCTGAAACGATTTCTCTTGATGAGTTTGTCAAAAAGGCAGTAGCTGAAGCGAAAAAATAAAATAAAAAGCATGATCTCATTGAAGAGATCATGCTTTTTTATTTCTCTAATATAGGAAACAAATCATGAAGGCTGCTGATGATGTAATCAGGCGATACGTCAGTTTCGTTTTTCTTATCCGTCCGGTTGATCCAAACGGTTTTGATTCCGGCTCTTGAAGCGCCTAAAATATCAGTATTCAAATTATCGCCGACCATGATGGCATCGTCTTCTTCAATATTCATCAGCTTAAGGCAATGTTCAAAAATGGAAACATCCGGTTTGCCCTTGCCGAATGCGCCAGAGATGACAATTTCATTGAAGTAAGGGGCGAGCTCAGGTACGCCGGCAAGCTTCTCCTTTTGCAGACTCGGATCGCCATTTGTCAAAAGCAATAATTCATACTTGCCTTTTAATTGATCGAGTACAGCAAATGTTTCATCATATACAAACGGGCGTTTTCTGCGCTCTGCCGCAAAAAACTCTCCCAAGTATTCGCCATATGCAGGATCATCGATCCCAAGCGCTTTAAGTCCGTTTGTCCACGCATTTCTTCTGTACTCCGGTACAATCTTGTTCAACTTTTGAAAGCCCTCACTGATAGGCTCTGAGAAATTGGACCACAGCCCTTCAAACGGGTTAATGCCGATCATCACTGTATATGGATACGTCTCATATGACATGTACAATTCTCTCGCCGCTTCGCGAACAGCTGCTTCGAATTCCTCAGGGTCAAGGCCATATTTTTTCCCCGCCTGTAAGCAAGTTTCTGCAAATGTTGTTCTGACGCTTTTTTCGTCCCAAAGTAGTGTATCATCTAAATCAAAAAATACGGCTTTCATGATCTTCTCCTCTGCTTCAGATTCAAATCTTTCTGCCAAAAGGCTCATGTTTTATTTTACAATAGATAAAAGCCTTGTGAAATATGTTTTCAGATGATTTTAAAAAAACAGTCAGCCGCAAAACGAAAACATGCTAGAATGAAAACGGAAAGAACAGGTGACATGAATGATTCATTTGATGATTATGATGCTCGAGAGGGTAGGGATTATTGTTATATTAGGGTTCATTCTCGCCCATACGAAACTTTTCAGACAAGCTCTTCAGAATCAGGACGGCTATAAAGGAAAAGCGGTTTTGATTTCTATTTTTTCTCTTTTCAGCATCATCAGTAATTATACAGGTATCGAAATTCAAAGAAATATGATCGTAAATAATGACTGGGTGCTTACGATAGATCCATCGGGCTCTATCGCGAATACCCGTATTTTGGGTGTGGAAATCGGAGGCCTTCTCGGAGGTCCGTTTGTAGGGACTGGAATTGGCATACTGGCGGGCCTGCATCGTCTTTCACTCGGTGGCAGCACGGCCTTAAGCTGTGCCGTGTCATCCATTTTAGCGGGTGTTCTTGCAGGCTTGATCGGCAGGTATTTTACGAAGCGATATCGAATGCCGACACCGCGTATCGCCGCTCTTGTGGGAATCGGCATGGAGTCCCTGCAAATGCTCATTATTTTGCTGATGGCAAAGCCGTTCAGTGACGCTTGGGAGCTTGTCAGCATGATCGGGATTCCGATGATCCTGATCAATGGTACAGGCAGTTTTATTTTTCTGTCGATTATTCAAGCAATCATTCGCAAGGAAGAGCAGGCGAGGGCTCTCGAAACGCATCGAGTGCTGACGATTGCTGATCAGACACTTCCATTTTTTCGCCAAGGATTAAATGAAAACTCCTGTAAAAGTGTAGCGGCTATTATCCATAAGCTGACTGGAACAGATGCGGTGTCTCTCACTGATAAAGAAAAGATCCTTGCGCATGTCGGCGCGGGCATGGATCACCACATTCCATCAAAAAGCCTGATCACCGGCCTGTCCAAAAAGGTAATTAAAACAGGGCATATCATGAAGGCGATTTCGAAGGAAGAGATTGAATGCACGCATGCTGAATGCCCTTTGCACGCCGCAATTGTCCTGCCGCTGACATCGAACGGCAACACAATCGGCACCTTAAAAATGTATTTTAAAAGCCCGGCAGGCCTTAGCCAGGTAGAGGAGGAGCTTGCTGAGGGACTGGCCATGCTGTTTTCGACACAGCTTGAGCTTGGGGAAGCAGAGCTGCAAAGCAAGCTTCTCAAGGATGCTGAAATCAAAGCGCTTCAAGCACAGGTGAATCCTCATTTTTTATTTAATGCGATCAACACGATTTCTGCGCTCTGCCGCACAGATGTTGAAAAAACCCGTAAACTCCTATTGCAGCTCAGTGTTTATTTTCGTTCAAACCTTCAAGGAGCGAGACAGCTGCTGATCCCGCTCTCAAAGGAGCTGAACCATCTTAACGCCTATTTGTCATTAGAACAGGCGCGTTTTCCCGGGAAATATAAAATTGAGCTCAATATCGACAGCAGACTGGAGCAGATTGAAATCCCTCCGTTTGTTTTGCAGGTGCTAGTCGAGAACGCGCTTCGGCACGCGTTTCCGAAAAAACAAGACATGTGCAAGGTTACAGTCTGTGTCATATCTGATAATGCGTCCGTCTATATGAAGGTGACGGATAACGGACGCGGAATACCGGCGGACGTCCTGCAGGAACTGGGGAAGAAGCCATTTCCGTCTAAGGAGGGAACCGGTACAGCGCTTTATAACCTAAATCAACGGCTGATCGGTTTATTCGGACAGCAGGCTGCACTGCATATCAGCAGTGAGGTTCATAAAGGGACAGAGGTTTCCTTTCAAGTGCCAATGCAACAGATGAAAGAGGGAGAAGAACATGCTCAGGGTGTTAATAGTTGATGATGAGATGCTGGCAAGGGATGAACTGGCTTACTTGCTCAAGCGGACCAATGAGGAAATGGAAATCAATGAAGCGGAAAATATCGAATCCGCTTTTGACCAAATGATGGATCAAAAACCTGATTTGCTGTTTTTAGACGTTGATTTATCTGGAGAAAACGGTTTTGATATCGCAAAGCGATTGAAGAAAATGAAGCATCCTCCTGCTGTTGTGTTCGCGACAGCGTATGACCAGTATGCGCTCAAAGCGTTTGAGGTAGATGCTCTTGATTATTTAACCAAACCTTTCGATGAGGAAAGAATTCAGCAAACGCTGAAAAAATATAAAAAAGTCAATCGGGATATTGTCGAAACAGATCAAAACAGCCATGCCGGGCAGCATAAGCTCGCGCTATCTGTGGGGGAATCGATTGTGATCGTGGATACGAAGGACATTATCTATGCTGGAACAGAGGATGGCCATGTTAATGTAAAAACCTTCGATCATTCTTATACGGTCAGCGAGACGCTTGTTGTGATAGAGAAAAAGCTTCCGGATTCTGATTTTATCCGCGTCCATCGGAGCTTTGTCGTCAATACCGAATATATTAAAGAAATTCAGCCATGGTTTAATTCTACGTATAATCTGATCATGAAAGACGGATCGAAAATACCGGTCAGCCGGACATATGCGAAAGAATTGAAAAAGCTGCTCCATATTTGATGGGCGGCTTTTTGCATTTCAGCCATTTGATTCTGCAACTCAGGCCCGCTATTCGGCATGTTACCTTGTAAGCGCTTCATAACAAGGGATTCTTATTTATAATGAGGGTACCAAAGAGAAAGAGGTGAAGAAAATGAGTGCTAAAAAAGTGTATGGGTTTTTAACACAAGCATTTATTTTTGCCGTCATTATGCTGGTTTCGAATATGATTGCCGCTATTGTCCCAATACCTATCCCCGCATCGGTTGTAGGGTTGGTCTTATTATTTCTCCTATTATGTTTGAAAGTCATTAAACTGGAACAAGTGGAAACGCTCGGAACGTCTTTAACCTCTCTGATCGGATTTTTATTTGTTCCGTCAGGTATATCTGTTATGAATTCGCTTGGTGTGATGCAGCAATACGGCCTGCAAATTGTTCTTGTCATTCTGCTCGCAACGATTATTTTGCTGGGGGCTACGGGATTGTTTTCTCAGCTGATTCTTTCGCTGGGCGGAAATCGCAAAACTGCAGCGGACATGAAAACAAAAACAGTGCAAAGCCCGCAGAACAATAACGAACTTGTTCACCATTAAGGAAACAGGAGGTTCATCACATGGAAAGCACAATGAGTCCTTATTTTGGGATTGTCGTATCACTTGCTGCATTCGGCATCGGCACCTTTTTATTTAAGAAAACAAAAGGCTTCTTCCTTTTCACTCCTTTGTTTGTTGCCATGGTGCTTGGGATCGCATTTTTAAAAATCGGCGGTTTTTCCTACGCAGACTATAATAACGGAGGAGAAATCATTAAGTTTTTCCTGGAACCGGCAACGATTGCTTTTGCCATTCCTTTGTACAAACAAAGAGATAAGCTTAAAAAATACTGGTGGCAAATCATGGCCTCCATTATTGCCGGGTCTATCTGCTCTGTCACGATTGTTTATTTGCTCGCAAAAGGCATTCATCTCGATTCGGCCGTAATGAAAAGCATGCTTCCGCAGGCGGCTACAACGGCAATTGCGCTTCCTTTATCAAAAGGCATCGGGGGCATCAGCGACATCACAGCCTTTGCGGTCATCTTTAACGCTGTCATCGTATATGCGCTCGGAGCATTGTTCTTGAAGGTGTTTAAAGTAAAGAATCCGATTTCTAAAGGATTGGCTCTCGGAACATCCGGACATGCACTTGGTGTAGCGGTCGGGATTGAGATGGGAGAAGTTGAAGCTGCGATGGCGAGTATTGCGGTTGTCGTAGTAGGAGTGGTAACGGTTCTGGTCATCCCAGTGTTCGTGCAGCTGATCGGAGGTTAAGCCAAGGCATTCAGCCCTGGCTTTTTTCGTTTATGGTGCGTGGATGAGCGGTTCATAAACTTTACATTCTGGTTGAGGATGAAAGATTTTCTTTTTCTCTCTTGCGCTCATAGAAAACCCATGTTACAATGTAAAAGTTGTTCCGGATAAGTCGTCCTTGACTAAAGATCCGGTATTGTGTAGAATAGTTATTGAATTGAATATAAATCACAAGCAGAAGCACCCGCTTCTCACCTGATTGACACATGCATGTAGTTGGCAGGTTGACCGTACATTTTTATTGATACAGATGTTCGTAGTGTGGGTGTTTTATAATGCCCACACTTTTTGTTTGCCTGCAGAATGCAGTCAAAATGAGTTGTGAATCAATTCGAAGAAACTATGGAGGTGGCTCATTATTAGCAAAGATCAATTGGTTAATGAGGGTATCCGTGCACGTGAGGTCCGTTTAATCGGACAAAATGGCGACCAGCTTGGAATCAAGTCCCGTCAGGAAGCACTTGAAATCGCCGGCCGCGCAAATCTTGACCTTGTGTTAGTTGCAGCGAATGCAAAACCGCCTGTCTGCCGAATCATGGACTACGGTAAGTTCCGATTTGAGCAACAGAAAAAGGAAAAAGAAGCACGCAAGAATCAAAAAATCATTAACTTAAAAGAAGTTCGGTTAAGTCCGACAATCGATGAGCATGACTTTAACACGAAATTGCGCAATGCGATTAAATTCCTTGAAAAAGGCGATAAAGTGAAAGCTTCTATCCGCTTTAAAGGACGCGCAATCACTCATAAAGAAATCGGTCAGCGTGTGTTAGACCGTTTTTCTGAAGCATGTGCTGAGGTTGCGACTGTCGAAACAAAACCAAAAATGGACGGCCGCAGCATGTTCTTAATGCTCGCGCCGAAAAACGAAAAGCAATAAGGAGGAAATCCCATGCCAAAAATGAAAACTCACCGCGGATCTGCTAAACGTTTTAAAAAGACAGGTTCTGGGAAGTTAAAACGTTCTCACGCGTATACAAGTCACTTATTCGCTAACAAATCTCAAAAGCAAAAGCGTAAGCTTCGCAAGAGTGCTGTTGTAAGTGCAGGAGACTTCAAACGTATCAAACAAATGCTTGCTAACATCAAGTAATCGGATAAGGAACAATTAGGAGGGAAATTTAATGCCAAGAGTAAAAGGCGGAACTGTTGCGCGTAAGCGTCGTAAAAAGGTTCTTAAATTAGCAAAAGGTTATTTCGGTTCAAAACATACATTATACAAAGTAGCTAACCAGCAGGTCATGAAATCTGGAAACTATGCTTTCCGTGACCGTCGTCAGAAAAAACGTGATTTCCGTAAACTTTGGATCACTCGTATCAACGCAGCTGCTCGCATGAACGGCCTTTCTTACAGCCGTTTAATGCACGGTCTTAAGCTTTCTGGTATCGAAGTAAACCGTAAAATGCTTGCTGATCTTGCTGTAAACGATCTTACTGCATTCAATCAGCTTGCTGATGCTGCTAAAGCTCAATTAAACAAGTAATCATATAGAGCCGCTCTCCAGTAGAGCGGCTTTTTTATATAAAGGATGAGGCAACATGGTTATTGCAGTCTATTTGGTGTTGATGAATCTGTGCGGTTTTTGGGTGATGGGCGTTGACAAACGCAAAGCGCAGCAGCACAAATGGAGAATTTCTGAAGACCGGCTGTGGCTGATAGCCATCGTGTTTGGAGCGCTCGGTATCTGGCTTGGCATGCAAACCTTCAGACATAAAACGAAACACGCTTCTTTTAAGTACGGAGTACCGCTTCTTCTGGTAATAGAAGCGATTCTCATCGGTATTTACTACAGTCCGTTTGATTTATAAAAAGCAGAAAAGCGTTTTAACGCTCTTCTGCTTTTTTTGCAAGTTTAATGGGCTGGTCCCAGTCAATTTTACAATTTGGATATCGTTCCAGCACTTTTTCTTCAATGTTCTCAAAATCTTTTGCAGAGAAATGCTTCAGCTTCTCAGGAGATTCTGTCCAGACAAAGATGGTGTGGATAAACAGAGGATGATCCTTGGAAGGAATATGCTTTTCTCCTTCAAAAAGCACGCCTTTATACGTCAGCTGAAAGTTCTTTCGGGTATTGTTCTGTTCATCGATAATATAAAAATGTTCTTTTGATTGGGCCAGCTTAAGCCTTCTCTTTGGATTCGCGACATATTTGACCACGGCATAAATACAATAAGCAAAAAGTGCAAGCAAAATAATCCTTAGAACCATGACAAACATTGTGTGAAGGCACCTCCCTTATTGTGATGATCTGATGTAATACGAAGAGCATAGAAAAAAGTTTCACTTTTTCTAAAAGAAAGTTCTAAAAACATATACCCGATTTTCAAGTGAAATAGTCGTATGGTTAGCGCCATGTTTTGTATAATAAGAATGCAGGACTGATGAAGGAGGGTTTGGAACATGGAAAAATTAGATAAAACATTGACCATGCTGAAAGATTTAACAGATGCAAAAGGCATACCGGGCAATGAAAGAGAAGTAAGGCAAGTGATGAAATCATACATAGAACCATTTGCTGATGAGGTGACAACAGATCGCCTGGGCAGTTTAATTGCTAAAAAAACTGGTGCAGAAAACGGCCCGAAAATTATGATCGCCGGACATTTGGATGAAGTCGGCTTTATGGTGACACAAATCACAGATAAAGGCTTTATCCGTTTTCAAACCGTTGGCGGCTGGTGGGCTCAGGTTATGCTTGCCCAGCGCGTCACCATCGTCACAAAAAAAGGAGAAATCACAGGGGTTATCGGATCTAAGCCGCCTCATATTTTGTCTCCTGAAGCAAGAAAAAAATCAGTGGAAATAAAAGATATGTTTATTGATATCGGAGCTTCAAGCCGGGAAGAAGCCTTGGAGTGGGGCGTGCTCCCGGGAGATATGATTGTTCCGCATTTTGAATTTACGGTTATGAACAATGAAAAATTCCTGCTCGCAAAGGCTTGGGACAATCGCATCGGCTGTGCGATTGCAATTGATGTATTAAGAAACTTACAAAACACTGATCATCCAAACATTGTGTATGGCGTCGGAACCGTGCAGGAGGAAGTCGGCCTGAGGGGAGCGAAAACGGCTGCACACACCATACAGCCTGATATTGCGTTTGGGGTCGATGTAGGAATCGCAGGAGACACGCCTGGCATTTCCGAGAAGGAAGCGCAAAGCAAAATGGGTAAAGGCCCGCAAATTATCGTTTACGATGCATCTATGGTCTCTCACAAAGGTTTGCGCGATGCAGTTGTCGCTACCGCGGAAGAAGCAGGCATTCCGTACCAGTTTGATTCGATTGCCGGCGGCGGAACTGATTCGGGAGCCATCCATTTGACGGCAAATGGCGTTCCTGCGCTGTCCATTACCATTGCAACGCGCTACATTCATACGCACGCAGCCATGCTCCATCGTGATGATTATGAAAACGCCGTTAAGTTAATTACAGAAGTCATTAAGAAGCTAGATCGTAAAACGGTTGATGAAATTACGTACCAATAAAGATACGGAGGAATCCGCCTCAACAGGCGGATTCTATTTTTTTGTCTGTACAAATTACAGCGGAGTGACTACAATAAAGAGGATACCGAAAATGTCCTGAACATGAAGATCTACGATACCCAGCTCATTTGAAAGGAAGGGAGGGTAAACAATCTATTTTGTAAGCGCTTTCTAATTTAAGGGAGGATGAACAAAATTGAAAACAAAAAAAACATGGAAACGTTTCTTTCACTTTTCGAGTGCCGCTCTGGCTGCAGGTTTGTTATTCACTTCCGCTGCTCCCGCAGAGGCCGCGTTTTGGGGTGCATCCAATGAGCTGCTTCATGACCCGACTATGATTAAAGAGGGGAGCTCATGGTATGCGCTCGGCACAGGGCTTACGGAAGAACGGGGACTGCGGGTGTTGAAGTCTTCAGACGCTAAAAATTGGACCGTACAAAAATCTATTTTCAGCACACCGCTATCGTGGTGGTCCAATTATGTGCCGAATTACGAGCCAAACCAATGGGCGCCGGACATCCAATACTATAACGGAAAGTACTGGCTGTATTATTCTGTTTCTTCTTTTGGAAGCAATACATCTGCCATTGGCCTGGCATCTTCCACAAGCATCAGTTCGGGGAGTTGGAAGGACGAGGGCTTGGTGATTCGTTCGACAAGCTCAAATAATTATAACGCCATTGATCCGGAGCTGACATTCGACAAGGATGGCAACCCGTGGCTCGCGTTCGGCTCGTTTTGGACCGGCATTAAGCTGACCAAGCTTGATAAGAATACGATGAAGCCTACAGGCTCGCTCTATTCGATTGCAGCCAGACCGAATAATGGCGGTGCGCTGGAAGCCCCTGCTCTTACGTATCAAAATGGTTACTACTATTTAATGGTTTCATTTGATAAATGCTGTGCCGGCGTAAACAGTACGTACAAAATTGCTTACGGAAGATCTAAAAACATTACAGGCCCTTATCTTGATAAAAGCGGAAAAAGCATGCTCGAAGGCGGAGGCACCATTTTGGATTCGGGCAATGATCAATGGAAAGGACCTGGAGGCCAGGATATTGTAAATGGAAACATTCTTGTTCGCCATGCCTATGATGCCAATAACAACGGCATTCCAAAGCTTCTTATCAATGATTTGAATTGGAGCTCGGGCTGGCCGTCCTATTGAATCAAAAAGCCGGGGGCAGAGCCCGGCTTTTTTTAAAAGAAAAGATTGACAGTGTAATAGTCAATTACTATAATGAAGTTGTTCGTACAAATTATTATTTATAGGTTTGTTTTCTATCATTAGTACGTATCTTTTTTCTTGTGTTTGAAAGCGTTTTATTTTATGGGAAAGGGGCAGTTTACATGCTTCAGACAAAGGATTATGAATTCTGGTTTGTGACAGGAAGCCAGCACCTATACGGGGAAGAAACGCTGGAACTGGTGGATCAGCATGCGAAAAACATTTGTGAGGGGCTCAGCGGGGTTTCTTCCAGATATAAAATGGTTCATAAGCCCGTCGTCACTTCACCGGAAACGATTAGAGAGCTGTTAAGAGAAGCGGAGTACAGTGAGACGTGCGCTGGCATCATTACATGGATGCACACATTTTCCCCTGCAAAAATGTGGATAGAAGGCCTTTCCTCTTATCAAAAACCGCTTTTGCATTTGCATACCCAATATAATCGCGATATTCCGTGGGGTACGATTGACATGGATTTTATGAACAGCAACCAATCCGCGCATGGCGATCGAGAGTACGGTTACATCAACTCGCGAATGGGGCTTAGCCGAAAAGTCATTGCCGGCTATTGGGATGATGAAGAAGTGAAAAAAGAAATGTCCCAGTGGATGGATACGGCGGCTGCATTAAATGAAAGCAGACATATTAAGGTTGCCAGATTTGGAGATAACATGCGTCATGTCGCGGTAACCGACGGAGACAAGGTCGGGGCGCATATTCAATTTGGCTGGCAGGTTGACGGATATGGAATCGGAGATCTTGTTGAGGTGATGAATCGCATTACGGACGACGAGGTTGACACGCTTTATGCGGAATATGACAGATTATATGTGATCAGAGAGGAAACAAAACGTGACGAAGCAAGGGTAGCATCCATTAAAGAGCAGGCGAAAATTGAACTAGGCTTAACCGCTTTTCTTGAACAAGGCGGATACACAGCGTTTACGACATCGTTTGAAGTGCTGCACGGAATGAAACAGCTGCCGGGACTTGCCGTTCAGCGCCTGATGGAGAAAGGTTACGGTTTCGCCGGTGAAGGGGATTGGAAGACAGCGGCCCTTGTACGGATGATGAAAATCATGGCCAAAGGAAAAAGAACTTCCTTCATGGAAGATTACACGTACCATTTTGAACCGGGAAATGAAATGATTCTGGGCTCTCACATGCTTGAAGTGTGTCCGACTGTCGCTTTGGATCAGCCGAAAATCGAGGTTCACCCGCTTTCGATCGGCGGCAAGGAGGACCCTGCGCGTTTTGTATTTAACGGCATCAGCGGTTCGGCCATTCAAGCCAGCATTGTTGATATTGGCGGGCGTTTCCGCCTTGTGCTGAATGAAGTCAACGGCCAGGAAATTGAAAAAGACATGCCGAATCTGCCGGTGGCCCGAGTTCTCTGGAAGCCGGAGCCGTCATTGAAAACAGCAGCGGAGGCATGGATTTTAGCCGGCGGCGCACACCATACCTGCCTGTCTTATGAACTGACAGCGGAGCAAATGCTTGATTGGGCGGAAATGGCGGGGATCGAAAGTGTTCTCATTTCCCGTGATACGACAATTCATAAACTGAAACACGAGTTAAAATGGAACGAGGCGCTTTACCGGCTTCAAAAGTAGAGGGGGATGTCACATGGCTTACACTATAGGGGTTGATTTTGGAACTTTATCTGGAAGAGCGGTGTTGGTTCATGTCCAAACAGGGGAGGAACTTGCGTCTGCTGTAAAAGAATACAGGCATGCTGTCATTGATACCGTCCTGCCCAAAACGGGCCAAAAGCTGCCGCGCGACTGGGCGCTGCAGCACCCTGCTGATTATCTCGAAGTCTTGGAAACAACCATTCCGTCTTTACTTGAACAGACGGGCGTTGAACCAAAAGACATTATCGGAATTGGGATTGATTTCACGGCATGTACAATCCTTCCTATTGACAGCAGCGGACAGCCGTTGTGCATGCTGCCTGAATATGAAGAGGAGCCGCACAGCTATGTGAAGCTCTGGAAGCATCATGCGGCACAAAAACATGCTGATCGGCTCAATCAAATCGCGGAAGAAGAAGGAGAGGCTTTTTTACAGCGGTACGGAGGAAAAATTTCATCAGAATGGATGATTCCAAAGGTCATGCAAATAGCTGAGGAAGCGACTCACATTTATGAAGCGGCTGACCGGATCATCGAGGCTGCGGACTGGATCGTGTACCAGCTGTGCGGCTCGCTCAAGCGAAGCAACTGTACTGCAGGGTATAAAGCGATTTGGAGTGAAAAAGCGGGATATCCGTCAGATGGTTTTTTTGAGAAATTAAACCCTTCAATGAAAACGATTACAAGAGATAAATTGGCAGGGCCGATTCATTCAGTAGGGGAAAAAGCCGGCGGCCTGACTGACAAAATGGCAAAGCTGACAGGGCTTCTTCCGGGAACGGCTGTTGCGGTTGCCAATGTGGATGCTCATGTTTCCGTGCCGGCGGTCGGCATCACAGAGCCAGGGAAAATGCTGATGATTATGGGAACCTCAACGTGCCATGTTCTTCTTGGTGAAGAGGTGCATATCGTTCCAGGGATGTGCGGCGTTGTGGACAACGGAATTCTCCCGGGCTATGCGGGATATGAAGCCGGACAGTCCTGTGTTGGCGATCATTTTGACTGGTTTGTGAAAACTTGTGTTCCGCAAGCGTATCAAGAGGAAGCAAAGGAAAAAAACATTGGCATTCATGAGCTGCTGAGTGAGAAAGCAAACCATCAAGCGCCGGGTGAAAGCGGCCTGCTTGCTTTAGATTGGTGGAATGGCAACCGTTCAACTCTTGTTGATGCAGATTTAACAGGGATGCTGCTTGGCATAACCCTGCTGACGAAGCCTGAAGAGATTTATAGAGCGTTAGTTGAAGCGACAGCCTACGGAACACGGATGATTATCGAAACGTTCAAAGAAAGCGGGGTTCCGATTGAGGAGCTGTTCGCAGCCGGCGGAATTGCTGAGAAAAACCCGTTTGTCATGCAGATTTATGCGGATGTGACAAACATGGACATTAAAATCTCTGGGTCACCGCAAGCCCCAGCCTTAGGATCTGCCATTTTCGGCGCGCTTGCAGCAGGCAAAGAAAAAGGCGGATACGACGACATCAAAGACGCAGCGGCGAACATGGGAAAACTGAAAGATATATCTTATACGCCAAATGCCGAAAATGCCGCGGTCTATGAAAAATTGTACGCTGAATATAAAGAGCTGGTTCATTATTTCGGAAAAGAAAACCATGTCATGAAGCGTCTGAAAACCATCAAAAATCTTCAATTTTCATCTGCCGCCAAAAAGAATTGATAAAGGGTGATGGAGCATGCTTGAAACATTAAAAAAAGAAGTGCTGGCTGCCAACCTGAAGCTTCAAGAGCATCAGCTGGTAACCTTTACGTGGGGAAATGTCAGCGGCATTGACCGTGAAAAAGAAAGAATTGTCATCAAACCTAGCGGAGTCGAATACAGCGACCTGACAGCAGATGACTTGGTTGTTTTGAACCTTGAAGGAGAAGTCGTCGAAGGCTCGCTTAAGCCTTCTTCAGATACACCTACCCATGTTTATTTATATAAAGCCTTTCCGAATATCGGGGGAATAGTTCATACCCATTCTCAATGGGCGACAAGCTGGGCGCAATCAGGCAGAGACATTCCGCCTTTAGGCACGACTCATGCTGATTATTTTGACAGTGCGATTCCGTGTACTAGAGAAATGTACGATGAAGAAATCATTCATGAGTACGAATTGAATACAGGAAAAGTCATAGCGGAAACCTTTCAGCAGCATAACTACGAACAGGTGCCGGGTGTGCTCGTGAATAATCACGGACCGTTCTGCTGGGGAACGGATGCCTTAAATGCCATTCATAACGCAGTTGTATTAGAAACGGTTGCCGAAATGGCCTATCACTCCATTATGCTGAACAAGGATGTAACCCCAATTAATACAGTCCTGCATGAAAAGCATTTTTATCGAAAACACGGAGCAAATGCGTATTATGGCCAGTCATGATACGCCTGTGTCACCGGCTGGCATTCTGATTGACTTGGACGGTACTGTATTCAGAGGAAATGAGTTGATCGAAGGAGCAAGAGAAGCGATCAAAACGCTTAGGAGAATGGGAAAGAAAATCGTCTTTTTAAGCAACCGGGGGAATATCTCCCGTGCCATGTGCAGAAAAAAACTTCTTGGAGCGGGGATTGAAGCGGATGTAAACGACATTGTTCTGTCGTCGAGTGTAACGGCAGCCTTTCTGAAAAAACATTATCGTTTTTCAAAGGTATGGGTGCTTGGAGAACAAGGTTTGGTTGACGAGCTGAGACTGGCCGGTGTGCAGCGTGCGAACGAACCGAAGGAAGCGGATTGGCTCGTGATCTCCCTTCATGAAACGCTTACGTACAAAGATTTAAATCAAGCCTTTCAAGCGGCCGCCGGCGGCGCTCGTATCATTGCTACAAACAAAGACCGCTCTTTTCCAAACGAAAATGGAAATGCCATTGATGTGGCCGGAATGATTGGGGCGATAGAGGCTTCCGCTCAAGCGAAGACTGAACTTGTTGTCGGAAAGCCGTCTTGGCTGATGGCTGAGGCTGCCTGTACAGCAATGGGGCTGTCCGCACATGAATGCATGATTATAGGAGACAGCATTGAATCAGACATTGCAATGGGAAGGCTTTATGGCCTGAAAAGCGCCTTAGTGCTTACTGGTTCTGCGAAACCGGGAGAACAGCGTTTGTATACGCCGGATTATGTGCTGGGGTCCATAGAGGATGTAACCAAATTGGCTGAGGAGGGGATTCTGATATGAATCGTATCGCAGCTGACGTTCAGCGTGCTTTTGAACACGCCGGAGAAGAGACGTCTCCTATAGAAGTTGAAGAAATTGTCCTCGGTAAACAAGCAGCTGATTCGCTTTTGGATTATGTAAAACGAAAAAACTACAAACATATTGTCCTTGTTTGCGACTCGAATACACACCGCATTGCAGGAATTGATTTGGAAAACCGGCTGAATCAAGCAGGATTTCAGGCCGAGTGCCTGATCATTCCAGAAAATGAAGCCGGAGATGTGACAGCTGATGAACGATCGCTCATTCATGCGCTGATCCATACAAAACAAACAACGGATGTCATGATTGCAGTCGGTTCGGGCACGATTCATGATATCGTCCGCTTTGCGGCGTTTCAGAGAGAGTTGCCGTTTATTTCTTATCCGACTGCTCCATCTGTAGACGGTTTTACGTCAGCCGGGGCGCCGATTATTTTATACGGCACGAAAACAACCATTCAAACGAAGGCCCCATCTGCGCTGTTCGCTGATCTGGATCTATTAAAGGCGGCACCGCAATCAATGGTGGCGGCTGGGTTTGGTGACATGCTCGGTAAAATAACATCTTTAGCAGATTGGGAAATATCCCGGCATCTTGCCGGTGAGCCTTATTCGCCAGCAGGAGCTAAGATCGTTCAAGAGGCGCTTGACGCCTGTATCGCACACACAGAAGACATCGCGATGAAAACGGAAACTGGCATACGGGTGTTGATGGAGTCTTTAATCGTATCGGGGCTTGTCATGCTGGCCTTAGATCATTCCCGCCCGGCATCAGGCGGCGAGCATCATATTTCACATTGGATTGAGATGGAATTAATGGAGAAAAAACGGCCTCAGATTCTTCATGGGGCAAAGGTGGGCTGTGCCGCTGTTTTATTAACTGACACATACAGAAAGCTCGCAAAGGATGAGAGATTGAACGAATTTTCACCAAGCCGGCGGCAAGCCATCCAATCGGCTTATCAAACACTCCCGGAAGGAGAAGTGCTCGCTGACTGGCTGAGATCAGCCGGAGGCCCTGCGTATTTTGACGAAATCGGTGTCGGGCAGGATTCCGTCAAAAATGCCTTCAGACACGCGCACACCTTAAGAGACCGCTGCACCGGATTAAGAATTATCAATGAAAACAAAACGCTGATCAATCATGGTCTATATGAATAGCCCGCACCTCGAATGGAAGGGGTAACGCAGATGAAAAAAATGACTGTCTGTTTTCTTGTGCTCATGATGCTGCTGACATTACTCATTGCCGGGTGTTCAGCAGAAAAATCATCCGGCAAATCGGGTGAAACTCAGCTGACCTTTTGGACATTTAACGGGCTTCATGAGCAGTTCTATGTGGAAATGGTGAAGGAATGGAACAAAAAATATCCTGACCGCAAAATTAAGCTGAATACGGTCGTTTATCCGTATGGGCAAATGCATGATAACTTATCTATCTCCTTGATAGCGGGAGAAGGCGTCCCTGATATTGCCGATGTCGAATTGGCCCGTTTTTCAAACTTTTTGAAGGGCTCTGACATACCGCTTGCCGACTTGACTCCGCTGATTGAAAAGGACCGCGATAAATTCGTTGAGGCGAGGCTGACCCTGTACAGCAAAAACGGAAAGCTTTACGGACTCGATACGCATGTAGGGACAACAGTCATGTTTTATAACATGGATGTGATGAAAAAAGCCGGCGTCAATCCTGACGATATTAAAACATGGGATGATTACCATAAAGCCGGACAGAAAGTGCGCAAAGTGACCGGGAAGCCGATGGGAACGGTGGAAACAAATGATTCCGGAACCTTCTTATCTATGATTTCACAGCAAAACTCAGGCTATTTTGATAAAAACGGCAAGCTGATCCTCAATAATGACACCAACGTAAAAACACTTCAATATTTAAAAGACATGATCAATGATAAAACGATGATTCCTGCTCCAGGCGGCGGGCATCACAGTGAAGAATACTACGGTTTTATGAACCAAGGAGGAGCTGCTTCAGTCCTCATGCCGATTTGGTATATGGGAAGATTTATCGATTATATGCCTGATCTGAAAGGGAAGATTGCCATCAGACCGCTCCCGGCATGGAAAGAGGGGGGCGACCGCTCGGCAGGCTTGGGCGGTACGGCAACCGTTGTACCGAAGCAATCCAAGCATGTTGAGTTAGCAAAAGAGTTTTTGGCCTTTGCGAAGGGCTCTAAAGAAGGAAATAAAAAACTCTGGAGCGTACTCGGGTTTGACCCGCTTCGCTGGGATGTTTGGAGCTCCAAGGAATTGAAAGAGAAAAACAAATACACGGATTACTTCCAAAACGGAACAGGCATTTTTTCTGTGCTGCTCGATATCAAGGATGAAATCAATCCAATTTATTTACATGAGGATTTTGCCAAGGCTTCAGACCTTGTCAACAGAAGCGTATTGTTCGACGCGCTTAAATCCCAGCAAAAAACGCCTAAACAAGCCTTGGACAGAGCGGCAGGTGAACTGAAACAGAAATAGAATCCCATTCAAAAAGTGAAAGCGGGGAGGTTCTCATGAAACCTGTGAAAACGGGAACGGTTCATCCCGTTCCTTCAGCTGCGAAACAATCAGGCTGGCGAGATCTATTTTATTCGAAAAAAGCGGCGCCCTATCTGTTTACAGCGCCATTCGTTTTATCCTTTCTCGTATTTTTTCTATACCCCATCATTAGTGTCTTCATCATGAGCTTTCAAAGAATTTTGCCGGGAGAGGTGTCGTTTGTCGGATTGTCTAATTATACAGCGCTAAACAACCCGACGTTCTATACCGCCCTTTGGAATACGCTGGAATACACCTTTTGGACGCTGATCGTGCTGATTCCTGTCCCATTGCTTCTGGCCATATTCCTGAATTCAAAGCTGGTCAAATTTCGAAATATATTTAAATCAGCGCTATTCATACCGGCATTGACCTCCACCATTGTCGCGGGGATCATTTTTCGGCTGATCTTCGGAGAAATGGAAACGTCTCTGGCTAACTCCATCCTACTCAAACTCGGCTTATCACCTCAGAACTGGATGAACAATGAACATACCGGCATGTTTTTGATGGTGCTGCTTGCTTCGTGGAGATGGATGGGAATCAACATCCTTTACTTTTTAGCAGGTCTGCAAAATGTGCCGAAAGAGCTGTACGAAGCTGCTGATATAGACGGGGCGAATACGATGAAAAAATTCCGACACATTACGCTGCCGTTTCTCAAGCCTGTTACCGTATATGTGCTGACCATCAGCATAATCGGCGGCTTCAGAATGTTTGAGGAAAGCTACGTGCTTTGGCAGAATAATTCCCCGGGTAATATTGGTCTGACGCTTGTCGGATATTTGTATCAGCAGGGGCTTGCCTACAACGAAATGGGGTACGGAGCGGCCATCGGCATTGTGCTTTTGATTGTGATACTTGTTGTCAGCCTGATTTCATTAAAGCTTTCAGGCTCGTTTAAGGGGGAGGGATAAATGTTGCGGAACAGTCCTCAGTTTAGCGTTTACAGAATTGCGCTGACTCTGTTTTTTATGATGCTGAGCCTATTGTATATTTTTCCGATTTTCTGTTTGCTTTTAGGATCCTTAAAGCCGTCATCTGAGCTTTTGCGTGTGGGGCTGAATCTTGACATTGATCCTAAAGTAATGAGTCTTGACAATTATACATTTCTGTTTAACGGCGGCAGTATTTATTTCAAATGGTTCTTTAACAGCCTTGTGCTTGGGCTTTTCACAACCGTGCTCACCCTGTTTTTTTCTTCGATGATCGGGTACGGGCTTGCGGTTTATGATTTTAAGGGCAGAAGTATCATCTTTGTTCTTGTGCTGATTATCATGATGGTTCCGCTGGAGGTTATGATGCTTCCTCTGTTTAAGCTAACCGTCGGACTGCACTTGATCGATTCGTATACGGGTGTCATATTGCCGTTTATCGTTTCACCTGTTGCCGTATTCTTTTTTAGGCAATATGCGCTTGGTCTTCCAAGAGATCTGTTGGATTCTGCAAGAATGGACGGCTGTACGGAATTTGGCATCTTTTTCAGGATTATGGCACCGCTGATGAAACCGGCTTTCGGCGCGATGATCATCCTTCAGTCCTTAAACAGCTGGAACAATTTCTTGTGGCCGCTGATTGTGCTTCGGTCGAAAGAAATGTTTACGCTTCCAATTGGGCTTTCCAGCTTGCTGAGCCCTTATGGCAACAACTATGACATGCTTATATCCGGCTCGGTATTTGCAATTTTGCCGGTCATTATCATTTTCTTGTTTTTCCAAAAATACTTTATCTCCGGCCTGACGGTAGGGGGAGTCAAAGGTTAATGAAGGAGGAAACGTGTGATGAAAAAAGCGCGAATGATTGTAGACAAAGAATATAAAATCGGTGAAGTAGACAAACGGATTTACGGATCGTTTATCGAACATATGGGGCGTGCGGTATACGAAGGCATATATGAGCCTGATCACCCTGAAGCGGATGAAGATGGGTTTAGAAAAGATGTCCAGTCGCTGATTAAAGAATTACAGGTTCCGATCATCCGTTATCCGGGCGGAAACTTTTTATCCGGATACAACTGGGAGGACGGTGTCGGACCAGTTGAAAATCGCCCGAGACGGCTTGACTTGGCATGGCAAACGACAGAAACCAATGAAGTGGGAACAAATGAATTTTTAACTTGGGCAAAAAAGGTGAACACCGAGGTCAATATGGCCGTCAATCTCGGCACAAGAGGCATAGATGCCGCCCGTAATCTCGTTGAATATTGCAATCATCCGAAAGGCTCTTATTGGAGTGATTTAAGAAGATCACATGGCTATGAACAGCCGTACGGCATCAAAACATGGTGCTTAGGAAACGAAATGGATGGACCGTGGCAGATCGGCCACAAAACAGCTGATGAATACGGACGGCTAGCCGCAGAGACGGCAAAGGTCATGAAATGGGTTGACCCATCAATTGAACTTGTTGCCTGCGGCAGCTCAAACAGCGGCATGCCGACCTTTATCGATTGGGAAGCGAAGGTGCTTGAGCATACGTACGAGCATGTTGACTATATCTCTCTTCACACCTACTACGGAAACCGGGATAACAATCTGCCAAACTATTTGGCCCGTTCCATGGATCTGGATCATTTCATTAAATCTGTCGCCGCAACCTGTGACTATGTAAAAGCAAAAACACGCAGCAAGAAAACAATCAATCTCTCTTTGGATGAATGGAACGTATGGTATCACTCAAATGAGGCTGATAAAAAAGTCGAGCCTTGGATCACTGCGCGTCCGATTTTAGAGGATATTTACAATTTTGAAGATGCCTTATTAGTCGGCTCGCTCCTCATTACGATGCTGCAGCACGCAGATCGCGTGAAAATCGCGTGTCTTGCGCAGCTTGTCAATGTCATCGCGCCGATCATGACGGAAAAAGGCGGAGAAGCATGGAGACAGCCGATTTTCTATCCATACATGCATGCTTCTGTTTACGGAAGGGGCGAGTCACTGAAACCGCTTATTTCTTCTCCGAAGTACGACTGTTCTGATTTTACTGATGTGCCATATGTTGATGCTGCTGTTGTGTACTCTGAAGAGGAAGAAACCCTCACTATTTTTGCGGTAAACAAGGCTGAGGATCAGATGGAGACGGAGATTTCGCTCAGAGGCTTTGAATCCTACCAAATCGCAGAGCACATCGTACTTGAGCATCAGGATATCAAAGCGACAAACCAGCATAACAGAAAGAATGTCGTCCCGCATTCCAACGGAACATCGTCTGTTAGCGAAAACGGCTTAACTGCTCATTTCACGCCGCTTTCCTGGAATGTGATCCGCCTGAAAAAACAATCATAAGAGAAGCAAAGCCGGAGATTTCTCTCCGGTTTTTCTTTTTTCTCAGTAGATATCATTCAGTACCTTGTAATGTTCAGTAGTGGATGTTACCATATGGATAAGTGATGGGAAAAATAAACAAAATTGACCAGCCGCAGGGAGGATCTTATGATGAATGCTCAATTTAAAAAGGGAGCATTAGAGCTATGTGTGCTTGTATTAATATCCGAAAAAGACCAATACGGATATGAGCTTTCTCAAAACATTTCCAGACACATGGCGATAGCTGAAGGCACCTTATATCCTCTTCTCAGGAGACTGACGAAAGAAGAATATTTAGAAACATATATGGCGCCGTCTTCCGAAGGGCCTGCCAGAAAATATTACACGATGTCAAAGCTTGGTTTCATGCGAATGAAACTGCTGCTGGCAGAATGGGATCAGTTCACAGCATCTGTCAATCAAATCATTGATGCGGCAAGGGGAGGAGAACGATGAATCAAGAACAGTTTTTACAGGAGTTAAGTAAAGCGCTACAGCCGCTTTCTAAAGAAGAGCGGAATGAGATCTTATTTGATTTTGAAGAACATATTACAGAAGGGATGAAAGAAGGCAGGCCGGAAGCGGACATCATCAGGGAACTCGGCTCCCCAAAACAAATAGCAAAGGAATTGGTGCCAGATGTCACGGAAACTGCTCCAGCAGTGCAGCGCCCTAAGAAGAACCTCTTTCAGATGGCATGTTCAGCAGCAGCGATAAGCATCTTAAATTTGATTTTTGTGCTGGGACCAGCTATTGGCATTTTTGGAGTGTACGTGGGTTTATGCGGGGCGGCGCTTGCACTAACTGTATCACCAATTATGTTTGTCGGCATGGTGATGTTTCAAATGAATACGCACATGATGCTGGAGTTCTTTTTATCAATCGTGTTTGGCAGTCTGGGGCTGCTCTTGTGTATAGGGCTGTGGCATTTAGGCAAGCTGCTGTATGGCATGAGTTTGCGATATATCAGATATAATTTAAAGCTGGTGACGGGGGCGCAGACATGAAAAAAATCATAATAGGATTGATCGCAGTATTTGCAGTCGGGGTAATCGGGGCTGTCATCTCTGCTGCTGCCTCGGATTTTACAAAAGAAGAGGTGAAAGCTGCCGAAACATATGATCCTGCAGATATTAAAAAAATTGAGGTAACAACGAGCTCTATGCATGCAGAGGTCAAAAGCGGGCAAACGGATGATATTCAGGTAGCCGCTGAAGGGCTAGTCAGTGATAAAAGCAAAAAGCTGTTCGATGTGAGCCAAGATGGCAATTCATTAACAATCAATCAAATAGCACGCGAGAATATCATCTCTTTTATACCGTGGGGCAGCGAAAAGGATATGAAAATCACAATCACGATTCCGGAAAAGAAGTATGAAGAGATAACCGTAACGACAACCTCTGGCGATATTTTGATAGAAAATACGCAAACGGATCAATCAGCTGCTGACTCTACATCAGGAAATATTGAGCTGAAGCATACACGCATCGAAAACGAGCTGACGCTAAAAACAACGAGTGGGGAAATTCAAACTGACCAAAATTCATTCGGCCAAGGTGAGGTAAAGACAACAAGCGGATCAATAAAAAGCAGCCGCACAACAGCTGAAAAGGTGAACTATAAGACAACTTCCGGTGATATTGATCTTCTTCAGGATCATCAGAACGAAGAGATCGACATCGTCACTACGAGCGGAAGTGTGTCAGTAGAGTATCAGAAAGAACCTGCATCTTTGGCAGTGGATTTTCAGGCAGACTCAGGGGATGCCGCGGCCAATCTCGATCACATCTTGTATAAAGAAAAATCAGAGCACCGTATTGTAGGTTATGTAGGTGATAGCCCCTCTAACCATTTAAAAGTTCGTACAACATCTGGAGACATTGAACTAAACTAACTGCCACGAGCCGGCCCATCCCAGCCGGCTTTTTTGTATAGGAAAAAATGACCGCTTTTCCCCATGAAATTATGATATATTTATGAAAAACAGCAAAGGGGATGGGAGAAAATGAATGCGGTTACAATTGTGATAGCGTCAATGTGTATTTTGGCTATTGCCTATCGTTTATACGGAACATTTATGATGGTGAAGGTTCTCAAAGTGAATGATGACAAGCCGACACCCGCTCACACGCTTGAGGATGGGAAAGACTATGTGCCTACAAATAAATGGGTTTCGTTCGGCCACCATTTTGCCGCGATCGCAGCGGCCGGGCCGCTGGTCGGACCCATTCTGGCGGCGCAGTTTGGCTATTTGCCGGGGTTATTGTGGCTGTTAATCGGGGCGGTAATAGGGGGAGCCGTCCATGATATTGTTGTGCTGTTTGCATCAATGCGCAAAAACGGAAAATCGCTGTCGGAAGTGGCGAAGGATGAGCTTGGCCCTGTTGCCGGCTTTTGTACGGGACTGTCCATGCTGTTTATTATCACGATTACGATGGCGGGTCTCTCGATGGTCGTGCTGCACGCGCTTGAACGCAATCCGTGGGGGACATTTGCGGTAGGGATTACGATTCCGATTGCGATGGGCGTGGGCTTATTTTATAAGAAAACGGGAAATTTAAAGCTCGCGTCAACGGTCGGTTTTCTCTTTTTAATGACAGGAGTCTTTATCGGCCCATGGGTACAGACTACCGCGCTCGGTGACTTTTTAACACTAGATACGAAAACGCTTGCAATCGCGCTCCCTGTTTATGCGTTTTTTGCCGCTGCGCTTCCTGTTTGGCTGCTTCTCGCACCGCGTGATTATTTAAGCAGCTTTATGAAAATCGGTGTTTTTATCGCTTTGATTGTTGGTGTGTTTGTCGTCAATCCGTCCATTCCGTTTCCTGCGTTTACAGAATTCGTAAAAGGCGGCGGGCCTGTGCTGGCAGGACCTGTCTGGCCGTTCATCTCAATAACCATCGCCTGCGGGGCGATCTCTGGTTTCCATGCCTTTGTCGGCTCAGGAACGACACCCAAAATGCTGAATAAATGGAGTGATATGAAGCCGGTGGCGTTTGGCGCAATGCTTGTTGAGTGTCTTGTCGGCATCATGGCACTGATTGCGGCCACCGCCTTACAGCCTGCTGATTACTTTGCGATTAACAGCACGCCGGAGGTTTTCCGTACGCTTGGCATGAATGTCGTCCATCTGCCTGAATTGAGCAGGGAAATCGGCTTGGACTTAGAAGGGAGAACTGGGGGAGCCGTCACGCTTGCGGTGGGTATGACTTATATTTTTACCGGAATGCCGTTTTTCAGCCATTTGGCCTCATACTTTTTCCAATTTGTCATTATGTTTGAAGCGGTATTTATTTTAACAGCGATTGACGCCGGCACACGTGTTGCCCGTTATTTGATCCAGGATTTCTTCGGAGAGGTGTATAAACCGCTGAAGAAAATAGACTGGATTCCGGGCTCTGTATTTGCCAGCGCGCTTGCCTGTTTGATGTGGGGGTACTTGCTGTATTCAGGAGATATCGGTTCCATTTGGGCGCTGTTCGGCGTTTCCAATCAGCTGATGGCGTCAGTAGGGCTGATTATCGGAGCGACCATCGTGTTGAAAATCGCCGATAAACGCCGATACATTTTGACATGTCTTATCCCGCTTGCCTATTTATATGTCACTGTCAACTATGCGGGCTTTTGGATGGTGCGCCATGTGTATCTTAATCCTGAAGCAGCAGGATATAGTGTATTGAATGGCGTATTATCTATCATCATGCTGGTGTTAGGCTTCATCATTATTGTGGCGGCCGTGAAAAAGTGGGCGCAGATGTGGAGAGATCCGAGTTTAAGGATGGAAGCATCTATACCGGGCTAGAAGGACTATTGAAATGCTGAGGGGGCGGGGCAATGAATCTATCAATGAAATATCTTATTCTATACGTATCGGACAGCAAGCGGGCTATTCATTTTTATCGGGATATTTTAGGACTGCCGATTCGTGCTGAACACGGCACGTATGTCGAATTTGAAACAGGATCGACGATATTGGCGCTTAATACACGGGAAAGCGCCAGAGATATCACAGCGCTGGACATTCCGGAAACATCTGCTTCAAACACATTTGAAATCGGGTTTGTTACTGAAAATGTAGAAACTGTCATCAAAAGGATGAGAGAACAAGGTGTCTCGATTATCGGGGAGCCGAAAGTGAAACCATGGGGGCAGACGGTCGCCTATATCGCAGATCCGGATGGACATTATATCGAAATTTGCAGTCCGATGGAATAACGAACAAAAGCCCAAAACAATTTCTGTTTTGGGCTTTCTCATGTTGTTTTCTGCCCGGTTGCTTCTAATAGCAAATCAGCCAGGTGAACGGCTCTGACTTTACCGCTTAGTCCTTCGCGTTCAATCCCGAGCTTCATCTGCAGCAGGCAGCCCGGGTTTGCTGTTACAATGAGGATCGCTTCGGTTGCTTTGACGGCAGCCATTTTACTGTCCAGTATTTTCATAGACATTTCAGCTTCGACGATGTTGTAAATTCCCGCTGATCCACAGCAGCTGTCTGCTTTCTCCATTTCTCTGAATTCAGCCCCTTTGATGCTCTGGAGCAGCTGGCGGGGCTCAAGCGACGTATGCATTACATTTCTTAGGTGGCATGAATCTTGATAGGTAACGACCTGAGGCGTCCTGAGCGCTAAGTCCATTTGATGGAAATCGAGTTCAACCAAAACGGAAGAAAAATCCTTCAGCTTTTGAACAAAAGCGGCGGCACGCTCCGACCACTCCGGCTCATCCTTCAGCAAATGATCATATTCAGTAAGAAAGGCTCCGCATCCTCCGGCGTTTGTGATGACAGCATCCACGTCTAACGCTTCGAAAGCAGCGATATTTTGTTTCGCGAGCTCTTTCCCTGCGTTTTTTTCACCGCTATGCCCATGCAGTGCCCCGCAGCAAGCCTGTTCAGGCGGGATGACAATGTCGCAGCCTGCCAGCTGCAGCAGCTTCAATGTGGCATTGTTAGTCGGTAAAAACATCGTATCCATTAAACAGCCCGAAAAAAAGGCGACCCGTTTTTTCATGGGGCCAATGGACGGCAGGAAATGCGGCCGATTGTTCATTTCTTTGCTTTTTGGAACATCAGGAAGAACAGCTTCCATCGTCCGCAAATGCTCAGGCAGGACCCGAAGCATACCGGTTTTTCGCACAGCGGTTTGCAGTCCTGACCGCTGATACAAACCGATAAGGCTTACAGCTGAGCGCATGCGGTTTTGGTGAGGAAACAGCTCGTGAAAAGCCGTCTTTCGCATGACACGTGCGCCAAGCGAGTGTTTTTTATTTTGGTGGATAATATCTCTGGCTTCCTCCAGCAGCTGACCGTATTTCACGCCGGATGGGCATACGGGTTCACAGGCTCGGCAGCCGAGGCAAAGTGACAGCGAACGTTCGACATCATCATCCGGTTCAATCATACCGTCCGCCACGGCTTTCATTAAGGCGATACGCCCGCGCGGGGAGTGTGTTTCCTGAAACCCTGATTCGATATAGGTCGGACAGGAAGGAAGACAAAATCCGCAGCGCATACAATTTAATAACTCACCTTCATCCATACGCTCTTTAAATTCATTTTGGATCTGTTTCATTTCTTTTTCTGTTGTCATCTTTGTGCCACCACACGTTTTCTGGCATCTTTTGCAAACACTTTGCCGGGATTTAATATGTTCTGGGGATCAAATGCCGCTTTCAACGCTTTCATCGCATCAATGCCTTCTTTTTTTAGCTTCATCTCCAAGTAAGGCGCTTTCATGGCCCCGACTCCGTGCTCTCCGGTTATCGTGCCGCCAAGTTCAATCGCTTTCTCAAAAATCTCGGCAAAAGCCTGTTCGACACGCTCCATCTCATCTTCATTGCGTATATCTGTCGTGCATGTCGGATGGAGGTTCCCGTCTCCTGCATGGCCGAAGGTGCAAATGGAAATATCGTATTTAGCAGCAATATGATTAATCGCTTTGACCATATTGGCGATTTCTGAGCGAGGAACAGTCGCATCCTCTAAAATCGTCGTCGGCTTGAGGCGTGCAAGGGCAGAAAGGGCGGAGCGCCGAGCTTCAGTCAGGGCGAATGCCTCCTCCTCCGTTTGTGCGGTCTGAACGGAAACGGCGTCGCCTTTTTTGCAGATCGCCTCAATCTTTTCCATATCCCGTTCAACGGTTTCAAGCGGCCCGTCTTGTTCAATTAACAGAACTGCTTTTGCGCTTGTCGGAAGTCCGATTTTGGCATAATCCTCAATTACCAATAGTGTAGGCTGGTCGAGAAATTCAAGCGTTGCGGGTATCATTTTCGCGGCAATAATGTCCGATACCGTTTGAGCAGCAGCATCGATGCTTTCATAAATGGCAAGCAGCGTCTTCTTGGTTTCCGGTTTTGGAACAAGTTTGACGATGGCTTCTGTCACAATGCCGAGTGTTCCTTCTGAACCGACAAAAAGACGCGTCAGATCGTATCCGGCCACATCCTTCGCGAGTTTTCCTCCGGTGCGGATGATGTCTCCATTTGCGAGCACCACCTCCAGACCAATCACATAGTCGCGGGTGACGCCGTATTTTAATCCGCGGAGCCCGCCGGAATTTTCATTGATGTTTCCGCCGATGGTTGATATTTTCATAGAACTCGGATCGGGCGGATAAAATAAACCTTTGCTTTCAACTGCACGGATCATATCCAACGTAATGACGCCCGGCTGAACTGTGGCAGTTAAATTTTCTTCATCAATCTCAAGAATCTTGTTCATGTGCTTAAAGAGAAGCACAAGTCCGCCTTCAGTCGGGCACGTGCCGCCGCATAGGTTTGTCCCTGATCCTCTCGGAACGATCGGCACGCGATGTTCTCTGCAAATCGTTAAAATTTGTGAAACTTCATCTGTATTCCTGGGCGCAATCACGGCATCAGGCATAGATTGAAACTGCGGCGTCGCATCATAAGAATAAACGAGCCGGCCGGCTTTTGAGTCATCAAAGTTTTCGGGTCCGACGATTTGAATCAGCTGTTCTTTTACATCCTTTGTGATCATTTCACCAATCCCCCTGTTGAAAAACGCTTTCAATCTATTGTAAAAGAAAAAAAGCAAAGCTTTCCATGGAGAAACATACAAAAAATGAAACTAAAACTCTTTCTATTTTGTATCTTGATCTAAAAAATAGAGTGCGACGTACATCGTGACGATGTCCTCGGTGCGGTCAAAGTGCAAACCGGTCAGCTGTTCAGCCTTAGCCAGACGATAACGCAATGTATTGATATGAATATGCATATCTTCTGCGGTTTGTTTCAAAGACAAATCATGTAGAAAGAAGGTCCGTATCGTTCTCATTAGTTCCTGATACCGAAGCGTCCCTCTGAATACTCTTTGCGGAAATTCGTTTCTGGTCCCTGGGCTGATTTCCGTCAGACACATATCAAGCTTCAGATCCTCTTCGAATATGGGCGTTTTTCGCTTAAGGCTGACAGCCAGCGCTTTTTCCGCTTGCTCGTATGAATCTGTCAGGCTGGAGCTTGCGACAGTCCTTCCAGCGCCAGCTGCTGCCAATTGGCTGTTTGCGGTATTGGCAAACGAACAAATGTGAAGGATCAGCCGTAAAAGCCGATCTCTTTGTTCATGCTGTGGCACTTCGTGATTAATCAAAATCCGTTCATTTCCCCACCTGATGAACAAATCCGCAGGGTACGAGGATTTCCAAATACGTGCCATTTGCTCAATATCATGAGGTGACCACTCATACCCCTGAATCAGAATCATTTGACGCCGGGAGGCAAGGTCAACACCAAGAAGCTGAGCTTTCTCAAGAAAACCCGAAGACCACTCTTTTAATTGCAGCCAATCGATCATAAAAGACTCCAGCATTCTTTCACGCCACTGGGACTGCTCTAAATGCCATGATTCCTTAATGAACAGCTCTGTCATTTTTCGAAGCAGTTCTCCGTAAGGCTGGATCTCAGCGGGCTCACCTGTCAGCCCGAAGACAGCGATCACATCATGATCAGAAAATACAGGGAGATTGATGCCTGCCTTTACTCCTTTTAACCTTTTTTCATCTTCCTTTGTAATAATGACGCTGCGTTTTTCTTTTGCGCAGAGAAATGCTCCCTCATGAAATTGTCCGACCCGCTCATCGTTTGTGCTTGCCATAATAAGGCCATCCGTGTTTACGATAATGACCTCACGTTCGTACATTTTTTTGACTTCAGCAATAATTTTTTTCGCTAATAATGGCTGTAAAAACATGGCGTTCCCCCTCATCATGTTTTTATTATATAAGAAAAAAACCGGGCGCAGTCACCCGGTTTCATGTCTTATTGGGCGGGTTTTAATCCGCCTTCAAGCGTTTTCAGCATTTCGTTTTTCTCACTTTCGGATGCGTGCTGCCAAATGACTTCAAATAAAACGCCGAGCCCTGGAAGCATTTTCTCTTCACCGCTTTGAATCGCATCTACAATTGTATGCTCAAGCTGTTCCTGATTATTGCCGGTTACGTTGGCAATGACGGCATGACGTAAATTAAGATCCATGTAAAACGCTCCTTTTCCTAAAATGTAATACGTATATTCTAACCCTGCACCTGGTTTATTATGTGCTGTTCTTGCGATATAATAACATCATGTTAAAAAAAGGAGCGCCACACAGACAGTGAAACATATAGAATCAGCAAAAAACCAAAAAGTGAAGGATTGGAAAAAGCTTCACACAAAAAAAGAACGAACAAAAACAAATACATTTCTGATAGAGGGAGAACACCTCGTTGAAGAGGCGCTGAAAAGCCCGGGTACGGTGAAAGAAATTCTTGTAAAGGATGAAACAAAGATTCCTTCAGATCTTGAGGCGGGTATCCAGTGCTATGTGCTGAGCGAAGATGCGTTCTCAGCTGTGACTGAAACCGAAACGCCGCAGCAGATTGCCGCCGTATGCCATATGCCTGAAGAACAGCTGGCAACGGCACGTAAGGTGCTGCTGATTGATGCCGTTCAAGATCCGGGAAACCTAGGCACAATGATTCGAACGGCTGATGCGGCCGGTTTGGATGCAGTTGTACTCGGTGACGGCACGGCCGACGCCTTTAACGGAAAAACACTGCGGTCTGCGCAAGGATCTCACTTTCATATTCCTGTTGTGAGAAAAAACCTGCAGTCGTATGTGGACGAATTGAAGGCAGAGGGCGTAAAAGTGTACGGCACGGCGCTACAAAACGGAGCGCCTTACCGGGAGATCCCTCAGTCTGAATCCTTTGCGCTCATTGTAGGAAATGAAGGCGCAGGGGTGGATGCTGCATTGCTGGAAAAAACGGATTTGAACCTGTACGTGCCGCTTTACGGACAGGCTGAATCACTAAACGTTGCAGTTGCGGCTGCCATCCTCGTGTATCACTTGCGAGGATAGTGTTGCGTCAAGCGTTGGATTTCTCTATAATAGAACATAATATTTCAAAAACCGTGACAGAGGACCTCAATTTCTGATCAACTGCTTTCCAGGGAGAAAATGCCGCTGACTGAGAGCATTTTTAACGCAGCCGGAAGTTGGCTTCACCTCTTGAGTTGTCGCCGGGACCGCGCCACACTGCGCGTAAAGGTGAACCGGAATCTGATTCCGTTATGTCAATGAAGCTGACGACAGCATCAGTCTGTCTGAAATAAGGGTGGTACCGCGGCCACAACTCGTCCCTTGTATAAGGGGCGGGTTTTTTTTGTTTTCCAAAGACATATGACGGTTTGTTTACATAAAAGGAGGATGCAAAATGGAAGAAAAGCTAAAACAGCTGGAACAAGAAGCTTTAGAACAAGTAGAAGCGGCAAGCTCATTAAAGGTTGTCAATGATATTCGGGTGCAATATCTCGGAAAAAAAGGGCCGATTACAGAAGTGCTGCGCGGCATGGGCAAACTTTCTGCTGAGGAACGTCCGAAAATGGGCGCGCTCGCGAACGAAGTAAGAGAGCGTATCGCCAATGCGATTGCTGTCAAAAACGAAAAACTTGAAGAAGAGGAAATGAAGCAGAAGCTTGCGGGACAGACAATCGACGTCACGCTGCCGGGGAACCCTGTCGCAGTCGGCGGCCGCCATCCGCTCACTGTTGTCATTGAAGAAATTGAAGACTTATTCATCGGTATGGGCTACACAGTCGAGGAAGGACCAGAGGTTGAAACGGATTATTACAATTTCGAATCGCTTAACCTGCCGAAAGAACACCCTGCGCGCGATATGCAGGACAGCTTTTACATCACAGAGGAGACTCTGATGAGAACGCAAACTTCTCCTGTGCAAACACGGACGATGGAAAAGCATGAAGGCAAAGGGCCGGTTAAAATCATTTGTCCGGGTAAAGTGTACCGCCGCGATAACGATGATGCGACGCACTCTCACCAATTTATGCAAATTGAAGGGCTTGTCGTCGACAAAAACATCAGCATGAGTGATTTAAAAGGAACGCTTGAACTCGTTGCGAAAAAAATGTTCGGGCAAGACCGTGAAATCAGACTCCGCCCAAGCTTCTTCCCGTTTACTGAGCCTTCAGTAGAAGTGGATGTGACATGCTTTAAATGCGGTGGAAACGGCTGCTCAGTATGTAAAGGAACAGGCTGGATCGAAATCCTCGGCGCCGGCATGGTTCACCCGAATGTGCTTAAAATGGCTGGCTTTGACCCGAAGGAATATCAGGGCTTCGCATTCGGAATGGGTGTTGAGCGCATCGCGATGCTGAAATACGGCATTGATGATATCCGCCACTTCTATACAAACGATGTCAGATTTATTTCGCAGTTTAAACAGGCGTAAGAGGAGGATGCAAGGATGTTTGTTTCTTATAAATGGTTAGAGGATTATGTTGATTTAAAAGGCATGGACCCGGCTGTTCTTGCTGAAAAAATTACAAGAGCCGGTATTGAGGTTGAAGGAATTGAATACAAAGGAGAAGGCATCAAAGGCGTTGTCATCGGCCATGTGCTGGAGCGCGAGCAGCACCCGAATGCTGATAAGCTGAATAAGTGCCTTGTGGATATCGGAGCGGAAGCCCCTGTACAAATCATTTGCGGCGCGCCGAATGTGGATAAGGGACAAAAAGTCGCAGTTGCAACAGTCGGAGCGGTGCTGCCGGGCAATTTCAAAATCAAAAAAGCCAAGCTTCGCGGTGAAGAATCAAACGGCATGATCTGTTCTTTACAGGAGCTTGGGATTGAAAGCAAACTTGTGGCGAAGGAGTATGCGGAAGGCATTTTCGTATTCCCGAACGACGCTGAAACAGGAAGCGATGCTTTAGCGGCTTTACAGCTTGACGACGCGATTCTTGAGCTTGGCTTAACACCAAACCGCGCGGATGCCATGAACATGCTTGGTGTTGCTTACGAGGTTGCGGCGATTTTAGACACTGAGGTAAAGCTTCCGCAAACGGATTACCCGGCTGTTTCAGAACAAGCGTCTGATTACATTGCTGTCAAAATCGAAGATCAAGAAGCGAACCCGCTGTATGCTGCAAAAATCATTAAAAATGTCACGATTGCTCCGTCACCGCTTTGGATGCAAACAAAGCTGATGAATGCAGGCATTCGTCCGCACAACAACGTTGTTGACATCACAAACTTTGTCCTGTTGGAATACGGACAGCCGCTTCACGCGTTTGATTATGACAGATTTGGCTCTAAGGAAGTCGTAGTAAGAAAAGCAGCTGAGAATGAAATGATCGTCACTCTTGATGATCAAGAACGTAAGCTGTCTGCCGATCACCTTGTCATTACAAACGGAACGAAAGCGCAGGCCGTTGCCGGTGTCATGGGAGGAGCAGAGTCAGAGGTTCAGGAAGATACGAAAACGATTTTGCTTGAGGCTGCTTATTTCAACGGGCAGACGGTTCGCAAGGCTTCCAAAGACCTTGGTTTGAGAAGTGAATCAAGCGTAAGGTTTGAAAAAGGAATTGATCCTGCGCGCGTGCGTCTTGCAGCAGAACGGGCTGCGCAGCTGATCCATCTGTATGCCGGCGGTGAGGTGCTTGCTGGAACGGTTGAGGAAGATCACCTGACAATCGAAGCGAATAACATTCATGTATCTGCTGACAAAGTGAGCAGCGTTCTAGGCATGACGATCAGCAAAGAAGAACTGATCAGCATTTATAAACGTCTTGGTTTTACGGTTGGTGAAGCGGATGATCTTCTCGTTGTGACCGTCCCATCACGCCGCGGCGACATTACAATAGAAGAGGATTTAATCGAAGAAGCGGCAAGACTGTACGGCTACGATAACATTCCGTCTACGCTTCCTGAGACAGCGGGAACAACAGGCGGATTAACGCCATATCAGGCAAAACGCCGTAAAGTCAGACGTTTCCTTGAAGGCGCAGGCTTATCCCAAGCCATCACTTACTCATTGACAAATGAGAAGAAAGCGGCAGCGTTTGCGATTGAAAAATCACTGAACACTGTGCTTGCGCTTCCTATGAGTGAAGAAAGAAGCATTCTCAGACACAGTCTTGTTCCGAATCTGCTTGATTCTGTTTCTTACAACCTCGCGAGACAGACTGACTCAGTTGCACTGTACGAAGTCGGCTCCGTTTTCCTGACGAAGGAAGAGGATACAAAACCTGTTGAAACAGAACGTGTGGCAGGAGCTGTTACCGGATTATGGCGCAAGCAGCTATGGCAGGGTGAGAAGAAACCAGTTGATTTCTTTGTTGTCAAAGGTATTGTCGAAGGGCTGTTAGACAAACTCAACGTCCTAGACAGCATTGAATTTGTACAGTCTGAACGCAAACAGCTGCACCCGGGCAGAACAGCGAACATTTTACTGAATGGCTCTCTGATCGGCTTCATCGGCCAAGTCCACCCTTCATTGGAAAAAGAACTGGATATAAAGGAAACATACGTATTTGAGATTGATCTTCATGCGTTACTTGCAGCAGAAACAGCACCGCTTGTTTACACGGCGATTCCGAAATATCCGTCTGTGACACGTGATATCGCTCTTGTAACAGATAAAACCGTCACAAGCGGCCAGCTCGAGAGCGTCATTAAAGAGGCCGGCGGCAAGCTTCTGAAAGAGGTAACCGTATTTGACGTATACGAAGGAGAGCATATGGAGGAAGGCAAGAAGTCAGTCGCTTTCTCACTCCAGTATGTTAACCCTGAACAAACACTGACTGAAGAAGAAGTGACAAAAGCGCACAGTAAAGTGCTGAAGGCGTTAGAAGACACATATCAAGCTGTTTTAAGAGGCTGATAAAAAAGCGTGCAGAGAAATCTGCAAGCTCAGCGTCTTGGCAAATCCTTGCATTCGTTGTCAAGTCTGCGCGTTGGTGCTCACGAATTAGAACATTCGCTGTGCTCCAATGCTCGCCTTTCCTAGACTTCAAGGGTTTTCAATCACGCTGAAAGGTGAAAAAAGCTTGCAGAGAAATCTGCAAGCTTTTTTCTATGAACGTTTTTTATCAGCAAGACGCTGCGCTTTTTGCGTATTGGCGAAATGGAGTTTTGTAAAGGCTCTGAGTGCGGATGCCCCTTTTTTGAGGATCAGCTTGGCGGCCGCTTCATCGACGTGCGGACCGGCTCCTTTCGGAAGTGTCATTCCTGCCTCGCGTGACAGTTTATCCATTTCCATTAAAAATGAATATCTTGCAATGATTGAAGCAGCGGCGACAGCCAGGTGAATACCTTCAGCTTTTGTGCTAAAATAGGTCCGCTCCTTCACAATGTCTCTGCCCTTTAAATGATTGAAGTAGACGCCTGGCTCAGCGAATTGGTCAATCAAAATGGCCTCAGGCTTTACTCCATCCAATTTTCTTAATAAATGGGTGATCGCCTGATTGTGCAGCAATGCTTTCATTTTTCCTTGGCTCATGCCTTTTTCCTGCATGTTGTTATACTTTTCATTCTTTAACACCAGCAGGCTGTACGGAATGGTTTTAATCAGATTTCGGGCAATCTCAATGATCTGTGGATCCTTTAAATCCTTAGAATCCTTCACACCGAGTTCCTTCATTAAAGGGAGCATGGTTTTGTCGACGTACGCGCATACAACCGTCATTGGACCAAAGTAATCCCCGGTTCCGACTTCGTCAGAGCCGATAACAGACATGCCGGCGATATCCGCCGGAGGGGTATAACGTGGATCAGCCGGCTTTTTAACCGGTTTCTTCTCTTCCAGAGGCTCAGCTGTTCCCCAGCGCGCGGATTCTGCCGCTGCGTTTTTGCCTTGAAACAGGACCTTGCCTGATTGATATGCTGTAATGGTACAGCCGGGCGGTTTCGCCTGAAAAACGGCTCCCTGCGGAACAGAGGCGGTAAGCGAACCGCTGTACGTCATTTTCATTTGGTCAATAGCAGACAACGATACTTTTATCACTGAATGGGACACGTAATAATCTCCTTTTTTACACTTTTCACTGTATATACCAGTGTATCATAACAGCGGGAGGCTCGTCTTTCCATTCATTTAATAAACGTGTTATGATAAGAACTAGGATTCTCGCGGAATGGAGGAGAAACGTTGTCTGACGGCAAAAAAACAAAAACAACCGTTGACATTTACGGCCAGCACTTCACGATGGTCGGTGAAGAAAGCAGAGCCCATATGAGGTATGTCGCCGGAATTGTTGATGATAAAATGAGAGAAATCAATGAAAAAAATCCATACCTTGATATAAATAAACTTGCAGTGCTGACAGCGGTAAATGTGGTGCACGATTATGTTAAGTTACAAGAGAAATGTGAAAAACTGGAGCGTCAGCTTAAAGAAAAGGATTGAACAACTATGCTGGATATCATCATCTTAATCTTGCTCCTGATGGGGACTTTACTGGGGTTAAAACGCGGTTTTATCCTGCAGTTTATCCGCTTGACGAGCTTTATTTTATCGATCGCCTTTGCGGCTTTATTCTATAAAAATGTGGCGCCGCATTTAAAGTGGATTCCCGCACCCGACTTTTCAGCGGGACAGCCGGCTCTTTCTTTTTTTACGGGAAATTTAGAAGCGGCCTATTATAATGCGATTGCGTTTATCGTTTTATTTATCATCGCTAAAATCTTACTGAGAATCATCGGCTCGTTCTTGAGTATTGTCGCCGGCATTCCGGTGATCAAACAAATCAACCAGTTGCTGGGCGCCGTTCTCGGTTTTCTAGAAGTCTATTTATTTACATTTGTGCTGTTGTATGTCGCATCCGTTCTGCCGGTAGATGCGTTGCAGCAAATGATGGGGCAATCGTCTCTCGCAAATGTGATCATTAACCATACACCGTACTTGTCAGGGCTTTTAGAAGAGCTGTGGACACAGTACGGGGCATAAAAAACTTCTCTTGTCCGGAGAAGTTTTTTTCGAGTATGATGGAAACATATGTGAACGTCTGGGGGTTATTGTATGCATAAAAAAGATATTATCCGGCTGCTTGAAACCATTGCAGTCTATATGGAACTAAAGGGGGACAACCCGTTTAAAGTGTCCGCATTCCGAAAAGCAGCGGCAGCCCTGGAACAGGACGACCGAAGCTTATCTGAAATGGACGATATGATGTCGCTGTCCGGCATTGGAAAAGGAACGTACAGCGTCATTAAGGAGTATATAGATGAAGGAAAGTCAAGCACGCTCGAATCGTTGCAGAAAGAAGTGCCGGAAGGACTCGTGCCTTTATTGAAGCTGCCGGGGCTCGGCGGCAAAAAAATCGCAAAGCTGTATAAAGAGCTCGGCGTACATGATGCAGAATCTCTGAAGGAAGCCTGTGAACAGCAAAAAGTGCAAGGCCTTGCGGGTTTTGGCAAAAAATCAGAAGAAAAAATATTACAGGCGCTCGGAGAAGCCGGAAAGCAGCCTGAGCGGTTCCCGATCGGATATGCCCTCCGGATCGCGCGGGATATTGAGGAGCATCTTTCTCAATTTACGCATATCATCAAATTTTCTCGTGCCGGAAGTCTTCGCAGAGCGCGGGAAACGGTGAAGGATTTGGACTATATCATTGCTACAGATCAGCCGGCTGAAGTAAGGGAACAGCTTCTTGCACTGCCAAACATCAAAAGCGTGATCGCGAGCGGAGATACGAAGGTGTCCGTCATCCTTTCCTTTGAATATGAAACGAGCGTCGATTTCCGTCTTGTGACGGAAGAGCAGTTTCCGACAACACTCCATCATTTTACGGGATCAAAGGATCACAACATTAAGATGCGCCAAATCGCAAAAGAACGCGGCGAGCGGATCAGTGAATACGGCGTTGAGACAGTTGAAACCGGTGAGATCAAAACATTTCCGAGCGAACGTGAATTTTATGCGCACTTCGGCCTGCCGCTGATTCCGCCGGAAATTCGTGAAAGCGGGCAGGAAGTGGAAACCTACAGCGATAGCATTGAGCTGATAGAGCCCGGGCAAATCAAGGGAGATCTCCACATGCACTCAACGTGGAGCGATGGTGCGTTTTCGATCAGAGAGATGGCTGAAGCATGCATCAAAAAAGGCTATCAATACATGGCGATCACCGATCACTCACAATATTTAAAGGTCGCCAACGGGCTTACTGCAGAAAGACTTAAACAGCAGGCAAAAGAAATTGACGCGCTGAATGCTGAGTTCGAAAACTTCCGTATCTTAAAAGGTGTCGAGATGGATATCCTGCCTGACGGTACGCTCGATTATGATGACGATGTGCTGGCGGAAATGGATATCGTTATTGCATCGATTCACTCAAGTTTTAATCAGCCGGAACACGTGATTATGAAGCGGCTTGAGACGGCACTGACAAACAAACATGTTGACATTATCGCACACCCGACCGGACGCCTGATCGGCAGACGGGCCGGTTATGAAATCGATATTGATAAGCTGATTGATCTTGCGAAAAAAACAAATACGGCGCTTGAACTCAACGCTAACCCTGCGCGCCTCGATCTGCGCACAGAGCATTTACTGAAAGCAAACGAACAAGGGGTTACATTGGTGATTAATACTGATGCCCATAATATTGAGATGTTAGACGATATGAAAACTGGCGTTACTGCCGCGCGCAAAGGATGGACGGAAACGAAAAACGTTCTGAATGCCCGGTCGCTTGAAGACGTAGAGGCATTCCTGAAGCGCAACGATTAAGTAAGGAGGCTCACACAATCGTGCAGCAAAAAGTATTATCAGCTCTTGAATTTCATAAAGTGAAAGAACAGGTTATTGAGCATGCCGCTTCATCGCTCGGAAAAGAAATGCTTCTCCAGCTTAAGCCTTCTGCTTCTATAGACGAAATCAAAAAACAGCTGGATGAAGTAGACGAAGCTTCTGCCATTATCCGGCTGAGAGGCCGAGCGCCGTTTGGCGGTCTTGTTGATATCAGAGGAGCATTAAGACGAGCGGAAATCGGCAGCGTTCTCAGTCCTTCAGAATTCACTGAAATCTCTGGACTGCTTTATGCAGTTAAACAGATGAAACATTTTATCACCCAAATGGCTGAAGACGGTGTTGACATTCCGCTGATCCATCAGCACGCTGAACAGCTTATCACGCTGTCCGATTTAGAACGGGACATTAATTCCTGCATCGATGATCACGGAGAAGTGCTTGATCATGCATCGGAAAAATTGAGAGGAATCCGCACGCAGCTCAGAACACTCGAATCGAGAATCAGAGACCGGTTAGAGTCAATGCTGCGTTCCTCTTCCGCTTCAAAAATGCTGTCTGATACGATTGTTACGATTCGGAATGACCGCTTTGTAATCCCGGTCAAACAGGAGTACAGATCAAGCTACGGCGGAATTGTGCACGATACTTCGTCCTCCGGCGCAACACTATTCATTGAACCGCAGGCAATTGTAGATATGAACAATTCCCTTCAGCAGGCGAAAGTGAAAGAAAAGCAAGAAATCGAACGGATTTTGCGTGTGCTGACAGAGAAAACGGCAGAGCATACAGAAGAGCTATTTCTAGATTTGCAAGTGTTGCAGACGCTTGACTTTATTTTTGCAAAAGCAAGATATGCAAAAGCGGTCAAAGCGACAAAACCGATGATGAACGACACTGGCTTTATCCGTTTAAAAAAAGCCCGCCATCCATTGCTTCCGCCTGATCAGGTTGTTGCCAATGACATTGAGCTTGGCGGCAATTTTTCAACCATTGTCATTACAGGGCCAAACACCGGGGGGAAAACAGTCACCCTTAAAACGTTAGGCCTGTTAACCTTAATGGCACAATCAGGTCTTCATATCCCGGCAGATGAAGGGTCAGAAGCGGCGGTATTTGAGCACGTATTCGCTGATATCGGTGATGAACAGTCGATTGAGCAAAGCTTAAGTACGTTCTCATCCCATATGGTGAACATTGTCGGCATTTTAGAACAGGTCAATGAAAACAGCCTTGTGCTTTTCGATGAACTTGGTGCAGGGACAGATCCGCAGGAGGGGGCGGCCCTCGCCATGAGCATCCTGGATGACGTGCATCGCACCAATGCACGAGTGTTAGCTACGACGCATTATCCGGAATTGAAGGCGTACGGCTATAACAGAGAAGGCGTCATGAATGCGAGCGTTGAATTTGACATCGAAACGCTGTCACCGACCTATAAACTTTTAATTGGTGTGCCGGGACGAAGCAACGCTTTCGAAATTTCAAAACGCCTTGGACTTCCAGACCATATTATCGGGCAGGCGAAGTCAGAAATGACGGCTGAGCATAACGAAGTTGATACAATGATTGCGTCGCTGGAACAAAGCAAAAAACGTGCGGAAGAAGAGCTTTCTGAGACAGAGTCAATCAGAAAAGAAGCGGAAAAGCTGCACAAAGAGCTGCAGCAGCAAATCATCGAGCTTAACAGCAAAAAAGACAAAATGCTCGAGGAGGCTGAACAGCAAGCGGCTGATAAAGTAAAAGCGGCAATGAAAGAAGCCGAAGATATTATTCACGAATTGCGCTCCATAAAAGAAGAACACAAATCCTTCAAGGATCACGAGCTGATCAACGCGAAGAAACGGTTAGAAGGCGCAGTTCCTACCTTTGAAAAGTCCAAAAAAACGGAAAAAACGAAAACGCAAAAACGTGACTTCAAGCCAGGTGATGAGGTAAAAGTCCTCACCTTCGGGCAAAAAGGAACATTGCTTGAAAAAACCGGCGGCAATGAATGGAATGTACAAATCGGCATATTAAAAATGAAAGTAAAAGAAAAAGATCTGGAGTTTATCAAATCAGCTCCGGAGCCAAAAAAAGAAAAAATCATTACGGCGGTCAAGGGAAAGGATTATCATGTATCGCTTGAGCTTGATCTTCGCGGCGAACGCTATGAAAATGCCCTCAGCCGTGTTGAAAAATATTTGGACGATGCAGTGTTAGCCGGATATCCTAGAGTGTCAATCATTCACGGAAAAGGAACCGGCGCTTTAAGAAAAGGCGTGCAGGATCTTCTGAAGAACCACCGCAGCGTCAAAAGCTCCCGTTTCGGTGAAGCAGGTGAGGGAGGATCAGGCGTTACGGTTGTTGAACTAAAATAAAAGGGAGTATGGCCATGAGTGATTTTTGGGAAAACGAGCTTGTGGAAATCGCGGCGTATTACAGTGTCGCGGTTCTCTGCCTCGTCCTCTTTTTGACTGTGTTTGAGCTGGTGACGGCTTATAAAAACTGGGAAGAGATTCAAAAAGGAAATCTTGCGGTGGCAATGGCAACCGGCGGAAAAATTTTAGGAATCGCAAACGTATTCCAGCATTCCATCTCCCAGCACAATTCGCTGCTGCAAATGATCGGCTGGGGCGTTTACGGATTTGTTATGCTTCTTTTAAGCTACTTTATTTTTGAGTTTTTGACTCCGCGGTTTAAAATTGATAAGGAAATCGAAAATGATAACCGGGCTGTCGGCTTTATTTCATTTGTCATTTCTGTCGGGCTTTCATTTGTGGTGGCAGCCGGAATATAAGGGGACGGAGAATAGATGGAAAAGCTTGCAAAAGTACTGCTCGCCGCGGCGGGAATCTTTTTGTTAATTGGTCTTATATATCTGTTCGTATGATGAGAAAAAGAAAGATTTACCTTTCTTTTTCTTTTTTTTGCCGTCCATCTGCTATAATGATAGGGTGGAACTCTAAAATCGAAAGGGGGAGGTTTTATGCAGTCTCAAAAGCCGTGGCTTGCCGAGTATCCCGACGATATCCCGCATGAGCTTCCGTTGCCGAATAAAACCCTGCAATCCATCCTGACAGACTCCGCCGCACGATTCCCTGACAAAACCGCAATATCTTTTTATGGAAAAAAACTCACCTTTCATGACATTCTGACGGATGCTCTTAAACTCGCAGCTTTTTTGCAGTACAATGGCCTGCAAAAAGGAGACAGAGTGGCTGTTATGCTGCCCAATTGCCCACAAACAGTGATTTCTTATTATGGTGTCTTGTTTGCTGGCGGCATCGTGGTGCAGACGAACCCGCTTTATACCGAGCATGAGCTTGAATATCAGCTCAGAGACGCTGCAGTAAGTGTGATCATCACCTTAGATTTGCTTTTCCCGAAGGCAATAAAAATGAAAACGTTATCAATAGTCGAACAGATTTTGATCACCAGCGTAAAAGACTATTTGCCTTTTCCGAAAAATATTCTTTATCCGCTCACACAAAAACAAAAAGTTCATATCGACTTTGACAAAACAGCTAACATTCACACGTTCGCTTCCAGTTTGAAGCAGGAAAAAACTGAACTCCTGACAATCCCGAAGATCGATCCTGAGCATGATATCGCTGTCCTCCAGTATACCGGGGGAACAACCGGAGATCCCAAAGGGGTCATGCTTACGCACCAAAATATTTTGGCCAATACTGAAATGTGCGCCGCTTGGATGTTCGATGTGAAGGAAGGCGCTGAAAAAGTGCTGGGCATTGTCCCGTTTTTTCATGTCTACGGACTGACGGCAGTCATGAACTATTCGATTAAACTAGGCTTCGAAATGATTCTTCTTCCTAAGTTTGATCCGCTTGAAACACTTAAAATCATCGACAAACACAGACCGACGCTCTTTCCAGGGGCACCGACAATTTACATTGGTCTTTTGCATCACCCCGAATTGCAGCATTATGATCTGTCATCCATTAAAAGCTGTCTTAGCGGATCAGCCGCGCTCCCTGTGGAGGTAAAGCAGAAATTTGAAAAGGTGACTGGCGGAAAGCTTGTGGAAGGCTATGGTTTGTCTGAGGCATCCCCAGTGACGCACGCCAACTTTATCTGGGGGAAAAACAAGCCGGGCAGTATCGGCTGTCCTTGGCCGAGTACGGACGCCGCGATCTATTCTGAAGAGACGGGTGAGCTTGCCGCTCCGTATGAGCATGGAGAAATCATTGTAAAAGGTCCGCAGGTCATGAAAGGATATTGGAATAAACCAGAGGAAACCGCCGCTGTTCTGAGAGATGGCTGGCTGTTCACCGGGGACATGGGCTATATGGATGAAGAAGGTTTTTTCTATATTGCTGACAGGAAAAAGGATATCATCATTGCCGGAGGTTACAATATTTACCCGCGTGAAGTAGAAGAAGCGCTTTATGAACATGAAGCCGTCCAGGAAATTGTCGTCGCAGGTGTGCCCGACTCCTACAGGGGAGAAACAGTAAAAGCATTTGTCGTATTAAAGAAAGGCGCAAATGCCGATGCAGAAGAACTGGACGCCTTTGCGAGATCCCGACTGGCGCCATACAAGGTGCCCAAAGCCTATGAGTTCAGAAAAGAGCTGCCGAAAACGGCGGTCGGAAAAATTTTAAGAAGGCGTTTACTTGAAGAAGAAGCGGAAAATCATCATATCAAATAAAAAAGAACGCCTATGAATAAACTTGACAAACCCGAAAATCCTTCTTATCATAAAATTATGAATGAATAGTCATTCATTTCTATAGGAAGGAACGATGAACATTGAAGCAAAAACGGCCAAAGTATATGCAGATTATTGATGCAGCAGTAGAAGTCATTGCGGAAAACGGCTACCACCAGTCACAGGTATCCAAAATTGCCAAACAAGCCGGAGTAGCGGACGGCACCATCTATCTCTATTTTAAAAACAAAGAAGATATTTTAATTTCTCTTTTCAAAGAAAAAATGGGCCAATTTATTGAGCGGATGGAAGAGGACATTAAAGAAAAAACAACAGCGAAGGAGAAATTGGCGCTTGTGATTTCAAAGCATTTTTCCCTTTTAGCAGGTGACCATAATCTCGCGATTGTCACTCAGCTTGAACTACGCCAATCCAACTTGGAACTGCGCCAGAAAATCAACGAAATATTAAAAGGCTACTTGAATATTTTGGATGGTATTTTGACGGAAGGTATACAATCAGGCGAAATAAAAGAAGGCCTCGATGTCCGCCTCGCCCGGCAGATGATTTTTGGAACGATTGACGAAACCGTGACAACTTGGGTGATGAATGACCAAAAGTACGATCTTGTTGCGCTTTCAAACAGCGTTTTAGAATTATTGGTATCTGGAATTCACAATAAGTAAAGGAGTTCTGTCCTATGAATGCAATTTCACTTACGGTGGATCAATTTGTGGCAATCTTGACGATTCACAATCCGCCGGCAAACGCGCTTTCCAGCCAGATATTAGAAGAGCTGTCTTCCTGTCTTGATCAATGTGAGACAGATGCAGGCGTACGAAGCATTATCATTCACGGCGAGGGAAGATTTTTCTCAGCCGGCGCTGATATTAAAGAATTCACATCGTTTAAAGGCAATGAGGATTCCTCATTGCTCGCTGAGCGCGGCCAGCAGTTAATGGAGAGAATCGAAAGCTTTCCAAAACCGATTATCGCAGCGATTCACGGCGCTGCTCTCGGAGGCGGGCTGGAGCTTGCAATGGCCTGTCACATCAGAATCGCGGCAGAAGATGCTAAGCTGGGGCTCCCAGAGCTTAACCTTGGTATCATCCCGGGTTTTGCAGGAACACAGCGTCTTCCGAAATATGTCGGTACAGCCAAGGCACTAGAGCTCATCGGCTCAGGAGAACCGATATCCGGAAAAGAAGCGCTTGATCTCGGACTTGTCTCAATTGGAGCAAAAGATGAGGCAGAAGTGCTTGAAAAAGCAAAAGCACTTGCCGCTAAGTTTGCAGAGAAAAGCCCGCAAACGCTTGCGTCTTTGCTTGAGCTTCTTTATTCCAACAAGGTGTATTCCTACGAAGGAAGCTTAAAGCTTGAAGCAAAACGATTTGGGGAAGCATTTGAGTCAGAGGACGCCAAGGAAGGCATCCAGGCATTTCTCGAAAAAAGAAAGCCTCAATTCAAAGGCGAATAAAAGGGGATATGATCATGAATCTATTTGTACTGATGAAACGGACGTTTGACACAGAGGAAAAAATCGTCATTGAAGCAGGAAAGATTCAGGATGACGGAGCGGAATGGATCATTAATCCATATGATGAGTACGCGATAGAAGAAGCCATCCAGCTGAAGGAAAAGCACGGCGGTTCGATCACCGCAGTCACGGTCGGCGGTGAAGAAGCGGAGAAAGAGTTGCGTACTGCGCTTGCCATGGGATGTGACCAAGCCGTTTTAATCAACATAGAAGATGATCTCGAAGAACCCGACCAATACTCCATTTCTCAAGTGTTATACCATTATATGAAGGATCAGGAGTTTGACTTGATTCTCGGCGGAAATGTTGCCATTGACGGAGGCTCAGGACAAGTGGCGCCTAGGCTTGCCGAGCTCCTGGACATTCCGTGTATCACTACGATCACCAAACTCGACATCAACGGAACTGATGCAGAAGCAGAAAGGGATGTCGAAGGGGATGTTGAAAAAATCAAAACGACGCTTCCATTGCTTGTCACAGCTCAGCAGGGCTTAAACGAGCCGCGCTATCCATCACTTCCGGGAATTATGAAGGCTAAGAAAAAGCCGCTTGAAGAGCTTGAGCTTGATGATCTTGACCTGGACGAGGAGGACGCCGAACCAAAGCTGAAAACCATTGAACGTTTTCTGCCGCCGAAAAAAGAAGCCGGGAAGCTTCTGCAGGGAGAGCCTGCCGAACAGGCAAAAGAGCTTGTCTCATTGCTCCGCAGCGAAGCTAAAGTCATTTAAAGCTTGGACATTCAAAGAAACAGGGGGATGTTAGAATGGGAAAAAAAGTGATCGTACTCGGAGAAATACGCGACGGAGAATTACGAAATGTCACCTTTGAAGCAATAGCTGCAGGAAGGACCATTTCAGGCGATGGAGAAGTTATCGGTGTTCTGATCGGCGAAAATGTACAAAGCATTGCACAAGAACTTATTCATTACGGAGCAGATAAAGTTCTCACAGCCGAGGATCCGAAGCTGAAATCATACACGGCAGACGGATACAGCCAGGTCATGAGAGGTGTGATTGAGCAAGAAAAGCCTGATTCAGTCATATTCGGGCATACGGCAATGGGGAAGGACCTTTCGCCGAAGCTTGCTGCCCGGCTGCAAACAGGCTTAATTTCTGATGCTACAGATGTAAGCGTTACCGGAGGGAATGTTGTGTTCACACGCCCGATTTACTCGGGGAAAGCTTTTGAAAGGGTCATTTCCACCGATCCGATGATTGTTGCAACGATTCGCCCTAATAACATTCAAGCCTTAGAAAAAGACACCAGCAGGTCGGGAAGCATCGAAAGCGTTGATGTTTCTCTAACTGACCTCCGTACCGTGATCCAAGAGGTCGTGAAAAAAACAGCCGACGGTGTTGATCTTTCTGAAGCGAAAATTATCGTTGCGGGCGGCCGCGGAGTCAAAAGCAAGGAAGGATTTCAGCCGCTGGAGGAGCTTGCTGAGGTCCTGGGAGCCGCAGTCGGGGCTTCTCGCGGTGCATGTGACGCTGATTATTGCGATTACGCTCTCCAAATCGGGCAGACCGGGAAAGTCGTCACCCCGGATTTGTACATTGCATGCGGCATTTCCGGCGCCATTCAGCATTTGGCCGGCATGTCAAACAGCAAGGTGATCGTCGCCATCAATAAAGACCCTGAAGCCGACATCTTTAAAATAGCCGATTACGGCATTGTCGGAGATTTATTTGAAGTCGTCCCGTTATTAACTGAGGAATTCAAACAGTTGAATATACACTCATAAAGGAAAACCCGGACTTTTAAAGTCCGGGTTTTTAAATTTATAAATACATACGTACAAATATAAATAAGATAGAAAATATCGTTGACATGTACGAACATATATAATATGGTTACTTTAAAAGCGCTTACATTCATGCTGACTCCTCAGGCAAACGACAGATCACATATTTGACTGTGGTGCTTTTCATATTCGTATGAAAGGAATGATCAGAGGCATGTCTGAACATCAAGCAGTGATTCAAACAGATATCGTAAAAGGAACCATTAACAAAAATATATACGGTCATTTTGCTGAGCATTTAGGAAGAGGGATTTATGAGGGGATATGGGTCGGGACGGACTCAGACATTCCCAATATCAACGGAATACGAAAGGACGTGCTGGAAGCGCTCAAACAGCTGCATATTCCTGTCCTCAGGTGGCCGGGCGGGTGTTTTGCGGACGAATACCATTGGGCAAACGGTGTCGGTGACCGTAAAACAATGCTTAACACTCACTGGGGCGGTACAATTGAATCAAATGAATTCGGAACGCATGAATTTATGATGCTTTGCGGGCTGCTTAAATGCGAGCCATATATTTGCGGCAATGTCGGAAGCGGAACCGTTCAGGAAATGGCGGAATGGATTGAGTACATGACATTTGAAGAAGGCACGCCCATGTCAGACTGGAGAAAACAAAATGGAAGAGAAGAGCCTTGGAAGCTGAAATATTTTGGCGTAGGCAATGAAAACTGGGGCTGCGGCGGCAACATGCATCCCGAATACTACGCAGATCTGTACCGCCGTTTTCAGACTTATGTCCGCAATTACAGCGGGAATGAAATTTATAAAATTGCAGGCGGCGCAAATGTCGATGATTTTAACTGGACGGACGTGCTTATGAAAAAAGCCGCTGGCCTGATGGACGGGTTGAGTCTTCATTATTACACGATTCCGGGTGATTTCTGGAAGGGCAAAGGATCAGCCACAGAATTCACGGAGGATGAATGGTTCATTACAATGAAAAAAGCCAAATACATCGATGAATTGATTCAAAAACACGGCACGATTATGGACCGGTACGATCCGGAGCAGCGGGTCGGGCTGATTATTGATGAATGGGGCACGTGGTTTGATCCTGAGCCAGGCACGAATCCAGGTTTCCTTTATCAGCAAAACACCATACGTGATGCACTGGTGGCGGCTTCTCATTTTCACATTTTCCATCAGCATTGCCGCCGGGTGCAAATGACCAACATCGCTCAAACAGTAAACGTTCTTCAAGCGATGATTTTGACTGAGGGAGAGCGGATGCTTTTGACACCGACGTATCATGTGTTTGATATGTTTAAGGTGCACCAGGATGCTTCTCTTTTAGATACAAAGGTATTGTGTGCCGACTATGAATGGAAGGGTGAAACGCTCCCGCAAATCAGCATGTCAGCGTCAAAACAAGCTGGAGGCGATATCAATATCACGATTTGCAACATCGATCACCAAAACCAAGCAGAGGCTGAGATCGAGCTGAGAGGCCTGCAAAAGCAAGCGGACCATTCCGGAGTCATTCTTACGGCAGAAAAAATGAATGCACATAACACATTTGACGATCCTCATCACGTCAAACCGGAAGCGTTCAGACAATACACGCTCAGCAAAAACAAACTGAAAGTAAAACTCCCGCCAATGTCAGTCGTCTTGCTTACGCTGCATGCTGATTCATAATCGCGCGAGAGCGCCGGCGCTTTGTGCCGGCGTTTTTTCATGTTTTAAAACAGTATTAAAAGGGCATGGTAAAGTACATGACAGTGAAGAGGAGATGTTATCCCATGCTTCGTACTATTCTAATGATTATCGGGGCTATTGTAGTAATCGGTGCCATTATCAGATTCGTGTTTTAATAAAAGTGACACATCCCATTCAACCCGGATAAAAATGAGTAAACCGGTTATGATCAGGAAAAAATAATTTGTAAGCATTAAGATAGCGTGAACGAATGGGAGATGCTATACTAAAAATCATCATTTCACATTGGAGGAATTCAATAATGGCTATCGTAAAAGCAACTGATCAATCTTTCTCAGCTGAAACAAGCGAAGGCGTCGTACTGGCAGACTTCTGGGCTCCTTGGTGCGGACCTTGTAAAATGATTGCACCTGTTCTTGAAGAACTGGATCAAGAAATGGGAGATAAACTGAAAATCGTAAAAATCGATGTAGACGAAAACCAAGAAACAGCTGGAAAATACGGCGTTATGAGCATCCCGACACTTCTTATCTTAAAAGACGGAGAAGTAGTTGAAACTTCAGTCGGTTTCAAACCGAAAGAAGCGCTTCAAGAGCTTGTAAACAAACATCTTTAATTTTCGGCTGCTTACATGCCAGAGCGATTCCGATTGAGGGATCGCTTTTTTTATTCGCCAATTGTGAATCATAGAGAAAAACAAACGTTCGTGTTAAACTGGAAACAAAGGATTAAATATAAGGAAGGGTACTATATGAACAAACAACTGAAAGAAAAACTCGCCCTCCTTCCCGATCAACCGGGTTGTTATCTCATGAAGGACCGGCAGCAGACTGTGATCTACGTAGGAAAAGCAAAGGTGCTGAAAAACAGAGTGCGCTCCTACTTCACCGGTTCTCACGACGCGAAAACCCAAAGGCTTGTGACGGAAATCGAGGACTTTGAATATATTGTGACGTCCTCCAATCTTGAAGCGCTTATTTTAGAAATGAATCTGATCAAAAAGTATGATCCGAAATACAACGTCATGCTCAAAGACGACAAAACCTATCCTTTCATAAAACTCACCCATGAACGCCACCCAAGGCTGATTGTCACCCGCAATGTCAAAAAAGACAAAGGGCGATATTTTGGGCCGTACCCGAATGTACAGGCAGCAAGGGAAACAAAAAAACTGCTCGACCGTCTGTACCCTCTCAGAAAATGCTCCAAGCTGCCGGACAGAGTGTGCCTTTACTATCATCTGGGCCAATGTCTTGCTCCGTGCGTAAAGGACATTTCCGAAGAGACGAACAGAGAGCTGGTTGAAAGCATTACCCGTTTCTTAAGGGGCGGCTATAATGAGGTCAAAAAAGAGCTCGAAGAAAAAATGCACGAAGCCGCTGAGAATCTTGAGTTTGAACGGGCAAAAGAGCTTCGTGACCAGATCGCCCATATTGAATCAACGATGGAAAAACAAAAAATGACGATGAACGATCTAGTCGACCGGGACGTATTTGCGTACGCATATGACAAGGGCTGGATGTGCGTGCAGGTCTTTTTCATCCGCCAAGGGAAGCTCATTGAGCGCGATGTCAGCATGTTCCCGCTTTATCAGGAAGCGGATGAAGAGTTCCTTACATTCATCGGACAGTTCTATTCAAAAAACAACCACTTCCTTCCGAAGGAGATTTTAGTTCCGGACAGCGTAGATCAATCCATGATCGAGCAGCTGCTGGAAACAAACGTTCACCAGCCGAAGAAGGGCCAGAAAAAAGAACTGCTCATGCTGGCCCATAAAAATGCGAAAATTGCACTGAAAGAAAAATTCTCCTTAATCGAACGGGACGAGGAGCGTTCAATCGGGGCTGTGCAGAAACTCGGTGAGGCATTGAATATTTATACGCCGCACAGAATTGAAGCGTTTGATAACTCAAACATACAGGGGACAAACCCGGTTTCCGCGATGATCGTGTTTATCGACGGCAAACCGTACAAAAAGGAATACCGCAAATATAAAATCAAAACCGTTACAGGACCGGATGATTACGGTTCTATGAGAGAGGTCGTCAGAAGACGATACACAAGAGTGCTTCGTGAAAATCTGCCGCTGCCTGATCTGATCATCATTGACGGAGGAAAAGGACAGATCAACGCTGCAAGGGATGTCATTGAAAATGAACTCGGCTTGGATATCCCGATCGCCGGTTTAGTGAAAGACGAAAAGCACAGAACCTCAAACTTACTGATCGGGGAGCCGCTGGAGGTGGTGTATCTGGAGCGAAACAGCCAGGAATTTTACCTCCTGCAGCGCATTCAGGACGAGGTGCACCGTTTTGCAATCAGTTTTCACAGACAAATCCGCGGAAAAAGCGCGTTTCAATCCGTATTGGATGATATCCCGGGTATCGGAGAGAAAAGAAAGAAAATGCTGTTAAAGCATTTCGGTTCCGTTAAAAAAATGAAGGAAGCAAGCCTTGAGGACATTAAAAAAGCGGGTGTTCCCGCTGCGGCGGCTCAGCTCCTTTACGATAAATTGCAAAAATAATGTTGTCCTTTTCAATAAGATCTGATAAAATGTGAACTAATTTCATAGATCGTGTTATATGGTGAAGATAGAGGTGCGAACTTCAAGAGTATGCCTTTGGAGAAAGATGGATTCTGTGAAAAAGGCTGAAAGGGGAGCGTCGCCGAAGCAAATAAAACCCCATCGGTATTATTTGCTGGCCGTGCATTGAATAAATGTAAGGCTGTCAAGAAATCATTTTCTTGGAGGGCTATCTCGTTGTTCATAATCATTCATGATGATTAATTGATAAGCAATGAGAGTATTCCTCTCATTGCTTTTTTTATTGTGGACAAAGCGCTCTTTCTCCTCACCCGCACGAACCAAAATGTAAAGGGTGGTAATACATGGGTCTTATTGTACAAAAATTCGGAGGTACTTCCGTCGGCTCAGTCGAAAAAATTCAAAATGCGGCAAACCGCGCGATTGCAGAAAAACAGAAAGGCCATCAAGTCGTTGTTGTCGTGTCAGCTATGGGAAAATCCACTGACGAATTGGTCAGCCTTGCAAAAGCCATTTCTGACCAGCCGAGCAAACGCGAAATGGACATGCTGCTGGCGACAGGCGAACAGGTCACGATTTCACTCCTCTCAATGGCATTGCAGGAAAAAGGCTATGACGCCGTGTCTTATACTGGCTGGCAGGCGGGAATCCGTACGGAGGCCGTTCACGGAAACGCCAGAATTACAGATATCGACACATCGGTTTTAGCAGACCGGCTTGAAGAAGGAAAAATCGTCATTGTTGCAGGATTTCAAGGCATGACAGAGGATTGTGAAATTACGACATTGGGCCGTGGCGGTTCAGATACAACAGCAGTAGCTTTGGCTGCCGCTTTAAAAGCTGATAAATGTGACATATATACAGACGTGCCCGGCGTGTTTACAACCGATCCGCGCTATGTGAAATCAGCGAGAAAACTTGCCGGCATCTCATACGATGAAATGCTTGAGCTTGCCAATTTAGGCGCCGGCGTTCTTCATCCGAGAGCTGTTGAGTTCGCGAAAAATTACCAAGTGCCGTTAGAAGTGCGTTCAAGTACAGAAACCGAAGCGGGTACATTAATTGAGGAGGAATCATCCATGGAACAGAACTTAATTGTCAGAGGCATTGCATTTGAAGATCAAATCACAAGGGTAACCATTTACGGGCTGACTAGCGGCCTGACAACTTTGTCTACTATTTTTACGACACTTGCCAAAAGAAACATAAACGTGGATATCATTATCCAAACGCAGGCCGAGGACAAGACTGGAATTTCCTTCTCTGTCAAAACAGAAGATGCAGACCAAACCGTTGCGGTGCTTGAAGAGTATAAAGACGCGCTGGAATTCGAGAAAATCGAGACTGAAAGCAAATTGGCCAAAGTATCCATTGTCGGATCCGGCATGGTCTCGAATCCCGGTGTAGCGGCTGAAATGTTTGCTGTACTGGCGCAAAAAAACATTTTAATCAAAATGGTCAGCACATCTGAAATCAAAGTGTCAACCGTCGTAAGCGAAAACGATATGGTGAAAGCAGTCGAATCGCTTCACGATGCATTCGAGCTTTCAAAACACCCTTCAGCTGTGTAATGACAATCAAAAAGGCGGGACTATGCAGTCACCGCCTTTTTGATTACACTGGGTCTTTCATATCCCATTTCACAGTCAGAACCACTTTATCGGCTCTCTTTTTCACTTGTTCGTATGATTCGGCAATCTGATCATTCATCAATTGAATTTGTTCAGCGATAAAACCAGCTTCCAGCTGAAAGCAAGGTTCTTTCTGATGTTTAAGCCGGTTGGAAATGATCGGCCCTTCGAGTTCAAATTCAAGCTCCTGTTTTTTAGCGCTTACGTTGGTGAGGGTTCCCCAGCCCGCTTCTTCAAAGAAGGCCGGAAATTCCTCCCATGATTCAAGAGGAAACTTACGGGCGAGATGTTTTCCTGCCCAATACATCATGGAAGAGTAATCTTGGCCAAGCATATCTGGGAGAACGATCTCTCGTATTAGTTCGTAGGCATAGGCGTTCATTTCAATTTCTTTTAGGTTGTCAATAGATGCTTCAAATTTAGACTTCATATCTGTCTCCCCTCTCTCCTGCGTATATTATAGCTCAAACAGGGGGGAGGATTACAGAATGATCCTGTAATTCTTATGAAAAATTAAGCGAGAAATATATATTGATAAAATAAAATTTTTCAATCAACTAATCAATTCGGAAAATTATAATTTATGTACGCGTTTTCTTGACGCCCTTTTGAGGGAGGAGTAAAATGAAATTGTCAATAAATCTTAATAAAGTGCTTACAATTGAAAGAAGTGGAGGAAGAGATTTAGCACATTTCGCACTTATCAAACAGGGGGTAAAGTAATGTCTGGGAACAGAGAGTTTTATTTTCGAAGATTGCATTCCTTGCTTGGCGTCATACCGGTCGGCATCTTTCTCATTCAGCATTTAGTCGTCAACCAGTTTGCCGCAAGGGGCGCTGAAGCATTCAATAGCGCTGCTCATTTTATGGATAGCCTGCCTTTCAGGTATGCCTTGGAAATTTTTATTATCTTCTTACCATTAATTTATCATGCAGTTTATGGTGTGTACATAGCGTTTACTGCGAAAAATAACGCAGGCCAATACAGCTATATGAGAAACTGGCTATTTGTCCTGCAGCGTGTAACCGGTATCATCACTCTTATTTTCGTCAGCTGGCATGTGTGGGAAACCCGCATTGCCGCACAAATGGGCGCTGAGGTCAATTTCGACATGATGGCGAATATTTTGAGCTCTCCGGCTATGCTTGGCTTTTACATTGTCGGTGTTTTATCAACAATTTTCCACTTCTCGAACGGTTTATGGTCTTTCGCTGTTACATGGGGCATCACGGTAACGCCTCGTTCTCAAAGAATTTCGACATACGTTACGCTGATTATTTTTGTTGCACTGTCATACGTAGGCTTAAAAGCGATTTTCGCATTTGTTTAAGAGTACTAGATTACTAGAGGGAGAGGGGCTATCATGAGTCAATCAAGCATTATCGTAGTCGGCGGAGGTCTTGCCGGCCTCATGGCGACAATTAAAGCAGCGGAATCAGGAATGGCGGTTAAGCTGTTTTCCATCGTTCCTGTCAAACGTTCTCATTCAGTTTGTGCGCAAGGCGGCATAAACGGAGCGGTCAATACAAAAGGGGAAGGTGACTCTCCGTGGGAACATTTTGATGACACGGTATACGGGGGAGACTTTCTTGCCAACCAGCCGCCGGTCAAGGCAATGTGTGAAGCGGCGCCTTCGATCATCCACTTATTAGACCGGATGGGTGTTATGTTTAACCGGACGCCTGAAGGCCTGCTTGATTTCCGTCGATTCGGGGGTACACAGCATCACAGAACGGCTTATGCGGGTGCGACGACGGGACAGCAGCTGCTTTATGCACTGGACGAGCAAGTGCGCAGATACGAAGTTGCGGGTCTGGTCACAAAATACGAAGGCTGGGAATTCCTTGGCGCTGTATTAGATGATGACAGAACCTGCCGCGGAATTGTTGCGCAAAACCTGACAAACATGCAAATTGAATCCTTCCGTTCTGACGCGGTCATTATGGCGACCGGCGGACCGGGGATCATTTTTGGAAAATCAACGAACTCCATGATTAATACAGGATCTGCTGCTTCAATCGTTTATCAGCAGGGAGCGTACTATGCAAACGGAGAATTCATTCAAATCCACCCGACAGCCATCCCGGGCGATGACAAACTAAGACTGATGAGTGAATCAGCGCGTGGTGAAGGCGGCCGCGTGTGGACATATAAAGACGGTAAACCGTGGTATTTCCTCGAGGAAAAATATCCGGCATACGGAAACCTGGTGCCGCGTGATATTGCGACACGTGAAATATTTGATGTGTGTGTGAACCAGAAGCTTGGCATTAACGGTGAAAACATGGTCTATCTCGATCTGTCTCATAAAGATCCGAAAGAGCTAGATATTAAGCTTGGCGGCATCATTGAGATTTATGAGAAATTCATGGGAGACGACCCGCGCAAGCTTCCAATGAAAATCTTCCCGGCGGTCCATTATTCTATGGGCGGTTTATGGGTGGATTACGATCAAATGACAAACATCCCTGGACTGTTTGCGGCTGGGGAATGTGATTACTCTATGCATGGCGGCAACCGCTTGGGAGCAAACTCCCTGCTGTCTGCGATTTACGGAGGCATGGTGGCCGGACCGAACGCGGTGAAATATGTAAACGGCTTAGAATCTTCAGCGGAAGACATGTCTTCTTCTTTATTCGACGCTCACGTTAAAAAAGAAGAAGAAAAATGGGCTGATATTATGAGCATGGACGGAACCGAAAATGCCTATGTTCTTCACAGAGAGCTCGGTGAGTGGATGACGGCGAACGTAACGGTTGTCCGCCATAATGACAAGCTTTTGAAAACGGACGACAAAATTCAGGAATTAATGGAGCGCTTTAAAAAGATCAACATCAATGACACGACAAAATGGAGCAACCAGGGGGCGATGTTCACACGCCAGTTCTCGAACATGCTCCAGCTTGCGAGGGTGATTACCCTTGGCGCTTACAACCGTAATGAAAGCCGGGGCGCCCATTATAAACCGGATTATCCTGAACGTAATGATGATGAATGGCTCAAAACAACAATGGCTAAACATGTAAGCCCGTATGAAGCGCCGGAATTTGAGTATCAGGATGTCGATGTATCACTGATAACGCCTCGGAAACGGGATTACTCGAAGAAGAAGGTGGCGAAATAATCATGAGTGAACAAAAAACCATACGATTTATTATCACACGTCAAGATACAGCCGACAGCACACCTTACGATGAAGAATTTGAGATTCCATACCGCCCGAATCTGAACGTCATTTCCGCTCTGATGGAAATCCGCCGGAATCCGGTTAATGTCAAAGGTGAAAAGACAACCCCTGTCACATGGGATATGAACTGTCTTGAGGAAGTATGCGGCGCATGTTCAATGGTCATAAACGGAAAACCCCGCCAGTCTTGTACGGCGCTTATCGACCAGCTTGAACAGCCGATTCGTTTAAAGCCAATGAAAACATTCCCAGTCGTTCGTGATTTGCAGGTTGACCGTAGCAGAATGTTTGATTCATTGAAAAAAGTAAAAGCGTGGATACCAATTGACGGTACGTACGATTTGGGACCGGGGCCGAGAATGCCGGAAAAACGCCGTCAATGGGCATATGAATTATCAAAATGCATGACGTGCGGCGTCTGCCTCGAAGCCTGCCCGAATGTGAACAGCAAATCGAAGTTCATGGGGCCGGCACCGATGTCGCAAGTCCGCCTGTTTAACGCACATCCGACAGGCGCCATGAATAAATCTGACCGATTAGAAGCACTAATGGATGAAGGCGGCCTTGCAGATTGCGGCAACTCGCAAAACTGTGTCCAATCCTGTCCGAAGGGCATTCCGCTTACCACTTCGATTGCAGCCTTAAATAGAGATACAAACTTACAAGCGTTCCGCAATTTCTTCGGAAGCGACAGAGTATAAGAAGAAAAAACCTCTTCCGCATGGGAGAGGTTTTTTTAAACAATAAGGAGATGAAAAAAGATGAAGCTTCCCGCTTATATTGATATGCCGTTTCCAGAATGGAAAAGATCCTTTTCTTTTTTTAATGAGGTATCCGTAAGATTTTCCGAGACGGACATGTTTGGGCATATGAATAATGTAACCCCTTTTATATATTTTGAGGAGGCGCGAATTTCTTATTTTAAAAAGCTGAATATGATGAGTGAAAACAAACAGACCATGACAGTTGTGGCAAGCCAGCAGTGCGATTATTTGCGCCAAGTCATGCCTTATGAAGAGCTGCGCATCTATGTGAAAACAAGCGCTGTCGGCAGTTCATCTCTTACCTTGCATTATCTCGGAGAGAACCACAAAGGCGAACCTTGCTTCACCGGAGCAGTCGTGATGGTTCAAGTCTCGAAGGAAAGCGGCAAGGCTGTCAGCTGGACGGATGATGAGAAAGAAACGCTTCTCCATACACGATAAACTAATTCTCTTGTAAACGTCACCCCCTGCGCCCTTCTTACATATGATATCTCGACTATATCAAAACCCATTCGTTTCTGATTCGCTCTCACCTTAGCAAGGAGGGTTACAATACTTGAAGGAGAAAGAATTTCAATCGAAGCCGCTGCTAACGAAAAGAGAAAGAGAAGTGTTCGAATTGCTCGTTCAAGATAAGACAACAAAGGAGATTGCAAGCGAGCTATTTATCAGTGAGAAAACCGTTCGAAACCATATTTCAAATGCCATGCAGAAATTGGGTGTGAAAGGGCGTTCGCAAGCCGTTGTTGAGCTTCTTAGAATGGGTGAGCTAGAGCTTTAATTCTTGCCGGTATTCCTTCTTTTTAGGAAGGAGCCGGTTATTGCTGTTTGTTTGGAACATTCGAAACCATATTTTTGAATGCTGTGCAAAACGTAGGCAAGTCATAAAATGAATTTTTTTGCTTGATGTTGTTTGACTAAAGTCCTCTATTTCTCTCCTGCGAGTCTTGCATTTTCTTCAAAAAAGAAGGAAAATAGACACGGAACGCTTTTGTGCGTAAGAGATCCTTGAGTGAGGGATGGACAAATGACATCAAAACCTTTGGAGCATGTTGCGGATATTGAAAAGTCTCTCCGCCACATTGCCGCGATTATTAAGCAAAAAGGACGAGAAATCCTTAACCAATATGCAATTACGCCGCCGCAATTTGTCGGCCTGCAATGGCTTTATGAACTGGGAGATATGACAATCGGCGAACTATCGGGCAAAATGTATCTGGCATGCAGCACGACAACGGACTTAATCGACCGCATGCAAAAAAATGAGCTTGTTGAGCGGGTCAAGGACCCGGCGGATAGACGTGTTGTCCGGATACATCTGCTGCCTGAAGGAGAACGGATTATCCAAGAGGTCATTACAAAAAGGCAGGAATATTTGCGTGATATGTTCGAATCGTTTACAGATGAAGAAATAGCCATCTTCGAAAAATCTTTGATGAAACTGCAGCATGAAATGAAGAGAAAATGAGGCGATTTTGTTGGAACAACCAATAGGGGTCATTGATTCCGGGGTTGGCGGTTTAACCGTTGCGAAGGAAATCATGAGACAGCTACCTAAAGAAAATATTATCTACGTGGGGGATACGAAACGGTGTCCTTACGGGCCGCGCCCTGAAGAAGAGGTGCTTCAATATACGTGGGAGCTGACGAATTATTTACTCGAAAACCACCACATCAAAATGCTCGTGATCGCCTGTAACACAGCAACAGCGATCGCTTTGGATGACATCCAGCGCAGCGTCGGTATACCGGTGGTCGGAGTCATCCAGCCTGGTGCGAGAGCAGCGATAAAAGTGACGGATAATCAGCATATCGGTGTCATCGGCACAGAGAATACGATTAAGAGCAATGCATACGAAGAAGCGCTTTTGGCATTAAATCCTGATTTGAAGGTTGAAAACCTTGCCTGCCCGCTGCTTGTGCCTTTTGTGGAAAGCGGGAAGTTTCTCGACAAAACAGCAGACGAGATTGTCAAAACCTCGCTGTACCCGTTAAAAGACACATCGATTGATTCGCTGATTTTAGGTTGCACCCATTACCCTATTTTAAAAGAAGCCATTCAAAGATATATGGGAGAGCGCGTAAACATTATTTCGTCCGGCGATGAAACAGCCCGGGAAGTCAGCACAATTCTCTCTTATAAAGGGCTGCTGAACCAGTCTCCGATTGCCCCGGATCATCAGTTCCTGACAACAGGGGCGCGTGATCAGTTTGCAAAAATCGCAGACGATTGGTTTGGCCATGAAGTGGGGCATGTGGAATGTATCTCACTGCAAGAACCGATTAAAAGATAGGTTTTCCCGCAACGGAATGTTGCGGGTTTTTTCTGTTTTGCCGGAATTCTTCGGTCTATTTCCTAAAGAGGCTCGTATACATAATAGTACAAACATCCTTAGGAGGGAAAAGTATGCTGAAAAAAGGACCTGCAGTCATTGGTGCGACTTGTCTCACCTCTGCCTTGCTTTTATCCGGATGCGGTTTGTTTCAATCTGATAAGGCAGCCAAGGAAATTGATCCGCCTCAAGACGTTACATACGTGAACGATGAAGCGGGGGCTAAGTCAAATACTACAGCAGCCGAAAAAACAGAGAATAAAAAGAGTGATACCGCAAAAACGGATCAAGCCTCATCTGCTGTTATGAGGGAGCTATATCTTATTGATAAAAACGGGTATGTCGTCGCGCAAACGCTGCCTCTTCCTAAAAGTGAGAGCACGGCTAAGCAGGCGCTTGAATACCTCGTACAGGGCGGGCCTGTGTCTGAAATTCTTCCGAATGGCTTCAGAGCAGTATTGCCGGCTGACACAACCGTTAACGTTGACATCAAAAAAGATGGAACCGCGATAGCTGATTTCTCTAATGAGTTCAAAAATTATAAGAAAGAGGACGAACAGAAAATCGTTCAATCTGTGACGTGGACGCTGACGCAATTCAGTTCGATAGATAAAGTGAAGCTGAGAATAAACGGGCATGAGCTGAAGGAGATGCCTGTAGGAGGGACGCCGATCTCAGATGATTTAAGCCGCAAAGACGGCATTAATTTGGAAACAGCCGGTGTAAATGATCTCACTGCTACCCACCCGCTGACAGTCTACTATTTGGCGGAAAACGAAGACAGTGAGTACTACGTGCCTGTGACGAAACGAATCGACAATTCGGAAAAAGACGACATTACAGCAGCCATCAATGAATTGGCTAAAGGCCCAAGCAAGGTGAGCGGGCTGTTAACAGACTTCAATGAAGATGTAAAGCTGGTCAGCAAACCGAAAATGAAAGACGGTCGCGTGACGTTGGATTTCAATCAATCTATATTCGGCAGCGCCGATGAGAAGACGAAAATGATTTCTTCAGAAGTGCTGAACAGCATTGTGCTGACGTTAACGGAACAGCCGGATGTAAAAGGCGTCTCTGTTAAAGTGAATGGAAAATCAGAGCTTGTAAACGAAAAAGGCGAAAAGCTCACAGAACCGGTCTCCAGACCTTCTCAAGTGAATACGGGTAGTTTTTAAATTGGGATTTTTGATATACTAGAAAGAAAGAGGTTAGCGTTCCGGCTGCCTCTTTCTTTATTCAATTCCGGGACAAAAATGGTTTATGTACATACAATCGGAGGTAAAACATGAGACATGACGGAAGACAACACGATGAGCTGCGTCCAATCACATTCGATTTGGATTTTATCAGCCATCCGGAAGGTTCTGTTCTAATAACAGCGGGAAATACAAAGGTAATCTGCAACGCGTCTGTTGAGGACCGCGTACCGCCGTTTTTGCGGGGCGGAGGGAAAGGCTGGATTACAGCAGAGTACAGCATGCTGCCGCGGGCAACTAATCAAAGAACAATTAGAGAATCTTCTAAAGGGAAAATTTCCGGCAGAACAATGGAGATCCAACGCCTGATCGGCCGCGCGCTTCGGGCTGTTGTAGATCTGGAAAAGCTCGGTGAACGGACGATTTGGATTGACTGTGATGTCATTCAGGCTGATGGCGGAACAAGAACAGCTTCCATTACAGGTGCATTTCTTGCGATGGCGATTGCGATTGGCAAGCTGATCAAAGCAGGAACAATCAAGACAAATCCGATCACGGATTTTCTCGCTGCGATCTCTGTTGGAATTGATAAGGAACAGGGAATTTTGTTAGATTTAAATTATGAAGAAGATTCCTCTGCTGAAGTTGACATGAATGTCATCATGACAGGCAGCGGCCGTTTCGTGGAACTGCAGGGAACCGGCGAAGAGGCGACTTTTTCAAGGGAGGATCTGAATGGTCTTCTCGGTCTTGCGGAAAAAGGAATTCAAGAGCTGATTGACAAGCAAAAAGAAGTGCTGGGGGATTCTCTGCCAGAACTGAAATAAAGACAGAAAGGCTTGATCATCATGAAAGAAGCAATTATTGCGACACATAATCCGGGAAAAGTGAAGGAATTTAAAGAAATTCTTGAGCCAAAAGGCTATGATGTCAAATCGTTAGCTGAAATTGGATTCACAGAAGAAATTGAAGAAACAGGCCATACATTTGAAGAGAATGCCATTCTGAAAGCAGAAGCTGTTGCCAAAGCAGTGAACAAAATGGTGATTGCGGACGACTCAGGTCTATCCATCGATAATCTTGGCGGCAGACCCGGGGTTTATTCAGCCCGCTATGCAGGGGAACAGAAAGACGACCAGGCAAATATCGATAAAGTGCTCAGCGAGCTGAAAGGAATCGAAAAAGAACAGCGCACCGCCCGTTTCCGCTGCGCATTGGCCGTGAGTATTCCGGGAGAGGAAACAAAAACAGTCGAAGGCCATGTTGAAGGGTATATTGCTGAAGAACCGAGAGGAGAATACGGCTTTGGCTATGATCCAATCTTTATCGTGAAAGATAAAGATAAGACAATGGCTGAACTGACTAGTGATGAAAAAAATAAAATCAGCCATAGGGCTGACGCGCTTAAAAAGCTGTCTAAGCTTTTGGAGGCATAAGGAGGGAGCTCGTACATGAACGTGCTGATTATCAGTGACAGCCATGGGCTTGAAGAAGAACTCCAGACCATTGCGAAACGGCACGAAGCAGAAGTTGACCTTATGATTCATTGCGGAGACTCTGAGCTAGAAACAGGGCATCCTGCATTGGAGCCTTATGCGGTTGTAAAAGGCAATTGCGATTTTGCCGGCGATTTTAAGGACGAGCTTCTTCTAACTGCCGGTTCAAGAAAAATACTGGTCACACACGGCCACCTTCACGGTATAAAACAGACCTTGTTAAACGTATACTATCGTGCAGAAGAGCTCGGAGCGGATATTATCTGCTTCGGGCATTCGCACATCGCGGGAAGCGAAGTGCTGCGCGGAAAACTGATGATTAACCCAGGCAGCATCCGGCTTCCAAGGGTGCGCAGGACAGAAAGCTATGCTATACTGACATTAGAAAATGATGCTGCGACAGTCCGTTTTTACGACCAAGCAGGCAATGAAATTGAGGATCTGCAAAACCGAGTCACACTATGAAAATGTCATGAGGAAGAAAATTTTCTTCCTCATGAAAAAAATTCTAAAAAACCGTTGACTTATTGTTGCATCCCATATATAATAAATCTTGTCGCTGATAGTTAAAGCGAAAAACAAAAAACATAACGTGTCCCAGTAGCTCAGCTGGATAGAGCAACGGCCTTCTAAGCCGTCGGTCGGGAGTTCGAATCTCTCCTGGGACGTACCAAAAGAAAAACCTCAAATCCTAATTGGATTTGAGGTTTTTTGTTGTCGTCTTATGATTTTTATTTATTATTTAACGGATCATCATCCAAGCCGTCAACTTTTCCTTCTTTATTCAGACGAGGTTCTTCTTTTTTCACAGTTTCAGAAATATGTTCATTTTCTTCAACAGTGCGTTTACCGACAACCACTTCATCAGTGACAACTGGTTTTTTAGTCACTTCCAGCTTTTCCTCAACGATTGGCACTCTGATCTCTTCCGAATCGTTGACGGGAGAAGCATCCGCTTTATTTTCATCCACTGGCCGGCGTTCGACATAAATTTCATCATGTCTCACCGGGATGTCCATATCTCTTTTTTCTGTTTTCACTTCTTTTCCTATCTCTACTTCGCCGGTTTGAACGTCTTCCTTATCGACTTTCAGCTGTTCTTCCCGGAGCGGCATCGTTTTTTCTTCTTTCGTTGTATAATCCGCCATTTCATTTGTGCTTGAAAAGCCGCCTGAAAGGGCATTGCCGTTATCCATAGGAGCATTTACATCTGCATCTGTATCGACGGCTACCAGAAGTTTTCCGTCATCCAAATCTTCTTGATACTTGTCTATTTCATCCGTTTTAATATCCAAATCGGATAATGCTTTGCTGTGTGCAGCAGTATCATCCATTGTGAAATAATCTTTCAGTTTATCGAAAAAAGATTCAGATTCGCCCTGATGTGCATCGATGGCTTGATTGACCTCTGTTCCTGTACGTGACTCCAAATAATCTGTATCTCGCCGGCTTGTCACAACAGAAATGTCATCAGAATCATAGCCTTTTGTGAGTAACCCTTCAATCACTGCAATGGTTTCCTGCGGGGTTTCGTATACACCAACTATGCTTTTCATATCAATCTCCTCCTTTATGAATTTGCATGATATCGTTCATGTCGTTTGTAATTCCCGCTGTTCTTTGAATTAAACAAAATTGAAAACATTGGCGGGTATCAAAAGGGGGAAAGTGTGTGAATACAAAAAAATAGATAAGACAGACTTTCCTCTGTCTTATCTATCTTCGTAATTGCAGCTCCTTCGTCATAAACACACTGTTCGGATCTTCAACATAGTCTGCAAACGGTTCGCAATACTGAAAACCAAAGCTTTCATACAATTTTCTTGCGGGCTCAAATGAAGTCATTGAACCCGTTTCTAAGCTTAGTCGCTCATAACCTCGCTTCTCGGCTTCTTCAATGATGTGCTGGAGAACTTGTTTGGCAACGCCTTTTCTTAAATGTGATGCAGATGTTCGCATTGATTTGATTTCTCCATGCCGGCTGTCCAGTTCTTTTAGCGCTCCGCAGCCGGCGAGTTCATCACCCTCCCATGCGCTCCAAAACGTTATTTCAGGCCCTCTTAGTTTCTCTAAACCTAAGGCATGAATGCTTTCTGGCGGAGACATAAGCGTCATGCTATGTAAATGCTCATTCACAAGTGAGACCACCTGACGTCCAGTTAAATCGTCTATTTTTATATGCAATTTTATTCCTCCTCAAACTTTGATCTTAATCATATTTCATCCTGTTTCCAACTATAAAGACAGAAAATCTGACAGTATTGAAGCCAATATATGAGTTGTAAAGGATGTTTGAAAGCAAAAAAAGAGGCCGAAATCGTTGTTCGGCCCTTGCAGTCTTCTTTAATATCTAAAGCCTCCATGCACACCGGCTGTTCCGCTAAAACCGCCGACATGTGTCGCCGGAATACTGAACCCGCCGCTATGGCCGCTGAAGCCAGTGCCTGAAAATTGCTGCCCGAAAAAATCTGAAGTGTATGGATAAGAGGAGTACATAGCAGAGGGAGTGGTCAACGGGCTGTATGCCTGGCTGAACGGCTGTCCGTATCCGTATCCTCCAAATGGCTGCTGGCTTTGCTGGTAAAAGGCAGGGGAAGCAGGATAATGCTGTTGCGGAAAGCTGGGGAAGCTTGGAAAGCCCACAGGAAATCCTTGCATGTCTGCAAATGATTTATTCATCGTATCACCTTTTCTTTGCAAGATACCATTAATGTATGCCGAGGGAACAAGGGGAGTGCCTATCCGAATTGAAATGGTTTGCAAGAGGATCTGTCAGACTCAATTCCGATACGAATCATAGCGTGTTATAAAATCTTACACGTTTATGTAAATTTGAATTATTCTGGTGTATGCTTGATAGATTAATAAAAAAATTATAAAAACTTTTAACATTTGCAATTCCTTTTGTACCAATAATGAAAGCGTATACAATATAGATTGATTAATCAAAATTGTCTAATAATTTTAAAAAATGCTGTTGACACTGCGTCCAAAGCGGCGTAATATGAGTTCAACAAAAGATAAACGCAAGCTTCACAAGCGAAAATGATCGCAATATGATTCTGAAAAAATGAAAAACAATCGACCTTCTTGAACATCTTGCAAGCCGTTCTGAAGGCTGAATATGAAAAGCGCAGATGAGGATAAGTAGCCTTGATAAAGCTTTCCACAGAGAACCGGGTTAGCTGAGAACCGGCGAAGCTTTACAAGGTGAACTCGCCTCAGAGTGCCAGTCTGAAATGACAGTAGGACTTGGCCGGGTGAACTTGATTCACTCGTTACTAAAGCGGATAGAAATATCCATGAGACGGCCGACTAAGGCCGTAAACAAGGGTGGTACCGCGGAAAGAAAAGCCTTTTCGCCCCTTTTAGCTATCGCAGTTACTGCGCGGCTGATTGTGGGTGGAAGGGCTTTTTTTATTGAATAATCAGCTATCTAGCTAATGAAAAGATGATCTTTAAAGGATGAAAATCCAAAAGGAGGAACTAAAATGGGGACTAATGTACAGGTGGATTCAGCATCTGCCAAATGTACACAGACGATGAGCGGAGCATTAATGCTGATTGAATCATTAAAAAAAGAGAAAGTAGAAATGATTTTCGGTTATCCGGGCGGGGCTGTGCTTCCGATTTACGATAAGCTATACAATTCAGGGTTGGTACATATCCTTCCCCGTCACGAACAAGGCGCGATTCATGCAGCGGAAGGATACGCAAGAGTCACTGGAAAACCGGGTGTCGTCATCGCCACATCAGGACCGGGAGCGACAAACCTTGTTACAGGCCTTGCTGATGCCATGATTGATTCATTGCCGTTAGTTGTCTTTACAGGGCAGGTGGCAACCTCTGTTATCGGGAGTGATGCATTTCAGGAAGCAGACATTCTAGGGATTACGATGCCGGTGACAAAACACAGCTACCAGGTTCGCCAGCCGGAAGATCTGCCGCGCATCATTAAAGAAGCGTTCCATATTGCAACAACTGGAAGACCCGGCCCAGTATTGATCGATATTCCGAAAGATGTAGCAACTATTGAAGGAGAATTCAGCTACGATCATGAGATGAATCTCCCGGGATACCAGCCGACAACAGAGCCGAATTACTTGCAGATCCGCAAGCTAGTAGAAGCCGTGAGCAGTGCGAAGAAACCGGTGATCCTGGCGGGTGCGGGCGTACTGCACGGAAAAGCGTCAGAAGAATTAAAAAATTATGTCGAACAGCAGCAAATCCCTGTGGCGCACACCCTTTTGGGGCTCGGAGGCTTCCCGGCCGACCATCCGCTTTTCCTGGGGATGGCGGGAATGCACGGTACGTATACAGCCAATATGGCTCTTCATGATTGTGATCTTTTAATCAGCATCGGCGCCCGTTTTGATGACCGTGTCACAGGAAACCTGAAACACTTTGCCAGAAACGCAAAGATTGCCCACATCGATATTGATCCAGCTGAAATCGGAAAAATCATGAAAACACAGATTCCTGTAGTGGGAGACAGCAAAATTGTCCTGCAGGAGCTGATCAAACAAGATGGCAAACCAAGTGATTCAAGCGAATGGAAAAAACAGCTCGCCGAATGGAAAGAAGAGTATCCGCTCTGGTATGAAGAGAATGAAGAAGAGGGTTTTAAACCTCAGAAATTGATTGAATATATTCATCAATTTACAAAAGGAGAAGCCATTGTCGCCACGGATGTAGGCCAGCATCAAATGTGGTCAGCGCAATTTTATCCGTTCCAAAAAGCAGATAAATGGGTTACGTCAGGCGGACTTGGAACGATGGGATTCGGCCTTCCGGCGGCGATCGGTGCACAGCTGGCTGATAAAGATGCCACTGTCGTCGCGGTTGTCGGAGACGGCGGTTTCCAAATGACGCTTCAAGAACTCGATGTCATTCGTGAATTAAATCTTCCGGTCAAGGTAGTGATTTTAAATAACGCTTGTCTCGGAATGGTCAGACAGTGGCAGGAAATTTTCTATGAAGAACGCTATTCAGAATCTAAATTCGCTTCTCAGCCTGACTTCGTCAAATTGTCCGAAGCATACGGCATTAAAGGCATCAGAATTTCATCAGAAGCGGAAGCGAAGGAAAAGCTGGAAGAGGCATTAACGTCTAGAGAACCTGTTGTCATTGATGTGCGGGTTGCCAGCGCAGAAAAAGTATTCCCGATGGTGGCTCCGGGAAAAGGGCTGCATGAAATGGTGGGGGTGAAACCTTGAAAAGAATTATCACATTGACTGTGGTGAACCGCTCAGGCGTGTTAAACCGGATCACCGGTCTATTTACAAAAAGGCATTACAACATTGAAAGCATTACAGTCGGACACACAGAAACAGCAGGCGTTTCCAGAATCACCTTTGTCGTTCACGTTGAAGGTGAAAATGATGTTGAACAGTTAACAAAACAGCTCAACAAACAGATTGATGTGCTGAAAGTCACAGACATCACAAATCAATCGATTGTCCAGAGGGAGCTGGCCTTAATCAAGGTCGTCTCCGCACCTTCAACGAGAACAGAGATTAATGGAATCATAGAACCGTTCAGAGCCTCTGTCGTCGATGTCAGCAGAGACAGCATCGTTGTTCAGGTGACAGGCGAATCTAACAAAGTTGAAGCGCTTATTGAATTGTTGAAACCTTATGGCATTAAAGAAATCGCGAGAACAGGTACAACGGCTTTTGCGAGGGGTACCCAGCAAAAGGCGTCATCCAATAAAACAATATCTATTGTATAAAACATAACAAGGGAGAGATTGAAATGGTAAAAGTATATTATAACGGTGATATCAAAGAGAACGTATTGGCAGGCAAAACAGTAGCGGTTATCGGATACGGTTCGCAAGGCCACGCACATGCCTTGAACCTTAAAGAAAGCGGAGTAGACGTGATCGTCGGTGTTAGACAAGGAAAATCTTTCACGCAGGCCCAAGAAGACGGACATAAAGTATTTTCAGTAAAAGAAGCGGCAGCCCAAGCTGAAATCATCATGGTTCTGCTTCCTGATGAACAGCAGCAAAAAGTATACGAAGCTGAAATCAAAGATGAATTGACAGCAGGAAAATCATTAGTATTTGCTCACGGATTTAACGTGCATTTCCATCAAATTGTTCCTCCGGCGGATGTAGATGTATTCTTGGTAGCGCCTAAAGGTCCGGGACACTTGGTCAGAAGAACATATGAGCAAGGAGCCGGCGTACCTGCATTGTTCGCAATCTATCAAGATGTGACTGAAGAAGCAAGAGACAAAGCTCTCGCATATGCAAAAGGAATCGGCGGCGCAAGAGCGGGCGTATTAGAAACGACATTTAAAGAAGAAACAGAAACAGATTTGTTCGGTGAGCAAGCGGTTCTTTGCGGCGGATTAAGCGCGCTTGTCAAAGCAGGATTTGAAACATTAACTGAAGCAGGTTATCAGCCTGAACTTGCATACTTCGAGTGTCTGCATGAGCTGAAATTAATCGTAGACCTTATGTACGAAGAAGGACTTGCAGGAATGAGATATTCAATTTCTGACACAGCACAGTGGGGAGATTTCGTATCAGGCCCTCGCGTTGTGGATGCTAAAGTAAAAGAATCGATGAAAGAAGTATTAAAAGATATCCAAAACGGTACATTCGCAAAAGAATGGATCGTCGAAAACCAAGTAAACCGTCCTCGTTTCAATGCTATCAATGCGAGCGAGAACGAGCATCAAATCGAAGTAGTGGGAAGAAAGCTTCGTGAAATGATGCCGTTTGTGAAACAAGGCAAGAAGAAGGAAGCGGTGGTCTCCGTTGCGCAAAATTAATTTTTTCGATACGACGCTTCGTGATGGTGAACAGTCCCCTGGAGTGAACTTGAATACACAGGAGAAACTTGCCATAGCTAAGCAGCTCGAAAGACTCGGGGCAGATATCATTGAAGCGGGATTTCCCGCTTCGTCCCGAGGTGACTTTTTAGCTGTTCAGGAAATCGCTAGAACCATTAAAAATTGTTCAGTGACTGGTCTGGCCCGTTGTGTAAAAGGTGATATTGATGCTGCTTGGGAAGCGTTAAAGGATGGTGCTTACCCGAGAATTCATGTTTTTATCGCCACATCGGACATTCATTTGAAACACAAGCTGAAAATGACACGGGAGCAAGTCATTGAAAGAGCAGTTGAAATGGTGACATACGCAAAAGAACGTTTTCCGGTTGTGCAATGGTCAGCTGAAGATGCCTGCCGTACTGAGCTGCCGTTCCTGGCAGAAATCGTCGAGAAAGTGATTGACGCAGGCGCCAGTGTTATCAATCTTCCAGACACTGTCGGCTACCTGGCTCCAGCGGAATACGGAAATATCTTTAAATATATGAAGGAAAACGTTCCGAACATTCACAAAGCAAAGCTTTCAGCTCATTGTCATGATGATTTGGGAATGGCAGTTGCAAACTCTCTTGCTGCGATTGAAAATGGCGCTGATCAAATTGAATGCGCTGTGAACGGGATCGGTGAAAGAGCCGGAAACGCGGCATTAGAGGAAATTGCCGTTGCCCTTCATATCAGAAAAGATTTCTACCAAGTTGAAACAGGTATTACATTGAACGAGATTAAGAGAACAAGCGATTTAGTAAGCAAGCTGACCGGCATGGCTGTTCCGCGCAATAAAGCAGTTGTGGGCGATAATGCATTTGCTCATGAATCAGGCATCCATCAGGACGGCTTTTTAAAAGAGAAATCAACTTATGAAATTATTTCGCCGGAGCTTGTCGGTGTAACCGCAGATGCGCTTGTCCTAGGTAAACATTCTGGACGCCACGCATTTAAAGACCGGTTGACTGCTTTAGGATTCCAATTTGACAGTGAAGAGATTAATAAATTCTTTACGATGTTTAAAGAGTTGACTGAGAAGAAAAAAGAAATCACTGATGAGGATCTTGTTTCTCTTATTTTAGAAGAAAAAGTAACAGATCGCAAGATTGGGTATGAATTTCTTTCTCTGCAAGTACATTACGGAACTAGTCAGGTCCCTACGGCTACTCTTTCTTTGAAAAATCAAGAAAACGCAGAGCTTATTCAGGAAGCTGCAACTGGGGCCGGAAGTGTGGAAGCAATCTACAACACGCTTGAGCGCTGCATCGATAAAGACGTGGAGCTCTTAGACTACCGCATTCAGTCTAACAGAAAAGGCGAAGATGCATTTGCCCAGGTGTATGTAAGAGTTTTGGTGAACGGAAAAGAATCAGCAGGGCGGGGCATAGCGCAAGACGTATTAGAAGCATCAGCGAAAGCCTATTTGAACGCAGTAAACCGTCAATTGGTTTTCGAGTCGAATATGAGCGGACTTAAAAACCACACAGCTGTCGGATCATAAAAGAAAGGAGAACGGTTAATTTGAAGAAACGTATTGCTCTATTGCCCGGAGACGGGATCGGCCCTGAAGTATTAGAATCAGCGACAGACGTACTGAAAAGTGTTGCCGAACGCTTTAACCATGAATTTGAATTTGAATATGGCCTGATTGGAGGGGCGGCGATTGACAAACATAACAACCCCCTCCCAGAGGAAACCGTTGCCGCTTGTAAAAATGCAGATGCGATATTGCTTGGCGCTGTCGGCGGACCGAAATGGGATCAAAACCCTTCGGAGCTGAGACCGGAAAAAGGGCTGCTCAGCATCAGAAAACAGCTTGATTTGTTTGCGAATTTACGGCCAGTGAAGGTGTTTGAAAGCCTTTCTGACGCTTCGCCTTTGAAAAAAGAATACATCGATCATGTTGATTTTGTTATCGTCCGAGAGCTGACAGGCGGCTTGTATTTCGGCCAGCCGAGCAAACGCTATGTAAACACTGAAGGTGAGCAGGAAGCAGTAGACACCCTGTTTTATAAGCGGACGGAAATTGAACGCGTGATCAGAGAGGGCTTTAAAATGGCAGCAGCCAGAAAAGGAAAAGTAACCTCTGTTGATAAAGCAAACGTTCTAGAATCAAGCAGACTGTGGCGTGAAGTGGCTGAGGACGTTGCAAAAGATTTTCCTGATGTAAAGCTGGAGCACATGCTTGTGGATAATGCAGCCATGCAGCTGATTTATGCACCGAATCAATTTGATGTCGTGGTGACTGAAAATATGTTTGGTGACATTTTAAGCGATGAAGCGTCGATGCTTACAGGCTCACTCGGAATGCTCCCGTCAGCCAGCCTATCAAGCTCAGGTCTTCATCTGTTTGAGCCTGTTCATGGCTCCGCGCCTGATATTGCCGGCAAAGGGATGGCAAATCCATTCGCGGCCATATTGTCAGCGGCAATGCTTTTGAGAACATCTTTCGGGCTTGAAGAGGAAGCGAAAGCTGTAGAAGATGCGGTAAACAAAGTCTTGGCTTCCGGAAAAAGAACAAGAGACTTGGCACGGGGTGAAGAGTTCAGCAGCACTCAGGCCATTACGGAGGAAGTTAAGGCAGCAATCATGAGTGAAAATACAATTTCTAATGTGTGACAGCTTACGTTAAGCGGTCTTAGTTCATAGGTAGAGGGAGGAAATAAAGATGATGCCTCGAACAATCATCGAAAAGATTTGGGATCAGCATATTGTAAAACATGGTGAGGGAAAACCCGATCTTCTCTATATTGATTTGCATCTCATTCATGAGGTGACGTCACCTCAGGCATTTGAAGGTTTGAGACAAAAGGGAAGAAAGCTCAGAAGACCCCAAAACACATTTGCGACAATGGACCATAACATCCCGACCGTCAATCGTTTTGAGATAAAGGATGAAGTTGCGAAACGCCAAGTAACGGCGCTTGAAAGAAACTGTGAAGAATTTGGCGTGCGCCTTGCCGATCTTCACAGTGTGGATCAAGGGATTGTCCATGTCGTCGGCCCTGAACTGGGCTTAACGCTTCCAGGGAAAACGATCGTGTGCGGCGACAGTCATACATCAACACATGGCGCTTTCGGCGCTCTTGCATTTGGAATCGGGACGAGTGAAGTTGAACATGTCCTTTCCACACAGACTCTTTGGCAGCAGCGTCCGAAAACACTTGAAGTGCGTGTAGATGGAACGCTTCAAAAAGGGGTAACGGCAAAGGATGTCATTCTTGCTGTCATCGGTAAATACGGTGTGAAATTCGGCACTGGCTACGTCATTGAATACACTGGGGAAGTATTCAGAAATATGACGATGGATGAACGAATGACCGTTTGCAACATGTCAATTGAAGCAGGAGCAAGAGCAGGTTTGATTGCACCTGACGAGGTAACGTTTGAATATTGCAAAAACCGCAAGTACACGCCAAAAGGCGAAGAATTTGACAAGGCTGTAGAGGAATGGAAAGCGCTGCGCACAGACCCGGGCGCTGTTTACGATAAATCTATCGTCCTTGACGGCAACGACATTTCTCCTATGGTGACATGGGGCATTAACCCGGGAATGGTTCTTCCTGTCGATTCTGAAGTTCCAGCGCCGGAAAGCTTTTCTGCAGAAGATGACAAAAAAGAAGCGATTAGAGCTTATGAATATATGGGGCTGACTCCCCATCAGAAAATCGAAGACATTAAAGTGGAGCACGTATTTATCGGTTCCTGCACAAATTCCCGCATGACTGACCTTCGTCAGGCTGCAGATATGATCAAAGGGAAGAAGGTAGCTGACAGCGTTAGAGCCATCGTCGTGCCAGGATCCCAAAGTGTGAAGCTTCAGGCTGAACAAGAAGGGCTTGACCAGGTTTTCTTGGAAGCTGGATTTGAGTGGAGAGAGTCAGGCTGCAGCATGTGTTTGAGTATGAATAATGATGTTGTTCCTGAGGGAGAGCGCTGTGCGTCAACCTCTAACCGCAACTTTGAGGGCAGACAAGGAAAAGGTGCAAGAACACATCTCGTCAGCCCGGCAATGGCTGCGATGGCTGCCATTCACGGACACTTCGTTGATGTCAGAAAGTTTTATCAGGAAAAAACAGTTGTGTAAGGAGTGCGCGAGATGGAACCTTTGAAATCACATACGGGGAAAGCGGCCGTATTAAATCGGATCAATGTTGATACTGACCAGATTATTCCTAAACAATTTTTGAAGCGGATTGAAAGAACAGGCTACGGGCGTTTTGCATTTTTTGACTGGAGATATGATGCGAATGGTGAACCGAATCCTGAATTTGAATTAAACCAGCCTGTTTATCAAGGAGCTTCCATTTTAATAGCAGGAGAAAACTTCGGCTGTGGATCATCGCGTGAACACGCTCCGTGGGCGCTTGATGATTATGGGTTTAAAATTATCATTGCGCCGTCATTTGCTGATATTTTCCATCAGAACTGCTTTAAAAACGGGATGCTTCCAATCCGCATGCCATATGACAATTGGAAACAGCTAGTCAGCCAGTATGAAAACCAGTCATTGCAAATGACTGTTGACCTTGAAAATCAGCTGATTCATGACAGTGAAGGCAATCAAATTTCATTTGAAGTTGATCCGCATTGGAAAGAGATGCTCATCAACGGCTATGATGAAATTTCATTAACGCTGCTGCTTGAAGATGAAATCAAGCTATTTGAATCGAAAAGAAGCTCTTGGCTTCAAGCCTGAAGAAGCGGCCGGTCTTTGTCCGGCGGCTTTTTTTGCCTGGTGAAACCTTTCATTTCTTGTGTTTGTTCACAGGTGTTGATACACTTGAACAAAATAAATGCCTGAAAGGAATATAGGTATGACGCATGACAAGAAAAACGCAAAAATTATTCCTTTTCCTCATCTGAAAGACCGCCTCGTGGAAAAAGGGATGTCATCACTCAAGGAAAAAAAGTATCAAGAAGCGCTTGAGCTGTTTTCAGAAGCGATGAAATATGATGATACTGAATCTGATCTTCACTTAGGGATGGCCATCTGCTTTTTAGAGCTGGGCGAGCTGGAAGAGGCAAAAAGTGTGTGCGAGAAGATGCTCAAAGAAGGTTATGGCCATTATTTTACGGTTTTGCAGGTGTACATGACCATCTTAATTCAGCTCAAAAAATACGAAGAAGTCAAAAGCACTATTGAAGCCGTTTTGGAAGAAAATCAGCTGCCGGCAGAAAGCGCCGAGCAATTTTACAAGCTGCTTGATTTCAGCCGGAAAATGACCGATCCGGATCGAGAGGACGAGGCTTGGGACGAAGAATACGAGGATACAATTGACACCGAGAAAGTGCTGGCAAGCCCTGAGGAGCAAATGAATCTCATTCATTCCTTAAAAGACCGTAACGTAGCAAAGTATACAGGGTTGCTCAAAACAATCCTTCAAGACCCCTCAGCCCACCCGATTATCAAAACGATGATTGTTATGCTGTTGGCCGAGCATGAGTACAGTAAACCTGTGCACATTAGTAAATTTGGCGAGTCGTTGACAATTGAACCGTCTGAGATTGTCCCGCCTGATGCCGCTCCGATTCTGCACCGTGTTCTCAGGGTGCTGGATGAGACACTTGGAAATGAAAATCCAACCTTGTATGCGGCCGTAGAAGAATTGTGGAGAAGACATTTATACGTTTTATATCCGTTCCAGCCGAAATTGCTGTCGGCTGATCTTTGGGCGGCTGCCCTGCATAAAGTCGGCTACGAGATGCACGGGATTGAAATTGAAAGAGAAGAACTTCATATGATGTATGAATTTACCGACAGAGAACTCGATGAAGCTTGCACTATGATAAAAGATATTGAAGAAATTTCTTATTTGTAAATCACGCCATATAGTTGAAAGCGCTATGTGTTATGTTATAATATAGTGGTTGTATTTGTGTATAACGGGTTATAAGAAATACGGTTGGACAGGCTTTGCAGTTCATTATTAACATCTATACATAATGATTCTGATCTTTGGCAGCTTTGTTTTTGTTGGACGAAGCCGAATGATTGCTTTAGAATGGAAGACCGACACAACCTGAATAGATTTTTGGAGGGAAACACATGTCTGTAAAATGGGAAAAACAAGAAGGCAACGAAGGCGTTTTAACGGTTGAAGTTGATGCTGAAACGTTTAAAACAGCACTTGATGATGCATTTAAAAAAGTAGTAAAACAAGTTTCAATTCCTGGATTCCGTAAAGGTAAAATTCCTCGCGGATTATTCGAACAGCGCTTTGGCGTAGAAGCTCTTTACCAAGATGCTTTGGATATTCTTCTTCCTGTAGAATACCCTAAAGCGGTTGAAGAAGCTGGAATCGAGCCTGTAGACCGTCCTGAAATCGATGTTGAAAAAATCGAAAAAGGCGAAAGCTTAATCTTCACTGCGAAAGTAACAGTAAAACCTGAAGTGAAGCTTGGCGACTACAAAGGCTTAGGCATTGAAAAAGACGATACAACTGTAACTGACGAAGATGTTCAAAACGAACTAAAAGCGCTTCAAGAGCGTCAAGCTGAGCTTGTTGTAAAAGAAGAAGGCGCTGTTGAAGAAGGAAACACAGTTGTTCTTGATTTCGAAGGATTCGTTGACGGCGAAGCATTCGAAGGCGGAAAAGCTGAAAACTACTCTCTAGAAGTAGGTTCTGGTTCATTCATCCCTGGCTTCGAAGATCAATTAGTCGGCCTTGAAGCAGGTGCTGAGAAGGATGTTGAAGTGACATTCCCTGAAGAGTACCACGCTGAAGATCTTGCAGGCAAACCAGCTGTGTTCAAAGTGAAAATTCACGAAATCAAAGCGAAAGAGCTTCCTGAGCTTGACGATGAATTCGCTAAAGATATCGATGAAGAAGTGGAAACACTCGCTGAATTAACTGAAAAAACTAAGAAACGTTTAGAAGAAGCGAAAGAAAACGAAGCTGACGCTAAATTGCGTGAAGAGCTTGTTCTGAAAGCTTCTGAAAATGCTGAAATCGATGTGCCGCAAGCAATGGTTGACACTGAGCTTGACCGCATGCTGAAAGAATTCGAACAGCGTCTGCAAATGCAAGGCATGAACCTTGAGCTTTACACTCAATTCTCAGGCCAAGATGAAGCTGCGTTAAAAGAGCAAATGAAAGAAGATGCTGAAAAACGCGTAAAATCTAACCTGACTCTTGAGGCGATTGCGAAAGCGGAAAACCTTGAAGTATCAGATGAGGAAGTTGATGCTGAGCTTACAAAAATGTCTGAAGCATACAACATGCCTGTTGAAAATATTAAACAAGCCATCGGTTCTACTGACGCGATGAAAGAAGATTTAAAAGTTCGCAAAGCAATTGATTTTCTTGTAGAAAACCGTTAATATGGTGCATAATAATAGTAATAATAAAACAGGGCGCGAATCATTCGTGCCTTGTTTTGTACAATTATGAGTTATCTCTTTTTCTTGGGGCAAGATAGTTAATGCAGGGCAGTTTTTTGTCATACATATAGAATGTGCAAGTCAGAAACACATTGTTACCGTCTTTTTGGAAAGTATGGTAAAATGCAATACATACTCGTTTCGTTTCAAGAATCATTTTCTTTTGCTCTGCCGGTAAAAGAAAAAGTGAGACAAGATTAAGGGGTGAAAGAATGTTTAAATTTAACGAGGAAAAAGGACAATTGAAATGCTCGTTCTGTGGAAAAACACAAGATCAGGTTCGTAAGCTTGTAGCTGGGCCTGGTGTATATATATGTGACGAATGTATCGAACTCTGCACTGAAATTGTAGAGGAAGAACTCGGAACAGAAGAAGAAGTAGAATTTAAAGACGTACCAAAGCCTCAGGAAATTCGTGAAATCTTGAATGAATATGTCATCGGCCAAGATCAAGCGAAGAAATCACTTGCTGTTGCTGTGTATAACCACTATAAGCGCATTAACTCCAACAGCAAAGTCGATGATGTTGAGCTTTCAAAAAGTAATATTTCATTAATCGGGCCTACAGGAAGCGGTAAAACCCTTCTGGCGCAAACGTTGGCTCGCATTTTAAATGTGCCGTTTGCGATTGCAGACGCTACATCTTTGACTGAAGCTGGATACGTGGGTGAAGATGTAGAGAATATTCTCTTGAAACTCATTCAAGCTGCTGATTATGATGTGGAAAAAGCCGAAAAAGGCATTATCTATATTGATGAAATCGATAAAGTGGCTAGAAAATCTGAAAACCCGTCTATCACACGTGACGTGTCAGGTGAGGGCGTACAGCAGGCATTGCTTAAAATTCTTGAGGGTACAGTGGCGAGCGTGCCGCCTCAAGGAGGACGTAAGCATCCTCATCAAGAATTCATTCAAATTGACACAACAAATATTTTGTTCATCTGCGGCGGAGCTTTCGATGGTATCGAACAAATCATCAAACGCCGTTTAGGCCAAAAAGTGATTGGATTCGGTGCTGACAACAAAGCTGCTGATCTTGAGAAAGAAGATCTTCTTTCAAAAGTGCTTCCTGAAGATTTGCTCCGCTTCGGGTTAATTCCTGAGTTTATCGGACGTCTTCCGGTTATTGCAAGCCTTGAAAAGCTTGACGAAGAAGCTTTGGTTGCGATCTTAACAAAACCGAAAAACGCTCTTGTTAAGCAATTCAAGAAAATGCTTGAGCTTGACAACGTTGAGCTTGAATTTGAAGAAGAAGCGCTTTCTGAAATCGCTAAAAAAGCGATTGAACGCAAGACTGGCGCACGCGGACTCCGTTCTATCATTGAAGGCATCATGCTTGATGTGATGTTTGAGCTGCCTTCTCGTGATGACATTGAAAAATGTGTGATTACCGGGGCAACTGTGACACACGGAGAGCCTCCTCGCCTTTTATTAAAAGACGGCACTGAGGTTAGCCAAGATAAAACATCTGCATAAAGATAAACACAAACCTCCTGAATGAATCATTCAGGAGGTTTTTTGCATGTAAACTCTTCCGGAAAAACGTTTATTCCCGCCTCCTATGGGAGATACTAGCAATCAGAGGAATGAATTGGATACATAAATTGTTTTTCAGGAGGGACCACCATGAGTTGGACAGGGATCGCGTTATTTATTCAGCTGTTTTTTGGGATCATCATTGGTTTGTATTTTTGGAATTTGCTTAAAAATCAAAGGACACAAAAGGTCACGATAGATAAAGAATCAAAGAAGGAAATGGAGCAGCTTCGGAAAATGCGCGCTATCAGCTTGTCCGAGCCATTATCTGAAAAGGTCCGCCCCAAAAGCTTTCAAGATATTGTCGGACAGGAAGACGGTATTAAAGCATTAAAGGCGGCTTTGTGCGGACCGAATCCTCAGCATGTCATTGTCTATGGACCGCCGGGAGTTGGAAAAACGGCTGCTGCGCGGCTTGTGTTGGAAGAAGCAAAAAAACATAAACAATCACCGTTTAAAGAGCAAGCTGTTTTTGTGGAACTCGATGCGACAACAGCCCGTTTTGATGAAAGAGGAATTGCCGATCCGCTCATCGGCTCTGTCCATGACCCGATATACCAAGGGGCCGGAGCAATGGGGCAGGCTGGGATACCGCAGCCGAAGCAGGGAGCTGTCACTCATGCCCATGGCGGTGTGCTGTTTATTGATGAAATAGGGGAGCTGCATCCGATTCAAATGAATAAAATGCTGAAGGTGCTTGAGGACAGAAAAGTCTTTTTAGACAGTGCGTATTACAGTGAGGAAAATACACAAATTCCAAATCACATTCATGATATTTTTCAAAATGGGCTGCCGGCTGATTTTCGCCTGATTGGCGCAACCACAAGAATGCCAAACGAAATTCCGCCAGCTATCAGGTCCCGCTGTTTGGAGGTTTTTTTCCGCGAGCTTGAAAAGGACGAACTGAAAACTGTTGCCAAAACAGCAGCGGATAAAATTGAAAAAAATATCTCTGAAGAAGGCCTCGATCTGCTGACCAGCTATACGAGGAATGGACGGGAAGCTGTCAATATGATTCAAATCGCAGCGGGGATGGCTGTTACGGAGAATCGGAAAGACATTACCATTGAGGATATTGAATGGGTCATCCACTCTAGTCAGCTTACACCGAAGCATGAGCAAAAAATCGGTGTTGAACCGCAGGTCGGCATTGTAAATGGGCTTGCAGTCTATGGTCCTAACAGCGGGTCGCTTCTGGAAATCGAAGTAAGTGTAACCGCGGCTCAAGATAAAGGATCAATTAATATCACAGGAATAGCTGAAGAAGAAAGCATCGGCAGCCAATCAAAATCAATCAGGAGAAAAAGCATGGCGAAGGGTTCGGTTGAAAATGTGTTAACCGTGCTCCGGACAATGGGAATGAAGCCGTCTGATTATGATATTCATATCAATTTCCCTGGAGGGGTTCCGATTGATGGTCCGTCAGCAGGCATCGCGATGGCGGCGGGGATTTTCTCGGCGATACATAAAATTCCTATTGACAATACCGTTGCGATGACAGGCGAAATCAGCTTGAACGGCCTTGTGAAACCTATCGGAGGCGTTATACCGAAAATAAAAGCGGCCAAGCAGTCCGGTGCGAAAAAGGTGATTATCCCACATGAAAATCAGCAGGCGATCTTAAAGCAGATTGACGAAATCGAGATTATTGCAGTGAAGACGTTCCAAGAAGTGCTTGATGAAATTTTAGTGAATCCGCCAACGGAACAAAAACCGTTCCATATTGAAATTAATAAAGAATCCGTTTAAACCCTATTTTTATAATAGGGTTTTTTTCATGAAGGACATCTTTTCCTTTTTCATATCAGAAAGAAAGGGTATACTACGAGGAGACTGCTTTATAGAAAATGGAACCATGCCGTTTATTGTACAAGGATGAAAAAGTTGTATTATAATGGTTCATACTAAAGTCACGGAGGTGTCAGTCACATGGCAGAAGAATTAAAACGCAGCATCCCGCTCCTCCCTTTAAGAGGTTTATTAGTGTACCCGACGATGGTTTTGCATTTAGATGTAGGACGTGACAAGTCGGTTCAGGCTCTTGAACAGGCAATGATGCATGATCATATGATATTTTTAGCCACTCAGCAGGATATTTCGATAGACGAACCTGGTGAAGACGAGATTTTCACTGTCGGCACCTATACAAAAATTAAGCAAATGCTGAAGCTTCCGAACGGTACGATTCGTGTGTTGGTGGAGGGCCTCAAGCGCGCCCAAATCGTTAAATATAATGAACACGAGGAATACACGTCGGTTGACATTCAACTCATTCATGAAGATGATTCAAAAGATACAGAAGACGAAGCGTTGATGCGGACTTTGCTAGACCACTTTGATCAGTACATAAAAATTTCTAAAAAAATCTCGGCCGAAACGTACGCCACGGTTACTGATATCGAAGAGCCGGGGAGAATGGCAGACATCGTTGCTTCTCATCTGCCCCTTAAACTAAAGGATAAGCAGGATATTTTAGAAACGGCAGATGTCAAAGACAGGCTGAACAAGGTCATTGATTTTATTAATAATGAAAAAGAAGTGCTGGAGATTGAGAAAAAAATCGGCCAGCGTGTCAAACGTTCAATGGAACGTACGCAGAAGGAATACTATTTGCGTGAACAGATGAAGGCGATCCAAAAAGAGCTTGGCGATAAAGAAGGCAAAACTGGCGAAGTTCAGACGCTGACTGAAAAAATTGAAGAAGCAGGCATGCCTGATCATGTGAAGGAAACAGCCCTTAAGGAATTGAACCGATATGAAAAAATTCCGTCAAGTTCTGCGGAAAGCTCCGTCATCCGCAGCTATATCGACTGGCTGATTGCTCTCCCGTGGACGGATGAAACAGATGATAAGCTTGATTTGAAAGAAGCAGGACGTCTCTTGGACGAAGAGCATCACGGACTTGAAAAAGTAAAAGAACGTATTTTAGAATATTTGGCTGTCCAGAAGCTGACAAAATCCCTGAAAGGCCCGATCCTCTGTTTGGCAGGACCTCCAGGTGTCGGAAAGACGTCTTTAGCCAAATCAATTGCAAAAAGCTTGGGACGGAAATTCGTCAGAATCTCACTCGGAGGAGTACGGGATGAATCAGAGATCCGCGGACACAGACGAACCTATGTCGGAGCAATGCCGGGACGGATTATTCAGGGGATGAAAAAAGCCGGCAAGCTGAATCCGGTTTTCTTATTAGATGAAATTGACAAAATGTCATCTGATTTTAGAGGAGACCCGTCATCTGCTATGCTTGAAGTGCTTGATCCAGAGCAAAACAGCAGCTTCAGTGATCACTATATTGAAGAAACCTTTGATTTATCAAAAGTGCTGTTTATCGCAACGGCGAACAATTTGGCTACAATTCCAGGGCCGCTCAGAGATAGAATGGAAATTATTAATATCGCAGGCTACACAGAAATAGAAAAACTCGAAATCGTAAAGGATCACTTGCTTCCAAAGCAGATCAAAGAACACGGGCTGAAGAAAAGCAACTTGCAGCTGCGTGATCAGGCGATTCTTGATATTATTCGTTACTATACGAGAGAAGCGGGTGTAAGAAGCCTTGAACGCCAGCTTGCCGCAATTTGCCGAAAAGCTGCAAAAGCCATTGTTGCTGAAGAGCGAAAACGGATTACGGTTACTGAGAAGAACCTCCAAGATTTTATCGGAAAACGCATTTTCAGATATGGGCAAGCTGAAACAGAGGATCAAGTTGGTGTAGTGACAGGGCTTGCCTATACAACCGTTGGCGGAGATACGCTTTCGATTGAAGTATCGCTTTCACCGGGAAAAGGGAAATTAATCCTGACTGGAAAGCTCGGAGATGTAATGAGAGAGTCAGCTCAGGCAGCATTCAGCTATGTGCGATCCAAAACAGAAGAACTTGGCATTGAACCTGACTTTCATGAGAAGTATGATATTCATATACATGTACCAGAGGGTGCGGTGCCTAAAGATGGTCCGTCAGCCGGCATTACGATGGCAACAGCACTTGTTTCTGCTTTAACGGGGCGTGCAGTTTCTCGTGAAGTCGGCATGACTGGGGAAATTACGCTTCGCGGGCGCGTGCTGCCAATCGGCGGACTGAAGGAAAAAGCGCTTGGCGCACATAGAGCGGGATTGAAGACCGTTATTGCGCCTAAAGAGAATGAAAAAGATATAGAGGATATTCCTGAAAGCGTCAGAGAGGGGCTGACATTTATATTGGCATCCCACCTAGACGAAGTTTTGGAACATGCCTTAGTAGGAGAGAAGAAATGAAAGTCACAAAGTCAGAAATCGTGATCAGTGCAGTAAAACCGGAACAGTACCCTGAAGGAGGGCTACCGGAAATTGCATTGGCCGGAAGATCAAACGTAGGAAAATCGTCTTTTATCAATTCATTAATCAATCGCAAAAATCTTGCGAGAACATCGTCAAAGCCTGGAAAAACACAAACGCTTAATTTCTACATTATCAATGATGAACTGCATTTTGTGGATGTGCCGGGGTACGGTTTTGCCAAAGTGTCAAAGTCTGAGCGTGAAGCTTGGGGCAGAATGATTGAAACCTATATCACGACACGCGAGGAATTAAAAGCAGTGGTACAGATCGTTGATTTGCGGCATGCGCCATCCAATGATGATGTACAGATGTATGAATTTTTAAAGTATTACGGCATTCCTGTTATTATTATCGCTACAAAGGCGGATAAGATCCCGAAAGGAAAATGGGACAAACACGCGAAGGTTGTCCGACAAACATTAAATATTGATCCGGAAGACGAGCTGATTCTCTTTTCCTCAGAAACGAAAAAGGGGAAAGACGAAGCTTGGGGAGCGATCAAAAAAATGATAAACCGGTAGAGAATCCTCTACCGGTTTTATTTATCGTATAGATTTTTTCCGTTTTATCAATAATAACAATAAACTGATTCCAATAAAGACAAACGGCCAATACTCCTTCAGAAGTGCTGTTGGAATATGCGCAGACTCAAGCCACGCCATAATTTGTTTGAAAAAGTACAAAAACAGGGAAAAACAAATCATCGACACAGCCTCATATACATATTCTTTTTTTTGAACGGTTGAAACGAGTAGTGAGAAGCCGATCATAAAGAGAAGCATTTCAAAATCATCCGGCCACCATACCCATTTCGGCTTGGCAAAAAAGTGTAAACCGATCCCGAAGAGAAGCAAACCGATAAAGAAATGGGGTGCAACGGCTTCTTTTTTTCCTTGATATACAAAGGCTGCGCCTAACAGCATGAGGAGAACAGGCCATTGATCCTGTCCTGAAAACAGTTCCGCTTGGCCGCTTTCAAGCCAAGCATATACAGAAGCGGCAAGCAGCAGACAAGGGAATAAAATTGATTTTTGTTTCATGCATATCACCTTCTTGTTTTTTAGAGCTGATGTGTAGTAAATTTCTGCTGTTTTTGGTATTGTCAATAGGAATGCTTCTTTTCCTTGAAGCTTTTTCTAATATAGCATAAGAATTTTAAAATCTGTTCACATTTTGTGAAAGAATCTATGTTATAATTATTATAAATAATGAGTTCTATGTTAGAATAATTATAAATTAAGATTGGGCGTTGGGGGTGTAATTAAAGCGATGCATATACTTGTTGTGGGAGTAGATTATAAATCCGCCCCTATTGAGATACGTGAAAAAGTAAGTTTTCAGCCGAATGAGCTGGCAGACGCGATGGTGCAGCTGAAAGAAGAGAAAAGCATTCTGGAAAACATCATTGTCTCCACCTGCAACCGCACTGAAATTTATGCGGTAGTCGACCAGCTCCATACCGGCCGTTATTATATAAAAAAGTTCTTAGCTGATTGGTTTCAATTAAGCAAAGAAGAGCTGTCACCGTTCTTAACGTTTTATGAGAGCGATGCAGCTGTTGAGCATTTATTCCGTGTAGCCTGCGGACTTGACTCTATGGTGATTGGCGAAACGCAGATTCTCGGACAGGTACGCGACAGCTTTAAAACAGCTCAGCAAGAAAAAACGATCGGGACTATTTTTAATGAGCTGTTTAAGCAGGCCGTTACAGTCGGCAAACGGACTCACGCCGAAACAGACATTGGCTCAAATGCGGTGTCTGTAAGCTATGCTGCAGTTGAACTTGCTAAAAAAATCTTCGGAAATCTCTCAAGCAAGCACATATTGATTCTCGGTGCGGGAAAAATGGGCGAGCTTGCTGCGGAAAACCTGCACGGACAAGGAATCGGCAAGGTCACTGTCATTAACCGAACATACTTGAAAGCCAAGGAGCTTGCTGACCGTTTCTCCGGTGAAGCGAGAAGCTTGAATCAGCTTGAAAGCGCGCTTGCGGAGGCTGATATTCTAATCAGTTCAACCGGTGCAAGTGAATTTGTCGTGTCCAAAGAGATGATGGAAAACGCGAATAAGCTTCGCAAGGGACGTCCGCTGTTTATGGTGGACATTGCCGTGCCTAGAGATCTTGATCCGGCGCTGAATGATCTTGAAGGTGTTTTTCTTTATGATATCGACGATCTGGAAGGCATTGTAGAAGCGAACATGAAAGAGCGGAGAGAAACCGCTGAAAAAGTTGAACTGTTAATTGAAGAAACCATTGTCGAATTTAAACAATGGATGAATACACTTGGTGTTGTGCCGGTTATTTCTGCATTGCGCGAAAAGGCGCTTGCCATCCAGTCAGAAACGATGGACAGCATCGAGCGTAAGCTGCCTCATTTAAGCACAAGAGAGAAAAAACTGTTGAACAAACACACCAAAAGTATCATTAACCAAATGCTGCGTGATCCGATTTTAAAGGTGAAAGAGCTTGCAGCAGATGTTGATTCTGAAGAAAAGCTCGCGTTGTTTATGCAGATTTTTGATATTGAAGAAGCTGCGGGACGTCAAATGATGAAAACCCTTGAAAGCAGCCAGAAGGTCCACTCTTTTAAAAAGGCTGAATCAAAAGCGGGCTTTAGCCCACTTGTAAGTGAGTGAAAGCTGAATGATTGATACTGCAATGGCAAGACTTAATGAGGGGACAATCGTCATTTACGCGTTAAGTGTACTCTTTTATTTTATAGATTTTCTTCAACACAACCGGAAGGCTGGAAAAATGGCCTTCTGGTTGCTTTCTATTGTCTGGACTCTGCAAACCGTGTATTTGGCCTATTTTATGTGGGTGACGGGGCGGTTTCCGGTATTAAATGTCACGGAGGCGCTTTATTTTTATGCCTGGGTGCTTGTCACGCTGTCACTTGTACTGACAAAGCTTTTACGTGTTGACTTTATTGTGTTTTTTACAAATGTTATAGGATTTTCTATGATCGCCATTCACACATTTTCACCGACAGAGCAGCAGTCAGCGGCTTTTTCCGGGCAGCTTGTGTCAGAACTTTTGGTGATTCATATTACAATGGCGATTCTTTCATACGGCGCTTTTTCCCTTTCTTTCGTTTTTTCTGTGTTGTACATGTTTCAATATCATCTGCTGAAAAAGAAAAAGTGGGGAAAATGGCTGTTGAGAATAGAAGATTTATCAAAGCTTGATTATATGGCGTATGTTTTAAATGTGATCGGCGTTCCGATGCTGCTGCTGAGTTTGATTCTCGGCGTTATTTGGGCATATGTCTCTCTAGAAACGCTGTATTGGTTTGACGCCAAAGTGCTTGGTTCATTTGTCGTCCTGCTGCTGTACAGCTATTATCTTTATATCAGGCTGATTAAAGAGCTGCAAGGAAAGGTCGCTGCACTGTGGAATACGGCTTGTTTTCTCGTGCTGATGATCAATTATTTCCTGCTTGGAAGCCTGTCGCAATTCCATTGGTTCAGTTAAATGATGTCCCAAGCAGATTCGGGAGGAAAGAAATGATGAGAACGATTAAAGTAGGTTCCAGACGAAGCAAACTCGCTATGACTCAAACAAAATGGGTTATCCAAAAACTGAAAGAAATCAACCCTTCGTTTACTTTTGAAATTAAAGAGATCGTGACAAAGGGTGACCGGATTGTCGATGTCACACTCTCAAAAGTGGGTGGAAAAGGGCTGTTTGTCAAAGAAATTGAACAAGCGCTTTTAAACGAAGAAATTGATATGGCAGTGCACAGCATGAAGGACATGCCTGCTGTTTTGCCTGAAGGCCTTGTGATCGGCTGTATTCCTGAACGGGAAGATCCTCGTGATGCCCTTATTTCAAAGAATCGCGTAAAGCTTTCAGAAATGAAGGAAGGCGCTGTCATTGGCACAAGCAGTTTAAGAAGAAGCGCACAGCTTTTGATTGAGCGGCCTGACCTTACAATTAAATGGATTAGAGGGAATATAGATACGAGACTTCAAAAGCTTGAAACAGAGGATTATGACGCGATTATTTTAGCCGCTGCCGGCCTTTCCAGAATGGGGTGGAAGCAGGATGTCGTAACCGAATTCCTTGAGCCTGAGCGCTGTTTGCCTGCTGTGGGGCAAGGAGCACTGGCGATTGAGTGCCGAGAATCGGATGAAGAGCTGTTGGCGTTGTTTTCTCAGTTTACAGATGAATATACAAAACGGACTGTTTTGGCAGAACGTGCTTTTTTAAATGCGATGGAGGGCGGCTGCCAGGTTCCGATCGCAGGCTACTCTGTGTTAAACGGACAGGATGAAATTGAAATGACAGGGCTTGTCGCTTCTCCTGACGGCAAAATCATTTTTAAAGAAACCGTCACCGGGAACGATCCGGAGGAAGTAGGAAAGCGTTGTGCCGCTCTTATGGCTGACAAAGGAGCAAAAGATTTAATTGATCGTGTAAAACGGGAGCTTGATGAGGATGGAAAATGATTTTCCCCTGAAAGGAAAAACAGTGCTTGTCACCCGGAATAAGGCACAGGCTACATCATTCCGGCACAAAGTGGAGGCGCTCGGCGGAAAAGCGGTTTTGACCTCTTTGATTACGTTTCGCCCCGCTTTGCCGAATGATGTTGCGGAACAGGTGAGAGAGGATCTTGCCGCGCCAGGCTGGCTTGTTTTTACAAGCGTGAATGGGGCAGACTTCTTTTTTTCTTATCTGAAGGAAAATCAGCTTATTCTCCCTGCACATAAAAAAATTGCGGCCGTCGGTGAAAAAACCGCCTGCCGTTTAAAAACGCATAACGTATCGGTTGATGTGATGCCACAGGACTATATTGCTGAACAATTGGCTGCAGCTCTTAAGCAGCATGCTGAACCGGGAGAGCGGATTACCGTGATGAAGGGGAATTTGTCACGTGATGTGATAAAACAAGAGCTTGTTCCGCTCGGTTTTGAAGTGAAGGAATGGGTTCTCTACGAAACGATTCCGGACGAAGAAGGCATCAAGGCACTGAAGAAGGCTGCGGGTCAATATTCCTTTGACTATGTAACATTTACGAGTTCATCAACCGTACATACGTTTATGCATGTCTTGGGAGAAGAATTAAAAAAGTGGAAGGCGAATGAGACTGCCTGTATCACCATCGGACCTTTAACAAGGGACGCCCTTCTGACGTATGGCATTACATCGTATACACCAGATACATTTACAATAGATGGCATGCTTGAGTTAATGTGCAGCATGTCTAGAGAGGAAGAGAGAATATGAGTCAATCATTTAATAGACACCGCCGCCTGCGGACATCAAATGCAATGAGAGAGATGGTAAAGGAAACACGTTTGCATCCATCCGATTTTATCTATCCGATTTTTGTCGTAGAAGGGCTTGAAGGCAAAAAAGCTGTTCCGTCAATGCCTGATGTTTATCATGTATCATTAGATCTATTGAAGGATGAAGTAGCTGAGCTGGTCAAACTGGGAATTCAATCTGTTATCGTGTTCGGCATCCCGGAAGAAAAGGATGATTGCGGAACTCAAGCGTACCATGATCATGGTATCGTTCAAAAAGCCATCACGGAAATTAAAAAACACTTCCCTGAAATGGTGGTTGTCGCTGACACGTGCTTATGCGAATATACAGACCACGGCCATTGCGGACTTGTCAAAGATGGGGTCATCCTCAATGATGAATCGCTTGAGCTTTTAGCACAGACAGCTGTCAGCCAAGCGAAGGCAGGTGCGGATATCATTGCGCCATCAAACATGATGGACGGATTTGTTACAGTGATCAGAGAAGCGCTCGATAAAGAAGGATTCGTCAATATTCCAATCATGTCTTACGCTGTAAAATATTCAAGTGAGTTTTACGGTCCGTTCCGTGACGCAGCAAACAGCACACCGCAATTTGGTGACCGCAAAACATATCAGATGGATCCTGCCAACCGTATGGAGGCACTCCGCGAAGCACAATCAGATGTCGAGGAAGGCGCGGACTTTTTGATTGTCAAACCTTCGCTTTCATATATGGATATCATGCGTGACGTGAAAAATGAGTTTACTTTGCCGCTCGTCGCTTATAATGTAAGCGGAGAGTATTCAATGGTGAAGGCTGCAGCGCAGAACGGCTGGATCAAGGAAAAAGAAATTGTGTTGGAAATTTTGACAAGCATGAAGCGCGCGGGTGCGGACCTGATTATTACGTATCATGCGAAAGACGCAGCGAAATGGCTTGCGGAGTAATTTTATTCAGTTGACAGGAGTTGAGGCAGATGAGAAGCTATGAAAAATCAAAAACGGCTTTTAAAGAAGCGCAAAAACTCATGCCGGGTGGTGTGAACAGTCCCGTTCGCGCATTTAAATCGGTAGACATGGACCCGATTTTTATGGAGCGCGGAAAAGGCTCGAAAATCTTTGATATTGACGGGAATGAATATATTGACTACGTCTTGTCATGGGGGCCTTTAATTTTAGGACATACGAATGACCGCGTTGTTGAAAGCCTTAAAAAAGTGGCTGAATACGGGACAAGCTTCGGTGCTCCGACAGAAGTGGAAAATGAACTGGCAAAGCTCGTTATTGATCGTGTGCCATCTGTAGAAATTGTACGTATGGTCAGCTCCGGAACGGAGGCTACAATGAGCGCCCTCCGTTTGGCAAGGGGCTATACGGGCCGCAACAAGATTCTAAAATTTGAGGGCTGCTACCACGGACACGGCGATTCCCTCTTGATTAAAGCAGGTTCAGGTGTAGCCACTCTCGGTCTGCCTGACAGCCCTGGTGTGCCTGAAGGCATTGCAAAAAATACCATCACCGTTCCGTACAATGATTTAGAAAGTGTAAAGCTTGCTTTCCAGCAATTCGGTGAAGACATTGCGGGAGTCATTGTAGAGCCGGTTGCCGGAAATATGGGCGTTGTTCCGCCGCAAGAAGGCTTCCTGCAGGGTCTGCGTGATATCACTGAGCAATATGGCTCCCTGCTGATTTTTGATGAAGTGATGACAGGCTTCCGGGTCGACTATAACTGCGCTCAAGGCTACTTCGGCGTAACGCCTGACCTGACTTGTTTAGGAAAAGTAATCGGGGGCGGACTTCCTGTTGGCGCTTATGGCGGAAAGGCAGAAATCATGGAGCAGATCGCTCCGAGCGGTCCGATCTATCAAGCGGGTACATTGTCAGGCAACCCGCTTGCGATGACGGCTGGATTAGAGACATTGAAGCAGCTGACACCTGAATCCTACAAGGATTTCATCAAAAAAGGCGACAGGCTGGAAGAAGGAATTTCAAAAGCCGCCGAGGCACATGGCATTCCGCATACCTTTAACCGTGCAGGTTCCATGATTGGTTTCTTCTTTACAAACGAACCTGTCATCAATTATGAAACAGCGAAATCATCAGATTTGAAGCTGTTTGCAAGCTATTATAAAGGGATGGCAAATGAAGGGGTTTTCCTTCCGCCATCACAATTCGAAGGACTGTTTCTCTCAACGGCCCATACTGATGAAGATATTGAAAACACAATTCAGGCAGCTGAGAACGTATTTGCTGAGATCAGCCGCAGATAAGAGTGAAAACCGGCATAAAGGACTCCTTGTGCCGGTTTTTTCGTGCGCTCCCACTCATATTTTCTCCAGTTTATACATACACCTTTAGTGACATCTAATTTTAAGGATTAGATGAAAGGAGGATATGAACTTGCCGCAAAATCAACGATTGCAATTTTCTGTAGAAGAATCGATCTGTTTCCAAAAAGGACAGGAAGTTTCTGAACTGCTTTCAATTTCATTAGATCCTGATATCAGGGTTCAGGAAGTAAATGATTATGTATCAATCAGAGGATCGCTTGAACTTACAGGTGAGTACAACATAGATCAAAACAAACATACCGAAGAGATGTATACAGATAAGCGGTTTGTTGAGCAAGTCAGAAAGAGAGAGGATGGAAGTGCGGAACTGGCTCACTGTTTTCCTGTGGATATTACCATTCCAAAAAATAAAGTGAGCCATTTACAGGATGTCTTTGTTTTTATTGACGCATTTGACTATCAATTAACGGATTCGCGCATTTTAACAATTCAAGCTGATTTAGCGATCGAAGGTCTTTTGGATGATACGCAAGACAAAGAACCGGAGATACCTTTATATGAAGCTTCTGAGGCGTTCAGGGAGGAAGAGCTTTCAGAGCCGCCGGCACATAATGTAGAAGAACCAGGTGCATCATCGGCAGAGAAAGCAGTTCTTCAGGATGAACCGCCAGAACTTTTTGTCTCAAAAGCAGGGCTCCGTGAAGAACTGGAGACAGAAAAAGCAGAATCTGAGCCGCCTGAATCGGTTGCTTCAGAACCAGAGGCCAGAGAAGATGGAAAAGAGGAAGACGAGGCTGAAGAGCCTGCAGTGATGGAAGCAGAGGTTCGTACAGAATCGGAAACAGCAGAATCGGAGCCAGAACCTGCTGCTTCAGAAATAGAGATTCAAGAGATCGGTAAAGCAAAAAAAGAAACGGCAGAGCCGGCAGCTGCAGCAGATGTTCGTGAAAAAGCAGACTCTCCAGCGGAGGATGAGCTTCATGAACACGCTGGCGCAGAAGAATCGCCTGCATTGGAAGCTGAACTTCATTCAGAGACTGTGGTCAAAGAGGAAAAAGCAGAAACATCTATTCATGAATACGCATTGCGTCAAGAGGCTCAAAATGAAGAAGAGCCTCAATCGGATCAGGCTGGTACGGCGCTTTGTCAAGAAGAGCCGGAACCGGATGGAGCTTTGGAGAATGTACCAGAGGCCGCTCTCTCCATAGAAGAAAACAGAGAGAAAAAAACAGCTTCGGCAGTATATGCGGAGAGTGACAAAGCCGATTTACATTTCCATTTCAATCAAAAAACAAGCTCGGAGGAGGCATCCCAAGAAGAATCGCCTGAACCAGCCTATCGTACCTTCCTGCCCGAACAAGAAGAGGAGGATTCTTTTTATTCAGCGCCTAAGCTGCTGGAGGAGGAAGAACAAGAGGAAGAAAGCTTCGAAATTGAAGTGAGAAAAACACCACCGGCTGAAGAGCCTATGGAAGAAACACCTTTTCAATCCTTCCAGCTGCCTGAATCCTCTGAGACTGAAAGGAAGGAAACGAATGCTGTTCCTAGGGTTTCTCCTGCTGCTGAAACGAAGGAACCTCAAACAAAGGAAAGTGATAATTCTCTTTATCTAACGAAACTTTTTACAAGAGAAGAGGATGAGTTTTCGAGAATGAAAATCTGCATTGTGCAGCAGGAAGATACGATCGAACGTTTATGCGAACGGTATGAAATTACATCCCAGCAGCTGATCAGGATGAATTCTTTAGCCTTGGATGATGAATTAAAAGCAGGACAGATTCTCTATATTCCTCAATATAAAAATAGCCATGCATAAACCGTAAGCGATCGGAAAATGTGGTGAATGAAATGGAAGATACCCAATCGGTTCTTCAGGAATACGGACTGACTGCTCAATTTATTGAGCCTGTCAGTCCTCTTGTTTGGAAAGTGTATACAGACTACGGCGTATTCGCCCTGAAAAAGTTGAAAGAGGGTCGCGGCAGGCAATTTACAGATCATATGGTGGCGATTGAGGAAAAAGGTTTTCGTTCTTTTGTTCCTGTATACAGAACAAATAGCGGTGAGTTTTTCTCAGCAGGCAGGCAATACGGAGATACCTACTATTTAATGCCTTGGCTCCAATTTGACCAAGAAGAAGAACGTGATCAGAAACATGCTTATTTATTTAGAGAGACAGCCCGCCTTCACGAAAGAACCATGCAGGAACTAAAGGTTAGGCGTGATGAGATTGAACGGTATTACGGTCAAACGAAAAAAAAGTGGGAACATGATAAGATCTTCTATGAACAGTTTGTGGATAGAGCAGAGAAGGAGTGGTACCTTTCTCCTTTTGAACTTCAGGCCATCACCTATTTTTCAGAAACCATTTCCGCGGTGAACTTTGCGCTAGAGCGGCTGGAGGACTGGTATGAGTCGGCAAAGGAAAAGGACGTTTCAAGGGTTGTAATGAACCACGGCAGCCTGTCTATACACCATTTTCTATATAATGATACCGGGACCGGATATTTTACAAACTTCGAAAGAGCTTCTGTCGGTCCGCCGCAAAACGACCTGCTCGGCTTTTTTACAAAAATGTTCAGAGGCTTTCCGAAAGCTTGTCCGGAATGCGTCGAATGGTTTTATGGATATACGAAATCATTTCCTTTACGTGAAGCGGAAGTCAGTCTATTTCTCAGCTATATGGCTTATCCGCAAGCCATGTACAAGGTGCTGAACGGTTATCAAACCGGGAAAAGACAGCATGAAAAAGAGGAATGTACACAATTATTAAAGGCGTATTGGCAAATGAAAAATATAGAGCCGTTTGTGATGAAAATTCATCAGATTGAACAAGAGAAAAAATTTCAGGCTGAAAACGAGTCCACGTCTTAATGGCGCGGACTTGTTTGTTTATATCCATTCTAAATGAAGGGCGCAAGCTAAAAAGATTAGGATTGCGAGCAGCAAAACATCAAAGGTTGTCGGAAAGAAAATGGTTCTGATTCCTTGAAAAATCGTAATGGGAATAATCACTTGTGCGGATACAAGCCGAATTTGCCTGACCCATGGCGGCAGCGAATAAGAGCTGAAACGTTTCTTCACAGTGCATCCTCCTCTACGCATTTACAAGCATCATATGTAAACTTGGGCAATAGGTGCCTGCCTATCTGTATAGAAAGCGGTGTTTTTGGAAAAGATGATTGACGAATCAAAAACACTTTTACTATAATAAAGAACATAAATAATGTATACAATGAGCTGATAAATACACCTGCTTAGAACGGGAAGAGTACAAAAAAGGCGCATGCAGAGAGAGAAGCCGTTTGCTGAAAGGCTTCTTATGCTGTCTGATTGGAAGGTCGCCCGGGAGCATAATTTCTTGAAGGAAGAGTAGAGAAATTCGGGAAACACCCGTTATCCGTTATAAGTGCATGAACTGATAGAGTTCATGAAAAAAGGTGGTACCGCGAAAGAGTTTTTCGTCCTTTTACAGGGATGAAGAGCTCTTTTTTCGTTCTCAGCCATTTTTAAACATGCTGGAGGGTTATGATGGAAACGAATGAACAAACAATGCCGACGAAATATGATCCGGCAGCGGTCGAAAAAGACCGATATGATTTTTGGCTAAAAGGCAAATTTTTTGAAGCGGGCAGTGACCAGGCAAAAGAGCCATACTCTGTTGTCATCCCGCCGCCAAACGTAACTGGAAGACTACACCTTGGCCACGCATGGGATACAACGCTGCAAGACATTGTAACAAGAATGAAACGCATGCAGGGCTATGATGTGCTGTGGCTGCCTGGCATGGACCACGCCGGCATCGCGACACAGGCTAAAGTGGAGGCGAAACTTCGTGAAGAAGGCAAATCCCGCTACGATTTGGGCCGTGAAAAATTCCTCGAAGAAACGTGGAAGTGGAAGGAAGAGTATGCTGACTTTATTCGCAGCCAGTGGGCGAAATTAGGTCTTGGCCTTGATTATTCCCGGGAACGTTTTACGCTGGATGAGGGCTTAAGCAAAGCGGTACGGGAAGTATTCGTTAAGCTTTATGAAAAAGGCCTGATCTACAGAGGCGAATATATTATTAACTGGGACCCAGCGACAAAGACAGCCCTATCCGACATTGAGGTGATTTACAAGGATGTTCAAGGCGCGTTCTATCATATGAGCTATCCGCTTGCTGATGGGACAGGTTCAATTGAAATTGCGACGACACGTCCTGAAACGATGCTCGGTGATACAGCAGTTGCCGTGCACCCTGAAGACGAACGCTATAAACACCTTATTGGAAAAACGGTGATCCTGCCGATTGTAAATCGTGAAATTCCGATTGTCGGTGATGACTATGTTGATATGGAATTTGGTTCAGGTGCGGTGAAAATTACGCCTGCTCATGATCCGAACGACTTCGAGCTTGGCAACCGCCACAATTTAGAACGCATTCTTGTCATGAATGAAGACGGCACGATGAATGAAAATGCATTGCACTATCAAGGTATGGATCGTTTTGAATGCCGCAAAAAGCTCGTGAAAGATTTACAGGAAGCGGGAGTCCTCTTTAAAATCGAGGATCATATGCATTCTGTCGGCCATAGTGAACGAAGCGGGGCTGTTGTGGAGCCTTATCTTTCTACACAATGGTTCGTGCGCATGCAGCCGCTTGCTGATGCAGCGATTGAACTGCAAAAGAAAGAAGAAAAAGTCAATTTTGTGCCTGACCGTTTTGAAAAAACGTATTTACACTGGATGGAAAACATTCGCGATTGGTGTATCTCCCGTCAGTTGTGGTGGGGCCATCGTATTCCTGCCTGGTATCATAAAGAAACAGGAGAGCTATATGTCGGGCTTGAAGCGCCGGAGGAGAGCGAAAATTGGGAACAGGATACAGACGTGCTGGATACATGGTTCAGTTCTGCGCTATGGCCTTTCTCCACAATGGGCTGGCCTGATGTAACAGCTGAAGACTTTAAACGTTACTATCCGACAGACGTTCTCGTGACAGGGTATGACATCATTTTCTTCTGGGTGTCACGCATGATTTTCCAAGGCATTGAATTTACAAACGAGCGCCCGTTCAAGGATGTTTTAATTCATGGTTTAATCCGTGACGAGCAAGGCCGGAAAATGAGTAAATCTCTTGGCAACGGTGTCGATCCGATGGATGTCATTGACAAGTACGGAGCTGATTCTCTGCGTTATTTCCTTGCGACTGGAAGCTCTCCTGGCCAGGATCTGCGCTTCAGCTATGAAAAAGTGGAATCGACATGGAATTTTGCCAATAAAATTTGGAACGCCTCTCGTTTTGCATTAATGAACATGGATGGCATGACGTACGATGAGCTTGATCTGTCAGGCGAAAAATCAGTCGCTGACAAGTGGATTTTAACGCGATTAAATGAAACGATCGAGCACGTGACCCAGCTTGCTGACCGATATGAATTTGGTGAAGTCGGACGCCATTTATATAACTTTATTTGGGATGATTTCTGTGACTGGTATATTGAAATGGCGAAGCTTCCGCTTTATGGAGAAGACGAAGCGGCTAAGAAAACTACCCGCTCCATCCTTGCTTACGTGCTTGATCAAACGATGCGTCTGCTCCATCCGTTTATGCCATTCTTAACAGAGGAAATTTGGCAGCACCTTCCTCACCAAGGGGAATCGATTACAGTAAGTCAATGGCCTGTTGTCGTGCCGGAGCATACCGATACTGAAGCGGCAGCTGACATGAAGCTTCTTGTTGAGCTGATCCGTTCTGTGCGTAATATCCGCAGTGAAGTCAATACGCCAATGAGCAAGCTGGTTGAACTGTATATTAAAACAAGCACAGACGAAATAGCAGCCCGCCTCGAAGCGAACCGTTCATATGTTGAACGCTTTACGAATCCGAGTGTGCTTAAAATCGGCACGGATATCGAGGCTGTTGATAAAGCGATGACGGCCGTTGTTTCAGGAGCAGAGGTTATTCTTCCGCTTGAAGGCTTAATTAATATTGATGAAGAAATTGCCCGTCTGCAAAAAGAATTCGATAAGCTGACGAAAGAAGTCGAGCGCGTCCAAAAGAAACTTGGAAATGAAGGATTTATGAAAAAAGCGCCTGCACACGTAATTGATGAAGAACGTGAAAAAGAAAAAGATTATGTGGCAAAGCGTGACGCTGTTCAAAAACGAATGGCTGAGCTGAAGGGCTAATGAAAAGCCGAGGCGGTTTCTAGAGAAACCGCCTTGTCTTATAAAAGAGGGGATTATCATTGTTTACTGCATATCAAGAAGCGCGCAGCTGGATTCACGGGCGGCTGAAATTCGGGGTGAAACCCGGGCTTGGCCGAATGGAGCAGCTGATGGCGCGTTTAGGACATCCTGAAAAAAAAATCCGCGCGCTCCACGTCGCAGGAACAAACGGTAAAGGATCAACTGTCGCTTTTATCCGTTCTATGCTGCAGGAAGCCGGATATACGGTAGGAACGTTTACATCGCCTTATATCATTACGTTTAATGAACGGATCAGCGTAAACGGGACACCGATTACAGATGAGGAATGGACAGCACTCGTTAATCAAATGAAACCGCACGTTGAAGCCCTTGATCAAACGGAACACGGGCAGCCGACAGAATTTGAAATTATGACGGCCTGTGCATTTTTATATTTTGCAGAATTTCATAAGGTAGATTTTGTTATTTTTGAAACAGGTTTGGGCGGCAGATTCGATTCTACGAATGTAGTAGAGCCGCTTTTAACTGTGATCACAAGCATCGGACACGATCATATGAATATTTTGGGAAACACCATTGAAGAAATTGCAGGAGAAAAGGCCGGTATTATTAAAGAAGGTATTCCAATCGTTACAGCAGTTACCCAGCCCGAAGCTTTACAGGTCATCCGCCATGAAGCTGAACGGCATGCTGCGCCGTTCCAGTCATTACATGATACCTGTGTTATTTTCAATGAAGAGGCTCTGCCTGCAGGAGAACAGTTTTCATTCAAAACGGGCGAAAAATGTTATGAAGATATTCGGACATCCTTGATTGGCACCCACCAAAGACAAAATGCTGCTTTATCCATTTTGGCTGCGGAGTGGCTCAATAAGGAGAATATTGCCCATATCAGTGATGAAGCGTTAAGAAGCGGGCTTGTGAAGGCTGCTTGGCCTGGACGGTTAGAGCTTGTTCAAGAAAATCCTCCAGTTTACTTAGACGGTGCGCATAACGAAGAAGGTGTTGAAAAGCTGGCGGAAACGATGAAGCAGCGTTTCGCCAATTCACGCATTTCTGTGGTATTTAGCGCGTTAAAGGACAAACCGTATCAGAACATGATTAAAAGACTGGAAACCATAGCTGATGAGATTCATTTTGCTTCTTTTGATTTTCCCCGTGCTTCTCTTGCAAAAGATCTCTATGATGCAAGTGAAATCAGAAATAAAAGCTGGAGTGAAGATCCAGACGATGTGATCAATTTCGTAGAAAGCAAAAAGGATTCACATGAAATTGTGCTGATTACCGGATCTCTTTATTTTATTTCTGACATTCGCAAACGGTTGAAATAAACGCATCAGGCTCCGGCAGAATCGAAAAAAGATTCTGCCGGCTTTTTTATGTGTAAAATTGCATAATCCCGATTGGAGTTCAAGTTTCTCATTTTGCTACAATCTATACCAGAACTCAGTGAGTAAAGGTGTGTTGTCTATGCTATTCATTCTTTTTATCTTCGGGCTTATCCTTGGTTCTTTTTACTATACGGCCGGGCGCCGTATCCCCTTACATCTATCTATTATCGCGCCCCGTTCATCATGCTCGTTTTGCCGGCGGGCTTTGACCCCTGCAGAATTAATTCCCATCCTGTCATTCCTATTTCAAAAAGGTAAATGTAAAAGCTGCGGGCATAGGATTTCTTTTATGTATCCCGCGGCTGAGCTTTTGACAGCGTGTTTATTTGCCGCCGCAGGAATACGCTTTGGCATGTCGCTGGAATTGTTAACCGCTGTCGTGTTTCTCTCTCTTCTCATTATTGTTGCAGTGACAGATCTTCATTATATGCTGATTCCAAATCGAATATTGATTTTTTTCCTTCCCTTTTTGGTCGCTGCGAGATTGATTTCTCCGCTTGATTCCTGGTATGCAGGCCTGTTAGGTGCTGCAGCCGGATTTCTATTTCTGGCTTTAATTGCCGCAATCACTCATGGGGGAGTAGGGGGAGGAGATATTAAATTATTTGCGGTGATTGGCTTTGTGCTTGGTGTGAAAATGCTGGCGGCTGCCTTTTTCTTTTCTGTTTTAATAGGCGCATTGTACGGGTCGGCAGCTGTTCTGACTGGTAGACTCGCCAAAAAGCAGCCGCTTCCCTTTGCCCCCGCAATAGCGGCAGGGAGTATTTTAACCTATTTATACGGGGACTCTATCATTTCGTTTTATATCAAAATGGCATCGGGATGACTGCTGAAAAATTTGACGAACGTTTTTTGGACAAGACGACAAAAGTCTTGTTCTTTTTTTTTTCGCCTGTGCTAAAGTGTGTAGCATGAAAAGCCGACAAGAACGGTCAAGCAAATGAAGGGAGGAAGCGGAATTGAAAAAAAGAAAGAATAAAAAAAACAGTAAAGCCGCAGAAAAAGCCCTCAAGGTGACGATTAATGGAAAAGAAGAGACAGTTTACGAACAAGAGACGCAAGATACAGAGGCGGATAAAAGCATGACATTTTCAAATTGGGAGGAAAAAAGAAAGGCAGAACAAGAGGTTGCGGCATCCCAGGAACATCCTGATGAAGATGAATTTAATTGGGATTCCGAGGAGGACAAGGTGTTTAAAGAGGACCCTAAAGTTGTACCTCCTTATCAAAAGAAAAAATCAAAGTCTTATGCAAAAGGAAAGACCGGGACTGCCAAACCAGTAAAAAGAGTGGCTGCGACGATTGCCTTCGCGGCTGTCATTGGCACTGGGTTAGGGCTATTCGCGTTAAGCATGTCGGGGAATAAAGAAGCGTCAGCACCGGCCTCTTTAGAGGATTCTCTAGGCAGCCAAACGGCAAAAGCCGGAGATGCTTCTGCTGATAAACAAACCTCAGGCACAGAAAAACAAGCGGCACAAACTGAAGGTACATACAAAACATACGCTGTGCAAGCCGGAAAATTTTCAAATGAAAAGGGTGCCGAAACGTTAACAAAACAATTGACCGAAAAAGGTTATTCCGCCGTGTCACTGTCAAAGGATGATGGGTATACGTATGTTATTGCAGGCTTAGCAAGTGAAAAGGATGTCTCACAGCAGTTAGGACAGCTTTTAATCGACAGTGATTTTGAAGCTTGGGGAGGAAAGGAGCTTTCTTTATCAATAGAGTCGGATATGACAGATTCTTTTAAGGAAACAGCGGAGCTTGCGACAAAGGCGATTCTCGGCGAAGACATTGCAAAAGCGAGTGTAGAAAAAATAGAAAAGTCGCTTGGTGAAACAAAAGCGTCAGAAACAGGAGAGAAAAAAGCGATTCTGCAGGCATTAAAGGAGTTAGAGGAGCCAAGTGCTGCAGCCGGATGGAAGGCTCAGCAGCAGCTGTTAGCCGTCGTTAAATAAGAGAAAATGCGTGAGCCTTCGTCCTTTAGTGACAGGCTTTTTTTATTTTGTCATGAAAAAGTTATTTTTCTGAAATTGTGACAAGCCCCGTGATTTGGTAGGATAAACGAGTATCTTTTTTTCTTAAGCAAACCCTGAAAGGATGACGAACATGACAAAACCGCTAATACTTGCATCACAATCTCCGCGCAGGAAAGAACTCCTCGATCTTCTCCAGCTGCCCTACTCCATTATTGTCAGTGAAGTAGAAGAAAAATTAAATCGAAACCTTTCACCAGAAGAAAACGTCCAATGGTTGGCAAAACAAAAAGCTAAGGCTGTTGCTGATCTCCACCCGCATGCAATTGTTATCGGTGCTGATACAATGGTATGCCTTGACAGCGAATGCCTCGGAAAACCGCAGGATCAAGAAGAAGCTGCATCCATGCTGCGGAGGCTTTCAGGCCGAAGTCACTCAGTAATAACCGCGGTCAGCATTCAAGCTGAAAATCACAGCGAGACTTTTTATGATAAGACAGAAGTTGCGTTTTGGCCCCTCAGTGAAGAAGAGATTTGGACGTATATTGAAACAAAAGAGCCGATGGATAAAGCAGGTGCATACGGCATCCAAGGAAGAGGCGCGCTTTTTGTAAAGAAAATAGACGGAGATTATTATTCAGTCATGGGCCTTCCTATATCAAAAACAATGAGAGCTCTACGTCATTTTGATATAAAGGCATGATGATTTTATAAACGGGAAGGGAAAGAAAAGGAGTGCTTGGTCATACACGATCTGCCATTAAAACTCAGAGATTTCCCAACGAAAGAAAAGCCAAGAGAACGGCTCCTGAAAGTCGGAGCCGAGAACTTAGCGAATCATGAACTTTTGGCTATATTATTGCGGACAGGGACTAAACACGAATCTGTTTTGGAGCTGTCAAACCGGCTGCTGCGCTCTTTTGACGGGCTGCGTCTGCTGAAGGAAGCATCGGTTGAAGAGCTGTCAAGCATCCCTGGAATCGGTATGGTAAAAGCGATTCAAATACTGGCAGCAGTTGAACTCGGAAGCCGGATTCATAAATTAGCCAACGAAGAACATTTCGTCATTCGCTCCCCGGAAGACGGCGCTAATCTTGTCATGGAGGATATGCGCTTTTTAACCCAGGAGCATTTTGTCTGTTTATACTTAAATACAAAAAATCAAGTCATCCATAAACGCACCGTATTTATCGGAAGCCTGAATTCATCTATTGTCCACCCGCGAGAGGTGTTTAAAGAAGCGTTTAAACGATCTGCCGCTTCCTTTATCTGTGTTCATAATCATCCATCTGGAGATCCAACGCCGAGCAGGGAAGATATTGAAGTGACAAGACGGCTGTTTGAATGCGGAAACCTGATTGGCATCGAGCTGCTCGACCATTTGGTGATCGGGGACAAAAAATTTGTGAGTTTAAAGGAAAAAGGATATTTGTAACACTTTTTTTTTCGTCGAATTAAGCTATAATAGAGTTTATGAGTTTTTCCCTTTAGGGTATTTTTGCTTTAAGAAAGGAAGATACATACATATGTTTGGAATTGGTGCAAGAGACCTTGGTATAGATCTTGGAACTGCGAATACGCTTGTTTTTGTAAAAGGAAAAGGAATTGTTGTGAGAGAGCCGTCAGTTGTCGCTTTGCAGACGGATACGAAATCGATTGTTGCTGTCGGAAATGATGCGAAAAATATGATTGGACGGACACCGGGCAACGTGGTGGCTCTGCGCCCGATGAAAGACGGCGTTATCGCTGATTATGAAACAACGGCGACGATGATGAAATATTACATCAATCAGGCCATTAAAAATAAAGGCATGTTTGCCAGAAAACCATATGTAATGGTATGTGTTCCATCAGGTATTACAGCTGTTGAAGAACGCGCTGTTATCGATGCGACAAGACAGGCGGGAGCACGTGACGCGTATCCGATTGAAGAGCCATTTGCGGCAGCAATCGGAGCCAATCTGCCAGTTTGGGAACCGACTGGTAGCATGGTTGTTGATATCGGGGGCGGTACGACAGAAGTTGCGATTATTTCCCTCGGAGGCATCGTAACGTCTCAATCAATCCGCGTAGCCGGTGATGAGATGGATGACGCGATTATCAACTACATCAGAAAAACATACAACCTGATGATCGGTGACCGTACGGCTGAAGCGATTAAAATGGAAATCGGATCTGCAGAAGCTCCTGAAGAGTCCGATAACATGGAAATCCGCGGACGCGATCTGCTGACAGGTCTGCCGAAAACAATCGAAATTACAGGAAAAGAGATTTCTAACGCTCTACGCGACACTGTATCTACAATTGTTGAAGCCGTGAAGAGCACACTCGAAAAAACACCGCCTGAGCTTGCAGCAGATATCATGGACAGAGGTATAGTGTTAACTGGCGGCGGAGCGCTTCTTCGCAATTTGGACAAAGTCATTAGCGAAGAAACGAAAATGCCGGTCCTTATCGCCGAAGATCCGCTTGATTGTGTAGCGATCGGAACAGGGAAAGCACTGGAGCACATCCATCTTTTCAAAGGGAAAACTAGATAATCGGGAGTTCAATAGAAGAGGTGTAACACGATGCCGAATAAGCGGTTAATGCTATTACTTCTGTGTATTATCATATTGGTGGCTATGATTGGATTTTCGCTGAAGGGCGGCCGCAATACCACCTGGCCTGAGAAAGTGATCGGCGATACGACGGGAGTATTTCAAAATATTTTTCATACGCCTGCCGAATTTTTTGCAGGAATATTTGAGAACATCAATGATTTAAAAAACACATACAAAGAAAACGAGCGTCTGAGAGAAAAGCTTGACGGACAGACACAATATGAAGCCAAGCTTCAAGAGCTTGAAGAAGAAAACAAATCCTTGCGTGCCGAGCTTGGCCATGTCAAATCGATTAAGGATTACAAGCCGATTTTGGCAACGGTCATCGCCAGAAGCCCTGATAATTGGGCGAAACAGGTCACCATTAACAAGGGGACTCAGCAAAACGTAGCGAAAGATATGGCCGTTACGAACGAAAAAGGCGCATTAATCGGCAAGATCAAAAGTTCCGGACTGAACAATTTCACTTCAACTGTTCAGCTTTTAAGCGATACTGACCGCAATAACAGAGTCGCGACGAAAATTTCCGGAAAAAAAGGCAGCAAAGGCTACGGCTTGATCGAAGGGTATGACAAAGAGAAAAAACGTCTTAAGATGACAATTATTGAGCGTAAGGATAAACAAGACGTGAAAAAAGGCGATCTTATTGAAACATCAGGAACAGGCGGTGTTTTCCCAGAAGGGCTGACAATCGGTGAAGTGACTGATATCGAGTCAGATTCCTATGGATTAACGAAGGTTGCTTATGTAAAACCTGCGGCTGACCTTACCGATTTAAATAATGTGATCGTTGTTAACCGTGACGTGCCGACTGTCGATACAGAGGAGGAAGGATCGTGAAACGTTTCCTTCTCCCTTTCGTTATGATGCTTGTTTTTTCTGCGGAAAGCATTTTTACAGATTTGGTGCATTTTCCTTTCGTTACAGACGACCAAGTGCTCGCTCCGCGTTTTTTGATGCTTGTATTGATATTCATGTCGGCTTTTATCAACCAAAAACACGCGATGATTTACGGATTTATATTTGGTTTTCTATATGACATGAACTATACAAGTCTATTAGGTGTTTACATGTTTGGTTTTGCCGGGCTATGCTATTTGGCTTCAAAAGCGTTTAAAGTGCTGCATACAAACGCATTTGTAGTGATATTGATAGCAGTTCTGGCTGTCTGTCTGCTCGAATTTTACGTATTCGGCATTCAGTCTTTGATTCATAAAGATATTATGACGTTTAACGGATTTGTGCTTGACCGGTTTATACCGACAATTTTATTGAATATTGTAGCAGCTCTTATTCTTGTTCTGCCGTTTAGATTATTTTTTATGAGTCTAAAGAAAGAATTGCGAGATGAGTAAAAAGGATTTTATCTTTTTTTGACGAAATGAGTATGTTGTTGAGGTGAATATTGTGAAGACCAAAAAGCAGCAATATGTAACGATAAAAGGAACAAAGAATGGGTTAACATTGCATCTGGATGATGCGTGTTCTTTTGATGAGCTTCTCGATGGTCTTCAGAATATGCTGTCAATTGAACAATATACCGATGGAAAAGGCCAGAAAATCAGCGTCCATGTTAAGCTGGGAAATCGCTTTTTATATAAGGAGCAAGAGGAACAGCTGACTGAATTGATTGCGTCAAAGAAAGATTTGTTTGTTCATTCTATTGACAGTGAAGTCATTACTAAAAAAGAAGCACAGCGGATAAAAGAGGAAGCCGAAATTATTTCTGTTTCAAAAATTGTCCGTTCAGGCCAGGTGCTGCAGGTAAAAGGCGACTTGCTCCTGATCGGTGATGTGAATCCCGGCGGAACAGTCAGGGCCGGAGGGAACATTTTTGTTCTGGGCTCCCTGAAAGGAATCGCGCACGCCGGTTTTAACGGAAATAATCAAGCGGTCATCGCCGCCTCTGAAATGCTGCCGACACAATTAAGAATCAATCATGTGTTAAATCGCTCCCCAGACCACATTCAAAAAGGGAACGAAATGGAATGTGCTTATTTAGATACAGACGGAAATATGGTCATTGAACGCCTTCAACATTTGGCTCATTTAAGACCTGATCTAACAAGGCTTGAGGGAGGAATGTGAATTGGGTGAGGCTATCGTAATAACTTCGGGAAAAGGCGGAGTAGGTAAAACAACAACATCTGCGAACCTCGGTACCGCCTTAGCCATTTTAGGGAAGCGCGTATGCTTAGTGGATACTGATATAGGACTGCGCAACCTTGATGTTGTAATGGGTCTTGAAAATAGAATTATTTACGATCTTGTAGACGTTGTAGAGGGCAGATGCAAAATGCATCAGGCGCTCGTAAAAGACAAACGTTTTGATGATCTGCTCTATTTAATGCCTGCTGCTCAAACGAGCGATAAGACAGCTGTTGCTCCTGAACAAATTAAAAACATGGTCCAAGAGCTCAAACAGGAATTTGACTATGTCATCATAGACTGTCCTGCGGGAATCGAGCAAGGGTACAAAAATGCCGTTTCCGGAGCTGATAAAGCGATTGTGGTCACTACGCCTGAAATCTCAGCCGTTCGTGATGCTGACCGTATTATAGGGCTGCTGGAGCAAGAAGAAAATGTTGAATCGCCGCGGCTTGTTGTAAACAGAATCAGAAATCACCTGATGAAAAACGGTGACACGATGGATATCGACGAAATCGTACAGCATCTGTCGATCGATTTGCTCGGAATCGTGGCTGATGATGATGAAGTCATTAAAGCTTCCAATCATGGCGAACCGATTGCGATGGACCCGAAAAACCGCGCTTCCATTGCATATCGAAATATTGCCCGCCGTATTTTAGGTGAATCTGTTCCTTTACAAGTGCTTGAAGAGCAAAACAAAGGAATGATGGCTAAGATTAAGTCATTTTTCGGCGTAAGATCTTAATGTGATAGAATCAAAGAGAAGAATCTGACAAAGCAAATGCTGTGTCAGGTTTTTTTGTTTTTGTCTGCTTTGTTCCTGACTAAACCGAATATTTGCCATGGACAAGACATATGATGTACAAACCCAACGAATGCAAAGGATGATGGCAATGAGTCACAGAGCAGATGAAATCAGAAAACGATTAGAGAAAAGAAGAAAACAGCTTTCCGGCTCAAAACGTTTCTCTACTCAGACAGTTTCTGAAAAGCAGAAACCCCCGTCCTGGGTGATGGTAACGGATCAGGAAAAGCATGGAACACTTCCGGTCTACGAAGATAACATGCCAACATTCAACGGAAAACACCCATTGGTGAAAACAGATTCAATTATCCTGAAATGTCTTCTTTCGGCCTGCCTTGTTCTCGTTTCCGCTATAGCCTATAAAACAAACATTGGACCTGCCAGACAGATTAAACCCGCCGTAGCCAAAACCTTTGAAACTGAATTTCAATTTGCCTCGGCAAGCCATTGGTTTGAAACGAAATTTGGAAATCCGCTTGCTTTTCTGGCTCCTGAACACAAAGATAAGGAACAGCAGGTTGAAGTAAGCAAAGATCTGGTCGCGCCTGCATCCGGGAAAGTACAGCAGGATTTTCAGAACAATGGGGAAGGAATTAAAGTTGAAACAAGCAGCGATACGATTGATAGCGTAAAGGAAGGCTATGTGGTTGAAGTCAGCAAAGACAGCCAGACGGGATTGACGGTTAAGGTGCAGCATGCTGACAACACCTACAGTATTTATGGCGAGCTCAAAGATGTGGATGTTGCTTTATATGATTTTGTGGATAAAGGCAAAAAGCTTGGTTCAATTAAGCTTGATGATCATAATAAAGGGGTCTATTATTTTGCCATGAAAGACGGCGATAAATTTATTGATCCGATTCAGGTGATTTCATTTGAATAAATGGCTCGACCTTATCTTAAAGATCCATGTGCATCCTTTTCTTTGGATTATTGCGGCGCTGGGGCTGCTCACAGGCCATATGAAAGCATTATTATGTCTGCTCCTGATTGTATTGATTCATGAGCTGGGGCATGCTGCTCTGGCTGTGTTTTTTTCTTGGAGAATCAAGCGTGTATTTTTGCTGCCGTTTGGCGGAACGGTTGAAGTGGAAGAGCACGGGAATCGGCCGTTAAAGGAAGAATTTGCGGTCATTATTGCCGGCCCTCTTCAGCACATCTGGCTTCAGGTTGCTGCCTGGATGCTTGCAGAAGCCTCAGTGATTCATCAGCATACCTTTGAACTCTTCACCTTTTATAATCTTTCTATTTTATTTGTCAATCTACTGCCGATTTGGCCGCTGGATGGCGGAAAACTGTTATTTTTGTTGTTTTCCAAACAGCTGCCTTTTCAAAAGGCTCACCGGCTCAATCTAAAAACGTCGCTCTGCTTCTGCCTGTTGCTTGGGTGCTGGGTTTTATTTGTGATTCCTCTGCAAATCAGCGCATGGGTTTTGTTTGTCTTTCTGGCTGTTTCTTTGTTTGAGGAATATAGGCAAAGGCACTATATCCATGTGAGATTTCTTCTTGAAAGGTATTACGGAAAAAACCGTGATCTTGAGAAACTTCTGCCGCTGACAGTAAAGGCGGAGGATAAAGTCTATCACGTGATGGCCGAGTTCAAACGCGGCTGCAAACATCCAATTATTATTGAGAAATCAGGCGAGAAGCTCAGCCAGCTTGATGAGAATGAAGTGCTGCACGCTTACTTTGCCGATAAGCGGACGAATTCCTCCATGGAGGAACTGCTGCTGCCTTACTAAAACTGATTGACAAACGCCTTGTATTTTGGTATATTTTTTAATGTTATGGATGTAGCACCATTGCTACAACCGCTCAGTACAGGTGTTAAGAGCTTTTACAGCCCCCTGGTATCTGGCGAGTCTTAGTCTAATAGGAGGTGCAGAGAATGTACGCAATCATTAAAACAGGCGGTAAACAAATCAAAGTTGAAGAAGGCCAAACTGTTTACATCGAAAAACTTGCTGCTGAAGCAGGTGAAACAGTTACTTTTGAAGACGTTTTGTTTGTTGGCGGAGACAACGTGAAAGTCGGCAACCCTACAGTTGAAGGCGCGACAGTAACGGCTAAAGTTGAAAAACAAGGCCGCGCGAAAAAAATCACTGTTTTCAGATACAAAGCAAAGAAAAACGTTCATAAAAAACAAGGTCATCGTCAGCCTTACACTAAATTGACGATCGAAAAAATCAACGCGTAAGCATGATTCAGGCAACAATCAGAAGGTCTCATGATAAAGGCATATTGTCTTTTGAAATGACGGGCCATGCGAATTTTGCTGAACATGGACAAGATCTTGTTTGTGCCGGAGTGACAGCCGTTGTGTTTGGAGCCGTTAACGCGGTCATTGTGCTCGCAGGCTTCGAGCCGCTTCTTGATATAGGGGAGGACGGGGGTTATTTTTATTTTGAATTTCCTGAATCTCTTGATCCGGATGCGCGACAAAAAGCTCAGCTGCTGATTGAAGGCATGATTGTTTCGCTTGAGACAATCGAACGGGATTACAAAGACAACTTGCGTGTGACCACAAACATAATATAGGAGGTGAGCTACATGCTTAGATTAGATCTTCAGTTTTTCGCTTCTAAAAAAGGAGTAGGTTCTACAAAGAACGGACGTGACTCTGAGGCTAAACGTTTAGGTGCTAAACGTGCTGACGGTCAATTCGTAACAGGCGGTTCTATCCTTTACCGTCAACGCGGAACAAAAATTTACCCAGGTGAAAACGTGGGCCGCGGCGGAGATGACACTCTATTTGCGAAAATCGACGGAACTGTTAAATTCGAACGTTTCGGCCGTGACCGCAAAAAAGTGAGCGTATATCCTGTAGCTCAATAATGATTCAAAAAACTCCGGTCGTTGATGACTGGAGTTTTTTTTGCAATACGCGGAGTAAACACCTAGAATGAAATGCAGAGTATGTGCGAGCAGACCCCGCCAAGAATGAGAATAAACATCTCAAACCCACTGGATATGTTCCCCAAGCAGTAATACATAAAATGTTCTGCCTGGCTGCAAATCAACCAAAGCGCCAGAAAAAAGGAACATGATATTTCTGGGAAAAACAATTGTTTTTCTAACAAAGCCTTCTCTGTTATAATTCATAATACACACTTATACAGACTCCTAAATAAGAAATTAAATGATTGGGAGTGCGAAAATGAAGGATGTTTCAAAAAATCAAGAAGAAAATATAAGCGACACGGCATTAACAAACGAACTGATTCATCTGCTTAGCCATTCCCGGCATGATTGGATGAATAAGCTGCAGCTGATTAAAGGAAACTTAAGCTTACAGAAGTATGACCGCGTCTTTGAAATGATTGAAGAAATGGTTATAGACGCAAAGCACGAATCAAAGCTCTCAAACCTGAAAACACCGCATTTGGCGTTTGATTTTCTTACATTTAATTGGAAAACCCATTATATGACGCTTGAATATGAAGTTCTTGGAGAAATTAAGGATTTGTCGGCTTATGACCAAAAGCTGGCGAAACTGATGAGAAAGCTGTTTCATCTGTTTGATCAAGCAGTCAGCAGAGAGAGTGAAAATCATTTAACGGTTTCGCTTCAAACGGATCATCCTGATAGACAGCTGATTCTGTACCTTGATTTCCACGGCGCCTTTGCCGATCCATCTGCTTTTGATGATATTCGGCAGAATGGATATGAGGAAGTTGATATCATGCGTTTTAAAATCACAAGTCACGAATGTCTGATTGAAATTGGATTGGACTAGCGGAGTTTTTAACGGTTAGAACGGAGGACATTATGTTTGTAGATCAGGTCAAAGTATATGTAAAAGGCGGCGACGGCGGCAACGGGATGGTTGCGTTTCGCCGTGAAAAATATGTGCCGAAAGGCGGCCCTGCCGGCGGCGACGGAGGAAAGGGAGGAGACGTCGTTTTTGAAGTGGATGAAGGTCTCCGCACCCTGATGGATTTTAGATACAAAAAACACTTTAAAGCGATTCGCGGCGAGCATGGCATGTCCAAAAACCAGCACGGACGAAATGCTGATGATATGGTCATTAAAGTTCCGCCGGGCACCGTTGTGACAGACGATGATACAAAACAGGTCATCGCTGATTTAACAGAGCACGGACAGCGGGCTGTCATTGCAAGAGGCGGAAGAGGCGGAAGAGGGAATAGCCGCTTTGCTACACCGGCTAATCCCGCGCCTCAGCTTTCAGAAAACGGCGAGCCGGGAAAAGAACGCTACATTGTTCTTGAATTAAAAGTGCTTGCAGATGTCGGACTCGTCGGGTTCCCGAGCGTAGGAAAATCGACATTGCTGTCTGTTGTCTCATCTGCAAAACCGAAAATTGCAGACTATCACTTTACAACGCTTGTGCCGAATCTAGGCATGGTTGAAACGGATGACGGACGCAGCTTTGTAATGGCAGATTTACCAGGACTGATTGAAGGCGCACACCAAGGCGTCGGACTTGGCCATCAGTTTTTGCGCCATATTGAACGGACACGAGTTATTGTTCATGTCATTGACATGTCCGGCTTAGAAGGCCGCGATCCGTATGATGATTATGTCACGATTAATCAGGAACTGAGCGAGTACAATCTGCGACTCACTGAGCGTCCGCAAATTATCGTTGCAAATAAAATGGACATGCCGGAAGCTGCAGAAAATCTTGAAGCCTTTAAAGAAAAACTGACGGATGATTACCCGGTATTCCCGATCAGCGCAGTGACAAGAGAAGGCCTTCGCGAGCTTCTGTTTGAGGTTGCCAATCAGCTTGAGAACACACCGGAGTTCCCGCTGTATGATGAGGAAGAGCTTACACAAAACCGTGTCATGTACACGATGGAAAATGAAGAAGTGCCATTTAACATTACACGCGATCCAGACGGTGTATTTGTGCTTTCAGGAGACAGCCTTGAGCGATTATTCAAGATGACTGATTTCTCACGTGATGAATCGGTTAAACGGTTTGCGAGACAGATGCGCGGAATGGGTGTTGATGAAGCACTCAGAGAACGCGGAGCCAAGGATGGAGATATTATCAGGCTTCTGGAATTTGAATTCGAATTTATTGATTAATGAAAGTTGGCTGAGAAGAGAGCCTGGTGTCAGGCTCTCTATTTTAAAGGGGAGATGCAAATGAAAGAGGAGACATTTTATCTTGTCCGTGAAGATGTATTGCCCGATGCAATGAGAAAAACGTTGGAAGTCAAAAAGCTGCTTGATCGAAAAAAAGCAGACTCAGTAGCAGATGCCGTTCAAAAGGTTGATTTAAGCCGAAGTGCATTTTATAAATACAGAGATGCTGTTTTTCCATTCTATACTATGGTTAAAGAACAAATTATCACACTTTTCTTTCATTTAGAGGACAGGTCAGGTGCGTTATCTCAGCTCCTTCAGGCGGTAGCTGATTCTGGTAGCAACGTTCTTTCCATTCACCAGACCATTCCGCTTCAAGGGAGAGCAAATGTGACACTGTCTATCAGTACGTCTGCAATGGAAGAAGACATTCATACATTAATGAATAAGCTCAGGAAGTTTGATTTTGTAGAAAAGGTTGAAATATTAGGTTCAGGTGCATAAGGGAGAGAAAATCGTCATGAAAGTCGGTTATTTAGGTCCAGCAGCTACATTTACACATCTAGCAGTCAGTTCTTGTTTTCAAAACGGCGCCGAACATGTGGCTTACCGCACCATTCCGGAGTGTATAGATGCGGCAGTTGCAGGCGAAGTTGATTTCGCTTTTGTTCCTTTGGAAAATGCATTAGAAGGATCAGTAAATCTGACAATAGACTATTTAATACATGAACAGCCCTTGCCAATCGTGGGTGAAATGACGTTGCCGATCCATCAGCATTTGCTCGTCCATCCCTCTAGAGAGAATGCGTGGAAAGAGCTCGACAAAATTTACTCACATTCACACGCGATTGCGCAATGCCATAAATTTCTCCATCGTCAATTTCCTTCCGTTCCATATGAATACGCCAATTCTACCGGGGCGGCAGCAAAGTTTGTCAGTGACCATCCCGAGCTGAATATCGGGGTCATTGCCAATGAGATGGCAGCTTCTACATACGAATTAAAAATCGTGAAACGGGATATACAGGATTATAGGGACAATCATACAAGATTTGTTATCCTGTCCCCGGATGAAAACATATCTTTTGAAGTGAATTCAAAATTGAGTTCCAGGCCGAAAACGACCTTAATGGTCATGCTTCCGCAGGATGATCAGTCGGGGGCGCTGCATAGAGTGCTGTCTGCATTTTCTTGGAGAAATTTAAACTTGTCAAAAATTGAGTCACGTCCGACTAAAACGGGATTAGGCCATTATTTCTTTATTATTGATATTGAGAAAGCATTTGATGATGTATTGATTCCAGGAGCCATGCAGGAGCTTGAAGCGCTTGGCTGCAAAGTGAAGCTTTTGGGTGCATACCAGTCCTACCAATTATAAAAAAGCCCTCTAGAGGGCTTTTTTTAGTCTTTAATTAAAATGCCGGCTTCTTCGAGTGCTTGGCATGCTTGATCGATGCGGTGTTCATCAGATGCTGTCAATGTATGCAGATGCACGCCGTCGGTCAGCTGTGACAAGTAGGCAGCATTCGTAGAATTGATTTTTTTAATGAAATGGCTAACTTCCTTCCGGGTGCCTACTTGGATGGCTGCAGTTAAATCTCCGTAAACGGGATGCTCAATTTTTACGTCTTTCACTGTAACGCCTTCGTCCACGATGAGCTGCAGTTCCTCTTCTGTCCGTTCAGGACTGTGCAGACATGCTATGATCCTTTCCGCCTGCTGGTGCTGCTGAGCGGCCGCATCCATGTATACATATCCTTGGCTTGTGGCGATAATCGGTTCATTTTTCGCTTTCAAGAGCGATATATCCTGTACAATAACCTGTCTTGAAACGTTTGCTTTTTTTGCGAGTTCTCCTCCTGTCAGCGGTGATGTAGATTCCTTCAGCCACAGAAGAAGCTGGTCACGCCTGTTGGCGCCCATAAGCTTTAATTCCTCGGTCAATATCAAATTCTCCTTTCTTTTGTTCCCAAAGCATTGTAAACGTATGTAATAACTGATCCAGCTGGTCAGCTGTTGTATGCCTGCCAAAAGAGATGCGGATAAATTGCAGAGCCTCTTGTTCCGTTTTTCTTAATGCTTTCATCGTTGCTGACGGACCGTGGTAACCGGCAGAACAAGCGCTGCCCGTTGAAATGCAAATATTGCTCCGATTACATTCTAACATAACATATTGTCCTTCAAATGAGTGAAAAAAACACCCTACAATATGCGGAAGACATTCTGTTTGTGAAGTATCTGCCGCAAGGGTTACAGGGAGAGACCGCATACGGATTTGGTCTAGAAAGTATGTTCTTAATGCCTTATTGCGGGATATCTGTTTTTCCATTTCGCTTACGATCCATTCCGCCGCGGCAGTGAAGGCTCCGATCCCGGGAACATTTACGGTGCCGGCTCTGAATCCTCGTTCGTGAGTAGTGAGAGGATAAACGGGTTTCCAAGGGACATCCGGCCGGATATAGACCGCACCCACTCCTTTAGGTCCATGGATTTTATGGCTCGATATTGAGAGTGCATCTACTCCCAAATCTTCTGTATTGATAGGAATTTTCCCAAACGTTTGAACAGCGTCGCAATGAAGAAGAATACCCCTGTTATGCAGGTATGAAGACAGACGTTGAATGGGCTGAATGATCCCGGTTTCAGAATTGGCATGCTGAATCGATATCAAGCCTGTCTCCGGACGGATATGAGCTGCTAATATTTCCTCGGTAATAAGCCCGTATTCATTCGGTTGAATGATGGTGACATCAAATCCATGCTGTTCCAGATATGCAGCACAGTTTTGAATAGACTGATGCTCCATGGCGGTCGTAATAAAATGTCTTTTCGTTTTTGGCAGGCCGTTTAGCAATGATTGAATGGCCAGAAAATTAGATTCAGTGCCGCCGCTTGTAAAATAGATGCCGCTTGCTTCACCGCCAATGATGTTGGCGATTTTTTCACGGCAGTACTCCAGTATGTGATTTGCTTTTCCTCCTGCATCGTGCAGGCTGCTTGCATTTCCGTACATATCCATGCTGAGCTTCTGATATACGTTAAGAGCCTCCTCACAAATCGGCGTTGTCGCTGCATAATCTAAATAAATCATCCGGTCTTCCTCCATCCGTTCTCCATAAAAAACTCTTGAGTTTATTTTATCCTTGTGTAAATATAGGTGTCAAGACAGGTGTAAACAACAGGAGGGTGACATATGTCTAAAAAGACGATTACAGTCATCGGTTCAGGGGCGGCGGCACTTTCTTTAGCGGCAGCTTTCCCGCCGTCATACGAAGTGACTGTTATCACAAAAAAAAGCGCCAAAAACAGCAATTCTGTCTATGCACAAGGCGGGATTGCTGCGGCCTATACAAAAGATGACTCGATTGAAGCCCATCTGGAGGATACGTTATACGCAGGGTGCGGCCATAATAATCCAGCTATTGCAGCAGATGTGTTACATGATGGAAAAATGATGATTCAAAGCCTATTGGAGCGTGAATTTCCATTTGACCGCAATGAACGAGGCGATGTTTGTCTCGGAAGAGAAGGAGCCCACTCATACAACCGTATATTTCATGCGGGCGGAGACGCAACAGGCAGGTTGCTTGTCGATTATTTGCTCAAACGGATCGACAGCAAAATTAAGTTAATCGAGCATGAAACGGCAGCAGAGTTGCTTATAGAGGATGGCCGCTGTATCGGCGTTATGACAAAAGACTGCAAGGGGCGGCTCAAGGTAAGGCATGCAGACGAAGTTGTGCTGGCTGCCGGCGGCTGCGGAAACCTGTTTCTTCATCATACGAATGATCCCTCTGTCACAGGTGACGGTCTTTCTCTTGCTTACAGGGCCGGAGCGGAAGTAACGGATTTAGAGTTTACACAGTTTCACCCGACACTGCTTGTGAAAAATGGTGTTTCCTATGGGCTTGTTTCAGAAGCTGTCAGAGGGGAAGGCGGATGTTTAGTAGACGAAAACGGCCGCCGGGTTATGGCTGAACGGCATCCTTTAGGTGACCTGGCTCCAAGGGATGTTGTCTCACGGGTTATTCATGAGGAAATGGCAAAAGGAAATCACGTTTATATTGACTTCAGTGCGATTTCTGATTTTGAAGCGCGTTTCCCTACCATCACCGCCATTTGTGAAAAAGCAGGGGTTGATATCCATAGTGGAAAAATCCCTGTTGCTCCGGGAATGCACTTCTTAATGGGAGGTGTTTCAGTTAATCGCTGGGGAGAAACGACAGTACCGGGGCTTTATGCGATTGGCGAGACTGCATGCTCTGGTTTACATGGAGCAAACCGGCTTGCGAGCAATTCCTTATTGGAGGCGCTGGTGTTTGGAAAAAGAGCAGCAGAGCATATTATGCAAAAACCGGTTTATAACAGGCAATATCAAGCGACTCCCAAAAACGTATTCTACGAGGTGCCGGATATAGAGGTGCATGAACTGCAAAGCAAAATGACAAGCCACATGTCTATTCTGCGGGAACAAAGCAGTTTGATTGAGCTTAGCATCTGGCTTCATACGCTGCCATTTCAAAAAATGAATGTGAAGGATATCACAATTCGGCAGCTGGAGCTTTCTCATTTATGGCAAACTGCAAAGCTGATGACGTTTTCTGCGCTTTTACGGGAGGAAAGCAGGGGGGCTCACTTCCGCACCGATTTTCCTCATGCTGAGGTGAGCTGGCAGGGAAGACAAATTGTCCATACAAAAAAAGGAACGAAGATCAGAATAAACGAGGGGATTTGGAACAATGAATCATTTACAGCTGAAAAAATTACTGAATCACTTTTTTCTTGAGGATATTGGGACAGGGGATCTTACATCGCAGTCTATTTTTGGAGAACAGAGCTGTGAAGCGGAGATTGTTGCAAAGTCAGAGGGGATCTTTGCAGGGGCTGTGGTGATAAAAGAAGGTTTTGCTTTATTAGATAAAAATGTTCAAATCATTTTACACAAAAAAGATGGGGACATTTTGCGAAAAGGTGAAGTGATTGCAGTATTACGAGGTCCGGCGGCAGCGCTTCTTTCAGGAGAGCGGGTCGTATTAAATCTTATTCAGAGGCTGTCAGGAATTGCGACGATGACAAGAGAGGCTGTCCGCAGGCTGGATGATGAACAGATTAAAATTTGTGACACGAGAAAAACAACACCGGGGCTGAGAATGCTGGAAAAATACGCTGTCAGAGCGGGTGGCGGGTATAATCATCGATTCGGCTTGTATGACGGTGTCATGATTAAAGACAATCATATTGCTGCATGCGGCTCTATTTTAGAGGCATGCCAGAAAGCTCGTCAGGCCGTGGGGCACATGGTAAATATCGAAGTGGAAATTGAAACGGAGGACCAGCTGCGGGAAGCAATTGAAGCAGGGGCAGATGTTATTATGTTTGACAACTGTCCGCCAGATACGGTCCGTCATTTTTCAAATCTCACACCGAATCATATAAAAACTGAAGCCTCTGGCGGGATTACGTTGGAATCTTTGCCTGCTTTTAAAGGGACGGGTGTGAATTATATTTCCTTAGGATTTCTGACTCATTCCGTCAAAAGTTTAGATATCAGCATGGATGTTACGTTATCAAATGAATCTGTGGAGGAATGCCGTTATGTCAATTCTTGATGTAATCAAACAATCGAATGATATGATGCCGGAAAGTTACAAAGGACTGTCAAGAAAGGATATGGAAATGCGTGTTGCCGCCATTAAGGAAAAGTTCGGCAGCAGGCTCTTTATACCAGGCCATCATTATCAAAAGGATGAAGTGATACAATTTGCTGACCAAACCGGCGACTCCCTGCAATTGGCCCAAGTAGCGGAAAAAAACAAAGAAGCGGATTACATTGTATTTTGCGGCGTTCACTTTATGGCAGAGACCGCTGATATGCTGACAGGCGAGCAGCAAACGGTTGTCCTGCCAGATATGAGAGCTGGATGTTCTATGGCTGACATGGCTGACATGCAGCAAACCAATAGGGCATGGGAGAAGCTTCAGCATATATTTGGAGATACGATCATACCTTTAACTTATGTGAACTCCACTGCGGAGATCAAGGCATTCGTCGGAAAGCATGGCGGAGCAACTGTGACTTCTTCGAATGCGAAAAAAGTGCTTGAATGGGCGTTTACACAGAAAAAAAGAATTTTATTTTTGCCTGATCAGCATTTAGGGAGAAATACGGCTTATGATCTGGGCATTGCGCTTGAAGATATGGCGGTGTGGGACCCGATTACAGATGAATTAGTGACTGAATCCGAGCATACGAATGTGAAAGTGATTTTGTGGAAAGGGCATTGTTCTGTTCATGAGAAATTCACCACTAAAAATATCCATGATATGAGAGAGCGTGACCCCGACATTCAGATCATTGTGCACCCGGAATGCTCCCACGAAGTCGTGACACTAAGCGATGATAGCGGATCAACTAAATATATTATCGACACAATCAACCAGGCTCCGGCGGGAAGCAAGTGGGCAATCGGGACTGAAATGAATCTTGTCCAGCGGATCATTCACGAGCACCCTGATAAACAAATCGAATCACTCAACCCTGACATGTGCCCTTGCCTAACAATGAACCGAATCGATTTGCCGCATTTGTTGTGGTCGTTGGAACAAATTGAAAAAGGAGAGCCTTCAGGCGTCATTAAGGTGCCAAAAGCCATTCAGGAGGATGCACTCCTTGCCCTGAATCGAATGCTTTCGATCACGTAGATCAGAAATATTTCCCTTCCTGTACTCATAACTTCTTTTGTTCAGGCATATGTTGTGAAGAAACATATTGTAAGCACAGCTGAACTGTTCACGTTTTGCATAGGAGGGGAAAACGTTGAAAATCCATATCGTTCAAAAAGGCGATTCGCTCTGGAAAATAGCTGAAAAGTACGGAGTCGATGTTGAGGAAGTGAAAAAACTCAATACACAGCTTAGTAATCCAGACTTAATCATGCCTGGAATGAAAATAAAAGTTCCGTCAGAAGGCGTCCCGGTCAGAAAAGAGCCAAAAGCGGGCAAAAGTCCTGCGGCCGGGAGTGTGAAGCAAGAACATCCATATGCGAAAGAGAAGCCTAAATCCGTTGTCGACGTAGAAGACACAAAGCCGAAAGAAAAGAAGTCCGTGCCGTATGTCCCGCCGATGCCTAATTTGCAGGAAAATGTGTATCCTGAAGCTGATGTGAAAGAGTATTATGATATGAAACAGCTTTTCCAGCCTTGGTCGCCTCCTAAACCGGAGGAGCCGAAAAAACATCATGACGGAAATATAGATCATATGTATCATATGCAAGATCAATTTCCACAACAGGAGGCTATGAGTAATATGGAAAATGCAAATTATCCGAATATGCCTAATATGCCAAAGGCGCCAGAAGTAGGCGGTGTAGAAGAAGAAAACGTTCATCACACAGTTCCGAATATGCCGGCTGTTCAGCCTTATTTTCATTATCCGGCTCATTTTGTACCGTGTCCGGTGCCTATTTCGCCAATTCTTCCAGGATCCGGATTATGCTATCCGTACTATCCTGCACAAGCTTATCCAATGTATCCGATGCATGGATACCAGCCAGGCTTTGTATCGCCTCAGTATGACCCGGGTTTTGAAAACCAGCATCATGAAAACAGCCACCACGGACATTACGGTTCATACGGTGATCCGCATTACGCATCTCCGGCTTATGGATCTCCGTATGGACATATGCCTTATGGCCCTTATTATGGCACTCCCCAAGTAATGGGAGCGTACCAGCCTGCTGCGGCTCCTGGTTACATGCCGTACAAAGATCATGACGACTGCGGCTGTGACGGTGATCATCAGCCATATTTCTCTGCGCCTGGCCACTCGGGACTGGGATCTTATGGAAGTCCTAATATGCCATATGGCACAGCTAACCCAAATCCAAACCCATATTCGGCAGGAGTTTCTATGCCAATGACGAATCAGCCTTCTGTAAACCAAATGTTTGGCCGGCCGGAAGAAGAAAATGAGTGATCGTTCGGAACGATGTAAATCGTTCCTTTTTTTGTTTTCAAGCAGATCACTGCCAAATGGACAGAACTGACACGCTTAACATGCCCCCCGGACGCACATGATAAAAACGAGCAAACATGCTCAATTCGTCCACGGGGGGTTTTTCCATTGGGTAAAAAAATGACGATCGCTAGCTTGATTCTTATGACAGCCGGCTTAACAGCATGCGGAGCAAACGATAATAATGCCATGAATGATACGCGCAATAACGGCAATACCCGTCCAATCGGATATTATACAAATGAAAACGATGCTGACAGACAGGGAGACGGAATCGACCACGATGGTCCTGTTTCTGAATTAATGGAGGATCAGAACGACGGTAACCGAAACACCACGAATGTAAATAACCGTGACCGTGTTACTGCCGACGATCGCGTTCCTCTGGCTACTGATGGAACATATAACAACACGAATAACCGAAACATGAATCGGAATGTGGCGTACAACGGGTATGACAACCAAGAAAACAGAAGACTGGCGGCCAAAATTGCCAACCGTGTGAAACAAGTGAAAAACGTCAATGACACACAAGTGATGGTATCGGATGACCGAGTAGTTGTCGCAGTCAGAAGCCACAGGGATTTCACAAAGTCTGACAGAGATAATGTCGCAAAAGCTGCTCGCAACTATGCGAATGGCCGTGACGTCCAAATATCGACAGATAAAGGGCTGTTCAGAAGACTTCATAAAATGAACACCCGCTAAAGATGAAAGGCTGCCGGAAGATAGTGATATTCGGCAGCCTTTTTCTTTGCATCAGCGAATAATACCCATTAAAGTGTACATAGAAAAAGGAAAAGCAGGTGAAAACATGGCAGGCCATTCTAAGTGGAAAAACATACAAAAGAGAAAAAATGCACAGGATGCAAAGCGCGGGAAAATATTTATGAAGCTTGCGAAAGAAATCTATGAGGCAGCGAAAGAAGGCGGAGCGGATCCGGAAGCAAATTCAGCATTGCGTCTTGTTATCGAAAAAGCAAAGGGCGCCAATATGCCAAATGAAAATATAGACCGGGCCATTAAAAAAGCTGCGGGAGGCCAAGATGGAAGCAGCTATGAAGAAATCACCTACGAAGGCTACGGTCCTTCAGGGATTGCCGTCATGGTTGAATGCGTAACAGATAATAAAAACCGAACGGCGTCAAATGTGCGAACTGCCTTTAATAAAAATGGCGGAAGCCTGGGAGAAAGCGGATGTGTAGCCTTTTTATTTGAACGGAAGGGATTCATTACGATAGACCGGACTAAACAGCAAATAGAAGAAGATGAACTCATGCTTGATGTGCTGGAAGCAGGAGGAGAAGAGCTGCGGGCTGAAGAAGACCTATATGAGGTTTTAACAGAGCCTGAGCATTTTGAAGAGGTAAAAACAGCGCTCAAATCGAAATATCCAATTTCTTCAGCGGAGGTGACCATGCTCCCCAAAACCTATGCAGATGCCGATGACCAGGCTGTTGAGAAACTGGAAACATTAATAGACATCCTTGAAGATGATGATGATGTTCAAGAAGTGTATACCAATTATCGCTCATAAAAAACCGGCACGATGTCATATCGGGCCGGTTTTTAGTTTGTTTAAGAGACACGTTCATTTTCGTTAGTGTATTCTTTCTCCCAGAAATCAGCGTTTTTGATACCCAGCGCTTTCGGATCAAAGACCGGGTCTAAGCCCTGCTTCTTTTGGCGTTCATAATCCTTTAAAGCGAGAAGCGCCGGTTTGGCAAGCAGCACAATGGCAATGACATTCAGCCATACCATAATGCCAAGCCCTGCATCGCCCAATGCCCAAGCAAGTGAAGCTGTTTTCACAGTCCCATAGAACGTGGCGGCTAAAATAATCAGTTTTAAGCCGAGCATTGCCCATTTGCTTTCTCTGCCCCGTGCTAAATAAGCAATATTTGTTTCTGCGATGTAGTAATACGCCATAATTGTTGTAAATGCGAAGAAGAATAAAGCGATGGCAACAAAGCCTGCACCAAATCCGGGGAGAACACTGTCAATTGCCGCTTGTGTGAAACCAGGTCCTGCTTCTACGCCTTTAAGGTGATGGACGATAAAGGAACCATCTGCAGCCTGGGTATTGTACATACCGGTAAACAAGATCATGAAAGCTGTAGCGGAACATACAAACAAGGTGTCGATATAAACAGAAAATGCCTGAACCAGCCCCTGCTTGACCGGATGAGAAACTTCTGCAGCGGCTGCGGGATGCGGCCCTGTTCCCTGGCCGGCTTCGTTTGAGTAAATGCCGCGTTTAACACCCCAGGATATCGCCATGCCAATTAAGCCGCCAAAAGCGGAATCCAATGCAAAAGCGCTTTTGAATATCAGCGAGATCACAGCAGGCAATTCAGACACGTTCATGACAATAATAATCAAAGACAGCAGGATATATCCAAGGGCCATAAAAGGAACAATCATTTGCGCCGCATTAGCAATTCGTTTGACGCCGCCAAAAATAATAAATCCTAATAATAAAACGAGAGCACACCCTGTAATGAAAGGAGAGATGCCGAATGCATTTTTGACCCCGGCCGCAATGGAGTTGGACTGTACGCCCGGCATCAGAAGGGCCATCGCAATCAGGGCAGCAGCGGCAAATAAGACGGCAAACCACTTAATGCCTAAGCCTTTTTCTATATAATAAGCAGGGCCGCCCCGATATTGACCGTCTTGTTTCACTTTATAAATTTGGGCAAGCGTTGATTCAACAAAGGCACTCGCCGCCCCGATAAAGGCAATCGCCCACATCCAGAACACAGCGCCGGGTCCGCCAAATGCAATTGCTGTCGCCACTCCTGCGATGTTTCCTGTACCCACTCGGCCGGACAGCGCAATTGATAATGCTTGAAAAGAAGAAACGCCAGCTTCAGAGCTCTTTCCTTTAAACATCTGAACAATCATTTCTTTCAAATGTCTGACTTGTAAAAAACGGGTCATAATTGAAAAGATCAATCCAATTCCCAATAAAATATAAATGACGGGGGTACTCCATAAGATCGCGTTTAAACTAGCAACAATATCTGCCATCAAGCTTCCTCCTCACTTCCATTCGAATACATGTATAAAAAGGATTTTGGGCTAATCGAACTATTTCTACAATCGATTTGTCACATTATATGACTGATAATTATCAATAAGAAGAGGAAGGAAAAAAGAAAAAACGCGGCGTATCGATTACGCTGCGTTTTTCTGCAGAGGCCGACTTAGGGCATTTGTTATAAAATTCTTGCAACAATTAGCCTAGTTCAGTCAATCCGTATATAAAAGAACAAGCGATCACAATTGCTTGTTCTTCTTATTCATGTATCGTCACCTCACTTGTGCTTGAGGCGGTTCTTCACGGATCCAATGATCATCTTTTCGCCAATCATACGTTTCATCAGTATCGAGGTGTAATGTCTGATTGCCGATTTTCACTGTGTTGTGATTGATCCACGTCACTGCTGGACGGCTGTCCGGATAATTCCAATAGATTGTTCTCTTGACAAGTGTTTTTTCATTTACAAGTTCACCTCTGGCCGCATCTAAGCTTAAGGTGTTTTGGGATACGTAAGTGTTTAACGTATAGCTGCCGTCAGGCGATTCAACCGATTGGACGAGGTTTCCTTTCGGAACGTTTTTTAGTGAAAATAACATCCAATAAACAGCGCTGCCGAAGAATACAAGCAGCATAAACATCAACGGGACTTTACTGCGTGTCTTGATGTGACTCTCTCCCTTTTTTTCTCTCATTTTACCCTATATCGGATTCATATGATCTTTACATTTCTTTAAAATTAACTTAATAAAGGAATGATATGATGAAATAAAACCAATCAGGGTGAGGGGAGACAGAAATGAAGAAAACGTATTGTCATTCCAGCGAGAAGGACTCAGAAGCGGTCTACTTAACTGTGAGAGGCTATCGAATTAAGCTGTCGCCTGAACAAATGAAACTGATTTCTACCGTAAGATAGTAAATATACAGAACAAAGGCAGCCACACAAGCGGCTGCCTTTTTGATTTAAGAATACTTTCTTTTCCGCTGTGCGAAATGCCTTTGAAACCAATCTTTCTTATATAAAAATGCGATGATCTCCAGCCAAAAACCCGGAATCTTTTTGGGGAATATCGGTTTTTTGTAGAGTGCATGATACGCTGATTTTAAATCATTCCACTGCGTGCACGTTTTTGTCTGTTCAAATCTCGCAACATCAATCACCCGCACTGCTCCGGTTTCTGTCAGAATCAGATTCCGCAAATGGATATCTGACGGGTTCAGGCCGGCAGCCCGGGCGTCAGAAAGTGCTTCTTCAACCTGCTGAATCATGTCATCACTGATCGCAATGCCTTTCTTCAGACAGTTATAAAAGGTTTCACCTTTAATATATTCCATGAGAATAAATGAATCGCCAGTTTCGTAAATTTCAGGATAGAATGCGGACCCGGCTAATTTTTCATAGATCGCGGCTTCTTTGACTGCTGTCGCTTGATACTCCGGAAAAAATACTTTCAGCGCCATTTTCCGGCCGCCTTCTGTTAAGGCAAATACATAGGCGCTTCTACCCTTGCCGATTAGTGTTAATTCCTCGGATTTCTCTTTGACTTTATCAAATCTGCTGTTTTTGCGGTATATGACTGAATGGGCCAGTTCCTCTGCTTTTGTCAGCATTTCATTCACCTTCTTTGCTCTATTTTATGCAGTCGTTTATAGGAAAATCATAAACTGTTCAGGAAAAAGAGCCTAATTCTAGTGTATCTGGTCTTGGAGAAGAAGGCTACTTATAAGCATAAATTGTGATAAAAGAGACATAGAGCGTTTATTTCCATTCTTGAAAAGCGCTTACAAATGGGATAGTATTAATTTTAAATAAAGCGCTTTCGTGAATATTCAAGGGGGAACATGCGATGACAAAACAGATTGTGACAGGGATTATCGGTGCAGGCCGCATCGGCAAACTTCATGTTCAAAATATAAGCCGGATTCCTCACATGAAATTAAAAGCAATCTCTGATATTCAGGCGAGCCGTATAAAAAGCTGGGCCGACAGTCATCAGATTGAATACATAACTTCTGATTATCGTGATTTATTACATGATCCTGAAATTGATGCTGTTTTTATTTGCTCACCTACAGCCGTACATGCTCAGATGATCAGAGAAGCAGCCGAAGCGAAAAAGCATATTTTTTGTGAGAAGCCCGTTAGTTTCTCTCTAGATGAAACAAGAGAAGCGCTTGCGGCCGTCCGGAAACATGGAGTAACACTTCAAGTCGGTTTTAACCGCCGCTTTGATCCTCATTTTAAGAAAATCAAAACAGTTGTTGAAAATGGTGAAATCGGTACACCTCACTTATTAAAAATCACGTCTCGGGATCCAGAACCCCCGAATATAGATTATGTCCGCATGTCAGGCGGCTTGTTTATGGATATGTCAATCCATGATTTTGATATGGCCAGATATATTATGGGAAGCGAAGTGACAGAAGTGTATGCAAAAGGGGCGGCTCTGGTGAATCCTTCTTTTGCGGAGCTGGGCGATATTGATACAGCTGTTATTACACTGACTTTTGAAAACGGTGCCATGGCCGTGATTGATAACAGCCGCCAAGCAGTGTACGGATATGACCAGCGGGTAGAGGTTTTCGGGACGAAAGGCTCTGCAGCGGCGGACAATAGCAGGCCGACGACGGTTGAAGTGTCAACCGCTGATTTTGTGATGAAGGATAAACCGCATTTCTTTTTCCTTGAACGCTATAAGGATGCGTATGAGGAGGAGATTCTCCGTTTTGCAGAAGCGATCGGCACAAATCAGGAGACTGCCTGCACCGGCAATGACGGTTTACAGGCCGAACGAATTGCCAGAGCAGCACAGCAATCGCTTGCTTTTGGCATGCCTGTCAGTATTGAGCACACTGAAAAAATCGCTTTTTAATCAAAAAGGATTACAATTCCGCAAGCTTGGGTATATACTCCATTGATACTTTAAGTAGGCGGTGGAGAAAATGAATACAGTACATGCTAAAGGAAATGTTTTGAACAAAATCGGAATTCCTTCTCACATGGTTTGGGGTTATATTGGCGTTGTCATCTTTATGGTTGGAGACGGCCTCGAACAAGGCTGGCTGTCTCCTTTTCTCGTGGATCATGGTCTCAGTATGCAGCAATCCGCATCGTTATTTACCATGTACGGCATTGCTGTCACCATCTCGGCTTGGCTTTCAGGAACGTTTGTGCAAACGTGGGGGCCGAGAAAAACGATGACGATCGGATTGCTTGCGTTTATCCTCGGTTCGGCCGCTTTTATCGGCTGGGCGATTCCTCATATGTATTATCCGGCTCTCTTAGGCAGCTATGCCCTTAGAGGCTTGGGATATCCGCTGTTTGCATACTCTTTTCTCGTGTGGGTATCATACAGCACCTCTCAAAAAATTCTCGGAAAAGCTGTCGGCTGGTTTTGGTTTATGTTTACGTGCGGCCTTAACGTACTCGGCCCGTTCTATTCCAGCTATGCAGTTCCTGCCTTTGGAGAAATCAATACGCTTTGGAGTGCATTGCTGTTTGTGGCGGCAGGCGGATTTCTGGCCTTATTTTTTAACAAAGATAAATTTACCCCAGCAAAAAAACAAGATCAGCCGAAATGGAAAGAACTGTCGAAGGCATTTACAATTATGTTTGAAAACCCTAAGGTCGGCATCGGCGGAGTGGTCAAAACGATTAATGCAATAGGACAATTTGGATTTGCCATCTTTCTTCCGACTTATTTAGCACATTACGGGTATTCGGTTTCGGAATGGCTGCAAATTTGGGGGACGCTCTTTTTTGTGAATATTGTGTTTAATATCATTTTTGGCGCAGTTGGAGATAAACTTGGCTGGCGCAATACCGTCATGTGGTTTGGCGGTGTCGGATGCGGCATTTTTACGCTGGCGCTTTATTACACGCCTCAGATGATCGGGCATCAGTATTGGGTGATGATGATGATCGCCTGCTGCTACGGCGCGGCATTAGCCGGCTACGTTCCATTAAGCGCTCTTTTGCCAACGCTTGCGCCTGATAATAAAGGCGCTGCCATGTCAGTGTTGAATTTGGGATCTGGTTTGTGTGCGTTTATCGCGCCGGGTATCGTGAGCCTTTTCATTGGACCGCTCGGTGCAGGCGGCGTAATTTGGATCTTTGCGGCATTGTATTTTTTCAGTGCTTTTCTGACGCAATTCTTGACAATTCCTGAGCAAGGAACAGAGGTGTATACGGAGGAACGGTTTATCAGGGAAAATGTGCAGACAAATTTTGATAAAACGGTTAAGCAGTAGCCTCTTTGGTCAAACTAATCATAAACGTGTGCAAAGAGGTGTAGAGGGTGAAACGATTCAGCACGGCGTATCTTTTGCTGGGCATTCTTTGCTCAGCCGCAGTATTTCAAATAGGCGCTCCTTCCCGCGCGCTTGGCGCGGAAGTGGAGCACTATGAACCGCTGCAAGTACATGTGCAGCTTGAAAAGGTGTATTTGGACGGCGATGTCAGCATTGAGCATAAGCGTGAAAAAGTGCTTTCCATGGATGATTTTTGGGCGGCTTATGCCGGATGGACGCTTGTGGAACAAAAAAAGGGATATGTGCTCTTCCGGAAGCAAATGGACGATATTTCTCCGCTCAGCAAAGTGAACGGGTATATCGGTGTATCGGATAATGGAGTGATTTCCACTTTTCATGGGCGGCCTGAGCCAGCTTCCGAACCCATTCAGTCTTTTTTTCAAATTGATTTAGAAAGGCTGGAAAGCCACATGCAAAAAAATCTGTTGAAAGGCATTCCTTTTCGGACAAAAGCGGAGTTCGAGGATGTCATCGAACATATTAAGACATACAGCGGGTAACGTCATCTGATTGAAGACATGTATTCATGTCTTTTTTTTCGTGAAAGAATGAGAGAGAAGCGAACGTATGTTAACTTTTCTATAAGACTTTGGCTGTTTTTATGGTACAATGAAGAACAGTCAAAGAGGTGAATGTGCGTGATTGAATTTGTTAAAGGGACGATTGATTATGTATCTCCCCAATATATCGTCATAGAGAACGGAGGCATCGGCTATCAGATTTTTACGCCGAATCCGTTTATATATAAGGAGAGAAACCAAGAAACGATTTTTACATATCATCATATCAGAGAGGATGCTTTTTCGCTTTACGGTTTTTCAACGAGAGAGGAGAAGGCGCTCTTTACAAAACTGTTAAACGTGACCGGAATTGGGCCGAAAGGAGCACTTGCCATCTTGGGCTCGGGTGATCCGGGAGCGGTCATCCAAGCAATTGAAAATGAGGATGAAGCTTTTTTGGTCAAGTTTCCTGGAGTAGGAAAGAAAACCGCACGCCAGATTATTCTAGATTTAAAAGGAAAGCTGGCAGATGTTGTGCCTGAAATGATTGAAAATCTGTTTAATCATGAAGAAAGGCTTGAAAAGCAAACAGCGGAAACGGCTCTCGAAGAAGCACTTGAAGCCCTCAGGGTTCTCGGATATGCTGAAAAAGAAATCAAAAAGGTGCTTCCTCACCTTAAAGAAGAAATTGGGCTGACAACAGACCAATATGTGAAAAAAGCATTACAAAAACTATTAAAGTAAGGTGATGTTCATGGATGAACGGCTCGTCTCAAGTGAAGCAGACAACCATGAATCAGTGATAGAGCAAAGCCTGAGGCCGCAAAATCTGGCACAGTATATCGGACAGCATAAGGTGAAAGAAAATTTACGCGTGTTTATAGATGCGGCGAAAATGAGACAGGAGACGCTGGATCATGTTCTTCTGTACGGACCGCCCGGACTTGGGAAAACAACGCTGGCTTCCATTGTTGCAAATGAAATGGGAGTGGAATTGCGGACGACATCAGGGCCTGCGATTGAAAGGCCTGGTGATTTGGCTGCTATATTAACGGCGCTTGAACCGGGAGATGTATTATTTATTGATGAAATACATAGGCTGCACAGATCGATTGAAGAGGTGCTTTATCCTGCAATGGAAGACTTTTGCCTGGATATTGTGATCGGCAAAGGCCCTTCTGCCCGCTCAGTGCGGCTTGACCTGCCGCCGTTTACGCTGGTGGGAGCTACGACGAGGGTAGGGCTATTGACGGCTCCTTTAAGAGACAGATTCGGCGTCATGTCACGCCTTGAATACTATACACAAGAAGAACTGGCCGATATTGTCACGAGAACTGCGGATGTATTTGAGGTTGAGATTGATAAACCGTCTGCTCTTGAAATTGCAAGGAGATCTAGAGGTACGCCGCGCGTGGCGAACCGCCTGCTGAGAAGGGTGCGCGATTTCGCCCAAGTCCTGGGTGACAGCCGGATTACGGAAGACATTTCTCAGGATGCGCTGGAGCGGCTTCAGGTTGACCGTCTCGGTTTGGATCATATTGATCATAAGCTGTTGATGGGCATGATCGAAAAATTTAACGGCGGGCCAGTGGGCCTTGATACGATTTCCGCTACGATCGGCGAGGAATCGCATACGATTGAAGACGTATATGAACCATATCTGCTGCAAATTGGATTTATCCAAAGAACGCCGCGTGGAAGGATCGTGACACCGGCCGTTTATCATCATTTCCAAATGGAGGCTCCCCGATATGACTGAGTTTCCTAAGATCATGATGATTCTTGGTGCTGTTTTGCTTATCATCGGAGCAGTTTTACATTTTGTCGGCAAGCTGCCGGGAGATATTTTTGTGAAAAAAGGAAATGTCACGTTTTTCTTCCCGGTTGTCACTTGTATTATCATAAGTGTGGTATTATCAATTTTGCTTAATCTTTTCGGCAGAATGAAATAACAAAAGACTAGAATAAAGGTGAAGTTATCATGAAAGTCGATTTATTTGATTTTGAACTACCGGAACGTTTAATTGCACAAGTACCGTTGGAGCAGCGCGATGCTTCAAGGCTGATGGTGCTTGATAAACATACAGGAGAGCTGACTGACAGCTCGTTTAAACACATTATCAGCTTTTTTAACGAAGGAGATTGTCTTGTGCTGAACAATACCCGTGTGCTGCCTGCGCGGTTATTCGGCACAAAAGAGGATACCGGTGCGAAAGTGGAGCTTCTTTTGTTGAAACAAGAAACCGGCGATAAATGGGAAACACTTGCGAAACCGGCGAAACGGGTGAAAATAGGAACCGTTGTCACATTTGGAGACGGAAGATTGAAGGCAGTTTGCACGGAAGAGCTGGAGCATGGCGGCAGAAAAATGGAATTTCAATATGACGGTATTTTCTACGAGGTGCTGGAATCCCTTGGAGAGATGCCGCTTCCGCCATATATCAAAGAACAGCTTGATGACAAAGAGCGCTACCAGACCGTGTATTCAAAAGAAATCGGCTCTGCCGCTGCGCCTACAGCAGGCCTTCACTTCACGGAAGAAATTTTACAGCAGCTGAAAGATAAAGGTGTGCAAATTGAGTTCATCACACTCCACGTTGGCCTTGGAACATTTCGCCCTGTGAGTGCCGATGAAGTGGAAGAGCATAATATGCATGCAGAGTTTTATCAAATGTCGGAAGAAACGGCTGCGGCTTTAAACAAAGTAAGAGAAAATGGCGGCAGGATCATTTCTGTCGGCACGACCTCGACACGCACGCTTGAAACGATTGCTGGGGAACATGACGGGCAATTTAAAGCATCGAGCGGCTGGACATCTATTTTTATTTATCCAGGCTATGAATTTAAAGCCATTGACGGAATGATTACAAACTTCCATTTGCCGAAATCGTCATTGATTATGCTGGTCAGCGCGCTTGCTGGAAGAGAAAACATTCTGCGTGCCTATAACCATGCGGTGGAAGAGGAATACCGTTTCTTCAGCTTCGGAGACGCGATGCTGATTATCTAATTTGAGAACAGGAGGCCTCATTAAAAGTGGCTGAACAACCAATACGCTATGAATTTATAAAAGAATGCAAACAAACAGGAGCGCGGCTGGGCAAAGTGCATACGCCTCACGGCTCCTTTGAAACGCCGGTTTTTATGCCGGTTGGCACACTGGCGACAGTCAAAACAATGGCGCCTGAAGAGCTGAAAGCAATGGATGCGGGCATCATTTTAAGCAATACCTATCATCTATGGCTGCGTCCGGGTCACGATATTGTCAAAGAAGCGGGCGGGCTTCATAAGTTTATGAACTGGGACCGCGCCATTTTAACAGATTCAGGCGGTTTTCAGGTCTTTTCTTTAAGCAAGTTTCGTAATATAGAGGAAGAGGGCGTCCATTTTCGCAACCACCTAAATGGGGACAAGCTGTTTTTATCTCCGGAAAAAGCGATGGAGATCCAAAACGCACTCGGCTCCGATATTATGATGGCGTTTGACGAATGTCCGCCATACCCGGCGGAGTACGACTACATGAAGAGGTCAGTTGAACGGACAAGCCGTTGGGCGGAACGTTGCCTGAATGCCCACAATCGTCAGGATGAACAAGGGCTGTTTGGTATTGTACAAGGCGGAGAATATGAAGATCTGCGCACACAAAGTGCGAAGGACTTGATTTCCCTTGATTTTCCGGGATATGCTATAGGCGGATTGTCTGTAGGTGAACCGAAGGATGTCATGAACCGTGTACTCGAATTTACAACACCGCTCTTGCCGAAGGATAAACCGAGATATTTGATGGGAGTAGGTTCTCCGGATGCACTGATCGACGGAGCGATCCGCGGGGTCGATATGTTTGACTGTGTGCTGCCTACACGGATTGCAAGAAACGGCACAGTGTTTACTGCTGAAGGACGACTCAATATGAAAAATGCGAAATTTGAAAGAGACTTCCGTCCGATTGATGAAGAGTGTGATTGCTATACATGTAAAAACTACACTCGCGCATACATTAGGCACTTGATTCGCTGCAATGAAACATTCGGCCTTCGATTAACAACTTACCATAACCTTCATTTTCTGTTACACTTAATGGAGCAGGTAAGACAGGCTATTCGCGAGGATCGTCTGGGTGATTTCAGAGAAGAGTTCTTTGAGCGTTACGGCTATAACAAGCCAAATGCGAAAAGCTTCTAAATAAACATAACAGGCTTACAGAAAGGGGTGAAAATGATGACTGGCACTTTAGGTACATTGGTTCCTATTATTTTAATGTTTGCGGTCCTTTACTTCTTGCTGATTCGTCCTCAGCAAAAGCAGCAAAAGGCTGTACGCCAAATGCAGGAAGAACTGAAAAAAGGCGATTCAGTAGTGACAATCGGGGGATTGCACGGTACTGTTGACTCGATCGATGAGAGCAAAGTCGTAATTAAGACTGGTGAAAACACACGTCTTACGTTCGACCGCCGCGCGATCAGAGAAGTTTCTGCTGCTGAATAACAGCAGGAGCTATACATAGCAAACAAAAAAAGAGCGGGTGAGCCCGCTCTTTTTTATGTGGAAGACCTGTTTCCCCTTATGTTTACGCCGAAAATCCCGCCCAGCATGCACACCCCTAAAAACCCCAGATGGAAGAGCAGCTGTTCTGCCGTAAATGTCTTTCCAAATCCTAAATACTGAAACAATAAAATAATCAGAGAAAAACTTAAAGCAGTCAATGCGCCAATCATCCAGCCTCTTTCCTTGCCTTTCCCGCCTGAAATGAATCCGCCAATAAATAAAGAGAGAAATGAGATAGCGGTGATCAGCCAGTTAAATGATGACTCTTCCAGCGAGGTTGCGGTCAATAAAAGTGAAACCGCTAAACTTGTCAGGAGCATGGCTGAAAATATGGCGATTAAGCCGTAAAGAATGCCTTTTCCAACTTGTTTCGTTTCCTCCATGATTGTCTCCTCTCTGCCTGTATTAAAAGGCTTCTGTTCTTTTTGTACAAAACCGTCAGACATGCTGATGGCTCGTCTTTGTAAAAATGTATTCCCTTAACCCTTGAATTAGACGTAAAAGCTTTATGAAATACAATCGGTTTTTCTTACATAAATTGTTCGTTTTGTTGCATCCTATGACGAGTCGGAGGTGCATGATGGAAGAGCTTCTCACTATTGCGTTTCGCACAATCGTATTGTATTTTGTGATACTGATCATTTTTCGTTTCATGGGCAAACGGGAGATCGGGGAGCTTAGCATTTTAGACCTCGTTGTCTTTATCATGATGGCTGAAATTGCCGTTTTGGCCATAGAAAACGTAGAAGATCATTTGTTTCACACCATTTTGCCAATGCTTGTATTAATGGTTATTCAAGTGACATTCGCATACCTATCTTTAAAAAATCGAAAAGTCCGCCAGCTTCTTGACGGTAAGCCGACCATAATTATTAAATATGGGAAAATTGACGAAGACGCCATGAGATCACAGCGGTATAATTTTGATGATTTAATGGTTCAGCTCAGAGAAAATAGTATCGACAGAGTAGCTGATGTATCATTTGCCATTTTAGAACCGTCGGGCAAACTGACTATTGTAAAGAAAGAAAATAGCGGAGAGCATCGGCAGCTCGATTTGCCGCTCATCCTTGACGGCTCCATTCAAACCGAAAACCTGTACAGAATCGGTAAAGATAAACAATGGCTGCTTGAAAATTTGCAAAAACACGGGTACACAGACCCTTCAGATATTTCATTTTGCTCGTTTACAGACGGAGAATTATTTATTGATGAAAAAGATGGGCACCGTACGTGACCATTATCGGATGATCAAACGTCCGATAATGGGAATGCGGCGAAGCTCATCTTTTTTAATTAAACGGAAAACGAGCAGGAGGGCAATGTAAATAGCGGCGCTCACCGCAATCCATCCAGCGAGATTCACAGCCTCAGATGCTCCAAAACGAATATATTGTTTGATGGCGGAGCTGATGAATCCGCTAATCACAATAACAGCGAAGCTGAGTGCGTATTCCTTAATTTTAATGCTGATCGGCAGCACTTTGCTTACGGTTGCTGCATGCAATAGCGTGACGAGCACCATGCCTGTAACAATGGCCAATGCCGCCCCCATAATGCCAAGAGACGGCCTTGTGGCTAGGACAAAAATAAGACCTGTTTTGACAAGCGCTCCGATTAAGCTGTTCATCATCGCAGCTCCTGCCAAATTAAGCGCCTGCAGCACAGCTTGAAGCGGGCCTTGGAAATAATAAAGCAAAAAAAACGGGGCCATCACTTTTATAAATACAGCTGCGCTTGAGGAACCGTACATCACTCTCATCAGTTCATCCGCAAATACAAATAAAATAACAACTGAAATGCCTCCGCTGAGCAGACAGAGACGCATCGCCTGTTCCAAGCGGTATTCCACCACCTGCAATTTTTTCTGCTCCATTCCTTCACTGATCGCAGGAACAAGCGCGGTCGACAAAGAATATGTAATAAAGCTGGGCAGAGTCAGCAGAGTCATGGCAAAGCCGGTAAGTTCACCGTATTGCTTTGTTGCGGAAATTGTCGCCACACCTGCAATGGCAAGGCTTTGAGCGACGACAATCGGCTCGAAAAACCAAGAAAGGTTTCCGATAAAGCGGCTCCCGGTAGTTGGAAGGGATACGCTCATTAATTGGGTAAAGGTTTGTTTTCCATTTTTAATTGACTGGAAAAAATGCTTTCTGATTTTAATTGTTTTTTTATACTTAAAGCAAACGAATAAATAAAGAAGGGATGCCAGCTCACCTGCCACTGAGGATAGCATGGCCCCCGCTGCAGCATATTCAATTCCGTAAGGGAGAAAAATCGTTGTGCAGACAGCAACGAGTGAAATACGGACGACCTGTTCAAGGACTTGTGACATAGCGAGCGGGTTCATATTCTGTTTTCCTTGAAAGTACCCCCTCAGCACACTCGATATAGCAATAATCGGCACAACCGGCGTAATGGCCAGAAGCGGGTACAGTGTTCGCTTATCTGTCAGCATCGTTTCAGCCATAACCGGGGCGAAAAACAGAAACAGCGGTGTAAAGATGAGGCTGAGCACTCCCGTGATGGTCAGAGACATGACTAAAATGTTTTTCGTTTTTTGATGATCTCCGCGCGCACTGGCTTCAGCGACAAGCTTGCTGATCGCGACCGGCAGACCGAATTGAGTTAATGTAGTGGCCAAGAAAAAGGTAGGCGCCGCCATCATGTAAAGCCCGACCCCCTCTTCACCGATAAAACGAGCGATAACCACCCGGTTGACAAACCCGAGCATTCTTGTAACCATTCCTGCTGCGATAAGAATAAGAGTGCCCTTTAAAAACGTCTGTTTCGCCATTTTTACCCCCTGCCTTCTCAAACTACCTGGAATCATATACAATAAAGATATGCGTATATATCGTCCAAGCATGACAAGTCTTCATGAAAAACAATAAAAAAGGAGCGTGGAATTCATGGAGAAGCATCCCGCAGATCTATATAAAGACCACGTCAGGCCGTTTCTTTACAGCAAACTGGAAGAGTTTAAGATTCTCGGGTATGATGATGTTGAACTTGAAAGTTTGTGGTCATACTTAACAAATAAGAAGTGGAAAAAGAAAATGGAACTGAGCATTTATGAACTGGCGAGTGATATTTTATCAGTGAAAATTGGCGAATTTATGAATTATGCAACCGTTGAGTCATTCAAAACGTCTAATTGGCTGGGCAGTGAAGAAGGACAGGAAGCATTGGAAGAACTGCTGAGATAGCAGATTGATTCGCACAGGTTTAAGGGAGGATATACATAATGAAAAAAGGACGCTTGATTGCGTTTTTCCTTTTCGTTTTATTGATCGGCACGGGCTTGGGCTACTTTACGAAGCCTGCCGCGAACAATATTACGTTAGGATTGGATTTGCAAGGCGGATTTGAGGTGCTGTATGATGTACAGCCTGTAAAAAAAGGTGACAAAATCACAAAAGACGTTCTGGTCAGCACAGTAGAGGCGTTGAACCGCCGGGCCAATGTTCTCGGTGTCAGCGAACCGAACATCCAAATTGAAGGAAATAACCGGATTCGCGTTCAGCTCGCTGGGGTGACAAACCAAAACAGAGCGCGTGAAATTCTGGCAACTGAAGCGCAGCTTTCTTTCAGAGATACGAATGACAAAGAATTGCTGAATGGCTCCGACCTCGTCGAAAACGGAGCTAAACAAACATATGACGCCAAAACAAATGAACCGATTGTCAGCATTAAACTGAAAGATGCTGATAAATTCGGCGAAGTGACCAAAAAGGTCATGAAAATGGCGCCAAACAACCAGCTTGTCATTTGGATGGATTATGAAAAAGGGGATTCCTTTAAAAAAGAGGTTCAAAAAGAGCACCCTAAATACGTATCAGCTCCAAATGTAAGTCAAGAATTAAACACAACAGACGTTACAATAGAAGGGAAATTTACGGTTCAAGAAGCGAAAGATTTAGCCAGCATTTTAAACGCAGGTGCACTTCCTGTGAAACTGACTGAAAAGTATTCGACATCAGTAGGCGCACAATTTGGACAGCAGGCTCTCCATGATACAGTGTTTGCCGGTATTGTCGGTATCGCAATTATTTTCTTATTTATGCTTTTCTATTACCGTCTGCCGGGATTTATCGCGGTGATTACGCTATCCGTTTATATCTACATTACACTCCAGGTCTTTGACTGGATGAATGCCGTACTTACGCTTCCGGGAATTGCCGCTCTCATTTTAGGTGTCGGGATGGCTGTTGACGCCAACATTATTACCTATGAGCGGATTAAAGAAGAGCTCAAGCTAGGAAAGTCAGTCCGCTCTGCCTTCCGTTCAGGAAACAGACGGTCATTTGCGACGATTTTTGACGCGAATATTACAACCATTATTGCAGCGGTTGTGCTCTTTATCTTTGGGACAAGCTCTGTTAAAGGGTTTGCGACAATGCTGATCCTATCGATTTTGACAAGCTTTATCACTGCCGTTTTCTTATCGAGATTTCTACTCGCTCTCCTTGTGGAAAGCAGATGGCTTGATCGGAAAAAAGGCTGGTTTGGCGTTAATAAGAAGCATATTATGGATATTCAGGATACGGACGAAAATACAGAGCCGCATACGCCGTTCCAAAAATGGGATTTCACGAGCAAACGCAAATATTTCTTTATTTTCTCCAGTGCGGTCACGATTGCCGGGATTATTATCCTGCTTGTGTTCAAGCTGAATCTTGGCATTGACTTCGCAAGCGGTGCACGGATAGAAGTGCAAAGTGACCATAAGCTGACGACAGAGCAAGTTGAGAAGGATTTTGAATCTCTGGGTATGGACCCTGATACTGTTGTTCTGTCGGGTGAAAAGAGCAATATCGGTGTTGCCCGTTTTGTTGGAGTGCCTGATAAAGAAACGATTGCCAAAGTAAAAACGCACTTTAAAGACAAATACGGAACAGAGCCGAATGTCAGCACAGTTTCACCGACAGTCGGCAAAGAGCTGGCAAGAAATGCGCTGTACGCAGTTGCTATAGCTTCTATTGGCATCATCATTTACGTTTCAATCCGATTCGAATACAAAATGGCGATTGCCGCAATCGCTTCACTGCTATATGACGCATTCTTTATCGTCACGTTCTTCAGTATTACAAGGCTGGAGGTAGATGTTACGTTCATTGCGGCCGTCTTGACGATTATCGGGTATTCGATTAACGATACAATTGTTACATTTGACAGGATTCGCGAGCATATGAAAAAGCGCAAGCCGAAAACATTTGCCGACCTGAACCATATTGTAAACCTAAGCCTGCAGCAAACCTTTACACGTTCAATCAACACGGTATTAACTGTTTTGATTGTTGTTGTGGCATTGCTGATCTTTGGAGCATCTTCTATTTCTAACTTCTCAATTGCTTTATTGATCGGGCTGTTAACAGGCGTTTATTCCTCTCTCTACATTGCCGCGCAGATTTGGCTTGGATGGAAAGGAAAAGAATTGAAAAAAGATCCGGCGCAATAAAAAAACAAAACAGGCTGTCCTCTGGGGGACAGCCTGTTTTTTGAAGTTTCATTGAACTTAAAACAGGCATTTGCTATAATGACATACGCTTACATTTAAACATATATATGGTGTTAAACGTGTTTGTGACTGGTTTTCAGATATGTAGGAGGGTTTATATATGAGGGTTCGCGAATCAGAGCTGCCGGGCATAGGACAAAAAGTTGAAATGGTTACTAGAAACCGTGATAAAATTTCAATTATCATTCATCATGACGGACGGAGAGAGCTTTACTATTTTGACGAAAACGACCATGAAGAATGTGTTGCCTCCATGCAGCTTGATGACGCTGAAGCAAGGCAGATTTCTGCAATTCTTGGCGGAATGGCATATAAACCGAAAGCAATAGAACAGGTTGAGTTAGCCCTTGATGATTTCATGATAGAGTGGTGTAAAGCGGAAGCAGGAGCGCCTGCCATTCATCAGACGATTGGTGATTTGGATGTGGGGCAGGAATATCATGTGACGGTCATTGCAATGATTAAGAAGAATCAGGATAAACAACTAAATCCGAGCTCTGAAACAATCATTGATGAAGGCGATACACTTGTCATGTCCGGTGAGGGAAGCGGACTGAAGAGGCTGATCCGGGAAAAATTGACCGCAAACATGGCTTAACCTAGTGTTAAGCCATGTTTAAAACCAGTCTTGATAGGGAAAGTTACCTCAATAAAAAGTTTGGGGGAAAGAGAATGAATAAACAATGGACCATTATTTTCGCACTTATTTTTACCTTAATTGTCGCTATTTTTGCAGTCATTAATGTTCGATCCGTAGAAGTTGATTACCTGTTTGGCAGGTCAGAATGGCCGCTTATTCTTGTTATTTTAGGCTCGGTTTTAATGGGAGCGCTCATTGTATTTTCTGTCGGCATTTTTCAGGTGATGAAATTAAAGCGGGAAATCAAAACACTGCGGAAAGAAAATAGAACTGCAATCCATAAACAAGAGGATACCCAGCTTGCTGATCAGATCGACACACAGGATGCTTCAGCCATGATTGAGAAAAAAGACTAGTTTTCGAATATTATTTGAAACCCTTCAGCCTGCTCTAGTATAATAGGGTGGTTGAGGGGTGAATTTATGTTAGCGTCAAAAATGCGATGGGAAATCCAGCGACCAGATCAGGATAAGGTCAAATCACTCACAGAACAATTGCATATAACACCTCTTGTTGCGTCCCTGCTTGTAAAAAGAGGCTTTGATACGGCAGAAAGCGCTAGGCTGTTTTTACATACAAAGGATGCCGATTTTTATGATCCTTTTGAAATGAAAGGCATGAAAGAAGCGGCAGATCGAATAAAACAGGCGATTTCACAACAAGAACAGATTATGATATATGGCGATTATGACGCCGATGGGGTTACCAGTACGTCAGTGATGCTTCACACGCTGCAAAAACTATCGGCTCAAGTTGATTTTTATATACCTGACCGTTTTAAAGAAGGCTATGGACCTAATGAACAGGCGTTTCGTTCGATTAAAGAACGGGGCTTCTCTTTGATCATTACGGTTGATACAGGAATTGCCGCTGTGCATGAAGCGAAGGTGGCGAAAGAACTCGGGCTGGATGTCATCATTACAGATCATCATGAACCGGGACCGGAGCTTCCGGATGTCCATGCGATCGTCCACCCGAAGCAGCCGGGCTGCACTTACCCGTTTAAAGAGCTTGCAGGGGTCGGAGTCGCGTTTAAGCTAGCCCATGCTTTATTGGGTGAACTTCCGGATGAACTGCTTGACCTGGCGGCAATCGGCACCATTGCTGATCTTGTCCCGCTGCATGACGAAAACAGATTAATTGCAACACTAGGACTTGAAAGGCTTCGACGGACAAATCGGCTCGGCTTAAAAGAGCTGATTAAGCTGTCAGGCGGAGACATCGGAGAAGCGAACGAAGAAACAGTCGGATTTCAGCTCGCACCAAGGCTGAATGCCGTCGGAAGAATCGAACAGGCGGATCCCGCTGTTCATTTGCTTATGTCAGAGGATTCGTTTGAAGCGGAAGAGCTTGCCGCAGAAATTGACCAGCTGAACAAAGAGCGCCAAAAAATGGTCAGTAAAATGACGGATGAAGCGATTGAAATGGTTGAACGGCAAGGGCTCGATCAAACTGCAATTGTCGTGGCAAAAGCCGGATGGAACCCGGGAGTCGTCGGGATTGTGGCCTCAAAGCTTGTGGACCGTTTCTATCGCCCTGCTATTGTGCTTGGCATTGATGAAGAAAAGGGGATCGCTAAAGGTTCGGCCCGAAGCATCAGGGGATTTAATTTATTTGAGAGCCTTTCTGAATGCAGGGATATTCTTCCTCATTTCGGCGGCCATCCAATGGCGGCGGGGATGACGCTGAAAGCCGAAGATGTGTCGGATTTGCGAAGCAGGCTGAATGAAATAGCGGACAATACGCTTACGGAAGAGGATTTTGTTCCTGTACAGGAAGTCGACCTTGTCTGCAGCGTCGAGGACATTACAGTTGAAAGCATCACAGAAATGAACATGCTTTCTCCTTTTGGCATGCTGAACCCGAAACCGCACGTTCTCGTAGAAAACGCAGTACTGGAAGATGTCCGCAAGATAGGGGCAAATAAAACTCATGTCAAAATGACGATTAAAAATGAGTCGTCTCAGCTTGATTGCGTCGGTTTTAATAAAGGCGAGCTCGAAGAAGGCATCGTACCGGGATCAAGAATTTCCATTGTCGGTGAGATGTCAATCAACGAATGGAACAATCGGAAAAAACCGCAGCTTATGATAAAGGATGCCGCTGTTTCTGAATGGCAGCTGTTTGATTTAAGGGGAAAACGGACGTGGGAAGATACAGTTTCCGCCCTTCCATCTGCTAAACGGGCCATTGTCTCTTTCAAAGAAGACTCAACAACACTTCTTCAAACTGAAGGCCTTCGTCAAGAAGTGCAGGTCATCAGCTCAGAAGATCAAGCAAAGGCGTTTGACCTCGATGGTGCATATATTGTATTGCTGGATCCGCCGCCTTCGTTGGACATGCTCGCACGTTTGCTGGAAGGAAAGGCGCCTGAGCGGATATATTTTATTTTTCTCAATCATGAGGACCACTTTTTATCGACTTTTCCCGCAAGAGACCACTTTAAATGGTATTATGCGTTCTTGCTGAAAAGAGGCGCTTTTGATGTGAAAAAACACGGTTCAGAGCTTGCAAAACATAAAGGCTGGCCCGTTGAAACAATCAATTTCATGACAAAGGTGTTTTTTGATCTCGGTTTTGTTAAAATAGAGAATGGTGTGCTGTCTGTTGTGAGCGGAGCAAAGAAACGCGACTTAACAGACTCACAAACATATCAGGTGAAACAGCAGCTGATGGAACTGGATCAAAAGCTGAATTATTCTTCTGCTGAAGAGCTGAAGGAATGGCTGAATAAGCTGATGAAACAAGATTCAGAGGCTTATGAAAGTACGAGGAGGACATAAAACAGATGGATTTAAAACAATACGTAACAATTGTACCGGATTACCCGAAAGAGGGCGTGCAATTTAAAGATATTACAACACTGATGGATAAAGGCGATGTATACCGCTATGCCACAGATCAAATTGTTGAATATGCGAAAGAAAAGCAAATCGATTTGGTCGTTGGCCCTGAAGCGCGCGGCTTTATTATCGGCTGTCCCGTTGCTTACGCGCTTGGCGTAGGTTTTGCGCCGGTCCGCAAAGAAGGCAAATTGCCTCGTGAAGTAATCAAAGTGGATTATGGCTTGGAATACGGAAAAGACGTATTAACGATCCACAAAGATGCGATTAAGCCTGGTCAGCGTGTGCTTATTACAGATGACCTGCTTGCGACAGGCGGCACAATTGAAGCGACAATCAAACTTGTTGAAGAACTTGGCGGCGTTGTTGCTGGTATCGCTTTCTTAATCGAGCTTTCTTACCTTGACGGCAGAGATAAGTTGGAAGATTATGACATCTTAACATTAATGAAATACTAAGGATAATCGCATAACGAAAAAAGCACTCCATGTCAGGGTGCTTTTTTCCTATTGTTTTGCATTTATTTTATATAATATTTGGCTAATTGAACTTCTGCTCTTTACATCTTTCGTTTTTTTCTTGATAATAAACTACAATACAGTTTACATTTTAAAAAAGGTGATTCCATGGCGAACGAACAAGTATTGACTGCCGAGCAAGTTATTGATAAAGCGCGAAGCTATCTATCTGATGAGCATATCGCATTTGTCGAAAAAGCATATCTGTACGCTGAAGATGCTCACCGCGAGCAATACCGCAAATCGGGCGAGCCATATATTATTCATCCGATTCAGGTTGCGGGGATTCTCGTCGATCTTGAAATGGACCCTTCCACAATTGCGGGCGGATTTTTGCACGATGTGGTGGAAGATACAGATGTGACGCTCGATGACCTGAAAGAAGCATTTTCCGAAGAAGTGGCAATGCTTGTAGACGGCGTAACAAAACTCGGCAAAATTAAATATAAATCTCAAGAGGAACAGCAGGCGGAAAATCATCGCAAAATGTTTGTCGCTATGGCTCAAGATATCAGGGTCATATTGATCAAGCTGGCGGATCGTCTTCACAATATGCGGACACTGAAACATCTGCCTCAAGAAAAACAGCGAAGAATCTCCAATGAAACGCTGGAAATTTTTGCTCCTTTGGCGCATCGTCTCGGGATTTCAAAAATTAAATGGGAATTGGAAGATACGGCGCTCCGTTATTTGAATCCTCAGCAATATTACAGAATTGTCAACCTCATGAAGAAGAAACGCGCAGAACGTGAGCTCTATGTCGATGAGGTTGTCAATGAAGTGAAGAAACGTGTCGAAGAAGTGAATATCAAGGCTGACTTCTCGGGACGTCCGAAACATATTTACAGCATTTATCGAAAAATGGTGCTGCAAAATAAGCAATTTAATGAAATTTACGATTTGCTGGCTGTCCGTATTCTTGTGAATAGCATAAAGGACTGCTACGCGGTGCTCGGCATCATTCACACATGCTGGAAACCGATGCCCGGAAGATTCAAAGATTATATCGCAATGCCGAAGCCGAATATGTATCAATCGCTTCATACAACGGTTATCGGCCCTAAAGGCGATCCGCTGGAAGTGCAGATCCGCACCTTCGAAATGCATGAAATCGCTGAATACGGGGTTGCGGCTCACTGGGCTTATAAAGAAGGGAAAGCAGCCAATGAAGGCGCAACCTTTGAGAAAAAGCTTTCTTGGTTCCGTGAAATTTTAGAATTTCAAAATGAATCGACAGATGCAGAAGAATTTATGGAATCGCTCAAAATTGATTTGTTTTCTGACATGGTGTATGTCTTTACGCCAAAAGGAGATGTAATCGAACTTCCGTCCGGTTCTGTTCCGATTGATTTTTCTTACCGGATTCACTCTGAAATCGGTAATAAAACAATCGGTGCCAAAGTGAACGGAAAAATGGTTACGCTTGACCATAAGCTTCGGACAGGTGATATCGTTGAAATTCTCACTTCTAAGCATTCCTATGGTCCGAGCCAGGATTGGGTGAAGCTTGCCCAAACATCCCAAGCGAAGCATAAGATCCGTCAATTCTTTAAGAAACAGCGACGTGAAGAAAATGTCGAAAAAGGCCGTGAACTGGTCGAAAAAGAAATAAAAAACCTGGATTTTGAATTGAAGGATGTCTTAACACCGGAGAATATTCAAAAAGTTGCTGACAAATTTAATTTCTCAAATGAAGAAGATATGTACGCAGCGGTCGGCTACAACGGCATTACAGCTCTCCAGGTGGCAAACCGCCTAACAGAAAAAGAGAGAAAACAGCGCGATCAGGAAGAACAGGAAAAGATCGTTCAGGAAGTCACCGGGGAACCTAAGCCATACCCTCAAGGAAGAAAACGGGAAGCTGGTGTTCGCGTCAAGGGCATCGACAACCTCCTTGTCCGTTTATCAAAATGCTGCAATCCTGTGCCGGGTGATGATATTGTCGGCTTTATCACAAAAGGCAGAGGGGTTTCGGTCCATCGCGAAGATTGTCCGAATGTCAAAACGAATGAAGCCCAAGAGCGGCTGATCCCGGTAGAGTGGGAACATGAGTCACAGGTTCAAAAGCGCAAGGAATACAATGTTGAGATAGAGATTCTTGGGTACGACCGTCGCGGATTGCTGAACGAGGTGCTTCAGGCAGTGAACGAAACAAAAACAAATATTTCATCTGTCTCTGGCAAATCGGATCGCAATAAAGTGGCAACCATTCATATGGCGATTTTTATTCAGAACATCAATCACTTGCACAAAGTCGTCGAGCGTATTAAACAGATTAGAGATATCTACTCTGTGCGCCGCGTCATGAACTAAAGGGGTTAGAAAATGAGATTAGTTGTTCAGCGAGTAACAGAAGCAAGCGTTACAGTGGACGAAGAGGTCGTCGGCAAAATTGGACAAGGCCTCATGGTGCTGGTCGGCATCACTCACGATGACACAGAAGAGGATGCAGCTTATTTAGCCGATAAAGTTGTCAATCTCCGTATTTTCGATGACAGTGAAGGAAAAATGAATCTGTCTCTTTTAGATATAGGAGGAGAAATTTTATCTGTCTCACAATTTACGCTTTATGGAGATACGAAAAAAGGGCGCCGGCCGAACTACATGAATGCGGCCAAACCTGATAACGCTTTAGGTCTTTATGAAAAATGGAATGACCTGCTTCGTGAAAAAGGAATCAAAATAGAGACCGGAACGTTTGGAGCCATGATGGATGTTCAGCTTACAAATTCCGGACCGGTCACGCTTATAATGGATTCAAAATAAAAAAAGCTGCCAAGAGGCAGCTTTTTTTATTGGAAGTACTTCTCTAATCCGCTTTCGATCCCATCTGTTACTTTTTCTTGGTATGAATTGCTATGTACAATGGCTTCTTCCTGCGGATGGCTTACATATCCCAGCTCATACAGCATAGCGGGCTGTCTGTTTTCCCGGAGCACATAATAATCCCCGAATAACACGCCGCGATCTGGAATGGAAGACCGCTTTACCACTTCAGAGTGTACATCTGATGCGAGTTCCTGATCTTTGGCAGGGCTGTAGTAGTAAGCAGTACTGCCTCTTGTAGAGGTATCCGCATAGCTGTCATAGTGAATGCTGATAAAGGCGTCAGCGTTGCGATAGTGAGACGTGGAGACCCGTGACTGCAGGCTGACAAAGGTATCATCCTGGCGTGTCACATACACATCTGCCCCAGCCGATCTAAGTTTGCTGGCGAGCAGTTTTGCCGTTTTGATCGTCAGGTTTTTCTCGAATTTCCCCGAATACCCGATCGTTCCGCTGTCTTTTCCTCCGTGTCCCGGGTCAACAATAATCGTTTTATTGTTGAGAGAGCCGTTTCCAGACGGAGAATCAGAGACTGGCGGTTCACCTGCTTCTTCTGCGCTTTTAGATGTTTGGACTACCCAATTGGCTACATAAGCAGTCTGCCCGTTATCAAGTTTGATTTCATACCAGTTTCCCTTTGAACCGGTAATGGCGTATGAATCTCCTTTGGCAGCACGCTCAACGATCGAAGCTGATGTTGACGCATCGCTTCTTAGATTCGTTCCTCCGTACATAATATAGGCTTTTTTAGCGGAGGACGAACTGCCTGCATTTGCCGAATTCTCAGCTGGATCAGAATTAGTCAAAAGGTAATGGCTTGCAACCCAGCCTTTCAGCCCATTCACCTCAATGTGAGCCCAGCCATTTTTCTCGTTGAGAACCGTCAGTTTCGTTCCGCGGTCAAGTTTTGTTATAATTGCCGCGTCATGTGAGGCGGAGGCTCTTACATTTAGTGAAGAAACACCGACTGTGCCCGTGGTTGACGCACCGGAATCCTCGGTTTGGTCACTCTCATTAGATGCTGAACTGCTGCCTCCTGACGTGACATACTCAGATGACACCCATCCGGTGGCATTTTGATAGGAAATCTTGATCCAGCCCGAATCTTTATCAATGACAGATGCTTGGCTGCCTTGCGGGAATTTGCCGATGACTTCGTATGAAGTACCCGGGCCGGTTCTCATCCGCAGATCGGGGTCTGTTGATGTCACAGTGTCACTGCTTCCTGAAGAGCTTGTGCTGGCCTGGTTTTCCTTTGTAATTAGCCAGGAGACTACCCAGCCCTTTTCTCCGGAACCAAGCTGGATCTGCACCCAGTCCCCATCTTCCTTTAAAATGGGATAGCGTTCTCCCTTTTTTACTTCCGCTGTAATGCCGTAGCTAAGCCCCGGGCCGCTTCTGACGTTCATTTCATTTGTTGCGATGACTGCTTCTCCTTGAGCGGCTGTAACGGATGAAAATGTCGGGAAAAGCGCTCCGGTGAAAATAATACATACAATAAGGACAAAGTATTTCTTGCTCATTGTGTCCTCCTTTCAGATGATCATTAAAAAAGCATTCTTGTTTAATATCGTAAAGTCCTTTCTGATTTTTAAATAAAAATAAAATGATTTGTTTATACTAAGCGTAAATACAATCAAAAAGGTGTGCAAATCATGAAATATCATCCAAAAATGGGACGGGCATTTCAAGACGGTGAAGCAAATCTGCATTACAGCGATCACGCAGATCCCGATACGACTGGTTATCTAACGGAAACAGCATCTGAATTTGGTCTTATGTCCAAAGAAGCAGCGCTGAGGAAAAACAACCGGAATAAAGCTTGACAGAGAACCCCAATCCCATTATTATAATAGAAATTGAGTACATAGCAAATGATGAAAGATTTGAACCAATAATGGAGAAGAGTAGGTCAGATTGCATGGCTAGAGAGGAACCCGCCCCAGGCTGAAAGCGGATCCCATTGCGTCTTTCTCGAAACAACACTCCGGAGGTTTCCTGCTGAACGCGTGAATAACGCCATTAGGCAGCGAACGTGAACCTGCGTTAAAGGATCGAGCGGGAATATGAACATATTCCAACTAGGGTGGCACCACGGGTATAACTCTCGTCCCTACTATCATGTATAGTAGGGGCGGGAGTTTTTTTCATTTTCATCATGAACGACAATTGTATATTTTAAAAGGAATACATAAGGAGGTCTACTTATGGGATATAACATTCCAAGAGGAACACAGGATATTCTGCCTGGAGAATCAGATCGCTGGCAGTTTGTTGAACAAATTATGAGAGACACTTGCCGCACTTATCAATATAAAGAAATCCGCACACCGATTTTTGAGCATACAGAACTGTTTGCCAGAGGTGTCGGAGAATCAACAGATATCGTACAAAAAGAAATGTATACCTTCGAGGACCGCAAAGGCAGAAGCCTGACGCTTCGTCCGGAGGGAACAGCTGCGGCGGTTCGCGCTTTTAATGAAAACAAGCTGTTCGCGAATCCTGTACAGCCGACAAAGCTTTATTATGTAGGGCCGATGTTCCGTTATGAACGTCCTCAGACGGGCCGTTACCGCCAGTTTTATCAGTTTGGAATTGAAGCGATTGGCTCGAAAGACCCAGCAATAGACGCTGAAGTGATGGCGCTTGCGATGAGTATTTATGAAAAAGCAGGTTTAGAAAACGTTAAGCTTGTCATAAACAGCCTCGGCGATCAAGCTAGCCGCAAAAGCTACAGAGAAGCGCTCGTGAAACACTTCGAGCCTCGCATCGAAGAATTTTGTTCAGACTGCCAGTCACGGCTGCACACAAATCCGCTTAGAATTTTGGACTGCAAAAAAGACCGTGATCATGAGCTTATGAAATCGGCACCTTCGATTTTGACATATTTAAATGAAGAATCAGCCGCTTATTTTGAGAAAGTGAAACAATACTTAAACGATCTTGGCATTTTGTATGAAATTGATCCGAACCTTGTGAGGGGGCTGGATTATTACAACCACACCGCATTTGAAATTATGAGCAATGCGGAGGGCTTCGGCGCGATTACGACACTTGCCGGCGGCGGACGCTACGACGGACTTGTCGAACAGATCGGAGGGCCTGAAGCACCGGGCATCGGATTTGCGATGAGCATCGAACGCCTGCTTGCCGCAATTGATGCTGAAAAAAGAGAGCTGCCTGTTGATAAGGGAATCGACTGCTATATCGTCACACTCGGCGAAAAAGCAAAGGATTATTCTGTTTCATTGGTGTACAAACTGAGAGAAGCAGGCATTTCCAGTGAAATCGATTATGAAAATAAGAAAATGAAAGGCCAGTTTAAAACAGCTGACCGCTTGAATGCGAGATTTATTGCGATTTTGGGTGAAGATGAGCTGGCCCAAAACAAAATCAATGTAAAGGATGCACAGACGGGCGAACAGATTGAAGTGGCACTTGATGAATTTATACATGTAATGAAGGCAAACCAAAAGGGATAAGGAGTGGAACACATTGTTTGGTAGAACATATTATTGCGGTGAAATAACTGAACAAGCAATCGGTGAATCTGTAACGCTGAAAGGCTGGGTCCAAAAAAGACGGGACCTCGGCGGATTGATTTTTATTGACTTGCGTGACCGTACGGGAATTGTTCAAGTCGTTTTTAACCCTGATGTGTCAAAAGAAGCGCTTGCTATTGCGGAAGGCATCAGAAATGAATACGTGCTTGATATTCAAGGAAAAGTGGTGGCGCGTGAAGAGGGAACAGTTAATCCGAATTTGAAAACAGGCGCGATCGAAATACATGCTGATGGAGTGAACGTATTAAATGCTGCAAAGACACCTCCATTTGCGATTTCTGATCAAGCAGAAGACGTATCAGAGGATGTTCGTTTAAAACACCGTTACTTAGATTTGCGCAGACCAGCTATGTTCCAGACGATGCAGCTGCGCCATAACGTGACGAAAGCTGTTCGCAGCTTTTTAGATGAAAACGGGTTTCTTGATATTGAAACGCCGATTTTAACAGGAAGCACGCCTGAAGGCGCACGTGACTACTTGGTGCCGAGCCGTGTGCATGAAGGTGAGTTCTACGCGCTGCCGCAGTCCCCGCAGCTATTTAAACAGCTTCTGATGGTATCAGGCATTGAACGATATTATCAAATTGCCCGCTGTTTCCGCGATGAAGACTTGCGCGCGGACCGCCAGCCTGAGTTTACGCAAATTGATATTGAAATGTCCTTTATGAGCCAGGAAGACATTATGTCATTGGCTGAGGAGATGATGGCAAAGGTTATGCGTGAAACAAAAGGTGTGGAACTTAAGCTTCCTCTCCCTCGAATGACGTATGACGAAGCAATGAACAAGTACGGTTCTGATAAACCGGATACGCGTTTTAACATGCTATTGACGGATGTGTCTGACATTGTAAAGGATACGGAATTTAAAGTGTTCTCATCAGCTGTAGCAAACGGCGGCGTGGTCAAAGCCATCAACGTAAAAGACGGTGCTGGCGACTACTCCCGAAAAGACATCGACGCTCTTGGCGCTTTTGCTGCAAACTACGGGGCAAAAGGGCTTGCCTGGGTGAAAGTTGAGGCAGACGGAGTGAAAGGCCCGATCGCTAAATTCTTTGATGAAGAAAAGCAGTCTAAGCTGATTGAAGCACTTGATGCTGCTGAAGGTGATTTGCTGCTGTTCGGAGCGGATCAATTCGAAGTTGTGGCCGCATCACTCGGCGCCCTGCGCTTAAAGCTTGGGAAAGAACGCGGACTGATTGACGAAAAATTGTTCAATTTCTTATGGGTCATCGACTGGCCGCTATTAGAGCATGATCCGGAAGAAGGCCGTTTTTACGCAGCGCACCATCCGTTCACAATGCCTGTCCGCGAAGACCTTGAGCTGATTGAAACAGCGCCTGAAGACATGAAAGCACAAGCCTATGACCTCGTTTTAAACGGCTATGAGCTTGGCGGCGGTTCAATCCGTATTTTCGAAAAGGATATTCAGGAAAAAATGTTTGCGCTTCTCGGCTTCTCACCAGAAGAAGCGGCTGAACAGTTCGGATTCCTGCTGGAAGCATTTGAATACGGCGCTCCTCCGCACGGCGGAATCGCACTCGGCTTAGACCGTCTCGTTATGCTTCTAGCTGGACGTACGAACCTGAGAGATACGATTGCATTTCCGAAAACGGCAAGCGCAAGCTGCTTGATGACAGAAGCGCCAGGCGAAGTAAGCGATGCTCAGCTTGATGAGCTTCATCTTTCTATCAAGAAAAAAGTTAAGAACTGAATGTGCAGTTCGATTCTTGAAAATCAAAATCGTCTGTGATATGATTTTGACAAGTTAAATAAAGTCCTGATGTGTTAGTTGTACACCTAGTTTTGACCGAACATTTTTTTGATTTGGGAGCCCGCATTTTTAAATGGCGTACATGCCTCTTTTCATTCGGTAAAGAGGACTTACAAGATTTAAAAGAGGGCACCCACCTGCTGAGAGCGGGTTCAAAACAAAGGAAAGCTGCAACGGCACTATTGGGACTTTATTTTTTGTGCGCAGAAAAACGGCTGCCCATGAATCAGCCATTTTATAGATGAAACCAGAATACGAATGTGGAGTGAGGTTCTTGTTACACCAGTTTTCACGCAATGAATTAGCTATCGGAAAAGAAGGCCTTGAAACGCTGAAAAACAGCACGGTGGCTGTACTTGGGGTTGGCGGAGTCGGATCGTTCGCGGCGGAAGCGCTCGCGCGGTCAGGCGTCGGCCGCATTCTGCTTGTCGACAAAGATGATGTGGATATTACAAATGTAAACCGTCAGCTTCACGCGCTGCTTTCAACTGTCGGACAGCCGAAAGTTGATTTAATGAAGGAGCGGATCGCTGACATTAATCCGGAGTGCGAAGTGATCGCGTTAAAAATGTTCTATACGGAAGAAACGTACGAGCAATTTTTTGACTATAATCTCGACTATGTCATTGACGCGTCAGACACGATTCATTATAAAATCCATTTAATGAAAGAATGTCTGAAACGGGATATTCCGCTCATTTCCAGCATGGGTGCCGCGAACAAAACGGACCCGACACGCTTCCAAATCGCAGATATTTCAAAAACGCACACTGATCCAATTGCGAAGGTCGTCCGTACGAGATTACGCAAAGAGGGCATCAAAAAAGGCGTTCAAGTGATTTTTTCTGATGAAAGCCCGATTGTCATTCGGGAAGATGTCAGAAAAGAAGTGGGAAATGACGAAGCGAAAATCCGTAAAGCGAAAATGCCGCCATCCTCTAATGCGTTTGTGCCGTCAGTCGCAGGCTTGATTATGGGTGGACATGTTGTCATGGATCTTTTGAAAGACATTGAAATCAAACGCGTAAAGGATAAATAACGCATAAAAACAGCCTTGAAGAGCAAGGCTGTTTTTATTTTCTTTTCATTAATTTGTCGTACACCTGCTTTAAGGCGGATTCGAACTTTCCTGTCTGTTTCGGCTTGTAGTATTGCTTATTCTTTAAAGGATCAGGGAGATATTGCTGTTCGACCCATCCATTGTCGTAATTGTGCGGGTATTTATAGTCGATTCCTCTTCCTAATTCCTGAGCTCCTTTATAATGCGCGTCCTTTAAATGCTTCGGTACATCACCGATTTTTCCGGCTCTGATATCAGCCAGAGCCTCATCAATTGCCAGAATGGCTGAGTTTGATTTCGGTGAGAGGCAAAGCTCAATGACTGCGTTGGCCAGCGGGATTCGCGCTTCGGGAAAACCGACTCGCTCAGCGGTCTGAATAGCGTGCAGCACTCTCGGACCGGCTTGCGGGCTTGCTAAGCCGATATCTTCATAGGCGATGACGAGCAGGCGTCTTGCGATGCTCTCCAGATCACCGGCTTCAATTAATCTTGCCAAATAGTGAAGAGCAGCGTTGGCATCAGAGCCGCGGATCGATTTTTGAAAAGCGGACAGCACATCATAATGCGCGTCACCATCTTTATCGTGAGAAAAGCTCTTTTTCTGCAGACATTCTTCCGCAGTGTCTAATGTAATATGAATCACACCGTCTGCTGACTCCTTCGTTGACAACACGGCCAGCTCAAGTGCATTTAAAGCGGAGCGGACATCTCCTCCGCATCCGTGAGCAAAATGCTCCATCGCCTGGTTATCAATGGTTACAGAATATGTGCCGAGGCCTCGATGTTCGTCATGAAGGGCCCTTTCCAGCGCTTGTTTGATCAGTTCAGGTGTTAACGGCTCAAGCTCAAAAATCTGGGTCCGGCTTCTGATCGCCGGATTAATGGCATGATACGGGTTAGCCGTGGTTGCTCCGATCAAAATGATCATCCCATTTTCTAAATAGGGCAATAGAAAATCTTGTTTTCCTTTATCCAGCCTGTGGACTTCATCCAGAATCAAAATCACCTGGCCTGACATTTTGGCTTCCTGGGCGACGATTTCCATATCTTTTTTATTGTTAATGACAGCATTCAGCTTTCGAAAAGCAATACTTGTTGAACCGGCGATTGCTGTGGCGATTGATGTTTTTCCAATTCCGGGCGGCCCGTACAAAATCATGGATGACAAATGTTTTGCCTGGACCATTCTGCCGATAATTTTATCTTCAGCCACCAAATGCTGCTGGCCGATAATATCCTCTATTTTTGTCGGACGCATTCGATATGCCAATGGCTTCATCTATCATCTCTCCTTACTTAATTACAGGGTAACGGAAAACCGTACATTAGAAAAGGGGAAAGGCCCGTTTCCTTTTGCCTCAATGAAAATTCGCTGAAGGTATGTTATAATAACAGTTGGTCTATTAGATAATAAACGGACGAAACATATAGAAATTACCATTATAAATGTGAAAAATCATGAAATAACAGAGGTGTTCATGTTGAAAATATCAACTAAGGGAAGATACGGGCTCACCATTATGATCGAGCTTGCAAAAAAGCATGGTGAGGGCCCGACTTCATTAAAAAGCATCGCACAGACGAATAATTTGTCCGAGCATTATTTGGAGCAGCTGGTATCGCCGCTCCGTAATGCCGGTTTAGTGAAAAGCATCAGAGGCGCATATGGCGGATATGTATTAGGCAGTGAGCCGGATGCCATTACGGCGGGAGATATTATCCGTGTGCTAGAGGGGCCGATCAGCCCTGTTGAAGTGCTGGAAGATGAGGAGCCTGCCAAGCGTGAACTTTGGATTCGCATCCGAGACGCTGTAAAAGAGGTTTTAGACAGTACAACATTAGAGGATCTTTCCAGCTATACAGACGGAGAGCAAGAAGCTTATATGTTCTATATTTAGATCAGAGGTGTAAACATTATGGAACGGATTTATTTAGATCATGCCGCAACATCTCCGATGGATGAGCGCGTGCTGGAAAAAATGATACCGCATTTTTCAGGAAGTTTCGGTAATCCATCCAGTATTCACTCATTTGGCAGAGAATCTCGAAAATGGGTGGATGAAGCAAGAGCGCAGATCGCAGCAGAAATCGGAGCGGCAGAGCAGGAGATCATTTTTACAAGCGGGGGCACGGAAGCTGATAACTTGGCGATTATGGGAACCGCGCTTGCACGTAAAGATCTGGGCAGACATATCATCACGACAAAAATTGAACATCATGCTGTGCTTCACACATGTGAAAAACTTGAGGAAGACGGATTTGACATAACGTATCTGGACGTTGACCAAAATGGAAGAGTCAGTGCAAAACAGGTGAAAGAAGCACTGCGTGATGATACAATCCTTGTGACAGTGATGTATGGAAATAATGAAGTCGGAACAGTGCAGCCGATCGATGAAATCGGTGAGCTGCTGAAGGAACACAAAGCGTATTTTCATACCGATGCTGTTCAGGCGTTCGGGTTGCTGCCAATTGATGTGAAAAACAGCCATATTGATCTTCTGTCTGTTTCTGGGCACAAGCTCAACGGGCCAAAAGGGACAGGCTTTTTATATGCGAGTAAAGATGTGAAGCTTTCACCGCTATTATTCGGAGGAGAGCAAGAAAGAAAACGCCGTGCCGGAACAGAAAATGTTTCGGGCATTGTCGGGCTGAAAGAAGCGATTAAGCTGTCAAGTGAAGAACGGGACGAAAAAAACGAGAAGTATCAATCGTTTAAAGCAATCTTTGCCGACACGCTTAAAGATGCAGGTGTGGCATTCGAGATCAACGGGGACAAAGAGCATAGTCTGCCGCATGTTTTGAATCTTTATTTCCCCGGTGTGTCAGTGGAAGCGCTGCTGGTCAATCTTGATATGGCGGGTGTCGCTGTCTCAAGCGGTTCAGCGTGCACGGCCGGTTCAGTCCTGCCGTCACATGTTCTGACTGCTATGTTCGGGGAAGAGAGTGACAGGCTGACGTCCTCTATTCGAATCAGCTTCGGTCTCGGCAATACGGCTGAGCAAGTGAAAACTGCTGCCAAACATGTGGCCGACGTTGTCAAACGACTGACACAATAAGGTGGCTTAGTTATTGGAGTGAATGAAATGGAAAAACGGCCGGAGGATACAAGAGTCGTCGTCGGCATGTCCGGCGGAGTAGACTCATCTGTGGCGGCCCTGCTGTTAAAAGAACAGGGCTATGATGTAATCGGAATCTTTATGAAAAACTGGGATGACACGGACGAAAACGGTTTTTGCACGGCGACAGAGGATTATGAAGATGTGATCCGCGTCTGCAACCAAATCGGAATCCCGTATTATGCCGTAAACTTTGAAAAGCAATATTATGAGAAGGTATTCCAATACTTCCTTGATGAATATAAAGCAGGCAGAACACCAAACCCGGATGTACTGTGCAACAAAGAAATTAAATTCAAGGCCTTTTTGGAGCATGCATTGTCACTTGGCGCTGACTATTTAGCGACTGGCCACTATGCAAGAGTAGACAGAAGCGGTGGAAAAGTCAGAATGCTGCGCGGCATTGATGAAAACAAGGATCAAACGTACTTCTTGAATCAGCTGACAGAAGATACGCTGAGCAAAGTCATGTTCCCGATCGGCGAACTTCAAAAAAGCCGTGTGCGTGAAATCGCCAAAGAAGCAGAACTTGCAACGGCGACGAAAAAAGACAGTACAGGCATCTGCTTTATCGGCGAGCGTAACTTTAAAACGTTTCTCAGCCAATATCTCCCTGCGCAGCCGGGCGATATGATGACGATGGACGGCGAAGTTAAAGGCCGCCACGACGGGTTGATGTACTACACGATCGGACAGCGTCACGGCCTTGGCATCGGCGGAAGCGGCGAGCCGTGGTTTGCGGTAGGGAAAGATCTTGAAAAGAACATCCTCTACGTAGATCAAGGGTTCCATAACCCGCTTTTATATTCCGACAAAATCACAGCAACAAATATCAGCTGGGTACGTTCGGATATCATGAAGGGCGAAGAGATTTCCTGCACGGCTAAATTCCGTTACCGTCAAGAAGATCATAAAGTGACGGTGCGCATGACTGGCGAAGGTGAAGCGGAAGTCATCTTTGATGAACAAGTCAGAGCTGTAACGCCGGGACAAGCCGTTGTCTTCTATGACGGTGAAGAATGCCTTGGCGGCGGGACAATTGATGATGTGTACAAAGACGGAACAAAATTGTGGTACGTATAAAAGATGAAAAACCTCAACACTGAGTTGGGGTTTTTTAGTGAAAGGAAGATGATCGGTGGATTATAATCAACTCGGTATAGAGGCGATGCAGGAAGGCGATTACGAGAAAGCGGCAGAGGCATTTACAAAAGCGATTGAAGAAAATAAAGAAGACGCGATTCCGTATATCAATTTTGCCAACCTGCTTTCATCCGTAAACGAGCTGGAACGGGCGCTTGCGTTTTATGATAAAGCGCTTGAATTAGACAATAGCGCAGCCACTGCTTATTATGGAGCAGGAAATGTCTATGTTGTAAAAGAAATGTACAAAGAAGCGAAAGACATGTTTGAAAAAGCGCTTCGTGCGGGGATGGAAAACGGCGACCTGTTTTACATGCTCGGAACGGTTCTTGTCAAGCTCGAACAGCCTAAGCTTGCACTGCCATATTTACAAAGAGCGGTTGAGCTGAATGAAAACGATACGGAAGCACGCTTTCAATTCGGGATGTGCTTAGCCAATGAGGGCATGCTGGACGAAGCGCTCAGCCAGTTCTCAGCTGTAACAGAGCAAGATCCCGGGCATGCAGATGCATTTTATAATGCCGGTGTCGCTTATGCTTATAAAGAAAACCGAGAAAAAGCGCTGGAAATGCTGGACAAGGCGATCGATATCCAGCCAGATCATATGCTTGCGCTTCATGCTAAAAAACTGATCGACCCATCATAACAGGCACAGGAGGAGGGACAGCTCGTGCAGCAGCATCCGGATCAGCTTAAACTGGAGGAAGAGCCCTATTTAAAAGGGACAGTTAACACAGTCATCTATCATAATGACACCAATTTATATACGGTTCTGAAAGTGAAAGTCACAGAGACCTCCGAAGCCATAGAAGATAAAGCCGTATCCGTGACGGGCTACTTCCCTGCGCTTCAAGAAGAAGAGACCTACACGTTTTACGGAAAGATCGTAACACACCCGAAATTCGGGCTCCAATTTCAAGCGGAGCATTTCAAAAAAGAGATACCGACGACTAAGGAAGGCATCATACAATATTTATCGAGTGATTTATTCGAGGGAATCGGCAAAAAAACAGCTGAAGAAATTGTGAAAAAGCTGGGCGACAGCGCCATTAACAAAATATTGGCTGACGCTTCAGTGCTTTATGATGTTCCGAGGCTCTCAAAAAAGAAAGCAGACACGCTGGCCGGTGCCTTGCAGCGGCATCAGGGGCTGGAGCAAATCATGATTTCCCTGAACCAGTTTGGCTTTGGCCCGCAGCTGTCCATGAAAATCTATCAAGCCTATGAATCCGAGACGCTTGAAAAAATTCAAGAAAATCCTTATCAGCTTGTGAAGGACGTAGAAGGCATCGGGTTTGGGAAAGCGGATGAGCTGGGCGGCAGAATGGGTCTTTCGGGTAACCATCCTGAGCGGGTAAAAGCTGCGATTCTGTACACGCTTGAAACGACTTGTCTGTCAGAGGGGCACACGTACATAGAAACGGAGCAGCTGATCATCGACACCCAATCACTGTTAAACCAGTCAGCAAAGGAAGATCAGCGCATCACAGAAATGGATGCCGCTAACGCGATTATTGCTCTTGGAGAAAATAAAGACATTGTCATAGAAGATGGACGCTGTTATTTCCCATCGCTGTTTTACGCCGAACAAAACGTTGCAAAGCGTGTAAAACATATCGCAAGCCAAACCGAATATGAGAACCAGTTTCCCGAATCAGAGTTTTTGCTCGCTTTGGGGGAATTGGAAGAACGGATGAACGTTCAGTATGCCCCCAGCCAGAAGGAAGCGATTCAAAAAGCCCTTTCCTCGCCGATGCTTCTTTTAACAGGCGGACCGGGAACAGGGAAAACGACGGTTATCAGAGGGATTGTCGAACTCTACGGAGAGCTTCACGGTGTGTCACTAGACCCGTCAGCTTATAAAAAGGATGAAGCTTTTCCGATTGTTTTGGCCGCTCCGACAGGGAGAGCAGCAAAACGAATGAGTGAATCAACGGGACTTCCTGCAGTCACGATACACAGGCTGCTTGGCTGGAACGGCGCTGAAGGCTTTTCCCATACAGAGGATGAGCCGATTGAAGGGAAGCTGTTAATAATCGATGAAGCCAGCATGCTTGATATATGGCTGGCGAACCATCTGTTCAAGGCGATCCCTGATCATATCCAAATCATCATTGTCGGAGACGAAGACCAGCTGCCTTCTGTAGGTCCGGGCCAAGTGCTGAGAGACCTACTGGCATCCCAGGTGATTCCCACGGTGAGACTGACAGACATCTACCGCCAGGCTGAGGGGTCATCAATCGTCGAGCTTGCCCACCAGATGAAAAATGGATTGCTGCCGAACAATTTGACTGCCCCCACAAAGGACCGATCCTTTATTCGCTGCGGAGGCTCGCAAATTAAAGAAGTTGTTGAAAAGGTTGTCGCCAATGCATTGAAAAAAGGCTATACGGCAAAGGACATTCAGGTCCTCGCTCCGATGTACAGAGGAAAAGCCGGCATCAATGAGTTGAATGTGATGCTGCAGGATATTTTAAATCCTCCTAAAGAAAAACGGAGAGAATTGAAGTTCGGGGATGTTGTCTACAGAACCGGAGATAAAATTTTGCAGCTTGTCAATCAGCCGGAAAACAATGTATTCAACGGAGATATTGGCGAAATTACGTCGATATTTTATGCAAAGGAAAATACAGAAAAAGAAGACATGGCCGTCGTTTCTTTTGATGGCAATGAAATGACGTTTACGAAAAAAGATTTTAATCAATTTACCCATGCGTATTGCTGTTCTATTCATAAATCGCAGGGAAGTGAATTTCCGATTGTGGTTTTGCCTGTTGTGAAAGGCTACTATAGAATGCTCAGAAGAAACCTTCTTTATACCGCGATTACAAGAGCGAAGAAATTTCTCATTTTATGCGGGGAAGAGGAGGCGCTGGAGTGGGGCGTGAAAAATAATGATGCAACTGTCAGACAGACCTCCTTAAAAAACAGGCTGTCCGTACAGGTTGAGGAAATGGATGCCGAGCTTGAGGCTCTCCAAAAAGAGCTCCCATTCAGCGTACACGACGCCAACATTGGCATGGAAGGCATTACACCATTTGATTTTATGAAAGAAGAACAGCTGTAAACATGCTCCCGTGTAAGCGGGAGTTTTTTCATTTGCAGTGGAATTGATTTCATCGTATGAGTCTAAGGCGCAAAGCAAAACCTAAGCCTGTTCAACAAAAGGTGGTTGATCACACTTTGAGAACATGCCATGAAGTAGAAGGATTCCCAGTATACTCAGAACGAACTTCTTGTTATCTCGGGGCAATTTCTGATATTTGTTTTTCTCTGCAGGGAGATTGTCTCGGGTTTATTCTTGCACAAAAACGGTTTTTGCATCATCATCATGCGCTATTACGAGCGTGTGATATCTCTTCCGTTCTTGATGACCGCATATTGGCTTCGGTCAGTTCAGAACAGCTTCTGCCTCTTCCGAAATCATGCTTCACATACGAACAGATGAAAATGAAGCTTGTGAAATCGCAAGAGGGGGATATATTGGGGATGCTGGAAGATGTATACTTTTGTTTGGACAGGGGCATAATCGTAGCATATGAACTCTCGGACGGTTTCTTTTCTGACCTGGCGGGAAGCAAGCGCCAGATCCAAAGAGCGGATTCGCTTGTCGAGGTGCGGAAAGACGAGATCGTTCTGAACGGATAGAGGTGTGAGATATGCTTATATGCCCGAATTGCAAAAGTAAGGATATCGGGAAAATCGGCGTGAACCAATATTATTGCTGGGGCTGTTTTATTGAGCTGACTGTGGCGAAAGGGAAGATTGCAACTCATCAGGTGGAAGAAGACGGAACGTTAAGCAGCTTGGATGATTTGTTTTCTGAGGATGAACGCAGCATCAATTTTTAATCATGAAAGGAGATGCGCAGGATGAATCGGACGATGACTTCTCTTTTGGCAATGGGAGCCGGAGCTCTCGTGTACCGAATGGCGACTCAATCTGACATGCTGAATAATCGAAGCATGAAGCGGATGAGAAGAAGAATGATGAAAATGTTTTAATGCAAAAAGGATACTCTCTAAAGAGTATCCTTTTCTATATTTGCCGGACTGAAAGGGAGTAATTGACTGCCACATACATAAGGCGCCGTAAGTAAATCGAAAAAAATAACCGCCGTCTGATCAGTTCGGGCAAAGCTAAGCAATCACAACAGCAAGCGATGTATCTAATGGGCGGAACCATGCAGCGAAGCGCTTGCGGCATGAAGAACAAAGTCAGTGTAGCTCAGCCCGGTGGAGCACGACGCTTCTATCAGCCGCTTCTGTAATTTCAGATAGCATAGCGGATTTAAAAACACACTAAACGATCTGAAAAAATGTCCACGACTTAGGACTGGCTGAAAACATAAAAGAATAATTCTGTGTAAACCTCAAAAGATATAGGTGAGGTGAAAGCAGATGCTTCAAAAACCGGTGCAGCTTTTGTTATGGGTGGCCATTTGTTTGCTGGTTCTGTTAACAGTCTACGTCTTTTTTATGCTTGATATGTTATGGACACCCTTTTGGTACGTCATAAAAACGATCTTTATTCCCTTGATTATTTCCATTTTTATATCTTATTTATTGCTTCCGGTCACAGAATGGCTGCATGGCAAAGGATTGCCTAGGACTTTGAGCATCTTGGTTATTTATGTTCTTTTTTTTGGCGGGATTGGCTGGGCGCTGTATAAGGGGGTGCCTGTTCTCATCGTGCAGCTGACGGAGTTGTCAGAAAATATACCGATGTTTGCCGAAACGTATAACGTGCTCCTTCTTCATGTGCATAATCATACGGATGATTGGCCTGATGGTATGCATCACCGTATAGATAAAATGATCAGCCAGACGGAGGCGTTTTTTGCTGGAACGATCGAGGGTGCGATCAGCGGAATCCGAAACGTGCTTGATTATTTCTTAATTGCGGCAACGATCCCTTTTCTTGTATTTTATATGGTAAAGGACATTGAGCTAATGAAAAAGACGGTATGGTACCTGACTCCGAAGTCGTGGAGAAAGCGAGGCAGCGCCTTTTTGCGCGATGTGGATGACTCTCTTGGAGATTACATCCGCGGGCAGCTTTTGGTCTGCCTGATTCTCGGCGTGATTGCTGGCTTTACGTTCTGGGTATTTGGGCTTCCGTATCCGCTGATACTCGGCCTTATCTCTGGGATCACGAATGTCATTCCGTATTTTGGCCCTTTCATTGGAGCTGTTCCTGCATTGTTAATTGCGATGACAATCTCAGTGAAGGCGGTTCTTGTTGTGGTGATTACGGTGTTTATTCTGCAGTTTATGGAAGGCAATATCCTTAGTCCGTTCATTGTCGGCAGAAGCCTTAAAATGCATCCGGTCGTAATCATGCTTGCGCTCCTCGCCGGAGGGGAGCTTGCGGGAATCGTCGGGATGATTCTGGCTGTTCCTGCGACGGCTGTTTTAAAAGTGATGATGATCCATTTTTTGCGAATGAGGACAGAGCATTGACATTGGCGTGCCGCTTGTCTATAATTTCTCGTAGAATACATACGAATCTCGAGTGACGGATCTGAGTACGCCGAAGCCCTGTTAAAGAGAGAAGCTCCATAAGCTGAAAGGAGCTTTAGCAGAAGATCGGAGGAAGCTAATCCTGAGTGCAGTTAATCACTGCCGCACATCCTGCGTTACAGGGTTTAAGGTGACGGGCGAATGAAGCCCGTAATCAGGGTGGTACCGCGAGACAGCTCTCGTCCCTGTGTAAACGTTGGTTTGCATAGGGGGAGGGCTTTTTTGCTGTCACTGAAGAGAATTTCGATTTTTATAGAGGAGGAAATACAATGAAACACTTAACTTCTGCGGAAGTGCGTCAAATGTTTTTGGATTTCTTTAAAGAAAAAGGGCATGCGGTAGAGCCAAGCGCGTCATTAGTGCCTCATGAAGATCCCTCACTGCTTTGGATCAACAGCGGTGTTGCGACGCTGAAAAAATATTTTGACGGCCGTGTTGTTCCGGAAAATCCTAGAATCGTAAACGCTCAAAAAGCGATCAGAACAAACGATATAGAAAACGTAGGTAAAACTGCGCGCCATCATACTTTCTTTGAAATGCTCGGAAACTTTTCCATCGGCGATTATTTCAAAGAAGAAGCCATTACATGGGCTTGGGAGTTTTTAACGAGCGATAAGTGGATCGGCTTCGACAAAGAGCTTCTTTCTGTTACGGTTCATCCTGAAGATGAAGAAGCGTATGAGTTTTGGGCGAAAAAAATCGGTATTCCTGAAGAAAGAATCATCCGTCTGGAAGGGAACTTCTGGGATATCGGTGAAGGGCCGAGCGGACCGAACACGGAGATTTTCTACGACCGCGGTGAAGCATATGGTAATGATCCAGAAGATCCGGAGCTTTACCCAGGCGGAGAAAACGACCGTTACTTAGAAGTATGGAACCTTGTGTTCTCAGAGTTCAACCATAACCCTGACGGCACGTACACACCGCTTCCGAAGAAGAACATTGATACAGGCATGGGACTTGAAAGAATGGTATCTGTCATCCAGAATGTTCCGACAAACTTTGATACCGATTTGTTTGTTCCGATCATAAAAGCAACAGAATCGATTTCTGGTGAAACATACGGCAAAGACAATGTGAAGGACACTGCGTTTAAAGTGATTGCCGACCATATCAGAACAGTTGCCTTTGCTGTCAGTGACGGGGCGCTGCCGTCAAATGAAGGCCGCGGCTATGTATTAAGACGCTTATTGCGCCGTGCCGTCCGTTATGCCAAAACGATCAACATCCACCGTCCGTTCATGTTTGATTTAGTGCCGGTTGTCGCAGAAATCATGGCTGATTTCTATCCTGAAGTAAAAGAAAAAGCGGATTTCATCGCAAAAGTCATTAAAACCGAGGAAGAACGATTCCATGAGACCCTTAATGAAGGGCTTGCGATCCTGTCAGAAATGATCAAAAAAGAAAAAGACAAGGGCAGCAGCGTCATCTCAGGTGCTGATGTGTTTAAACTGTATGATACGTATGGATTCCCGGTTGAACTGACTGAAGAATACGCAGAAGACGAGAACATGACGGTTGACCATGAAGGCTTTGAGGAAGAAATGAACCAGCAGCGTGAACGGGCAAGAAACGCCCGCCAGGATGTCGGCAGCATGCAGGTGCAGGGCGGCGCATTGCGCGACGTGACCGATGAAAGTACATTTGTCGGCTATTCTCAAACCAAAGCTGATGCCAATGTCATTGTGCTTCTTCAGGACGGCCAATTAATCGAAGAGGCTCATGAAGGCGAAAGCATTCAATTCATTCTTGATGAAACACCGTTCTATGCAGAAAGCGGCGGTCAAATCGGCGACAAAGGCTATCTCCGCAGCGAGCAGGCAGTTGTGAGAATTAAAGATGTCCAAAAAGCGCCGAACGGCCAGCATGTGCATGAAGGTGTTGTGGAGAGCGGTACTGTTCAAAAAGGCTTGCATGTTACTGCTGAAGTTGAAGACCATATGAGAAGCGGCGTCATTAAAAACCACACGGCAACGCATTTATTGCATCAGGCTCTAAAAGATGTTCTTGGAACTCATGTCAATCAGGCGGGCTCTCTTGTAACTGAAAACCGTCTTCGTTTTGACTTCTCACACTTTGGCCAAGTGACAAAAGAAGAGCTTGACCAAATTGAAAGAATCGTAAACGAAAAAATTTGGGCGAGCATCCCGGTCAATATTGATTTGAAACCGATCGCTGAGGCAAAAGAAATGGGTGCGATGGCTCTGTTCGGCGAAAAATATGGCGATATTGTCCGTGTCGTTCAAGTTGGGGATTACAGTTTAGAGCTGTGCGGCGGCTGCCATGTCAGAAATACAGCAGAAATCGGCTTGTTTAAAATCGTTTCTGAATCTGGAATCGGGGCAGGCACAAGACGGATTGAAGCTGTGACGGGGCAAGGCGCTTACGTCGAAATGAACAGCCAGATTTCTGTATTGAAGCAGACTGCTGACGAGCTGAAAACAAATATCAAAGAGGTGCCGAAACGGGTCGCGGCTCTGCAGGCTGAGCTGAAGGAAGCACAAAGAGAAAATGAATCTCTTCTTGCGAAACTAGGCAACGTGGAAGCAGGAGCGATCCTGTCGAAAGTAAAAGAAGTTGGCGGCGTAAACGTGCTTGCGGAAAAAGTTAATGCAAAAGACATGAACCATCTCCGCACAATGGTTGATGAACTCAAAGCAAAGATTGGCTCTGCGGTGATTGTGCTTGGTGCGGTACAAAACGATAAAGTAAATATTTCTGCCGGAGTCACAAAGGACCTTATTGAGAAAGGCCTTCATGCCGGCAAGCTGGTTAAACAAGCTGCGGAAGTTTGCGGCGGAGGCGGCGGAGGCCGTCCGGACATGGCGCAGGCAGGCGGCAAACAGCCGGAAAAATTAGAAGCAGCTTTGGCTTCTGTAGAAGATTGGGTGAAATCCGTTTTATAATTCGCCCATGTAGTGTAGAATGATGGTAAGATTAGGACCCCAGGCTGAACTTTGCCTGCGAATTTGGGAAAGAGGTGCAAAACGGTGAGCTCGTTTGATAAAACGATGAAATTTAATTTCTCCGATGATTCTGCTGAGACTAACGTAAATGAGGTGCTGATTACTGTGTATGACGCGCTTCAGGAAAAGGGCTACAATCCAATCAACCAGATTGTCGGATACTTGCTGTCAGGTGATCCCGCTTATATTCCTAGGCATCGTGACGCTCGCAATTTAATTCGCAAACTTGAAAGAGACGAATTAATCGAGGAATTGGTGAAGTCTTATTTAGAACAGCATAAAGAGGCGTAAATAAAGAATGAGAATATTAGGACTCGATTTAGGAACCAAAACACTCGGTGTAGCTCTGAGCGATGAAATGGGCTGGACTGCTCAAGGCATTGAGACCATAAAGATAAATGAAGCGGAAGGCGATTATGGTTTATCTCGTTTATCTGAACTGATAAAGGACTATACTATAGATAAAATCGTGCTCGGCTTTCCTAAGAACATGAACGGAACAGTCGGCCCGAGAGGCGAAGCCAGCCAAACATTTGCTAAAGTGCTTGAAACAACGTACAATGTTCCTGTTGTGCTGTGGGACGAGCGTCTTACCACAATGGCGGCTGAAAAAATGCTGATTGCAGCTGACGTAAGCAGGCAAAAACGAAAAAAAGTCATTGATAAGATGGCGGCTGTCATGATTTTACAAGGATATCTCGACAGCTTAAATTAGAGCCAGAGGTGAAAAAAATGGAACACGGCGAAAAAAATATTACAATTGTTGACGAGCAAGGAAATGAACAGCTTTGTGAAGTGCTGTTTACATTTGAAAACGAAGAGTTTGGCAAGTCTTATGTATTGTACTATCCAATCGAATCAAAAGATGACGAAGAAGTAGAAATTCTTGCTTCCAGCTTCACGCCAAACGAAGACGGTGAAAACGGTGAGCTATTCCCGATTGAAACTGACGAAGAATGGGATATGATCGAAGAAACACTAAACACATTCTTAGCGGACGAAGACGAAGAGTAAAACATCGTGCCAAATCAAAGCCGGAGCTATACTGCTCCGGCTTTTTTGTGCTTGATGCAGGCCTCTTTTTGTAATAAATTGCCGAAATACAATGAATCATGTAGTATAAGAGCTGATGGGAGGAGACCTAATGTATATCAATCAGCAAAAAAAATCGTTTTTTAATAAAAAAAGAATCATACTGTCTTCCATTGTTGTGCTGTTTCTCATCATTGGCGGGGCATTTTTATATGGGAAATCATTGCTTGAACCTGTTGAAAATGACAGTAAAACGGCAGTGAATATTAACATTCCGAGCGGTTCGTCTGTTTCAGCCATCGCATCGATATTAAAGAAAAATGATGTCATAAAAAGCGAGAAGGCATTTCAGTACTATGTGAAATATAAAGGTGCTTCCGGGTTTCAGGCCGGATTCTACCATCTGAATAAAGGAATGGATTTAGATGCCATTATTCAGAAGCTGACAAGCGGGGCTACAGGCTACGCTTTTCAAATCACAGTGACTGAGGGAGCACAGCTGACCCAAATCGCAGCTGCTATTGCTGATGAAACGAAATACTCGAAAAAACAAGTCATAGCGAAGCTGGACGATGAAACATTTATCAATCAGCTGAAGAAAGAATTCCCGGACACTGTGACAAACGATGTTTTCAATCAAAACATTAAGCACCCGCTTGAAGGGTACCTATTCCCGGCTACATACCCTTTTAACGATCCGGACACATCACTTGAAGACATTATCAAGGCAATGATCAAGCAGACAAATTCTTATGTGGAAACATATAAATCAGAAATGAAGAAAAACAAACTTTCTGTGCATAAGCTGCTGACGATGGCTTCTTTAATTGAAGAAGAAGCGACAGAAAAAGCCGACCGCCATAAAATTGCGAGCGTCTTTTATAACCGCCTGAAAAAGAAAATGCCGCTCCAAACAGATCCGACCGTCCTGTACGCGGCAGGCAAGCATAAAGATCGGGTTCTTTATAAGGATCTGGAAATCGATTCACCATACAATACGTATAAAAACACAGGACTGACGCCAGGACCGATCGCCAATGCCGGCATGTCGTCATGGGAAGCGGCGCTGCATCCGGATAAAACGGACTATCTGTACTTCTTGGCCAAATCAAATGGTGAGGTCGTATTTACAAAAACGCTAAAAGAGCATAATAAAGCAAAAGAAAAATACATTTCCTCAAAAAATGAGAAATAAAAGGAGAGCAAAAAGCTCTCCTTTTGTTCGCTTTCCGCAAGGTTTTATGATAAAATATATCGGGTTGTTTACCGATGTATCATGATGTATTCAGAGAGTGTCCTGTGCATAAGACTGGGGCACTCCTTTTTAGAACGGGAGGCTGTTTGTAGTGACTGACCGGTATGAACAAATAAATGACTATATAGAAGCATTATTAAAGCCTCGGCCGGATAACGTGAAGAAGCTTGAAGCATATGCAGAAGAACATCATGTCCCGATCATGGAAAAAGCGGGCATGGAGGTGCTGCTTCAAATTTTGTCTCTGAAACAGCCGAAAAAAATACTAGAAATCGGAACGGCCATTGGTTATTCTGCCATTCGAATGGCGCTGGAGCTGCCGTCTGCTGAAATATATACAATTGAACGCAATGAGAAACGGCACGAAGAAGCGGTAAACAATATCAAGGAATTTCAGCTTGATGACCGGATTCATGTTTTTTACGGAGATGCGCTTGAATTAGCTGACGCCGTTCATGTAACTGCGCCTTACGATGTCATTTTTATTGACGCTGCAAAAGGTCAGTATCAAAACTTTTTTCATTTATATGAACCGATGCTTTCACCGGACGGGGTGATTTTAACGGACAACGTGCTGTTTAAAGGTCTGGTGGCAGAGGATTACAGCAAAATAGAACCGAAGAGAAGGCGCAGGCTTATAACAAAAATTGATGAATATAATCATTGGCTGATGAATCATCCGGATTACCAAACTGCGATTATTCCTGTCGGGGACGGACTTGCGATTAGTAAAAAGAAGAGGTGAACGTCATGAAAAAACCAGAGCTCTTAGTGACGCCGACAAGTACGGCTGACATTTTGCCGCTCATACAGGCGGGAGCAACTGCGTTTTTAGTTGGGGAACAGAGATACGGCTTGAGATTGGCCGGAGAGTTTTCTCGTGAAGATGTAACGAAAGCCGTAGAGATTGCCCACAAAGAAGGGGCAAAAGTATACGTTGCTGTAAATGCAATTTTCCATAACGATAAAGTGGGTGAGCTTGGCGAATATCTGGCTTTCTTAGCGGAAGCCGGTGTCGATGCAGCGGTATTCGGCGATCCTGCCGTGCTGATGGCTGCCCGTGAATCTGCGCCTGATCTGAAGCTTCATTGGAGTACAGAAACAACAGGCACCAACTACTATACATGCAACTACTGGGGACGCAAGGGCGCGGCGCGTTCTGTGCTTGCCAGAGAATTAAACATGGATAGCATTGTCGAAATGAAAGAAAATGCTGAAGTCGAAATTGAAATCCAGGTGCATGGAATGACGTGCATGTTCCAATCGAAGCGTTCTTTGATTGGAAACTATTTTGAATATCAAGGAAAAGTCATGGACATTGAAAGAAAGAAAAAAGAATCTGGCATGTTTTTGCACGATAAAGAACGTGATAATAAATATCCGATTTTCGAAGATGAAAACGGCACTCATATTATGAGCCCGAACGATGTGTGCATCATTGATGAGCTCGAGGAATTGATAGATGCCGGAATTGATTCCTTCAAAATTGACGGTGTCCTGAAAACGCCTGAATACTTAATAGAAGTCACCAAAATGTACAGAGAAGCAATTGATTTGTGCGTGGAAGACCGTGACGAATACGAAGCGAAAAAAGAAGACTGGATTGAACGCATTGAAAGCATCCAGCCAGTGAACAGAAAAATCGATACCGGATTCTTCTTCAAGGAAACGGTTTATTAATCAAAAGGAGGTTAAGCTATGACTGCCGTAAATGATAAAATATCCACAATCGTCAATGGTAAACGTGTGATTACGAAAAAGCCGGAGCTTCTCGCACCTGCGGGTAATCTTGAAAAGCTGAAAATCGCTGTTCATTACGGAGCGGACGCGGTCTTTATCGGAGGACAGGAATACGGGCTGCGCTCGAATGCCGATAACTTTACGATCGAAGAAATTGCAGAAGGCGTTGAATTCGCAAAGAAATATGGCGCGAAGATCTATGTAACAACGAATATTTTCGCTCATAATGAAAACATGGACGGGCTTGAAGACTATCTAAAAGCGCTTGGAGACGCCAACGTTGCCGGCATCATTGTGGCGGATCCGCTTATTATCGAAACATGCCGCAGAGTGGCGCCGAATGTTGAGGTTCACTTGAGCACACAGCAGTCTCTTTCAAACTGGAAGGCTGTCCAGTTCTGGAAGGAAGAAGGTCTTGATCGCGTCGTGCTGGCACGTGAAACAAGCGCTCTTGAAATCAGAGAAATGAAAGAAAAGGTAGATATCGAAATCGAATCCTTCATTCACGGCGCAATGTGTATTGCATATTCCGGCCGCTGCGTGCTGAGCAATCACATGACAGCGCGGGATTCCAACCGCGGAGGCTGCTGCCAGTCATGTCGCTGGGATTATGATCTCTACCAAACAGACGGTGCCAACGCCGTTGCTTTGTATGGTGAAGAAGATGCACCATTTGCGATGAGCCCGAAAGATTTGAAGCTGATTGAATCCATTCCGAAAATGATTGAAATGGGAATAGACAGCTTAAAGATTGAAGGCCGCATGAAATCTATTCACTATGTAGCAACTGTTGTCAGCGTATACCGCAAAGTAATCGATGCTTATTGCGCTGATCCAGAAAACTTTGTGATTCAAAAAGAATGGCTTGAAGAGCTCGATAAGTGCGCCAACCGGGACACTGCGACAGCTTTCTTTGAAGGAACGCCAGGCTATGAAGAGCAAATGTTCGGCGAGCACGCCAAAAAAACGACATATGATTTTGTCGGCTTAGTGCTGAATTATGATGAAGACACACAAATGGTCACGCTTCAGCAGCGCAATTTCTTCAAAAAAGGCGACGAAGTGGAATTTTTCGGTCCGGAAATCGAAAACTTTACACATACGATTGAAACCATTTGGGACGAAGACGGAAATGAGCTAGATGCTGCCCGCCATCCCCTGCAAATTGTCAAATTCAAACTAGACAAAAAGATTTATCCGAGCAACATGATGAGAAAGGGGAAGTAACAGCCCATGGGTAAGAATCCAGTAGTCATTGGAATCGCAGGAGGTTCCGGTTCAGGAAAAACGAGTGTCACACGGTCCATTTATGAACAATTTAAAGGACACTCGATTTTAATGATCCAGCAGGACCTTTATTATAAAGACCAAAGCCATCTTCCGTTTGAAGAAAGGCTGAACACAAACTATGATCATCCGCTTGCGTTTGATAATGACTATTTAATCGAGCATATTCAAGATCTATTGAATTATCGCCCGATTGAAAAGCCGATCTATGATTATAAGCTGCACACCCGTTCAGAAGAAACGGTTCACGTAGAGCCAAAGGATGTCATTATCCTTGAAGGCATTCTTGTTCTTGAAGACAAAAGGCTTCGTGATCTGATGGATATCAAGCTTTACGTTGATACGGACGCTGACTTGCGTATCATCAGACGGATTATGAGGGATATTAATGAGCGCGGACGCTCTATTGATTCTGTCATTGAACAATATGTGTCAGTGGTCCGCCCGATGCATAATCAATTCGTCGAGCCGACCAAACGATACGCTGATATTATTATCCCGGAAGGCGGACAGAATCACGTCGCAATTGATCTGATGGTCACAAAAATTCAAACCATTCTTGAACAAAACGCGATTTTGTAATACCATAGCATAGACATAAATAACTCTGACCATATTATGTATAGGCAGGAAGGGAATGTGCGAATTCCCTTCTTTCCCTGTTTATAAACGCGAAATATTTGCAGAACGACAAGATTCAGTTTAAGATAAACAGTACCTATATGGGAGAGAAGAACGAGGACTGCCCTGTGTTCTCATTCTTGTATTTTTTAGTTTATGCTCTCATACATAATCGAAGATGTTGAGGGACAACCAGAAGGAGTGAAGGGACATGGCACAAGAGAAAGTTTTTCCTATGACTGCAGAAGGAAAACAGAAACTTGAACAAGAATTAGAATATTTGAAAACGGTTAAACGAAAAGAAGTAGTAGAGCGCATCAAAATTGCGAGAAGCTTCGGAGACCTTTCCGAGAACTCTGAATACGATTCAGCGAAAGAAGAGCAGGCATTTGTAGAGGGCCGCGTGACGACTCTTGAAAATATGATTCGCAATGCGAAAATCATTGAAGATGACGGCGGCTCTAACGTAGTCGGCTTGGGTAAAACCGTCACTTTCGTCGAACTGCCTGACGGTGATGAAGAATCATATACGATCGTCGGAAGCGCCGAAGCTGATCCGTTTGAAGGGAAAATCTCAAACGATTCACCGATCGCAAAAAGCCTTTTGGGCAAAAAAGTAGATGAAGAAGTCACAGTTCAAACACCGGGCGGAGAAATGCTCGTGAAAATTGTGAAAATTTCATAATATCTGTTTAGCAGCGAAACACCTCGTCCACAATGTGGGTGAGGTGTTTTTTTATGATGATATCGAAACGAATGAAGCTGGCAGTCATCGCTTTTTTGATTGTATTTTTTCTGCTTCTGCTGAGGCTTGCAGAAATCCAGCTGTTCTTCACAGAATCATTTTCTAAAAAGAAAATCAATTTGATTCAAGAAAGTGTGAAACAGCGGACGGAGGAAGTGCTTATTTCAGATGGAAGAGGCTCTTTTTTAGATCGGAACGGGCGGGCGCTGACAGGCCAAAGCGAGCCTGCGGTTGTTTTGTTCCCTTTTCTGCTGACACAGGATTGGCCGATCAAAAAAGTTGCGGACATCCTCGGCATGTCTGAAGACGATTTGCGCCAGACACTAGGTAAGGCAAAAAAACCGGTCATTTTGCAGCAAAAGAAAATCAAAACACTTTCAAAACAATCTATCACAAAAATCAATTCTTTGAAATATCCCGGCATTTACGGCGTATATATGGAGAATGAAGACAAGCCAAGCCTTGCTTCACATACGATAGGGAGCACGAATCAAGATCCGGCGCTGCTCCGAAAGAAATATCCTGACAAGGAGAACCTTCCGATTACGACAGAAATCGGAACAACCGGTTTAGAACGGACATTTGATGAATTTTTGCTTCCGGAACAAGACACAAAGCTTTTATATCATGTGGACGGAAAGGGAAACCCTTTGTTTGGCATGGACGTCAAATATACAGCTGAAGCCAATACATTTTATCCGCTCCAGGTCAAAACAACGATCGATCAAAGCATTCAAAAAGCGATGGAGGAGGTATTGGATGAACAGGGGCTGAAAAAAGGAGGAGCTGTGCTGCTGGACATCGAAAATAGCAGCGTTTTGGGTATTGTAAGCAAACCTAATGCGGATGTGTCCCGGCAAAACACACTTCAAAATTATATGCTGACGCCAATCTATCCCGGATCAGTTTTTAAAACAGTTATTGCAGCGGCAGCAATCGAGAATAATACGGTGAAGCCGAGCAAAACCTTTAATTGCAATTTAAACCTGTACGGGGAACCGGGGGACGACAAAGGAACCTTGTCTTTTGATGAAAGTTTTGCCCAAAGCTGCAATTACACATTTACGAGTCTTGCAGAACAATTAATGAAAAAAGACAGCTCGGTTATTGAAGATATGTCTGAGAAGCTGGCTCTCACTGATCGGGCAGGCTGGGAGGGAAAGCTGTACCACGAAACCGATTTCCGTCAGCTGTATAACGAAAAAAGCGGCGTGATATGGGGGGATGAAAAAGACAAATCAGTCAAAAAAGCCATTGCGCAAACAGCGATTGGGCAGAAAAATGTAAAGGTAACGCCGCTCGAGGTAGCCAATATGATGGCGACAATCGCCCGCGGCGGAGAAAAACGGCAGGTGAAAATTGCCGAACAAATTGAGTATAAGAATGGCACAACGCTCGTTACGTTTAAAGATCAGAAGCTTAAAGGAGAAACGATAGACAAATATACGTCACAGCAGCTTCAAAAAATGCTGCGGCGGGTGGTAGAATCTCCTTCCGGAACGGGCAGAAGGTTTCAAGATCTTCCGTATACTGTAGCAGGGAAGTCGGGCACAGCCCAGACAGGCAAGCTTTCAAAAGAGAAAGAAACGCTTTATGAAAAATGGTTTGCCGGATACTTTCCCGCGGATAAGCCGAAATACGCTCTTGTTGTTTTACACATGGATACACCGGGAGATAAGGCTCTGACAAATTCAGTGTTTTATGATATTGTTAAAAAAGTACACGAAATTGAAATCAATCAGAAATAGAACAACTTCTCAGCACATGTTAAAATATATGCTGAGCCAAGAGGGATAAAGGAGTGCAGAATTATTGAGCAATAATCAATCTCGTTATGAAAACCGTGATAAGCGCAGAAAAGCCAATTTAGTGCTTAACATTTTAATCGCAATCGTATCCATACTAATTGTCGTAGTAGCAGCGAATCTCTTCATTAACAGTCCTTCTAGCAAAGATGTCAGCAAGGATTCTGAAACGACACAAAAACAAGAATCTCCGGCTTCAGGAAAGACGGAAAAGAAATCGGATGAGGATATAAAAGACAGCAAGAAAGATACTTCTGACAGCGAAAAGGATTCTGAGAAGTCTTCAGATTCTGATTCAGATTCCAAAAAAGATGATTCTTCTTCTAAAAAAGATGACTCTGACTCAGATTCAGCAGGTGACGGGCTTAAAGATGCAAAAGTTACAGAAGGCGGCTCATCAAGCGATGTGGAAAAAACGTATGAAAATTCCGACTGGAAAGCAGTTGGAACTGAGCAGACAGGCGAGCATGCCGCTACTTATGATTCAAGCTCACAAGACTGGGCTGAGATGCTAAAAGCCATTTCATATGCAACAGGTGTCTCAACAGATAACATGACGGTGCTCTGGCTTGGAAATAACGGCAGCCCTCAGGATGCCAAAGGCAAGATTTTAGACAAGGCGACTGGGAATAAATATCAAGTCACGATTACATGGGTTGATAAAAAAGGCTGGAAGCCGACAAAAGTAGAAAAGCTAAAATAAACAAAAGCAGCCGGGCTACAACCGGCTGCTTTTGTTTTAGGCTTCTGCTGCGAAATGAACCACCGCGCTATACAATATTCTTCCTTCTGCCACAGCAGTTTGGTGTGAAACAGATTTCACCCGGAGCATGATGGCTTTATTGTTTTCAATTTGTGTATTGATTTTCTTTTCAAGCTCCTGCAATGAAGCCGCTTCAAAAAATTCCACTTTGTCTTTAATCAGATCTAATTGAAAATTCATGTCTTGCCCCTCCAGCTTTCACAAGTCATATGAAGTATAAGCTTTTTTGCAGTCTTTGCGCAATATGAGATGGCATAAAATACACAAAGTGTTTTAGTACCTGCTTTTCAGAAGATGTGGTATGATAGGAACTGTTCCATCGTTAATTCATAGTATACTTATAGGAATTATTAAATATGGAGTGTGACAAATATGGGACGTGAATTTATCCCTCTCTTTGAAGATTGGGCAGCAACTTATGATCAAACAGTACAAGGCTTTGATATTCAGTATAAAGAAGCGTTCAGAGGCTACGATCATATCCTTGATGCCATCGTCAGCAAATCTGGAATGCACGTGTTAGAATTTGGCCCGGGGACCGGGAATTTGACAGCAAAGCTGCTTGATGCGGGCAAAACTGTATTTGGAATCGAACCTTCTCCAGCAATGCGTAAACTGGCTTCTGACAAGCTTTCAGGCAGAACGGAAATCGTAGACGGAGACTTCTTGACATTCCCTAAGCCGCCATTTCAGGCTGATACCATCGTCAGTTCATACGCTTTTCATCATTTAACCGACAAAGAAAAGCGGGCCGCCATAAAGCAATATGGCAAATACCTTCATTTGCATGATAAAATAGTGTTTGCCGATACCGTCTTTGAAGATGCGCAAGCGTATCAACAGGCTATCGATAAAGCCCGTTCTCAAGGCTTCTATCAGCTTGCAAATGATTTAGAGACAGAACATTATCCTACATTGGATGCGTTGAAAGAGATGTTTACAGCTGAAAGTTTTGCAGTCCAATTCACTCAGCAAAACGACTTCGTGTGGATAATGGAGGCGATCAAACGGTAAAATGAAGGGAATGTGAATAGATGAAACTAGCAGTCATCGGAGCAATGGAAGAGGAAGTTACCATCCTAAGAAACAAACTTGAAAATGCAAAAACAGAAACAATCGCACACTGTGAATTTACAACTGGCGAATATGAAGGAACTGAAGTGATTCTTCTAAAATCAGGAATTGGAAAAGTGAATGCTGCTATCAGCACGACGCTTTTGCTTGACCGTTACAAGCCTGATTATGTGATTAACACAGGCTCAGCGGGCGGATTTCATCATACATTGAATGTAGGAGATGTCGTCATTTCCACTGACGTTCGCCACCACGATGTAGACGTAACGGCTTTTGACTATGAATACGGGCAAGTGCCAGGTCTTCCGGCTGCTTATCCGGCGGATGAAAAGCTGATCAGCATCACGGAAGAAGCGGTTTCCGAACTTGACGGCATTCAGGTTGCAAAAGGAACGATTGCAACAGGCGATTCTTTTATGAACGATCCGAAGCGGGTTGAAGAGGTGCGTGCGAGATTTTCTGATCTATACGCGGTTGAAATGGAGGCTGCGGCAGTGGCTCAGGTGTGCCATCAATTTAAAACGCCGTTTGTCGTCATCAGAGCGTTATCAGATATCGCAGGAAAAGAATCACATGTTTCATTTGACCAATTTTTAGAGCAGGCGGCTGTCAATTCAACAGAGCTTGTGTTAAAGGTGATCAAACGAATTCATTAAAACGGAGGCATGTTCTCCTCCGTTTTTCTAAAAACAACCTCTAATAAGGAGGAGGACATACATGACAGTGATTACGGACATTACCGAGCTGATTGGGAATACACCGCTTCTCCGCTTAAAGAACTTTGATGTTCCAGAAGGAGTCGCGGTGTATGCCAAGCTTGAAATGATGAATCCCGGCGGAAGCATCAAAGACAGACTGGGAGATATGCTGATTCGTGACGCGCTCGATTCAGGCAAGGTGAAGCCCGGCGGAGTGATTATAGAAGCGACGGCAGGCAATACAGGGATCGGCCTTGCGCTAAGTGCCAGAAAATATGGGTTGAAAGCGATTTTCTGTGTCCCGGAACATTTCAGCACAGAGAAGCAGCAAATTATGCAGGCGCTTGGAGCATCAATCATTCATACCCCGCGTGAGGACGGAATGCAGGGCGCCATTCAAAAAGCCATGCAGCTGGAGACTGAGATTGAAAATTCTTATTGTGTTTTGCAATTTAAAAACCGAGTAAATCCATCGACTTACTATAAGACGCTTGGACCTGAAATATGGGAAGCGCTTGACGGGAATATTCATACGTTTGTCGCCGGGGCAGGATCAGGGGGCACGTTCGCAGGAACAGCTTCCTTCTTGAAAGAAAAAAATCCAGCAGTCAAAACGGTGATTGTTGAACCGGAGGGTTCGATTTTAAACGGAGGAGAGCCTTACGCTCATAAAACTGAGGGCATCGGCATGGAGTTCATCCCCGATTATATGAATAAGAGCCACTTTGATAAGATCTATACCGTAACAGATGAGAATGCGTTTAGACTTGTGAAAGAAGCGGCAGAAAAAGAAGGTCTGCTGATCGGAAGCTCTTCAGGTGCAGCGCTTTTTGCAGCATTGGAGGAAGCGAAAAAAGCATCCGCGGGAACTAACATTGTTACTGTATTTCCTGACAGCAGCGATCGATATATCAGCAAACAAATATACGAAGGAGGCATCTGATATGAAGAAAAAAACAATGATGATACATGGCGGAATCACAGGTGATGAGAAAACAGGCGCAGTTTCCGTGCCCATTTATCAAGTAAGCACGTACAAGCAGCCGAAAGCAGGGCAGCATACAGGCTACGAGTATTCAAGAACGGCCAATCCGACTCGAACCGCTCTCGAAGCACTTGTGACAGAACTGGAAGGCGGGGAAGCAGGTTATGCCTTCAGCTCAGGAATGGCTGCCATTACAGCAGTTATGATGCTGTTTAACAGCGGAGATCATGTCGTGTTGACTGATGATGTGTACGGCGGAACATACCGCGTGATGACAAAGGTGCTTAACCGTCTTGGCATTGAATCAACATTTGTCGATACGAGCAACAGAGAAGAAGTTGAAAAAGCAATTCGTCCTAACACAAGAGCCATTTATATTGAGACACCGACAAACCCATTGCTCAAAATCACCGACTTGACGCTCATGGCGGATATCGCAAAAAAATCAGGAGTTCTGCTTATCGTAGACAATACCTTTAACACGCCTTATTTTCAGCAGCCGCTTACTTTAGGCGCTGATATCGTGCTTCATAGTGCGACAAAATATCTTGGCGGACACAGTGATGTCGTCGGAGGTTTAGTTGTAACAGCCTCGAAAGAGCTTGGAGAAGAGCTGCATTTTGTGCAAAACTCCACAGGCGGTGTGCTCGGCCCTCAAGATTCCTGGCTTTTGATGAGAGGAATCAAAACGTTGGGACTCAGAATGGAAGCGATCGATCAAAATGCGCGGAAAATCGCAAGCTTTCTTGAGAATCACCCTGCTGTCCAAACGTTATATTATCCCGGTTCTTCAAATCATCCCGGACATGAGCTTGCAAAAACGCAAGGATCTGGCTTCGGCGGCATGATCTCCTTTGATATCGGCAGTGAAGAACGGGTAGATGCGTTTTTAGGAAATCTGAAACTGTTTACCATTGCTGAAAGCTTGGGGGCGGTTGAAAGCTTAATTTCTGTTCCGGCTAGAATGACACATGCCTCTATTCCGAGAGAACGCCGGCTTGAGCTCGGCATTACGGACGGGTTGATCAGAATTTCTGTGGGAATTGAGGATGCGGAAGATTTGCTGGAAGATATCGGCCAAGCGCTTGAAAATATATAACAAATGGATAGAATTACTTTCTCTGTAAGCCGCCGGATTATATTATAATAGTCGTATACTATGAATCTGGCAGGTGATTCTTTTGAATAAAAATAGAATGAAATCTTTAAAAGAAGACTACAAGCATTTTGCTTTTACATTGCTTGCAGTCAGCACTTTTTTATATATAGGCGCAGTTCTCCCTGATCAAGGCTTAACATTAGGCCAGAAATCGACTATGTTTTTAGCGGATTGCGTATTTTTAGCCGGTGCCTTCTTTTGCGCTGACCGTTCACTTATTTACAAGAAGCGTTTGGAGGAAGCCGACGAATAAAAAACAGCCATCATCGCGATGGCTGTTTTTTGTTATTTTTCTCGGAGTTCTTTTCCCATGCCTTTTAAAAACTGAAGGCCGAAGCCGACGGCTCTGTTGATGTCAGGATCGTTCATTGCTTTTAACAGGTCGAGAATCCCGACTTTCTTGTCTTCTTTTAAAAAGCTTTGTGCCTGTTCAGTCCCAGCCATTACGCTTTCTAAAAGCTTTGCTGTAAACTCAGGGTCGGCTTTTGTCAATGCGCCTCCGGCGGCCATCATCGTGTTGATGAGGTTGGTGACAGGCTCACGGGAAACCTGGCCAAGCGCAATCTTGGCAATGTCTTCCTTCGCTCTGAGCATGCTTGTTGCCGCGTCAAAAATTCCTAGATCATTGAGTTCATTCATTAAAGTCATCGTTTTAGAGACGGCGTCCTCGTTTTCCGCCAGCAGCTCTTTCAGTTCTTCTATTTTTTCAAGCTTCATTTGCTCGGCTGTTTTTGTTTCTTTTTTGATCGTCGTAATGGGAGTGGCCATTCGTTTTCCTCCTATCGGTTAATCAGTCAGTCAGATGGACATAGCCCGGGCGGTTCCATTTTCTTTCTGCTTCGACTCCGTTTTGCGGGTGCCGTTTTTTGTTGCGCGGATTTGTTTTTGGAAGCGGCGCTGTTTCACAGCCGCCAAGCAGTTCCATCCGGACCTTTGTCTGTTTATAAGCAGGCGTGTTCGTCCGTTTATCAGCTGCAGGTCCCGTCAAGAAGTTAATCGCTGACTCCTTGTCTGTCGAGTTCATTGGCAGATAGAGTTCATTTTTCCGTACCCGATCTGTGATCAGCGCGTTCAATTTGACTGCTCCGAACGGAGAAACGAGGCGTACAAGCGAACCGTCACAAACACCTCGCTCTTGTGCAAGCTCAGGTGAGATTTCAACGAATACATTCGGCACTTTAGCTTGGATGCCTTTCGATTTATTTGTCATGTTTCCTTCGTGGAAATGCTCCAGCATCCGGCCGTTATTGATATGAAGATCATATTCCTCCGGAAATGCCGCTGGCTCAGTCCAATCAGAAAGGGCAAAGCGGGCTTTTTTGTCAGGGAAATTAAATCCGTCTTCATACAGAAGCGGTGTGCTTTCACCTGTGAAGCTGCCCCATAGGAAGCTGTTCCAGCCTTCTAGCACCTCATAGCTTGCTTTGGCAAACAGAGGAGAAAGGCTCGCCATTTCAGAGAAAATGTCACTTGGATGGCTGTAATTCCAATTCGCTCCTAAACGGTTTGCCACCTCTTGAATAATCCACCAGTCCGGCTTTGCGTCACCAAGCGTCGGAAGCGCCTGATACAATCGCTGCACACGGCGTTCTGTGTTGGTAAATGTTCCGTCTTTTTCAAGTGAAGGAGTGGCCGGCAAGACGACATCGGCATATTGAGCTGTTCTTGACAGGAAGATGTCCTGTACCACGAAGAAATCAAGGCTTGATAAAATATCATGCACATGGTTCGCGTTTGAATCGACCAGTGCCATATCCTCACCGACAAGATACATGGCCTTCATTTTGCCTTCTTCAATGGCATGAAGCATTTGAATATTATCTAAACCAGGCTTTCCTTCAATCTCGACACCATATGCCTCTTCAAATTTAGCGCGGGCTTTGTCATCTGTAATATGCTGATATCCCGGCAGCCAGCCAGGCAATGTTCCCATGTCACAAGCGCCTTGCACGTTATTGTGTCCGCGCAGAGGATAAGCGCCTGCACCCGGACGGCGATAGTTGCCCGTAGCGAGAAGCAGGTTTGATATGGCTGCTGATGTATCAGAACCGCCTGTATTTTGTGTGACACCCATTCCCCAAAGGACACAAGTGCCGTCAGCATCACGGATCATTTCAGCGATTTGAATGATGTTTTCTTTTGAAAGGCCTGTGATGCGTTCTGCATAATCAAGCGTATACGTTTTAAGGGTTTCTTTATAATCTTCAAAGTAATTGACGTTCTCATCAATAAACGCCTGATCGTGCCAGCCTTGGTCGATCATATATTTCGTAACAGCCATCAGCCAAACTTGGTCTGTGCCTTGTTTAGGGCTGATGAACAGATCAGATCGCTCAGCCATCTCATTTTTACGCAGGTCGGCAACAATCAGTTTTTGACCGTGGAGCTTGTGTGCCCGTTTGACGCGTGTTGCGAGCACTGGATGTCCTTCCGCCGGATTGGCGCCGACGATGATGACGAGACCGGCTTTGGCGATATCTTTAATCGTGCCGGCGTCACCGCCCATACCGACAGTGCGGAACAATCCGTCTGTGGCAGGAGACTGACAGTAGCGTGAACAGTTATCGACGTTGTTTGTTTCAAATACCTGACGCGCTAGCTTTTGAATGACGTAGTTTTCTTCATTCGTAATTTTAGATGAAGAGATAAACCCGACAGAGCCTTTACCGTACTGCTCTTTAATTGATCCTAGTCTGCTTGCGACAAGATCGAGGGCCTCTTCCCAAGAAGATTCCACAAAAGCTCCGTTTTTACGGATTAAAGGCTTTGTGATCCGCTCTTCAGAATTGACGAAATCCCAGCCGAATTTCCCTTTGACACATGTGGAAATCGCGTTAACCGGAGCATCAGAAACAGGCTGGATCTTTAGAATATCCCGGCCTTTTGTCCATACTTCAAAAGAACATCCGACACCGCAGAACGTACATACAGTTTTTGTTTTTTTCGTTCTCGTTTCTCGCATTGCCGCTTCAACTTCAGAAATGGCAAAAATGCTGCCATACCCCGGCTCAACATTTTTCACGAGGTCAATCATCGGTTCCATGACATCCTCTTTAATGCCTGTCATAAAGCCAGCCTGCCCGAGCATTGATTTTTCCATCAGTGCATTACATGGACATACTGTGACACACTGACCGCAGCTGACACAAGAAGATTCATTGATCGGAACGCCCTCATCCCAAATAACGCGAGGGCGTTCGCGTTCCCAATCGATTGAGAGTGTTTCATTTACCTGAAGGTTTTGACAGACTTCAACACACTGGCCGCAGGCAATACATTGGTTTGGATCATAGCGATAAAAAGGATGAGACATATCAACCGCGCAAGAAGGATCTTCTTTTGGCGTATATGGGTATTTTTGATGCTCAATCCCCATCATTTCCGCTGTATTGTGCAGCGTACAGTTCCCATTGTTGTTATCGCAAACCGTACAATACAGCAAATGATTTTCAAGAAGGCGGTCCATCGCCTCGGTTTGCGCTTCTTTCACTCGATTTCCCGAAAGATCAATTGACATTCCGTTTTCTGCGACCGTCGCGCATGAACGAACCAGCTTGCCATTTGCTTCTACAATGCAAGTATCACAAGTTTGAATCGGATCAACCTCAGGTACGTGGCAAATCTGCGGGTATTCAATTCCGTTTTCATTTAAAATATCTAAAATTGTGGCCCCTGCTCGTGCTTGAATTTCTGTTCCGTCTACACGGATACTGATCGACTTACCGTCCATCATATTCATATTCCCCTCCATCTTTCTTTCACGAAGTCAAAAAAAGCCATGTATAGATACACCTGTCCTTAATTCTAAGAAGGTGTAAACACACATGGCGGAATAGTTCACTAGCAAGTCTTACTAACAGACCAATCCTTGATTTTTATAAAACGATAGACTCATAACAAGATCCTATTACAAATCCATCAACACTGCTTTTATTATAAAGTGATATTTATTATAATACAATATGGCAGGAAAATTTTAACCAAGTGAAATGTCCTAAGGGGAACCGGGAAAAGCCTTTATAAGGCAATATCGGAAGGGGTAATCAGCATGTCTAAAAAAATTCACGAATTCAATGATATCATTCGAAAGCTTCGCAAAGAATTGTTCGGAAAAGGGCCTGAGCGAATTCATACTGTATTTGTAGAAAACATGGCAGTTTCAACGCTATACGGAAATCTGAGTGCAAGCGAGCAGTTTATCGCCCGTACGCCTGAAGGAAGAGAGATGGTGCATGCGGCTCGGACAAGCCTGATTCAAGACCTTTATTCCAAACAAACGCCAGAAGGGATGGAGGAACTTATGGGAGCTAAGCTAGTCCATTTGTTTTCTGATATTAAAATTGAGGAAAACATCGCTGTATCTGTATTTGTTTTTGACCGAAAAATAGATGATCAAAAAGAAGCTGTGCAAAGCTAGCATATTTGCCATTGACACAAATTTGTCACATTTGATATGATGTTGCTACAGTTATAGAAGGCTAAAGCAATGGAATGTATGCACGAACTGTATATATTCTCTTTCAATATCTTACATACTGCTTGATATTGTTGTATGGGTATGCATACAAGTTAGGCAGCATTCAAACGCCTGGTTTGACACAGGTTATTTGAGTGCTGTCTTTTTTATTGCCTTTCTTGCATAACTGTTAGAAAAGAAGAAGTATGGAGGCGTTTTATTATGGCTTTTCGAAAACCGGATGAAATAGCGGAAGCAGCAATAGAAGCAGGGATGAAAAAAATAAAGCTCCCGCTGCCGTCACTGCTTGTGCTGGGGTTTTTAGGCGGTGCATTTATCGCACTTGGGTATTTGCTTGATATCAGGGTGATCGGTGATCTTCCGAAAGAATGGGGGAGCCTGTCCAGTTTGATCGGTGCAGCAGTATTTCCAGTCGGTCTGATCCTTGTCGTTCTCGCTGGCGCTGAACTGATCACAGGAAATATGATGTCAGTTGCGATGGCGTTATTTTCGAGAAAAATATCAGTAAAAGAGTTGGCGATTAACTGGGGAATCGTCACAGTTATGAACTTAATCGGCGCATTGTTTGTTGCGTACTTTTTCGGGCATTTGGTTGGATTGACTGAAACAGGTCCTTATTTAGAAAAAACGGTTGCCGTTGCCCAAGGAAAACTCGATATGAGCTTTGGAAAGGTTCTCATTTCCGGCATCGGCTGTAACTGGCTTGTATGTCTTGCAGTGTGGCTTTCTTTCGGCGCCCAAGACGCAGCAGGTAAAATCCTTGGCATCTGGTTCCCAATTATGGCTTTTGTGGCTATCGGATTTCAGCACGTTGTCGCCAACATGTTTGTGATCCCTGCTGCCATTTTTACAGGCTCGTTCACGTGGGGGCAGTTTATCGGAAACATCATTCCTGCTTTTATCGGCAATGTCATCGGCGGAGCTGTATTTGTCGGACTCATTTATTTTATTGCATATCATAAGAAAGACCGCTCCAGAAAAGAAATGAAGCAGGTATCATGAGCAACGGGCAAAACCATTCGATGATTTGCACAATTTCAGTCCATTTTTAGAAAAAGATGTTTACAAAATGGAATTTGGTGGATATACTTACAAAGTAAGAAAAAAGAGCAAAGGAGGCTGAACCAAAATGACAATGAGACAACGACGTCAACCTGTACGTGATACACAAGGAAAAGTTCATGGTTTATTCAGCCTGTGGAAGAGTTCGTGTCCTTCCTTAACCGATGCTTATCGCACGCATTAAATTCGGAATAGTCGGACATACGCAACTCCCCGCAGGCAGTAGAGGCATTGGTGTCTTCTTTTGTCTGCGGTTTTTATTTGCCCGCGGCAGAAGGATTGATGCTGCGGGCTATTTCGCTTGGTGCGGACTTTGAAAGGGGGTGAGCTTATGACGATTAACCTATTCTTTTTAACGTTAACGATAAAAAAACGGTTTAAGAGCCTGGAAGAATTCGAACGAGAACAGCAGATTGAGCAGATTTATGATGAAATGAAGGAGTCTCAGTTAAAGCATCTTTATTTAACAAACTGGCGCTAAAAGCAATAAAAAAACTGAAGGGGGAATGGCATATGCTTAGAATGGAATTATTGATGCATTATACAATGGAGAAGGACCAAGTTTAGCGAAACAGCTGTCAAGAAAATGCGCACCTGCATATAGTAAATCAACGTTATTGTGAGGCAGGTGATGGCATCATGAACGATGATCAAAAAAGGCTGCCGTCGATTGGCCATGGTTATGCGTCCATGCCGCATTCCTTCAAACATGGCTATGGAAATCCGTTCCGACAGCAGAGGCTGATGGCAATGCAGCAGCAAAGGCTGTATGTATTCCCTTATCATTGGCATTAGAAAGAGGGCAGAAAACATTTTGTTTTCTGCTTTTTTTGCGGGAAAAATGAAAAAGTTTAGTTCTATCGAAACGTTTTTAGACACATTGCCGTCTAGTTGGTACCTTCCTTCCCTTTTAGAAAAGAAGATGATGTTTATTTTTCGAATATAATAAATAAACATAGGAAACCAAAAGCAGGTGTTTAAAATGCTAGAAAATAGACTCTATAAACGATCGAATCTTTGGAAATTATTTTCTCGGAAATATAAGCAAATTAAAACCATTGAGCATATGATGATTGACTCTATAGATATACAAGGAAATGACAGAATTTTAGAAATTGGAATCGGAAATGGCACTGTTTTTAAAAGCATAGCCAAGAAACTAGACAAGGGGAGCTTAAAAAGCATTGATCCTTCAAAGCGAAAGGTAAGGCAGATATCCCGTGCGAATCGAAAAAACATGGGGAAAGGGGAGGTTTTTCATGGCTTTCCAGAGAACCTTCCCTTTGATGACCGTATCTTTAATAAAGTGTTTTCTTTACATACGGTTCAGAGCTGCACCGATATTAGGCTTGCATTAAGAGAAATTTACAGGGTGCTTCAAATTGACGGCCGGTGTTACATCAGTATTGATGCAAATACCGGTGAAAAAGAAAGAACGTATATTCAACTGTTGAAAGACCAGCATTTCAGGGAACTTTCTGTCATCAGGCGTGATTCCTGTTTATGTATTGTGGCTGTTAAATAAAAAATTTCTCGGGAAATATATCCAAGGTCCTTACATTAGGGATTGGGTATATTTTCTTAATTTTTTATTTTTTGCATATACTTTATATTAAAAAAAGTTTTTTTCATATAAACTTATAACAGAAGAAAGAACAAAGAGGTGATATCAGATAGGGCAGATATTATTTATGAACAAAAGGAATGAATATTCATTCCGCAAACGAATCGGAGGTTGCATTACATGTTATCCGAATCCAGCAGTAAATACGACATGATTATGAAAGCGTCGGTCTCGCTTTTTACAGAAAGGGGTTTTGACGCTACCACTATTCCTATGATAGCTGAACGTGCTCATGTGGGGACAGGGACGATCTATCGTTATTTTGACAGCAAAGAAACACTCGTCAACGTACTGTTTCAAGAAAGCATTCAGCGATTTACAGAAAAGCTGAAGGGAGACATTTTGGAACTGCCTGTCAGAGAAGGCTTCCATCACGTATTTAGCTGTCTCGTTCAGTTTACGAAAGAGAGTGACTATGCGCTTTTTTTTCTTGAAACCAAAAAAGACGCTCATTACTTAAATCATACAAGCAAAAAAATGATAGAAAATCTGACTCAAATGCTTGATGACTATTTTAATAAGGGAAAAGCGGAAGGCGTGATTCGCAGCCTGCCCTCTAATGTGTTAATCGCGATTGTATTAGGGGCGTTTCTCAAGTTATATCAGCTCGTCCAAACAGGTGATATAGAGATGGACACTGGTTTAATTACTGAATTGGAACAGTGCTGCTGGGATGCCATTAAGCTTCAATCATCACAAAAATAGGAAAGGGAGATGTCAATGAAACAGGCAAGCGCAATACCTCAGCCCAAAACATACGGACCTTTAAAAAATCTTCCGCATCTGGAAAAAGAACAGCTTTCTCAATCTTTATGGCGGTTAGCTGATGAATTGGGACCGATTTTCCGTTTTGATTTTCCGGGAGTATCCAGTGTTTTTGTCTCAGGCCACAATCTTGTGGCTGAAGTGTGTGATGAAAGCCGCTTTGACAAGAACCTTGGCAAAGGTTTGCTAAAGGTGCGCGAGTTCGGCGGAGATGGCTTATTTACAAGCTGGACGCACGAACCGAACTGGCAAAAAGCCCACCGCATTTTGCTGCCGAGTTTTAGCCAAAAAGCGATGAAAGGCTATCATTCTATGATGCTGGATATCGCAACCCAGCTTATACAAAAATGGAGCCGCCTTAACCCCAATGAAGAAATTGACGTAGCGGACGATATGACGCGTCTGACGCTTGATACGATTGGGTTGTGCGGGTTTAACTATCGATTCAACAGCTTTTACCGTGATTCGCAGCATCCGTTTATCACCAGCATGCTCCGTGCCTTAAAAGAGGCGATGAATCAATCAAAAAGACTGGGCCTGCAAGATAAAATGATGGTGAAAACGAAACTGCAGTTCCAAAAAGATATAGAAGTCATGAACTCCCTTGTCGATAGAATGATAGCGGAGCGAAAGGCGAATCCGGATGAAAACATTAAGGATCTCTTGTCTCTCATGCTTTATGCCAAAGATCCAGTAACGGGTGAAACGCTGGATGACGAAAACATAAGGTATCAAATCATCACATTTTTAATAGCTGGACATGAGACAACAAGCGGGCTGCTTTCCTTTGCGATTTATTGTCTGCTTACACATCCGGAAAAACTGAAAAAAGCTCAGGAGGAAGCGGATCGCGTGCTAACGGATGACACGCCTGAATATAAACAAATCCAGCAGCTCAAATACATTCGGATGGTGTTAAACGAAACCCTGAGACTGTATCCAACAGCTCCGGCTTTTTCTCTATATGCGAAGGAGGACACTGTTCTAGGCGGGGAATATCCGATCAGCAAAGGGCAGCCTGTCACCATTTTAATTCCGAAGCTGCACCGGGACCAAAACGCTTGGGGAGCGGATGCGGAAGATTTCCGTCCGGAACGGTTTGAAGATCCTTCAAGTATCCCTCATCATGCGTATAAGCCGTTTGGAAACGGCCAGCGCGCTTGTATCGGCATGCAGTTTGCTCTTCAAGAAGCGACAATGGTTCTTGGTCTTGTATTAAAGCATTTTGATTTGATAAATCATAATGGCTATGAACTAAAAATCAAAGAAGCATTAACAATCAAGCCGGATGATTTTAAAATTACTGTGAAACCGCGGAAAACAGCGGCAATCAATGTACAGCGAAGAGAACAGGCAGACATCAAAACAGAAACAAAGCCAAAAGAAACCCAACCTAAACACGGCACACCTTTACTCGTTCTTTACGGTTCAAACCTTGGGACAGCTGAGGGAATAGCCGGTGAACTGGCCGCTCAAGGCCGCCAGATGGGCTTTACAGCTGAAACGGCTCCGCTTGATGATTACATCGGCAAGCTTCCTGAAGAAGGGGCAGTCGTCATTGTTACGGCTTCTTATAATGGGGCGCCGCCTGATAATGCCGCCGGCTTTGTAGAGTGGCTGAAAGAGCTTGAGGAAGGCCGATTGAAAGGCGTTTCCTATGCGGTTTTCGGCTGCGGAAACCGGAGCTGGGCCAGCACGTATCAGCGGATTCCCCGCCTGATTGATGACATGATGAAAGCAAAGGGGGCAACGCGTTTAACAGCGATTGGGGAAGGTGATGCGGCCGATGATTTTGAAAGCCATCGCGAGTCTTGGGAAAACCGCTTCTGGAAGGAAACGCTGGACGCATTTGATATTAACGAAATCGCCCAGAAAGAAGACAGGCCTTCATTGTCGATTACTTTTCTCAGTGAAGCGACGGAAACGCCGGTTGCCAAAGCATATGGCGCGTTTGAAGGGATTGTATTAGAGAATCGAGAGCTCCAGTCAGCTGACAGTACGCGTTCGACCCGCCATATTGAATTGGAAATTCCGGAGGGTAAAACATATAAAGAAGGCGATCATATCGGAATCCTGCCGAAGAACAGCAGGGAGCTTGTTCAGCGGGTTCTCAGCCGATTCGGTTTGCAGTCCAATCATGTAATACAAATAAGCGGAAGCGCTCATATGGCTCACCTGCCGATGGACCGGCCGATTAAAGTAGCGGATTTACTGTCGTCCTATGTAGAGCTGCAGGAACCGGCTTCAAGGCTTCAGCTTCGCGAGCTGGCTTCTTATACAGTCTGCCCGCCGCATCAAAAAGAGCTGGAACAGCTCGTTTCAGATGATGGCACTTACAAAGAGCAGGTGCTTGCAAAACGTCTTACCATGCTTGATCTTTTAGAAGATTATCCTGCCTGCGAAATGCCGTTTGAACGGTTTTTAGCACTTTTGCCATCACTAAAACCGAGATACTATTCCATTTCAAGTTCACCGAAAGCCCATGCAAATATCGTGAGCATGACGGTAGGAGTTGTGAAAGCCTCAGCCTGGAGCGGCCGAGGTGAATACCGGGGTGTCGCCTCTACTTATTTAGCAGAATTGAATACAGGTGATGCAGCAGCCTGCTTCATTCGTACGCCGCAGTCCGGATTCCAGATGCCGGATGACCCTGACACGCCTATGATTATGGTTGGTCCGGGTACAGGAATTGCGCCATTCAGGGGCTTTATTCAGGCAAGATCTGTTTTGAATAAGGAAGGAAGCACGCTTGGTGAAGCACTTTTATACTTCGGCTGCCGGCGCCCGGATCATGACGATCTTTACAGAGAAGAGCTGGATCAAGCGGAACAGGAAGGTTTGGTCACAATCCGCCGATGCTACTCACGCGTCGAAAACGAATCAAAAGGATATGTCCAGCACTTGCTCAAGCAAGATTCACAGAAATTGATGACACTCATTGAAAAAGGAGCCCATATTTACGTATGCGGTGATGGATCGCAAATGGCTCCTGACGTAGAGAAAACTTTGCGATGGGCATATGAAACTGAAAAAGGGGCAAGTCAGGAAGAATCCGCCGATTGGCTGCAAAAGCTGCAAGACCAAAAACGTTATGTAAAAGACGTTTGGACAGGAAATTAATAAAAAATAAAATCCCGCCAATCTGATTGGCGGGATTGCTTTGCATGTGAGAAAACCGGCACGATAATGAAATCTACTGAAAAGGATGTTATAGGGAGTATCGCGCCGGCCTTATTATTCATATCGTCATATAGAGACAAAAGTTTAGTTCTTTTTACCTTATTTTTAAAAATAAATAGTCTAAAAGTCTTGTTTTTGATTTTCGACTCAGGCTTTTGGCATTTTGTTCTTTCTTATTCCTTAAGATCAGTCATCTGTTGAAGATTGATGCTTGAATTGCCGTTCTACATGTTTACGGTAATGAAAGTCATGAATCAGCCGAATGGTCGGCCTGATTAACAGCAGCAAGCTTCCGACCGCAAACAGCCATATCCCTGCAGACTTTAACTGGTCATAGAAAAAGAAAAAGCTTCCAACGAGAAACAAAGCACCGATGATAAAATCGTTTACTGTATAAAGAATCTTATATCGTTTTTTGAAAAAAAGCTCATATCGTTTCAGCTCTTTTTGGATATCATGTTCTTCATTTCCTTTCATTATCATCCCTCCATTCAATTTTGGCTTACCCTTACGTAAACGGCATGTAAACATAAGGGCTGCCTTGCTGAAAGAAGACATAATCAACGATCAGAAACTAAAGTAAAAAAGTGATCCGTATAGGATCTCTTTTTTACGATTTCATCGCCTGAACAATAAGAGCAGTCAAAGCTTTTGCCCCTTTAGGAACCAAGTGAACACCATCAGGGGTAAAATATTCCGGATGCTGAAGGGCTTCTGTATGCCAGTCAACTAACGTAACATTTTGATGTGCGCTTGCCTGGTGCTGTAAAGATTCATTAACTTTGCTTTCCCATTGGCGGGGAACCCGTGTATTGACGAGATAGATATGGGCTTTTGAGAAAGATTGAAGCAGTTGTTCGATTTGGCTGTTTGTAAAGTAGCCATTGGTTCCAAGCTCAATGATGACAGCCTTGTTGGGCTGATTAAAAGACTTGTATTCCTTTGCGAGTTCCAAAGCTTGAGACATTTGTCTTCCCACCTTTCCATCAATCGTCACATTTGAAAGTGACTGATGCAGGTGTGAAGAAATATCAAGCATGACGGAATCGCCTATAGCTAACACTTTTTTCGCAGTGTCTGCGGGTTCTTTCGACTGTTGAGATTGCGTGTCTTTCTTTTTATGAGTCTCTTGCCCATTATTTTTATTTTCCTTTTGTCCTTGCTTGGAGCCTGGTGTTTTTTGTTCAGGATTGTGTTTTTTATCTGCTGCAGCATCCTTTTCATCCCCAGAAGCTTGGCTGGTGTCAGCATTTGTTTCTTGTGAGCTATAGGTCCATTTGGTAGGGTGCTTTTGCTCTCCGGCTAGCCCAGACAGCCCTCCTGCAAAAATAAGTATAGCGAAAATGACGAAACCAATTGACATTTTGCTAATAACAGATGTCGTTTTCCATTCCTTGATTCTATGTATCAAAATACCGCTGAAAAATGTTCTAAATCCCTGTGTCCGTATCGGCTTCTCAATAAAATGATAGGAAAGCTCGGCAAGTATACATGTCACAATAATCTTCAGCACGATATGCCAAAACACAGGGTTTCCGATTTCTTGAACTGGTGTGCTCAACACAATAACAGGGTAGTGCCAAAGATAAATACCGTAAGACCTTGTTCCAAGCCACCGAAGCAGCCTCCATGAAAGGAGCTTGCCTAAAAAGCTGCTCGGATGGCAAACACATGCGATAAGGATTGCGGCAGTGATGCTAATGAATAGCATTCCGCCTCTGTAAAGAAAAGGTTCGTATTCATCTGTGAAATAGACACATAACACTAAAATACAAAATGCCGAAAATTCAGTCGCGTGCAAAGTGTGCTTCAGTTTGCTTGGCAGCCTGTTGGAAGACAGCCTTTTCATCGGCCATACCAAAGCCAAGGCGCATCCGATGAGAAGGTCAAACGAACGAGTGTCTGTGCCATAGTAGACGCGGCTCGGATCTCCGCCAGGTTCATACAGTATGCTCATCATCATGGCTGAACAAAGCGCAAGCAACGATATTACCGCAGCCAATCTGGCACGGCTTTTCAATATGTACATTCCAAAAACGAAAAACATTGGCCATATGATATAAAATTGTTCTTCAATCGCCAGCGACCAAAGGTTTTTTAGAGGTGATGGGGAACCGAAACTATCAAAATATGATAGCTTGTGAAAAATAAACCACCAATTGCTCATATAAAAGAGAGAAGAGATCGCATCCCCGCGTACGGTGTGCAATAGTTCCCGGTCAAACAATACGACCCAAACAACAGTGGAAAAGATCATAAGGTAAGCCGCTGGCAGAAGCCGCCGAATGCGGCGCACCCAAAAGTCCCGAAAATCAAGATTAATATCATTTCCATATGCCGGCAATAGAATGGAGGTAATCAAATATCCGGATAAAACAAAAAAGATATCAACTCCGATAAAGCCTCCGTTAGCCCAATTGAAATTTAGGTGATAAGCGATAACGGACAGGACGGCAAAAGCCCGAAGGCCATCAAGTCCAGGGATGTATCGATGATGCTGTGTCTTGTGATACATGGGTATTCCTCCAATAGTATGCAAATATTCTCGTTTGTTTTTGATAGCGAGGTTACGACCTCAAATAGAAAAGAGAGAAAACATCCATAATCTAAAATGGATGTTTTTTTATTTTATCGAATATAACGTTCTCCCACGAGCAAGTTTGAAATGACGCTGGTTGGAATTTTAAACTCGGTAACGCCCATATAGCCGGGGGCGACTTCATATTCGTCAAATGAGATCATAAGTTTATGGTCCTCAGTAATGTAAAACGTTTGATCAGGAAGAATCGTTTTGAACGGTTCAGCATCTTCATCAGTGAGCCAATATATTTTATTAGGATCTTCCTTCATTTGCTGTTTCATTTGCTCTTTGATGTTTTGACTGATGACTTTGATATAGCGATCATCTTTGAATAAGCTTTTTAATGTAAGTAAAATATCATTCTTTTTGTCAATCGTAATATAACGGCTTTGTGTGTAGGAAGATGCTTGTGTTGTTTCAATATTGCGCCGGATCGAGAGCAAATCTGGCGTGTCTGTGACCGTCTCGTAATCACTGTAGATGCTGAGATGCCCTTTTTTGTTTTTGGATGTGGATTGTATAAACTCTTTATACAGCTGCTGGCTTTCTTTCAAGTATTTCTCGTTAATGCTGTTTTCAAGCTCTTTATTAGAAAGTCCGGACAAAGCAGGTGTTTTGACATCAATGCTTGATTGGTCTTTTTCCTCTTTGATTTCAATAAAGGTGATCGCTTTGACGATTTTGCCGATGACAGGGATCTTAGACATAGCGTGAGCGGCGTCAGGGTTGATATTCACAAGCGCAGTGAATAAAATAGCTGCAGCGATTGCTGCTGATGTCGGCCACATGACGATTCTTTTCTTTTTTGGTTCTTGCTGAAGGGCTTTTTCAACAATGACATCCAATTCTTTAGGAATCGGAACATTTTTATATTCTTCTTTTAATTGCTGTAATCTCTTATCCATTAAGAAAGATCCTCCTTCGTCAACTGAATGCGCATCAGCTTCAATGCTCTGTATAGGCGCGTTTTGACGGTATTCGTGTTTTCTCCTGTAATTTCCGCAATTTCTTCTAATTTGAGGTCTTCAAAAAAACGTAAAATAATAATGGTTTTATAGCGGTAAGGCAATTCGTCAAGCGCTTCATGGAGATCAGTATCCTTGTAATGGTCTTCTTTTCCCTTGCTTAAAAATTCTATCGTTTCGTCGTCCATCACTCTTATCTTTTTTTGTTTGCGCAAAAAATCAATAGCTGTCCGCACCAAAATTTTATAAAACCAGCTTTTTATCGTCTCGGGGTTTCTGACCGTTTCAACTGAGCTCAGCGCTTTTTTTATAGATTCCTGAACAATATCTAATGCGTCATCTTGATTTTTCACATAACTGAAAGCCAACCTGTAGAAATCTTGCTTATGATCAGTTATGCATGCGACAAGCAACGCTTTTGTTGTTTGTTTTTTCTTCATTGCAATAAAGGGCTCCTTTTTGAATATACGTATATCGTAGGCTGTTACCTAGGATAGACGCGGCAGGCTGAAAAATAGTTTGCGCAGAATCACATTTTTTTAAAGAAGTAAATCAGCATGGGGAAGTTTTTATGCATAAAAAAACAAGGCTTATTTCGTACAAGCCTTGTTTTTGGTGTAAACGATGCCAAACGCTATTCCAAGTAATGTTTTTTGAAATCTGAGTGGATAGAAAATTTACGGCGCAATTGAATGAGGTTTTTCCCAAAGCTTTCTTCCAAAAGCTCTCTATGCTTTTTCAGAATTTCCATAAGGTACAGATCATGAATGATCACTTCAGTAATAGGCATGACTAAACCTACATGCATCGTCCATGCGGCACGGCTGTCGTTGCCAAGCGAGACAATGCCCGCAACTACTTCTGAATCATCTCCGCTATAGACAAGCCACCGTCCATCATACTCTTCTGTAATTTCACTGCTCATATCATGCAGGTAAATATTAGCGAAATCAGATACGATGTCTCCGTAAGCAATAATGGTGACAATAACGCCTTGATCTGCCGCCTGTTTGAGCTCTGATTCTATCTCTTCAAAATCCTCTTTCCATATTTCTAAGAGGATTCTTTTTTTGGCGGATAAGATACAGGCCTTCACCTTTTCAAGAATTTCACTGCGGCCGGTGATATTCCAGATGTTTTCCCGGTCATTTGCGGTCTGCTCGAACTTTTCAAAATATTTTTCAGCCTGATCAAAATGTTCTTCCGCTTTGAGCCGGCGGTTTTTAATCAGTTCTTTCGCGGGGACAGGAACATACTGAGGCGTATTTCCATGACTGACAAAAACATCTCCTCTGATCACAAGGCTTTCCAGGACTTCATAAATTTTAGAACGGGGCACTCCGGATTTTTTGGCAACGGCGTAGCCTGTTAAAGGTGATTCTTGCAATAACGCCAAATAAGCTTTCGACTCATATTCTGTAAAATTGAGGTTTTTCAAAATGTCTAACATATTTTCCTTCATATATCCTCCAATATAAAGAGCAATCACTGCCTTTGTAATCGCTATTTTAACAAACCATATTGATTTATTCCAAACGCATTGATACAATTTTTATAAGTAGTTACTTTTGTAGTCACTATATGATTGAGGGGATTTTTAAAGGGGGAGAGAACAATGCACAGCTTACTCGCATACATACCGATCGCTGCCATGATGGTTATCATGCCGGGTGCAGATACGATGCTTGTGATGAAAAATACGCTTCGATATGGCCCGAAAGCCGGACGTTATAACATTCTCGGATTGGCAACTGGACTATCCTTTTGGACGGTGATTGCCATTTTAGGATTATCGGTGGTGATTGCAAAGTCAGTGATTCTTTTCACAACGATCAAATATTTGGGAGCGGCGTACTTAATTTATTTAGGCGTAAAAAGTTTTTTTGCAAAAAGTATGTTTTCGTTAGATGACATGCAGTCCCAAACAAAAAATATGACAAGTTCTCCGAAACGTTATTATAAAACTTCCTTTATGCAGGGATCACTCAGTAACATTCTTAATCCTAAAACTGTTTTGGTGTATGTTACAATCATGCCCCAATTTATCAATTTGAACGGAAATATCAACCAGCAGCTCATTATTTTAGCTTCAATCCTAACCTTATTAGCGGTGTTGTGGTTTCTGTTTCTTGTTTATATTATTGATTACGCGAAAAAATGGATGAAAAACTCGAGGTTCCAGAAAGTGTTTCAAAAAATAACCGGAATGATATTAGTAGGTTTCGGCATCAAAACTGGTTTGAGTTAACACTTAAATGAAGTGAATGAAATTTAAAACTTAGTGTTTGGCCATAAAAAAGACAAGGGAGTGAGTATCCCTTGTCTTTTTTTTTATTTCATCTGATGTCCTCTGCGGGTCTGCACTTTATACAAAATAATCAACAAAACAAACCAGACCGGGGTGACAAACAAAGCAACACGTGTATCATTCGCCAGTGCCAATATGACAAGAATGAATGCAAGAAATGCAAGTGTTAAATAGTTGGATAATGGATAAAAAGGCATTTTAAATTTGTTTGCTTTCGCTTCATGCTGTCTTGTTTTTCGATATTTCAAATGGCAGATCACCGTGATGCCCCAAATAAAAATGAAGCATATTGTAGAAACACTTGTAATCAGTGTAAAGACTTGCTCAGGCATTAAATAATTCAGACTAACGCCAATCAGAATGGCGATGGTTGAAAAGAACAGCGCATTGCTTGGAACGTTAGAAGAAGTCAATTTCTTTAATAGTCCAGGTGCGTGATGATCCTTTGCGAGTGAATAGACCATTCGGCTTGTGCTGAATAAAGCGCTATTGGCAGCTGATGCGGCTGATGTTAATACAACAAAATTGATCAGACTGGCGGCCACAACGATGCCCACAGCAGAGAAGACCTGAACAAATGGGCTTTCGTTTGGATTCAACACATTCCAAGGATAGATACACATAATCACGAAAAGTGCGCCTACATAAAAAAGTAAAATCCGGACAGGGATTTGATTGATGGCTTTAGGGATCACTTTTTGGGGATTTTCTGTTTCACCAGCTGTCAGTCCAACAAGTTCAATACCCACGAAAGCGAAGACGACCATTTGGAACGATAGGATAAACCCATGCCATCCATTTGGGAACATGCCGCCATGGCTCCAAAGGTTGGTAAGGCTGGCAGGGCCGGAAGCTGCGGAAAAACCTTTCACAATCAGGAAAATGCCAGTTACGATCAGGGCCAGTATGGCAATGACTTTGATCAATGCAAACCAAAATTCTAATTCTCCGAAAAGTTTAACGGTGGCAAGATTCATGATCAGCAGGATAATAAGCGCAAGAAGGCCGGGCAGCCATTGAGGCACATCGGGCAGCCAATATTGCGTATAAATGCCGACCGCCGTTAAATCAGCCATCGCGAGGGAAATCCAGCAGAACCAGTAGGTCCACCCAGTAATAAATGCTGCCATGTTTCCTAAATAGTCCCTTACAAAATCCACAAAAGAGTGGTATCCCGCATTTGATAAGAGCAGTTCTCCGAGCGAACGCATAATGAAAAAGCAAAATACGCCGGTGATCAAGTAAGCAAATAAAATGGATGGCCCTGCAAAGTGGATGGATTTACCTGACCCTAAAAATAAACCTGTACCGATTGCACCTCCAATCGCCATTAATTGTATATGCCTGTTTTTAAGGCCTCTAGACAATTTCTGTTGCTGGCCAAAATTGTCTTTGCTAGAATTGCCTATCAATTTTATTTTCCTCCAATAATAAAAAGATGAGTAAAGTTTTAACGGATATTATAACATTTAAAAGAGGAGATGCTTTTATTTTTAAATTTTAAAACTATTTTGAGTTTATGAATAAAACTTGCAGTTCTATTGAATAACAGAATAAACAGGACCGTCATTTGGACGATCTGATAGGCTATTTTTTAATAGGCATCGATTTGAACCATTGTATGCCCGCTATAATGGTGGCCTGCAGGGGATATCGGAGATTTTTCTATCCTAGGTGAATGGCTGTAAGACATCATCATTGCTGATAAGTTTACCGAATCATTAACTTTCCAGATGTATTGTAAAAATGAAGAATTTTTGCATATCGTGCTACTGTGGCGAACACATAGAGTGACCGCCCTTTTTAATTGTGAATAAATCTCCCGGGGGTATTTAGGAAATTTGTCCTGAGCTATAAGGTTCATTTTTTGTCATTGATGATTTTGACATCATTACATTCCTCAAGAATGATAAACTGTTTACTGATTATTACTTTTGAAGGGGACTTGCCCTCAAGAACTGCGAATCTATCATACTAAGATGAGATTCAAATGGTTCAAAATGTAAACATATACGCATAAAAATCAGCTTTGTCAATCTGCTATAGAGACCTTTTTGAACGAAGCAGATCATCTCAAGGCGGACAATAAAATTCGGAATATTCTTGTTAAAGGCTTATCTAATAAGGACAAAGGATGATAGATGTGAAAAGAATAGATAAAATATACCATCAGCTCATGCATAATTTTCATGATTCAACCTTAGATCATCTTTTAAAAATACAAGGGAATTCAGCAAAGGAAATTGCTGAGCAGTTGAAAATGGAGCGGTCCAATGTCAGCTTTGAGCTGAACAATCTTGTCCGGACCAAAAAGGTCATCAAAATTAAAACGTTTCCTGTGCGCTACATCCCAGTCGAGATAGCAGAAAAGGTATTCAGCAAGAAATGGGATACAGGGATGATGGAAGTGAAAGACCTTAAGGTGTTTTCTGGGGATTTAAAACAGAATCATCAACACATTTCCACGAATCCTCTAGAGCTTATGATTGGGGCAAAAGGGAGTTTGAAAAAAGCGATCTCCCAGGCAAAAGCAGCTGTCTTTTATCCGCCTAACGGTCTGCATATGCTCCTTCTAGGGCCGACTGGTTCCGGTAAATCCCTTTTTGCGAACCGAATTTACCAGTTTGCCATTTACTCTGACATTTTGAAGGCCGGCGCACCATTTATTACATTTAACTGTGCAGATTACTACAACAACCCTCAATTATTGCTTTCTCAATTATTCGGACACAAAAAAGGTTCATTTACAGGTGCCGCCGAGGATAAGGCAGGTTTAGTTGAACAGGCCAATGGGGGCATTCTGTTTATGGATGAAATCCACCGTCTCCCTCCTGAGGGACAGGAGATGCTGTTTTATTTTATTGACAGCGGTTCTTATAACAGGCTTGGAGAATCTGAACATAAACGAACATCGAACGTATTGTTTATTTGTGCGACTACAGAAAATCCGAGTTCTGCCCTATTGAAAACATTTTTGCGAAGAATCCCAATGACCATTCATATTCCTTCGCTTGAAGAGCGATCGCTTAAAGAAAGAGTGGAGCTGACAACGTTTTTATTAGGGAAAGAAGCAGAGCGGATTAAGAAGAATCTCAGTGTGCACATCGATGTCTATAATGCGCTTATTCATTCCGCGAAATTTGGGAATGTCGGACAGCTGAAATCAAATGTCCAGTTAGTTTGCGCACACGGTTTTTTGCATAACCTTGACAGAAATGAGGTTATTGAACTGACGGTTCGGGATCTGCCTGATGAAATCAAGCAAGAATGGATGTCCAGCAGCAAAAACATGCAAAGAAGCAAAGCCATTTCAGAATACGTCAATATTACAACGATTATCTCTCCGATTGTAGAAGATGAAACAACAAAAATTGACGAAGACCTCTCCTTTAACTTATATCATTTGATCGAGGAAAAAGTAAAAACGCTTATGAAAGAAGGTTTATCCAAAAAGGATATTAACCAATACATCTTGACTGATGTCCATTTGCATGTCAGAAGTTTTTTTCATCATCAAGCCTTTCAAAAGGACAGCCTGCTGACATTCGTTGAAGATGACGTGATTCAAATGACAAAACAGTTAAAAGAAATAGCTGAACATGAGCTGGATTGCACATTTGACCGTAAATTTATTTATTTCTTGAGTATGCATATTGACGCATTTTTAAAGCGCGGAAAGCAAATTGATGTCTTAAATACACAGGAGACGGATGAAATTCGTGATACGCACGTGAAAGAATATCGGGTGGCGATGATTTTTAAAGATAAAATGCAGGAATATTTTAAAGTGGCTATTCCTGAAATAGAAGTCATCTACTTAACGATGTTAATTCATTCGATCAAATCGTTAAAAGAGAACAAAAGAGTCGGTATTATCGTTGCTGCTCATGGAAACAGCACGGCGAGTTCAATGGTTGAAGTTGCGACAGAACTGTTAGGGAGCACGCCGATTGCAGCAGTTGATATGCCGCTTTCTGTTTCACCTTCGGACATTCTTGAATGCGTAGCAGAAAAAATGAAACAGGTTGATGAAGGCGAAGGTGTGTTAATGCTGGTAGATATGGGCTCGCTTGCGATGCTGGAAAGCAGGCTGGAGGAAAAGACAGGCATTGCCATCAAAACGATCAGCAATGTTACAACCTCAATGGTGCTGGATGCTGTCAGAAAGGTCAACTATTTGAATTTGAATTTGCATGCGATCTATCAATCGGTTACGAAGGATTTTATCGAGTTATGGGAGCGCCAGCCAGCGGCAGCCGGCAAAAAGAAGGCTTTGGTATCCATCTGTACGACAGGCAGCGGAACGGCCAAAAAGCTGGAAGACATTTTAACCACGATCGTAAACAAGGCCTCTGATACCCCGATTCACATATTGACCGTATCATCGATTAAACTGGCCAACAGCATAAAAGAAATCGAAAAAGAGTATGAAATCCTTGCCACAGTCGGAACGAAAGACCCTAAAATGAATGCTCCGCATATATCCTTAGAAGTGTTAATTGAAGGGGAGGGAGAGAAGCTGATTCAACAGGCGATTACAAATGGAAGCATTCCCTTGAGCAATGGATTAAATGAAGCAAATATTATTGTCAGGGAGCTTTGCGAGGATAGCTTGAAAAAGTATCTTGTCTTCTTAAATCCCCATCATGTAACCGAAATGTTAGTAGAGTGGCTGCAAACCGTTCAAGATGAGCTGGGTGTCATTTTCAATAATGCCGTTTTGATCAAAGTCATTATGCATACAGCTTTCGCCTTTGAAAGGGTAATTAAGCAGAATCCGATCGCTTTCTCGGAGGAAGAAGAAATTAATGATCAGATGAAGGAAATGGTGAACGTCACAGAGCGGACACTAGTCCCTTATGAAGAAAAGCTCGGACTTCGCATAAGTGATGATGAAAAATTATTTATAGCCGCCATATTTGCTGAAGAAGTGCATGGCCATCTGTTTTAAAACCAGTTTTTTCATATGAACCTGTATTAAATGGAACACCATTTTAATACAGGTTTATTTTTTTCGTTTTAAGTGTTTCAACAACAAACTGCGATTGGCTGAAATATCAATGAAAACGCTTAACACAAATGTGTTGGCACGATCCTTGCATTATATATGGATGTACAAAACAGGAAAGGAGCAATAGATATGATTTCAGTTATTATCAGTGGTCATGGAGATTTTCCCATAGCATTAAAAGAGTCTTCAGGGATGATATTCGGTGAAGAAAACAACCTGATTGCAGTGCCGTTTTTTAAAGGGGAAGGGATTCAAACGCTGCAGGAAAAATATCATCAGGCGCTCAAGGACATTCCGGAAGAACATGAAGTGCTTTTTTTAGTCGATATTTTTGGAGGGACGCCATATAACGCGGCAGCTTCCATCATTGCTGAGGATCAAAGAATGGATATGGCAGCCGGCGTAAACCTGCCGATTCTGCTGGAGGTATTAAGCTTGAGAGAACATCTGGCTCTCAAAGCTTTGCTGAACAACTTAAAAGCAATGAGTCAGCAAAGCTTTCAAGTGTGCAGTGAACATTTAGAAAAAGTAAAAACAGCCAATCAAGATACAAGAGAGGATGAATTATGATGAACATTGTGTTAGCAAGAATTGATGACCGCTTTATTCACGGCCAAATCCTGACAAGGTGGATTAAAGTACATGCGGCCGACCGAATCATCGTTGTCTCCGATGATATTGCTCAGGACGAAATGAGAAAAACGCTGATCCTATCTGTTGCGCCTTCAAATGTAAAGGCGAGTGCCGTCTCTGTTTCTAAAATGGCAAAAGCCTTTCATAGTCCGCGCTATGAAGGAGTAACAGCCATGCTCTTGTTTGAAAATCCGTCCGATATCGTATCCCTCATAGAAGCAGGCGTACCGATCAAAACCGTAAACGTCGGGGGAATGCGTTTTGAAAATCAACGCAGGCAAATCACAAAATCAGTCAGTGTCACAGAGCAAGATATAAAGGCATTTGAAACATTAAGTGACAAGGGCGTGAAACTGGAATTAAGGCAGCTGCCTTCAGATGCCAGTGAAGATTTTGTACAGATATTACGGAACGTAACAAAATAATCAAGGGGATGAGAATATGTCTTCATTACAAATTATTTTGTTGTTAGTCATTGCAGCAATCACCGGAATCGCAAGTGTATTGGATGAAGGGCAGACACACCGGCCGCTTGTGGCCTGCACGCTAGTTGGCTTGGTGCTGGGGGACTTAAAAACGGGGATTATCCTTGGAGGCACACTGGAGCTGATGGCGCTCGGCTGGATGAACGTCGGGCTTGCCATGGCGCCTGATACGGCGATCGCCTCTGTCATCTCAACCATTTTAGTTATTACCGCTGATCAGGGAATTGGCGAAGGGATTGCTGTCGCTGTTGCTTTGGCAGCTGCGGGTCAGGCGCTGACGATTTTTGTTCGGACGATCACTGTCTTTTTCATTCACCGCGCTGACAAATATGCAAAAGAAGGAAATATAAAAGGAATTGAAATTATGCATATTACCGCAATGGTGTTTCAAGCTTTGCGCGTCATGATTCCTACATTGATTGTTGCTTTAATTAGTGTCAGCGCTGTTCAGGCATTCCTGGGAAATATTCCTGATGTCATTACAAAAGGACTGCAAATAGGCGGAGGCATTATTGTGGTTGTCGGGTATGCCATGGTGATCAATATGATGAATATTCCTTATTTAAAGCCATTTTTCTATATCGGTTTCTTATTAGCGGCGTTTACCGATTTTAACTTAGTGGGATTCGGAGCCCTTGGTCTTTGTCTGGCGCTTTTATATCAGCAGGTGATACAAAAACAAAGCGCTCACGGAGCAGTCGCGGCCGCATCAGACAGTGGCAGTGTTGCTGTTTATGATGACGATGATGACGATCTTGATGCCTAAACAATGAGGGGGGATGAAAAAATGGAGAAAGAAAAACGATTAACGAAAAAAGAAATTTTCAGCATGTTTATTCGTTCAAATTTTTTGCTCGGTTCCTTTAACTTCGAACGTGTGCAGGCAATGGGATATTGTTATGTCATGATACCGGCGATCAAAAAATTGTACGCTCCCGGAGCGAAAAGAAACGAAGCCCTGCAGCGCCATTTGGAATGGTTTAATACACACCCGTGGCTGACAGCGCCTATATTTGGCGTGACGGCAGCCATGGAAGAAGAAATGGCGAACAATAAAGGAATTGATGGAAAAGCGATAAGCGGAATGAAAATCGGTTTGATGGGACCAATAGCGGGCGTAGGCGACCCCATTTTCTGGGGAACGATTCGCCCGGTCTTAGCTGCCTTAGGAGCCTCTCTTGCTTTAGGAGGAAACATTGCCGGTCCTTTGCTATTCTTTTTCTTGCTGAATGCTATAAGATTAAGCACAAAATATTACGGATTAAAGTATGGCTATGTGAAAGGAATGGAGATTCTTCAGGATTTAGCGGGGAATCGCATTCAAAAGCTTACAGAGGGTGCTTCGATTCTCGGGTTATTTGTTATGGGGGCCCTCGTGTCCAAATGGACCACCATCAACATTCCAATCGTTGTATCCAGGATTAAGGATGAAAGCGGCAAAGTAGATGTTCAAACGGTACAAAATGTGTTAGACAGCATTATGCCGGGTGCGCTGCCGCTCGGATTAACGTTATTGGTGGCTTGGATGCTGCGCAAAGGAGTGAACCCTCTTCTCATTATTTGCGGCATCTTTATCATCGGGATTCTCGGGTATTGGGCTGGATTCTTAGCATAAGCTGTGTGAATGAAGAAGAGAGAAACTGCAGCAGTCTTTTAAGATATAAATGATTCGGATAACAGCGAAACAGAAGAGAATTTCCAGAAACGGACCAGCTTGCGCAGCAGTCTCTCTTGAAAGTGTTTAAACATGAAGAGAGGAGCGAAGGAACAAATGAAAAAGAGACTTATTCTAGTCATGATCATGTTCACCCTGCTGTTGACTATGGCATTTTCGGCGGATGCAGCCGATTCAAGCTACTATGATGAGGAATACCGTCCTCAATATCACTTCACACCGGAAGCAAACTGGATGAATGACCCAAACGGAATGGTATATTATGCGGGGGAATATCACTTGTTCTATCAATACCATCCTTACGGGCTTCAGTGGGGGCCAATGCATTGGGGGCATGCCGTCAGCAAAGATTTGGTTACATGGGAGCACCTTCCTGTTGCGCTGTATCCGGATGAAAAAGGCACGATCTTTTCTGGAAGCGCAGTTGTCGATAAAAATAACACAAGCGGTTTTCAAACAGGCAAAGAGAAGCCGCTTGTGGCCATTTATACACAGGATCGGGAAGGCCATCAAGTGCAAAGTATTGCCTATAGCAATGACAAAGGCAGAACATGGACGAAATACGCAGGCAACCCTGCCATTCCAAACCCGGGTAAAAAAGATTTTCGCGATCCAAAAGTCTTTTGGTATGAGAAAGAGAAAAAGTGGGTGATGGTACTGGCAGCTGGTGACCGAATTCTCATATATACATCAAAAAATCTGAAGCAGTGGGCGTATGCAAGTGAATTTGGACAGGGACAAGGAAGCCATGGGGGAGTATGGGAATGTCCGGATTTATTTGAGTTACCGGTAGATGGCAAACCGAATCAAAAAAAATGGGTCTTGCAAGTCAGTGTCGGAAACGGAGCGGTTTCGGGAGGATCAGGCATGCAATATTTTGTAGGGGACTTTGATGGAACTCATTTTAAAAATGAAAACCCGTCAGACAAAGTTCTTTGGACGGATTACGGCAGAGACTTTTACGCAGCTGTATCCTGGTCCGATATTCCATCCAGAGACGGCCGGAGGCTTTGGTTAGGTTGGATGAGCAATTGGCAATATGCGAATGATGTTCCGACATCTCCATGGAGAAGTGCAACGTCTATTCCAAGAGAGTTAAAATTGAAAGCGCTTACTGAAGGGGTTAGAGTAATCCAAACACCAGTAAAAGAGCTGGAAGCCATTCGCGGGACCTCTAAGAAGTGGAAGAATCTGACCATATCGCCTGCAAGTCATAATGTGCTATCGGGGCTATCTGGAGATGCCTATGAAATAAATGCAGAATTTAAAGTAAGCCCTGGTTCAGCTGCTGAATTTGGTTTTAAGGTCCGAACAGGAGAAAAGCAATTTACGAAAGTCGGCTATGACCGAAGGAACGGCAAACTGTTCGTTGACCGGAGCAAGTCGGGCAACGTCACCTTTAATCCGGCCTTTGACACCGGAAAAGAAACAGCACCGCTGAAGCCGGTAAATGGAAAGGTTAAGATGCGCATTTTTGTTGACCGCTCCTCGGTTGAAGTATTTGGGAATGACGGACAGCAGGTCATAACAGATGTCATTCTCCCAGATCGATCAAGCAAAGGGCTTGAATTATATGCTGCAAATGGAGATGTAAAGATAAAATCTTTAAGGATTCACCCTTTAAAAAAGGTATGGGGCACGTCACCTTTTATGTCCAATGTAACCGGCTGGACAACGGTAAATGGCACGTGGGCCGACACAATTGAGGGAAAACAAGGGCGGTCGGATGGCGATTCCTTTATCTTGTCTTCAGCATCCGGGTCAGACTTCACTTATGAATCTGATATCACCATAAAGGATGGAAACGGAAGAGGGGCGGGAGCACTCATGTTTCGCTCTGACAAAGATGCCAAAAACGGTTATCTTGCCAACGTGGATGCGAAGCATGACCTGGTGAAATTCTTTAAATTTGAGAACGGTGTTGCTTCTGTCATTGCTGAATACAAAACGCCGATAGATGTTAATAAAAAGTATCATCTAAAAACAGAGGCCAACGGTAATCGTTTTACAATTTATTTAGATGATCGTCTTGTGATTGATACCAATGATTCCACATTTTCAGAAGGCCAATTTGGTTTGAATGTGTGGGACGCGACTGCTGTCTTTCAGAATGTAAACAAGGAGTCTTAATTTTTAAGAAGGCACAGACCTGAATAATCTGTGCCTTCTCGTTATTTCAACAAATTAATGATTCGCGGTTACATGCTTCCAAATCATCTTAGAAAATCCGTATCAACGTTAATCTGTTTACACTCATGAGGCCCGAAAGATGAAAAACACTGTTCATAGCGACTTGAACAACAGAAGCTGAGGAGCAGTTTTGGTCTATCAATACTGTTCCTCAGCAAATCAGTCATTGTATGTTAAAGGGTTGGCAATTGAATCGCTGTATCAATATTTTTCAAATGCAGCTTGACTTGTTCGTCAGTATTCCAAGGATGGTACCAGCCTTTTTCCATCATATAGCTTGAGAGTTGTTCATGCATATCGAGTGCTTCTTCCAAATGGCGGATAAGGACCTCTTTTACTTCAGGCGTTCCGGCTTCAGTGGCTGCCATCGCATAATTTCTGACTCCGTTTTTTGCTGAAATTAATAAGTCCATAGCAATGATTTGGTCTGTCAGAACGTTCATGCCTGTTAGATATTCAATGATAGGATTCATTTTTCACTCATCTCCTCAACTTGCTTTGCATTAGATAAAATAGCGGCAAATTCCTGCAGCTGTCGGGTTGTGATGTCAACGTCTTGCTGCATGATTTCTTTAAGCTTCGGATCAGATACCAATGCTTTCATTGTTTTAGATTTCGTCAAACAGAGGGTCTTGAAAGCAGTCATTTCCTGGACCTCAAGCACTTCATGTAAGGCGTATTCCATTTCTGTCACCTCCGTTTTTTAAGGCTTTAACACAACTTTTATACAATCATCCATTTTTGCATCAAAAATGTCATAGCCATGCTTGGCTTCACTAAGCGGCAGAACATGGCTGACAACATCTCCCGGGTCAATTTTGCCCGTTGATACGAGCTCAAACATGTACGGCATATAGTGGATCACAGGAGCCTGTCCAGAGCGTATATTGATGTTACGCTGCATGATATCTCCTAACGGAAAACCGTTATATCTGCCCCCGTACACACCTGTAATTTGTATGGTTCCTCCTTTGCGAACAGCCTGGGAAGCAATGACCAATGCACTCATCGTTCCCCCATGAAGCTTTAACCCGCTGGCTAGGAACTCGAGGTCGCTCATTTTCCCATCCATCCCAACAGCGTCAATGACTACATCCGCTCCGCCTTTCGTAATTTCCTTTAAATAATTCCCTGTATTCTCATGGTCTTCAAAATTAACGATTTCTACTTTGTTTGTACGTTTCGCATGCTGTAAGCGATAGTTTACATAGTCAACTGCTATGACGCGTTTTGCGCCTTTTAGCCAACAAAACTTTTGAGCAAACAGGCCGACTGGTCCGCAGCCGAGAACGATTACAGTATCGCCTTTTTTTACGCCGGCATTGTCAACACTCCAAAAGCCGGTGGTCATGGCATCGGCAATCACGCTTAATTTCTCATCGGGCTCCTCACAAGATTCAGGAATTTTAAAATGGGTAAAATTCGCAAAGGGCACTCTTAAATATTCAGCTTGGCCGCCCGGATAACCGCCAGTTTGCCCTGAATAGCCGAAATAAGCACCCATTTCCCCATTGTCATTAGACTGATCACATTGGCTTTCCAGCTGGTTTTTACAAAAAAAACATTCCCCGCAGGCGATTGTAAAAGGGATAATGACGCGGTCACCTTTTTTGACCTTTGTAACCCCTGGCCCAACTTCTTCAACGATTCCCATCGGTTCATGGCCGATGACATAGTCTTCTTGCAGATTAGGAATGAATCCATGGATTAAATGTAAATCTGATCCGCAAATGGCTGTACTGGTGACCTTTATAATCATGTCATCGGATTTTTCAATCTTTGGATCGGGGACATCTTTGACCACAACATTTTTAATGCCTTGATACGTTACTGCCTTCATGCTGTCAAACCTCCAGTATTAGTGTTCATCAGGTGTCCGGTCAAACATCCCTTTTCGATTTGTTTCATCAGGAAAGAGGTTCATATTGCCGACCATGATTGTGTTTTTTGCAGAGAGCTGATCCAGCTTATACTGTTCGCTCAGCTCATATGGATGGAACCATTTTTTGCTGATCATCAGTTCTGTAATCTCTTGGTGCATCGCAATTCCTTGCATCAGCTGTTTCCGCAGCAGGGCTCTTACATCTGGTGACGCGGTTTCTGTCAAAGCTACAGCAGTATTCCGTACGCCTTCCTTAGCTCGTATGAGAAAATCCATCGCGAATGTAGTATCTGCAAGTTCAGGCACATTCAGCGAATTAATAGGGTCTAAATGATCATTATTCAAAGAGGCCTACCTTCCTTTCAATTGATGATTGGCGTTGGGCGGCTTTGAGGGACAGGGGCCTGAAATGAGGCACGCTCATAAACCGCTTGTAATTCAGTAAGGTCTTGAATGGATTGCTGCACATCTTTTTGCATCAAGTCCTTCAGTTCTTGGTCAAACACAAGTCCTTGCATTAACTTTGATTTCGCTATACAAAGTGTTTTAAAGTTCACGATTTCATGTAGGTCTACAGCCTCGTGAGCTGCTAATGTTTGCTGATCCATATTGATGCAACCTCCTTTTATCAACGTTACATTTCCCGAAATGAAGTTGAAGCATACAGAAAGAACACCTTGGTATCATTTTTTGTTGATGTAGAAGCGCTGTTTTTGCTCGTTAGCGTAATTTCTCATGACATATAATAAACTGCACCTTAAATGGTAAGTATATTTTGAACCTAAAAGACGAGTGAAGTTTTTTTATGGAAACTTGACATCATGCTGTCAGGTTTCTTTTTGTATCATTAAAATGTATGACCAGTAAAAAGTATGTTTTATGGGAGGCACACAATATGAAGCTGCTGCAAATTAGACTTTTGGTGAACGATTTTAAGAAAAGCGTCGATTTTTATAAAGATTCATTAGGACTTCCGATAAGTTGGTTAGAGAATGAAATGGAATATGCACTCTTTGATAATGGGGAGACGAAAATAGAGATATTATCTCGAGAAACGATGGCTGAAATCATTGGAGAGGAAAAACAATCTTTGGAAGGAGAAACTCAATCAAAATTTTTGCTTCAGTTTCAGGTAGAAGATGTTGATAAAACGTATGACGATTTACACAAAAAAGGAGCGAAATGTGTGAATAAACCTCATGATCGCAAGGAATGGAGTGCCCGAGTCGCTCACTTCAGAGATCCAGATCATAACCTGATTGAAATATATAAAATGCTATGATTTTTCGACTTGCAAAATGATAGAATCAGCCTTTGATAACGTACCTTGTCCTTTTTATATACGTTCTAGAAAAGAAAACAAAGCCATCACACCCTTTGGACACTGAACTTACAGCATTTACGCTGGTATGTTTGGTGTTCGTTTTTGGTTAGATGAAAAAGGAGAAGTATCCACGAATCGAGGAGAAGCGCGGATACAAGGCAGCAGTACACGGATAGAGTTAATTGGTGGAAATGAACCGCATGATCCAAGTCCTTAATATTAAGCCTGACTGCTATTTATTTTGTATTTTTAATTGTCGAAAACATAGGAATAATTCCACTTTTGAAAGATCTAGTTTATGGTACATTGGTACATATATGGGAGGGGAGGGGGCCTGTGTTCTAAAAGTAGATCCTTAACTGGATGGAAGTAAGTTAAACGTACGGCATTTATAAGGGGAGGGTATAAGGTGAATAAGCTAAAGAGACTAGGTATGCTAATGGTAATGATCGCATCATTGTTCGTTTTTTCTAGTCATGCACTTGCGGCTCAGTATTATACGGTTTCAACAAGCAGCGGTGCGCCTGTAAATATGCGCAGCGGCCCAGGTACAAGTTGGGGAATTGTAACGACCATTCCAAGCGGAACCCGCATCCCGATCTATTGCTACAAAACCGGTACAACTGTAACTGGAAAGTATGGGACGAGTAATATTTGGAATTACACAGAGCGGACGCTTGCAAGCGGCGAGATCGTTCCTGGTTTTGTCTCTGATACTTATATGTATACAGGCTCAGACGGTCCGGTTGTTCCTAAATGCAGCTGGTAGCATTGTTCTATCGATTCTCAAAATGAAGAAATTGAAGAAAGAGGGATGACATTGACTAAACTGAAAATGCTCAGTATGTTAACCGTTATGATTGCATCATTATTCATTTTTTCCAGTCAAGCGCTTGCCGTTCAGTACTTTACTGTCTCAACAAGCAGCGGTGCGCCTGTAAATATGCGCAGCGGTCCAGGTACAAATTATCCTATTATGCTTTCCATTCCGAGCGGCTCCCGTGTTCCTTATTATTGTTATGCTTATGGAACAACAGTGACTGGGAAGTATGGAACGAGTAATATTTGGGACCAAATCCAATGGAAAGATTCCCGGGGGATCGTGAATATTGGATATGTGTCTGACACGTATGTGTACACAGGCTCAGATGGCCCAGTCGGTTACAAATGCAACTAGCGATATACGGATCTCCCTTTTAAGGGTCTATCAGAGAGAAACCATACCAATCACAATAGTTGGTATGGTTTTTGCTATGCTTGCGTCTTCTATTCCTGCATTTGTGGTGATTTTCAAAGTAGCTTCATGATGTTAGACACTGGTTGTTGGTGAGGACAAAATAACCAGCCGCATTAGGGTTGTATCTAATGCTCTAAAATACGAAATTAAGATAGGGAACATCTCACATTGCCGTTCTCGTTATTGAAAAGTTCTCTTGGTCCTTTTATGAAAATTTTAATCAATCCTTAACCCGTATGTTTATTTTTTTCTAACATGTCGTGTAACCTCTCAGAAAATTCTTTATGATGCATGGTGTACCCCGTATGATTTCCGGGGAATTCAACCAATTCTGTTTCCAATTGTTCTGCTAGGGCGTTCGCGCAGCGATAAGGAAAAAGCTCCCGTGAAGCACTTCCGCCAGCTGGGATTATCTTCACCGATGCAGATGTAAACACAGTTTTTAATGCTTCGATATCTAATGTATAGTTGAGAATTCCTTGAATTTCATAATCAGTGAAATACGTTGAATTGCTGAGGAGCCGTTTTGTCAGGACATTCTTTGATTGTTCGTCAATCTCTAATCTTGCTATTAACTTCGTGACTTCACCTCGATGATTTTTCTTAAGGTCCTCCATGAATTGCTCGGCTTGTTTCAGCTCATTTCCATGCAGAAGCTGCAATAGGATTGGTTCGTGCGGGATCATGACACGTACTTGTTCAGGGTGGCGTATGCACAGATCAAGCCCTATAACAGCACCGGAGCTGCTTCCAAATACATAGGCCGGCTTATTGGTGATTTTAGCTAGAAGACGGTGAGCATCGTCGCTGTGTGTTTCCACACGGTAATTCTCAACCTGATGGGCGAGATTGCTGCGGGAATGGCCGCGGCGATCGTAAGTAACAACCGTGTACCAGTTAGCCAGATGATTGGCAACATGATGGAACTTGTCGGCATCACCGCCTCCGCCGTGGACCAAAAGAATGATTGGACCTGTGCCCCGCACCTGATAGTGGATGTTGGCGCCGGGTACTTGCAACGTTCCATTGTATATCGTCATTTGTAAAACCTTCCTTTCTTCTCATCTCCCTTAATTTTACACAATGAGCCAATGGAATCATATGCAGGAAATAACTAAGAAACAAACTCGCCATATAAAAAGCACTGATTATATTTCATCAGTGCTTCCGTTTGGTTTATTTAGAGTAGACAATTTTTTTTATTGTTTCATCAGAGAGGTGATATTCCTCACATAATTGATGAATGGTTTTGCCGTTTTTAAATGCTTTTTTAATAGAAGCGTTTCTGTCATCGATCAGCTTTCTTGTTCCTGAACACGCGCCCCATTTTTGATGAGAGGTTTCAGGTTTAGGGATATATATTGTTTCTCCTTGGACATACTTTTGAATTTCCGATATCAGCTTTTCAGGTAAAATAGCGGTTGCTTTTACATATGCCATTTCTGCCAGCTCCTTATTTTTTATGTTAAATAAGGTGCAAAGCCACTATATCAGAAAAGCTTACTTGGGCGATCTTTTAGAAAGTCTACCCCATGCAAAGTATCGCCTTCCCAATAATAGGCTTTGCATGGGACGTTGCGGAATCTGGCATTCTCATCTTGCTTGCCATTTACATCACCTCCTTACCTATTTTCGATGATCATTTCCATTATAAATTAGAGTAAAGCTTTATGGCATCTTGAAAAGAGTAACATTCAAGTTATATTACTTTGGATTCAAAATATTGACAAAACAATGTATTTTCAACAATAAGACAGTCTCTTCATGTATACTAAGTCTGGATTTACAATATTTAGAAGGAGGCAATAAAATGAATATCAGTTTGAAGAAAAAAGCGGGCTTCTGGAAAAAGGCAGCAATCTCATTACTTGTTTTCACCATGTTTTTTACCCTGATGATGAGCGAAACGGTTTTTGCGGCGGGACTGAATAAAGATCAAAAACGCCGGGCGGAACAGCTGACAAGTATCTTCGAAAACGGCACGACGGAGATCCAATATGGATATGTCGAGCCATTGGGTGACGGGCGAGGCTATACATGCGGACGGGCAGGTTTTACAACGGCTACCGGGGATGCATTGGAAGTAGTGGAAGAATACACAAAGGCAGTTCCGAATAACAAACTGAAAAAGTACCTGCCTGAATTGCGCCGTCTGGCCAAGGAAGAAAGCGATGACATAAGCAATCTTAAGGGCTTCGCTTCTGCCTGGAAGTCGCTTGCAAATGATAAGGAATTTCGCGCTGCCCAAGACAAAGTAAATGACCGTTTGTATTATCAGCCTGCCATGAAACGATCGGATAATGCCGGACTAAAAACAGCATTGGCAAGAGCTGTAATGTACGATACGGTTATTCAGCATGGCGATGGTGATGATCCTGACTCCTTTTATGCCTTGATTAAACGTACGAACAAAAAAGCGGGCGGGTCACCAAAAGACGGAATAGACGAGAAGAAGTGGTTAAATAAATTCTTGGACGTACGCTATGACGATCTGATGAATCCGGCAAATCATGACACCCGTGACGAGTGGAGAGAGTCGGTTGCCCGTGTGGACGTGCTCCGCTCTATCGCCAAGGAGAACAACTACAATCTAAACGGACCAATTCAGGTTCATTCAAAGGAATACGGTCATTTCGTAATCAAATAAGCATTGAATAAAGCGGCATCGTTTCTTGCCGCTGCATTCTCCCCATGATGTGAAAAAGACAAGAGACAAACAAGCTCTTGTCTTTCCTATATATGATCGTTCAGCATAAATATTTTAGAAAAATGTCAGTATCAAGTAATGAATGTATCACCAGGCGTATGCTTCAGGTGTCTCTCCTCCAGGTCCGTTAAAGATACTGTGTGTATTCGATCGACCATCAAACGGTTGCCTGAAAAGTATCGAGAGGCGCTCGAGTTAACTGAATATCAGGGGTTATCACAAAAAGAGCTGAGTGAAAAGCTCGGCATTTCTTACTCGGGAGCAAAATCAAGGGTACAACGCGGAAGGGGAAAATGAAAACAGCTGCTTGAGGGATGCTGTCATATTGAAGCGGATCGATATGGAAATATCGTAGACTTTCGTATTGTAAAGGAATAACTGATGAACAAAGTCAGTTTTCTAATTTAAATGGCCATCCGCTGCCAGATACGATTCTGAAATAGGTAGATGAAGTTCCCGTTGATGTAGGCAAGAGATAGATGTATAATATAAATCGTAACGTTTTCGATTTAATAAAAAGGAGTGTTGGAATGAAGATTTTATTTGCAAAGAGGCTAGGTATATTAACTATAAGTTCATTACTCGTATTGGCAGGATGTCAGACTTCCGATTCATCTAAAGGTGAGTCTAATCAAACAACATCATCCTCAGCAGCTGAAGAAAACTCTTCCAAAGCGCAAGAGCACACATCTGAAAGTCACACACATGAACATTCTCACGATCATAGTCATGCGCATGATAAAGAAACAGAAAAAATGTATGAAGGCTATTTTAAAAACAGTCAAGTAAAAGATCGCCCACTTTCTGATTGGGAAGGAGATTGGCAATCTGTATTTCCATATCTGCAAGATGGTACTCTTGACGAAGTGTTTTCATATAAATCAGAACACGAAGGCGACAAGACAGCTAAAGAATATAAAGAGTATTATAAAAAAGGTTATCAAACAGATGTTGACCGTATTGTAATCCACAAAGATATTGTAACCTTCTTTAAAAATGGAAAAGAATATTCTGGTAAGTATACGTATGACGGGTATGAAATTCTAACATATGATGCGGGCAATAGGGGGGTAAGATACATATTCAGACTAGCTAAAAAAGCGGAAGGGCTTCCTCAGTATATCCAGTTTAGCGATCATAGTATTTATCCGACTAAAGCTAGTCATTACCACCTCTATTGGGGTGATGATCGTGAAGCTTTACTTGATGAAGTCAAAAACTGGCCTACCTACTACCTGTCAAAAATGGATGGGCACGATATTGCCCATGAGATGATGGCTCATTAAATGATGATTATTCTATGAAGTATGGTGCTTTTTTATCATAAAGTATGGAATGAAATGTTTATACGCCCCTGTATTAGCTGCTGACCCTTCGCCAGCAGCTTTTTGTCCTCTTTAGTTTTTGGCGTTTCTTCTCTCCGCTGACGGTGAGTTCTAACAAAATAAAGGTGGTCTATAAGCCCGACAGCATCCAATTAAAAGTCAAGGGAAAATAGTGTGCTGCCCTGATGTTACTAGTTATCATTTTCTCATTTTGTTGAAATAGAAACAATAAATGAATATAATATGGCTAGTGCACCAACTGGTGGGAGGGCAGGCCATGAATAAAGAAGAACAGCTCATATTGAATTTCAGAGACTTATTTAACAAGATGGTGTTGCTTAATAAGTCTAAGATGGAAGACAGTTTGAAGGGGTACAAGCCTTCTGAAGTACATTGTATTGAATCCATTGGGAAAAATGCTGATAGCAATGTGAGAAAACTTGCGGAGTCCCTTTATATGACGAGAGGTGCCATAAGTAAATTAACTAAGAAACTGATAAAAAAAGACCTTATTGAAAGCTACCAGAAGCCGGATAATAAAAAAGAAATTTATTTTAGGCTTACTGCGCAAGGCAAAGTAATTTATAACATCCATGAGGAACTCCATAAAGAGTTTCGAGAACGGGACAAAGTCGTTTTTGAACAAGTTACCGAAGAACAATTTGACAGTATGCTTAGCTTCGTGGAAAAGTACAGTAGGCATTTGGATACTGAAATAAAGAAACAGGGAATAGCTGTTAATTAAATCGGATAAATAGAATAAAGAAACCAAAGTCAGCCCAACTCTATTGTGAATGGGCTGTCTTTTTTTATTCTTAATTTTGTTGACAAGGAAACAATATGGTGATATCTTTTTGTTGACAGGGAAACAAAATGGTTTCTGAGAGGAGAATAATATGTCAAAAGATCAAATAAAGAAATCAGGCTTATCGAAAGAAATTCTCTCGGCTGCCTGGGCAATTGCACTTGGAGCAATTGCTCCAATGCTTGATTCAACTATGGTAAACATTTCCATTGACAAATTAAATAAAGATTTCAGCACGACGTTGGATACCATTCAATGGTCCATTACAGGTTATGTTTTAGCCCTTGCTATTGCAGTTCCTGTATCCGGATGGCTTATGAACAAATTTAACGGAAAGAAAATCTTAATCGGTGCAGTCATAGCCTTTGGTGTAACTTCTGTTTTTGCTGGGGTTAGTTGGAATATTTCTAGCTTTATCTTATTCCGTTTACTTCAAGGGTTTAGCGCTGGGATTATTACCCCGCTTATGTCAACGCTATTGGTTAAAACAGCAGGCCGAGAACATATAGGGAAAGTGATGGCTATTGTCAGCACACCAATGATTTTGGGCCCAATCTTAGGACCTGTAATCGGGGGCTTCATCGTCCAAGCTACATCATGGCATTGGATTTTCTTCATCAACGTGTTCATCGTTTTGATTGCTGCACCACTGATGATGAAAACTCTTCCAGACTTTGAGCCATTCAACAAAAATAGCAAACTTGATATTTTTGGAATTATCAATTTATCCTTAATGAGTGCAGCAATGATATACGGAATTACGAAAGCAGCGGACCATGCATCATTTAACAATAGCGAAACAATCCTATGGACGGGCATCGGCCTCGCATTAGCTGTAATTTACATCGTATATAACCGAATCAGAAAAAATCAAACCGTACTCCCCATAAATTTGTTTGCGCACAAAAACTTCTTAGCATCCAGCGTCGGGTTATTATTAGCGAATATTGCCGTCATGGGACCCATGTTAATACTTCCATTGTTCTTTCAAAACTTCCGTCATTTCACGGCAATCGAAGCTGCGCTAGCATTAATCCCCCAAGGAGTCGGGATGCTTATTACTCGGCCAATGATTGGAAAAATGATTGATCGGGTCGGTGCGAAATACGTCGTTATGGCCAGTCTTGTTCTTTCGCTTATCGGGTCTATTCCACTTATCTTTATCACCGATAAAACGAGTATGATTTGGATTTCCATCATATTATTCATCCGGGGGACCAGTTTTGGAGGAATTATGCTTCCATTGACGAGTGATGCTTATACAGGGCTTGGCAGCAAACAACTTCCAGAAGCAGGTGTCGGTATTCATATTATTGAAAATCTTGGTTCGAGCTTTGGTACGGCTGTTATCGCCACTGTGGTCGCAACTGTCATGCAAGGATTACAACCAACGATTGCGAATGGCTTAAAAGGTTACCATGCTGGGTTCTTAGTATCCACCATTGTCCTTGCTGTAATCTTCATCCCAAGTCTATTCCTCACACATAAAAAAGCTAAATAGAGAAATAGAAATTGTTGGATTGGTGTGTTTGTATCATATTTAATGTGCTGGAAGCGTTTATGAGACTGAATAATCTTTCGCGGTAAGAGGTTAGCAGAAGCAGCGCCGTTACCCAGCCTAAGATACAAAGAAAAAAGAGGCCTGGTTATAGACATTCCAAGCCTCTTCATACTTTTACTCCCTTCACATGTAACATCTCATCTTTTCCGATTTAGTACATTGATCTAGCTATTTTGATATGAAGGTGTCGTCCTTTCTAATAATTGAGTGGATTTGCTCAAAAAAGATCTTAAGGGTAATAACCAGTTGATACTGGCGTAGTGTGCTTATGACAATCTGAAATGGAACCAAGCTAGATGTTAAGTATTTGAGCTTTAATCCATTCAATTTTAAATTTTCAAAAAACGGTAGACAAACGCTTTCAGGAGTTGTATAGTGTTCTCATAAGTTACTTGTAATACAAGTGAACAAGTAACTGAGTATTCGTGTTTCTATCTTAATAATGACTGAGGTGATCGGAGTGAAAGAAATAAGTATTGCGGAACTCCAAGAGAAAGCCATTGAGCTTAGGAAAACAGCGGTAACAATGATTTACGAAGCGCAGTCCGGGCATCCAGGAGGTTCATTATCTGCTGCTGATATCATCACAGCCCTTTATTTTAAAGAAATGAAAATAGATCCCAAAAATCCCAAGTGGGAAGACCGGGACCGTTTTGTCTTATCGAAAGGCCATGTGGCGCCTATTCAATACGCTGCTTTAGCGCTGCGAGGCTTTGTCCCTTATGAAAGCGTATACAAATTAAGGCAGTACGGCTCGCCTTTTCAAGGGCATCCTGATATGAAGAAATGTCCAGGGATCGATATTTCAACTGGCTCACTAGGCCAAGGGCTTTCCTGCGGTGTCGGTATGGCGCTTGCAGGAAAACGAGACGACAAAGATTACCGGGTGTTCGCTATGGTAGGTGACGGAGAATGCCAAGAAGGACAAATTTGGGAAGCGGTTCAAACAGCAGTGAAATACAGCCTTGATAACTTAATTGTTTTTGTCGACAATAACCGTCTGCAAATTGATGGATTCTGTGATGAAGTAATGCCACTTCAAGACATCGAGAAAAAGTTCGAAGTATTTGGTTTTGAAACAAAGCGAATTGATGGACACTCGATGGAAGAGATTGTAGAGACATTAGACATCGTAACAAAAACGAAAAATGGAAAGCCGAAATGCATTGTAGCAGACACGATTAAAGGCAAAGGCGTGTCTTACATGGAAAATATCTGCTCATGGCACGGAGTAGCGCCAAAGGAGAAAGAATACGAACAAGCATTAGAGGAACTGGCAGGAGGTTTAAGATCATGAGCCAAACCGAAAAAGCATTAATCACGAAAAAAGCGACGCGGGAAGCTTTCGGTGATGAAATCGTTCAATTGGGAAAAGAAAATAAAAATATTTACGTAATCGATATCGATATCGGCAAGTCATGCAAAACAGGAGAATTCATAAAACAGCTCCCCCATCAGCATGTGAACGTCGGGATTGCGGAACAGAACGGCGCCGGCCTGGCAGCAGGTTTGGCGACAACAGGTAAAATCCCATTTGTAAGCACTTATGCCGTCTTCGGTTCGCTGCGCATGGCGGAACAAATTCGCCAAGAAGTTTGCTATCCAAATTTGAATGTGAAAATCGCCTGCTCACACGGCGGACTAACGCCGGGCAACGATGGCGGGAGCCACCAGGCGATTGAGGATATGGGCGTCTTAAGATCATTCCCAAATATGACTGTGATCATGGGTGCTGACTACCACTCAACTAGAAAACTGATCAGGCGGGCAGCGAATACGTACGGCCCAATGTATCTGCGTTTTACCCGAGACGCAGTGCCGGTTATTTACGACGAAAATGAAGAATTTATCATTGGAAAAGCCAAACGATTAAAGCACGGAAAAGATATCGCAATCATTGCGAATGGGGATACAGTATATCTTGCCTTAGAAGCGGTCAAACAGCTGGAAGAGCAAGGGATTTATGCAACACTTTTAGACATGCATACAATCAAGCCTTTGGATAGAGAAGCCGTGGTAGAGTGTCTGGATATCGGCAATATCGTGACTGTAGAGGATCACAACATCCTGAATGGGCTGGGAAGTGCTATATGTGAAGTAGCAGCGGAAGAAGGGAGGGGCCGAGTCAAACGAATCGGAGTGCAGGACCGGTTTGGAGAATCAGCTCCTTATGAGAAGCTGCTGGAAATCAACGGCATTACCATTGAAAATATTATAAAAACGGCTAAGGATATGCTTAGAAGATAAAATATGAAAGTGGGAGAACGCCATGTTTACATTAAATGATCAGGTAGCTATCGTGACAGGAAGTGGGTCTGAAAAAGGAATCGGCAGAACCATTGCATTAACTCTTGCCAAACAGGGAGCTTCAATTGTAGTAGCAGATATGAATCAGACAGGTATTCTAAAAACAGTAGAAGCTATCACAGAAAGCGGAGGGAGAGCGGTTGGTGTAGAAGTTAATGTAACGAATAAAGAATCGGTTGACCATATGATAGCCAAAACACTTGAAGAGTTCGGGCGCATTGATATTTTAGTGAATAACGCAGGAATTTCTCAAAAAGTAACGGTACAGGATATGACATTGGAAGATATGACAAGAGTATTCAACGTCAATATGTTTGGGCTGTTCTTGTGCACACAAGCCGTTTTAGAAACAATGAAAAAGCAGCAATATGGCCGTATTATCAATCTTTCTTCTGTATCTGCAAAAAGGGGCGGCGGCGTTTTTGGCGGTGCCCATTACTCCGCTTCCAAAGCAGCCGTATTAGGCTTTTCTAAAAACCTTGCCCGTGAAGTAGGGAAGGATGGTATAACTGTGAATTGCGTAGCGCCTGGCCTTATCAATACCGACATTTGGAAATCACTTTCTGAAGAAGATGCGAAAAAAGTCATTGATAATATCCCCATGGGTCGCCCGGGTGAAACAGAAGAAATTGCCGCCGCAATTACGTTTTTGGCTACTAAGGAAGCAGCCTACATCACAGGAGAAGAAATTGATATTAATGGCGGTTCACACATGGACTAGTGGATCTATGCATAGCAGGTATGTTAAACATGCCTGACCCACTTCTATCAAAGACGAAACAAAACAAGAGAAAAATGTAAGCGTTTAACAAAGAGAGGAGAACTTTTGTTTTTGAAGAAAATGTGATTCTTTTATCTTTGGACAGGGCAGCACCTAGAAGGACAAAACTAGGGTTAAGGGGGAGTCTTTTTGGATCAATTAGCATTAGAGCGTTCAACCACTCGTAAAGTAACAATCCGGTTAATTCCATTTTTATTCTTATGTTTTATTATCGCGATTTTAGACCGAGTTAATATCGGTTTTGCAGCTCTCCAGATGAATGAGGATCTAGGGTTTTCAAATGCTGTATTTGGACTGGGAGCAGGGATCTTCTTTCTTGGTTATTTCATTTTAGAAGTTCCGGGTAGTGCTATCATGACAAAAATCGGGGCGAGAAAATGGATCAGCCGGATTATGATCACGTGGGCCATCATCGCGATATTAATGGCTTTTGTACAAGAACCATGGCAGTTTTATACTGCGCGGTTTTTATTAGGTGCTGCGGAAGCTAGTTTTTATCCATGTATGGTCTTTTATTTGAGTGGATTTTATCAAACGAAACACCATGCTAAAGCAATTGCTGGATTTATGCTGGCCATCCCCGGGGCGAATGCATTGGGTTCTCCGCTTTCTACATTTCTCTTAGGAATTGAATGGCTTGATATATCTGGATGGCAGTGGCTATTTATTTTAGAAGCGATTCCTGCACTTATACTTGGTGTAATTGCATTTTTTTACCTAGATGACAAAATCGAAGATGTGAAATGGCTGAATAAAGATGAAAAGCGGTGGCTTATTAACGTAACAACAAAAGAAAGGATGGAAAAAGAACAGGTAAAGCACTATACATTTGCTCAAGCCTTAAAAGATCGGGATGTGTTAATTCTATCGATCGGCTATTTTTGCTGGATGATTGGATATTACGGCATTAATATGTTCTTGCCGACGATCTCACAAGGATTATCTGAAACGATTTCCCTAAGCACACAGGGGATGGGCTGGCTGTTAGGCGTTATGTATTTCTGCGCTATGGTGGTTATGATTTTCGTTGGAAATCATTCTGACAAGAAAAACGAAAGACTCTGGCACGTAGCTGCTTGTTTAACTGTCAGTGCTGTTGCAATGGTCATTAGCAGCTATGTAGCAAATTCAAGTGTTATATTAGCATTTGTATTTTTAACAATTGCGTTATGCGGCGCTTTTGGTGCCTATTCTCCTTTTTGGGCAATTCCGCCTTCTTTCTTAACAGGAGCTGCAGCGGGTGGTGCGATAGCATTAATCAACAGTATCGGAAATCTTGGCGGATTTTTCGGTCCATACATTGTCGGTTATATTAAGGATATGACAGGTTCTTTTAATATAAGTATGATTTTCTTAGGCCTAAGCATGATCCTAGCTTCTCTAATTCTTGTATTTCTGGTGAAACAGTCTGGAAAAGCGCTTAAAGTAAAAAATGACACATATAAATCCAGCATTGAAAAGTCTAGTTGAAAAAGGTTTGTGATTAAGAGCCAATGGGTGATGTTCATAACGACAGTCATTTTTTGAATATAGAAAACTCAAAATCTTGCAAAGTGTCCATAAAATTAGGGCTAATCAGCGAAAGGATGATCCAGGAATGAATACTGTCATTCGGGCTGTGGTCACAGACGTTGTGGGGAAGCGGCCATCAAGCCTTGATTTGATGAGGGCATTTGTGAAATAAAAATGATTGGAGGCAATAAAACCATGGTACAGAAATCAAAAGTGCAACAAGATACGATTGTATGCCAGGTGTGTGAAAAAGTGATCGATACAGTTTATAGTTCTGAAGGTGTTAAAGTCTTATATGGTATTTGTCAAAGATGTTTAGGACCAGAAGACCAAAAAGGAGAATAGGTAGGTAAAGGCGTATAGAAATGGAGGTCATATTGTAGCCACTATACGCCAGATTTTTTTTAATAAAGGACTTGTTCTAACAGAGTTTAGCTTTTCCAATATCGTTCATATAAGTTCTGCATGTGGGCAGTCATTCGCTCAACAGCTTCTTTTTCGTTACGGTCTTCAATTGCTTTAATAATCAGTTTATGTTCCTGAAAATTCACTTCGCGGTATTCTGAACGAGTAACGGTTCGGTCACGGATAAACCGCCACATTTCCTGCTGCTTCATAGCATTCGTGATAGCGGACATGAAGGTAATAAATAAATCATTATGTGATGCTTTCGCAATCCCCATATGCAATTGTTCGTCAGTTTCAGGAACGTACACACCAGACATCGTTTCTTCTTCCATTTTTTTTATTGTCTTCCTAAGCTCCTGAATATCATCGTCAGTCGCTCTCAAAGCCGCAAATTTTATAATTAAAGGCTCAATGTGCATTCTTGCCTCCACAATATCTTCCGGAGATGCTGACTCCATGGAAGCAGAAATCCCATTGGTTATTGTGGTATTTTTAACAAACACGCCTTCTCCCTGGCGCGAATAAATGACCCCATTCATTTCCAAGGCACTCAAAGCCTGCCTAACCGGCGCGCGGCTGACACCAAACTGCTCACATAATTCCCTTTCTGAAGGCAGTTTATCACCTACTTTAAAAGAACCTAACTGAATTTCCGAAAGGATCTGATTATAAATTTGTATGTATAATTTTTTATTGGAAACAGGATTGAATTTAATAAAAATCATTCCTTTCAATTGTCATACAAGTATATTTATTATATACCTTTCAGATTTGAAGGGCAAAATAATTATTCCTTAAAATGTTCCTGTAATCGGGAACTAAAAGCCTCTGTGCTTACTAATACTACGGAAATCAGAGGAGAATTAAAGCAAAAGAAGATTGATTAGAAGAGATGCCCGTCCAATGACTTTTATCCCTTAAGAGAGCGGTATGCATAGTAGACAACTGTAAAAAACAAATGATGAGAATGTAAAGGGGAGCCTTAATTTTTCGCGCTTATCACGTAGTATGTAGCTGAAAAGAAGGTGAACACAGACAAGTGATTCGTTTTAAAAAGAACCGCCTTCGATCTTAATACGTTGAAGCAGTTTTGCTGTTCAAACAGTTAGCTGTCTTGGCTACCGGGCGGGCTGCTTACCAAAGCTAACTGTTAAATTGAAATAAAAAAAGGGCCTTTTAAAGCCCCTTTAAAGCCCATTGCCGCACTGGTTGCTCAACATGTTTTAATTTTTCACAACGGACAAACTGACACTGTTGCCTGATACTGTTACTTTAGCGAAATCTTGAGTATCAATCACAGGTGTTATTGCTTTGTTGTCGATGGTGATGTTTGTAAAAGATGTTGAAAAATTTGATTTGATAGATTGGCGTGAACCTGTTGTTGCAACTGTAGCGAGCGCTTTCCACTTCGAGATGGAGCCGACATTTGTTTTGCTGATTTCTGAAATAAGACGGCCGTTGTATCCCGCATTGTTCGTGCCCCAGTAGGTAGCGCGGGTATTGCCGTTAAGATTTTTGTAGATGGTAAGTTGTACGGTGCTGCCTGGACGGAAACCTTTCGTATTCGTGAATTGGCTTCCACCTTCGAGGTACTGAACCTGATCCTGTCCTTTTGAACCAACTTTCATATATGGTTTCCATACATTATATTTTTCACTGTACTGAAGCCCGATATCGGATTCTGTGCCTCCGCTAAAGCCAGAGTAGATGTAGGCTGTCCCATTTGAAACTTGAACGGAGCTAGGAAGCTGGATTTTCGTAACTAGAATGGCACCGGTGCTGTTCAAGTAAGCCCTCCCGCCGATTCCATCAGTTAGCTGTGATGCAGCTTCTGCGGTTTTGGGGCTAATAATACCCGGCACATCTACTGCACATGTGCCAAAAAGCACGGTTGCCGTAAGCACACCCGCAAGCAGTCCTTTTTTCATCATCATTGTTTCCCCCTATTATTATAATTAGAAAACGCTATCATCTAGTATTATAAAACATTATGAAAAAAATTCCATAATAAACATGCAAATAGACACAGAATTTACACATTATGACTTTATAGATCTGGCAAACGGTTGATTCGTAATCTCAAATAATGCCCTATGAAGTGTACATTTAACTATAAATTTCTAATGTACTTGTGCTTAAAAGAAATTCAATATAAAAAAGGGGGAGAGAAAAGAGAGGGAAAAATATAAACATAAAAGGGTAATGAAGTGGGCTTTTGAAGCCCACTTCTTAGTTCATATTTCCCTTCAGGAGACTGTCTTTATCATTTTGTACATTTACTGAAAACCCATAATTTGCATTGTTTATAACCAGGAGCCCTTACATTCAATGTCCAACATGACTCCTTTGATTTTCATCTAATATTTCAAACAATGTTTTGTACTTTAATACGATTTCGTGGTCATCGAATTTATGGCCTGAATTGAAAAAGGTGATTGAGCCCGATCCTTTACCAAGCTGGTTACGCTCTGCAAGTATTTTCTTCAACTGTTTTGCAGTACCGACGCTGCCTGAAATAATATCAACTTTTTTTCCAAACAGTTTTTCAAAACTGTTTTTGAAAAACGGAAAATGAGTGCATCCTAACACAATGGTTCCGTATTGTTTCAAATCAAAAGAAGATAGTTCATTCTTTAGATATTTAATGATCTTGTCTTCATTAAAATCAAAGTTCTCAGCAAATTCAACCAGCCCTGGAAGAGCTAAGCAATCAACAAGGTCATGGTGATCAACTTCTTTTACTAGATGATGAAATTTCTCTTCTTTAAGCGTCAAATGAGTAGCAACTACGAGAACTCTTTTTCTTTCCTCCTCACAGTTTTTTATAGCAGGTTTTACAGCAGGCTCTATTCCGATTATCGGAAAGTCGAAGTTTCTCCGAAGATCTTCTATAGCTATGCTAGTAGCTGTATTACATGCAATAACAAGAGCTTTGATATTTTGACTGGCTAGAAATTCAACTGCATTAAAAATATATTCTTTCACTTCTATCTTTGATTTTTCACCGTATGGAACATGTAAAGTGTCCGCATAAAAAATGTAATCTTCATAAGGAAGAACTTTTATGGCCTCATACAATACAGTCATTCCACCTATTCCAGAATCAAAGAAACCTATTTTCATAACTTTTCACGCTTTCTATCTAATCTTTTTTTATCATATGACTTCATATCATTTGAATCAAATGAAAAAGGCTGATTTTAATATTCGAGTTAAATATGGGAGCTATCGATTTTTTGAATAGGCAGCAAAACTTGAGAAGAGAGAGAAGACCAATAGTGAAAACTTGGTGATGTAAATGTGGCGAAACATCAAGATCGCACCAACCAGTCAAGTTTTCGGATTCTGGGCTAGATTCTGGATGATTTTACGGTTCAGGATGCGAAATCACAAAAAAAAGCAAACTGCCTGTCGGAGTTTGCTTGTTGGCTCTATCCAAACAATGAGCTGCACCTATATTTTTATATCCTCTGGGCAAAGCTTATGTAAAAGCTGCTTAACCGACATTTCCTCAGTTAATGATCGTATCCCTTGACCTGCCCATAAAGACATCTGATCATGGTTATTTTGAAGTGAAGCCTGCTGTCTCATTGCCTTTGTTAGTGTATTTTGATAAGGATACGGAAGGGTTTGTGTCTCATACTGTTCTTTTTCTTCCATCCATTTATTTACGATTCCTCTGGCCTCTTTACCTGAAAATAGTTTCGTAAGCTTTGTATCTGCTTCGTTTGCCTCTCGTATTTTCTGTTTATGCACTGGATGTGCGCTGCTCTCGTGACAAATTAAAAAGGCAGACCCAATTTGAACGCCTTGGGCTCCAAGAGTTAAAGCTGCTTTTACTCCTCTGTGGTCTATAATTCCCCCAGCAGCTATGACAGGTACACTCAATGCATCTGCTGCTTGTGGAATCAGAGCCATTAAACCTATGGCAGATTCACCTTTGGAAGGTAAAAATGCTCCGCGATGTCCACCGGCTTCGCTTCCTTGAAGGACGACGATATCCATTCCCCGTTCCTCCATTAACAATGCTTCTTCCACTGTTGAAGCGGTTCCAATTAAACAGCATCCAGCAGTTTTTAGCTCCTTGACTGCGTCTTCCGGAGGCAGATCAAAAGTGAATGAGCAAGCCTTTACCTTGTATCTTAAAATCATATCAATTTTTTGATAGAAATCATCCCACTCTTCTTGCACAGGTGTGAATTGATTTACTTGATTCGCTAACGGTATGTTTTCTTTCCACTTTTTAACCTGGTCTTCTGGCGGCATTTCTAGACCGAGCGGAACAAACACATTAATTTGAAAAGGAGCGTCTGTCAGCTCAAACATTTCTTTTATTTGTTGTTCTAGCAGTTCTGGCTTAAGGTACCCCGATGCTAAACTACCAAGAGCACCTTGATTTGAAACAGCAGATGCCAGTCGAGGCTTTGTAATGCCGCCAGCCATTGGAGCTTGAATAATCGGTTTTGTTAAGGAAAGCTTCTTCATAAATTCATTCATACCGAATCCCCCCGTTAAGACATGACTTTTGAAAAAGTGTCATTTCTCATTTTCCTCAAAACTCGTATTCGCTTAAATATATCGTTTTCCTTCTTTTTGTCAACCAATGTTTTTCTGAAAATGATCTCTCATATTCGTTAAAAAAGCAGTTAAAGCAGGGGTAATGAAAGTGTCTTTTCGCCTGATAAACATGGTTGATACTAAGGAATATTTGTCAGAGATCGTGTGGCTGCGGATGCGGCCTTGTTTTTCGTGCGAAGCAATGATTGAACGAGGCAGCAGCGAAATACCTAAGCCGGCGCTCACACAGCCAATGATCGCTTCAAGAATGCCAAATTCCATTAATTTTAGGGGTAATAAACCTTCTTCTTGCAGGATATGATTGAGCTTTGCTCTGTAAGAACAACCTTCACGCAATACCAGCATTGTTTGTGTTTGAACATCCTGAATGGAAGAAATCTCAGGGTGTGAAGCACTTGTAACAAGAACCAGCTCTTCATCCAATATCTTTTCTTGAACTAAATCAGGGTGTTCAATAGGCCCGGAAATAAAAGCGCCATCTAACTCGTAATGCAAAACTGCTTGTATTTGCTGTTCCGTTGGACCGGTTACCAGGTTAAAATCAACATTTGGATAGAGGTTATGATAATGTGCAAGGAGTTGCGGAAGCCAAACGGCAGCCGTTGTTTCCATTGAGCCAATACGCAAAGGTCCAGAAGGCGCAGATGATTCGCCCATGGCTGCTCTAGCTACTTCAATTGTATGTAGAATTTTTTCTGAGTAAGAAACAAGAATTTGCCCAGAGGGAGTAAGTGTGATTCCTCGACTATGGCGATAGAATAATGTTGTCTGTAAATCGTTTTCTAGCTGTTGTATTTTATTCGTTACGTTCGATTGTGCATAATTTAAAGTCTGGGCAGCCTTGGAAATACTGCCTTCACGAGCAGTAGTGAGAAAAACCTGTAACAACTGAATATTCATATAATCCTCCATGGCTGATATCTGTTTTTGAGATGTCTTTCATCTTAATTTCGAATTATATATGATAGGAGAACTTCATGTAAACTAAAGAGAAGACTAAATCATTTCGTGAGTGGCTCATATACATAAGGTTGTAAATGACGTGCACAAAAATAACACGGTGATATGGATGACAACTTACATAATATTGGAAGGTGAAACTGACAACCATTGATAATGAAAAATCTTTATTTCATAATAAAATCAATAATCGGTTTTAGTGTTAGATGTTAGGCTGTATAAAGAAAAGTCTGGAACGGAGGAATACATGCAATGCGAAGTGAACAGGAAATGATGGATATGTTTTTAGACTTTGCTTTGAACGATGAGAGAATCCGATTGGTCACTTTAGAAGGGTCACGTACAAACAAACATATTCGCCCCGACAACTTCCAAGATTATGACATTTCTTATTTTGTAACTGATATAGAATCTTTTAAAGAAAATGATCAGTGGCTTGAAATCTTTGGGAAGCGTATTATGATGCAAAAACCCGAAGATATGGAGCTTTTCCCTCCCGAATTAGGTAATTGGTTTTCATACATTATTCTTTTTGAGGATGGCAACAAAGTAGATCTAACCCTTATTCCAATTCGTGAAGCAGAAGATTATTTTGCTAATAACGATGGTTTGGTTAAGGTCTTGCTCGATAAGGATACGTTCATCAGCTATGAAGTGACCCCAAATGACCGCCAATATTGGACGAAAAAACCGACTGCAAGGGAATTTGATGATTGCTGTAATGAGTTCTGGATGGTTTCGACTTACGTAGTCAAAGGATTAGCAAGAAATGAAATCCTTTTTGCCATTGATCATTTAAATGAAATCGTCCGTCCTAATCTATTGAGAATGATGGCTTGGCATATCGCATCCCAGCAAGGGTATTCATTTAGTATGGGGAAGAACTATAAGTTTATGAAACGTTACCTTTCAAATAAAGAATGGGAAGAACTCATGTCTACCTATTCTATGAGTAGGTATCAAGAAATGTGGAAGTCTTTATTTACTTGCTATGCATTATTTAGAAAGTATTCAAAAGCTGTATCAGAAAGTCTTGCATATAAGTATCCTGATTACGATGAAGGTATCACTAAGTATACGAAAGGTATTTATTGCTCAGTAAAGTGATAAGAATAGAGATCGTCTTCATATGATATTTGATTCTGGCTGATATGTAGAATTGCAGTATGATTATCATCAGTTCCTGTTTTTATTTCACTCATCCTATACTCTTCTATTCTTAAATGGCTTCACGAGCTTATCAGCATGTTAGTGTAAGCATGGAGATTTTCAGTGATTCATTTACTAGGCAGCACGCTTGTAAAATTTTTGTTCTTTTTAACGAAATGGTGCATTATAATAAACCTATAGATATAGAAAAAACAAAAGAATAAAAAGGAGGATTTTTGTGTTTCAAACCTTAGAGCATTTTTTGAAATCTTGGGAGTTCGAAGCAGATGCTACACAGAAACTATTAAATAGTCTGACTGATGAATCACTTAAACAAGAAATAACTTCACAAAATTGGACTCTAGGCCGTATTGCTTGGCATACCGTTGCTGCCATTCGCATCATTACCTCAAACACAGACTTAACGTTCCAAGCCCCAGCTGAAGATTATCCTGTTCCAACTTCTGCTCAGTTTATTGCTGACAGCTATCATCAAGCCAGTAATGCATTTGTACAGGCATTAAAAACCCAATGGACTGACCATACACTTCAAGAAAATATCAACTTTATTGGACAACAAATGCCCAACGGTTCACTTTTGATGTTTTTGATTCAACATCAAAATCACCATCGAGGACAAATGACTGTTCTCATGAGACAAGCAGGTTTAACTGTTCCAGGTATTTATGGTCCAGCAAAAGAAGAATGGACAAAATTTGGTTTGGAAGCCCCGGAAATGTAATCAAACTTTTTATAAAAAAGTTACGCTATGACAACATATAAGAAGATGTTTTGATCATTCTCTTATCAAAACATGTTCTTTTTTTGTGCGTTTATCAACAATATTTTCCAAACACTTCAAATAACAATGACCTTTCATACCAATGATTTAGGTATGATTTTTCATGCTGTCAAATCTTCTAGATATACATATCTCTATAGATTCCTCTAACAAAATCCATGTCTTTTTTTAACTGCCCGATATGATGTTGGAAGGCAGGTTATTACCGCATCACCACCTAAATTCATACAAAGAGTAAAGCCTCCCAGCGAGAAGCGAGGTCAACATAGTCATTACTTCGTTCGACAAATTCTGCAAATCGTAGACAACCTCCTGATTATTTGGATAATTAACTGGATAGGAGGGGGAAAGTTGTTATATTTCATTATACTTATCATCGTTCTATTAATCGGAGCATTGGTAACTGCAGCAGTCGGTATCATCTCTTCAAAAATGGAGGTAACCTCGCCGAAAACCACAATTGAATCTAAAGAGGAAGAACAGAAAAGTTTTTATACGCTGAAATAAAGGAGAGAAAGAGCATCTCCTACGGGGGTGTTTTTAATAGAGGAGTTGGAAAAACTGAATCAGGCTAATTTACTTTTAAGATTCATCCTTGAAATCGCTGCACTAATCTCCATAGGAGTGTTTGCTTGGATAAGCTTTGATGGTTATTTTAAATATGTTTTAACTTTGGTTTTACCTATTGCAGTTATGATTGTCTGGTCTGTATTTGCAGTACCTCATGATCCTAGTCGAAGTGGACAAACTGTAATACCTGTAAACGGGATAACAAGGTTAGTTATTGAATTATTGATCTTTGCAATGGCTGTTGCAGCGCTTTATTTTAGTCACTTCAAACCAGTTGGCATTATCTTTTTATGTCTTATCATACTGCACTACATCATTTCAGCTGAGCGTATCAAATGGCTTCTAAATCAATAGTCTTTCATTTCAGCACTCCTTATGAGAGTGCTTTTTATTATTCTCTGTCGATTCAGTGGTTCGCAGAATAGATTATTGGCGGTTAATAGCTTGGACACAGTTGCAGTTTAGAACGCATTTTCCAATAAGGAAGGCGCTCATGAAATTCACCATTAAACAATTGTACAAAAGTAAAATTTGTATTTAAAATGTAGTAATAAATAGAAATTCTGCGTAGGAGGGTATCTTGTGGAAGAAAAGAAAAAAGCTTTAATCATTGTGGATGTACAAAAAGCCTTCGATGATAAAAAATGGGGGGAACGAAATAACGTAGAGGCGGAAGAAAACATTAGTAAAATACTAAAATTATGGAGAAAAAAAGGATGGACAGTCATATACATACAACACACTTCTGATAAACCTCATTCTTTATTCCATCCAAAGAATGAAGGGTTTGTTATAAAGGAAATAGTTAAGCCTATGGATGAAGAAGTCATTATAACCAAGAAAGTAAATAGCAGCTTTATTGGTACGAATTTAGAAGAATACTTAAAATTAAATGGAATAACAACTGTGGTAATAACTGGTTTAACCACGCCTCACTGTGTATCAACAACCACAAGAATGAGTGGTAATTTGGGGTTTGATACATACCTGATTTCAGATGCAACAGCAGCCTTCGGAATGAGAGACCAAAATGGTACATATTATGATGCGGCGACTATTCATAATATATCTCTAGCTACATTGCATGATGAATTTGCCACAATAGTAACAACTGATCAATTAATAAATGATGTTATAAAAACTCACTGATGAAAACATTTAATAATAAAGCGGCAGGCGCCTTTCCAATAGGAAGGGCGCTCTGATTCGAATTCCCGCTTTATTTGCTCAACGGAACTATTAACCTCAGGCAGCACAATTTCTGTCCAAACCGCATTTCCACAGTACACAGGCACAAATAGCCAGCCCTTCGCCTTGATTGGCTCATTCATTAAGATATATGGGATGGCTGGGACAATTAAACCCCTTCTGTAGCGCCTGCAAATCTCAGGAGAAAAGCATATGAAGATGTGATGCGTGAACATGGAAGACAGCCTATTACATATGAAGTGTCATTTCATGAAGACTACCAGAACATCATTTCAAAACTATTCGATGAACAGCCTGCAGTTGACGGAATTTTTGCCAGTGATGATATCATGGCTGCCGGAGTCATTACAGAAGCCAAAAAACGTGGAAAAGACGTTCCAGGTCAATTAAAAGTGATTGGTTATGACGGTACAGAAACCATTCAGGCTATTCTGCCGGAATTGACTACAATCCAACAGCCGATTGAATTAATTTCCAAAACAGCCATTGAGATTTTAGAAAAACAAATTGAAGGCGAATTTGATGATTTACCACTTGAAACGTATTTGCCCGTACAGCTTTTCGAAGGCAAGACGACGTAATGAACATGGCAGAAGAGTTCCACGGAGTTAGATGATCTCTTTTTATAGATGGCCTTTTAACGCTTCTAATTGATTTGCTTGTTCTATATTTGATACACATAAAATTAGAAGTAAGAGAAATTGAGAAGGATCATTTGCAGAGGATCTATATCAAGAAGAAAACATACCAAATTGATTTTGGTATGTTTTTATTTATGTATTGAATCTCTTAAAAGCATCCATACATGCTCCCAATGCTGTGTGCGTGTAAGGTACCCGAGACAAACATAGCATCACCAAGTTAGAGGAGTAAACCTTGAGTTTGCTCCTCTTTTTATATGCTAACGATGATTCTTGTGAAGCGATATGGGGAAGATTAAAGACTAATCTGGAATTTTCATAAAAAATATTTTGACATTTCAATGTAAAAAACTTATATTCATATATGAGCATACATTCATATAATTATTTTGCATCACGTTAGAATGCTCAATAACAGATGTAACATCATAACTACATATGTATCAACAAACTTTCGTTAAGGAGGAGATTTTTATGGGTCATAATCATACCGAAGGAGCCAATAAAAAAGTTTTATTGTTCTCTTTTATCATCATTACAGGTTATATGATGATAGAAGCTATAGGCGGATTTCTAACAAATAGTCTGGCGCTTTTATCAGATGCAGGCCATATGCTGAGTGATTCAATCTCATTAATGGTTGCCCTGATTGCTTTTAGATTAGCTGAAAAGAAGGCAAGTCACAATAAGACATTCGGATATAAACGATTTGAGATTCTCGCCGCGGTGATAAACGGGGTTGCATTAATTCTTATTTCCCTTTACATCATTTATGAAGCAATCGAACGTTTCTCTCATCCACCGGAAGTTGCTACAACTGGCATGCTTACGATTAGTATTATCGGGTTAATTGTGAATGTATTGGTTGCATGGATTATGCTGAGAGGCGGAGACACAGAGGGTAACCTGAACATAAGAGGAGCTTATTTACATGTGCTAAGCGATATGCTCGGCTCTGTAGGCGCCATTTTAGCTGCCGTACTTATCATCTTCTTTGGGTGGGGCTGGGCAGACCCATTGGCGAGCGTCATTGTGGCTATTCTTGTTTTAAGAAGCGGTTACAATGTGACTAAAGATGCTATTCACGTATTAATGGAAGGAACACCAGAAAATATCGATGTCACTGACATTATTCATACAATTAAAGAGACAGAGGGAATTCAAGACATTCATGATTTACACATATGGTCTATCACAAGTGGATTAAATGCTCTTTCCTGCCACGCTGTTGTTGCCGATCAACTGACCATTTCAGAAAGTGAAAATATTTTACGCAAAATTGAACATAAGCTTGAGCATAAAGGCATTACGCATGTAACCATACAAATGGAAACCGAAGCGAATCATCACGATAATACGATCCTTTGTCAGGCCAAAATTGAGAAGCCTCTTGACCACCATCACCATTAAATTTTTTCTCTCATTATATAGTGAGGAGATCAATAGCATTTTGCAGATTTTGTCTACTGACAATATAAAATTGATGGAGGGCTTAATATGTACGACACTATCGTAATCGGGGCTGGTCAAGCAGGAATCTCAATAGGGTATTATCTTAAGCAGACCGGCCAAAAGTTTCTCATCTTGGATAAAAGCCATGAGGTTGGGGAGAGCTGGAAAGATCGATATGACTCATTGGTTTTATTTACTTCTCGAATGTATAGCTCATTGCCTGGAATGCATCTTGAAGGAGAAAAGCATGGATTTCCTTCAAAAAATGAAATTGTTGCTTATCTAAAGAAATATGTTGAAAAATTTGAAATCCCAATCCAATTACGGACAGAAGTAATAAGTGTCCTAAAATCAAAGAATCATTTCTTAATAAAAACCAATAAGGAAGAATATCAAGCGAAGAATCTTGTCATTGCTACAGGTCCTTTTCATACCCCTCATATTCCATCAATATCAAAGGATTTAGCCAGTAATATTCATCAATTACACTCGTCACAATATAAGAATTCAAAACAATTGGTAGATGGAAATGTACTAGTAGTTGGTGGGGGGAATAGTGGTGCTCAGATAGCTGTTGAATTATCCAAAGAAAGAGTTACATATTTAGCTTGCAGCAATAAACCAGTTTATTTCCCTTTATTGATTGGAAAAAGAAGCATCTTTTGGTGGTTTGATAAATTAGGAGTTTTACATGCAAGTCATACATCAATATTAGGAAAATTCATTCAAAAGAAAGGAGATCCAATATTTGGGTTCGAATTAAAACATGCCATAAAACAGAGGGAGGTCATCTTAAAAACAAGAGTCATAGGGGGAAAGGAAAATGAAATCGTTTTTAATGATGCATCTTCATTAGAAGTAAATAATATTATTTGGGCTACAGGTTTTAGGAATCCCCTTAGTTGGATAAAAATAAAAGGTGTTTTGAATAAAGAAAATCGAATCATACATCATAGAGGTGTTTCACCTATAGAGGGATTGTACTTTATTGGTTTGCCTTGGCAGCATAGGCGAGGTTCAGCATTGCTTCAAGGCGTTGGAAATGATGCTGAATACATTGTAAAACAAATGAACGGTGAATAAATTGAGTAGAGCAGTAACTCACAAGTTTACTGCTCTATTTTTTTGTGTGAGTAAGTGTCGTTATGTTACGGTGTAAAGCCGCAAAGGTATCGCTGTTGTATCTCTTGACATATTAATAAGAGGTACCTTGGTTCACTGATTGTGCAACCTTCTGCCGTACTTCCCGTGCTAAATGTGTAGCACGTAAGGTTGCCTCCCAAATAGTAGGATGAACTGAAGAATGACTGACTGATAATGCCCGTTGTGTGTATGGGACCATTAGTCTTAGGAGACTTTCTGCCTCGTCTACCGATGACGCGTATTGTTGACCAGATGCTCTTCGCAGGTCTGCTATAGCTGCAGGGAAGTTTGACCATAGGCGAAGTATCGAATTCATGCAGCCTACCATAAGAGGGAAATGAGGAGCGCGTCCTTGTCCGGAGGCTAGAAGCTCTGCTGCACCTAAGGCAGAATAAACGTGATAACTCAATGGAGTAAGGTATTTCGCGTGCACAATATGAAGTTCACGTAATCCCCAGGTATCTGGAAGAAACCTGAATTCTGAACTCATGCCGCATCCTAGAGCAAGCGCCCTGCTAACAACTCTCAAGTCTTTTACCACTGTAGCCATTGACTCTTTGAAGGAGGAGGAGTGTATTGGAATGTGGTGAATAGTAGATAAAAGGCTTCGCATTTCATTATTTGCTTGACTTAAATCAGGGTGTTGACGAAAATCGTAAGAATCATCATACGGTTTGGATTGAAAATGCATATCTTTACCCCTTTCATTGAAGACTTTTAGGCAGGATATGCACCTAGCTTGCTTATTGATCAAGGCAATCGCCCAGATTTAGATGATAAAAGATTACATGCTTACTTGTGAATAAAAAAATCCATCATATATAGAAAGCTTCATGCGATAAGAGCATCCCTACCTTTTATGATCATACACTTTCACTTTATTAAGGGACTCTTTAGTATATGTAAAAAGCGATTTTTTAAATCGCTTTTTTTGCGCAAAATCATGTTAACCTCTAACTTCTTTATCAGTAAGAACTTTTAAAGCATCTCTTACTTTTAATGCGAAGTTGATAGGTTTATCAATTGATTCGAAATGAATATACATCAGTCTTGGTTTATCAAACAACCAGTGATTATGAAGTGACGTGACAATCAGATCATGTTCCCGAAGCACACTAATAAATGGATTGATTTCTTTTTGGAGAATCACGGTTTCACCACTGCAAAGAGCGCGGCCATCTTTTGTCATTGATTCAAATGAAAACAACTGAGGAATGAGTAAAAATGATCTTCCTGGTCTTCCCAGTACTTCTGGTTTTATATTCGTTCGTGATCTCATCACTGTGCAAATTCCATTTTCAAAAGTATGCATGGTTCCACCTAGAATATCGTTGAATTCGTCACAAAGACCATGCTGTTGAATCATTTCACCATCAACTTTTGCTTCCGCACGGACGGTTCTCTTGATAAGAACTTTCATAGCCTCCCTTACTTTTCTTGCAAAGGTGAGAGGTTCGTCTATTGATTCAAAATGCATAAACATCAGACGTGGCTTATCAAACAGCCAATGGTTATGAACGGCAGTTACAATAATACCAAATTCGCGTAACTCACTCATAAACGGATTCACTTCTTCTTGAAGTAAAACAGTCTCACCTAGACATAAAGCTCTGCCATTCCGATCCATGCTTTCAAATGAAAAAGCTTGAGGAATAAAAGGAAATGCTTCTGCTCTTCTTCCAAGTACCACTGGATGAATGTTGTTTCGAAATCTTGTAGCCGTACATACACCATTTACGACACTAGGTGTTGAATTGAGAATCCTTGCAAATTCCCTACAAAGTTGGGATGGCTCCATGCCCATTTCTTCCACTGAATATCTCCTCCTGAATAAATTTACACCTTACTTTAAAGATATGTGGAGATGGAAAAAATGTAACACGGCATGAGTCTATATAGGAGAAATTCAATTGTTATTTAAGTTACAAAATGATCAATATTCCTCTGAAAAAATGAGTAGCCTAATGTCGTATGGTCCAATAATAGTTTTTTTAATATGACAGTATAAAATCTTTTGAGTAAAGAAACCTAATGGAAAAGGTTCGCTGAAAGGAGGAAGAGTATGTGGGGAAGAAAAAAATTGAAAACAAAACATCCTTAGTCTGGAAAATGGCTATTGCATCTGCTGTTTCTTGGGAAGCGGCAAAACTAGTGGGCTCTAAACACCCGTATTTAGCACCTCTATCTGTTATATTATGTTTGCAAACGACCATCGATAAGTCGATTCGATTTTCTTTTCACAGGATTGTGGGAACGGCAATCGGGGTCATGTTAACAGCCTATCTTGTTAGTCATTTACATATGAATGGTTGGATATTGGGTCTTTTAATGCTAGGCGGGACCTACATTGCAAAGTGGTTAAGATTAGATGAAACGGTTTTACATCAGGTTGCCCTCACCATTTTATTAGTATTTACGTTTGAAAGAACATCTAAAGATTATGTGATAGATCGGATCATCGATACGATTATTGGAGTCATTATCGCTATTTTGATTCATATGTTACTTTTTCCGCCAGACTTTACAAAAAAGGCAGCCGAAACTTTTCAAACATTAGCTCATCAGCTTTCTGACATACTTTTAGAACTGTCCAAATGGGTTCAATTAGAGTGGGGACAAGGAAAAGGGAACTTAATGGAGTATAAAATGAACCATCTCCTACAGGAGCTGCATGCGACAAAAGAAATGTTACAAACGGCTTCTCAGAGCGTAAAATTCAACCCAATCAGAAAAAAGCATAAAATCATTCTTTCAAGATATCAAATACAGATGCAAAAGATGAATGCAGGATATGAGTATGTATCAAATATCGCGAAAACGTTAAAAGAATGGGAAAAAGAAGGGACTTTATCTTCAAGTGACAAAATGGAGTTGAGCAATGATTTAAAAATGTTAAGTGAATTTTTTGAGGAATTTAAAGGAATACAACAGGGGCAAATAAACGATTGGAAACACAACATGCTATTGGAATCTCTTCGTTCAAAACTGATGTTGTATCCACCGCCTAATCATAAGGTCTATAAAGACTCTTTTTTTTTAGAAACGACGAAATTGCTGAAAAACCTATAATATTTTTTTAAAAAAAGAATATGGATATACAGATGTAGATGTAATGAGGTAAAAGCGGGGGAATAAAATGGATGATATACACCGGATTTTGGATGCAGTCGCCAATTCTAAGAATGCTATGGTATTGGCTACCATAATTAAAGTAGAGGGGTCCGCTTATAAAAAAGAAGGGGCCTCCATGTTAATTTTAGGGGACAAAACAAGAGTTGGCATGTTATCTGCCGGTTGTTTAGAAGAGGATCTTGTTGAAAGGGCAGAGCAAGTTTGGACTACAGGAGAGCCCTTGATTGTTCATTTTGATATGAGTGAAGAGGACGATTTATCGTGGGGACAGGGAGTTGGCTGTAATGGTGTTTTGACGGTTTTACTCGAGCCTGTAAAAGGGGAATTAGAAAGAAATCTTAGGACAGTAAAGAAATGCTTAGATGTAAAAAAGTCTGTTACTCGAATGAAACGATTCACTAAAAGGTTAGAGCCAAGGGAAGATATGTATATCGTTGAAGATGGCAGCGTGTTTGGAACTGGGGATGTTAAGGAGCTAGGCTGTATTCAAAAACTGAGAAATCAGAATCCCCTTTATGATACAGAAAAGGGAATCAAAAGAGATGAATATACGTCTGATTTATTTTTTATCCATCAGATGGTTCCAAAACCTTGTTTATATGTCTTTGGAGCAGGGGAAGATGCGAAGCCATTAGTTTCTTTGGCAGCTGGTATAGGCTTTCATGTCACAGTGATTGATTGGCGTCCTTCTTTATGTCATAACGGCCATTTTCCTAAAGCCGACGATTTGATTGTAGGAGTACTGGAAGAAGTAATGGAGGGTCTGAGCATTACAGAAAGGGATTTTATCGTCATAATGACACACAGCTTTCAAAAAGATCAGACCATTTTACATAAATTTAAAAATATGGATGTGTTTTATAAAGGTGTATTAGGCCCTAGGAGGCGAACGGAACGACTATTAGGCGGGGCTCAGATTCCAGAAGATATTCATTCCCCCATTGGACTTCCCATTGGGGCACAAGGCCCCGAGGAAATTGCTATAAGTATTGTTGGCGAGATGATTAAAAACATGCGAAAACAAAGGTCTACCTCATGAAAACAGCAGCCATATACTTGGCAGCTGGTACAAGCAGACGTATGGGAACAGATAAGCGAAGTTTATTTCTTAATGGAGCCTCCCTAGGAAGTATGGCTCTTAAAAATGCCTTGTTATCTAAATTAGACCATATTTTCGTTATTACGAGAAAGGGAGATTCACTGCATTGGCTTTCGGCTTTTTTCTTTTTATATCCTATGTCAAATAAATGGAGTCAGGTGGAATGTGAGCAAGCGGGTAAGGGCCAGGGCCACTCCATACAATGTGGTTTAAAAAGAGCAGTAGAGTATGAGGCTGATGCCGTTATCATTCTTCTTGCAGATCAGCCATTTGTCACCACAGATATCATCAATACGTTAATTGATTCCTATCAAAGAGAGCACCACTATTCATTTATAGCTGCTGAAAATCAACATCTGCCTATGCCCCCTATCTTATTTTCAAATCAATGTTTTCCAGTGTTACATCAGTTAAAGGGAGATCAAGGCGCTCGGTATGTCATCCGTGAACGTATTTTAAATACGGGAAAAATGATTAACTTCCAAGACCCTTTGCTTTTTTATGACGTAGATACAGTTGAAGATTACAATTTACTACTGAATAAATTCGGGGAGTGAATGAGTTGGAGTATATCGGGAAAAGTGTTATACGAAAAGAGGCCCTTGAAAAAGTGACAGGAAAGGCGAAATATACAAATGATTTTCAAGAAACAGGGACATTACACGCAAAAATGTTGGTTAGTCCGTATGCTCATGCGAATATTGCTTCTATAGACTTTTCAGAAGCTTGGAAGATTCCTGGAGTGAAAGCGATATTGGGTGATGAACCTTTTCCGCTTGTAGGTGAAGAAATTAAAGACAGGTCGCCGATTGCTTATAAAAAAGTTAGATACCATGGTGAGCCAGTTGCTGTAGTTGTTGCGGAAAATCCAATCATAGCTCAAAAGGCGGCGGATGCCATCAAAGTGTTATATGAACCTCTTCCTGTCGTAAATTCCCCCCGTGCGGCCTTCCAGAAGAATGCTCCTCTCGTCCATGAACATTTGGACCGCTATGAGAAGAAGGAAGGTGTATACCCGGTTCCAAAGACAAATATCGCAAACCTAGATAAAATCAGAAAAGGAAATATAGAAGACGGGTTTAGGGAAAGTGATGTGGTAGCAGAGTTTCAAATTTCCTTTAATCCTTCTGATCACGCTGCTATGGAAACAAGATGCTCGATTGCTGAAATTCGAGCGGATGGAGAGATTATCATCACCACATCCTCTCAAGCTCCTTTTGCCATTAAAAAATTAATGGAGTGGTATTTTGGAATTGAACCTGGAAAGGTTATCGTCAAAACCCCTTTAGTAGGAGGGGCGTACGGGGGAAAAGCAGCAGTTCAGTTAGAGGTTATTGCATATTTGGCATCAAAAGCAGTTGGTGGCCAGCCCGTAAAATTATTTAATTCAAGAGAAGAGGATATGATCACATCTCCTGTTCATATCGGATTGGATGCCATCGTAAAATTAGGAGCAACAAAAGATGGCATCTTAAAGGCGGCAGACATTCAGTTTTTATTTGACGGCGGAGCATACTCCGATAAAGGAGTTGACGTCAGTCGAGCTGGAGTGGTTGATTGTACGGGTCCATACGCGATCGACCATATATGGTGTGATTCATATTGTATGTATACGAATCATCCATATCCCAGTGCATTTAGAGGCTATAGTCATGCTGAAGTTTTATTTGCCTTTGAGCGAACAATGGATGTATTGGCAGAAAAGCTGAACATGGATCCATTAGAACTTCGCTATAAAAATGCCATTCGTCCTGGTGATACTACACCTACTCAAGTTCTTCTCAATTCAAGCACGGTCGGAAATGTACCAAAATGTATTGAAAGATTGAAGGAATTAATGAATTGGGATGAGGGACAGAGAATTGAAATCGGTGATCGGAAGATACGGGCAAAGGGGATCAGCTGTATTTGGAAAACGTCAACATTTGATACAAATGCAACGTCCGGGGTTATTTTAACCTTTAATCCTGATGGAAGCATTAATTTGATGTCAGGGGTAGTGGAAATTGGAACAGGGACAAAAACAGTGTTAGCCCAAATCTTAGCGGAACGAATGAAAATGGACATAAGCAAAATTCATGTAAAAATGCTTATCGATACCCAAACAACACCTGAGCATTGGAAAACTGTAGGCAGCAGAGGGACTTTAATGGGAGGAAGAGCTGTACTGAATGCAGCGGAGGAAGCCATTCGAAAGCTTAAGGACGTGGCATCTTGTGTGTTAAGAGTTCCTGTTGAGGAATTAGAGGTGGCTGATGGAAAGGTTTATTTTTTAGATAATCCTAATGTGAATGTTGAAATAAAAGACATTGCTTACGGATATACATTTCCAAATGGAAATACCATTGGCGGCCAAATCATTGCGAGCGGCAACTACACATTAACCCGGATGACGAATTTAGACCAAGAAACAGGAAAAGGAAAGCCGGGACCCGAGTGGGCTGTAGGCGCTCAGGGAATTGAAGTTGAATTAGATAAACGGGATTATACGTATCGAATTACAAAAGCCTATTCTGTTGTGGATATAGGAACTGTACTGAATGAAAAAGCGGCAAGGGGTCAAGTGATGGGGGGGATGAGTATGGGAATTGCATTTGGAGGAAGAGAAACCTTTGTATTTGATTCATACGGCAGAGTATTAAATCCTCAGCTTAGAACATACCGCCCCCTTCACTATGGAGAGCAGCCTGAATATATCATTGAATTTGTTGAAACACCGCATGTGATTGCGCCTTATGGAGCGCGCGGCGGCGGGGAACACGGACTGTTGGGGATGCCGGCAGCATTGGGAAATTGCCTTTCCACTGCTTTAGGTGTCCAATTGAATCAACTTCCTCTGATTCCTGAACATTTATGGAGGACGCAAGAGGGGTGGAAAGATGATACCGTTTGATTTCGACTATTTTAAACCGAAGACCATTCAAGAAACAACCCGCCTGTTTCACTCTCTTGCGGCCGAAAAGAAAACACCAATGTATTATTCCGGCGGCACAGAAATCATAACATTAGGAAGGTTGAATCTCATCTATACGGATGCAGCTATAGATATTAACGCACTTCCGGAATTTCATACCATCCGTTTTCATGAAAAGTATCTAGTGATGGGAGCAGGTGTGTCATTAACGAAAGTGGAGGAAGAAAATCCGTTTCCGTTATTGAGTAAAACAGTAAGTGAAATCGCGGACCGGACGGCTCGAAATAAAATCAGCCTGGGTGGAAATATTTGTGGGAACATCTATTACCGTGAGGCAGTCTTGCCGTTGTTAATTTCCGATAGTTTGGTAGGAGTCGCAGGGAGAGCAGGGCTTCGTTACCATCCTATTAATAAAGTATTTAACAGGGAAATACAATTACAAAAAGGGGATTTTTTATTTCATATCCTTATAGATCGAACGTATATAGAATCGCCATTTGTAAGTATAAAAAGAAGACAACAGTGGAATGTTGGGTATCCATTGGTGACAGTTTGTGCACTGAAAAAAGATGAAGAGGTTAGAATGGCCTTTAGCGGCGTATGTCCATTTCCTTTTCGTTCTATTGAAATGGAGAAAATGTTCAACGATAAAAGCTATTCATTAGAAGACAGAGTGCGCAGGTCTTTACAGTATCTGCCCAAACCCATTCTTGATGATGTAGAAGGCTCAAGTGAATATCGAATATTTGTCTTGCAACATGCAATCTTGGATGCCTTACATGAATTAGAAGGAGGCCCAAATGTCTAACCCTATTACATTAAAAATAAATGGCAAGGAAAGACGGATTACTGTCAGACCAGCCGATACTTTGTTATATGCCCTTCGTCTTCGTCTTGGATTAACTGGTTCAAAGCCAGGCTGCTTAAATGGCGATTGTGGCGCCTGTACGGTATTAATAGATGGAGTACCGATGAAATCTTGTTTGATGCTTGCAGTAGAAGGTGAAGGTAAGGATATTACTACAATTGAAGGACTTATAAATACGCCAATCCAAAAGGCTTTTATTGAGAAATTTGCGTTTCAATGTGGCTATTGTACCCCAGGTTTTCTAATGAATTGTCATGCTTTAGTGAATACTGAGCCGAACGCTGGCGATGAAACGATAAAAGATTGGCTGCAGTCCAATATTTGCAGATGTACTGGTTATAGGGAGATTGAAGAAGCAGTTAAATCTGTTTTACATACAGAGAAAGGGAATCATTAGCCCGGCATAACTGATTACCAAATATCACGTAAGATTTTTTCTTCTAATGAGATCCTTAAAGCCTGAGATGAACTGAATGTTTCATCCAGGCTTTTTTTAGGTATAACATAGCTTATCCTAGGGGTAATGTATATAGGCAATGATGAGTCAGCTTCCTGTAATGATGAAACGTTTCTTAGCAAACGAAGAAGTGCTTGGAAAACCTACAGCTCTTTCACCATGACTTTTTCGCCATTAAAATCGAGTTCACCATTAAAGTGAAAACCAAACCTTTGATAAAGGCGAAGAGCATGAATATTATTTTCAAATATACTTAAATAAATTCTCTTACATTTATATAGCTCAGCAAGGTGCTGAATGAGAGCTTTAAGCATTTTCTTCCCTAATCCTTTTCCCTGATAGTGTTCGTCGATAAAAAATCGGTCAAGCCAAACTCGTCCATTTTTATTATCTTCATCATACTCAGGAAACAATCCATACATTGCAAAACCGACTAGATCTCCTTCAGAGTAAAGCCCGACAGGTTTATAATAGGGGCATTCTTTCGCATCCTCTAAACATACTTTTGCAGATTCAATATATGATAGTTGATTCTGGCTGACATGCAGATCAAGAATGGCAGCACGATTATCATCAGTTACTGCTTTTATTTTTATACTCATACTACATTCTCCTTATTTTTCTTATCACCCGGTTAGGCTGCGGCTTAAGGTGATGGCAGATGGAATTGATATTGCTAAAACTCTGCATAACTATATTCACGTCAAGCAACATGTAGCCTATCAAATTAAGTACCTTATCTTATTGTGCCTAACCAGGGGCATTCCCTGCAGCCAAATGACTTGACTTTATAGAGAATGAATTAATTCAAAGCTGCAGCATCATTCTTATTTTCTTTCCAAACCATTGTAAGACCAAGGCCGATCACCATAACGAAACCTGCAAATAGGAAAGGGAAATGAATGTTAAGATCAAATAGGATACCGCCTAGAGCGGGGCCAAATATATTTCCCAGGCTGGTGTATGTGGAGTTCATGCCTGCTACGAAACCCTGCTGGTTACCGGCCATATTGGATAAATGAGCAGTTAAGGCCGGACGTAGCAAATCGAACGCCAGAAAAATAAAACAAGTTACAAGCAAAACAGTTAAAAATCCTGACATAACAGTAGACACGAAAGCCAAGATCGCTCCGGTTATTAAGCATAGCTGAATGATTCTTTTCTCTCCAAGTTTGTTGACCAATTTCCCGAAAAGTAAAACTTGAATAACTACCGCCACAATGGAACTAATCGTAATAATGGTTGCAATATCTTTTGGTGTGAAGCCAAATTTATGATCAGAAAACAAGCTGAATACCGTTTCATAAGCTGATAAACCAAAAGCCATTACAAAGACGATAATAAATGCAATGAAATAGACAGGATGAATGGACCTCTTCAAGTCTTTAATGAAATTTGATTCCTTTGTATGAGATGAGAGTTGATGGCGTTCTTCTATTGACAATGACTCTTTTAGTATAAAAACGGAAGTGACAGCTGCTATTAATGCGATGGCGGAGGCGAAGAAAAACGGCATGCGGATGCCAAAGCCGGCAATAAATCCACCCGCACCAGGCCCAATGATAAAGCCTGTGCTAATTGCAGCAGAAACATACCCCATAGCTTTTGACCTTTCCTTTAGGGTTGTCATATCAGCTACATATGCTGTTACCGCGGTCATGATAAAAGCCGCACTTATGCCACCCAAAATCCTCGAAACATAAAAGATTGAAACATGGGTCCCTAATCCGAAAATCAGCTCTGATAAACTGAATATAAGCAACCCGAGAATAATCATTTTTTTTCTCCCGAAACGGTCAACCCATCTTCCCGCAAAAGGTGACGCAATTAACTGAGAAATGGCAAAAGCCGCAACAAGATAACCCATAGTGCTGCCGGATAAATGCATGATTTTCATAAAAGAAGGCATAACCGGAATAATTAAACCGATACCAAGAAATGCTACGAAGATGTTGCTCAATAGTATAATGAAAATCGTTTTTTGCTCACTTATTGATTTTTTCATTTAAATTCCCCTTTACTCAATTGAACCCTTTTACCTATCCTTTTCACTTGAAGCTTTTTTCAAGTACAATCAAATCATAAGGTATATGGTTACCGTATAGTCAAGGAGGTTTTTATGGGCGAAGATGTTAGGAAGTATTTCACAACAGGGGAGTTTTCAAAGCTCTGCCGTGTAAAAAAACAAACCTTATTTCATTATGATGAGATTGGTCTATTCTCACCGGAAATAAAAAAAGAAAATGGGTATAGATATTATTCCTATCATCAATTTGAGATTTTTCAAGTCATCAGACTATTTAAAGAGCTTGGCGTTCCGTTAAAAGAAATAAAGTGTCTAATAAAAGGGAAAACACCAGACAAGATCCTGCATGTTCTAAAAGAAAAATCTGTTGAGATTGATAAAAAAATAAATGAGCTTAAACAGTTGCAAACGATCTTACATACAAAAGTGGCGCTTACTGAACAAGCACTTGAGACTGATTTTTCCTCAATTTCTTTTGAATATTTACATGAAGAAACATTCATGTTAAGCCGAAACACATTAAACTTACGAGAACGAAAATATGTGGCTGCCATTTCAGAACTCATTCATGAAGTTCAACAATATGAATTAGATGAAGGATATCCGATAGGCGGGATCTTTGCACGGGAACAAATATTACAAAAAGACTTCTACAATTACAGTTACTTTTATATAAAAGTAAAAGATGGGATAGAGAACATAAATTATCATGTGCGGCCAAAAGGCCTTTATGCAGTTGGATATGAAATAGGTGGAAACACTGAAGAGGCGTATCGCAGAATCATTGAGTTCATTGAAAAGAATGGAATGCAAATAGGGGAAAATGCATATGAGGAATATATGCTGGATGAGATGGTAGTTGACGGGTATGAAAATACATACGCCAAAATCCTCCTTCAAGTTAAGGAGGTGTAAGATTACGAGATGTTGATATGGAAAAATTGTTATTTTTGTGTGCCCAAGAAGAATATAAACTGGTTACATAAAAGCGAGCCCACAGCCCTACTTCAAAAGCTGCACCATTGAATAAATAGCAATGTCTGTCTTTATTCGCTGGCATAATTATTTGTAAAGTTTTAAAAATTCTAGGCTAGTGAAATTCAACATCCATAAAATGATGAAAAAGTCGGTGATAAATTATTCATCCGTGAATCAAACGGTGATCGAACATTCCATTTTTGTGTTTAATATGAGTTTTCTTGTTAGCACACTCCCTTAATAAATGCATAGGATACTATCACAAAAATTTATAATTGTGGGGATCAAAAAATGTACTATAACCCTTTTTCGCCTCAATGTTATTACTATGTGACTGTACCGATGTATAACGATGGAAGATCTGTTTATTGGACTATTCCAAATGAGATGGAGCGCGTACACAGATGTGCCGATTTGCGCTCTTCATATGAAGATAGAAACCTTCTCTTGAAGGATTATGGACCAAATCCATTTGTTGTAAATATCAATAGAGCCACAAAACAAAACAATACGTTCCGTACGGCTTTATGGACAGGAAAGCATTTTCAAGTTACTTTGATGAGTCTTGGTATTGGAGAAGATATTGGTTTGGAAATCCATCCTAACGTCGATCAGTTCTTACGAATTGAGCAGGGGCGTGGGATTGTCAAAATGGGAAAGAGCAAAGATCATTTGAACTTTCAAAGAAATGTTTATGATGATTCTGCCATTGTTGTACCTGCCGGCACTTGGCACAACGTGATGAATACAGGGAATACGCCATTAAAACTTTACTCCATTTATGCTCCTCCTAACCATCCATTTGGTACAGTTCATGAAACCAAAGCAGATGCAGTGGCTGCGGAAGGTTAGCACAGATATTCACAGAATTCTATGTAATTGGAGTCACATCCAGCATGAAACATAGGGAACCAGTACCTAAGAATTGTTTTTATGTAAATGAAACCCAATGTAATATCCAAGCAGTCTTGTGCTAATTTTAAAAGTAATTGATAAAATAAAGTCGATTTAATAAAATCGGCTTATTTCTTTATTCGAGTCACTTTTAGCAGAATTGGCATTATCGAAATGAATCTATCAACTCAAAGAAAGTAACTTTCACACTTGACTATATACCTATGGGGGTATATTATTGTTTTGTGAATAACAAAGAGTTAATAAGGTGGTGTAAGTCGTATCAATTATTTAGTTATTGCATTCCTGCTTATTTTTGTGATTATCATTGCAACGTATAGACGTTATTATCCTATAACCGGAATCTCCTGTATCCATAAAGATAAATTAAAGCCTATGGACATGACAATATTAGATATTCGCCATTATAACGATGTACCCAATTTTTCGGATGATATTATTTTAAACATCCCATATGCGTATCTAAAACGTTTTTATTTAGAGATTCCACGTGATAAAATACACATAATAGCTCGTGATCGGGTGGAATTAAATTTAGTAGTGCGTTTTCTAAAGCGCAAAGGTATCCATGTAAACAGTTATGAGCTGGCAGCATGTAAATGTGAAAATAAATGAAAGAAAGGATTTCATTGATATATGGAGTATGATCAAAAGATTAAAAACCGTTTACGACGGATAGAAGGACAAATTAAAGGTGTATTGACTATGATGGAACAAGGAAAAGATTGTAGAGAGGTTGTGACCCAATTAGCAGCTTCCCGTAATGCTATCGATCGAGCGATGGGTTTAATTGTGAGCACAAACCTTGAACATTGTGTTCGTGAAAGTTTAGAAAAAGGCGAAGACACACAAAACTTAGTAAAAGAAGCAGTCGACTTGTTGGTAAAGAGCCGATAAAAATTCATCAACCTATATTTAAGGTTGACGAATTTTTATATGCGTAATATTATACCCCTGCCGGTATTTTAAAGAGTTGAATAATAGCAGATCTTTCGAAAAAATTTTTCGGCTTTAATATACCCGCGGGGGTAATTAGTTGGGGGAATAAACATGACAGAACAAACAAAACGCACAACAATTGTTTTATTTAGCGGGGATTATGATAAAGCAATGGCAGCCTATATTATTGCAAATGGTGCAGCTGCCTACGATCATGAAGTGACGATCTTCCATACTTTTTGGGGATTAAACGCTTTGCGTAAAGAAGAACCTGTTCCAGTGAAAAAAGGGTTTCTTGAAAAAATGTTTGGAAAGATGATGCCTCGTGGTGCTGATAAGATGAGCTTATCTAAAATGAATTTTGCAGGTATGGGCCCTAAAATGATTAAAAATGTGATGAAAAAGCATAATGCATTAACATTGCCTCAGTTAATTGAGATGGCTCAAGAACAGGGGGTAAAGCTCGTAGCCTGTACGATGACAATGGATCTTCTTGGTTTACAGGAAAAAGAACTATTAGATGATATCGACTATGCTGGTGTAGCAGCTTATTTGGCAGATGCTGAGGAAGGCAGTGTCAACTTATTTATCTAATGTTACTCATTGCTAAATAAATGAAGGGAGGTTATAGCACTATGGAATGGATAATGGCGTAATGTTCAATATCTTACTCATTTTATTTTTACTATGGTTCGTATTTCGACGTTTTTTATCATTGCAAGGTGTTAGACAAATAACAACTGCTGATTTAAAGTCAGAGCTGAAAAATAAAGACATACAGTTTATAGATGGGCGAACACCTTATGAGTTTCGTACAAGGCATATTAAAGGGTTCAAAAATATTCCCTTGACTAACTTGCCTCATCTAACTAATCAGCTTTCGAAAGACAAAGAAGTTTTTGTTATCTGTCAAAGCGGAATAAGAAGTTTAAAGGCAAGTAACATATTGAAGAAACAAGGATTTAAAAACATCACAAATATAAAAGGGGGTATGAATACATGGTATTAACTTCTAGGGAGAACCTTTTTGCATATTTATATACCCCCACCCCTATATGAGAAAAGGAGGAAAAAATGATGAAAGCAAATATTGTACTAGACGCTAAAGGTTTGGCGTGTCCAATGCCTATCGTAAAAACGAAGAAGAGTATGAAGGATTTAAAAGCTGGTGAAGTATTGGAAATTCAAGCGACAGATAAAGGTTCTACAGCAGATCTGGAAGCATGGGCAAATAGTACAGGCCATGAATATCTAGGTACTGAAGCAGAGGGGGAAATACTTCGTCATTTTCTTCGAAAAGGAGGAGAGCTTTCAGCAGAAAATGCAGCTTCAATTCCTGAGATTTCATTAGAAGCTTTCAAACAGAAAGTGGATAGTGACGAGTCTCTTAACATTTTAGATGTACGAGAGATAGAGGAGTATGAAAATGCTCATATTCCTGGAGTTGTGCATATCCCTCTAGGTGAAGTGGAAAAGCGCTCTAACGAATTAAACAAAAATGATGAAATTTATATTATCTGCCATTCGGGAAGAAGAAGTGAAATGGCGGCCCACACCATGAAAAAACAAGGTTTTAAAAAGGTTATTAATGTTGTCCCCGGTATGCGGGATTGGACTGGTAAAACAGAAAAAGGAGGTATGTAAACATGACCGTTCAAGCACTTACCGCAAAAGAAGTCACACAAAAAATCTTTAACAAAGAATCTTTATTTATTCTGGATGTGCGTAATGAAAATGACTTTAACGATTGGAAGATCGAAGGACATTGTTTTGACTATTTAAATGTACCGTATTTCGATCTTTTAGATGGCGTAGAAGGTATCTTGGAGAAAATTCCTTCTGATAAAGAAGTGCTGGTTGTTTGTGCAAAAGAAGGTTCATCCGTCATGGTATCCGAAATGCTTTCTGAAGCAGGTCATTCTGTATCCTATCTTAAGGGTGGAATGAAAGCATGGAGCGAACATTTAGAGCCGGTAAAAGTCGGGGATTTAAAAGATGGCGGTGAGATGTATCAGTTTGTTCGAATCGGTAAAGGCTGCCTGTCATACATGGTCATTTCCAATGGTGAAGCAGCGATTATTGATGCGACACGTATGGCAGATATTTTTATAGACTTTGCGAAAGAGAAGGGTGCGGAGATTACTCACGTATTTGATACACATCTTCACGCAGACCATATTTCAGGCGGCAGAGTCATTGCTGAAAAAACAAAAGCAACCTACTGGTTACCGCCTAAAGATGCTGAAGAAGTGGCATTCGATTATCAGCCGTTGGAAGAAGGAAATGACATGATCATTGGAAATACAAAGATTAAAATTCAACCGATTTATTCTCCGGGGCACACGATTGGGTCCACTTCTTTCATTGTCGATGATCTGTATCTTCTTTCAGGTGATATTTTGTTTATTGATTCAATTGGCAGACCAGACTTAGCCGGTATGGCAGAAGATTGGGTAGGAGATTTAAGAAAAACGCTTTATAGCCGTTACAAGGCGTTATCAAAGGATTTAATTGTATTACCTGCACACTTTATGATCATTGACGAGCTAAATGAGAATGGAAGTGTTGGTAAAAAACTAAGCACGTTATTTAGCGAGAACCATGGTTTGAACATTGCGGATGAAACAGAATTTAGACACCTAGTAACAGATCATTTGCCTCCGCAGCCAAATGCATACCAAGAGATTCGAGAAACAAACATGGGGAAAATCAGCCCAGATGAAGAAAAACAGCGTGAAATGGAGATTGGTCCAAACCGCTGTGCAATACGGTAACACAAGTTTCTATTAAAAAGAGGAGAGATGAACATGAAATCAGATAAAGTATTAGACGCAAAAGGCCTGGCATGCCCAATGCCAATCGTTAGGACAAAAAAAGCGATGAATGAACTGGAATCAGGTCAAATATTAGAAGTGCATGTAACAGATAAGGGAGCTAAAAGTGATCTTGCAGCTTGGTCTAAATCAGGCGGGCATGACCTTTTAGAGCAAACTGATGAAGGCGATGTATTGAAATTCTGGATTAAAAAAGGCTAATGAATGGAAAGGGTATCGAATAAAAAGATACCCTTTTCCTTTGAAAGGAGGAAACCAAAGTGGATATTGCCTTTATCACAACTCTTTTCACTATAGGGTTTATTGGTGCCTTTATTTCTGGAATGATTGGTATTGGCGGAGCAGTTATTAATTATCCAATGTTATTATACATTCCTTCTTTAGTGGGAGTGATGTCATTAACTGCCCATGAAGTGTCAGGTATAGGGGCTATTCAAGTTTTCTTTGCGACACTTGGCGGTGTTTGGGCTTATCGTAAGAGTGGTCTTCTAAATAAAGCATTAATTCTTTGCATGGGAAGCAGCATCCTTTTAGGGAGTGTATTGGGGAGTTACTTTTCTCATTATATATCTGAAAAAGGAATTAACTTTATATACGGTATTCTGGCTATTTTAGCAGTTATTTTAATGTTTATACCTAAAAAAGGACAAGAACAAAGCGAAGACAAAGAAGTGATATTTAATAAATGGTTGGCTTCGTCCCTAGCGTTTATCATTGGTGGTGTATCGGGTGTTTTAGGAGCTGGCGGCGCCTTTATCCTGGTCCCCTTTATGTTATCAATTTTAAATATTCCTGTTAGAATCACAGTCGCTTCATCTCTTGCGATTACATTTCTTTCATCTATTGGCGCAACAGTTGGAAAAGTAATCACGGGCCAGGTTCTTTTTGTACCGGCTCTGGTTCTTATGATTGCCAGTTTAATTGCTTCTCCTATTGGCGCATCAGTTGGGCAAAAAGTAAATACAAAATTCCTGCAATGGATTTTAGCGCTATTAATAAGTGCGACAGCTATTAAAATTTGGTTAGAGCTGATATGAGTCAGCGGGTAAAATGAAAGATTAAAAGATTCATCACTCGTTGGTTTCTTATTAATGTTATGACACTTGGCCATGTTCAATAGATGTTCCAAGTATTTGATGAAATTCATTTTGATAATGGTGACTTGGACAAGTCTTGATTATAGTACCTTGAAATGCATTTGACTTAGTGGCGTCCAGTGGAATTAGGACAACATTAAGAAAATAAAAAAAACCATAACTTCACCTTTGATCATTTTTTTAAAACGTTTTAATCCTGATTGGTTTAATGGGTATTAATGAGTTAATATAAATTATGTCTATTTTGTATAATAGGCTGTATGGCATGATTTCAAATGCTTGAAACGGCGTGCTTTTGTAACTGATAATATACTACTTTTGTTGAGGGATTCGAACTAAACAGAAGATGCCAAACTATATGGGTATCTTTGTTTGCTTTAGAGTTATTATATTTGAATATCATGACATGGCACCAATGGCAAGTTTGTGTAGCTGCCCTGCTAGTTATACTCAATAGATACGAGAAAGGTTTGTTTTCTCGTTTCGCTTTTTCAAATGCTTCTTCTCCCCAAGGGAACCAGTTTACACGGTTGTGAGCATGTTGAAGTAAGTAAGGAGACTTCTCAGCATTGGGTCTATTGTGCGGGCATGGGATCACCTTCTTTCTTTATGATTTATTATCGAGTATGATTTTCTTTATTTGGTATACCGCAAGCTATATCTTTATAGCATTGTTCTGTGGACTTCTAATCTATTTGTGAATAAAGCAACTACTTATAGGGTACTTCAGATGGAGTCAATATAACTTACCAACAACACATTTGGCGTTTTTTTATTTATCCTACCTAGTGAAGGTCATCTCATTAGGACAAACAGCTGTTACATAGCATTGCCAAGGGGGGATGCACATTCTATGAGGTGATAATCATAAGAGGGTCCGCAAGCTGAACAATGTTATTAACGATGGCTATTATTGAAAATGGAAATGTTGTAAGGGTGTCGTGTAAGCACAAGCGATCAAGAGGGCGAGCATCGACAGCCAGACCGGAGCCTGCATGAAGAAAGCAGGAACGAGGATGCTCTGAAGTTTGACAATGAATGCTTTTCTGGAGAGCTGTTAGAACGTCCGGCTTTGAACTGCTTAAGGGAGGGTGTCAGTAAGGCCCCATAAGCCAAATCATCTGCTATGATCCAGACTGTCTTTCTCGGAGAGCATATCAGTGATGACAAAAATGATGTTCCCCTTCGCCTTCTTCCGCTTTTTCCTTCTCTGCCCGATAAAACTCATGAAACATCTTCATCAGCGCCCGCTTTTCAATCCGCGATACATTTCGGCTGTCCAAGCATATGTTATAAGTTCCGCTGTGTTTAAGTGCGAAGCATGTAACAGGTTTAAATGAAAGCCTGATGTCTAAAGCTTCGGCAATCCGTTCAAAATTAATTTGTTCAGGCTCTGTCATATCAATCTTCCTGTATAAGTTTTCAATCCAATCCTCTAAATGACTGTTTGTATACCTCAAGATGAAAAACCTCTTTAAAGACGACAATCTAAAAATTGGATTCGCTTAAATATTATAGGGAAATCAAGACTTTTTTTCATAGGAAATGCGTCCAAGTAGATGGGGAATGAATCCATTTAATAAGGACTGTTTTCGTAAGTATGATGATTTTAACACGCATCTGGATTTCTCTAGAAAAGTAAAGGTCTTTAGGGATTTATGTCAAAATGATAGTAAGTACCTTATGCAACAAACAGGGAGTTTGGTTGCTTAATAAGGAGGGGGAAGTATGAAAAAAAATATTCACATATTGGGAGCCTCTGGTGCCGGAACGTCAACATTAGGTGCTGCATTATCAAAGCGTTTGCCTCATACGCATCTTGATACTGATAATTACTATTGGTTAGATAAATTCACTAAAAAAAGAGAAATTCCTGAAAGAAGAAAGTTGCTTGAAACAGACTTAACAATAAATGAGAAATGGATTCTTTCTGGTGCAGTGTGTGGCTGGGGCGATAATCTAAAAAGTTATTTTGACCTTGTCGTCTTCTTATGGATTCCACAAGAAATACGGCTTGAGAGATTAAGGCATAGGGAATTTCAGCGTTATGGAAATGAAGTGTTAGCCGGTGGCAGTAAATATGAACAATCAAAAACATTTTTAGAGTGGGCTTCTTTATATGACACTGCTGGAATGGAAGTTAGAAGTAGAGCTTTGCATGAACATTGGATGGCAGATTTATCTTGTCCAGTGCTAAAGATTGAAGGCGATCACTCAGTCAATGAAAGAGTTGACCGTGTCTTGGATTATTTGAATTCTAATTAAACTAACGAATAGCGATTGAAAAAGAAGAACACGCAGCAGATTCACTTGTTCTTGTTGGGGGGCAAATGCTGACAACCCTATTGCTGGTTTAATTAAAGAAGAAGTATAAAACCTGTATTAAAGATGTTACTAGATATCTATGACACAGGTTTTATATTTAGGTAACTAATATCCTTATATATTTAACTTTGCATTTTTTTTATGCAATAGTTCACTCTATTTCTGCTTTCAATTTTTCGAACCACTCTAAATTTACCAAGTGATGTGAACGGGAATTTTCGTTCATACGGCGAAAGTAATCGATTGTGCCGGGAATTTCTTGAGTGATGGACAGGTATTCATCAAGGAGCTCGATTCGAGTTTTAGTCTGATCGATTTGTGATTGGATCAGATCCAGTAATTTATTTTTGTCGAATTCATCGGCAAAGAGTAACGCCCCATAAAATTGCAGGTTCACATATTCCGATTTGGTGCCGTATTTGATCATTAATTTTTCGAATTCTGCCCTTCCCGAATCTGTGACTTTAAAGTTACGGATTTCCCGCCCGCTGGTTGAGTGTTTCTGCTGAATCTGTTCAATCAAACACTTTTCTTCAAGTTGCTGCAGATTGTAATAAAATGAACCTTTGGTGAAGTTAACGATGTACTTGTAATGACGTTTTTCCATTAAGGCCAGAAGTTCATAGCCGTGAGCTCCGGGGTTTTGGATGAGCAAGCCAAGGATAAGTAAGGGAATCATGGTTTCATCACCTTCGCCATCCGCGCCTCAAATTCCGCGTACGTGATTTTACCCGAAGCCAAATCCATACTATGAAGGTAAATCTGTTCTGTTTTAGAATAGTTACCATTCACTTTCAGTGATTGCTCCTCTCCCGAAATGGGTTTCAGGATAGGGTACTTTTTCGAAAAAGCCTCGAAATAGCGGTAACCGAATTTGCGTTGTGAAACTGCGTCTAAATGAATGCCATCAGGATTCGCAGTCAGACCTGCCGCAGTAACAAAATAACAATTCTGTTGTTCATTAGCAAAACGCAGCAATTGTTCATTAACCTGTCGAAATTCAGTCGCGTGCTGTCCAAAACCAGTCTTCCCAAGAAAGTCACCAAGCCCTCCAATTATCAACGGTACCTCATCAAGTTTCAACTCGTTTCTTAGCGTCTCGATGATAAGACTTAATTTCTCGTAATAAGTTTTATGTAGCGAACGATAACTGTCACTCTCGCCTTGGTGCCAAAGGATTCCGCAAATTTGACTGGACCGGAGGGCGAAGCGGGCTTCGGACAAAGCATGCTGAAAAAGGATGCCTTCCGGATGCCAGTCATTCAATGAACTGCCACCTTCCGCACAAGGAATCAAGCCAATTTCTTCATCGGGATGAGCTTTCGACCATGCATCTGCAAAAGATGCCGCCAGGCCAACGCCGGAAACCGGACGGTCGTAATTAATCGGCTCTGTCATCATCTGCCACTGTCCATTGCGCAGCATTTTTATTTTTTCATTATAGATAGGGTCTACTTCATTCAAAAATCCACGGCCCGCCATATTCGACTGCCCCAACATTAAAAAAGACTTTATCATCTTATTTTTCACTTCTTTACATCAATATTTTAGTCTAATTAGACTATAGTCAATTCAGTTTGTCTTGTAAAGTTTTAATAATGTTTTACTTTTATTATTAGTATGTATGAAAAACAAACTAACATTGAACATTTGGTGGATGTATTTTTCTTATCCAACTATCGGGGGCTTTAGTTCAATAACGATATCCCACAATCGGGCGCGATTATTGAACAAGAACTAAAGAAGTGATACATATTAGTCATGTATAATATGTATCACTCTCTATTTTGCATTTTTCATAGGAAATACGTTCAATGATGGAGGTGTATTCCAAATGAAATGGATTGTTAAAAAGGGAGGGCTATGTTGAAGGGGTTAAATATCAATAAAAAATTATTAAAAAGGTTAGCGATTGTACCAATTCTATTCATTTGTTATGTTTTATTTTTAAATCCTGAAGTTATACTTGAAGAGAAATGTCCTAATAAGCCTTATAGTTTAACAATCGTAAAGCACGGGACAGGTATATTTGATAAGAAAATTGTTCTAATATATTACAAGATCCACGGAAAAACAGTAGCTGTTGGGGATTTGGTGTTTTTTGAGAATTTCGGCAGGGATATAGATGTTATTTGGGATACGAATACTGATGATGGAACTTGGTGGATAGATAAAAACGTATATTTAACCATGACCTATGCTAAAAATGTTAAGGGGGAATTAGACAAGAAAGATATTGATTTTGATTATGGTATTGTCCAATAATAGTGGAGTGAAATAGGAATATACACTAAAAGAACCTCCAGTCGCGGTTCTTTTGTGTTTAGATTTAAACGGTTTTAGGAGCAGTTTTTTCTTTCCTTGCAAGTAGCATGATTCCAGAAGATTATCATAAGTATTGCTGGCATTAAGTAGAACAAATCAATACATAACTTGACAACTTAGTAGTAAAACTCGTTGCCATGAGAAAGGTCGAAGTTCTATTCCTTGATGACTTATTTAAACCAATAAACGGTCAACCAAGGGCAACCGACTGGCAGGTTCTTAAACTACCGATATTTAAATCACAAGCCTTTGCTGATTTCTTCGGAGTTAACAATTAATGAGATTTTGGATATAGACGAGGATCTTGGTTCAAGAATTCACCAGATGTGTCGTGATTACATAGTGATTATTAAAGGCGATCGAATGCAATTAAATCATAGGTTAGGTGAATGGGAATGAAGGAGAAAACGAATATAAAAGCAGCTGATGGACTTTATATATTTGGACCTCTAAGTCCTACAGAAGGTAAAGATCTTATGCCAACTATCCGTTTACTTGAGGAAAAAATAAAGCAAATGGAGCGGATGCTGTGTGCTTAAAGCAGTCGTGTCTCTGCTGTTAATTTTACTCTCTGCACCGAGAATAGAAAAAAATTCAACTATGGGAACAGCTTGACGGGAGGTAAGGCCAGTTGGATTGCATTAAGTTCACTGTTTATGGTGTGCCAGTCGCACAGGGGCGGCCGCGTGGATCAATACGAAATGGGAAGGTGCATATGCGTGATCCAGCGAAATCAAAGTATTTCAAACAGTATGAAGCTTTGGTTGCGTCTCAGCATCGACCAGAAACAATTATTACTGGTCCTGTCTCAATGGATGTCAAAGTGTACAGACCAATGCCTAAGTCAGTTTCAAACTCAAAAAAGAATAAAGACAAAGCTGAAAATGGTCTTCTGCGGACTACTACAAAGCCTGATGTTGATAACTATGTAAAGGGTGTAAAAGATGCCCTGAATCATCTTATTTACAAAGATGATAGCCAAGTAGTGGACCTGAAAGTTAGCAAGTTTTATAGTGAAGAGCCGCGAGTGAAAGTCATGATAAAAGAGGTTTCTGCCTGAAATAAAAAAACACCGAAGCGCTTAGCCTCAGTGTTCTAGATATGAACTGGTACTTCTATCAAAACATAGGGGGCGCTTTGAGTTTACAATCCAAGAGAAATAAACATCAAAAAAGACTTCACTATTCAGTAGAAAATGGGGCTGTCAGATGAGGGAAAGGAAGAGATTGGAAGATAAGCCTTAGTAAACATGGAATAAAGTAGTATAATATCCTCCATTATTTGAATGGGGGATTATTATGACAGTACTCTTCAGTCTCTTGTTTTTTTCATATCTATTAGATATTCACATTCCACCAGCTGAATAATTAAGTTTATATCATCGGTTTTAAATTCTAAATTTATTACCAGTGCAATTACCTCTTGGCCGTTAGCCATAGTAATAATTGCACTTTCCTTCAAAAAAGGAATTATAGAGACTCTAAAAAATAGGAAAGTTCAAGTAGAAGCGGGAGGAGGAAACGGGATTAAGGTCGTTGTAGATGAGTTATTAGAAACTACAAAAGTTAATTTAAAAGAAGCATCTGAAAAAGTTGTAAAAGGTGATAAAGCTGTTATTGAAATTCCTGTATTTACAATGTTAAATAATCAACAAATATTAGAAGTTGTAATCAAAAAAGCGCTAATAGATCCAGTAAGAACTATTGAAGATATTTGGAGTGATTTCTTAAAAGGTTTAGAAAATATTACAACTTTTATAGAAGAAAATACTGATTTGAAATTAGAAGGCGATACTTTTCACGTTATGGATGTTTTGTACGAAAATAGAAAAATTTCAAAACAAGCTGCGGATGCTATAAAAGGGTTATTTATCATTTCTCAATCAGTACAAAATGATAGTATGAAAGTAAATATAAATGAAAGAACCATATTTGCAAATAAGGCAAGAGACTATTACGTTCTTTGTGCGGAGTCGCTCGAACAACTTCGTACTGAGTTATCAAAAACACTTGCAGAAGACCTTCAAGCATAGAGGACTTTTTATTTTGGAAGGAGGTGAACAAAATGCCAAGAGAATTGGTAAACGCAAAAATCACACATGTTTCTTATGTCGACAAGGCTGCTAATCAAAAGCAGTTCTTTTTTATGAAGTCAGAAAAACAGCCGGACTTTCAAAAGGAAATCAGAATCCTTGCGAACGAGGCAGACGAGCAAAAACTTGTTTACGGCATTGTTTGTGAACCGGATACAGTTGACGCTCACGGGGATTTCATGACAGCCGCAGAAATTGAGAAGGCAGCTCATGGATTCCTGAAAGATGCCCGTGAAATTGATAAGCAGCATGACTTTAAGGGCGGTGTTGGCGCGGTGGTGGAATCCTACGTCGCGCCTGCAGACTTTGAAATGAATGGGGAAACCATCAAAAAAGGATCATGGGTCCTTATGACAAAGGCTTCTGAAGAAATATGGGAGCAAATCAAAAAAAGGTGAAATTACCGGTTATTCAATGGCAGGGACTGCTGAGACAATTGAAAAACAAAAAGAAAAGCCCGTTTCTCAAGAGAAAACAGATGAGAAAGGGCTTTTTAATTTGCTCAAAAATTTTTTTGTGGGAAAACAACAGCAATCATATGAAGAGCCAGTTACAAAGGCGGGTAGAAAATTTTCCGCTTCAAACCTGCAGGAAATTAAAAATGCTCATGCTGCTCTCGATAACTTGCTGAGCCAGGTTGAGACAGAAGAGGGGGAAGGAGAAATGACTTCGGAGGAAGTAACAAAATCCATTCAAGAAGCTTTAGAGCCAATTGAGAAGCGGCTGACAGAATTAGAAAAAGAATACTAAAAGCAAAGATAAAGAAAAAACAGAAGAAGAGATTGAAAAAGAGGCGAGAAGTTGAAAAAGGCAATAAGCTGTTCAACCGCTTGTTGATCGTATTGAAGCAATCGAAAAAAGCCGCGGAACATCTAAGCAAACTGAAGAATCGGGTTCTGAACAAGTTCAAAAATCAATCTGGTCAGGGTTGTTTTAATGTATAAGGAGGATACGAATGAGAAATCAAGAGGTTATTAATAAAGCAGAAATGACGCTTTCTACTTTAGAGAGTGGCGGGATTATGAATCCTACTCAAGCTTCAACTTTTATTCGAATGGTTCAAGGTACGCCAACTATTTTAAGAGATGCGCGAGTTATTCAAATGGATCATGACACACAGAAAATCGAGAAGACCGGTTTTGGTCAGCGAATTTTAAGGGCAGCTCAAGGGGAGTTGCGCTAACTAAAGATCAAAATTCCATCAACTAGCACAGTTAACTTAAGCACAAAAGAAGTAATTGCTGAAGTTAACATTACCTATGACACCCTTGAAAACAACATCGAAAAAGATGGTCTTCAAAATACAATTATGCAAATGATAGCTGAGCGTGCTGCGGTTGATATTGAAGAGTTGCTAGTAAACGGAGATACCAGTTCGTCAGAATCATACTTAGCTCAGCTTGACGGTATCCGTAAACAAGCTACATCTCATATTGTCGATGCTGCAGGTGAGGAACTGACACGCCAAACGTTCAAGCGAGGATACAAAGCTGTACCTCCAAAATATTTGCGAATTCCACAGGAGTTCCGTTTCTATACATCGCCTGGTATTGAGGTCGAATGGAAAGATCGCGTAGCTGATCGTCAAACAAATTTAGGGGATGCAGCTGTTCAAGGTGGCCTTTCATCTGCTTTTGGTGTTCCGATCAAAGGTATTGCAAATTTACAACCTTATACGATTGGAGAGGGAGATACAGCCACTGACGTTTCTGATATCATCCTTACTCATCCGAAGAACATTATTCTCGGATGCTCTCGTAATATTCGGATTGAAGTAGATAAAGACATTCGCCGTCGTATGTTTATCATTGTTTTGACAGCGAAATTGGATAGTGTTTTTGAAAAAGAGGACGCCGTAGCCAAGATCGTGAAAGTGAAGGAGGGACGAAAGGAACAAATGTCAGACAAGTTCAAAATGCTCTTGCTGCTCTTTATTTTTAACCGGATAAAGGGGCGAAAAATAACGGCATTGATAGCGTTTACGGTCCGAAAACAGCAAATGCAGTCAAGCGATTCCAGTCAATGAATGGTCTGACTGCTGATGGCATTTATGGTCCTAAGACAAAAGCGAAAATTGAAGAGAAATTGAAGGATAACAGAAATTGAGAATACCCTTTATAATCCTATTGTGTCAAATTTATGAAGTTTGATCTAGGTGGGAGGATTTGTTAAATGAAGACGAGTATTATTACAGTGACTTAAATTTAAAAGGGGGAAATGTGAAATGAAAAAGTCGTTAGTATCAATGTTTTTTGTTCTGATTTTAATGTTTACTGCTATGGGAAGTGCTTCAGCTTATGAATTTAAAGGTATGCTACCTCTTAATGACAAGGTAAGTGGATCTTTTGCTGATGCCGCTGCTGCTAAAGAAGGGCATGAGTGGCAATTCCATCCGGGATCAGCCACAAAAGTAAAGTTTTATTTGTCCAAAGATAGTACAACAACTCCATTAAAAGTTAGTATTTACAAAACGGATGTAAATGGTGGTGGGACAACTTTTGTGAATTCTTATGATTCCTCAGAATTATCGAAATATACTATTGCAGTCAGTAAAAGCTATACTTATAGCATGAGGGTTGCTGGATATAGCACTGCAAAAACTGGCGGATCATACACATTGGAAAGTTCTGTAATTCAGTGAACAAAAGGGAGCGATGGCTCCCTTTTAAAGTTACTACATCAGGGTAAACAGCAGGAACAATGATTCCTCGTTTGCTATTGTTCTCGTCATGAATGTACCAATTCTCATCTTCTAACAACTCTTCATCGTAGCGAGTTTCATCAAACTGTCCTTCTAAATAATCTTTTGGGAACTTTACTTGTAACAGGTTTTCTACTTCAATAATTTCCTCGTTACTAACAGGATGCTCTCCGAAATCCCATTGAACCATTTTAATAAACTCCTTTTATCTGTATTTGGAACCTCCGCCCCTTGTTTTTTTGCCTTTTGAAATCTGTTTTAACTGCATTTCTGTAAAGTGTTTTTTCAACTCTGGATTTTTATTAATTTCTTGCTGTAACAGTTCAGTAGCTTTTTTAAATTGTACAGTATCTTTCTGTAGATATAATGATTTATCAATCTTTACTTCGGCAACTGGATCAAAAATTGGGAAGCCATCTTTATCATAAAGTACTCCGGTTACAGGGTGAACATCATTTTTTAAATGTCCATTTTTTAAGTTGGTTGTGACAGTGTTGCCGAATGCATCTTTATGCGTATATGGTGCAACTTGGACGAATTGATCTTGTTTGGCTTGAATCTCTTTTTTAATATAGATGTATTCTTTACATTGTAAGTGTTCTCTATATCTTCAGCTATTCCTATAAGAGCTAGTTCATCTTTATTTTCAGATAAGGATTTGATGTATTTTTTTCCTTTAGAGATTCCTTTATTTACATGGTTAGTTGCTGTCTTTTCTCTAGCTTCCAAAACTTTATCTACCTTAGTTGCGCCAGTTTTGGCGATCTTACTAGATACTTTTACAGCAGATCCTGCGCCTTTTAATCCAACTAGATTGCCGATTACATAGGTAACATAGTGTGCCTTTGAGTAAGTATAAATTTATCATTCTATGAATAAGCTATATTTTTCCATATGATTTTAGCATATGAAGGTGTATTCAACACAGTACTAATTGTTGTGGCAACTTTTTGCTTATCAGAGAGTTGGGAGAATTCCCGGGCGCCGACAGCTAAGTCTTTTAAACCAATTACAGTATCTTTTCCAACATCATAAAGACCGACACCGACTCCTTTGAAGCCCTCAGTGAGTTCATGTGTGTTTTCAATCTGTGTGAAATACCTTTGCTGATCCTCTGTTAGGTTCTCGTAACCAATAGTTTTAGCCATTGAATAGAATTCATCTGAATCAGCATAGTCGTAATTTATCAGTCTTACTTTCAGTTTTTCAATTTCCCGTTCTTTTTCTTCTTTCTTTTTAAGCGTCAAATAAGCTTCTGTACGTTTCTCAATATCGCCTTTTTTCTTATGTATATCACTTTCACGGTATGCCTTGGCGTTGTAGTGGATGGGCGTAGCGTTTTTGCCTTTGCCAGTTGCTTCTTGGAGCTTTTGGAAATCTGACTTGATGAATTGTTCATTTGGTTCTGACATAGCATATTCTGTCAGTAAATCTTCGTCAAGGTCACCTAGTTTTTCAATTGTTTTTTTGAGTTTATCATTGGCATCTGCAAGCTCATCTTTGAAGGTTTCTGTTGAAAACAAGTCGAGCGGGAGGATGTTGTCGATGTCGTTGAGGATATCTTTCATGGCTTTTTTCTGTTCAGACATGATTGACTTTGATTTTTTATGGGCGTTAGCCAGTTCATGTTCTAAAAAAGACTCTTCAATATAAGCATCAGGGAGGCCCTTGTCCTCGACAGCTCCGGCAATGCTGTTAAAGAATGCGATTTTCATGTCAATGTAGTCGATCCATTGATCAGTGACACCAACATGATCGTGATAGAATGCTTTAATGTTATTAGCGCCTTTACCAGAGAATTCGCTGTCGTCAAGTTCAGCGACGCTTTGTAAAGCTTTTCTCAAGTTGACCATTTGCGTCCTTAGTTCTTTATATTCTTTGGCGCGGTCTGCAGCTTCAGACATAAGTGTTTTAGCTTCAAAAAACTTTCATCATCATACTCTCTCATTTAATTGTATAACGAAATATTACCATGGGATAAAGAGGAAGATAACTTAAATTTATCTTGATAGACCATATCAAAGATACTGAATAAAAAGTTTGCGGTTTTTTTGCGGTCATACATATTTTTGGAAATGTTAGAATATTACATAAAAAGGTATATAAGGAGGGGTCTTGTGAATCCGGTTTTATCATCGTCAGAAGTTGGCGTAAAGATCAATGAATGGTATAAAATGATACGTCAATTTAGTGTCCCGGATGCAGAGATTTTAAAGGCAGAGGTGGAGCAAGAGATCAATCAGATGGAGGAAGATGAGTATTTACTTATTTACTTCTCTCTAATGAAATTCCGTCATCAGCTTATGTTAGATTATTTGGAACCAGTTACAACAAGAATCAGGCCAACTATTGACGAACTTCTTGAAAAAATTGAGACTTCAAATAAGGGTATATCTGGCCTGTTGTCGTATTATTCTTTGTTTTTCAGAGGGATGTATGAGTTTGACAAGAAGCAATACATGAAAGCTATCTACTATTATAGAGAAGCTGAAAAGCAGCTTATACATGTCCCTGATGAGATCGAAAGGGCAGAGTTTCATTTTAAGTTAGCTGAAGCATATTATGGTATGAAGCAAAGTCATGTGTCTATGCATCACGTTAAACAAGCATTGGATATTTATAATCAATATGAACTTTATAAGGTGCGAAAAGTTCAATGTATGTTTGTTATCTCAGGGAATTATACTGATTTTAAACATTACGAAAAAAGTCAGCCGCATCTTGAAAAGGCATTAGAGTTATCTAGGGAATTGAATAACAAAAGGTTGATTAGTTCTGCATTATATAATTTAGGCACTAATTTTGCTGACAGTGGTGATTACGAGCAGGCGGAAGTATTCATGAAGCAAGCAGTGGAGATTACAGAAAAAGAAAAGCTCACAAACTTGCCACATTCTTTATTTTCTTATGCAAAAATCCTTTTTAAACAAGGAAAAATGAATGAGGCTATCCAAGTAAGTAAGAAAGGTTTGTCAGCAGCTCTTTATCAAGGTGATGAGCTTTTCGCAAAATTACAGGGATATTTAAAATCTCTTTATGTCGATGCAGTGGACCAACAAGGTGTTAATAAAACAATAGAATACTTAGAAAAAAATAAGAACTATTCATATATTGAAGACATTGCCTGTGAAACCGCAGCTGCTTACGCAAACTCAAAAGAATTTGAAACATCCTATGTATATCATCAGAAAATGCTTGAGACTCAAACACAAATTCAAAGGGGAGAATGCCTGTATGACTTTTAAAAAGAAGGTATGCCTAATCCTGGGTTTGTCACTTGTTTTAGTGTGTGGTTTCGGATCCAACTTAACAGAAAATCAAACTCAAAACACATATCATATTGCCTCTGATCGTTTTCAAACTTGATAATATTACATTCAACCTCCTAATAAATGGAGGTTTTTTATTTGATATCAACAGAAACAATGGAATCCAATGCGATATAATTAGTATCCCCTTTTAAATCCTTGAGGCTTGAGGCATAACCTTACTTTTTTGGGAGAGAAAAAGGCAATAGGGCACGGGACTGACCCCTGTTTTTGAGACAGGGATCAATACACCTTTAAACAGCATTATTACCTTCCTCTGATAATGAAATATAAAAAAGTTACCAGCAACTCTCTGCGGCATCTCGCCGTGTTCAATTGTTTAGTCCTTTTTTTCATAATCTTTACAAATCTGAAAAAGTCATCATCATCCGGCAGGGGCTTGTCATCTTCGCGTCCATTGCGATGCATGTGCGGATCAGAGTGATGTTCATTGTAAAACTCTACGATATGGAATCCACACTTATTCACATAGAAGTTGATATTTCGTTTTTCAAAATAAGGTGTCACGGTTTCCCAAAGCACAGTATCCGGATACTGTGCTTCAATGGCTTTCCAAGCAGAAAGACCAATCCCTTGGCTGTGATATTCTGGAGACACATAGAATAAATCTAGCGAATTATGATGTGTTTGGCTGTTGATACGTACTACTGCACCACCGACCTTCTTACCATCCTGAAGAATATGATATACCACTGCACCGGGAGCATTGAAAGACTCCTGAACATCATTGTCCGATGGAATCGGTCCATCTTCGCAATCACCGAACGTTTCAATCACGGCGAGCGCAAATGCTTCTTGTAATTTTTTTTGGAATTCTGGCAGATCAGACTCCTTTGCTAGTTCCAGAATAACTTTAGGTTCCTTTTTTGTTTTCATGATTGCTCACTCCTTCATTTGCTAAAATATCGAGTCAAGTCGTTCAGTAGAAACATTCCAGCTATTCTACGAGCCCTTTTCACAAAAAGTTTCTTCCGCGGGATTAGTCATTCTTTTCAAATTTTCTCTATCACAAATCACAAAAATAGTCGAATGTGTCGCCGACTATAGGAATGCGCAAAAGATTCATTTTAGATTCGATCTCGACCTATGCAAATTGAGTAAAATCTGGCGAAATTTCTGTCTGGTTTAGCCCAAAGAAGCACTTAATGATATAAAAATAACCAGTCCATACTATTCAAATCTGTCCGTTTAATACCCACTTCCGTCAACAACTAATTTGAAGTCCGTGCAATCTGGGAAAAGGGGTTATTTCTGAATTGATTTTGCCGCATGTGGAGTTGCTTTGGAGCGCTCGCTTACTTTGCCGTACGTCAGCTTGCGCCATATTAATTCCATCGGACCGTACTTAAACCGTCTCAACCACAATGTACTAAAGATCATAAGCACGAAATACACGGCCAGGCTGAACATGAACGTGCCGGCGGATTGAATATGATCCGCAAGACCGAATCCGTACCTGAGGAACAGAACTGTTCCAATGATAGAGTGAAGCAGATAACAGGTCAATGACATCCGTCCAACTTTGGTGAATATCATCATAGGGCCTCGCAGCTGAGGAACGTATAGAAACAGCATTGCAAAAGTGCTCATATAAAACATACTTCCGGTTAAGCCGCCATTTTGACCCAAGACAGAGGAAATGTCCGAAAAATTAAACATGTCTAGCAATATACTGCTTTGTGTTATTAGAAAAGCGATTGTGCTAATGATCCAGATACGCTTCCATATAGGCTTTTTCGCTTCCATGTCTTTGAAAAATTCCATCTTAACAAAGTACACGCCCAGCAGAAACATGAGAAACATGGAATAGATCATAGGGAAAGAGCTGGCAGCCATCGTGACCATATCTGTCCACCGAGTGCTGATGGATTCCATGTAGGTAAGGCTGCTGTGGCTAAACAAAGTAAACTCTGAAAAGTTCGGGTTTTTTGACCCTGCAGTATTGATGACATTGTACAACATTGTGAAAACAGGAGTCAGGAATTGAAACACGATAAGTGCGATAATCCATCTAAGCACCGTTTTGGCCGTGCGTTTATAGAAGGCGAGTAACAGGAAGCCACTTACGGCGTAAAAGGCCAATATGTCACCGACCCAAACAAATGTGATGTGCAAAATGCCAAATCCCAACAGGATAGATAACCTGCGGGCAAACAGCTTGTTGGGACTATCTACCTTCTGTGCGGCTCGATCCATAAAGATCATAAACCCGACTCCGAACAGGAAGGAGAATAACGTAACGAATTTCCCTTCGGCAAACCAGGAAACCAGCGTGTGCAGTACGTCATCGGAAGTCCTTTCGAATCCCTTTACTGAATCTACGATCAGAAAATAATTGACGACAATAATGCCAAGCAAGGCAAATCCGCGTACGATGTCCAGAAAATGAACCCGTTCCCGCAGACTCACCGGTTGCCCGTGTCCTTCTTTTTGTACAGTCATATCAATGCTCCTTTTCCATTTATCATGGCAATGTGTGGTTCGGATCTGAAAATCCTGAGCCTTACAATGGATAAATATAAAGACTGAACCTTAACAATTTATGAAGAGTCATCATTTTTTTAGAAAATGTGATAAATTTGTGGCAGACATCAGCTTTCATAAATTGTTAAGGTTTACGTAGTATCTTAGTAACGTACGTGTTACTTATGAATGATATATAGTAAGGACACACGAGAATTAACATCAAGAATCATGAGGTGAGAGAGACATGACCCATCGAATATTAGTCGTAGAGGATAATGAGGATATTTGTGAACTTTTGGAGGAATCCCTTACGCGTGCAGGCTACGAGGTGCTAAGAGCCAAGGATGGAAAGCGAGCATTGCAACTTGTGGATGATTCGCTTGATTTGGTTGTTTTGGATATTATGATGCCAGGCATTTCGGGAATTGAAACATGTCAGCACATCAGGAAAACCTCTAACGTCCCGATTCTGTTTCTGACGGCCAGATCGAGTACACTCGATAAAACTGAGGGATTACTCGCCGGCGGCGATGATTATATGACTAAACCCTTCTCGGAAGAGGAACTTCACGCTAGAGTGATTGCTCAATTACGCAGATATACTATCTATCAGGAAAAGAAGGAAGAGGAAGAAACATTTCTTATCGGGGGCAAACTAAGAGTGAGCGAAGAATTTAATGAGGTCTGGAAAGAGGAGCAGCAAATCAAGCTTTCAGATCTGGAATATCGTATCCTGAAACTGCTGATGAGCAAACGCAACAAAATATTTTCTGCTCAAAATATATATGAGAGTGTGTGGGGACAGCCTTATTTTTACTGTTCCAACAATACGGTGATGGTGCATATTCGAAAGCTGCGCTCCAAAATTGAGGATGATCCGGCACGTCCGGTTTATATAAAAACTGAATGGGGAAGAGGATATCGATTTGGCGCATCGTAAATTTACGCTAACCAAAAAACTGGCTTTGCTGATCATGGTTGCTGCGATTGTGAGTGGTGTGATCTTTCTGACGTTGCAAAAGATTACAGATGACCTGATCGAGGGATACCTGAGTTCGGATGAGTATTATCACAAGGAGTCAGCGAGATACATTCAAAAATTCAGTCAGTACGTTTCAGAAAATGAGTTGTCTACATCGGATAGAAAAGCGTTTGGCGAGTGGGTCAAAAAAGAAAATTACATTAACCTCACCATATTCAAGGATCAAGAGCTGCAATATGATTCCATTTATTCCGAATCGGATTATGGAAAGGAAAAGCTGACTCAGTATGCTCAAAATCATTCACATCCGGTCAAGTTTAGCGATGGTGAAGGACGAGTCATTATCGACGGTTTCTACTCTTCCCGATATTATGATCTGGCCTTTACATTGGAATTGCTCGGTGCAACTCTCATCTTTTTAATCATTGTTCTCTTCGGCATTCGCCAAAGTCTTCGCTACCTTAAAACGCTTCACCAAGAGATTCATATTCTTGAAGGGGGCCAGCTGGATTACGAGATGACGATAAAAGGGCATGATGAATTAGCGATGATTGCAAAGAGCATTGAGGATCTGCGGAAAGCTTTCTTGGACAAACTTAAAGCTATCGAGGAATTGCAAGCAGAGAGCCGCAGTCTGGTTACCGAAATGTCGCATGATATGCGCACACCGCTGACGTCGCTGATCATGAATCTGGAGTTTGCCAAAAAAGAAAGAGGCGAAGCGGGGGCCAGCAAAGATCGGTATGTAGCCAATGCTTATAGTAAAGCACTGCAATTAAAAAGCTTGTCTGACAATCTGTTTGCGTATTTCCTGCTGGACAGGGAACCTGGGGCCGACCTGGAGACCGTTGCAGTGAAAGAAGTGATCTACGATCTAATATCAGATCAGATTGCCATCCTTCATCAGGAGCATTTCCGGGTCCATATTTCAGGCGAGCTGCCGGAAACCTATATTAACGTGAATGTGGAGGAGCTTGGTCGTGTATTTGATAATGTGATGTCAAACTTATTTAAATACGCAGATCCGAAAGAAGAAATCAGCATCACGTTTGTATCGGATCAAGAAATATTCGAGATTCATGTTAGCAATACGATTAAACTTGCGGATGTAACACCGGAAAGCAACGGACTCGGTGAAAGAAGCATTGCGCGAATGATGTCCCGCATGCAGGGGCAGTTTCACAGTATACAAAAGAATTCTAAGTACTACATTGTGCTACGATTTTGGAACACCAAGATGTAGGCTGAGAATAAAAACCGAATATATTGAAATTAGGAGACAACATGATGAGATTTTCCAACAAATTCAAAAAGGTGCCTTACCTGTTACAAGCGCTTCTCAATGTCTGTCTGTTCTTCCTGGCGTTAGCCTTAAGCGCACTTCTGATCAGCGAGACTTGGTACATTGTGCTATTCGTATACAAGTCACTGTTCAACAAAGTGGACAGCTATTATGAGATGCTTGGAGAACTGCTTATATTCTTCATGTACTTTGAGTTCATTGCTTTGATTATCAAATACTTCAAATCAGACTTTCATTTCCCGCTTCGCTACTTCATTTATATAGGCATCACAGCTGTCATTCGTTTGATTATCATCGATCATGATCAAGCGATCTCAACGTTCTGGTGGGCGATGGCCATTCTTGCAATGATTTGTGGATTCTTTATTGCCAATAGACGAAATTCTGTTGTTGAACATTAATAAATTAGTTCACTTTATGCCGATACGCCGCCGAAATGTCCTAATTGTGAATGGGAACTGGAACAGAATAAAAAATTGATAATCGGTATTTATAACTCTAGCTGTTTTAAGCTCAGAAATCTATAGTGGATCAAATTGAATTGTACTTGTAAGTGGATATCTGAATCTATTTATTGGCTACTTTAACAGACATGTTCCAAATGATATAGCATTAACTGTATGGAGATGAAAATCGTTCTTTATTTTACAAGGAAGAGGTTAAAATTCTTAATAAATAAGATGAAAAAGTTTTGAATGGACATTTATTGTTTTTTTGTTTTTTACTATAATTATACAAACATTTAAAAATGATAACAAATGAATATAGAATGTGTAATGAAAATAAGCTTTCATAACCAATGAGATAGATTTACTATATTGAGGGCCCAGTGATATAGAAAACAGATCGATGGTTCAAGCCATCGGTTTTTTGTTTTCATACTGAAAATCACCTCATTTGGACAAACAGCTGTTACATAGCATACCCAAGGGGTGATGCATTTTATGAAGGTGATAATCATCGAGGGACCGCAAGCTGACAAATGCAATAACGATTGCTATCATTATTTAATAAAACTTTATAGGAAGGAGATCCAGGGTGATAGCAATATATGTAAGGGTATCGACCGAGGAACAAGCGATCAAGGGATCCAGCATTGACAGCCAGATCGAGGCCTGCATAAAGAAAGCAAGGACTAAGGATGTGCTGAAGTATGCCGATGAAGGATTTTTTGGAGAGCTTATCAGTGATAACAAAAATGATGTTCATAACTCTTTCATATATTCTTTCTCTATTTCTTTTAAAGAACTTTAAAAAAATAGAGAAAGCCGGAACATGAGATCCGGCCTCTTCTGCATTATTTCCCCTTCGCCTTCTTCCGCTTTTCCTTCTCTGCCCGATAAAACTCATGAAACATCTTCATCAGCGCCCGCTTTTCAATCCGCGATACATAGCTGCGCGAGATCCCGAGTTCTTTGGCAATCTCACGCTGCGTTTTTTCCTTCTTCAAATCAAGTCCAAATCGCCCGACAATCACTTCCTTTTCACGGTCATCTAAAATGTCAATGTATTGTTTCACTTTTTCAAGCTCCATATTGAGCTGGATCGTATCAATCACATCTTCGTTTTCAGATTTCAAAACATCAATCAGGCTTATTTCATTCCCTTCCTTATCCTGCCCGATCGGATCGTGAAGGGACACATCTTTTTTTGTTTTTTTCAATGCGCGCAAATGCATGAGGATTTCATTATTCATTACAAAAGGGGGGTGCACAGGTTTTCCGTAACTGTTTGATTAAATAAATGTTGAGTCAGTTTCCTGTAATAAATGCTCAAACGTTTCTTAGCAAATGAAGGGGATACCTTAAATAACCAAGCTACATTTTCAATTGCATGTGATTGTATGTACGAAAGATTAATATTACGCAACATGAAAGTTGGAATGCAAAAGTGATATGTAAAATAATTGGACTGCCATTCTAAATAATCAGTCCAAGTTGTTGGCATTGTTTTTTTATCACCTTCATGTCTATATATATGGCAAAATTCATGAGCGAAATCATACCATTGTTCAGTTCGGCTTTTTCGGCTGTCCAGGCATATATTATAAATTCCGCTGTGTTTAAGTGCGAAGCTTGTAACAGGTTTAAATGAAAGCCTGATATCTAAAGCCTCGGCAATCCGTTCAAAATTAATTTGTTCAGGCTCTGTAATATCAATCTTCCTGTATAAGTTTTCAATCCAATCCTCTAAATGACTGTTTGTATACCTCAAGATGAAAAACCTCCTTAAAGACGACAATCTAAAAATTGGATTCGCTAAATATTATAGGGAAAACTAAGACTTTTTTCATAGGAAAATGCATCTAAGGTGAGGGTATATGAATCTGTTTAATAATGGCTGTTTTCGTAAGTATGATGATTTTAACACGCATCTTGATTTCCCTCGAAAAGTAAAGGTCTTTAGGGATTTATGTCAAAATAATAGTAAGTATCTTATGCAACAAACAGGGAGTTTGGTTGTTTAATAAGGAGGGGGATGTATGAAAAAAAATATTCACATATTGGGAGCCTCTGGTGTCGGAACTTCTACATTGGGTGCTGCATTATCAAAGCGTTTGCCTCATACGCATCTTGATACTGATAATTACTATTGGTTAGACAAATTCACTAAAAAAAGAGAAATTCCTGAAAGAAGAAAGTTGCTTGAAAAAGACTTAACAATCAATGAAAAATGGATTCTTTCTGGTGCAGTGTGTGGCTGGGGCGATAATCTAAAAAGTTATTTTGACCTGCTCAGTCAATGAAAGAGTTGACCGTGTCTTGGATTATCTGAGTTCTAATTAAACTAAAGGATAGCAATAGCTGCATCAGAAAATAAATCCAAAAATCAAAGACAGTTCCAGTATGGCATTTAATGAGCTGTTTTTTTATACCACTATCAGTTTGCCTACTATTTTTGGTAGCATCCCCACAACAGAGAAGAGAAGGAAGTTTTTGGTTCAGTTGCCCTAAACCCTGAAACCTGTCCAGCTAGTACTTATGCTGGTTACCATTGAGTGAAAAGCCCTTGCCGATCTTTTTTGTTGGTGTAATCATTAAGTGAATTATTACAATTGCAAATGATAGGGGCAAGGGAAATAAATGGACTTCAAAGGAGTTTAATCATGAAAAATAATGATAAGAAGAAAGAGGTTCAAAGAAAATACAGAGAAGAGATTAAAAAAAAGAAACAAGAGAATGAAGATAATAAAAATTTTATTAAAGAAACAATTATTGTTGTTACGATAATTGTATTGTTTATTTTTTTCACATACACTTTGCAAGGTTTTTAACAAGAAGCCCTCTTTTCCTATTTCGATACTCTGCAATTTCCCTCACAATAAACGCTCAATTTTTTTACATGAGAATATAAAAGAAACATAAATGAAAATATAAATGAGAAAAACAACAAAAAACCCTTGTCATGTAAGGGTTTCTAAAGGGTTCAAAAATCACTTTATAAATGAGGATTTGATTGAGATATAAATGAGAATCTAAATCTTATTAGTAAACAGAATTAAACATAATAAACAGAAATAAATAATAATAAACTAACTGAGTTTATTAATCTGATTTCCGTCTTTCCTTTAATTGCTCCGTTATAATCTCCAAAGCAGCTTGTAAGATTTCATCAGTTATTTCTCCGTCTTTTGCTGCAAGGAAAGTTTCAGGATCGTTTAACACTTTTTTTGCCTCATCCTGAAATACTTTTTCATTGCTTTCTCCTTTAAGAAGATAATCCAAAGAAACATCAAGTATGTTTGAAATATTAATTAAGGTTTTATAGTCAGGCTCACGACTACCTAGTTCATAGGCGGTGTAGGCAGGCCGAGTAATTCCAAGTTTATCAGCCATATTTTGTTGGGTTAGTTTCTTTTGTTTTCTGCACTTTTTCAAGTTTTCGGAGAACATTTTAATCACCTGACTTTTGTTTTTATTCTATATCTCATTGTAACGTAACAAAGAGTTACATATAAGTTTTAGTAACAAAACGATACTTTTTTATGAAAATGCGTTGACAATGTAACGAATCGATACTATTATCTAAGTAACGAAACGTTACATTTTCTGATTAAGGGGGTGAAACCTGATGAGAAAATGGCTTAAGAAAAACCGCTTAGAAAAAGGGTTTACTCAAGAAGAAGTTGCCAAAGCTGCACAGATTGGTAGAGCATACTACACCATGATAGAAAATGGTACTAGGAAGCCTAGTGTTATCGTCTCAAAAAAAATAGGAGAGAAATTAGGCTTTGATTGGACTATTTTTTTTGATGATGTATGTAACGAAACGAAACATAATTCTAAGGATTCAGCATGATTGGAATTTACAAAGGAGGCCTTTTAATTATGAAAGTCATCTTAAAAAAAGGACCGCTGTTTGAACAGGCAGAGGCCAAAGCTTACAAATACCTCAGAGGCATACTTGTTCAGCGCATGAATGAACACCAAGAGAAGCTTGCACAACAAAATAAAAAGGAATCAGCCTAAGTCATATAAACAGCATGGTCTTTTAACTTCAATTTTAAAACTGAAAACTCACTATATCAGGAGGCAAACATATGGAGAACAACCCATACAACATGCGGAATTTACCGCAGATTATGCGTAGTGCCCGAAAGGCTGCAGGTCTTTCCCAATACCAAATCGGCAAGTTACTCGGAGGTAAGGATCAAAGGTATGTTTCAGACGTTGAAAATGGACTTGCCAAGCTCACTCCAGAGTTATGTATTAAGTGGTTTGAGAAGTGCGATGCCTATGAACATATTGATCTTGTCCATTACTTATTTAAACTTCATCCCACAGCCGCTGCTCCTATTGATCCGGCACTTAATGAATGTGCAAGTAATGCGGTGATTAATATGGTTCACCAATTGGAGGAAGCATTACAAGCAACCAAACATTTAGCCCGTTGGCTTACGGATAACCGGCCAGGTAAAACAGAAGAGCTGCCAATGGCAGATATTAAGCAGATTTTTGATTTGATTGCGGCTAACAAAACATTAATTTATTCACTTGTTCGTACTCACGGGTTGAAAATGCAGGAGCTTGCAGATAGGTGGACACGGAAAGCTTTAGTTGATCAAGTTGCTATGGCAAAACAAGAAGGAAGGCAGGCGGTTTCAGTATGAATACAAATCATTTCTTGAAGGCAGATGTTCCTATCGCAAAAAGAAAAATCGAATCAGCAGAAGAGTTAGCAATCATGCTGTCAGAGGCATTGCGTGATGGTGATTATGAAGAAGCGATTAGTCTCGCTGGAAGCATCAAGGTTCTTACTGAGGATATTAGCCGGCTGGCAAACAAAGGACGACTTTATGAAACGGCATTGAAAATGCAACAGCAAGGTATCAACTTAACTGTAGTGAGCAGGTGTATAGGATGATGGTTCATTTTGTTCATAAACCGGCAACTGCTCTGGAAGTTCGTAAATGGTGTGCGATGATTCGTAACAATAGTGAATTCCATCTGTTATGGGATAGACGTGCAGACAAATTCAGAGAGGAGAAAATGAATGGTCGAAAACCCAATGGTCATAAACAACTGGCACGATAAGCTGACCGAAACTAATGTGCAAATATATTTTTACGGTGATGAAGTAACTCCAGTTGATGATTATGTAATTGATGGCGGCGAAATCATTCTCAGAGAGAACTTGGAAAGATATCTAAGGGAGCAACTTGGTTTTGAATTTAAAAATGCGCAATAAAAAAGCCCACTCGGCAAAGTGGACTTCTTTAAAGGCTATCTAAAAAACTCATGTGCAAATATTTTATCAGATAGCCTCAATAAACACAATGGGGGTTAGGATTATGACAAGAAGAGCTGAGGTTCTTGCTAAGACTTCTAAAATGAGCCGCGATGAATGGCTTATTGAAAGAAGAAAAGGAATTGGCGGCTCAGATGCATCTGTTATCTTGGGGTTAAACAAGTGGAAGACACCTTTTGAATTATGGTTAGACAAAACAGGACAGGTCCCTGTAAGTGAATCGCAAAGTGAAGCTGCTTACTTTGGATCATTGCTCGAAGACATTGTTGCAAAAGAATTTGAGATACGTAGTGGCAAGAAGGTTAGACGTAAAAAAGCAATACTCAAACATCCAGAACATGATTTCATTTTGGCTAATGTAGATCGGATGATTGTTGGTGAAAAAGCGATCCTTGAATGTAAAACAACCTCAGCCTACAACTTTAAAGAATGGGAAGACGAAGAAATTCCAGAGAGCTATATCGTTCAGGTCCAGCATTATCTGGGTGTGCTTGGACCTGAATATCGGAAAGCTTATTTTGCTGTGCTGATTGGCGGGAACAAATTTGTCTGGAAAGAGATTGAGCGAGACGACGAGTTAATTGACATGATCTTTAAAGCAGAGATTGAGTTCTGGAATGACAAGGTCTTAGGCGGACAAGCTCCTGCTTTAGATGGTTCAAGTGCGGCGGAGGAATATCTCAAAAAACGATATGCCGAAACGGAAAATAACAAAGCTATTGATTTAACAGCGGCTAATCGAGAACGTATCCAACAATACTTGCTTCTTAAAGAACAGATCTCAGAGCTTCAAAGCCAAGCAAAAGAATTAGAAAACCAGATCAAACACGAAATGAAGGATGCAGAGTATGGGTTTATCGGAAACTACCAAGCTTGCTGGAAGCCTGTTATCTCAAATCGAGTTGACACGAAAAAGCTGAAAGAGCAGTTTCCGGAAATTTACGAGAAGGTCAAAAAGGAAACTCATTTCAGACGTTTTGGAATCAAGGAGGTTAGTTGATTATGGCTACTAATCAATCAATTAAAAACAACATCCAAAAGAAACAAAAAAGCGCACCTGTGCAACAGCAAGGAGCAACCATGAAGGGTTTACTTTCCTCACCATCTGTTATTAAACGATTTGAGGAAGTGTTAGGGAAAAGGGCTACACAGTTTACTGCCTCTATCTTAAGCCTATATAACAGCGAGCAGATGCTGCAGAAAACAGATCCTATGAGTGTCATCTCATCTGCAATGGTAGCAGCTACACTCGACCTTCCTATAGATAAAAACTTAGGGTATGCCTGGATTGTACCTTACGGAGGAAAGGCTCAATTCCAGCTAGGATACAAAGGATATATACAGCTAGCCTTACGAACAGGCCAATATAAATCCATCAATTGCATACCCATTCATGAAGGCGAATTGCAGAAGTGGAATCCGTTGACTGAGGAGATCGAGATTGATTTTGAAAAACGAGAATCAGACGCGGTAATTGGTTATGCAGCTTATTTTGAGTTGATAAATGGCTTCCGAAAAACTGTGTACTGGACAAAGGCACAAGTAGAGAAACACAAAAAGAAATTCAGTAAGTCTGATTTTGGATGGAAAAATGATTGGGATGCGATGGCTCTTAAGACTGTATTAAAAGCAGTTTTGAGTAAGTGGGGGATTCTCTCTGTGGAAATGCAAAAAGCCGTTATTGAGGAAGATGAAACAAGGGAACGGATTGACATTACCAATGAGGCAGACAGTTCAGAAATTATCGATTCCGAGCCTTCAGATAAAGAAGAAACAGAAAAAACAACCTCGCAGGAAGCAGATCCTTTTTGACGGCAAGCCTGTAAATATAAAACAAGATGAACTTCCGTTCGATTGAGGTCGGCATCGTGACATAACTGCACTCTGTGAAAGGAAGTAGGTGATTGACTTGGACATCAAAGCAATGGGGTATGTGGTCATACCCCGACTACCATTCAAAGAGTTTAGAGATGAAAAAATCTATGACCACTTGTTCAAAAGAGCTGAATACAGGGCAAATCAAGAGCTAGAACTTGGGCAGACCATTATCAAAATTGTGGAACTTGCAAAAGATTTTAACTGGTCAGCTGCACAGATCAAATACTCACTAGACCGAATGGAGAAACAGGGATATATCAAATTGCACCGTCTTCCGCAAAAAAGAGGATTCATCGTCACTATACTTCATTATGCAGACTACATACAGCTAGGAAATTACATGAAGAAAAAAGCTTTGGAACCAGCTGAGATTGAACACCAGGAGGTCGATGACAAAATGAAAAATGCCTTTGAGCTATATGAAAACAAAGTTGCTCGGTCAGTCGGCCCGATTGAGGCACAGCGAATTGGATACATGGTCGACGATTATGGTGAAGAAAAAGTGATGGAGGCTATCAAGACAGCGTTTCAATTAAAGGGGAAAGCTGCAAGTTTGTCATATGTTCAAGCCATCTTATCAAATCCATTCACTCAAAAGAGAAAGGAGAAACAATATGGCTATAAACAAAGCAGTCAGTATAGACACCGCATTTCAAACGATCATGCAGGAACTTCGGGAAAAGTCAGCCCGCTTTTTGGGAACAAAACAGGCCGCATCCGAAGAAAAGGCTGAATTTGATTGTCCTTATTGTAAAGACTGTGGAATTGTCGTTTATCGGGTTCATAAGGACACTTCTTGGCATTTAGATGAACAGTTAGACCTTATGGTTCCTAACGAAATGGTACCTGAAGATGATTTTCTGTTAGGTAAGGTTTGTACGCCGGATAAAGCTAGCGAATGGAAAGATACTTATTCAAAGCAGTGCGAGTGTGTGAGACGAAAGAAAATAGCCAGACTCATGGCAGCTAGTGGCATTACAGAAGAGTTTGAAAAGCTTCTCTTTGGTAGCTTCATCACGGATGGTAAACCTGACATGATCAAGGACGCTTATGAGTGTGCAGTGGAATACTATAAAGATTTTCAAAAGATCAAAGGAGAAAGGCAAAACAGTATCGCATTACTTGGACAGCCAGGCAGTGGCAAAACTCATTTGCTCACGGCAATAATGAATAATCTGATCAAGAAAAAATCAGTACACTGCATGTATTTCCCTTATGTAGAGGGCATGGGTGATTTGAAAACTGACTTTGACAATTTAGAAGCCAAACTGGATGCCATGAGAAAGGTCGAAGTTCTATTCATTGATGACTTATTCAAACCAATAAACGGTCAGCCAAGGGCAACCGATTGGCAGGTTGAACAAATCCAGTCAGTCTTAAATTATCGTTATTTGAATCACAAGCCTATGCTGATTTCTTCGGAGTTAACAATCGATGAGATTTTGGAAATTGACGAGGCTCTTGGTTCACGAATTCACCAGATGTGTCGTGATTACATAGTGATTATTAAAGGCGATCGAATGCAATTAAATCATAGGTTAGGTGATTGGGAATGAAAGAGAAAACGAATGTAAAAGCAGCTGATGGACTGTATATATTTGGACCTCTAAGTCCTACAGAAGGTAAAGATCTTACGCCAACTATCCGTTTACTTGAGGAAAAAATAAAGCAAATGGAGCGGATGTTGAGTGCTTAAAGCAGTCGTGTCTCTGCTGACAATTTTACTCTCCGCACCGAGAATAGAAAAAGAAATTCAGCTATGGGAACAGCTTGACGGGAGGTAAAGAACAGTTGGATTGCATTAAGTTCACTGTTTATGGTGAGCCAGTCGCACAAGGACGGCCGCGTGGATCAATACGAAATGGTAAGGTGCATATGCGTGATCCAGCGAAATCAAAGTATTTTAAACAGTATGTGGCATTGGTTGCGTCTCAGCATCGCCCAGAAACAATTATTACTGGTCCTGTCTCAATGGATGTCAAAGTGTACAGACCAATGCCAAAATCAGTTTCAAACTCATCAAAGAAGAAAGAAAAAGCTGAAAAGGGTCTTCTGAGGCCGACTACAAAGCCCGACGTTGATAACTATGTAAAGGGTGTGAAAGATGCTTTGAATTATCTGATATACAAAGATGATAGTCAGGTTGTGGATCTGAAAGTTAGCAAGTTTTATAGCGAAGAGCCAAGGGTGGAGATCAAGATAAAAGAGGTTTCTGCCTAAAAATAAAAAACACCGAAGCGCTTAGCCTCAGTGTTCTTGATATGAACTGGTACTTCTATCATAACACAGGGGGCGCTTTGAGTGTACAATCCAAGAGAAATAAACATCAAAAAAGACTTCACTATTCAGCAGAAAATTGACCCAGGAAAAGTTCAGATCATTGTTTTAGATGGGAATCAGGGAACTGCACATGTCTTAGAAGCTCCTGAGCATGGTAAAACTGTGATCCAGACGGTAAAGGGCAGTTTTGCGCGGGTGGATCATGAGATAGGGTTTAAGGTAAAATAAAAAAGCAGTATAATTCTGCTTTTTTATTTTGTTTTTTAATTTAAGAATTTCTAATCAAATTGGGCTCTGTCACTAGGATTCGGAGCTTTACCAGTAAAACGACAAATAAATCCAATCAGTTGTAAATCATCTATATGCAATCCTTCATTATCGAAATGCCAACTTGAACGTCCATTAGCTTCATTACGTGAGTAGTTACCACCAATTGAAAATGGTCCCCAACCTATGCTACCACCGGAATTCAAGTGGTTTTCGTAAGTACTCCTATCGCTTTGAAATGAATTTGAGTTGATTAAAACTTTACGAACAAACAAGGCTGCAGTAGGATAAGCTACTAGTCGTCCACTCGGAGGAATTTCTCCATTTGAAAGATTTTCCCCTGTATATTCACCAGACCATTTCCAACCCTTTCCTATTATAAAACCTGGATCAAACCATCCTCTTGCTATAGGTACTTGAGTTATTTCAAATTTTATTGTAAATCCGTTACTATCAAATGATGCATAGCTTGAAGCGGTGCTTGAGTTCATATTGCCTCCAGAAGACCAAAATCCTAAATCAAAACCGGCATTTCCTTGCCATGCACTAGAATCTTCTCGACTATAGGAAGAATAACTCCCCTCAGAAAATTCAAATTTACTCCAACCTGTTGAATTCATAAAGTCACCTGGAATCACACTGGTATAATAGAAATCACCATTAGACCCTGTTTGTAGTCCTGCTCTAAATTTATCTTGTATATCAGCTTTTATGGATGCCATATCTCTTTGTGTTACTTGGTCTATATAAGCAATCATTTGTTCGACTTCATTTTTATAACCGTTTGTCACCCAATCATCATATGCAGTTCTTACAGCTTGTCTCAATTCGTTTCCCATGAATCTAAATTCATTGACTGCTTCAGTAGATTCTGCATTATTGAAGGAAATTTGTGCGCTTTTATATTTAAACGCTGCTGCTAAATACGCTTGCTGCTTTTGTTTGTATGCTATATATACTGGACCATCTTCAGTTACTTGTTGTTTTTCACCAGTCACTAAATTTTCCTTTTCTTTTTTCACTGACAGGAGATTTCGGTATCTTTCTACCTTAGCTTTTTCTTCCTCGCTCAATTGCGCAACAGCTACTTTACTCATTCTTAATGTTTCATCAAAGATATTCCAAAGAAGTTCTTGAGAAGTGTGGTAAATGGCTTGTCTAAAGTCAGGTGACATTAATAAGGGCTGTCCAGAAGGCACAAAGTTAGAAAGTATAGCCCAGGCATTTGCATTATCAGCGTAACGTCTTGCTAAGGAAGCACGATCTTCAGCTGATGCACTTGTTATAGGAAGGCTTGCAAAATCAAAAAAATCTTGTTTGAAAGGGATACCTGGTGTTATCCATGTTACATAATTGTCATTATCTACAGGCATATCCTCAATACTTCCAGTGATCACTTCGTACAATTTATTAAGTAGGGATTGCATTAACTTTTTTGGTTCAACAGTTGGCATAATAATTTCTCCTTTATTTTCAAAATTGTTTATTATTAGTTTATCTATCCTATCAATTCCAGATTAATGACGGAGCAGGATTTGGTATTTTCGGTGTTTGTTGTACCAAATAAGCCATCAACCTGACATCAGAATTAGAATGAGTTTCCTCAGTAGATAAGGGATTTGTCCCTGTTGTGGTTGACTCTGGAAGTATAACAGGTCTTAGGTTATTATAATTATTTATAAAATCACGAACGTGATCACTATTGATTAGTTCCAAAATATTATCTGGTCGTAATTCAGGGAATGTTGGGTCAGTGAATCTTTCTTGGATAAGCTTTATCAAATGATCTCCTTCAATTGCCCGAATTAATATTGGTTCCCCTATTTCTTTTAAATCGTCAGTTTTAACAGCAAAATTTCCTATAATACCAAAGGAATTGTTAGAGCTCGTAGAAGGGGGGGATTTCCAACTGATGTATATATTACGAACTAAAATAAGACCAATAATATATCCAGGCAATGTACCATTTGGCCAAGGGATAGCTCCATCCGAAATTAGGGGCTGATCTGGATTACTAAATTTCCACGAACGACTTTTAAATATTTCTGGATGTAGCCAAGAACGTTCAATATCAATTCGAGCAATTTCCATACTAACTTTATCTATTTCGCCATCAACCACTATATTATTGTTTAAAGTAGATTGCATATTTTTAATTTTGTCCGAGGCACTTTCAGCCAGTGACTGAACTTCACTTCCAGACAATGTGAATTTTAACCATCCCTCTTCGTTGTTATACAAATTTTTAGGACGATAGCCAGTCGGCCAAAAAGATCCTAGGGTATCGTTTTGTTGATTAATGGTACTAAAATCGTTTTTCCATGTTGTCCAGCGATATAAAGAACTACTTGTATATTCTGCAGTGAGTATTAATAAAGCAGCTTCTATTTCACCCTTGTACCCGAAACTAATCCATTCTTGTTCAATTTCAGATAATTGTCTTGTTAAATTATTGCAGTTTTCCATAGCTATTTCTTTTAAAACAGAATCTGTAGTACTCATATGTGTTAATTTTGCTTGGTTAAGTTTATCTTCTATGTGGCGATATTTATCTTGATATTTCTTATATACTTGATATTTTTTGGATGGTTGGCTCGGTGAACCAATAATCCTTTTAGAATTAGTCAACCGTGTTTTTTCCTTATTGGTATTCGGTAAATCAGCTAAAGAAACCCTACTTTCAAGGATTTCTTTATAAATATCCCATAAATAAATATCAGTACTACCCCAAGTATCGCTTCTTGTCGGTATTCTGTTAACTCGTCTTGAAAAATTGCCACAAAGATCGGTAATTTCTCTGGCTGAAATTCCTGTCATCGAAGTAGGGAGTTCAAAAGCTAATTCTTGCATATTCCAGCTTTCTGCAATGGGCAAAAAACTTGTTACTTGTCTATCCAGATAGTTTGAAAATATTTGGTCTATTTTAGACAATATAGCAGTACCTAACATTGTAAATGATTTCACCTTTCTAATTAAATTGAATAAGCTAAAATTATTATTAAACGAAAGAATCTCAACTATACTTATTTTTAAAGTAATTATTATTTAGTTGTGTTTAAATACGTTAAAATAAAACAAGAATGTAAAAATACTTATTTTAGTCCAAGATGGAAAGCCTGCGGACACTGAACTTATAGCACTTACGCTGTTTGTTTGGTGTCCGTTTTTTAATTGGAAAAGGAGGACACAATCGTGAGTCGAAAAGAAATTGAAAATCTAATCAATAGCTATCACTGGATGGTGAAAGAAGTTCATCGTTTGCAGAAGGTACTCTATGGTTCGGTAATTCCAATGAAAAATTGGGGTGTTGCTCAATATGGATTAGAAGCTGCTATGCCAAAAGGAAGTCCTGGGAAAAGTCAGGCTGAGCTAAGGCAAATGGATGTGAGAGAGGAACGTCTTTTCAAACGTCTTAAGTATTATGAAGAACTAGTATATGTGGTGGAGTTAGGTGCTGAAAAGATCAAAGGGGAAAAACATAAAGTCATCTATGATTGCATGATGGAGGGGATGAGTTACCGTGCAATAGGTCTTCATCTTGGTATTTCAAGGGAAACTGTACGCAAAATGAAAGACGAATTGATCAGCCAATTATGCCAAGATTGCCACTTTGAGCGTTTGTTGAATCCGAAAAAATCTGTAGTGTAAAATGGGAGGCAGGTCGGCGCTGCAGGTTCTCATCCCCCCCAATATAGTGACAAAGAAAGTTACTGTAACACTGAAGGGAAATCTTCTTTCATGTCGAAATATATGGAGAAAAGAAGATTGGGGGATAAGTATATGAACAATAAGAATTTTAACTTTGAAAATTCTGAAGAAATGTTAAATTTCGCAACTAAGTATGTTAAAGAAAAAGGATTTCAATTGAAATTGTTTCCAGGTCATACTACTGAAAACTCTGATGGTGTTGACGTAACAATAGGTACTTCAGGATTTGTAACTAACAGTAAGAGTCATACTTTCACATTATACTTTGGGTCAAGTGAAGATATAAAAAGGCAAATAGACGAAGTTATAAAAAGTATTGAATAGTATAGCACCCACTGGGGTGTTTTTTATATTCTCTGTATACTGGGTTCAATTAATGTAGGAGCTGATCAAATTGACTAATAGTTTTTCGTTCGACAAATTCTGCAAAATATTCTTTGTCATAATCTCTTGCCGATATTAAGGTAGGAGGTGAAAACATGACAAGAACAATTAATGTTAATCAGCAACATTTGTTAGAACAGTTAGCAGGCGGATCGGTAAACCGTCAATGCACAATAGAAGCTCTAATTGATATTCTCATCGATAAAAAGGTGTTTACCGAAGAAGAATTCGTTAAATATCAAATGCATCATTTAGAACATTCAGCAGATGAGCACTCTGCGGAGCTTTTAGGGATCAGTAAGGAAGATTACATAAAGAGCAGAAGATCATGAGGCATCCTTAGGATGTCTTTTATATTGGTTCAAACGAAGATAATATCGGGTATTAAGAACCAGTACTTATTATTCGAATAATTTGATATTGAAGTATCAAGGAAAAAAACGCCTAAAAACCAAATACTTAGTGTAAAATGATAACAATATCATCTGTTTAAGGGGGGGCACTTATGGAATTGGTAGCTCTTTTTAAAGTATTAAAAATTATATTTGCTGCTTTGCCATGGTTGATAAGTGTAGGAGCTCTCCACCAATTTTTATATAATAAATTTCCAAAGTATTATTTCTTCTTCGTTAAAAAATTTAAAAAATGGAGAGATACGAAGTGGAAATTAACTGTCAGCTTTGATGTGCGTAAAGATGTTGATTTTTTTAGGTCTCTAGAAGGCGTCATCGATGACATTTATAAAAGAAAGCACAGAGTTTTTAATCTGAAAAATAAAAAACAGTATGAATTTTCCGATTATACATTGACTGTTCAATATGATTTGGACTGTCGTGAAGGTGAGTATGTAACTGTTGACCTGTTATTCGGTAATATAACAGCTACAAAGTCAACTGCAGTTGAGAAGCTTAGAAGTTTACGTCGCTTTTTTAGCACGCTCAGTAGTAGGGTTGATTTAAAAAATGAAAACTACAGCATGAAGATCTATTTCATAACTATGAAGAATCCATTTTTCGGTTTAATGATACAAAGGCTTGGACCAGAGCATATAAAATATTTTCACTGTTCCTTTCCGATAAATACGTTATCACAAAAAGCCTTCAACCAGAGAGTAGAACAACAAGAAATCGATCAAGAATTAACAGTTTATAAGGACTATATATCTATAAATCACCATAATTATGATACAATAGAAGATGTTACAAGAAAATGTCTATTGTTGGAGGGGTGATTACATGAGTATTATTAGTATAAATATTTACGATAAACTCAATGATACTGGAGAAGACGAGGAACTTGAGGTATTTTCACACGAAAAGAGAGAAATTATCAATGGTTACAATGAAGAACTAAAGACCTACATACTCATTAATAATATTTCTCCTACTGGATATCAAAATATCCAGATTATTAATGATGAGGTATTTGCTCAGACAGTTAGAGTTAAAGGCGAAGTGGTTCATCAAGTTATAAAACAAGATATGTACCAGGCGTATATTAAAGTGAAAAACAAAAGACAAAGAGGAGTTGGGAATCTTGTTACTCTTTGTAGAAAAGACAGTTCATTAAAGGCAAAAGAAATTCTGGAAGAGAATTTCAATGTCGAGTATGAACAGCACAAATTTGACATACTCAAGATAATAGATGCAGCATCTGACGTTAGAAATGCACGATTTAAAGTAAGAATAGAAACTGTTAGTTCAGTAAGTATGGGTGGGACTAGGGTTCATGATACCCAATACTATTCAGAGATGCTTAGACGCGGACAGTTGTCAGCAGTAATTATAAATTATGACATGCCTCAGCAAGCAGTTACAATTAGGATAAACGTTGATGGAACAGTTCTTTTGTATAATTCTCTTACTGATTTTGAGATACTAGATTTAGTTGAAGACTTGTTAAGTATTGAATAAAAGTTAAACTGAACGCTCTCCTATATTAGGGGGCGTTTTTTTGTCCAGTTTAAAAAATTGATTTTAACATTATGAATAAAATTAAGAGATTACCAAAACAACTTAATCTTTAAGGAGGCGGCAGTGAATGTAGATGGTTGAAAAGCACATACAGGCGTATAAGGATTATGTCAAAGGTATGAAATACAAGGACCTTGCTGAGAAATATGGTGTGTCTGTAAACACAATCAAATCATGGAAACAGCGGCATGGTTGGCAAAGAAAAAAGTGTGCACCCTCTAAGAAAAGTGTGCACACAAAAAAAGTTGGTGCACCGCTTGGTAACAAAAATGCTTTAGGGAATAAGGGCGGCCCACCAAGGGGAAATCAAAACGCTGTGACTCATGGATTCTTCTCGAAATTCCTGCCAGAAGAAACTCTCTCCATCATGGAAGAGATTCAGGAATGCTCACCTGTCGATATGATATGGGATCAGATACAGATTCAATATGCTGCAATTATAAGGGCACAAAAAATCATGTTCGTTTCTGATAAGGAAGAAATGATTAAGGAACAGAAAAAGAAAAAATCTGTCCTATCTGAGACACACGAAGTCGAAGAGGAAGAGTATGAATTCCAATTTTCTTGGGACCGTCATGCAACGTTCTTGAACGCTCAATCTCGGGCAATGGCAGAGCTCAGGAACCTAATTAAACAGTTTGATGAATTAGCCCATGCGGAAGACGAACGACGCTTTAAATTGGAGCATATGCGTTTAAATATCAACAAGAAAAAATTAGAGATTGAAGAGCTTACGGAAGAAGATAAACCTTTTGAGATCACTATTGTAAACAAGAGTGATGACAATGATTAAACAAGTAAATCCCCATTTTAAAGAATTTCTCTTTGATTGGAATCAAAAGTTTCAGTTTCTCGTGGGTGGTTATGGCTCATCTAAAAGTTATCATGTGGCACTCAAGATTGTTTTGAAATTGCTTATAGAAAAGCGGACTGCTCTTGTTATCAGAGAAGTGTATGACACACATAGGGACTCCACATTTTCTCTTTTTGATGAAATTGTAAGTGATCTGAAATTAGATCATATTGTTAGGTGTGTTGCATCCCCTATGCAGATTCGATTTTCAAATGGAAGCAGAATCATCTTTAAAGGGATGGATAAGCCAGCTAAACTAAAATCAATCAATAATATTTCACTCATTTGGATTGAGGAATGTTCTGAAGTGAAGTATGAGGGATTCAAGGAGCTGTTAGGACGTCTTCGTCATCCGACATTGCCGCTCCATATGATTCTCTCAACAAATCCAGTAGGAGAAGATAATTGGACTTTTAAGCATTTCTTCAAGGATGATAGGGAGAAACGCTTTGTGTTAGATGACAAGGAGCTTTATGAAAAGCGGATAATCGTTAGCAACGACACCTATTATCATCACTCAACGGCAGATGATAATCTTTTTCTGCCAGAAAGCTATGTCCAGCAACTTGAAGAATTGAAGGAATACGATCCAGACCTTTACCGAATTGCGCGGAAAGGTCATTTTGGCGTGAATGGAATACGGGTACTGCCGCAATTCGAAGAGCGACCGCATGAAGAGGTTTCGAAGGCTATCGCAGATATTAACCGCCCGCTTAAACGAGTTGGTATGGACTTTGGTTTTGTGGAGTCGTATAACGCTGTTGTTAGGGTTGCTGTGGATCATGAAAAGAAATATCTCTATATCTATTGGGAGTATTACAAAAATGGACTGACGGATGATAAGACAGCCGAAGAACTCAAGGAATTTGCCGAGACTAAAGAATTAATCAAGGCGGATTCAGCAGAGCCAAAGACAATCCGTTATTTTCAGCAACACGGTTTCAATATGGTGGGCGCCCGTAAGTACCAAGGATCACGCCTCCAATACACAAAGAAGATCAAACGGTTCAGGAAGATTATTTGCTCTGATCGTTGCGAGAACACGATTTATGAGCTTAAGCCGCTTACTTATGCTACTGATAAGCTGGGGAACATCATAGAAGACGAGTTTACTATAGACCCGCATACACTATCAGCTATCTGGTACGCTCTCGATGATTATGAGGTAACTGATCTGAAAGAAGAATCAAAAGGAAGACCGCAAAGATCAAGACCAGGAAGGAGGTAAAGCATGTCAAAACAATCTGTTAAAGTACGAGTGATCAAAGCCTCTCCACCTACTGAATCAACTAAACAAATTTATGAAGATGAATTTGCTGACAGCTATGACAGCAATATTTTGCCTCCTCCGTATAACCTAAAGGAATTAAAAATGATTGCTGAGTATTCAACAATCTTACAGCAATGTGTTGATGCCTACAGGACAAATATTGTGGGCTTTGGATTTGATTTTGAGTATTCGTTTGATGTGAATTCGCCAGATGTGACAAATGAAGAAAAAATAGAAGCTGAAAGTGAATGGACAAAGCTTGAAGAGTTCGTTAAATATCTTCACTTTGATGAGTCAGCTGAGACTTTACTCGGATTTGTTATTGAAGACCGAGAAAAGACGGGAAATGGCTTTATTGAGGTCATTCGAAACGGTGAAAATAAGCCAGCTGGTATTGAATATATGGATGTTCAAAATGTTCGGGTTTGCAAACTGTCTGAACCAATCGAAGTTGATTTTACGTACTTCGAACAAGGACAAATGAAATCAATCAAAAGAGAGAAACGATTTCGTAAGTATGTTCAGATGATTGACGGGCGTATGGTTTACTTTAAGGAATACGGCGACCCACGAGTCTTAAATTTAGAGACAGGCCAATATGATGCACAAACTCCATTCGAAAAACGAGCAAATGAAGTGGTTCATTTCAAGATAGGAAGCGGTACTTATGGAAAGCCCCGATGGATCGGTCATATTGTTAATTTGTACGGGGCTCGTAAAGCAGAAGAGCTAAACTTCATGTACTTCAAACAAGGTAGACATATTCCCGCTGCCATTACAATTGAAAACGGAATGTTGTCGGAGGACTCATACACACAATTGCAGGATTACATGAATGGGCTTGAAGGGGTGGAGAATGCTCATAAGTTTCTTTTGCTTGAAGCGGAAGGCATAGCGAAGGGGAAAAACATTCATGGTGATGAAGAGATTGCTCCAGTGAAAGTTGATATTAAATCACTTGCTGAAATCCTTCAAGAGGATGCCTTGTTTCTTGAATATGACCAAAAGAGCAGAGACAAAATTAGATCGGCTTTTCGTTTGCCTCCACTTTATACAGGTGAAGCTCAAGATTACAACAGAGCAACTGCAGATACAGCAAGAAAGATTACTGAGGAACAAGTCTTTCAGCCTGAACGAAAGTTAATTACAGGTAAACTGAACGCTTTATTTCTAAATGATCTTGAGATTCATAAGGTTCGTCTTATGTTGAAAGGGCCTGACTTTAGAGACCCACTTGAGATCGCTAAGGTTTTAACACCGTTTATAACTGCAGGTGCAGTTTCTCCGAATGATTTACGTGATTTGGCTGGACGGGTACTCGGTAAGACGCTTGAAGAATGGCCAGAGGAAGAATACAATAGGCCGCTTGGTAAGAATAGCAATGAGCCCGCTTCTGATCCTTTAGCTACGCTGTTTAAATCTAAGGCCGGTATTCCTGATATGATTGGGTTATTAAAAGATATGCGGGATGTTCTGGAGGATCTGAAGAGATGAACAAAACAGATAAGCTGTTGGAAAATTTAAACGTATTTATTCAAAAAGCCGAGGAAGATGAGAGGAAGAATCTAATGGAGAGTGTACCTGATTTCCCCGGCCTTTCTAAGATACCCAACTTTGTTGAAGAATATGAAAAAGGAATAGCCAAATTGCTCAGACGCCAGCGTAAGAAGTTTTTAGATGGTCTGAATGGTTTTGTAAGCAAAGATTCGAATGAGAGGTTAGAGGCCCTTTTGGTGTTTTTTACTCAGAACCTATTTGCGGAGGATGATTTCGAGGAAGAATTTCAGGAACTGACCGAAGGGTTCTTGCGGCAGACCATTAAAGAACTGGCCGAAGCAATCATGGACTCTATAGATCCAGAAGTGCCTTTTAAAGTCTTATCCAATCGTACGATTAATTGGATTAAGGATTGGTCAAAGAAGTTGGCTGGGATCATGAAGTTAAACACTCATGAAGCTGTGGAGAACACTCTGACAGATGCCATCGAGAACGGTTCATCGATTCAGGACATTGAGTTGACCCTCAAAGACATGCCGCAATTTGATAGGGAGCGAGCTCGTACAACGGCCATCACTGAAGTGCTTGCCGCTTCCTCAGCTGCTCAGCATGAATCATATGCACAATCGCCGGCAGTAAAGAAAAAGAAATGGCGGCACAGCGGAGGGAAGAAGAACAATCCTCGTGAAAATCACATTGATCTTGACGGCACAGTCATTGGAGTAGAAGAAGAGTTTCAGATACCAGGTAGCAGCGAGACTTGTATGTTTCCGAGGGATCCTAAACTATCAGTAGGTGAGCGTGTTCATTGCCATTGTGTTTTATCTCCTGTTGTAGATAAAGAGATTTTAGGATTGTCAGCTGAGGAAAAAGAAGAGATTCGAAGAGAAGCCTTAGCAAACATGGAATAAAATAGTATAATCTCCATATGAAAATAGATTGGAGAATAATATGGATATCGTTAAAACAATACTAACGTCTTGGCCTTTAGCCACAGTAATAATCGTGTTTGCTATCAGGGGAAGTTTGAAAAAAATAATCGAGAATAGACTCTTCAGTTTAAAAGTGGGGAATGTTGAAATCGCCTTTGATAAGCTTATAAAGGAAGCTGACGAGGGACTCAATCACTACGATAAAAATCTACAAGAAAAAATACAATCTAAGAGCGATAAAACTGATGAGGAGCACGGAGATGAACAAACCGAGGCTGATCAAAATGATGATGAAAAAATGCCGCTATTGACACTTAATGAACTGAAAGAAATTAAAAAAAATACAAAAACCCCTAAAGAGGCAATACTTTATTCATGGTTTTTGGTTTCATCTGAATTGAGGGACTTTGCAAATTCAATTGGTGAACAAAATCTTGAAGATGACGTCGATATTATTATGACATTATGGGTTAAGAGAGCTATAACGGATGATTTGGCCAAAGCACTTAATACTTTGAATGAAATATATAATGAATTTAAAGTAGTGAAACTGAAAAAATACCAAGCAAATGAGTTTCTTAAAAAATGTCTTATAGCAAAAAAACAATTACAAATTGCGAAAGAATTTTGGCTTGGAAGGGGGTGAAGACATGCCAAGAGAATTGGTAAACGCAAAAATCACGCATGTTTCCTACGTGGACAAGGCTGCTAATCAAAAGCAGTTCTTTTTTATGAAGTCAGAAAAACAACCGGACTTTCAAAAGGAAGTCAAGGTCATTGCAAAAGAAGCAGATGAGCAAAAACTTGTTTATGGAATCGTATATGAACCAGATACAGTGGACGCCCATGGGGATTTCATGACAGCTGCAGAAATTGAAAAGGCTGCCCATGGATTCCTGAAAGATGCCCGAGAAATTGACAAGCAACATAATTTTCAGGGCGGTGTTGGTGAGGTGGTTGAGTCCTATGTCGCACCGGCAGACTTTGAAATGAATGGGGAAACCATTAAAAAGGGATCATGGGTCCTTGTCACAAAGGCTTCTGAGGAAGTATGGGAGCAAATCAAAAAAGGTGAAATCACCGGTTATTCAATGGCTGGTACCGCCGAGACAATTGAAAAGCAAGAAGAAAAGCCCGTTCCTCAAGTGAAAACAGATGAGAAAGGGCTTTTTAATTTGCTCAAAAACTTTTTTATGGGAAAACAACAGCAAGTATATGAAGAGCCAGTTACAAAGGCGGGCAGAAAGTTTTCCGCTTCAAACCTACAAGAAATTAAAAATGCTCATACTGCTCTCGGTAACTTGCTGAGTCAGGTTGAGACAGAAGAGGAGGAAAAAGAAATGACTTCTGAGGAAGTAACGAAATCAATTCAAGCCGCTTTAGAGCCGATTGAGAAGCGGCTGGCAGATCTAGAAAAAGAAGAAGATCCTAAAAAGAAAGATAAAGAAAAAACAGAAGAAGCGGCTGAAAAAGAAGCTGAGAAGTTGAAAAAAGCTATTACTGATGCTGTTCAACCGCTCGCTGATCGTATTGAAGCAATCGAAAAAAGTCGCGGAACATCTAAGCAAACTGAAGAATCAGGTTCCGAACAAGTTCAAAAATCAATCTGGTCAGGGTTGTTTTAATGTATAAGGAGGATACGGATGAGAAATCAAGAGGTTATAAATAAAGCAGAAATGACGCTTTCTACTTTAGAGAGCGGCGGGATTATGAATCCTACTCAAGCTTCAACTTTTATTCGAATGGTACAAGATACGCCAACTATTTTAAGAGATGCGCGAGTTATTCAAATGGATCATGACACACAGAAAATCGAGAAGATCGGTTTTGGTCAGCGAATTTTAAGGGCAGCCCAAGAGGGAGTTGCGTTAACTAAAGATCAAAAATCAGTTCCATCAACTAGCACAGTTAACTTAAGCACAAAAGAAGTAATTGCTGAAGTTAACATTACCTATGACACACTTGAAAACAACATCGAAAAAGATGGCCTTCAAAATACAATCATGAAAATGATAGCTGAGCGTGCTGCGGTTGATATTGAAGAATTGCTTGTAAATGGAGATACATCTTCGTCCGACTCATATCTTGCACAATTAGATGGCATCAGAAAACAAGCTACATCTCACATTGTTGATGCTGCAGGTGAGGAACTGACACGCCAAACGTTCAAGCGAGGATACAAAGCTGTACCTCCAAAATATTTGCGAATTCCACAGGAGTTCCGTTTCTATACATCGCCTGGTATTGAGGTCGAATGGAAAGATCGCGTAGCTGATCGTCAAACAAATTTAGGGGATGCAGCTGTTCAAGGTGGCCTTTCATCTGCTTTTGGTGTTCCGATCAAAGGTATTGCAAATTTACAACCTTATACGATTGGAGAGGGAGATACTGCAACCGATGTTTCTGATATCATCCTAACTCATCCGAAGAATATCATTCTCGGATTCTCTCGTAACATTCGGATTGAAGTAGATAAGGACATCCGTCGCCGTATGTTTATTATTGTTTTGACAGCGAAATTGGATAGTGTTTTTGAAGAAGAAGACGCAGTAGCCAAGATTGTGAAAGTGAAGGAGTAGGTGGTTTGGTGTGTACACTGCAAAGCTTATTAAAGGCAAAACATACAATGTCATGGGAATAACCTTTCGAGCAGGTGTCAGTCAAACAGTATCAAAAAAACTCTATGAGTATTTAAATGAAAATCCATATTTTATGCTAGTTAAAAACGTTAATAATCAAAAGGATGATCCGATAAATTATACTGAATCGGAATTGAAAGGTATGAATAAAGCAGAGCATGAATCCATTATTTCTAATCTTGGTGGCAATCCGTCTGACTTCAAAAACGCAGATGAAAGAATTGCCTACATCCTTAACCAAATAGATAATAAAGGGGAGTGACCTATGCTGTTAATCACTCCCGATGAATTAAAGAGTTATTCAGTTTTTGAATCTGTAAAGACCAGACCTGACGAGTTGTTAAAACAGGATATACTAGAGGCAACTGCCGATATCATTCTTAAAGTTGGACATGATTTTTCAGATGCAGAGTATATTCCGTTGCCTGAAACGGTTCGACTGGCCCTATTAAAGTTGTCTCAGTTTTATGCTCTTATAAATGGCGACGAGTCAATTATTAAAGGATATACAACTGAAAAAATTGGTGACTATTCTTATACTCTAGGGGATGGCAGTTCTCTTCAAAAACCTGATGTGTATGCATTAATAAAAGATTATGTGAAACCGGCTGACCCTGATATAGAAGGGATTGAAGCGAAAGTGCGGATGAGATCAATATGAGTTATCAATCCTTATTGACTCACAGATGTGACATTTACCATCTGCAGGAGAAAAAAGAAAATAGAAAGCAAAAATTCGGGGTGCCGGTTGAAGATGTTCAACCGGTTTTTTCGTACCCTGATGAGCCGGACATAGAAAATCAGCCGTGTTATTTTACAGAAAAGAGTCAGTCCATTATCCAACAAGAACCGAATGTAGCTATTTATCAATCATTCTTTGTGCATTTCCCTGCTACTGCTGATATTCGAGTAAATGACAGGGCGGTTTGGGGTGGTACTGCTTATAAATTACAGAAGCCCCGCAAAATCAGGAATCATCATTGGGAAGTTACGGCAGTACGAGAGGTTGAATATCTGTGAAGATAAAAGGTCTTGATCAGTTCATTCAATCATTAAACCGTGCTTCTCGTGGAGGATTGAAGGGGAAGTACGAGAAGTGGCTTGAAGCTATGGGTTTTGAGTTCCTAGACATTATCCAAGATGAAATTATCAGGACGAAGACGGTAGACACACGCCGCTTGCTTAATTCCTTTCAGAAAGGTGACCAGGATAATATCTTTTCAATGACAAAAGGCAGCTTAAAGTTGGATGTTGGAACAAATCTGGAATACGCCTCATACGTCAATGATGGTCACTTTACTATCGATCCGTCTAAAAATCAGGATAGACGGTGGGTTCCAGGGCGGTGGAAAGGCGACCGTTTTGAGTATGACCCTGCTGAAAGAAATTCCGGAATGATGCTAAGGTTCCAGTGGATCGACGGTTCTGGTTTTTGGGATAACACCATGGCTATTTTTCAGTTGATGTTTGAGAGAAGCCTTGAGCGGAAGCTGCAACAATGGATCGATGAAGAATTTTAAGGCGGTGCTGCCATGAATCAAGAAGTAGGTTCAATTATGGGCTTTCTATACAAACTGTATCCTGTTCAAGTGTATGAAGAAGAAATACCGCAGGACTTTGCTGTTCCGTCTCTTTACTTTCCACCGGCTTCCACGGTCGATGGGGTAGACACCGTATCCACGTTTCAGAAAGCCTATATTTTAAACGTAAAACTCTTTCACGAAAATGCACAGAAGGCTCATAACGAAGCAGAAAGGATTGCAGATACACTTAGAAGCAAAAGGGGCATGATTCCGCTTATACAAGAATCTGGCGAGGATACGGGGGATTTTATTCGCCTATCTCGAATAGAAACGCGGGTATCAGATGATTACGCGACCATTGTCTTAAACTGGACAAGCCGCTATTGGTATGAGCGGGAAGAACAGCGTTCAATGGATGGTTTTAAATTTAAAAGTGGGGTGAAATGATGGCCACTAAAAAAGAGAAAGCAGAAAATGCTTTTTATATTAAGGATTTGCGAGAGCACAGTCGAGAGCTCTTTGGGGTAAAACCCGAGGTGTTTGAGGGTGCTCTTTTTCATGTTCATAAAACGAGTATTACAAAATCGGAAGCGAAGAAGTTGATTACTCAGTTTCTTCAAAAGGAGGTCAAATAGATGAACGGCGGAACTTTCACACCTGGCAAAGAAAAAGAGCGAGCCGGTATTTACTTTAACTTCAAAACGACCGCGGAGAATCGTGTTTCTGCCGGAGAACGTGGAACAGTTGCGCTGCCGGTAGCGTCCAGCTGGGGTGAGGTTAAGAAATTCATTTCTATTTCTTCAATCGAGGACTTGAATAAAAAAGTGGGGTTGAACATTGATGATCCTTCGTTGTTGCTTTTACGTGAGGCGATGAAAAAGGCAAGTACAGTCTTACTTTATCGTCTGACGGAAGGTCTTCGTGCTTCAGCAGACATTAGTGAAGGTGTAAAGGCTACTGCTCTTTATGGCGGCACTAAAGGTAATGACATCATTATTAGTATTACGGAGAACGTTATTGACTCTTCGAAAGTTGATGTCACTACCTACCTTGATCAGTCAGAAGTGGATAAACAAACAGTGTCTAAAGCTGAAGAGCTTAAACAAAATAACTATGTCACGTTTACGGGGAAAGGGGATTTAACAGTCACTATTCCGTTAACCGGTACGGCCCCTGAAGACGTTAGCGGGGCTCTTTCGGCATCTTCCGGAATCCGCTTGTCAGGCGGGACAGACAAAACACCGACAAATGCCGATTATACAGCTTTCTTGGAAGCAGCTGAAACGGAATACTTTGACACAATCGCTTTACCTGTAGAGGATAACGAGCAATTAAAAGCAACGTTTGTTGCGTTTATCAAACGGCTGAGAGATAACCAAGGGCAAAAGGTTCAAGGTGTTCTTTCAAATTACAAGGGAGACCATGAGGGTATTATCAATGTAACAGGTGGTGTCCTGCTTGAGGATGGAACGGAGATCACTCCTGAAAAAGCTACGGCTTGGGTTGCCGGCGCAAGTGCGGGGGCTACATTTAATCAATCACTTACATTTGTAGAATACGAGGGGGCAGTAGATGTCCTTAACCGAATTGACAACGATGAAATCGTTGAACGATTGGCAAACGGGGAATTCCTATTCACTTATGATTCACGTGATAAATCAGTTTCGGTTGAGAAGGACATTAACTCACTCACAAGCTTAACAGCAGAGAAAAATAAGATGTTCCAAAAGAACAAAATTGTCCGTGTGTTGGATGCAATCAATAATGACCTGACATCTCAATTGAAAGCATTGATCAAGTCTCGTAAAGCAAGCGGCAGTGACGTTCCTGCTACAAATGACGGACTGCAGTTTGTAAAAACGCTGATTACTCAATACTTGAGTGTTCTTCAAGATAACGGGGGCATTACTGATTTTGATTCAGAGAATGACATTACAATTGCTCTGAATAACGATCGTGACGGCTTCCTGATTGATCTCGCTGTTCAACCCGTCGATGCAGCTGAAAAATTCTACTTTAATGTTGAGGTGAAATAGGAATGGCATTAAAAGCGCAAAACACCATTTCAGGTAAAGAGGGCAGGCTGTTTCTTGATGGAGAAGAAATGGCCCATATCAAAACTTTTGAGGCCAATGTGGAGAAAAATAAATCCGAGGTCAATATCATGGGCCGTCGGATGACGGGGCACAAAACGACTGGAGCAAATGGAACGGGAACAGCCACTTTTTATAAAGTGACTTCTCAATTTGTTCTTATTATGATGGATTATGTGAAAAAGGGAAGCGATCCTTATTTCACGTTGCAAGCTGTACTGGATGACGCATCTTCCGGTCGAGGTACTGAACGTGTCACTTTATATGATGTAAACTTTGACTCAGCGAAAATCGCCGGACTTGATGTGGACTCTGAAGCATTAGAGGAAGAAGTACCATTTACTTTCGAAGACTTTGATGTTCCTGAAAAGCTTAAGGAAACTTTTTAAGAATCAACTGTAATGCATTTCAATTCTTCTTGAAAAATTTTAGAGGAAACTCGTATAATCTAGGGAAAACTAGTAGAATCTAATACATAACCACTTGATAACGTTGTGGTAAAGTGGTTAAAATAGTATTATCAATACTATAGGTATTTCACGAATACCTATGTAATGCATTTCATTTCTTTTAGTTTTCCGTGTATTTCTTTCCAAAGAAATGCATAAAATAAAAGAGACCCGGTTGCCGCCGGGTCAGTATAAATGTTGGCCCATCAAGAGGGCTGGCTTAACAACTTCATGAAAGTATTTAGGATAGACTTTACCCTTTAACTTTGCCGAGCTCAAGGGGTGGGTCTATTTCTTCTTTATATAAGTCAACAGGGCAATTATAAATGACCCGAAAGCAAGCATAAGCATTAATGCTTGAAATGTTGACACGTGCATCACCCCCTTTCATGAGGGAGTGTGCCAGACCGCCCTTGAGATGTTGAAAGCCAATATTCATTTATACTAAACCATATTGTACCATAACACTTTCATAATCAGAGGGTTTTTAATAAAAGAAAAAGGGTTAAGGCTTCTATGATCAGGTCGTTTTGAACTCATAGATAAAAAAAGTAACAAATAAAAGATACAAATAATTATATAATCAATATATATTCATGTTATAATGGTGCCAAGCAAAAGTATTGCAATTAATCGCGTAAGTTTATAGGTAGCACTAAATTGCAACAATACAACTTGTTAACGTGTATTTCTTTCTTGAGAAATGCATAAAATAAAAAAAGATAGAGTGCTGCAACACTCTATCTTTTAGGATTTGCTATTTAAGCATCCGTTTGTTTTGGACACTCATTGCTAGCCGCAGGGGTGTCTTTCTTTTTAAATGTGAAAATAAAGGTCAAAAAAGCCAAAACCACAGTCACAACACTGCCAAGTAAATTGGCAAAGTTTATAATGACCATAAATGTTTCATAGGCAGACATATGAATTCACCTCCCTTTTAACGAATATAAATTAAGCAATGATTGTATGGAGGGACTTACATGCTGCATAAGGCAGCTTATCTAGTATTATAACTGAAATAATTGGAAAGGCATATTTTTTATAGAAAATATGCCTTTTTTATTTCCATTTTTGAAAAGGAGCTAATAAACATGAGCGAAAAACAAAACGAAAAAACATATGATCTTTCATTCTTTATGCCAGGAAAAACAATCGAAGCTGAAGAGGTTGAAGTGCCTATCTCAAAGCGGTTTGTAGATAAGCAAGGAAAGGTGATTCCGTTCGTATTCAAAGCTATTACGACAGAACGCATTGATGAGTTGGAGAAAGAAAACACGACATACAAAAATGTAAAAGGCCGAGGTCGCGTAAAGGAGTTGGACAGCCAACGCTTTTATGCTCGTATTGCGGTTGAAACGACTGTTTATCCGAACTTTAAAGCTAAGGAACTACGTGAGGCCTACAAAACAGAAGATCCAGTGGAAGTCGCCAAACGTGTTCTTTCTGTCGGCGGTGAGTATGCAAACTGGCTGAACAAAGCAATTGAAATCAACGGCTTTGATGATGATCTCGAAGACCTTGAAGAAACAGCAAAAAACTAGTAAAGGACGGGGACAAAGAGGCTGTATATCTTTATTACGCGATGCATGAGCTCAAATACGCCCCGTCAGAATTAAGAGAACTATATGAGGCACCGCGACAATTCAAGGCGCTCTTATATGGGTTTATCAGTTATAAGCTTGAGCTGTTAGAAGAAGAAGCGAAGAAGGGAGGTAATTAACTATGGCTAAACTAACAGCCACGTTTGAATTACATGATAAGATTTCCCGCAAGCTTCGAATGATACAAGGCAATGCTGAAAGACTTAAGAGGGCCGCTAATGGCCCTCTTATTTTTGACGCTGAAGACCGGACTGAAAGAGTTATGCGGCGAATTGACCGATCTGCCAACCGTTTGACCGGTCGGGCTCGATCGATTGAAGTGGATTTAGATGATCGAGCTTCAAATGGCTTACATTCTATACGTCAGCAAGCTGAGGATCTTACCGAGAGCCGCCATGAGGTGACGGTTTCCGTAAATGATCTAGCTACACCGCGTTTTCGCTTAATCCGTGGAGGTCTGTCTGATTTGAATCGCTCGCACGCTGAGCCAACTGTTTCAGTTCGTGATCGAGCTTCAAACCAATTAGATGAGATCCGTCGTCAAGTGTCCGATGTAGATAGCGAACATGCAGAGCCAACTGTTTTAATTAAGGATAGAGCTTCAGCGGCTCTTGATGCAATTGAAGCGAAAATAGACAGCTTGAAGGATGCTACCATTACTCTGGCAGTTGCAGGTGGTTTTTCTGCAGGTTCAATTATGGGTTCTGGTAAAAGTACAATGTCTCAGGATGCTTATGTGTCAGCAACTTCAAACGTTAATAAGAAAGATGTTGCAAGAATGACGGATCAGATCTATTTCAATAATAAAGCGGGCAGTTCTCGTGAAGAAGTCAGTGTATCTTTGAGAAACTTATCGCAACAGACAGGAGCATCTAAAAAAGCTCTTGCTGAATTGACTGAGTCGTCAAGTAAGATTGCCCAGCTCATGAATGCTGATCAGGCAGAGGTAGATCGTGCTTTCAGTTCAATGTATAACAACTTGAAATTGTCTGGGAAACAAAGCGGAGACTTAATTGCTTATGTATACCGGAATGCCGGTGACCAGGCTGATGATTTATTAGACACGATGAATGAATACAGTTCCACCTTTAAAGACTTGAAGCTCACAGGCGGGCAGATTGCAAACGCCATGATAAAAGGAACAAAGGGTGGCGCCAGAAACTTCGATAACCTAGCCGATAGTATGCGTGAATTTAACATCCGCCGAACCGAAATGTCTGATAGCCAAGTGGACGCATTTAAAACGCTGTTCGGAGCCAAGGAAACTAAGAAAATGTTCAAGGGCTTCAAAGATGGTTCAATAAGCGGAGAGGAAAGTTTATTTAGGGTGGCAAAAGCACTTTCTAAAGTGAAAGACAAAACAAAGCGGGCTGCTATTGCGACTGAGCTTATTGGAACACAATATGAAGACCTCAAGCAACCGATTTTAGATATGGCTGAGGGTATTGGTACAAGTGCCAAAACAAGCGGTGAATTGGAACGCAGCTTTACGAAACTTCGGGATAATAACCCGATGACACCAGTTAATGATGCAATGAGAGATTTTGAAAGCATATCTAAGGATATGGGAACATCTCTGCTAACTGGATTAGGACCGGCCTTTGATAAAATCAGCTCCTTCATTAACAGTAAAGAAGGTCAGGAAAAACTTAAAGAGATCAAAAAAGATATTGCCGATCTTGGTGAGGAGATAGGTGATAAGTTAAACGTCGCCATTGAGTGGAGCGTCAACCATTGGGATGATTTGAAAACAGCGATTAAAGTTGTGATCCCTTCTTTAATTGGGTTGATTGGTTATTTGAAAATACTACGCCCGCTGTTAAAAGGCATAGGTACTGTCGGGAGTGATGCAGCAGGCGTGATCCGAAAGTTAATTCCAAAACGTACTCCTGAAGCTGGCGCTAATACGCGAAGTGAAAGGAGGAACAGAAACAGTAATCGTAATGCCAGCACAAGGGGCAGAGAATCTAAAACTGCCACAGGTCCAACGAGTTTACCTCGAAGCGGCAGCTTAACATGTTGCTGTTGTAGCGATGGAGGTAAAAATGATCGCATTCGTAGAAGACGAGGGAAAAGAGTTTTAGGTCGACGCGGTAATCCAAACCGAATGAACCCTTCCGACAGTTCAATTGTTGTGTCATTTGAACGGTTGGAGAGAAGGCGTTCCGGTAGAACTGTAGGTACTAATCCAACCAGAGGATCAAGACCAGCAATAACCACTACGAGATCGGAGCTATACACAGCTGGTAGAGCTGCAGGCGGTACATCGAAGTTCGGGAAAGTCTTAAGTCCTCTGAAAAGTGTTGGGAAGTTTGCAAAGGGAGTCCCTCTATTAGGAACAGCGTTAGCGGCAACAGATTTACTTGAGATGAATAAAGACAATGTTGGTGAAAAAATTGGATCAGCTGGCGGTGGTCTTGCTGGAGCTGCTACAGGAGCAGCTATTGGCAGCGTTATTCCTGGAGTGGGAACAGCCTTTGGTGGAATAGTTGGTGGTATAGCGGGCACCATGGGTGGTTCAAGTTTAGGTAAAGCGTTTGATGGTTCAGAAGTAAAAAAGAAACTAGACAGTACATTATTTGATCAAAAATGGTGGTCTGAAAAATGGTCCGGCATTAAGAGTAATGCGAAGACTTCTCTCAATGGGTTAAGTGATACATGGTCTCATGTAAAAGAAAAGGTGAAGTCTACTTTATTTAATAGTGAATGGTGGTCTGAGAAGTGGTCTGGTGTTAAAAGCTGGGCACAAGACAAATGGAATAGTGCATCATCTGTTTGGGAGTCCGTAAAGCGAAAAATAAAATCCACTTTATTTAGTGAGAAGTGGTGGTCAGGAAAGTGGGAAGGCGTAAAAGGTTGGGCTCAAAGTAAATGGGACAGCGCGTCTTCTGTTTGGCAATCTGTTAAAGGAAAACTGAAATCCACTTTATTTAGCGAGAAGTGGTGGTCAGGAAAATGGGAAAGTGTAAAAAGCTGGTCCAAAAATAAATGGGACAATGCTAAATCAATATGGAAAAGTGTTAAGAGTTCCATCTCAGAAACCCTTTTTAGTAAGAAGTGGTGGTCTGAAAAGTGGCAAAGTGTAAAGGAATTGGGAAGCAGTATTTTGGGCGGAGTAAAAGAAGTCGGTGGGAAAGTAGCTTCAAGTGCGAAAAAAACTGCTGGTAAAGCGTGGGGATATGTGAAGAGTGGCGTAAATTATTTATTTGGTACGGGAAAAGAAAAGCCAAAGAAACATGCTACTGGTGGTTACATTACGAAGCCAACAATATCTTGGATTGGTGAAGCAGGTAAAGAGTTTGTTATTCCTGTTGAGAATAATAAAGGTCGCGGCAAAATGCTCCTTTCTCAAGCTGCTTCGAAATTAGGGATGAGTGTAGTTGATGATATAGCGTCTGCTTCATCTGCAGGAGGTGAACCAGCAACTTCCCCGCTAATCCGTAGAGCGGCGGTGACTGCTTCTGTATCTCCTATAATTGACACATCCAGTTTTGATGAACAAGCGACTTCATTTGGTCAACAGTTCACTAAAGGCTTTGATCAAGGAATTGGAGAGAATGTTGTTTCTATGGACGCTTGGAAACAGAAAAACGTTGGCCAGCCAATGAACAATTTAATCTCTTATTCTCCGAATTACGGAAAGCAAGTGGTCAATGGTTATGCTAAAGGTCAGAACAGCACTTCAACCGGTACAGATGGCTTCTTACAGACGAAGGTTAAAACACCATTCCAGAACACCGTAAATAAATCCTCTTCATGGGGAAGTGGAACGGTCAAAGGGTTTGCTTCTGGCCAAAATAGTTCACAAACTGGTACTGATCAATACGTCAGCACTCATATTAACAAGCCGTTTATCCGTTCTAAAGAATCATCAAACGGATGGGGAAGCGGTATGATTGGTAATTTTGTTTCAGGCATGACTTCTAAGGCAAGTGAAGTCCATGAAGCTGCCAAGGAGCTGGCGAAAAAAGTTGAGAAGGCATTTCGTGAAGAGCTTGATATTCATTCACCTTCACGTGTCATGATGAGTCTCGGTCGTTTTGCCTCTATTGGTATTGTAAAAGGTCTGGATTCTGTTGATGTGAAAAAGTTTGCTGAAAAACAAGCAGGCTCACTAGCTGCTGCTTATTCCGGAATGGGCGCAGTAAGCGGGAATGTAAAGCAATGGCTCATGGCTGCTATCATGGCTACAAAGACACCGATGAGCTGGCTCCCAGGGCTAATGACAATTGCTCAGCATGAGTCAGGCGGTAATCCGAAGGCAATCAACTTATGGGATAGTAATGCGAAAGCAGGACATCCATCTCAGGGGCTCATGCAGACAATCCCAAGTACCTTCAACGCACACAAATTGCCGGGCATGAATAACATTCTTAACCCGATTCACAACGCTGCTGCTGCGATTGGCTATATCAAAAGCAGATATGGATCAATTAATAATGTACCAGGCATTAGAAGCATGAGACACGGAGGCCCATATGTTGGCTACGCTAACGGTGGACTTATTACCAAAGAGCAGATTGCACGTGTCGGTGAAGGAAACAAACGGGAATGGATCATTCCAGAGGAGCGAGGCATCCGTGGACGTTATTTATTAGCCCAAGCAGCTAAGGCACTCGGAATGGAAGTCACCGACCCATCTCAAAAAGGTCAAACTGAACTATCTTCCGGTCAAGTAACAGCAGCTACAACAGGTAGTCAGCAAACAACTGTTATAGCATCAGGAGGTAAAGAGGTTATTATTCAGTTTAATGGCGATCAGCATTTTCACAATGATCAAGACATGAACAGTCTTGTAGCTAAGATTAAGCAGGCCCTTGTCGATGAGCTTGAACAGGATATCAACATTGGAACGAAGGGAGTCGTTGCTTTTGACTAAATCCATATATGAATTCTGGATTTCACAAGGGAAGGACAAGCTGCGGCTTCCTGTCCTCCCTGAACAAATTGATATATCCAACACAATTCAAAATGAATCAGTAAAAGTGGCCAGTTTTGGAGAGATCACTTTTATAGATAAACCGGGAGCGAAAGAGATTTCGTTCTCTTCTTTTTTTCCAAAGAAACACAGTCCGCTTGCTGAGTATAAGGGATTTCCTTCTCCTGAAAATGCTATTGCAAAGATCGAGAAATGGGTGAAATCTAAAAAGCCGGTTCAATTCTTAATTACTGGAACGAAAATTAATTTAACTTGCAGTATCGAGGTTTTTTCTTATAGCGAGGGCCAAAAAGATATAGGTGATCGTGATTATGAAATAAAGCTGAAGGAATACAAAACTGCTTCGCCGCGGAAGATCAAGCAGAAGAAAAAGACGAAGAAGAAACGTCCGTCGAAGGCTTCTCCTAAAACGTACACCGTTAAGAAAGGCGATACACTGTGGGACCTTGCCGGCAAATTTTATGGAGACAGCACAAAATGGCGCAAGATCTGGAACGTAAATAAAAAGGCTATGATCAAACGAAGCAAACGGAATATCAGGCAGCCAGGGCACTGGATCTTTCCTGGTCAAAAATTAAAGATACCGCAGTAAGCAGGTGATGACATGATAGAACTTTACGTCATTAAAGAAACGGAATGGCTTGAGCTGGTAACTGAAAATGTTTCTCTTGAGGGACAACGGTATCAGGCACCCCGATCGATCACAGCAAAGATCATAACGAAACAAGGAACCCATTCATATTACAGCGTATCAGAAGGGGATACGGTTCTGTTTAAGTGGAAAGGGAAAGAGCTGTTTCGAGGTATTGTGTTTTCTCGCAATCCGGAAGAACATGGGCTGACCTTTACGGCTTATGACATGCTGCAATATCTGGTTAAGAACAAAGATGTTTATGTGTTCTCCAATAAGCGTGCAGACGAGATTATTAAGCGCCTGGCAAGAGATTTTCAAATCCCAACGACATCTATTGCAAATACGGGTTACACCATTAAATCATTAGTGTTTAAAGATGATACGAGCCTTTATGACATGATTCTGAAAGCCTTGAAACAAACGAAAAGCCAAACCGGAAGGAATTATCAATTATATTCGGCGAAGGGGAAGCTTGGCCTTCGCGCTTGGCCAGATCCGTCTGAAGTATGGGTGTTGGAGACGGGTGTGAACATCACCGGCTATCAATACAGCACTTCAATTAATGACACGGCCACAAAAGTAAAGCTCCGCCGGCAGAAAGACAATAAAACATACACAGCCACTGCAAGTGACAGCTCAGGCATCAGTAAATATGGTGTGCTTCAGTATGTCGAAACGGTTTCTGATAACATTAACCAGGCGCAGCTTCAGGAGCGTGCGAAAGTCAAACAGGCACAGAAAAAAGGTGTTAAAAAAGAACTCAAGAGTATTCAAGCGATTGGCATTCCGGATCTTCAGAGCGGCTTGCCCGTCTATATCTCAATTCCGGAAGTCGAGGTTAAGAAAACATACTGGATCGATACAGACAAACACGAATTTAAAGGATCGACACACACGATGACCATTGATGTGGTTGAGAAAAATTCTATCCCTGATGGTGTTTCCTCATGAGATTAAGTGAAGCAATCAAACATTTGGCTGTCCGTGCAGTTGATTCTGAGTCGCCAGTGGATATTCTACCGGCTGAAGTGGTTTCCGTTTCCCCTGTTGAAATAAGGCTTAATGAAAATGACAAATTAATAATACCTGCTGATTTGATTATTGTTCCAAAGCGGCTGCGGGCCGGTGAAGAAGAAGCATTAAATACAGGTGAGCGTGTGATGATTGTCTCCTTAAAAGGCGGGCAATCATTTTTTATTCTCGACAAAATATAGGAGGTGTTTGGAATGGCTTTGTCTCCGGAAATTGAGTTTGAGGATATAGAAGATGACAGCGAAGTCATAGAGACCTCGCAAACCTACAAAATAGATTTTGAAAATGGCCGTATCACAAATGAAAAGATTACTGGCCTTGAAGCAATCAGGCAGTTTGTATATTTATCTCTTCATACTGAGCGATATGCATATTCTGTTTACAGTCATGACATTGGAAATGAGCTTCAAGAAGTGTTGGCAGATAACGAAACAACAGACGCATATAAGAAAATGGAGATCCCGCGGCTGATAGAGGAAGCACTGATCTATGACGATCGGATTTCTGCTGTTACAGATTTTGAAATAGAAAAACAAGGCGAATCGTTCCGTGTCTCCTTTACAGTCGAGACTGACGAAGGAACATTGGAGATCAAGGAGGTGCTTGGCGAAGATGTTTGAAGATCAAACCTTTGAAGTGATTATGGACCGTATGTTAAACAGCATTTCAGCGGACATTGATACAAGGGAAGGAAGCGTGATTTATAACGCGTTAGCTCCTGCAGCCGCAGAATTGGCCAAGTCTTATATTTGGCTCGATACTGTGCTGGAACTTGTCTTCTCGGACACAGCACAAGGAGAATTTTTAGATCGTCGGGCTACTGAAGCCGGCATCGAGCGAACGGCTGCCACGAAAGCAGTCCGGGCAGCGGAGTTTACTGAAGGAGTAACCATTCCAGTGGGTTCCCGCTTTTTTGTAGATAACCTGTATTTCCAATACACAGCTGACGGGACGTTGGAATGTGAAACAGCGGGGGAAGCGGGGAACGCAAATATTTCCGGCCAGAATCTATTGTCATTAGACACCATACCAGGACTCCAAAAAGCGATCGTGAAAGAGATTCTAATCCCTGGTCGAGAAGAGGAGGATGATGACAGTTTAAGAGCTAGATATTTTACCCGCGTGCGTCGGGAAGCTGTCAGTGCCAATAAAGCTCACTATAAACAATGGGCTGAAGAAGTAGACGGAGTAGGGAAGGTAAAGGTCTTTCCGCTTTGGAACGGGGACGGTACAGTCAAAATTGTCGTGACCAATGCTAACTTGGAACCTGCTTCCGATATTTTAATATCAAAGGTGAAAAACTATATAGATCCTGAACCCGGACAAGGTGAGGGACAAGCGCCAATAGGTGCCTTTGTCACAGTGGAGAGTGCGGTATGGAAAGAGGTTGAGATTTCAGCCGAGGTACTTCCCGAGGTCAATAGCTCTATCGATCAGGTAAAGCAAGAAATCGAATCAGGTGTTTTAAATCTTTTTAAAAAGATTGCCTTTGAAGATAACGTCATCCGTTTATCGCAGATTAATAATATTGTCTACAATTCACCTTCAGTAAGTGATTACGCAAATATTAAAATCAACGGCGTGGCCGAAAATTTGGTTCTGAGTGACGTCGAAATCCCTAAATTGGGGCAGGTGAACATCATTGAGCAAACTCGATGAAATGACTGCTTACCTGCCGCCGTTCCTTACCAAGTTAAAGGAAATGGCTGAACTTCTTAAAGCGGAAGCTCCGGAATTTGAGAAGCAAAATCACAGCATCTTTGATCTGACAGATCAGCTGTTTGTTACTACGGCAACCTGGGGGCTTGAACGATGGGAAAAGATTTTGAACGTACCGCGGGAATCAGGTGACACCGATGAGATCCGCCGATTGCGTCTAATCTCTAAAATGTCCAATATACCGCCCGCAACATATAAGGCCATTGAACAGGCATTGAACCGGTTCCTGAAAAATCCGTCAGCTCAGGTTCGGCTACTTCCTAGAGAGTATCGTTTCAATGTTGATATTGATATAGATGATATGCAGCATATGAGCGAGCTCATAGAAACATTGGAGAATTTGAAGCCAGCTCATTTGGCATATACCTTGCGAGCTGCTTTAAATGAGCCACTCAAGATAAAAGATACTGTCATTTTGAATAACAGAAGGTATCGAAAAGCAAGTGAGCTAAAGGTAGGTTATTCCGTCACGCTCAATAATAACGAGGTGGTCCTTGTATGATTACACAGCTTTATAGAGAGCGTACAGCTGCAGATTTGAAAAATAGAATATCGAAAGTGCTGCTGAATGGAAATGAAACAAAAATTGTGGAACTCACCATTCAGGGTGCCGTTGTCACGGTACTTACTCAACGAGAGGAAGACATCAAACATATTAAGAGTGTTCAGATACTTGATGAACAAAACAACGTAATTACGGAAAGAACAACAAATTTAGACGTCAGTAATAATAGAACGCTAGATTTTAGGATTACTTTTGAGGTGGTGTGACAATGGCTTATGATGCAAAAACAGATTGGCTTCCGGACGATCCGATTAATGAAGATGATGTAAACCGTTGGGAGAAAGGCATTCAAGACGCGCATAAAGATTTAGCAGTACATAAAAATGATATGAACAACCCTCACAATACAACAAAGGCGCAAATCGGGCTAGGGAACGTTGATAATGTACAGCAAGCTTCGAAAAAAGAATTTGAAGAGCATCATAATGATTTACAACGGCACATAACACCAGTAGAGCGGGAGAATTGGAATGCGAAAGAAACAACTGCCGGAGCCCAGGAAAAAGCGGATAAGGCTTTATTGTATGCAAAACATTACGTGGATACCAACTACAAAAATAACAATCTGACGTTAATTACTGGAGACAATGCTATTCAAGATGCAAGAACAGGAGGGGAAGAATATCCGTTAGGACTGACATTAATGGACATTGGTCAGGGAAATACTACAGGCTACCCCTTGGGTTATGGCATTGTCAAAAATGAAAAATATAATAATTACCGATTTACGCAATATTTTTATGGAACAGGAAATGAGTCTGGGACTTACTACGACAGTACAGGAGTTTGGATTAGACACTGGTGGAGTGGTTCAGGCTGGACATCTTGGCAAAAGATATCGGGGTTCGCTCATGCCAATATTGGAACAACAGGCAAGCAACTTCTTATCAAAGGAGAAAAGCAAAAAATTCGTTTTAATCGAAAGATAAAGGACAGTCATAATGCCTTTGACATTAATAATTGCCGGTTTATCTGTCCAAACAGCGGAATGTTTCTAGTCAATGCCGGTGTATATATTGAAAACGTTCAGAGATATGCCAACTATGAATTAGAGATTTACTTAAACGGAACGATTTATAAGAACATAGCACATTATAGAAATAGTCCTGCTAGCCCGTCTGATACCACAGATTTCAATGTAGGAGTATATGGAGCAGCCAATGTTCCAGCTGAGAAGGGGGACTATATAGAGATGTACCTTTATGTGGGTTATGACGGTAATACTTCACGATATATTTCTGATAACTCAGGGTGGTATAACTACTTTGATATCACAGAAATCGGCGGCAGAAATTACCCGAGATTTTAGGAGGTGCTTCTATGATTTTGTATGATGCGATTATGTACAAGTACCCTAACGCAGTACCGAGAAAAGATTTTGAATTACGGAATGACGGGAATGGCTCATACATTGAGAAATGGAATATCAGGGCGCCGTTACCGACTCAGGAAGAATTAGAGGCCTGGTGGGAGGAGTCACAGAAAAAACTGTCTTATGAACCTCCCAATCAGATTGAGCTACTCGCGAAAGAGTTATCTCAGGAAAAGCTAGCTCGTAAACAGCTTGAAGAATTAAATCAAACTTTGGGAAGCGAGCTCTCAAAAATAAAGTTGCAGTTACTTACTCTACAAGGAGGGAGAGATTCATGAATTATTGGGTGCTGGCTTTGCATTATAACTGGGCTTCGTCTGAAATGGTGAAACAGGCAATTCATCTCAAAGATTGCTCGCCCGAAGATTTACAGGAAGGAATAGAGAAAAAACTCATTACAGCTGAACAGTATAAAGAGCTCACAGGGGAAGCCATTTAGGGCTTTTTTATTTTGCCTTAAAGGGGGTGGTTCCGTTGTAAACCCATGCTCACCACTAATGATCTACAATAGCAAGGAGGATTTTTAATGGCATCATATAGTTTTCAATTTCCAACAGATGCAACCGGTAAGCCTGGAGCGGCTAAACCTTACAGGGAAGGGAACCGGGATTTTATAGTACCCGTCGCGGCTATTTCAGGTAATGCGGAGCTGCTGACGAACGCAGTTTTAAAAGCCACTGAAGTATACACGCAATATGGGCAAGATCGATTAGGTCAGGTTTTAATTTCAAAAGTAAAAGGTCATGCTTATTCTGATCGTGAAGGTACCTTATTCATTGAAGAAAGTAACGATATGAATTCATGGACCACAGTCTCTTCATTGGTCGTTAAAGCAAATGCGCTTGGCGAGACTGAATGGGTTCACTTAACTAAACGTTATTTCCGTTTCAGATACGCAAATGGTAACCTGCAGCAATCTGAATTCTTACTTTACCAGTCATTGGGCGCAGGTGAAGAGGATATAAACATTAACCATACTGTTCCTATTACAGCAGTTGCTCCGTTCTCAGTCCAGTTAGATAAAAGCGGGTTAACTAATGATGGTCGTTTAAAAGTTCAGACTGAAGGCCTGAACTTTAGCTCATTAGACACTCAATCAAAAACAATGGATATTGTCTTTCACGATAAAACAGAAACCATAGGTGAGGGTAACCCATTCACCGTTGGATCATTCAAAACGTTACTCATTGAGGTTTATGGGACGGGTGAGACAAGTGAATTGAAGTTCTGGGGTAAATCCTTATCGGGAACAAAAAGAGCCCTTAGAGGGCAGAAAGTGGATGATGGAACGTTTGCCACTAGCACAAAAGGAAAATCTGAAGCCTGGTCTTTTGACATTACTGGTTTTAAAGAAATTGTTATGGAGCTTACATCTTTAACAAATGGAAACTTTTCAGTTAGAGGGACGGCCGTCTCATAAGATCCGGCTGTCCTTTTTTATTTGCCTCGGAGGAGGTGATTAGAAATGGAGGAGACAAGTTTGTTTATCAATTTTGAAACATTAGATTTAGCAAGAGTATATTTATTTGGAGGGGTGAAGTACCTTGATTTACTTCTAGTTCTTAGCATAATTGACGTTTTAACAGGAGTAATTAAGGCATGGAAATTCAAAAAGCTGCGAAGCCGGAGCGCATGGTTTGGATATGTCCGCAAACTACTTAATTTCTTTGCGGTCATTTTAGCAAATGTTATTGATACAGTCCTCAATTTAAACGGCGTCCTAACCTTTGGTACCGTTCTTTTTTATATCGCTAATGAAGGCTTGTCAATAACTGAAAACTTAGCACAGATCGGTGTTAAAATCCCTTCAACAATAACAGATCGATTACAAACAATTGAGAACGAAAAAGAACAGAGTAAGGATAACGCAGACAAAGCTGCTGGCTAAGCCAGTGGCTTTTTTATTATGTAGACAGAAGGAGAGAGGATATATGCCAATCAAAGTTGTTAAAAATCTAGTTTCTAAATCAAAATATGGATTGAAATGTCCTAATCCAATGAAAGCTGAATACATCACTATTCACAACACTGCGAATGATGCTTCAGCAGCCAATGAGATTTCTTACATGAAGAATAACTCTAGCTCAACGAGTTTTCACTTTGCAGTAGACGATAAACAAGTCATTCAAGGGATTCCAACGAATCGTAACGCTTGGCACACAGGAGATGGAACAAACGGTACAGGGAATCGTAAGTCGATTGGTGTCGAAATTTGTTATAGCAAGTCAGGAGGGGCACGATATAAGGCAGCGGAAAAACTCGCTATTAAGTTTGTGGCGCAGCTACTGAAAGAACGCGGATGGGGTGTTGATCGTGTCCATAAGCACCAAGACTGGAACGGTAAGTATTGCCCGCACCGTATTTTGTCAGAGGGAAGATGGGACGAGGTTAAGGCTGCCATTGAAAAAGAATTGAAAGCGCTAGGTGGGAAAACAAGCACAAGTAAAACAAGTACAGCTAAAAAGAAAACAACAAAATTAAGCAGCAAAAAAACGTCATATGCGCTGCCTTCCGGTATTTTTAAAGTGAAGAACCCAATGATGAGAGGCGTGTCTGTCACGCAGATTCAGAAAGCTCTAGCGGCTCTTTATTTCTACCCGGATAAAGGAGCGGAAAATAACGGCATAGACGGCTTTTATGGTCCGAAAACGGCGAACGCGGTTAAACGATTTCAGTTGATGCATGGGCTTTCTGCTGATGGGATTTATGGACCTAAGACTCGAATGAAACTTGAAGCATTATTGAAATAAAAAAAGCCCTCAAGCGAGGGCTTTTTTTATTTTTGGTTCAATACCTTATCAGAAGGTTGATACTTCAGTTTTTTAACTAATTTATCATTGATTGATACTTCATTTCCATCCACAACACCTGAAAACGTAACTTTTTTGTTAGAAGGATCGTAGTGAAAAATGTAATAGTTGTTTTTGTCAGTTTCGTTCTTTACATAAACAGTTTTAAAGAATCCTTTAGGTGCGCTCAAAGAATTAAACATAGGGTAATCCTCTGAGTTAATCTCTTTTTTGGGAATACCATAATCAGCAATATACTGGTCGATCTTATCTTCAGCTACTTTTCGATTGTTAAAATGAACAATTAGGGTGATGCCTCCGATAATAATGATTAGAGCTAAAAGAACAAGAGCTATTTTTTTCATATTATGCTCCTCCAATTTAATATCTATGTACTAAAGATGGTCTATACTTTGATGTGAAGTCATTATTGATTAAATTATAAGGCATAACATACCCTGAACGTTTAACCAAAACACTAGCTGAACCAGAACCATACCAATAAGCATCATAAACCAACTTAGAACAATAACTAGGTGACACACTATAAAGATGTGGCGTTAATTTATAAGCAATATGTATATTCTTTGTAGCAGCTCCTTTAGTAGACCAATAATGTCTATCAGCATATTTCGCTACTTTAGCTGCTAAACTACTATTTTTTAATCTGTAAACCTTTATCCAACCCTTATTATATTTAGACACCCATTGTGAGACAGTTAGTTGTCTATTATTATCGTTTTTGTTTCCATAACCAGGCATATCTAGAATGTGATTGGAGCCATTAGCAATAGCAGAGTGGCCTAAGATACCAGCAGCAGAAGTCGAATTTGTTATGAATATATCTCCGGGTTTAACCTTAAAACTAGATAGTTGGGAAACTTTAACGCTTGTTTTCTTTGTTGATAGTAGCGATACAGCAGGGCTTGAGTTAGATTGTTCACTTAACGTATAAGATGTAAAATCGATATTTTCGTCTTTAGGTTCTTGACCATAATTATTTAATTTAATCCATTCTGCATAGCTTAGCGAAGGCTCTAAAACATTCTGCTCGATACCGGCATCGTATACTTTTTTAAATTCTTTATTTTCCTTTAACCAGTCATCATAACTTAACTCCTGTTGATTAATAACTCCCTCTTTAATTGCTTGATTATAAATTGCGTTATAATCGATTTGCTCTTCTGCCTTTATGTGCATTGGTATTATACCAGAGCAAATGGTTACCAGCATTAAAATTAGAATAATACTGCTTTTTTTCATACTTATTACCTCAATTCTATTTTATTTCTATTACTGCAAACCCTAATTTGTAAGGGTCTAAAGTAACAGAAATAACGATACCATATTTTTGCTATCAATTTCCTTAAAATTCCCTTAACAAACTAAAATAATAATTAAGAAAAGTTTTTTAAGGAAAACAGGCTTGTAGGTATGGGAGAATACTTTATTCGAATGATGAAATAAATAAAACGACAGATTATTCTAAAACATTAGTTAGAATAAAATAATGGAGGACATAGTTTTCGATGGGAAAAATAATTGTAGATGGGAAAGACTTTGAAAATAAAGAAGGATTACATGATGCATTAAAATATAAATTAGACTTCCCAGACTACTATGGGAAAAATTTAGACGCTTTATGGGATTGCCTTACAGGGTGGATAGAATTGCCGCAAACTTTAGTTTGGAGAAATTTTGAGTTGAGTAAAAAGTTTTTAGGTTCATACGCTGATGATGTATTAGAAGTTTTACAAGAGGCTCAAGAGGAATTAGAAGGTGAGTTTAAAATAATAGTAGAGTAGACTTTCTTTTTTAGTTTTGTGAATTTGAAAAGAGTACCTTAGGCTGTTCAAGAATGCTGCTGAGTATTTTATTGACATTAAAAATGTTTATTGAGTAAGTAGGTACCCATAATAACATTTTACGATTCTAAAACTAAGGCGAAACTTGAAGCATCTTTGAATTAAAAAGGCCCTCTCATAAAATGGGGGCCTTTCATTGTACTCCCTGATGGTATAGCCGGCATGAGGTCTCTATTCAAGCAGGTATTATTTATTGCGCTCAATTAATTATATTACATACAAAAAAGCACTTGATACCTTAAATGCATACAAGTGCTTATCTTGAAATTAACTCTATTCAACCGGCCCCATAAATTCTGTAATAATAAGAATATGTTCTCTTATTTTTACCTTTTTTAGATTTTCCACTTTTTCAGATCCACCTAGACCTAGTAAGGGAGTGTATCCGAAACATTCGTCATAATCAGGTCTACCATATTTACTGCAAGCTTCAGGATATGGTGCCCACATTAATTCATCATTCATAAAATCATTATCCTTTAAATCATCAAGAAAGAAATCAAAGCCCGATGAAACAACGTGAACGAATCCTTTCCTAAAGTTCAGCAAGTTAACATATTTATCTTTTTCCCACACTATAATATCACCCATTGAGGTGGTGAAAATAGGAATTGCTTGCTCGTACCTTATATAACACCTTTCTAAAATATCCAAATACTCATCTGGATTAATTACTTTTAAAAAACCGTTTAATAATGTTCCAAAACCATATTTATTCCATACTTCTATCAGTTCTCCAGGAAGTTTATCTTTATACTTTAAGATAATCCTTTCATCAACTGTATTGTGTTTTATAAAGTTCTTAAAGGTATCCAATTAAAATGCCCCCTTTATTTATTGGCTCAACTTTACATTCAAATAAGTATTCTTTATTTCTTCAGGTGACATATTCTTTGCCATTTCCCTAATTTGCTCATCAACAATATCAATTCTATATTTCCATTGTGATCCCAAGGAGGAATTAACTCTTTTATCTCCTAAACCACCAATATTGTCTGCCCTTCCTCCTGCTATTTGATCTGGATTGTGAAGCGCAGCTTGTGTATCCATCCATTCTGAAGCCTGCTTAGTCGCATCGGCTCTTGAAAGTCCTTGCTTTCGTAGTTCAGCAATTTTATCTTTAAGTGCTTCTTGTCTAGCCATTTTTTGAGCAGCATTTCCTTCAATAGCTCTACCTTCAGCAATATATCTTTCTCTATTTCTCAAATATTCGTCAACTGTTAATTCGTTCATCCCTTTTTCTTGGTCTTTTAGTTGTCTTGCAAATTCTTCAGGATCATGTTTTATATTTCTTTTAAAATTAACTTCAACTTCTTTTATTCTCGGCACATCATCTAAATGCCTTACATTACCCGTACCCTTATTGTTAGAACGTTCAGATCTTCTGAGAACACTCTCTTTTTTATCTTCCGCAATACTTTTTAGTAGTGGAGTATTTTTTACATTAATGGTATTCTCAGCATCTTGAAGGATTCCTTCTAATGCAGGAGTATACCGGTTAACAGGAGATTTGACAAACTGTTTTACAGACTTTCCACCTTTCTTAATTGTATCACTAGCTGTTTTCCCAACTTTAGCAAGATCCTTCGAGCCTGTTGAGACAGAGGACTTTCCACCTTTCAATAACAGAAGACTTCCGCCCAAATAAGTAACATAGTGCAGCCGTGTGTATGCATCCCCGTGAATCATTTTTGTATCCCAATTATCCTTCAATGTGTCGACCATACTTTGAAAGGCAGCTTGATAGTCGTATTCCAGAACTGTATCCAGCACTTTTTGAGGATCCTTGTTTAAGTTGTCAATTGTCCAACCGATATTCCATCCGAATTGAATGGCTCCTTCACCGGTATCCTTGGCAAGATCATATACACCAACAATCGCACCTTTGGCGCCATCACCTATGATTCGTAACACTTCTTTTCCGTTATCCATGAAAGCTTTACGCTGTTCAAGAAATGAAACAAATTCAAGCTGTGCAGGGGTAAGATTCTCATAGCCGACCTTCTTGGCAATTTTTAAGTATTCATCCGGGTCAGTCACTCCGTCAGCTAGCTTTTTCTTTAAATCTTTAATTTCCCGTTCTTTTTCTTCTTTCTTTTTAATCGTCAAATAAGCTTCCGTTCGCTTTTCAATATCGCCTTTTTTCTTATGTATGTCGCTTTCACGGTATGCCTTGGCGTTGTAGTGGATGGGCGTAGCGTTTTTGCCTTTGCCCGTTGCTTCTTGGAGCTTTTGGAAGTCTGACTTGATGAATTGTTCATTAGGTTCTGACAGGGCATATTCTGTCAGTAAATCTTCGTCAAGATCACCTAGTTTTTCAATTGTTTTTTTGCGTTTGTCATTGGCATCTGCAAGCTCATCCTTGAAGGTTTCTGTTGAAAACAAGTCGAGCGGGAGGATGTCGTCGATATCGTTTAGAATATCTTTCATGGCTTTTTTCTGTTCAGACATGATGGACTTTGATTTTTTATGGGCGTTAGCCAGTTCATGTTCTAGAAAAGACTCTTCAATATAAGCATCAGAGAGGCCTTTGTCCTCGACAGCTCCGGCAATGCTGTTAAAAAATGCGATTTTCATATCAATGTAGTCGATCCATTGATCAGTGACACCAACATGATCGTGATAGAATGCTTTCATGTTATTAGCGCCTTTACCTGAGAATTCGCTGTCGTCCAGTTCAGCAACGCTTTGTAAAGCTTTTCTCAAGTTGACCATTTGCGTCCTTAGTTCTTTATATTCTTTGGCGCGGTCTGTAGCTTCAGACATAAGTGTTTTAGCTTCAAAGACTTTCATAATCATACCCTCTCATTTAATTATATAACAAAATATTACCATGGAAGAAAGAAGAAACGAACTTAAAATTATCTTGATTGACCATATCAAAGATACCGAATAAAAAGTTTGCGGTTTTTTTGCGGTCCAAACACTTTTTAGAAATGTTAGAATATTACATAAAAAGACATAAAAGGAGGGATCATGTGAATCCGGTTTTACCTTCCTCACATGTAGGGGTTAAGATTACCGAATGGTATAAGATGATACGTCAGTTTAGTGTTCCGGATGCTGAAATTTTAAAAGCGGAAGTTGAAAGAGAAATTAAACAGATGGAAGAGGATGAGTATTTACTAATATATTATTCACTCATGAGCTTTCGACACCAACTTATGCTCGACTACTTAGAGCCAGAAAAAAAGTATAGAACAGCACGTCCAACCATCTCAGAATTACTTGAAAAAATTGAAGCTCCCCAAAAGAAATTAACCGGTCTCCTGAAATATTACTCACTATTTTTCCGCGGTATGTACGAATTTGATCAGCAAGAATTTGTGGAAGCTATAAACTATTACCGTAAAGCTGAAAAAGAACTTTATGCTGTTACTGATGAAATCGAACAAGCTGAATTTCATTTTAAAGTAGCAGAAGCTTATTACAACATGAAACAAACCCACGTTTCCATGCATCACATTTTAAAGGCACTAGAGATTTATGATCAGAATCCGCTGTATACTGTAAGGAAAATTCAAAGCTTGTTTGTAATCGTAGGTAACTATCTCGATTTTAAACATTATGAAAAAGGGTTAAAACATCTTGAAGAAGCCCTGAAGCTTTCTAAGGAATTAGGGCACGACAGACTAATAAGTTCTGCTCTTTATAATTTAGGCGAATGTTATCATTACATGGGACAACCAAGTAAAGCCGAGGGATATTTGAAAGAAGCAGCAGAAGTTGCAGAAAAAGCAAATTTAAGAACACTCCCTCACACGCTCCATTCTTTGGCCACTGTTTTATTTAAACAACAAAAGTTCAGTGAAGGACAGAAGGTTCTGCAGCAAGGGATTCAAACAGCACAAAAATTTAATGATGAACTTTTCTTATCAATGAATAAGTTTCTGAATGCCTTATATATTGAGTCTGTTGATAAACAGGGTATCCTCAATATATTGAATGATCTTAATGAAAGTCACATGTTCTCATTTACGGAACACATAACGCTGCTAACTGCAGAATATTATAGAGAAGGCGGAGAATTTGAAGAATCCAGTTTTTTCTATGATAAAATGGTTGAAGCGCAGCTTCAAATTCAGCGAGGTGACTGTTTATATGAATATTAAAAAAGGTGTTTGCGTATTTCTCTCTGCTGTTATTGTAACTACTGGTTTATTTGCGTTTACTGCGGCTTCTGAACAATCTAACCAGCATAGTGAGGCCCATAAGACTAATGCTGAAATGCAAATGGCAGGTATCAGATTACAGACTTAATCTATAAAAACCCTCTCATACTTGAGAGGGTTTTTTGGAAAAATGCAAGTTAAGGGTGAAGTTATATTAAAAATAAAATAACTTTATAATATTTTGAAACTAAAAACAACATAATTATCTTTTTGTTCAAAGTCTGTAAGGTAGGTAATTACAATATTAACTTTACGCCCTGTATATTGTTTTGTTTTCGCATCCCATTCTTTTAAAGTGATCTTATCGCCTAACTGAAAATTCCTATCATTTTTTCTAATTTCAAATGTTTTAATTTCTTTAATTACTGGATTAAAGTACTCTTTATTAATTTTAAGATTATGATGCATTCTCTTACCTCACCCTTTGAAGAAAAACATTTTAATCAGTTATAAAATTAATTAAATCAATTAAAGGTTTATCTTCATTATATATAAATAGTTTTATTTTTTTATTACGTGAATATTCTTTTGCTCGTTTTATCTCACATTTTTGAAGTTCCTCGATCAATTCAAGTGAATAACTTAAATTATCCCTAGATAGAAGGCGCTCTCGAATAATTGAAGGACGGTGTTGTACAAGGATAATTTTTGTCATTTTAGTATTTTCGAAAGTACTAAGAGGTAAAGGGAATATAACTTTGTTTTTATTTAATAAGCAAAAGTGTCCATCCAACAACAAAAATGTTTTTTTTAGATTTAGCTTATACAATTCATTTTTCCATAACTCCTGGTTACCAGAAATACCAGCTGTGTTTTTTTCAGATATCGGTATTTTTTTCCCGGCTCTTCTAATTAGATCACTAATTGAAATACATTCAATGTCAATTAAACTTTCTAGTTTTGAAGCTAGGGTTGATTTTCCAACACCGTGTACTCCTGCTAAGAAAATATAATCCATCAAAGTCCTCCTTCTGTGTAACAAAAGGATTGTGGAGCTACTTTTATTTTATTATCGAATTCATTTAAATCCAAAGGCATGTCATACTGTTTAAAATTTTTAATTTGAATTGCGAAACCAGTTCGTTTTCCCTTGAAATAATTTTTGAAATATTTATATGTTATTCCTGAATAGTCCTTTGTTTTTGTCCATATAATATCTGGGTTGTCAATTAAAATAGTCTCAATATCAAATTCACCTACGACTTTCCCAAATGGTTTAGTAGCATAGACTACTACCGAAGAGATATCATCTCTTTTAAAAATTTGTTTTCTATATTCGAATTTTTTTTTACCAGAAACAATTTCATCAACAAATTCTGGTTTAATTGATAATAAAACTTTCATTAATTTCACCTAACTTTAGAATCTTTTCAAAGGCTTGATCAGTAAGTTTAATAAAGCCAGCATAAGCGTTTCTCTCAATTATGCCGTTAGTAATTAAATGATGTCTAATAATACGTTTGGGTAGTGAAATATTATAAAGCATTTTAATTATATATGGATACTTTTTTGTATACCAAAATTTTTCTAAATCTTCTTTACTAAATATGGTTCCTTTCCCACAATAACTAATGAACTCTTCCATGGTATTAAACTCATGGATATTTCTATTCTCAATAACTGTACAGATTGAAGTAGCCACAGCAGAAAACTCTGCTCTCTTTCCACTTTCTGCAGTTCTATATATAACGATTAGATCACCGCGGGTAAGCTCATCCAGTCCCTTCATGCCAGATAAGTAAACTTTTTCGATTGTATTAGTAAAAGAAAGATCTTCAATTTTATGATTCCGTTCTGTATTTAACTTGGAATTGGGGAATAACTTCGTATGCCATATCGGATATATAGATAATATATATTTATTTTTATTTTGTGTATCGATACGTGGAAAATCCATAAATATATCATTCGTTTTTTCTAATGTTTTTATGTATATCAATTCACCATTATTTTTCCTACCCCATAAAGTAAACCCGAATTTTTCAAATAACTTTATTAGTGGTTTTTGTTTCTCAAAAACTGTAACATAACATTCTGAGTAGTGCTCATCTATCATTTTTTTAAGTATTATTCCAATAAAACGGTGTCCAAGAACAGTGCCATGTGCTTCTATTTTAAAAGTACCAATTTTGAGACGTCTTTTTTTTTCAAAAATAGGATTGATTGTTTCATCAGATTCAAACTCTTCTTTCAAGTATAGAAAACCTAACAACCTATCTTCTTTAAGTATATAAGCTTTTTCCCCTTGCATTGCTTTTTTTTGAAACCACTTTTCAAAGCCAACGTAATCTTCGATAAGGCTGGAGAAAAAGGGATCATAAACATCCAACTCTGAAAATTGAACATATTGAATAACATCGTTAAACATAAATCCTACCTCCTATAATAAATCAAGACAATCCCGTATTCAAACAAACGTTCTCATTCGGGTGGTTAATTATGTTAAATTATATCATTATTTGACGACTAAGATTAACCCAATTTTAATCATAAAAGGTCATCATTTGGACAAACAGCTGTTACATAGCATTACCCAAGGGGTGATGCATTTTATGAAGGTAATAATCATCGAGGGATCGCAAGCTGACAAATGCATTAACGATTGCTATCATTATTTAATAAAACTTTATAGAAAGGAGATCCAGGGTGATAGCAATATATGTAAGGGTATCGACCGAGGAACAAGCGATCAAGGGATCGAGCATCGACAGCCAGATCGAGGCCTGCATAAAGAAAGCAGGGACTAAGGATGTGCTGAAGTATGCCGATGAAGGATTTTCTGGAGAGCTTTTAGAACGTCCGGCTTTGAATCGCCTGAGGGAGGATGCAAGCAAAGGACTTATAAGTCAAGTTATTTGTTATGATCCTGACCGTCTTTCTCGGAAATTAATGAATCAGCTTATCATTGATGATGAACTGCGAAAGCGAAACATACCCTTGATTTTTGTAAATGGCGAGTATGCCAATTCTCCAGAGGGTCAATTGTTTTTCGCAATGCGCGGGGCAATTTCAGAATTTGAAAAAGCCAAAATCAAAGAACGGACTTCAAGCGGCCGACTTCAAAAAATGAAAAAAGGCATGATTATTAAAGATTCCAAACTATATGGCTATAAATTTGTTAAAGAGAGAAGAACTCTTGAGATATTTGAAGAGGAAGCCAAAATTATTCGAATGATTTTTAACTATTTCACCGATCATAAAAGCCCTTTTTTCGGTAGAGTAAATGGTATTGCTCTACATTTAACTCAGATGGGGGTTAAAACAAAAAAAGGCGCCAAAGTATGGCACAGGCAGGTTGTTCGACAGATATTAATGAACTCTTCTTATAAGGGTGAACATAAGCAGTATAAATATGACACTGAGGGTTCTTATGTTTCAAAACAGGCAGGAAACAAATCTATAATTAAAATTAGACCTGAAGAAGAGCAAATAACTGTGGCAATTCCAGCAATTGTTCCAGCTGAACAATGGGATTATGCTCAAGAACTCTTAGGTCAAAGTAAAAGAAAACACTTGAGTATTAGCCCTCACAATTACTTGTTATCGGGTTTGGTTAGATGCGGGAAATGCGGAAATACCATGACAGGTAAGAAAAGAAAATCACATGGTAAAGACTATTATGTGTATACTTGCCGGAAAAATTATTCTGGAGCGAAGGACCGCGGCTGCGGAAAAGAAATGTCTGAGAATAAATTGAACCGGCATGTATGGGGTGAAATTTTTAAATTTATCACAAATCCTCAAAAGTATGCTTCTTTTAAAGAGATTGAACAATCAAATCACTTGTCTGATGAATTAGAACTTATTCAAAAAGAGATAGAGAAAACAAAAAAAGGCCGCAAGCGTCTTTTAACGCTAATCAGCCTAAGTGATGACGATGATTTAGATATTGATGAAATCAAAGTACAGATTATTGAGCTGCAAAAAAAACAAAACCAGCTTACTGAAAAGTGTAACGAAATTCAATCAAAAATGAAAGTATTAGATGATACAAGCTCAAGCGAAAATGCTCTAAAGAGAGCCATCGACTATTTTCAATCAATCGGTGCAGATAACTTAACTCTTGAAGATAAAAAAACAATTGTTAACTTTATCGTGAAAGAAGTTACCGTTGTGGATTCTGACACCGTATATATTGAAACGTATTAAAGAGGGGGGTATGCACCCCCCTTTTGTAATTACAATCTCATTTTCAATACACCTCGCAGCATACGTCGCCAGCTTTGTCCCTTTACCAGCGGAATAGCTTTCAATTCCTTTTATCAGCCCGATCGTTCCGATGGAGATTAAGTCCTCTGCATCCTCACCTGTATTTTCAAATTTTTTTACAATATGGGCGACCAAGCGAAGATTATGCTCAATCAGCATGTTTCTGGCATGTTCATCCCCTTTAGCCATGAGCTCTAAGTATTTTTTTTCCTCGCTGCTTGAGAGCGGTTGTGGAAAGGCATTGTTTTTCACGTAAGATACTAAAAAGACAAGCTCTTTAACAACAAAGCCGAGCGCTGCGAAAACACCTGTCACCATCGTCACCTCCACAAAAGTATGTAGGCAAAAGCCTATATGTAAATGTATGTGGGCGGGAGGCTGTCTGTGTCTGTACCGGGAAATTTCTCGCAGGGGAGCCTGGCTTTTGTAAACAGCATACTACCTTCAAATTTTAAAAATAATCTATATCATGCGCCCATACATTGAAATGAACAAATGTATGGGGGGATGGGAATGAAAAAATGGATGGCAGGCTTGTTTCTTGCTGCAGCAGTTCTTCTTTGTGTAATGGTTCCGCAGCAGATCCAAGGCGCTTCTTTGTATGACAAAGTGTTATATTTTCCGCTGTCTCGTTATCCGGAAACAGGCGATCATATTAGAGATGCGATTGCAGAGGGACATTCTGAGATTTGCACCATAGATAGAGATGGAGCAGACAAAAGGCGGGAGGAATCATTAAAGGGTATTCCGACGAAGCCGGGCTATGATCGGGATGAGTGGCCGATGGCGGTCTGCGAGGAAGGCGGCGCAGGAGCTGATGTCCGATATGTGACGCCTTCTGATAATCGCGGGGCCGGCTCATGGGTAGGGAATCAAATGAGCAGCTATCCTGACGGCACCAGAGTGCTGTTTATTGTGCAGTAGTAAAGAAGAGGCTCTTTCTTGAGCCTCTGTTGTTACAACCCTTCGCCGTGCTGAATGTTCGGGGGATAGGTTTCTGCTTTTCGCCAATATTGGCGTGTGCCCTCGTCCCGTACAACAATGCCCAATTGTGCCAGTTCGAGGCGGAATTCTTCAATATCGTCTTTTTCTTCGTCCTCCAGCGCTTTGTGCCGAGCTTTTAATAAGGCATGGGCGCCTTGCGATAGGTCAGGTGCATCAGGAATCCATCGGCGAAATTGATCTGTAAACGGATCACCATCTGCTGCCCATTCGTAATGATGCTGTTTAAAGGCCTTCTCAACGTTTACTGGTTTTTCATCAATTTCTTCCCGTACCAATTCATATCCGGCTGTTCCTAGGAGGACAAGCTGTTTGTGATCCATAAATACAAGAGCGATGTCACCGGAATGAATTGATTGCACTTTTTTTCCTTTCATGAATTCCACTGTGTGATCTGTAATCTTGACAGACAGCAGCATTGCAATAACAGAATGAGCGAACCAAATCCCTGCAGTCATACCGAGAAGAGCAGTGATAAATGCAGCTGTTGATCCCTGAAAAGAGGTGATGAGCCGAAGCGGTCCTTCAAAAGGAATCCACGGGAGGGATAATGCCCATTTCGCAATCTGCGGGATAAAATACCCGATGGTAAGACCGATCATTGCAAATGCAGCGTATAAAAGGAATATAGCGGTTTTCGTAACACCAATAAGAGTATAAGATTGATTCTGCAACATGACACCTTCTTTTACTGAAAATTCTCTTCCCATATTTTAACTCAATGAGATGGTAAATCAAGGATAAAGTAAAAATTATGGATTTAAAGAGGGTTCTGAAATGGAACTGGCAGGTACAGCAGGTCATGAAAAACATATTAAAATGGGCAGAAGATGTAGTTTCATTTGTTTTCCTGCGTATCAAATACAAAGGGAACATAAAAAGTAAAGGCTTTTGACAATCAGGAAGAACAGGCATGAAAATCGGATTAATCGGCTTAGGGAAAATAAACATAGGAAAGCAATTCATAGAGATGATGCAGTTTTGCGTGATGTTTGACCTTTATTAAGAAAAGTCGATATGATTATCGTTAAAAAGAATCGATCTACCGCTACAATTAAATGAAAGAAGCGGTATCCATTATCTCGATGCCGGTACGGCGGGCGGAATGAAGGCGCAACATGGAGCCTGTTTTATGGTGGGGGGTGATCATAAAGCATGGGAGATTGTAGAACTGCTTTTTCGGGACACCGCCGTCGGAAGCGGGAAGCGGACATTTTTGAAAAATGATCCATAGGTGAAGGGAAACGGACGGCGAAAACCACGCTTGATCTGCAGACCGCAACTCCTGTGGTCGCACGTCGCTGCCCCTCGAAATAAATTTGGAAGCCATGCGACGGAAAAAAAGTAAGGGGGCGAACAAGCCTCCTTATTTTTTTGGCACCTTCAGAAGATGAGGGAACTTTTTATATATGACCAGCATGATGATCAGAATGTACGCACCGTAAATGCTGATAGACAATAATTTATTGCTGGTGAAGTTGGCACCTGCAATGGTGACAACAACAATATTGGGGATTTTCCCTATGAAAGATGCAAAGAAAAAAACATGCCAGCGAACCTGACTCAGTCCGCAGATCACGTTCATTATAAGGGAAGGTATGACCGGTATCAGCCTTCCTAATAAAACAGCGGTAAAAGCATTTTTGTTGAAGGAAGCCTCGTAGCTTTGTATGGCAGGATATGCCTGAACTTTTCTTCTGGCCCAATCCCTAAAACTGTACCTGGCGAGAAAAAACAGCAATATTGTACCAAGCATTGAGCCGGTCAGTGTAATCCAAATTCCATTTGCCGTCCCGAACACAGCGCCATTTAAAGCAGCAACTAAAGCAAACGGCACTATTGGGAAAAAAACATCGACAGCAATCAGCAGCATACTAAATAAAACGGAAAATATCCCCCCTGCTTTGATTGCATCAAGCCAAGCTTCTTTTTGAAAAAAACCGACTGCAATGATAGCGATAATCACAAGTATACCTATTCCCTTTTTTAACATAGTCTATGTCACTCCCAACTTAGATGATGTCAGGAGCCAAAATCTCCGTCATCTAAATTAGTATAACTGGTGTCATTTCAGCCGTTCAACTGAAAACCAGGTTAAGAACATAATTCTTTTTAGTTCATAAAAAAGGCTGTCCGTCTATCTCTCTGTTTTCTTAACATAGGGGAGATAGAAAGGGTAACCATAACCTTAAGGGATAAGCTGTATCTTAACGTATTTATTTCCTTTGGTTTGTGTGTTTTTCAGATTAGAGAGAAGGGAATTTAAAAATAAAAAGTCATCTGCTGCGCCGCAATGAAAGCAGAATGATATTCACTGAGGGGGACACGTTAACTATAGGAAAAAACAGTGTTAGCAAAAAAACTCTTCGTTGAACGAAGGGAAACAGAGGTATAACATTAAGGTGAGGCTTTTGGGGGTGTAAAGATGAAACATTTTATCATCCTTTTCCTTCTGTTGTTCGTTACAGCAGGGTGCGAGGGAATGGGATACGAAGACGTTGTAGCATTTGGTGACAGCAATACGCGTGGCTCTAATTGGGATTATCGCGATTATCCAAAAGCACAGCAGTGGGTCAATATACTTAAAACAGCTGAACGCGGTAACCTTGATATACTCAATGCGGGAATCGGAGGACAGACGACAGAGGATGCCCGTCTTCGGTTTCAGACAGATGTGCTGGATCAAAAACCGAAGTATTTGTTTATTATGTTCGGCACAAATGACGCCGCCATACTGACTGAGGGAAAACCGAGAGTGTCGAAGCAGCGTTTTAGAGAAAATCTGGTTTATTTTATTGAAGAAAGCAGAAAACACGGGATCAAGCCAATCTTAATGACGTGTATTCCGATTATAGAAGGTAATGGGAAGCATCATCTGTTTTACTATTCCAGATATAAAGCAGCTGCTTTTGAACCAAAAGGCGGAGCAAGGAAATGGCACGACTCATACAACGATATTACAAGAGATGTGTCGAAGCGCCTGAATGTCCCTCTTGTAGATAACTGGAAGCATTTTATAGAAGCAGACGGCGGAAAAGCAACTGATGAAGCGCTTATCCAATCCGGTCTTATAGATCCTTCAGGCAATCATATGACACCTAAAGGGGCAAGGATCGTATATGAAGGAATACAAGATGGGCAGATTCTGCAGCGTTGAGCCGGACAACCGCCTAGTCCGATTTATTTCTCCTACATAGGCTGTTATAAAACCTTATTAAGGAGGCGCTTCACATGTATGGCGCAGGCAGAGCATATGGATACGCTTTTATTGTTGTTTTAGTTGTTGTTCTCCTGGTTGTGGGCGGCATATACTGGTTAGCATAATAACCGGCCCTTTAAAACACTCTTTTTAGGGGTGTTTTTTGCTGAAAATAGTAGTAAAGCGCGCAGCCGAAGTGATATAATATCAGTCATCTGAGTAAAAAAAGGAAATACGCCCGGAAAAAATAGACAAATTCCTATTAAGAAGATACGGAAATAATATGTCCGAGCGATCTTCTTTTTATTTCGTTTTCAATTAACTCGATAAAGTCACGGTTTAAATTCATCTCGGTGGCTTTGAAATAAGATTCTATTAGTAATTCATCAGACAGTTTTCTCATGCTAGGAACCCAATTAATGGGAGAGGCACCTCCTTAAAAGTTGGAATCATTCATGATCTTAACGCATACAATGATAAGTTGCGTTTATCTGAGGTTGAAGTTATCTTTAATCTACCATGAAATGAATATAAGAACAATCGTTCTGTTATCCACACCAAAAAGTGGATAACTTGTGAGTATCGTGTTTATAATTTGTCTAAAGAGTGATGTAATAAGAGTGGATAGTGTGTGTAAATTTATCCACACCTGGTGAAGAAACCCAATTTTTGTCGAAATTTTTTTGCTCAGTTTTTCTTTAGGCGCAAGTTCGATTTTTTTCGACAATCATATTAAGGAGAAAGAAAAGGGAAGGGTGCGGGTTTTGTTAAAAAAGTTTTTTTTACCTGACGAGTTTGTAAAAAATATTTTTCATATTACACCTGAAAAATTAAAGGAACGAAATGTAAAAGGGATTATTACTGATCTGGATAATACGCTTGTTGAATGGGACAGGCCGAACGCGACGCCGCGCTTGATCGAGTGGTTTGAAGAAATGAAGGAACACGGCATTAAAGTGACAATCGTCTCTAATAATAATGAAAGAAGAGTGAAACTTTTCTCTGAACCGCTTGGAATCCCATTCATCTATAAAGCAAGAAAACCGATGGGTAAAGCCTTTAATAGAGCGGTGCGCAATATGGAGCTGAAAAAAGAGGACTGCGTGGTCATCGGAGACCAGCTGCTGACCGATGTACTCGGGGGAAACCGAAACGGCTACCATACGATTTTGGTCGTGCCTGTCGCTTCCTCTGACGGATTCATTACGCGCTTTAATCGCCAGGTTGAACGCAGAATACTGAGTGCTCTCAAACGAAAAGGGCACATTCAGTGGGAGGAGTAAGAAATGGAAAAGGTTGTTTGTATCGGATGCGGAGTTGCAATCCAAACCGAGAACAAAACAGGTCTGGGGTACGCGCCGCCTGCATCGCTTACGAAAGAAAATGTGATTTGCCAGCGTTGTTTCAGACTGAAAAACTACAATGAAATACAAGATGTTTCCTTAACGGATGATGATTTTTTGAACATCCTTCACGGTATTGGGGAAACGGACTCTCTTGTCGTAAAAATAGTTGATATTTTTGATTTTAACGGCAGCTGGATTAATGGGCTGCAGCGCTTGGTGGGGGGGAACCCTATCTTATTAGTTGGCAATAAAGCGGATATTTTGCCTAAGTCACTGAAAAGAGAGCGTCTGATTCAGTGGATGAAACGTGAAGCGAAAGAGCTTGGCTTAAAACCTGTTGACGTATTTTTGGTCAGTGCAGGACGCGGCCAGGGAATCAAAGAAGTCATTGATGCGATTGAGCATTACCGCAACGGCAAAGATGTCTATGTTGTCGGATGTACAAATGTAGGGAAGTCCACCTTTATTAACCGGATTATTAAAGAAGTGTCAGGTGAAGAAGATATTATTACAACATCCCAATTTCCTGGCACAACCCTTGATGCGATTGAAATTCCGCTGGATGACGGCTCAGCGCTTTATGATACTCCGGGAATTATCAACAACCATCAAATGGCGCATTATGTCAATAAGAAGGATCTGAAAATACTATCCCCTAAAAAAGAGCTGAAGCCTCGCACTTTCCAGCTTAATGATCAGCAAACACTGTATTTTGGCGGACTTGCAAGGTTCGATTATGTGTCTGGGGAAAGATCTCCTTTTATTTGCTATATGCCAAATGAGCTGATGATTCATAGAACAAAACTTGAAAATGCAGACGCGCTTTATGAAAAGCATGCAGGGGAATTGCTCACGCCTCCGGGTATAGATGAAATGGATGAGTTTCCGGAATTGGTCGCCCATACGTTTACGATAAAAGACAAAAAGACAGATATCGTTTTCTCTGGGTTAGGCTGGGTTACTGTCCATGACGCCGATAAAAAGGTAACTGCATACGCTCCAAAAGGCGTTCATGTATTTGTTCGGCGCTCATTAATTTAAGAAAAGGGGAGAGGAGTATGAAAAAGCTGTACGGGGTTATCGGAAATCCGATTGGCCATTCCATGTCACCTGATATTCATAACGCATCATTGAAAGATCTTGGGCTTGACGGGCATTATCATGCCTTCAAGGTGGAAGAGAATGATCTGGAGGATGCGGTAAAGGGAATTAAAGCTCTAGGCGTACAAGGAATCAATGTGACTGTCCCGCACAAGGTTTCTATTATGGATTATTTGGATCATATTGATGAGAGTGCAAAAGTGCTTGGTGCCGTAAACACGGTCAGAAGAGAGGGAGACAAGCTTGTCGGATACAATACCGACGGGGAAGGCTTTGTAAAGTCATTAATGAAGATATTAGACAAGCCCATCTCTGAACTGTCATTTTTAATGATCGGCGCGGGCGGAGCGGCGAGAGCCATCTTTACAACAATTGTCCGTAATAGCCCAAAAAAATTTGACATTTGCAACCGGGCGCTGGAAAAAGCAAAGCGGCTTACAGAATCCACTCCCTCGTTTCACAATAAAGAAGTATTAAGCATAAAAGAAGCAGAAGAACGTCTTGAGCAGTATGATGTGATCATCCATACAACATCAGTGGGCATGTATCCGAATGTGGATGAAGTGCCGCTTTCATTACAGCGTGCCGCAAGCAGTGCTGTCGTATGTGATATCGTGTATAATCCAATTCAGACGGCCCTTTTAAAAGAAGCAAGCCAGAAAGGCTTAAAAACACTCGATGGTGTGGGCATGTTTGTTGAACAGGCGGCATTATCCTTTCAATTATGGACTGGACAAGAGCCTGATATTGAAAAAATGAGATCAATTGTAATAGGAAAATTAGGAGGAACAGAATGTTAACAGGTAAACAAAAACGTTTTTTGCGTTCAAAAGCGCATCATTTAACGCCGATTTTTCAAGTAGGTAAAGGCGGAGTAAACGACAACATGATTAAACAAATTGCTGAGGCACTTGAAGCGAGAGAGCTGATTAAAGTCAGTGTTCTCCAGAATTGCGAAGAGGATAAAAATGATGTGGCGGACGCTCTTGTAAAAGGAAGCCGCTCTCAATTGGTGCAGACAATCGGCAATACAATTGTGTTATATAAGGAATCAAAGGAAAATAAACAAATCGAGCTTCCTTAAAGGTGGTTGAAATGAAGAAAATCGGAATTTTCGGAGGCACGTTTGATCCTCCGCATAATGGTCACCTCTTAATGGCGAATGAGGTGCTGTACCAGGCGGGGCTTGATGAAATTTGGTTTATGCCCAATCAAATTCCGCCGCATAAACAGGACGAAGACTATACCGACAGCTTTCATCGCGTGGAAATGCTGAAGCTTGCGATTCAATCCAATCCGTCCTTTAAGCTGGAGCTTGTGGAAATGGAAAGAGAAGGGCCATCATATACCTTTGATACCGTTTCTTTATTGAAGCAGCGTTATCCAAATGATCAGCTGTTCTTTATTATCGGTGCTGATATGATTGAATATTTGCCGAAATGGTATAAGCTGGACGAGCTGCTGAACCTCATTCAATTTATTGGAGTAAAGCGCCCCGGTTTTCATGTTGAAACCCCTTATCCGCTTCTCTTTGCAGACGTTCCGGAATTTGAGGTATCATCAACTATGATAAGGGAACGGTTTAAAAGCAAGAAGCCCACTGACTACTTAATCCCTGATAAAGTGAAGAAGTATGTAGAGGAGAATGGTTTATATGAATCGTGAGGAGGCACTTGCATGCGTGAAACAGCAATTGACCGAACATCGATATATCCACACGATTGGCGTGATGAACACGGCGATCGAACTTGCGGAGCGTTTTGGAGCCGATTCTAAAAAAGCGGAAACAGCGGCGATCTTTCATGATTATGCCAAATTCCGCCCAAAAGAAGAAATGAAACAAATTATTGCGCGAGAAAAAATGCCTGCGCATTTATTGGATCATAATCCGGAGCTCTGGCACGCTCCGGTCGGCGCGTATTTGGTCCAAAGAGAAGCGGGTGTCCAAGATGAAGACATTCTTGACGCCATCAGGTATCATACCTCAGGGCGCCCTGGCATGACACTTTTAGAAAAAGTCATTTACGTTGCCGATTACATTGAGCCTAATCGGGCATTTCCCGGTGTCGATGAGGTGCGTAAGCTTGCTGAGACAGATTTGAATCAAGCGCTGATTCAGTCCATTAAAAATACAATGGTTTTTCTTATGAAAAAAAATCAACCGGTTTTTCCAGACACATTTTTAACGTATAACTGGCTTGTGTCTGGCAACTGAACAGGAGGAATTTGTGAATGAACCAAAAGGCCATTTTAAAGCTCGCAGCTGCGGCATGCGACGATAAACGGGCAGAGGATATTTTAGCACTGGATATGGAAGGCATTTCTCTAGTTGCTGATTATTTTTTGATCTGCCACGGAAATTCAGATAAACAGGTGCAGGCGATTGCCCGTGAAATCAAGGATCAGGCTGATGAAAACGGCATTCAAGTCAAAAAGATGGAAGGCTTTGATGAAGCAAGATGGGTGCTCGTTGACCTTGGCGATGTGATTGTTCATGTCTTCCACAAGGACGAAAGAAGCTACTATAACCTTGAAAAGCTGTGGGGAGACGCTCCGCTCGCAGATCTTGACCTTGGAATGAACCAATGATTTATCAAGGCTTTGCAAGCGTGTATGACGAGTTGATGTCACACGCGCCTTATGATCAATGGACAAAATGGATTGATGCATCTCTCCCGGAAAAAGGCCGTGTTCTTGATCTTGCATGCGGCACGGGAGAAATCTCCATCCGGCTTGCCGAAAAAGGTTTCGAGGTTATAGGCATCGATCTCAGCGAGGAGATGCTTTCCTTCGCCCAGCAAAAGGTATCTAGTAGCCAGCCTATTCTATTTCTTCAGCAGGATATGAGAGAGATTTCCGGCTTTGACGGTCAGTTTGATGCTGTTGCGATATGCTGTGACTCATTAAATTATTTAAAAACAAAAAATGATGTAATCCAAACCTTTAAAAGTGTGTTTCGGGTGTTAAAGCCTGGAGGCATTTTGCTGTTTGATGTACATTCATCTTATAAAATTGCAGAAGTTTTTCCGGATAGCACATTTGCTGACCAGGACGAAGATATCAGCTATATTTGGCAGAGCTTTGCTGGAAGTGAAGAGCTTTCTGTCATTCATGATATGTCGTTTTTTGTTTGGAACGGAGAAGCATATGACCGCTTTGATGAGACACACGAGCAAAGAACGTTCCCAGTGGATGAATACGAAGAAATGCTGAAGAACACCGGCTTTCAGCTCCATCACGTGACAGCTGATTTTACGGATTCCGAGCCATCAGCACAATCAGAACGCCTATTTTTCAAGGCGCAGAAACCAAAAACCATCGTTTCCTAAAACGATGGTTTTTTAAAATGCTTTTTTACGCTTTTGCAGTACAGACAAAAGTATGACATACTCGCCTACACATGAAACTGCTTTTTCACTGCGGAAATATCCTCCTCGTACTTCATATGAGTATTTTGAAATACCCGATGAAACATATCCTGCACACCGCTTTCCAGCGCTTTAATGCCTTCTCCCGTTACGCCGCCTTTAACGCAAACCTTTTCCTGTAATGCAGGCAGGGTGTACAATTCGGTTTCTAACAGTTTTCCCATTCCGACAAGCATTTCCTTACACATCAAAATCGCGTCCTGTTTAGACACTGACGTTTCCGAAACAGCTGCATCTATAAACCGCTGAATCAGATAGCTCATAAAAGCGGGGCCGCAGCTTACGATGTCTGATGCAACTCTCGTAATGTCACTTTCAATTTGCAGCGGATGAGAAATATGCTGCATCAACTCATTGATTTTCGCTTTTGCAGATTCGCCGCAGCTTGTGCCGAAAGTGACGAGAGAAACACCTGCCAGCGCCCTGTTCGTAATACTTGGGATCACTCGCGCCACTTGACACGGCACATATTGTTCGAGCTGTTCGGTTTGAACGGGGCTTGTAATTGAAATGAGAATATGATCTTTTCTTAAATAAGGTAACGCTCTTGCCAGTAAAGGATATATATCAAGCGGCTTAACACAAATAAAAATCATCTCGTTTTCAGAAACGAGCTTTTCGAGACTTTCGGTAACGTTGATGCTGTTGTAGCGATTTTTTATGTGCAACGCTTTTTCAATTGTGCGGTTTGTGATTGTCATGTTTGAGGGATCGGCTGCTTTTGATTCAATAAATGATTCTATAAGGATCGTACCCATATTTCCTGTGCCGATAAAGCCTATCTTCAATGGTTTCCCCTCCTTTGAGCTATTATCCTCTAAACCATATGTGTTATGAAAATAAAATATGACGAAAGCGGGGAACATGCACGATGAATTGGTTGAATCAGCATAAGAAAGCAATGATTTTAGCGGCTTCTGTAGCTGTTTTCACAGCAATTATGATCTTTCTAGACAGCGGGAGAAACAAAGAGCCGGTGAAGCAGGCTGTACCAACTCAGACAGTAAATACAGAGGTAAAGCAGGAAGCAGGCAAAGATGAGCCAAGCGAAGCAATTGTGATAGACATCAAAGGTGCTGTTCATCATCCTGGCGTTTATGAAATGCGAACAGGGGACAGAGTATCTCAGGCAATTGAGAAAGCAGGCGGAACCAATGAGCAAGCAGATGAAGTGCAAGTGAATTTGGCGGAGATTCTGCAGGACGGGACAGTGGTGTACATCCCGAAAAAAGGAGAGGAAACAGCAGTGCAGCAGGGTGCCGGAGGAGCTGTCCAAAGCGGTGGAGGGAAGGGGATGGTAAATATCAATACAGCCACCTTAGAGGAGTTACAAGGCATCTCAGGGGTGGGGCCATCCAAAGCTGAAGCTATTATTGCATACCGGGAAGAAAATGGGCGTTTCCAGACTATTGAAGATATCACGAAGGTTTCAGGAATAGGCGAAAAGTCATTTGAGAAAATAAAGTCTTCCATTTCAGTAAAGTGATTTGACGGTCATGCATTATGATAGGTAAACTAAAGGTCAGGCAACACAACATATGGAGGGAACAACGTGGAACGAATTTCATGGAATCAATACTTTATGGCTCAAAGCCATTTATTGGCGCTGCGCAGCACCTGTCCGAGATTATCTGTCGGCGCTACTATAGTCAGAGACAAACGCATGATTGCAGGAGGCTATAACGGGTCGATCGCGGGCGGTGTACATTGTGCCGACGAAGGGTGCTTAATGATAGATGATCATTGTGCAAGAACGATTCACGCTGAAATGAATGCGATTCTACAATGCTCTAAGTTTGGGGTACCGACTGATGGAGCGGAGATTTATGTGACGCATTATCCGTGCATTCAATGCTGCAAATCTATTATTCAAGCGGGTATCAAAACGGTTTATTATGCTGAGGATTACAAAACAAATCCGTATGCGCAGGAATTATTTGAACAGGCGGGTGTAACTGTTGAACAGGTTGAACTCGATGAAATGATCGTTGATTTGAAAAACAGGGAAAAGCTTTCATTTGTAGCGGGTCTTATAGGGAAATTGGCCGATGCCGGTTTAGCGGAGGAAGAATTGAAAAAGATACATGAACAGGCGAATACACTTTTCACGAGCTACGTGTGATGAATGCGTAATTCGCGTTTGTTATTGCCTTTGGCGGCAGCTTCGGCAACGGCTGGAATTACTGCCGCCGCTTATTTCCCCGCTACTTTTCTATTCATCCTCTTTCTCCTCATCATTTTAATCAAAACGAGGCACGCTTTTCTCATTATTGTTTGTTTCTTCTCTTTTATATTGTTTTTTGTACTGTATGCAGTCACAGATTCTCAGAATGTCTCTTCCTATCGGCAGGGAACCTATCATTTCAAGGCAGTGATTGACACTATTCCCAAAATTGACGGCGACCGTATGTCTATGATCGTTAAGACACCTGATAAGGAAAAATGGGCTGCTGTGTATCGCATTCAGTCAGCTGATGAAAAAGAACAGCTGTTATACATAGAATCAGGAATGTCATGTGAGTTGACTGGTACATTGGAAGAACCGAATCACGCAACTGTGCCGGGTGCATTTGATTATAACGAGTATCTTTATCGGCAGCATATTCATTGGAACTACTCTGTCACGTCTATCCAAAACTGCAGCGAACCTGAAAATTTCAAGTATAAGGTGCCCAGCTTGAGAAAACATATCATATCATTCACAAACAGCCTTCTGCCTCCTGATTCGGCAGGAATTGTACAGGCACTTACAGTTGGTGACAGATTTTATGTGGAGGACGAAGTGCTTACCGCGTATCAAAAGCTTGGTGTTGTCCATCTCTTGGCGATTTCAGGGCTCCACGTTGGGATTTTGACAGCGGGATTGTTTTTTATCATGATCCGTGTCGGTATAACAAGAGAAAAGGCGTCAATTCTGTTGCTATTATTTCTGCCGCTCTATGTGATGTTGACCGGCGCTGCTCCTTCAGTGCTTCGCGCCGCTTTAATGTCAGGTGTTTACTTAGCTGGAAGTCTCGCCAAATGGCGTGTCCGCCCGGCAACGGCAATCTGTCTCTCATATATCGTCCTGCTGCTCTTCAATCCTTATCATCTCTTTGAAGCCGGTTTTCAGCTATCGTTCGCCGTCAGTTTTTCTTTAATTCTTTCCTCTTCTATTTTTCAGCAGATAAAAACCTCCTTGGGTCAGCTGGCAATTGTATCACTCATCGCTCAGCTCGGATCGCTTCCGATTCTCCTGTATCATTTTCATCAGTTTTCAATCATCAGCATACCGATGAATATGTTGTTGGTTCCATTTTATACGTTCTGTATTTTGCCGGGGGCTGTAGCAGGTGTTCTTCTATTAAGTCTTTCCTCTTCATTTGGCAGATTGTTTTTCAGTTGGTTTGATTTCTTGATAAGCTGGGCCAATAAGCTGATCACAAAAATCGCAGAAATTGATGTGTTCACGCTTATCATCGCACGTCCCGCGCCTGTTCTTCTCTTTTTATTCACAGTGACGATCATCCTATTGCTGATGTCGATTGAAAAACGCTCCTTTTCTCAGTTGATGGTAACCAGCGGCATTTGCTGCTCGGTGCTGTTTCTTCTCTTTGCATCTCCGCGTCTTAGTCCCGAAGGAGAAGTGGATATGATTGATATTGGGCAGGGCGACAGCATGTATGTAGGTGCTCCGCATCAGCGGGGACATGTCTTAATCGATACTGGCGGCACTTTGTCTTACTCGTCAGAGCCTTGGCGTGAAAAACAACATCCGTTTTCACTGGGAGAAAAGGTGCTGATTCCGTTTTTAACTGCTAAAGGAATCAACCAGCTTGATGCTTTAATTCTGACGCACGCTGACCAAGATCATATCGGAGAGGCGGAGACCTTGCTGAAGCACCACAAAGTAAAGCGCCTCGTGATTCCGAAAGGGTTCGTTTCTGAACCTAAAGATGAAAAAGTGCTGCAGGCAGCCAAAGAAGAGGGAGTGGCAATTGAAGAGGTGAAGCGAGGCGACGTGTTGCAAATAAAGGATTTGCAGTTCCATGTACTGTCGCCTGAAGCACCTGATCCGGCAAGCAAAAATAATTCATCTCTCGTTCTGTGGATGGAAATGGGCGGTATGAGCTGGATCTTGACGGGTGATCTGGAGAAAGAAGGGGAACAAGAGGTGATGAAGGTGTTTCCGAATATAAAAGCAGATGTGTTAAAGGTGGGGCACCATGGGAGCAAAGGCTCTACCGGTGAAGAATTCATCAAACAGCTTCGGCCGAGTACGGCCATTATCTCAGCCGGGAAAAACAATCGGTATCACCATCCTCATCAAGAAGTTCTGCAGATATTACAGAGACATTCTATCCGTGTGCTGCGTACAGATCAAAACGGAACGATCCAATATAGATATCAAAACAGAGTTGGAACCTTTTCTGTCTATCCTCCATATGATACATCAGATATAACAGAGACGAACTAAAAAAAGACTGCCGAGAAATCAGCAGCCCGGGCAGTCGCTGTTATGAACCAACCAGGTGAATAACCGTTGCCATGACAAACAAGAAGGCGAAAAATCCGAAGGACACAACAAAACCAACAGCTGAGTCTACAGCATCATTTCGTTTGCTTTGAACGTTTTTTTCAAAATCATTCAACTTTATCCCTCCTGACTGATTTAAGTATAATCGAATCGTTTTGAAAAATCTAGAAGCTTAGGTAACGTTTTCTGTTCTGGTGATTATCGCCTTTTTACAAGCTGTCCCGGGGGCTTGCGAACAGGCGTTTAATATAAATGGGGAAGCAGCAGTCAGGCTTCCTCTTTACTATTTTGTAAACTCAATTTAGGATAGAAGGGGATGATGAAAGAGAGGAAGTCGTACAACAATGGTATTTGATGTGTGGAAAAGCCTGAAAAAAGGAGATGTCCATCCGGTTTATTGCTTATACGGAAAAGAGACATATCTGCTGCAGGAAACCGTCAGCAGGATCAGACAGACGGTCGTTGATCAGGAGACAAAGGATTTCAATCTATCCGTTTTCGATCTGGAAGAGGACCCGCTGGATCAAGCAATTGCAGATGCTGAAACGTTTCCGTTTATGGGGGAGCGGCGTCTTGTCATTGTGAAAAATCCATATTTTTTAACAGGTGAAAAGAAAAAAGAAAAACTGGAGCACAACATAAGTGCGCTTGAATCGTATATACAATCGCCTGCGCCTTACACAGTTTTTGTCCTGCTTGCTCCGTATGAAAAGCTTGATGAGCGGAAAAAGCTGACGAAAGCGTTAAAGAAGCACGCGTTTATGATGGAGGCGAAGGAATTAAACGCAAAGGAGACAACAGACTTTACTGTCAACCTTGCAAAAACAGAGCAAAAAACGATTGGCACTGAAGCAGCGGAGCATTTGGTTCTGCTTGTGAATGGACATCTGTCATCGATTTTTCAGGAGATTCAAAAGCTCTGCACGTTTATTGGAGACCGTGAAGAAATTACGCTGGATGATGTGAAAATGCTTGTTGCTAGAAGCCTTGAACAAAATATTTTTGAGCTGATCAATAAAATCGTCAACCGAAAACGAACTGAGAGTCTGCAAATTTTTTATGATTTGCTTAAACAAAATGAAGAACCGATCAAGATCATGGCGCTTATTTCGAACCAGTTCCGACTGATTCTGCAGACAAAGTACTTTGCGGAACAGGGGTACGGACAAAAACAAATCGCTTCTAATCTAAAAGTTCACCCATTTCGGGTAAAGCTGGCGATGGATCAAGCGAGGCTTTTTTCAGAGGAGGAGCTCCGTTCTATCATTGAGCAGCTTGCCGTCATGGACTATGAGATGAAAACCGGTAAAAAGGACAAGCAGCTCCTGCTCGAACTGTTCCTTTTACAGCTGTTAAAAAGAAATGAAAAAAACGATCCCCATTATTGAGGATCGTTTTTATATTATGCAGAAAGTCCGTTCACTTTTTTCGCTAGTCTTGATTTGTATCGAGCTGCGGTATTTTTGTGTACAAGACCTGTTTTCACTGCTTTATCAATACGTTTAGCTGCTTCAGTAAGAGCAGTTTTCGCTTTGTCAGCTTCGTTGTTGGCAACAGAAGCTTCAACTTGTTTGATTGCAGTACGCATAGCAGATTTGATTGTCGCGTTATGAACGCGGCGTTCGTTGTTTGTTTTTGTACGTTTAATCGCTGATTTAATGTTTGGCATGTGTTTCACCTCCTAAGATACAACCTGTAGCACAGTGTCTTAAGGTTAAATCTTCTTCACAATAGAACAAATTGTATTCTATCAAACACATCTTTAGATTGCAATATAAATGTAAAGTATTTTTCATTGAAGGCTCTCTTTTTAGCATGATTCATTCAGCAAATGGCAACAATATAGGTACTTAATGTGAAGGAGGCCCCTGTATGAAAAAGAGTGAGCTGGATGTGAATCAGTATTTGATACGTACCGATTTGGCAGTGGAAACGAAGGAAGCAATGGCCAATCAGCAGGCTGTGCCGACAAAAGAAATTAAAGGATTTATTGAAAAAGAGCGTGATCACGGCGGCATTAAAATCCGCACAGTTGATGTTACAAAGGAAGGCGCGGAGCTTTCGGGAAAAAAAGAAGGGCGCTATTTAACGCTGGAGGCACAGGGAATCAGGGAGAATGATTCGGAAATGCAGGAAAAGGTCTCTGCTGTCTTTGCAGAGGAATTCTCGGCTTTTCTTGAAAACCTTAATATCTCAAAAGATGCGAGCTGTTTGATCGTTGGACTCGGCAACTGGAACGTGACACCTGACGCGCTTGGGCCGATGGCTGTAGAAAATCTGTTGGTAACAAGGCACTTATTTAAGCTTCAGCCGGAAAACGTACAGGAAGGGTATAGGCCTGTCAGTGCATTTGCACCGGGTGTCATGGGGATTACAGGAATCGAGACAAGCGACATTATTAAAGGTGTGATTGAGCAATCGAAGCCTGATTTTGTCATTGCTATTGACGCATTGGCGGCACGGGCGGTGGAAAGGGTCAACACAACCATTCAGATATCGGATACAGGCATTCACCCAGGATCTGGGGTGGGGAATAAACGAAAAGATTTAAGCAAAGACACACTTGGTGTTCCGGTGATTGCTATCGGTGTTCCGACAGTAGTTGATGCCGTGACAATTGCCAGCGACACGGTGGACTACATATTAAAACATTTTGGCAGAGAAATGAAGGATAACAGTCCGTCAAGATCACTTGTTCCAGCTGGCATGACGTTTGGGAAAAAGAAAGTGCTCACTGAAGAAGATCTTCCAGATCAAAAGCAGCGCCAATCGTTTCTGGGTATTGTCGGAACCCTTCATGAAGATGAAAAACGGCAGCTTATTCACGAGGTGCTTTCGCCTTTAGGGCACAACTTAATGGTTACGCCGAAGGAAGTCGATTCATTTATCGATGACATGGCAAATGTTTTGGCGAACGGATTAAACACAGCGCTTCATGAAAAAGTATCACAAGAAAACAAAGGCTCCTACAATCACTAAACAGTTCTACTTCCTCTAGCTTGTTCATAGAGTAATTACTAGACAAGCGCTGGAGGGATTCAATGAGAAATAAACGCAGAAACAGACAAATTGTTGTTGCGGTAAATGGGGGGAAAGCGGTAAAAGCCATCTTTCTATTTATCGTAAGCCTTATCGTGATTTTTGTTCTATCCGGTGTGCTGACGTCTCTCCGGCCGGAACTCAGGCCGTCGTCCGACTCTTTTTATGGGATTGCTGAAGAATTGCCGGGTGACGTGTTTGCACACTTGCTGCGGATGGAAAACCATTATTTTGCTTCTGACCTTTCTGAAACCGACAGCTCATTTCATCTTTCGCGTCTATCTTTAAAGCTGGCGACGAGCATTAACCTCGAAGATCCGCGGAGCTTTCTCGGCCGGGAGCTGCCGGGGTTTGCACAATTTGATACCGAGATTCTGTTAGCTGGACAAGGCACGGATTATACGAATATGCCTGCGGAATCGCCGCCGCCGTCTAAGGTGATGGAAGAAGAAAGAGAAGCGAATTTGGCAGAGATTGAAAAACAGCAGACGCAATCAGACAATGGGCAAAAAGATCCACCGAAACAAACAACAGGTGACAAAAAGGTCGTGTTTATCTATCATACGCACAATACGGAATCATATCTCCCTCTATTAAAAGGCGAGACTAATCCTGATATGGCGCGCCATTCTAAAGCCAACGTCACGCTTGTAGGAGATATGTTCGGAAAAGCGCTTGAATCCCAAGGTATCGGAGCCACAGTGAATAAAACCGATATACAGTCGAAATTGAATAAAAAAGGCTTAAACTATGCAAGGTCTTATGATGAATCAAGACCGGTCGTGAAAGACGCTCTCACTACAAATAAAAATCTGCAATATATCATTGATATCCACAGAGACTCACGACGCAAAAAAGACACGACCGCAACGATTAAAGGGAAAAGCTATGCCAGGGTATCCTTTGTCGTCGGGAAAAAAAGCAAAAACTTCGAAGAAAACTATAAAATTGCGAGCGAGCTTCATAAACTGATGGAGAAAAAATACCCTGGACTAAGTACAGGTGTCTTTTCCAAAGGTTCGCCAGGCGATAACGGTGTTTACAATCAAGATTTAACCGACAGAGCGCTTTTGCTCGAATTTGGCGGAGTAGATAATAATCTCGAAGAGCTGCAGCGTGCGGCTAACGCGGCAGCGGATGTATTCAGCGAAATGTATTGGGATGCTGAAAAGGTCAACGCGAAGAGCGGTGAGACGAAAAAACAATAAGAAATAGGTGGTTGATTTGATTGCATACTTTGGAAAGTGCTTACTGCTTGTTACGATCATGTTTTTAGGCGTTCTGTTTGGCATGCAGCAGGCAAACAATGGAATGCTGAGTATGAAAGGCTATCATGACCCTTCATTGAAGGGGGCGTTTACGCTCACCGACGGAAAAGGGAATGAAAAAGAAGCCTCGATTCTAGGAGAAACAGTCACAGCAAAAGATTTAGAAGAAAAACAAAAAGAGCTTGAACAGGTGGAAACATTCAATATGTTCTCAAAAGCCGGAAAAGCGCTTTCGGATACCGTAACCAATACTGCCCAGTCAATGTATGAATGGATACGGGATATGAATCAATAGGTACGTGGAAGAGAAAAGCAGCCCAGATATGACGGGGGACTTTTCTCTTTCTTGTTTTACATTGAATCTTTACAATCCTATTGATATAATCTAAGCTAGTGTATTTTGCGTTTAATAGTAGGAGTGATAGATTGTGACAGATAAAGAAAAGCGTTTAGAGAGGCAGTCGAGAATACGGAATTTCTCTATCATTGCCCATATTGACCACGGAAAATCGACCTTAGCGGATCGTATTTTAGAAAAAACGTCGGCAATCACTCAACGAGAAATGAAAGAACAATTGCTCGATTCTATGGATCTTGAACGTGAGCGGGGCATAACCATTAAGTTAAACTCTGTTCAGCTTAAATATAAAGCAAAAGACGGAGAGGAATATATTTTTCATCTGATCGACACGCCGGGACACGTCGACTTCACGTATGAAGTATCCCGAAGCCTTGCTGCCTGCGAGGGAGCGATTCTAGTCGTGGATGCAGCCCAGGGGATTGAAGCGCAGACGCTCGCCAATGTCTACTTAGCGCTTGACAACGATCTTGAAATCCTTCCGGTCATCAATAAAATCGACCTTCCGAGCGCCGAACCGGAACGCGTACGCCAAGAGGTAGAAGACGTTATCGGCCTTGATGCGTCAGAAGCCGTGCTTGCTTCCGCAAAAGCAGGAATCGGGATCGAGGAGATTTTAGAGCAAATCGTAGAAAAGGTGCCCGCTCCGACCGGAGATCCAGAGGCACCGCTAAAAGCGCTGATTTTCGACTCGCTTTATGACGCCTACCGCGGTGTCGTGGCGTATATCAGAGTTGTAGAAGGAACGGTAAAGCCGGGTCAAAAAATCAAAATGATGGCAACCGGCAAAGAATTCGAAGTAACAGAGGTCGGCGTGTTCACGCCGAAAGCGACTCCGACAAATGAACTGACTGTCGGTGATGTAGGCTTCCTGACTGCATCAATTAAAAATGTCGGTGACACACGTGTCGGTGATACGATAACGAGCGCTGCCAATCCTGCAGAAGAAGCGCTGCCGGGATACCGCAAGCTAAACCCGATGGTGTACTGTGGTTTGTATCCGATTGATACAGCGAAGTACAATGATTTAAGGGAGGCCCTTGAAAAGCTTGAGCTGAATGATTCCTCCCTTCAATATGAAGCGGAAACTTCGCAAGCGCTTGGATTCGGGTTCCGCTGCGGATTTTTAGGCATGCTCCACATGGAGATCATTCAGGAGCGTATTGAGCGTGAGTTCAATATCGACCTGATTACGACAGCGCCAAGTGTTATCTATGACGTGTATATGACAGACGGCGAAAAGGTCGTTGTCGACAACCCTTCCAACATGCCGGACCCTCAAAAGATCGAACGGGTTGAGGAGCCATACGTAAAAGCGACGATGATGGTGCCGAATGACTATGTCGGCGCTGTAATGGAGCTTTGCCAAGGAAAACGCGGCAATTTCATTGATATGCAGTATTTAGACGCAAACCGTGTCAGCATCATTTATGATATGCCATTAGCGGAAATCGTATATGAGTTTTTTGACCAGCTGAAATCAAGCACTAAAGGCTATGCGTCCTTTGATTATGAACTGATCGGCTACAAACCGTCTAAACTTGTCAAGATGGACATTATGCTGAACGGAGAAAAAATCGACGCCCTTTCTTTTATCGTGCATCGCGATTACGCGTACGAACGCGGAAAAGTAATTGTAGAAAAACTGAAAGAGCTCATTCCGCGCCAGCACTTTGAAGTACCGATTCAAGCGGCGATCGGCCAGAAAATCGTGGCCCGCTCTACCATAAAAGCAATGCGTAAAAACGTATTGGCTAAATGTTACGGAGGGGACATCTCGCGGAAACGAAAGCTTCTTGAAAAACAAAAAGAAGGAAAACGCCGAATGAAGCAGGTCGGCTCAGTTGAAGTGCCGCAAGAAGCATTTATGGCGGTCCTGAAAATGGACGACAGTCCGAAAAAATAATAGAAGCCGCCGCAGTCCTGTACTGCGGCTTCTTTCTGTAAAGAAGGTGAATCCGTTGAAATCAGCTTATATCCATATTCCATTTTGTGAGCATATTTGCCACTACTGCGATTTCAATAAATATTTTATTCAAAGTCAGCCTGTCGACGAGTATTTAAACGCACTCGAACAGGAAATGATAAATACAATAGCAAAAACTGGGCAGCCAGACCTCAAAACAATCTTTATCGGAGGAGGCACGCCGACCTCCCTGTCTGAGGAACAGCTCAAAAAGCTGATGGACATGGTCAATCGCGTGCTGAAGCCATCAAGCGACTTATCGGAATTTGCTGTAGAAGCGAATCCGGACGACTTGTCCGCAGAGAAATTAAAGATATTAAAAGAAGCAGGCGTAAACCGCCTCAGCTTTGGTGTTCAAACATTCGAAGACGATCTGTTAGAAAAAATCGGCCGAGTGCATAAGCAAAAAGATGTATTCGCCTCTTTTGAAAGAGCGCGGGAAATCGGTTTTGAGAATATCAGTCTTGATCTAATGTTCGGGCTCCCGGGGCAAACCCTCAAGCATCTGGAACATTCCATAAACACTGCTTTATCACTGGATGCCGAGCATTATTCCGTATACTCCCTTATTGTAGAACCGAAAACGGTATTTTATAATTTGATGCAAAAAGGGCGGCTTCATCTTCCGCCGCAGGAGCAGGAAGCTGAAATGTATGAGATGGTGATGAGCCGGATGGAAGCTCACGATATTCATCAATATGAAATCAGCAACTTTGCTAAGGCGGGCATGGAATCCAAGCACAATCTGACGTATTGGAGCAACGAACAATATTTCGGTTTCGGAGCAGGGGCCCACGGATATATCGGCGGCACACGAACAGTGAACGTCGGACCTGTTAAGCATTACATTGACCTGATTGCTGAAAAGGGTTTTCCGTACAGAGATACACATGAAGTGACAACAGAAGAACAGATTGAGGAAGAAATGTTTTTAGGTTTGAGAAAAACAGCCGGAGTCAGCAAAAAACGATTCGCAGAAAAATACGGCCGTTCCCTGGATGAACTTTTCCCAAACGTATTAAAAGACCTCGCTGAAAAAGGGCTGATTTACAATTCGGAGTCTGCCGTTTATTTGACCCATCAAGGGAAATTATTAGGCAATGAAGTTTTTGGCGCTTTTTTGGGTGAGTTATAATTGACATTTTTCTTGTGGTTTGATACTTTTGTTATAGAATTAGCACTCACTTATTGAGAGTGCTAACAGAGGTGATGATGATGTTAACAAATCGTCAGCTGCTGATCCTTCAGGTTATAATCAACGATTTTATTAAATCGGCACAGCCGGTAGGATCGAGAACTCTTTCGAAAAAAGATGAAATCACATTTAGCTCTGCAACAATTAGAAACGAGATGGCTGACTTGGAGGAATTGGGCTTTATTGAAAAAACCCATTCATCCTCAGGGCGTGTTCCGTCAGAAAAAGGGTATCGGTACTATGTTGACCATTTGCTGTCACCCGTTAAACTGACGAAAAGCGACCTGGACCAAATCCACTCGATCTTCAAAGAGAAAATTTTCGAGCTGGAGAAGACAGTTCAAAAATCAGCGCAAATTTTGTCCGATCTGACGAATTACACATCCATCGTACTCGGGCCGAAGCTGAGTGAGAATTACCTTAAACAGATTCAAATCATACCGATTCAGCCTGATATGGCGGTAGCGATTCTCGTTACCAATACGGGGCATGTGGAAAACAAAACGATTAACTTTCCGGCCAAAATGGATCTGTCTGATATTGAAAAACTGGTAAATATACTGAACGACCGTTTAAGCGGCGTTCCAATGGATGAACTGAATGAGCGCATATTTAAGGAAGTTGTCATGTACCTAAGACAGCACATTAAGAACTATGACAATATACTCGATGCGCTTCGATCAACCTTTCATTCCACAAATCACGTCGAAAAGTTGTTTTTTGGCGGAAAAATCAATATGCTAAATCAGCCGGAGTTCCATGATATTACCCGTGTTCGGTCGCTGCTTTCATTAATTGAGAAGGAACAGGATGTTCTTAAGCTGGTTCAATCCCCGCACACGGGAATTTCGATTAAAATCGGAAAAGAAAACGACTATGAAGAGATGGAAAACTGCAGTCTGATTACGGCATCTTATTCCGTTGACCAGAAACAGATCGGCTCAATTGCGATCATCGGTCCGACCCGCATGAATTATTCCAGGGTTGTCAGCCTGCTTCAGCATGTGACTTCGGACTTGTCAAAAGCATTAACAAATTTGTATGATGAATAAGGGAATTTTGGCAAATTTTATCGAAGGGCAGCACCTGTCCTTCTCCTTATACTTTGAGGGAGGTGAACACAATGTCAGAAGAAAAACAAACCGTTGAACAAAACGAAACAGAAGAGCAAGAAATCATTGAAGAACAAGCTGCCGCCGATGAACAGCAAGAGGAAACAAATGAAAGCGAACTTCTTCAAAATCAAATTAACGAATTGCAAGGTTTGCTTGAAGAAAAAGAAAACAAACTTTTGCGTGTTCAAGCAGACTTTGAAAACTATAAACGACGCAGCCGTTTAGAGATGGAAGCGTCCCAAAAATACCGTTCTCAAAATATCGTGACTGATTTGCTGCCGGCTCTTGACAGCTTTGAACGAGCGCTGCAGGTTGAAACCGACAATGAACAGACGAAAAGTTTGCTCCAGGGAATGGAAATGGTCCACCGTCAGCTCGTAGAAGCCTTGAAAAAAGAAGGCGTCGAAGCCATCGAAGCTGTAGGGCAGGAATTTGATCCTAATCTGCACCAAGCCGTTATGCAGGCTGAAGACGAAAATTACGGCTCCAACATTGTTGTTGAGGAAATGCAAAAAGGCTATAAGCTGAAGGATCGCGTCATTCGCCCTTCCATGGTCAAAGTGAATCAATAATTACATAGCAGGAGGTTATTCAAGTGAGTAAAGTTATCGGAATCGACTTAGGAACAACAAACTCATGTGTGGCAGTGCTTGAAGGCGGCGAGCCTAAAGTTATTGCTAACGCTGAAGGAAACCGCACAACGCCATCAGTTGTTGCATTCAAAAACGGCGAACGCCAAGTAGGGGAAGTGGCTAAACGCCAATCTATCACAAACCCTAACACAATCATGTCTGTTAAACGCCATATGGGTACTGACTATAAAGTGGAAATTGAAGGAAAAGATTACACTCCTCAAGAAGTGTCTGCTATCATCCTTCAACACCTTAAATCATACGCTGAAAGCTATCTTGGCGAAACAGTATCAAAAGCAGTTATCACAGTTCCTGCTTACTTTAACGATGCTGAGCGTCAAGCGACAAAAGACGCTGGTAAAATTGCAGGTCTTGAAGTAGAACGTATCATCAACGAACCTACTGCAGCAGCGCTTGCATACGGACTTGATAAAACAGATGAAGATCAAACGATCCTAGTATACGACCTTGGCGGCGGTACATTCGACGTTTCAATCCTTGAACTTGGCGACGGTGTATTCGAAGTTCGTTCAACTGCCGGTGACAACCGTCTGGGCGGGGACGATTTTGACCAAGTCATCATCGATCACCTTGTATCTGAATTCAAAAAAGAAAACGGCATTGATCTGTCAAAAGACAAAATGGCGCTTCAACGTTTGAAAGACGCAGCTGAAAAAGCGAAAAAAGATCTTTCCGGCGTATCTTCTACGCAAATTTCTTTACCGTTTATCACAGCTGGAGAAGCAGGACCGCTTCACCTTGAACTTACATTAACTCGCGCTAAATTTGAAGAGCTTTCTTCTCATTTAGTAGAGCGCACAATGGGTCCTGTCCGTCAAGCGCTTCAAGATGCAGGACTTTCTGCAAGCGAAATCGACAAAGTCATCCTTGTCGGCGGATCAACTCGTATCCCTGCCGTACAAGAAGCAATCAAAAAAGAAACTGGAAAAGAAGCGCATAAAGGCGTAAACCCGGATGAAGTTGTAGCGCTTGGTGCTGCGATTCAGGGCGGCGTTATCACAGGTGACGTAAAAGACGTGGTTCTTCTTGACGTTACACCGCTTTCTCTCGGTATCGAAACAATGGGCGGCGTGTTCACAAAACTGATCGACCGCAATACGACGATCCCGACAAGCAAATCTCAAGTGTTCTCAACTGCTGCTGATAACCAAACAGCTGTTGATATCCATGTTCTTCAAGGTGAGCGCCCAATGTCTGCCGACAACAAAACACTCGGCCGCTTCCAGCTTACTGATATCCCGCCAGCACCGCGCGGCGTACCGCAAATCGAAGTTTCTTTCGATATTGACAAAAACGGTATCGTAAACGTAAGAGCGAAAGACTTAGGCACAGGAAAAGAACAAAATATTACAATCAAATCTTCTTCAGGTCTTTCTGATGATGAGATCGAACGCATGGTAAAAGAAGCGGAAGAAAATGCTGACGCTGATGCGAAGAAAAAAGAAGAAATCGAAGTCCGCAACGAAGCAGATCAGCTTGTTTTCCAAACTGAGAAAACATTAAAAGATCTTGAAGGCAAAGTGGATGAAGAACAAGTGAAAAAAGCCAATGATGCCAAAGACGCTTTAAAAGCGGCGATTGAGAAAAACGAATTTGAAGAGATCAAAGCGAAAAAAGATGAGCTTCAAGCAATCGTCCAAGAGCTTTCTATGAAGCTTTATGAAGAAGCTGCTAAAGCACAGCAAGCTCAAGGCGGAGCAAGCGCTGAAGGCAAAGCGGATGACAACGTTGTCGACGCTGAATACGAAGAAGTAAACGACGACCAAAACAAAAAATAAATTCTTTTTAAAGTCAGTCCCGCTTCCGGGGCTGACAGAAAAGAACACATTTCATAATCTGATTCAATGATTAGAAAGTCAAAGTCAGGCATCTCTTGGCTTTGACTTTTTTTCTTGCCCGGGATAAAAGGAATTGAAAAATCATAATTCAAAATGATACAATCTAATTTATGTGAGAAATTCGGGAGAGTGAAGCGAGATGAGTAAGCGTGATTACTATGAAGTGCTGGGAGTAAGTAAGAGCGCTTCAAAGGATGAAATTAAAAAAGCTTATCGGAAGCTGTCAAAAAAATATCATCCTGATATTAACAAAGAAGCCGGATCAGATGAAAAATTTAAAGAGGTAAAAGAAGCGTACGAAGCGCTGTCAGATGACCAAAAACGTGCGCATTACGACCAATTTGGGCATACTGATCCTAATCAGGGCTTCGGCGGCGGAGGTTTTGGCGGCGGCGATTTCGGCGGCTTTGGTTTCGATGATATTTTCTCAAGTATTTTCGGCGGAGGAACAAGACGAAGAGATCCAAACGCTCCGCGCCAAGGTGCCGATTTACAATATACGATGACCTTGTCGTTTGAGGATGCCGCTTTCGGTAAAGAAACAACGATTGAAATTCCGCGCGAGGAAACGTGCGACACATGTAAAGGCTCAGGTGCGAAACCTGGAACAAACCCGGAAACGTGCTCCCACTGCGGAGGCTCCGGCCAGTTAAACGTGGAGCAAAATACGCCGTTTGGAAAAGTCGTGAACAGACGGGTCTGCCACCACTGTGAAGGTACGGGCAAAATTATTAAAGACAAGTGTGCGGATTGCGGCGGCAAAGGAAAAATCAAAAAACGCAAAAAAATCAACGTGACAATTCCAGCCGGTGTAGATGACGGACAGCAGCTTCGTCTCTCGGGACAGGGTGAACCAGGAGTAAACGGCGGCCCTGCCGGGGATTTATTTGTCGTGTTCCATGTGCGCGCCCACGAGTTCTTCGAGCGTGACGGCGATGATATTTACTGTGAAATGCCGTTAACGTTTGCTCAGGCTGCTCTTGGAGATGAGGTAGAAGTTCCGACGCTGCATGGAAAAGTGAAATTGAAAATTCCAGCCGGTACACAAACGGGAACGAAATTCAGATTAAGAGGAAAAGGCGTTCAAAATGTCAGGGGCTATGGACAGGGTGACCAGCATATCGTCGTCCGCGTCGTTACGCCGACAAACCTGACAGATAAACAAAAAGACATTATCCGCGAATTTGCCGAGGTCAGCGGAAACCTGCCTGATGAACAGGAAATGAGTTTCTTTGACAAGGTAAAACGCGCATTTAAAGGCGATTAATTATTGGATGAGGAGTTGGTAGTTTTGAAATGGTCCGAATTAAGCATTCACACAACACATGAAGCGGTCGAACCTATCTCAAATATATTGCATGAAGCTGGTGCAAGTGGGGTTGTGATAGAGGACCCGCTTGATTTAATTAAAGAACGTGAGAATGTGTACGGGGAAATCTACCAGCTCGACCCCAATGATTATCCTGATGAGGGTGTCATTGTCAAAGCATATCTGCCGGTTAACAGTTTTCTAGGCGAAACTGTAGACGGCATTAAAGAAACGATTAATAATCTCCTTCTTTACAATATTGATTTGGGCAGAAATCACATCACCATTTCTGAAGTAAATGAAGAAGAGTGGGCGACTGCCTGGAAAAAGTATTATCATCCTGTGAAAATTTCTGAAAAGTTTACGATTGTGCCGACGTGGGAGGAATATACACCGGTCCATACTGATGAACTGATTATTGAAATGGACCCGGGAATGGCTTTCGGCACAGGGACACACCCGACAACCGTGCTCTGCATTCAGGCGCTTGAACGCTTTGTGCAAAAGGGTGATAAGGTGATTGATGTTGGTACAGGTTCCGGAATTTTAAGTATTGCGGCTGCAATGCTTGAGGCTGAATCGGTTCATGCCTACGATCTTGATCCCGTAGCTGTAGAAAGTGCACGCCTCAATCTCAAGCTGAACAAAGTGAGCGATATTGCACAAGTGAAGCAAAACAACTTGTTAGACGGGATTGACGGTGAACATGATGTGATTGTGGCCAACATTTTGGCTGAAGTCATTCTTCGCTTTACTTCACAAGCGTACAGCCTGTTAAAAGAAGGCGGACATTTTATTACGTCAGGTATCATCGGCCATAAAAAACAAGAAGTAAAAGAAGCATTGGAACAAGCTGGCTTCACCATTGTAGAAATCCTTTCAATGGAAGATTGGGTCAGCATTATTGCGAAAAAATAACAGTTAGTAGGTGTCACAGCGTATGCAACGATATTTTATCGAGCTCACGAAGCAGCAAATAGAGGAAGCGCCGGCTTTTTCGGTTACCGGCGAAGATGTTCATCATATTGTGAACGTGATGAGAATGAATGAGGGAGATCATATCATCTGCTGCTCTCAAGACGGCTTCGAGGCAAAATGTGAACTTCAATCTGTTTCCAAAGATAAAGTGTCCTGCCTTGTGATAGAATGGACGAATGAAAACAGAGAGCTTCCGATAAAGATCTATATTGCGAGCGGCCTCCCGAAAGGTGATAAGCTTGAATGGATTATCCAAAAGGGGACTGAGCTCGGAGCTCATGCCTTTATTCCCTTCCAAGCCGCGCGTTCTATTGTCAAGCTGGATGACAAAAAGGCGAAGAAAAAGCGGGAAAGATGGACGAAAATTGCGAAGGAAGCGGCTGAACAATCGTACCGTAACGAAGTGCCGCGAGTGATGGATGTCCATTCTTTTCAGCAGCTTCTTCAAAGGATGCAGGATTTCGATAAATGTGTCGTTGCATACGAGGAGTCATCGAAGCAAGGGGAAATAAGCGCATTCAGCGCGGTTGTAAGCAGCCTTCCGAAAGGATCATCTCTTTTGATCGTATTTGGTCCCGAAGGCGGTTTAACAGAAGCGGAGGTTGAACGGCTCACTGAGAAAGACGGTGTGCCGTGCGGCCTTGGACCGAGAATTTTAAGGACAGAAACCGCTCCGCTATATGCGTTGAGTGCGATTTCTTATCAAACAGAGTTATTAAGAGGTGATCAGTAATGGCAACTGTTGCTTTCCATACGCTTGGCTGTAAAGTCAACCATTATGAAACAGAAGCAATCTGGCAGCTTTTCAAAGAAGCGGGCTATGAAAGAAGAGACTTTGAACAAACAGCTGATGTATATGTCATTAATACATGTACAGTAACTAATACTGGAGATAAAAAAAGCCGCCAAGTGATCAGACGCGCCATTCGTCAAAATCCTGACGGTGTCATCTGTGTCACAGGCTGCTACGCACAAACCTCACCTGCTGAGATTATGGCGATCCCTGGTGTCGATATTGTAGTTGGAACACAGGACCGTGAAAAAATGCTTGGCTACATTGACCAATACCGTGAAGAACGCCAGCCGATTAACGGCGTCAGCAACATCATGAAAGCAAGAGTATATGAAGAGCTCGATGTGCCTGCTTTCACGGACCGGACAAGAGCGTCATTGAAAATACAAGAGGGCTGCAATAATTTCTGCACATTCTGTATCATTCCGTGGGCGCGCGGCCTGCTACGCTCCCGCGACCCTGAAGAAGTCATTAAACAAGCGCAGCAGCTTGTCAATGCGGGCTATAAAGAAATTGTTCTTACAGGTATTCACACGGGCGGTTACGGCGAAGATATGAAAGATTACAACTTCGCTAAGCTTTTGAGCGAATTAGACTCTCGTGTAGAAGGCGTGAAACGGATCAGAATTTCTTCAATCGAAGCCAGTCAAATCACTGACGAAGTGATCGAAGTCTTAGACCGCTCAGATAAGATAGTGAATCATTTGCATATTCCTATCCAATCCGGCTCAAACACAGTGCTTAAACGGATGAGACGCAAATATACAATGGAATTCTTTGCAGACCGTTTAAACAAATTGAAAAAAGCACTGCCAGGCTTAGCCGTTACTTCTGATGTTATTGTTGGGTTCCCTGGTGAAACAGAAGAAGAATTTATGGAAACCTATAACTTTATTAAAGAACATAAATTCTCTGAACTGCATGTTTTCCCTTATAGTAAACGTACAGGAACACCAGCTGCGCGAATGGAAGACCAAGTGGATGAAAACGTGAAAAACGAACGTGTGCACCGCCTGATTGCTCTTTCTGACCAGCTTGCAAAGGAATACGCTTCTCAGTATGAAAATGAAGTGCTTGAGATTATCCCTGAGGAAGCGTTTAAGGAAACAGAAGAAGAAAATATGTTTGTCGGTTACACAGACAATTATATGAAGGTTGTTTTCAAAGGCACGGAAGATATGATTGGCAAAATTGTAAAAGTCAAAATCCTAAAAGCAGGTTATCCTTACAACGAAGGACAATTTGTCCGTGTTGTTGAGGATGAAATAACTGAACATATGCGTTTGTCTTCTTAACCTAAAAAACCGGTGCATTTAAAATGTCCCGGTTTTTTATTTAGCTGGGATTAGAAGGTGAATCAATCGGTAAAACAAGTTTGTAAGCGGAAGAAATAAAAGAGCTGTCACTACATTAAATAAAAGGCTGAAATGAGCAATCCTTTGGGCGGGATCGGGTGATAACTGTTCTACAAAGCCAGTCGCTGCGGTCAGAAAAGGCAATACTAGAGCCACGCCTAGCACATTAAACACTACATGGGCATACGCTGTCTGTTTCGCCGCATATCCGCCGGATACAGCCGCCATGACAGCTGTAATGCATGTCCCGATATTTGATCCGAGCACAACGCTCATCGCCTGTGTCAATCCGATAATCCCTTCATTCATAAAACTCATTAAAATGCCGATACAGACAGAGCTGGAATGAATGATGGCAGTTAACACCATTCCGATGAGCAAAGCTGACCAGTTCGAATCGTTAACGTGGTATAAAACGTCGGCTCCCGTTTTCAGCTTTGTCAGCGGCCCGGCAAGATGGCTGAATCCACTGATGCAAAAGAAGATGATGCCCAATCCGAGGAAACTTGTTCCCAGCTGTTTTAAAGGATACCTGCCAGTCAGAAAAAACAATAAACCGCCTATTAAAAGAACCCAAATCAAAATATCCATTTTGATGGCAATAAATTCAGTTGTAAAAGTAGAGCCAACATTTGTCCCCAGAATCATCGGTATCGTCCGCTTAAAAGAAAGAACGCCCGCACTGACAAAGCCGATGACAATGACCATAAAGGCTGAACTGCTCTGAAGTATCCCCGTAAATACAATGCTGATAAGAAACGCTTTTAATGGGTGGTCCGTAAATAATAGCAAACGGTCTTCAATTTTTGAGTACGCCATCGATATTAAGCCTTTTCGAAGCATATTCATGCCTGCGAGAAAGAATAATATAAGAGCTGTAAAACTGATCAGAATCAACATCCTATTCACCAACCCCTTTCTATCATTATATAGACAGGCAGTCTCACTCATGACGGAAAAGTGAACTGACTTAGTTGACCTGACTGATGGCTTATATTATAATGTCAAAGTACATGTTTATATGTGTAACTTAAAGGTAGTCGATTGGTGTATTCGGAGGGAGGGAAAGAGAATGTCAAAAACGGTCGTTAGAAAAAACGAATCGCTTGAAGATGCTCTTCGTCGCTTCAAACGCAGTGTATCAAAGACAGGTACTTTGCAAGAAGCAAGAAAGCGTGAATTTTATGAAAAACCTAGCGTAAAGCGCAAGAAAAAGTCTGAAGCTGCTAGAAAACGCAAATTCTAAAAGAGGGTGGATTTATGAGTCTTCTTGAGCGTCTCAACCAGGATATGAAGCTGTATATGAAAAACCGTGAGAAAGACAAACTGACTGTCGTTCGAATGGTTAAGGCTTCACTTCAAAATGAAGCAATTAAGCTTAAGAAAGACAGTTTGACCGAGGATGAGGAACTCACTGTCCTTTCTCGTGAACTTAAGCAACGTAAAGACTCCCTCCAGGAATTTTCAAACGCTAATCGTTTAGATTTAGTAGATAAAGTTCAAAAAGAGCTGGACATTTTAGAAGTTTATTTACCTGAGCAGCTGTCAGAAGATGAGCTGCGTACAATCGTAAATGAAACTATTGCAGAGGTCGGTGCGAGCTCAAAAGCGGACATGGGCAAAGTGATGGGGGCAATTATGCCTAAAGTAAAAGGTAAAGCTGACGGAAGTTTAATTAATAAGCTTGTGAGCAGTCAACTGTCTTAAATGGCAAAGAAAAGGACATCTTTCTAAGAGAGATGTCTTTTTTTATACATAAAAAAATGAAACCTTTGATACATTTGTTACGTATGAAGAGAAGGCACTTATTATAAAAGGAAGGAGGGATACACAGCCCTTGCTTCAAATCAAAGGATTCCGTGCTGTTCTTTTGAGTATATTTTTACTTTCTTTATTTGGCGTACAGCTGAACGCAAAAGCAGAAAAACAAACTGTATATGTGATCCCGGTTGAGAAAAATGTCGAACAGGGTCTCGCCTCGTTTTTGTCCCGTTCGTTACAAGATGCAAAGGATGCACATGCAGCCCACATTATTCTTGATATCAATACACCGGGGGGATTAGTCAAATCTGCTATTGATATGGCGGATGTGATCACCGAAAGCGAGATCCCCGTAACTGCATATGTAAACAAACGCGCGTTGTCTGCTGGTGCATACATTGCGCTGCAAGCCGATCACATTTATATGGCGCCTGGCGGAAAAATGGGAGCCGCCGCGATTATTGATGGCCAAGGCAATGCTGCTGACCAAAAAGCTGAATCACTTTGGCTGGCAGAGATGGAAGATGCCGCAGTGAAAAATAATCGCGATCCAAAATATGCGCTCGCAATGGCTGACCCGGATATAGATGCCAAGGAAGTCGGCGCGCCTAAGAGAGATCTGCTGACACTTAACGCAGACAAGGCGATGGAGGTAGGCTATTCAGAAGGCACTGCTGACAATGTATCCGCGCTCGTAAAGAAGCTTGGGTTCGAAAAAGCGCAGATCAGCTATGCAAAGGAAAGCTTTGCGGAAAAAACAGCAAGATGGCTGACGAGTCCGGTCATTGTCCCCATTCTGCTGACTATCGCTTTTTTAGGTCTGACAGTAGAGCTTTTTTCCCCGGGTGTCGGCCTCCCTGGAACGGCTGGATTCATTGCGTTATTGCTGTTTTTCTACGGTCATCTCGCAGCAGGCCTTGCCGGGTATGAGACGGTTCTCCTCTTTATCGCAGGGGTGATCCTCATCCTGCTTGAGATTTTCCTTCCTGGAGGAATCATTGGTTTACTTGGCTTGGGGTCGATTATTGTGAGCCTGTTTTTAGCCGCGGGGAGCTTCACTGTCATGGCGGTTTCTCTCTTGATCGCCACAGCTGTTTCAATTACAGCTTTTATTTTACTGACAAGGGTGTTGGGAAAGCGTATGAAATTCTTTAGAAAATTGATATTAAATGATTCTACAAATACCGAGAGCGGCTACGTATCAAATCAAACGCGGACGGACCTAATGGGAAAGGTGGGTATAACCTCTACACCGCTGCGTCCTTCCGGTACCGTCATTATTGACGATGAACGCCTTGACGTTGTTTCGGAGGGATCGTTTACAGAAAAAGATAAGAAAGTAAAAGTGATTAAAGTAGAAGGCTCACGTATTGTCGTGAGAGAAATTTAAATAGAAACGAGGAGAAGTTATATGGATCCGTCAACATTTATGATTCTGGCAATTGTCGCAGTTGCGATCATTGTTTTGGCTGTATTTTTTACATTTGTTCCTGTAATGCTTTGGATTTCAGCTTTAGCAGCCGGAGTGAAAATCAGCATTTTCACCCTGGTTGGGATGAGACTTCGCCGCGTCATACCGAATCGGGTTGTTAACCCGCTGATTAAAGCGCATAAAGCGGGACTTAATGTTGGAACAAACCAGCTTGAAAGCCACTACCTGGCCGGAGGTAATGTTGACAGAGTTGTCAACGCGCTTATCGCCGCCCAGCGAGCTAACATTGAACTCACATTCGAGCGTTGTGCTGCCATTGATCTTGCAGGCCGGGACGTGTTGGAAGCTGTTCAAATGAGCGTTAATCCTAAGGTCATTGAAACGCCGTTCATTGCCGGTGTGGCCATGGACGGTATTGAAGTGAAAGCGAAAGCGAGAATCACAGTAAGAGCGAATATCGAACGTCTCGTCGGGGGAGCGGGGGAAGAAACCATTGTTGCCCGTGTCGGTGAAGGGATCGTCTCTACAATCGGTTCATCCGAAAATCACAAAAAAGTGCTTGAAAACCCCGACATGATTTCTCAGACGGTACTAGGAAAAGGATTGGACTCAGGAACGGCATTTGAAATTCTCTCGATTGATATTGCTGATGTTGACATCGGCAAAAACATCGGTGCGATTTTACAAACTGATCAGGCCGAGGCTGATAAAAACATCGCGCAGGCAAAAGCGGAAGAACGACGTGCAATGGCTGTCGCTCAAGAACAGGAAATGCGCGCCCGCGTAGAAGAAATGCGCGCGAAAGTGGTAGAAGCCGAGGCGGAAGTGCCGCTTGCGATGGCGGAAGCCTTGCGTGAAGGGAATATTGGCGTCATGGATTACATGAATATCAAGAACATTGATGCTGACACAGATATGCGTGATTCATTCGGCAAGCTGACGAAAGACCCGTCGGATGAAGACCGCAAATCATAATCTCTCTAAGAAGGGAGAACGCTGATGGAAGATCTACTGACAAATCCGCTTATTATTGCAGCGATCATCGGAATTATTTCTGCGATTTTCGGCAAAAAGAGCAAAGAAGAAAAGCAAAACAGCCAAAAAAGAAAAATACCTCAACAGGTGCAAACTGCTTCCCCTCAAAAGAAGCAGTCAAAAGAAGAAGCTCCTGCACCTATCCCTAACCGTATGGAACAGGCAAGACGGGAAGCGGAAGAAAGACGCAGGGAAACAGAAAGAAATCTGAAAGGGCTGGAACGAGATCTTGCTGCTGCCAAACAAAAAGCGGTATACACAAAACAAAAAATGCTCCAGGTGAATAAAGACACCGTGGTACAGGGGATCGTTCTAGGAGAGGTATTCGGACCTCCAAGGGCGAAAAAACCTCATCATACGATGCGCCCGGCCCGTAAAAATTAAAGTGTTAGAACCTCCTTTCAAATCATACATATGAGATGAAAGGGGGTTCTTTTTGTATGGGGCAAAGAAAGAATCGTGTGAAAGCTTGGCTGACAAGAGCATTGGAAATTCCCCCGGACGTTATGATGGATCTGCCGAGGATTACAATGGTTGGCAGACTTCATATCTACATAGAAAACCACAGAGGCCTTTTGCTTTTCAGCGAGAATGAAGTGAGGCTGATGCTGAAGCAGGGCCAGTGCATCATATCTGGTAAAAATTTTGTCATCAAGGCGATTCTTCCGGAAGAAATACTTTTGGAGGGTACGATTGATGTCGTTCGATATGTTGAGTCATAAAGCCGAGGGGGAAATGTTGTGAAAAATAAATGGCTGTCTTTTTTTTCGGGTAAGGTCCAGCTTGAATTGACGGGAAGAGGGATTGAGCGGCTCCTTAATGAATGCACAAGACAGGGGATTCCAGTCTTTCATGTCAAAAAAAAGAAAGAAGCCGTATCGTTATATATACAGCTTCAGGATGTACATGCCTTTCGGCGGGTGAGAAGTAAATTTAAATGTAAAGCCCGATTTATCAATCGGAAGGGTTTTCCCTTCCTGTTGCTGAAATCAAAGCTGAATATAGGGTTTACGATCGGTTTTGCGATTTTTTTCATCCTTTTGTTTCTGCTTTCCAATATGGTGTGGAAAATTGATGTGACAGGCGCTAAGCCTGAAACAGAGCATCAAATGAGGCAGCATCTTAATGAAATCGGCGTCAAAAAGGGCCGGCTGCAGTTTTTAATGATGTCGCCCGAAAAAATACAGAAATCATTAACCAATGGAATAGACAATATCACCTGGGTCGGCGTTGATCTGAAGGGGACGACCATTCACATGAAAGTTGTGGAGAAAAATGAGCCCGAAAAAGAAAAGTATGTTAGCCCGCGCAATATTGTCGCCAAAAAGAAAGCAACGATTACGAGAATGTTTGTGCAAAAAGGGCAGCCCATGGCCGCCATACACGACCATGTTGAAAAGGGACAGCTGCTTGTTTCTGGGCTGATTGGCAGTGAAGACCATCAGCAGGAAGTCGCCTCAAAAGCAGAAATTTACGGAGAAACCTGGTATAGATCAGAAGTGACAGTCCCGCTTGAAACATTATTTAACGTCTATACGGGCAAAGTAAGGACAAAGCACAAGCTTTCTTTTGGCTCGTTGGCAATCCCGATCTGGGGGATGACGTTTAAAAAAGAGGAATTGAAGTATCCAAAAACAGAACAAGAAAAGCACTCGCTTCATTTTCTCGGATTTAAGCTCCCTGTATCCTATGTCAAAGAGCAAACAAGAGAAAGTGAAGAGGCTTTGCGAAAATATACGAAAGAAGAAGCAGTTCAAGAAGGCATTAAATTGGGTAAACAGGATGTAGAGGATAAAATAGGCGAAAACGGCGAGGTGAAAAGTGAAAAAGTTTTGCACCAGACTGTTGAGAATGGTAAAGTAAAGTTGATTATTCTCTACCAAGTTATAGAAGATATCGTTCAAACCACACCTATTGTCAGGGAGACTGAAGAATGACAGAACATTTACTTGCGATGAATCAAAAACTGAAAAACCCGGACGAGGCGCTTTCACTCTTCGGGAACCAAGATTCTTTTTTGAAATTGATGGAGAAAGATCTGAATGTAAATATCATTACGCGCGGCGAGACGATTTATGTTTCAGGCGATGATGAATCGTTTCAGATTGCAGACAGGCTGCTGGGATCACTCCTCGCTTTAATTCGCAAGGGGATAGAGATCTCTGAACGTGATGTGATTTACGCCATCAAAATGGCAAAGAAGAATGAACTTGAATACTTTGAAAGCATGTATGAAGAAGAAATTACAAAAAACGCAAAAGGCAAATCAATCCGTGTAAAAACAATGGGACAGCGGGAATACGTGGCCGCTATGAAGCGGAATGACCTTGTATTCGGCATTGGTCCGGCGGGAACCGGGAAAACGTACCTGGCTGTCGTAAAAGCAGTCCATGCTTTAAAAAACGGACATATTAAAAAAATCATTTTAACAAGGCCTGCCGTGGAAGCCGGTGAAAGCCTCGGTTTTCTCCCAGGTGACCTAAAAGAAAAAGTAGATCCTTATTTGCGCCCGCTGTATGACGCTCTCCATGATGTGCTTGGTGCAGATCATACAGAACGTCTGATGGAAAGAGGCATCATTGAAATTGCTCCGCTTGCATATATGAGGGGACGGACGCTCGATGATGCTTATGTTATACTTGATGAAGCACAGAATACCACGCCTGCTCAAATGAAAATGTTTTTGACGAGACTGGGTTTTGGCTCTAAAATGATCATTACAGGTGACGTTAGCCAAATTGACCTGCCGAAAGGCGTCAAATCGGGACTTGCAGTAGCGAAGGAGATGCTGAAAGGAATAGACGGCATTTCTATGATTGAGCTAGACCAGACAGACGTGGTCAGACATCCGCTTGTTGCGAAAATTATTGAAGCATACGATAAGCAAAATTAATGCTGAATGACCCGATCGCGCGTTATCGGGTCATTTTTATGATTGCTTGTGGGCTTGATGTTTCAAGAGGAGGTTCTTGTGTTGAAAAAGAAGGCTAAGACCAAAAGCAGCTCAAAAAAATGGAGCAATTTTAAAAATGCCCGCTCCATGCATGTACTGCTGTATCTTCTGCTGGCTGCCATTATGTTTGCTTTGCTCTTTGTACATGTTAAGCCGGAAACACTTGATTTGGACCTGTTTTCAGTCAGCGACAAGACCATTTATGCTCCGGCAACCGTGGAAGATCAAAAAGCCACGGAGGAAAAAAAGCAAGCCGCTGAGGACGCGGTTGAGGATCAATATACATTAAAAAAAGAATACACAGATAATCGGATAGACCTTGTGTCATCAATATTCGACAGTATCAGTGAAGTGAAAAAATCATCGGAAGAAAGCAGCAAATCCCCATCGGAAAAATCAATGGTCAAATCCGTAAAGGATAAATTGACGTCAGATGTGAATGATTCCATATCCGAGGACTCCATCAAGACATTGCTGAAAGCAGACAGTGAAGACTTTTCTTTTGTCAGAGATACGGTCATTACCGCAGTAAATACGGTCATGAGCAGTGAAATCCCTTCGGATAAGCTATCTGATGCAAAGGATAAAGTAGAAAAAGAGCTAAAGAGCAATTCTATTCCATCTAAATACTTGGGAGCTGCGACAGAAATCGGGCGTTTTGCTATTATTCCGAATTACGTCTTCGATCCGAAAGCAACAGAGGCAAAGCGGCAGGAAGCGTCAGACAATGTCCAGCAAGTTCAAATCAAACAGGGGCAAGTGCTCGTGGAAGAAAATGACCTTATTGATCGGGAAGTGTACAGAAAACTTGAGCTGACCGGGTTATTAAATAACTCAAATCTCTTTAAGCCGATCAGCGGGCTATTGATTATGATCGGACTGTTCATTGCAACACTTGTATATTATTTTGAAAAACAGAAACAAAACCTAAAGTTTAAAAACCAATCCATTCTGCTATTCTCTATTATCACAACACTTTTGCTTGTGATCATGGAGGTTGTCAGTTTGTTTCAGAAGATGGAATATAATAATATCGGCTATCTGGTTCCCATTGCGGCCGGGGCCATCTTAATCAAACTGCTGATGAATGAACGCATTGCCATTTTGGGAAGTATCATTCTTGCGATTTGCGGGAGTATGATGTTTAATCAGGGTGTGACAGGAACATTCAATTATGTCATAGGGATTTATTATTTGATTAGCGGCATTTCAGGCGTTTTATTTTTAGGAAAACATAATGCAAGGTCAAAAATTTTGCAGACCGGACTTTTCGTTGCGTTTATTAATATGGTTGTTGTTCTTTCCTTATTATTGATCCAGAACACCGCACTGTCGGGTCTTGAAATCGGCACGTTAATGCTCATGGGTGTTGTGTCGGGGTTTGCATCATCGGTATTGATCATCGGCCTGATGCCGTTTTTCGAGACAGGCTTTGGCATTTTATCCACCATGAGGCTGCTCGAGCTGTCTAATCCTAACCATCCGCTATTGCGCAAAATACTGACAGAAACACCAGGTACATATCATCACAGTGTAATGGTCGCCAATTTATCAGAGGCAGCCTGTGAAGCGGTTGGGGCTAATGGTTTGCTTGCAAGAGTCGGCGCATATTATCACGATCTCGGAAAAACAAAGCGCCCGCAATATTTTATTGAAAACCAAATGAATATTGACAATCCGCATGACAAACTGTCTCCTCAGCTGAGTAAAAATATTATCATCTCGCATACGACTGACGGTGCGAACATGCTGAGAAGCTATAAATTTCCGAAAGAGCTTGTCGATATTGCTGAGCAGCATCATGGAACCTCGCTTTTAAAGTTTTTTTACTATAAAGCGAAGGAAAAAGGCGACCAGATTACAGAGGAAGAGTTCCGTTATCCGGGGCCGAAGCCGCAGTCAAAGGAAGCCGCAATTATATCAGTGGCCGACAGTGTTGAAGCGGCCGTCAGATCCATGCATAACCCAAATCCTGAACGAATTGAAAAGCTTGTCCGGGGTATTATATCCGATAAGCTTCAGGACGGACAGTTCAGTGAATGCGATTTGACATTTAAAGAGCTGGATACAATCGCAAAAACGCTCTGTGCAACATTAAAAGGAATTTTCCACTCCCGGATTGAATATCCGGAGGCTACTAAGAAGGTGAAATAGATGAGTTTACTGATTGATATCGTTGATGAAACAGGAAGCGTCTCAGAAGAGATGCTCAAAGAAGTAGAAAATCTGCTTCAATTTGCTGCTGAGCGTGAAGGCGTTCAGGATCAGGCTGAGGTTTCTGTCACGATCGTTACCAATGATGACATACAGCAGATTAACAAAGAATACCGGGGAAAGGATACACCGACAGATGTCATCTCATTTGCTCTTGAAGAAGAGGGAGAAGGCGAGGTCGAAATCGTGGGCGCCGAGATGCCTCCGGTTTTAGGTGATATTATCATCAGTGCCGATCGCACAAGAGAGCAGGCAGAGGAGTATAATCATTCTTTTAAAAGAGAGCTCGGATTTCTTGCCGTACACGGATTTCTGCACCTTTTAGGATATGACCATATGACGAAAGAGGAAGAAGAGGAGATGTTTACTAAGCAAAAGGATTTGCTGGACGCTTATGGACTCAAGAGATCATAGAAATGAGCTGAAGCGATTCTACAAAAGCTTTGTGCATGCAGGCCGGGGAATCTGGAAAACAGCGCGGACGGAGCGGAATTTCCAATTTCATGCCGCAGCCGCCTGCGTTGTTCTCATTTGCGGCTTCCTTGTAGGACTCAGCACGATAGAGTGGGTGATTATATTCCTTTTGATTGGCGGAATGTTTTCGCTTGAGCTTTTAAATACAGCCGTTGAACATACGGTTGATTTAATAACTGACAAACATCACCCTCTTGCTAAAGCGGCCAAGGACGCTGCCGCCGGGGCTGTTTGCGTTTTTGCCGTCATTTCGTGTATCATTGGTTTACTTATTTTTTTGCCAAAGCTGTAATGGCTGAAAATTCTTACATTTATTTTACATTTTTAGAAATGGGCGTGAAAAAAAGCGCGCGATTATGTAAAATATAAAGTGATAGCGGTACCATTATAGGTAAGAGAGGAATGTACACATGAACAGACAAGAATTAATAACAGAAGCTTTAAAAGCGCGTGATATGGCATATGCGCCGTATTCCAAGTTCCAAGTAGGAGCCGCTCTTCTTACCAAGGATGGAAAAGTGTACAGAGGCTGCAACATTGAGAACGCTGCATACAGCATGTGCAATTGCGCTGAGCGTACCGCTTTATTTAAAGCTGTTTCTGAAGGGGATACAGAGTTTCAGATGCTGGCCGTTGCGGCTGACACCCCTGGACCGGTATCTCCGTGCGGAGCCTGCCGCCAGGTGATTTCTGAGCTTTGCACAAAGGACGTTGTTGTCGTACTGACTAATTTACAAGGACAAATAAAAGAAATGACTGTGGAAGAATTACTGCCAGGCGCATTTTCATCGGAGGATTTACATGACGAACGAAAGCTTTAAATCAGGATTTGTATCCATTATTGGAAGACCAAACGTAGGAAAGTCTACATTTTTGAACAGAGTCATAGGGCAAAAAATCGCGATCATGAGCGATAAGCCCCAAACGACGAGAAACAAGGTGCAAGGGGTATTAACGACAGGCACATCACAAACCATTTTTATTGACACACCAGGGATTCATAAACCTAAGCATAAGCTCGGGGACTTTATGATGAAAGTGGCGCAAAATACATTAAAAGAAGTTGATTTGATCTTGTTTATGATCAATGCCGAGGAAGGCTACGGGAAAGGCGACGAATTCATCATTGAGAAATTGCAGCAGATGTCTACGCCTGTATTTTTGATCGTAAACAAAATTGATAAAATTCATCCCGACCAATTGCTTTTGTTAATTGACGAATACCGCAGACGTTATCCTTTTAAGGAAATTGTTCCGATTTCTGCTCTAGAAGGAAATAACATCGAAACATTGCTCGCTCAGATTGAAGCGTATTTGCCGGAAGGGCCGCAATTCTATCCGAGTGATCAGGTCACCGACCACCCAGAGCGATTTATCATTTCTGAATTAATCAGGGAAAAGGTGCTGCATTTGACGAGAGAAGAAATCCCGCACAGCATTGCGGTGGCCATCGAATCCATCAAAGGGCAGGACAACGGTTCTGTGCATGTAGCGGCAACGATTGTGGTCGAGCGGGATTCCCAGAAAGGCATCGTAATTGGTAAAAAAGGAAGTCTACTGAAAGAGGTCGGAAAAAGAGCGAGGGCGGATATTGAAGCACTGTTAGGCTCCCGTGTCTACCTTGAATTGTGGGTGAAAGTGCAGAAAGATTGGCGCAATAAAATGTCCCAGCTTCGCGATTTTGGCTTTAAAGAGGACGAATATTAATCTCTTGCCGTGTGGGACATTATCTCACAGGAAAAAGGATACATTAGCAAATTTTGTTTAACATGAAATGGAGGACATCTGGTCAAGATAAAGGTAAGAATTTGGAATTTAGGTAAGCTAGTTTAACTACAGAAAGGTGGGTTTCTTGTGTTGAATTTTACCTGGAACGTATTTTCTCAAACAGGAAATGTTGATACGTATCTTCTTTTTAAAGAACTGGAAAAAGAGAACATGGAAAGACCCGAAGAACTAGAAGATGAGCTAGCCCGATTTGATTATCCAATTTTATAAACCTCTTGGCCGCTCCTGCTTTAGGAAGGTGCGGAAATGCTGACAAAATGTGAAGGGATCGTTCTTCGCACAAATGATTACGGAGAGACGAATAAAATCGTAACATTACTGACAAGAGAACACGGAAAAATAGGTGTTATGGCACGAGGCGCCAAAAAACCGAACAGCCGTTTATCAGCAGTCAGCCAGCCCTTTTTGTATGGTTCATTTTTAATGCAAAAAACATCAGGCCTCGGAACGCTTCAGCAGGGGGAAATGATCCTCAGCATGAGAGGCATCAGGGAAGACTTGTTTTTAACAGCCTATGCCGCATATATTGCTGAATTAGTCGACAGAGGCACAGAGGAAAGAAAGCCAAATCCTTATTTATTTGAATTTATATTAGAATCACTAAAACAGCTGAATGAAGGAACAGATCCGGATGTTATCACCTTCATTGTTCAAATGAAGATGCTCGGTGTCATGGGGCTGTATCCTGAGCTGAATCATTGTGTACATTGTAAAAGCCAAGACGGAACTTTTCACTTTTCTGTCCGTGATAATGGTTTTATATGCCATCGCTGTTTTGAAAAAGATCCTTACAGGATTCCGATTAAACCGCAAACAGCAAGGCTGTTGAGACTCTTTTATTACTTCGATCTGTCGAGGCTGGGCAATGTGTCCTTAAAAGAGGAAACAAAAGCTGAATTAAAGCAAGTGATTGATTTGTATTACGAAGAATATTCAGGGTTATATTTAAAATCAAAGCGCTTTTTAGATCAAATGGAAAGCATGAAACATCTTATGGGTGAAAACAAAAGTTGACATCTGGTCCATCTTTTTATATGATCATTTATTATAAAATATGTTGCAGTGAGAGAAAGAAGTACTTGCGTTTACCTCATGAAAGCGACCTTAGGGCGGTGTAAGCTAAGGATGAGCACGCAACGAAAGGCATTCTTGAGCAATTTTAAAAAAGAGGCTGGGATTTTATTCTCAGCAACTAGGGTGGAACCGCGGGAGAACTCTCGTCCCTATGTTTGCGGCAGGCAAGCATAGAGACGGGAGTTTTTTGGTTGCTGCCGCAGTCATTTTATGAAAGAAAAGTGGAGGTGCTTGAAATGAATATTCAAGACATGATTCTTACCTTGCAAAAGCATTGGTCCAGTCAGGGCTGTGTGCTTATGCAGGCTTACGATGTAGAAAAAGGAGCCGGCACGATGAGCCCGTATACATTTTTGCGCAGCATCGGCCCTGAGCCGTGGAAAGTGGCTTATGTAGAGCCTTCAAGACGCCCTGCAGACGGCCGATACGGGGAGAACCCAAACAGATTGTATCAGCATCATCAGTTCCAGGTCATTATCAAACCGTCTCCTGATAACATTCAAGAGCTGTATTTAGATTCCTTGCGGGCTCTCGGAATTGATCCGCTTGAGCACGATATTCGTTTTGTTGAAGACAACTGGGAGAATCCGTCTTTAGGCTGTGCGGGTCTTGGCTGGGAAGTATGGCTTGACGGAATGGAAATTACACAATTTACGTATTTCCAGCAGGTCGGAGGACTTGAATGTAAACCGGTTTCAGTAGAAATTACGTATGGAATCGAGCGTCTCGCGTCTTATATCCAGGATAAAGAAAATGTTTTCGACTTGGAATGGACGACAGGGTTTACAGTAAAAGATTTATTCATGATGGCTGAATATGAGCATTCCGTTTATACATTTGAAACGTCAGACGTCGATATGCTGTTCCAACTGTTCAGCACATATGAAAAAGAAGCGATCAAGCAAATGGATAACGGACTTGTTCATCCAGCATATGACTATGTGCTGAAGTGCTCGCACACCTTCAATCTTCTTGACGCCAAAGGTGCGATCTCTGTTACCGAGCGGACGGGCTATATCGCAAGAGTGCGGAATTTAGCTAGAAAAGTAGCAAAAACCTATTATGAGGAACGAGAAAAACTAGGGTTCCCAATGCTTAAAGGGGAGGGTTCTTCTCATGAGTAAACAGGATTTACTTTTAGAGATCGGATTAGAGGAAATGCCGGCGCGCTTTTTGAATGAAAGCATGGTTCAGCTTGGCGAGAAGCTGACAGGCTGGCTTAAAGAAAAAAATATTACTCACGGTGATGTGAAGCTCTTCAATACACCGAGACGTCTTGCTGTGTTCGTTAAGGATGTTGCAGAAAAGCAGGATGATATAAAAGAGGAGGCAAAAGGGCCTGCGAAAAAAATTGCCCTAGATGCAGACGGAAACTGGACAAAAGCGGCAATCGGCTTTTCAAAAGGCCAAGGCGCGAATGTGGAAGACCTGTACATCAAAGAAGTAAAAGGCACAGAGTATGTATTCGTGCAAAAATTCCTAGCCGGCCAAGAAACGAAATCGCTGCTGCCAGAACTAAGCGGTTTAATTACAAGCTTGCATTTCCCGAAAAACATGCGCTGGGGAAATGAAGATTTGCGTTATATCCGACCAATCAAATGGATTGTCGCTTTATTTGGACAGGATGTCATTCCATTTTCGATCACAAACGTTGAATCTGGACGAACAACACAGGGACACCGTTTTCTCGGACATGAAGTATCAATTGAATCACCTTCAGCTTATGAAGAGCAGCTGAAAGAACAGCATGTTATTGCTGATCCTAGCGTCCGAAAGCAAATGATTCAATCTCAGCTGGAGGCAATGGCTGCAGAACACAATTGGAGCATTCCGGTTGACGAAGACCTTCTTGATGAAGTGAATCATTTAGTAGAATACCCGACAGCTCTTTACGGTTCATTTGAATCTGAGTTTCTTTCAATTCCTGAGGAAGTGCTTGTCACGACAATGAAAGAGCATCAGCGCTACTTCCCTGTCAAAGACAAAAACGGTGACTTGCTGCCTCACTTTATCACAGTCCGAAACGGCAACAGCCACGCGATCGAAAATGTGGCTCGAGGCAATGAGAAAGTGCTGCGCGCGCGTTTGTCTGATGCTTCATTCTTTTACAAGGAAGATCAGAAACTGAACATTGATGCAAACGTGAAGAAGCTTGAAAACATTGTGTTCCATGAAGAGCTTGGTTCTCTAGCTGATAAGGTTAGAAGAGTCACATCAATCGCAGACAAGCTTGCCGTTCGTCTTCAGGCTGATGGAGATACGTTAAAACATGTGAAGCGAGCTGCTGAAATTTCTAAATTCGACCTTGTCACGCATATGATATATGAATTCCCTGAACTTCAAGGAATTATGGGCGAAAAGTATGCGAGAATGCTTGGTGAAGATGAAGCTGTGGCTGCGGCAGTCAATGAACATTATATGCCTAGATCAGCTGGCGGAGAAACGCCTTCTACTTTTACAGGAGCTGTTGTAGCAATGGCGGATAAGCTTGACACAATCGCTTCATTCTTCTCAATCGGCGTTATTCCGACCGGTTCTCAGGACCCTTACGGACTGCGCCGCCAGGCAAGCGGTATTGTTGCGATTCTTCTTGACCGCAACTGGGGAATTTCATTTGAAGAGCTGCTTACTTTCGTTCAAACTGATAAAGAAAATGAACTGCTGGATTTCTTCACTCAGCGCCTGAAATATGTCTTGAATGCTGAACAAATCAGACATGATGTCATCGACGCCGTGCTGGAAAGCTCTAAGCTTGAGCCATACTCAGCGCTGCATAAAGCGCAAGTACTGGAACAAAAGCTTGGTGCACCTGGCTTTAAGGAAACAGCTGAAGCGTTAGGCCGAGTGATCTCTATCAGCAAAAAAGGAGTCCGCGGAGACATTCAGCCTGATCTGTTTGAAAATGAATACGAAGCAAAGCTGTTTGATGCCTACCAAACAGCGAAGCAAAATCTGCAGGAAAACTTCAGCAAAAAAGATTATGAGGCGGCGCTTGCTTCACTTGCAGCCTTAAAAGAACCGATTGATGCTTACTTCGACCATACAATGGTTATAGCGGATAATGAGGCATTAAAGGCAAATCGTTTAGCGCAAATGGTAAGCTTGGCGGATGAGATCAAGTCCTTTGCGAATATGAATGCCCTTATTGTAAAATAAAGAGAGAAAAGGCGGTTGCTGTGTGATCGGTAATCGTCTTTTCCCCATTTATAAGTTTTTTGTTTGATTACAAGATATTTACGCTATAATATGGATTATTATTTCTTTACATAGCTATGAAGTGAAAAGGTGGTGAGTACGATCGAACTAAATAAACGGCAAGAACATATTTTGCAGATTGTAAAAGAAAACGGGCCGATTACAGGGGAGCATATTGCAGAAAAGCTGAACCTTACCAGGGCGACATTGCGTCCGGATTTAGCCATACTCACCATGTCAGGATTCCTCGAGGCGCGCCCGAGAGTCGGTTATTTCTATACGGGAAAAACCGGCACACAGCTTTTAGCGGATAAACTCAAAAAGCTTCAGGTGAAAGACTTTCAATCTATCCCCGTAGTGATTCACGAAAACGTTTCTGTGTACGATGCGATTTGCACCATGTTTTTAGAAGATGTAGGTACTCTGTTTGTGGTGGACCGCGATGCTGTTTTAGTCGGGGTGCTTTCACGAAAGGACTTGCTCAGAGCGAGCATTGGCCAGCAGGAGCTTACATCGGTCCCTGTTCACATCATCATGACAAGGATGCCGAACATTACGGTGTGCAGACGTGAGGATTATGTAATGGACATTGCAAAGCACTTAATAGAAAAACAAATTGATGCGCTGCCTGTCATCAAAGATACCGATAAAGGCTTTGAAGTGATCGGCAGAGTGACAAAAACAAATATGACAAAAATACTTGTCAGTTTATCTGAAAATGAAATCCTATAAGATTGCAAACTAACGGGGGGATAATATGAATAACCGCATCATCTATGTTGTATCGGATTCCGTCGGTGAAACGGCCGAATTGGTAGTAAAAGCAGCACTCAGCCAATTTAACGGATCGGCGGATGATACACATGTAAGAAGAATTCCTTATGTTGAAGATATAGGCACTATCAATGAAGTGATTTCACTTGCAAAGGCAGACGGCGGCATTATCTGTTTTACACTCGTGGTGCCGGAAATCAGAGAATATTTGATAGCCGAAGCGGAAAAAGCAAATGTTTTATATTATGATATTATCGGCCCGTTAATTGATAAAATGGAAACGGCCTACGGTTTAACAGCGAAATACGAACCGGGGCGGGTCCGCCAGCTTGATGAAGATTATTTCAAAAAAGTGGAGGCCATCGAGTTTGCAGTTAAATACGATGATGGACGTGATCCAAGAGGGATTTTAAAAGCTGATATCGTTTTGATCGGCGTCTCAAGAACGTCTAAAACACCGCTGTCTCAATATCTCGCACACAAGCGCCTGAAGGTTGCCAATGTTCCGATTGTACCTGAGGTTGATCCACCGGAAGAACTTTTTAACGTTGATCCGAAAAAATGCATCGGCTTAAAGATTAGCCCTGATAAACTGAATCATATCAGAAAAGAACGCTTAAAATCACTCGGGCTTAATGATAAAGCGATTTATGCAAATATCAACCGAATCAAAGAGGAACTGGAGTATTTCGAAAAGATTGTGGATCGGATCGGCTGCCAGGTTGTTGATGTTTCAAATAAAGCGGTTGAAGAAACAGCGAATATTATCCATCATCTCAAAACAAAAAACTTATAACTCAGGACGCTCTATCCTGGGTTTTTGGCTATGCCAAAAGGGAATAATGAAAAACAATAGCTTCTTTGCGAAGTTTGTATTATAATAAAAAATTGTGATAAAATGATTAATTTTAGGTTTAAGGATCGTGTGATACGAATAAACTATTATGGGTAAGATGTCAAGAATTTCTCCCGGAAATTTTTCGACAAATTCATATACATCCGCAATAATAAAGGATGTGCGATTTTGCTTGCTTTTATGCAGGAGTTTAATGGAGGGATGGAGAATTACTCTTCTTAATGAACAAGAAAAGACGATTTTTGTCGATGCTGATGCTTGTCCGGTAAAAGATGAAATTTTACAAACAGCATCCGAGTATGAAGTTCAAGTTCTTTTTGTCGCTTCATTTGAACATTATCAGCTTTCCAGAAGCAATGAAGAAAAATGGAAGTATGTTGATCCTCATAAAGAAGCTGCTGATTTATATATCGCAAATCACGTAAAACCGGGAGATATTGTTGTGACGCAGGACATCGGATTAGCATCTCTGCTGTTGAACAGAAATGTCTCCGTTATGTCGGAAAGAGGTCGTCTTTACAAAGAAGACACGATTGATTTTGCTCTTGAGAGCCGTCATTTTTCCGGCAAACAAAGGAGAAAAGGCGTATACGCCAAAGGGCCTAAAAAATTGAATAAAGAAGATCGAGAACGATTTATTACACTGCTGCAAAAAATCCTGTCGAACGATGAAGGGATTTTGCACTAAAGCATCGAATAATGTACGACGGAGTGTTATAAGATGGGAAATCGGATACCAGATGAAATTGTGGATCAGGTGCAAAAGTCGGCAGATATCGTTGAAGTCATAGGTGATTATGTTCAATTAAAAAAGCAAGGCCGAAACTACTTTGGACTCTGTCCTTTTCATGGAGAAAGCACACCTTCGTTTTCCGTATCGCCCGACAAACAGATTTTTCATTGCTTTGGCTGCGGAGCGGGCGGCAATGTTTTCTCTTTTTTAAGGCAGATGGAAGGCTATTCATTTGCCGAGTCGGTTTCTCACCTTGCTGACAAATACCAAATTGATTTTCCAGATGATATAACAGTCCATTCCGAAGCTCGGCCAGAGTCTTCTGGGGATCAAAAAATGGCTGAGGCACATGAGCTCCTGAAGAAATTTTACCATCATTTGTTAATAAATACAAAAGAAGGTCAAGATGCACTGGATTATCTGCTTTCCAGAGGCTTTACGAAAGAGCTGATTGATGAATTTCAGATTGGCTATGCTCTTGATTCTTGGGACTTTATCACGAAATTCCTTGTGAAGAGGGGATTTAGTGAGGCGCAAATGGAAAAAGCGGGTCTTCTGATCAGACGCGAAGACGGAAGCGGATATTTCGACCGCTTCAGAAACCGTGTCATGTTTCCGATCCATGATCATCACGGGGCTGTTGTTGCTTTCTCAGGCAGGGCTCTTGGCAGCCAGCAGCCTAAGTATATGAACAGCCCTGAAACCCCGCTTTTTCATAAAAGTAAACTGCTTTACAATTTCTATAAGGCCCGACTTCATATCAGAAAGCAGGAAAGAGCAGTCTTATTTGAAGGGTTTGCCGATGTCATATCGGCTGTAAGCTCGGGTGTAAAAGAAAGCATAGCCACGATGGGAACGTCTCTTACAGATGATCATGTCAAGATCCTGAGAAGAAACGTCGAAGAAATCATTCTTTGCTATGACTCTGATAAAGCCGGTTATGAAGCCACCTTAAAAGCTTCGGAGCTTCTGCAAAAAAAAGGGTGCAAAGTCAGAGTTGCAATGATTCCTGACGGATTGGACCCTGATGATTACATCAAAAAATTCGGCGGGGAAAAATTTAAAAACGACATTATTGACGCCAGTGTCACCGTAATGGCATTTAAAATGCAATATTTCCGAAAAGGAAAGAACCTGTCCGATGAAGGCGATCGCCTGGCTTACATTAAAGACGTACTGAAAGAAATCAGCACGCTTTCAGGGTCTCTAGAGCAGGAAGTCTATGTAAAACAGCTTGCTTCAGAGTTTTCGCTTTCACAGGAGTCTTTAACTGAGCAGCTGTCTGTTTTCAGCAAGCAAAACAAACCTGCTGACAATGGCGGTGAAACAAAAACACGGCGAGCGCATTTAACGACAAAAGCAAGGCAAAAACGTTTGCGCCCGGCGTATGAAAATGCAGAAAGGCTGTTACTCGCTCACATGCTTCGAGATCGGAGCGTCATCCAAAAAGTGATTGACCGGGTAGGGTTTCAATTTAATATTGATGAGCACCGAGCATTAGCCGCTTATCTTTATGCTTTTTATGAAGAGGGAGCCGAGCTGACGCCCCAGCATCTGATGGCCAGGGTGACAGATGATCATATAAGCCAGCTCTTGTCTGATATATTAATGCTTCAGGTTAATCAAGAGCTTAGCGAAGCTGAGTTATCAGATTATGTAAAAAAAGTGTTGAATCAAAGAAATTGGTCAATGATAAAAGAAAAAGAGGCGGAAAGAGCCGAAGCCGAAAGGCAAAAAGATTTTTTAAGAGCTGCTTCTCTGGCTCAAGAAATCGTTACATTGAACCGATCTTTAAAATAACTGGAAAACTGATGAGAAGCATTTATTGGCAATGATTCCTTGCGGAGGAGCAAATAGATCGCTTAACCTCATCATGAATTGTCATTTCATTATTCGCACATTTGTTAAAGGCAGTTCATATAGAAAACGCCTGAATGGACCGAATAAGAATCATACCGCTTATAGAATTCGTTGCAAGCTTTGGAAGGAGGGATCCATAATGGCTGATAAACAAACCCACGAGACAGAATTAACATTCGACCAAGTAAAAGAGCAATTAACAGAGTCTGGTAAAAAACGTGGCGTTTTGACATATGAAGAAATCGCTGAGCGTATGTCCAGCTTTGAAATTGAATCAGACCAAATGGATGAGTATTATGAATTTTTAGGTGAACAAGGTGTTGAATTAATTAGTGAGAATGAAGAAACAGAAGATCCTAATATTCAGCAGCTTGCCAAAGCCGAAGAAGAATTTGACCTTAATGACCTTAGTGTACCGCCTGGCGTTAAAATCAATGACCCAGTTCGTATGTATTTAAAAGAAATCGGTCGGGTTAACCTTCTATCTGCAAAAGAAGAAATCGCCTACGCTCAAAAGATTGAAGAAGGTGACGAAGAATCTAAACGCAGATTGGCTGAAGCGAACCTGCGGCTTGTTGTCAGTATCGCAAAACGGTATGTCGGACGCGGTATGCTGTTCCTCGACCTGATCCAAGAAGGAAACATGGGTCTGATGAAAGCCGTTGAAAAATTTGATTATCGCAAAGGTTATAAATTCAGTACGTATGCTACGTGGTGGATCAGACAGGCGATTACACGCGCTATTGCCGATCAGGCGAGAACGATCCGGATTCCCGTTCATATGGTGGAAACCATTAATAAATTAATCCGTGTGCAGCGTCAATTGCTTCAAGACTTAGGCAGAGAACCAACACCTGAAGAAATTGCGGAAGATATGGATTTAACGCCTGAAAAAGTACGCGAAATCTTAAAGATTGCACAAGAGCCGGTATCACTGGAAACACCGATCGGTGAAGAGGATGACTCACACCTTGGTGATTTTATTGAAGACCAAGAAGCAACTTCACCTTCAGATCACGCCGCATACGAGCTGTTAAAAGAGCAGCTGGAAGATGTACTTGATACGTTAACTGATCGTGAAGAAAATGTATTGCGTCTTCGATTCGGTCTTGATGATGGCCGTACAAGAACATTAGAAGAGGTCGGCAAAGTATTTGGAGTGACGAGAGAGCGTATTCGACAAATCGAAGCCAAAGCGTTGCGGAAACTAAGACATCCTAGCAGAAGTAAACGTTTGAAAGATTTCCTCGAATAAGATGGAACGGGTCTTGCAGATCCGTTCTTCTTTTTTAAAAAAGATATATGGATAATATGCCTTTATTTTACTGAAAAATGATGTCATTTGCAAATGAACATTGTGATGAAAAATTTCAAAATCTAATTCCATATTTTCTATTGTAAGCGTATACAATACATTATACAATAGAATAAAAAGGATATTAGAGAAATAGGCATGTCTCTATTCAATTTTGTATAAAGTGTGAATAAAAAACTTTTGTATAGCAATCCATTTACTTTTTGTTAAAATAAGTTAGAATTAGAAGTGTTTACATAGGGGGAAGGATCAAAAAGGGGGAAGGGAAATGAAATGGAACCCGCTTATTCCATTTTTACTGATCGCTGTTTTAGGAATTGGTCTAACTTTCTTTTTATCAGTAAAAGGACTTGATGACTCTCGGGAGATTGCAAGCGGAGGAGAAAGCAAATCTGCTGAAAAGAAAGATGCAAACGCTTCACCAGAAGAAATTTACAAGGCAAACTGCATCGCATGCCACGGTGAAAATTATGAAGGTGTTTCGGGTCCGAGCTTAAAAGGTGTAGGGGATAAGAAAGATGTCGCTGAAATTAAAACAAAGATCGAAAAAGGCGGTAATGGAATGCCTTCCGGTCTTGTTCCGGCAGATAAGCTGGATGATATGGCAGAGTGGGTGTCAAAAATTAAATAAAAGAACTATATTTCTCTTTATACATTCACAGGCCGCCGAGATGTTCTCGACAGCCTTTTATTTTTGACGGCCGCGTGCAGACCCGAATCAAAAGAAACAAACTAAAAATCATTCGCTCAGCTTGGATTCCGGGCTGATTTTTTATATGATAGTAAAGGAAAAAATGATTGAGAAAAGTTGTGATGACAAGTGAATGAATTAAAATTATCTAAACGATTGCAAACAGTAGCGGAGTACATACCGAATGGAGCGGTGATGGCCGATATCGGGTCTGACCACGCATACCTTCCTTGTTATGCGGTGCTGAATCATAAAGCCAGCGGAGCGATTGCCGGAGAAATAACAGAAGGCCCGTTTTTGTCTGCAAAGCGGCAGGTTGAAAAATCAGGCTTAAACTCGCACATTTCTGTAAGGCAGGGAGACGGACTGGAAGTGATTAAAAAAGGTGAAGCTGATGCCATTACGATTGCCGGAATGGGCGGGGCTTTGATCGCTCACATTTTAGAAGCGGGTAAAGACAAATTAACGGGGAAGGAACGCCTTATTTTACAGCCGAATATTCATGCTGTTCATATCAGGGAGTGGCTTTATAAAGAAGGGTATGCGCTGATAGATGAAGTGATCCTTGAAGAGGACGGAAAATGCTATGAGGTGCTGGTTGCCGAAGCGGGAGACAGAGATGCGGCTTATGACGATATTTCTTTATCAGCCGGGATGCTCGTCGGTCCTTTTTTGGCAAAAGAAAAAAATGCTGTCTTTTTGAAAAAGTGGACACAAGAGCTTCAGCACACTCAAAACATTTATGAGCAGATTAGACAAGCCGCAGGCACAGAGCAAAATAAACAAAAATTAAAGGAGCTCTCCGATCGAATGGAGCTGTTAAAGGAGGTAATCGATCATGGCTAAAAGCGTTAATGGGCAGCAGATCATCCAGCTGTTTGAACAATTTTCCCCGAAAGCCTATGCGGTCGAAGGAGATAAAATCGGCCTGCAAATCGGCACCTTAAATAAACCGATTAAAAATGTGATGGTTACACTTGATGTGTTGGAGAGCGTTGTCGATGAAGCGATTGAAAAAGAGGTTGATTTGATTATTGCACACCATCCTCCTATTTTTCGGCCGCTCAAGCATATTTCAACAGATCAGCCTGCCGGAAGGTTAATTGAAAAGTGTTTGAAGCATGATATTGCTGTTTATGCAGCTCATACAAATTTAGACGTTGCGGACGGCGGCGTGAATGATTTGCTTGCTGAAGCACTAGAGCTGCGTGAGACGGAAGTGCTGGCGCCTACTTATACGGATCCTCTGAAAAAGCTGGCCGTCTACGTGCCGAAGGAATATGAAGAGCAGGTCAGAGCCGCGCTTGGAAATGCTGGCGCCGGCCATATCGGCGAATACAGCCATTGCGCGTTTTCGTCTGAAGGGATCGGCAGCTTCAAGCCATTGGACGGAGCTAAGCCTTTTATCGGTGAAGTAGGAGAGCTTGAGCTTGTTCATGAAGTAAGGCTTGAGACTGTATTTCCTAAAAGCATCGAAAAAGCTGTTATCAATGCAATGATAAAAAGCCATCCATACGAAGAAGTCGCGTACGACATCTATCCTGTTGAACAGTCTCCCGCCGAAAAAGGGCTCGGCCGTGTCGGAACCCTTAAAAATGAGATGACGCTCAAGGAATTTGCTTTATATGTGAAAGACAAGCTTGATGTCAATGGTGTCAGAATGGTGGGAGATGCTGACAGTATGGTGAAAAAGGTAGCTGTTCTTGGCGGAGATGGGAACAAGTATATTCACCATGCAAAACGAAAGGGCGCCGATGTTTACGTTACAGGAGATTTATATTTCCATGTGGCCCATGATGCGATGATGCTTGGTCTGAATGTGGTTGATCCGGGCCATTACGCGGAAAAAATCATGAAAGAAGGCGTCACGAGAAAGCTGACATCAATGTGTAATGATAAAAAATATGACGTGAATATCTTTGTTTCTGAAACAGATACAAATCCATTTACATTTCTATAAAAAAACTGAGGCTTTTACAGCCTCAGTTTTTTGCTTTTACTTTTGGAAGTATTTTTTTGAGCGGTACATTGTGATCAGTTGTCCAAGTTGATGGATCTTCGTGATCGAACTGCTCCAAAAAGCGAATGACTTCTTTTGTGATCGGCGTAGGTGTTGAAGCTCCCGCTGTAACTGCAACGGTATTAACGCCTTTCAGCCATTCAAGCTTTAATTCGCTTAAGTCGCCGATCCGGTATGCTTTTGTGCCGGCTATTTCCTCTGACACTTGAGCAAGCCGATTTGAATTGTTGCTTTTCGGGTCTCCAACAACGATTGTTAAGTCTGCTTTTTTCGCCTGCTCTGATACAGCTTCCTGCCGCACTTGAGTAGCAAGGCAAATCTCTTGGTGATATTCGACATGAGGATATTTTTCTTTGACAAGCTCCATAATGTCGTGAACATCCCATTGAGACATGGTTGTTTGATTCGTCACGATTAACTTATCTGCTTGGATATCAAGGTTTTTTACATCTTCTTCTGTTTCAACTAAGTGAACGATTTCCGGCGCTACGCCAACGGCTCCCTCAGGCTCCGGATGCCCTTTTTTGCCGATATAGATCACGTGATATCCTTTTTCTTTCATCTCTAAGATTAGATTATGAGTTTTCGTCACATCCGGACATGTAGCATCAATTGCTACCAATCCTTTTTCGTCTGCGATTCTTCTGACTTCGGGAGAAACACCGTGCGCAGTGAAAATGACAGTTCCTTTGTCAACCTGCTTTAGAATGTCCAGACGGTTAGAGCCGTCCAATGTAAAGATCCCTTCCTCTTCAAAAGCATCAGTGACGTGTTTATTATGAACAATCATCCCGAGTATATAGATGGGTCTTGGCAAACTTTTATCTAGTGCCGCATTTTTGGCAATGACCATAGCATCAACAACGCCATAGCAATAGCCGCGCGGCGAAATTTTAATTACGTCCATTTTCGGTTGTCCTCCAATACTGAAGTGAGTAAAGGCAATATAAAAAGCCGTAATCAAACGGCTTTATTCTTGCATTCTTCTGATCTCATTATAGCCAATCTCACTTCAGATATCAAAGAATGTTAAATATATAATCTCGGTTTTGAACTGCCTGATGTTCTTTTCGAGGCAGGAGAGGCAGCTTCTTTTTTCTTCGGAGCAGATGTTTTTGATTCTTGCTCTTTATTGTCAGGTGTTTTTGATTTCTTAGGCAGAGAAGAACTTTTTGGTTTTGATTTTTTGTTCCCGTCTGAGGTTTTTGTTTCATCCTCTTTCTCTTTTTCTGATGATTCATCTGAATCCGATTGTTTTTTACTTTCCTCATCGCTCTCTGTCTCTGTATCATCACTTTTACTTAATTGGCTGTACAGCTTCATCAATGACGGCAGATTGCGGACTAAAGGGCCGTACTGCTGGATCATAGGGGTGACTTGCTGCGCCATGCCGAGTACTTTTTGCACATTTCCAAGCATACTGGATAAAGATGCAGGATTGGCGATATTTTGAATGCCTTGCAGACCTGCACCTCCGCTCGCTGCTGCACCTGCTCCAGGAACGCCGGGAACGCCGGCGCCGCCAGCGCCTCCTCCGCCGGGGAGGAACTTTGACAGCATCCCTTTTAAGCCTCCGCCCGCACCATTTCTCGCTCCGGCATTTGCCTGAGGAAGAAATTGTCCCGCTTGCTGAAAACCCTGCTGCTGTGCTCCAAATGAAGGCCCTCGCATATTAGGCGGTCTTCTCCCCATCATTCGCTGATTTGGCATAGGGCGGGGCGGTCCGGGCTGTGGATAATTTCTCATTGGCTGCTGCGGTGAAAACATACTTGTACCTCCTTTCAGCTCTCTCTGCTATTAGAATATGCAGGGGCTGCGGTATTTGCTTTACATAACTGAATAAAACAAACACCTTGCAAACGTGGTGTTTTTAAGCGAAATCGGGTATAATGTGATGATGGACACATAATGTGCCGCTTTAAGGAGCTGGGAAAAATGAAAGAAACGAAATTTGAACTTTATGAATTGAAACCGTTTATTATAGATGCAGTACATCGCCTTGGTTTTTACGAACCGACCGATATCCAGAAAAGGCTGATTCCTGCAGTGCTAAAAAAAGAAAGCGTCATCGGCCAGTCTCAGACGGGAACTGGAAAAACCCACGCTTATTTACTGCCTTTATTAAACAAAATCGATCCTGCTAAGGATGTCGTTCAGGTTGTTATTACGGCTCCGACAAGAGAGCTTGCCAACCAGATTTATCAGGAAGCGCTTAAAATCACGCAGGGTGAAGAAGGAAGTCAGATTCGCTCGAAATGTTTTATCGGAGGCACCGACAAACAAAAATCAATTGATAAATTGAAAATACAGCCGCATCTTGTTGTCGGTACACCCGGACGGATTGCTGATTTAATCAAAGAACAGGCGTTAAGTGTTCATAAAGCGGAAGCTCTTGTTATTGATGAAGCGGATTTAATGCTGGACATGGGATTCCTTGCAGATGTAGATTACATCGGTTCCCGTATGCCTGAGGATCTGCAAATGCTTGTGTTCTCAGCGACCATACCGGAAAAGCTGAAACCATTTTTAAAGAAATACATGGAAAATCCAAAATACGCCCATGTGGAGCCAAAGCAGGTGACTGCTGCGAAAATTGAGCATATCCTTATCCCTTCGAAACATCGTGACAAGGACAAGCTCCTTTTTGACATCATGTCGCATCTGAATCCATACCTGGGGATTGTGTTTGCCAACACGAAAAACACGGCTGACCATATTGCCCAGTATCTGACTGGCAAAGGCATGAAAATCGGCCTGCTGCACGGCGGATTAACACCACGTGAGCGGAAAAAAGTCATGAAGCAGATTAATGATTTAGAATTCACTTATGTCATTGCAACTGACCTTGCTGCAAGAGGCATTGATATTAAAGGTGTCAGCCATGTTATCAACTATGAGCTGCCGGATGATCTCGATTTCTATGTTCACCGTGTGGGCAGAACGGCCCGAGCCGGCTCATCAGGACAAGCGATGACCATTTATGAGCTTTCTGATGAGGATGCATTAGTAAAACTTGAGAAAATGGGCATCGAATTTGATTACTTAGAGCTTGAAAAGGGCGAATGGAAAAAAGGCGATGACCGCCAGCGCCGCAAAAAGCGTAAAAAAACGCCGAACGAAGCAGACGAAATTGCTCATCGTCTCGTGAAAAAGCCGAAGAAGGTTAAGCCTGGATATAAAAAGAAAATGAGCTATGAGATGGAGAAAATCAAGAAAAAACAGAGAAGAAACCAATCTAAGAAAAGAAAGTAGGGGAACCTGTTGTTGAGAATAGGCTCACACGTCTCTATGAGCGGAAAACATATGCTTCTGGCAGCAAGCCAGGAAGCAGTCTCTTATGGGGCGAACACGTTTATGATCTATACAGGCGCACCGCAAAATACGCGCCGAAAGAAAATTGAAGACTTAAATATAGAAGCAGGCCGGGCACATATGCAAGAAAACGGCATTGACGAGATTATCGTACATGCGCCTTATATTATTAATATTGGCAACACGACAAATCCGTCCACTTTTGAGCTGGGTGTTGATTTTCTTCGTTCTGAAATTGAACGGACAGCAGCCATCGGAGCGAAGCAAATTGTCCTTCATCCTGGCGCTCATGTAGGGGCAGGAGCTGAAGCCGGCATCAAAAAAATTATTGAAGGCTTAAATGAAGTGATTGATCCGAATCAAAATGTCCAGATTGCATTAGAAACAATGGCAGGTAAAGGATCAGAATGCGGCAGAAGCTTCGAGGAGCTTGCACAGATTATCGAAGGCGTTACACACAATGAGCATTTGTCAGTGTGCTTTGACACGTGCCATACACATGATGCCGGGTATAACATTGTTGAGGACTTTGACGGGGTGCTGAGTGAGTTCGATAAAATCGTCGGCATTGACCGTATTAAAGTACTTCATATCAATGACAGCAAAAACATCAAAGGCGCGAGAAAAGACCGCCATGAAAATATCGGCTTTGGTGAAATAGGTTTTGACGCTCTGCAATATGTTGTTCACCATGAGCAGTTAAAAGACATTCCTAAAATTCTAGAAACACCGTATGTAGGTGAGGATAAAAAGAACAAAAAACCGCCATACCGTTTTGAGATCGAAATGCTGAAAGAAAAACAATTTGATGATACATTGCTCGAAAAGATTTTACAGCAATAAAAAATGGGGGATAACACCCCCATTTTTTAGCTTGTGAATTGTTTGAATAGTTCATTAACGGTTTGAGCTGTTTCTTTCGATGTAATTGTCTCTACTTGTTTCAACAGCCGCATCCGTTCACTCTCATTAAAGATGTTTACATTTTTGCCGTTTAACAGGTTCGCCACTTCAACGGCCTGCAATCTTGTTAAGCTGATTCCGTATTGTTTTGAGTACTTCAGCAAATCGTCAGCAGTAGCCTGATTAAGCCGCTGCAAAATAATTCTTTGAAATAAAATCATCGATCATTCCACCTCCAGACTTAATGTATGGGCAAATCAGTAAAATGTGTCAGTGTTTAATGGTAAAATAGATTTATAATGTATTTAAAATAGTTATTGCAGGAAAGGAGATTTTATGACCCCAACAAAACAACATAAGAAAGAAACATTTTCCCATTTTATTTTCAGGGTCTTTATGATTCTGGCAGGAGCTGCATCTGCGGCTGTAAGTATCGAATTATTTTTAATCCCCAATGATTTTATTGATGGCGGGATCATCGGTGTATCACTTATTTTAGACCACCTCTTTATATCAAACCCCTTTCTGAATTTCGCTTTTTTCGTTGTCATATTAAATATTCCTTTTATGATCTTCGGATATAAATATATCGGTAAGACCTTCCTTGTCTCTACGTTTATAGGGATTGTCGGGCTTGCCGTTATTGAATCCTCACTTCACCATGTAGAAGCCTTTACAACCCAGCCTATTTTGGCTACTGTGTTCGGAGGTCTTTTGCTCGGCTTTGGCGTCGGGCTCGTTATACGAAACGGAGGTTCAATGGATGGCACTGAAATCCTCGGTATTTTGCTGACGAAAAAGCTGCCTTTTTCAGTGGGTGAGTTCGTTATGCTCATCAATGTTTTCATTTTCATTTGGGCTGGTTTTGAGTTTGGTCCTGAGCAAGCGATGTACTCTTTCATGACTTATTACATTGCGATGAAAACCATTGATGCCGTCATCCAAGGGCTTGATGAAACAAAAGCGGTCATTATTGTATCTGATCAGTATGATGAGATTTCGGATGCTATTTTGCACCGTCTCGGCCGGGGAACAACAAAGCTGAAGGGCAAAGGCGGATATACGGACGAAGAAAAGGACGTGATTTACGCGGTTGTCACAAGGCTGGAAGTGACAAAGCTCAAATCAATCGTGTTTGAAGTTGATCAAAATGCATTCATCACAATTATGAATACTCATGAAACGAGAGGCGGAAAATTCAAAAACGCAATCCACTAGGCTTTCATTTACTTTTATTCATTTTATGGGTATAATTTTATCTGCAGTAAAGAAAATGGCTTGCTGACAGACAGCTGCCATTTTCTTTTTCATACATGGGATACGTTCTTAAGCAAAGCGAAAAGGGGGACCCTTCATGAACGTACAAGAAGCGCTGAACCTACTAAAAGAAAACGGATATAAATATACAAACAAACGGGAGGATATGCTGCAGCTTTTCGCTGATTCAGACAGATATCTTACCGCTAAAAACGTACTGTCTGCATTAAATGATGATTATCCAGGCTTAAGCTTTGATACAATCTACAGAAACCTTTCTTTATATGAAGAACTTGGGATTTTGGAAACAACTGAGCTGTCTGGTGAAAAGCTCTTCCGATTTAAGTGTTCATTCACTCATCACCATCATCATTTTATTTGTCTTGCCTGCGGCAAAACAAAGGAAATTGAATCATGTCCGATGGACAAGCTTTGTGATGATTTGGATGGCTATCAGGTCAGCGGGCATAAATTTGAGATTTACGGCACTTGCCCTGATTGTACAGCGGAAAACCAAGAAAACACTACTGCGTAATGCGTATATATGAAAAAGGGGCCCGGTTTGGGCTCCTTTTTTAGTTATTGACACGTATCAAGTGGTGCTTGTTGTTGTTCATCCATTGGACGGCTTCCAGCCAGTTGTTCACTCTGATGATGCTTGAATCAATCGGAAGCTGATTATAAGGGGAATTAAACAAAATCACCGGAATTCCGGCTTCCTTCGCAATCATCATGGCGTTTCCATGATGATCCTCAAAAAACAGGTCGATGTTATGGTTTTTGACCGCTTCAACTTTGTGATGACCGCCAACGAGTTCGATGTGATCATAATGAATGTTTTGTCTGTCAAACCATTCATAGGTAACATCAGTTAAATGAGTCCGTCTCGCTGTAATATAAATAAGCTTGTGCTCCTCTTTGAGGAGGTCAAGTGACTGTTTTGCATGCTGTGCAAGCAATGCTTCCTTATATATGATCGCTTCATTTTGATTCATCCAATCCCAAAATTCTTCCTGGGTAATGTTTAACAATTTTGTTAAATCATAATCCGTCATATCGTTTAATGAAATGGAAAGATTAAACGAACGGTTCAAATAAGGGACGAATGTATCCTGAGCCGTAATTGTGCCGTCAATATCTATTCCTAAGCGTAACATGCCCACACTCCTTCAGTTTCATCCTTTCAAGTGTAACATAAACAATTGACATTAACAGAAAAGTTTAGCAAACATGAATCAGGCAAAATGGATCAAACTATAAAAGCTCCTTTAATAAAACAGAAGGGGGAATTGAAGGTGGCATACGATTACGAAAAGCGTGATAACAACAGTTACTATGTTGATCATGGATCTGAAGGAACAAATATTACCCGCGACAATGACGGTTTTTTTGAGGAAACAGCTGCTGAAATTGCAGAGCCTTATCGTGCTGCTGACCGCAGCAATGACCGAGATAACGATCGCAGCGGCGGCAATGTCAATGAAGGACGGGGAATAGGATATATTGCTTTAGCCTTGTCCATTATTTCATTGTTTGTACTGCCTGTTTTATTGGGAGCTGCCGGTATTATTGTCGGCTATATCGCAAGAAGAAGAGGTGCTCAAGGTCTGGGTGCTTGGGCAATGGGTATCGGTGTCGTTTCATTAGTGCTTGGAATATTTATTATTCCATTTTTCTAACACAAAAAAGCTTGACGGGTTCCCGTCAAGCTTTTTGTGTTTCTTCTTTTAAATTTGCTTTTTCAGCTTCAAGCTTTGCATAGTGTTCCTCAGCAAGAATGTCAATTTCTTTTTTGAGTTCCTCAACCATCGTTTCCTCGGGAACCTTACGGACAATTTTTCCTTTCCGGAACAGCAGTCCTTCACCGCGTGCGCCGGCGATTCCGATATCAGCTTCTCTCGCTTCACCAGGTCCGTTTACAGCGCAGCCGAGAACAGCCACTTTAATCGGCGCTTTTATCTTAGAGATATATTCTTCCACTTCATTGGCAATGCTGATCAGGTCAATCTCAATACGGCCGCAAGTCGGGCATGAAATGAGCGTGGCAGCATTGGACGCTAAACCGAAAGATTTCAGAAGCTCCCTTGCTACTTTTACCTCTTCCACAGGGTCTGCGCTTAATGAAATGCGCAGGGTGTTTCCGATGCCTTTGCTTAAAATGGCGCCGAGCCCTGCTGCGCTTTTTACTGTGCCGGCAAACAGTGTTCCTGACTCGGTGATGCCGAGGTGCAGCGGGTAGTCAAACGCTTTTGCCGCTTTTTCATAGGCCTCGATCGCAAGGTTCACATCAGATGCCTTCATGCTGACGATAATATCGTGAAAATCAAGATCTTCAAGAATTTTAATGTGATGAAGTGCACTTTCTACCATTCCGTCGGCAGTCGGGTAACCGTATTTTTCTAAAATCCGTTTTTCAAGTGAACCTGCGTTTACTCCGATTCTGATCGGAATGCCCTTATCTTTGGCCGCTTTAACAACCGCTTCCACTTTTTCGCGACGGCCGATGTTGCCGGGATTGATTCGGATTTTATCTGCGCCGCCTTCAATGGCCTTCAACGCAAGTTTATAATCGAAATGTATGTCAACAACGAGAGGGATGGAAATGCGCTTTTTAATATCCGCAATGGCGTTTGCCGCCCGTTCATCCGGACATGCTACCCGAACAATTTGGCATCCGGCTTCAGCCAAACGGTTAATTTCCGCAACCGTTGCTTCTACATCATGTGTTTTAGTTGTTGTCATGCTTTGGATGACAACTTCATTGTTGCCGCCTATTGTTAAAGGTCCCACTTTGACGGGACGCGTTTTTGTACGATGTGTGATTTCACTCACTTGCAATCGCTCCTTAATTGTAGTTGCCGCTTCTAGATATAACAATTCTAGTATGGTTTATGTGAATTTATTTTACAAATTACATTGTAACAGTGTCTTCGCCGAACTGACAAGAAATTAACGTTAAATTAAGGGTAGACCGGGAATTTGTACGCTGTTCCGGCTTGAATGGCGTTGGCTTTCACATTCGGATTCAGTGCTTCAAAATCCTTTACAATGTCATCTGGGGAACCTGCTGACCCGACTATCGACATAACCGTATCACCCGGCTTTACCTTCACCGTTTTATATGCTGGTTCTTGTGAAACAGTTTTTGCTGATGCTTCATAGACAGGGAGGTCCTGAATGGGTATCGTTCCAATTTTAAGGTCATAAAAAAGAATAAAAAGAATAAAAACAATACTGCATACTAAGGTGAGACGCTTCATCGCTTTTCCTCCCGCATACGAAATTTTATACCATAGTATGCTTGTCCATTTAGAATCATGACAAAAGAAAAGAGACTGCGAATGCAGTCTCGGTTTATACAGGAGCTTTTTTGGACGGAATCTCTTTTAAAACGAGAAACAGGATGACAAAGTTGACAAACCAGTTAAGCAAAAATTCACTTGGAACGGTTGCTTCTAATGCCCGCATGATTGTAAAGAATACAGTCGAAAGGGTGATGGAATAAGCAGAAAGCTTCCAAAGCTGATGATAGGATAGATGTTTTTTCTGCGAATTCTTAATGATTAACCCGATAAGCGCTAAGAATGACACTTCAATAAATTTCCCCGCCGCTGTTACGAGAAAAATAAGTGCTGAGAGAACAGTTACGATCATCGCTTTATTTTGGTTTAAACCTGCAATGACATCTTTTTTCTGTAACTCTGACGGCATCATTGAGTAAGGCATTTCTTGGGCTTGTCCGTCAATGGCCAAAACAAATTTGTTCTGAAGGATGCCGATCGCGTTTTGTTTTGCTTCAATTTGTTTCGTGCCATAGGCGTCTGTCGGATCGAACACGATAACGAAACCATTTGCCTGAGATTCCGTGGCTTTTTTCTCATCCGTTTGAAGTTTGCCGTTTGAAATTGTGAAATCAGGGAAATCTTTGTTTAAAACAGTTTTAAAGCCATTCATTGATTTTACGGTCCCTGTACTTACATAATAAGCGGTAGGGATTGCAAACAGGACAGAGAGCAAAAATACATAAAGAATCGCTTTACCGATTCCTTGAAATCTTGTTTTTGCAATATCACGGGGAGAGTATGTACTTTTAATGAAAAGCTGAAACACATTCACTATCTTCACTTCCTAGCTAAACTAATATATGTTGCTTATTGTATCGTTGCATGCGTGTGAATACAAGGAAGATATGAAGAAGGCAGATGTAAAATGGGAGGATGGAAACTATGGATATGTTGTATTGGCTGTTAATTGCAGCGGTTTTTATCATCGCCTTTATCGGGCTGGTGTATCCTGTTATTCCGAGTGTAGTATTTATTGTTGCCGGATTTATATTATACGGATTTTTATTTTCATTCAGTCCGTATTCCTATATGTTCTGGCTCGTTGAGGCAGTTTTTGCTGCAGTATTATTCGCGGCAGATTACGTGTCTAATCTGCTTGGAGTGAAAAGGTTCGGAGGAAGCAAGGCCGCCATATGGGGAAGCACGATCGGTTTATTAATCGGACCTTTTGTCATTCCGGTTGCAGGGATCATATTGGGTCCGTTTATCGGTGCTGTTTGTGCAGAACTTATCGTCCATCAGAAGGACTTAAAGTCAGCGTTTAAAATTGGCCTCGGTTCACTCATTGGTTTTTTAACAGGCGTCATTGCAAAGGGCATCATACAGCTTTTGATGATCGGATATTTTTTATGGACGGTCCTATAAGAAATACTGGCGGGAGGTTTAATGGTGCTGATTATCGGTTAAAGTGAAATATGTCCGCTGAAATGAGCCAAATTGTGAGCTTTTTCATTGATTACAATGCATTCTTTTGTTACATTGAATGAAGAAAGGCTCGCTGTGAAGCGGCATTTCAGTACATATATATTAAGGAGGAATTATCATGGCTTACGAACTTCCAGAATTACCATATGCGTACGATGCTTTAGAACCGCATATCGACAAGGAAACTATGACTATTCACCATACGAAACACCACAACACATACGTTACAAATTTAAACAAAGCGGTTGAAGGAAACACTGCTCTTGCAAACAAATCAGTTGAAGAGCTTGTTGCAGATCTTGATTCTGTTCCTGAAAACATCCGCACTGCAGTCCGCAACAACGGCGGCGGACACGCGAACCACAAATTATTCTGGACACTTTTATCTCCAAACGGCGGAGGCGAACCGACTGGCGCGCTTGCTGAAGAGATCAACAGTGTATTTGGAAGCTTTGACAAATTCAAAGAGCAATTCGCAGCTGCAGCGGCTGGACGCTTTGGTTCTGGCTGGGCATGGCTTGTTGTGAACAACGGCAAACTTGAAATCACAAGCACGCCAAACCAAGATTCTCCACTTTCAGAAGGCAAAACGCCTATCTTGGGTCTTGACGTTTGGGAGCATGCTTACTATCTTAACTATCAAAACCGCCGTCCTGATTACATTTCAGCTTTCTGGAAAGTTGTAAACTGGGATGAAGTGGCTCGTCTATACAGCGAAGCAAAATAATGACACAAACAAGGTCCTCAATAAAGGACCTTGTTTTTTTATGTCTTCTTTTTACATATCTCGGTTTGAGTGAGACAGACTAAGGGATAGTAAAGGGGAGTCAGTAATGAGCAAACTAAAAAAAGTGATAGGCGATGTAGACGTAAACAAAGGGTTACTCTTTCTGCTGACCATTGGCGGGCTTTACTCGCTGGGAATTGCACTGTCCAATACATTTGTTAATGTGTATCTTTGGAAGCAGTCAGGGAAATTTATTGATTTGGCGATATATAATTTATCCGTTGTGACAATGCAGCCGATAACCTTTTATTTGGCTGGACGGTTAGCCAAAAAAATAGACAGGGTGTTTATTTTAAGATTCGGCGTCATTTTCTTAGCTGCCTTTTATTTAAGTGTGCTTTTAGCCGGAGAAACGGCGGCCAGCCGTCTCGTGCTGATCGGAGCGGTGCTCGGAGTGGGCTATGGCTTTTATTGGCTAGCGTTTAACGTGCTGACCTTTGAAATAACAGAGCCGGATACGCGAGACTTTTTCAACGGGTTTATGGGCATTCTGTCTTCCTCTGCAGGAATGATCGGCCCGATTGTAGCGGGATTTGTGATCTCAAGGCTTGAAAATAATACGGGTTATACAGTCATTTTCAGTCTCTCCCTCAGCTTATTTGCCCTCGCTGTCGTGATGAGCTTTTTCTTAAAACGGAGAGAATCAAAAGGCCGTTTTATGCTGAGCAAAGTATTTGGAGAGCGCCATAGCAATATGAATTGGCGGAGAATCACGAATGCGCATTTTTTTCAGGGTTTGAGAGAAGGGATTTTTGTCTTTTTAATCAGTGTGTTTGTATTTATTGAGACAAACAGCGAACTTGCCCTCGGTACATTCGGTCTTGTCAATTCAGCTGTTTCCTTCTTTGCCTACTACTTTGCATCCAGGCTGATTAAGAAAAAGGCCAGAAAAAAATCGATTTTGCTGGGCGGACTTATTTTGTATGGCGCGCTGTTTTTGATTCTGTTCCATATGAGCTTTTCGACATTATTAACGTATGGCGTTTTTATTGCCATCGGCTATCCTCTGTTGCTTGTGCCATATGTATCACTTACATATGATGTGATAGGGCGCGCGAGGCATGCCAGAAAAGCAAGAATTGAATATATCGTGCTAAGGGAAATGTTTTTGAACGCCGGCAGAATTGTTTCGATTTTATGCTTCCTCCTGATCGTGGCCCTTCTGAAAGAGGACGTGGGAATTCCTTTGTCACTTGCGATATTAGGTATAGGACATCCTTTGATTTATTACTTTGTCAAGGATATCCGTTTTAAGGAGAAGGAAGGGGAAAATGAAACCATGGAAGAAGACGGCCAAAAACGGGTAACAGAACCGACCCTTTTAAAAGGCGAGAGATAATTTTTTTGCCAAAAAGGGGTTATCTGTAGAAAAAAGTCGAAAAAACCTTTAAAATGAAAACTGGCACTCTTACTGAGTGTCTTTTCTTTCTGTAAATAGAAAAAGGTGATGTTATGAGGAGAAATAAACCAAAAAAACAAAATCATAAAGAGAAAAAGAAGTCGCTTCCGATCCGGCTGAATATTTTATTTTTAGCTGCCTTTGTTATATTCACCTGGATCATTGTGGAATTGGGCATTAAGCAGATCGTGCAAGGCGATGATTACAAAAATCAAGCGAATAAGCAGGAACAAAGTGAAGTCAGCTCAGCGGTGCCGCGCGGGAAAATTTATGATCGAAACTTTAATGCCATTGTGACAAACAAGGCTTTAAATGCAATCACATACACAAGATCTAAATCGACCACGCAAGAACAGCGCTTAAAGATCGCAAAAAAGCTGTCTGACATGATCAAAGTCGATACAAAAAAAGTAACAGAACGGGATAAAAAAGATTATTGGATTTTGACTAGACCGAAAGAAGCAAAAAAGCTGATTAGCTCTAAAGAAAGACAGCAGGTTGAAGACAAAAAAATATCCGATGACGATTTATACCAGCTTCAGCTAAAACGGATTACTGATAAGCAGCTGAATGAATTGACGGATAAAGATATGCAGATCCTCGCTATCAAAAGACAGATGGATTCTGGCTATGCATTGACCCCTCAATATATCAAAAACGAAGATGTATCAGCGAAGGAAATGGCAGTGGTAAGTGAACATTTAGACGAACTGCCGGGTGTTGATGTCACCTCCGATTGGGAACGTGAATATCCGTATAAAAACCTTCTTCGCTCAGTGCTCGGAAGTGTTTCCAGCTCTAATGAAGGATTGCCGTCCAACTTGCTCGACCATTATCTGTCGCTTGGCTACAGCCGTAATGACAGGGTCGGAAAAAGCTATTTGGAATACCAATACGAAAGCCTTCTGCAGGGCCAAAAAGCCAAAGTCGAAAATATCACAGATTCAAACGGCAATGTCACGGGAACAAAAACGGTATCTGAAGGCAAAGCCGGTAAAGATCTCGTACTTACGATTGACATTGATTTGCAAAAAGAAGTGGAAAAAATCATTGAGAAGAACCTCAAATCTGCTAAAGCAAGACCAAGCACTCAATTGTTAGACCGGGCATTCGTTGTGATGATGGACCCAAGAAACGGTGAAGTGCTTTCAATGGCGGGCAAGCAGATTAAACAAGAAAATGGGAAATATAAAATTGATGATTATGCTTTAGGTACAATGACGTCATCTTACGCCATGGGTTCAGCAGTCAAAGGCGCAACAGTCTTGACAGGCCTTCAAACCGGAGCCATCAATCTAAATACAGTTTTTCAGGATGAACCATTGTATATTGGACAGGATAAAAATGGTAAAAAATCATGGACTAACTTAGGACCGGTCAATATTCAAAGAGCCTTAGAGCAGTCTTCCAACGTATTTATGTTTAAAACTGCGATTGCGCTCGGAAAAGGTGAATATAAACCGCACCAGGCTTTACCGATTGATACAACGGCCTTTGATACGTTCCGTAATTATTTCAGTCAATTTGGATTAGGTGTCAAAACTGGAATTGATCTTCCGAATGAAATGACAGGCTATAAAGGAACAGACAGATTGACGGGATTCTTGCTTGACTATGCGATCGGCCAATACGACACGTATACACCGCTGGAACTCGCGCAATACGTATCAACGATTGCAAACGGCGGATATCGCTTAAAGCCTCAGCTTGTAAAGGAAGTCAGAGAACCTGATGCTAAAAGAGGGATCGGTGCTGTCGTACAATCCGTTCAGCCGGAAGTGCTGAATAAAATCGACATGAAGAGTGAATATATTAAAGAGGTGCAGGCCGGATTCAGACGGGTGATGACAAAAGGGACAGCTGCCAGCCAATTTGCTTCAGCGTCCTATCAGCCTGCCGGTAAAACAGGAACAGCACAATCGTTCTATGATGGACCTGATAAATCAAAAACAGGAACAGCGACTTATAATACGACACTTGTTGCCTATGCACCAGCTGATAATCCTGAGATTGCGATCTCTGTAGTAGTCCCTTGGGCTTATATTGATTACAGCGCTAAATATACCATTACAAACGAAATCGGCAGGGAAGTAATGGATAAATATTTTGAGCTGAAATCGAAGCAGGACAAAGAAGATACGCAACAAAAGAATAAAAACAAAATCGAAGAAAATGCAGAAAACACAACGTCTTCTGATAACTAAAAAGAAACGCTCACATAATGTGGGCGTTTTTTTTATACAAAAAAACGCATTGATTTACAAAACCTTAACATTCGATTCAAACCCTTTTTACATAGAACCTTTACTCTATACGTGTAGGACAAATTACACATTATACGCAGGGGGAATTCAGGAAATGAAAAAAAACAAATTGGTGCTTATGCTTCTGATGGCTGCTTTTATGATGATTGCAGCTGCATGCGGAAATGCAGGAGAAAGTGAAAAATCGAATAGCGATTCTGCAAAAGGAGAAGAAAAGGCATCAGGTTCTTTAACCATTTCTGGTTCATCGGCTATGCAGCCGCTAGTACTTGCAGCCGCGGAAAAATTTATGGAAGAAAACCCTGATGCTGATATACAGGTACAAGCTGGCGGTTCTGGAACAGGGCTTTCTCAAGTCTCTGAAGGAGCTGTTCAAATCGGGAATTCAGACGTTTTTGCTGAAGAAAAAGAAGGCATCGATGCAAAAGCGCTAGTCGATCATCAAGTCGCAGTAGTTGGTATGGCAGCAGCTGTAAACCCTAATGCTGGTGTGAAGGATATTTCAAAAGATGAATTGAAAAAAATCTTCACTGGCAAAATCAAAAACTGGAAAGAGCTTGGCGGCAAAGACCAAAAGATTACACTTGTAAACCGTCCTGATTCTTCTGGCACACGTGCTACATTTGTGAAGTATGCGCTTGATGGAGCAGAACCTGCAGAAGGCATTACTGAAGATTCCTCCAACACAGTGAAAAAGATCATTGCTGATACTCCGGGAGCGATTGGATATCTTGCATTCTCATATTTAACAGATGACAAAGTAACTGCGCTATCTATTGATGGAGTTAAGCCTGAAGCGAAAAATGTAGCAACTGGCGAGTATCCAATCTGGGCTTATCAGCATTCTTATACAAAAGGTGAAGCGACAGGTTTAGCTAAAGCGTTTCTCGATTATCTAAAGAGTGAAGACATTCAAAAAAGCATTGTTACTGACCAAGGCTACATTCCGGTTACTGATATGAAAGTGACACGTGATGCCAAAGGGAAGCAAAGCTGATCTTAATAAAAAGAGGAGTGCGGGGACAACCGTTTCTCCTCTTAACACATTCATAGGAGTGTAAAAAATGATAAACAATAGAGAAAATATGTCTGTGAGCGAGCGTTTAATCAGCTCGAGGCAAAATCGGCAATTGGATGAAGTGCGTGGAAGAATGATGGTGACAGCATGTGCGCTCATTATGATTGCGGCATCTGTGGCGATCACCATTTTCCTCGGCATTAAGGGGCTGCAATCTTTTCTTGTAAATGGTGTAAGCCCAATTGAATTCTTAACGAGCTTAAATTGGAATCCTACAGATAGTGATCCGAAATACGGAGTGCTGCCATTTATTTTTGGCTCGTTTGCAGTAACGATTCTTTCTGCTCTGATCGCTGCTCCGCTTGGCATTGCAGGAGCGATTTTCATGACAGAAATTGCCCCGAATTGGGGGAAAAAAGTGCTGCAGCCTGTGATTGAGCTTTTAGTCGGCATTCCATCTGTTGTTTATGGATTCATAGGTCTTACAGTATTGGTGCCGTTTATCGCCCAGTTCAAATCGAGCGGGACAGGGCACAGTTTATTGGCGGGAACGATTGTCCTTTCCGTCATGATTCTGCCGACCATTACATCAATTTCTGCTGACGCAATGGCTTCTCTTCCGAAGAGCTTAAGAGAGGGTTCTTACGCGCTTGGTGCGACGAGATGGCAGACGATCAGAAAAGTACTTGTGCCTGCGGCTTTTCCAACATTAATGACAGCTGTTGTGTTAGGCATGGCTCGGGCGTTCGGTGAAGCTTTGGCTGTTCAGATGGTCATAGGAAATACAAGAGTATTGCCGGAAAGCCTGTTTGACACTGCGGGAACGCTGACAACAATCATCACGCTGAATATGGGCCACACCACATATGGAAGTGTTGAAAACAATACGCTGTGGTCAATGGGGCTTGTGCTTCTGACGATGTCATTCTTGTTCATCCTGCTTATTCGCTACTTGTCATCTAGGAGGAAAGTGTAATGAACCGCAAAATAACAGATAAACTGGCGACCGGAATGTTTGGTTTGTGTGCAGCCATTATCGCTGCCATTTTAGTAGGTTTGTTTTCCTATATTATTATAAACGGTGTTTCTCAGCTCAGTTTTCATTTTATTACGACAAAATCGAGCGCCATTGCAGCCGGAGGAGGCATACGTGACCAGCTGTTTAACTCCTTTTATATTTTATTGATTACGATGCTGATTACAATCCCGCTCGGTGTGGGAGGCGGAGTGTTCATGGCTGAGTATGCGCCTAATAACAAAGTGACTGATTTCATCAGAACATGTATCGAGGTGCTTTCATCTCTCCCGTCTATTGTCATTGGAATGTTTGGATTATTGATGTTTGTCAATTTAACAGGCTGGGGATATACGATCATAGGCGGAGCGCTTGCGTTAACTGTTTTTAACCTTCCCGTGATGGTGCGTGTGACAGAAGACGCGATTCGTTCAGTCCCTAAGGACCTGAAGGAAGCCTCTCTCGCTTTAGGTGTATCACGCTGGCATACCGTAAAAACCGTTTTAATTCCAAGTGCGATCCCTTCTATCATTACTGGAGCCATTTTAGCGTCAGGAAGGGTGTTCGGAGAAGCGGCAGCATTATTATTTACAGCCGGCCTGACAACACCGCGTCTTAATTTTACGGAGTGGAATCCGTTTTCGGAAACATCGCCGCTTAATATTTTCAGGCCCGCTGAAACACTTGCGGTCCACATTTGGAACGTAAATACGCAAGGAATGATTCCGGATGCTGAAGCGATTGCCAATGGTGGTTCTGCTGTGCTGGTGATTTCTGTTCTTGTGTTTAATCTCGCAGCGAGATGGCTTGGCACGATGATCTACAAAAAGCTTACGGCAAATTAGTACGGAAAGAGGCGAAAAACATGTCTGAACAAATGGTAAAAGAAAAACCTGAGCGAGCTGTTATTGTTCCGAAGCAGAACCACGTGCTTGAAGTCAAAGACCTGTCTATTTTTTACGGAAATAAACAAGCGGTTCATCATGTGAACATGGATATTGAAAAGAATGCGGTGACTGCTTTAATTGGGCCGTCGGGATGCGGAAAATCTACTTTTTTGAGAAATATTAATCGAATGAATGATTTAATTCCTTCTGCAAGAGCTGAAGGTGAAATTCTTTATGAAGGATTAAATATATTGGGCGGCAATATTAATGTCGTCAGCTTGAGAAGAGAAATCGGAATGGTTTTTCAAAAACCAAATCCTTTTCCGAAATCGATCTATGCAAATATCACACATGCATTGAAATATGCCGGAGAGCGTAATAAAGCGGCCTTAGATCAAATTGTGGAAGAGAGTTTAACAAAAGCAGCGCTCTGGGATGAGGTGAAGGATCGTTTACATTCATCCGCACTCTCGTTATCCGGCGGCCAGCAGCAGCGTTTATGCATTGCGAGAACGCTTGCGATGAAGCCGGCTGTTCTTCTGCTTGATGAACCAGCTTCAGCGCTTGATCCGATTTCAAATGCAAAAATAGAGGAATTAATAACAGAATTGAAAAGAGAATACTCGATTATTATAGTCACACACAATATGCAGCAGGCTCTGCGGGTTTCTGATCGGACGGCATTCTTTTTAAACGGCGAGCTTGTAGAATACGGACAGACTGAACAGATCTTCACGAGTCCGAAACAGCAAAAGACAGAGGATTATATTAACGGGAAATTCGGATAGGAGGGCGGCAATGAGTATTGCTACCGAAGCTGTAATGAAACAGGAAGTCTATCAAGTCAATGGAATGAACTTATGGTATGGACAGCATCATGCTTTGAAAAATATCAATTTGAGCATACATGAAAACGAGGTCACGGCGATTATCGGGCCATCGGGATGCGGGAAATCGACCTTTATCAAAACATTGAATTTAATGATTCAAATGACGCCGAATGTAAAGCTTGCAGGTGAGCTGAACTATAATGGCAGCAACATTTTAAAAGATAAAGTGGATATCGTGGATTTGCGAAAAAATATCGGTATGGTATTCCAAAAAGGGAACCCGTTTCCCCAATCTATTTTTGATAATGTGGCTTACGGACCGAGAGTCCACGGCACCAAAAATAAAAAGAAGCTTCAAGAAATTGTGGAAAAATCATTGAAAGACGTGGCGCTATGGGGTGAGGTGAAGGATCGATTGCATACGTCCGCTCTTTCCTTGTCAGGCGGCCAGCAGCAGCGTCTTTGTATCGCCAGGGCACTTGCGACCAATCCAGATATTTTGCTGATGGATGAACCGACATCTGCATTAGATCCAATCTCAACAAGAAAAATTGAAGAACTCATTCTTGAGCTGAAAAATAAATATACGATTGTCATTGTCACGCATAACATGCAGCAGGCAGCAAGGGTTTCTGATCAAACCGCCTTTTTCTATATGGGCGAGCTTGTTGAATGCGACAATACGAATAAAATGTTCTCTAACCCGCAGGACCAAAGAACCCTCGATTACATTACAGGAAAGTTTGGTTGAAAAAAACAGGCTGAGTCTTCAGCCTGTTTTTTATCGTGTTAACGTTTTTACGAGCTTTTTAAAGCTCATATCTGATTTTACTTTAAACTCGCCGGCACGGATTTCTTTGTGATAGCCGGCATCAATGACATAGTCATTAAAGTCTTGAGCCGAGGAGATAATGCCTTCTTTTTCAAGAAGAGCAGATACATCTGCAGTGCTCATGCCGTCTTTAATTTTCAGTTTGTACGTTTTGACCTTGTCTGTTTTCGTGTCTGATCCGCTGTTATTGGTCAAGGATTTCTCTTTTGAATCGAGAAGTTTTTGATATTCATCGCGATTCACAGAAACCATTTTTTTAGAATCAAGGTAATTGTTCACGTCTTGTTCGGTTACTGTTTTATTTTCTTTTACAGCAGCGGCCTGGTCTTCGTCAGTCAGATAAAAAACAGCTGCAAGAACGGCTGTCGCTAAAATGATGCCGCCAGCAAATGCCTGAATGCCTCGTTTTGTCATACGAGCACCTTCTCGTTATCTTTGATAATCGTATTTACGTCTTCAACTGATACATGCTCAGCTTTAGCAATCGCTTCAGCGGACATGCCGTTATTATATTTAGAAAGTATTTGTTTAGCGATTTTTTGATTGATGTCACTCTGCTTTGATTTGCGGATGACAAGGTTTGTTTCCAGTAATTCTTCCTCAAGCACGGTCATTTTCTTTTTGAGCTTGTAAATTTCCTGCATCGCAGAAAGCTGCAGAGTTTCGAGCTCTTGTTCTACATCTTTCATCGGGTCTCTTTGAGAATATGAGAATGCAATTAGCGCTATACTGACGATAAACAACGCAATAATAGCAATTTCCACGTTTCATCACCTTCTATTCTTTTTTTATCCTTCTTTTTTATACCATAAAACCAATAGTTTCTAAAGGAATTCGCGAAAAAAACGAGATTTTGTCGAGAAATCTTTCTTTGCTTCTTCTCTATGTAATGGTTTAATAGGATCACTAAGTGAACGATAGGAAAGGAGAATGTTAGGAGTCCATGGATAAACACCCATTTCCCTATAATATACGACATAAGCTTTCTTTTTTTAGGGACACATTCGACATGAACATTCAAAACGCTCACACCTTGACCGTATGCTGGGAAATCTCAGAAGAAACAATGCGGCTGGCTGAAGCGGTCCTTTTCGAAAAAACGCAGGATATGGTAAAAGAATTGCGCATTGTCATCAAAAGAAAAGATAACGAAGCTGTCAGGACTAAACGCACACCGTATGATAAAGGGGAATGGACGATTGGACAGGCGGCTGGTGATGCTGTATATCGGGCTGAATACAGAATGGTTAACTCCATGAATGTCTCTCTCAAGCTTGCCTGCACAGACGACATCTATCTTGAAGAAAATGGGATTCGTCATATAAACAGCTTTCAGATTGAGGAGGCACACACCAGGTGGGAGGCGCAATTTTCTGCATACACCTGTTATGGAGAAGGAGAAAAAGAACGGTGAACATTCTCATGCTTTCACTCGAACATCCCGATGTCCCGAAAAGCGGGCTCGGTGTCCATTTAAACCGTCTCATTTCCTATTTAAATCCTCATATCAACATGACGGTTTGTACTCCGAGCAGGCAGTTGTCTTCATATGCGAAGTTTGAAGATTACATAGCCGATGCTAACTCTACAATGGTTCGCCAGGTGTTATCCGGCAATGAACGCTTTGATCTGATTCATGCGCATGATGACTCAACAGCTCCTGCCGCCCAGTATTTGAAACAACGGCTTGGCCTTCCGCTTGCTGCGACAATCCACGGTCTTGAAAGCGAAAGGAAGAAGGTGTGCCGAGAAGTCCCACACCCATACAGGCTCAAGACCGAACAGCTCCTTATAGAGTCCGCTGATGCTTTGATCGTATTAAGCACATTTATGAAGCGGTCTCTTAATAAGGCAGCACATAAAAAAACAACCGTTATCCCGAGCCCTGCATCTATGGAGGAAGAGAAGGGGAAAATCCCAAGAAGCATAAATAGAAGATTCCTCTTTTCATATGGAAGGTTCGTTCCGGAAAAAGGATTTTCTCAGCTGTTAAAGGTGTTTGCCATCTTGAAGCAGCGGCAGCCTGACCTCTATCTAGTGCTGGCCGGGGAGGGTCCGTCTTTGTCCTCCTATGAGAAATTGGCTGCGGCATTGAACCTAGAGGATCGTGTCATGTTCCTGCCGTTCCTGAATGGGAAAGACATTAGAATGTTACTGTCTCACTGTGAAATGGCAGTTTTCCCTAGTTCTTATGAACCGTTTGGGCTTGCCGCACAGGAAAGCATGGAACAAGGTGTGCTGACTGTCGTTTCTCAGTCGGGTGGTTTTTGTGATTATGCCGTTCATGACAAAACGGCAATCATCGCTGATTTTACGCTCGTACAGGAAGCGGTGGATCTGCTGGACCGTTTTTTAAAAGACCGGGAAAACGCCTGCCGGATAAAGGAAGCTGGCAGACAACAAGTGTTTAAGCTCCACCACCCCCGACTCATTACGTCATCATATGTGCAGCTTTATGAGCGTATCATCAATAATTCAGCAATTCATTGAAAAACAGCCTAGCATTCCGTCCATTATAGTGGTATTATATATAAGTCTGAATAAGTAAATGATTTTAGTTTGGAGGGAAAATAATGCGCGTTAATATTACTTTGGCTTGCACTGAATGTGGTGAGCGTAACTATATTTCTAAAAAGAACAAACGCAACAATCCAGACCGCGTTGAATTTAAAAAATATTGCCCACGTGATAAAAAATCTACGTTACACCGTGAAACAAAATAACAGCTTTGCTGTTTGAGGTGTAAGAAAAAAGCCAGAGCTTTGAAAAAGGTTCTGGCTTTTTTTCTATTCCGAGGGGGATGAGAGATGAAATCACAATTAAGAAAACAGACGATGGCGGCACTGTCTGCTTTACCAAATGAAGATCTGCTTCAAAAAACGGACCGTATGTATAAGGATTTGTTTTCTCTGCCGGACTGGCAAAATGCCAGCACCATTGCCGTCACCATTTCCAGAGGACTAGAGATACCGACGCGTCCTGTCATTGAGCAGGCTTGGGAGGAAGGAAAGCAAGTTTGCATCCCCAAATGCCATCCGGACACGAAGAAAATGCAATTTCGCGCATATCAGACTGATGATCAGCTCGAAACCGTTTACGCCGGACTCCTTGAGCCGATAATTGAAAAAACAAAAGAAGTAAACCAATCACAAATTGACTTGGTGATCGTTCCAGGTGTTTGTTTTGATGTTAACGGGTTTAGGATCGGCTTTGGAGGCGGTTATTATGATCGTTTTTTAAGTAAATATCAAGGAAAGTCAGTCTCTCTGCTTTTCGAGTGTCAGCTGTTTGCGCACGTACCCCGTCTGCCGCATGACATGCCGGTACATAAGCTGATAACAGAGGATCGCATCATTTCTTGTTATTCATAACTTTCCTGCCTCTTTTCCAAGAATAAATCAGGTAGAATAACAAACCCTATTGGCAGGAGGGATATCATGAAAAAACTTTTGATTTATGCCATTTTTGCTGTTTCTGCCGTCATGTTTTACCAAAATCGCTACCGTCTTATGAATACTGTACTCAGCCAGCCAGGAATCAGGCGGTCTTTTATCCATTTGTTTTTAAGAATTCCGTTTATCCGCAATAAGTTTATACAGCAAGCTTTCTAAAATCCCGTGAAAAACGGGATTTTTTGCTTTCAGTAGGCGTTTCGGACCGCCAGCTGTTATAATGAAAAAAAACTATTGGAGCGGTAAATATGTTTTTGCTGGAGTATACATATTGGAAAGTGGCAACGCACCTGGTTAAAAGGGGGTATGGCGTCATACAAGCCGGCGAGTCAGATGAAATATGGCTGGAAGCGCCGGACAAGTCCTCTCATGATCTAGTTCGTCTGTATAAGCACGATCTTGATTTCCGTCAAGAAATGGTTAGAGACATCGAAGAGCAGGCCGAACGAGTAGAAAGAGTCAGAAATCAATTGGGCAGACGAAGGATGAAGCTGCTGAATGTATTTTTTTCAACTGAAGCCCCTGTTGATGACTGGATAGAAATTGACAAACGACCTTTTGAGAAGGGAACTGTGTCAGTTGAGCCTGTGATCGTTAGAGGATCGATGCTACGAGATGATCTTCAAGCAGTTTTTCCATCATTTCGTACAGAAGAAAACGTTTCGTTTGAAGACACGCAAATGGCAAGGGAACGCTTCCTTTCGTTAGTGCAGAAACAAGAAGAACAGAGAAAAACTGAAGCGGCGGTTTTTCAAAACGGAAAACCCATTTTTACATATTTATTTATTGCGCTTCAGGTCCTAATGTTTTTCGTGCTCGAAATAAACGGGGGCAGCACAAATACGGAGACGCTGGTCGCTTTTGGAGCAAAGGAAAACAGCCTGATTGCACAAGGAGAATGGTGGCGTCTTCTGACACCGATCGTGCTTCACATTGGCATAGCGCATTTAGCTTTTAATACGCTGGCTTTATGGTCGGTTGGTACAGCGGTTGAGCGCATGTATGGATCGGGCAGGTTTCTGCTGATTTATCTGGCGGCTGGCATTACGGGATCGATTGCGAGCTTTGTGTTCAGCCCGTATCCTTCAGCAGGCGCATCAGGAGCCATATTCGGATGCTTAGGCGCACTGCTGTATGTAGCTTTGTCAAATCGGAAAATGTTTTTGAGAACTATAGGAACCAATATTATTGTCATTATTATCATCAATCTGGGCTTTGGTTTTGCGGTTTCGAATATTGATAATTCGGGACATATTGGCGGCTTGATTGGCGGCTTTTTCGCCGCTGCAGCACTGGGGCTGCCCAAAGCCGGAGCCTTGGGAAAAAGATTGTTGTCAGCGGTTATACTGATTGCTTTGGCGGCTGGATTTTTATATTACGGATTGCATTCGCCTTCCCACCAGGAGTCAGCGCTGATTCAGCAGGCAAGCGAGCTTTATCAGGAAGGAAAGTATGAAGAAGTAACGGAATTGCTAAACGGAGAAGCAGAGCAAAAAGATGCCTCTGCCGATCTGTTGAAAATCCTGGCGGTTTCTGATATTCAACTCGGCGAATATGATCAGGCGGTTTCCCTTTTGGAACGAGCAGTGAAAAAAGAACCTAAAGACCATGCTTCATATTACAATTTAGCCGTATTGTATTTGGAAAATAATGAGCTTGGCCAAGCAGAAAAGGCCATACGGACGGCTGTAAAACTGAAGCCGAAGGAGAAGCGCTACAAAGAGCTCCAGCAGCAAATTGAAAACAATAAAGAATCATAAAGGCGGAATAGGTAAGGGGGCTGGCTTTTTTGTCAGCGTTTTCTTCTTGACGGACCGCTTCCATATGAATACGCTTATGTTAAGTTAAGATCAAGAAATGGTGAGGGAAAATGGATACATTTTATGATGTGCAGCAGCTGTTAAAAACGTTTGGCCACATTGTTTATTTTGGAGACAGAGAGCTTGAAATTGAGTTTATGTTAGATGAATTAAAGGAATTATACATGAACCACATGATTGAAAAGGAGCAGTGGGCCAGAGCGGCAGCTGTCCTTCGAAAAGAATTGGAACAAACAAAAAACGTTAAGAGATTTTTATAAAGGCTAAGGTGATAAAAATGGATGAGATTTGGTTTGCGGGCGTTGACCTGGGAGGGACGACGATTAAACTCGCTTTTATTAATCAATATGGTGAAATTCAGCATAAATGGGAAGTCCCGACTGATAAAACCGGCGACACCATTACCGTTACAATTGCAAAAACAATCGACAGCAAGCTGGATGAGCTGCAAAAACCGAAGCACCTCATTAAATACATCGGAATGGGCGCACCAGGTCCTGTAGATATGGCGGCAGGAGTTGTGTATGAAACCGTAAATCTAGGATGGAAAAATTACGCTTTAAAAAACCATTTGGAGACAGAGACCGGCATCCCAGCAGTGATAGAAAATGACGCGAATATTGCTGCGCTTGGGGAAATGTGGAAAGGAGCGGGTGATGGCGCAAAGGACGTCATTCTCGTGACGCTTGGCACAGGAGTTGGAGGCGGCATTATTGCAAATGGTGAAATTGTACATGGCATAAATGGCGCAGGCGGAGAAATCGGCCATATTTGCAGCATCCCTGAAGGCGGAGCGCCTTGCAACTGCGGCAAGACGGGCTGTATCGAAACCATTGCATCGGCAACAGGAATTGTAAGAATTGCAAAAGAAAAAATAGCGAATGCTAAGCAGACGACACGTTTAAAAGCAACTGAACAATTGTCAGCGCGGGATGTGTTTGAAGCGGCTGGTGAAAATGACGAAATTGCCCTTGAGGTGGTTGATTATGTAGCCAAGCACCTTGGTTTGGTGCTCGGAAATTTGGCAAGCTCGCTTAATCCGTCAAAAATCGTTCTTGGCGGCGGCGTATCGAGAGCCGGAGAGCTGCTGAGATCAAAAGTAGAGAAAACATTCCGCAAATGCGCGTTTCCGCGGGCAGCCCAAGCTGCTGATATTTCAATCGCAGCGCTTGGAAATGATGCCGGCGTTATTGGAGGCGCTTGGATCGCTAAAAACGAATGGCTAAAACACCAAAATTGTTAAAATTGTGTAAATGAAATTGATTTTTTGTTGTGCTCAGGTTAAGATTTAATTTGATGTGTTAATGAGAATGTTGGGAATTGACTGATTTTTTTGAGCGTGCTGCATAGGAGGTTGAAATGCGAAAAACATTTTTTTCGAAGATTTCATTTATGCTGATTGCCATTTTATTGATGTGGCTGAAAACGTATGCTGTTTACAAAACCAGTTTTCATATTAAAATCGACAATCTAACACAGGAATTTATTCTGTTTATCAACCCATTGAGTTTTTTGTTGCTTATTTTTGGCCTCAGCCTGTTTTTAAAAGGCAAAAACAGAAATCGTTACATTATCGCGATGAGCTGTCTTGTCACGTTTGTATTGCTGGCTAATATGGTTTTTTACCGTTTTTACAATGATTTCTTAACAATCCCTGTTCTTTTTCAAACGAGCAATATGGGTGATCTCGGAAGCAGCATCGGAACACTTCTTGAACCGACAGACCTCCTATTGGGTGTAGATATTGCGGTTTTAATATGGCTTCACATCCGGCAAAAAGCTTTTCAATCGGACATTCCCTCTACGAAAAATGAACGGGCGGCTTATTTTTTGTTCGTTGCTTCTGTTTATTTCTTCAATCTGGGCTTGTCTGAGGCGGAAAGACCTCAGCTGTTGACACGCTCATTTGACAGAGAAATGCTTGTTAAAAACATTAGCCTGTTTAATTTTCATATTTACGACGGTGTTCTTCAGTCAAAGCAATCCGCACAGAGAGCGTTGGCAGATAGCAACAGCCTGACGGAAATTGAAAACTATGTAACCGCTAATGCGAAAGATGCCAACAAAAGGTTATTCGGCGCTGCAAAAGGAAGGAATGTCATTCTCGTATCCTTAGAGTCAACGCAAAGCTTCGTGATTAATGAAAAAGTGAATGGAGAAGAAATCACGCCTTTTCTGAATGACTTTATAAAACAGAGCTACAACTTTAATAATGTTTACCACCAAACAGGCCAGGGGAAAACCTCGGATTCTGAATTTATCGTGGACAATTCACTGTATCCGCTTGGACGAGGTGCCGTGTTTTTTACGAATGCGGGCAATCAATATATGGCAGCTCCTGAAATTTTGAAAAACAGCGGATATTATTCAGCGGTGCTTCACGCTAATAATAAAAGCTTTTGGAATCGTGATTTAATGTACGACTCATTTGGATATGATTCGTTTTTTGATAGTAACTCGTATGATGTTACGGACGAAAATTCAGTCGGCTGGGGACTAAAGGATAAAGAATTTTTTGAGCAGTCTTCAGAGCTGATGAAAAATCTGCCTCAGCCGTTTTACTCAAGGCTGATCACACTGACGAACCACTTCCCATTTGATCTTGATGAAGAGGATCAACTGATTGATGAATATGATTCAAGCAGCCAGACGCTAAATAAGTATTTTCCGACAGTGCGTTATCAGGATGAGGCGCTGAAACGGTTTATCGAAAAGCTGAAGGAAGACGGGTTATACGACAACTCTGTTATTGTATTATACGGTGACCATTATGGTATATCGGAAAACCATAATGAAGCAATGGGGCAGTTTTTAGGAAAAGAAATAACCCCATTTGAAGAGGTGCAGCTCCAAAAAGTGCCGCTTGTCATTCATATTCCGGGTATTACCGATAAAAAGCCGCAAACCATAGAAACAGTAGGCGGGCAGATTGATATCAGGCCGACGCTGATGAATCTTTTAGGAATTGATACGAAAGATCAAATTCAATTCGGCAACGATCTGCTTTCGGACGAAAAACTGGACTTTACGGTGCTCCGGGACGGGAGCTTTATCACGGATCAGGTTGTATATACAGACGGTGCGTGTTATGACAAAGAGACGGGAAAACCGTTAGAAGAGACACAACAATGTGAAGCATTTGCTGATAAAGCGAAACAAGAGCTATCACTTTCTGATGAAATCATTTATGGAGATTTGTTGCGATTTTATGATCAGAAAAGGCTGGACAATTCGTCAAAACGGAAAGAAAAACAAATGCTTGATCAAGCATCGTAATCATAATGTCTCCCGCATCAAAGTGAGCGGGAGGCTTTCTTTTTTTAAGTGCGCTGTCATATAGTAACAAAAAAGGGGGATGATGATGGCGTTTATTACGGTGAAGCCTGAGATCAAGAACAATTTGTCCAGAGTGGCGAGAGAGCTGAAGATAGACGAGGAATTGCTTAGACGTGCAAATCGTACCGCACAGGAACACCAATTGTATTGCCCTGGTTATGTGATAGAAGAGCATAGTGGCAAGGAGCTTCAAACCATACAGGACATAAAGCGTTTTTTACAGCCTCGGCAGCTGGACTTTTCTGATAAATGGATTGAACAAGAGAAAATCTACGATGATTCAGCTGTTGAAAAGGAACTAAAGAAGATCATTGATGTGTTTCCGTTTGTCTCATGCAGGGAAATTGGCCGTTCTGTACTCGGAAGGCCTATCTGGGAGCTGAAGGCTGGTGGGGAGCATACTGTAAAAAAGGTCCATATGAATGCATCATTTCATGCGAATGAGTGGATTACTACGTCTGTCCTGCTAAAATGGTTTAAGGAATACTGTATGTCATTATGCCGCAACTCGCCCTTCTTCGGCTTTTCTCCCATACAGCTGTTTAGCAGTACATCCTTATCCCTCGTTCCTCTTGTCAATCCGGATGGCGTTGATCTTGTCTTAAACGGATCAGAAGTTATGGGAGCCAGAAGAGATGAGCTCGAGAGGCTAAATGAGCATCGTCCGAATTTTAATGAATGGAAGGCGAACATAAACGGGGTTGATTTAAATAAACAATTCCCTTCGTTATGGGAAATTGAAAAATACCGAAAACCGACAGCACCCAGCTACCGCGATTTTCCGGGAATCTCTCCGCTTACAGAGCCGGAATCCATTGCGATGTACCGGCTGATAACGGAGAATCCGCCTGACAGACTGCTGGCTCTCCATACTCAAGGGGAAGAAATTTATTGGGGCTATAAAGGCCTTGAGCCTGAAGAATCTGCCGCTGTTATAAAGGATTTTGAGGAGATAAGCGGGAACATTTATAAGGGAGTAAGGGATATAGACAGCTACGCGGGATTTCGCGATTGGTTTATTCACCACTATTTTAAAGAAGGGTACACGGTGGAACTTGGAAAAGGCCGAAATCCTTTGCCGTTTCAGCAGTTTTCACATATTTATAACGCCACAAACGGCATCTTGTGGAGAGCGTTATTTTTTCATGAGTAACTAAAACTTTTTCTTTTTTCTGCCGAAGCAAATATGAGACAATAAAGAGGATCGGAGGGGAAGGCTGATGAGATCAGTTTGTTTCATTCTGCTGTCGGCATTGCTCTTTAGTTTATCGGCATGCGAACCATCTCATCAGCAGCAAAAACAGGCATCAGCGGCAAAAGATGAGGAAAAAGATATCATACCGCTTTCCGCGGAAAAAGCGGACGGGGCGGAAGGCTGGCTGAATAACAGCACCATTTTATATACTGCGTCTAATCCGACGAAAACAGAGCTTTTTGCGTACCGCATCTTTACAGGCAAAGCGAAAAAGCTCTATCAAACGGATGGTCAAATCGTTGATGTTCAAATTAATGCGAGGGAGCAGATGATTCTGCTGCAAATCACACATAGCCAAAAGACAGCAGTGGTTTTGCTTAATGCAGACGGAGAGACGCTTTACGAAAAAGATTACGAAACATATGAACTGGAGGCTGCTTGGAATCAGTATGATCCTTATCAAATAATGGTGACGGAATTCAGTGAGAACTGGGATTTCCATACATATCAGGTGAATGCTAAAAAAGACGAGTCTTTCTTAAGTCCGGTACAGGTTCCGTTCATTCATTGGACATCCAAAAATACATTTGATTATGTAAAAGAGGGAAGAGACGAAAAAACAGGGCCTTTATATACGTTTAATACAGTCTCTAAGACGGAGCAAAAGCTTGAGGATAACGTTCTGTTCTTCGATTCTTTCCATCAAATGAGTTTTACTGTGAAGTCAGCTTCCGGAGAGAAAGGGACGTATCAGTTTGAAACGCCGCATACAAAATCACCTGTTACAGTGAAATGGCCGCTCCAAACGAAATATACAAGTTTGGCTCCAATGGAGTATGACTATGATGAAGCGGGAGGCCTGTTTTATACGTTCAAACAAAGCGGTGATGCTTATAAGCTTGCTGCAATCAATGTGGCATCGGGTGAGACAAAAGATCTTGTCTCTCTGCGGGAAATGGAGCCGATTCAAATATCTCCGAACGGGAAATATGCGTTATACGGCTTTCATTTTGAGCAAATCATTTTATTGAAATCACATAAAACGAAGCAACTCATTATTGATCAAAAGGAGATGGAGTAACGATGGCTATCGCAGATGTGACCATTATCCCAATCGGTACGGAAACACCCAGTGTCAGTGCTTACGTGGCCGATGTGCAAAAGATTTTAGAAGGATATCAAGCTGAAGGGAAAATCAAATATCAGCTGACACCGATGAGTACGCTGATTGAAGGTGAACTCAGTGACCTTTTCACAGTCATTCAGGCCATTCACGAAGCGCCATTTCAAAAAGGATTGCACAGAGTGGCAACGAATATCCGCATTGATGACAGACGTGACAAAAAAACGACGCTTGAGAGCAAAATAGAAAGTGTCAATAAACATTTACAGCCATAAAAATAAACCTGTATCCCATCGGATACAGGTTTTAATGTGCGGTTGGATAGCCGCTGTTTATGACGGTCATCACGGTAAACCAGCCAAAGACAAATAAGGTGGCGCCGGCTAATAAAAACCCGAGTATATTTTTATTTCTAACAGAACGCAAGACTCCCCATAAAGCGAAAAGAGCGACAAGGCCGAAAATCACGACAAGTAACATAACACAGCCCCCTTTACATTGAAAAACCTGCAATTCTTTCCAGTTTTATTCTACCTGTTTTTTATAGGTTTGTCGATAGCGTTTTCATTGCGATTGTTTGAATCTTTTTTAAAAAACCCTCATAATAAGAGCATAAAAAAGAAAGAGGTGATAATAGTGAAATGGAGACGAATGCCAGTAGGGCCGATTCAAGCGAACGCATATTTTCTCATCAGCGATGATCAATGCCTGATTTTTGATCCGGGCGGCGAGGGACATAAAATCAATCAATACATAAAAGAAAAAGGGCTGACGCCTTTAGCCATTTTGCTTACACATGCCCATTTTGACCACATTGGGGCGCTTGATGAAGTGAGAGAAAAATGGGATATTCCTGTTTACTTACATCAAAATGAAAAAAATTGGCTTACGGATGCCTCTCTAAACGGCTCCGGCATGCTGCGAGGGATAGAAGTTACAGCTAAGCCTGCAGATCATCTGATTGAAGGCGACGGTGAGTTGAATATCGGGCCGTTTCATTTGGAAACATTATTTACGCCGGGACATTCACCAGGCAGTGTGTCTTACTATGTGAAAGACGCAGACTTGGTGATCTCAGGAGATGTTCTGTTTCAAGGCGGTATAGGGCGTACGGATTTAATAGGCGGCGATCAAGAGACGCTGCTGACATCCATTCATGAAAAACTGCTTACGCTGCCGGAACATACGCTGGTGTTAAGCGGCCATGGACCTGAAACAGACGTACTGACTGAGCAGGATCAAAATCCGTTTTTAAATGGGTTTTCATTGTAAAAAAAGAGACAAACCGATAAGGTTTGTCTCTTTTTGCATTTAATGGCCTCCGCCGCCGGGCACCATAATAAAAATCGAGTAATATGTAAAGCCGGCGAAGAAAATCGTTAAATAAGCGCCAAAAATATAAATATACATGCGTTCAGTTAAGTTCAAATACGATAGGAACACAAATAAAATCGTCTGTCCAAAAAATAAAAGGGAAGCATCTTTCATATCACCTAAATAAAACATGACTGCAAAAATTCCCGTCCAAAATCCTAACACCCGGAACATGCGATTCATTTTTTATCCCCTCCCGAGAGTCCCTCTGACTGTTATTATAATAGATCACACCTAGAAATGTAAACATTTTCATGATTAATATACATATGGAATTTGTCCTTTTGATGCGTTCTCTAATGTATGAATATTTTTTAAAAAATAATCCGAAAAAATTTCTGTAAATGGTTTAAATGAAAAATGATCCGGGTAGTTATTCTACAAAGAGATGGTTAACTGAGGAGGAAAATAAACAATGGAACAACAATTAACTTTTTACTCATACCCAAGCTGCACGTCATGCCGAAAAACAAAACATTGGCTTAAAGCACATCAAATTGAATTTAACGAACGGCACTTATTCAGAGAAACCCCAACAATAGATGAATTAAAGTACATCTTATCGTTAACGACAGAAGGCATTGATGAAATTTTAGCGACACGAAGCCAGACCTTCAAAAATTTAAATTTAAACATCGAAGAAATGACGGTAAATGAGGTGCTGGAACTTTTAATCGAGAAGCCAAAGCTTTTGCGACGCCCAATTCTAGTGGATAACAAAAAGCTGGTGATCGGTTACAATCCGGGAGAACTGTTGAAATTATCAAAGAAGAAAACGGTTCATCAATCTGCATGATGAAAAACCGAAGATCCGCTGATTTATACGAATCAGCTTATCTTCGGTTTTTCACCTGTTCAGAAACTGGGCTAGCTGGATTCGAACCAACGATCACGGAGTCAAAGTCCATTGCCTTACCGCTTGGCTATAGCCCATTGAATGTAAACATAGTATGTGTAAAGGCAGATGCGTTATACATATAAAGCATAATTTTCAAATACAGGAGGTAACTCATTAAGATGGCAGCTCTTGATCAGCACTTAACAGAGCACAAAGAAGATATCACGCAACAATGGCTGGAAGTTTGTACGTCAAAAGGCAGCTGGCTGTATTCGGCGAAAGATCAGCAAAAACTAGCACAAAAGTTAAAAGACCAACATGAATTATTGGTGACCATCGTAGCAAAATCCCTTGGAAAAGAAGACGTAACGGAGGAGCTCAATCGATGGTCTCTTCAATGCGCCAGAGACCGTGCCGTTCATGAAGTGACGGTAACAGAAAGTGTCGGCCAGTTTAACGCCTTCAGGCACATTATGTTTGAATGGATTCAAAAATTCAGCGAAGCTTCTTCTCAAGAAATCAGCATTCAGGATTTTTATGAATGGAGCCGGATCTTGAATCAAAACATTGATAGGATCATCGAAGTGTTTACGGAGGAATATCATCAGGTGACCATAATACAATTAAACGCGCAAAAAGAAATGATTAATGAATTGAGTGCGCCGATTATGCCGATCACTGAGGGAATAGGGATTCTTCCGCTTGTCGGTGAAATTGATACCTACAGAGCGAGGACGATTTTGGAGTCGGTGCTGGAGCAGTGCTCAGCGTTAAAGCTCTCGTATTTATTTTTAGATATTTCTGGCGTTCCTATCGTTGATACCATGGTGGCCTATCAAATTTTTAAAGTGATTGACAGCACCAAATTGCTCGGGATTGAGACGATTATTTCAGGAATCAGGCCGGAAATTGCCCAAACTGTCGTGAAGCTGGGTCTGGATTTTTCGAATGTGAAAACCGAGCAAAGTCTTGCTAAAGCTCTGGCCAATAAAGGATTTAAAATAAAAGAGTGTTGATGCTTTTGCCATTCATTCTGAAAGTAGAAGCTGAACAGCCTTTCTCAGGCTATTCAGCTTTTTTTACTTCTATAAATAAAATGTGATGGCTGTCGATGTCTTTTACCTTAAAAGAGTAGCCGTCATATTCGATGACACTTTCAGGCTCAGCGTCTATGTTTTGTGTCAGAAACCAGCCGCCCAAGGTGTCTACTTCCGCGTCTGATAAATCTGTACCAAGCAGGCTGTTGACGTCGGTGATTAATAATTTTGCATTTAATAAATAGTGATCCTTTCCAAGTTCGCGTATATGAGGCACTTCATCCGCATCAAATTCATCACGGATTTCTCCTACAATTTCTTCGATAATATCCTCGACAGTGACCAAACCGGAAGTCCCGCCGTATTCATCTATTAGGATCGCCATATGAGTGCGTTCCTTTTGCATTTTCAGCAGTAGTTTATAAATAGGAATCGTCTCAATGACATGGATAACCGGCTGAACGAAAGGTTCAATTTGATGCTTTTTGAGTGAAAAATCTTTCGTCAGCATGGAAAACAACACTTCTTTCATATTAATCACGCCAATGACGTTATCTTTATCCTCTCTTACAACTGGATACCGCGTATATTTTGTTTGCTTGACTGTTTCCTGAAGATTTGAAATGGAGCCTTCATCTAGTGATAAACTGACCATTTCATTTCGCGGCACCATAATTTCCTTTGCCATTCGTTTATCAAAGGTGAAGATATTATTCATGTACTTTAATTCACTTTTTCTGATCTCACCGCTTTTATAGCTTTCAGCCAATAGGACCCGCAGCTCTTCTTCTGTATATGCCAGTTCATGCTCTGATGCCGGTTTCAGTCCGAACACTCCTGTAATCAATCGGGCAGAGTGGTTCAGCAGCCAAATGAATGGAAACATGATCTTATAAAACCAAATAAGCGGTTTAGCGAACAACAATGTAATGCTCTCTGCCTTTTGAATGGCGAAACTCTTTGGCGCCAGCTCCCCGATCACGACATTTAAATACGTAACCGCTAAAAACGCGATGACGAGTGAAAGTAGGTGTGTAAGCGATTCATTTAAGCCTGCTTTATGAAAAAGCGGCCGAAGCAGAGTTTGCACCGTCGGCTCTCCAAGCCATCCCAATCCTAAAGCTGCGACTGTGATGCCCAGCTGACAGGCTGATAAATATTCATCAAGGTGAGTGATGACATGCTTTGCCGCTTTAGCACCTTTCTTTCCTTTTGCGACAAGCTGATCAATTCTGGATCGCCGCACTTTTACAATTGAAAATTCTATGGCGACAAAAAATCCTGTTAACAAAATGAGAATAGCGACTGCTAGTAAATTGACAAATTCCAAAACAAATGCCTTCTCCAAGGAAGGCATGCACCTCCCTTTTCCGATGTCTTTCTCCATTCCATACCACCTGAAAATGCTCATAAAACATGTGTCAGAGCCGCACAATGGTTTAGTGACGCCGTTATTGGGCAATTAAAGTATAAAGAACAAAAGTTTGGAGGAGCTTGACATGAAGGCACATAAGGGAAAAGATTGGTTTTGGTACCAAATGGGGCCTCAGGAAAGAAGTAAGGCAAGGGATCTCATTCACTTTTCTCACTGGCCTCAGTGTGAAAAGTGGTTTGAAAATAACCATCACGTTAATTTTTTGCGAGTAGATACAACTGAAACGGATAATGAAGCGGTATTTGGGTCGATTGTTTATGATCAGGGGCTTGGTGAAGAAAAAGACCATACTGTTTTTCACTTTTATATCACCAGACAATATTTTTTTACAATCAACTTTGACTTTGCGATTTTGAGAGAGATTAAAGGAAAAGAAGTTGTCCGGCAAATGGAAAGAGCGGACAATGCGATAGAGGGGTTTTTAATTCTTCTCGGCGAACTAATGAATGCGTATTTAATCGGTGTCGATGAATTTGAAGTAAAGCTGAGAAAGTTGCGATGGCAAATTAAAGACGACAATAGCAAAAGCATTTTAAACCGTGTCCATCTCCTGCGCCATGAACTGATGATTTGGAAAAATTTAATATTAAGCGCCAAAAAAATTGAAATGGCATTGAAAGAAACCTTTTTACCTCAAAATGAAGGGAAAAAGGATTATCAGCGGACACACCAGAAAATTGACAGAGGATTTACATACATCAGCGAATTTGAAGGGGAGCTGAACAATCTGCTGCATTCAGAGGAAGTCATTACCTCACACAGGGGGAATGAAATTGTAAAAGCATTGACCATTTTCACGACGCTATTTACGCCGATTACAGCTCTGGGCGCCTTATGGGGGATGAACTTTTCAGTAATGCCGGAGCTGAATTGGAAATATGGATACCTCTTTTCTCTCTTATTGATTGTCACATCTACGGTTCTGATCTACCTATATTTGAGGAAAAAAGGCTGGACGGGAGATATGCTGCAGGAGCGGAAGAAGAAAAGGGAATCTCGAAAAAGGCGGACCTTATAAGATGTTTCATATTTTGTGCAGCGGATAAAGAATAAATAGAACACGGTAAAGGAGGAATGAACATGAAAATAAGAGACATCATGACGAAGAATGTAGAATGCTGTGAGCCAGACGCTTCAATCACGGAACTAGCGAAAAAGATGAGAGACTCCAATGTCGGTTCTATTCCAATCTGTGAAAATGGCACGCTTCAGGGGATTGTATCTGATCGGGATATTGTGACGAGATGCTTAGCTGAAAATCAGATGGATGCAAAAGCAAGTGATATCATGAGCACTGACATCGTATCGGGCCACCCTGATATGTCTGCTGAAGAAGCGGGGCAGCTTATGGCTAAGCATCAAATCCGCCGTTTACCGATCCTTGAAAATGGGCACATTACCGGTATCGTTGCCTTAGGCGATCTTTCTGTTGAGAAAGATACTGATCAAAAAGCCGGAGAAGCATTAAGTGAAATTTCTAAAACAGCATAATGAAAATGGAATAAAGCAGGCATGGTGACCATGTCTGCTTTTTTATATTGGGAAAATAATAATGAAAGGAGTACATTCCAGTTGAAAGTCTTTTTTCTGCCAGCAGGAATTGATTTTTCAGCCTATAATGCCTTCACAAAATCACGTTTTTCCTGTTTGATTATCGCCTCTTTTTTTCCTACAATACGCATGGAAAGGAGAGGGAATCAAATTGGATTCAATAGAAAAGATAAGCAAAAACTTGATTGAAGAGGCATATCTAACAAAGGCTTCTGATATTCACATCGTGCCGAGGGAGCGAGACGCTATCATTCATTTTCGGGTCGATCATGCCTTGCTGAAAAAAAGGAACATGAAAAAAGAAGAGTGCGTAAGACTGATTTCACATTTTAAATTTCTTTCTGCAATGGACATAGGGGAAAGGCGAAAGCCGCAAAACGGTTCGCTTACGTTAAAGCTGAAAGAGGGAAATGTTCATTTAAGAATGTCAACGCTCCCCACAATTAATGAAGAAAGCCTCGTGATCAGAGTGATGCCTCAATACAATATCCCTTCGATTGATAAACTGTCGTTATTTCCAAAGACAGGAGCCACATTACTCTCATTTTTAAAACATTCCCATGGCATGCTCATTTTTACCGGGCCGACTGGTTCAGGGAAGACTACCACATTATACTCTCTGGTTCAATACGCAAAAAAACACTTTAATCGAAATATTGTTACATTAGAGGACCCTGTTGAAACTAGGGACGACGACGTTCTTCAGGTTCAGGTGAATGAAAAAGCCGGTGTAACTTATTCCGCAGGTCTGAAGGCAATTTTGCGCCATGACCCCGATATGATTATTTTAGGTGAGATCAGAGATGCGGAAACAGCTGAAATTGCGGTGCGGGCAGCGATGACGGGACATCTGGTACTGACGAGCCTTCATACGAGAGATGCAAAGGGCGCAATTTACAGGCTGCTTGAATTCGGTATCAATATGAATGAAATTGAACAGACCGTCATTGCAATAGCGGCTCAGCGCTTGGTTGATTTGGCTTGTCCATTTTGTGAAAACGGATGTTCATCAGTATATTGCCGTCAGTCACGAAATACCAGAAGAGCTGGCGTTTATGAGCTTCTTTATGGGAAAAACCTTCAGCAATGTATCCAGGAGGCAAAAGGAAATCATGCAAATTACCAATATCAAACACTTCGTCAAATTATCAGAAAAGGAATTGCGCTCGGCTATTTAACGACAAACAACTATGACCGGTGGGTTTATCATGAAAAAGATTAGAAAAACCTGGCCGTTAAAGGATCAGGCCCGGTTATTAAAGCGGCTCGGAGAAATGACGGCAAGCGGATATACACTTCTGGATGGATTGCGCCTGATGGAACTTCAGATGAATAAGAGGCAGTCAGCTGACTTGACTGATACGGTCACTCGTTTGAGGGAAGGGGCTCCGTTTTATCAAGTATTAAAGCGTTTGTCATTTCATAAGGAAGCTGTAGGTATTTGTTATTTTGCTGAAACACATGGTGAACTGCCTGCCTCCATGATCCAGAGCGGAGAGCTGCTTGAACGAAAAATTGCACAGGCAGACCAGCTGAAAAGGGTGCTGCGCTATCCGCTTTTCCTCATCTTCACCGTTGCTGTCATGTTTTATATGTTACAGTCCATCATCATTCCTCAATTTTCCGGTATCTATCAATCGATGAATATGGAAACCTCACGTTCAACCGATATGCTTTTTGCTTTTTTTCAGCATATTGATCTTGTGATCATTTTGCTGATTCTTTTTTCAGCTGGTATCGGGATTTATTATTGGTTTGTGTTTAAGAAAAAATCACCTGCCAGGCAAATGCTTATTTGTGTCAGGATTCCTTTTGTCGGAAAGCTTGTCAGACTGTTTAACAGCTACTTTTTTTCTTTGCAGCTAAGCAGCCTTTTAAAATCAGGCCTCTCCATTTATGACAGCCTTCATGCATTTAAACATCAAACGTTTCTCCCTTTCTACCGCTGCGAGGCAGAACACGTGATTGAACGGCTAAAAGCCGGTGAATCAATTGAAGCGGCTATTTGTGGGAGCCCTTTTTTTGAAACTGATTTTTCAAAAGTCATATCCCATGGCCAGCTGAGCGGCCGTCTAGATCGTGAGCTTTTCACATACAGCCAGTTCATATTGCAGCGGCTGGAGCATAAGGCGCAAAAATGGACAGGCATCCTTCAGCCGATGATTTATGGATTTGTTGCTGCAATGATCTTACTTGTGTATTTATCTATGCTTTTGCCTATGTATCAGATGATGAATCAAATGTGAAAGGAAGAGGCTGATGAATGAAAAAGGATTTACACTTGTTGAAATGTTGATCGTGCTCTTCATTATTTCCATATTGCTTTTAATTACAATACCGAACGTGACGAAACATAATCAAACCATTCAAAAAAAGGGCTGTGAAGGCTTACAAAACATGGTTAAAGCACAAATGACTGCATTTGAGCTTGATCATGAAGGACAAACTCCGAGCCTTGCCGATTTGCAGTCAGAGGGCTATGTGAAAAAGGATGCTGTCTGTCCAAATGGGAAGCGCATTATCATCACTGGCGGAGAAGTTAAGGTTGAACATTAAACTAAACGAGGAGGAGGGGTTTACCCTTTTAGAAAGTTTGCTTGTGTTAAGTATAGCCTCTATCCTCCTAATTGCCGTCTTCACCACACTTCCTCCTGCTTATGAGAATACAGCTGTCCGACAGGCAGCATGGCAGCTGAAAAATGATATGATGCTCGCACAGCAGACTGCGATTTCCAGTCAACAAAGAACAAAAATTCTCTTTCACAAAAAAGAATATCAATTAGTCATGGGTGATACGGTAATTAAACGTCCTTATGCAACGGGACTTTCTATAAAACCGCTGACATTAAAAGACCGTTTGGAATTTAATGAGAAAGGGCACCCGAATGCAGGCGGGAAAATACAAGTAAAAGGCTATGCGACTTATGACATAACAGTTTATTTAGGGAGCGGGAGAGTCAATGTGGATAGGAAGTAAAGGTTTTTCTACAATAGAAACAATGTCTGCGCTAAGCCTATGGCTGTTTGTGCTGCTGACAGTTGTCCCCTTGTGGGACAAGCTGATAGCTGATGAAAATATGTCGGAATCACGAGAAATCGGTTATCAGATGATGAATGAGAGCATTAGCAAATATGTCATGACTGGTGAAGGAGCCGCGTCAAAAACGATGACAAAGAACAACCAGACCTATGCTATGACGTGGGAGGAGGAGGGCGAATATCAAAACGTATGCATCTCAGCGGCAGCTTATAAAGAGAAATCATTTTGCCTCAGCATTCTGCAGACAGAATGGCTACACGCTTCTTAACGTATTATTTTCTCTCTCTGTCTTTTTGCTCATATCAGGATCGTTAGCGACGATTTTCCATCTGTTTTTATCTCGACAGCAGGAGCATGGCGGTTTCACACAGCAAGAATGGATGATTTCGATAGAACAGATGATGAATGAATGCAAGGAGTCACAGGCAGTTAAGACAGCCGAGCATGGGAGCGTTTTAATTTGCACCAACCTTTCCGGGCAAGACATCCGTTTTGAAGTTTATCATTCTATGGTAAGAAAAAGAGTGGATGGCAAAGGGCATGTTCCCATTTTAGATCATATTACAGCTATGAAAGCTGATATTGAAAATGGTGTTGTTTTGCTGAAAATTGAGAGTGAGAAAAAAGTGTATCAAACTTCTTTTCCGGTTTATTCGTATTTAGGAGGAGGGTGAATGTACCGTACGAGAGGGTTTATTTATCCAGCAGTTCTTTTTGTGTCAGCGCTTGTGCTGTTAATCGTGAACTTTACTGCTGCTCAATATATTTCACGCTGCATGTTTGAGAAGGAAACGAAAGAATTATATACAGGAGAGAATTTGCTTCAGAATGGTGCGCTTCTTTCAATTCGGCATGTCCTTGAGCAACAGAAAGGGCAGAAGGGTACGCAGCAATTTCCATATGGACAGGTTTCTTATTATATTCACGATACATCAATAAAAGAGCAAAAAGAAATCAACTTAAAAGTGTTGACGGAGTCGGGAACAGAAAGAACTGCACTGATCGTGTTTGATCAAAAACAGAAAAAAATGCTGAGCTGGACAGAATAAAGCAGTGGAAAGGGTATAAAAAAAGTCATATGAGACAACACTTCATAATAATTGAATGATGAGGTGATCACGTGAAAACGAATGATTATGTGAAATATATGACGCAGCAATTTGTCAAATATATAGATACTCCGAGAGATGAGCGAAAAGAACGAAAAGAGGTGCGGAAAGAAACAAAAACGCCCGCTTCCCAGCAGTGGTTCGGTATTTTACCCTATGGCTTCCGTCTTTGGCTCAAGCGGAAAAAATAACCGTAAATTAACGAATAAGGTCCTTCAAAAATGGAGGACCTTATTGATATTCTTCTAAAATGGCAATTTTATTGACCTTTTGGCTATAAGGATCAAATGAAATCGTCACAAAAACACCGAATTCTTTTGACCCTTCCCTCAAAGTTAAATGGTATTGCTTCACTGCTTCATCTTTTCTTTTGCGGTCCCATACTTTTTGTTTGAACAGTACTTGTGCGAGCGGGTACCTTTTTTTTGCTTCTTTAACAGCGATTTCTTCCCATTTGGACATGTGGCGGGCGGTTACGAGCGGTGCGTCTTCTGCGTGAGCGGCAGCGGTGCCGAAGACGAGAAGAGATAGACAAATCACACATTGTTTGATCATCATGCTGTCACCCTTTCTTTGTTTATTATTACCAAATTAGAGCGGGATATGCATTTAATTTCTCACATAACAATCCCAAAAATTTCTAAAAAATTGAAAACGTGAGCAATATGGAGCGAGACTTTGTAATATGGCGAAATCATTCTTTTAAACGAACAAAATGGTTGATTTTGATGTTTTTAAATCTATAAATCGTTGATTATACTCTATTTGTGTAGTTCTTTAAAGAGAACGATTGTCATATCAAGTTACAGTGTTTTACAGGAGGTAAGATATGTTTCGATTGTTTCGCAATCAGCAAAAGGCGAAGACAAAACTGAAAGTGCTGCTTATCTTTCAGCTTTCAGTCATTTTCAGTCTGACTGCCGCAATATGCTTACAATTTTCCGATGATACAAGCGCTGCTTTTCATGATATTGAAACGTTGGATGTCTCACTTCAAACGTGTAAAGACTTTCAGCATACAGATAAAAACTGCCATTATGATAAACGCTGGGATCAAAGTGATTTGCACATATCAGATCAAACAAATACGAAAGGGACTGTATGCTCACCTATTACCTTATTTGCTGAGCTCAAAAATACAGGTGAGAAACTTAATAAATCAAAGTGGAAGTGGGAGCTTCATAAGCTGGAAAATGCCCGCAAACCGTTAAAGAATGGGAATGTGATCGAAAAAGGGTTTGTCTCCAATCAAATTGGCGATTCACTTTATAAAATTGAGACGAAGAAAAAAATGAAACCCGGCATTTATGCATTTAAAGTATATAAACCGGCCGGCTACCCGGCAGACGGCAGTACATTTGAGTGGTCGGAGCCTATGACGCTTGCAAAATGCGATGAAAAACCGACAGTTCCTAAAAAAGAAACGAAGTCGCACGTCAACAAGGAAACAACACAAAAGGATATACAGAAAAAAACAATTAAAGAAGAAACATCTCAAGAAGCTGTAATAAAAGAAAATGAAACTCAAACAGATCAGAAGGAAAGCGGGGAAGAGGATGAAAAAAGCAATGAAGCTGATCAGTAATATTCTTTATGTGATCATCTTTACTCTTATTATAGTGCTGACACTTGTCGTGATTTCAACACGTTCATCCGGGGGAGAGCCGGCAGTGTTTGGGTACACGTTGAAATCAGTTCTGTCAGGTTCGATGGAGCCGGAGTTCAATACAGGTTCCTTAATATTGGTCAAAGAAATCACTGATGTGAAAGAGCTCCAAAAAGGTGACGTTATTACATTTATGCAGGATGCAAATACGGCGGTCACCCACAGAATTGTTGGCATCACTAAGCAAGAAGACCATTTGTTATTTAAAACAAAAGGTGATAATAATGCTGCAGCCGATTCAGCGCCTGTATCCGACGAAAATGTTCGCGCGCAATACACAGGTTTTCAGCTTCCATATGCCGGCTATATGCTTCATTTTGCCAGCCAGCCGATTGGAACGGCAATTTTATTAATTGTTCCTGGCGTGATGCTGCTAGTGTACGCTTTTGTGACGATCACCAGCGCCATCAGAGAAATTGAAAGAAAGACAAAAGCCTTGGAAACAGATACAAAGGACAGCACCATGTCCACTTAACCTCAGTTGTAAACCTGGCAACAGGTTTCGATATAAAAATATTCAATAAAAGGGGAGTTAGCCATGGGTATGAAAAAGAAATTGAGTTTAGGAGTTGCTTCTGCGGCATTAGGATTAGCTTTAGTTGGAGGAGGAACATGGGCAGCATTTAACGATATTAAATCAAAGGATGCTACTTTTGCATCAGGTACGCTTGATTTATCTGCTAAAGAGAATTCAGCGAGTGTGAACTTATCAAATCTAAAGCCGGGAGATAAGCTGACAAAGGATTTCCAATTTGAAAATAACGGCTCACTTGCGATCAAAGAAGTTTTAATGGCACTTAATTATGGAGATTTTAAAGCAAACGGCGGCAGCAATACATCTCCGGAAGATTTTCTCAGCCAGTTTGAAGTGACATTATTGACAGTTGGAAAAGAGGGCGGCAATGGTTACCCGAAAAACATTATTTTAGATGATGCGAACCTTAAAGACTTGTATTTGATGTCTGCTAAAAATGATGCAGCGGCTGCTGAAAAAATTAAAAAACAAATTGACCCTAAATTCTTACATGCAAGCGGTAAAGTCAATGTAGCAACAATTGACGGTAAAACCGCTCCTGAATATGATGGTGTTCCAAAAACACCAACTGATTTCGATCAGGTTCAAATGGAAATCCAATTCAAAGATGATAAAACAAAAGATGAAAACGGGCTTATGGTTCAAAATAAATACCAAGGCAACTCCATTAAGCTTCAATTCTCGTTCGAAGCTACACAGTGGAACGGCCTGACAATCAAAAAGGACCATACTGATAAAGACGGTTACGTGAAAGAAAATGAAAAAGCGCACAGCGAGGATAAAAATTAAAAACAGCAATAAAAAGAGGCGGCCCAGTATATTGTATACTGGGCCGTCTCCATGTTTATTGACAAAAGAGGAGTTAGTGCCTCTGCTCAGGCACTACTCCTCTTTTTGGGATTTTCTCCATTTTTGATAATCTAAAAATTCACGAAATTGTTTTTTCGATACCCCGGATGTCATTGCATCGCGAACCAATTTCTCCCATTCACTATCTAATTGACCATCGTATTCGGTTTCATGTTTCTCATCGAGCAAAGTATGAACCGAGACGTCCAGAACAGCGGAGACTTTTTCGAGAAATTGAATGGAGGGGTTCGTTTGTAGATTTCGTTCTATTGAGCTTAAATAAGACTTCGCTACCCCAGCTTTTTCAGCTAGTTCTGATAGTGAGTAGCCTTTTTCTTTACGGTATTGTTTAATACGCTGGCCAATCAATGTCATCACCTTCCTTGTGATATTATAGCACATTCAGAAAGGATTTACGGTATGACTTCTGGCTGCCGGACCAGGATGAGCAGACTTTTTGTTTAAAAGTAAATATTTTCGTATTTCTTCCGGGCTGATATTTGCCTCTTTGGCTTCCACCATTAATTCAACCCATTCTTGATCCAATTCAAAGTGCTCTTGTTTTGCATTTTTCATGCAGTTTCTCCTCCTAAAATACTTGTTTATGTATTTCAGCCAGTCCGGCCATGACTCATTGTATGCTTCATTAGTCTCTGGAAGTCATTTGCCATTACAATTACCAGAATTTTTTTCCAATATACTTTTATTATAATCGCATTTTCTTAAAAAAAACGAGAATGGTGTCGAATGGTAAAAAAGTTAGCTTGAAATATTATTTTGCAGATAAAACAATCCGCCATTTTCAATTTCAACTGAAATCTTTGGTTGATACAACGTTTTCAGCGCCTGTTTTTCTAGATGGTATTCTTCTGGTTTTTCTTCTATATGCTCGTAAAACTTATCAAGCAATGTCATATCATTTCTCCACCTGTTAACCGCTTGTTCCGCCCAGTCGGACGGCTCCTGCATAGCGGATTTGGAAATATAGTTTTCCATACGTTTAAGCCCGCTTTCTGGTTTGATCATAGGTGAAATAGTGAAGCAATAGTCACATATTTGAGATGTCAGTGAAAGCTGGGTCAGCTTGCTTTGAAAATCTTCAATAATCGTTCCAGAGACTAGGTGAAGACCTAGTGACAATAGCTTATCCTTTTTCATGTCGGACTGGTATGAAATCGTGACATTTATACCAAGCCAAGGCTGAAGTGGGACTTTGGCTCCGGCTGATTCAATTTTCTCATACATTCTGGTAAATCTCCCATTTTGTTTAACAGCTTTAAATATTTGAAAAAGGCGCGGGGCCCCAAAATATATAAATTCGCCATCTAGGTCTTTTGGCGCATTTTCTTTATCTGTAATAAAGGTGATTTTCATTGGATTCGGATCACCGCCTGTCTTCTCACGCCAATGCCAATAGAAAGGGCGGTTCATGATCTGTTTGTCCATTTCAACTGTAAGCTGTACTGTCATATAGCCTAAGCCTTGATCGACGATTTGGCAGCTGTTTGCTTGAAAAAAACGCAGCAGAAAATCGTGAACCTCTCGCTGTCTCACTACTAAAACCTCCTTACAGGCTAAGATCCTCTTTTTTCAGCAGGCTGCTGTTTTTTATAAGACAAAAATGAGGTTAAGTTATCCATTTTTATTTTCATTTCTTCTTCTGTTGCTGAGTGATACAAAATGTCATGAAGGTGTTCTTCAAAATTGTTCACTTGAATTTTCGTTAAAATATCATCAAGTTCGCCAACCACTTTTTCAAACAAATGAATTTTTTCATATAAAAGCTTTAGAATATGCTCTTCCACCGTATGTTTTGTTGCCATGTTATAAATGTGCACGTCACGCTCCTGCCCTAGCCTGTGAATTCTTCCGATTCTTTGCTCAAGTCGCATCGGGTTCCATGGCAAGTCATAGTTGATCATGTGATTGCAAAATTGAAGGTTAATCCCCTCACCGCCTGCTTCAGTTGCAATAAGAACTTGAATCTTTCCGCGGAAAAGGTCCTTCATCCAGTCTTTTTTCCCGCGTTTAAATCCGCCTCTAAACGGCACAGAACTGATCCCGTTTTGTTGAAGAAACCACTGCAAATAAATCTGGGTTGCCCGGTATTCTGTAAAAATGATGACCTTATCGTCAATCTTTTTGATTAAATCAACGACTTGAAGCGCTTTAGAATTTTGTGTCACTTGATTGATGCGCTCTATTAAAACTGAAATCGTATGCTCATCAATGGCAGGTGCTTGTTTCTCTTTTTGATCAAGCATTTTTTTCAGCGTCATATATACCGCTTCTCTGCTTGAACAGCATTCTCTTTGCAAGGTCATAATTGAGAACATGCTGGCCGGCTTATTGATACTTTCCTTCAAGCGAGAAATTTCATCATAAAGGGCCTGCTCTGAAGGAGAAAATTCAATCGGCACTGTTTCAACATGGCGCTGTTTCCAATTCAGCCCGGTATCATGCCGCCTATTACGGATCATGACTTTATTCACAAGATCTTTTAAATGTTCATGCGCTTCTAAACTGGTTTTCTTGTTGGCGAACTCCTCCTGAAAGTGATTCTGGCTGCCTAAATGCCCCGGTTTTAGTAAGGACACCAAATTGAAAATCTCTTCGATACGGTTCTGAATTGGCGTCGCGGTAAGAAGCAGGCAATATTTTTTTACGAGATTCCGGACAAATTCATAGTTCTTCGTTTTGCTATTTTTCAGTTTGTGTGCCTCATCAATAATGACAAGGTCATATGGGATAGACAGAACGATTTCGCGATGGGGCGAGCGCTTTGCGGTGTCTATTGACGAGACGACAATATCGCATTGTTCCCACACATAGCTTTTCTTTTGTTCAACAGCCGGAATCAAAAATTTTTCCTGAAGCTCTTTGACCCACTGTGACACAAGGGAAGCGGGCACAAGGATCAAAATTTTTTTTGCTAACCCGCGAATCATATACTCTTTTAAAATTAAACCGGCTTCAACCGTTTTCCCGAGGCCGACCTCATCTGCTAAAATCGCTTTCCCGTTCATTTTTTCAACCACTTTTTGCGCCACCTCAAGCTGGTGTGGGAGCGGCGTAAAGGAAGGCAGGTATAAAGGAGCACGTAAGCCTTCAAACTCTGGAATTGCTAATGTTTTCTGGATTTCTGCAGAGAGTTTGTATAGTTCCCAGTTCGCCCAAGGGCCATCGTTTTTCAGCCTTTCAGCAAATTCTTCAGGCCATTTTGCATCGTAGATCATTTCTGCATTCATTGCTTTGAAACCGCCTTTCTTATTCTTCGATTCTTAAGATGAACAATATAAGAAAAATCTGCCCAAATTGCTGTTGCCCAGCATATAGTGATGATGGTAGGATATGAGTATGTATTTGATGTAAGATATTGCTATAGTATGTCCACAACAGCATGAAAATATGAGCGAATGACAGCAAGGGGAGAGACCTGACCGAAAACCTCGGGATACAGGCGCCGAAGGAGCAAACTGCTGAGTGAATCTCTCAGGCAAAAGAACTCTTGCTCGACGCAACTCTGGAGAGTGTTTGCGCGGATGCGCAAACCACCAAAGGGGACGTCTTTGCGTATGCAAAGTAAACTTTCAGGTGCCAGGACAGAGAACCTTCATTTTACATGAGGTGTTTCTCTGTCCTTTTTTGTATGTTTTTTAGCTGCGCCGTTGAAAAAGGGGAGGAATTAGATGCTGAAAAGAACGCCGTTATTTAACCTGTATAAGGAATATGGAGGAAAAACGATTGATTTCGGAGGCTGGAAGCTGCCTGTCCAATTTTCTTCTATAAAAAAAGAACACGAGGCTGTCCGAACTGCAGCCGGTTTGTTTGATGTATCCCATATGGGAGAAATCGAAGTATCAGGAAACGATAGTCTGTCTTTTTTGCAAAGGCTGATGACAAATGATGTTTCCGCGTTAACACCGGGACGTGCTCAATATACGGCGATGTGTTATCCGGATGGCGGAACCGTCGATGATTTGCTTATCTATCAAAAAGGAGAAAACCGCTATCTGCTTGTCATTAATGCTTCTAATATAGATAAAGACTTGGCTTGGATGAAAGAACATGCAGCAGGTGATGTGCAGATTGACAATCAGTCAGATCAAATCGCGCTCTTGGCTGTACAGGGGCCGAAAGCAGAAGCAATCTTAAAAAATCTGACAGCTGCAGATGTGTCTGCCTTAAAGCCGTTTGCGTTTATGGATGAAGCCGATATTAGCGGCTGCAAAGCGCTTATTTCCCGAACTGGCTATACGGGTGAAGACGGGTACGAAATTTACTGCCGCAGTGATGATGCTGTTCATATTTGGAAAAAAATCATTGATGCAGGGGATGCATATGGACTGATTCCATGTGGTCTCGGAGCACGTGATACGCTTCGATTTGAAGCGAAGCTCCCGTTGTATGGTCAGGAGCTGACCCGGGATATTACACCGATTGAAGCAGGTATAGGCTTTGCCGTAAAGCACAAAAAGGAGTCTGACTTTTTCGGGAAATCAGTATTGAGTGAACAAAAAGAAAACGGAGCGAAGCGTAAACTTGTCGGTCTCGAAATGATTGACAAAGGGATACCGCGGCACGGATATGAAGTTTTTCATAATGGCAAATCCGTAGGAAAGGTGACAACCGGCACGCAGTCACCCACATTAGGGAAAAACGTCGGCCTTGCCTTAATTGCTTCGGAAGCGAGTAATATCGGGACTGTTGTAGATGTAGAGATTCGCAAAAAATTAGTGAAAGCAAAGGTTGTCAAAACACCATTTTATAAACGCTAATATTTTTCTTGGAGAGAGGAGTCAACACATGAAGCACCGTTATTTGCCCGCAACAGAAAAGGATAAACAGGAAATGCTTGCCGCGATCGGCGTAAGCAGCGTCGATGATTTATTTGCTGATATACCGGAGAACGTCAAATATAAAAAAGAGTATCAAATCAAAAAAGCGAAATCAGAAACGGAATTAACAAGAGAACTGACAAATCTGGCCTCTAAAAATCGTGATACCGTACAATATGCTTCTTTCTTGGGAGCGGGTGTATATGACCACTATCAGCCTGTCATTGTGGATCATGTCATTTCGCGCTCTGAGTTTTATACCGCATATACGCCTTATCAGCCAGAGATTTCACAAGGAGAGCTTCAGGCGATTTTTGAATTCCAAACGATGATCTGTGAGCTGACGGGAATGGATATCGCCAACTCCTCTATGTATGATGGCGGTACAGCTTTGGCAGAAGCAGCAATGCTTGCTTCAGGCCACACGAAAAAGAAAAAAATCGTTGTGTCAAAAACCGTGCATCCTGAATCACGGGAAGTGCTGAAAACGTACGCAAAAGGTCAGTATATCGAAGTTGTTGAAGTACCCGCTGCAGATGGCGTTACAGATCTTGATGCTTTGCGCCAAACCGTTTGCGAGGACACAGCCGCAGTGATCGTTCAATACCCGAATTTTTTTGGCCGGATTGAGCCGTTAAAGGATATTGAGCCTATTGCTCATCAAGGGAAATCCATGTTTATTGTATCAGCCAACCCGCTTGCACTTGGCCTCCTCACGCCACCTGGCAAGTTTCACTCTGATATCGTCGTCGGTGATGCGCAGCCTTTCGGCATTCCTTCAGCATACGGCGGCCCGCACTGTGGCTTTTTTGCCGTTACGAAAAAATTGATGAGAAAGGTGCCGGGCCGCCTCGTCGGGCAAACGGAAGACGAAAACGGGAAAAGAGGCTTTGTGCTTACATTGCAAGCCAGGGAGCAGCATATTCGCCGGGATAAAGCAACATCAAATATTTGCTCGAACCAAGCGTTAAATGCGCTGGCGGCATCAGTGGCCATGACTGCTCTCGGAAAAAACGGTGTAAAAGAAATAGCCCGCCAAAATCTCTTAAAAGCCAACTATGCAAAGCAAGAAGCAAAAAAAGCAGGCCTTACCGTTATGTTTGACGGATCGATGTTTAATGAATTTGTCATCAAACTGAAGGAACCAGTGAGAGCTGTGAACCAGCGTTTGCTGGCAAAAGGAATGATTGGCGGATATGATCTTGGGCTGACGTACCCGGAGCTAAACTGTCATATGCTGGTTGCTGTAACGGAGCTGAGAACAAAAGAAGAAATTGACGCACTCATTCAGGAATTGGGGGATCGCCATGAGTAATCAGGATCAGGCACTTATTTTTGAGCTTTCCAGAGAAGGCCGTATCGGCTACAGTCTGCCGGAGCTCGATGTACCGGAAATCGAATTGGAGGGCCTCTTGTCAGACACCTATATTCGTGACGAAGACGCAGCGCTGCCGGAGGTTTCAGAGCTGGATATCATGCGCCATTATACGGCGCTCTCCAAACGCAATCACGGAGTGGATTCCGGCTTTTACCCGCTCGGTTCTTGCACGATGAAATACAATCCGAAAATCAATGAGAAAATCGCGCGTATTCCCGGTTTTGCTGCGATTCACCCCCTTCAGGATGAAAGCACGGTACAAGGCGCGTTAGAGCTTTTATATGATTTAAGCAAGCACCTTGAAGAAATAACGGGAATGGATGAAGTAACGCTTCAGCCTGCTGCCGGAGCGCACGGTGAATGGACGGGGCTGATGATGATCCGCGCCTATCATGAAGCGCGCGGGGATTTCAAACGGACGAAAGTCATTGTCCCTGATTCCGCGCACGGGACGAATCCTGCATCAGCGACAGTAGCAGGCTTTGAAACTGTTACGGTGAAATCGAATGAAAATGGTCTTGTTGATTTAGAGGATTTAAAAAGAGCAGTGAATGAAGAAACTGCAGCTCTTATGCTGACGAATCCGAACACGCTCGGCTTGTTTGAGGAACAGATTACAGAGATGGCGGAGATTGTTCACGAAGCGGGAGGGAAATTGTACTATGACGGCGCTAATTTAAATGCCGTTTTAAGCAAAGCGAGACCTGGGGATATGGGATTTGACGTGGTGCACCTCAACCTGCATAAAACATTCACAGGCCCTCATGGCGGCGGAGGCCCCGGCTCAGGCCCTGTCGGCGTAAAACAAGATCTGATTCCGTATTTGCCAAAACCCGTTTTAGTCAAAAAAGAAGGGCGCTTTACGTTTGATTATGACCGCCCTCATGCGATCGGCCGCGTGAAGCCGTATTACGGCAACTTTGGCATTAATGTCAGAGCGTATACGTACATCCGTTCCATGGGGCCTGACGGGTTACAAGCTGTTACTGAGAACGCAGTGTTAAACGCCAACTATATGATGAGAAAGCTCGCGCCTTATTACGATCTTCCGTTTGACCGCCATTGCAAGCATGAATTTGTATTGTCAGGGAAGCGGCAGAAAAATCTGGGAGTGCGTACGCTTGATATTGCAAAACGGCTGCTTGATTTCGGCTATCATCCGCCGACAATTTATTTCCCGCTTAATGTTGAAGAATGCATCATGATTGAGCCGACAGAGACAGAATCAAAGGAAACACTGGATGCGTTTATTGATGCTATGATTCAAATCGCAAAAGAAGCGGAGGAGAATCCGGAGCTTGTTCAGGAGGCGCCGCATACAACGATTGTAAAACGAATGGATGAAACAAAAGCGGCGAGACACCCGGTGCTCAGATACGAGGCGGAAGAGAAATAAATAAAAACAGCTGTCTGCCAGACAGCTGTTTTGCTTTATTTCTTCGCTTTAATCTTTCCGCCCCATTTTTTAAAGCCGCCTTTTAGGTTATAAATCTCAGTGCAGCCGTTTTTGCGCAGGGTTTGTGCCGCGCGTCCGCTGCGGACACTGTTTTGGCAGTATAGGTAAACAGGCTTGTCCGGACGGATTTCATTTTTTCTCTGTTTCAGCTGAGACAGCGGGATGTTGCGGGCGCCCAAAATATGTCCGCCCTCAAACTCATTCGGTTCACGAACGTCAATAAGCTGCGCTTTGCGGTAACCCGCGCGGAATTCTTCTTCGGTAAGTGTTTTCATAATACGCTGCTGATAAACATATGAAGCAATCATATAGACAATAAATGCAGCAAAAATAATCAAAACGATCATATTAGACAATGTGATTCTACTCCTTTAGCATATAAAATCAAAACCCTGCTTCATAAAACAAGGTCATAGAGCCGTTTTCGACAAATACTATTATAGTAAAGCACAGCGTGATTGTCATCTATAATGGAACTAAAATATTTTTCATTTTCCCGGCAGTTTGATAAACTGATTCTATTAAAACGGTAAGGAAGGTCTTAAAATGCAAAAAGAAACTTGGCGGTTTATAGACTCAGGCAATGCAAGTCCTGCATTCAATATGGCGCTTGATGAAGCGCTTTTATATTGGCATAGCGAGAAGAAAATTCCCCCGGTTATCCGTTTTTATGGCTGGAATCCGGCGACGCTTTCTGTAGGGTATTTTCAAAATATTAAAAAGGAAATCAATTTTGAAGCAGTACATAAGTATAATCTCGGATTCGTCAGACGCCCGACCGGAGGGAGAGGCGTTCTGCACGATCAGGAATTGACATACAGCGTGATTGTTTCGGAAGAGCACCCCGAAATGCCGGCGACTGTTACTGAGGCATACAGGGTTATTTCAGAAGGCATACTTCAAGGCTTTAGAAATCTCGGCCTGGATGCTTACTTTGCCATCCCGAGAACCGAAAAAGAAAAAGAAAGCTTAAAAAATCCGCGGTCATCCGTTTGTTTTGACGCGCCTTCGTGGTATGAGCTAGTGGTTGAGGGCCGCAAGGTGGCGGGAAGCGCACAAACGAGACAAAAAGGCGTGATTCTTCAGCATGGCTCCATTCTTCTTGATTTGGATGAGGACAAGCTGTTCGATCTGTTCTTATATCCAAGTGAAAGAGTAAGAGAGCGGATGCAGCGCAATTTCAAAAATAAAGCGGTCGCCATTAATGAACTCACCGAAAAACGGGTGACGATGGATGAGGCTCGTAAAGCCTTTAAAGAAGGATTTGAAACAGGTCTTAACATTCATCTGGAGCCGTACGAACTTTCTCAGGAAGAGCTTGACTTCGTTCATCACTTGGCTGAAACAAAGTATGCTTCAGATGAATGGAATTATAAGCGGTAAACAGGGCTTTTGACCCGCGGAGCATCCTTGTTTTTTCAAGTTCATTAGTGTAAACTTGTAATGGTTTATAAAGTTAAGGTGCTTTTTGGGAGGGTTTCGATGACAACACCAAGTATGGAAGATTATATTGAACAGATTTATATGCTGATTGAAGAAAAAGGATATGCACGAGTTTCCGATATCGCGGAAGCATTGGCAGTCCATCCCTCCTCTGTAACAAAAATGGTTCAAAAACTAGATAAAGACGAATATTTAATTTATGAAAAATATCGCGGTCTCGTGTTAACGTCTAAAGGGAAAAAAATAGGCGAACGGTTGGTATACAGACATGAATTGCTTGAGCAGTTTTTAAGAATCATTGGTGTTGATGAAGAGAAAATATATAACGATGTCGAAGGAATCGAACATCATTTAAGCTGGAACAGCATTGATCGCATCGGGGATCTTGTTCAATATTTTGAAGAAGATGATACCCGTAAAAAAGATCTGAAATCAATCCAAAAGAAAACAGAACATCATAATCAGTAAAAAGGCGGTCTCAAAGGAGGCCGTCTTTTTTGACGCGGTGCGCCACCCGTCATTCGTTGGTCTATTTCTTCGCGTGTTTTCTTAAAATGGTAATAAACGATCAGATGGAGGGGGAGGGAATGAGATGTATATTGACGGTGTGTTTTCCGGCGGAGGAGTAAAAGGCATTGCGCTTGCAGGTGCTTATGAAGCGCTTGAGGAAAAAGGCTTCCGCTTTAAAAGGGTTGCGGGTACAAGCGCGGGCGCCATTATTGCCGCTTTTATTGCGTCAGGTTACACCAGTAAGGAAATCCACGCTTTAATTGAAGAAGTGGACGGAGAGAAATTGCTGGATCAGAGGTACTCTTTTCTCCCCTTAAAAATGCTCCAGTGGGTGTCCATATACTGGCGTCTTGGATTATACAAAGGCGATACGATAGAAAAATGGATTGCTGATCTGTTAAGAGCGAAAGGCATAAGGGTTTTCGGCGATTTGCAGAAAGGGTCTCTGCGCCTTATTGCTTCTGATCTGACAAACGGCACCATGATTGTTTTGCCGGACGATTTGCCCCGTTACGGGTTAAATCCCGATATGTTCCCGGTTGCCAGAGCGGTCAGAATGAGCTGCAGCATTCCGTATTTTTTTGAACCGATAAAATTAAAAACGGACACAGGCACCGCCACGGTTGTTGACGGTGGTGTGTTAAGTAATTTCCCCATCTGGCTGTTTTCAAAGGAAAGAAAGCGGCCTGTGATCGGTGTGACGCTTGCGCCGCGTGAAAGGGAACGTCCGAAAAAAAATATCCGCAACGCTTTCGAACTGTTCGGCGCCCTGTTTGAAACGATGAAGGATGCCCATGACGCAAGACACATAGCATCACGCTATGAACAAAATATTATTTTTCTCCCTGTTGATGACGTAATGGCGACTGATTTTCATTTAACGCAACAAAAAAAACTAGCCCTGATTGAGCTAGGTAAAAGACGGACAGAGCTGTTTTTAAAGCAGTGGACCTATTAAAAAAGCGCTCTGTTTTTCTTTTTATTTTTTTTCCCTTCTATAACAGTCAGCTGAGTCTGGCTTTTTTTCTTGAGAATCATCGGCTTAGGCTTGCTGGCGCTCGGAACGCTTCGCAGGTGGCTGACACGTCCCTTATGTCCGGCGCGGTGTTTTGCTTTTTGTTCTTTCATCCGGCGCCGCGATTGTTTCGCCGCTTTTTTAAAGGCTGCTCCTTCGCTGCCCACATTTCGATTCATTACATATTTCACAATAAAATAAATAATGATACCTGCCACGATGACGGTAACCGCCATTTTTGCCATTTCCCCGGGATTGGTTACCAGCACATAGAGGAAACCGAACGCTCCCAGCGCAATTAATACAGCAACAATAGGTTGTACACGATGATTCATAACTGTCCACCTCCGAAAGTAGTAGCAGGGCAACGGATTTTAGATGACGTTGTGAGAAGGCTTCTGATTTTGCTCAGACAATTCTTCGAGTCTGAGAAGTTCGTTAAAGCTTTCAATGGCAACTTCAACCTGGTCATCCTTAGGTTCCTTCGTAGTTAACAGCTGAAGCCAAAGTCCCGGGTACCCTAGTAATTTCAGACCGCGAATATCACGCACTTTGTTTGTCAGCTGCAGAACTTCAAAGGATATACCAAGTACGACCGGTATCAGTGCGACACGATCTATCACACGCAGCCAAAGCGGATCTGTCGGAACGAGTAAATAAACAAACATGCCGACAATAATCGTAAATAAAATAAAGCTTGATCCGCAGCGGTAATGAAGCCGAGATTGGTTTTGGACATTCTCCACAGTAATTGGCAAATTCTGTTCATAACAGTTTATGACTTTATGTTCGGCTCCATGATATTGAAACACTCTTTTAATGAGCGGTGTCATGGACAAAAAATAGATGTAACCGAGCAGCAAAATCAACTTAAACAGGCTTTCAACCGCGATTTGAGCTATGTCCGATGAAAAAATCGGCCTTGTCAGTTCAGCTAAGAAAACCGGAACCAATGTAAATACGAATTTACTGAACAAAAATGAAAGGACGCCGATAACCGCGAGGCTGAGATACATAGACAGTCCAGACGATTTTTTTTCTTCCTGCTCAAGTGTCTCGTCTTCAGATGGATCGAGCCCGTAACGTTCGCTTGAAAAATTCAAATGTTTTGTGCCGTTTGCACTCGCTTCGATAATGGCCGCGATCCCCCGTAAAAACGGTATCTTTTTTACGATGTTCAGTTTCGGATTGTGTTTGCGGGGAAGCTTAAAAAAGTTCATGCTTCCATCCGTTCTTCTGATGGCTGTAACGTAATGATGCTTTCCGCCAAACATAACGCCTTCCACAACAGCCTGCCCGCCGTAAGCGGGCGGAATTTTATGTTTTGACATATTATCAACCTGCCTATTTCTTTAGGATTGCTAACCATTTCCTTTCACTCTATTGTACAGGAAACAGCGCTAAACCTCTAGATTGACAGGCTGAAAAATTGCCATAGCCTTGCTTTTTCTACATGCATTATACCCGTTATTTTCAAATTTTACTCGCAGCTGTCAAAAAGTGTGAGCTTTTTTATTGACATTTCATTTTTTGGGCACACTTTAACTGGAGGTGCCATGATGACAAGCGAAAAAGATACAGAACAAAATGAAGAATTGAATGAGAAGCAAGGGCCGCCTGTTTCGATGGCCGGCAGGGTGGCAGCAACAGGTTTTTGCGGAGGCGTATTATGGAGTTTCGTTGCTTATATCGCATATTTGTTTCATTTTTCTGAAATCAGTCCGAATATGATTTTGCAGCCGTTTGTGCTCGGAGAGTGGAAAAAACATGGACTAGGAACGGTGATCAGCATCATTTTGATTGGAGTGATTTCAATTGGCGCAGCGTTTCTTTATTTTCTTCTATTGAAACGTTTAAAAACAATGTGGCCGGGTATTTTATACGGCTTGGTGCTTTGGCTGCTCGTGTTTTTTGTTTTTAATCCGATTTTTCCAGATGTGCGCACGGTGAACGAACTGACATCAGATACCATTATTACGACGATTTGCATTTATTTGCTTTACGGGCTGTTTGTCGGGTATTCCATTTCATTTGAATACAATGAGCTGAATTCGGAAAAGCTGGCACGTGCGCTGGGAATGCATAGAGAATAGTGTATAAACCTTTTCCAGTATGATAAAATGTTCACGAGAAGTGAACATTTTTTGCATGAGAAACCCTCGCGAAAAGGAGAGATTATGTGCCTCATTTTTTGATTTTGAACGGACCGAATGTCAATCGGCTTGGGAAGCGTGAGCCTGAAGTATTCGGCCGCCAGACGCTGACCGATATTGAAACAGATTTATTTCAATTTGCTGAAGCCTTACATATCCAGCTCACTTTCTTCCAGTCTAATCACGAAGGTGATTTGATCGATGCGATACATGAGGCTGAGGAGCAATACAGCGGGATTGTTCTGAACCCCGGCGCCCTGATCCATTACAGCTATGCGATCAGGGATGCTGTTTCAAGCATCAGTCTTCCTGTGGTTGAGGTGCATTTATCAAACTTATACGCCAGGGAAGAATTACGGCATCAGTCGGTTATCGCTCCGGTTGCGAAAGGGCAGATTGTCGGTCTTGGAGCTGAAGGCTACAAGCTTGCTGTTCGCTACTTATTAAGCCAGCAAGGGGGAGAATAAGGATGAAGCTAGAGAAATTAAGAAACCTTTTTGAACAGCTGGGAATTGACGGCATGCTGATTACAAGCAGCACGAATGTACGCTATATGACAGGGTTTACAGGTTCTGCGGGTTTGGCTGTTATATCGGGTGACAAAGCAGCGTTTATTACGGATTTTCGTTATACAGAGCAGGCAAAGGTTCAGGTAAAAGGTTTTGAGATCATTGAACATGGCGGCAGCCTGATTCAGACCACTGCCGACACTGTGGAATCGTTCGGCATCAAGCGTCTCGGCTTTGAACAGAACAGCATGACATATGGCACTTACGCTTCATACAGCGCCGTTATCAGTGAGGCCGAATTAGTGCCTGTGGCTGAATCCGTGGAAAAGTTGCGCTTGATTAAGTCTAGTGAAGAGATTAAGATATTAGAGGAAGCTGCGAAGATTGCAGATGATGCCTTCAAACATATCTTGACGTTTATGAAACCCGGCATTTCTGAAATCGCTGTTGCCAATGAGCTGGAATTTTATATGAGAAGCCAGGGAGCTGACAGCTCTTCTTTTGATATGATTGTCGCCTCGGGCCTTCGGTCAAGCCTTCCTCACGGTGTGGCCAGTGACAAACTGATTGAAAGCGAAGACCTTGTTACGCTTGATTTTGGCGCTTATTATAAAGGATATTGTTCTGATATTACCCGTACGGTCGCTGTGGGTCAGCCCAGTGATCAATTGAAGGAGATCTATCAGGTTGTATTTGATGCTCAGGCGCTCGGCGTCGCACATATTAAGCCGGGAATGACAGGAAAAGAGGCTGACGCCCTCACAAGGGATCACATTGCGGCAAAAGGCTACGGTGAATATTTCGGTCATTCAACCGGGCACGGGCTCGGCATGGAAGTTCATGAATCGCCGGGATTATCCGTCAGATCTTCAGCTATCCTTGAACCGGGCATGGTGGTCACAGTGGAGCCGGGCATTTACATACCAGAAACAGGCGGTGTCCGTATTGAAGATGACATCGTGATTACAGAAAACGGCAACCGGACAATCACCCATTCCCCAAAAGAACTTATTATTTTGTGATTGTAATATAGGAGGACATTAAACATGATTTCAGTTAACGATTTCCGTACAGGATTAACAATCGAAGTAGATGGCGGCATTTGGCGCGTCGTTGACTTCCAGCACGTAAAACCTGGAAAAGGTGCGGCATTTGTCCGCTCTAAACTTCGCAACCTTCGCACTGGCGCCATTCAGGAAAAAACCTTCCGCGCTGGTGAAAAAGTAGCGAAAGCGCAAATCGAAACAAAAACAATGCAATATCTATATGCAAACGGTGATCAGCACGTATTTATGGATACTTCTTCTTATGAGCAGCTTGAACTGAGCGCAACTCAAATCGAAGAAGAATTAAAATACCTGCTTGAAAACATGTCTGTGCATATCATGATGTACCAGGATGAAACACTTGGCATCGAACTTCCAAACACAGTTGAGCTGAAAGTTGTTGAAACTGAACCTGGTATTAAAGGTGATACAGCATCAGGCGGTACAAAACCTGCGAAAACTGAAACCGGGCTTGTTGTAAACGTGCCGTTCTTTGTGAATGAAGGCGACACACTTGTTGTCAATACATCAGACGGTTCTTACGTTTCAAGAGCATAGAAAGAAAAAAAGAAGTCTGTTCCCAAATTGGGAGCAGGCTTTTTTTGTGCCCAAAAACAGAATCTTTCTTTTATACGAAAATGACAAGACTACTTCAGCAAGCTAGAGCATATCATATAAAAAAACAGGAGGTTGGGAGAGTGCTATGAAATTTTTTCTTGGAAATATCAATTCTACTGTTTTAACAATGGCGGGATTACGAGTTTTATCCTCTATGATTGAGCTGACTGCAGCCATTATCATGCTTGTGACAAACGATGTCCGGAAGGCGGTTGTGGTTAACAGCATTCTTGCAATTGTAGGGCCGTTGATTTTTATCATTACGATGACAGTCGGAATCTACCAAATTGCCGGGCAGCTTTCGTATGCAAAGCTGATTCTGATTTTCACGGGTGTTGTTTTGATTTTGGCGGGTGTTCATAAATAAGGAGAGGCTTGTCATAAAGTCTGCCTCACATCATACATTTTAAAGAAGCCAATCGGTAGAAAGGAGGAGGCTCTGTTGAATGAAATCGCTGAGGTTCTCCCTGAATCCATGAAAAACGCCCTTTCTGAAATACCGGAACAACAATGGCTGGAAATCGAAGAAGTCAGAATCCGGGTCAACCGCCCTATTGAATTGATTCGAAAAGGACAACCTGTTTTTTTATCCTATGCGGGTACGGCCGAGGATGCCCATCTGATCCTGAGCCGGCTCAGCAACTATAGCATGTATACACTTGAAGAAGAGCTGAAGAAAGGGTATGTCACGATCAGAGGCGGTCACAGAGTCGGACTGGCAGGCAGAGTCATTACGGAAAACGGAGGTGTGAAAGGACTCCGTGACATCGCATCTTTTAATATACGAATTGCCAGGCAAAAGCTGGGGATTGCGGAGCCGCTGCTTCCGTACTTATATCAAACCAGCTGGCTGAATACGTTGATTATCGGACCGCCCCAAACCGGCAAAACAACACTTCTTCGGGACCTTGCGAGGCTCTCGAGCACCGGCAAAAACCGCATGCTGCCCGTAAAGACAGGCATCGTCGATGAACGGTCAGAAATTGCCGGATGTCTGCGCGGCATTCCGCAGCATCAATTTGGACAGAGAATTGACGTATTAGACGCCTGTCCAAAGGCTGAGGGGCTGATGATGATGATTCGATCCATGAGTCCTGAGGTGATGATTGTCGATGAAATCGGGCGTATGGAAGATACAGATGCGCTTCTGGAGGCGTTGCATGCAGGTGTTTCAGTAATCGTATCGGCGCATGGCTGGAGCATATCCGATCTCATGAAGCGGCCTTCATTGAAGCGTTTGTGGGAAGAAAGAGCCTTTGACCGCTATTTGGAATTATCAAGAGCAAAAGGGCCGGGCACAGTGAGCCGCATTTATGACAAAGACGGACATGTGCTGTCTAGGACGACGGACGTGAAAACATGCTGAAGCTGCTGGGCGCAGTATTCATTGTGGTAGCGACAACATGGACAGGTTTTGAGATGGCGAAGATTTATACAGAACGGCCGCGGCAAATCCGCCAGCTGCGTGCGGCGCTTCAATCCCTCGAGGCTGAAATCATGTACGGCCATACACCGCTTCATACCGCTTCACAGCAGATTGCCAAGCAGCTCGCACAGCCTGTTTCAGCTCTTTTTTCCGCATTCAGTGATCAGCTGGAAAAGGGAAGCGATTCCGCGAAAACGGCGTGGGAGCAAAGCTTAAAAAAGGTATGGGACACCATGTCTTTGAAAAAAAGCGAATACGAGGTGCTAAAGCAGTTTGGCGAGACGCTCGGGATTCATGATCGAATCTCACAGCAAAAGCACATCAAGCTGGCGCTGACACATTTGGAAACCTCAGAAGCGGATGCTGAGCAGGCGCAAGCGAAAAACGAAAAGATGATAAAAAGTTTGGGCTTTTTAGCGGGCTTGTTACTCATTCTTCTATTGATGTAAACATGAGGGGAGCAAAAATAAAATGGGAGTAGATGTGAATGTCATATTTCAAATCGCCGGAGTGGGAATCGTGGTCGCTTTTTTACACACGATATTGGATCAGATGGGCAAGAAAGAATACGCTCAGTGGGTGACGCTGTTAGGTTTTATCTATATTTTATTTATGGTGGCCACCATTGTAGATGACCTATTTAAAAAGATAAAAGCTGTGTTTTTATTCCAAGGATAGGGGGGCTTGCAGATTGACATTGTTCAAATTGTAGGTTTAGGGCTGATCGCCACCTTCCTTTCTTTAATAGTAAAAGAACAAAAGCCGACTTTTGCTTTTTTAATCGTCGTTTTTGCCGGATGTGCCATTTTTCTTTATTTAGTAGACCAAATCTACGAGATTATACGAATGATAGAAAAAATCGCGATTAATGCAAATGTCAACATGGTCTATGTTGAAACCATTTTAAAGATTATCGGAATCGCCTATATTGCTGAATTCGGGGCACAGCTCACAAAAGATGCCGGTCAAGGAGCCATCGCCTCGAAAATAGAATTGGCGGGAAAAATTTTAATTCTCGTTATGGCTGTGCCTATTTTAACCGTCATTATCGAAACGATTCTCGGACTTATACCTTCTATGTCATAACCGAAAGGAGGCGGTAGATTGAAGCGTTTTCGATGGGTTTTGCTTTTGGCCGTGCTGATCATAGCAGGGCGTGCAGAAATTGTACAAGCAGCCGGTAATGACGAACAAACGGAAGATCATGCTGAAACGGCCGAGCAATTAGCGGAAAGGACAGCAGCCTCGCTTGAAACAGATAAGATCGGAGAATTTTGGAATGATATTATGACAGAATACGGCGGACTGCTGCCGGAAAGCCAAAAAGGCAGTTTAATCGAGTTTATCAACGGCGAGAAATCATTCTCACCCCAAGAATGGCTGAAAGCTCTCTTTTCTTATTTGTTCCATGAAGTGCTAGCCAATGGAAAGCTGCTGGGCACATTGATTTTGCTCACGATTTTTTGCGTCATTCTGCAGCTTCTGCAAAATGCGTTTCAGCAAAGCACTGTCAGTAAGGTCGCTTACTCAATTGTGTACATGGTGCTGATTATCCTTGCGCTGAACAGCTTTCATGTGGCAATCAATTATGCAACTGAGGCCATTCAGACGATGACCAGCTTTATCCTGGCACTCATTCCGCTCCTCTTGGCGCTTTTGGCTTCCTCAGGCGGAGCTGTATCTGCTGCCTTCTTTCATCCTGTTATCCTCTTTCTGATGAACACGAGCGGCCTCTTGATTCAAAATATCGTCATGCCGCTGATTTTCTTATCAGCGATTCTGAGCATTGTCAGCACAATGACCGAACAATACAAAGTAACGCAGCTGGCCAACCTGCTCAGAAATATCGCCATCGGAGCACTGGCTGTTTTTCTTACCATCTTTCTCGGCGTCATCTCTGTTCAGGGAGCCTCAGCTGCAGTGACAGACGGCATTACGCTCAGGACGGCTAAATTCATAACCGGAAATTTTATTCCAGTGCTTGGCCGGATGTTTACAGACGCAACAGATACAGTAATCAGCGCCTCCTTACTGCTGAAAAATACGGTAGGGATTCTGGGTGTCGCTATTTTGATCTGTATCGCGGCATTTCCGGCAATCAAAGTGCTTTCCCTCGCTTTTATTTATAAGCTGGCAGCCGCGATTCTTCAGCCGCTTGGAGGCGGGCCCGTCATCACCTGCCTCGACGTCATCAGCAAAAGCGTCATCTATATTTTTGCAGCTCTCGCCATTGTGTCCCTCATGTTTTTTTTAAGCCTTACTGTCATAATCACAGCCGGGAACCTCACGATGATGATGAAATAAAGGAGGCAGGCGAATGAGTTTTTTAACAGAATGGCTTACCACCATCGTGTTGTTTATCCTATTTGCAATTGTGATTGATATGCTGCTGCCAAGCTCCAGCATGCAAAAGTACGCAAAAATGGTAGTCAGCCTGCTCTTGATTGTCGTCATGCTTACGCCAATTTTTAAACTTTTCAAGACAGACCCCGAAGTCATCTTTGAATACCTCACAAAAAACGAGCAATCAGAGTCTGCCGACATAAAAAATCAAATCAATTCAAAAAAAATAGAAATACAAGCTTCCCAGCGCGCATATATTCTAGAAGAAATGGCTGTCCAACTAAAAAAGAAAGCGGAGGAGAGATTCAGTCATGATGAATATAAAGTAGGCAGCATCAAACTCACGGCAGGAGAAAAGGTAGGTTCAGAAGAGGATATTAAAACAATCAGCGTGTATATGGCCCCGTCTTCTGAAAAAACGGTCCAAACGGTCGCGCCGGTCCACATTGATACAGATCATGCATACGTAACGAAAGAAGCAGCCGAACAAAAAGAAGCCAAACAGATCCAAACGCAGCTCGCGGACATTTGGGAAATCGGAAGTAAGAAAATTACGGTTCATATGGAAGGCGGGGAGAGTGTCGGCAATGAATAAAAACGGATTATGGAATGTATTGAAAAAGCAGTTTCTTCCGGGGCAAACGAAGGACGGCGAAAAGCCGAAGCTGACCAAATATCATTACTTTCTGTTCGTTTTTGTTCTCGGAGTTTCCTTTATGCTTGTCAGCCAGTTGTTTTCTTCACCTGAGAAAACAGAAAACGCCAAAACGATAACGGCCGTATCCTCACAAAATTCTGGAGGCAGCAAAGAGAAAACAGCTGAAGTGTTTAAAGCCTCAAAATCTGACGAGCCTAAAAACTCGATCGATGATTATGAAAAAGAATACGAAAATCAGCTGAAAGAAATTCTTGAAACAATCATTGGAGTGGATGATGTCTCGGTTGTCGTGAATGTTGATGCAACGTCCCTGAAAGTATATGAAAAAAACAAATCAAACAAAAATACGACCACTGAAGAAACAGACAAAGAAGGTGGAACAAGAAGTGTTACAGACCAGACATCGGAGGAAGAAATCGTCATGATCAAAAACGGCGATAAAGAAACACCAGTCGTCGTCCAAACGAAAAAACCTGATATACGGGGTGTACTCGTTGTTGCTCAAGGAGTGGACAACGTTCAAATAAAACAAACCATTATTGAAGCGGTGACACGGGTCCTGGATGTTCCAAGCCACCGGGTTGCGGTTGCCCCTAAAAAAATAAAGGAGGATTCATAAATGCTTAAAAAACAAACCGTTTGGCTATTAACAATGCTCAGTCTTGTCGTGGTGTTAAGCGTCTACTATATCATGTCGCCGGAAAGCAAAAACGCCGTGCAAATGCAAAGTGAAAAAAGCGCGTCTGACAGTGGAGAGGTCGCAACTGAAAAAGCGCCTGCCAAGCAAGACACGAAGGAAAAAAGCGGTACAGAAACTGAAAAAGGAAAAGAAGATGGAACAAAGGGAACGAAAGATTCATCAGCAGACAAGGAAACATCCGCTGAAGCCAGTGAAAAAGGAACTGTTGTTACGGAAACAGCCGATGATGATCTGTTTACAACGTACCGTCTGGATTTAGAAGATGCCAGAAGCAAAGAAAGAGAAGAGCTGAATGCCATTGTGTCAAGCGATGATGCAACAGCCAAGGAGAAAAGCGAAGCATACGATAAAATGACGGCTCTCAGTGAAGTGGAAGGAACAGAAAAACAGCTGGAAACGCTGATTAAAACACAAGGTTACGAGGATGCGCTCGTCAATGCTGAAGGAGATAAAATCAATATTACAGTCAAATCAGACAAACACTCCAAATCGAAGGCGACAGCCATTATCGACCTTGTTGCAAAAGAAATCAAAACAATGAAAGATGTCGCTGTCACATTTGAACCCTCTAAATAAGAATGAGGAGAAAAAAGCCCGCTAAACAAGCGGGCTTTTTGCGTTGCTATCATATTAGAGTTGAATTCAAAAGTCCGCTCCTGTAAGATGAACATAGTATGTACTTTTAGTAGTAACCTATAAAAAAAGAAATTTCATACATAGGAGTGCGATTGAATGTTAAATATCAAAGAAATCCACGAGCTGATTAAAGCAATTGACGAGTCTACAATTGACGAATTCGTATATGAAAATGAAGGTGTATCCTTAAAACTGAAAAAACACGAAGCAGGCACTGTTCAAGTCATGCAGCAGGCGCCGGCAGCACCTGTACAGGCACAGGCTCCGCAGGCAGTTCAGCCGCAAGCGCAGCAAGCAGCGTCTGCACCTGCCCAAGAAGCACCAAAGCAAGATGAGAATCTACATAAAATCACTTCACCAATGGTAGGAACATTTTATGCATCTTCATCACCGGAAGCTGGCCCGTATGTAACAGCCGGTTCAAAAGTGAATGAAAACACAGTTGTCTGCATTGTAGAAGCGATGAAGCTTTTCAACGAAATCGAAGCAGAAGTGAAAGGCGAAATCGTTGAAGTATTAGTAGAAAACGGCCAGCTGGTCGAATACGGACAACCTCTATTTCTTGTAAAAGCAGAGTAAGGAGACTGAACATGATTAAAAAGCTATTGATCGCCAACAGAGGAGAAATTGCTGTCAGAATCATCAGAGCCTGCAGAGAGCTCGGTATTGAGACTGTCGCTGTTTATTCAGAAGCTGATAAAGATGCCCTTCATGTTCAAATGGCCGATGAAGCTTTTTGTATCGGGCCAAAAGCATCAAAAGACAGCTATTTAAACGTTACAAATATTGTGAGTGTTGCAAAGCTGACTGGCACGGACGCTATTCATCCGGGATATGGATTTTTAGCTGAAAATGCTGATTTCGCTGAATTATGTGAAGAAGTGAATGTCACGTTTGTCGGCCCGAGCGCTGACGCCATTTCAAAAATGGGAACAAAAGACGTTGCGCGGGAAACGATGAAACAGGCCGGCGTGCCAATCGTACCGGGTTCACAGGGAATTATAGAAAATGTGGAAGAAGCGGTTTCGCTTGCTAATGAAATTGGGTATCCTGTAATTATAAAAGCCACCGCAGGCGGAGGCGGAAAAGGAATCAGAGTTGCCCGCACTGAAGAGGAACTGATTAATGGCATTAAGATTACACAGCAGGAAGCTGCAACAGCATTCGGAAATCCAGGCGTATACATCGAAAAATACATAGAAGATTTTCGCCATGTTGAAATCCAAGTGCTTGCCGATAACTACGGAAACACCATCCATTTGGGAGAACGCGACTGCTCGATCCAAAGACGCCTGCAAAAGCTTTTGGAAGAATCACCATCTCCAGCCCTTGATTCAGAAATCAGGGAGCAGATGGGAGATGCAGCAGTAAAGGCTGCAAAAGCGGTTGGCTACACAGGTGCTGGAACAGTTGAATTTATCTATGACTACAATGAACAGCGCTATTACTTCATGGAAATGAACACGAGAATCCAGGTAGAGCACCCAGTCACAGAAATGGTGACGGGAACGGACCTGATTAAGGAACAAATCAAGGTGGCATCAGGAATGGAACTGGACCTTAAGCAAGAAGATGTTGAATTTGAAGGCTGGTCCATCGAATGCCGAATCAACGCAGAAAACCCAAGTAAAAATTTCATGCCGTCACCTGGTGAAATTAAAATGTACCTGCCTCCTGGCGGTCTTGGTGTCCGCGTCGATTCAGCTGCGTACCCGGGCTATTCCATCCCGCCGTACTATGACAGCATGATTGCAAAGGTAATCACATACGGAAAAACGAGGGATGAAGCAATTGCCCGCATGAAACGCGCATTGAGCGAATTCGTCATCGAAGGCATTGAGACAACAATCCCGTTCCATTTAAAACTGCTTGAACACGAAACATTTGTGAGCGGAGAGTTTAATACGAAATTTTTAGAAACATATGATGTAATGGGCTCATAATTTTTACGGAGGTGAATTGAATGAAAGACAACAGCTTGCTTAAAATGGATCAAGAAGATACGCATTTAGGTAAGGTTGAGATTGCACCGGAGGTCATTGAGGTCATTGCCGGCATTGCAGCATCAGAAGTTGATGGGGTTGCCGAAATGCGCGGAAACTTTGCGACAGGCGTCGTCGAGCGCTTTGGCAAAGTGAATCATGGCAAAGGCGTCAAAGTCGACCTGGCGGATGCCGGAATTACGATCGATGTATACTGTGTCGTTACATTTGGCGTTTCGATTCCGAAAGTTGCAGCGTCCGTTCAGGAAAACATTCGTCAAACCTTATTAAATATGACGTCTCTTTCGATTAACGAGATTAATATTCACATCGTCGGCATTCAATTTGACACAAAAGCCCAGGAAGTCCAAATCGACGAAGAAATGTAAATGGCTTAACACGAAACCAAGGGGAGGGCGGCCCTTTGGTTTTTTTACACGTTACCCTTTATTTCAAAGCATGAAGAAAGCCGGCTCAAAAGCCGAGTTTCTTCATGAACGTGAAATCCGAATGATCATATTAAGGTTTATGAAAATATTCGGTAATAGGGTGAAAAAACCTTGATTTCAATATGCGGATACGAAAAAAATATGTTATGATCTCTTTGTGGCTTAACGACAAGCGGATAAAGAGGATCAAAGGAGAAAGAAAATGAAAAGACGAACAGCAAGAGAAAAAGCTTTGCAGGCACTATTTCAAATTGATGTCAGCGATATTGCAGTGAATGAAGCCATAGAACACGCACTGGATGAAGAAAAAACAGATCCTTTCTTTGAACAGCTTGTACACGGGGTATTGGAACACCAAGACCAGCTGGATGAAATGATCTCCAAGCATCTGGTGAATTGGAAGCTCGATCGGATAGCCAATGTTGACCGTGCGATTTTGCGCCTGGCAGCATATGAAATGGCATATGCCGAAGACATTCCGGTGAATGTCTCCATGAACGAAGCGATTGAGCTGGCAAAACGGTTTGGTGATGACAAAGCGACAAAGTTTGTAAACGGGGTTCTTTCTAACATTAAATCTGATATTGAACAATCATAGGAGGAAAGAAAATGACTGCAACAATCATCGACGGAAAAGAAACGGCTAGAGAAAAACGCGAACAATTGGCAAAAGAGGTAGAAGAGCTTAAAAAGCAAGGTGTCACTCCCGGACTGGCGGTTATTTTGATTGGAGATGATCCTGCTTCTCACTCTTACGTGCGAGGAAAGAAAAAAGCGGCTGAAACAATGGGAATGAATTTCAAGCTCGATCAATTTGACAGCAGCCTCACTGAAGCTGAACTGCTTTCCATTATTGATCAATATAACCAAGACCCTGAGTTTCACGGCATTCTCGTTCAGCTTCCGCTTCCAGATCATATTTCTGAAAAAGCGGTGATCGAACGTATCTCTCCTGATAAAGATGTAGACGGGTTTCATCCGTTAAACGTAGGGAAAATGCTGCTTGGTGAAGATACGTTTCTCCCTTGCACGCCTCATGGAATTGTTGAGCTTTTGAAGAAAACCAATATCGACCTTTCCGGTAAAGAGGTTGTTGTAGTCGGCCGAAGCAACATTGTCGGCAAACCTGTCGGCCAGCTTTTATTAAATGAAAACGCGACGGTTACTTACTGTCATTCAAGAACAGAAAATATTACTGAGCATACGAAAAAAGCGGACATCCTGGTGGTGGCAGTGGGAAGAGCCAACTTCATCAGTGCAGACCAGATCAAAGAGGGCGCTGTTGTCATTGACGTCGGCGTTAATCGTCTGGAAAGCGGAAAGCTTTGCGGAGACGTTGAATTTGAAGGGGCAAAGGAAAAAGCGTCCTTCATCACGCCGGTTCCAGGCGGAGTAGGTCCGATGACCATCACGATGCTTGCGCATAATACTGTTAAATCTGCGAAACGTACGTTATCATAGATAATTGGAGATATTCACAGGCGGGGCGTATTGCCCGCCTTGAATATGAGCACGATACCCGCTTCTTCAGGCTCCTAAAGCCAGGGCGGGTTTTTCTTTAGTTATGGTGCAGGAATGCTTAGGAGAGGAGTTTTTAGACATGGGTGAAGCAGCGTATGTTACCGTCTCAGCGCTGACGAAGTATATAAAACGAAAATTCGATGTAGATCCTCACCTAGAAAATATTTGGATTAAAGGCGAATTATCGAATGTAAAGATACACACACGAGGCCACATTTATTTCACTTTGAAAGACGAAAACGCAAGAATGCAGTCGGTGATGTTCGCTAGACAAAGCGAGCGTCTGCCTTTTAAACCTGAAAACGGTATGAAAGTGCTGGTCAGAGGCGGAATTTCCGTATATGAACCGAGCGGAAACTATCAACTATATGCCAAAGAAATGCAGCCTGACGGGGTCGGAGCGCTCTATTTAGCGTACGAAGAATTAAAAAAGAAGCTTGCCGGAGAAGGTTTATTTGACGACCGCTACAAAAAACAAATCCCCGCATTTCCAGCCACAATCGGGGTTGTGACATCTCCAACGGGTGCCGCTGTCAGAGACGTTATTACAACTCTAAAAAGAAGATATCCCCTTGTGAAAGTCATTGTTCTTCCAGCGCTCGTACAAGGCGAAAATGCGAGCAGATCCATTGTTACGCGCATTGAAGAAGCAAATGAAAAAGAGATGTGCGACGTATTAATTGTCGGGAGAGGCGGCGGTTCGATAGAAGAACTGTGGGCATTCAATGAAGAAATTGTAGCTCGCGCAATCTTTGCTTCCAATATTCCAATTATATCGGCAGTTGGGCATGAGACGGATTTTACGATCAGTGATTTTGTCGCAGATATCAGAGCAGCGACGCCGACAGGGGCAGCTGAGATTGCCGTGCCTCATACCACTGATTTAATCGAACGGACAAAAACAGCGGAAGTCAGGATGACAAGAGCGATGCAGCAGCATCTCGGCCAGAAAAAAGAACGGATTCAAACGCTGCAATCGTCCTATGCCTTTCGTTTTCCAAAGCGATTGTATGCGCAAAAAGAGCAGCAGTTTGACCTCGCGTACCAGCAGTTTCAAGCACAGCTGACCGCTCTTTTAGATCGGAAAAGCAGACAGTTGGAGCGGGAAACGTACAGATTAGAGGCACTGCATCCTCATGAACAGCTGAAGCAAGCAAAAACACGCTACGAGGAACAGACGAATCAGCTGAGAAAAAATATGAATATCCAAATGAAGCAGCTGCATTCCCAATTCCAAACAGTTCTTGGCAAGCTGAATGCACTAAGTCCTCTTCAAGTGATGGAAAGAGGATACAGTCTTGCTTATAAAGAAGATAAACTCATTAAAAGTGTCAATCAGATAGAAGAGAAGGACCGGCTAGAAGTGAAGCTGACGGATGGCGTGCTGGCCTGTGAAGTATTAGAAAAGAGAGGGGAAGAAAAATGACAGACGTGAAAAAAAATGAAAACATGACATTTGAAGAAGCGATGAAAGGGCTTGAGAGCATTGTCTCAAAGCTTGAAGAGGGGGATGTGCCTCTAGAGCAAGCGATTAACTATTTCCAAGAAGGCATGGCTTTATCCAAAATGTGCCATGAAAAGCTGCAAAAAGTCGAAAAGCAAATGGACTTCATTTTAAAAGAAGACGGCGAACTGGCACCTTTCAGTGTTCAGGAGGAAGACGAAGGTGACAAATAAATTAACGAGTTTTCTGGCGGACCGGAAAAAAACAATTGAAAATCAGCTTTCTGTCTATACAGAAAAGCTTGATATGCCGGACTCATTAAAGAAATCTATGCTGTATTCTCTAGAGGCCGGCGGAAAGCGGTTGCGTCCTCTGATTGTACTGGCTGTATTAAACGCATATGGAAAAAGCGAACAAGACGGCATTCCGGTCGGCTGTGCTGTCGAAATGATTCACACATATTCGCTAATTCATGATGATCTTCCATGCATGGATGATGACGATTTGCGCCGCGGGAAGCCGACAAATCATAAAGTATTTGGTGAAGCGACAGCAGTATTAGCGGGTGACGGACTGCTCACGGAAAGCTTTAAGCTCATCACCTCCCACGTGTCAGACGAGGTGTCAGCAGAAAAGCGCCTTCGGCTTGTCAATGAACTGATTTCAGCGGCAGGCACCGAGGGCATGGTCGGGGGACAAGTCGCTGATATGGAAGCGGAAAACCGCCAAGTCACGCTTGAAGAGCTGGAATCCATTCATGAACGGAAAACTGCCAAGCTTCTAGGTTTTTGTGTAATCGCCGGCGCGATTTTGGCGGATGCACCTGAGGAAGACATTGAAACCCTGCGTACCTTCAGCAGCCACATTGGAATCGGTTTTCAAATCAGAGACGATATTTTAGATTTAGAAGGCAGTGAAGAGAAAATCGGCAAACGTGTCGGCTCGGATACCACAAATGACAAATCGACTTACCCATCACTTCTTTCACTGGAAGGGGCCAAACGTAAATTGGAGGCTCATATAAAAGAGGCGAAGCGATTAATCGGCGGACTATCTCTTCAAAAAGACCTTTTGTATGAGCTTTGTGATTTAATTGCGGCAAGAGATCACTAAAACGATCCTAATTTGAAGCGGCTGCACGAGATATGGTAAAATGTAAGCAGTTTATATGAAAAATGAAAAGGAAAGCGCGTTTGTCTTTTTTTATGTCCGAGATGATTGTCCAGCTCGGCATTCTGGAAGACATGTGTCATTGCAGAAATTCATGCTGAAAGTGAGTTGATCCGCTTTGGATCTTTTATCAATACAGGACCCGTCGTTTTTAAAAAACATGTCCATTGATGAATTAGAGAAATTAAGTGATGAAATCCGTCAGTTTTTAATTACAAGTTTATCCGCTTCCGGCGGCCACATCGGCCCAAACTTAGGTGTCGTAGAGCTTACTGTTGCACTGCATAAGGAATTTAACAGCCCGAAAGACAAGTTTTTATGGGATGTAGGCCATCAGTCGTATGTCCATAAGCTGCTGACAGGTCGCGGAAAAGAATTTGCGACGCTTCGCCAGTACAAAGGGCTTTGCGGATTTCCAAAGCGGAGCGAAAGCGAGCACGATGTTTGGGAAACCGGGCACAGCTCGACTTCTCTGTCAGGCGCGATGGGAATGGCAGCTGCGCGTGATATTAAAGGAACGGATGAATATATTATTCCGATTATTGGGGACGGCGCGCTGACCGGCGGAATGGCGCTTGAAGCCCTTAATCACATCGGCGACGAGAAAAAAGACATGATTGTCATTCTTAATGATAATGAAATGAGTATTGCACCAAATGTCGGCGCCATTCATTCTATGCTCGGACGGCTTCGCACTGCGGGGAAATACCAGTGGGTCAAAGATGAGCTTGAATACCTATTTAGAAAGATTCCGGCAGTTGGAGGCAAGCTTGCCGCGACAGCTGAACGGGTCAAAGACAGCCTGAAATACATGCTCGTCTCCGGAATGTTTTTCGAGGAGCTTGGTTTTACGTATTTGGGCCCGGTGGACGGACATTCTTATCATGAGCTGATTGAGAATCTTCAATACGCCAAAAAAACGAAAGGCCCTGTTCTCCTGCATGTCATCACGAAAAAAGGGAAGGGGTACAAACCGGCTGAGACCGATACAATTGGAACATGGCACGGTACCGGACCATACAAAATTAATACCGGTGACTTTGTAAAACCGAAAGCCGCAGCTCCTTCATGGAGCGGCCTTGTCAGTGGAACTGTGCAGCGAATGGCGCGCGAGGACGGACGCATTGTAGCCATTACGCCGGCTATGCCTGTCGGTTCAAAGCTTGAAGGGTTCGCAAAGGAATTCCCTGACCGGATGTTCGACGTAGGAATCGCAGAACAGCATGCCGCAACAATGGCTGCAGCTATGGCGATGCAGGGTATGAAGCCGTTTTTGGCAATTTACTCAACCTTCCTGCAAAGGGCATATGACCAAGTCGTTCATGACATCTGCCGCCAAAACGCCAATGTGTTTATTGGAATTGACCGTGCAGGACTCGTTGGCGCAGATGGAGAGACACATCAAGGCGTGTTTGATATTGCGTTTATGCGTCACATTCCAAACATGGTCTTAATGATGCCGAAAGACGAAAATGAAGGCCAGCACATGGTTCATACAGCACTTAGCTATGACGAAGGTCCGATAGCGATGCGTTTTCCGCGCGGAAACGGACTCGGCGTAAAAATAGATGAACAGTTGAAAACGATTCCGATCGGTACGTGGGAGGTGCTGCGTCCAGGGAACGATGCTGTCATCTTAACATTCGGTACAACAATTGAAATGGCGATTGAGGCAGCCGAAGAGCTGCAGAAAGAAGGCCTTTCGGTGCGTGTTGTGAATGCGCGTTTTATTAAGCCGATTGATGAAAAGATGATGAAGAGTATCCTAAAAGAAGGCTTGCCCATTTTAACAATTGAAGAAGCGGTCTTAGAAGGCGGTTTCGGAAGCTCGATTTTAGAATTCGCTCATGATCAAGGTGAATATCATACACCGATCGACAGAATGGGTATTCCTGATCGATTTATTGAACACGGAAGCGTAACCGCGCTTCTAGAGGAAATTGGACTGACAAAACAGCAGGTGGCAAACCGTATTAGATTACTGATGCCGCCAAAGACACACAAAGGAATTGGATCATGACGTCAAAGAAAGAACGATTAGATGTATTATTAGTGGAAAGAGGGCTGGCGGAAACGCGTGAAAAAGCCAAAAGAGCCATTATGGCGGGGATCGTCTATTCAAACGAAAACCGCTTGGACAAGCCTGGAGAAAAAATTGACCGCGACCTTCCGTTAACCGTCAAAGGAAACCCGCTGAGGTATGTGAGCAGAGGCGGTTTAAAGCTCGAAAAAGCGCTGAAGGAATTTCCCGTCTCTGTCAAAGATAAAATTATGATTGATATTGGCTCCTCCACTGGCGGTTTTACGGACTGCGCTTTGCAAAATGGAGCTAAACAGTCATACGCTGTGGATGTAGGCTATAATCAGCTTGCGTGGAAGCTCAGACAGGATGAACGGGTCGTCGTGATGGAACGGACGAACTTCCGTTATGCAACACCGGCAGACTTTACAAAGGGCATGCCGGAGTTTGCCACAATAGATGTGTCCTTTATTTCCCTGCGGCTCATCCTTCCTGTCCTTAAAACATTGCTCGTACCGGGCAGCGACTGCATGGCTCTTGTTAAGCCTCAGTTTGAAGCAGGACGGGAATCGGTCGGCAAAAAAGGGATTGTCAGAGATCCTAAAGTGCATGCTGATGTGCTCAAGCGAATGATCAGTTTTTCTGCCGCTGAAGGCTATATCTGTAGAGGCCTGTCATTTTCTCCGATCACGGGAGGAGACGGAAATATTGAGTTTCTCCTTCATTTGTATTGGCCGGGAGAGGGACAGGCAGGTCAGGAACTGCCGGAAGAAGAGATCATGCGCGTTGTAGAAGAGGCACATACGACGTTAAAAGAAAAAAAAGCAGATGTACCGGAATAATAGTGCGCTATTATTCCTTTTTTCTGCATTCATGTACAATGTGCAGAGAATCATATAACATAAAAGAACAGATAAGCTGGAAATAGAGGTGCTTACATGAACAAAGGCCAGAGGCATATTAAAATCAGAGAGATCATTACGAGCAATGAAATCGAAACGCAGGATGAATTGGTCGACATGCTGAAGCAGGATGGCTACAAAGTGACGCAAGCGACGGTATCACGGGATATTAAAGAACTTCACCTTGTAAAAGTGCCTACGAATAATGGTTCTTACAAATACAGTCTTCCGGCGGACCAGCGTTTCAATCCGCTTTCAAAGCTAAAGCGGGCATTGATGGACGCATTTGTGAAAATAGACTCAGCAAGCCATATGATTGTGCTGAAAACGATGCCGGGCAATGCCCAGGCAATCGGGGCGCTGATGGACAATTTGGACTGGGATGAAATGATGGGGACCATTTGCGGAGATGATACGATTTTAATTATTTGCCGGACTCCTGAAGATACAGAAGGCGTAAAAAACAGGCTGCTTGAACTGCTGTAACAGAAAAACTAACAAAGATAAGAGGTGTAATGCTGTTTGTTAGCTGAACTATCGATTAAAAACTTTGCCATTATTGAGGAACTGACGGTTTCTTTTGAACGCGGGCTTACGGTTTTAACAGGAGAAACCGGAGCCGGCAAATCCATCATTATAGATGCCATTTCTCTTTTAGTCGGAGGCCGCGGATCATCTGAATTTGTTAGATATGGGGAAGCGAAAGCAGAACTTGAAGGGCTGTTTCTTTTGGAGAGCGGCCATCCCGTTTTAGGCGTATGCGCTGAGCAGGGAATCGACGTTTCAGACGAAATGATCGTCATGAGAAGAGATATCAGCACGAGCGGAAAAAGCGTTTGCCGTGTCAATGGCAAGCTTGTCACGATTGCCTCGCTAAGAGAGATCGGCAGGCTTTTATTAGATATTCACGGGCAGCACGATAACCAGCTGTTAATGGAAGACGAAAATCATCTCCAGCTCTTGGACAAGTTTGCCGGAGCCGAAGTGGAAAGCGCGCTACAAGCGTATCAGGAAGGGTACCAGCGGTATACGAAGCTGCTCAAAAAGCTAAAACAGCTTTCTGAAAGCGAACAGGAAATGGCCCATCGCCTTGATCTCATTCAATTTCAGCTCGAAGAAATCGAATCAGCAAAGCTTGAGATCAACGAAGATGAACAGCTTCAAGAAGAGCGTCAGCAAATTTCAAACTTTGAGAAGATATATGAATCGCTGCAAAATGCATATAATGCGCTTCGCAGTGAACAGAGCGGATTGGACTGGGTCGGAATGGCATCAGCCCAGCTTGAAGATATATCTGATATTAACGAACCGCTGAAAAAACTGTCTGAGAGTGTTTCGAACTCCTACTATCTGCTTGAGGACGCTACATTTCAGATGAGAAATATGCTGGATGAGCTTGAATATGATCCGGAACGCCTGAACTATATTGAGACGCGGCTCAATGAAATCAAACAGCTGAAACGAAAATACGGTGCCACTGTCGAGGACATTTTGGAATATGCTTCTAAAATTGAAGAAGAAATTGACCAAATTGAAAACAGGGACAGCCACCTCCAAAGCCTGAAAAAGGAGCTTGACTCCGTTGGCAAGGATGTCGCAGTGGAAGCGGCAAATGTTTCTCAAATCCGGAAAACATGGGCGAAAAAACTGGCTGATGAGATTCATCGGGAATTAAAAAGCCTGTACATGGAAAAATCAACGTTTGATACGGAATTCAAAATCAGACAAGCGTCACGCAATGAAGAGGCACCGGTTGTAAACGGCCAGCCTGTTCAGCTGACTGAACAAGGGATCGATCTGGTGAAGTTTTTAATTTCAACCAATACAGGCGAGCCGCTGAAATCTCTTTCGAAAGTCGCTTCAGGTGGAGAGCTGTCACGGGTGATGCTTGCCATAAAAAGCATTTTTTCCTCACAGCAGGATGTGACATCGATCATTTTTGATGAGGTTGATACCGGTGTAAGCGGCAGGGTCGCACAGGCAATCGCTGAGAAGATCCATAAAGTGTCAATAGGATCACAAGTGCTTTGTATTACACACTTGCCTCAGGTGGCTGCCATGGCCGATACGCATCTTTATATTGCGAAGGAGTTAAAAGACGGCAGAACGACGACACGTGTCAAGCCGCTTTCTAAGCAGGAAAAAATAGTGGAAATCGGACGCATGATTGCAGGTGTCGAGGTAACCGATTTAACGAAACGCCATGCGAAAGAACTTTTAAAACAAGCGGATCAAGTCAAAACAACTGGGTAAGCTGCGCGAAAAGCGCAGCTTATTTTTTTGTTTACATCCATTCGTTCATCAGTATATCCAATGTTTTTCTTCATATGACAGTTATAAATAAGCCTCCAAAAGGCAAAATTAAATGATGTAGCAGCAAGTCATAAAGAAGGTGTGGGATAGGAGCGAGGAGAGTGAAGTAGTGAATGCCCGATAACATCAGAAAAGCAGTAGGTTTAATTCTCCTTGTTTCGTTATTAAGTGTAGGTTTATGCAAACCGCTAAAAGAGTATTTACTGATTCCAACGCAAATGAGAGTATTTGAATCCCAAACACAAGCGATTGAAACAAGCTTATCGGTAAACGCTCAGACATCAGAATCGTCAGAAGCGTTTACAGTAAAGAAAGATCCGCACGAAATTAGGGTGACAGGCAAAAAGTCAGGTGAGTCAGAATTAGTATACGATCTTGCCGGATTTCCAATAAAAAAAACAAAAGTGCAAGTTCTTCCTGATTTAAAGGTTATACCTGGCGGACAATCAATCGGTGTAAAACTTCATTCCGTCGGTGTTCTTGTCGTCGGATTCCATCAAATCAATACAAGTGAAGGTAAAAAATCTCCGGGAGAAACAGCCGGAATTGAAGCGGGCGACATTATTATTGAGATGAATGGACAGAAAATTGAAAAAATGAACGATGTAGCCCCATTTATCCAAAAAGCCGGAAAAACCGGTGAATCTTTAGATTTACTGATCAAACGTGACAAACAAAAAATCAAAACAAAGCTGATTCCACAAAAGGATGAACAAGAAGGCAAATACAGAATCGGATTATATATCAGGGATTCTGCTGCCGGCATTGGCACTATGACCTTTTATGAACCGAAAACAAAAAAATATGGAGCACTTGGACACGTGATTTCCGATATGGACACAAAGAAACCAATTGTGGTGGAGAATGGAGAAATCGTTAAATCCACTGTAACATCAATTGAAAAAGGGACAGGCGGTAATCCGGGAGAAAAACTGGCGCGATTTTCCTCAGAACGCAAAACGATCGGGGATATTAACAGAAACAGCCCATTCGGGATTTTCGGCACGCTGCATCAGCCGATTCAAAACAACATTTCAGATCAAGCACTGCCGGTTGCATTTTCTACTGAAGTCAAAAAAGGGCCGGCTGAAATTTTAACGGTCATTGATGATGACAAGGTGGAAAAATTTGATATTGAAATCGTCAGCACAACGCCGCAAAAATTCCCTGCGACAAAAGGAATGGTGTTGAAAATTACTGATCCAAGGCTGTTGAAAGAAACAGGGGGCATCGTACAGGGGATGAGCGGAAGCCCGATCATTCAAAATGGAAAAGTGATCGGAGCTGTCACCCATGTGTTTGTAAATGACCCGACAAGCGGCTACGGTGTTCATATTGAATGGATGCTGTCAGAAGCAGGAATCGATATTTACGGAAAAGAAAAAGCAAGCTGACTGCCGGAGTTTCCGGCAGTTTTTTTGTTTTGATCCCTCTTCACTTCTCAGAATACATACGGTAAAATATACAAAAGAAGATTTTTCGACAAATTCACGTTTCCTTGTTTGTCAAATTTCATTTTTAGTCGAAAAACAGAGAAAAACATAGAATAACAAAGATATGCCACTAATATTGGTGATTATGATTTTTTTAGAGGGTATATAGCGGTTTTGTCGAATGTAAACATGTAGCAAGGGTGAATCCTGTTAACTACATTTGGGGAGGAAGAAACGTGGAGAAAATTAAAGTTTGTGTTGCTGATGATAATCGAGAGCTGGTAAGCCTGTTGAGTGAATATATAGAAGGACAGGAAGACATGGAAGTGATCGGCGTTGCTTATAACGGACAGGAATGCCTGTCGTTGTTTAAAGAAAAAGATCCCGATGTGCTCGTATTAGATATTATTATGCCGCATTTAGACGGACTTGCGGTTTTAGAGAGGCTGAGGGAATCAGATCTGAAAAAACAGCCGAATGTCATCATGCTGACAGCCTTTGGACAGGAAGATGTCACGAAAAAGGCCGTCGATTTAGGCGCGTCCTACTTTATTCTCAAACCGTTTGATATGGAAAACCTTGTTGGTCATATCCGCCAAGTCAGCGGAAATGCCAGCAGTGTGACGCATCGTGCGCCATCATCGCAAAGCAGCATTATACGCAGCAGCCAGCCTGAACCAAAGAAGAAAAATCTCGACGCGAGCATCACAAGCATTATCCATGAAATCGGCGTCCCAGCCCATATTAAAGGCTATCTCTATCTGCGTGAAGCAATCTCAATGGTATACAATGACATCGAATTGCTCGGCAGCATTACAAAAGTCCTCTATCCGGACATCGCCAAAAAATTCAACACAACCGCAAGCCGTGTAGAAAGAGCGATCCGCCATGCAATTGAAGTGGCATGGAGCAGAGGAAACATTGATTCCATTTCCTCGCTGTTCGGTTATACTGTCAGCATGACAAAAGCTAAACCGACAAACTCAGAGTTCATTGCGATGGTTGCGGATAAGCTTAGATTAGAACATAAGGCTTCTTAAACATGTGGATATTATGTGATAATTAAATCAAACGTCTTTTATTTATTGGTTTGCGCTGATAAATAGGAGGCGTTTTGTTTTTGGGGACATTTGTTATCATAGGTGATGGATATGAAAAATTTATTTTCCGTAAGGGAGGTATGTGTTTGAAAAATATGGTCTGCTGATTGCTTTATTTATTCTTGCGCTTTGCGTCAATTCGAACATCATTACAGATTCACGCTTACTAGGCACCCTGATTGACTTTATCTCATTTACAGTCATGGTTTCATGTGTTCTCGCTGCTTGGATTATCAAAAACAAACAATCAGGATCAAATTGAAACCTTTCTCCTGCAAAATCGTAAGTAAAACGTATTGATGTAAAAAGGAGACATACGAATGAAAAAGAAAAAAACAAGAAAGCGTGATGGACTTTTCCTAGATTTTCTTTTTGAAGTAGGTGGGGAGCTCTTTCTTTTGCTGTTTCGGTGTGTACATAAACTATTTATATAAAGGGAAAAAAGACTGCCGAATCCGTTTCGGCAGTCTTTTCATATTAATCTTTATAAGGCACCCAGCCAGGCGTGTTCACAATGGCTTGCCATAGCGGTTCAGGCAAATGATATTTTTCTTTATCTGTGCCTTTGATTACTGTTTCGATTTGCTTTTCACGGCCTTCTTTTACTTTTACCGCCCAGTCAGGGTCAACTAAAACTTCTCGTCCCATTGCGACTAGTGGAATACCGTTTTCGATGACGGCCAGCGCGTCATCTGCGGAATGGATGGAACCGACGGCGATCAGCGGCACTTTGTTTCCGACACGTTCATTCAATAAGTCCATGCGTGTGCGAGTTGGATCTGCACCGCGGCGTGCTTTTGAGTTCACGTCCATCAGTGAAATATGAAGATAATCCAATTCTTTATCCCCTAAAGCGTCAACAAGCGTAAAGGTTTCAGTCATTGTCAACCCTGGTGTCTCAGGTTCTTCCGGAGACAGACGGTAGCCGACTAAGAACGCGCCCTTCGCATGTTCTGAAGCGGCTTTTTTCACTTCATCGACAATAGCGAGCGGGAAGGCTAATCGTTTTTCATCGCTTCCTCCCCAGCGGTCCGTGCGCTGATTGGTTTTTGGAGAATAAAACTGCTGAATCAAGTAGCCGTTTGCACCGTGAATTTCGACACCGTCAAAGCCGGCTTCAATGGCTCGTCTTGTCGCTTCTCCAAACGCCTTCACAATGTGTTCCACTTCTTCTTCTGTTAATGCGCGAGCAATTTGTTTGCCGTTATCAAACACGTCACTTGGCCCCACAACATCCTGTTGAGGAACGAGCTCAGATGGGCATTCGATGCCGCCATGATGAATTTGCACAACGGCTTTAGCGCCTTGTGCCTGAATGGCTTGTGCTAATGTTTTTAAACCCGGAATGTTGGAATCGTCGTGGATGGCCGGCTGCCCAGGAAATGCTTTTCCGTCCGGTGTGACATTTGCGCAGGCTGTAATCACCATTCCCATCTCTTTTGAACGAGGGATGATGTAGTCAAGCTCTGCTTCAGAAATTGTACCGTCTTCATTAGAAGCGTAATGAGTCATTGGTGCGACTGCGATCCGGTTGTCGATTGTAACACCGCTTTTAAACGTGAAGGGTTCAAACAGCGGCTTATACTTAGGATTCATTTGATCATCTTCTTTCGTTTGGATTCGCACATATTCTAGCCTATATGTAAAAATTAATGCAATTGATCTGCTTTACCGGCTGAATATCTTGAGTGCAGAGTGATATTTTCGCCGCTCTTTTTCAGGGCCTTTGTAGCCGCCGCTGATTTGGTGGCCGATGGAGCATGTGATGAGAGCGGCCGCCAGCAGCAGAACGAATTTTTTCAAGGAAATATCCTTTCAAAGGTTACGCCTGGCTGATCTAGCAGTCAAACCATTTGCTCACCCAATTCACAAATTTTTAAAAATGAATAAAAAGTTGCTTCTTTCCGCTAATTTTTTCTAATTAGCGCCTCATTTAGAGCCATCCTCATAGACAAATCTGCTCGTTATCTTTCTAACAACAGGAAATGATCGGGTCGTATAGCCCTTTTGAAAATCATGGAACTTGATCGCCTGCATTCATGTTGTCTTTACAAATCCGCCATTCTGGTCAAAGATAAAAGCCAAACATCAGGAAGAGGTGATCGTGTGAAACAAACGGTTCTTTTGCTATTTACTGCGCTTTTTCTTTCGGGATGCAGTGTAGCAAGTGCGGATGACTCAGCACCAAGGTTTACCGAAGAGGGAAAATTTATTGGCTCGGCTGATCCTCATACGATTGCGGTTTCTCTTAATGGAGAAGAAACCATGATACAAGTTCCGAAGGATAAACGTGATGAATGTGAATCCTTGCCAGACCAGACAAAAGTTTTGGTGAAATATACAAAGAAGGAAAATGGGACTTTACAGCTGGAAGATATTCAGCTGCGAAAGAATTCGTCATAAAGAGACCGGAGGGAGAAAGTTGAGAATGTTATGGAGGAGCTTGGCGCTGTGTGGATTGGCTTTGACACTCGCGCCTTGTGCACAGGCAGCAGAGCCGATAGAAGGGAAAACCGTGTATATTGATGCCGGACACGGCGGTGAAGACAGTGGAGCGGTCGGAAACGGGCTCTTTGAAAAGGATATTAATTTGGCTGTTTCAGAGCATGTGACGGACAAGCTGAAAGAGGAGGGAGCCAATCCTGTTGCATCCAGATCAGACGATCATTTTCTGACCTTGGAGGAAAGAGTGACTAAGGCAAGTGCCAATCACGCTGATCTTTTTGTCAGCATTCATGTAAATTCCGGGGTTGCTTCAGCTTCAGGAACAGAAACGTATTTTCAATCTGATTATGAAGGGGAAAACAGCCGGCGTCTGGCAGCCGATATTCAGTCGCAGCTCGTTTCATCCTTACAAACGAGAGACAGGGGCGTGAAAGAATCAGACTTTTACGTCATTACATATTCACAAATGCCAAGTGTGTTGGCGGAGCTTGGGTTTATCACGAACAGCTCTGACGCGGACAAGCTGGGAAATGAAGAATACCAGCAAAAGGCAGCAGATGCGATTGTCAACGGCATTGATTCTTATTATGATCAGTAGATGAATATAGCCTTAATCCTAGAGTGGATCCTACAAAATAAGTATAATGGAGAAAACTTAGGGCTTGAGGTGAAACGATGACAAAGATTTTTGCCCACCGGGGGGCATCAGGACACTTTCCCGAAAATACAATGCTTGCATTTGAAAAAGGAATTGAAGCCGGAGCGGACGGGATAGAGCTTGATGTACAACTGACAAAAGACGGACGCATTGTTGTGATTCATGATGAAAGGCTTAACCGCACGACATCGCTTAAAGGATTCGTGAAGGATACAGACTATGATGTGATCAAGACTGCGAATGCGGCCGCTGGTCATGATCAGGCGTACAGCGATCTGAAAGTGCCACTATTAGAAGACGTGCTCTCGTGGGCAGTAAAAAAGGATTTTCTCATCAACATTGAATTGAAAAACAGCGTGATCCGCTATGAGGGAATGGAAGAAAAAGTGCTGGAGGCAGTGAAGCGATTCAATATAGAGGAGAGAGTCATCCTATCCACATTTAATCATGAAAGTGTAGCACTATGCGCTCAGCTTGCGCCCCATATCGAACGGGCGGTATTAACTGCAGATGTGCTTTATCAGCCGGATCAATATATCGCGTCTATTCCAGCTACCGGCTATCACCCGAAGCTAAACAGCCCCGGGGCCACAGATGAAGTGCTGAAGAAAATGAGGAGCAGTTCGATTAAGGTAAGACCGTATACAGTCAATCGGCCGGAAGATATGAAGCGCCTCATTGAACTGGGAGCAGACGGCATGTTTACCGATTTTCCTGCAAAGGCTGCGGCATTGCTGAAAAATGAATAGTTGCTTTAGAAGAAGGCTGTTGACACAGCCTTCTTTTTTCATACATTTGTGCCCGTTTCAAAGCATACATTCATAGAAGACAACTAGAATTTGTAAGCGCTGTCTATCTTCTGAATGAGGTGAAACCATGAGGAAAACAGTCATTGTAAGTGCTGCAAGAACGCCATTTGGCAAATTCGGCGGAGTATTGAAAGAGGTGAAAGCTGCCGAGCTTGGGGGCATTGTGATGAAGGAGGCGTTGCAACGGGCTGGAGTCTCTGGAGATGATGTAGAAGGAAATGTCATGGGCATGGTTGTCCAGGCCGGCTCAGGACAGATCCCTTCCCGTCAAGCTGCCCGTCTTGCTGGAATGCCTTGGAGTGTGCCGTCAGAAACACTGAATAAAGTCTGTGCTTCGGGTCTTCGCGCTGTCACTTTATGTGATCAAATGATTCGGGCGCAGGATGCGGACATACTTGTTGCCGGGGGGATGGAAAGCATGAGCAATATTCCGTATGCCATTCCCGCTGGACGCTGGGGAGCACGGATGGGGGACGGCGAGCTAAGGGATTTAATGGTGTATGACGGATTAACGTGCGCATTTGACGAAGTGCATATGGCTGTTCACGGAAATACAGCGGCCAAGGAATATGCAATTTCACGAAGAGAGCAGGATGAATGGGCGTTGAGAAGCCATGCGCGGGCAGCTAAAGCAGCCGATGAAGGGAAATTTCAGGATGAAATTGTTCCCGTCAACTGGATCGGTCGAAAAGGAAAATCAAACGTTGTTGATAAGGATGAAGCGATTCGCCGTGACACAAGTCTGGATCAGCTCGCGAAACTTTCTCCGATTTATACAAGTGATGGTTCGATCACAGCCGGCAATGCTCCCGGGGTCAATGACGGAGCTGGCGCATTCGTGCTGATGTCGGAGGAAAAAGCAGCTGAGCTTGGCAAACAGCCTCTGGCTACAATTCTTGGTTTTTCAACTATGGGAATGCCAGCGCATGAACTGGCGGCAGCACCGGGGTTTGCCATTAATAAGCTCCTGAAAAAGAACGGTTTAACTGCCCAAGATATTGACTTGTTTGAAGTAAATGAAGCGTTTGCATCTGTTGTGTTAACATGTGAAAAAATCGTAGGTTTCGATCTTGAAAAAGTAAATGTGAACGGCGGTGCGATCGCGCTTGGCCACCCGATCGGCGCGAGCGGGGCGAGAATTCTCATGACGCTCGTTTACGAATTAAAGCGACGGGGAGGGGGACTGGGTGTTGCCGCCATTTGCAGTGGGGCAGCCCAAGGAGATGCCGTCTTAGTGCAGGTTCATTAAAACATGATGAAAAAGGGGATTTAAATGGAAATCAAACAAATCATGGTAGCTGGCGCAGGTCAGATGGGAAGCGGCATTGCACAAGCAGCTGCTGACGCAGGTTTTTATGTGCGGATGTACGATGTGAGTCCGGAAGCTGCGGAGGCAGGATTGAAGCGGCTGAAGAAACAGCTGGCCCGTGACGCTGAGAAAGGAAAAAGGACCGAGGCGGAAGTGAGGAGTATCATCAGCCGCATTTCGATTTCTCAAACGCTTGAGGAGGCAGAGCATGCGGACATTGTGATTGAGGCTATCGCTGAAAACATGGCGGCGAAAACCAAAATGTTTAAAACACTTGATCGCATTTGCCCGCCTCATACGATTTTGGCCAGCAATACATCTTCCTTGCCTATTACAGAGATCGCTGCTGTGACAAATCGGCCTCAACGGGTCATTGGCATGCATTTTATGAATCCCGTCCCTATGATGAAGCTGGTTGAAGTAATACGCGGCTTGGCTACATCAGAGGAAACGGCCTTAGATGTTATGGCATTAGCGGAAAAGATGGGGAAAACACCGGTTGAAGTCAATGATTTTCCGGGGTTTGTTTCCAATCGTGTGCTTCTTCCAATGATTAATGAAGCCATCTATTGCGTGTATGAGGGAGTGGCGAAGCCGGAGGCAATAGACGAGGTGATGAAGCTTGGCATGAATCATCCGATGGGTCCGCTTACATTAGCGGATTTTATCGGACTGGATACGTGTTTATCCATTATGGAAGTTCTTCACTCGGGCCTTGGCGATTCTAAATACCGTCCTTGCCCGCTGCTCCGCAAGTATGTCAAAGCAGGCTGGCTTGGCAAAAAGAGCGGACGCGGTTTTTATGAGTATGAGGAGAGGACTTCCTGAAGTCAATTCCATCGGGGGTGGCCGAGTTGCATATAACCCAAGAGCAAGTCATGATGCGAAAAATGGTGCGTGATTTTGCCCGAAAAGAAATTGCTCCCGCTGCGGAAATTATGGAGAAAACGGACGAATTTCCCTTTCAGCTGATCAAAAAAATGGGTGAACACGGGCTGATGGGAATACCGGTGCCGGAACAGTACGGCGGTGCCGGGGCGGACGTTGTTTCTTATATTTTGGCGATTCATGAGATTTCAAAAATCAGCGCGGCTGTCGGCGTGATTCTCTCCGTTCATACCTCGGTCGGCACAAATCCGATTCTGTACTTCGGCAATGAGGAACAAAAGATGAAATATATACCGAAGCTTGCTTCAGGAGACCATTTAGGGGCCTTTGCGCTGACGGAGCCTTACTCAGGATCGGATGCCGGAAGCCTTCGCACAACGGCAATTAAAAAGAACGGCAAATACGTATTAAACGGATCGAAAATATTCATAACGAATGGCGGAGCAGCTGATATCTATATCACATTTGCTTTAACGGCTCCGGATCAAGGCAGGCACGGGATTTCGGCTTTTATTGTTGAAAAAAACACACCCGGTTTTACCGTTGGGAAAAAAGAAAAAAAGCTGGGGCTTTATGGCTCTAATACTACGGAACTGATTTTTGATAACGCAGAAGTGCTTGAAGCTAATTTGCTTGGCAAAGAGGGTGACGGCTTCAACATTGCCATGGCGAATTTAAATGTCGGCCGGATCGGCATTGCGGCACAGGCGCTCGGTATTGCAGAGGCGGCTCTTGAGCATGCCGTTGCTTATGCGAAGCAGCGAGTGCAATTTGGAAGGCCGATCGCAGCCAATCAAGGCATATCATTTAAGCTGGCTGACATGGCGACTAGGGCTGAGGCGGCAAGGCATCTTGTCTACCACGCCGCAGACCTCCATAACCGCGGCCTGGCATGTGGAAAAGAGGCGTCTATGGCTAAACAATTTGCTTCCGATGCAGCGGTGAAGGCGGCGTTAGACGCCGTCCAAATTTATGGGGGATATGGCTATATGAAGGATTACCCCGTTGAGCGGCTGCTTCGCGATGCAAAGGTGACGCAAATCTATGAAGGGACGAATGAGATTCAAAGACTGATTATTTCCAAGTATTTACTTGGCGGGACCCGATAACCAAAAAAACGCAAAAACGGAGGTTGAGGATATGGAGGAGAAACAGCACTACTCTCCAGGGTTGGACGGTGTGATTGCGGCAGAAACTCACATTTCTTATCTTGACACGCAGTCCAGCCAGATTTTGATACGAGGCTATGATTTAATAGATCTTTCTAAAACAAAAAGTTATCTGGAGCTTGTCCATTTATTGCTGGAAGGGAGGCTGCCGGAAGAAAGTGAAAGAGAGACGCTGGAAAGTAAAATAAACAGTGCGTCAAGCCTGCCTGCTGATCATCTCCGTCTGCTTGAGCTGCTCCCTGAGCACACGCATCCAATGGATAGCCTGCGTACCGGCCTGTCGGCACTTGCCGGTTATGATCGGCAAATTGATGATCGGTCTCCTTCCGCTAACAAGGAGCGCGCATATCAGCTTCTTGGGAAAATGCCTGCCCTCACTGCTGCCAGCTACAGGATCATCAATAAAAAAGAGCCGATTCTTCCGCTTCAATCCCTGTCCTACAGTGCGAATTTTCTATACATGATGACAGGCAAATTGCCGTCCTCATTGGAAGAACAGATTTTTGACCGATCGCTCGTCCTGTATAGTGAGCATGAGATGCCGAATTCAACTTTTACGGCCAGAGTCATCGCATCTACTCACTCGGATCTTTATGGCGCTTTGACAGGAGCTGTCGCTTCCCTGAAAGGGAATCTTCACGGAGGGGCAAACGAAGCTGTAATGTATATGCTTTTGGAGGCAAAAACGACGTCTGAATTTGAGCAGCTTCTGCAAACAAAACTGAAAAGAAAAGAAAAAATCATGGGCTTCGGCCACCGTGTGTATATGAAAAAAATGGATCCGAGAGCACTCATGATGAAAGAGGCGCTGCAGCAATTATGCGATAAAGCCGGTGACCATCGTTTATATGAGATGTGTGAAGCAGGTGAGCGGCTGATGGAGAAGGAAAAAGGGCTTTACCCGAACTTGGATTACTATGCTGCCCCGGTTTATTGGATGCTCGGCATACCGATCCCTTTATATACGCCTGTCTTTTTCAGCGCGAGAACATCCGGTTTATGCGCTCATGTGATTGAACAGCATTCCAATAATCGACTCTTCCGTCCCCGTGTCAGTTACATGGGTCCGCGATATCAAACAGAATCATGAAAGGAGCTGGCAGAATGCAGAAAACGGATCGTGTTATCGAAGAAATCACAGACTATGTGCTTGAGAAAGAGATTACAAGTTCCGAAGCGTATACAACAGCGGGGCATGTATTGCTGGATACCCTGGGCTGCGGGATTTTGGCGCTGCGGTATCCAGAGTGCACAAAGCTGCTTGGGCCGATTGTTCCAGGAACGACTGTGCCAAATGGAAGCAAAGTGCCGGGAACGTCCTATGTTCTCGATCCTGTGAGGGCAGCGTTTAATATCGGCTGCATGATTCGCTGGCTCGATTACAACGATACGTGGCTGGCAGCGGAGTGGGGGCATCCATCCGATAACTTGGGAGGCATCCTTGCTGTTTGTGATTATGTATCAAGAGTGAGGCTGTCTGAAGGAAAAGAGCCTTTAACGGTACGCGACGTACTCGAGATGATGATTAAAGCGCACGAAATTCAAGGCGTCCTTGCGTTAGAAAACAGCCTGAATCGAGTGGGTCTTGATCATGTGCTGTTTGTTAAAATTGCGACAACAGCTGTTGCAGCAAAGCTTTTAGGCGGCGGGAGAGAAGAAATCAAAAATGCGCTTTCGAATGCATGGATTGACAATGCAGCATTAAGAACATACCGGCATTCACCAAATACAGGCTCTCGCAAATCATGGGCAGCAGGAGATGCAACGAGCAGAGGTGTTCATTTGGCGCTGATGTCGTTAAAAGGGGAAATGGGGTATCCGACAGCATTGAGCGCACCGGGTTGGGGGTTCCAGGACGTTTTATTCAATAAGAAAGAGATCAAGCTCGCCCGTCCGCTCGACGCTTATGTCATGGAAAATGTGTTATTTAAAGTGTCTTATCCAGCAGAATTTCACGCTCAAACAGCGGCGGAGTGCGCCGTTATTTTACATCCGCGGGTAAAGGACCGAATTGATGAGATCGATCGTATTGTCATCAGTACGCATGAATCCGCTATCCGAATCATTGATAAAAAAGGCCCGCTTCACAATCCGGCAGACCGTGATCACTGCCTCCAATATATTACAGCAATCGGTTTGCTTTTTGGTGATATCACCGCACAGCATTATGAAGCTGAAACTGCGAGTGATCCGAGAATAGATAAATTACGTGATAAAATGAAGGTGACTGAAAATACAGCATATACCGAGGATTATTTGACACCTGATAAGCGTTCTATTTCAAATGCCGTTCAGGTTCATTTTAAAGACGGAACGAGCACGGAAATGGTGGAATGTGAGTTTCCTCTTGGCCACCGTTTTCGAAGAGAGGAGGCAGTGCCAAAACTGCTGGAAAAGTTTTCTGGCAATCTCAAAAGCCATTTTCCTGATAAACAGTGCAAACACATTTATGAGCGCTGTACCAGCGAGACTTTACAAACGATGCGCGTAAATGAATTCGTAGACATGTTCTGCATGTAAAAGGAGGATTTGTGTCATGTCGTGGATCGTCAATCAGCAATCGTCACAAGAAGAGCTTGCCGGGCGTTTCCGCAAGCTGATGTCGGCGCCGGACATTCTTCAAATTCCCGGCGCCCATGACGGGATGGCAGCGTTGCTCGCGAAGGAGGCCGGTTTTTCTGCTATATATTTGTCTGGTGCAGCTTATACAGCCAGCAGGGGACTTCCTGATCTAGGGATCATTACGTCGGCAGAAATGGCGGATCGGGCCAAAGACCTTGTGCGTGCTGCTGATCTGCCTCTGCTTGTGGATATCGATACGGGATTTGGCGGTGTGTTAAATGCCGCCCGAACCGCCCGGGAGATGCTTGAAGCCAGGGTAGCAGCCGTTCAAATAGAAGACCAGCAGCTCCCAAAAAAATGCGGGCATTTAAATGGCAAACAGCTCGTTCCGATCAAGGAAATGGCGCAAAAAATAAAAGCCATGAAACAAGCGGCACCCACCCTTATTGTTGTTGCCCGCACAGATGCCAGGGCGCAGGAAGGGCTTGATGCTGCAATAAAACGGTCAGCTGCCTACATTGAGGCGGGAGCAGACGCGATTTTCCCGGAAGCGCTCCAGGCAGAGAATGAATTCCGCCAGTTTGCTGAGCATATCTCCGTTCCGCTCCTTGCGAATATGACGGAGTTTGGGAAAACGCCGTATTATCGTGCTGATGAATTCGAAGATATGGGGGTTCGCATGGTGATATATCCTGTCACCTCGCTTCGAGCGGCGGCAAAAGCTTATGAGCGGATATTTGGTTTGATGAAGGAGCACGGCTCACAAAAAGAAGGACTTCATCATTTGCAGACACGAAAAGAACTGTACGATACCATCTCTTATTATGACTATGAGGCATTAGATAAAACGATTGCCAAGACCGTTTTGCCTGACGAATAGTGCGACAAAAAAAGCCGGAGCATTCTCCGGCTTTTTTGCAGTTATCGTTTTCTGAATCGCGGGCTGACTTGATTGCGTTTTCTGTCTCTGTATAGAATGAACCCGGCCAGCACATAGAGGCCGATCGCGAAAAAGATGAATCCTGACAACCCTTGGAGCCAAAGAGCTGAAAATGGCTTTATTGCATGGCCGAAAAGTGTATCTCTCATCAGTTTAATGCCTAAAGCGGAAATGGCCCCGGGGATGACTAATATCAAAAGCGCAAGAAGTCGGCTCATCTTCAGAAAACCCCTTTATCTTTTCATTTCCTTTATTGTCCAGCGGAAAAAATATTTTGTCAAGAGAAGAAAACGTGGTAACATAGGGTTGTGCAAATTATTGCAACGGAATAATTAGGTGTGCAAATTTTTTCATACAAAGGGGTATCGGGATGCAAAAGGTACTGATAGTAGGTGCCGGCAAAAGGGGAACGGCGTTATTACATATTCTGATCAAAACAGCCATCATAGATATCATTGCCGTAGTTGACAAAGACCCCAAGGCGCCGGGATTGAAAGAAGCAGAACAGTATGGGATTGCCGTTTCATCTGATTGGAAACCTTACATACAACAAAAACCGGATATCGTCATTCATACCACCGGCGATCAAGCCGTGTTTGACGAACTCCTTCAAAGAAAGCATGAAGATACCATTGTCATGCCGGGGAAAATGGCATACATCGTTTTTCAGCTGATGGAAGAAAAGCAGCACCTGATTCAAATGCTAAAAGAGCAAACATACAAACACGACAGAATTTTTAATTCCACCCATGACGGGATGATTTTTATTGATATCAATGAAGAGATCATTCTCTTTAACCATATGGCCGAAAAAATGGTCGGGAAAAAACGCGAGGAAGTCATCGGACGGCCAATAAAAGAAGTCATTCCGAGCACTAAGATGCCGCGGATTTTAAAAACAAGAGTGCCTGAATACAACCAGAAGCAGCTTTTAGGCGATCATTTGCAAATTGTGACCACAAGGCTGCCGATTATTGATGAAGGCGGACGTCTGCTCGGGGCTCTTTGTGTGTTTAAAGATATCACCGATGCGGTCGAGCTGGCGGAGGAAGTGACCAACTTAAAGCAGGTCCGTACGATGCTGGAGGCGATTATCCAATCCTCCGATGAGGCGATTTCTGTCGTTGATGAAAACGGCATCGGGCTCCTAATCAATAAAGCATATACGAAAATGACCGGGCTATCTGAAAAAGAAGTTATCGGCAAGCCTGCAAACACGGATATTTCCGAAGGCGAAAGCATGCATTTAAAGGTGCTTGAAACAAGACGCCCTGTCCGCGGTGTCAGAATGAAGGTCGGCCCGAATGAAAAAGAGGTCATCGTCAATGTAGCACCGGTGATTGTGGACGGTATTTTGAAAGGCAGCGTCGGTGTGATTCACGATGTGTCCGAAATTAAAATGCTGACAGCGGAGCTTAACCGCGCCAGGCAAATTATTCGCACGCTTGAAGCGAAATACACGTTTGACGACATTATCGGCAAAAGCGAGCAAATGCTGGTTGCGCTTGAGCAGGCGAAGCTCGGTGCGAAAACGCCGGCAACGATTTTGTTGCGCGGAGAGTCAGGAACAGGAAAAGAACTGTTTGCCCATGCCATCCATAACGAAAGTGACCGGAAGTACAATAAATTTATTCGCGTAAATTGTGCAGCCCTTTCTGAAAACCTGCTCGAATCAGAATTGTTCGGCTATGAGGATGGTGCGTTTTCAGGGGCGAAGCGGGGCGGTAAAAAGGGTTTATTTGAAGAAGCAAATAACGGCAGTATTTTCTTAGATGAAATCGGTGAGCTGACACAAAATATGCAGGCCAAATTGCTGCGCGTCCTTCAAGAAAAGGAAATCGTCAGAGTGGGCGGCACGAAAGCGATCCCTGTCAACGTCAGAGTGATCGCGGCAACAAATGTAAATATTGAAAAGGCGATGGCGGATGGAAAGTTTCGCGAAGACCTGTATTACCGGATCAACCGCTATCCGATCTCCATTCCGCCTTTGCGGCAGCGGTTGGAGGACATTGAAGCATTAAGCGTCAGACTTATCCAAAAGATCAACCGGGATTACGGCAGGAATGTAAAAGGGCTCTCGCAGCAAGCCTTGCGCGCCTTATCTGATTACCATTGGCCTGGGAATGTCCGCGAGCTTGAAAATGTCCTTGGACGAGCCATGATTTTTCTCAATCCGCATATGGAATGGATTGAAAAAGATCATTTGCCTATATTTGAACTTGAGCAAAAAGAAAATGACACAGATCAGAGGACAGGTTTTGATTTTCCGGATATTGAAGGCGAAAAGCTGTCTGTCGCAGTAGAAAAATTTGAAGCGCATTTGATCCAGCAAACGCTCGAAAAGCATCATTTTAACCGGACAAAATCAGCGAAAGCCCTCGGTGTCAGCATTCGGAATTTATATTACAAAATGGATAAATATGGCCTTGCAAATGAAGGCATGCAATAATCTGCAGAATAAACGCAAACTTCTGCACGAATGTGTCAATATACCAGGTATGACAGCACCCTTAAGAGCTGGCACGGAACTTGCATAATAAAAGGCGGAGTCGAAACAAGAAAGGTGGTAGCAGATGAAGCTGAAAGATTTAATCGGCAAAGCGTCGATGCACAAAAACAAGACCATTGCGGTTGCTCATGCTGAGGATGAGGAAGTGATCCGGGCTGTAAAGCTGGCTGCCGAGCACCTATCCGCCCGTTTTTTGTTAACGGGCGACAGCAAAAAACTGAACGAGCTGACATCATCCATGCAAGGTCATCAAGTGGAAATCGTCCATGCCGATACACCTGAGGAGTCGGCGAAATTAGCGGTTCGTGCTGTACATCATAAAACAGCGGACGTTTTAATGAAAGGAAATGTGCCGACTTCTGTTTTGCTTAAAGCGGTATTAAACAGACAGGAAGGGCTTCGGTCATCAAGTGTCCTTTCCCACGTGGCTGTCTTTGATATACCGGATTTTGACAGGCTGATGTTTGTGACAGATTCGGCAATGAATATCGCTCCCTCGCTGGAAGAGCTTCGGCAGATTTTGCAAAATGCCGTTCATGTGGCCCATGCAGTAGGGAACAATATGCCAAAAGCAGCAGCTTTGGCAGCGGTCGAAACGGTGAACCCAAAAATGGAAGCGACCGTGAATGCAGCGGCTCTAGCTCAAATGTTCAAAAGAGGCCAGATCAAAGGCTGTATTGTTGATGGACCGCTCGCTTTGGATAACGCAGTTTCACAAATTGCCGCGGCTCAGAAAAAAATTTCGGGAGACGTAGCGGGCAACGCAGATATCCTTCTCGTCCCAACAATTGAGGCCGGCAATATTTTATATAAATCACTGATTTATTTTGCCAAAGCCAGCGTGGCGGCTGTCATTACAGGAGCCAAAGCGCCGATTGCCTTAACAAGCAGAGCGGACTCTGCCGAAAATAAACTGTATTCCATTGCGTTGGCAATATGCGCATCCGAAGAATACACACATTAGGAGGAACGAACATGGAACTTTTTAAATATATGGAGAAATATGATTACGAACAATTGGTATTCTGCCAAGATGAACAATCAGGCTTAAAAGCGATTATCGCGATTCATGATACAACACTCGGTCCAGCACTTGGCGGAACGAGAATGTGGACATATGAAAATGAAGAAGCTGCAATTGAAGACGCGCTCAGACTGGCAAGAGGCATGACCTATAAGAACGCGGCGGCAGGCTTAAACCTGGGCGGCGGAAAAACAGTCATTATCGGCGATCCTCGCAAAGACAAAAATGAGGAAATGTTCCGCGCGTTTGGCCGCTATATTCAAGGGCTGAACGGCAGATACATCACAGCTGAAGATGTGGGTACAACGGTCGAGGATATGGATATCATTCATGATGAAACAGACTATGTCACAGGGATTTCTCCTGCGTTCGGCTCGTCCGGAAATCCTTCCCCAGTCACAGCGTACGGGGTGTACAGAGGAATGAAGGCAGCAGCTAAAGCTGCTTTCGGAACCGACTCTCTTGAAGGGAAAACCATTGCTGTACAGGGTGTTGGGAACGTAGCCTATAACCTTTGCCGCCACCTGCATGAAGAAGGGGCAAACTTAATCGTTACGGATATCAACAAACAATCTGTACAGCGTGCAGTTGAAGATTTTGGCGCCCGTGCAGTTGATCCGGATGATATTTATTCACAAGACTGCGATATTTACGCGCCGTGTGCCCTTGGTGCGACTATTAACGACGACACGATTAAACAGCTGAAGGCGAAGGTGATCGCAGGTGCGGCCAACAACCAATTAAAAGAAACACGCCATGGTGATCAAATTCACGAAATGGGCATCGTTTATGCACCGGATTACGTGATTAACGCGGGCGGTGTCATTAACGTCGCAGATGAGCTTTACGGTTATAATGCTGAACGCGCACTGAAAAAAGTAGAAGGCATTTACAGCAATATCGAGCGTGTACTCGAGATTTCTCAGCGTGACGGCATTCCGGCATATTTAGCGGCTGACCGCTTGGCAGAGGAACGGATTGAACGCATGCGCCGCTCAAGAAGCCAGTTTTTGCAAAACGGCCACAGTGTATTAAGCAGACGTTAAGAAATTGATCTGGAGGTTATGAAAGTGCTACATGACGAAAAACGCATTCTCACAATTAATCCAGGCTCAACTTCAACGAAAATCGGTGTTTTTCATAACGAACGAAGCATTTTTGAAAAAACATTGAGACACAACATAGAAGAGCTGCAGCGATTTGACCAAATTATTGATCAATATGAATTTCGCAAAAACCATATTCTCGAAACGCTTCATGAACAGGGAATCAATATCTCAAAGTTTGATGCAGTCTGCGCAAGAGGCGGCCTTCTCCGGCCGATTGAAGGCGGGACTTACGTAGTGAACGATGACATGATTGAGGACTTGAAAAGCGGCTACGCCGGCCAGCATGCTTCTAATCTCGGCGGCATTATCGCGCGGGAAATTGCTGACGGCCTGAATATCCCTTCGTATATCGTCGACCCTGTTGTCGTAGACGAAATGTCAGTGCTCGCAAAAGTTTCAGGCATGCCTGAAATTGAAAGGAAAAGCATTTTTCACGCGTTAAACCAAAAAGCTGTCGCCCGTAAAGCGGCAGCCTCTCTTGGCAAACGATATGAGAACATGAAAATGATTATTACCCATATGGGCGGAGGTATTACAATTGGCGTCCATGACCGCGGGCGAGTCGTGGATGTCAATAACGGCCTTCATGGAGAGGGGCCGTTCAGTCCTGAACGTGCAGGAACGGTGCCTGCGGGGGATCTTGTTGATCTATGTTTTTCAGGAGAATATACAAAAGAAGAAATCATGAAAAAACTGGTGGGCACCGGCGGGCTTTTAGGCTATCTCGGTACAAATGATGCCGTAAAAGTGGAACAAATGATTCAGGGGGGCGATGAAAAAGCCCGCTTCATTTATGATGCCATGGCATATCAGATAGCAAAGGAAATCGGAGCAGCAAGCGCGGTTTTAAAAGGTGAAGTTGAAGCAATTGTGCTGACGGGGGGCCTTGCGTACGGCAAAAGCTTTGTTTCTACTATCAGATCATACATAGATTGGATTTCAGACGTTTTAGTCTATCCGGGTGAAAATGAATTGCAGTCTCTTGCCCAAGGGGCGCTCAGAGTATTGCAGGGCGAAGAGCAATCCAAACAATATCGTATTGAATAGACAGACAGGAGTGAGTCACCATGGCAACTGAGTATGATGTAGTCATTCTGGGCGGCGGTACCGGCGGTTATGTTGCGGCCATCAGAGCTGCTCAGCTCGGCTTAAAAACAGCCGTTGTTGAAAAGGAAAAACTCGGGGGAACATGTCTGCATAAAGGTTGTATCCCGAGTAAAGCGCTTCTTAGAAGCGCAGAGGTATACCGGACAGCGCGTGAAGCCGACCAGTTCGGAGTAGAGACGGCTGGCGTGTCCCTCAACTTTGAAAAAGTGCAGCAGCGCAAGCAAGCCGTTGTTGATAAGCTTGCAGCGGGTGTAAACCATTTAATGAAAAAAGGAAAAATTGACGTGTACAAAGGATACGGTCGTATCCTTGGACCATCAATCTTCTCTCCGCTGCCGGGAACAATTTCTGTTGAACGGGGAAATGGCGAAGAAAATGACATGCTGATCCCGAAACAAGTGATCATTGCAACAGGATCAAGACCGAGAATGCTTCCAGGCCTTGAAGCGGATGGTAAGTCTGTACTGACTTCAGATGAGGCGCTTCAAATGGAGGAGCTGCCAAAATCAATCATTATCGTCGGCGGAGGTGTTATCGGTATCGAATGGGCGTCTATGCTTCATGATTTTGGCGTGAAGGTAACAGTTATCGAATACGCGGATCGCATATTGCCGACTGAAGATCTAGAGATTTCAAAAGAAATGGAAAGTCTTCTTAAGAAAAAAGGCATCCAGTTCATAACAGGGGCAAAGGTGCTGCCTGACACAATGACAAAAACATCAGATGATATCAGCATTCAAGCGGAAAAAGACGGAGAAACCGCCACCTACTCTGCTGAAAAAATGCTTGTTTCCATCGGCAGACAAGCAAATATCGAAGGCATCGGCCTAGAGAACACCGATATTATCACTGAAAATGGCATGATTTCAGTCAATGAAAGCTGCCAAACGAAGGAGTCTCATATTTATGCAATCGGAGACGTAATCGGTGGCCTGCAGTTAGCTCACGTTGCTTCGCATGAGGGAATCATTGCTGTTGAGCATTTTGCAGGCCTCAATCCGCATCCGCTTGATCTGACGCTGGTACCGAAGTGCATCTACTCAAGCCCTGAAGCTGCCAGTGTCGGCTTAACAGAAGATGAAGCGAAGGCGAACGGGCATAATGTCAAAATCGGGAAGTTCCCATTTATGGCGATTGGAAAAGCGCTTGTATACGGTGAAAGCGACGGTTTTGTCAAAATCGTGGCGGATCGAGATACCGATGATATTCTCGGCGTTCATATGATTGGCCCGCATGTCACTGACATGATTTCTGAAGCGGGTCTTGCCAAAGTGCTGGACGCTACGCCGTGGGAGGTCGGGCAAACGATTCACCCGCATCCGACACTTTCTGAAGCAATTGGAGAAGCAGCGCTTGCCGTAGATGGCAAAGCCATTCATTTTTAAAAGCATAAAGGAGGGGCTTGAATGAGTAAAAACCGACATCAAGCACTAGGGCTGACTGATCAGGAAGCCGTTGATATGTATAGAACCATGCTGTTAGCAAGAAAAATCGATGAAAGAATGTGGCTGTTAAACCGTTCTGGCAAAATCCCATTCGTAATCTCTTGTCAAGGACAGGAAGCAGCACAGGTAGGAGCGGCTTTCGCACTTGACCGTGAAATGGATTATGTATTGCCGTACTACAGAGACATGGGTGTCGTGCTCGCGTTTGGCATGACAGCAAAGGACTTAATGATGTCCGGATTTGCCAAAGCGGCGGATCCGAACTCGGGAGGCCGCCAGATGCCGGGACATTTCGGACAAAAGGAAAACCGAATTGTGACGGGGTCATCTCCAGTTACAACGCAAGTGCCGCACGCAGTCGGCATTGCGCTTGCGGGACGGATGGAGAAAAAGGATATCGCAGCCTTTGTTACATTCGGGGAAGGATCTTCAAACCAAGGCGATTTCCATGAAGGGGCAAACTTTGCCGCTGTTCATAAGCTGCCTGTGATTTTCATGTGTGAAAACAATAAATACGCAATCTCAGTGCCTTACGATAAGCAAGTCGCATGCGAGAACATTTCTGACCGTGCCGTAGGCTATGGGATGCCTGGCGTCACTGTGAATGGAAATGATCCGCTGGAAGTTTATCAAGCGGTTAAAGAAGCACGCGAACGGGCACGCAGAGGAGAAGGTCCGACATTAATTGAAACGATTTCTTACCGCCTTACACCGCATTCCAGTGATGACGATGACAGCAGCTACAGAGGACGTGAAGAAGTAGAGGAAGCGAAAAAAAGTGATCCCCTGCTTACTTATCAAACTTACTTAAAGGAAACAGGCCTGCTGTCCGATGAGATAGAACAAACCATGCTGGATGAAATTATGGCAATCGTTAATGAAGCGACGGATGAAGCGGAGAACGCTCCTTATGCAACTCCTGAGTCAGCGCTTGATTATGTGTATGCGAAGTAGGGAGGAAGAACAAATGTCAGTAATGTCATATATTGATGCAATCAATTTGGCAATGAAAGAAGAAATGGAACGAGATTCTCGCGTCTTCGTCCTTGGGGAAGATGTAGGGAGAAAAGGCGGTGTGTTTAAAGCAACAGCCGGACTCTATGAACAATTCGGGGAAGAACGCGTGATGGATACACCGCTTGCTGAATCTGCGATCGCAGGAGTTGGTATTGGAGCGGCAATGTACGGAATGAGACCGATTGCTGAAATGCAGTTTGCCGATTTTATTATGCCGGCGGTCAACCAAATTATTTCTGAAGCGGCTAAAATCCGCTACCGCAGCAACAATGACTGGAGCTGTCCGATTGTCGTCAGAGCGCCATACGGCGGAGGTGTGCACGGTGCCCTTTATCATTCTCAATCAGTCGAAGCGATTTTCGCCAATCAGCCCGGACTGAAAATTGTCATGCCTTCAACACCATATGACGCCAAGGGCCTTTTAAAAGCCGCAGTTCGTGACGAAGACCCAGTGCTGTTTTTTGAGCACAAACGGGCGTATCGCCTGATAAAGGGAGAGGTTCCAGCAGATGATTATGTCCTGCCAATCGGAAAGGCGGACGTAAAACGGGAAGGCGACGATATCACAGTGATCACATATGGCCTGTGTGTCCACTTCGCCTTACAGGCTGCAGAACGTCTCGAAAAAGATGGCATTTCAGCACATGTGGTAGATTTAAGAACGGTTTACCCGCTTGATAAAGAAGCCATCATCGAAGCTGCGTCCAAAACTGGAAAGGTTCTTTTGGTCACAGAAGATACAAAAGAAGGCAGCATCATGAGCGAAGTAGCCGCAATTATATCCGAGCATTGTCTGTTCGACTTAGACGCGCCGATCAAACGGCTTGCAGGTCCTGATATTCCGGCTATGCCTTATGCGCCGACAATGGAAAAATACTTTATGGTCAACCCTGATAAAGTGGAAGCGGCGATGAGAGAATTAGCGGAGTTTTAAAGACGTAAGGAGGATACAATCATGGCAATTGAACAAATGACGATGCCGCAGCTTGGAGAAAGCGTAACAGAAGGGACGATCAGCAAATGGCTTGTCGCCCCCGGTGATAAAGTGAACAAATACGATCCGATCGCGGAAGTCATGACAGATAAGGTAAATGCAGAGGTTCCGTCTTCTTTTACTGGAACGATAACAGAGCTTGTGGGAGAAGAAGGCCAGACCCTGCAAGTCGGAGAAGTGATTTGCAAAGTTGAAACAGAAGGCGCGAATCCGATCGAACAAAAACAAGAACAGCCAGAAGCGCCAGAATCCGCTGGGACGCCTGCTGCAAATAGTGCCGAAGCAACCGATCAGCCCAATAAGAAGCGTTACTCGCCAGCTGTACTCCGTTTAGCCGGTGAACACGGCATTGACCTTGATCAAGTGACGGGAACAGGTGCCGGCGGGCGCATCACACGAAAAGATATTCAGCGCTTAATTGAAACAGGCGGCGTGCAAGAACGGAAGGCTGAGGAGCCGAACACAGCAGCTCCTGCACCGAAGTCTGCACCAAAACCTGAGCCAAAAGAAGAGACTTCATATCCTGCGTCTGCAGCAGGTGATATAGAAATCCCTGTCACAGGCGTAAGAAAAGCAATTGCTTCCAATATGAAGCGCAGCAAAACAGAAATTCCGCATGCTTGGACGATGATGGAAGTCGACGTCACAAATATGGTTGCATATCGCAACAGTATAAAAGATTCCTTTAAGAAGACAGAAGGCTTTAATTTAACGTTCTTCGCCTTTTTTGTCAAAGCAGTCGCTCAGGCGTTAAAAGAATTCCCGCAAATGAATAGCATGTGGGCGGGGGACAAAATTATTCAGAAAAAGGATATCAATATTTCAATTGCAGTTGCCACAGAGGATTCTTTATTTGTTCCGGTGATTAAAAACGCTGATGAAAAAACAATTAAAGGCATTGCGAAAGACATTACCGGCCTTGCTAAAAAAGTAAGGGATGGAAAGCTCACTGCAGATGACATGCAGGGAGGCACGTTTACCGTCAATAACACAGGTTCGTTCGGCTCTGTTCAGTCGATGGGCATCATCAACTATCCTCAGGCTGCGATTCTTCAAGTAGAATCCATCGTCAAACGCCCGGTTGTCATGGAAAATGGCATGATTGCTGTCAGAGACATGGTTAATCTGTGTCTGTCCTTAGACCACAGAGTGCTTGACGGTCTCGTGTGCGGACGATTCCTGGGACGAGTGAAACAAATTTTAGAATCTATTGACGAAAAGACATCTGTTTACTAAATAAGCAAAAAGAGCATTTTTGAAGTTTTGTTTCAAAAATGCTCTTTTTCTATGCAGTATTATTCTGCGATTCGTATTTTCATTTCGACCCGATATTCTTCTTGTTTTTTCGGGGAGTAATGAACCGGTATAATTAACTCGTATACATCACTGACAACTGTTAATTGGCGGTCTGCGATATACTTGATAAGCTTCTGTAAGTTGAGAAAATAATGTTCAGGCGAAAAATTGTACGCGATACACACATATCTTCCTTTAGGAATCGTTGTGATTTCCATATCCGGCGTAATGGCTGAAATTTGTTTATTCGTCAGTACAGGCGTGAAAATATGACGGTAAGTCATTTCATCAATGCTGGTGTAGGGCTGAAAAGAAAAAGTGGCGCCGTAGCTATTGTTCGTAAATCCATCTGCTGATTCGATAAATTTTTTTAATTTGCTGTAGGAGGCGTTGAGCACGTTTTCAGGCCCGATTCCTTCTGCCTCTGTCTGAATAATCCGTATTTCTTCTTCATCTAAAACAAACACCTCACCGAGCGCGGGATATTCCATCTGCCGTTTCATCCGTTTTTTCACCAACGAAATCGTTTGCTCCAGTGCTGATAAAAAGTCTAATTTCTCCCTGATTTGCCGCTCCTGCTCTGTATAAAAAGCAAACAGTTCTTCCATCTCTAAGTCCTGTGCTTTTTTCATTTCTTCTAGAGGGGTGCCGATATATTTCAATGATTTGATCAAATCCAGATGAATGAGCTGAGAATCTGTATAATAGCGGTAGCTGGTATCCGGGTCGACGTAGGCGGGTTTAAATAAATCAATTTTATCGTAATAACGGAGCGCTTTAATCGACACGTTTGCCAGTTTTGAAACTTCTCCAATTGAGTAATACGATTCCTTCATGCCATCACTCCTTTTATCACCAGTATAAAGAAGAAGCGTATTCTTTGCAGTACACAAAGAATACGCTTTTGATCATGTGCTGGCTTTAAGGTGTGCAGGCGCTTTCCAAGCAATCGTCAGTGCAATGCCTATAGCTAAGGTAACCGTTGCAAAGTAGAAAGGATAGTTTACATCAAGATCGAACAGCATTCCACCGATAATAGGCCCGAATACATTGCCGATACTTGTAAACATTGAATTCATACCGCCGGCAAATCCTTGTTCATTTCCCGCAATCTTTGACAGGTAAGTCGTTACCGCAGGCCTCATGAGATCAAATCCGACAAAAACGGTGACTGTAACCAGCAGAATCGCAATATATGAATTTACGGTTGTCAGCAAGAATACCAGACTCGTTGAGAGAATTAAGCTGTACCGAATCAAATGAATTTCGCCAAACCATCTTGTGAAGCGGTCGAATAAGACGACTTGCGTAATGGCGCCCACAATCGCTCCTCCTGTAATCATAATGGCAATGTCGCTGGCCGTAAATCCGAATTTATGATCCACATATAATGCAAATAAAGATTCAAATGATGCTAAACCAAAAGACGAAATCAAGATAATGAGAAAAGCAATGAAGTACATGGGCGCAAAAATCCGCTTGAAGCCTGTCTTTTGCCCTTTTATTTCCTGATTTTCAGGGTTCCGTTCTGGCTCGCGCAGCGTGAGCATTGATAAAATGGCTGCTAACAGTGCAAAAGCGGCCGCAAAGAAAAAAGGCAGCCGGGAGTGGACTTCTGCTAAAAATCCCCCGATGCCGGGACCAATAATAAATCCTGTTGAAATAGCGGCTGACATATAACCGAGCGCTTTCGGCCGTGTTTTAATGGTCGTGATATCTGCGATAAAAGCCGTGACCCCAGGCATAATGAAGGCAGCGCTGATACCGCCTAGCATACGGGAGATAAATAACATCTCAACTGTTTTTCCAATGCCAAATAAAAACTCCGACACACTAAAGAAAAACAGGCCGATCACGATCATAATCTTGCGTCCGAAGCGATCAACCCAGCGCCCGGCTATGGGTGAAACAATGAGCTGCGTAATAGCGAAGCAGGCAACCATATAGCCGACCGCGGTCCCTGATAAATGCAATTCATTCATAATGGTCGGCGTTACAGGAATCACAAGCCCGATCCCCAAAAAAGCAATAAATAAATTGGTTAATAATATCGTTAAGGTAATATTTTTCTTCTCCATATGACTTCCCCTTTTTCAAGTGTGTATCCCTTATACTGTAAGACCTCCTCCTAGGGGAGAGTCAACGGATTTGCAAAATCTTTCTAAGCCCTTAAGACAGTTAATCATTTGCGGGAACAAGCATGTCGATATGCTGCGGCAGGACCTGAATGACTGCGGGTGTATGTGTATAAACTTCTCCATCCATATCCGCCTTTTTGGCAGTGTCTGTTTCAATCTCGATTCGAGAGGCCTGGACATAGGACAGCTCTCCGGTAAAACGATCAATTGTGCCCTGTTCCATGCTCATCAGCTCCCGCAACGCGGTGAGGTTGGTGTTGCGGCAAATGAGGACATCGAGTAAGCCGTCTTCAATACTGGCATCGGGTAGAGGAATTCGATTTGTTCCAATGTATTGGCCGTTCATCACAAGCAGCATAACGGCTTCTTCTTTAATTTCTTCTCCATCAATTTTTAATCTCATCGGAAACGATGCAGCGGATGAGACGGTTCGCAATGCACTTGTAAAATAGCTGATTTTCCCCAATAATGCTTTTTCTGTTTCGTTGATTTGATTCGACGTTTCTGCAATTAAGCCGATCCCCCAGAAATTTAAAAAATAACGGTCGTTCATCTGACATACGTCTACGCTGGTTTTTTTTCCTGACATAAGTGCTTCCGCGGCCTTTGCAAGATTTTGAGGGATGCCAAGCACTCTTGAAAAGTCATTGCACGTGCCGCCGGGCAAAATTCCGACCGCGGGTTTTCTTTCTAGAGCGCTGATAGCATTTATGCATTGATGGATCGTGCCGTCGCCGCCGAGAATGAAGACGGTGTCGACAGAATCATCAATGGATTGGCAAAAATGATACGCATCATCCTTTTTCTTTGTCTGCTTAATAATCACCTCATCTAAATGGTGAGATAAAACCGGCACGACAGCACCAAGTGCTTTTTCTATATTTTTGTTGCCGGCATTTCCGTTATGAATCAGTAATGCTTTCCGTTGGCTCATATACAACTGCTCCTTTATTTTACTTCTGGTTATATAATCCCCTTTTTCTGTAAGCAGTAAACGAAAAGCAAAAAAAGTGCACGGCGAAGCAAAGTCATTTGCCGATTTGGACGTTTCCTTGCTATCATAAGAACAGATGATGAAAAAGGAGAGGTCTTCATTGAACATGGACTTTAATTTATTTATGAATGATATTGTACGCCAAGCGAGACAAGAAATAACAGCTGCCGGATACACCGAGCTGAAAACAGCCGAAGAGGTAGACGCGGCACTTACGAAAAAAGGCACGACGCTCGTCATGGTAAACTCTGTTTGCGGATGCGCCGGAGGAATTGCAAGACCGGCAGCATACCACTCCGTTCACTATGATAAAAGACCTGATCAGCTCGTGACCGTTTTTGCCGGACAGGACAAAGAAGCGACAGCGCGTGCCCGCGACTATTTTGAAGGATATCCGCCATCTTCTCCGTCCTTTGCGATTTTGAAAGACGGAAAGATCATGAAAATGGTAGAGCGCCATGAAATTGAAGGCCATGAGCCGATGGCCGTAGTGGCAAAGCTGCAGGGAGCCTTTGAAGAATATTGTGAAGAAGTATAAGACAAAAAACCCGGATACTCAAAGTTTCCCGGGTTTTTTTGTGCATAAAATTCCAAGGGTATATGAATAAATATTAACGAATTATTCAATCGGATTGTACAGTGATTTTATTTTTATCTAGTAATATCAAAAGAGATCACTGGAAAGATAAGCTTGAAGATAATTTTTAAAAATAGTATTGCATAAAAATAAGAAACTGTTTAAAATACAAATTAACGAATAAATATTCAGATACACCAAAAGTAATGAATATGGGGGAAATGGATCATGAAAAAAATACTCTTATTACTTGTAGCTGCCTGCATCACCTTTGCATTAACTGCATGCGGTTCAAGCAATTCAGGTTCAGAAAGCGGAAAGAAAAAAATAATTATGGGTACTTCGGCGGATTACAAACCGTTTGAATATAAAGAAGGCGATGATATTGTCGGCTTTGATGTGGAGTTGGCAAAAGCACTGGCGAAGAAGGCTGGCTATGAAATTGAAGTGCAGGATATGGACTTCAACAGCTTAATTACAGCGCTTAAATCAAAACAAGTTGATCTCGTTCTGTCAGGAATGACACCGACGCCTGATCGTAAAAAACAAGTTGATTTTTCTGAGGTGTACTACACAGCGAACCATATGATTGTCAGCAAAAAAGACAGCGGCATTCAATCTTTGAAAGACCTGAAAGGAAAAACGGTTGGCGTTCAGCTTGGCTCTATTCAGGAAGAGAAGGGGAAAGAGCTTTCTCCGGAATATGGTTTTAAAACAGAAGACCGCAACAGAATTTCTGATTTGGTGCAGGAAATCAAATCTGACCGCTTCGATGCCGCGATTATTGAAGACATTGTTGCAGAAGGGTATTTCAAATCAAATGATGACCTGCAAGGCTTCGTGATTCCTGATGCGAAAGCGGAAGAGGCCGGTTCAGCAATTGCTTTCAGAAAGGACAGTGAACTGACAGACAAATTCAATAAAGCGCTCAAGGAAATGAAAGATAACGGAGAGCTTGAGAAATTGAAGAAAAAATGGTTCACTGACGAGAAGTAAAAAAAGCGGCTCAACTTTTTCGTTGAGCCTTTTTATTGAATAGGAAATCTTTTTTCCTGTAAGAAAAGGAGACAAAGGCTATGAATTTGGATTTTTCAGCAACGATCCCCCAAATTCCTTTTATATTAGAAGGCTTGGCAATTACATTAAAAATTGTTGTTGTATCTGCTATTATCGGACTTATACTCGGTATTGTGCTAAGCTTATGCAAGATCAGCACATTCCGCCCGCTGATCTGGATCGCTGATTTTTATACATCAGTGTTCCGAGGCACACCTTTAGTGCTGCAGCTTATGATTGTCTATTTTGGACTTCCTCAGCTGCTCGGATTTCAAATTGACCAGTTTTGGGCTGCGGTTGTCGCATTGTCTTTGAATTCCGCCGCTTATGTATCGGAAATTATCAGAGCCGGAATCAACGCCATTGATAAAGGGCAAAAAGAAGCGGCTGTCGCACTGGGTGTCCCGTACGGCAAAATGATGAAGGATCTGCTTTTGCCGCAGGCCTTCAAAAATATATCCCCTGCAATTGTGAATGAATTAATTACGTTAACAAAAGAATCGGCGATCGTCACCGTCATCGGGCTTGGTGATGTCATGAGACGCGCATATCAAGCTGGCGCCGCCACTTACAATTACCTTGAGCCGCTCATTATCGCGGGATTGATTTATTACGTGCTTGTCTTGATTTTAACGTTTATCGGCAAGGCTGTAGAAAGGAAGCTGAAATCCAATGATTAAGGTTGAAAAGCTGTCAAAATCATTTGGGAAACACGAAGTATTAAAAAATATTTCAACAACAATCGCTGATGGCGAGGTTGTTGCCGTGATCGGTCCTTCAGGCTCAGGCAAATCAACGTTCCTACGCTGTTTAAACCTGCTGGAAAAGCCAAACGGCGGAACCATTACAATAAAAGATACAGAGATTACGAAGCCGAAAACCAACACATTAAAGGTTCGGGAAAACATCGGGATGGTTTTTCAGCATTTTCATCTCTTTCCGCACAAAACGGTTCTCGAAAATATCATGTACGCGCCTGTCAATGTAAAAAAAGAATCAAAACAGGCTGCACAAGAGAAAGCTGAGGACCTGCTCCGCAAAGTCGGTTTGTTTGAAAAGCGAAATGACTATCCAAACCGCTTGTCTGGCGGACAAAAACAGCGTGTCGCGATTGCCAGGGCTCTTGCGATGAATCCGGACATCATGCTGTTTGACGAGCCGACCTCCGCCCTTGATCCGGAGATGGTCAAAGAAGTGCTGCAGGTGATGAAAGAGCTAGTCGAAACAGGCATGACCATGGTGATTGTCACACATGAAATGGGCTTCGCAAAAGAAGTGGCAGACCGCGTGCTGTTTATGGATCAAGGAACGATTGTCGAGGACGGCAATCCGAAGGAATTTTTTCTTTCGCCAAAATCCAAAAGAGCGCAGGACTTTTTAGAGAAAATATTATAGAATATAGAAAAAAAGAAGAAGGCTGATCGCTTCTTCTTTTTTATTGAAGAAACAAATAGAAATGGAGTCCGACATGTTTAAAATTGGTTACCGCACAATAAAGACCGCGCTAGGAACAGCTTTGGCTATTTATATAAGCCAGCTATTGCATTTGCAAAACTTCGCATCAGCAGGAATCATCACCATTTTGTGCATTCAAATCACACAAAAACGGTCGCTTCAGGCGTCATGGGCCCGCTTTGCGGCATGCTGTCTGGCAATTGTTTTTTCTTATCTCTTTTTCGAGCTCATTGGCTACCACCCGTTTGTGATCGGAGCGCTTCTTCTGATATTCATTCCGATAACGGTTCTGTTAAAAATTAACGAAGGTATCGTCACCAGTTCTGTTATTATCCTTCATTTATACATGTCCGGCGGCATTACGCCTGCTTTCATCTGGAATGAAGTTCAGCTGATTACAGTCGGCATCGGCGTCGCTCTATTGATGAACTTGTATATGCCAAGTCTTGACCGGAAGCTGATTGCTTACCGCAAAAAGATAGAGGATAACTTTGCTGTCATTTTCGCAGAAATAGAACGGTATTTGTTAACTGGTGAGCAAGATTGGTCAGGAAAAGAAATTCCGGAAACGCACCAGCTCATTACGGAGGCCAAAAACCTGGCTTATCGAGATGTGCAAAACCACATTTTGCGTTACGAAAATCTGCATTATCATTATTTTAAAATGAGAGAAAAGCAATTTGAAATTATTGAACGCCTTCTCCCTAAAGTGACATCGATCTCCATCACGGTAGATCAGGGAAAAATGATCGCTGAATTTATTCACGATTTGCGGGAGGCGATACACCCTGGGAACACGGCGTATAAATTTCTGAAAAGGCTTGCTGACATGAGAAAAGAATTTGAGGAGATGCCGCTTCCAGCGACTAGAGAGGAATTTGAAGCGAGAGCCGCTCTCTTCCATCTTCTCGGCGAAATGGAACAATATTTAGTGATTAAAAGTTATTTTAAAGGAATAAAAGCGCAAAAATCACTCGGATGATTCGCATGAGCTCTTCCTTCATTGGTCAACCTAATGAAAAAGGAGGAGCTTATGCGTTTTTTCTTATGTTCGATATTTATGATGATTTCACCGATTTGGCCGCTCGGCGAAAATCCGCTGCCGGGTGATCCGTATGTTATTGTCAACAAGCGAACAAATGAACTTGCTGTTATCCTCGACAACAAAGTAGAAGGCGTGTACAGTGTGGCCACTGGAAAAACAGATGATTTGACGCCTGAAGGAGAGTTTTCGGTAACGGTAAAAGCGGAAAATCCTTACTACAGAAAGAAAAATATTGAAGGAGGATCTCCTGACAACCCGCTTGGGGCAAGATGGATCGGATTTGACGCGAAAGGAACGGACGGGCGGATTTATGGAATTCATGGGACAAACCGAGAGGAATCAGTAGGAAAATTTGTGTCAAACGGCTGTATACGTATGCATAACGATGAGGTCGTTCATTTGTTTCAAACGATACCAGTAGGAACGAGAGTGCTGATCACAGACGACAATCGCTCTTTTGAGGAGATTGCCATCGAGCATAAAGCTCTGATAAAAAAGCAGGATGTTCCCATTGAATAAGGCTGCCCTGCTTTTTTATCGTTATAAAAACATGATGATTCCTGAGAGTACAGTTGAAAGAATAAAAACTCCCAAAATCACGATCAAAACGCTTTTCATCAGTTTTTGAGACATGATTTTCACTCCTTACACAATCTGTCTATATTTTAGCGTGTTTTGAATGGACGGACAAGCGATATCTATTAGCGAAAGCAGGGATGCAAATGAACAGGCTTGACCATATCGGGATAGCAGTTTTTTCGATAAAAGATGCAAGACGCTTTTATGAAAATGTATTGGGGCTTGCATTTCTTCATCAAGAAACGGTTGAAGAGCAAAAGGTGAAAGTTGCTTTTTTTCAAGCGGGAAGTGTCAAACTTGAGCTGATAGAACCGTCGACAGCTGACAGCCCCATCCGTTTATTTTTGGAGAAGAAAGGGCAGGGGCTGCATCATATTGCATTTTTGTGCAACAGCCTATCTGAACAGCTCAAAGCATTGTCTGACCAGCAAGTTCAATTGATTGACAGGTATCCAAGACAGGGAGCGAACGGGAAAAAGATCGCGTTTATTTCCCCTCGAGAAACAAATGGTGTTCTTGTAGAGCTTTGTGAACCGAAAGGAGACCAACACAATGAACATGAATGAGCACATTGATCATTTATACACGAAACGCAGACAGGCAGAAGAGGGCGGTGGACTGGAAAAGCAGGCTCAGCAGCGGCAAAAGGGAAAGCTCACCGCCCGGGAAAGGATCATATTTCTACTTGACCAGAACAGCTTTATCGAATTACACCCCTTCATGGAAAGTCAAGTGTTAACAAGAGAACAGCGCATGTTAGGGGATGGGGTCGTGACAGGGTATGGCACAATTGACGGACGCTCAGTTTATGTATTTGCGCAAGACTTCACTGTGTTTGGCGGTGCTCTTGGCGAAACCCATGCCAAAAAAATTTGCGCTTTGATGGACCTGGCAGCAAAAAATAAGGCGCCGATTATCGGGCTGAATGACTCAGGTGGTGCGAGAATTCAAGAGGGTGTGGTATCATTAGATGGATACGGTCACATATTTTACCGAAACGTCTTATATTCCGGAGTCATTCCGCAAATATCGGTTATTTTAGGGCCGTGCGCTGGAGGCGCTGTATATTCTCCGGCACTCACAGATTTTATATTTATGGCTGAACAGACCGGCCGGATGTTTATTACCGGCCCGAAGGTGATTGAAAAAGTGACAGGGGAACAGGTCGATGCGGAGAGCTTAGGCGGAGCGGGGATACATAATGCCGTCAGCGGAAACGCCCACTTTTCCGGCCATACGGAGAAGGAGGTTCTGACAGGGGTGAGAAAACTGCTGTCTTATTTGCCGCTGAATGGCCGGACAACAGAGCCGAAGCCAGAGAAAGAGGCCTCCAGACCGTTATTAAACCGTTTCGTGCCTGCTGACACGACAAAACCGTATGATGTTCGGACGGTGATTAAGGAGCTGGCCGATCCACAGTCTTTTTTTGAGATTCAGCCATTTTTTGCGAAGAACATTGTCATCGGATTTGCAAGGCTGGGTGAAAAAGCAATCGGCATTGTTGCGAGCCAGCCAAAGCATCTGGCGGGAAGCCTGACGATTGACGCTGCTGATAAAGCAGCAAGGTTCATCCGTTTTTGTGACGCATTTGATATCCCGCTGTTGACTGTTGAGGATGTCCCGGGATTTCTCCCCGGTATTCAGCAGGAGCACAACGGAATCATCAGACACGGAGCAAAATTATTGTTTGCTTATGCAGAAGCGACTGTCCCAAAAATCACGCTCATTATCAGAAAAGCATATGGCGGCGCCTATGTGGCCATGAACAGCAAAGCAATCGGAGCGGACCTTGTATTTGCATGGCCGAATGCTGAAATTGCGGTGATGGGTCCAGAAGGTGCGGCATCGATTTTGTATGAAAAGGAAATCAAAGCTTCAGCTGACCCGCAAAAGGCGAAACGCCAAAAAACAGCTGAATACAAAAAGCAAAACGCCGGCCCATACAAAGCGGCCGCTTGTGGAATGGTCGATGACATTATTTTGCCGGAAGAATCAAGGGGAAGACTGATTCAAGCTTTTCATATGCTTGCACATAAGACAGAAGAGAGACCGAAAAAAAAGCACGGTAACATACCGCTTTAATATGGAGGGACTTACAAATGGTGAATGAAAAACGCCTGCTGGAAGAGTTTTTAGAGCTTGTCCAAATTGATTCAGAAACAAAACACGAAGCAGAAATCTGCAAAGTGCTGAAACGAAAATTTTCTGATTTAGGTGTGGACGTTAAAGAAGACGATACAATGGATATCACTGGCCACGGAGCCGGTAATCTGATTTGCACATTAAAAGGGACAAAGCAAACAGATACGATCTACTTTACATCTCATATGGACACAGTTGTACCCGGTAACGGCGTAAAACCAGTTGTAGAGAACGGTTACGTCAAAACAGACGGCACGACGATTTTAGGTGCTGATGATAAAGCGGGACTGGCTGCAATGTTTGAAGCGATTAAGGTGCTGAAAGAAGAAAACATTGAGCACGGAACGATTGAATTCATCATCACAGTTGGTGAGGAATCTGGCCTGATCGGAGCGAAGGCGCTTGACCGTTCTATGATTACAGCATCCTACGGCTATGCCCTTGACTCAGACGGGAAAGTCGGAAATATCATTGTGGCTGCGCCGACACAGGCGAAGGTAAGAGCGGCAATTTTCGGGAAAACCGCGCACGCCGGGGTTGAACCTGAAAAAGGCATTTCTGCGATTACAATCGCTAGCAAAGCCATTTCAAAAATGCCATTGGGCCGTATTGATGAAGAAACAACAGCAAATATCGGCCGGTTTGAAGGCGGCACGCAAACAAACATTGTGTGCGACGAAGTCCATATTCTTGCTGAAGCACGCTCTTTAGTTCCTGAGAAAATGGAAGCTCAGGTTCAAAAAATGAAAGCTGCTTTTGAAGAAGCTGCTGCTGATATGGGCGGACGCGCAGAAGTCGAAATTGAAGTCATGTATCCTGGCTTCAAATATCAAGATGGCGACCAAGTTGTTGAAATCGCGAAAAAAGCGGCTGCTAAAATCGGACGTCCAAGCGAGCTGCAAACAAGCGGCGGCGGAAGCGACGCGAACGTAATCGCAGGTCATGGCATCCCGACGGTCAACCTTGCTGTCGGTTATGAGCAAATTCATACAAAGAATGAAAAAATGCCGATCGAAGAACTCGTCAAAACGGCAGAAATGGTTGTTGCCATTATTGAAGAGGCGGCAAAATAAAAAAAGAAAACCCGAATGCGATTTCCTGCATCGGGTTTTTTTAGCTCCATTTCCTAAGCGGCCAAAATAACACGTCCTGTTTTTTAGCGTAATGAAGCAAGGGGTCTGCCTCTAGCAACGTAATGCCGTGAGCATCTGTCACCGTATTGACTGAAATTTTCGCTTCAGCGTTTTGCAGCAGCCATGGGTGATGGTGGATGTCTTCGTAATAGAGTTTATTTCGGTAGGCAGTGTAGAGTCTATACCGTTCCGTCAGCCAAAAATCAAGTGAATCCTTTTCCGCTGTAAAAGGAGCTGAAACGGGCCGGTATGCGGCGCGGAATACTGCTTCTCTGCCGTCTCTCCGCTTGCTGACATAGTCAATGCCATCAACGTTTTTGTCAGCTTTCATATCAGCGTGAACATAAGGCAAATGAAAGAACGTGCGAGCGCCCAAAACCGCCAGCCGATGATCGGCATCTAAGCTGAAAAAATAAATGCCGGGCTTGCCTTTATATGTGACATAGGTGCGGAGGTTAAGCTCAGGAAATGCACGCGCACCGGGAATGGGAGGAAGGTAACGCGCCCTTAGGTTCGTGAGCATAAAGGGAAGCATGCTGATCCAAGCTTGCCCGTTGTATGTATCTAATTCTAATACGGACGGTACCAAAGCGCGAAGGATAGAAACATCAACAGGCCAGTGGGCAAATAAGACATCATTCCAGGTTTGTCTCATGATCCAGATTCCTTCAGGCACAGAAATGTTTTTTTGCTGAAAACGTTCCGCCAACGTATATGCTCCTTTCGTTTGGAGGTGAGTAAAGGTATTCCCGATTTCCTTCTTTTTAAACGAGACCGCTGTTTTTTTAGGATGGCCATCTCTGCTTCAGCCATAACAAAAGAGGCTGCCTGCGCGGTGAATGCTTCGCAAGCAACAAAAAAACAACCCCGGCTTGTCGCGCGGGGTTGCTTCATTATTTCACCGGCTCAGTAAGAGCGGCAGTTTTTTTATTTTTATGGTGCGTCATCTGAAGGACGACGTTTTGGACTGTCAAGAATAGCCCGCTTGTGAACCAGTACAACGGCAGCGCTGCCGGGACATTAAGCGAGAAAATCGTCATCATCACTGGGAAGATGAACACCATCAATTTTGCGGATTGCTGCGCCGCAGGGTTTTGCGGGACAGCGGAATATTTCGCGCTCAGTTTTTGGGCGACATAGGCCTGGATAAAGTACATAGCTCCCGCACTAAGAGACACGAGAATATCTGATTGTCCTAAACTGAACCATAAAAACGAGTGTGACGCAATTTCAGGTGTGGAGCGAATCGCGTAATAAAATCCAATCACAATAGGAAACTGAATCAGCATTGGGAGGCATCCCATGGCAAGCGGATTGATGTTGTTCTCTTGATACAGCTTCATCATTTCCATTTGCAGCTCTTTTTGCTTTTCAGGGTCCTTCGTCTTTTTCAGTTTGGCCTGAATGCTGTCAACCTGAGGTTTAATAACCGCCATTTTTTCTTGAAACATACGCTGTTTTTTGAACTGATTGACAAACAAGGGCAGTACAACCAAACGCACAATAATCGTTACGAGAATAATAGAGAGTCCGTATTCTCCATGAAACAGCCCGGCAACCCCCTTAAGCAGCGCGGAAAACGGTTCGATTAAATAATCGTGGAAAAACCCTACGTTGCTGAGGCCTCCCACCTGATTCGTCGCCGCGAAGGCAGCATTGCCCGAGCATAATACGATCAAAAAGATACCCATAGCCATAAGTTTTTGATATGTTTTTAGCAATTTTGTTCTCCTCCTTTTTATAAATGCGGTTTATAAAAGAAGAGAACTGGCGTCTTCATCATCGTTCACAGGCGAATTCATGCGGAAGACTTTACGTATCCAAGTTGTAATGCGATGATATATAATAATAAGAAAGTCTGTTCGGTTAATGTGAAAGACTGTCTGATGTTCATCTGTTCGTTTGGATTTCCAATGCTCGCCGGCACGGCACTCTCGTAAGAGGAATGCAATCCCGATTGCCGTCAGAGCAGGAAGAATAATTGTGAAAAAATCGACTAAGAATAAAACGTCATTTATCGATTCCACAAACATTTTAATCACATCCATTCAGTACCTTCATTTTACTATATGTACAAGCCGTTGTCTAATGAACGAAAAGGAGATTTGTTTATGCCGGGAAAGAGCCGAATTATTTTCCATATTGATATGAATAGCTTTTATGCATCGGTTGAAATGGCATATGACCCGGCTCTCCGGGGAAAGCCGGTCGCAGTTGCCGGAAACGTAAAGGAGCGAAAGGGCATTGTGGTGACATGCAGCTACGAAGCAAGGGCGCGCGGCGTCAAAACAACAATGCCGGTTTGGCAAGCGAAGCGCCATTGTCCAGAGCTCATCGTTCTTCCGCCGAATTTTGACCGCTATAGAAACTCTTCCAGAGCCATGTTTACTATTCTCCGTGAATATACTGACCTGGTGGAGCCTGTCTCCATTGATGAGGGCTATATGGACATGACCGATACACCATACAGCAGCCGAGCGCTGGAGACGGCAAAAGAAATCCAAAGCAGATTGCAAAAAGAGCTGCTGCTTCCGTCAAGCATAGGAATCGCGCCGAATAAATTTCTCGCTAAGATGGCGTCTGATATGAAAAAACCGCTTGGAATTACGATTTTAAGAAAGAGGCAAGTGCCCGACATCCTTTGGCCGCTTCCTGTTGGAGAGATGCACGGAGTTGGCAATAAGACAGCGGAAAAACTGAAAGGACTCGGTATTCATACAATCGGAGAGCTAGCTGCTGCTGATGAACACTCGCTGAAGCGCCTGCTTGGCATCAACGGTCCGCGCCTTAAAAATAAAGCAAACGGCATTCACCATGCGCCGGTTGACCCGGAGCGCATTTACGAATTTAAAAGCGTCGGCAACTCATCGACACTTTCACATGATTCCAGTGATGAAGAGGAGCTGTTAGGCGTTTTCAGAAAACTTGCCGCTTCCGTGAGTGACCGTTTACAGCGCAAGGAAGTCATGGCTTCAAAGCTATTTATTATGATTAGATATGCGGATTGGAAAACCATTACGAGAAGCATCACGCTGAGAAATCCGATTGATCAAAAAAATGAAATCTTGAAAGAAGCAGAGCACCTCTTTTTTAAGCACTGGAATAAAAAACCTGTCAGGCTGCTTGGCATTACCGGAACCGATTTGGTAGAAAAAGAGCAGGCCTATAAGCAGCTCGATTTGTTCAGCTTTAATGAGGATGCGAGGGATGAGCCCATTCAGCAGATAATGGAAAAGCTGAATGAAAAGTACGGATCTAAACTGATCAGAAAAGGTGCAAGGTTAAAAAAAGAGGAGAGCAAAACGAAGGGAACAAGCTTTAATAAAGATTTTTTTCAGGATGAAAAGAAAAGCTGAATCGCTTGAAAAAAAGGGTGAAAGTATGGTAATTTCTTTATTATAAATATCATTTTATTTTAATTTAAATTTTAAAATGATTAAACGTTTGCAGAAGGGACGTTAGAATATGTCAAAACAACAAATCGGCGTTATCGGACTTGCGGTCATGGGTAAAAATCTGGCTTTAAATATCGAAAGCCGGGGATTTTCTGTTTCTGTTTACAACAGATCTAGCAGTAAGACTGAGGAGTTTTTGCAAGAGGCAAAAGGAAAAAATGTTGTTGGCACATACAGCATTGAAGAATTTGTCCAATCCTTGGAAACACCGCGCAAAATCTTATTAATGGTTAAAGCGGGAACTGCAACAGATGCGACAATTCAATCTCTTCTTCCTCATCTAGAGAAGGATGATATTTTAATTGACGGCGGAAATACATATTATAAAGATACACAGCGCCGTAACAAAGAACTCGCTGAAAGCGGTATTCATTTTATCGGAACAGGCGTTTCCGGCGGAGAAGAAGGGGCGCTTAAAGGGCCTTCTATCATGCCTGGCGGACAAAAAGAAGCACATGAGCTTGTGAAACCGATTCTTGAAGCCATTTCTGCAAAAGTTGACGGAGAACCTTGTACGACATATATCGGTCCTGATGGTGCCGGCCATTATGTAAAAATGGTGCACAACGGTATTGAATATGGAGATATGCAGCTGATTTCTGAATCTTACTTCATTCTGAAACAGGTGCTGGGCCTTTCAGCTGATGAGCTTCATGAAGTTTTCGCTGAATGGAATAAAGGAGAGCTTGACAGCTACCTGATTGAGATTACAGCTGACATCTTCACGAAAAAAGACGAAGAGACAGGCAAACCGCTTGTTGATGTGATTCTCGATAAAGCAGGGCAAAAAGGAACAGGAAAATGGACAAGCCAAAGCGCACTTGACTTAGGTGTTCCGCTTCCGATTATTACTGAATCTGTATTCGCGCGTTTTATCTCAGCTATGAAGGAAGAGCGTGTGAAAGCGAGCGGACTTCTTTCAGGACCGGAAGTGAAGCCTGTTACGGAAAATAAAGAAGAGCTGATTGAAGCGGTCAGAAAAGCGTTGTTCATGAGTAAAATCTGCTCATACGCGCAAGGATTTGCCCAAATGAAAGCTGCTTCTGAAGAATATAACTGGGATTTGAAATATGGTGAAATCGCTATGATCTTCCGTGGCGGCTGCATCATTCGTGCAGCGTTTCTTCAGAAGATCAAAGAAGCTTACGATCGCGAGCCTGAGCTTGACAACCTGCTTCTTGACAGCTACTTCAAGAATATTGCAGAAAGCTACCAAGGAGCGCTTCGCCAGGTGATTTCACTTGCAGTTGCCCAAGGTGTGCCGGTGCCATCATTCTCAAGCGCATTAGCTTATTATGACAGCTACCGTACAGCCGTACTGCCTGCAAACTTAATCCAAGCACAGCGTGACTACTTTGGCGCTCATACGTATGAGCGTACTGATAAAGAAGGTATTTTCCATACTGAATGGATGAAGTAATCAATAGAACCCCCCGAACCTCAAGAGCTTCGGGGGGTTTTGTTATTAAAGAGAGTGCTATACCTCTGTGGCAGCTGCAAAAAAGCCGAAAATGCTCACAAGCATTTTCGGCTCTTTTCTTATTATATATTCCACCAGTGCAAGCCGTCTTTCGCCAAAAGATCATCTGATTCTTTCGGTCCCATTGAGCCTGATTCGTAGTTAGGAGATAAGGTTTTGTTTGCTGCCCATGTTTCAGAAATGGAGTCGACAAAGCTCCAAGAAAGGGCAACTTCATCCCAGTGTGCAAAGTTTGTTGCATCGCCAAGAAGACAGTCGTGAATTAGTTTTTCATATGCTTCAGGGGTGTTCAACTCGTCATTGCAATTGCTGCAATAATCGAGTTTGATTGGCTGCGCGTGTGCTGCACCGCCAAGCTTTTTAGCATTTAAGTAAAGTGTAATGCCTTCTTCAGGCTGAATATGAATGACAAGCAAGTTCGGATTCATGTTGTTTTCATTGCCGTAGTACAGGTTCATCGGAATGTCCTTAAATTGAACGACAATTTTTGTGGACTTTTCTTTCATTCGTTTTCCGGTACGGATATAGAATGGAACACCAGCCCATCTGAAGTTGTCGATCAAGAGCTTGCCGGCAACAAAGGTTTCTGTATTGGAGTCAGGAGCGACATTATCTTCTTCTGTATAAGAAGGAACAGGCATACCGTCAATTTCACCGGCTTGATATTGTCCGCGCACAAAGTACTCATCCACTTCATCTTTTGCAATAGGGCGCAGTGCTCTCAGCACCTTCACTTTTTCGCTGCGGATTTCTTCTGTGTTCAATTTGATCGGCGGCTCCATTGCAAGGAGGGCAACCATCTGCATAATATGGTTTTGCACCATGTCGCGCAGGGCGCCTGATTTTTCGTAATATCTTGCACGGTCTTCTACGCCAAGTGATTCACTAGACGTAATTTGAATGTTTGAGATGTAGCGGTTTGTCCAAAGCGGTTCGAAAATCGCATTGGCAAATCGAATCACTTCAATGTTCTGAACCATTTGTTTGCCTAGATAATGGTCGATTCTGTAAATTTGATCTTCCGTAAATGCTTCGCGGATTTCTTTATTCAATGCCTGTGCGCTTGGCAGATCATGGCCGAACGGTTTTTCGATGACAAGGCGGGACCAGCCGGTTGTAGCTGTTACACCCTCTGATTTTAATGTTTTTGCAATTGTTCCAAAGAATTCAGGAGCCATTGCCAAGTAGAACATTCTGTTGTTCGGGATTTGATATGTATCTTCCAGCTGGTTAAGCAATACGTTAAGCTCTTGATAAGAACCAGGGTTTGTCACGTCAAACGGGTGATAGTAAAAATGAGACGTGAAATCATCTATATGCTTATCTGCAGATGAGGAAATGGATGTTTTAACAGTTTGGCGAAGATCCTCATTAGACCACGGTCTTCTTCCAACTCCTACCACTGCAAACTCTTCTCCGATTTGTCCGTTTTGATATAGACGGTGAATAGACGGATACAATTTTCGTTTTGCTAAATCTCCAGTTGCACCGAATATGACAATTACTGCTTTTGGTTGTTGGTTTGTTTTCACTAAAAGTACCTCACTTTATTCGAAGCTTTATTTTAGTACACCCCGTATATTTCCTTCATTTTAAATCTAAAATTCAACGAAAGCAAACATTTAAGCCCTTTTTTAAGCAGAATGCTGAAAAAATGTTTCTAGCACGAAAGGATTGTTCTTTTGAGAGGCAAGATTCACATTTTGCGCTTGATCCTGTATTCTTGTAGGTATCTGGTTCTAGTAGGAGGAAGGAAACGTGGAATTACTTTTTTTAGGGACGGGAGCCGGCATTCCCGCCAAGACGAGAAACGTCACCTCTATCGCATTGAAATTGCTTGAAGAAAGGCGTTCGGTATGGCTTTTTGACTGCGGGGAAGCCACACAGCATCAAATTTTACATACAACGATTAAACCTCGTAAAATAGAGAAAATCTTTATTACACACATGCATGGTGACCATGTATACGGACTTCCGGGGCTTCTGGGGAGCCGTTCCTTTCAAGGCGGAGAGGACGAGCTGACAGTGTACGGACCTAAAGGGATCAAAGCGTTTATTGAAACAAGCCTTGCCGTCACGAAAACCCATTTGACATATCCGCTTGCGGTCCAGGAAATTGAAGAAGGAATCGTGTTTGAAGACGATCAGTTTATTGTCAAAGCGGTTTCTGTTATTCATGGCGTAGAAGCCTTCGGGTACCGTGTGCAGGAAAAAGACGTAACGGGTGCCCTGAAGGCGGATGTATTAAAAGAAATGAACATCCCGCCCGGACCCGTGTATCAGAAAATCAAAAAATGCGAAACGGTAACGCTTGAAGACGGACGCATCATCAATGGGAGTGATTTTCTGGAGCCTCCCAAAAAAGGAAGATCTGTTGTGTTCTCCGGAGATACGAGAGTTAGCGACAAACTAAAAGAGCTTGCAAGAGATTGTGATGTGCTTGTTCATGAAGCAACCTTTGCTAAGGAAGATCATAAACTGGCTTATGATTATTATCACAGCACAACGGAACAAGCGGCTGTAACAGCGAAAGAAGCAGGAGCAAAGCAGCTCATTTTAACCCATATCAGCGCAAGATATCAGGGAGATGCCTCTTTGGAGCTTCAAAAAGAAGCGGTTGACGTTTTCCCAAATAGTGTGGCGGCATATGATTTCTTAGAGGTACCCATCCCGCGAGGCTGAAGGCATACTTATTTGACAATTTGCCATTACGTTGTATAATAAAGCGTAATCATTACGTTTTGAAAAGGAGATGTGAACGATGAGAGTCAATGTTACTTTAGCTTGCACTGAAACGGGAGACCGAAATTACATCACAACAAAAAATAAACGCACCAATCCAGATCGTTTGGAGCTGAAAAAATATTCACCGCGTCTGAAGAAATATACCCTTCACCGTGAAACAAAATAACAAAAAAGACCGGGCGTCTCTTACGGCCCGGTCTTTTTTTACGTTAATTGACTGCCTGGTAAAGAGGGGCAGCCTGCTGGCACGCTGCGCACCATACGTCATAAATAGCCAAATGAACGATATGAGGTTCATCATGATGGATGTTGTGGGAGCTGTTTTTAGCTTGAATCCAGCCGCTTTGGTTGGATAGAGACAATATGCTGCTGTGCAAGTTTTGCCATTCCTGTTCAGCAGCGAATTTCTCAGTCCGTTCTCCTGATGACAATACAAGGAGAGGCATGTTTCCTAAATGGATTTGCCGCTGTTTGAGCTCCTGCAGACTTTTTGAAAATTCTGCAGGTGTGCCCTCAAGCATCATCTTTCTCGTATATGATTTGTGCATCTCTTCGGGTATAAAGGTGAAGCTGGCGCAATCTCCTAAAGCTGGATCAAGAAGGACCATGCCGATAATATCATACTTGTTTTTGCAGGCCCATAAGCCGGTGATGACAGCTCCGTATGAGTGTGAAACAGCCAGATAAGGAGGTTTTACATCTGCTGCTTTAAGCAAACTCTCCAATTCTTTCACTTGTTGTTCAGCTGTTCGTTTCGCTCTGCTTCGCCCGCTTTTCCCTATGCCCGCCCGATCATATGTGAAAATGCCAAATTCATCATCAATGTCCGCCATTAATGGTTTCCACGTCTCAGAAGAAGTACCGTAGCCGGCCTCAAAGACAATCGTTACACCGCTTGTTCCTTTCCGGTGCTGTGTATGAAACGCACATCCGTCAATTGTATATGTCTTTTCCATCCAAGCTGATTTCATTGGAGTCATCTCCTCTAATTGGTTCTACTAGGGAGACGGAGAACATTAGCCGATCGTTTCTCTAAAAATAAAAAAAGAGATATCCGGCAGTGGATATCTCTCATAGGCATTACCAGCCTCTTTCGTATTGAACAGGGGCTGGAATCTCTGTATTGAGCTGTTTCGCGGCGGTTCTTGCAAAGAATGGATCCCGCAAAAGCTCTCTGCCGATAAAGATGAGGTCGGCACGTCCGTTTTGCAGAATTTCTTCAGCCATTGAACCGTCTGTAATCATGCCGACGGCACCAGTCGCCATGTCCGCCTGTTCACGGATTTTCTCGGCGAAGCTGACCTGATAGCCAGGGAATACATTAATGTCTGCGTGAACAAGGGCGCCTGAACTGCAGTCGATTAAGTCAACACCCTGCTCCTTCATCCATTTTGCAAAACCGATGTTATCGGCGATGTCCAATCCTTTATCTGTATAGTCTGAAGCAGATACACGGACAAATAATGGCCCGTCCCATACTTGTTTGACTTCATCGATGATCTCTCTCAAGAAACGATAGCGGTTTTCAGGTGAGCCGCCGTATTCATCTGTGCGATGGTTGGAAAGCGGAGATAAAAATTCGTGAATTAAATATCCGTGCGCCGCATGAATTTCAATCACATCAAAGCCGGCTTCTTTTGCGCGGGCAGCCGCTTGCTTAAACTCCTGGATCGTTTCTTTTACTTTTTCTGCTGACATTTCTACTGGTGTTGCTGATTGTTCGTCAAACGCAATCGCCGATGGAGCGAAAATGTCTCCTTCAAGCTCAGCTTTACGTCCGGCATGGGCAAGCTGAATGCCGATTTTTGAACCTTGTTCTTTGACCTGCTCAGTCAGTTTGGCAAAGCCTTCAATATGCTCGTCGCTCCAAATGCCTAAGTCTTGGTCTGTGATTCGACCCTGAGGGTTAACTGCTGACGCCTCTACAATAATCAGTCCGACTTGGCCGATTGCACGCGATATGTAATGCGCCATGTGGAACGGCGTTAATTTTCCGTCCTTTTCATGAGAAGAATACATGCACATTGGCGACATAACAATGCGATTTTTTAATGTCATATCTTTAATTGTAATAGGTGTGAATAATTTTCTGGGCATTTCTTTCGCCTCCCGTAAGGTTTTTAGAGATTGATTATATCAAGTCATTTCTTTCGCGTCATATAAACTGCTCAAAAGAACCGTTTTTGTCAAACATTTCTGTATAATAGACAAGAAATCATTTTATTTTTCAGTTTATCAGCGTTTTTATTCATAGGAGGGACGGAAATCGATGAATTGGCAGACGAAGGACGAATTGCGAGGACTTTTAACTTCTCTTGTGCAATACGAAAGCATCACTGGTTCGAAGGGCGAGGCAGCACTTGCGGAATATCTTTATTTTATTTTGAAAGACAAGCCTTATTTTCAAAAACATCCAGATGATGTAACTCTTCATACGATGGACGATGGCAGATCTTTTCTTACGGCTTTAGTCAAAAAGAAGAAAGTCAAAAAGACAGTGCTACTGTTGAGTCATTTTGATGTTGTTGACATAGAGGATTACGGAGAATTTAAACATATGGCTTGCAAGCCTGCTGAGCTTTTGAGTTCCTTTTTAGAGAAAAAAGAGCTGCTTCCTGAACGTGTGAGAAGAGATGCTGAAAGCGGAGACTGGCTGTTTGGCAGAGGGACGATGGATATGAAAGCGGGGCTTTGTGTTCAGTTGTCGATGCTGGAGCGGGCAATGAACGGCCATTTTGAGGGCAATCTGCTGTTGATAACAGTTCCGGACGAGGAAGTGAATTCAAGAGGCATGATTGAGGCGGTTCCTGTATTGAAGGAAATGGAGAAAAAGCATGATATCACATTAACCGCTTGCCTGAATGCTGAACCGATGTTTGAAAAATTCCCCAGCGACCAGCAGCAATATTTTTATACAGGAAGCATTGGCAAGGTGCTTGCGGGATTTTTCTGCAAGGGAATTGAGACACATGTCGGAGAGCCGTTTTCAGGCCTAAACGCGAATTTAATGGTATCTGAGATTAACCGTTTGCTTGAACTGAATGCTGATTATTGTGAAAAGGTTGATGGTGAGGTCACTCCGCCGCCGGTAAACTTAATGCAAAAGGACTTGAAAGAGGCATATTCAGTTCAGACACCGCATACAGCTGTCACATTATTTAATGTGCTGTCAATGAGACGCTCGGCTAGTGAGCTGCACCAGATGCTGCTGAAAACCGCAAAACAGGCGGCGGAGGAAATCATGTCGAACGTTCGGAAGAAAACACAGAGTTTTCAGCAATTTGAGCCATTTCAGCCGATTGAACGGGCCGTCACTGTTTTGACATTTGATGAGCTGGTCGCGCGTGCAAAAAAACGTGCTGGAATTTCGGAAACAGACCGAGCTCTTAATTATGCCTTTGCTAACAGGGGGGAGCTTGGAGACAGGGATTTTTCGACGAAAATTGTTTCTGAGATTGCTTCGCTTTGTAAGGAGGATGCCCCGTTTATTGTTCTTTTTTATAGTCCGCCGTTTTATCCGGCCGTTTCGTCAAAGGACGATCAATTGATTAGACATACAGCTGATCAGCTTATGCAGTATGCGGTTAACAGATACGGCATTGCGTTGCGGGAGGTTCAGTACTTTCCCGGACTATCGGACTTGAGCTATCTTCAGCTGGAAAAGCAGGAGGTTGACGCATACACAAGCAATATGCCGCTCTTTAATAGAGGATATTCATTGCCAAGCGGCAAAGAACAGGCTTTATATGTCCCCGTTTTAAATGTCGGTCCGGCTGGCAAAGACCCGCACAAATGGACGGAAAGATTGTATATGCCTTATTCCTTTGAAGTGCTTCCCGATTTGCTTTCATTTACGATCTCCGCACTATTAAAGCAATCGGAAACAGCCGGCCAGCAGCTGTAGAAAAAGAAAGACAGAAGGCCCTATCCTTCTGTCTAATGCCTCTCTAAAGCCGCTCCGGCAAACTGTTCTTTGATTTCTGCGCTCCGTTTAGCGGTCTCTTCAATACAGTGAATAATCGCTTCTTCAAAGCGGGAGTCCTGTAAAGCACGAAGGCCTGCCTCTGTAGTGCCCCCAGGACTGGTGATTTCCTTGCGCAGCTGTGCAGGCTGTTTGCCGCTTTGAAGGAGCATATCAGTTGCCCCTGCCATTGTCTGCAAAATGAGTGCTTTTGCCGTTTCTTTATCTAATCCTACTTTTTGCGCCGCTTTTTCCATCGCCTCAATATAACGATACACGTAGGCCGGGCCGCTGCCTGCGATTGCAGTGACGGCGTCAAGGTGACGCTCCTCAACCAGTGTGGCATCGCCGATTGTTTCCAATAGAGCCTTTGCAGCAGCAATATCGTCTTGGCTTGCTTCCGCGCTTACGGAAAATCCGGTTGCTGATTTTCTTATTGCCGCTGATGTATTCGGCATGACGCGAATGACAGCCAGCTTTCTGCCGAAATAATGCTGAATGGTTTCGATGGTAAGGCCTGCAAGTACTGAAATCACCAGCTGGTCCTTGAGATACGGCCGGATGCTGTCGATGCTTTCCGCCGCGTCTTTCGGTTTGAAAGCGAGGATGATGATATCGGTGTGAGTGAAAAACTCATTTTTATCTCTGCATGGACGCACGCCATACGCTTCCTTTAATTCAATCAGACGCTCGTCATTTGAGCGGTTTGTAATATAGATATGTTCTGATTTTGTGATGCCGCTTTGCAAAATACCGTTGATCATTGCTTCAGCCATTGACCCGGCGCCGACAAATCCTATTTTTTTCATTGATATCCTCCTTCTATCAGAACAACAAAAAACCTTTTCATCACGTAAAGGACGAAAAGGTTCGCGGTACCACCCTCATTAGCACAAATTGTGCTCAGCTCAAATCCCGTAACGCGGGAAACGTTTAGGTTTTCCTAACCGCGACTTGAGGGCAGGTTCTACAAACAAGCGGGCCGCAATACCTTTCAGCCGGGGGTATCGCTCTCTTAGGCCATTGCCTTGTATACTATTCCTCGTCATAGCGTTCCAATGTTCTCGTTTTAGTTTGTTGTTCATTATGCAATGGCGGACAAGCTAATGTCAATAGCTTTTTCAAAAAGGTCTGTTCTCATTCAGCAATAATGACATAAGACCGAGAAAAAGCTAAAATATGAATAATGAATGAAGACAAGGAGCGAAAGGATGACAACTGAAGATGTAATTGCGATCCGCATCCCGACGCCGTTTGCTGTCGGCGATGTTATCGTTTACCTCGTAAAAGGTGATGCGCTGACACTTATCGATGCCGGGCCGAATACAAAAGAGGCTGCCAGCGCCTTACAAGAGCAGCTTGCTGCTGTAAATGTGAAAATGTCAGATATCGAGCAGGTTGTACTGACTCACCATCATGCTGACCATGCAGGCTTGCTTGATGTCTTTTCAGATGAAATCGAAGTGATTGGGCATGCCTTCAACGAACCTTATATCAGCCGAAATCAAGCCTTTATGGATTGGCAAAAACGTTTTTTTCAAAAGCTGCTGCCTGAATTAGGCGTTCCATTTGATACGGGGAAGGCGGAAAAGCTGATTCGGTCAGCGTATGCATTTTCCTGTACGAGATCTCTGACAAAAACAATCAGTGAAGGTATGGGCATTGACGGGCTTGAGGGCTGGTCTGTGTTGGAGATGCCTGGACATGCTGAATCGCATATCGTTCTTTTCCATGAAAAAAGCGGAAGGATGCTTGGCGGAGATCTACTGCTGGCCAACAGCTCGTCTAATCCGATTATAGAAGCGCCGAAAGCGGGAGACGTCAGGTCAAAGCCTTTAGTGGATTATCAGCGGTCTTTGCGCAGGCTGTCTCAACTTGAGCCAACAATCGTATTTCCTGGTCACGGCGAGCCAATCACCAGTGTCCAAGCGCTGATTGAGAAGCGTTTTGACAAGCAGAGGAATCGAACGGAGGATGTGCGTCGCATGTTGGCTGAAAAGCCGATGACCGCTTTTCAGGTCTGTCAGCAGCTTTTTCCTGCTGTATATGAAAAGGAATTGTTTTTAACAATGTCAGAAACGGCAGGGCATCTTGATGTGTTGGAGGCTGAAGAAGCCATCACGTCATATTGGGAAGGAAACATCGCATACTTTAGAACAATGAAGAGGTGAAATGGGTGAAACATATAGCGGGAAAAAGGATTTGGATAACCGGTGCTTCAGGAGGGCTTGGAGAAAGAATCGCATACTTATGCGCGGCTGAAGGAGCCCATGTCCTGCTGTCGGCTAGACGTGAGGATCGTTTAATAGAAATCAAAAGGAAAATAACCGAGGAATGGAGCGGACAGTGTGAGATCTTTCCTCTGGATGTCGGCCGCCTAGAGGATATCGCCCGGGTCCGTGATCAGATCGGCTCGGTTGATGTTCTGATCAACAATGCGGGCTTCGGTATATTTGAAACGGTTTTAGACTCGACATTGGAAGACATGAAAGCAATGTTTGATGTAAATGTGTTCGGCCTGGTCGCCTGTACAAAAGCGGTGCTCCCGCAAATGCTTGAGCAAAAAAAGGGCCATATCATCAATATCGCCTCTCAAGCGGGGAAAATCGCAACACCGAAGTCTAGCCTGTATTCCGCGACAAAACATGCCGTGCTAGGATACTCAAATGCTTTGCGGATGGAGCTGTCGGGAACCGGCATTTATGTGACAACAGTCAATCCAGGACCGATTCAGACGGACTTTTTTTCCATTGCTGATAAAGGCGGGGACTACGTCAAAAATGTCGGCCGCTGGATGCTTGATCCTGATGACGTGGCAGCTCAAATTACAGCTGCAATTTTTACGAACAAACGGGAGATCAATCTTCCGCGTTTAATGAATGCCGGCACTAAGCTGTATCAGCTGTTTCCAGCTCTCGTTGAAAAGCTGGCAGGACGCGTGCTCATGAAAAAATAATGATGGAACTGCCTGTGGTGGAATGATTGTTGCTCACGAGGCAGTTTTTGATAGTGGAAGGGAGAGATTGTTGAATGTCAATTCATTCAGATGTCCTTCATGTTCTGCTCAAAGATCCGTTTATTCAGAAACTGATTGATGCAGAGCCTGTATTCTGGGCAAATTCAGGCAAGAAAGAGAAGCGGCCATTACCCCATGCAGATGAGTGGGCAACCGAGATCGCGGAAGCGGAAGAAAGACTGCGGCGCTTTGCCCCTTATATTGCCGAGGTGTTTCCTGAGACGAAAGGAGCTAAAGGGATCATCGAGTCTCCGCTTTTTGAGATGCAGTATATGAAGGAAAAGCTGGAAGCGGCATATCAGCAGCCATTCCCGGGAAGATGGCTTTTAAAGTGCGACCACGAACTTCCGATTTCAGGATCGATTAAAGCGCGGGGCGGGATTTATGAAGTATTAAAGCATGCAGAAGATCTGGCGCTTCAAGAAGGAATACTTCAGGAAACCGATGATTACCGCATCTTACGGGAAGACCGGTTTGCCGCGTTTTTCTCCCGCTATTCGATTGCTGTCGGTTCAACAGGAAACCTGGGTTTAAGCATTGGCATCATTGGCGCGGCACTCGGGTTTCGCGTGACAGTGCATATGTCGGCCGATGCTAAGCAGTGGAAAAAGGATCTCCTCCGCCAAAAGGGTGTCACTGTTATGGAGTACGAAACAGATTACAGTGAAGCGGTGAACGAAGGGAGACGGCAGGCGGAACAAGATCCATTCTGTTATTTTATTGATGATGAACATTCTCGTCAGCTGTTCTTAGGATATGCTGTTGCTGCAAGCCGATTAAAAACACAGCTTGACAATATGAATATACAGCCAAGTCTCGAAACGCCCTTGCTTGTGTATCTGCCGTGCGGAGTCGGCGGAGGACCGGGTGGTGTAGCCTTTGGGCTGAAGCTTTTATACGGAGATCATGTTCACGTGTTTTTCGCAGAACCAACTCAGTCACCGTGTATGCTGTTAGGGCTTTATTCAGGACTTCACGAGCAGATCTCCGTCCAGGATATCGGTCTGGATAATCGGACGGCTGCTGACGGACTTGCCGTAGGGAGGCCGTCAGGATTTGTCGGCAAGCTGGTTGAACCGCTTCTGAACGGCTGTTATACGGTAGAGGACAATATGCTTTATACTTTGCTTCATATGCTGGCTGTATCTGAAAATCAATATTTAGAGCCATCTGCTCTTGCCGGCATGTTGGGGCCAGTTCAACTTTATTCGACAGAAGAGGGAAGGCGCTATAGTCAGAAATATAATATGGAGCATGCCGTACATATCGTCTGGGGAACGGGAGGAAGCATGGTTCCAAAAGAGGAAATGGCTGCGTATAACCGAATCGGTGCTGATTTGCTAAAAAACGAAATGAAAAAATAAGCAGACAGTGAAAAGGTTTTCCGTTACAATCTTTGTAAGGGTTTTAACCTACAGAGAGTCAGGTGTAAACAGTGAAAAATAAAGAGCTTAACTTACATACTTTATATACACAGCACAATCGAGAGTCTTGGTCTGGTTTTGGGGGACATTTGTCGATTGCTGTATCTGAAGAAGAGGCAAAAGCGGTGGAAGGGCTCAATGATTATCTATCTGTTGAAGAAGTGGAAACGATCTATATTCCGCTTGTTCGGCTGCTCCATTTGCATGTCAAGTCTGCTGCTGAACGCAATAAGCATGTCAATGTTTTTTTGAAGCACCCTCATTCAGCCAAAATCCCGTTTATTATCGGCATCGCCGGCAGTGTCGCAGTTGGAAAAAGCACGACGGCGCGGATCTTGCAGAAGCTGCTTTCGCGTTTGCCTGACCGTCCCAAAGTGAGCCTTATCACAACAGATGGTTTTTTATTTCCTACTGCTGAGCTCAAAAAGAAAAATATGATGTCAAGAAAAGGGTTTCCTGAAAGCTATGATGTAAAGGCGCTGCTCGAATTTTTGAATGACTTAAAATCAGGAAAGGACAGCGTAAAGGCCCCGGTGTATTCCCATCTAACCTATGACCGCGAGGAAGGTGTGTTCGAGGTTGTAGAGCAGGCGGATATTGTGATTATTGAGGGCATTAATGTGCTTCAGTCCCCCACCTTGGAGGATGACCGGGAAAACCCGCGTATTTTTGTTTCCGATTTCTTCGATTTTTCGATTTATGTGGATGCGGAGGAAAGCCGGATTTTCACTTGGTATTTGGAGCGTTTTCGTCTGCTTCGGGAAACTGCTTTTCAAAATCCTGATTCATATTTTCATAAATTTAAAGACTTGTCCGATCAGGAGGCTGACGAGATGGCAGCCTCGATTTGGGAGAGTGTTAACCGGCCGAATTTATATGAAAATATCCTGCCGACTAAATTCAGATCAGATCTCATTTTGCGTAAGGGAGACGGGCATAAGGTCGAGGAAGTGCTGGTAAGGAGGGTATGAAACTGTGCATCATCTGGAACTGTATGTCTCTGATTTGGAGACGTCAAGGCGGTTTTGGGGCTGGTTCTTAAAAGAACTTGGCTATAAAGAGTACCAAAAATGGAGCTCAGGCATCAGTTGGAAGAAAGATGGTTTTTACCTAGTAATTGTGCAGGCGAAAGAGCCTTTTCTAGAGCCGGAATACCATAGATGCCGAGTCGGTCTGAACCATCTCGCATTTCATGCTGAAACCAAGCAGCAAGTTGATCAGATGACCGAAAAATTAATAGCAAAAGGCTATCGTGTGTTGTACCGAGACAGACATCCTTTTGCCGGAGGAGACGGGCATTATGCAGTTTATTGTGAGGATCCGGACCGGATTAAGGTAGAGCTCGTTGCCCCAAGCTGTTAATCGTGATCTTTGGACAGGCTGTTTAGCTTTTTCTCAATGCGATCCAGCTGCGCTTTTCGGTTTTTCGCATACTTGAAGCCTGTAACAGCCGCAAAGATGACTGCGGCAAATAGGATAAATACAAACAGCTGAAACATCACATCGCCTATATTCATGTTCTTCACCTCATGTTTGCGGGAGAGATTCATTTTCTCCCGTTTATTATTTAAAGCTGCTTTTCCAGACGGGCACCGTGTTTTGTGGTTGCCGTTTTCATCTGCCGATAGGCGACCGCTAAAAATGGCAGTCCGAGCAGGGTAATGCCGCTCAGGACAGAAAAAATAAAAATTGGCCGGCCAGCGCCAAACAGGTCTATACATATCCCTCCGACCCAGGGGCCGATGACGTTTCCGAGCTGGGAAAAACCGATTGCCCCGAAATAAGTGCCTTTTAATCCTGGTTTTGCAATCTGGTCTACAAACAAATCCATCATAGAGAACAAAAGCACTTCGCCGATTGTAAAAGTGATGACAATCATCACAAGTGATGAAACACCGTGTGATACGGTGAAAATGGCCATGCTGATACTAACCATCACATTACCGAGTATCAGAGAGCAAAGCGGCGAAAAACGTTTTGCAAAATGGACAATGGGGAATTGCGTCGCCAACACAACGATTGCGTTTAATGTCAGCATCAGTCCGTACAGCTTCGTTCCATTGCCGATCAAGGGGTTCTGCGCCATATACTGAGGGAATGTGGAACTAAATTGTGAGTAGCCGAAGGTGCATAGCGTAATGCCAACCAAAGCAATTGTAAAAAGATAATCCTTTTGTGTGACCATAAACGCTTCCCTTACGCTCATATGTCGGGACTGGTCTGATGCTGATAAAGAAGGATGTTTTTTAAATTGGCTGGCAAGCACAAGTCCGTATAGTCCGTAAATGACTGCAGGCACCAAAAAGGGCGTGGTCGATTGCGATGAGCCGAAATACAGGCCTAGCACGGGTCCGAAGACAACGCCGATATTAATAGCTGCATAGCGTAAATTAAAAACAAGCAGTCTTGTTTTTTCTTCTGTCATATCAGACAGCAAAGCCTTTGAAGCGGGCTCAAACAGTGATTTGCAAAGGCCGTTTAATGCGTTGACTACAAAAAACACCCAGAGATGAGATGCTGCTGCAAACCCCATAAATACCAGCATCCATCCAAAAATGGACACAAGCATCATGTTTTTTCTGCCGAATTTATCGGAGATATATCCGCCGTAAAAGCTTGCGAGGATGCCGACTGAGGAGCTTGCGGCAATGACCAGCCCTGCATAGGAAGCTGATGCACCTTGGACGGCTGTCAAATAAATCGCTAAAAAAGGAATGCTCATCGATGTTGCCATTCTGCCAAAAATGGTTCCGATTATAATTGTCCAGCTGATCGGGTGGATATCTTTCCATTGCTTCATGAATTATATTCTCTCCTGTATGTAAGATCTTTCTCTATCATATATGAAAAAATTCCCTTATCCAATAGATGATTCAAAATATTTCGTTATTGACACGTCGTATGTCTGTGGATTGTATGGATGGCAATACATTATGTGTTGACGGCGTACATGGCTACTATTGAAATTGAGGGTGATGAGAAGGAAGATCACGATATATCCGATGAAAAGCAAAGCGATTGGTCAGGAGGGTGTCTGTTTGAAACAGTAAAGGAGTTTAAGCCGCCGGGATGCCGGAGCATATCGGCAGCAAAGCCGGATATGAGATCAAGAAGTACGCGGAAAACCGTCATGCCGCATGACAGAAGAGAGAGCGAATCTCTTCGGTTGAATCAAGGATGGCAATCGTGGACAGCTTATTCCGTTTTGAGCGAGCATTGAAGGGCTGTCGTATGGCTTTGAGACTGTTTCTTTGTTATATCAGGCGGTGTTTTCAAAGGGAAGCCGCATCAGCGGCTGAAAGTACTGGCAGTCATACGTTTAAGAGAACAGGCCTTGGTTTGTGACATAGTCATAAATGATATCTTCTATATGCGCATGCAAATCCTCATCTGGTTCTTCATTCCGTCTCTCTTCTAGAGCTGCTTTCAGGCTTTGTTTTTCATACGGGCTTAACGGATCTATAGCAACGTTTCTGCCGTATTGACGCAGTGCCTGTCCCATCATTTTTTCAACAAATTTCTCCATTATGACTCTCCTATCCTTATGCTTCGCTTTTATTCTACTAAATGTTTTTCTTCTCTCAAACCCTTGGATCATATTTTCTGTCAGACAAGAATCATTTACCAGTATAAAACGAACATACTTTCGCATATAATGAAAAACGAACATAAGTTCTTTTTAGAGGTGTGTATGATGAAAGAAAAAGTGATTTTTCTCGTTGACATGCAATCGTTTTATGCATCTGTAGAGAAAGCGGAAAATCCACATTTGAAAAATAAGCCCGTCATTGTTTCGGGGGATCCTGAAAAAAGGGGCGGAGTTGTACTGGCTGCCTGCCCGCTGGCGAAACAAAAAGGTGTGGTGAATGCTTCACGGCTGTTGGAGGCACAGGAAAAGTGTCCTGAGGCTGTTGTGCTCCGGCCGCGTATGCAGCGGTATATTGATGTATCACTGCAAATTACGGCTATTCTAGAGGAGTATACAGACCTTGTGGAGCCTTATTCCATCGATGAACAGTTCATGGACATTACAGGCAGCCAGAAGCTGTTTGGGACGCCGATGGAGATCGCGAAAAGCATTCAGGGCAGAATCATGCGGGAGATCGGCGTTTATGCGCGGGTTGGAATCGGCCCTAACAAAGCGCTGGCCAAAATTGCGTGTGACAATTTTGCCAAAAAGAATAAGAACGGTATTTTTACCTTAACGAAAGAAAATATAAAAACCGAAATGTGGCCGCTCCCGGTGGGCAGCATGTTTGGCGTCGGGAGCCGCATGAAGCATCATTTAAATCGAATGGGCATCAGCACGATCGGCGGGCTCGCGGCTTTTCCGCTCGATCTTTTAAAAAAGAAATGGGGCATTAACGGCCACGTGCTGTGGATGACGGCAAACGGAATTGACTATTCCCCTGTATCAACTTCATCTCTAGACGGGCAAAAGGCGATCGGCCATGGAATGACTCTCCCGAGAGACTACGAACACTTTGACAAAGAAATCAAGGTCGTATTGCTGGAGCTGAGTGAAGAAGTGTGCAGGCGAAGTCGAAACGCCGGGGTAATGGGGCAGACGGTGTCAGTGAGCTGCCGGGGTGCTGATTTTGATTGGCCGACGGGCTTCAATCGGCAAGTGAAGCTGGCGGAACCGACTAATTCTACGCAAGATGTATATGAGTCTGTATGCCGGCTGTTTCTTACATTTTGGGACGGGAAACCCGTCCGCCGCCTCGGTGTCAATCTGTCTCAGCTCTCATCTGATGACATATGGCAGCTCAATTTATTTCAGGATTATGCAAAGAAAATGAGCCTAGGCTATGTGATGGACGGCATTAAAAATCGATTCGGCGATACAGCAATCATCAGGGCGGCGTCATTGACAGCGGCAGGCCAGGCATTTGAACGTGCGGCTAAAATAGGGGGGCACTATAAATGAACGATCATTTAAAAAGGGGCAACCTGCTGTGGGAAGGAAGCAGGATGTTTCTGCCGGAACATAAGCAAAGCCTGCTGGAGAGAAAGCGGCATAAACAGAAGCTGCAAAAGCCGACCCTTGATCCCGATAAGCTGGAAGAGATGAATCAAACGCTTTGCACCGCGATGGAGTTTGCTCAGGATATCACTGTCAGCTGCTTTCAGGATGGTGAAATTGTCTGCTGCACCGGGAAAATCTGCCGGTATGAAGAGTTTGAAAAAGCAGTATGGATAAAAGGAGATGAGGAACAGCTTTATAAGCTGAAACTTGATCAAGTGCTTGATATTGTGCTGTAAAGTCTCTCCTCCTGCTTGGGGGAGAAATGTGTAAAATGATCAAATATTGTTCCCTCGGCAGTCTGGAAACGTATGATACAGGAAAGAAGGCATTTACAATTCCAGCCAGGCAAAATATAATTTTTATATTGTGAGAAAAAGAGCTGACATTCGTTTTGCCAGACGGAGGGAGATCAAATCGTAATGGATATTCGAACAATCACGTCTTCAGATTATGAAATGGTAACGTCTGTAATGAATGAATGGTGGGGCGGCAGACAGCTGAAAGAAAAATTGCCGAGACTATTTTTTGAGCATTTTCAGGACACAAGCTTTATTACATCTGAACATAACAGCATGACCGGATTTTTAATCGGATTTCAATCGCAATCGGATCCTGAAACGGCGTACATTCATTTTTCCGGTGTGCATCCGGATTTCAGAAAAATGCAAATTGGAAAACAATTATACGATGTATTTATTGAAACAGTAAAACAAAGAGGATGCACCCGGGTGAAGTGCGTCACTTCACCAGTGAATAAAGTATCAATCGCATATCACACAAAATTGGGGTTTGATATTGAAAAGGGCACCAAGACGGTAAATGGCATCTCAGTGTTTGCAAACTATGATGGCCCTGGCCAAGACAGGGTACTGTTTGTCAAAAACATATGAGGGGGAAATATGATGGATTTTTTATCAAAAACACCTGAGCCTCCTTACTATGCCGTCATTTTTTCTTCTGTCAAAAGCGAAACTGACACAGGATATGGAGAAACGGCAGAGCGGATGGTATTGCTTGCGGCGGATCAGCCTGGATTTTTAGGCGTGGAAAGCGTTCGTGAAGCGGATGGAAGGGGCATCACAGTTTCCTATTGGGACAGTATGAACGCAATTATCCTTTGGAAGCATCACACTGAACATCAAGCGGCAAAAGAAAAAGGAAAAAGTGTTTGGTACGAGTCGTATGCAGTCCGCGTCTCAAAAGTCGAAAGACAGCGGCTGTTTCAGGAGAACACGAATGATTGAATTTCTTCAGCATAAGGAAGACACAATAGCCCGTGAGATTATAGCCGTACAGATCCCATCTTACATAAAGGAAACAGAGATTATCGGTTTTGACGGCATTCCCGCTTTACAAGAGAAGGTGAAGGATATTCAAGCATCTCATGAACGGTTTGCGGGATACCGGAAAAACGGCAAGCTGATCGGTGTCATTTCATATGAAAAAAACATGCATCATCTCACCATTTGCAGGCTTGTTGTGCATCCTGACGGTTTTAGAAAAGGAATTGGACGAGCACTTCTGCAATTTGTCATTGATCAGAACGAAGACGCTGAGAAAATCGAAGTAGTCACAGCCGAGAAAAATATCCCGGCCGTGTCACTCTATACACAGGCGGGATTCCAAAAAGCAGAAACCGTCAAAGCAGCGCAGGGTCTATTGCTGTCGGTCTTTTATTTGTATCCGAAAAGAAAAGTTGAGGTCGTTCCCTACAACGAAAAATGGACGAAAGGTTTCGATGAAGAAAAAGAACGGCTGAAGCGGGTGTTCGGGCCGGAGATGATCGCCGTTCATCATATCGGAAGCACATCGATACCGAACATGGCAGCGAAGCCAATCATTGATATGTTAATTGAAGTCAGGAGCATTGAGGCCGTGAGCCAATTTGATGAACAAATGAAGGCTATCGGCTATATGCCAAAAGGTGAGAACGGCATAGCGGGCAGGCGTTATTTCCAAAAGGGCGGAAATAAACGAACCCATCATGTCCATCTGTACGAACAGGGAAACCCTGCTATTGAAAGGCATCTGTTATTCAGAGATTATCTCAGAGCTCATCCGAGCATAGCAAAAGAATACGCCGTTCTCAAAAAACGGCTGGCGGCCCAGCATCCCGACAGCATCAAACAGTACATGCAAGGGAAAGATGAATGGATCAAGACTGCAGAAGAAAATGCGAAGCGGTGGAAAAAAGGCAGAAACCATGCGAATGGCAGTGTTGTATGCTACAATAGCGAAAATGATGAAAACGGGGGTTTCACCTTATGAACATACATGTGACAGATGCAGCGAAACAGGCACTGCAGCAGGCGTTCGACGCCAACCCGGGAAAAAAAGCCCAGCTTCGTTACGATGCAGAAGGATGCGGCTGCGCGGTAAGCGGTGTACCGACAATCTGGCTGACAGAAGAATTAACGGGACAGTGCGAGCAGTTGGAAACGAACGGCATTCCGCTGTATATCCAATCGTCGCAAAAAGTGTTTTTTGACGATCAAATGACGATCGATTACAATGAAAAAGCCAAAACATTGGCGCTGAAAAGCCCGGCTGAAATGCTCAGCCCCAGAATGAGCATATTAGTAAAGTAGGAGACGCGAAACGTGGAACAAAAGCTGAAAGCAATGAAGAACACAGCACAAAATAAAACGTGGGTATCCTTCCTGAATCAAAACCATCCCTATACCTTGCTTCACTGGTCAATTGGAGGAGCAGAATCCGTCAAGAAAGATGTTTGGCTATTGCAGGATGAAATGACCTTCGAGACGCAGGAGTTTACAACGATAGACCTTGCGATTGAATGGATCAGAGAACATATGGATGATATTACCGACGTTTTGTGAAATAAAAAAGCGAAAGAGCCGACGAGGCCTTTCGCTTTTTTATTATGTTGAGACCTTCATTTTGTCTAAAAACTCCTGCACCGTTTTTCGGTACGTGTCCCGGTTTTTGGTGTATGACATGGCATGTTCACCGTTCTCGGCGATATACAGCGCTTTCGGTCCGGTTTTCTTTTCGTAAAGCCGCTCGGTTGAAGAAACAGGAATGTAATCATCATCCTGACTGTGAATAAAGAGGACCGGCTTTTCGATTTGATCAATGACAGCAAGCGGAGATACTTCGCGAGCGCGATAGCCGCCCCTCAGCTTCAAAAAGAAGTCGGCGATAGGGAGCAGGGGCCAAGACGGGAGCCTGTATTCCGTTTTCAGCAGATAGGCAAGCTGTTCATCAAAACATGCGAACGGACAATCGGCAATATAAAAATCAGCGCCATCTTCACAGTGTGCGCCAGCGTAAAGCAGAGCGGTCACAGCTCCCATCGATTCACCGTGAATTCCGATCAATCCGCGATGATTTGTTTTGTTTTTGAGCCAGCTGACAACCTCATTGAGATCATCTTTTTCATAAAACCCGTAGCTGGTCGTCTTTCCGCCGCTTTGGCCATGCCGGCGGTGATCATAAATAAGTACATTCCAGCCGAGATCAAGAAATAAATGCATATACTTAAGAGAATTCAGCACATTCATCGTTACTCCGTGGCAGATGATGATGGTGTTTTGAGTGTCATGCGGTGCGACATGGTATCCCTTTATGGTATACCCGTAAGCGGATGGAATCTCAAAAGCGGTTTTCTCCATTTGTTCAAATGATTCGAACACATCATGTCCGTCGTCTTTCTCTCTTTTGATAATGTCTTCGTCCGTTTTTTTCTTGATGAATAGAATCATGTTCGAAAAAACAATTCCGATCGCGATGACAGCAGTTAAGAGAGCGCCAATGGCCAAAAGGATTTTCTTCAAAAGACACAGCACCTTTCAACGAAATATATAGGTCATTCGTGTGTAAGATCATTATACCTAAACACTGCTGCGCTGAGAAAGTTATCAGAAGAGAGTTTGCTTGTTCAGCTTATATGCTCCGTGATAAACTGGCTTCAAAACAAAACATGGGGGAAGTCTGCATGAAAAAACAAAAATCAGCTGACAAACACCAGCTAAAAGACGGCCTTCAATCCGATATCAAAGCAAAGCTTATGGAGATGAAGAGCCAATTGAAGGAAGAGGATGAAAAGAGGCAGGAAAGAGAAAAAGCAGAACAGATCAGAAAGAAAAAAGAGATCGAAAAAAATAAAAGTTTTGAACAACTCCTAAATGAAAGCCAAATGGATTGGCATCGATATAAATAAATCGGCCACCTATACAGAGGCTGGTTTCAAGCGTGTCGACAAACACTTGTGTACCTTGTCAAGCCTGTGAGTCGGCAGCTTCAATGCATGCCTTTTCTAACGTGCATGGTTTTCAATCGCGGTCAACAAAATGAAATCAGCACCCTTAGGGTGCTGATTTTTCTATTAAGAGCGGTGGGCTTCATAAACGTCTTGTTTCGTATGAGATTGAAGCGCTTTGATTTCCTCTTCTGTTAAACGCCGAGCGTTTGCTGCCTGAATGTTTTCTCGTAACTGCTCAACCTTACTGGCGCCTGTAATCACTGAAGCGACAGCTGGCTGTGCTAACAGATACTGCAGCGACTTTTCTGTCATTGAAAGGTCGGGAGCCACTTCCTCCATTTCCTTGCGGGCATTTGTCAGTTCCTCAAATGAATAGGACAAGTACCCGTTTTGTTTCATGCTGTCTGCCGCTTGATCAAGGGGTCTTTCGGTTAAGAGCCCTTTGGCAACAGGGCCTCTGGCGACTACGCTGATTTGATGCTCCTCTAAAAGCGGGAGCCATTCCTCAGGGCGTCTGTCAAACAAGCTGAATTGCATCATGATGCTGACGATGTTTGATTTCTTTACATATTCTTTTATCACATTCGGGCGGATGGAAGAAATGCCATAGTAGCGGATGACACCTTCTTGTTTTAATTCCTCAAACGCCTCGATCGTTTCATCAATGTTATCCTCTATCGTGCCGCCGTGTAGCTGATAAAGGTCGATATAATCAGTTTTCAGCCGTGTAAGGCTCTTTTTTACCGCTTCTTTTATGTAAGCTTTTGAAGGGTCCCAATACCAGCCCTCGCTCCCGTCATCCCAACGGTTTCCCGCTTTTGTTGCCAGAATAATATCTTGGCGTCTGTTTTGGATCGCATCACCGACGATTTCTTCGTTGCGTCCCCGGTCATACAAATCCGCTGTGTCCAAATAGTTGATGCCGAGCTCGATCGCTTCATCCAAAATGGACAATGCTTTGTTTTTTTCAGTTCCAAGAGACATACAGCCGAGTCCGACTTCGCTTATTTCTAAATCAGATGTACCCAGTTTGCGCTTTCTCATGTGCACACTCCTTTTTTTAGGCTTTGTATTGACCGTAATATAAAGGAGCCAAAGTTTCAACTTTTACGGCTTTGAGACCCATTCTTTTACATATTGAAATGTGTGTCCATACTCTTTTAACTTTGCCCGAATTTCCCATGCTTTTCCGACTAAGACAACACCTTTTGGCATGCGGTACACTTTCACGAAAAGGCCTCCTTTTCTCTAGTATGATAAAATGTATGGGGCATCATATAGAGACAGAACGGGAGATGAAGAAATGAAATCATTAGAAGAAAAAACAATTGCCAAAGAACAGATCTTTTCAGGTAAAGTTATTGATCTATTTGTCGAGGATGTAGAGCTGCCAAACGGCAAAACGAGTAAACGTGAAATTGTGAAACACCCTGGAGCAGTAGCGGTATTAGCCGTCACAGATGAAGGGAACATTATCTTGGTCAAACAATTCCGTAAGCCGCTTGAGCGGACAATCGTTGAAATTCCAGCCGGAAAGCTTGAAAAAGGTGAGGAGCCGGAGTATACGGCACTTCGGGAACTTGAGGAGGAAACCGGCTATACAGCAAAAAAACTGACAAAAATAACTGCGTTTTATACCTCTCCCGGCTTTGCTGATGAAATCGTTCACGTATTTCTTGCTGAGGAGCTTTCTGTACTCGATGAAAAACGGGAGCTTGATGAGGACGAGTTTGTTGAAGTGATGGAGGTGACGCTTGAAGATGCGCTAAAGCTGGTTGAATCGCGTGAAGTATATGATGCTAAAACTGCCTATGCGATTCAATATCTTCAGCTGAAAGAAGCGCTCCAAGCACAAAAATGAAAAAGATTTACGCGGATTTGCACATTCATATCGGCCGGACCTTTACAGGAAGGGCTGTCAAAATAACAGGCGCCAAAACATTAACGCTGGACCGAATTTTGGTTGAAGCCAGTGAACATAAAGGAATTGAACTCCTCGGTATTATTGACTGTCATTCTCCGGAAGTCATTCTAGAGCTTGAGAAAGGCATTTCATCTGGAAAATATCGCGAGCTTGACGGGGGAGGAATCCGTTATCGCAGTACGACTCTTTTATTGGGGAGCGAGCTGGAGATTTATGATGAAGACTGCAGCGGGCCGATCCATGTGCTTGTATTTATGCCGAAGCTGGCTGATATGAAGCAGTTTTCAAACTGGCTTTCAGCCAGGCTGAAGAATATTCATTTAAGCTCACAGCGGATATATGAAACGGGCTTAAACCTGCAACAAAAAGTCAAGGAAATGGGCGGTCTTTTTATCCCCGCCCATATCTTTACACCGCATAAAAGCTTATATGGAAAAGGGGTTAAATCAAGCTTAACTGAGGTTTTTGATCCGTCAATGATAGATGCGGTGGAGCTTGGATTAAGCTGTGATACAGACATGGCTTCACACATATCTGAATTGAATCCGTATCCTTTTTTAACAAATTCTGATGCGCATTCGTTGGGGAAAATCGGCAGAGAATATAATGAACTATATGTGCAATCAGCTGATTTTACTGAGTTTGCTCTTGCATTAAAAGGGCAAGATGAAAGGAAAATGATCGCAAATTACGGCTTGGACCCGTTATTGGGGAAATATTATCAGACGGCTTGCGAAGCGTGCGGAGAACCTGCAGTGAGCGGGGAAAAATCGTGCGCGAATTGCGGCAATGCCAGATTTACCAAGGGAGTCAGCGAAAGATTGCGTGAATTGAGTGATCAGCCTGAAGTTCGCGTCCCGCGTCCGCGGTATGTACATCAGATCCCCCTGCAATTTGTTCCGGGTGTAGGCCCGAAAACGCTGGACAAGCTAAAAAAAGCCTTCGGAACAGAAATGGCTGTTCTTCATGAGGCTGCAGAAGAAGATTTGGCTCGCGTTGTCCCGCCAAAAACCGCGGCGCTTATTGTAAAAGCGAGATCCGGAAAACTGGAATTGAAAGCCGGAGGAGGAGGAACCTACGGTAAAATTAAACCGTGAGTTAAAGATTAACTCAGTTCCTCCTGTACTTTTCTTTTTGTCCGTATAAAGGTAATCAGCTGGATGATTTCATCTTCACTCAGCGGCTTGCCATCAACAGAAATGGTAAAGTCAAGGCTGCTCCACGTGGCCAATTCAATGGTCTGGGGAGCAGTCTGCTTTTGTTTCTCACGGCCTAAAAGTTCATCGCAGGTTGTGTCAAAGAGGTCAGCAAGCATGGCAAGTGCCTCAAGAGAAGGCCGTCGGTAGCCTGACTCGTAGCCGGCATATGTGCTTTTTGCGATGCCTAGAAGGTCAGCTGTATATTGAAGTGACCAATTTTTCTTTTTTCTCAATTCAGTTAAACGATCTAGATTCATGAACTTCCGCTCCTTTTTCACCTTGAGCTGATTATATCATATAGGTATTAGGAAGTGTACGCGAATTGAATAATAATGTCTTGCGTATTTTATTTTCCGTGTCTATAATTGCATTAAAAGTATGCGAAAAGCGAATACCTTCTCGCAACCCATCTTTAGATACAGTGAAGAGGTGCATGGTATGAAAAAATTATTGATGTTGACAACTGGGGGAACGATTGCTTCAGTTGAAGGGGAAAATGGGCTGGCTCCCGCGGTCAAGGCTGATGAATTACTAAGTTACGTATCAAAACTTGATAACGATTACACGATGGAAACTCAGTCGCTTATGAATATAGACAGCACCAATATGCAGCCTGAATACTGGGTGGAAATAGCCGAAGCCGTTAAGGAAAATTATGATGCCTATGACGGGTTTGTTATTACTCACGGTACAGATACAATGGCCTATACATCTGCCGCACTATCATATATGCTGCAGCATGCCAAAAAGCCAATCGTCATCACCGGCTCGCAGATTCCGATCACGTTCCAAAAAACCGATGCCAAAAAAAATATTACAGATGCCATTCGCTTTGCCTGTGAAGGCGTGGGCGGCGTTTACGTTGTATTTGACGGCAGAGTCATTCAAGGAACGCGTGCGATCAAATTAAGAACGAAAAGCTACGACGCATTTGAAAGCATCAATTACCCATATATCGCTTTTATCAATGAAGACGGGATCGAATACAACAAACAAGTAACGGAACCTGAGAACGAAACCTTTGCAGTTGATACTTCACTTTGCACAGATGTATGTCTGCTGAAGCTGCATCCAGGCTTAAAGCCCGAAATGCTTGATGCCCTGAAAAGCATGTACAAAGGGATTGTCATTGAAAGTTATGGCAGCGGAGGGGTGCCGTTTGAAGGCAGAGACATTTTGTCAAAAGTGAATGAGCTGATTGAAAGCGGCATTGTCGTCGTCATTACAACTCAATGTCTGGAAGAAGGCGAAGACATGAGCATTTACGAGGTAGGCCGCAGAGTCAACCAAGACTTAATTATCCGATCAAGAAATATGAACACAGAAGCCATTGTGCCAAAATTGATGTGGGCACTAGGTCAGTCTTCGGATCTTCCTGTCGTCAAGAGAATTATGGAAACGCCGATAGCTGATGACGTTGTCCTGTAAAATGTAAAAACGATAACCAGCAAAGAGAAAGAAGGTTAAAGATTATGTTAAACGGCCAAAAAGAATATCGCGTGGAAAAAGACTTCCTTGGGGAAAAACAAATTGAGGCAGATGTTTATTACGGAATTCAGACGCTCCGTGCTTCTGAAAATTTCCCGATTACGGGATACAAAATCCATGAAGAAATGATTAACGCACTGGCGATAGTAAAAAAAGCCGCGGCTCTTGCCAACATGGACGTGAAACGGCTGTATGAAGGAATTGGCCAAGCTATCGTACAAGCCGCTGATGAGATTCTGGAAGGCAAGTGGCACGATCAGTTTATCGTCGATCCGATTCAGGGCGGTGCCGGAACTTCTATGAACATGAATGCGAATGAGGTTATCGGAAACCGGGCTCTTGAAATCATGGGACATAAAAAGGGAGATTATATCCATTTAAGCCCAAACACACATGTGAATATGTCACAGTCTACAAACGATGTGTTCCCGACTGCGATTCATATTTCCACATTGAATCTCTTGGAAAAACTGCTGAAAACAATGGAAGACATGCATAGTGTGTTTAAGCAAAAAGCACAGGAGTTTGATTCTGTTATTAAAATGGGCCGGACACACCTTCAAGATGCGGTTCCAATTCGTCTTGGCCAGGAATTCGAAGCGTACAGCCGTGTTCTGGAGCGTGATATTAAACGAATCAAACAATCGCGCCAGCACCTGTATGAAGTCAACATGGGCGCAACTGCTGTTGGTACAGGGCTAAACGCTGATCCTGAATATATTAAACAGGTAGTAAAGCACCTTGCTGATATCAGCGGTCTTCCTCTTGTCGGCGCTGATCATCTTGTTGATGCAACACAAAATACAGATGCGTATACAGAGGTATCAGCTTCATTAAAAGTCTGCATGATGAACATGTCGAAGATCGCAAACGACCTGCGCTTAATGGCGTCAGGACCGCGCGCGGGCCTTGCGGAAATTTCTCTGCCTGCACGTCAGCCGGGGTCATCCATTATGCCGGGAAAAGTCAATCCGGTTATGGCGGAGCTGATCAACCAAATTGCGTTCCAGGTTATTGGAAACGACAATACAATCTGCCTTGCTTCAGAAGCAGGACAGCTTGAATTAAACGTCATGGAGCCCGTGCTTGTCTTTAATTTGCTTCAATCTATCAGCATCATGAACAACGGCTTCCGCTCGTTCACTGATAATTGCTTAAAAGGCATCGAAGCCAACGAAAAGCGCTTGAAGCAATACGTAGAAAAAAGTGCAGGAGTCATCACTGCAGTCAATCCGCATCTTGGGTATGAAGCGGCAGCTAGAATTGCCCGGGAAGCAATTATGACAGGGCAATCTGTCCGCGATCTTTGCCTGCAGCATGATGTGCTGACAGAAGAAGAATTGGATATCATTTTAAACCCATATGAAATGACAAAACCAGGTATCGCTGGGAAAGAACTATTAGAAAAATAAAATTTGAACAAAAAACAGCTTATTCATCTCGGGATATTCCGATGAATAAGCTGTTTACAACATAGGGATGAGGAAGTATAGTATACGTGTTGCACTATTTATTGAAAGCGTTTTAGCTTTTTACATGAAGGGGGACTTCTTTTGAAGGATGTAAGACTGCCAACACTATTTGAAATTATTATTGTACTAGGATCATTTTTAGCACTTGTCATGTCGTTTACCGTCTTTTTAGACTTGCCGATACAGCTCGCGCTTTTCATTTCCTGGTTTATCGCAATGATTCTCGGAATCAGACTCGGTTATACTTATAAAGATATGCAAAATGCGATCCTGCATGGAATATCAAATGGGCTTGAAGCCGTTCTGATTCTTGTTTCAGTAGGAGCGCTTATTGGAACATGGATCGCTGGTGGAATTGTGCCCACACTAATTTACTATGGTTTAGAATTTATTCACCCTAGCATCTTTTTACTTGCAACGCTGATTATTTGTTCAATTATGTCTGTCGCAACAGGTACGTCATGGGGAACAGTCGGAACTGCCGGCATTGCCATGATCGCAATTGGAGAGGGGTTAGGCATTCCGCTTCCTCTTGTAGCCGGTGCTATCCTTTCAGGCGCTTATTTCGGGGACAAGCTGTCTCCTTTGTCTGACAGCACGGTTCTTGCTTCTTCGCTATCTAAAGTAGATGTGTTAGACCACGTCAGAGCAATGCTCTTTTTATCTGTGCCAGCATATGTGATTACAGCTATTCTCTTTACAATTACTGGTTTTATGTACGGCGGGAAAAATATTGACCTTGATAAAGTTGACTTCTTGAAATCATCTTTGCAAAATACGTTTGACATTCATATTTGGATGCTGATCCCGGCTGTTGTTGTTATTGTCTTATTGGCGATGAAAAAACCATCAATGCCGGTTATCGTGATTGGTGCGTTACTTGGTGCAATCTGGGCTGTTGCTTTCCAAGGCATGAATCCTGCGGACGCTATCGCTACCGCATACAACGGATTCTCCATTAAAACAGATGTTGAATTTTTGAATGGCCTGTTAAACCGCGGCGGAATTGTCGGAATGCTCAGTTCCCTTGTCGTGATTATCTTTGGACTTGGTTTTGGCGGACTGCTAGAAAAGCTTGGCGTCTTAAAAGTGATCGTTTCTATGTTTGAAAAGAAGCTGACATCACCGGGCAATGTGACTTTATCTACGCTGATCGTAGCGTTTTTAGCAAACATCTTCGGCTGTGCGATGTATGTATCTCTTATTTTGACTCCGAAAATTATGGAAGACAGCTATGATCGTTTGAATCTCGATAGAAGGGTGTTATCCCGTAACTCAGAGGTCGGAGGTACATTAACTTCAGGTATGGTTCCTTGGTCTGATAACGGGATTTACATGGCGGGAATACTAGGAGTTTCTACCTTCTCATATCTGCCGTTTATGTGGCTCAGTTTTGTAGCAATAGGTCTTGCCATTATCTATGGTTATACAGGAAAATTTATATGGTATACGAAAAACAATACAGTTAAAGCTGAAAAACTAGGCTAATAGGGGAGGATACTGAATGATAGCGAAACACATGATTCGGACACTGATGATCGAAACGCCTTCGGTTCCCGGAAATCTTGGAAGGGTGGCTACGGCAATCGGCCTTCTGGGCGGGGATATTGGTGAAGTGGAGACTGTAAAAGTCGGCCCCAATTACACAATGCGGAATATTACCGTTCAAGTGGAGAATGAAGAACAGCTTCAGGAAGTGATCGCGGCTGTCCAGGCCCTCGGAGAAGGGATCAGACTTCACACCGTATCTGATGAAGTTCTGTCCGCACATGAAGGCGGAAAAATCCAAATGAAAAGCAAAATGCCGATCCGTTCACTGGCAGAGCTGGGGCGTGTCTATACACCAGGTGTTGCAGATGTGTGCCGATTGATCGAAAAAGAACCTGAAAAGGCTTCTATATATACAACGATCAGCAATTCTGTCGCGATTGTAACCGATGGAACCGCTATTTTAGGTCTTGGAAATATCGGCTCTGTCGCAGGCATGCCTGTCATGGAAGGAAAGGCTGCTTTATTTGATCAGCTGGCGGGCATTAGCGGCATCCCGATATTGCTTGATACGAGTGATCCGGAAGAAATCATCAAAACGGTAAAACATATTTCTCCTGGTTTTAGCGGCATCCTTTTAGAGGATATCGGTTCGCCGCATTGCTTTGAAATCGAAGACCGCCTAAAAGAGGAGCTGAACATCCCTGTTATGCACGATGACCAGCATGGTACAGCTGTAGTGACGCTGGCAGCTGCCATCTCAGCATGCAGGAGTGCGGGGGTTGACCTCAAGGAAGCGAAAGTGGGGCAAATCGGCTTGGGCGCAGCAGGCGTCGCCATCTGCCGGATGTTCATGGCCTATGGCGTGAAAGCAGTGTACGGAACAGATAAATCAGAGGCGGCAATGAACCGTCTTGAACAATACGGCGGACATGCAGTTTCCAATATTGAGGAGCTCATGGAAACATGTGATATTGTCATTGCTACAACTGGAGTTCCGGGGTTAATCAAACCGGCATTTGTACGTTCCGGCCAAGTGATCTTGGCATTATCAAATCCGAAGCCGGAAATTGAGCCGGAGGCCGCACTGCAGGCTGGCGCTGCATATGCAGCTGACGGGCGTTCTGTTAATAATGTACTCGGTTTTCCTGGAATTTTTAGAGGAGCGCTTAACGCAAAGAGCAAGGAAATTAATCATGATATGCTTGTCGCAGCAGCAGAGGCCATCGCAGCCTGCACAAAACAAGGCGATGTGGTCCCTCAGCCGCTTGATTCAAAAGTCCATCATGAGGTAGCAGCAGCTGTCGAGCATGCAGCTCTTACAGCAGTAAAATAAAAGTAGCTAAACAGCACCTTAGCAGGGTGCTGTTTTTTCTTATCCGTGTTCAATTTTGTTATCATTACTAAATAAGGGAGTGATCACATGGCAAAAAGCCAGGCAAAAAAGAAGCGGGAGCATCGACTGAGAAACGGCGGACGTGACGTCTTATCATCAAGAGGCAGTACACCATCTTTCAGCACACATGAAAGAATGACAAAAAGCAAAAAAGAGATTTTGAATAAACGCAAGCATAAGAATCCTTATGATCATACGGTAGTTGATGATAAGGATTTTTTTCGTCCAAAAAAACCGCCTAGCATTCTTCTCTATCGTTTCTTTTTGAAAAGGGGCATCTTTTTGTGTTTCTTTCATACAATCTATTAAATCAAATCAATAGAGCGGGCGGGAGGAAACGGTATGCGAAAAATCTCTTATAAGGACATGTTTCTCAGGCACGTCAAAGATCATCTCTCTCTTTATATATTTGTTTCAGTGCTGTTTTTCATGGGTGTCATCTTTGGCGCGATCATTGTCAACAGCATGACCATCAGCCAGAAAGAAGATTTATATTACTATTTAAGCCAATTTTTCGGACAGCTTTCGGATGGAAAACAAGCAAGTGCATCTGATATGTTTGGACAAAGTATCTTTCATAATGCAAAATATTTAGGGCTGATGTGGATATTGGGGATTTCCGTCATTGGCATGCCGATTATTTTTATCATGATCTTTCTGAAAGGGATCGTCGTCGGCTTTACTGTCGGGTTCCTTGTCAATCAGATGGGAGTAAGCGGGTTTTTTCTATCATTTGTCTCCGTTTTGCCGCAAAATGTGCTGCTGATTCCGGCGTATCTCATTATGGGTACGTGTGCGATTGCGTTTTCTTTAAAGTTAATCAGGCAGCTGTTCGTGAAACGAAGCCTGCATGACGCGCCGATTCAATGGTTCGGACGGTATGCCTTTGTGCTGCTGGTTATTCTGCTTTTAGCGCTGATTTCGTCTCTCTTTGAAGCATACTTATCTCCTGTATTAATGGAAAAGCTTACATCGAAATTTTTTTAAAATAATTATTAAAAGAAAATCGTTTTATTTATCAGTTTATAATAATTATAGTTGGAACTCTGCGCTTATTTTGTTATAATGAGTCATGGAATGCGGCGTAGGAGGGAAAGACATGGAAAACCGTATTGATCGAATTAAGAAACAACTGCACTCATCCAGCTATAAACTTACGCCCCAGCGTGAAGCGACAGTAAGAGTGCTGCTTGAAAACGAAGAAGACCATTTAAGCGCAGAAGATGTATACCTCCTCGTAAAAGAGAAATCTCCTGAGATCGGTCTCGCTACAGTATACCGTACGCTTGAATTATTAACTGAATTAAAAGTCGTTGATAAAATTAACTTTGGAGACGGCGTATCCCGTTACGACCTTCGGAAAGAGGGCGCAGCCCACTTTCATCACCACTTGGTGTGCATGGAGTGCGGGGCCGTTGATGAAATTGAAGAAGATTTGCTTGAAGACGTGGAAGAAATCATTGAACGTGATTGGAAATTTAAGATTAAAGATCATAGATTAACGTTTCACGGCATTTGCCACCGCTGTAACGGAAAAGAAACTGAATAGACGGTGCCGAGCGCGAACCTTTTCTCATGGGGAAAGGGTTTTTTGCTGTTTCTATGTATAAAACCTTTCTGATTTGGCATATGGTTTATATAACTGGAACCATAGGGAAAGGATCGATTAGGACATGGGAAGATTCCTGAAAACAACTGTCGATGCATTGAAAGTTTTCATCCTGTTTACCGGTTTTACCGCTTTGTTCTATTATGCTATGATATGGGTGAATCAAGAGTATGAAAACTATCATCGGTACGATAAACCGGAAGGCTCCGCTGTAAAAGTTGTGGAAATGGATCAGGATGAAAAAGGCGGATGGTTCGACCGGTTGATCTTTTTTTACCAAAACGGGGAGTAGATCAAGAGTGAAAGATCAAATAAAGGATTTCATCCACTATGTCATGGTAGAGAGAGGGCTCTCTCAAAATACGATCGTATCCTATGAACGTGACTTGAAAAGCTATTCTCTCTACTTAACAGAAACCCTTCATGTTACGGATTGGAATCACGTGACCCGCATACATATTATCCAATACTTAAAGCACTTGAAGGACTCGGGGAAATCCGGGAAGACATCGGCGCGGCATTTGGCATCCATTCGCTCTTTTCATCAATTTCTGCTCAGGGAAAAAGTGACGGACAAGGACCCTTCCGTTCATATCGAAACACAAAAGACCGAACGGGCGCTTCCGAAAGTGCTCGCACTCAATGAGGTCGAGCGATTATTGGACACGCCTAAGCTGACGAGCCCTTTCGGCTATCGGGATAAAGCAATGCTGGAACTGCTTTATGCGACAGGCATACGAGTCAGTGAAATGATTGAATTGAAAACGTCTGATGTTCATTTATCTATGGGGTTTGTCCGATGCTTCGGCAAAGGAAGAAAAGAGAGGATCGTGCCAATTGGTGAAGCAGCCGCTTCCGCCATTGAGGAATATATGACAAAAGCCAGGGGGAAATTGTTAAAGAACAATGTGTCTGACGCCCTCTTTTTAAATCATCACGGCAAACAGATCAGCCGCCAGGGATTTTGGAAGAACCTGAAGAAAATCGCGTTGGAAGCCGGGATTAAGAAAGAGCTGACTCCGCATACACTCAGGCATTCCTTTGCGACGCATCTGCTTGAGAACGGGGCAGATTTAAGAGCGGTTCAGGAAATGCTCGGTCATGCGGATATATCCACGACGCAAATTTATACGCATGTGACGAAAACAAGGCTGAAGGATGTGTACAAGCAGTTTCATCCGCGTGCATAGCCGCAGATGGCTGCGGCTTTTTTGTTTAGAGCGACAGAAAATATTGAAGTTTCTCATTATTTCCAAATGCATTGTCAACGGGGATGAAAACGGTTTATACTTGAGTTGTCAGACCTCTTAGCGATACAATAGACGTATAGAAAAAAAGGAGGCTTTCAAGATGCCTGCATACAAATATAATCGTGTGTTTTTAATTGTGATGGACTCAGTCGGAATTGGCGAAGCGCCGGATGCCGCTGACTTTAATGACGAAGGCGCTCATACGCTCGGGCATATTGCCGAGCATATGAACGGATTACATATGCCGAATATGGCAAAACTCGGCCTTGGTCTTATCGAAGATATCAAAGGTGTAGAAAAAACAGAACATCCGCTTGCGTATTATGGAAAAATGCAAGAAGCGTCAAACGGCAAAGATACAATGACCGGCCATTGGGAGATTATGGGCTTATACATTGATAAACCGTTTAAAGTGTTCCCGGAAGGCTTTCCTGATGAATTGCTTCAAGAGCTGGAAAAGAGATCTGGACGCAAAATAATCGGAAACAAGCCGGCTTCAGGCACGGCGATTTTGGATGAGCTTGGCCAGGAACACATGGAAACAGGAGCTTTAATTGTTTACACGTCTGCTGACTCTGTTCTGCAAATTGCCGCTCACGAAGAGGTTGTGCCGCTTGAAGAGCTGTACCGCATTTGTGAAACGGCGAGAGAACTGACGCTTGATCCGAAGTATATGGTTGGCCGCATTATTGCAAGGCCGTTCGTCGGAGAGCCGGGGCAATTCAAACGGACGCCAAACCGCCATGACTATGCGCTTAAGCCGTTTGACCGCACTGTCATGAATGAATTGAAGGACAGCGGCTTAGAAGTGATTTCAATTGGTAAAATCTCTGATATTTACGACGGAGAAGGCATTACTTCTTCACGGAGAACGGTTTCTAATATGGACGGAATGGACAAGGTGATCGATACGCTGGGAGAAGACTTTACGGGTCTCAGCTTTGCGAACCTTGTTGATTTTGACGCCTTATTCGGACACCGCCGTGACCCTGAAGGCTACGGACGCGCGCTTGAAGAATTTGATGCGCGGCTTCCGGAAGTGTTTGAAAAAATGAAAGAAGATGATCTGTTGATTATTACAGCAGACCACGGCAATGATCCGATTCATCATGGGACTGACCATACACGCGAGTATGTGCCGATTCTCGCTTACAGCAAAAAACATAAAAAAGCGCAAATGCTGCCGCTCGCAGATACATTTGCCGATATCGGCGCAACGATCGCTGATAATTTCCAAACAAATAAACCGAAATACGGGAAAAGCTTTTTATCTTTATTACAATAGGGGGACTGTTTCTTGAAGGACAGAATTGAACGCGCAGCCGCTTTTATTAAACAAAACCTGCCGGAATCTCCGAAGATCGGCCTTATTTTAGGCTCAGGTCTTGGCATTTTGGCGGACGAAATCGAAAATCCGGTCAAGCTGAAATATGAAGACATACCTGAATTCCCGGTATCTACTGTTGAAGGGCATGCGGGACAGCTTGTGCTAGGCACTCTTGAAGGAGTTTCCGTCATTGCAATGCAAGGCCGCTTTCATTTCTATGAAGGCTACTCAATGGAGAAAGTGACATTCCCAGTACGCGTGATGAAAGCGCTCGGCGTGGAAGCATTGATCGTTACAAATGCCGCAGGCGGTGTCAACACTGAATTCCGTGCGGGAGACTTAATGATTATTACCGATCATATCAACTTTATGGGGACAAACCCGTTAATCGGGCCAAACGAAGCTGATTTCGGCGCCAGATTTCCAGATATGTCTTCAGCCTATGACAAAGAGCTATCCAGCTTGGCTGAAAAGATTGCGAAAGACCTTAATATTCCAATTCAAAAAGGCGTGTATACTGCTGTGACAGGACCTTCTTACGAAACACCGGCAGAAGTCCGTTTCTTAAGAACGATGGGCTCTGATGCAGTCGGCATGTCTACTGTTCCGGAAGTCATTGTGGCGAATCATGCGGGAATGCGGGTTCTTGGCATTTCCTGCATCTCTAACGCGGCAGCCGGAATTCTGGATCAGCCTTTAAGTCACGATGAAGTAATGGAAGTGACTGAAAAAGTAAAAGCTGGATTTTTGAAGCTTGTTAAAGCGGTCGTCGCTCAATACGAATAAAAAAGAATCAAAGCAGGACCAAAAGACAGCTGTGTCGGATATCACACAGCTGTCTTTTTTTGTGCCCAAAATTCGAAACATTTTCCATCAGTGGCGTATAAAACCATCCCGCTTGGAAAAAATAAAAAGGATTATGAAATGGAGGGCTTTTGAGATGAAACGTCTTTTATCCACTTTGTTGATTGGTATAATGCTGCTTACATTTGCACCGTCTGCATTTGCAAAACAAGACGGAAAACGCACATCGGAGCTTGCTCATGAAGCGAAGTCTGCGGTGCTGATAGAACGTGACACGGGAAAAGTGCTTTACAACAAGAACAGTAATGAGAGACTGGCGCCTGCAAGCATGACGAAAATTATGACGATGCTTTTGATTATGGAAGCTTTAGATAAAGGCAAAATCAAAATGAGTGATAAGGTCCGTACAAGCGAGCATGCGGCGTCAATGGGCGGCTCACAGATCTTCCTTGAGCCCGGCGAAGAAATGACTGTCAAAGAAATGCTGAAGGGTATCGCAATCGCTTCAGGAAATGACGCTTCTGTAGCCATGGCTGAATTTATTTCCGGCTCTGAAGAAGAATTTGTGCAGAAAATGAACAAAAAAGCAAAAGAGCTGGGATTGAAAAATACATCCTTCAAAAACCCGACCGGATTGACAGAGGAAGGACATTACAGCTCTGCTTATGACATGGCAATCATGGCTAAGGAATTATTGAAATACGAATCAATTACGAAGTTTACCGGCACCTATGAAGATTACCTGCGTGAAAATACAGATAAAAAGTTTTGGCTTGTGAATACGAATCGCCTGATCAAGTTTTACCCTGGTGTAGACGGCGTCAAAACAGGCTATACAGGTGAAGCGAAATATTGTCTGACTGCTTCGGCTAAAAAAGGGAACATGCGGGCCATCGCAGTTGTATTTGGAGCGAGCACACCTAAAGAAAGAAACGCGCAAGTGACAAAGATGCTTGATTTCGCCTTTAGTCAATATGAAACGCATCCTTTATATAAACGAAATGAAACAGTAGCAAAAGTAAAGGTCAAAAAAGGGAAACAAAAATTGATCGAACTCACTACATCTGAGCCGATTTCAATATTGACGAAAAAAGGCGAGGATATGAACAATGTGAAGAAAGAAATCAAAATGAAGGACAATATCAGTGCTCCGATTCAAAAAGGCCAAGAGCTTGGCACTCTTGTTCTGAAAAAGGATGGAGAAGTACTCGCTGAAAGTCCAGTTGCTGCAAAAAAAGATATGAAGAAAGCCGGGTTTATCACATTCTTGAAGCGGACGATGGGAGACTGGACAAAATTTAAGTAATTATGCCGAATGACCACTAGTTTTGTCACGGTGAAGGAATTCATTCCGTCGAAATCGAAACACTCATTATCCGATCATATCAAGGAGGAATGAGCATGAGCCTTGGAATTGACATGCATGTCAAAGAATCTGTGCTTTGTATTCGATTAACAGGCGAACTCGATCACCATACGGCTGAAACCCTGAAACAAAAAGTGACTCAATCATTGGAGAAGGATGATATTCGCCATATCGTGCTGAACCTAGAGGACCTTACCTTTATGGACAGCTCGGGGCTTGGCGTCATTTTAGGAAGATACAAGCAAATTAAGCAAATTGGCGGAGAAATGGTCGTTTGCGCTATCTCTCCTGCGGTGAAGCGGTTGTTTGATATGTCAGGTCTGTTTAAAATTATCCGATTTGAACAATCTGAGCAGAAGGCTCTGCTTACACTGGGGGTGGCATCATGAAAAATGAAATGCACCTTGAGTTTTCTGCCCTCAGCCAGAATGAATCATTCGCCCGTGTGACAGTTGCTTCATTTATAGCCCAGCTGGACCCGACAATGGATGAATTGACTGAAATCAAAACAGTCGTGTCAGAGGCTGTCACGAATGCGATTATCCATGGATATGAAGAAAACTGTGACGGAAAAGTTTACATTTCTGTAACGCTGGAGGATCATGTCGTATATATGACGATTCGTGATGAAGGCTTGGGCATAACAGATCTTGAAGAAGCCCGCCAGCCTTTATTCACGACTAAGCCTGAGCTTGAGCGTTCTGGAATGGGCTTTACCATTATGGAAAATTTCATGGATGATGTCAGTATCGATTCATCGCCTGAAATGGGAACAACGATTCGCTTAACAAAGCACTTATCAAAAAGCAAAGCGCTTTGTAATTAAGGAGATTTGTTATGGATGTGGAGGTTAAGAAAAACGGCAAAAACGCTCAGCTGAAGGATCATGAAGTAAAGGAGTTAATCAAACAAAGCCAAAATGGCGACCAGCAGGCAAGAGACCTCCTCATAGAAAAAAACATGCGTCTTGTTTGGTCTGTCGTACAGCGGTTTTTAAACAGAGGATATGAGCCTGACGATCTCTTCCAGATCGGCTGCATCGGGCTGTTAAAATCTGTTGACAAATTTGATTTAACCTATGATGTGCGTTTTTCAACGTATGCAGTGCCGATGATTATCGGAGAAATCCAGCGGTTTATCCGTGATGACGGAACCGTAAAAGTATCAAGGTCATTAAAAGAGCTCGGAAACAAAATTCGGCGCGCCAAGGATGAGCTTTCGAAAACACTGGGCAGAGTGCCGACGGTGCAGGAGATCGCAGACCATTTGGAGATTGAAGCAGAAGATGTTGTACTGGCCCAAGAGGCGGTAAGGGCTCCATCTTCAATCCACGAAACCGTTTATGAAAATGACGGAGATCCGATTACCCTGCTTGATCAAATCGCTGACAACTCAGAAGAAAAATGGTTTGACAAAATTGCGCTGAAAGAAGCGATCAGCGATTTGGAGGAAAGGGAAAAATTAATCGTTTATCTCAGATATTATAAGGACCAGACACAGTCCGAGGTGGCTGAACGGCTCGGGATCTCTCAAGTACAGGTTTCCAGACTTGAAAAGAAAATATTAAAACAGATCAAGGTTCAAATGGATCATACGGATGGCTAGTCTGCAGTGCAGGCTAGCTTTTTTGTGTGTAAAAGCGTGGTAATTTATGGTCTTTTCGAGCGGATGAATGAGAACAAAATCGAACCACATACTACATATATAACCACCGAAAGATGGTGATCAATGATGGAACGACGAATATTTATCCGGCTTCGCCACCGGGTGCTGGCACATCCAGGGGATATCATTACCGTTGGAGATGCCGCGCAAATAGAAGGGCAGCTTCAGCTGAAAAAGAAACTTTCGGCTATGCCGCTTTATCAAGTGAGCGAAAAAGATAAAAATATCGTAATTCTGGATATCATACAGGTCCTCAAAGCCATTCACTTACAAGATCCGACACTTGATGTTCAAACAGTAGGCGGAGCAGAAGCCATTGTTGAAATTCAGTATCGAAAACGGAAATTATCAACGGTTCTGTTTATCGGTGTCTGGCTGCTTCTGTTTATCGGATCGTGTCTTGCCATCATGAACTTTCATGAGGATGTAAGCATGAGAGATGTTCATATCGCACTATATGAAATCATAACCGGAGAGAGGAATGACTATCCATATTTGCTTCAAATCCCATACAGCATCGGTTTGGGACTGGGGATGATCGTGTTTTTCAACCACATATTTAAAAAGCGCCTAAATGAAGAGCCCAGCCCGCTGGAGGTTGAGATGTTTAACTATCAGCTTGATCTCGATCAATATGTGGCCATGCACGAGAATCAAGAAACCATAAAGGATCTGCATGATCGTTAGTGTATTGTTCATTATTTTTGTCGGGCTCGGCGGAGGCATAACGGTGGGGGCAGGTTTCGTTGCTTTTTTAACCGTAATGGGGATCATTCCGCGGCTGATGCAGCTCACCAAAACAATGAGATTTGTCCAGGCTTATGAAGCGGCTGTTATTCTTGGCGCGGTTTGCGGGGGATGGGAGACGCTTCATATGAATCATCTTTATCTGACAAAATGGATAGCTGTGCCGGTCGGACTTCTGGCAGGTTTGTTTGTCGGGATGCTAGCGGCTGCCCTTACAGAGGTTTTAAATGTCCTGCCGATTTTGGCAAAACGAATCGGGCTCAGAAGTAAAATCATTATTCTGTTAATGGCCATCGTGATTGGGAAAATCGCGGGATCTTTATTTCATTGGCTGTACTTTATTGACCATTCATAAGGAGGTTTCAAGATGACAAACATTAAAGAAAATTACAAATCCAAAGTAAAAACATATCAGCCTAAGCCGCCTTACGTCTGGAACTGTGTAAAAGCCTTTTTGGTGGGCGGGCTGATTTGTGCAATCGGGCAAGGTCTGCAAAATTTCTACATCCATTTTTTTGATTTTAATGAAAAAACCGCAGGAAATCCAACGGCTGCAACGCTGATATTAATTTCTGCCCTGCTTACAGGGTTCGGCATCTATGACAGAATCGGACAATTCGCAGGCGCCGGTTCAGCCGTACCTGTCACAGGATTTGCCAACAGCATGGCAAGCGCCGCACTTGAATATAAAAGCGAAGGGTTAGTGCTTGGCGTAGCGACTAATATGTTTAAACTGGCAGGAAATGTTATTGTTTTCGGGGTTGTGGCTGCATACATCGTTGGAATGATTCGGTTTGCTTTTGAGAAACTGATGTCATAGGAGGAGAAGATAATGAAATTAACAGGAAAGCAAACCTGGGTATTTGAACATCCCTTATTTGTGAACTCAGCGGGAACGGCAGCAGGACCAAAGGAAAAAGACGGACCGCTCGGCTCTCTATTTGATAAAACCTATGACGAAATGCATTGCAATCAAAAAAGCTGGGAAATGGCGGAACGGCAGCTAATGGAAGACGCTGTAAATGTTGCGCTTCAAAAAAACAATCTGACAAAAGATGATATTGATCTATTGCTGGCAGGCGACTTGCTGAACCAAAACGTGACGGCTAACTACGTGGCAAGACATTTAAAAATCCCGTTTCTTTGTATGTTTGGCGCTTGTTCAACATCAATGGAAACAGTGGCTGTCGCGTCAGCGTTAGTTGACGGCGGGTTTGCCAAAAGGGCACTCGCTGCCACCAGCAGTCACAATGCAACGGCGGAAAGACAGTTTCGCTATCCGACAGAATACGGAGGCCAAAAACCGGACACTGCCACTTCTACTGTAACCGGAAGCGGCGCAGTTGTCATCAGTCAGACACCGAGTGATATTCAAATCACAAGTGCGACTGTCGGAAAGGTTTCTGATTTAGGAATTACAGATCCTTTTGATATGGGATCGGCCATGGCTCCGGCTGCAGCTGATACAATTAAGCAGCACTTTAAAGATCTAAACCGGACAGCGGATGACTACGATCTTATCCTGACAGGTGATCTGTCAGGCGTCGGTTCTCCAATCGTAAAAGATCTCTTAAAAGAAGATGGTTATCCAGTCGGCACAAAGCATGATGATTGCGGGCTTCTGATTTATACCCCGGATCAGCAGGTCTTTGCCGGGGGGAGCGGCTGTGCTTGTTCAGCGGTTGTCACCTACTCTCATATTTTTAAGCAGCTGAGAGAAGGAAAATTAAACCGTGTATTTGTCGTGGCGACCGGTGCGCTGTTAAGCCCGACGATGATCCAGCAAAAAGAAAGCATCCCGACTATCGCCCACGGGGTTGTATTTGAGCGTGCAGGAGGTGCATCTTAACATGGATTATCTTTTGGCTTTTGTATGTGGCGGTGCCATTTGTATCGTCGGCCAGCTGCTTTTGGACATTTTCAAATTGACGCCAGCTCATGTCATGACAACATTCGTTGTAATCGGTGCCATATTAGATGGTTTCGGCATTTACGATAAATTTATTGAATTTGCCGGAGGAGGCGCCACCGTTCCGATCGTCAGCTTTGGTCACAGTCTTTTGCACGGTGCCATGCATCAGGCGCATATACACGGATTTATCGGAATCGGCATGGGAATTTTTGAGCTGACATCTGCCGGTATCTCAGCCGCCATTCTCTTCGCTTTTATCGTAGCTGTTATTTTCAAACCGAAAGGATAATGCCGACATGACAACAAAACGCAAGGTCATACTGGTAACAGACGGGGATGTGTATGCCGCTAAAACAATTGAATACGCCGCAAGAAAAGTAGGCGGCCGATGTATTTCACAATCGAAAGGAAACCCCTCCACCCGCAGCGGCGCCGAGCTCGTCAAGCTGATCGCCTCAGCACCGTATGATCCTGTTTTTGTCATGTTTGACGACTCCGGCCTTCAAGGAGAGGGTCCGGGAGAAGCCGCTCTGACCTATGTCGCGACCCATCCGTCTATTGAAGTGCTCGGTGTGATTGCGGTCGCGTCAAAAACACATCAGGCTGAATGGACCAGGGTCGATGTAAGCATTGACCGCAATGGAGAAGTAACTGAATATGGCGTCGATAAAGTCGGGGAAAGAGAATTTGATGACCACAGAATGAGTGGAGATACTGTCTATTGCCTTGATAAACTTGATCTCCCGCTTATTGTCGGTATCGGGGATATTGGGAAAATGGGCAGAAAAGACGATATCTCAAAAGGGTCGCCAATCACCATGAAAGCGGTCGAGTTTATTTTAGAAAGGAGCGGGTATCATGCCGGACCACAAGGAAGAGAAAATTCGGGTTTATCGGAATCCAGCTAAAAATGAAGAGTACTTCAAAAAACGTGTCGGGATGGGGACAAGCTATGATGTAGGTGTTCGCAAGCTCATTATTTTAGACAAAGAGATCCAGCTTTACTATCTAAATGGATTATGCGATACGGCTTATATTATTCATTTAATGAGAGAGCTTGTTGCCATTAACAATCGGAAAGAAGATCCTGATGAGCTGGTCGATATTGTCGAAAACAGATTGCTTAACGCCCAGGTCGAAAAAGTAAAAACCTTGGATGAAACCACCGACCAAGTGCTGTCCGGGCTTGTCGCAGTCATTGTTGAAGGCGCAGGCTTCGCATTTATCATTGATGTCAGGAGCTATCCGGGCAGAAATCCGGAAGAACCAGATACGGAAAAGGTAGTCAGGGGAGCCAGAGATGGATTTGTTGAAAATATCGTCGTCAATACGGCCCTTCTCAGAAGGCGGATCAGAGACGAACGCCTTCGAGTCAAGATGACGAAAGTTGGCGAGCGGTCAAAGACGGATTTAAGCATTTGTTATATAGAAGATATAGCTGATCCGGATCTGGTTGAGATCGTGGAAAAGGAAGTTGCTTCCATTGATGTCGATGGATTAACAATGGCCGACAAAACTGTCGAGGAATTCATTGTTAATCAAAACTATAATCCTTTTCCGCTCGTGCGCTACACAGAAAGACCGGATGTGGCCGCGAATCATGTTCTTGAGGGCCATGTTGTCATTATAGTGGATACATCGCCTAGTGTGATCATTACCCCGACGACTTTATTTCACCACGTGCAGCATGCGGAAGAATATAGGCAGGCGCCTTCAGTCGGGACCTTTTTAAGATGGGTCAGATTTTTCGGTATTCTTGCTTCTACTTTATTTCTTCCGATCTGGTTTCTCTTTGTGCTTCAGCCTGATCTGCTCCCGGACAATATGAAATTTATCGGTTTAAATAAAGATACGCATATCCCGATCATCCTGCAAATATTTTTAGCGGACTTAGGAATCGAGTTTCTCAGAATGGCTGCCATTCACACCCCGACAGCTTTATCGACAGCAATGGGTTTAATTGCCGCTGTTCTGATCGGGCAGATTGCGATTGAAGTCGGCCTTTTTTCGCCTGAGGTGATTCTGTACGTCTCACTTGCGGCGATTGGAACCTTTACGACGCCTAGTTATGAATTAAGCTTGGCAAACAAAATGAGCCGCCTTGTCCTCATGATACTCGTTGCCTTATTTCATATAAAAGGGCTCGTTATTGGATTTACAGTGCTAATTATTGCCATGGCAAGCATCAAATCCCTTCAGACACCGTACTTATGGCCGCTGATTCCCTTTAACGGAAAGGCGCTGTGGCAGGTTCTTGTCCGCACAGCGAAACCTGGCGCAAAAGTTAGGCCCAGTATCGTTCACCCCAAAAATCGCTTAAGACAGCCTACCAATTCATAATCGCATTGAAACTGACTGAAGAGTATGATAATGTATGTCTTAATTATGAAGGGACAGTCCGTAAAACTGTCCTTTCATCCATAAGCGGAGAAAGAGGGAATGACATTGTTCTTACACGGCACAAGCAGACAAAATCAACATGGTCATTTAGAAATCGGAGGTGTGGATGCTCTCTATTTAGCGGAGAAATATGGTACACCTCTTTACGTATATGATGTGGCTTTAATACGTGAGCGTGCTAAAAGCTTTAAGCAGGCTTTTATTTCCGCAGGGCTGAAAGCACAGGTGGCATATGCGAGCAAAGCATTCTCATCAGTTGCAATGATTCAGCTCGCTGAGGAAGAGGGACTTTCTTTAGATGTCGTATCCGGAGGAGAGCTTTATACGGCTGTTGCGGCAGGCTTTCCGGCAGAACGCATTCACTTTCATGGAAACAATAAAAGCAGGGAAGAACTGCGGATGGCGCTTGAGCACCGTATCGGCTGCATTGTGGTGGATAATTTCTATGAAATTGCGCTACTTGAAGACCTATGTAAAGAAACGGGACACTCCATCGATGTTCTGCTTCGGATCACGCCTGGAGTAGAAGCGCATACGCATGACTACATTACGACGGGACAAGAAGATTCAAAGTTTGGTTTCGATCTTCATAACGGACAAACTGAACGGGCGATTGAACAAGTATTACAATCGGAACACATTCAGCTGCTGGGTGTCCATTGCCATATCGGATCGCAAATTTTTGATACGGCCGGTTTTGTGTTAGCAGCGGAAAAAATCTTCAAAAAACTAGACGAGTGGAGAGATTCATACTCATTTGTATCCAAGGTGTTGAATCTAGGAGGAGGTTTCGGCATCCGTTATACGGAAGAGGATGAACCGCTTCACGCCACTGAATACGTCGAAAAAATTATCGAAGCTGTGAAAGAAAATGCTTCCCGTTACGGTTTTGATATCCCGGAAATTTGGATCGAACCAGGCCGTTCTCTCGTAGGAGACGCAGGCACAACCCTTTATACGGTTGGCTCACAAAAAGAAGTGCCGGGTGTCCGCCAGTATGTGGCAGTAGACGGAGGCATGAACGACAATATTCGTCCTGCGCTTTACCAAGCTAAATATGAAGCTGCGACAGCCAATCGGATCGGAGAAGCGCATGACAAAACGGTATCGATTGCTGGAAAGTGCTGTGAAAGCGGAGATATGCTGATTTGGGATATTGACCTGCCGGAAGTAAAAGAAGGCGATCTTCTTGCCGTTTTTTGTACAGGCGCTTACGGATACAGCATGGCCAATAATTATAATCGTATTCCGAGACCTGCCGTTGTATTTGTCGAAAACGGTGAGGCTCATTTAGTCGTGAAGCGAGAAACATACGAAGATATTGTAAAACTTGATCTGCCATTTAAAACGAGTGTAAAGCAATAAAAAAAGCGCCGATTTTTCGGCGCTTTTCTTATTTAAAGATAGATACAATCGCATTCCAGATAGATACGAAGAAATCAATGACTTTCTGGATGAAGTTTTTGCCTTCATCTGATTCTATGAATTTCGTAATCTTATCTTTCGCTTTATCAAGCTGGTCACTGACCTGTCCCCAGTTAATGTCAGCGTTTTTCATCTTATTGAATAGGGAGACAAGCTGATTCTTTTGGCTGTCTGTAAGTGTGACGTTTAAATCAGAAGCTGCGTCGTCCACTTGTTTTTCGATGTCAGCTTTATTATCAGGCACCCCGTTTTTAGCAAACTCTTCTTTGATTTTTGCGATCAGGGCTGCCGCATTTTCGTTACCGATTTTGTCTCCAAGCTCTGATGTCGTGACAAGCTCTTGGTTGGCGACTTGCTTAACATCCTCTGAGATCGCTTCGTCGGAAGAAACCTCATACGCCTTAATCAATCCGGTTAAAGCCGCAGTCCCGGATACTTCAAACGGCGCTGTAACATACACCTTCGCATCTTTAACACCGGCTGTCATCAGCGCATTCAGGTACATTTCATCTGTAATGCCGCTGATATTATGTGTCTCAACATTCAGTCCAGAGCCTTTTTTGGCAATCGTTATGGACGAGGAAGAAATCGCTCTTGATCCGATTTGCGCGTTCGATATATATTTTCCTAAATATTCATGTTCTTCCTTATTGGTCACGGTTACCGTTGTGGCATTATTAGGGACATTCATTTCATCAAGCACTTTTTGTTTGTCGGATTCTGACAAATCAGCACCAAGTGTTACAATGACATCTCCAACTGCGGCATCCGCGAGACTGACCTTCGGAACCATCAGCAGCAAAACGGCCGCTGCCAGCATTCCAATCCAAATTTTCTTCAAAGCAGTTTGACCTCCTTCAACTTCACAAGCAGCTGGCTAGAGCTGCTTTGTGAGGACCTGAATCATAATGAAAATACAGTTCCGTTAGGTTAGACGGAGATATAGAGATTCAGGTTTCATTTTTATTTTTTAGTAAAGCCGGGAGATTCGTTTTCCCCCGAAAGGTGTGGTATAATAGCCGCGACAAGGAGAGACAGGCTATAACCTATCATACATAATCTCCTTTGAAAATTAAAATAAAGAAAGTAGGCATACAATTGAAAACAGGTTACTTTTTATTAGAAGACGGAAACAAAATTGAATTTGAACTTTACCCTGAAGCTGCACCGGGTACTGTCGCAAACTTTGAAAAGCTTGCGAACGAAGGCTTTTATGACGGCCTTACATTCCACCGAGTGATTCCTGGCTTCGTCAGCCAAGGCGGCTGCCCGCACGGATCTGGTACTGGCGGCCCAGGATACACAATCAAATGTGAAACAGAAGGAAACCCGCATACACATGAGGCGGGCGCACTTTCTATGGCACATGCCGGAAAAGACACTGGCGGCAGCCAATTTTTCATCGTTCATGAGCCACAGCCTCATTTGAACGGTGTTCACACTGTATTCGGTAAAGTAACAAACGGATTAGAATTCGCGAAAAACATGTCTAACGGCGATGTCATGAAAGAAGTTCGCGTAGAAGGCTAATCGGCAGGCAAAAGGCTTCCTCTTAGAGAGGAAGCTTTTTTGTTGGCCAAATGGTCAATAAAAAACCGCCGAATGCTGATGGCGGTTGGTAAACCAGGTGTTAAGGAAGGAGTTTCTCAATCCCTAAATAAATACATTAAAAAGTTTTGGTGACGTTCTGATCAGTAAATTGATGATTAATCATTTTAGCCTTGCTTACGAAGTTATTTTCAAAAACAATACCTGTGTTTAAACCTCCGGAGCCAAACACAGATTTGGACAAAGTTAATGGCCTGATCATAAAAGCGCCGCCTACGTTAACTACGCCGTTGCCGGAAATGTTGTTTATATTAATAGGATAATCAATCATACCATCCAAATCTCCTTTCATATTATTCTACTTTTTATATGTATTAGTGCTAGAGTCAATAAGCATAAACTTATTGGTAAAAATATTTAAATGAAGCCTCTTTTTTTCGGTTTTTGAAAAATGTGCATAAAAAAGAGCTTCTTTAAAGCTTCCCGAAACCCAAGTATTTGTCTGTGCTTTTATTCTCTCTGAAAATGGCGGCTTTTTTTCTAGATAATGCTAAGATTAACTTCTAGTTGACTACAAATAGATATACATTACAAGCGGCTCTTCAAATAACCAGTGAGGACGCATGCTGTAGCCGTGATGTTCCTTTCTTGTAAGAGAACGGTTTCTCCTAAATTTAATAAACTGCTATGATGACCCTCAAATGAAAACATGGGGGAGATAAGGTAGTCACTCCCTTAACCGTATATGTTAGATTTTTCAAACCAAACAAACACCTGACTTGGACGTTGACCAGAACCGCCCTTGGCAAACAATCTGCATCAATATGTATGGACAAGGATAGGTTGCGTTTTTTTATCCAGATAAGATCCCGTCGGAACTACTGAAAATAAAATTGAGCGATTATACAAAAGTGGATTGGGAATGATAAAAGGATAAAAAAGGTTAAGGAGAAACACATGCAAGTTTTGACGGGGTTACTTGAACAGCATGGATATGCCGTCTTGTTTATTGTGTTAATGTTAGAGCTTATCGCTTTACCTGGACCTGGAGAGTTTCTGATGGGCTATGCGGGTGTTCTCGTGTTTCAAGATAAGTTAAACTGGGCGCTAAGCATGTTAGCGGCAGGATTGGGAAGCTGTGCGGGAGTGAGCATTTCGTATTGGATCGGGTATAGACTGGGCCCTGCCATTTATAAATATGGAGAACGGATTCATTTTGGAAAGGACAGGATGGAAAAAACATCACGCTGGCTTGCACATTACGGAAACAAATTATTTCTTATTGCTTACTTTATACCAGGTGTGCGCCATGTCGCCGGCTATGCTGCAGGCATTACTCATATCCGATTTAGACAGTATGCCATCTATGCGTATTGTGGTGCATTTCTTTGGACCGGCACATTCATTTCACTTGGAAAGTTACTCGGACCGGACTGGGAACAGTTTCATGCCGCAATCAAAAAGTATGTATTGATCGTGAGTTTGTTTGCTGCTATTCTGATCTTGCTTTTCTACCTGGTCAAGACGCAAAAAAGCAAGATCAGAGAGTTGATCATAGCGGGATTGGTGAAGGGGGCAAGACAATTTCACACCCTTCGCCGTTTAAGGCTTCTGATCGTGTTCACAGCTTTATTGTTTTTGATGTTTGTGCTGTTAATGGGAAGCTTGGTTGAAAATTATATTAATAATGAATTTAAGCCGTTTGATACGATCGTTACACTTGTTGTGACAGTTCTTTTTAACTCACAGTGGCAGTATTGGATGGCAGTATTCGGGGTTTTTGCGTCGAGAGATGTTCTATTAGCCGTTATTGTTGTAACTTTTCTTTGGACAGTATTCAAAGGGCAAGACCGGAAAATCGAACTCTCTTTCTTATTTTTCCTAGTCATTGGCGGAGAGCTTTATGAAGAGGGAATCAGGCGGCTCTTTCATTCCCTTCATCCTGTCCATGCTCCTTTGGAAAGTCACGTCTTATACCCGTTTCCAAGCGAACAGACGTTAACGGCATTTGTCATTTTTGGTTTTTGCGCTTATCTCTTTGTGCGTCATTCTCACAAAGCTCGTCTGCAAACTGTTACATTTTTATCGTTGCTTGTCGTTTTGTTCCTCATCGGGCTGAGCCGTGTGTACTTTCATGAACAGTATCCTAGTGATGTTGTTGGGGGCTACGCCTTCGGCGGTGTTTGGCTCAGTTTGAATGTTTTCGTCATGGAGCTCTTCCGTTTCTCCAGAAGATTTAGCAAGCTGAGAAACGAACCCGATTAGTATGTAGGACGGGTGATTAAAATTAAGAAAACTTTAAAGTTGTACGATTCATTGAGATTGGTATTTTGTAGTAAAATAAATCAAAACAAACGTGATGTATGAAAAGGGGTTCTATATATGGACAACAAAGGCTGTATAAAATGCGGCAGCACTGAAGCCGGACAAAAAGAAATAGCCACAACCGGCACGGGTTTATCAAAGCTGTTTGACGTGCAGCATAACCGATTTCTAGTGGTTTACTGTAAGAATTGCGGATATTCAGAGTTTTATAATAAAGAGTCTTCAACGGCCGGGAATATATTGGATTTATTTTTTGGAGGCTGACAATGTTTTTCGAACTTCACTGATTTAAACATATCATGAAAGCAAAACGGATGCCTGTTATGTCACCTATGAAATAAGCTGCCCGTAACCTCTGTCCCTGTGCAGGATAAGGATGCTGACGTTGATGCCCGCCCAGGTTATGTTGAACTAAGCAGCTGAAGTTCAATTTCTCAAGCGACATTTGAGGAGTGATCGACAAGAAAAAATAGGCATGAAGAAGATGAAGATTAACAGTTTGTAAAATCACTTCAATGGTCCTAATGGGATTTCTTTTCGATTCGTGATAACATAAATTGAAGACCGTTGTTTATTGGAGGAAATCAGTTGAAATCAGAAAATGTTTCGAAGAAAAAATCCATTTTAGAATGGGTTAAAGCAATTGTGATAGCTGTCATTCTTGCTTTGCTCATCCGCAACTTTATTTTTGCGCCGTATGTCGTTGATGGTGACTCTATGTATCCTACACTTCACAACCGTGAAAGGGTCTTTGTCAATATGACAGTCAAATACATCGGCGAGTTTGATAGAGGAGACATCGTTGTGTTAAACGGAGATGATGTTCACTACGTCAAACGCATTATCGGCCTTCCCGGCGATACAGTTGAGATGAAAAATGACCAGCTCTATATCAACGGGAAAAAGGTGGACGAACCTTATTTGGCAGCTAATAAAAAGAGAGCGAAACAGGACGGTTTTGACCATTTGACCGATGATTTCGGCCCGGTTAAAGTGCCTGATAACAAGTATTTTGTGATGGGTGACAACCGTCGGAATTCCATGGACAGCCGTAACGGACTTGGCCTCTTCACGAAAAAACAAATTGCGGGTACGTCAAAGTTTGTTTTCTACCCGTTTAACGAAATGCGCAAAACAAATTAGAGTCAAGCAGACCCATTGGGGCTGCTTTTTTTATATCTTTTTTATGGTTATCCCCCAAAACCAGAACATAAATTCGTATATCTATAGAAAAGAAATTTTTGCAGAAATGTGAAACATATTCCCGTTATGCATCGTTATATTAATAATTTACGAGAATTAACGGTTTTTTATTCATGAAAAAAAGGAATAACTCATATGAATGAATAGATTCATATTGGCTGGAGGTTTAGATATGGGAAGAATAAAAACCAAGATTACCATTCTGTTAGTGCTTTTGCTTTTACTTGCAGGCGGTTATATGTACATAAATGATGTTGAGCTGAAGGATGTCCCGACAGCAATCGGACAAACCTTGTCCTCGGAAGAAGAGGAATACACCATCCAAGAATATAAAGTAACGACAATCAACGGCTCAGAGTATCATGGAGTAGCAGAAAACGGAACGAAAATCATCTTCAACGGAAAAAAATTAAATCAGGATTTATCTGATATAAAAGAAGGTGACAAGATTAAGGCGTACTTCAGCAAATCAAAGCGGATCGATGGATTAATCAAGGTTGCAAAAGTGAATGATTAACAAAACATCACCTTTCAGATCGAAGGGTGATGTTTTTGTTTTTCTCAAATTGTAAGTTTATTTCATTGCGTACTTTTAGAAGGATCGCTATAATAGCCAATAAGGACAAATGAATAAAGATTGTATCCTTCGGGGCAGGGTGGAAATCCCGACCGGCGGTAGTAAAGCGAATTCGCTTTAGAGCCCGTGACCCGTGTGCATAAGCACGCGGTGGATTCAGTTTAAGCTGAAGCCGACAGTGAAAGTCTGGATGGGAGAAGGATGATGAGCCGCTATGCAAAAAGTTTAAAAATGCATAGTGTTATTTCCTATTGCGTAAAATACCTAAAGCCCCGGATTTTTCATAAATTCGGGGCTTTTTTTGACGGTAAATAACAAAAGAGGGGAGGTAAACAAATGGAAGAGTATTATATGGAACTGGCATTAGATCTTGCGAAGCAGGGCGAAGGACAGACCGAATCAAATCCGCTCGTCGGCGCTGTTGTCGTAAAGGACGGACAAGTTGTCGGAATGGGCGCCCATTTAAAATATGGGGAAGCTCATGCAGAAGTTCATGCTATCCATATGGCTGGAGCACATGCAGAGGGGGCCGACATTTACGTTACACTCGAACCGTGCAGCCATTACGGAAAAACACCGCCATGTGCAGAATTGATTATCAATTCTGGCATCAAAAGAGTGTTCGTGGCGATGAGAGATCCTAACCCGCTTGTGGTTGGAAGAGGGATCAGCATGATGAAAGAAGCCGGCATTGAGGTAAGTGAAGGCATCCTGCCAGACCAGGCGGAGAAGCTGAATGAAAAATTTCTGCACTTTATGAGGACAGGCCTTCCGTACGTCACACTAAAAGCGGCCGCAAGCCTTGATGGCAAGATAGCTACCAGCACGGGTGACAGCAAATGGATCACATCAGAGGCTGCAAGACAGGATGCTCAGCAATACAGGAGAACACACCAAAGCATTCTAGTCGGAGTTGGGACGGTGAAAGCCGACAATCCGAGCTTAACTTGCAGACTGCCGAATGTAACAAAACAGCCGGTTCGGGTTATACTTGATACCGTACTCTCGATTCCTGAGGACGCTAAAGTGATTTGCGATCAATTAGCGCCGACATGGATTTTTACAACGGCACGCGCAGACGAGGAAAAGAAAAAACGGCTTTCCGCTTTCGGAGTGAACATATTTACACTGGAAACCGAGCGCATTCAAGTTCCCGATGTTTTGAAAATCCTAGCGGAAGAAGGCATCATGTCGGTGTATGTGGAAGGCGGTTCAGCTGTTCACGGAAGCTTTGTCAAAGAAGGCTGTTTTCAAGAAATCATCTTCTATTTTGCCCCTAAACTAATCGGAGGAACGCTTGCTCCCAGCTTAATCTCCGGTGAAGGTTTTCAATCAATGAAAGATGTCCCCTTATTACAATTCACTGATATAACCCAAATCGGCCGTGATATCAAACTGACGGCCAAACCGACAAACGAGTAGGATGGTGACCATGTTTACAGGAATTATCGAAGAAACAGGCACAATCGAGTCCATGAAAAAAGCAGGGCATTCAATGGCCTTAACAATTACATGCTCAAAGATTTTAGAGGATGTTCATCTTGGCGACAGCATTGCAGTGAATGGTATTTGTCTGACTGTCACTGATTTTACAAAAAATCAATTCACAGTGGATGTTATGCCTGAAACAGTCAAAGCTACGTCACTGAATGATTTATCAAAAGGAAGCAAAGTAAATCTGGAAAGAGCGATGGCGGCAAATGGCCGTTTCGGAGGCCATTTCGTCTCAGGCCATGTCGACGGAACTGCGGAAATCACACGAATTGAAGAGAAAAGCAACGCAGTTTACTATGATTTAAAAATGGACCCGTCTTTAACCAAAACATTGGTTTTAAAGGGATCAATTACCGTGGATGGCGTGAGCTTAACCATTTTCGGCCTGACAGAAGACACAGTGACGATTTCTTTAATACCGCATACGATCAGCGAAACGATCTTTTCAGAAAAAACGATCGGCTCTAAAGTGAATATCGAATGCGATATGATCGGAAAATATATGTATCGATTTTTGCATAAAGCCAATGAAAATAAGACCCAACAAACCATTACAAAAGCCTTCTTAAGCGAAAACGGCTTTTAGAGAGGAAGATTTGCATGTTTCATCCGATAGAAGAAGCACTTGACGCTTTAAAAAAAGGCGAGGTCATCATCGTTGTAGATGATGAAGACAGAGAAAACGAAGGAGACTTTGTGGCTCTAGCCGAGCATGCAACGCCGGAAGTCATTAACTTTATGGCGACACACGGAAGAGGGCTGATCTGCACGCCTCTCAGTGAGGAAATTGCAGACAGGCTTGATCTTCACCCTATGGTTGAGCATAATACAGATTCTCACCATACTGCCTTTACCGTAAGCATAGACCATCGTGAAACGAAAACAGGTATCAGCGCTCAAGAAAGATCATTCACTGTCCAAGCTTTGCTGGACAGCAAATCCGTGCCATCTGATTTTCAGCGTCCGGGGCACATTTTTCCTCTGATTGCAAAAAAAGGAGGTGTCCTGAAAAGAGCGGGCCACACAGAAGCTGCTGTTGATCTTGCTGAAGCCTGCGGATCTCAAGGAGCCGGCGTCATTTGTGAAATTATGAATGAAGACGGAACGATGGCAAGAGTGCCTGAGCTCATTGAAATTGCGAAAAAGCATCAGCTGAAAATGATCACGATTAAAGATTTGATTCAATACCGTTACAATCTGACAACACTAGTCGAGCGTGAAGTTGACATTACGCTGCCTACTGATTTTGGCACATTCAAGGTTTACGGATACACAAATGAGGTAGATGGAAAAGAGCATGTCGCATTTGTGATGGGGGATGTGCCGTTCGGAAAAGAACCGGTATTGGTTCGGGTGCATTCAGAATGTCTCACAGGTGATGTGTTTGGGTCTCATCGCTGTGACTGCGGTCCGCAGCTTCACGCCGCGCTGACCCAAATTGCCGCAGAAGGCCGCGGAGTGCTTCTGTATTTGCGCCAAGAAGGACGAGGCATCGGTTTAATCAATAAATTAAAAGCTTATAAGCTTCAGGAACAAGGCTATGACACCGTCGAAGCCAATGAGGCGCTTGGATTCCTGCCGGATCTTCGCAACTATGGCATCGGTGCACAAATTTTACGCGACCTCGGTGTGCGGAATATGAAGCTTTTGACGAATAATCCGCGGAAAATCGCAGGCCTAGAAGGCTACGGACTCAGTATTTCAGAAAGAGTGCCGCTTCAAATGGAGGCGAAAGAGCACAATAAAAAATATTTGCAAACCAAAATGAACAAGCTGGGTCATTTACTTCATTTCTAATCACAAATATCACAAAAAAGGATGGGAATCATATGAATATCATACAAGGAAATTTAGTTGGTACAGGTCTTAAAATCGGAATCGTAGTAGGAAGATTTAATGATTTTATTACGAGCAAGCTGCTGAGCGGTGCAGAAGATGCGTTGCTCAGACACGGCGTAGACACAAATGATATTGATGTGGCTTGGGTTCCAGGCGCATTTGAAATACCGTTTGCTGCGAAAAAAATGGCGGAAACAAAAAAATATGACGCTATTATCACACTAGGCACTGTCATCAGAGGCGCGACGACTCATTATGATTATGTCTGCAATGAAGCTGCAAAAGGCATCGCGCAAGCCGCAAACACTACTGGAGTACCTGTCATCTTTGGAATTGTGACAACTGAAAACATCGAACAGGCTATCGAGCGTGCCGGCACAAAAGCGGGCAACAAAGGTGTAGATTGTGCTGTTTCTGCCATAGAAATGGCAAATTTAAACCGCTCATTTGAATAATTTGCTGAAAACAGTTTAAAAATATGGCGAAAATGATATAATGTGAGAAAACGGATCACCTATTCGTATCCGTTTAATAGCAGACTGGACATTTTGGATATAGAGGGGTTTTTATGTTAATTCGTTATAAAAAATCGTTTGAAAAGATTGCGATGGGACTTCTTTCGTTTATGCCGAATGAAAAAGACCTTAAGCAGCTTCAGCAGACAATTAAGGACTACGAAACGGATACAGACCGCCAGCTCTTTCTTTGGAAAGAGGACGAGGATATCGTCGGAGCAATCGGAGTCGAAAAAAAGGATTCTGAGGTAGAGATCCGGCATATCAGTGTGAATCCTTCTCATCGCCATCAAGGAATCGGAAAACAGATGATGGATGCTTTAAAGCATTTATTCAAAACGCAAGTGCTGGTTCCAAATGAATTAACGCAGAGCTTTTTCGAACGTTGTCAAGATCAGCAGGATCAAGACATTTCATACAATAATTAAGCAGAGGCCGTGATCAGCCTCTGCTTTTTTTTCTGCGTTCTATTTCTTTTTCACGTTCGCGGATGACGTCAGTCCGATCCCGCAAACGGTGTTTGTCGATAAGAAATGTGTCGCTAAGTGTGCTGGGCTGCCCCCATGTATACTTTTTATTCTTGCATTCGTTTTGGCAAGCTTCCTTTAATTTCTCATCTTTGATCGGCAGCATAATGCTTTTATAGGCAGAGCCGGTTTCGATTTGTTCATAAACCGTTTGCATAAGCTCGAGCAAATGCCCATGATCGAGCCCTAAGTCTTCGACTGCCTGGTGTTCTGCTTGAAGAATCCCGATGCTGTTCGCCATCAGTCTTTTGGCCCCGGCTGTATTCTGCCTTCTGTGATGATATAAAGCAACTGCAAGCTGAATAAAGCCGACCCAATAGCGTTTTCGTTTCTTTGGCGGATCTTCCTTCCAATATTCTTCTAATATTTCATGGCATTCAAAATAATCCCGTGTCGCGTGAAACTCAACGAGATAATCTATATAAGCTTTTGGATACAAGGTGCTTCCTCCTTTAATGTCTTTTAGTGTAACACAGGAAGGATAAAAGGAAAAAAGAACGCTCAGCCAACGCATTTCGCGTTTTGAATATTCTGTACAAACTGCTTCAAAACAGGAAATGAAATAGTATTGGACGAGAGCTTTTTGGTGGCTTATACTAAAGGGTAGCCAGTTTTACCGGCAATGAGAGTGATACTTGAAAATGGTGAGATGATGGAAGAATATCAAGTGAAAATTGATACGTTTGAGGGCCCATTGGACCTGTTGCTTCATTTAATCAATCGTCTTGAAATTGACATATATGATATACCTGTGGCGAAGATCACTGAACAATATTTATTATATGTACATACAATGCGCGTGCTTGAGCTCGATATTGCCAGCGAGTATTTGGTTATGGCCGCCACGCTGCTCAGCATTAAAAGCAGAATGCTGCTTCCGAAGCAAGAGGAGGAGCTTTTTGAAGATGAATTACTTGAAGAAGAGGATCCGCGTGAGGAACTGATTGAAAAGCTGATTGAGTATAGAAAATATAAAGATGCGGCGAAGGATTTAAAAGAACGGGAAGAAGAAAGACAAAAATCGTTCACGAAACCGCCGAGTGATTTGAGTGAATACGCAAAAGAAATAAAACAGTCTGAGCAAAAGCTCTCTGTTACGGTCTATGATATGATCGGGGCTTTTCAAAAAGTGCTGAAACGCAAAAAAATAAACAGGCCGATGGAAACGACGATTACCAGACAGGACATACCAATCGAAGACAGAATGAACGAAATCGTGCACAGCCTGAAATCAAGAGGAACGAGAATCAACTTTATGGACCTGTTTCCATATGAGCAAAAAGAACATTTAGTAGTGACCTTTCTAGCCGTTCTCGAGCTGATGAAAAATCAGCTGGTTCTCATTGAACAGGAGCAAAATTTTTCAGATATTTACATTACGGGGAGTGAATCCATTCATGGGGCTTGATATCGTGAATTGGAAAGCTATAGTGGAAGCCCTTCTTTATGCGGCAGGCGATGAAGGGCTCACAAAAAAGCAGCTGTTAACGGTGCTTGAAATCGAAGAGCCTGAACTGAACACCATCATGGCGGAAGTGGCGGACGAATACCGCGGGGATACAAGAGGCATTGAACTGATTGAGTATGCAGATACGTACATGCTCTCTACCAAAAAAGACTTTGCACCTTACTTGAAAAAACTGATTGAAGTGCCGTCAAAGGGCCTTTCTCAAGCATCTTTAGAAGTGCTGGCCATTGTTTCATACAAACAGCCAATTACGAGAGCAGAAATTGAAGAAATCAGAGGAGTAAAATCAGAGCGGATTTTACACAGTCTCGTCGCGAAGGCGTTATTATGTGAAGTGGGACGTGCTGACGGTCCGGGACGTGCCATTTTATACGGTACAACGCCGACTTTTCTTGAACAATTCGGTCTAAAAACACTGGACGAGCTTCCGCCGCTGCCTGAAAATGCGGAAGAAGACGTTCTTCAAGAAGAAGCAGATTTATTTTTTGAAAACTTTAACCAAACCTTCGAAGATATAAAATAGAAGTTTAATGAATCGCGCTTTTTCATCATCATAAGATATAAGGAAGAAGCTATCATGAAAGAAGCAAAATGTGAGAGACAAAGACATGAGGGGAAGATACCAAACGAAATGGGACATTCGATTGTGCGAGCGCAGACTCAAAAAACAGGCGAATTCTTATCAATGGTTGTCAATACCGTGAACGATTACTTAAATCAAACGACGCTGGAATCCTTACAGGCTGAATTGCCTATTGAAAAAGGATACTGCTGTGATGTGCTGAGCACTTTGAGAAGAATGGCAGTATTTTGTGAAGGAGGCGCAGAAGCGTGCCGCCGTCTCCTGATGCAGGAGCCTTTTCAGGAAGCCAGAGCGGAAAAAACACTTTATAATGTGTATCACCAATGCATTGAAGAGTTCTTTATGCCGAAAAAAGACACGTGGTGTGAAAATAGCCGGGCGTCTTATACAGGGGTCAGCGCAATTGAATTTTATCATGCTGTTCCTGCGTCGCTTGAGCAATTACTATTGCCGTTGAGCGCAGCCTTTCTGAAGATGAGGGAAGAGCTGGCTCATTACGAAGCGTCCGGATCAAGCATGGCGCCAATCAGATAACGTTTACTCTCCCTTTTTAAGGGAGAGTTTTTTATGTTTGCTTTCAGAAATAGAATTGTTATTCATAACTGATGGACATGCGCATAAACTTGTACAAACCACCACAAGGACGTGAGCAAACATGCGCATTTTCAAAAAAGCAGTATTCGTGATTATGATTTCTTTTCTGATTGCCACTGTAAATGTGAATACAGCACATGCAGCTATAGATGTCAGTGCAAAAAGCGCGATCATTATCGACGGAGCGTCAGGCAGAGTGTTATTTGCCAAGGATGAGCATCAAAAAAGGCGTATTGCCAGCATCACAAAAATTATGACCGCCGTCCTCGCTATCGAATCCGGCAAAATGGATCAAACGGTGACGGTTTCGGCAAATGCTGTCAGAACAGAAGGTTCCGCCATTTATTTAACAGAAGGTCAAAAAGTGAAATTAAAAGATCTTGTGTATGGCCTGATGCTAAGATCAGGAAACGACGCCGCTGTCGCGATTGCTGAGCATGTCGGTGGGAGCCTCGATGGGTTTGTTTATATGATGAATCAAAAAGCCGAGCAGCTTGGTATGGAGAACACCCGTTTTCAAAACCCGCACGGCTTGGACGACCATGAAAATCATTATTCAACAGCCTATGACATGGCCATTTTAACTAAATATGCTATGAAACTGAAAGACTATCAAAAGATTTCAGGCACAAAAATATACAAAGCGGAAACGATGGAAAGCGTATGGAAAAACAAAAATAAACTGCTGACCATGCTTTATCCATACAGCACAGGAGGAAAAACAGGCTATACAAAACTTGCAAAACGGACACTGGTTTCAACGGCTTCAAAGGATGGCATTAACCTGATAGCCGTCACCATTAATGACCCTGATGATTGGGATGACCATATGAAAATGTTTAATTATGTGTTTGATCACTATCAAACCTATTTAATTGCAAAAAAAGGGGACATTCCAAAGCTGAAAGGCACATTTTATGAATCGAAGGCTTTTATCAAACGAGATATTACCTATTTGCTGAACGAAGAGGAAAAAGAAGATGTGAAAATTAATACCACGCTGCTCAAGCCAAATAAAGCATGGAAAAAAGATGCCTCGAAAATTCCTGACATCGTAGGGCATATGGAGATCATGTTCAACAATGAAACCATCGCAAAAGTGCCAATCTATTATGAAAATGAACGTCATAAAAAACCGAAGAAACAATTTTTTGAAACGTTTAAGTCAATCTTTCTGAATGCGGCAGGCGGAGCAAAATGGTCAATATAATTTGGGTCAGTTTAACTGTGATCGGACTTGTTTTTGCGATGTGCAACGGAACTCTGCAAGATGTAAATGAAGCCGTGTTTAAGGGTGCGAAAGAAGCCGTTACGATCTCATTTGGATTGATGAGCGTGCTTGTTTTCTGGCTTGGCTTAATGAAAATAGCTGAGCAGTCAGGGCTTTTGGATATTTTCAGCCGGATGTGCAGGCCTTTTATATCTAAGCTGTTCCCTGATATACCGCCGGATCACCCGGCGATGGGCTACATTTTATCTAATCTTATGGCGAATTTCTTCGGCCTCGGAAATGCAGCAACTCCGCTTGGCATTAAAGCAATGGAGCAAATGAAAAAGCTGAATGGAGACCGATCGGAAGCAAGCCGGTCGATGATTACGTTTTTAGCTGTCAATACGTCCTGCATCACTCTCATTCCGACAACGGTGATCGCTGTCCGGATGGCTTATTCCTCCAAAACACCGACAGATATCGTCGGACCAAGCATTTTGGCAACGCTCATTTCCGGAATCGGCGCTATTATCATTGACCGGTATTTTTATTATCGCCGCAAGAAGAAGGGGAGGTAAGCGGATGGAAATCATCAACTGGATGTCTTTAGCGATGATTCCGATCATTATTGCCGGCATACTTCTTTATGGGACGATCAAAAAGGTTCCCACATATGAATCGTTTGTCGAAGGAGGCAAAGAGGGGATAGAAATCGCCTTTTCTATTATCCCCTATTTAGTCGGAATGCTTGTCGCGATAACTGTTTTCCGATCATCAGGCGCGCTTGATTTTATAATGGATCTTTTAAAACCGGTTTTCTCTGCTATCGGCATCCCCGGTGAGGTGGTACCGCTTGCTCTGATCCGCCCGATCTCCGGTACGGCCGCACTCGGAATGACGACCGATTTAATCGCAGTATACGGGCCCGATTCCTTTATCGGCAGACTGGCTTCCGTCATGCAGGGATCTACAGATACAACGCTTTACGTACTGACAGTGTATTTTGGTGCAGTCGGTATTAAAAAAATGGGTGATGCATTAAAGGTGGGACTTCTTGCCGATTTAATCGGCGTAGTTGCATCAATCATCATCGTTACGTTATTATTTGGGAGCGCCTGAAAACGGCGTTTTTTTTAGATTTGGTATAGGGATTTGAAAAAGCTTGTTTGTTATGGTTGAAAAAAGTAAGATAATACTTGAGGTGAAAGACATGGAAAGACTGCAAAAAGTAATTGCTCATGCCGGAGTTGCGTCGCGCAGAAAGGCAGAAGAGCTGATTAAAGAAGGAAAAGTAAAGGTGAACGGCAAAGTAGTAACAGAGCTCGGTGTTAAGGTCACCGGTTCTGATCAGATTGAGGTAAACGGGTTAAAGGTTGAACGCGAAGAGCCGGTTTACTTTCTCTTATATAAACCGAGAGGCGTTATTTCTGCAGCGCAAGATGATAAAGGACGCAAAGTGGTGACGGACTTTTTTAAAAATATTCCGCAGCGCATTTATCCGATTGGACGCCTGGATTATGATACGAGCGGTCTTTTGCTTTTAACCAATGACGGCGAATTCGCCAATAAGCTGATGCACCCTAAGTATGAAATAGACAAAACATACGTGGCGAAGGTGAAAGGAATCCCGCCTAAAGAGCTGCTCAGAAAGCTGGAGCGCGGAATTAGGCTGGAAGAAGGCAAAACAGCGCCTGCTAAAGCGAAGCTATTGTCTTTGGATAAGAAAAAGCAGACAAGCATTATTCAACTGACGATCCATGAGGGACGCAACAGACAGGTGCGCCGCATGTTTGAAGCGATCGGACATGAGGTAATCAAGCTGAAGCGTGAGGAATACGCGTTTTTAAACCTGCGAGGCCTGCACACGGGAGATGCCAGAGAACTTACGCCTCATGAAGTAAAAAGACTCAGAGCACTGGCGGAGCACGGTAAAAACGCTTTCTAAATTTCACATAACCTTCAAAAAGTAAGAAATGTGAAATGAACTTGCAATGATATAATTGAATGGATCTGCAATAGGGGGAAGGGGGCAGTGGACAATGAAGAAAAAAAGGCGATTATTCATTCGGACCGGCATCCTTCTCGTTTTAATATGCGCACTTGGCTATACCATTTACAACGCTGTATTTGCCGACAAAGAGAGTATATCCGAAGGGTCCGACGCACCGAATTTTGTCCTTGAGGATACGAATGGGAAACGTATCGAGCTCAGTGACTTAAAAGGGAAAGGTGTTTTTTTGAATTTCTGGGGTACATGGTGTGAACCATGCAAAAAAGAATTTCCTTATATGGCAAACCAATATAAGCATTTTAAAGACCAAGGTGTTGAAATTGTCGCTGTAAATGTTGGGGAGTCAAAGATAGCAGTACATAATTTTATGAAATCCTACGGAGTCAATTTCCCGGTTGTTCTGGATACAGATCGCCAAGTGCTTGATGCCTACGACGTATCTCCGCTTCCGACAACCTTTTTGATTAATCCGGAAGGAAAAGTTGTCAAGGTGGTGACCGGCACTATGACAGAAAGCATGATACACGATTATATGAATCTCATAAAACCCGGAGAAGCTTCGGGATGAAGCAAGTCAAATGTGAATGCGGACATATAAACCCGGTCGGAACCGTTTTATGTGAATCGTGCGGAAGGGCTCTCCAGGAAACTCAGCCTCCGCTCGCTGATATGAGATATGACGGAAGCGCAAGACGTTCGCAAACCTACAACAAAACAATTATCGATAAAATTTGGAATTTCTTTTCCTCGGTTAAGGTGGGAATATGGCTTATTGTCATAACCCTTGCTGCATCAGCGTTCGGCACCATTTTTCCCCAGGAAGCCTATCTGCCTCCAGGCGCACAGGCCGAGACTTATTACAAGGAGCAGTACGGCGTGTTTGGCCAGCTTTATTATTTGCTCGGGTTTCATCATTTATATGGTTCCTGGTGGTATTTGCTGCTCATTGCCTCGATCGGCATTTCGCTCGTGATTTGCAGCCTTGACCGTGTCATTCCGTTGTACAGAGCATTAAAAAACCAGGGCATCAGAAGGAACCCAGCTTTTTTAAGAAGGCAGCGCTTGTTCAGTGAAACGGCTACTGTACTGACCGAAGAAGCAAAAGAAAAGATAGTTGCCCTATTAAAGAAAAAACATTATAGAATCAGAGAAAAAGAGGGCAGCATTCTTGCTGAAAAAGGGCGTTTTTCCCGCTGGGGCCCGTATGTCAACCACATTGGATTGATCATCTTTCTGATTGGTGCGATGCTGAGATTTGTGCCAGGCATGTACGTCGATGAGACGCTTTGGGTCAGAGAAGGCGAAACCGCAGCAATTCCGGGTACAGACGGGAAATACTACTTGAAAAACAATCAATTCAGCGTAGAGACCTATAACAGCAAAACGGAAAAAAAGGTATTTGCAGATGCCATTGACAGAGTCGGGGACGGGAGAGTGGCAAAGAACTTTCAAACCGATGCCGCTCTCTACAAGAGAGAAGGAAAAATTGTTTATGGCGAGAAGCCGAAGCTGAAAAAAATAACTGAAGAAGACATCCGTGTCAATCAGCCGCTGCGCTTTGATTCTTTTTCCGTTTACCAGGTGGATTATAAAGAAAATCAGCTTGACCAAATGGTGTTCCAGCTGATTGATAAAAAAACAAAAAAATCTTTTGGAAGCCTGAAGATTAACCTTCTGGATCCAGATTCGGTCTATGATCTTGGCAACGGTTACAAAGTGGAAATCGCCAGCTACCTGCCAGACTTCTATTTTAATCAGGACGGAGAACCAAGCACGAAAACAAAGATCCCTAACAACCCGGCTTTTGTCTTTAATATCATAACGCCGGATAAACCAAAGGGTGAAAGGAGCTTTGTCGCCATCCAAGAAACCATCGAAGGATCAGGCAGCAATAAATACAAGCTGAAATTTGACCATGTCGAAACGAAAAACATTACTGGGCTTACAGTCAGAAAGGATCTGACACTCTGGGTGCTTGCTGTCGGTGGAGCCATTTTTATGATCGGTGTCATTCAAGGTATGTACTGGCAGCATCGAAGAATTTGGCTGCACTCACAGGACGGCTCAGTCATGGTGGCGGGGCATACCAATAAAAACTGGTTTGGCCTGAAGAAGGATATAGCATTTATATTGGCTGATTCCGGACTGACTGAACCGGCGGACCAAAAAGAATTAATCAAAACACAGAAATAGGCGAAAAGGGAGTGATGTCATGGCAGAGCTGAGCGGAAATTTTCTTTATGCGGCCTTTCTTGTGTATTTAATCGCTGTCCCGATTTTCGGCGGGGCCATACGAGGAAATAAAGATAAAAAGGGTAGGCAAAACCGATGGGCCAACATTGGAATCACTCTTTCTGTTGTCGGGTTTATTTGCCACCTTGGGTATTTCATCACAAGGTGGGCTGCCAGCGGCCATGCGCCGGTCAGCAATATGTTTGAGTTCACCACCGCTTTTGGCATGATGCTTGTTTTGGCGTTTATTATTCTTTATTTTATTTATAGATTGCCTTCATTAGGCCTGTTTACGCTGTCAATCGCTTTACTGCTGATTGCCTACGCCAGCATGTTTCCGACAGATATCTCGCCTTTAATTCCTTCGCTCCAAAGCAATTGGCTGTATATTCACGTAACAACGGCCGCGCTTGGGCAAGCTATACTTGCTATCAGCTTTGTCGCTGGTGTCATCTTTCTTTTGAAGCATGTAGACCAGACAAAACCAAGTAAAAAAACCTTCTGGCTTGAAGCGATTATGTTTATCCTGGTCACAACCGTCGCCTTTATTGCGATCACATCAGCATTTCGTCTTGCGGGCTATGAAGCGGAGTTTAACTGGGTGGATAAAAATAAAGAAAAAAGCGTGATGGTGTACGAAATGCCTGCGCTTGTCGGTCCGCATCAGGGAGAGCTTTTGACCGAGGGGAGAATGGAACCGCTTGTTGATCTTCCCGCGCTTTTCTCAGGCAGAAAAGTGAACACTGTCATTTGGTCATTTGGAGCAGGTCTTGTGTTGTATGGGGCTCTCCGTCTGATCATCAGAAAAAGAATCAGCGCTCTTTTACATCCGCTTGTGAAAAACGTCAATCTTGATCTGGTGGATGAGGTTGGGTACAGGGCCGTATCAATCGGGTTTCCGGTATTTACGCTCGGCGCACTGATCTTTGCGATGATTTGGGCTCAGCTCGCGTGGACGAGATTTTGGGGCTGGGACCCTAAGGAAGTATGGGCGCTGATCACGTTTTTGTTTTATGCGGCTTACTTGCATTTAAGACTGTCAAGAGGCTGGCACGGTGAGAAGTCAGCATGGCTGGCCGTAATCGGTTTTGCTATTATTATGTTTAATTTAATATTCGTAAATCTAGTGCTTGCCGGACTTCATTCTTATGCATAGTCCTTTGAAAGCGATACAGTTCTCAAACTTTCTCACGATTTGATAAAATGAAAGTAACAGAAGGAAAGCAGGGGGAAAACATGGACCAAACGAACGAAACAAAAATATTAGTAGTAGATGACGAAGCCAGAATTCGCCGCCTTTTAAGAATGTATCTTGAACGTGAAAATTATGTTATAGATGAAGCGGAAAATGGTGATGAAGCCATTGCCAAAGGGCTTGAGGCCAATTATGACCTGATTTTGCTTGATCTGATGATGCCGGGAACTGACGGAATTGAAGTGTGCCGGCAAATTCGCGAAAAAAAAGCGACACCCATTATCATGCTGACCGCAAAAGGAGAAGAAGCAAACCGGGTGCAGGGGTTTGAAGCGGGAACAGATGATTATATTGTTAAGCCATTCAGCCCGAGAGAAGTCGTGCTGCGGGTAAAGGCTCTTTTGAGAAGAGCATCCCAAACCTCTTATTTCAATGCCAATACACCGACGAAAAATGTGCTCGTGTTTTCACATTTGTCTATTGACCATGATGCTCACCGCGTAACGGCTGATGGAACGGAAGTAAGCCTGACGCCAAAAGAGTATGAACTTCTATACTTCTTAGCGAAAACGCCTGACAAGGTGTATGATCGGGAAAAGCTTCTGAAAGAAGTGTGGCAATATGAGTTTTTTGGTGATTTACGGACAGTGGACACTCACGTCAAACGCCTGAGAGAGAAGCTGAACAAGGTATCTCCGGAAGCTGCGAAAAAAATTGTCACCGTATGGGGTGTAGGTTATAAATTTGAGGTCGGCGCTGAATGAAATTTTGGAAAAGCGTAGTAGGCAAGCTGTGGTTTACGATCCTTTCACTCGTCTTGATCGTATTGTTCATTTTAACGGTTCTTTTGCTGGAGTTTATTGAAAACTACCATGTGGAAGAAGCTGAGAATGATTTAACACAGCTTGCGAATAAAGTAGCTGTCATCTTGGAAAATCACGAGGACCAGGCACTGGCACGATCAATCACTTGGGAGCTCGCTGATAACTTAACAAGCATTGCCATCATCCAGGATGAGAAAAAGTACTGGTATTCTCCCAATGACAAAAATCGCCTGTCGTCTATTACGGTTGAGCAAATACAGCATGACAAAGACTTAAATAAAGCTCTCCGAGATCATAAAAAAGTAAGCAAACGAACGGGACTGAGCGATACAGATACGGATAATGAACGCTTGATTGTAGGTGTCCCGTATGAAAAAGACGGAAAGAAAGGCATGGTCTTTTTATCCCAGTCTTTGCTTGCCGTTAAAGATACAACAAAACATACGACCCGCTATATTTTTCTTGCCGCGGGGATCGCGATAGTGCTGACCACATTTTTCGCATTCTTTTTATCAAGCAGGGTCACGTACCCGCTCCGAAAAATGAGAGAAGGCGCGCAGGATTTGGCGAAGGGCAAGTTCGATACAAAAATCCCGATTTTAACCCAGGATGAAATCGGTGAACTGGCGACCGCTTTTAATCAAATGGGCCGGCAGCTTAACTTTCATATCAATGCACTCAATCAAGAAAAAGAGCAGCTTTCTAACATTTTGAGCAGTATGGCTGACGGGGTTATTACCATTAATATTGACGGTACGATTCTTGTGACCAACCCGCCGGCTGAACGTTTTCTTCAGGCTTGGTATTATGAGCAGAACATGAATATCAAAGAAGGCGACAACCTTCCGCCTGAAGCAAAAGAACTGTTCCAAAATGCTGTCAGCACTGAAAAAGAACAAATGATTGAGATGACGCTGCAAGGCAGATCATGGGTGCTTTTGATGTCGCCGCTTTACGCGGAATCGCACGTCAGAGGAGCAGTTGCCGTACTGCGTGACATGACTGAAGAACGCCGCCTTGATAAACTGCGGGAGGACTTTATCGCAAATGTCAGTCATGAGCTGAGAACACCGATCTCTATGCTACAGGGATACAGTGAAGCGATTGTCGATGACATTGCAAGCTCTGAAGAAGACCGGAAAGAAATCGCCCAAATCATTTATGACGAATCGCTCCGAATGGGCCGACTAGTTAATGATTTGCTTGATTTAGCCCGAATGGAATCAGGCCATACAGGTTTGCATTATGAAAAAATCAATGTCAATGAATTTTTAGAGAAGATTATTCGGAAGTTTTCCGGTGTTGCTAAAGAAAAAGATATTGCTTTACATCATGACATTTCTCTCGCAGAAGAGGAATTTATGTTTGATGAAGACAAGATGGAGCAGGTATTTACCAATTTGATCGATAACGCGCTGCGTCATACTTCATCTGGCGGCAGCGTCTCCATCACAGTCCATTCTGTAAAGGATGGATTGAAAGTTGATATCAAAGACTCCGGATCCGGCATACCAGAAGAAGATCTGCCATTTATCTTTGAGCGGTTTTATAAGGCAGATAAAGCGCGGACAAGGGGCAGAGCAGGAACCGGTCTAGGGCTGGCTATCGTTAAAAATATCGTGGAAGCCCACAACGGATCGATTACTGTGCACAGCCGAATAGATAAAGGAACAACATTTACTTTTTATATTCCGACAAAACGGTAAAATCGAGTCTGAATTTGCCGAAGAATCTTGTTCCATAAGAAACACCCGCTGATTGAGCGGGTGTTTTTTTTATAGCCAACATTAATAAAATTTAAGGATATGTTAATATAAATTCCCTTCCAAATTCCAGTTTCTCGTAATATAGTTGTAATGTAACTTTTCAAGCTATTCATACGACAAAAAAGTGAACGGAGGGGTTTCAAATGGAAGAAACCTTTCAATTATTATATGATACATATCATCAAGATTTGTACCAATTTTTATTTTATATGGTAAAGGATAAAAACCAGACAGAAGATCTTCTTCAAGAGGTTTATATCCGTGTATTAAATTCTTATCATACGTTTGAAGGAAGAAGCAGTGAAAAAACATGGCTTTTGTCTATCGCACGCCATGTAGCGATAGACTGGTTCCGTAAACAGCAAACGATCAGACAGCGTATACTTGGCACATTTGACTGGGATACACAGGATGTCAGGGATCAGCAATTGCTTCCGGACGAACTTGCGGTTCAACATGAAAATGCCCGGGAAATTTATGCTGCACTTGATCAATGTACGATCGATCAAAGAGCTGTGATTATCTTGCGGTTTATTCAGGGATATTCAATACAGGAAACAGCCAAAGCTCTGCGCTTCTCGGAAAGCAAAGTAAAAACGACCCAACACAGAGGGCTCAAAGTACTTCGGAAACATATGGAGCTTTTGAGGGAGGAGCTAATGGATGATGAAGTCAGAATGGAACGAAGAACAGATAAAGGAGTTGCTAAGTCAACTTCCGGCAGTTAAAGACCATCGTTCGCCTCAGGATATTTACAAGCGGCTGACGATGGCAAAGCGTAAAAAAAAGCCCGCTGTCAGGTGGATTGGCCCCGCGTGTGCCGCTGCAATTGCGGTTTATATCGCCTTCATTATTTCTCCTCATTTCTTTGATCAGGCACAGCCTCAACAAAAAGAAGCGTCCCAAGAGCACGCAGTAACGAAAACTGAGACAGAAGACAGCCCAAAAGCTGCATCATCCCTGGATCAGACATCGTATGTTGTACCTGAAAAGGAACAAGACAATTACATCACTGTAGCGGTTGCTGATGCCGATACATCCGCAATCATACCCATCAGCATCCAAAAAACAAATGCAGACCAAACGATACAGGATATGCTGTTTGTAAGTAGTGAATTGGATATCTTTGATCATGCCATTACGATTCCATCCTTCATAGATGAAGTAGAAATAAAGGAAAACCCAAAGCAGAAGGAATTAAGTATACGAGTCCATCAGCCTATTACGGCTTTTTCTGTAAAAGATGATACACTGTTAAAAAAATTGCTGAAAGAATCCTTAAAATGGAGTCCTTATGAAAAAGTAAAATTTCTTTCGGATCAAAATGAGCCTGGGGTTCGGATTGGCTCATATGGCACTTTTACGGAAATTACGATTCCCAAACAGTCAAAACGATCCTACTTCTTGTACCAAAATAAACAGGGACAAGACTTTCTCGTTCCGTCAAAAAATTCTTTTGATACAGTAAAAGAAGCGATTATGGAAATGGAATCGAGCAGCCAAGAAGATACGAGACCTCTTATTCAAGCGGGTGCTGTCCAATCTGTAACGAAGAAACAGAAACACTTATATATCCGCTTCTCAAAGGACTCAGAAGTTGATGATTCTATTGCCGGTATTTTAATGATTGAGGGACTACTTTTAACTGCAAAAGAGTTTGGCTTCACAGAAGTGACCTTTACGGAAACCAGAACGAAAAAAATCGGCAAATATGACATATCAGATGCAATACCGGTGCCAGCTGCTCCAAATCCGATTTTCTTAAACTAAAAAGGGCCTTTTGAGGCTCTTTTTTAGTTGCTGTTCATATAATAGAAATTTTCAAAAAAAAGTTGTGCGTGTATAATAAAACAAGGTAACGATTGAAAGGATTTGAGACAAGTGAACGTGTTAACGATTAAAGGAGTTTCCATCGGAGAAGGGATGCCGAAAATCATCGTTCCGCTGATGGGAAAAACGGAAGAACAAATTTTGAATGAAGCAGAAGCTGTAAAACTTCTGAATCCGGATATTGTAGAGTGGCGAGTTGACGTATTTGAAAAAGCGAATGACAGAGAAGCGGTCACAAAGATGATTTCTAAGCTTCGTAAGTCTTTAGCGGACGAGCTATTTCTATTTACATTCAGAACCCATAAAGAAGGAGGAAGCCTGGAAATAGACGAAAGCTCCTATCTTGCTTTGCTGGAATCGGCAATCCAAACAAAAGACATCGATCTGATAGACATCGAATTATTTACAGGAGATGCACAGGTAAAATCGTTAGTATCGCTGGCGGAAGAAAACAACGTCTATGTGGTGATGTCAAATCACGACTTTGAAAGAACACCTGCAAAAGATGAAATTCTTTCCAGACTTCGAAAAATGCAGGATTTAGGCGCGCATATTCCAAAAATGGCTGTCATGCCGAATGATACTGGAGATCTTTTAACGCTGCTTGATGCGACGTATACAATGAAAACAAAATATGCAGACCGTCCCATTATTACAATGTCAATGGCTGCAACAGGGCTCATCAGCAGGCTGAGCGGTGAGATTTTTGGATCGGCTTGTACTTTTGGCGCGGGAGAAGAGGCGTCGGCACCAGGCCAAATACCTGTTTCTGAGCTAAGGAGTGTCTTAGACATTTTGCATAAAAACACACGAGAATAGAACAATAAAAAAACTCAAGCTATATAGCTTGAGTTTTTTTGATTATGGCAGATCTATGAGCTTCACAGACACAATATCAGGGACATTTGTTAGTTCTTTCACAATTTTATCTTCCAGATGTCTGTCAAAGGAAAGCATCATGATGGCTTCTCCGCCTTTTTCCTTACGGCCAACCTGCATGGTTGCAATGTTAATATCGTTATCCCCGAGAATACGTCCTACTCGGCCAATCACACCTGTTGTATCTTGATGCTGGATATATACCAAGTGACCTGTCGGATAAAAATCGATATTAAATCCGTTGATCTCGACAATACGTTCCCCGAAATGAGGAATATACGTAGCCGTTACAGTAAAGGTGCTTCGGTCTCCTGTCACTTTTACGCTGATGCAGTTATCATATCCAGATTCAGAAGAGGAAATTTTTTCACTGAAGCTAATGCCGCGTTCTTTTGCGACACCTCCGGCATTGACCTCATTAACAGTAGAGTCAACGCGCGGTTTTAAAAAGCCTGACAAAAGGGCTTTTGTAATGAACGATGTTTCAAGTTTGGCAATTGTGCCTTCATATTGAATGGCAACATCCTGTACCGGTTCTTTCATGCACTGTGATACAAGGCTGCCAATTTTTCCTGCAATTTGATGGTAGGGTTTAATTTTAGCGAATTCATCTTTTGTCATAGCAGGCAGGTTAATAGCTGACATAACAGGTAGACCTTTTGCGAACTGCAGAACTTCTTCTGACACTTGTGCCGCGACATTGAGCTGTGCTTCTTTCGTTGATGCTCCCAGGTGAGGAGTGGCAATGACTAATGGATGATCAACGAGTTTGTTGTCAACTGGCGGTTCAACTTCGAAAACGTCAAGCGCCGCTCCGGCAACATGCCCGCTTTCCAAAGCTTCGAGAAGTGCAGCTTCATCGATAATACCGCCTCGCGCACAGTTAATTAAGCGAACACCTTTTTTCGTTTTTGCAATCGTTTCTTTATTCAATAAGCCTTTTGTTTCTTTTGTTAAAGGCGTGTGAACAGTTATAATATCCGCACTTTCTAGCACTTCTTCAAATGTACGGCTGTTTACGCCGATTTTTTTCGCTCTTTCTTCCGTTAAGAAAGGATCAAAAACGTGCACAGTCATACCGAACGCTCTCGCACGCTGTGCAATTTCGCTTCCGATTCGGCCTAATCCTACAATACCAAGTGTTTTTCCATAAAGCTCTGAACCGACGTAAGCTGTACGGTTCCACTCTCTGGATTTCACTGAGATATTAGCCTGAGGAATATGTCTCATTAAAGAAGAGATCATCGCAAATGTATGCTCAGCTGTTGAAATGGTGTTGCCGTTCGGAGCGTTGATCACGATTACCCCGTGTTTAGTTGCCTCATCAATATCGATATTATCGACACCGACACCGGCTCTTCCGACAATTTTTAAAGAAGTCATTTTGTTGAAAAGGTCTTCTGTTACTTTTGTCGCGCTTCGCACCAAAAGAGCATCAAAAGTATGTAATTCATCTTCTGCATCTGCTACGTTTTTTTGAACGATTTCAATAAAGTCTGATTCAATAAGTGGCTGTAAACCGTCGTTGCTCATTTTGTCTGAGACCAATACTCGAAACATCGTTAGATTTCCTCCTAAATTGACAAACTAAATATCTGATAATTTAACATATTCTCAAAAGAGTGTCAACGTGTATTGACGCAGTAAAGGATAAAAGTAAAGCCTAATATATCAATGTTCTGACAGCTTATAGACAATATTTATAATTTGAAGCAATTCTCTATACAGCCAACCAGTTATCGTTTATAATGGAACTAAATTTCATATGATCAATCTTCGGGGCAGGGTGAAATTCCCTACCGGCGGTGATGAGCCAATGGCTCTAAGCCCGCGAGCTGTTTTTACAGCAGGATTCGGTGAGATTCCGGAGCCGACAGTACAGTCTGGATGGGAGAAGATGGAGGTTCATAAGCGTTTTGAAATTAAAGTTTTCAAACGTTTCTTTGCCTAGCCTAATTTTCGAAACCCCGCTTTTATATATGAAGCGGTTTTTTTATTGGCTGGAAAAGGACCTTTCCGTTTTCGAGTAAGATGTGATCGAAAAGGAGAGAGTGAAGTGAAAGTAAAAAAATTAGTTGTGGTCAGTATGCTGAGCAGCATTGCATTTGTTTTGATGCTGTTAAATTTCCCGTTTCCGGGTCTTCCGGATTATTTAAAAATCGATTTTAGCGATGTTCCCGCTATTATTGCCATTCTGATTTACGGACCTTTGGCGGGTATTGCCGTAGAAGCGATAAAAAATGTTCTTCAGTATATCATTCAGGGAAGCATGGCAGGAGTTCCTGTAGGGCAAATTGCGAATTTTATTGCAGGAACACTCTTTATATTGCCGACTGCTTTCTTATTTAAAAAGCTCAACTCAGCAAAGGGCTTGGCTGTCAGCCTGCTTTTGGGAACTGCAGCGATGACCATTTTGATGAGTATTTTAAATTATGTTCTGATTCTTCCTGCATACACGTGGTTTTTACATTCACCGGCATTATCCGACAGCGCGCTGAAAACAGCAGTCGTTGCGGGTATCCTGCCGTTTAACATGATAAAAGGTATTGTGATTACGGTTGTTTTCTCACTTATTTTTATCAAGCTTAAGCCTTGGATTGAGCAGCAGCGAAGTGCGCATATCCATTAAATAAAAAAGCTCCCGCCGGGGAGCTTTTTTTGTTACTTCTATTCAAATTTAAGCGGGTCGCCTTCAAATGGCTCATCCGCCACTTTGATGGAATCAGTAGGGCATCCTTCAAATGCGTCAATCATATCTTCTTCCAGTACCTCAGGAACTTCGACAACACCTTTGTTTTCGTCAAGCGTTACGAACGCGATGCCTTCATCATCGTAATCGTAAATGTCTGGTGCAGCAGCTCCGCAAGCGCCGCATGCAATACATGTATCTTTGTCTACGATTGTGTACTTTGCCATGAATAAAACCTCCCAGATTGTTCTTGGTGGAACAAATGGATCAATCTTTATAATTTAATCAATTTAACACCTATTCCTCTTACTTATTGTAATGATGTTGCTGCCACATTTCAACAGAAAAATGATTGAGAATGCTTATCACATAAGGGGTTATCTACATAACATCCCCCTTAATGATGACTTTAAACGTCGATTTCTGTTTGAAATCTGTTAAAATAAAAAGAGCAAATCAACGATTTTTGTCAGGAAGAATGTGGGTGAATAGGTTGTCATTAAATTACTTCGATATTATGGTTCTCGATTGCCTTTGCAAAATAAATGGGGAACGGTCGGGAAGCGCTGTTTTTCACCTATTCAAAGGCAAGAGATCGTCACAAACCATTCAAGATGCCGGCTTATTTCAGACTGCAAAATACTTTGGAATGGCGGCGCAATGTTCGAGAAACGATATTTCTGCGTCGCTTGACAAGCTTGAAAAGCATTCATATCTCGCGCCTTTGTCTGAAACAGATACATACAAAGTAACAGCCAGCGGCGAAGGAGTTTTGAGGCATGCCCTTAGTGAGCGGCCTTGGCCCGTTCATTGCCACGGTGCTCATTATCAGCAGGCTGCCAGCGTGCTTTGGAAAAGGCTTTCGCTGCTTGTGCAGGTCTTATCCCATAAGCAGAAAGGGAGCAGGCGATATATTCCTGTCACAAAGGATTACAAGACACTTCACTGGGTAAAGAAATACCTGTCCCGGCATACGGATCATAAAGAGATGGCAAGGAGCCTTTTCGCCATGCTTGAGGCGCATTTGAAAAAGATCGAAGACAAAGCAGCGCAAATTTTTGTCTACTCCTTAACCTCGCACGATCGGATCGGTTATACGAGCAGGCAGCTTGCTGACACGCTGAAAGAAGATGAATGGTATGTCTATATCATGTTTTGGGCTTCGGTACATTATTTTATTCATTCTCTTCCCGAGTGTGAAGATGCTTTGTTAAAGGATCTACTTTCTGATGTGCATTTAGATAATGCCCTGACAGAGTCAACGAGGAAAACATGGCAGATGGTCAAACAAGGGTTCCCGATACATCGAATTGCCGAAATCAGAAAGCTGAAAACAGCGACGATCGAAGACCATATTGTTGAGATTTCTCTTCACGAGCCTGCGTTTATAATTAATGACTATGTATCAGCAGAAGATCAAATCCAAATTGCAGCGTTTGCCAAACGGATGCGGACGAACAAAATCAAACAAATTCGTGACGGTCTGGGGCAGCGGTTCAGCTACTTTCAAATCAGACTGGCATTGACAAAGCAGGTGCAGCAATATGAGTAGATTACAGCAAACGTTACATCATTATTTTGGTTTTACTTCCTTTAAAAAAGGGCAGGAGGACATTATTAGAAGTATTCTCAGCGGGAAGGATACCATTGCAATGCTCCCGACTGGGGGAGGGAAATCGCTTTGCTACCAGCTGCCTGGTTATATGCTTGACGGCATGGTATTAATCGTTTCTCCACTGCTTTCTTTAATGGAAGATCAGGTGCAGCAGCTGAAAGCCCGAGGAGAAAAGCGTGCGGCCGCTTTGAACAGCATGCTTAACAGACAGGAAAGACAATTTGTTTTAGAACATATTCATCGCTATAAATTTTTGTACTTGTCCCCTGAGGCTCTGCAGTCTCCATATGTATTGGAAAAATTGAAAAACGTTCCGATCAGCCTTTTTGTTATTGATGAAGCACATTGTATATCTGAATGGGGCCACGACTTCAGGCCTGACTATTCAAAGCTCGGACAACTGAGAAAAATACTGGGACACCCGCCCGTTTTGGCATTGACTGCTACGGCTACAAAGGATACGCTGCAAGATGTCATGAACCTGCTAGAGCTGCAGCATGCTGACCAGCATCTCAACTCAGTCAACCGCCCGAATATCGCACTGAGGGTTGAAAATGCGGCGGATGCGGCCGAAAAAATAGATAGGGTCATTCAGTTGGTTGAAAACCTGCAAGGTCCAGGAATTGTTTATTGTCCGACACGGAAATGGGCCGAGGAATTAGCTGGTGAAATTAAAAGCAAAACAAGCAGCAGAGCAGACTTTTACCATGGCGGTTTGGAGTCAGGTGACAGAATTTTAATTCAGCAGCAGTTTATTCATAACCAGCTTGATGTGATATGTTGTACGAATGCGTTTGGAATGGGTGTCGATAAACCTGATATCAGATATGTGATTCATTTTCACCTTCCGCAGACGGCTGAAGCTTTTATGCAGGAAATCGGCAGAGCGGGCCGCGATGGAAAGCCGAGTGTCAGCATTTTGCTCCGGGCGCCAGGGGATTTTGAATTGCAGGAGCAGATTATCCAAATGGAGAGTGTCACAGCTGAAGAAATCGCCGACGTGATCCGTGTGCTAGAGAAGACGGAGGAGCGGGATGAGAGAAGACTGCGTGACGTATTAATGCAGTATGGCGCCGGAGAGACACAGGCCCGTATGATGATTCATCTCTTTATGCAGGGGAAAACGTCAGTTGAACTGATGAAGAAAGAAATTTCATACCGCATGGAGCTGAAGCTGGAAAAAATGCGCCGTGTATCTTTTCTGCTTCAGCGTGAGGGCTGTTTAAGGCAGTCACTGTTAACCTACTTTGATGAATCGTACGAGCCAGATGCCGGAAACTTCCCGTGCTGTTCTCATTGCGGTTTTGATTTATCCTTGTATGAACAAATAGGGGAACGGAGTAAAATGGCGCCATTAGACAGCTGGAGTTCGGAATTGCACCGGATATTCAGCTTGCAGACTGTAGGTGAGCTGAACTGAAACAGCAAAAAGATTATATTCAGCATATGTCTGACCGTGATATGCTGAAGCAGTTATATTTGACGCAGCTACTCATCATCTTTGCCGCAGCTGCAGCAGGGCTGTTCTTTTTTGAGGATATACGGGACGTACTAAAGCTCTGGGACATTCACGATATGCGAATCATCTGGTATGGTGTTTCTATAGCGGTTATTGTTATTTTAGCCGATATGGCAATAATGAAATGGTGCCCACATCATTTATACGATGACGGCGGAATCAATAAAAAAATATTCAGTAAGAGGTCAATCCCTCATATTATATTTTTAACGCTTCTGATTGCTTTCGCGGAAGAAATGTTATTCAGAGGAGTGCTGCAGACTCATATCGGTTTATGGGCGGCCAGCCTTATCTTTGCCGTTCTGCACTTTCGGTATTTGTCAAAATGGCTGTTATTTATTATGGTGACAGCAATCAGCTTTTTACTTGGTCTGATGTATGAATGGACCGGTAACTTATTTGTTCCGATGACGGCACATTTTATCATTGATGCCGTGTTTGCCTGTCAGATTCGTTTTCAACATGTGAGGAGGGATAAACATGACGAACATGTCGAGAGTAGAGAGAAGAAAAGCCCAGAATCTTTATGAAGATCAAAATGCCGCATTGGCGGACGATTATGTCGATGATGATGGTGAAAGCCTCCCGACAAGACAATCCGTAAAAAATCAAAGAGAACAGAAAAAAAAGCAAGGCAAAACAAAAACGCCATTATTTACAGTACTCGCTGTACTATTTGTATTTGTGCCGGTTATCGTTTTAGTTACCTTATTTTATTTAAAGAGCCACCCGGATAATCATGACGATTATGAAGATGTTTTTATCGACAGCAGCCAAAGCAAATACGAGGTTGTCCCGAAATCAGAGGATAAAAACAATGCCGACACTAAAGACACCAAAGAGACAGCACTGCAAAAGGAGTCAAAAAAAAAGCTTGAGGATTCAAAGGCGAAAGAGCCGGCAAAATCAGCTGCTGATCAAAAACAGACTGCTGTAGCGGAAAAAGAAGACTCGGCAAATAAGGAGGAAGCAACCGCCGCGGCTGCTTCCTCTTCCCAATCAACAGTACAACGGCAAGAACAGCAACAGCAGCCGGCTGAGCCAGCTCAACCTGAGCCGAATCGCATTGTCAAGCACACCGTTCAAAAGAAAGAAACGCTATACCGCATTTCCATGAAGTATTATAAAAGCCGGACAGGAGAAGAAAAAATTCGGGCGTATAATCATCTGAATGGAAATGATGTTTACACCGGACAAGTTTTGGACATCCCCTTAATGGATGAATAGGGCATTTTTTTTCTTTTACGTTCATATATTGTAGCAATGAAAATGGACAAGGTGTGAAGCGTATGGAATCCTTATGGAATCAGCTGGATCAGTTTACAGACGCGCCGACCAAACAGATGCTCCAAGCGCTGGTGAAGCGAAAACAAAAATTTGAAAATTATGCGTTGCAATGCCGCAGATGGCGATGGGCTTCACTTATTTGCTTAGGCTTATTATGTCTTATGATTATGCTCAAAAGCCCGGCGCCTCAGCTCGTTCTTCAAGAAATGCTCAGCCATACCTTTTATTTATTTTGGATGATGGCAACCGCTTTTGCATACTGCACTTCATATTACTTTAAGAAAAAGGAAGAAAAAGCTGAGGGTGATTTCCATAAACTGAGATGCGAAATTATTCAGAAAAGCACTGATCTTTGGCCGCAGCCGGATAAATGGAAGGCGAGAGAGTCTGTTTTTCAAATGATGAAGCACAGATATGACATTAATCTATATTTTGAAAGTAAATAAAATCGGGCGTTTTCTCAAACGGTAGAAACGTCTTTTTTTATTGTCCGTCTTATTGATAAGTTCTAAAAAAGAATGGAGAGTTTTTATGAAGCTATCAGTGAAAATTGCCAGTGTGCTGACTGTTGCGGCAGCGGCAATGACGGCAAAAATGTATTCAACTGCAAAAGGCAACCATTTAAAAACACATACGTTTCCTTTATCAAAAATGAAGGGCAAGCCGCCACTTACCATCTTTTTTATTTCGGATATTCACAAACGTCTTATCGATCAAGACCTTTTGGAAAAAGCGCGAAGCCATGCCCCTCACCTCGTAATCATCGGCGGAGATTTAGCTGAGGGCGGGGTGCCTATTGCGAGAATTGAGGAAAACATCAAAAGGCTCGCTGATTTAGGAGTTCCTGTTGTATTTGTGTGGGGGAATAATGATTATGAAGTCAAACAGCATAAGCTGTATTCCATATTCAAAGCGCACGGTGTCATCACTCTGAGGAATGAGTCAGTTCCGTTTTCGTACAACGGCCATACGATTGCGATTGCCGGGGTTGATGATATCAGGATGGAGATGGATCATTATGAGGAAGCCATTAAAGAACTTGACAAAAGCCAGCTGAATATTCTAGTTTGTCATAATCCGGAGATTCATGAGCAAATCAATGAAGGTGACGGTATTGATGTGATATTCAGCGGACATACCCATGGAGGTCAGATCAGGTTTGGGAAATTTGGCCCTTATGAACTGGGGAAAACAGGCATTGTTAAAAATGCGGCTTATCTGATCAGCAACGGCTACGGCACGACAAAAGTGCCTCTGCGTTTAGGTGCTGAGCCTGAAACACACATTGTGACTCTTTGCGGACCAGAGTAACTTCTAAAAAGCGAAAATCCATATGGCAATAAAAACTGCATTGTGCTTGTCTTACTAGTGAACTCAGTGTAAACTGATAACAATTAAGAACCTATGACTCATCATCTCATATAATGTGTTATATGATTTGTGTGCAAGTAGAGGCAGGAGGGAACGTTATGCGGCTTGAGCGTCTGAATTATAATAAGATCAAAATCTTTTTAACCCTCGATGATTTGACAGACCGGGGATTGACAAAAGAAGACCTCTGGAAGGACTCATTTAAAGTCCACCAGTTATTTAAAGATATGATGAATGAAGCAAATACAGAGCTCGGCTTTGAAGCGAATGGACCGATTGCAGTGGAAGTGTATTCTCTCCAAGCACAAGGGATGGTCGTGATCGTAACAAAGAACCAAGACGCCGATTCAGAAGACGATGAGTATGATGATGATTACATCGAAATGCAAGTCAAGCTTGATGAAAGCGCGGACATCATATATCAATTCCATTCCTTTGAAGATATCATTCAGCTTTCAGAAAGCTTACAGCGAATCGGTATCACAGGGGGAACTGTCTACCACTATGACGGGCAGTACTTTTTAAGCCTTGAAGATCTGGGGTCACATACGGCTGAGGGGGTTGTGGCGGTTCTGGCTGAATACGGCAATCCGACAACTTTAACGATTTATCGCCTGCAAGAGTATGGTAAGCTCATTATGGACGGTAATGCCGTTGAGACGATACAAACTCATTTTTCATAAGAATGCAACGGAAAACTGCTGATTTCACAGCAGTTTTTTTTCGGTAAAAAACATGGAAAAACATAACGTTTATTCTATGCACAGATCAGATGAAGGTGTATACTATTCTCTGAAAGGGAGCATGTGAGAAACAGAAGATTCTAGGAGGTTAACTCAAATGGCAGCCGATCGAAACACCGGTCATACAGAAGAGGACAAACTTGATGTATTAAAATCAACCCAAACCGTAATACATAAGGCTCTGGAAAAATTGGGGTATCCCGAAGAGGTATACGAACTGTTAAAAGAGCCGATGAGGTTATTAACGGTAAAAATACCTGTTCGTATGGACGACGGTTCAGTAAAGATTTTCACAGGTTATCGTGCGCAGCACAATGACTCTGTCGGTCCGACGAAAGGCGGGATACGTTTTCACCCGAACGTAACAGAAAAAGAGGTGAAGGCGCTTTCAATTTGGATGAGTTTAAAATGCGGCATAATTGATCTTCCATATGGCGGTGGTAAAGGCGGAATTGTTTGTGATCCAAGGGATATGTCGTTTAGAGAGCTGGAGCGTCTGAGCAGAGGGTATGTCAGAGCGATCAGCCAAATTGTCGGCCCGACAAAAGACGTGCCGGCGCCGGATGTATTTACAAACTCACAAATCATGGCTTGGATGATGGATGAGTATTCAAGAATTGATGAATTTAATTCGCCTGGATTTATTACAGGCAAGCCGCTTGTGCTTGGCGGATCTCACGGGAGAGAATCTGCGACAGCAAAAGGTGTAACCATCTGTATTAAAGAAGCGGCCAAGAAAAAAGGCATCGATATTAAAGGTGCGCGTGTCGTTGTCCAAGGCTTCGGAAACGCGGGAAGCTATTTGGCAAAATTCATGCATGATGCGGGAGCAAAGGTTGTCGGCATCTCAGATGCATATGGCGGACTTTATGATCCGGAAGGTCTTGATATCGATTATTTACTCGACCGACGCGACAGCTTCGGTACTGTAACAAAGCTTTTCAACGATACCATTACGAACCAAGAGCTGCTGGAGCTTGATTGTGATATTCTCGTTCCTGCTGCGATTGAAAATCAAATTACAGAAGAAAATGCCCATAATATCCGGGCTAAAATTGTCGTTGAAGCGGCGAACGGGCCAACAACGCTTGAAGGAACAAAAATTCTTTCAGACCGAGACATTCTGCTTGTACCAGACGTGCTGGCAAGTGCCGGTGGCGTAACAGTTTCTTATTTTGAATGGGTTCAGAATAACCAAGGCTTCTACTGGAGTGAAGAAGAGGTAGAAGAAAAATTAGAAAAAATGATGATCAAGTCATTTAACAATATTTACGAAATGGCTAATAACCGAAGAATTGACATGAGGCTAGCTGCATATATGGTCGGCGTACGCAAAATGGCTGAAGCTTCGCGTTTTAGAGGCTGGATATAAGTTGATGATTTGCATAAAAATAAAAAATCTCCTATGATAAAATAGGAGATTTTTTTATTCGGAAATAGAAAATATGAAGTGAAATGCCAATCGCAGGAGTTGACAGAAATGATTCAAGAAAAAGCAATTATTATAGGTGGAGGACCTTGTGGACTATCTGCTGCCATTCACCTAAAACAAATTGGCATTGATGCCCTCGTCATCGAAAAAGGCAATGTCGTTAACAGTATTTACAATTATCCGACACATCAAACCTTTTTCAGCTCAAGTGAAAAGCTCGAAATCGGAGATGTGGCATTTATTACAGAAAACAGGAAGCCTGTCAGAATTCAGGCTTTATCGTATTACCGGGAAGTCGTTAAACGGAAAAACATCCGTGTTAATGCGTTTGAAATGGTGCATAAAGTGACGAAAACAGAAAATAACGCATTCGTTATTGAGACGTCAAAAGAGACCTACACGACGCCATATTGTATCATCGCCACAGGCTATTATGATCATCCAAACTATATGAATATACCCGGTGAGGATTTGCCGAAAGTATTTCATTATTTTAAAGAAGGCCATCCGTATTTTGATAAAGATGTTGTGGTCATCGGCGGGAAAAATTCAAGCGTGGACGCCGCCCTTGAACTCGTGAAATCTGGAGCGCGTGTCACAGTTTTATATAGGGGCAATGAGTATTCGCCAAGCATTAAGCCGTGGATCTTGCCCGAATTTGAAGCGCTCGTCAGAAACGGTACAATCCGTATGGAATTTGGCGCCTGTGTCGAAAAAATCACCGAGGATGAAGTTGTGTTTCGTTCCGGAGAGAAAGAGCTCATTACCATTAAAAATGATTTTGTGTTTGCCATGACAGGCTATCATCCTGACCATCAATTTCTTGAAAAAATTGGTGTGGAGATTGATAAAGAAACAGGACGTCCATTTTTCAATGAAGAAACAATGGAGACGAACGTTGAAGGTGTCTTTATTGCCGGGGTTATTGCTGCGGGAAACAATGCAAATGAAATATTTATTGAAAACGGCAGGTTTCATGGAGGGCAAATCGCAGCGGAAATCGCCAAAAGAGAAAACCACTAAAGATGAGGAGCATATGATGCATTCGTATGCTCTTTTTGTTTTTTTACGTGCAGACAGATGTAAAATGATAAACAACATGGTAGGATAGACGTAGGAATATAAAGGAAAGAGGTTGCCTGATGTTTGCAATCATCTCTGCAGGAATTGCCCCCGGCATCGCGCTGTTAAGTTATTTTTATTTAAAAGATCAGTATGATAATGAACCTGTACATATGGTGCTTCGGTCGTTTTTTCTCGGGGTTGTTCTTGTATTTCCCACAATGTTTATCCAGTATGTACTTGAAAAAGAGAATGTAGGAGGCGGAAGCTTTTTCGTTTCTTTTTTATCTTCAGGGTTTTTAGAGGAATCATTAAAATGGTTTATACTGATGATCAGTGTTTACCCGCACGCCCATTTTGATGAGCATTATGATGGGATTGTGTACGGTGCAAGTGTATCACTCGGTTTTGCAACCCTCGAAAATATTCTTTATTTAATTGGCCACGGTGTGGAGCATGCGTTTGTCAGAGCGCTCCTGCCTGTTTCATGCCATGCCTTGATTGGTGTGATAATGGGATTTTACCTCGGAAAAGCGCGCTTTTCCGCTGATAAGGCGCGTGTGAAGTGGCTTGTTCTTTCTTTAGTTCTCCCATCCCTTTTGCATGGATCATATGATTTTATCCTGACAGCGCTTAGTAATTGGATTTATTACATGCTTCCATTTATGGTATTTTTATGGTGGTTTGGTTTGCGTAAAGCGAAAAAAGCCCGTTCCGTTAATATGATGCAAGTATAGAAGCCGCACAGCAATCGTGCGGCTTTTTTGTGTACAGTTTTTACAAAAGAGATTTTATGTTCTGAGGGATAACAAGGAAAGAGTGTATAAAAATAACCTCGTTACAGAAAATACGATTACACTTAAAAATTTGCTGTAGGAGGCTTGAAAAGATGAAGTCCAAAGGATCGATTATGGCATGTCTCATCCTTTTTTCCTTTACAATAACGACGTTTATTAATACTGAAACGATCTCTGCCTTTTCGAATCAGGTCATTCAAAGAGGGGCAACAGGGGATGATGTGGTCGAGCTTCAGGCGCGTCTTCAATACAACGGATATTATAACGGAAAAATTGACGGGGTTTATGGATGGGGAACATACTGGGCAGTTCGAAATTTTCAGGATCAATTCGGGTTAAAAGAGGTTGACGGCCTTGTCGGGGCTAAAACAAAGCATACCTTAATATGTAAATCTAAGTATTATCGTGAATATGTTATGGAACAGCTCAATAAAGGGAACACATTCACGCATTACGGAAAAATTCCGCTGAAGTATCAGACGAAACCGTCAAAAGCAGCAACACAAAAAGCAAGACAGCAAGCGGAAGCGAGGCAGAAACAGCCTGCGGAAAAAACAACGCAGCAGCCTAAAGCGAATGCGAATAAACAGCAAAACAATACACCAGCAAAAGCAAGAAAACAGGATGCGGTAGCAGCGAACATGCCTGGTGGATTTTCCAACAACGATATCAGGCTGCTTGCTCAAGCGGTTTATGGCGAAGCCCGGGGCGAGCCATACGAGGGGCAGGTTGCGATTGCAGCAGTCATTTTGAACCGTTTGAACAGCCCGTTATTTCCAAATTCAGTGGCGGGGGTTATTTTTGAGCCGCTTGCCTTCACAGCAGTAGCCGACGGGCAAATTTACATGCAGCCGAATGAAACGGCCCGAGAAGCGGTGCTGGATGCCATCAATGGCTGGGACCCGTCAGAGGAAGCACTTTACTACTTTAATCCGGATACGGCTACAAGTCCGTGGATTTGGGGGCGTCCGCAGATTAAAAGAATCGGTAAACACATTTTCTGTGAGTAGCAGATATGAGAAAGCATAAAAAGAGGTGTGATAAATGATCAGAGGAATTTTAATCGCCGTGCTTGGTATTGCAATAGTCGGTACAGGCTACTGGGGATACAAAGAACACCAGGAAAAAGACGCAGTTCTTCTTCATGCTGAAAATAACTATCAGCGGGCGTTTCATGAGCTTACCTATCAGGTGGATCAGCTTCATGATAAAATCGGAACAACACTTGCCATGAACAGCCAAAAATCACTGTCGCCTGCATTGATTGATGTGTGGAGGATTACTTCTGAAGCACATAACAGCGTCAGTCAGCTGCCGCTTACATTAATGCCGTTTAATAAAACGGAAGAGCTATTATCAAAGATCGGTGATTTCAGCTATAAAACGTCAGTCAGAGATTTGGACCAGAAGCCCCTTGATAAAAACGAGTATACATCACTAAATAAGCTTTATCAGCAGTCTGAAGATATCCAAAATGAATTGCGCCATGTTCAGCACCTTGTCATGAGCAAAAACCTTCGCTGGATGGACGTAGAAATGGCACTGGCTTCAGACGAAAAACAAAGTGACAATACAATTATCAACAGCTTTAAAACTGTCGAAAAGAATGTTGGTGCATTCTCCACTGGCACTGACCTTGGCCCAAGTTTCACCAGCACGAAAAAAGAAGAAAAGGGCTTCAGCCACCTGAAGGGAAAGCAAATTTCCGAACAGGAAGCAAAACAAATTGCTGAGCGCTTTGCCCCTGATGACAATTATTCAATTAAGGTGGTAAAGAGCGGAAAAAAAACAAATCGCGATGTATATAGCATCAGCATGAAAGACCCAGATCATAAAGCAGCGATTTATATGGATATCACGAAGAAGGGCGGGCATCCGGTATATTTGATCCAAAACAGAGAAGTGAAAAACCAGAAAATCAGTTTGAATGACGGATCGAACCGAGCGCTCGCATTTTTAAAGAAAAACGGATTTGAAACAGATGATTTGGAAATTGATGAAAGTGCCCAATATGATAAAATCGGCGTATTTTCATATGTCCCTGTTGAAAATAAAGTCCGGATGTACCCGGAGGCAATCCGCATGAAAGTGGCCTTGGATGACGGTGAGGTTGTCGGTTTTTCAGCAAGAGACTTCCTAACATCCCACAGAAAAAGAACTATACCTAAGCCGGCAATTACTGAAGCAGAGGCAAAATCTAAATTAAATAAAAATGTACAAGTGAGAGAAACAAGGCTCGCTTTAATTACAAATGAACTTGGTCAAGAAGTGTTATGCTATGAAATGCTCGGAACCATTGAAAATGACACATTTAGAATGTATATAAATGCCAATGATGGCACAGAAGAAAAGGTTGAAAAATTAAAAAATGCAGAGCCTATATATAAAGACCTATAAAAAACAGGAGGAAAGGACTAAATGTCTTTTCCTTTTTTTCATTACGTGCTTTAATAAAAACGTGAGTATAATGAATACGAAAGAGTGAAGTCAATGATAGAGATTGGAGAAAATGTACTTTTAGAATATATAGAAGAAAATGAATTGAAAAAGGCAAAAACTAAGGCGGTAAGCATCGAAAACAATGAGCTTTTGATCGCGTATCCGGTTGATGTAGTTACAGGGCGAACTGTGATTTTACATAATGATATGGAAGTAACGGTAGAGTTTGTGGGTAAAGACGAAGTTCCTTACCGCTTTTCAAGCCGTATAAAAGGCAAAGTGAAGGACAAACTTCAAATGATCTGTCTTGAAGTGCCTCCCCGTGAAAAAATGAAAAGAATCCAGCGCCGCCAGTATGTAAGAACTGATGCGGTATTAGATGTGCAAATTCAGCCGGCAAATGAAGAAGAATTCCGCACACTATCCTATAACATTAGTGCAGGCGGCATCGCCGTGGTTTTAGCTGATGGACGTTCTTTTCAAGCCGGGGAATCATTGCGCCTGATCATCTGTCTTTCTGAAGAGGAGCACACACGTCAAATAGAAACAGAAGCGGTTGTCAGACGTCTCTTTGATGACCCAAAGTCAGGAAAACGCAAAATGACTTTAGAGTATTCAGAAATTGCAGCAAGTGACCAGCAGGCTCTGCTTCAATACTGCATTCGGCGCCAGTTAAAAAAGAGAAGAAAAGCCCGAATGGAATAAACATCGTCAAACACTTCCATACTATTAGTAATGGAGGTGCTCCAATGAAAACATTTGAACGGCTGCTGATCAAATTAGTGTTCATTCAGGCCATCATTTTACTTGGTGTCCAATTTCTTTTTCACTATCAGCATATTGAACCATACGTATCAAAAGTGATTCAATATGAAGGGGTGGATAAAATGGCGGAAAACAATAGGATTGAAACGTTCAAACATTAATTATTCATCAATTTTTCACCCTTTTTCATAAAGTTCATGATACAATCCATAGAGGAGAAAAGAGCAAGGAGAGGAATTATGGAAAAGAAATTATCGATTGCAATCGACGGCCCGGCAGCTGCAGGGAAAAGCACTGTCGCCAAAATTGTGGCTGAGAAAAAATCGTACATATATATTGATACAGGAGCAATGTACCGGGCGATAACGTACGCGGCTTTACAAGAAAACGTTGAGCTGACAAATGAAGAAAAATTGGCTGAGCTATTAAAGCGGACTGACATTGAACTGATTACGACAAAAGAAGGACAAAAAGTGCTTGTAAACGGCACTGATGTAACTGAGGCGATCAGAACAGATGAAGTCAGCAACCAGGTTTCAATTGCGGCCAAGCATAGAAGTGTCAGAGAAGAAATGGTGAAACGCCAGCAGCAGCTTGGGGAAAAAGGCGGCGTTGTCATGGATGGTCGTGATATTGGAACTCACGTGCTGCCAAATGCAGAGGTGAAAATCTTTCTTTTGGCATCTGTTGAAGAGAGAGCGAAACGCCGTTATGAAGAAAATGTAAAAAAAGGCTTTGATGTCAACTACGAAACTTTAATTGAGGAAATTGCAAGAAGAGACAAGCTTGATTCAGAGCGTGAGGTATCTCCGCTGCGTAAAGCAGAAGACGCTCTTGAAATCGACACAACATCGCTTTCCATTCAAGAGGTAGCTGATAAAATCCTCGAGGCGGTGGAGCAAAAGTCCCGCTGAGGATGGCAAATGCCACTTTTTTTGAATTTTTCAACGAAGATAGAATGTTATTGCTTGACAAACCTGTCCTTTTATTAGAAGTTAATACTAATAAAACTTTTTATTGATCATTCAAAAAACTTTTTTGGATGATTCTTTAATACATATTCGGCTAAAAGCGGGCATGTTATATGTTCAGCTTTCAAACCGTTTTAATTAAGCTGTGTAGGTTTGGACCAAGGAGGTTATTCAAATGACAGAGGAAATGAATCAAATTGATGTTCAAGTGCCAGAGGTTGGAGATGTAGTTAAAGGGATTGTCACAAAGGTAGAGGACAAGCATGTAGATGTAGAAATTATCAATGTTAAACAATCCGGTATTATTCCAATCAGTGAATTATCAAGTCTTCATGTAGAGAAAGCATCGGATGTTGTTAAAGTAGACGACGAGCTTGACCTGAAAGTAACAAAAGTGGAAGACGATGCTTTGATTTTATCTAAACGTGCTGTTGATGCAGACCGCGCTTGGGAAGACCTTGAGAAAAAATTTGAAACAAAAGAAGTGTTTGAAGCTGAAGTAAAAGATGTCGTGAAAGGCGGCCTTGTCGTTGATATCGGCGTTCGCGGTTTTATTCCGGCATCGCTTGTTGAAGCACATTTCGTTGAAGATTTCACTGACTATAAAGGAAAAACACTGTCTCTGCTCGTTGTAGAGCTTGACCGTGATAAAAACCGCGTGATCCTTTCACACCGTGCCGTTGTTGAAAGTGAACAAGCGAATAAAAAACAGGAACTTCTTCAGTCTCTTGAAGTTGGAAGTGTACTTGATGGTAAAGTGCAGCGCCTGACTGACTTTGGCGCGTTTGTAGATATCGGCGGCATCGACGGACTTGTGCACATTTCACAACTTTCTCACTCACATGTAGAGAAACCGTCTGACGTTGTTGAAGAGGGACAAGAAGTAAAAGTGAAAGTGCTATCGGTTGACCGCGATAATGAACGTATTTCATTATCAATCAAAGATACACTGCCTGGACCTTGGAGCCAAATCGGCGAAAAAGTGAAGCCTGGCGATGTGCTTGAAGGAACTGTGCAGCGTCTTGTAAGCTTCGGTGCCTTTGTTGAAATCCTTCCAGGTGTTGAAGGTCTCGTTCATATTTCTCAAATTTCCAATAAACACATCGGCACGCCGCATGAAGTCCTTGAAGAAGGACAGACTGTAAAAGTGAAGGTTCTTGATGTGAATGAAAATGAGGAGCGCATTTCATTAAGCATGCGTGAACTTGAAGAAACGCCTAAAGCTGATCAGGAAGATTACCGTCAATATCAAGCGAAGGAAGAAACAAGCACTGGCTTCCAGCTTGGAGATCTGATCGGAGATAAGCTGAATAAACTAAAATAACTGGTGATAAACGTGACTCGAGCAGAACGAAAAAGACAACACATCAATCATGCCTTGTCCACCGGCCAAAAGCGGGAAACAGGTCTTGATGATATTACGTTTGTTCACGTCAGTCTGCCCGATCTTGCATTAGAACAAGTAGATATTTCCACAAAAATCGGCGAACTTTCAAGCAGTTCGCCGATTTTTATCAATGCAATGACTGGCGGCGGCGGAAAACTTACATATGAGATTAATAAATCGCTTGCGCGAGCGGCTTCTCAGGCTGGAATTCCCCTTGCTGTGGGATCGCAAATGTCAGCATTAAAAGATCCATCAGAGCGTCTTTCCTATGAAATTGTTCGAAAGGAAAACCCAAACGGGCTGATTTTTGCCAACCTGGGAAGCGAGGCAACGGCTGATCAGGCAAAGGAAGCAGTTGAGATGATTGGAGCAAACGCACTGCAGATCCACCTCAACGTGATTCAGGAAATTGTGATGCCTGAAGGAGACAGAAGCTTTAGCGGAGCACTGGAACGTATTGAACAAATTTGCAGTCATGTCAGTGTACCAGTCATTGTGAAAGAAGTCGGATTCGGTATGAGCAAAGAATCAGCAGGGAAGCTGTATGAAGCTGGTGCTGCAGCTGTTGACATTGGCGGTTATGGGGGGACGAATTTCTCGAAAATTGAAAATCTCCGAAGGCAGCGGCAAATCACCTTTTTTAATTCGTGGGGCATTTCAACAGCTGCAAGTTTGGCGGAAATCCGCTCTGAGTTTCCCGCAAGCACCATGATCGCCTCTGGCGGCCTGCAGGATGCACTTGACGTGGCAAAGGCAATTGCGCTGGGAGCCTCTTGTACCGGAATGGCAGGGCATTTTTTAAAAGCGCTGACTGACAGTGGTGAGGAAGGACTGCTTGAGGAGATTCAGCTGATTCTTGAGGAATTAAAGATGATTATGACCGTGCTGGGCGCCAGTACGATTGCCGATTTACAAAAGGCGCCTCTTGTGATCAAAGGTGAAACCCATCATTGGCTCACAGAAAGAGGGGTCAATACATCAAACTATAGTGTGCGATAAATGATAAAAGCCCAAAACCATATGTGGTTTGGGCTTTTTGCATTATGATTTTCGTTTTTTGAATCTTCCGTTTTGTTCAAGGCTTGTCGCTCCGTCATAGTGAATGGACTGGTCGCGGTCTGATTCGACTCTTCCTGAAGCTTTGAGTTTTTTTTCCTGTCTGTCTTTTCCCATGATCATACTCCTTAATTGTGAGAGAGATTGTTTAAAAAATGCGCTTGGGCTCCATACTGGAAATATGGAGGAAGTGTAAAATGGAACAATTTTATTACTATTGGTCAATGTGGTTTCTGTGGGTTCTGACAACATTTATTATCGAAAAGACAAAAAGACGATTTGCCGTCTCTGTCTTTATTTTAACTAATATTATTCTTAGCATACATGACATCGCTTTATATTTTTCCCTTAACGCTGCATATATGATGTTTTTCGTTTGCGGGTGTGTCTATGCCGGGTATTTAGAAATGTATCGTTTCCGTTACATTCTAGTCTGTCTGACGCTTGTTGCCGCGTATGCGTTTGTTTATCTTTTTGCATTATATGACCCGGTTTGGTTCATCATAAAACCTGAGTGGGCTGCCGTTATATTAATAGTGCTTTTGACAGCTTCTGTTGAAAGGGATTTTGAGAAGCAGCTTGCCTTATTTGTCCTCGGAATGTGCCAAGGGGAACTGGTGTATTCATTTGTGATTCAGAAGTTGGCCGGGGCTTTGGCTGTCGGCGGCTTTCAATGGCTGAATGCGTGTTCTGCGGGGATGATATTGCTGTTTGGCATATCTAAATACGAACAGCTCGCAAGCCAGATTGGTCAGAAAAGCAAAAGATCAAACAAAGGAGCTACCAAAATGTCATGAGTGATTACATCTATCCGATTATTGCGGGGGTCATCGCCGGTATTGCAACAAGGCTTTATATGCTGAAAACGGATTATCGCCAGTATCCGACCTATATTCATGGGAAAGTGATTCATATCGCTCTGGGGATGATAGCGGCTGGTTTAGGTGCAATTATTATGCCGGCGCTTTTGCAGCAGGAATTTACGGCCATCACATTTTTAACGTTGGCAGCGACGCAATTTAGAGATGTTCGAAACATGGAGCGGAACACATTGACACAAATGGATTCGTATGAACTTGTCTCGAGGGGAAGCACATATATTGAGGGGATTGCTATTGCGTTTGAAAGCAGAAATTATATTGTGATCTTTACAGCACTTTTGACAACTTCCGCGTATGTGTTTTTATCCATCTGGGCTGCAGTCATAGCGGCTGTCGTTTGTTTCTTACTGGCCATGAAATTTATGTCTGGCAGTGTGTTAAAGGATATTGTAGACATCGAGTACATAAAGCCGCGCTTTGACGGTCCGGGCTTGTTTGTTGATAATATTTATATGATGAATATCGGGCTTCCAGAGAAACAGGAACTGATTTTAAAGCATGGCATGGGCTTTATTTTGACGCCAAAAAACTTTAATTCAGCAGCGACGATAGCCAATTTAGGGCAGCGTCAGGCGATTTTATTTGATGTTTCAAATGTGCTCGGGGTTTATCGAGATTCAGGAGAGCCGTCTCTGTCCCCAATTGCAAAACGGGATTTAAATGACGGGAGAGTGGCAGTTTTTGTTCTGCCGCAAATTCACCATCCCGAAACGGCAGTACAGATTATTAGCAATGTTCCAACCCTGGAAAATGCGATTAGAATGCCGACAGAGTTTATCAAGAATCAGGATAAGGTGATAGGATGAGTGAATCTCTCACGAAAGTGATTTTGTCTGTGATTACGACAAATCGAAACCGGGCTGCAGGGGGAGCGCCTGTCTTTTTTTGCAATGACCAAAAGGAGATGGAGCTTTTCGCTAAAAATCTTGAGGCAATCCTTGATGGAATAGCGCATAGAATCGGAGATGACGTGTATTTGATCGTGAAACATTTTTAAGAATAGTTGTGATCCCAGTAAAAACTGATATAATAAATGAGTTAAGCCCTTCCTCTGAAGGGTTTCTTTTCATAAAAGTGAATGAAATGATTTTAATAACCGGTTGAAAATTTATGTAAAAATGAAAGCGGCTGGATCGAAAGGAAGGGTACTATGGGTAAACCTGTCGTAGCCATTGTCGGGAGACCAAATGTAGGAAAATCCACAATCTTTAACCGGATTGCGGGAGAAAGAATTTCAATAGTAGAAGATACCCCTGGCGTGACAAGGGATCGGATATACAGCTCGGCTGAATGGCTGAATTATGATTTTAATTTGATTGATACGGGCGGTATTGATATTGGTGATGAGCCGTTCTTAGCTCAAATTCGCCAGCAGGCTGAAATCGCCATGGATGAAGCGGACGTGATCGTTTTTATGGTGAACGGCCGTGAAGGCGTGACAGCTGCTGATGAAGAAGTAGCGAAAATTTTGTACCGCACAAAAAAGCCTGTTGTTTTAGCGGTTAATAAACTGGATAACACAGAAATGAGAGCGAATATTTATGATTTTTATTCGCTAGGCTTTGGCGAGCCATATCCAATTTCGGGAACACACGGACTCGGACTGGGTGATTTACTGGATGCCGTTGCAGAGCATTTTAAAAACATTCCAGAAACGAAATACAATGAGGAAGTTGTTCAATTCTGTCTGATCGGACGTCCAAATGTCGGAAAGTCCTCACTTGTGAACGCCATGCTCGGCGAAGAACGCGTTATTGTCAGCAACGTGGCTGGAACGACAAGAGATGCTGTTGATACGTCATTTACTTACAACCAGCAGGAGTTTGTCATTGTCGATACTGCAGGTATGCGAAAAAAAGGGAAAGTCTATGAAACGACTGAGAAGTATAGTGTACTGCGGGCGCTGAAAGCGATTGACCGCTCAGAAGTCGTGGCGGTTGTGCTTGATGGCGAAGAAGGCATTATTGAACAGGACAAGCGTATCGCCGGTTATGCACACGAAGCGGGCAAGGCCGTCGTAATCGTCGTAAACAAATGGGATGCTGTTGACAAAGATGAGAGCACGATGAAAGAATTTGAAGAAAATATTCGCGATCATTTTCAATTTTTGGATTATGCGCCAATCCTATTTATGTCTGCCTTAACGAAAAAACGTATCCATACGCTGATGCCTGCGATTATCAAAGCAAGTGAAAATCATTCACTTCGAGTTCAAACGAACGTCTTAAATGATGTCATCATGGATGCTGTGGCAATGAATCCGACACCGACTCATAACGGTTCGCGTTTGAAAATTTACTATGCGACCCAAGTGTCGGTGAAGCCGCCAAGCTTCGTTGTGTTTGTAAATGATCCTGAATTGATGCATTTTTCATACGAACGGTTTTTAGAAAACCGAATCAGAGACGCGTTCGGTTTTGAGGGGACACCAATCAAAATATTTGCAAGAGCTAGAAAATAAAAAGGTGTGAATCAAACATGAAAAAAGTCACAATGCTTGGAGCGGGGAGTTGGGGAACAGCACTGGCTTTAGTTCTAACTGATAATGGAAATGAAGTGTGTGTGTGGGCTCACCGTGCAGATTTAATTCATCAAATTAATGAGTTGCATGAAAACAAGGATTATTTGCCGAATGTTAAGCTGTCTACATCCATTAAAGGAACAACAGATATGAAAGAGGCTGTGGCAGACGCAGATGTCATTATCGTTGCGGTTCCGACAAAAGCGATTCGGGAAGTGCTGAGGCAGGCAGTCCCTTTTATAACGAAAAAGGCAGTCTTTGTCCATGTCAGCAAGGGGATAGAGCCGGATTCACTCCTGCGCATTTCTGAAATTATGGAAGTAGAGCTTCCGAGTGATGTCAGAAAAGATATCGTTGTCCTTTCCGGTCCGAGTCATGCGGAAGAAGTAGGGCTGCGGCACCCTACAACTGTTACTGCATCTTCAAAAAGCATGAAAGCAGCGGAAGAGGTGCAGGATTTATTTATTAATCACAATTTTCGGGTGTACACAAATCCTGATGTTATCGGAGTTGAAATCGGAGGGGCTTTAAAAAATATTATCGCCCTTGCCGCAGGAATTACAGACGGTTTAGGGTACGGTGACAACGCCAAAGCTGCCTTGATTACACGCGGACTTGCCGAAATCGCGAGACTCGGAACGAAAATGGGCGGGAATCCCTTGACGTTTTCTGGATTGACAGGAGTAGGCGATCTAATTGTGACATGCACAAGTGTTCATTCCAGAAACTGGCGTGCGGGCAATTTGCTCGGAAAAGGGTACAAGCTTGAAGACGTTCTTGAAGAGATGGGAATGGTAGTCGAAGGCGTCCGAACGACGAAAGCGGCTTACCAGCTTTCGAAGAAATATGATGTCAAAATGCCGATTACAGAGGCGCTCCATCAGGTTCTATTCAACGGACAAAAAGTGGAAACCGCTGTTGAATCTTTAATGGCGAGAGGGAAAACCCACGAGATGGAGGATTTAGTAAATACGTTTGAAAATCAAGTGAAGTAAAAGTGCCAATCGTATAATGAATCGCATATCTTAATTGAACGAAAGCCCGAAAAACAGAAGAATACCCAAGTCTTGGGATCTCCTGAAACATTTTGCCGATTTAGGCAATAGAGGATGCATCTGTGTGCCAAGTCGCATACTATAGCATCGAAGTCCAAGAGAGTGTTTCTTAAACGTGCAGGTGAATATAGTCAAGTTGACTGAAGCGAAGGTCCCCCTCTTTGCTTCAGTTTTTTTGGTTCTATCAAAGGATGGAAAATCTGGTTGATCTTTTCCGGTGCTGTATATTAAAATAAAATATAACGCTTACATCATACATATCGGGGAGGCGCACGTCATTGAATCTGGCATTGATGAAAATGTGGTTTGCTCTAGGGTCCATGGGTTTGATGTTTCTGGCTGTCGCTTCCATCTATTTCAGTCGTTTTAAGTGCCAAAACCGTTTTTTGAAGATTACGATTTCATCATTCGCTTACATGTGTATGCTCATATCTGGAATTATTGTGTTTGTCGTGGTTTTTAGCGGCCCTGTCAATGAATAAAGCTGTAAAAGGAAGTGCTGTATGGGTAAACTGAAGTGCGCTATCATTTTTGCGGCAGTCGTGTTTTTATCCGGTTGTTTGTATCCGAATGAACGGAAAAGCAGTGTGCATGCCATTCCTTATCAAGACCAGCTGCAGCAGGTTCAGTCTGCTGTTGATGAATTTCAAAAGGCAAATGGAGGGCTGCTTCCGATTCAAACCAAAGATATGTCGACTCCGCTATATCAAAAATATCCGATAGACTTTAACCGGTTAGCGCCAAGATACATAGCTGAACCTCCGAGTACGGCATATGAAAGCGGGGGAGACTATCAATACGTGCTTGTTGACGTAGAGAACGATCCGACTGTTAAATTAATTGATCTGAAGATGGCTGAAAAAATTCGCGATGTGAAATTGCGTATCCAAATGTACCGTCAGGAGCATCAATATCCGCCTTACAAGGATGTGCTATCTCATGATTTATTTACACTCGATGAGAAGAAGCTGGGGGATGGAAGCTCTCTTACAGTGACAAGCCCAATCTCAGGGGATTCCTTGCCGCTTATGATTGACGGAGACGGAGAAATATATGCCGATTACCGGACTGAGCTGGCTTCTTATCTCAAAAAAAGCAAAAAAACGTTTAAACCCGGAACTGAAATCCAGGATATAATTTGGCAAGAAACCCCCTTTGTCCCCGCGTTTTCTGTGAAATATACGGTAAATGACAAGCAGGAACCTGTTTTTTTAGAAAATGATATGAAAAAGGAATGAACCTTTCTCCCTTGCATACAAATAGGGAGAAAGGTTTTTTTATACTTTAATAGATTGAGGATGAGAAATTTTCTAAAGATGTCATATTCAAATAGGACAACGTCATACACATATAGTGTCCTGTGTTTGATTGAAAGAGCTTAATAAAATTGATAAGGATAGGAAGTCCGGGAGGGGATCACTTGGAAAAGGTCGATATTTTCAAGGATATCGCTGAACGAACAGGAGGCGATATATACTTAGGAGTCGTAGGTGCTGTCCGTACAGGAAAATCCACGTTTATTAAAAAATTTATGGAGCTTGTGGTGCTCCCGAATATCAGTAACGAAGCAGACCGGGCCCGAGCGCAGGATGAACTGCCGCAAAGCGCAGCCGGCAAAACAATTATGACTACAGAGCCTAAATTTGTTCCGAATCAGGCGATGTCTGTTCATGTGTCAGACGGACTCGATGTGAATATAAGATTAGTAGATTGTGTAGGTTACACAGTGCCCGGCGCTAAAGGGTATGAAGATGAAAACGGGCCGCGGATGATCAACACGCCTTGGTACGAAGAACCGATCCCATTTCATGAGGCGGCTGAAATCGGCACACGAAAAGTCATTCAAGAACACTCGACCATAGGAGTTGTCATTACGACAGACGGCACCATTGGGGATATCGCCAGAAGTGACTATATAGAGGCTGAAGAAAGAGTCATTGAAGAGCTGAAAGAGGTTGGCAAACCCTTTATTATGGTCATCAACTCAGTCAGGCCGTATCACCCGGAAACGGAGGCTATGCGCCAGGATTTAAGCGAAAAATATGATATCCCGGTATTGGCAATGAGTGTAGAGAGCATGCGGGAATCAGATGTGCTGAGTGTGCTCAGAGAGGCCCTCTACGAGTTTCCGGTGCTTGAAGTGAATGTCAATCTCCCAAGCTGGGTAATGGTGCTGAAAGAAAACCATTGGCTGCGTGAAAGCTATCAGGAGTCCGTGAAGGAAACGGTTAAGGATATTAAACGGCTCCGGGACGTAGACAGGGTTGTCGGCCAATTTAGCGAGTTTGAGTTCATTGAAAGTGCCGGCTTAGCCGGAATTGAGCTGGGCCAAGGGGTGGCAGAAATTGATTTGTATGCGCCTGATCATCTATATGATCAAATCCTGAAAGAAGTTGTGGGCGTTGAAATCAGAGGAAGAGACCATCTGCTTGAGCTCATGCAAGACTTCGCCCATGCGAAAACAGAATATGATCAAGTGTCTGAGGCCTTAAAAATGGTCAAACAGACGGGATACGGCATCGCAGCGCCTGCTTTAGCTGATATGAGTCTTGATGAGCCGGAAATTATAAGACAGGGCTCGCGATTCGGTGTGAGGCTGAAAGCTGTCGCTCCGTCGATCCATATGATCAAAGTTGACGTCGAAAGCGAATTCGCCCCGATTATTGGAACGGAAAAACAAAGTGAAGAGCTTGTACGTTATTTAATGCAGGACTTTGAGGATGATCCGCTCTCCATTTGGAATTCCGATATATTCGGAAGATCACTGAGCTCAATTGTGAGAGAAGGGATTCAGGCGAAGCTGTCACTCATGCCTGAAAACGCACGGTATAAATTAAAAGAAACGTTAGAAAGAATCATAAACGAAGGCTCTGGCGGCTTAATCGCCATTATCCTGTAATACCGGTAGACCTCTTTATAGAATGGGAGGTCTTTTTTCTTTGCTCTTAATAATGGAAAAGGATCAAGGAATAGGATGAAAAAAGTAAAAAAAGGAATATTTGTTCGATAAATCACGTTAAATCCTTGACGAGCAAGGGATTGACGCTTTAAAATGCTTGATATGGCTTTTTATATGTGTTACTCTACATACAGAAATTCTTCACTTTGTTGGACAAACATTCCTCAGAGTGCAGTTTTTCTTAAAAAGCCGTTTAATTGTCTTTCTCTTGCCTGCTCTTATTTTTTTCTGAGACAGGTTTAGAATCAGACTGAACTGTGAAGAAATGATAATAAACGAACTGAATGTATTCCTTTTGGGAGGAGGTGAAAGGCATGAACAAAACAGAACTTATCAATGCGGTTGCAGAAGCAAGCGAATTGTCTAAAAAAGACGCTACAAAAGCAGTTGACTCTGTTTTTGATACGATCTTAGATGCACTTAAAAACGGTGATAAAATCCAACTGATCGGTTTTGGTAACTTCGAGGTGCGTGAACGTTCTGCACGTAAAGGACGCAACCCTCAAACAGGTGAAGAAATCGAAATTCCTGCAAGCAAAGTACCTGCTTTCAAACCAGGTAAAGCGCTTAAAGACGCAGTTGCCGGAAAATAATTGTGAATATAGATCGTGTATGCATCTAGCTTACATACACTTTATTTCTTCACAGAAAAGCCCCTTTCTAAGGGGCTTTTCATATTTCAAGAGCATGGGCTTCCTGACAGGGCATTCACTTTGCTTTTAGCGGGGCATGTGTGCTAGAATCGAAATTAAATGTATTCATTGGTGGAGGACATAGAACATGAAAGAAGTTAATAAAGAGCAAATCGAACAAGCTGTTCGTCAAATTTTAGAAGCGATCGGAGAAGACCCGAATAGAGAAGGGCTTCTTGATACTCCGAAAAGAGTCGCAAAGATGTATGCCGAAGTATTCTCCGGCTTGAATGAAGATCCAAAAGAACATTTCCAGACTATCTTCGGTGAAAACCATGAGGAGCTTGTTCTTGTAAAAGATATCGCGTTTCATTCTATGTGTGAGCATCACCTGGTTCCCTTTTATGGAAAAGCACATGTTGCATATATACCGCGAGGCGGAAAGGTCACCGGACTCAGCAAGCTGGCACGTGCCGTTGAAGCCGTTGCAAAGCGTCCGCAGCTTCAGGAACGCATCACTTCGACAATCGCGGAAAGCATCGTAGAAACGCTTGACCCGCATGGCGTAATGGTTGTGGTTGAAGCAGAACACATGTGCATGACGATGCGCGGTGTAAGAAAACCGGGTGCAAAAACTGTCACTTCAGCAGTCAGAGGCGTTTTTAAAGATGATGCCGCTGCCCGTGCAGAAGTACTGGAGCATATTAAACGTCAGGACTAATAAAGATAGAGGGTGCTATAAATGAATCAAAAGCATTCAAGTGATTTTGTCGTCATTAAAGCGGTTGAGGATGGAGTAAACGTGATCGGCCTGACAAGAGGAACAGACACAAAGTTTCACCATTCCGAAAAACTCGACAAGGGAGAAGTGATCATCGCTCAGTTTACAGAGCATACTTCTGCCATCAAAGTCAGAGGAGAGGCACTGATTCAAACCGCGTACGGAGAAATGAAAAGCGAAAAAAAATAAGCTGGCTGTCCCCGCTGTTAAAAGCAAATGCTCGCAAACAGCGGGAGGATACAGCCAATTTCTTTTTTTTATGCTATAATGATATCTGCGTAAGCGAATGAAAAGATAAGACTCTTACATAGATTAAGAAATAAATGTGAATTTGGGGACAAGGGTGATATTTTTGCAAGACATCTACGGAACTTTAGCCAATTTGAACACAAAATTAAAACAAAAGCTGTCTCATCCTTATTTAGCGAAGCATATTTCTGCGCCGAAAATTGATGAGGATAAGCTTCTTCTTTTTCATGCTTTATTTGAAGAAGCTGACATAAAAAACAACGACAGAGAAAATTATATTGTAACAGCGATGCTTGTACAAAGCGCCCTTGATACCCATGATGAAGTGACGACAGCTAGAGTCATAAAACGAGACGAAAACAAAAACCGCCAATTGACTGTTCTCGCGGGCGATTATTTCAGTGGGCTGTACTACTCTTTACTATCTGAAATGAAGGATATCTACATGATTCGGACGCTTGCTACAGCTATCAAAGAAATCAATGAACATAAAATTCGCCTATATGACCGTTCTTTCAAGGACGAAAACGATTTTTTCGAAAGTGTCGGCATCGTTGAATCAGCTTTATTCCATCGTGTGGCAGAACACTTCAACCTTCCGCGCTGGAAAAAGCTGTCGAGTGATTTTTTTGTATTTAAGCGGCTTATGAACGGGAATGATACATTTCTGGACGTGATCGGCAGTTTTATACAGCTTGGAAAAACAAAAGAAGAGATATTAGAAGATTGTTTTAAAAAAGCGAAAAACAGCGTTGAGTCACTTTTGCCTCTAAATTCTCCTATTCAGAACATTTTATTAAACCGTCTGAAGACAATCAGCCAAGATCAAACCTATCATCAGAAAGTGGAAGAAGGGTAAACCATTATGCAGGACTCAAAAGAACAGCGCGTACACGGAGTATTTGAAAAAATATATAAAAACTATGACCAAATGAACTCTGTCATCAGTTTTCAGCAGCATAAAAAATGGCGCGATAAAACGATGCGCATCATGGATGTAAAAGAAGGCGCCAAAGCACTCGATGTATGCTGCGGAACGGCTGACTGGACGATCGCTCTTGCAAAAGCGGCCGGCAAAAGCGGCGAGATCAAGGGCTTGGATTTCAGTGAAAATATGCTGAGTGTCGGCCAGCAGAAAGTAAAAGACGGCGGATTCAGCCAAATCGAACTGCTGCATGGAAATGCGATGGAGCTTCCTTTTGATGATGATACATTTGATTATGTCACCATTGGCTTCGGACTCCGCAACGTCCCTGATTACTTGACTGTATTGAAAGAGATGAGACGTGTAGTGAAGCCGGGCGGCCAGGTTGTATGTCTGGAAACGTCTCAACCGGAAATGTTCGGATTCAGACAGGCTTACTTTATGTACTTTAAGTACATTATGCCGTTTTTCGGAAAACTGTTTGCGAAGAGCTATAAAGAATATTCTTGGCTTCAAGAATCAGCCAGAGAATTCCCTGGAATGAAGGAACTGGCAGGCCTGTTTGAAGAGGCGGGCTTGAAAAATGTTAAATATCATTCGTTTACTGGCGGAGTCGCTGCCACGCATATCGGATGGAAATGAAAACACAGATGTTTGGGTGAATGATATGAAATTTAAAATGGCCTACTCTTTTTTAAATGACGATATTGATGTAATCGAAAGAGAACTTGAACAAACCGTACGTTCCGATTATCCGCTTTTAAGCGAGGCGGGGCTTCACCTGCTGCAGGCCGGAGGGAAACGTATTCGGCCTGTTTTCGTACTGCTTTCAGGCATGTTTGGCGATTACGATATTAATAAGATTAAATATGTGGCTGTCACTCTGGAAATGATTCACATGGCATCTCTGGTTCATGATGATGTCATTGATGATGCGGAGCTTCGCCGAGGGAAACCGACAATCAAAGCAAAGTGGGACAATCGTATTGCGATGTACACAGGCGATTATATGCTTGCGGGATCTCTTGAAATGATGACGAGAATTAACGAACCGAAAGCCCATAGGATTTTGTCGCAGACGATCGTTGAAGTTTGTCTAGGAGAAATCGAGCAGATCAAAGACAAATACAACATGGAACAAAACCTCAGAACATATCTCCGCCGTATTAAAAGAAAAACGGCTCTTTTGATCGCGGTCAGCTGCCAGCTCGGTGCCATTGCGTCTGGCGCTGATGAGAAGATTCATAAGGCGCTGTACTGGTTTGGATATTACGTCGGTATGTCTTACCAAATTATTGATGATATTCTTGATTTCACTTCAACTGAAGAAGAGCTGGGTAAACCCGTTGGAGGAGATTTGCTTCAAGGGAACGTCACATTGCCAGTGCTGTATGCCCTGAAAAATCCAGCATTAAAGAACCAGCTTAAATTGATTAACAGTGAGACAACGCAGGAACAGCTTGAACCAATCATTGAAGAAATCAAAAAAACGGATGCCATTGAAGCATCTATGGCAGTAAGCGAAATGTATTTGCAGAAAGCTTTCCAGAAATTAAATACGCTTCCCAGAGGTCGCGCGCGCTCGTCTCTTGCAGCCATCGCAAAATATATCGGTAAAAGAAAATTTTAATTTTTGTAGATATTAAGAAATTTCTCCGCCCCGGATTGATTAATTATCAGAAAGATGTTACGATTTCGGTGTGCAGTGTGAAAGCCTATACATACATAATGATGGGGTGGAGAATATGATGGAAAAGACTTTTATCATGGTGAAACCAGACGGTGTCCAACGTCAGCTCATTGGGGACATTTTATCTAGATTCGAACGTAAGGGCTTACAATTAGCTGGTGCCAAGTTAATGAGAGTGACTGAACAAATGGCTGAGAAACACTACGCCGAACATCAAGGGAAGCCTTTCTTCGGAGAGCTCGTTGAGTTTATTACTTCAGGACCTGTATTCGCAATGGTGTGGGAAGGCGAAAATGTCATTGAAGTGACGAGACAGCTGATCGGAAAGACAAATCCTAAAGAAGCTTTACCTGGTACGATTCGGGGAGATTATGGCATGTTTGTCGGGAAAAACATCATCCACGGCTCTGATTCTCTCGAAAGTGCAGAACGCGAGATTAACATTTTCTTTAAGAATGAAGAATTAGTGTCATATCAGCAGCTTATGGCAGGCTGGATCTATTAATCATTGTGAAAATATGTAACAGAGCCGGCATTATTGAACGCCGCCGGTTTTTGAACTGTTTTGTAAAGGTTTACATTGAAGTGAATAAAGGGTTCAATGGCAGTGCGCATCAGGCCTCTGCCTTTCCCAATGATCTAAAATCAGCTGAAAAGCTGATTTTTTTATTGAATTAATACAATTTCCTGATAAAACAAGCTATACTAGGACAAAAAGACAGCGAGACTGGGAGAGTAGAGATGGATACATACAGCGTTTTTACAACGAAATGGAAACAATTAACCGGAGTCGATTTGACACTATATAAAGAGTCACAAATGAAGAGAAGGCTAACATCACTTTATGAGAAAAAGGGGTTCCAAAGCTTTAAGGAATTTGCGGCGGCATTGGAAAAAGATCCCGCTCTCTTAAATGAAACATTGGACAGAATGACGATCAATGTTTCAGAATTTTATCGTAATTATAAAAGATGGGAAGTTCTTGAGACTGCAATTCTGCCGTTAATCAAGACCTCTAGACCTTTAAAGATTTGGAGTGCCGCCTGTTCAACAGGTGAGGAGCCATACACGCTTGCCATGCTTTTGGACCAGCAAAAAGGTCTTCCGGGCTATCAGATTTTGGCAACGGATATTGATGAAAAAGCATTGGAAAAAGCGAAAAAAGGCGTTTATCAGGAGCGGTCTTTACAGGAAGTGCCGTTATCAGTGAAGGATCGTTATTTTACTCAAAACACAAATGGAAGTTATGAAGTAAAACCGGGAATCAAAAAGAATATTACATTCAAAAAGCACAATCTGCTGGCGGATCGTTATGAACAAGACTTTGACTTAATCGTGTGCCGCAATGTATTTATTTACTTTACAGAAAGCGCGAAGGAAGAGCTTTATTTAAAAATGGCAAATAGCTTGAAAAAGAATGGAGTTCTTTTTGTCGGCAGCACCGAGCAAATCTTCAACCCTGAGAAATTCGGCCTGGCTCCAGCCGATACATTCTTTTATCAAAAAAGATAGACTGACTTTTTGCTGAAAAATATGTTATAGTAGTCTTACTTAAAAGCGTTAATGCGATGAAGGGAGAAGAAGTCATGAGATATTTAACAGCCGGAGAATCACACGGCCCCCAACTGACAACCATTATTGAAGGTGTGCCTGCCGGGCTTTACATAACGGAGGAAGATATCAATTTTGAGCTTGCCAGACGCCAAAAAGGCCACGGCCGCGGCCGTCGCATGCAGATCGAAAAAGACCAAGCCAAAATTATGAGTGGGGTGCGCCATGCACGTACACTCGGCTCACCAATTGCTCTCGTTGTTGAAAATAACGATTGGAAGCATTGGACAAAAATCATGGGTGCCGCTCCGATTACAGAAGATGAAGAGAAGGAAATGAAGCGCCAAATTTCCAGACCGAGACCTGGGCACGCTGACTTAAATGGCGCGATTAAATATAATCATCGTGATATGAGAAATGTGCTTGAGCGCTCTTCAGCAAGGGAAACAACTGTCAGAGTGGCGGCAGGGGCTGTTGCTAAAAAGATTCTTTCTGAGCTCGGCATTAAGGTGGCGGGCCACGTGTTGCAAATTGGCGCAGTTAAAGCTGAAAAAACAGCATATACGTCAATTGAAGACCTGCAGCGTGTAACGGAGGAGTCTCCTGTCAGATGCTACGATGAAGAGGCAGGAAAAAAAATGATGGATGCCATTGATGAAGCGAAGGCAAACGGAGATTCGATCGGCGGAATTGTGGAAGTCATTGTCGAGGGAATGCCAGTAGGTGTGGGCAGCTATGTCCATTATGACCGCAAACTGGACAGCAAGCTTGCTGCAGCTGTACTGTCAATTAACGCATTTAAAGGTGTTGAATTCGGGATCGGATTTGAGGCGGCAGGCCGAAATGGAAGTGAAGTCCATGACGAGATCATTTGGGACGAGGAAAAAGGCTACACCCGTGCCACCAACAGACTTGGAGGGCTGGAAGGCGGCATGACAACAGGGATGCCAATTGTTGTCCGCGGAGTCATGAAGCCGATTCCGACTTTGTATAAACCGCTGAAAAGTGTCGATATTGAAACGAAAGAACCGTTTTCCGCCAGCATTGAACGTTCTGACAGCTGTGCTGTTCCTGCGGCAAGTGTAGTAGCTGAAGCGGCTGTCGCTTGGGAAATTGCGAACGCAGTCGTTGAACAATTCGGCTTAGATCAAATCGACCGCATTAGAGAAAATGTGGAGAATATGAGAAAACTGTCGAGGGAATTTTAATGAAGACACTGCATGTTCAAACTGCTTCTTCGTCGTATCCTGTTTTTATCGGACAAGGCATCAGAAAAAAGGCTTGCGATCTATTAACCTCCTTAAACAGGCCTTTAACAAGGATCATGCTTGTTACGGATGAAGAGGTGGACCGCCTGTATGGCGATGAAATGCTTCATTTGCTGCAAGAAAAGTGGCCTGTGAAAAAAGTGACGGTACCGAGTGGAGAGCAGGCGAAATCCATGGACATGTATACGAAATTGCAGAGTGAAGCGATTCGTTTTCATCTGGATCGCTCCTCTTGTATCATCGCATTCGGAGGCGGTGTTGTAGGGGATCTTGCCGGTTTTGTGGCTGCCACTTTTATGCGCGGCATTGATTTCATCCAAATGCCCACGACGCTCTTGGCGCATGACAGCGCAGTCGGAGGAAAAGTAGCCGTGAACCATCCGCTTGGAAAAAATCTAATCGGTGCGTTTTACCAGCCGAAAGCCGTGCTCTACGATACAGAGTTCTTGCGTTCTCTGCCTGAAAAAGAACTTCGGTCCGGAATGGCAGAAGTAATTAAACACGCATTTATCTACGACAGAGCGTTTCTGGAAGAGCTGCTGAATGTCCGCTCACTTCGTGATATCACTAATGATCAGCTGAATGACATGATTTTTAAAGGCATTTCAATTAAAGCGTCTGTCGTTCAGCAGGATGAAAAAGAAGAGGGGATAAGAGCTTACTTAAACTTTGGGCATACGCTCGGCCATGCCGTTGAGGCGGAATATGGCTACGGGCAAATCACTCACGGTGATGCAGTAGCCCTCGGGATGCAGTTTGCTTTATATATAAGCGAAAAGACTGCAGGCTGTGAAATGGACAGAAAACGTTTGGTCAGCTGGCTAAAACGTTTGGGTTATCCAACTCAAATCAGAAAAGAGACGGAAACTTCGGTTCTCTTGGACCGTATGATGAATGATAAGAAAACCCGAGGCGGGAAGATTCAGTTTATTGTGCTCAACGAATTAGGGAAAGTTGCTGACCACACATTTTCAAGAAATGAACTTGAGAGCTGGCTGAACAAATGGCGATTGGAGGAGACATCATGATGATTCGCGGAATTCGCGGAGCAACTACAGTTGAACGGGATACTGAAGAAGAAATTTTACAAAAAACAAAACAGCTGTTAGAGAAAATCATAGAAGAAAATCAAACAAAACCGGAAGATGTTGTTCAAATGCTTCTTTCGGCTACACCTGATTTGCACTCTGTTTTCCCGGCAAAAGCTGTTCGCGAGCTTTCAGGATGGCAGTATGTACCGGTAACATGTATGCAGGAAATGGACGTAACAGGCGGTCTGAAAAAGTGCATAAGAGTCATGATGACGGTCCAGACAGATGTCCCTCAGGATCAGATCAGACATGTATATTTAGAAAAAGCCGTCGTATTGAGGCCCGATTTATCATTGACAAAAAATACTGAATTGTAATACGATAAGAACAGCTTAGAAATACACAAGAGTGTGTATAAAGCGATTAGAATGAGTTGAGTTAGAGAATAGGGTAGCAGAGAATGAGTTTAGTTGAGCTGAGACATGCATGTTTATTCTACCCAAAAGAAGTCTTTCTTTTGGGTTTATTTGTTATATAATATTTTATCCTCTCATGCCATCTTCTCATTCTCCTTGCCATAAGGAGTGAGAACATTGAATTTCCAATCAAACATTTCCGCATTTTTAAAGGACAGCTTGTCCCACCACACGATACCGATTGTGGAGACCTTCACAGTCGATACACTGACACCCATTCAAATGATAGAGAAGCTTGACAGAGAGATTACGTATCTTCTTGAAAGCAAGGACGATACATCAGCTTGGTCAAGATATTCGTTTATCGGTCTGAATCCATTTCTCACAATTAAAGAAGAACAGTGCCGATTTGCAGCCGTTGATCAGGACAGCAAATCTCTTTACACGGGAAATGAACTAAAGGACGTACTGAACTGGATGAATGCCACATACAAAATCAAAACACCTGAGCTTGGCATTCCTTTTGTCGGCGGGGCTGTCGGGTACTTAAGTTATGATATGATCCCGCTGATTGAGCCTTCTGTTCCTTCGCATACAAAAGAAACAGAAATGGAAAAGTGTATGCTGTTTGTTTGCCGGACATTAATTGCGTATGATCATGAAACCAAAAACGTCCACTTTATCCAGTATGCAAGGCTCAATGGAGAGGAAACAGAAAACGAAAAAATTGATGTGTTCCATCAAAATCATCAAGAGCTCCAACATCTCATCGAAAAAATGATGGACCAAAAAAACATAAAAGAGCTGTTTCTCTCTGTTGATTCATACAAGACACCCAGCTTTGAGACAGTATCTTCTAATTATGAAAAATCGGCTTTTATGGCTGATGTAGAAAAAATCAAAGGCTATATAAAAGCAGGCGATATCTTCCAGGGCGTTTTGTCACAAAAATTTGAGGTTCCGATAAAAGCAGATGCTTTTGAGTTATACCGAGTGCTTAGGATCGTCAATCCTTCTCCGTATATGTATTATATGAAACTACAAGACAGAGAAATAGTCGGCAGTTCTCCGGAACGGTTAATCCACGTTCAGGACGGGCACTTGGAAATCCATCCGATTGCCGGTACGAGAAAACGCGGTGCAGACAAAGCCGAAGATGAGAGGCTGAAAGTTGAGCTGATGAAGGATGAAAAAGAAAAGGCGGAGCATTACATGCTCGTTGATCTTGCACGAAACGATATCGGCAGAGTAGCAGAGTATGGGTCTGTTTCTGTGCCGGAGTTCACAAAAATTGTCTCCTTTTCACATGTCATGCACATTATCTCGGTGGTTACAGGGCAACTGAAAAAAGGGGTTCATCCCGTTGATGCACTGATGTCTGCTTTCCCGGCGGGGACTTTAACAGGAGCACCTAAAATTCGTGCCATGCAGCTTTTGCAAGAGCTCGAACCAACACCGAGAGAGACATACGGAGGGTGTATTGCCTACATTGGGTTTGACGGGAATATCGACTCTTGTATTACGATTCGCACGATGAGTGTAAAGAGCGGTGTTGCATCGATACAGGCAGGTGCCGGCATTGTTGCTGATTCTGTTCCAGAAACCGAATACGAAGAAAGCTGTAATAAAGCCGGTGCGCTGCTGAAAACGATTCATATTGCAGAAGACATGTTTCATAGCAAGGAGGATAAAGCTGATGAACAAATTTCTACAATTGTGCGTTGACGGAAAAACCCTTACAGTCGGTGAGGCTGAAGCGCTGATGAATATGATGATGGCAGCGGAAATGACTCCTTCTGAAATGGGCGGTATATTGTCTATTCTTGCTCATCGGGGAGAGACGCCAGAAGAGCTTATGGGTTTTATGAAGTCAATGCGGGCACACGCTCTTACAGTCGATGGACTTCCTGATGTCGTTGATACATGCGGAACCGGGGGAGACGGTATTTCCACTTTTAATATCTCAACGGCATCGGCAATTGTTGCCTCGGCAGCTGGCGCGAAAATCGCTAAGCATGGCAATCGCTCTGTCTCTTCTAAAAGCGGGAGCGCTGATGTTTTAGAGGAGCTAGAGGTTTCAATTCAAACTACTCCTGAGAAGGTCAAAACAAGCATTGAAACTAACAATATGGGATTTCTATTTGCGCCGCTTTATCATTCGTCTATGAAACATGTAGCAGGTACTAGAAAAGAACTAGGTTTCAGAACGGTATTTAACCTGCTCGGACCGCTAAGCAATCCTTTGCAGGCGCAGCGTCAGGTGATCGGGGTCTATTCCGTTGAAAAAGCTGGACTGATGGCAAGCGCACTAGAGTCATTTCAGCCGAAGCATGTCATGTTCGTATCAAGCCGTGACGGTTTAGATGAGCTTTCAATTACAGCGCCGACCGACGTGATTGAATTAAAGGACGGAGAGCGCCTGGAATATACGGTTTCACCCGAAGATTTTGGTTTTGTAAATGGCAGACTTGAAGATTTACAGGTGCAGTCACCGAAAGAGAGCGCTTGTCTCATTCAGAATATTTTTGAAAATAAAAGCAGCAGTTCCGCTTTATCTATAACGGCTTTTAATGCGGGTGCTGCGATTTACACGGCGGGAATTACCGACTCACTGAAGGAAGGAACGGAGCTGGCCTTAGAGACGATTACAAGCGGAGGCGCAGCTGCGCAGCTTGAACGACTAAAACAGAAAGAGGAAGAGATCTATGCTTGAAAATATCATCAAACAAAAGAAAGAAGAAGTGAAAACACTGGTTCTGCCGGTAGAGCAGCCTTTCGAAAAACGTTCATTTAAAGATGCGTTGGCAAGCCCGAATCGGTTTATCGGGCTGATTGCCGAAGTGAAGAAAGCATCACCGTCAAAAGGGCTGATTAAAGAGGATTTTGTCCCTGTACGGATTGCAAAAGACTATGAAGCTGCGAAGGCAGATGCACTTTCCGTTTTAACAGACACCCCGTTTTTTCAAGGGGAAAACAGCTATTTATCAGATGTAAAGCGCGCTGTTTCGATTCCTGTACTCAGAAAAGATTTTATTATTGATTCTCTTCAAGTGGAGGAATCAAGAAGAATCGGTGCGGATGCCATATTGTTAATCGGCGAGGTGCTTGACCCCTTACACCTCTATGAATTATATCTTGAAGCAGGCGAAAAGGGGATGGACGTGTTAGTGGAAGTTCATGATTCATCAACGCTAGAACAAATATTGAAAGTGTTCACACCTGATATTCTCGGCGTAAATAACCGAAACCTAAAGACGTTTGAAACATCTGTAAAGCAGACAGAACAAATCGCATCTCTCGTTCCGAAAGAATCTCTGCTTGTCAGCGAAAGTGGAATCGGTTCTTTAGAACATTTAACATTTGTCAACGAACATGGGGCGCGAGCTGTACTTATCGGTGAATCATTAATGAGACAAACTTCTCAGCGAAAAGCAATCCATGCTTTGTTTGGGGAGTGAGGTTGTGGAGAAACCGGCATTAAAATATTGCGGTATTCGGTCACTAAAGGATTTGCAGCTTGCGGCGCAATCGCAGGCTGACTATCTTGGCTTTATATTTGCTGAAAGCAAACGAAAAGTATCTCCGCAAGATGTGAAAAAGTGGCTGAACCAGGTTCGCGTCGAAAAAAAAGTTGCAGGTGTTTTTGTTAATGAATCAATAGAGAGGATGTCACGCATTGCTAAGGACTTGAAGCTCGACGTCATTCAGCTTCATGGTGATGAAAACCCGGCGGATGCTGATGCGCTTCGCAAGCTGACAGATTGTGAAATCTGGAAGGCGCTTCACCACCATCATAATACAACTCAAGAAATAGCCCGCTTTATAGATAATGTGGACGGCTTTGTGATTGATTCATCTGTAAAAGGGGCTAGAGGCGGAACTGGTGTTGCATTTTCATGGGATTGTGTTCCGGAATATCAGCGGGCGGTGATTGGTAAACGCTGCTTTATCGCTGGCGGCGTGAATCCGGATAGTGTCACAGGCCTATTGAAATGGCAGCCGGCAGGAATTGACCTTGCCAGCGGAATTGAAAAAAATGGGCAAAAAGATAAAAATCTGATGAGGCTTTTAGAAGAAAGGATGAACCGATATGTATCCATATCCGAATGAAATAGGCAGATACGGTGATTTTGGCGGGAAGTTTGTTCCGGAAACACTCATGCAGCCGTTAGATGAAATAGAGACAGCATTTAAACAAATCAAGGATGATCCTGTTTTTCGTGAAGAATATTATAAGCTGTTAAAGGACTATTCCGGACGGCCGACTGCATTAACATATGCTGATCGAGTCACTGAATACTTAGGCGGCGCGAAAATCTATTTGAAACGAGAAGATTTAAACCATACAGGTTCCCATAAAATCAATAATGCGTTAGGCCAAGCGCTGCTTGCTAAAAAAATGGGCAAAACGAAAATCATTGCTGAAACGGGCGCCGGACAGCACGGCGTTGCCGCTGCAACAGTCGCAGCCAAATTCGGTTTTTCGTGCATTGTGTTTATGGGCGAAGAGGATGTTGCCCGCCAGTCTCTGAACGTTTTTCGCATGAAGCTTCTTGGTGCGGAAGTAGTGCCTGTAACAAGCGGGAACGGAACATTGAAGGATGCTACAAATGAGGCGATCCGTTACTGGGTTCAGCATTGCGAGGATCATTTTTACATGATTGGATCGGTTGTCGGTCCGCACCCTTATCCGCAAGTGGTCCGCGAATTTCAAAAAATGATCGGAGAGGAAGCGAAGGATCAGCTGAAACGTATTGAAGGCGCTCTGCCTGATAAAGTAGTGGCATGTGTAGGCGGAGGAAGCAATGCGATGGGTATGTTTCAGGCATTTTTAAACGAAGATGTTGAACTGATCGGAGCTGAAGCTGCAGGGAAAGGAATAGATACTCCTCTTCATGCCGCTACTATTTCGAAAGGTACGGTAGGGGTTATTCACGGTTCATTGACATATCTCATTCAGGATGAGTTCGGGCAGATAATTGAGCCTTACTCTATTTCAGCAGGTCTCGACTATCCGGGGATCGGTCCGGAGCACGCTTACTTGCATAAGAGCGGCCGTGTCACTTATGACAGTATCACAGATGAAGAAGCGGTGAATGCATTAAAGCTCTTGTCAGAAAAAGAGGGGATTTTGCCGGCAATCGAATCTGCCCATGCGTTAGCGAAGGCATTCAAACTCGCCAAAGGAATGGATCGCGGTCGAATCATTCTCGTTTGTTTATCAGGACGGGGAGATAAGGATGTCAACACATTAATGAATGTATTGGAAAATGAGGTGAAAGCCCATGTTTAAATTAGATCTTCAACCATCAGAAAAATTGTTTATCCCGTTTATTACGGCTGGCGATCCAGTGCCTGAGGTTTCGATTGAACTGGCGAAGTCTCTCCAAAAAGCAGGCGCCACAGCACTGGAGCTTGGTGTTCCATACTCTGACCCGCTTGCAGACGGCCCGGTGATACAGCGGGCTTCAAAGCGGGCGCTTGATCAAGGAATGAATATCGTAAAGGCAATCGAATTAGGCGGAGAAATGAAAAAAAACGGAGTGAATATTCCGATTATCCTCTTTACGTATTATAATCCTGTGTTACAATTGAACAAAGAATACTTTTTCGCTTTACTGCGGGAAAATCATATTGACGGTCTGCTTGTTCCGGATCTGCCACTAGAAGAAAGCGCCAGCCTTCAAGAGGAGTGTAAAAGCCATGAGGTGACGTATATTTCTTTGGTTGCGCCGACAAGTGAAAGCCGTTTGAAAACCATTATTGAACAAGCCGAGGGCTTCGTCTACTGTGTATCTTCTCTGGGTGTGACCGGTGTCCGCAATGAGTTCAATTCATCCGTGTACCCGTTCATTCGGACTGTGAAGGATCTCAGCACTGTTCCGGTCGCTGTAGGGTTCGGTATATCAAACCGTGAACAGGTCCTAAAGATGAATGAAATTTGTGACGGTGTCGTAGTAGGAAGTGCGCTCGTCAGAAAGATAGAAGAATTAAAGGACCGGCTCACCAGCGCTGAAAAGAGAAAACAAGCGCTGCAGGAATTTGAGGAGTACGCAATGGCGTTTGGCGGCTTGTACAGTTTAAAATGAGGTGACTGATTTGCGTATCAAAGAACATTTAAAACAGCTGAAGCCTTATCAGCCCGGTAAGCCGATCGAAGCAGTGAAATCAGAATATGGCTTGGATAAAGTTGTGAAGCTTGCTTCAAACGAGAATCCGTACGGCTGTTCGGAGGCTGCAAAAGAGGCGCTTCATCATGAGATTCAACAGCTTGCCCTTTACCCAGACGGGTATAGCGCCGCTTTGCGGACAAGGCTCAGTAAGCACCTCAATGTCAGCGAAACATCACTTATTTTCGGCAACGGTTCTGATGAAATCATTCAAATCATCTGTCGGGCATTTTTAAACGATAAAACAAACACGGTTACTGCTGCCCCCACTTTTCCGCAATATAAACATAATGCGGTCATTGAAGGTGCTGAAGTACGTGAAATCGCACTTCGTCCTGACGGCTCACATGATCTAGACGCCATGTTAGAAGCGATCGACGAACAGACACAAGTCGTTTGGATATGCAGCCCGAATAATCCGACTGGCACTTATACATCTGAAGGAGAATTACTCGCATTTCTGGAGCGCGTTCCTTCACGTGTCCTTGTCGTCCTTGACGAAGCATATTATGAATATGTAACAGCCGAGGATTACCCGGAAACCGTGCCGCTCTTAAGCAAGTATTCCAATTTGATGATTTTGCGCACATTTTCAAAAGCATATGGTCTGGCTGCACTTAGAGTCGGATACGGAATTGCTGACGAGAACCTGATTCGCCAGATTGAGCCGGCGAGAGAGCCGTTTAATACGAGCCGTCTGGGCCAGGCTGCGGCGATCGCAGCACTTGATGATCAAGCGTTTATTGCTTCCTGTGTCGAGCAAAATAATGCAGGCCTTCAGCAGTATTATGATTTTGCGAAGACTCATGGTTTAAAGTGCTACCCTTCACAGACAAATTTTGTGTTAATGGACTTTAAACGCCCTGCTGATGAACTGTTTCAGGCTCTGCTGGAAAAAGGCTATATCGTCCGGTCAGGAAATGCGTTAGGTTTCCCGACATCACTCCGGATTACGATCGGAACAAAAGAGCAAAACGAAGAAATACTTGCCATTTTAGCTGAAATTTTATAAGAGGTGATCAAATGTCACCTCTTTAGTCTATAAACCAGGTGATGACGTATGAATCAAAAGAAAGATACAATATTGCTCGCCGGTCTCGGATTGATAGGCGGTTCGATTGCGCTAGCGATCAAAAAAAATCATCCCGGCAAACGGATTATCGGAATCGACATCTCTGATGAACAGGCGGTTGCCGCATTAAAGTTAGGTGTGATAGACGATCGTGCTGATTCGTTTATCAGCGGTGCGAAAGAGTCGTCTACAGTCATCATTGCGACACCAGTCGAACAAACGCTGGTTATGCTTGAAGAGCTGGCTCATTCAGGAATTGAACACGAGCTTTTGATTACGGATGTGGGAAGCACAAAGCAAAAAGTGGTTGATTATGCTGATCAAGTGCTGCCTAGCCGCTACCAATTTGTCGGAGGGCATCCGATGGCGGGTTCACATAAATCAGGGGTGGCCGCTGCGAAAGAATTCCTATTTGAAAATGCATTTTATATTTTAACACCAGGCCAGAAAACGGATAGACGAGCGGTAAGACAATTGAAAAACCTGCTGAAGGGGACGAATGCCCATTTTGTGGAAATGTCACCAGAGGAACATGATGGCGTCACGAGTGTTATTAGTCATTTTCCGCATATTGTCGCAGCAAGCCTTGTTCACCAAACTCATCATTCGGAAGACCTTTATCCGCTAGTTAAGCGTTTTGCTGCCGGCGGGTTCAGAGATATTACAAGGATTGCATCGAGCAGCCCGGCCATGTGGCGGGATATTCTACTACATAATAAAGATAAAATTTTGGATCGTTTTGATGAGTGGATTCGTGAAATTGACAAGATCCGTACATATGTAGAACAAGAAGATGCAGAAAATCTATTTCGTTATTTTAAAACAGCTAAGGATTATCGCGACGGGCTGCCGCTTCGGCAGAAGGGAGCGATACCGGCATTTTATGATTTATACGTGGATGTTCCCGATCATCCGGGTGTGATATCCGAGATAACGGCGATCTTAGCTGCGGAGCGCATCAGCATCACGAATATCCGCATTATTGAAACACGAGAGGATATTAACGGGATTTTAAGGATCAGTTTTCAGTCTGATGACGACCGCAAACGGGCAGAACAATGCATTGAAGCCCGGGCGGAATATGAAACTTTTTATGCTGATTGAGGTGGAAAAAAATGAAACTAGAAAAGGTGCAGGCTTTACACGGAGAAATACATATTCCCGGTGATAAATCCATTTCTCACCGCTCTGTTATGTTTGGCGCGTTAGCGACAGGCACAACAACAGTTAAAAACTTTCTGCCGGGAGCAGATTGTCTGAGCACAATCGATTGTTTTAGAAAAATGGGTGTTCAAATTGAGCAAAGCGGCAGCGATGTCGTGATTCACGGAAAAGGAATCGATGCCCTGGAAGAGCCAGAGTGCCTTTTAGATGTCGGAAATTCAGGTACAACAATTCGCCTGATACTCGGAATATTGGCGGGTCGTCCTTTTTACAGCGCGGTAGCAGGAGATGAGAGCATTGCGAAGCGTCCAATGAAGCGTGTTACTGAGCCTTTGAAAAAAATGGGGGCTAAAATCGACGGCAGAGCCGGTGGAGAATTTACACCGCTGTCAGTGAGCGGCGCCTCATTAAAAGGCATTGATTATGTATCACCTGTCGCAAGCGCGCAAATTAAATCTGCTGTTTTGCTGGCCGGATTACAGGCTGCGGGCACAACAACTGTCACAGAGCCCCATAAATCCCGCGACCACACTGAGCGGATGCTCTCTGCTTTTGGCGTTAAGCTTTCTGAAGATCAAACAAGTGTTTCCATTGATGGAGGCCAGAAACTGACAGCTGCTGATATTTTTGTTCCTGGAGACATTTCTTCAGCCGCGTTTTTCCTTGCTGCTGGCGCGATGATTCCAAACAGCAGAATTGTATTGAAAAACGTTGGGTTAAATCCGACTCGGACAGGTATTATTGACGTCCTTCAAAACATGGGGGCAAAACTTGAAATCAAACCATCTGCTGACAGCAGTGCAGAGCCTTATGGAGATTTGATTATAGAAACGTCCTCTCTCAAAGCAGTTGAAATCGGAGGAGATATCATTCCGCGTTTAATTGATGAAATCCCTATCATCGCGCTTCTTGCGACTCAGGCGGAAGGAACGACCGTGATTAAGGACGCGGCAGAGCTTAAAGTGAAAGAAACAAACCGCATTGACACTGTTGTTTCTGAACTTCGCAAGCTAGGTGCTGAAATTGAACCGACAGCAGATGGAATGAAGGTTTATGGCAAACAAACGCTGAAAGGCGGCGCAGCAGTGTCCAGCCACGGAGATCATCGAATCGGAATGATGCTTGGTATTGCTTCCTGTATAACAGAGGAGCCGATTGACATCGAGCACACGGATGCCATTCACGTTTCTTATCCAACCTTCTTCGAACATTTAAATAAGCTTTCCAAAAAATCCTGAAGTTTTACTTCAGGATTTTTTATGCAGATTGACTGGAAGAATCATAACTCGAGGCAAAAAAACATAGCTTGTCTTATAGAGAGGAAAGAAAAACGAAAAGGGGGGATGCGCTTTACTGACAAGCCGGCAGGTCAAAGAGCTGCTTTACTGTACAGAGGGCGATCTTCCTTTTTTTCATTTTCTATCTCAAGATCTTTTGGTAAACTAATAAGACTCAATAATTCCCTTCCGTACAGCAAGCATCTTATTTGCCGGGGGCATTCGTCTGAATTATGATAAGATTAACCCGAACAAATAAAGCTTTTTTGTATGGTTGATGTTGTATAGGAAAAGAAAGGACCGGTCCGATTTGAATACATTAATTCAAGAAGCCATAAAATTAGTTGAAGCAGGTGAAACAGAAAAAGGTCTCAATACGCTCTCGAAAGCCGAAAAACAGCTGCATGATGAAGATAAAGCGATTGCAGCCCAGCTTTATTACGAGTGGGGCGATGTAGAAAAAGCCATTTCACTGATTAGTGATTTACATGATTTATACCCAAATGAAACAGAACTGACGAATTTCTACGCTGAACTTTTAATAGATATTGACGAAGAAGAAAAAGCTCTTGCTGTGCTGGAGACTATTCCGGAAACAGATCCATCATATCCGGAAAGTTTGCTGCTTATGGCGGATCTTTATCAGATGCAGGGATTATTCGAAGTCAGTGAACAAAAGCTTTTACAGGCAAAGTCCATTCTGGCCAATGAACCCGTTATTGATTTTGCACTGGGGGAACTTTACTTTACTCAGGGAGCCTATGCAAAAGCGGTTCAATATTTTAAAACAACGGCTGAGGAGAAGAGTGAGATCGGAGGCGTTAATGTCCATCAAAGACTGGCAGAATCGTTAAGTGCCTCAGGTGAATTTGAGGATGCCATTCCATGGTACGAGAAAGCTGTTGATGAGAGTCCTGATCCTAATACGATTTTCGGCTATGGGTTTACAGCCTTACATGCGGGGCTTGTAAAAACGGCTATTAAGCAGCTGTCTGATTTAAAGGAGCTTGATCCATCTTATTCTTCACTGTATATGCCGCTCTCAAAAAGCTATGAAGCTGAAGGAATGTATGAAGAGGCATTAAAAACGGCAAAAGAGGGTATCAGATTTGATGAATATAACAAAGAACTTTTCCTTTATGCCGCTAAAATGGCCCTGAAAATCGGGAAGTCAGAAGAGGGGAAAAAGCTGCTTCAGGAGGCGCTTGCGCTTGATCCGGGATTCGTCGAAGCGCTTCATACACTTCTTGCCGTGTATCATAAAGAAGAGGATTATGAACAGATCATTGATCTTATTCAAGAGGTTCGCAGCTACGGTGAAGAAGATCCGAAATACAATTGGTATCTTGCAAGCGCATATACTGAATTAGAGCAATACGAGGAAGCAAAACAATCCTTTGAGGCTGCCTATCTTCATTACCGGGAGGATAGAGATTTCTTATATGAATACGCAAGCTTCCTATTAGAAGAAGGCCTTCAAAAAGAAGCGCTGCCGCTTTTGAAAAAGGTTCTTGAAATGGACGGAGCCAATGAAGAGCTGGAAGAAACGATTTTGCGAATCGAGGATGAATTTTCGAGATAAGCAGGAATATTAACCGTTCATGTGGAACATATAAGTATATAGATTATACGAACGATAGAGGAGGGAATTACATGCAGACCCCTGTTTCTGTCAATGAGAAAAAGGATTTTATCCGTTGGTTTTTAAACCATTATCAGTTAAAGCGCCGAGAGTGCGTTTGGATCTTGAACTACTTAATGAGCCATGATTCTCTCATGGAGAAGGTTCATTTTGTGGAGCAGGCTGAATTTTGCCCGAGAGGCATTATAATGTCAACACATTGTGTTGAAGAAGTTCCGTTTCGGTTCTATAAAGAGAATGTCATGACTACCGACGCGGAAAAATCTTTTCATGATATTAGATTAAATAAACAGCAGGATTTGTTTATCCAGCTTAATTTCCGTTCGGCCTACAGCTCACCTGAGTATGCGGCGGTGCTGGAGTCCAATCCGCATATGCCGAAAGATCTTTTTGAGAATAAAAAAGACCAGGGGTTGGCGGAACAGATTTTGGAGCACGCCATTTCCACATTCCAAAGAGAAAAATTATTAAAAGACATTGACGACGCGTTAGATCGTCATGATAAAGAAGCATTTGAACAATTATCGCGCCAATTGAATCAGCTCACATAATATGACCAGCCTTGCAGCGTATTGCAAGGCTTGTTGCCGTAAAGGGGGAGAACAATGAGGTGGAGAATCACTGATGCCAAGGACTATTTACAAGCTAAGGATTACATTGATACCGCTGTCATTCCATTAATTAACATAAAGGTGGATAACCATTTTAAAATGGCGGCGGAGAAAGGCGAGTTTACACAGCTTCTCTCAGAGGAATTGGAAAGGCAGTTAAAGGGACGGGTATATTTACTGCCTCCTTATACATATGTTGATAGAAATGACATAACCGTTCAAGGGCTTAAGGATTTGCGGGAAGAGCTGCTAACGGAATTTCCGCATGTTGTCCTGCTCACATCTGACGAAAATTGGAGAACTGAGGATACGTTAGGCAAAATGATTGTTACACCGTCTGTTCCATTAGAGCATTTAAATGACTCTTTAAAAAGAAAAATATTGGATGAACGCACTGCTGAAATTTTGAACGTTTTGTTACAGTTATGGAGCACTTCATAAAAACACTTACATTTCCTCATAAACAATATTTTGGCTATATTGACCTTGCTGAGAGATTCATATATTATGAGGGTGTCTAGAGTTATTGCAATATTTTCTATTTTAGTCAGTTTGCAGGGGTGACCTAGAGGGGGGAGAAGAGATGGGCGGAAAACATGATATATCCAGACGTCAATTTTTGAATTATACGCTCACAGGCGTAGGAGGTTTTATGGCGGCTAGTATGCTCATGCCTATGGTTCGCTTTGCACTCGACCCGGTATTAAAATCGACAGGGAAGCAGGACATGGTTCAGGTTGTCAGTGTTGATGAGTTGACAAAAGAGCCGCAGCGCTTTGATTTCAAAATTAATCAAGTCGATGCCTGGTATGAGTCCGAAGAGTCAAGATCAGCCTGGGTCTTCAAAAACGGGGATGAAATTGTAGCACTTTCGCCAATTTGTAAACATTTAGGGTGTACGGTGAACTGGAATAGTGATCCTAAAAACCCGAATAAATTCTTTTGTCCATGCCATTACGGACTCTATGAAAAGGACGGCACCAATGTCCCTGGCACGCCGCCGCTTTCGCCTCTTGATCATTACGAGCAAGAAGTAAAAGACGGCTTCCTGTATCTTGGAAAAGCAAAGCCTAAGGGGGAAGGGTGACATGCTGAACAAAATTTATGACTGGGTAGACGAGCGGCTTGATATTACACCGATGTGGAGGGATATTGCCGATCACGAAGTACCGGAACATGTGAATCCCGCCCATCATTTCTCTGCGTTTGTGTATTGCTTTGGGGGACTGACGTTTTTTGTAACCGTTATCCAAGTATTATCTGGAATGTTTTTAACGATGTATTATGTGCCTGATATCAAAAATGCCTGGGAATCGGTATATTATTTGCAAAATGAAGTGGCATTCGGCCAGATTGTCAGGGGGATGCACCATTGGGGTGCGAGCTTGGTCATTGTGATGATGTTTTTACATACGCTGAGGGTCTTTTTCCAAGGCGCGTACAAAAAGCCGCGCGAGCTGAACTGGATTGTCGGTGTGCTGATCTTTTTTGTCATGCTCGGTCTTGGTTTTACAGGCTACTTGCTTCCTTGGGATATGAAGGCACTGTTTGCAACAAAAGTCGGGCTGCAGATCGCCGAAGCCACACCTTTGATCGGGACGCAAGTTAAAACGCTCCTTGCAGGGCATCCGGATATTGTAGGCGCCCAAACGCTGACTAGGTTTTTTGCGATCCATGTATTCTTTCTTCCTGCCGCATTGTTCGGGCTGATGGCTGCACATTTTATTATGATCCGGAAGCAGGGGATTTCAGGACCGCTTTAAACTCTTGATCTGCGAATAAAAGGGAGGGAATGACATGCACCGGGGCAAAGGGATGAAATTTGTAGGCGACTCAAGGATACCGGCTGAAAAAAAGCCGAATATACCGAAGGATTATTCGGAGTATCCCGGTAAAACAGAGGCTTTCTGGCCAAATTTCTTGTTAAAGGAATGGATGGTTGGAGCTGTCTTTCTCATCGGTTTTCTTGTTTTGACGATTGTGCATCAGCCGCCTTTAGAGCGGATGGCTGACCCGACTGATACTGGTTATATTCCGCTGCCGGATTGGTATTTTCTTTTCTTATACCAGCTGTTGAAGTATGAATACGCCGCCGGAAGCTTTACAGTGGTCGGCGCCATGATTATGCCAGGTCTCGCTTTTGGAGCCCTGCTTTTGGCTCCATTCTTAGACAGAGGGGCAGAAAGAAGGCCGTGGAAGCGTCCGGTCGCTGTCGGTATGATGCTTCTGGCCATTTCCGCTGCTGTATTTTTGACGTGGCAGTCAGTTGCTACTCATGACTGGGCCAAGGCAGAGGAACAGGGGAAAATCACAAAAGAGGCCGACATTGACACCAATACAGAAGGATATAAGATTTTTAAGGAACAAGGCTGTATTTCTTGCCATGGAGATAACCTTCAGGGAGGAGCGGCTGGACCTTCATTGGTTGACAGCGGACTGAAACCGGAAGAAATCAAAAAGATCGCTGTAGAAGGGAAAGGCAAAATGCCGGCGGGTGTGTTCAAAGGAAATGATAAGCAGCTCGAAGAACTTGCGAAATTTATTTCTGAAACAACCGCAAAATAACGTATTGTGAATTGTCAAATGGAAGGATATACTTTTAATATCAAAAGCTGACCTGGCGTCAGCTTTTTTATATGGACACATTATTTTTACAGACTGAGAGTTGATTGATGTGAAATGGTTTCAATATGTATTAGGACAGAGGCCGATGCTTTTTCTTGTCTTAGCCATTAATTTTCTGGGAACGGTTTACGGCTACTATTGGTACTTGCCGCAGCTCCTGGAGACACCGGCCCGTTTCCTGGTTTTTGTTCCAGATAGTCCGACAGCAACGTTTTTCTTTCTGTTTGTGCTGCTTGCCTTTATCATGAAACGGAATGCTCCGCTCTTTGAAGCGCTTGCGCTAGTTACTCTCGTAAAGTATGGCCTATGGGCGGTCGCTATGAATTTTCTTGTGCTTGCAGTAACTGGTGACTTGCCTTGGGAGGGCTACATGCTAATTGCTTCGCATTTTGCAATGGCAGTGCAAGGCGTATTATACAGTCCGTATTTTCGTTTTTCATTTTGGCATCTTGCAATTGCTGCAGTCTGGACACTGCATAACGATGTCATTGACTACTTGTTTGATATGATGCCGCAGTACTCTATGCTTTCTAATTATATGACTGAAATAGGGTACGGAACATTTTGGCTAAGCATCTTTTCAATCGGGCTTGCTTACTTCCTTGTGATCTCGAAAAAGCAAACGAAGCTTAAGCTGATGTAAAGACAATGTTGGTCTATCCTTGTCCCTTTCTTCATATTCTGTAAGGAGAGAGAGTGGGAGGGACCTGCATGAAACGAAAGCTGACGATCTGTTTGTTGATTGCTCTTATTTTTTATAATGGAAATGCCAAGGCTGCAGAGCGGGGAAGCCTCGAGGAATTGAATGATTTATCCGATACGGTCTTTCAAATGACCCGTCAGTCGAAATATGAAGAGGCGCTGCAAGTCCTGGGTTATTTTGAAAAAACATTAAAATCCGCTGAGAAAAAACAGCAAGACTCCATGCTAACAGGAGCCCAAATCCGTCAAATCACACTGGGCTATAATGATATGGTTCGAAGTTTAAAGCAGGCTGATACATCAGACACGCAAAAACTCAGAGCAGCCGCGCAGTTCAGAATGCTGATGGATGCGGTTGACAACCGGTCTGACCCACTTTGGGGTTCACTGGAAAAACCGATTATGGAAGCCTTTACTGAGCTGAAGCGAGATGTCCAAAAGAATGAAGGCACTAGCTTCCATGAAAAATGGAATGAATTTATCAGTTTATATGATTTGATTTACCCAAGTCTTACAATCGATGTATCAGAGGAAAAGCTGGAAACAGTCGGAAAACATATAGATGTGATTGAACAAGGGGAATTTCAACAAATGACAGAGAGCACGAAGCTTGAACGGCTTTCCCTTCTTCAGCATGACCTGAAAAATTTGTTTGACAGGGCGGAGGAGGATGATGCCGATCCGTCTTTACTCTGGGTGATGATTACAACCGGCAGTATCATCATTACAGCTCTCACCTATGTCGGCTACAGAAAGTACAAGGCGGAAAAAAACAAGCTGAAAAAACGGGACTACCCTAAATAAGGATGAGGGGCGGCGTCAGCCGCCTTTTTTCTATTACATGTCAGCGTGGAAGCGGATTTTTATTTTCATCAAGCGTAAATCCTTCTCCGAGCACATCGTGGACATCGCTTACCGCTACAAAGGCATGAGGGTCAATGGAGTTAATCACGCTTTTCAGCATCACCAATTCGTTTTTCGGCACCACACAATAAAGTACATCTATATCCTCTTTTGTGTAGGAACCTTGTCCTTTCAAAATAGTGACGCCCCGTTCCATTTCTTCAAGGATCTTTTTCTGAATCAGGTCGTTTTTCGAAGAGATGATCGTAGCGCCTTTAGCAGCGTAGCCGCCTTCCTGAATAAAATCGATTAATCTTGCCGCTACAAATACAGCTACCAGCGTATACATCGCTTCTTTATAGGAGAGATAAGTAAGCAAAGACAAAATGATGACGCAGGCATCGAAAGCAAACATCGTTCTGCCCATCGGGATTCCAAAATACTTATTCACTAAACGTGCGATGATATCAACACCGCCTGTCGTACCGCCGAACTTGAAAATAATTCCCAGTCCGGCTCCAATGAATACGCCGGCAAATAAAGCGGCGAGCGCTAAGTCGTGCTGAAGGGGCATATGGATTTCATATCGCTGAAAGATGCTGAGGAACAAAGACAAGGCCACAGTGCCGACAAGGGTATAAACAAACATTGTCCTGCCGAGCAAACGCCAGCCAATAAAAAAAATCGGAATGTTTAACACTAGGTTCGAGATAGAGGGGCTGATGTGGAAAAGAGCATAAAGCAAAAGTGTAATACCTGTAAAACCGCCCTCAGCCAGATTGTTTTGCATATTGAAATGAACCAAGCCAAATGAAAAAATTGCCGCTCCGATTAAAATGAAAAATATGTTTTTTAATCTAATTTCTCCAAGCATCACACAAAACCCCTTTTCCTTCCATTAGATAGCGTTTATATTATAGTGGATGAAAAAGAAAACAGCAAACGTGCTTAAACATTTGTCAAACGTATCTGAATTAGCTAACATGTAAGAGGATGATAGGAGGTTTCGTTTCAGTGAGTGATAAAACAATGAAAGACATACAGGCTGAAGTAGACCGTTACATCGGCCAGTTTAAAGAAGGATATTTCAGCCCGCTAGCCATGGTGGCAAGGCTGACTGAAGAACTGGGCGAACTTGCCAGAGAAGTCAATCACCGCTACGGAGAAAAACCAAAAAAAGCGACTGAAGACGATAAAAGCATGGAAGAGGAAATGGGCGATGTGCTATTTGTATTGGTTTGTTTAGCCAACTCTCTTGATATCTCTTTAGAGGAAGCCCACGACCGAGTCATGCATAAATTTAATACAAGAGATAAAGATCGCTGGACCAGAAAAGAAGAAGGAAAGTAGAGGAGATCAAGATGTCAAACGAAACAATTAAAGTAGTCATTGCAGGGCCGCGTGGAAGAATGGGGCAGGAAGCTGTTAAATTGGCAGAACGAACCCCTCATTTTGACCTTGTCGGTGCTATAGACCATACATACGATCAGCAAAAATTATCTGATGTGATGCCTGTTGAGTCAGATGCTTTAATTTACACAGATATCCATGCCTGCTTTACAGAAACACAACCGGATGTCTTGATTGATTTAACAACGCCTGAAATCGGAAAAGTACATACAAAAATCGCATTAGAGCACGGCGTCCGTCCAGTTGTCGGAACAACCGGTTTCTCAGAAGCTGATTTAAAAGAGCTCACGTCCTTAACAGAAGAAAAGGGGATCGGAGCCATCATTGCTCCAAACTTTGCGCTGGGCGCGGTGCTGATGATGAAATTTTCAAAAATGGCTGCCAACTATTTTGAAGATGTAGAGATTATTGAGCTTCATCATGACCAGAAGCTTGACGCACCAAGCGGAACTGCGCTTAAAACAGCGGAAATGATTTCAGAAGTCCGTAAAGAAAAGCAGCAAGGACATCCAGATGAAAAAGAAATTCTCCCAGGAGCTAGAGGAGCGGAGCAAAACGGTATTCGCTTGCACAGCGTCCGTCTTCCAGGGCTGATCGCACATCAAGAGGTCATGTTCGGCATGGATGGCCAAACGCTTCAGATCCGACACGATTCTTATAATCGCGCTTCTTTCATGTCAGGCGTTAAGCTGTCAGTCGAACAAGTCATGAAGATTGATCAGCTTGTGTACGGACTAGAAAATATCATTGATTAGACGGGGGGAGAAACGATGAAAATTGCTTTAATCGCGCATGACAAGAAAAAACAGGATATGGTTCAATTTACGACTGCCTATCGGGATATTTTGAAGCATCATGATCTGTACGCGACCGGAACCACAGGGTTGAAAATTCAAGAGGCGACAGGCCTTCAAATTGAACGTTTTCAATCCGGTCCTCTAGGGGGAGACCAGCAAATCGGAGCACTGATCGCAGCTAATGCACTCGATCTTGTCATTTTTTTGCGCGACCCGCTGACCGCCCAGCCGCATGAACCGGATGTCTCGGCATTAATTCGGTTGTGTGATGTGTATTCCATTCCGCTCGCCACAAATATGGGTACTGCGGAAATTCTTGTCCGGACACTTGATGAAGGTGTTTTCGAATTCCGCGACCTTCTTCGGGGAGAAGAGCCGAATGTATAATGCTGACGTTCTTGCTTTCGGCGCCCACAGTGATGATGTCGAGATCGGAATGGGTGGCACAATAGCGAAGTTTGTCAAACAGGGAAAAAAAGTAATGATATGCGATTTGACAGAAGCGGAACTCTCTTCTAACGGTACGGTCAGTTTGCGTAGAGAAGAAGCAGCTGAAGCAGCACGCATATTAGGCGCAGATAAAAGAATTCAGCTGACGCTTCCGGACCGCGGCCTAATGATGAGCGATCAGGCAATTCGGTCGATTGTTACAGTGATCAGAACCAACCGGCCAAAAGCGGTTTTTATGCCGTATAAAAAGGATCGCCATCCGGATCACGGCAATGCGGCTGCACTGGTGGAAGAAGCAATTTTTTCCGCTGGAATCCATAAATATAAAGACGAAAAAAACCTTCCGGCGCATAAAGTCAGCAAGGTTTACTATTATATGATAAATGGTTTTCATCAGCCGGATTTTGTCATTGATATCTCGGATACAATAGAGGCAAAAAAACAAAGCCTCAATGCCTATAAAAGCCAGTTTATCCCGTCAAAGGATTCAGTTTCTACTCCACTGACGAATGGTTATATCGAGATCGTCGAAGCGAGAGAAAAGCTTTACGGTAAAGAAGCGGGCGTGGAGTATGCCGAAGGTTTCTTTTCCAAACGGATGCTGATGCTAGATCATGATGTTCTTGGGGGCGAACAATGAAAAAACTAAAAATAGGGATCACATGCTATCCGAGCGTCGGAGGCTCAGGTATCATTGCGACAGAACTGGGGAAGCAGCTTGCTGAAAAGGGACATGAAATCCATTTCATCACATCAAGCATTCCGTTTAGACTGAATACATATCATCCCAATATTCATTTTCATGAAGTTGAGGTTAATCAATATGCTGTTTTCAAGTATCCTCCGTATGATTTGACATTGGCAAGCAAAATCGCTGAGGTGGCGGAGCGGGAGAATTTAGACATTATCCATGCTCACTATGCTCTCCCGCATGCTGTTTGCGCCTATCTTGCAAAACAGATGCTGAAACGCAATATCGGCATCGTCACAACTTTGCACGGCACGGATATCACGGTATTAGGTTATGACCCGTCTCTAAAAGATCTGATCCGTTTTGCCATCGAGTCATCAGACAGGGTAACTGCCGTCTCTTCAGCGCTTGCAGCTGAAACATATGATTTAATTAAACCGGAGAAAAAAATCGAAACGATTTATAACTTTATAGACGAGCGCGTGTATCTGAAGAAAAACACAACAACAATTAAAGAGAAACATGGAATCTTACCAGATGAAAAAGTCGTCATCCATGTGTCCAACTTCAGAAAGGTCAAACGCGTGCAGGATGTCATTCGTGTGTTCCGTAATATCGCCGGTAAAACGAAAGCGAAGCTGCTTTTAGTCGGAGACGGTCCGGAAAAATCGACAGCCTGCGAGCTTATCAGAAAATATGGCTTGGAAGACCAAGTCTTAATGCTTGGTAATCAAGACCGTGTTGAAGAACTTTATTCTATTAGCGATTTGAAGCTGCTGCTGTCTGAAAAAGAAAGTTTTGGCCTTGTCCTTCTGGAAGCGATGGCTTGCGGGGTGCCTTGTATCGGAACGAACATTGGCGGTATCCCGGAGGTTATTAAAAACAATGTGAGCGGATTTTTGGTGGATGTCGGTGATGTTGCAGGCGCAACAGCCCGCGCGATTAGCATTTTAGAAGATGAACAGCTAAGCAGTCGTTTTACAAAGGCGGCAATAGAGATGCTTGAAAATGAATTTTCCTCCAAGAAAATTGTCAGTCAGTATGAACAGATTTATGCCGATTTAGCAGAACCGGAGTGATCACATGGAAAAAGTTTTTGTCAAAGCACTTCCCGTGCTCCGCACCTTAATCGAAGCGGGCCATCAAGCTTATTTTGTCGGGGGCGCAGTTCGTGACAGTTATATGAAACGAACGATCGGAGATGTCGATATCGCGACAGATGCGGCACCTGATCAAGTAGAACGGCTGTTTCAGCGGACTGTTGATGTAGGCAAAGAGCACGGGACCATCATTGTGCTCTGGGAAGATGAAACCTATGAAGTCACGACATTCCGGACTGAGTCTGATTACGTGGATTACAGAAGACCGTCAGAAGTGCAATTTATCTCATCATTAGAAGAGGATTTAAAACGCAGAGATTTGACGATCAATGCGATGGCCATGACAGCGGACGGGAAGGTGCTTGATTATTTTGGCGGAAGGAAAGATATTGATCAGAAAGTGATTCGAACCGTTGGAAAGCCCGAGGACAGATTTCAAGAAGATGCGCTTCGTATGCTGAGAGCCGTCCGCTTTATGAGCCAGCTTGGCTTTACGCTTTCACCGGAAACAGAAAAAGCCATTTCGATAGAAAAATCTCTCCTCTCCCATGTTTCAGTCGAACGAAAAACAATAGAGTTCGAGAAATTGCTGCAGGGAAGAGCTTCCCGCCAGGCGCTTCAAACGCTTATTCAAACGAGGCTGTATGAAGAGCTGCCTGGTTTGTATCATAAACGAGAAAACCTGATTTCAGCGAGTGAGTTTCCATTCTTCTCTTTAACATCACGTGAGGAGCTTTGGGCAGCTCTTTTAATTGACCTCGACATCGTCTTGAAAGACGCGCCCCTTTTCCTGACAGCCTGGAAGCTCCCGGGAAAAGTGATGAAGGAAGCCATTCACATTGCCGATACGTTTGGCCAGAGCCTTGACGCAATGTCAATGTACAGAGCTGGGGAAAAATCACTGCTCTCAGCGGCCAAAATATCGCAGCTGCGGCAAAACAAAACACTGGATGAAAAAAAACTGAAGGACATTCAATACGCTTATCAAAACCTGCCGATCAAAAGCCTTAAGGATCTTGATATCACAGGTAAGGATTTGCTTGCGCTTCGAAACCGGCCGGCCGGAAAATGGGTGTCGGAAGAATTACAGAGGATCGAGCAGGCTGTTGTGACAGGAAAGCTCTCCAATCAAAAGAAACACATAGAGGAGTGGCTGAAGACATGCGGTCAACATTAAGAAAAGACCTTATTGAATTATTTGCTCAGGCCGGCAAAGAATTTATTTCCGGCCAAAAAATCAGTGATGCACTCGGCTGTTCTAGAACTGCTGTATGGAAGCATATTGAAGAGCTTCGAAAAGAGGGCTATGAAGTAGAAGCCGTAAGAAGAAAAGGATATCGGCTCATCAAAAAGCCCGGGAAACTCAGTGAAAGTGAAATTCGCTTTGGATTAAAAACGGACATGATGGGGCAGCATCTTATTTATCATGACGTTCTTTCAAGCACCCAAAAAACGGCTCATGAGCTTGCGAATAATAATGCACCGGAAGGCACCCTCGTGGTGGCTGACAAACAAACAGCCGGAAGGGGCCGAATGTCTAGGGTATGGCATTCTCAAGAAGGAAACGGCATTTGGATGAGCCTGATTTTGCGGCCAGACATCCCGCTCCAAAAAACACCCCAGCTCACACTGCTTGCTGCAGTAGCTGTTGTGCAGGGAATAGAAGAGGCGGCAGGCATCCAAACGGATATTAAATGGCCTAATGATATTTTAATTAACGGAAAAAAAACAGTCGGCATCCTAACAGAAATGCAGGCTGAAGAAGACCGCGTACGTTCAGTGATCATTGGAATCGGCATTAACGTTAACCAGCAGCCCGATGATTTTCCAGATGAATTGAAGGACATCGCGACAAGCCTCAGCCAAGCCGCTGGAGAAAAAGTCGATCGGGCTGGCGTCATCCAGCAAATTTTACTTTGCTTTGAGAAACGGTACCGGGATTATATGACACACGGATTTACGCCGATTAAGCTTTTATGGGAAAGCTATGCGCTCGGAATTGGCGCTAATATGAGAGCAAGAACGTTAAACGGAACCTTTTACGGGAAGGCGTTAGGTATAGATGATGAAGGCGTTCTGCTTTTAGAAACGAATGAAGGCATGAAAAAAATCTATTCTGCCGATATTGAATTGGGCTAATGTGTTGGTACAAGCCCGTTGATTTTGGTATACTTCCATTGGGCAGTATCGCCTGCGAACTGCACCTATTATTAAAATAGATAGACATTGCAGCAGTCTGCCTTGATCCAAAAAAGGACTGGGACAGAGGGATGAAACTCGCCGAACTTTAGAAAGTGAAGGATCCTTCTCGTTGTAACGGAAGGTTTTTTGGCTTGCAGAAGAAAACGGCAGCTCATCTCCTCTAAACATGAGGAGGAGAAAACATGAAAACAAAACTGGATTTTCTAAAAATGAAGGAGTCTGAAGAACCGATCGTCATGCTGACCGCTTATGATTATCCGGCAGCTAAACTTGCTGAACAAGCGGGAGTTGACATGATTTTAGTCGGTGATTCACTCGGAATGGTCGTTCTCGGCCTTGATTCAACTGTCGGTGTGACAGTAGCGGACATGATTCATCATACAAAAGCCGTTAAAAGGGGTGCGCCGAATACCTTTATTGTGACAGATATGCCGTTTATGTCTTATCACCTTTCCAAGGAAGATACGCTGAAAAATGCAGCGGCTATCGTTCAGGAAAGCGGAGCAGACGCACTAAAGCTTGAGGGCGGAGAAGGCGTGTTTGAATCCATTCGCGCATTAACGCTTGGAGGCATTCCAGTGGTGAGCCACTTAGGTTTAACTCCGCAGTCAGTCGGCGTATTGGGTGGATATAAAGTACAGGGCAAAGATGAACAAAGCGCCAAAAAATTAATAGAAGACAGTATAAAATGCGAAGAGGCAGGAGCTATGATGCTTGTGCTGGAATGTGTACCGGCGGAACTAACAGCCAAAATTGCCGAGACGCTAAGCATCCCGGTCATCGGAATCGGGGCTGGTGTGAAAGCGGACGGACAAGTTCTCGTTTATCATGATATAATCGGCCACGGTGTTGAGAGAACACCTAAATTCGTAAAGCAATATACGCGCATTGATGAAACCATCGATACAGCAATCAGCGGATATGTTCAGGATGTACGACATCGTGCTTTCCCTGAACAAAAGCATTCCTTTCAAATGAACCAGACAGTTCTGAACGGCTTGTACGGGGGAAAATAAAATGAGACAGATTACTGATATTTCACAGCTGAAAGAAGCGATAAAACAATACCAATCGGAGGGCAGGTCAATCGGATTTGTTCCGACGATGGGGTTTCTGCATGAGGGGCATTTAACCTTAGCAGACAAAGCTAGACAAGAAAACGACACTGTTATTATGAGTATTTTTGTCAATCCTGCACAATTCGGCCCTAATGAAGATTTTGAAGCATATCCACGCGATATTGAGCGGGATGCAGCTCTTGCGGAAAACGCGGGAGTCGATATTCTTTTTACGCCGGATGCTCATGATATGTATCCCGGTGAAAAGAATGTCACGATTCATGTAGAAAGACGCACAGACGTGTTATGTGGGCGCTCAAGAGAGGGACATTTTGACGGTGTTGCGATCGTACTGACGAAGCTGTTCAATCTTGTTCAGCCGACCCGTGCCTATTTCGGTTTAAAGGATGCGCAGCAGGTAGCTGTTGTTGATGGCTTAATCAGCGACTTTTTCATGGATATTGAATTGGTTGCTGTCGATACGGTGAGAGAGGAAGACGGCTTAGCCAAAAGCTCCCGCAATGTATACTTAACAGCTGAGGAAAGAAAGGAAGCGCCTAAGCTGTATCGGGCCCTGCAAACCAGTGCGGAGCTGATCCAAGCCGGTGAAAGAGACCCGGAAGCGGTGATAAAAGCTGCAAAAGAAATCATTGAAACGACAAGCGGAGCGATAGATTATATAGAGCTTTATTCCTATCCGGAACTCGAACCTGTGAATGAAATTGCCGGAAAGATGATTCTCGCTGTTGCAGTTGCTTTTTCAAAAGCGCGTTTAATAGATAATATCATTATTGATATTCGAGAAATGGAGAGAATATAATATGTATCGAACAATGATGAGCGGCAAGCTTCACAGGGCAACTGTTACGGAAGCAAACCTGAACTATGTGGGAAGCATTACAATTGATGAAGATCTCATTGATGCGGTGGGAATGCTTCCTAATGAAAAAGTGCAAATTGTGAATAATAATAATGGAGCACGTCTTGAAACGTATATTATTCCTGGTAAACGGGGAAGCGGCGTCATATGCTTAAACGGTGCAGCCGCACGCCTTGTGCAGGAAGGAGATAAGGTTATTATTATTTCCTACAAAATGATGTCTGATCAAGAAGCGGAAAGCCACGAGCCAAAAGTGGCTGTTCTCAATGATCAAAACAAAATTGAACAAATGCTGGGGAACGAACCAGCCCGTACAATTTTGTAGAAGAAAAGCCCCCTTTATCGGGGGTTTTCTTTTAAGATTTTGAGAGTAAAACGGTTTTGCCGCTCCATTTCCGTACAAAACGTGTTACACTTTTGTCGTATGCAAGAATTGAGGTGTCCATTTTAATGAATAAGCAACGGTTCGTTGTAATAGACGTAGAGACAACAGGGAATTCGCCGAAGAAAGGCGATAAAATCATACAAATCGCAGCGGTTGTAATTGAAAATGGACAAATTACTGAGCGGTTTTCAAAATACATTAATCCAAATAAACCAATCCCTGCTTTTATTGAGCAGCTTACTGGAATCTCTAGTCAAATGGTAGAGAATGAACAGCCATTTGAAGCAGTCGCTGAAGAAGTATTCCAATTGCTTGAGGGCGCTTATTTTGTCGCTCACAATATTCATTTTGACCTTGGATTTGTCAAGTATGAGCTTCATAAGGCGGGTTTTCAGCTCCCAGATTGTGAAGTGCTGGATACTGTCGAACTTTCACGGATTGTTTTTCCGGGATTTGAAGGGTATAAGCTGACGGAATTAAGCGAGGAGCTTCAGCTGCGGCATGATCAGCCGCACCGGGCTGACAGCGATGCTGAAGTGACAGGGCTTATTTTTTTGGAAATCCTTGAAAAGCTGCGGCAGCTTCCTTATCCGACATTAAAGCAGTTAAGAAGGCTTTCGCAGCATTTCATCAGTGATCTGACGCATTTGTTGGATATGTTCATTAATGAAAACAGACAAACCGAGATACCGGGCTATACACGCTTTTCTTCCTTTTCTGTCAGAGAACCTGAATCGATCGATGTTCGTGTGAATGAGGACGGGAACTTTTCATTTGAGATCGAACGATGGGAAGCGGAAAATGAAAAAGCGCTGTCAGAGTTAATGCCCGGGTATGAAAAAAGAGACGGCCAAATGATGATGATGAAAGAGGTGGCTGAAGCGTTTGCCAATCGTGAGCATGCGCTGATTGAAGCTCCTCCGGGAATCGGAAAAACGATTGGCTATCTTATTCCGGCTGCGCTTTTTGCCAAGAAATCAAAAAAGCCGGTCATTATCAGCACGTATTCGACGCTTTTACAGCAGCAGATTCTAACAAAGGATTTGCCGATTGTCCAAGAACTGTTTCCATTTCCGGTAACAGCGGCGATTTTAAAAGGGCAATCGCATTATTTATGCCTGTATAAATTCGAGCAGGTGCTTCATGAAGAAGATGATAATTATGATGCGGTATTGACAAAGGCACAGCTTCTCGTTTGGCTGACAGAGACAAATACAGGGGATGTAGCGGAACTGAATTTGCCTTCAGGCGGAAAGTTGCTGTGGGACAGATTGGCTTATGACGATGACTCCTATAAAAGAAGCCGCAATGAGCATGTGACCGGCTTTTACGAGCGGGCCAAACAGATCGCTATGCGTTCCGATTTGGTGATCACCAATCATTCCCTTTTGCTGACCGATGAAGGCAGCCAGAAAAAAAGGCTCCCCGAAAGCGGCACATTTATTATTGATGAAGCACATCACTTTGAACGAGCGGCAAGTGAACATTTAGGAAAAAGAGCCACGTACATAGAATTGCATACGAAATTGAGCAGGATCGGCACTCTGAAGGAGCAGGGACTTCTAAAAAAAATGAGACAGCTATTCCAGCGAAACAGCCTGCCGGTTGATTCATTTTTCGAATTGGAAGAGTGGCTTCAGCACATTCAAGCAGAAAGTGATGCTTTCTTCAGCTCTGTTCATTCTTTTGTCAAACGAAGAAAACCTAAAGAGGACTTAAACCGTCTAGTTTTTAAGGTGAACAAAGAAAGCCAGGATAAAAGCTGGTCGATCTTAACGGATGGTGCGGAGAGGCTTTGTTCCATGCTGACACACCTGCAGCAGCTTTTTGAGGCACAGTCGTCCCTGATAGAAAAACATCTGAAGGGTATGAAGAGCAAAACTGTCTTTTTGGCCGATGAATACCAAAGAAGCATGAAAGGTTTGCAGCATTACTGTCAGACGTTGCAGAAGCTGTTCTTTGGGTGCGATGACGATGAAGCGGTTTGGATTGAAATTGATGCTAAAGGTGCGAAAAATGCAGTGGCCATTTACGCACAGCCCCTTGAACCTGGGGAACTTCTGGCTGATCAGTTTTTCGCGCGCAAAAATAGTGTTGTGCTGACATCAGCAACCCTTACAGTCGAAGGCTCTTTTCAATTTATGATTGAACGACTGGGACTGAGTGACTTTTTCCCGCGGACAATGAGAATTGAGTCGCCCTTTTCTTATGATGAGCGCATGCAGGTGATGATTCCTAAGGAAATGAAGTCAATTCAGGATACAGGACAAACTGAATTTATCCAGGATACGGCTCGTTATATCGAACTGATGGCAAAGGAAAAACAGCCCAAAATCCTTGTGCTGTTTACATCCCATGAGATGCTGAAAAAGGTCCACCAGGAGCTTAAGCATATCATGAGTGCTTCCGGCATTCAGCTCTTGGCACAAGGGATTACAGGCGGAAGTCCCGGCAAACTGATGAAAACTTTTAAAACATCCAATCAGGCGATCCTGCTTGGAACAAATCATTTTTGGGAAGGCGTTGATTTCCCTGGTGATGAGCTGACAACAGTAATGATCGTGAGGCTCCCATTCCGATCCCCAGATCACCCGCTTCATGCTGCAAAATGTGAGCTTGCCCGCAAAAAAGGAAAGAATCCATTTCAAACAGTGTCATTACCGGAGGCTGTACTGACCTTCAGGCAAGGAGTCGGACGCTTGCTGCGTACTGCGGGAGACAAAGGAACGATTATGATATTGGACAGACGGATTAAAACCGCTGGATACGGCCGGCTGTTTCTTGATGCCTTGCCGACAACCTCAGTATTCGAAATGACTGACAGCGAGCTTGAAGCTTATGTTGCAGGGAAAAATAAATAAAAGCCGCATAAAGCGGCTTTTACGGTGTGGGAGTAGGATGATGTTTTATTTAAAAGCGGTTATTCCCGCTCTGTGATACTAGTATGGCGTGTCCTGAAATGGAGTATGACTAACAATATTTGTTCAAACTGGAGGATGAAAAAATGGAAAGTAAAATCGAGATTCTTTCAACAATTAATGTAGAGCATTCTGATGATTTGTATAAAATTGTGGACACACTGAATCGGACACTGAAAAGAGACAATCTGATGTTCGGTCTTGCACTTGATGAAGAAAACAAAAACCAAGCCGTTTTTACCATTTATCGTACGTAGGTGAGAAGATGAGAAAAAAAGCATTAATATTTACCGCCATTTTTGGTATTATTTTTTTAGCAGTACTTCTTGTCTCGGCAAGCATTTATAAATCAGCCATGGCACAAAAGGAAGAGGGGCACGAAGCAGCAGCTGCTGAAGCTAAAAAAGAAACCGATCTCGCCAATGTTGATCAAGTCGAAACATTTGTCGGAAAAGAAAAATATTATGTTGTCAAGGGTACGGATAAAAAAGGCACTGCCTTATATGTCTGGGTTCCTGCTAATAAAAAAGCAAAAATTCTCTCAAAAGAAGCAAAAGAGGGAATCTCGGAAGACAAAGCGGCGAAAATCATACAGGATGAAGGGCTGGTTTCAAAACAAAAAGAGGTTCATCTGGCAAGAGAAGGTAACGTTCTGCTTTGGGAAGTGACGTACTTAGACAAAGAAGGTCAATACAGTTTAAGTTATGTGGACTTTACAACTGGAAAGATTCTCAAAAATATCACGCCTTAAGACGAATTAGGGGGAGTTCAAGTTGAAACTGGCAAAAAGAGTATCCGCATTAACACCATCAACCACACTGGCAATCACAGCGAAAGCGAAAGAACTGAAAGCCGCGGGCCATGATGTCATCGGTTTAGGCGCAGGCGAGCCGGACTTCAATACACCGCAGCACATTATTGATGCCGCTGTGCGTTCGATGAACGAGGGCCATACGAAATACACGCCTTCAGGTGGCTTGGCTGAACTGAAAAACAGCATTGCAGAGAAATTTAAACGCGACCAGAATATTGAATACAAACCGTCTCAAATTATTGTCTGCACTGGTGCCAAACATGCTCTGTATACCCTTTTCCAAGTGATTTTGGATGAAGAAGATGAAGTCATTATTCCGACGCCTTACTGGGTAAGCTATCCGGAGCAGGTGAAACTCGCTGGCGGAAAGCCTGTTTATGTACAAGGACTTGAAGAAAATCACTTCAAAATTTCGCCTGAGCAGCTAAAAAATGCGATTACGGAAAAAACAAAAGCAATCGTTATTAACTCTCCAAGCAATCCGACTGGAGTCATGTATACGGAAGAAGAACTGTCTGCGCTTGGTGAAGTATGCCTTGAACATGACATCCTAATTGTGTCTGACGAAATTTATGAAAAACTTACATACGGCGGAAAGAAACATGTTTCCATTGCACAGCTGTCTGACAGACTGAAAGAGCAAACGATCATTATAAACGGCGTATCGAAGTCACACAGCATGACGGGCTGGCGAATTGGCTATGCAGCTGGAGCTGAAGACATTATAAAAGCGATGACGAACCTTGCTAGCCACAGCACATCAAATCCGACATCAATCGCACAGTACGGGGCGATTGCTGCTTATAACGGACCTTCTGAGCCATTGGAAGAAATGAGAGAAGCCTTTGAACATAGATTAAACACGATCTATGCAAAGCTCGTAGAAATCCCTGGGTTCAGCTGTGTGAAGCCGGAGGGTGCTTTTTACTTGTTCCCGAATGCAAAAGAAGCGGCTCAATCTTGCGGTTTCAAAGATGTAGATGAATTTGTTAAAGCGCTTCTCGAGGAGGAAAAAGTTGCGATTGTTCCTGGATCCGGATTCGGTTCTCCTGAAAATGTCCGTCTTTCTTATGCCACCTCGCTAGATCTTCTTGAAAAAGCGATTGAAAGAATCAAACGTTTTGTCGAAAAACATAGCTAATAGTGAAAAAAGCGGCTGACAGAAAGCCGCTTTTTATCTGCATTGACCCGGTTAGTTAAGAGCGGGTATAATAAAGTGATGATAAAAGAGTTCGCGGGGCAATGAGCTTCCGAATGTCTTTCTTGTTTTGGAGGGAAATATGTTGAAAACAACAATCAACCAAGTGTACAAGCACGTAGGTGAGGAAGTAACGATCGGAGCTTGGGTCGCTAATAAGCGTTCAAGCGGGAAAATTGCATTTTTACAGCTTCGGGACGGTACTGGTTTTATTCAAGGTGTCGTAGTAAAAGCGGAAGTGGAAGAAAGCATTTTCCAAACAGCTAAATCAGTGACTCAAGAAACGTCACTCTATATAAAAGGGATTGTCAAAGAGGACGAGCGTTCCCCGCTTGGATATGAACTAGCTGTGACAGATATTGAAGTCATTCACGAAGCGACTGATTATCCAATTACACCAAAAGAACATGGTACGGAATTTTTGATGGATCACAGACATTTATGGCTTCGTTCAAAGCGCCAGCATGCGATCATGAAAATCCGTAATGAAATCATTCGCGCGACTTACGAATTCTTTAATAACGAAGGCTTTGTAAAAGTGGATCCGCCGATTTTGACTGGAAGTGCACCTGAAGGAACAACAGAGCTCTTTGCGACAAAGTACTTTGATGAAGATGCGTATCTGTCTCAAAGCGGCCAGCTTTACATGGAAGCTGCGGCAATGGCTTTAGGAAAAGTATTCTCTTTCGGACCGACATTCAGAGCGGAAAAGTCTAAAACAAAACGCCACTTAATCGAATTCTGGATGATTGAACCGGAAATGGCGTTTGTAGAGTTTGAAGAAAACCTTCAAGTACAGGAAAATTATGTTTCTTTCATCGTGCAATCCGTTCTTAAGAATTGCAAAATTGAATTAAACACATTGGGAAGAGACACGTCAAAACTTGAGCAAATCAAAGCTCCTTTCCCAAGAATCACGTATGATGAAGCGATTGAATTTCTGAAAGAAAAAGGCTTTGACGATATCGAGTGGGGAGATGATTTCGGAGCGCCTCATGAAACAGCAATTGCTGAACACTATGACAAACCGGTATTCATCACTCGCTATCCGACGTCTTTAAAACCGTTCTATATGCAGCCGGCTTCTGACCGTGAGGACGTCGTGCTTTGCGCTGACTTGATTGCACCGGAAGGCTATGGAGAAATCATTGGCGGATCTGAACGGATTCATGATATGGAACTTTTGGAATCGCGTCTTACAGAACATGGACTGGATTCTGACGCATATAAATGGTATGCTGAACTTAGAAAATATGGATCAGTTCCTCATTCAGGCTTCGGTCTTGGATTAGAGCGGACAGTAGCTTGGATTAGCGGAGCGCCTCACGTTCGTGAAACGATCCCGTTCCCAAGACTGTTAAACCGTCTGTATCCGTAATACATTCAAATGAAACAAAAAAGAGTCTCCTGCAAGGGAGACTTTTTACAGTAAAGGGGAAATCACAATCCTTTACAGTAAGAGGTGTGACGATGAAAAAACAGCAATTTATTGATATGCAGGAGCATGGAACATCAACAATCCCCAATCTTCTGCTCACGCATTATAAACAGCTTGGACTTAATGAAACAGAACTTATTCTGCTGTTAAAAATTAAAATGCATTTAGAAAAAGGATCATATTTTCCTACACCGAATCAGCTGCAGGAAGGTATGTCAATTTCTGTTGAGGAATGTACAAACAGATTGCGCATGTTTATTCAAAAAGGCTTTCTGTTTATTGAAGAATGCGAGGATCAAAACGGCATCAAATTTGAGAAGTATTCTCTCCAGCCTTTATGGGGCAAGCTGTACGAGTATATTCAGCTTGTACAGAATCAAACACAGGAAAGAAAAGCAGAAGGGGAACAAAAAAGCCTTTATACCATTTTTGAGGAAGAGTTCGCAAGGCCGTTATCACCTTTAGAGTGTGAAACGCTGGCGATCTGGCAGGACCAGGATCAGCATGACGCACAACTGATCAAACACGCGTTAAAAGAGGCTGTACTGTCAGGAAAACTCAGTTTCCGCTACATTGACCGGATTTTGTTTGAATGGAAGAAAAACGGGCTGAAAACTGTGGAGCAGGCAAAAATACACAGCCAAAAATTCCGGCGGGTACAAGCAAAGCAGAATGAACCGCAAAAAGAGTATAAAAGGCAGGTTCCTTTTTACAATTGGCTTGAACAATAAAGTGAAAAGGTGACAATCGTGTTAAATCTAAAACAAATTGAATTCTGTTTGGACAAGATAGGTGACATGTTTCCTCATGCGGAGTGTGAACTGGTTCATTCCAATCCTTTTGAATTAGTGGTGGCTGTCGCTTTATCTGCTCAATGTACAGATGCACTTGTAAACAGAGTGACCAAAACATTATTTCAAAAATATAAACGGCCGGAAGACTATTTGGCTGTCCCGCTGGAAGAGCTTCAGCAAGATATTAAATCAATCGGTTTATATCGTAACAAAGCGAAAAATATTCAAAAACTGAGTAAAATGATTATTGAAGAGTACGGCGGAGAAGTGCCGAGGGACCGCGATGAGCTTGTTAAACTGCCAGGGGTCGGAAGAAAGACTGCTAACGTAGTGGTATCGGTTGCCTTTGGTGTGCCGGCCATCGCCGTAGATACCCATGTGGAGAGGGTCAGCAAACGGTTGGGTATCTGCCGGTGGAAGGACTCAGTGCTGGAAGTTGAAAAGACGCTGATGCGCAAGGTTCCAAAAGAAGACTGGTCCGTTACGCATCACCGCCTTATTTTCTTCGGCAGATATCACTGTAAAGCCCAATCTCCGCGCTGTGCGGAATGTCCGCTGCTTTCTTTATGCAGAGAAGGGCAGAAGAGAGATAAAAAAGGACTGGTGAAACGATGACGCAAGCGAAAGAAGTGTTGGCTTCCTATGAGGAATACTTGCGCAGTCTTGGCCCGGTGATCTCCCCGGATATGAAAGATGTCTTGCTGGTTAACCCTGTGTATTTTGATTTCAGCACGGAATCTCAAGGTGTTTTGCCATGGGAGGACAGAGGCAAGTATGTTCCGCTTTTATTTAATGTGTGGGAAGACATTAAAGAATCACTTCTGCCTGTCTTTCAAACACGAAAATCGAGATGCGATCAAAATGACATGCTGAAGGGCATTGTGTGTTTGCTTGCTTCGTTTCATTGGACAGCAGGTGAGCGGGTGAAATCTCTTGATTGGGCAGAACTGACGGAGAAATCATTTCCCGTAATGCCGATCAATTGGGCCGAACGAGTGGAATTTATCCTCCTCAAGCCGACTCAATATCATTGCTTTATTCAGCTTGATGAGCTGTTTACTGAAATGAAAAAGCATTTTTATAAATATCATGCGATGAATCGATAAAACCTTCTCTTAAAAGGGGAGGTTTTTTTATGAACAAAAAAAGCCATCACCCGAAGGGTGACGGCTTTTTTGTTTAATTTGTTTTTTCAGTTGATGATGAGTTTGTTTGTGCTTTATTAGATGTGTCTGTTTTATTTTTATTCGTGTCAGAACCTGATGAATCATTTTTACCAGAGTTCGAATCACCATCCGACGTATCCTGGTTGTTACTGTTGTCGTTATCGTTTGATTGGTCTTGGTTACTGTTGTCGGACGGATTGGTGTTTGTATTGTCTTGTTTTTTGTCTTGATCGTTTGTTGAATCATCTGTCTGATCTTGATCCGTCTGACCGTCATCTTTTTGAGAATCATCAGTTTGTGTATCATCCTGGGTCTTCTCATCATCTTGTTTTTCATCATCCGTTTGTTGCTGGTCTTTTTTATCTTCATCATCTTCAGCTTTTGGCACCTCATAGGATGTGGAAGCTGTGCTTTTGCCATCATCACTGACGGCTGTTACTTCGAATTTGTACACAGATCCTGGCTGCACACCCGAAATGACTGCTTCTTTTGTAGAGCTGTTTTGAATTTCCGAGTAGCTGCCGCCATCAACAGATTGCTTAACAGCAAAGGTCGCATCTCCGTCGTAATTCCAGCTTAACGTTAAAGATTGATTGTCTTTATCGTATTTCACGTTTAAACCAGACAGTTTAGCTGTTTCCTCTTTTTCTTCTTTCTCATATGTTTTAGAAACAGTAGAAGGAGCTGTGCCTTTAACAAAGTACTCTGTGAGCTTCTTATCGCTTGGCGTATTTGGCCCTGCCAGTTTTGCCGGATTAGAGCCTTTTTCTACAGTGGCTTCCACTACGCTGTCAGGCTTCTCAAATGATCCGCTTCCGTCATCGACATCGGAGATGAGTTGGGCGAATAGACGTTTTGCGACTTGCTGCTCTGTTTTATTTAAAGATTTTTTCCCTATCTTATTTTGAGAATCTACACCTGTCCAAACAGCAGCGGTATATTGAGGTGTATATCCTACAAACCATGAATCTGGTACACCGCCTTGTGCGATATTGTATTTTTGCATTGTCGCATCGTCAAAGTTTGTTGTACCTGTTTTACCTGCGACTTCCACTCCTGGTACTTGAGCGAGCTGTCCAGTACCTGTCTTAACAGCTGTTTTCAGCATATCTGTAATCATAAACGCAGTATAATCGCTCATGGCTGACTTTGATTTTGGCGTTAAATCAAGCTTCGTGCCATCGTTAAATTCAATAGACTTTACAAAATGCGGTTCATTATACGTTCCGTTATTTCCGAATGCACTGTATGCTCCAGCCATAGTTAGAGTAGAGACACCCGGATTACCTTCTCCGAATCCTCCGATAGAATATGATTCATACACTTTTTCTTTATTTAATCCGAGCCCCAGTCCATTAGCAAAATCAACTGCTGCATCTTTTCCGGCTGCTTGGAATGCTTTTAGAGCCGGGATGTTACGCGATTGGGCAAGGGCTTCACGCATAGACATGACCCCTTTATAGGAACGGTCAAAGTCACGGATGGCTGTTCCGTCTGAATACGTATAAGCTGAGTCATCAATTTGCTCGTAAGTTGACCATTTTTTATTTTCAATAACTGGACCGTAGTCGAGAATAGGTTTAATGGTAGAACCAGGCTGTCGCTGAGATTGCGTCGCGTAATTATAACCCCCAACTGTAGAATCTCTACCGGCACCAACCGCTCGGACTTCTCCGGTTTTTGTATCGAGAAGCGTAACACCGCCCTGCATACCTTCAGTAAATCCGACAGTGTCTCCGTCCATTAATTCATCTAGTTTATCTTGTGCTTTTGTATCTAATGTCGTATAGATCTTTAATCCGTCAGCAGATGGATCGACATCAGATTTTTCATCAATTTCTTTCATGACTTCTTCAACAAACGCGCTGTATTTATTTGAGTTTGTTTTTTCATATTCCTTCTGTGACACAATGCCTTCGTCTTTCACTGCCACTTTTTTCGCTTTGTTGTATTGAGAATCAGAAATGAATCCTTGTTTTTTCATCAGACTGAGGACGATGTTCCGTCTTTTTTCCGCTTTATCCGGGTTTTTAACCGGGTTGTATGCTGTTGGGCTCTGCGGCATGCCTGCCAGTGTGGCAGCCTGTTCGACAGTCAATTTGCTTAAATCTGTGACGCCGAAAAACTCTTCCGCTGCTTTTCCGATTCCGTATGCTCTAGGAGAAAAATAAATCCGGTTTAAATACATTTCTAAAATTTCATCTTTAGAGTAATTGCGCTCCAGCTGAATCGAAAGCCATACTTCCTGCACCTTCCGTTTTAACGTCTTCTGATGTGAAAGAAGGGAGTTTTTGACGACCTGCTGGGTGATCGTACTTCCGCCTTCAGCTCCGAAGCCGTCTGTAAAGTTTGCAACTAAGGCGCCGCCGATACGGACAGGGTCAATCCCGTGGTGCTCATAAAAACGAGCGTCTTCTGTCGCGATGAAGGCTTCTTTCACAACATCGGGAATTTGATCTATCGGCACGTAGGTCCGTTTTTCAGCGCCGACTTCAGCGATTTCTTTTCCGTTTTTATCGTATATTGTTGATGAATAAGGCGTCTTCAATTTACTTTCATCCAGTTTTGGCGCATCTGAAACCATGACGGCAAATGTAACGGCACCGCCGACAACGCCTAAAACAAACAGAATGAGTAAAGTGAGAAGGGTCTTTTTAAACAATCCGCCCTTTTTTCGTTTCTTTCCTTTTTTTGGTGAAGGACTCGACTTGCTGTTCGCTTTTCGTCGAGCTTCACGGCTGTTAAATTGATCTGACATAACATCTCAACCTTTCGTTAATCAACCTTTCGCACCAGATGATGGCGAAAAATAAAGCTGTTCAATAATACTAATATAATCAATTCTAGGTGCGTATCCAAGAGAAATCGGATAAGCCGCTTCTTCCAACTCATCTTTTCGAATTGATTTCCTGCCATTTTTTTCTTTTCTGTCCCAGAAATAAAACAGCTTATCGGCTTCCAAAAAATAAACCTGGTCGAAAGCGGATATAATAACAAAACAAATACCGTCTTGAGCCTTTACCTGCTTCATATGCTCGATTTGATGGTCATGGAAATTCTGCAGGGGGAAAGAGGTCTTGTTTTTCGTTTCTTTCGCCTCAAAATCAATATACCGTCCTTTGTAAATCCCATTGTAGTCTGTTGTCGATGATTGTTTAAAATAAGCTTCTTTAATCACTGCGGCACTTCTTTTTGGATAATGGACATTTACAATTTGAACAGGTGTCGGCTTTTTGTGTATAACGGCAATTTGGTTTGTCAGATAATACTTATTCGTTTCGTTTAAGTCATCTTCGAGGGTCATTCCGCGATTACTGTATGACGGGGCCCTTTTCTGACTGCTTTGGGATGAAACCGAATGTTTCGGCTGAAATGTTTTTCCATTAGGATACCGAATCACTTTCTCATCCTCCTTATTAAACTATTCATGACGGAAGTGAATGAACGTGCAAGAACAACAGACCATCAGAAAGCTTCTGAGCCGGATTGAGCGGCAAACAAAAACAAAAAACGCAGATAACATTTCAAGAACAAATGCATATAAAGCATTTTATGACCGTCATCCGGAAATCAAATGGTCACTCTTAGCTTCTTTCGTTTCTCGTAATGCCGGCTGGTCAATGACTGACTTAAAAGGCAGTCTGTTTCAGCTTGGACTCCGTGAGAGACAGCAAAAATGGTTCTTTTTAGCCTACGAAAGAGCGAACTGGCTTATTTTTTCGGATGCCTATCCGCAGCTTCTTTTGTACCACTGGTCCAAAAAAGTCGGGAAACCGCTGTTTCATCTTCTGCATGTGTTTGGCGTCTCACAATTTATGTCGGAAGAATGGGCCCGTTTTTGGCATGAGCGAAACACAGAGCGGCTAATGTATGCCCTCATTATAAATGAACAAAACACTATCCAAACACCTATTATACAAAATCCTTCGTTTAAAAAGAATGTTTTTGACACGATTCCTTTTTATTTAAGTGACTGGTTTCATTTTAACACCGTTATTTTTCCTTCCTCAGACGGGTTTCTTTACGGCATTTCAGTGAAACGCTTTTCAAAGGCGGAGGAAAGGATAAGGCTGGGAAAGCAGCTGTCTGAATTGCTGTTCAAGCCAGAATTGTTTTCCGCTTTTTATCACTTTTTGCACACAGTGCCGCACACAGGTTCCCGTTTTGATATGGAAAAGATAATCGGGATTACAAAGAGAACATCTCCTATGCTAAGGACATGCTACCCTGAGGTAATTCACTCATTAGACGGAACGAAAACAGATTGGTTTCATGGAAAGATAAAGAAAACGTTCTTTAGGCGCGAGGAATTGCCGAAGCAGATTGAATTGACAGACTGGTATTTACATAAAAAGCGCCAGCTTCATGCGCTTTTTGCGGTGGAACATTGGCTGAAAAAATAAAGAAGCAAGGAAATTCCTTGCTTCTTACGTAGAAGGGCGGTTCGGGCCGCCTAATTTTTTATCTAAAGAATCGATTGCTTTTGATTCAGTCTTTTTTTGTTGGCCGGCTTTTTTCGGTCTAGTTTTCATACGGCACCTCCTCACAAGTATCGTTTGCATTAAGGAGGAGGATCATACAATTTTTGCAGGTGTTTTTGTCGAAAACTTCAGCTTTTCGTGGAATACCTGTTTGTTTGGCGATTTGCTTCTAGTTTTGTCATGAAGAAGGAAAGAGCCTGGGGAGCAAAGAATGTTAACCGGAGAGACGAGGAAAGGGAGGTACACGAATGTCCGGTTATGTAAGCAAGACAGATATTCTCCGTATGCTTTCTGATATAGAAGATGAATTAACGCGAGCTGAGCAAAGCCTGAATCATTCTGTAAATGCATTAGAGGCTGAGATGCGGGAAGCGGAAAACGATCGCCTGAGTGTGCTGGAAGAAGAAATCATAGATCTTCATATTTGTATAAATGAGCTGTATCAATCGCCTGAACACAGGTATGCGTTTGAGAAGGTATACCGCATCGGCTGAATTTACGAGTGAAATTTGGTACGATAGGCATTGAGGTGAAAGGTATTGCTATCACAAACATTGCTGGGAATGACCGAGAAAATGATTGAAGTTGCTGAAAAAGGCGCTGATCGGTATCAGGAAGGAAAAAGCAGTAATCATTCTTATGATTTTTTTGAGACGATAAAGCCTGCAGTTGAAGAGAATGATGAGCTGGCGGCTCGCTGGGCGGAGGGTGCTCTTGAATTGATAAAAGCCCGTCGCCCTAAATATGTGCATAAAGAGCAAATTGAGACCGCAAAAGATAATTTCCTGGAATTGGTCCTTCAATCATATGTTCATCATATTCATAAAAAACGATTCAAGGACATCACTGAGTCAGTCCTTTATACATTGCATGCAGTAAAGGATGAAATTGCAAGAGAAGACAGCCGGTAAAGGCTGTCTTCTTTTAAATTCGTTATAGGGGGCCGGACGTTAATTCATCTCATATGCCGGGCTTTCTGCTCCATTTGCTTCGAGAACCTTCATACTGTTACGAAACTCAGTTATGCTGAGATGTCCTTGAATATAGAGGAACTTGGCAAAGTCCATCAGTTTATTCATACAGTCTGTTTCATATTTCTTCATTTCTGCAAAACGTTTGCTTAAGTATGATACGTTCATTATGGTGCATCCCCTCTCATCTGTATTGAAAACATGGTACCATAATGATTCGACTTTTTTCTGTTTTTAAAAAATTTAAACTTTCGACACAATTTGACAAACGCTAACCTTTACTCGTGACACAAACAATAGAAGTCATTCATACATATATAGAAGAGAAATATGTTGAGTTTAGGGGGAATCGCAATGAACAGGAGCTCTCGAAGCTATCCTCGGCAAATGGGCTATTATGATCCTCAGCAAATGCAAGGATATTATCAGCAGGCTGCACCCGGTTATTTGGAGCAACATCTGCCTCAGCAGCATTATGGACAGCAGGATTACTATCAGCCCTATGCTCCGATCCAGCCTATGCCTATGCAGCCGCCTGTATTTTCCAACCCTTATCCTATTCCAAGGCCTAATCAACAGCAGCCTTCGCAATTTCAAAGCATTATGTCGCAGTTCAAAAAAGCCAATGGGCAATTTGATTTTAATAAAATGATGGATACGACAGGCCAAGTGATGAGTGCAATGAATCAGGTCGGATCTTTAATAAAGGGATTTACCAGCTTTTTTAAATGATAGAAGCATGAATGAATCGTTCATTCATGCTTATTTTTTGGAAAGAATAGTGTCATTGTCTGCTCGTTCCAAGATGTTTCCATATCTTCTTGGCGAACTTCATAAGGAAGCTGCACCGTTCTTGTCATGCTTGTAAAAGTAGCTTCATATTGGTGTTTCTGTTTTTCTTGGAGTGTGACATGGAGATACCTCGATTTGACATCAACGACGATCTCGCCATCTCGAAACGTCGCCGGAATGGTAATATCGACATAGAGCCCAGTTTCTCTTTCTCTGACATGTATGGTTGTCTGCACATCCTTTAAACTCGAATTGATGAGGTTTTGAAATCCGTTTATAAGGTTGCCGAATGCTGAGGATTGAAAAAGAGTGTCTATTGCCTCCGTTATGATTTTCTCTTTCTTTTGCAGTTCGTTCTTTTTGTCATCATAGAATTCCACTTCAGCCACCGCCTTTTTTTAACCAGATTATGCGTCTATGCCAGATGTTGTTATAAATTGAAGCAAAATTGAAAGTGTGGTTAAATAGTGGTGAATGAAGGGATAACGGTTGAAGTGAATGAGAAGGGAGAAAACACATTGCTGAAAAAATTATTCGGAATGGGCAAAACTCAAGAAAAAGTGACAGAAGAGGTTATTTATTCTCCGGCAGACGGTACAGTAATGGACCTGTCAGATGTGCCGGATCCAGTTTTTTCACAGAAAATGATGGGAGAAGGAATAGCGGTGGAGCCCTCTAACGGTGAAATCGTTTCACCTGTTGAAGGTGAAGTCATTCAGATTTTCCACACCAAACACGCCGTTGGCATTCGGACTCGCTTGGGAATTGAACTGTTAATTCATGTCGGGCTGGAGACAGTCAATATGAACGGAGAAGGATTTACTGCCCACATTAAAGAAGGGGATAAAGTGAAGGTCGGTGACCCGCTGATTACATGTGATTTGGAATTAATAAAAGAAAAAGCGAGCAGCACCGTCATCCCGATCGTTATTATGAATGGTGAGGCTGTAGGATCAATTGTGCCGGCAGGCGAAAAGGCTGCCCGTAAAGGCGAATCAAAGCTCCTTACAATCAAAGCGAAATAAGCAGGGCGTATGCCTTGCTTTTTTTATTCAACTGTATAAAATTTGCACCTAGCCATGCAAACAAATATTCGGTAAACTGTACTTGACAAAGAGGTGTAAAGAATGAAAAAGAAATCACTGACTGAACTCATTTCTGATTTGAAAGGAAATGAAAACGTTGTGAATTGGCATGAAATTGAGCCTCGTGAAGCAAAAACAAGGCCCATGCCTGAAAGTATAGATGAGAGAATCAAAGCTGCCCTTACGAAAAGGGGCATTGATGAACTATATACCCACCAATATTCCGCTTTTCAATATGTGCAAAAAGGAGAAAGCATTGTTACCGTTACGCCAACCGCGTCAGGAAAAACGCTATGCTACAACCTCCCAGTCCTGCAGTCCATCGCTCAGGATGAAACAAACCGGGCGTTATATTTATTTCCGACTAAAGCGCTGGCACAAGACCAAAAGAGCGAGCTAAATGAAATCATCGATGAAATGGGAATTGACATTAAAAGCTTTACATATGACGGGGATACGTCTCCGGCAATCAGGCAAAAGGTGAGAAAAGCAGGTCACATTGTCATTACAAATCCCGATATGCTGCATTCTGCCATTCTTCCGCATCATACGAAATGGGTCAGTTTGTTTGAAAACCTTAAGTATATCGTCATTGATGAGCTTCATACGTATCGGGGGGTGTTCGGCAGCCATGTGGCAAATGTGATCCGTCGGCTGAAGCGGATCTGCCGGTTTTATGGAAGTGATCCGGTTTTTATTTGCACTTCTGCAACGATTGCCAACCCGAAGGAATTGGGAGAGCAGTTGACAGGCAAACCGATGCGGCTGGTCGATGACAACGGTGCCCCGAGCGGACGCAAGCATTTCGTATTTTATAATCCGCCAATTGTAAACAAACCGCTGAATATTAGAAAGAGCGCAACTGCAGAAGTGAATGAACTGGCGAAAGAGTTTCTTAAAAACAAAGTGCAGACCATTGTTTTTGCCAGAAGCAGGGTCCGGGTGGAAATTATTTTAAGCCATATCCACGAGCTCGTGAAAAAAGAAATTGGAACAAAATCAATCAGAGGCTATCGGGGAGGCTATCTGCCTAAAGAGCGAAGAGAAATCGAAAGAGGCCTGAGAGAAGGCGACATTTTAGGAGTGGTCAGTACGAATGCCTTAGAGCTTGGTGTTGATATCGGCCAGCTGCAGGTGTGTGTGATGACAGGTTATCCCGGAAGTGTCGCAAGTGCTTGGCAGCAGGCGGGACGAGCTGGCAGAAGACACGGTGAATCTTTAATTATCATGGTAGCTAATTCGACGCCGATCGACCAATATATTGTACGGCATCCTGAATACTTCTTTAATCGTTCGCCGGAATCTGCAAGAATCAATCCGGAGAATTTGATTATTTTAGTAGACCACTTAAAGTGTGCTGCTTATGAGCTTCCATTTAGAGCTGATGAAGAATTTGGGCCCATGGATGTAAGTGATATTCTTGAGTATCTTCAGGAAGAGGCCGTTCTTCACCGCAACGGCGAACGGTATCATTGGGCAAGTGAGTCGTTCCCTGCTTCAAACATCAGTTTGCGTTCCGCATCACAGGAAAATGTCGTCATAGTTGATCAGTCGGATATTGCAAATGTCAGGATTATCGGTGAAATGGACCGTTTTAGTGCGATGACGCTTTTGCATGATGAAGCCATTTATTTGCATGAAGGCGTTCAGTATCAAGTAGAGAAGCTCGATTGGGACCATAAAAAGGCTTATGTCAGAAAAGTTGATGTCGAATATTATACAGATGCAAACCTGGCAGTTCAGCTGAAGGTGTTAGAAATCGATCAAACGAAAGAAAAAAGCCGTACATCATTGCACTACGGAGATGTCACTGTCAATGCTCTGCCGACCATTTTTAAAAAAATAAAAATGACTACGTTTGAAAATATTGGGTCTGGACCTATTCATTTGCCGGAAGAAGAACTGCATACAAGTGCAGCTTGGCTCGAAATCAAAACAGCGGACGAAGACATCGCAGAAAAGACATTGGAACAGCTGCTTCTTGGCATCACGAATGTGCTTCAGCATATTGTCCCTGTGTATATCATGTGTGATCGAAATGATGTTCATGTCGTTTCTCAAATTAAAGCAGCCCATACAGGATTGCCAACCATATTTTTATACGATCATTATCCGGGCGGTATCGGTTTGGCAGAGGAAGTCTTTAAACGTTTTTCAGACATCAAAGAAGCGGCGAAACAGCTTATAAAACGATGCCCTTGTCATGACGGCTGTCCGTCTTGTATAGGTACCGAAATAGAAGGGATAAAAGCAAAGGAAAGAATTTTGCGCATGTTGGATCAGATGTCGTAAGGAGGGAGGTTGGATATGTCATTAAAAGGGAAACTCCAGCGTATGAAAAAGCACATGGTGCTCGACGAAGGAGAACAAAAAATAGAAGCTGGCAAACAAGAAAACCACTTTGATGACATCCCGTTTTTAGAAGAGTGGGAGGCTTTTGGCATGAAGCCTTTCTTTTTCGAAGATGAATACTGCCTCATCAGAGAAGTAGAATATCCGCTTTCTCACCGGCATGGGTTATACCATTTTTCTGAACTTGAGGAAGTGATCACATTGTGGAATCAAAGCGGCCTGTCGCATACGTTGTCAGCAAAAGGGTATAACAAAAACAATCTCTTTTTCTTTGATACAGAAACAACCGGTCTTGGAGGCGGAGCTGGGAATACCATTTTTTTGCTTGGCCATGCGAGAGTGTATGAAGACCGAGTGACAGTCAAACAGCATCTTTTGCCTAAGCCGGGGAACGAAGTCGCCTTGTATCAAAGCTTTTTAAGCGAGGTTGACATTACATCACTTGTGACCTACAACGGCAAAGCCTTTGATTGGCCTCAGGTGAAAACAAGGCATACCTTGATCCGTGACAGACTTCCGAAGCTTCCGGAATTCGGCCACTTTGACCTTTTACATGGAGCTAGACGCCTGTGGAAACACAAAATGGACCGTGTATCCCTCGGCACGGTTGAAAAAGAAGAGCTCGGCATCCGCAGACTAGAAGACACACCGGGCTACTTGGCGCCGATGCTTTATTTTCATTTTATCAAGGCGCAAGAGCCGGATCTTCTAAAAGGCGTCCTGCAGCATAATGAAATGGATGTGCTATCCCTTATTTCATTGTATATTCATATGTCTAAAAAAATCCTTTCAGAATCACATGCGCCAAAAGAACACAGTGAAGCTTATGCCATGGCCAAATGGTTTATGGCTCATAAAGAGATGGATCAAGCGATCAAACAGCTGGAAAGGCTTATAGAAAAACCGTTTGAGGATCAGGACAGTGCACGACTGGATTTATCGCTCCTGTACAAAAAACAAAACCGCTTGGAAGATGCAGTGCAGCTTTGGGAAAAACTGTCCTGCTCGCAAAATCAGAAGTGCAGATACGCTGCTGTAATAGAGCTCGCGAAATATTTTGAGCATAAGAAAAAAGAATTCGGAAAAGCATTGCAGATAGCAGAACAACTGCTTAGCGATGCGGCATTTTTATCAGAAAAAGAAACAGAAAAACTGCATATGAGAATCGCCCGGCTGAAGAGGAAATATTCCTCTTAAATATTCCCCGGGAAAGCGCAAAAGACGACTTGTTTCGCTATGAATTTTTTTTGCTGAATTCACAGTGATTTTGTTGTAGAATAGCGGCGAATCCTGTAAAATGACGTTAGTTATTTTTAAAGGGAGAGTTGGTATGTATAAGGGTGTTTTTTACTTGTTCTTTGTTGTGGTATTTTTGATTGCTTTTGTGTTTTCAAACTTTAAAGACAGCTTAATTGCACACTTTTAAAATAGGTTTTTGTATTAGAACATGTACCCCTTATGTTTCATAACCTAATATTGTAATAAAGTTATGGAAAGGGGATCTTATTATGTACCACTGCAGACCGCACGTGATGGCGCCGATTGTCCATCCTACGCATTGCTGTGAGCACCATACGTTTTCCAATACTGTCGTGCCGCATATTCATCCACAGCATACGACAAATGTAAATCACCATCATTTTGAGCATGTTCACTACTATCCACACACATACTCTAGCTATGATCCGACAACACATCAGCATTTTCAGGCAGGAAAACCTTGCTGCGATTAGTATTGAATCGTGCAGACTGATTGGTGTAACACGCAACAATAAAAATGGGGCCCTGAAGGGGACCCCATTTTTTAAAAGTAGGTGAAAACTTGAAAGTTTTGGCTATTACGGGATATAAACCGTTTGAATTGGGGATTTTTAAGCAGGATGATAAGGCGCTGTATTACATAAAAAAAGCGATTAAAAACCGGCTGATCGGATTTTTAGATGAGGGTTTAGAATGGATTTTAATTTCGGGACAGCTTGGAGCGGAGCTGTGGGCTGCTGAAGCTGCATATGATTTGCAGGAGGAATACCCTGATTTAAAGGTAGCTGTAATTACCCCTTTCTACGATCAGGACAAGAACTGGAAAGAGCCTAATAAAGAGCTTTACGAAGCTGTCCTGGCACAGGCTGACTACGAAGAAAGCCTGACTCACAGGCCGTATGAAAGCCCGCTTCAGTTTAAACAAAAAAATCAGTTTTTTATAGAAAAATCAGACGCCTTGATGCTGTTATATGATCCTGAAAAGGAAGGATCTCCAAAGTATATGCTTGAGACGGCTGAAAAGAGACACGAACGGGACGGGTATCCCATCTATTTTATCACGATGGATGACTTGAGAGTGACAGTGGAGGAAGACAGCTACTAACAAAGAGAGAGAAATTTGACAACCGTACAGATTTCTGAAAAAATATATGTGATGATTCACGATACGAGGTGAAAAAGATGCTTGCTGATAAAGTAAAGCTTTCTGCGAAAGAAATTTTGGAAAAAGAATTTAAAACAGGCGTTAGAGGCTACAAGCAAGAAGACGTTGACAAATTTTTAGATATGATTATTAAGGATTATGAAACCTTCCATCAAGAGATTGAAGAACTGCAGCAGGAAAATCTGCAGCTGAAAAAACAGCTTGAAGAAGCCAGCAAGAAACAGCCTGTGCAATCTAACACAACAAACTTTGATATTTTAAAACGGCTGTCTAACTTAGAAAAACACGTTTTTGGCAGCAAGCTTTATGATTGACGCGCTTGAAAAAAATGGCGCTTGTAAATTGTAATCAGTTGTTATATAATAATTCATGTTCTTAACGTTCGGGTAATCGCTGCAGATCTTGAATCTGTAGAGGAAAGTCCATGCTCGCACGGTGCTGAGATGCCCGTAGTGTTCGTGCCTAGCGAAGTCATAAGCTAGGGCAGCCTTTAGGGGCTGACGGCAGGAAAAAAGCCTACGTTCTCTGGATATGGCTGAGTATCCTTGAAAGTGCCACAGTGACGAAGTCTCACTAGAAATGGTGAGAGTGGAACGCGGTAAACCCCTCGAGCGAGAAACCCAAATTTTGGTAGGGGAACCTTCTTAACGGAATTCAACGGAGAGAAGGACAGAATGCTTTCTGTAGATAGATGATTGCCGCCTGAGTACGAGGTGATAAGCCGTTTGCAGTACGACGGAACAAAACATGGCTTACAGAACGTTAGACCACTTACATTTAAAATGATGAAAACAAGCTCTCCCGTATAAGGAGAGCTTTTATCTTGAAATGAGAAAAGTTTTAAAAGACAGGGTGATACGATGAAGAAGTATACACTAATTGCAACGGCACCAATGGGTATTGAAGCTGTTGTCGCAAAGGAAGTAAGAGATTTAGGATACGAATGCAAGGTTGATAACGGGAAAGTTATTTTTGAAGGTGATGCGCTCGCCATCTGCCGTGCAAACCTTTGGCTTAGAACAGCCGACCGCATAAAGGTTCAGGTTGCTTCTTTTAAAGCGAAAACATTTGATGAACTGTTTGAAAAAACGAAAGCGATTAACTGGCGCTCATTTATACCTGAAAACGGGAAATTCCCTGTCATCGGAAAATCGGTAAAATCAACACTCGCAAGCGTTCCCGACTGTCAGCGGATTGTCAAAAAAGCAATTGTCGAAAAGCTAAAGCTGCAGTCCGGCAAAGCCAATGATTGGATTGAAGAAACAGGTGCCGAGTATAAAGTGGAAATTTCTTTATTGAAAGATCAGGCTCTTATTACACTGGACTCATCAGGGACAGGCCTTCACAAACGAGGATACCGTGTCGATCAGGGCGGTGCGCCGATTAAAGAAACACTTGCAGCCGCTTTGGTGCAATTAACCAATTGGACGCCGGACCGTCCGTTTGCCGATCCTTTCTGCGGTTCCGGAACAATCGCGATTGAAGCGGCATTAATCGGCCAAAACATCGCTCCGGGATTCAACCGCGATTTTGTCTCAGAGGATTGGGAATGGATCGGCAAAGACCTGTGGGACAAAGCGCGGCTTGAGGTCGAAGAAAAGGCAAACTATGACCAGCCGCTTACGATTTTCGCAAGCGATATAGACCACCGCATGGTTCAAATCGCTAAAGAAAATGCAGAGGAAGCAGGACTGGGAGATTTCATCCAATTTAAGCAGATGCAGGTCAAAGACTTCACAACGAATCTGGAGTTTGGCGTAATTGTCGGCAATCCGCCATATGGAGAGCGTCTCGGCGAGAAAAAAGCTGTTGAACAGATGTACAAAGAAATGGGGCAGGCGTTCGAGCCGCTTGATACTTGGTCTGTGTATATGCTGACATCAAATGAAAACTTTGATGAAGCATACGGCAGAAAAGCAACGAAGAAACGCAAGCTCTTTAACGGGTTTATTAAAACGGATTATTATCAATATTGGTCAAAAGTAAGACCGCAGCGCAAGAAAACAGAAAACGAATAAAAAGAAGACGCTCTGCATGCGTCTTCTTTCATCTTTCAGCCATATTCTATCGTTACCAACGGTGAGCTTTCGCATTGCTTCTCAATATAATGTTGGTTTGGGACATTTCAGTGTGACCGTTTACTTGAGACTTAGAACGTTTAGGCCGCGTCCAATTGTGATGAAACAGTTCAGAATGCTGATCTAATCGGTTTCTATAACTCATGTCAACATCACTCCCTGATAGAATATTGTTGATAAGACGGATAATCCAAAGACGGAATATCAAGTGTAGTTTGTGCAAGTTTCGGGGATAACATGCGGTAAAGCATGTATATAAAATGAAAAGTTCGCATACAATGATGATTATTTCCATCAGAGGTGATCTCATGCTGAACAGCGAACATTTTAATCTTATTCAAAGGGCGCTTGACGCAACAGCAAACGAGCTAAAGGAGCTCGGGACTGATTCGTCTCCGTCTGTGATGTCGCATGCGCAAAATGATTTAGAAAAAGCGGTAGAACATATTTATTCAACAGACCATCCTTTTTTATCGTCGCATGTGATCAATCGCAAGTAAACTGCAAAAAACTTGGCAATGCCAAGTTTTTTTATTGTATTCATCAGCGGAAAATGATATTATTGGTGGTCTGAATGTCGAATAGTTGGGGGTTGGAACTAGGTGACAACATCACGTTTGCCTTTTTCTTTAACGAAAACAAAGAATTTTTATGAAGAATTGAACAATTGGATTGGTGACGTGTTTTACGATATCCTTCCCGAAAAAGGGTTTGATCTTCGGGATGAGCAAGTATTTATGGCTTTTCAGCTGGAGCGGGCGTTTAAAGAGAAAAAAGTCATGTTCGCCGAAGCTGGAGTGGGAACGGGGAAAACGCTGGTTTATCTTCTGTTTGCGATCAGCTATGCAAGGTATGTCGGCAAACCGGCCATCATTGCTTGTGCCGATGAAACATTAATCGAACAGCTGGTGAAAAAAGAGGGCGATATTTCAAAGCTGGCTGAGCATCTTGATCTGAAAATTGATACAAGGCTGTCAAAATCACATGAGCAATATTTATGCTTGAAGAAGCTTGAAAAAACAATGCAGCGTTCTGATGATGATAAATGGCTGGATCTTTATGAATCGTTACCGTCATTTGTCCATGAGTCACAGGCGATGCAGCGCTTTTATCCGTATGGCGACCGTAAGCAGTACGCAAATCTATCAAATGAAGAATGGTCTGACGTAAGCTACGACTCGTTTCAGGACTGTCTGACTTGTGATATGAGACACAGATGCGGCCTGACGCTTTCCAGAGATTACTACCGCAAGTCAACGGACTTAATCATATGTTCTCATGATTTTTATATGGAGCATGTATGGACGGAAGAATCACGCAAACGAGAAGGACAGCTGCCGCTTTTGCCTGATCATAGTGCAGTTGTATTTGATGAAGGGCATTTGCTAGAGTTTGCTGCACAAAAAGCGCTTACCTACAGAGTGAAGCAGTCTACACTTGAATTGTTTTTAGAACGTTTGCTGCAAAATGACATCAGAGAAGAGTTTGCAGAATTGATTGAAGATGCACTTGCTGCAAACGACGAATTTTTCTATGTTCTTTCTGAAGAATCAAAAGAAGTAGCCGGTTCACACCGTTTAGAAATAAAAAATGACCAGCGTGTCAAAAAGACGGCGGACGAGCTTTGCCGTTTACTTGATAAAATCGGTGAGGCACTTGTATTCGAGTCTGAAATGTACACGATTGATCAATACGAGCTGTCAGTTGTAGAAGAGTATGTTGAACAAATGGCGTATTCATTATCTCTATATCAAAAGGACGCGATCAGCTGGCTGGAGAAAAAGGAAGCAGAATCCACTTTTGTCGTGATGCCGAGAACGGTAGCAGAAGTACTTGGCGAAAAGGTGTTTTCTAAGAAAATCCCTTATATCTTCTCGTCTGCTACGTTGTCAGAAGGCGGTTCATTTGATTATATTGCCGACAGTCTCGGGATTCATGATTATTTGTCATTAACTGTTGATTCCCCTTATGATTATGACGAGCAAATGACTGTTAATCTATACACAAAAACAGACATGGCGGCTGAACAAAAAGCGGCTGAGACGATTGAAACAATCAAACGTTACAAAGGTAGAACCCTTGTGCTATTCCCTTCTTTTGAAGAATTAAACGAGTTTAAAGAGCTGTCGGCTGCATGGGAGCTGCCGTATCCGATTTTCTTTGAAGGTGATGAAGAAATCAGCAGCTTAGTGGAGAAATTCCAAGAGGAAGAGGAAACAGTACTTTGTTCGGTTCACTTATGGGAAGGACTCGATATTCCTGGTGACGCATTGAGGAATGTTACAATTTGGTCATTGCCATTCCCGCCTCATGACCCTGTATTTACTGCGAAACGCAACGGAGCGAAAAAAGATTCGTTCGAAGAAGTGGATCTGCCATATATGTTGTTACGCGTACGGCAGGGCATCGGGCGTCTGATTCGCTCGAATCAAGACAGCGGCTCGATTCACATTTACGCTGGCGGAGAAAATGAACGCATCATTGATGAGGTCAAAAAGGTCCTGCCTGTTGAACCGCATATGATGTAATAGGAAAAGCTGACGATCTTGTTCGTCAGCTTTTTTCATTGTCAGCGGGATAGCCAGCCTCCATCAACAGCTAAGATATGTCCATTCACATAATCTGAAGCACGTGACGCCAAAAAGACTGCTGTCCCTCCGATATCATCCGCTTGGCCCCAGCGGCCGGCAGGAATTCTTTTTAAAATGTCCTCATTTCGCTTTTCATCATCCCGAATAGGCTTTGTATTCGCAGTAGAAATATAGCCTGGGGCGATTGCATTGACCTGAATGCCCGATGCTGCCCACTCATTTGCAAAGGATTTTGTCAAACCGGCAACAGCGTGTTTGCTCGCGGTGTAAGCAGGAACGAGTATCCCGCCTTGAAAAGACAGGAGAGAGGCGATATTAATTATCTTTCCATAACCTCTTTTCAGCATGTGTCTGCCTGCCAGCTGTGTCAGAATAAACAAGCTGTTTAGATTGACATTCAGTACGTGCTGCCAGTTCTCTTCTGCAAAATGTTCCGCTTTTTCTCGATGAATAATACCCGCATTATTAACAAGGATGTCGATCTGCCTGTTTTCGAACAGCTCAGCTGCTGAATTCTTGATCGCTTCCGGCTTGCTCATGTCCAATGTAAAAGATGTAAATGTCCGGCCTTCCTGTTCCACAAGCTGCTGTGTTTCAGACAGACTGCTTGTATGTGATGTGCCGATAATATCAGCGCCAGCCCCGGCCAGCGCTTTGGCAATTCCTTGACCGATCCCTGTTCCCGGGCCTGTCACCAGCGCTGTTTTTCCTTCTAGTGAAAAGGCGTCATGCAGATAACCCATCTTATTTCAGCCCATCCATCGGAATGAGATCCATGTCCGTAAAAGTATAATTTTCTCCAGCCATCGCCCACACAAAGCTGTAATTTGATGTTCCTGCGCCAGAATGAATAGACCAGGCGGGGGAAAGGACAGCCTGCTCATTACCAACCACAAGGTGGCGTGTTTCGTCTGGCTGGCCCATGAAATGAAACACCTTTGAGTCTTTTTCAAGATCCAGGTAAAGATAAGCCTCCATCCGACGGTCATGAACGTGAGCCGGCATGGTATTCCAGTTGTTGTTTTGATCTAACATCGTTATTCCCATCATCAGCTGGCAGCTTTTAATGCCATCCTGATGTATGACTTTGTACAGGCTTCTGACATTAGACGCTGCATCATCACCAAGGCGGTCCGGTGTCAGCTCAGATAGGGCGGCTTTTTGTGTCGGATAGCTTTTGTGGGCGCAGGAGGAGACGAAGTAAAACTTCGCTTTTTCCCCGTTCAAGCTTGAAAACGATACATCCTGATTGCCCATTCCAATATAGAGAAAATCCTTTGTTTGAAGCACATATTCATCATCGCCAACCCTGACAGCACCAGGCTGGCCGACATTAATAATCCCGATTTCACGCCGTTCCAAAAAGAAGTCTGTTTTTAGAAAATCACCTGCATCAAGCTTCAGTTCACTTTGCCCTGGAGCCGCTCCGCCGATGACAACCCGGTCTTCATGTGAGTAATACATCGTAAGTTTGTTTTCTGTAAATAAAGAATCCATTAAGAAATGACTGCGAAGCTCCTCTGTTGTAAAGCGTTTTACTTGTTCAGGATGTACAGAATAACGATTTTCCATTATATTTCCCCCTTGGTTAGGATTTCAGCATCACTTGAATGAAAATATTTTGGTAACGGTTTCAAAGAAAATTTTAGGATAAATAGTGTAAAGAGTCAACGAAAAAATAATGAATTGACACATTATTAAAAAAACTCTTCCCAAATGTTAAAATTATGGTATTCTTTTGTTGTAACGGTTTTGAAATCGGTTTCAAATATAAGAGATACAGGAGTACTTGAATGAAAAAGAAAACAACAGGCCATACAACCATCAAAGATGTAGCTGAATATGCAGGAGTTTCGAAATCAACAGTTTCCCGCTATATTAACGGAAAAATTGACGCGATTTCTCCTGAAAAAGTGAAAAACATTAAAAAGGCAATCGCAGAACTGAATTATCGGCCGAGTAAAATGGCCCAAGGTTTGAAAATAAAAAAAAGCAAGTTAATTGGATTTGTTGTAGCGGATATTACAAACCCTTTTTCGGTCGCTGCTTTTAGGGGAGTCGAAGAGGTTTGTGATCAATATGGCTACAGCATTATGGTGTGCAACACAGATAACAGTCCTGAAAAAGAGCGGGAAATGCTCTTAAAGCTAGAAGCCCATTCGGTTGAGGGCCTGATTTTAAACGCAACAGGGGAAAACAAGGATTTGCTGCGCGCTTTTGCTGAACAGCACATTCCGACGATCTTAATTGACCGGAAACTGCCGGATCTGAAACTGGATACCGTAACGACTGACAACAGATCGATCACTAAAGAGATTCTTCAGAAGTCTTACAGCAAAGGGTATACTGATGTCGCGCTGTTTACCGAACCAATTTCCTCTATCAGCCCTCGTGCAGAAAGAGCAGCGGTGTATCAGGAAATGGCTGCGGTTCAAAATGTGAACGGGCTTGTCAGAATGTATGAAATTGACGTAAAGGACAAGGAGCAGCTTAAAGCGGCGCTTCGTTCTTTTCACAAGGAGATGCCGGAGCAAAAAAAAGCGATTCTGGCTTTGAATGGCTTGATTATGCTGAAAATCATCAGCTGTATGGAAGAGCTTGGCCTGCGCATCCCTCAAGATATAGGGATTGCAGGGTTCGATGATACGGAATGGTACAAACTGATCGGTCCAGGCATTACAACGATCGCTCAGCCGTCACATGATATGGGCAGGACGGCGATGGAACGTGTATTAAAAAGGATTGAAGGTGACAAAGGAGCGCCTCAAACCATTGAATTGGAGGCAAAAGTCATCATGAGAAAGTCACTTTAATCCTAGGTGCCCTCAACTAAGAGGAGGTTGGGAAGAGATGAAGCTTGATGCGGTGACATTCGGTGAATCAATGGCCATGTTTTACGCAAATGAGTATGGAGGCCTTCATGAAGTATCCACTTTTTCTAAAGGGCTTGCCGGAGCAGAAAGCAATGTCGCCTGCGGCCTTGCCAGACTCGGATTCCGAATGGGATGGATGAGCAAGGTCGGCAATGATCAGCTCGGCACGTTTATTGTACAGGAGCTTAAAAAAGAGGGAGTGGATGTGTCCCGCGTGATCCGCTCGCAGGACGAAAATCCCACCGGGCTGTTGCTGAAGTCAAAAGTGAAGGAAGGCGACCCGCAAGTTACCTACTATAGGAAAAACTCAGCTGCAAGCACATTAACTTCTGCTGAATATCCAAAAGATTATTTTCAATGCGCAGGCCATTTGCATGTGACAGGCATTCCGCCTGCCTTATCAGCCGATATGAAAGACTTCACGTATCATGTCATGAACGACATGAGAAACGCCGGGAAAACCATTTCATTCGACCCTAATTTAAGGCCTTCGCTTTGGCCTGATCAAGCAACAATGATACACACAATCAATGATCTGGCTGGGCTTGCAGACTGGTTTTTTCCGGGGATCACAGAGGGAGAGCTATTGACCGGAGAAAAAACACCTGAAGGTATTGCTGATTATTATCTGAAAAAAGGAGTCAGCTTTGTTGCTATTAAACTCGGAAAAGAAGGCGCTTACTTTAAAACGGAGACAAGTGAAGGATTTCTAGAAGGCTGCAGGGTCGATCAGGTGGTTGATACAGTCGGCGCCGGAGACGGATTTGCAGTCGGTGTGATCAGCGGTATCCTAGATGGTTTGTCGTACAAGGATGCGGTGCAAAGAGGGAATGCGATTGGCGCTTTGCAAGTGCAGGCACCGGGGGATATGGACGGTTTGCCGACCAGGGAGAAATTAGCTTCGTTTTTATCTGCTCAAAGAACGGTTTACCAAAAGAAAGGGGATTATTAATATGGATTCCAAAATCGTTGAAAACCGTCTGCAAGAAGCCAGGCTGATTGCAGTCATTCGCTCAAAGGATAAACAGGATGCCTGTCAGCAGATTGAGAGTTTATTAGATAAAGGGATTCGTGCAGTTGAAGTGACGTATACGACGCCCGGGGCATCAGATATTATCGAAACCTTCCGTAATAGAGACGATATTTTAATTGGCGCGGGCACGGTCATCACCGCGCAGCAAGCTGGGGAAGCTGCTGAGGCTGGCGCACAGTTTATTGTCAGTCCGGGTTTTTCAGCTGATCTTGCTGAACACCTTTCTTTTGTAAAGACACATTATATCCCCGGCGTCTTGACTCCGAGCGAAATTATAGAAGCGCTGACATGCGGTTTTACTACATTAAAACTGTTCCCAAGCGGTGTGTTTGGAATTCCGTTTATGAAAAATTTAGCGGGCCCTTTCCCGCAGGTGACCTTTATTCCGACAGGCGGGATACATCCGTCTGAAGTGCCGGATTGGCTTAGAGCCGGAGCTGGCGCCGTCGGAGTCGGCAGCCAGCTGGGCAGCTGTTCAAAAGAGGATTTGCAGGCTGTTTTCCAAGTGTAAGTGGAATTGTTTTTTCATAACCGGAGGATGGGAGAATCCACAATATGAAAATCAAGGCGACAATTGAACGGGTACCTGGCGGAATGATGATTATTCCGCTATTTCTTGGAGCGGCGCTCAACACGTTTGCTCCTGGAACAGCGGAGTTCTTTGGAGGTTTTACGGGTGCTTTGATTACCGGAACGCTGCCGATACTGGGTGTTTTTATCTTTTGCGTAGGAGCAACGATTGATTTTCGTTCCTCAGGCTACATCGCAAGAAAAGGAATCACGTTATTATTGGGAAAGGTCGGATTTGCGGCGCTGCTCGGCGTGATCGCAGCGCAATTTATACCAGACGATGGCATACAATCCGGCTTTTTTGCAGGCCTTTCTGTTTTAGCAATTGTCGCGGTAATGAATGAAACGAACGGCGGACTGTATTTGGCGCTTATGAACCATATGGGAAGAAAAGAGGATGCGGGCGCTTTCGCCTTTATTAGTACAGAATCAGGTCCTTTTATGACCATGGTGACGTTTGGTGTGACGGGACTTGCCGCATTCCCATGGGAAACGCTGGCAGCGACAGTCATCCCGTTTTTGCTCGGATGTATACTTGGAAATCTGGATCATGATCTCAGGGACTTATTCAGCAAGGTTGTGCCAGCGATCATTCCATTTTTCGCCTTTTCGCTCGGCAATACCTTGAATTTTGGAATGCTGATCCAATCAGGGCTGCTCGGCATTTTTATCGGAGTTTCTGTCGTCATTTTATCGGGCAGCTCCTTGTTTTTGCTTGATCGTTTTGTCGCGCGGGGGGACGGTGTCGCGGGTGTGGCGGCTTCTTCTACGGCGGGGGCGGCTGTAGCTGTCCCATACGCATTAGCGGAAGCGAATGCCTCATTTGCCCCAGTTGCTGAATCGGCAACTGCAATTATAGCGACGAGCGTAATTGTCACCTCGCTCTTAACCCCGCTGGCAACAGTGTGGGTGGATAAAAAAATCAAACAGAAAAAGAGGAGAACACCTCCGCCAAAAAATCAAATGACGATCAACTGAATAAAAGGCTGCCGCCAAACGTACCGGCAGCCTTTTATACAAACAATTTGACTTTCATTCCCCCTTCCATTAGCCTGTAATGGAACGGCTAGAATAGGGAGGGAATGGATATGGAGATACATACATATGAAAAGGAATTTTTTGATCTTTTAAAACGAATTTCACATTACAGCGAAGCAGTCGCGTTAATGCACTGGGACTCCAGAACTGGCGCGCCGAAAAACGGCTCAGAGGACCGGGCTGAAAGCATCGGCCAGCTTTCAACAGATATATTCAATATCCAGACATCCGATCGAATGAAAGAGCTAATCGATGCCCTGTATGAACGATTTGATGACTTGTCAGAAGATACGAAAAAAGCGGTGGAACTGGCAAAAAAAGAGTATGAAGAGAATAAGAAAATCCCTGAGGCTGAATACAAAGAATACGTAATTCTGTGTTCAAAGGCAGAAACAGCATGGGAGGAAGCGAAAGGAAAATCTGATTTCAGCTTGTTTTCTCCTTATTTAGAGCAGCTGATTGAATGTAATAAACGTTTTATTACGTACTGGGGATATCAAGAGCATCCTTATGATGCATTGCTTGATTTGTTTGAGCCCGGTGTTACGGTAAAGGTGCTTGATCAGCTGTTTGCTGAGCTGAAGGAAGCGATTATCCCTCTTGTTAAACAGGTGACAGCTTCCGGAAATAAACCAGATACAAGCTTTATTACAAAAGCGTTCCCGAAAAAAAAGCAAAAAGAGCTCAGTCTGTATTTTTTACAGGAGCTTGGCTACGATTTTGATGGCGGAAGACTTGATGAAACCGTTCATCCGTTTGCAACTACGCTGAACCGGGGAGACGTTCGAGTCACGACGAGATATGATGAAAAAGATTTTCGGACGGCAATCTTTGGCACCATTCATGAGTGCGGGCACGCGATATACGAGCAAAATATTGATGAAGCGCTGAGCGGTACGAACTTGTCAGACGGTGCATCAATGGGAATTCATGAATCTCAATCATTATTTTACGAGAATTTTATCGGCCGCAACAAGCATTTTTGGACACCGTACTATAAGAAAATTCAAGAGGCATCACCTGAACAGTTCAAGGACATCTCCCTGGATGATTTTGTCCGGGCAATCAATGAATCAAAACCTTCATTTATCAGGGTTGAAGCGGATGAATTGACGTATCCTCTTCATATCATCATCCGTTATGAAATTGAAAAAGCGATTTTCAGCAATGAAGTGTCTGTAGAAGAACTGCCATCGCTTTGGAATCAAAAATACCAAGATTATTTAGGGATTACACCGCAGACGGATGCAGAGGGGATTTTACAGGACGTCCATTGGGCAGGAGGAGATTTCGGTTACTTCCCATCCTATGCGCTCGGCTACATGTATGCGGCTCAGCTGAAACAAAAAATGCTTGAGGATCTCCCTGAATTTGACGCTCTCTTAGAAAGAGGGGAATTTCATCCGATAAAGCAATGGCTGACGGAAAAGGTGCATATTCATGGAAAACGGAAAAAGCCGTTAGACATTATTAAAGATGCGACAGGAGAAGAACTGAACGTTCGCTATTTAATTGACTATTTATCAACCAAATATTCAAATCTCTATTTGGCATAATCAAAGCCTGGCGGCGCGGCCGCCAGGCTTTTTATGATCGGATTCCTTTTAAATACGAATGATATCTAAAATAAAGAAAATAAAGTTCGGAAATTTTCACTTTCAGCCTATGCAAGAGATTAGAATCTTGATATAATTTATTACAATATCATAGGAACACTCATATAATCGCGTGGATATGGCACGCAAGTTTCTACCGGGCACCGTAAATGTCCCGACTATGGGTGAGCAATGGAACCGCATATGTACGGTTTTTTGTTATATCAGCATTGCTTGCTCTTTATTTGAGCGGGCAATGCTTTTTTATTCTCATAACGGAGGTAAGACTGGATGGAAGCACTGAAAAGGAAGATAGAGGAAGAAGGCGCCGTATTATCAAATCAAGTATTGAAAGTGGATTCTTTTTTGAATCACCAAATTGATCCGCTGCTTATGCAGAAAATTGGTGACGAATTTGCGACCAGGTTTGCACAAGACGGTATTACCAAAATTGTGACAATCGAATCATCAGGTATCGCTCCCGCTGTAATGACAGGCTTGAAGCTGGGTGTACCTGTTGTCTTCGCAAGAAAGCATCAATCATTAACACTTACTGACAACTTGCTGACAGCGTCCGTTTATTCCTTTACGAAGCAAACAGAAAGCCAAATCGCGGTGTCTGGGACCCACCTGTCGGATCAGGACCATGTGCTGATTATCGATGATTTTTTGGCAAATGGACAGGCAGCGCACGGGCTCGCGTCAATTGTGAAGCAAGCGGGTGCTTCTATTGCAGGAATTGGCATTGTGATTGAAAAGTCATTTCAGCCGGGAAGAGATGAACTTGTAAAACTGGGCTACCGAGTGGAATCTTTGGCAAGAATTCGGTCTTTAGAAGAAGGGAAAGTGTCCTTCGTACAGGAGGTTCATTCATGAAAAATGGATTCGGCAAAACGCTGTCATTAGGGATTCAGCATGTTCTTGCCATGTATGCCGGTGCCATTGTCGTTCCTCTGATTGTCGGAAAAGCAATGGGACTGACTGTCGAACAGCTGACCTACTTAGTATCGATTGATATTTTTATGTGCGGTGTGGCTACACTTCTGCAAGTATGGAGCAACCGCTTTTTCGGGATCGGACTTCCGGTAGTGCTTGGCTGTACATTTACAGCGGTATCGCCGATGATTGCGATTGGATCTGAATACGGGGTTTCGACGGTTTACGGAAGCATTATTGCTTCAGGCATTCTAGTCATACTTATTTCATTTTTCTTTGGAAAGCTCGTCTCGTTTTTTCCGCCGGTTGTGACAGGCTCTGTTGTTACGATTATCGGTATTACTTTGATGCCGGTTGCCATGAATAACATGGCTGGCGGAGAAGGAAGTGCAGATTTCGGAGATCTCTCCAACCTTGCCCTTGCTTTTATCGTTTTGAGTATCATTGTGCTTCTATACCGTTTTACAAAAGGCTTTATCAAGTCCGTCTCGATTTTGATCGGTATTTTGATTGGGACCTTCATCGCTTATTTTATGGGGAAAGTTCAACTTGCTAATGTGTCGGATGCGGCAGTTGTACAAATGATTCAGCCATTTTACTTCGGAGCGCCGTCTTTTCATGCAGCGCCTATCATTACGATGTCTATCGTTGCGATTGTCAGTCTTGTGGAGTCTACTGGTGTTTACTTCGCCTTAGGTGACCTGACAAACCGCCGTTTGACAGAGAGAGATTTGTCTAAAGGCTATCGCGCTGAAGGGCTGGCTGTGCTTCTGGGCGGTATTTTTAACGCTTTTCCTTACACGGCATTCTCTCAAAATGTCGGGCTTGTTCAGCTCACAGGAATCAAAAAAAATGCTGTCATTGTGGTCACAGGTGTGATCTTAATGGCATTCGGGCTGTTTCCAAAGATCGCTGCTTTCACGACGATTATTCCATCTGCTGTTTTGGGCGGTGCAATGGTTGCGATGTTTGGAATGGTGATCGCTTACGGAATTAAAATGCTTAGCCGCATTGATTTTGCGAAACAGGAAAATCTGCTGATTGTTGCCTGCTCAGTGGGTTTGGGACTCGGTGTGACCGTTGTGCCGGATATTTTCAAACAGCTTCCGAGTGCCTTAACGCTTCTTACAACGAATGGCATTGTGGCGGGCAGCTTCACTGCAGTTGTCTTAAATATTGTATATAACGTATTTTCTAAAGCCAAAAAAACAGAACAAGAAGCTGACCTTACGGAACAAAAAACAGCAGTCTAACTCCGCCGCGGCGGAGTTTTTTTTGCATATAAAAAAGATCGTTGCGGCACAATGTATGCAAAGAGGTGATTGCATGGCGTTTATTTTATCCATTGGAACAAGTCTTCCTGTATATGATGTAAATCAAGAGAAAGCGGCTGAGTTCGCCCGCTATATGTTTCAGCATTCCTTTAAGGATATTGACCGGCTGTTATCCTCCTTTAAAAACGGGCAAATCCATTCGAGACAGTTTGTTAAGCCGATTGAATGGTATAAAGAGGAGCACAGCTTTGAAGAAAAAAATCAAATATACATAGAAGAAACACTTAAGCACAGCAGGGAGGCTGTTCGTGAGTGCCTCTCTCACCCTGAATTTGTTCAAGAAGCCATACCTTATGAGAAAGTGGAAGCGGTTTTTTTCGTCTCCAGCACAGGTCTTTCCACACCGAGTATCGAGGCGCGGCTTATGAATGAACTTCCGTTTTCTCCATATACGAAGCGGGTTCCGATTTGGGGCTTAGGCTGTGCAGGAGGGGCCAGCGGGCTTGCGCGCGCAGCCGAATACTGCAAAGCGTATCCGGAGGCTTTTGTGCTTGTCATTGCTGCTGAGCTGTGCAGTCTGACATTTCAGCCGGAAGATAAAACGAAAAGCAATCTGATCGGCACCTCGCTATTTGGTGACGGCGTTGCCGCAGCGTTATTATGCGGAGAGAAGGCAGAACGCACGGTGTCCAAACTGAAGCTTGCCCCGAAGATAACAGACTTCCAATCTGTTTTGATGAAACAATCAGAAGATGTCATGGGCTGGGACTTTACCGATCAAGGATTCAAAGTCATTTTCTCACGAGACATACCAACTTTGGTAGAAAATTGGCTCAAAACAAATGTACAGATTTTTTTGGATAAACATCAGCTGTCATTCCGTGATATCAGTGTTTTTTTGGCGCATCCAGGCGGAAAAAAAGTGATCGACGCATACATCAAAAGTCTTGGACTGTCGTCAGAAAAGCTTTCATCAGCGCAAAACATATTGCGAAAGCACGGAAATATGTCTTCAGCCACAATCTTGTATGTGGTCAAAGACCATCTGCAGAACGGACATAAAAAGGAAGCTGAACGGGGACTGATTGGCGCATTAGGGCCGGGTTTCTCATCAGAACTGCTATTATTCAGCTGGGAAAAGGGGGCTTGACTTATGTTTTGGTTGTTGATCGCCATTCTCATTGTTCAAAGAGCAGCAGAAATGGCAGTGGCCAGACAAAATGAACAAAAGGTAAAGAAGCAAGGAGCAATTGAATTTGGCGAGAGCCACTATCCGTATATCATTACGATGCATATCCTTTTTTTCCTGTCCTTAATTGCCGAAGTGCTGCTGATGAATAAACAGCCGTCAAGCTGGTGGGTCGGTATCGCCGCAGTTATTTTAAGTGTACAGGCAGTGCGATATTGGGCGCTTTGTTCCTTAGGAGCAAATTGGAATACGAAAATCCTTGTCGTTCCAGGTGCAGAGCTTGTAAAAAAAGGTCCTTATAAATGGATGAAACACCCAAACTATGCTGTTGTTATACTTGAAATTTTGCTGATTCCGCTGCTTTATCAAGCGTATGTCACCATGTGTCTGTTTTCCATTTTAAATGCCGTGTTGTTAACCGTCAGAATTCGCGCAGAAGACAAGGCATTACAGGAATACAGTGTAAAATAGCGATTGAAAATCATTCTCACTCATGTTAAAATGAATTTGAAAAAGATTCTCAATCAGGATGGTGAATCAAATGACAATGCTGTTTTTGCTCGGAGCGGTTTGTACATATAGTGTATTAATTGGTTTTGTATTAAAAGGAATCTCTAATAAATCTGTTTGATGAATCTGGAACTTGTAAAAGTTGCAGATTTTCTTTTATAGAAGCTGCCATAATGGCGGCTTTTTTCTATTCTCCTAAAGAAATTTGGTTTATTCTTGTGTAAAATGAAAAGGGAATGAATTCAGATCTTTCGAAAAAGGTTCACAATTGAAACGGCACAAAGGGGTTCAGACTTATGACAGATCAAAACAGAAAAGAGCTTTTGCACAAAACTGGGGAACTTTATCAGCAATTTATTGAGAATCAAGATGAACAAAGGGCTGCTAAACTGGCTGCGGTCATGAAAAAAGCGGCAGATGAAGAGGTTTATATCGCGTTTACGGGGCATTATTCAGCGGGGAAATCATCACTGCTGAACTGCCTGTTAATGGAGAATATTTTGCCGACAAGCCCGATCCCAACGAGCGCTAACCTTGTTGTGATCAGAAACGGGGAAAAGCGAGTTCGGCTTCATACAACAGACGGAGCGTGTGCTGAGCTGGAAGGGGCTTACCAGAAAGACAAGGTACAGCAATATTGCAAAGACGGTGAACAGATTGAAAGCGTCGAAATTTTTGACAGGTATACTGAGATCGATCCCGGGGTTGCGTATATTGATACTCCAGGGATCGATTCAACAGATGATGCTCATTTTCTATCGGCTGCTTCTATTCTTCACCAGGCGGATGCGCTGTTTTACGTTGTTCACTATAATCACGTGCACGCCGAGGAAAATGTAAAGTTTCTCAGATCAATTAAAGAAAACATTCCGAATGTGTATTTTATCGTTAATCAAATTGACCGCCATGACGAGACGGAGACAAACTTTGGAGACTATAAAAAACAGGTAGAGGAGATGCTTTGCAATGAAGGGATTTCAAAGGAAGCGCTCTATTTTACGTCAGTAACAGAACCTGATCACCCGTTTAATCAGATTGGGGCTTTGAGAGAAGAGTTAAAAAGAATAGAAAAGCAATCAAAAAACAATTTGCAGGCTTTAACCGAACAAAAGATCCGTAATCTGCTGAAGAAACATACGGAAATGCTGAAGAAAGACGAAACAGACGGCCCGAGTTTCGTTGCACAGCTTAACATCCAAACTGGACTGGTCCAATCGCTGCGTGATCAATTGGATGAGGCTGCAAATCAGGCGGCTGAGGCAGAGAAGAGGATGCAGGAAGAAATCAATCGTATTTTAAAAAACGCCAACCTGACGCCTTTTGAAATGCGTGAATTGGCGGCTGCATTTTTAGAGTCACAAAAGCCTTCTTTTAAAACCGGCTTTTTCTTTTCTAAAGCGAAAACTGCACAAGAAAGAGATAAAAGGCGGAATGTTTTTTTCTCTGATGTGACCAAACGAACAGAAGCCGAAGCGGATTGGCACATAATAGACACGCTCCATAAACTCGCCAAAGCATTTGATGTCCATGACGCTGAGTGTGAAAAGCTGATTCAGTCCTATCGCACTCCGCTTGATATAAGCATCATTGAACGCGCGGTCAAGCAAGGTGCAGCCTTTTCTTCTGAATATGTATTGCAATATACAAAAGACTTGGCAGAGCTGGTCCGGAAAGAGGCGAAAAGAGAGGCCGCAGACATCATAAAGGTACTCTCCGCTATGGTGAAAGAGCGTGTTTCCAAAGACGTGCAAACGGTTAACGACCGGCTCGTCCAAGAATCGGAAAAACTTGTCCTTCTTCAAGAACAGGCTCGTTTAGAGAATCATGCCCGCGAGAAAATCAATCGCCTGTGGGCCATTTGGGAAGAAGAGTCCGAATGCCCGATGCATATAGATATAGAATGGTTTAAATTGAAGAAAAAAAGAGTGGCGGCTCCAGAACAGAAACAAGGCCGAGGCCAGCTGGCGGAGCAGCCGATGCCGAATCCAGAAATCAATATAGAACAAGAACTGCCGCTTCAAGACCAAATCAAACGCTTTTACACTTTGTCTGATGTTTTAGGCGAAAGCAGCATGTTGTCAAAGCATATTTCAGCGTTTCGTGAAAGGGTTAAACGGCTTGAGGAACGGAAATTTACACTTGCTCTTTTTGGAGGCTTCAGTTCGGGGAAATCATCTTTTGCCAATGCGCTTGTTGGCGAAAGAGTGCTGCCATCCTCACCAACGCCAACCACAGCGACAATTAACAAAATCACAAAGCCAATCAATGGCAGCCTAAACAAAACAGCGGATGTAGTATTTAAGACGGAGGATGACATAACAGCTGAAATTTTGCAGCTCACCGAAATATCAAAAGAACCCACAGGTCGTTCCTTCACAGAGAAGTGGGAAAAGGCAGTCAAAAAAAACAGGCTGCAAGAAGAGCACGTGAAATTGATCAGAAATTTTCTGCTTGCATACGAGAGGTATCAGCAGTATATACAGGAACAGAAGATATTAACGATTCCGCTGTCTGAATTAAAGCCGTATGTAGCAGAGGAAACAACGGCCTGTGCTGTGAAAGAGGTAACGGTCTACTATACATGCCCACTCACTGAAAAAGGGATTACGATTGTTGATACACCCGGCGCGAGCAGCATGAATAAACGGCATACAGAGCTGGCATTCCAATATATCAAAGATGCGGATGCATTTTTTTATATGACCTATTATCAACACTCCTTTTCAAAAGGAGATCGTTCATTTTTACGGAAGCTCGGACTTGTGAAAGAATCGCTCAGCATGGATAAAATGTTTTTCGTTATTAATGCCGCAGACCTTGCAAAAGATAAAACAGAGCTTGAAACAGTGACCGATTATGTCAGCGTGGAGCTTGTAAAAGAAGGGGTTTATGAGCCGCAGCTCTTTACCGTTTCAAGTAAGGAGGAGCTGCTGGGAAAACCGGAATCATTTTATAACCAGTTCCCGAAAGTAAGAAAACACTTAGATCGATTTATCGAAGTGGACGTAAAAAAAGCGTCCGCTGCACAGCTCAGTTTGGAAGCAGACAAACTATGCGAAACTGTTTTCCAGCTTCACAAATCCCAGCATCAGTCCATAGAAGAGAAGGAAGCGCAGAAACAGCGTCTCATGCTGTCATTTGAGCAGGCAGTTGCCGGTATCGAGAAACGGCGGAACTCAGTAACCATCATTGAGAAAGTGAAAAAAGATACAAGAGAGCAGCTTTATCACATTACACAGCGATTATCGTATTTTGCAAATGATTTATTAAAATCGGCATTTCATCCCGGGCTGCAAAACGGGGATTGGAAAAAGAATGTGAGTAAGGCGATGACAACAGCCTTGCATGAATACCAGTTTGAATATATTCAGGAAATCAAAACGCTTGATGTTCGCATGAGCGGTTTCATCGAACGGCATATCACAGAAGAATGGCTGGATAACTTTCAAAAAACATTAAACGCAGACGGTTATTTTTCCATTTATGCGGGTGATCAGCATTTGAGCGGCATACAGCTGAAGGAAGTTGAACCAGAAATGGAAGAACGTGTTTTTGAAAAGGAACTAAAAGAGGTCAAATCACCGAAGCAGTTTTTTGAGCAGAAAGGAAAAGCGGCCTTTATCGAAGCTGTACGGTTGAAACTTACGAAAATCACAGAGGCATGGATAAAAAATGAAGAAGAGAGCCTGATCTCTCATTACACAGCTCACCTCAGACGCTTACAGGAAGATATGGCTGAAAAGGCAATCGCGCAAATAACGGATCAAAAAGAGACGTATTTCAGAGGATATGCAGAAGGGGAACATGCGAAAGAGATTGAAATGGCGTACCAAGCGTGCATCTCCTGGAAAAGTTCAGAGAATACAATAAAAATGTAAAATTCAGTTGGCTTGTATGTCAAGGCATGATAGACTAAATAGAAAAAAGCGAGATGAACGATTAATGTCAGAGGTACATAAAGCAATTTCAGCACATTCATCAAAACAGCACGAGCATATCAAAGCATTTATGCGTCTTGAAAATATGCGTGAAATGGCCATTGAAGAAGCTGTAGCTAAATGCAAAAACGATGAGCCTTTTACTACAGACGCTATTAATGACATCACCGAGCAAATGAATCAGCTCGCTAAAAAAGGCATCGTCCCGACAAGACGGCTTGTATCAAAAGAAATGGTCAGAGAATACGTAAGCCGAGTGTAAGCTGGATGATCCTGCCGCGATTGAACCTCCTGCCGGATGCATATACTATGGACATCCGACGTAAGGGGGGATTCATGTTGGGCAGAACAAAGCTGGGAAACAGAAATGCACAGGCGAATAACAATGCCAAAAAGAAAAACGGATTTCAAACCCATTTTGACTCTTACGCAGGACGCGAAGCTGAGAAGCTGATCGCCAGCAACAAAAGACACAACGACTGATAATACCCAAACAGTATCTCTTTATTAGAGATACTGTTTTTTATTTCTGGGCCGCTTTATGCTAAAATAGAAGGAATGAAAGAAAAGGGAGTTATCAGATGAATAATAATAAACTATTGCTGGTTGACGGCATGGCTCTTTTATTTCGGGCTTTTTTTGCCACGGCCGTACATCGCAACTTTATGATAAATGACAGCGGGGTGCCGACGAACGGCGTCAATGGCTTTTTAAAGCATTTGATTACAGCCGTGGAAACATTCCAGCCGACACACGTCGTCTGCTGTTGGGACATGGGGAGCAAAACGTATCGTAATGACTTGTTTCAAGATTATAAGGCAAACCGCAGCGCACCGCCTGTGGAACTGATCCCGCAGTTTGATTTGGCAAAGGAAGCAGCCGCTGAGCTTGGGATCATGAATATTGGCTTTGCCGGTTATGAAGCAGATGATTGTATTGGAACTCTTGCCGATTTATTTGCAAATGAAGCAGACATTACGGTCGTAACAGGGGACAGAGACTTACTCCAGCTGCTAACGGATAAAGTAAGCGTTGCTCTGCTTCAAAAAGGAATCGGAAATTATAAAGTCTATACAAAAGAGACTTTTTATGAAGAAACAGGGGTAATGCCGAAAGCTTTGATTGATATTAAAGCGCTTATGGGTGATTCCAGTGATAACTATCCCGGCGTCAAAGGGATTGGAGAAAAAACAGCCTACAAACTGATTCGTGAATATGAAACGATTGACCGTTTATTGGAAAATCTTTCTCTTCTTCCAAAGGGACAGCAGGGAAAAATTCAGCAAGGTTTAAGTGATTTGGAGATGTCGAGGAAGCTTGCGGAAATTCATTGCTCTGTGCCGCTGGTCTGCACACTGAAAGACGCTTTATTTACTTTGCAAATGGAGCAGGCGGCTCAAATGCTTCGCCGCCACCAAATTAAAGGAATTGAGCGCATGCTTGAAAAGCTGAACGCTAGAGAGATCGTATAGATCTTCTCTAGCGTTTTGTATTGCTTTTTTTTGCCCTTTCCTCAAGCTCTGTTTTAGGGTCATTATGTGTATTGCCTTCCAGGTCGCCTTGCGGAGTAACGCCGCCAGTCAGCCGGCCTTTATCTTTCTTTTTCATGTTAGTTCACCTCGCCATTAGGATGAACCAATGACTAAGATTTAATTCTTTTCATTCAGCCGAATTGCATCTTTTGCCAGGAGATCGGCTTTTTGGTTTTGCTTGCCCGGTATCCATTTGATGAAAAATAGAGGGAAGGCTGCTTTTAAGCGGGTGATTTCCTCTACAAACGGCTGAAACGTTTTATTTTTAACCATTTCAAGCTCAGCGGCGCGCTCCACAATATCTGAATCCGTTCGAAAGGAAACCGATTGATACCCGCGCGTTGCGCATAGCTTCATCCCTTCAATTAATGCAAGAAATTCCGCTTCCTGGTTTGTATGCACTCCGATTGGAATAGAGAAAGATTCTGCTTTCCCCTCATGTTTGATAAAAATGCCGATACCGGAAGGCCCGGGATTACCGGCGCTTGCGCCGTCTACATATATTTCTGTAGGCATTATGAACTCCTTTCATCTTTAGGTATCATTTTTTTGGCTGCATAAGCATAAGGCAATGAAATCAAAGATACCGCAAACTTAATCAAATATGTAGAAATAAAAATATGAAGCCAAACGTCTGCCGGATAAATGCCGAAAAAAGCGACAGCAGTGAATATGAATGTATCAAACAACTGGCTGACTGCTGTACTGCCGCCGTTTCTGAGCCATAAAAGCCGATCAGAAGGAAATATCCTTCTAATTGCCGAATATACATAAACATCCAGCGTTTGGCTGAAGATAAAGGCAAGCAGACTTCCTAACCCAACTCGCGGAAGGAATCCAAAAATCGTTTCCAGCGCTGTTTGTGATATGTCGCTGGAAGCCGGTTCGAAAAGCAGCACGCCCTGCATGACAAATGTCAGCGTCAGGAGCGTTGAGAATCCGAGCCATACCGCTTTTCTGGCTTCAGCCGGCCCGTATTTTTCATTCAGTACATCTGTCGCAAAAAAGATTGTGCCATACATCACATTCCCGAGTGTCGCTGTTAAGCCAAACAGTTCCACTGTTTTGACGACTTGGAGGTTGGCGCAGACTGTCGCAAAACCGATCCAAACAAACAGTCCCATTTTGCCAAATCCTTTATAAAATAAAAGAACAATGATAAAATGAATGATCGCAAAAAAGATCCAAAACGAATTATTAAACAAGATGAAAAAGCTTCCTTTCCGGGGTAAGATTGGTTTGATTATAGCATAAGCCCGGCAACTAATGAATGGTAAGGTGATCGTAATGAAGCTCAGACCGCATTTAAAAATAGAAGCAAAAGGAACGGGATCCGTCTCATTTTTCAGCGAAGACTGGCTGACAGCACAGCAGGCACGTATGCTCGCCAGAGAGCTTGGACGTTTTCCATACATGAAAGAGCTGGAGTTCGAAGACGAGAAAGGCGGCAGCTGGACGCTGAAGGAATTGGAAAAGCTGACCGAGGAGCTTGCTCAAGAGCCTGATAACATCACTGTTTATTTTGATGGCAGTTTCGATAAGGAGAGCGAACTTGCGGGTCTAGGGATTGTTATCTATTATTCGTTGGGAGGAGTCCGGCATCGTTTGAGAAAAAATAAAAGCTTCCGGCTGAAAACCAATAATGAAGCTGAATACGCGGCACTTTATGAAGCAATAAGAGAAGTAAGAGAGCTTGGGGCAAGCAGAAATTCAATTACGATCAAAGGGGACTCGCTTGTCGTATTGAATCAGCTTGACGGCAGCTGGCCTTGCTATGATCCATCTCATAATGAATGGCTGGACAAAATAGAAGCACTCCTTGAATCACTGAAGCTTACTCCAACCTACGAAACGATACAGCGGAAAGACAACCAGGAAGCTGACGGCCTCGCTAAAAAAATTCTATCCCATCAATTCGTAGAAAGCCACACGAAATTAGACCGTAACGGAGATGACGATATTGGATAAGAAAATGATCTTTAAAGAACTGACAGAACTGCACGATGAATATTGCAAGGACTGTTTTATTAAGAAGCAATTTCGCAAAGAATTTGGCAAAACTTATGCACATTCTTTTTGTATCAATAAATGTACGGTTGGTGAAAAATTGAAAGCATACGGAGATGTCTTAACCAATCACTAAAAATAAAAACCGCAGAAGCTGCGGTTTTTATTCTTTGAATTCATCGAGCTGATGCTCGCTGTCATCCAGCAGCTGCTGTTGCTGCTTTACAAATTCAGGATCGTCGAGAGCTGCCAGCTCTTCAGAGTGTGACAGTTCTCTAGCATCCTCAATGGCTTGGTATGCTGAGTCGACTAATGTTTTGCTTTGGCCTCTCGTCGCGGCTCCTGTTGTTTTCTGCGCTGTTTCCACTGCTAGCTCCAGCTGCCGCTTATCCGTAAAGCCAGTCTGATCCTCATTATGGAATTTTGAAGTCAACAAAAACACCTCCACAATTATTTTGCAGAGTTTTTTTGAAATTTATGTACCAAAATAGAAAATAAAATAAAAATAAGCCGATATAACTATTGAACCAGAAATAATAGGACTGTTTTACTATTTGAGGTATCTTGATAGAGAAGGGGAACGCAGCTATGGATGATAAAGATTTGAAGTCGATCCTTCACAAAACATTTATAGAAATATACAGTGATTTAGAAGAACTGGCGGATATCGCGAAAAAAGGAAAACCGTCAATGGAAAAGTATGTTGAAGAGATTGAACAGAGGTGTAAACAAAACATTTTGGCGATTGAAATCCAGATGAAAATCAAATAGGAGAGGCGAATGCCTCTCCTCTATTTGTCATCTCATCATAATGTATTGAGTTTAGAGTTTTACAACATTAGAAGCTTGAGGTCCACGATTACCTTCGACAATTTCAAAAGAAACTTCTTGTCCTTCTTCTAATGATTTGTATCCTTCTCCTTCGATAGCTGTGAAGTGAACAAATACATCGTCTCCGCCTTCAACTTCAATGAAGCCGAATCCTTTTTCGTTGTTGAACCATTTTACTTTACCGTTTTGCATATTGCTTAATTCCTCCTAGTACTGTAGCACCCATGTGCTAAAAAAAATTTTGTCATCATTTAACTTTGATTCATTGTTAAATGATGGTTCAACTATACACCATCTGGGAGCACCCGTCAAGTTGCGAATCGGCTTATTTTTGAAAAGGAAGGTGAGTTTCACGAAAAAAATGTAACCGCTTTTATTAATGGCTGAATATAAATAAAAAGAGCACACGGTTTTCGTATGCTCTCAAGTACGCCATTAAGATAGCGCTTTGGTTTTTTGTTTGGCTGTCATCATTTCTGATTCTCTCAGGATATCCTCTAAAATGACTTCAGAGGAGTTTGCTAAATGAAGGCCCTTAATGTTTTTCTTCATGCGCTGCAAGGTATCTTCATCTGCAAGAAGGGAAGTGACTGACTCGAGGATCTCCTCATGTCGGTTCACGACGATGGCAGCTCCGCGGTCTTCAAAGAAGTTTGCATTTTCTTTTTCCTGGCCAGGCACAGGTTTGTACAGAATGACAGGCACACCAATGGCAGTTGCTTCAGTCAAAGTAATGCCGCCTGGTTTGGTAATCATGCAATCTGTGACCCGGAATAGCTCATCAATGCGCTCCACATAGCCCAGAACTTTTAATTTGTCACCGTTTTCCGCCTCAAGCGGACTCAAAGATTCTTTTAAAGCCGTATTTTTCCCGCACACGACAACCACTTGCACTTGCTCATCTTTGACAAGGTTTTCGCACAGCTCTTTTACGTTCTTTAATACACCGTGGGCACCTGCCATGATCAGAAGCACTTTTTTGTCTGGCGAAAGATTGTACTTTTTATATATCGGTCCAACCGGCATGGATTCTTCAAATTGCGGCCTGATTGGAATTCCTGTGATTTTTACGTTGCTTGGATGAGTGCCGATCTCCAGCAGTTTTTCCTTCACGTAATCTGTCGCCACATAATATTTATCCACGTTCTCGTGAACCCAAATTTTATGAAGGCAAAAATCAGTCATAACATTGAAGGTAGGAATGACTCTTCCTGTTCGGCGTCTGTACTCCGGCACGACAATCATCGGAAATGTATTAATAATAATATCGGGCTGATGTTCATCAACAAGTTCACCCAATCTTTTATTACCCATTTTAAAGTAAATATTGAATTTGCGTTTATTATAGATTTTGTCAACTCCGTAATAAAACAAACGATAAAACTGTTTCCCGATTGAGAAGCTTTTTAAATAAAGGTATTGAGTTACCTCTGAAACAATCGGATTTGACTCTTGGTACAAATTAGAAACTGTTACATGCTGAAAGCCGAGCCTTACACATTGTTCATAAAGTGTTTTGGCTACCTGCACATGTCCATTTCCGTAATTTGCAGTCAAAATTAATACTCTTTTATTGGTATTCAAGTAAATTCACCTCAATGTAATCAACAACAAGCAAGCTTCATGCATCGTAAGGAGTTATTGTCTATACATAAACATAACACAAATACATAATCGAATTATTAATGCAGTGAAAAAGTTAAGCTAATTTTAAATGATTTGGATTCCAGTATTTTAAATTTTTGTTATAGGCAGACTGAATCAGATGTATTTTATCATATTTTTTGCTCAGCGTATCACTAAAATAAGAAAAATTAGTCCCATTCATAAGGAGTTTCTTGGTAAACGTAATAATTCAGCCAGTTCATAAACAATAATGTGGCATGCGCTTTCCAGCGATTCACTGGCTCGTTGCTGCCTTTTGCAAAATAATGTTTAGGCGCCTCGACAGTAGAAAGGTTTCGTTCCAAATCTCTTTCATACTCTTGAAGAAGCGTATTTGTATCATATTCTGGGTGCCCTGTCAAAAAGACTTGTTTTTCGTCTTTAGACACAATTAAGCAAACCCCGGCTTCCTTTGATGCGGTAAGAATGTTTAACTCGGACACTGCTTGAAGCTGTTCCATATTTATATCTGTATGCCGGGAATGCGGCACGTAGTATAGCTCGTCAAAACCTCTTACTAATCTTTCATGTTTTGAAAGAACGGTATGCTCGAACACACCGAAGATTTTTTTCGGCATTTGAATTTTTTCCACACCATAATGGTAATACAAACCTGCTTGAGCGCCCCAGCAAATATGCATGGTTGAAGTAACATTTGTTTTGCTCCACTCCATGATTTCCTTGAGCTCTTCCCAATATGAAACCTCTTCAAACGCCAAATGCTCGATCGGCGCACCGGTGATAATCATTCCGTCAAACTTCTTGTGACGGATATTGGAAAAAGTCGTGTAAAATTCGTCAAGGTGTTCTCTTGCAGTGTTTTTCGGCGTGTGTGTGCTTGGGATTAAAAATGTGAAATGAACCTGTAAAGGCGAATTTCCAAGCAATCTGAGAAGCTGAGTCTCTGTTTGGATTTTTTTCGGCATCAAATTTAAGATAATAATTTTTTGCGGCCGGATATCCTGATGAAATGCTCTGCTTTCATCCATTACAAATATATGTTCACTTTCAAGCACCTGTTTTGCCGGCAGGTGTGTTGGTATATTAATAGGCAACGTGCCACCTCCATTATTTCCCCGTTTAATTTTCTTCATTATAGGAATTTTCACGCCAATTTTCAATCTATCTATACGTGTTGAGGGGGGAAACAACAGAAAACTCTTTATATAAAACGCACTGACACATCTTTTGGTTTCACAGAAAATGATTTTCCATGATGTCGGAGGGAATTGAAATGTTTTATAGAATGATAAGATAAAAACGAACCCTATGAATTGAAAATAAACGACTGCTCATGTCGTCAAGTTTCTTAATTGATGTTTACATTTTGAATTGAAATTTAAAAAAGATAAAATATTCACCAGGGACATAGGAGGGAATTACATGTCTATATATCATATGAAGGTACGTACAATAACAGGGAAAGACATGACACTTCAGCCTTTCACGGGAAAGGTACTGATGATCGTGAATACTGCAAGCAGGTGCGGTTTTACTCCCCAATTGAAGCAGCTGCAGGAATTATATGATACATATCAGCAGGAGGGGCTTGAGATCTTAGGGTTCCCCTGCAATCAATTTATGAACCAAGAGCCTGGAGAAGAGGCTGACATACAGGAATTTTGCGAAACAAATTACGGTGTTACGTTTCCCATGTTTTCAAAAGTGGATGTAAACGGAAAAAACGCCCATCCGCTGTTTGTGTATTTGACAGAGCATGCAAAAGGAATGCTGGGAACTAAGGCAATTAAGTGGAATTTCACGAAATTTATAGTGGATAGAAATGGAGAAATCGTTGGCCGTTATTCACCAAATACAAATCCGAAAGAGCTGGAAGATGCTATCGTGAAGCTATTAGGGCAATGAAGAGGGTGTTTTTGTGAAGAAATTGAAGCAGGCAGAGCAAATCAGGACATGGGTTCAATCTATCCTGACTGGCGAAAGCTCTGGACATGATTATCATCATGTATCAAGAGTTGCAGATCTTGCTGTGTATATTGGAGAAAAGGAAAAAGCGGATTTGTTCATTGTTGAAACGGCGGCTTTGGTTCATGATTTAATTGATGTGAAGCTGCCTGACACGGTCAGGCTTTCTGTGAGCGAAGTGTATGATCAGCTCGTTTTTTTCGGGGTAGGAAAAGAGGCTGCTGACAGAGTGATTCATATTATAACAAGGATGTCCTTTCGGGACAGGGGGAAATTGGCGAAGGAGCCGCTCTCAATTGAAGGAAAAGCTGTACAGGATGCTGACAGACTTGATGCGATTGGTGCTGTCGGCATTGCGAGAGCTTTCATGTTTGCGGGCGCAAAAGGGTATGGCCTATATGGAGATGATCAAAGCGCCTACGCTCATTTTTTTCATAAGCTGCTGCGGCTGAAAGATATGATGAATACAGACACTGCACGGGAACTGGCAGAAGAAAGACACGATTTTATGCTTCAGTTTGTCCGCCAATTAGAAAAAGACATACCCGGGATTGATGCCAAAACGTCGTAATAGAAGGCTTGGAACGACTGTGATAGAATAAGTCACAGATATGCTATAGGAGGACGATCATGAAGATAAAATCAATTGAACCTACACCAAGCCCGAATACAATGAAAGTCATCTTAACGGAAGAGCTTCCGGCGGGCAAAAGCAATAACTATAAACCTGAGCAAGCAGAAGGCGCACCGCCCGTTATAGCGGAAATCCTTAAAATAGATGGAGTTAAAGGGGTATATCACGTCGCAGATTTTCTAGCTGTTGAACGGAATGCAAGATACGACTGGAAAGACATTTTACCGCAAGTCCGCACTGCATTTGGGATGGAAAGTGCTGAAAGCGCAGAAGAAAACCGCTCTGAACAAGAATCTTTTGGAGAGGTAAAAGTTTTTGTGCAGATGTTCAGCGGCATTCCTATGCAAGTTAAATTGACGGATGGGGAGCGGGAAGAGCGCTTCGGCTTACCTGAGCGCTTTCAGCAGGCGATCTTAAAACTCAGATCTGAGGCTTCAAATGTTGTATTTGAACGGGCCTGGAAAGAACAAGGTGTCAGATTCGGCGACTTTAATGAAATCGGCCATGACGTGACAGAAGAGCTTCAGGCGGCATACAGTGATGAACGGCTGAAACGACTGACAGAAGCAGCTGCTCAAGGAAAGAGCGAAGCAAAACAAGCAGTACAGCGCAAAGCGTATAAAGTAACGCTCGACATGCTTGATGATGAGGACTGGAAAAAGCGTTATGCGCATCTGGAACAGATGGATCCAAAAGAAGAGGATATCCCGGTTTTACAGAAGGCATTGGATGATCCAAAGGTGTCCATCAGAAGACAGGCTGTTGTGTACTTAGGAATGATTGAAACACCTGATGTTCTTCCTCTATTGTATAAAGCACTTGAGGACAAAGCGGTCTCAGTCAGAAGAACGGCCGGAGACTGCCTGTCTGATATCGGCGATCCTCAAGCCATTCCTGCTATGATCAAGTCGTTAAGCGACTCCAGCAAGCTTGTTCGTTGGCGTGCGGCTATGTTCCTGTACGAAGTCGGCGATGAAAGTGCAATTGAAGCTTTGCGCGCTGCCGAAGATGATCCCGAATTTGAGGTCAGCCTTCAAGTGAAAATGGCGCTTGAGCGTATTGAACATGGAGAAGAAGCAAAAGGGTCTGTTTGGAAACAAATGACAGAGAGCAGAAAAAAAGGTGAATAGAGGTGAAAAAGGTGCAGATCATGCACCTTTTTTATGTGAATTCACTTTTTATAAAAATTATTTCGAATATTGTTGAAAAATATTCGAAAACTATTTATAGTAAGTAACAATATTAATAGTTGGAGGGTTCAAATCGACAGAAAGCTATATAAATATAAAAACACAAAAGAACAAACCAAGGCGAGGGCGGCCTGAAATTATCTTTTTCGCAAAAACAGTCCATAAATAAACTGAAAATTGTTAAAATAAAATCCAATCTAACAATTGAAAGAATTTAGGGGGATCACCATGGCAGAATTACGCAGTAACATGATCACACAAGGAATCGATAGAGCTCCGCACCGCAGTTTGCTTCGTGCAGCTGGTGTAAAAGAAGAGGATTTCGGCAAGCCGTTTATCGCGGTGTGTAATTCATACATTGATATCGTTCCCGGTCATGTTCACTTGCAGGAATTTGGAAAAATTGTAAAAGAAGCAATCAGAGAAGCAGGAGGCGTGCCATTTGAATTTAATACCATTGGAGTAGATGATGGCATCGCGATGGGGCATATTGGTATGAGATATTCGCTGCCAAGCCGTGAAATCATCGCTGACTCTGTGGAAACGGTTGTATCCGCACACTGGTTTGACGGAATGGTCTGTATTCCGAACTGCGACAAAATCACGCCGGGAATGCTTATGGCGGTAATGCGCATCAACATTCCGACGATTTTTGTCAGCGGCGGGCCGATGGCGGCAGGAAGAACAAGTGACGGGCGAAAAATCTCCCTTTCCTCAGTATTCGAAGGGGTAGGCGCCTACCAAGCAGGGAAAATCAATGAAAACGAGCTTCAAGAACTAGAGCAGTTCGGATGCCCAACGTGCGGGTCTTGCTCAGGCATGTTTACGGCGAACTCAATGAACTGTCTGTCAGAAGCACTTGGTCTTGCTTTGCCGGGTAATGGAACCATTCTGGCGACATCTCCGGAACGCAAAGAGTTTGTCAGAAAATCGGCTGCGCAATTAATGGAAACGATTCGCAAAGATATCAAACCGCGTGATATCGTTACTGTAAAAGCGATTGATAACGCGTTTGCACTCGATATGGCGCTCGGAGGTTCTACAAATACCGTTCTTCATACGCTTGCTCTTGCAAACGAAGCCGGCGTTGAATACTCTTTAGAACGCATTAACGAAGTCGCTGAGCGCGTGCCGCACTTGGCCAAGCTGGCGCCTGCTTCGGATGTGTTTATTGAAGATCTTCATGAAGCGGGCGGCGTGTCAGCGGCTCTGAATGAGCTTTCAAAGAAAGAAGGAGCGCTTCATTTAGATGCGCTGACTGTTACAGGAAAAACTCTTGGAGAAACCATTGCGGGACATGAAATAAAGGATTATGACGTTATTCATCCATTGGATCAGCCATTTACTGAAAAGGGCGGTCTGGCTGTTTTATTTGGTAATCTGGCTCCGGACGGCGCTATCATTAAAACGGGCGGCGTACAGAATGGGATTACAAGACACGAAGGGCCGGCTGTCGTATTCGATTCTCAGGACGAGGCACTTGACGGCATTATCAACCGAAAAGTAAACGAAGGCGACGTTGTCATCATCAGATACGAAGGGCCAAAAGGGGGACCTGGCATGCCGGAAATGCTGGCGCCAACATCTCAAATCGTTGGAATGGGACTCGGACCAAAAGTGGCATTGATTACGGACGGACGTTTTTCCGGAGCCTCCCGTGGGCTCTCCATCGGTCACGTATCCCCTGAGGCCGCTGAGGGCGGACCGCTTGCCTTTGTTGAAAACGGAGACCATATTATCGTTGATATTGAAAAACGCATCTTGGATGTACAAGTGCCAGAAGAAGAGTGGGAAAAACGGAAAGCAAACTGGAAAGGTTTTGAACCGAAAGTGAAAACCGGCTACCTGGCACGTTATTCTAAGCTTGTGACAAGTGCCAACACTGGCGGTATCATGAAAATCTAGCAGGTGAGGACACTTACTTCTGTATTTTAAGGCGTGAACATTTGAAATCCGGCCCTCTCTATAGTATCCTTTACTTCAGATGAAGGATACTAGAGGGGGCTTTTTTATGTCAATGGCTTATGAAGAATACATGCGTCAGCTTGTCGTACCGATGCGCCGCGAGCTGACTGGAGCAGGTTTTGAAGAGTTAACAACTGCGGAAGAAGTAGAAAACTTTATGGAAAAGGCAGAGGGCACAACTCTTGTAGTCGTTAACTCTGTATGCGGCTGCGCCGCAGGCCTTGCACGTCCTGCAGCAACACAGGCAGTTCTCCAGAATGACAAAACGCCTGACAATACGGTGACTGTATTTGCGGGCCAAGATAAAGAAGCTACTGCAAAAATGCGTGAGTATTTTACTGGCCAAGAGCCTTCTTCACCGTCAATGGCTCTTTTGAAAGGCAAAGAAGTTGTACATTTTATTCCGCGTCATGAAATTGAAGGACACGACATGGAAGAAATTATGAAAAATCTGACTACAGCCTTTGATGCACACTGCTAAATGCCCGTTTTCCGGGCATTTTCTTTTTGGGAGTACAGAAGATGATAACAACAAGCTATAGACCGTCTGAACACACCATAAAAACTGCAAAGCAGCTATCTAAAGAGCTAAATATGCCATACTGCGGCCGAAATAAACAAACGGTTGAAAACCTGCTGAAGTCATCTGAACGTGATTTGCTTGTGGTCGGCAAAGAGCGATTTGAGCTATTTACGAAACAAGGTGCCAAATTCTTTTTTCATCCGAATACCGCGATGTTCAGAGCCAAACGCTTCTTACGCGGCGAGCAAGAGCCGATGCTTCGGGCTGCCGGTTTATCGGAAGGAGATACGTTTTTAGATTGCACACTCGGGCTGGGGTCAGATGCCATTATCGCAAGTATGGCGGTAGGCGAAACGGGTTCTGTGGTTGGGGTGGAAAAAACCCATCTTGTATCCGTTTTAGTGAGGACGGGGCTGCATTCATGGGAAACAGGTATAGAAGAGCTTCAAGCAGCGATGAGAAGAATTCAGGTGAAGAATGGTGATTGCTTAGAATACATCAAGCAGCTTCCTGACGGCTCTGTTGATGTGGTTTACTTCGATCCAATGTTTCATGAACCTGTAGAGACCTCTGACGGTATTGCGCCTTTACGCGATTTGGCTGAGGATTCCGTTTTGCACGAAGAGTGTATCAAGGAAGCGGTACGCATTGCCAGAAAAAGTGTTGTGCTAAAAGACCATTGGAAAAGCCCGCGGTTTGAACAGTTTGGTTTTCATGTCATAAAAAGAAAAACAGCACTGTTCCATTATGGTGTCATTCAGGCAAGTAAAGAAATCCCGTGATTCATACCACGGGATTTTCTGTTAATCGGTGACTTCCATGACGACAAAGTATAACAATGTTAAGAGTGAAACTGTGGCAAACAGAGCGTCAATCATGCGGAAAGCCTCCTTTCACAGAATATTGTAAGCGTTTTTACACAAAGTGCATAGCAACGAATCTCCTAATTTGTGTATCAGTTTCATATAGTACATGACTTGAATGTTTTGGTTGTGCTAAAATAAGAGAAACATGACAATAAAATAGAGAGGAATAAGCAGTCATGAAATTGTGGATGAGAAAGACCCTAGTGGTTTTATTTACCATTGTGACGTTCGGGCTCGTATCTCCTCCGGCTGCTCTTATGGCGGACAAGCCTTCCGGACAGCCGAGCAGTCTTGAGCAGAATGATTACACCGCTTTTTATGATGAGCATGACCTGTACGATGATGAGTCGGATGACAGGCGAGATCCTGAACTGCTTTTTCAATCGTACAAGGAACAGCTCCTTGACAGCGCTGAGGATCAGTCCTTTTTAAAATTCGGCAGCAGAATCGCTCCGGTCATTGAAGATGATTATCGGAAAGAGATCCTGCCAAAAATCGAAAATGTGATTAGTGATTATTTAGCGACATTGCAAGATGATGAAGCGTACCAAGATGTTGTGATCTCAAGCATGCCTTCAGCAGGCAAAACGGAAAAAATATTCAACGTCTACAATCGGACAACTGGAGAAGATCTTCTGAGATTCCATGTGCGCAGAGACCATCCGCCTCATGACGGCTACTGGTTTAATTTTCATTATCATACAGCAGAAGATGGATTTCAATCACATCATGAGCTTGGGAGCATTTACTGGGACCGCAACACGCCTCCCAACTGGATGAGTGCTTAAAGGAGATGCCATTAGACATGAAAAAGTACACAATGAATGAAATGGTTAATATAACAAAAGATATGCTGAATAAACGGGGCGTTATGATAGAAGATATTGCACGCATTGTTCAAAAACTTCAGGAAAAATACAATCCAAACCTGCCGCTCAGTGTTTGCATGGAGAATGTAGAAAAAGTCTTGAACAAACGTGAAATTATTCATGCTGTTTTGACAGGACTTGCACTCGATCAGCTTGCAGAACAAAAGCTTCTCCCCGAACCGTTGCAGCATCTTGTTGAAACAGATGAACCGCTTTACGGCATAGATGAAATCATCCCGCTTTCAATCGTTAATGTGTATGGATCGATCGGCTTGACCAATTTCGGTTATTTGGATAAAGAGAAGATTGGTATTATTAAGGAACTTGATGAAAGTCCAGACGGTATTCACACCTTTTTGGATGATATTGTGGCAGCTCTTGCTGCAGCAGCGGCGAGCAGAATTGCGCATACGCATCAGGATCTGCAAGATGAAGAAAAAGAACAGGATGAAAAGCCTGTCGTCAGCTGACTATAAAAAAATCATTTCTGGGTTCAGAAATGATTTTTTATTGTGTTACACTACAAGAAGACTACTTTTAAAGGATGAAAAAAATGAAACAATATAAGGATTTATGCAGACATGTTTTAGAGCAAAAAGGGGCGGTCAGCATATGATTTCATTTATTTTTGCGATGGATGCCAACAGGCTTATCGGCAAAGACAATGATTTGCCGTGGCATTTGCCCAATGATCTTGCATACTTTAAGAAAGTAACATCGGGCCATTCAATCATTATGGGCAGGAAAACATTTGAATCGATCGGACGTCCGCTTCCAAATCGGAAAAATATTGTCGTCACATCAGCGCCGGCTTTAGAATTTCCGGGATGCACGGTTGTCAGTTCGTTACAGGATGTACTGGATATTTGTTCAGGCTCTGAAGAATGCTTTGTGATCGGAGGGGCTCAGCTCTATACGGACCTGTTCCCTTATGCGGATAGACTGTATATGACGAAAATTCATCACGAGTTTGAAGGTGACCGTCACTTTCCTGAATTTGATGAAGGCGATTGGGAACTGGTTTCTTCTGAGCAGGGGATCAAGGACGAAAAAAACCCGTATGATTACGAATTTCTCGTGTATGAAAAAAAGAATTCTTCTAAAGCGGGAGGATTTTAATTGGTTCGCTACAGCTTTCTAATGGTTTATATTGTGTATATGCTGTTGAAAAATATGAAACAATTATTTAATCAAACAATGCTCGACCCTCGTCTGTCATATAAAAAACAGATGACTCTTGTGTACGAACAGCCAAAGGCATTTTTGGAAGGCTGTATTGGCATCTCCGGTTCAGTTGTGACAATCCATCAGCCAGAGCCAATCCCACAAGGTCCTGTTTTGTATGTGCACTCTCGTTTGCGCTTGGCTGAACTGGCCTTAATTGCTGGATATATTGAGGAACCGGCCGGCTTTATCGCCAACCCAAAAGTGTTCCGCTTGCCTTTTATCGGGCAATGGCTGGATCGTATGGATGTGATTTCAGACGGTCATTCAGAGAAGGTATATGAAAATGTGACAAAACAGCTGGAAAAGGGGCAAAGCTTGATTCTTTCACTAGATGGTTCTATTGATCCTGTAGAACTTGCAGCCCGCTATCAACTTCCGTTAGTGATGGTGGAAACGAAAGGAACAGAGCACCTGCAAAAGGGGGCGTTTTTTAAACGCTTAAAACCAGCCGACATTGAATTGTCCTTTTCAAAAGCTTATATACCTGCCAATGAAAAACAATTACGTGCATAAAAAAGCGCAGTCGTTAAGACTGCGCTTTTTTGTTACGAAAGGAACGGTACCTTTACACAATAGAAAAGCACGCAGAAAAACATAGCAGCGCTCCCGCCCAATACGAAGCTATGCCAAATGGCGTGATGGAAGGGGATCTTTTTCCAAATGTAAAAGATGGTTCCGACAGAGTATAGAATGCCGCCGAGAAAAAGAAGGCTAAATCCCACTCCGCTCAGCGAAGCATATAAAGGTTTAACCGCAATAATCATCAGCCAGCCCATGATCAAGTACACTATGGTTGACAGTAGGATAAAGCGTTTCACGAAGAAAATTTTAAAGACGATTCCACCCAGGGCAAGTGACCATACGATAACCAGCAGGGTAAAGCCGAGTGTGCCTTTCAGCGGTCCGAGTAAAAAAGGCGTGTAGGTTCCTGCGATGAGTACGTAAATCGCGCTATGATCGATAATCTCCAAAATGTCCTTCGTCTTTTTATGTGTGATACTGTGAAGCAGTGTAGAGCTCAAATATAACAGCAGCATAGAGACACCGAAAATCGTAAAGCTGACAATGTCCCAGGCAGACCCGTAATTAGCCGCGAATATGATTAAAAACACTAAAGCAGGGATGGATAAGAGTACACCAATGCCGTGTGTAATGGCATTGGCGATCTCTTCTTTCATTGTAAACAAGTGCATTCTCCTTTCGATCGCTAAATCATTTGATTTTTTAACGTCTCTATAAAGCGCAAGCCCTCAAAGGTAATTTTTGTGCCGGCGCGTCCGCGGCTTTTGGTGACATAGTCTTTTTTCTCCAAATAGTCGAGACGGCTTCTGACCTGCTGTGGCGTTAACGAGGTTTGGGTATTTTTGCTGTGTTCAGAAATGATCCGTCTGCTGGCAGGTTCTCCTTTTTCATTCAATACTTTTATTGTTTCCAAAATAAACAAAAACTCAGCTTTTTCCATTAAAGTCAGCAGCTTTGCTTTTTTCTTTGAGGTTTTTCCGTCTATCGCGCCTCTAATATATGGCGGCAGGTCATGTGGATGAATCGTTCCCCCGCTTGATACTGCCGCCATATAATCTGCAGCGTTTTTTAATTCCCTGACATTGCCTTCAAATGTATGCTGCTCAAGCACCGGAAAGACAGAGGGGTCGATTAACAATTGCTGCCCGGAATTTGAGAGGAAATATTGTGTCAAAAGCGGTATATCGCTTTTTCGTTCGGATAATTCGGGCAGTGTGAGCGTTAAAATGTTCAGCCTGTAAAATAAGTCTTGCCTGAAGGAATGTTCCACGGATCCGTCTGCAGAAGCACAGATCATTCGCGGCTTCTCCATGTCTGAATCAAACGCTTTTAACAGCTGAGCTTGTACAGAAGCCGGCATGCGCCATACTTCATCAAGAAAAAGGGTTCCTCGTGCCGTTTTGTGAAAAGCACCTGAGTTTCCGTTAGGACCAAAAAGCTCATGCATAAGGCTTTCTTCAGAATGCGTGCTGCAATTGACGCTTATAAACGGTTCATTGCTTCTCGAAGATTCCAAGTGTATGGCATGTGCGAAATGATTTTTGCCTGTTCCGATTTTTCCTGTTATTAAGACAGGAAGCTCAGATAATGAGAACTGCTTGGCGATTCGCTTTGCTTCCAGGAAAGTTTGATGTTCTCCGATTAGTTGTTGAAAGGTATTGAGTTTTGGTGCGCTATTCATCAATTGGCTCCTTTTGGTTCTAATTGGTTTCATTATATCATGCCTTTTGGCTGAAAACACCTTTTATTTTACGATCATCTTTTTTCTTGAGTCTGCAGGATAATGGTTAAACAGAAGTTTCCACGAGATGTGGTGGACATAGTCTGTATTTTTTTAATTATTAAATAAAAATAATTGTCTTATTTTTTGAATATTCGTGTTATAATGGCATATTAAATAGGGATTTAAAACAAGAAAGGAATCTGTACATGAAACCGTTGTTGAAAGAAAACTCTCTCATCCAAGTGAAAGACATTTTGAAGGCTCATCAAAACGTAAAGGACGTTGTCATTCACACACCTTTGCAGAGGAATGACAGACTTTCTGAGAGATATGAATGCAATATCTATTTAAAACGTGAAGACTTGCAAGTTGTTAGATCTTTTAAGCTCAGAGGGGCTTATCATAAAATGAAACAGCTTTCCAGCGAGCAGACAGAAAACGGAGTGGTGTGTGCAAGCGCCGGAAATCACGCGCAAGGCGTGGCATTCTCGTGTAAACATCTTGGCATTCACGGAAAAATTTTTATGCCGTCTACTACACCGAGACAAAAAGTATCTCAAGTTGAACTATTCGGAAAAGGATTTATCGATATTATTTTGACAGGCGATACGTTTGATGACGCGTATAAAAGTGCCGTAGAGTGCTGTGAGGCGGAATCTCGGACGTTTATCCATCCGTTCGATGATCCGGATGTGATGGCCGGACAAGGAACGCTCGCAGTCGAGATTTTAAACGACATTGATGCAGAACCGCATTTTCTTTTTGCAAGTGTCGGAGGCGGCGGTCTTCTCTCAGGGGTAGGTACATATTTGAAAAATGTGTCTCCTGATACAAAGGTAATTGCTGTTGAGCCGGCGGGAGCGGCATCCTATTTTGAATCAAACAAATCTGGGCATGTCGTCACACTTGATAAAATTGATAAGTTTGTAGATGGGGCAGCAGTTAAAAAAATTGGAGAGGAAACCTTTCGGACGCTGGAATCTGTTGTTGATGACATTCTCCTTGTCCCTGAAGGAAAAGTATGTACATCCATTCTTGAATTGTATAACGAATGTGCGATTGTTGCTGAACCGGCCGGAGCTCTTTCTGTCTCAGCGCTTGATTTGTACAAGGATGAAATTAAAGGAAAAAATGTGGTGTGTGTGGTCAGCGGGGGAAATAATGATATAGGAAGAATGCAGGAAATGAAGGAGCGATCCTTGATTTTTGAAGGTCTTCAGCATTATTTTATCGTCAACTTTCCGCAAAGAGCGGGGGCACTCCGTGAATTTCTTGACGAAGTCCTAGGGCCGAATGATGACATTACAAGGTTTGAATATACGAAGAAAAATAACAAAAGCAACGGACCTGCTCTTGTTGGCATCGAGCTGCAGAACAAAGCCGATTATGGGCCGCTGATTGAACGGATGAACAAAAAACCGTTTCATTATGTAGAGGTCAATAAGGATGAAGACTTATTCCATCTGCTGATCTAATTTTTTTCGCAACCGCGCAAAATGACAGACAGCCAGGCTGGCATCATATATAATAGAAGAAAAACAAAAAAAGAGGATTGATAGCTTGTTACTCAAAAGCCTAGAGTTCAAACGCGGTGACGGGATTCAGGTGAAAGTGACAGAAATACCTGTATTAAAGGAAGATGAGCACTATTTCTTTATGTTACATCACCATTTGCAATTCTACTTAAAAGAAGTGTTTTCATCAAACAGCAGGACAAAAGTGTATTCTTTCCGACATTATATGAAGCGCCGGATGAAGTGGGCAGATTATCAGGCTGTTTTTCATCAAGAGGTGTTAAAGCACAACGCATAACATGCCGTTTTTTACCTGTATGTTCTCCTTTGTAATCGTTTAATGGGGAGGCATGCAGGATTTTTTTTGCTCAGTATCGAATACAAATATGGGACAGTAAGGACAGGTTAGAAAGCGTTTTTATGCTGGCTGAAAGGATGAATGTCATGAAGGTTATCAAAGGTTTAATGGCTGGGCTGTTTTTTCTGCTTTTGTGTGCCTGTGGAGGACAGCAGATTAAAAATCCGCTCAATTACGAAGTGGAGCCTTTTACATTTCAAAACCAAGATGGCAAGAACGTTTCATTAGAGAGTTTAAAAGGAGAAGTATGGCTGGCGGATTTTATTTTTACTAATTGTGAAACTGTATGTCCGCCGATGACTGCTCATATGACCGATCTGCAAAAAAAACTGAAAGCCGAGAATATAGATGTCCGCATCGTATCATTTAGTGTTGATCCAGAAAACGATAAGCCGAAACAGCTGAAGAAATTTGCCGCAAATTATCCATTATCTTTTGATAACTGGGATTTTCTCACCGGATACAGCCAGAGTGAGATTGAAGAGTTCGCACTTAAGAGCTTTAAGGCGATTGTGAAGAAACCTGAGGGAGAGGACCAAGTCATTCATCAATCTTCTTTTTGGTTAGTAGGCCCGAACGGCAAGGTGCTGAAAGATTATAATGGAGTGGAAAATACACCGTACGATGAAATTATCGCCGATGTAAAATCAGCAGGCACACTCAAGTAAGCTAGAAGACTAGGCATTTGCAAATCTTCTAAAACATGATACACTTTCCACTAGTAGAATGGGAAGGAGCAACAAGATTGAAGCTGCGCATTTTTTCAATCATGGCTGGTTTGATTTTGCTTCTTACTGCTTGTACGAGCATACGTACAGCATCTGAGGGAAAACAAAAAGATCATGAAACGAAAACGAAAGAGCACATTGTCATAGCGGCTGTCGGAGATTCGCTGACAGAAGGAGTCGGAGATCCCGATGGAAAGGGATATGTCGGCAAGGTGGCGGATTCTATCCGGTCAGATAAACAAGTCAAAACGGTTGACGTGAAAAATTATGCCGTAAAAGGGAACCGTTCGGATGATTTATTAGAAAAACTAAAAGATAAAAAGGTTCAAAAAGGCATAAAGGACGCAGATTATGTCTTTTTTACAATTGGTGGTAATGATTTGATGAAAGTCCTTCGCCAAAACTTCCTGCAATTAACCGTTGAACCGTTTCAGGAAGCGGAAAAACCGTACGAAAAGCGCTTTGAAAAAATCATTTCTGAAATTCGCAAGCTGAATGATCACGCTGAGCTGATTTATGTCAGCATGTACAATCCGTTTACGTTTACATTATCTGAACTAAATGAAATAAACGGTGTTGTCACGGATTGGAACCATATTGCTGAAAAAGAGCTGAAAAAGGATAAGCATGCGAAAATCATTTATATCGAAGATTTGTTCAACAAAAAAAGTGACAGCAGCCGAATTTCTGAGGAAGATGATTTTCATCCTAATGGTACGGGTTATTCTCTAATTGCGAAGCGCGTCTATCAATCCATAAAAAAAGAAGGATTACCGAAAGAGTAGGGTGACAGCATGAATAAGTGGAAACGACTGTTTTTTATATTGCTTGCAATCAATTTTATCCTCGCTGCCGGGTTTGTAACACTTGTTTTGCTCCCGGGAGAGCAAGCTCAGGTGAAGGATTCATCTGAGAGCGAGTATGGATTTCAAGTGACAAGCACAAAAGAATCATTAGCTGCGTTTGTTAACTCATATTTAAACGACAAGGCATCAAACAAGCTTGATTATAAAGTAGAGATTGATGATGATGTTCATGTCGCAGGGAAAATCATGGCATTTTCTACGTCTATTGATGCTTTTATCGCTTTTGAACCGACCGTGAAAAAAAACGGTGATGTAGAGTTGAATGTTACGAAATTTTCGTTAGGGAAATTGAGTATACCGATTAGCTTTGTGTTAAATTATATGGACAGCTTTTATGAATTGCCGTCATTTGTCCACGTTCATCCCGGAGATAAAAGCATTGAAGTGCGTTTGTCAGAAATGCCTTTAACGAATGGTATGTATGTCAAAGCGGATAAAATAAATTTAGAAAATGATGAAATTGAATTTTCCTATTACCATCCTAAACAATAGAGGTGACTGAAAATGAAACAGGTTTACCAGTATTTCAGTTTATTATCCTTTACATTTTCCCTGTACTTCGGCTGGCTGGCTTATCATCATCTGGCCGCTGAAGACATGGATCAAATGTATTTGAATGTTTCCTATTGTGCCTTGTTCCTAAGTGTGATGGTGTTTACATTCGGTATGCGAGACCGAAAAAAAAACGATAAATCATGAAAAAAGAGACATGAAACAACGTCTCTTTTTTCGTGCGGTCCGAAGAAAATTTGAGAATACAAGGAGAAAAGATGAAAGCATACGATTTTACACAGGGGAACGTGCTGAAACAGCTTGTACTGTTTTCAACGCCTATTATGCTCGGAAACGCATTGCAGGTTTCCTTTCAGTTTATAGACAGCTTGTGGATCGGCAATTTACTGGGGGCACAGGCTCTTGGGGCAGCCGCGGTATCAAGCACGATTGTTCTAACCGTGCTGTCTTTTATTTTGGGCCTTAACAATGCGACGTTAACCATTTTATCTCAGCAAAAAGGAAAAGATGATGAAAAGGGAATGACGTCGTATATTAACGCTTTTGTTGTTTTATTAACAGGCCTAAGCATCGGATTCGGCGCGGCCGGTTTTTTTCTGTCAGAGCTTTTGCTGCGTCTTCTAAAAACGCCGGAGTCTATGCTGCCGCTTGCTGAGACTTATTTGCAGATTCAATTTATTGGCATTTTGTTTTTATTTGGTTATAACTTTATCAGTACTGTGCTTCGGGCGCTGGGCGACAGCAAGACACCGCTCCGGTTTATTGCGTTTGCTGTTGTACTGAATACAGTGCTGGCGCCGCTCTTTATTTCTGTGTTTCACATGGGAATAGCGGGTGCGGCTTATTCAACGATTTTGTCGCAAGGCATTGCGTTTCTGTATGGGTTGTTTTATGTCATCAAACACAAGCTTGCGCCATTCTCAATTCCGAGAGTGCCCAAGTGGGAAGAGTCTGCGCTGATTTTAAAACTCGGAATTCCGGCCGGTCTGCAGATGATGGTGATTACAGGCGGTATGATGGCGATTATGAGTGTTGTCAACTCATACGGGGAGCACGTGGTATCAGGTTTTGGCGCGGTCCAGCGGCTCGACAGCATCATCACGCTTCCAGCAATGGCTGCCGGTACGGCCGTCAACAGTATGGCAGGGCAAAATATCGGAATCGGAAACAATAAAAGAGTAGGAACGATTGCAAGGCTTGGTGTGCTGGCTGTTATTTCCTGCATGCTGGTGATTGCGGTTATGATTTGGGTGTTTGGTAAATACCTTATAAGGTTATTTATCAGCGAGCCTGATGCGATCGCATTTGGTGAACAATATTTGCGGTGGATCGCGTTTTTCTACCCTTTTATTGGGATTAATTTCGTGCTGAACGGAATTGTCAGAGCCGCGGGAGCGATGCTGCAGGTGCTGGTTTTAAATTTAATCTCGTTTTGGGTGCTGCGATATCCTTTCACGGTTCTCTTTTCAGCTTGGCTTGGACAAAAAGGAATCGGGCTTGGAATCGGAATGAGTTTTTTATTTAGCAGCTGCGCGGCATTTTTGTATTACAGGTATGGCCGCTGGAAAACAATGAAGCTGTTTGCTGAAAAATAAGTGAAGCACTGCGAAAAGCACATACCTATATAGCGGTATGTGCTTTTTTTTACCGTTTTTTATCAAGTTTGCTGAAGAGCTCGATTAACGTGGCAAGTTCAGCATCAGTGTAACAGTCAAAGCGTTTGAAGAAATATTCCGTTTTTTTCTCGTTAAAGTGCTGAAGGACTGTTTCGCCAGCTTCAGTGATATGAATGCGAATAATGCGTCTGTCTTCCTTCGATCTGATTCTCGTAATCCATTCCTTTTCTACCAGCGCATCAGTCACAGCCGTAATGTGGCTTGCCGATACCTCTAAAATAGGCGCAAATTCAGTGACTTTTTTAGGCCCTTGCTCACTGAGGATCCGAAGAATGGTGAATTCATTCCGCGACAGCTCTTTATCTAAAATTTCATTGATTTCATTGCGTATTTGTTTAAAGACTTTACGGAGTAAAGTTTCCATATCGTACATCATCTGTGTTCTTACTTTCAAATTTGTGAACCTCCATTACATAAGCATATTGCTTAAAACCTATAGATTTTATTGAAAAGCAGAATCATTTTCATTCTATTTTTACATGCTATAATATAATAATACCACGTATTAACAAAGGAGGCACCAGTATGTCTGAAAAAAAAGAAATCGCCACATTTGCAGGAGGCTGTTTTTGGTGTATGGTTAAACCTTTTGACGAACAGCCGGGAATTGAAAAAGTGGTGTCCGGGTATACAGGCGGCCATACTGAAAACCCTACGTATGAAGAGGTGTGCAGTGAAACGACAGGACATCGTGAAGCTGTTCAAATCACGTTTCATCCTGATGTATTCCCTTATGAAAAACTGCTTGAATTATTTTGGCAGCAAATCGATCCGACTGATGCCGGCGGCCAGTTTGCTGATCGCGGCAGTTCCTACCGCGCAGCCATTTTTTATCATAATGATAAACAAAAGGAGCTTGCGGAAGCTTCCAAGCAACGTCTTTCGGAAAGCGGCATCTTTAAAGATCCGATTGTAACGGACATTTTAAAAGCTGAACCTTTCTATGAAGCGGAAGGTTACCATCAGCATTTTTATAAAAAGAATCCAGCACATTATCAACGCTACCGGACAGGCTCCGGACGTGCCGGATTTATTAATGAGCATTGGGGGGATAAATAAATGGCGTACAATAAAGAAGAAAAAATGAAGTCATTAAATCGCATACAATACGAAGTAACGCAAAATAACGGCACGGAGCCGCCGTTTCAAAATGAATATTGGGATCACAAGGAAGAAGGGCTCTATGTAGACATTGTGTCAGGCAAGCCATTGTTTACATCCAAGGATAAATTTGATTCCCACTGCGGCTGGCCAAGCTTTACAAAGCCGGTTGAAGAAGAAGAAGTGGAAGAAAAACTGGACACGAGCCATGGCATGATTCGCACTGAAGTAAGAAGCCGAACTGCTGACTCTCATCTTGGCCATGTATTTAATGACGGTCCGGGGCCAAACGGGCTTCGTTACTGCATAAATTCAGCAGCGCTGCGGTTTGTTCCAAAGCATAAGCTGAAAGAGGAAGGATACGAAAGTTACCTGCATCTCTTTGATAAATAAAATATTAAAAACAGGCCTGCCTAATGGATAGACAGGCTTGTTTTTATGCCTTTTTCTCTTGATGCAAGTCTTCAATAATCTGGGCAATTCTTTCTTTCGTAATGAGCGGGGCCTGATCAGATTGATACCCAGGCAGATTGACTTTGCGAAAGTCAGGATGTTTTTCAGGCTCTGGAAGGATCGCATAAAGGTTGCCCCATTCATACAGTGATTCAATTTCATGCGGGGATGTTAATTCTTCGTGAAGCTTTTCACCTGGACGCTTGCCGACTTCTACTGCAGCCGGCCGCGGGAGCCCGTGCTGCGATGCATATTCTTCAAATCCATGAATCAGTTCTTCAAGTTTCAGTGATTCCATTTTAAAAATAAAGGTTTCTCCGCCTTTTGTAATCGCAGCTGATTGCAAAGTCAATGTAGCTGCATCGTCTATTGACATGAAAAATCTGGTCATGTTCTTGTCTGTGATAGTCAGAGGCTGACCCTCCATCATCTGTTCAAATAATATAGGGATGACCGAACCCCTGGAGCCCAGAACATTTCCGAAGCGGACCGAACAAAACACGGTTCCTTTGTTTTGAACGTGGCGGTTTGCTTGATGAAACAGCTTTTCAGATAACAGCTTGGTGGCACCCATTGTGTTCACAGGAGATACAGCTTTATCTGTACTGATATTAATGACATGCTGCACTCGGTGTAAAAGGGCAGCTTCCACCACATTTTGTCCGCCGATGAGATTGGTCTGGATCGCTTCAAATGGATGATCCTCACATGTCGGAACCTGTTTTAGCGCAGCCGCGTGAAAGACGATATCGACGCCTTTCATCACCTGATTCACCCTTCTGTGATCGCGCACATCTCCGAGTACAAAGAATAGTCGCTTATCCTCCGCATACTTTTGGCTCATGACATACTGTTTACTATCGTCTTTGCTGAATACAATCACCTGTTTAGGTGTAAGCAGCAAAAGGCGTTTGACAATTTGACTCCCGATTGAACCTGTTCCGCCAGTGACTAAAACTGTTTTGTTATGAAAAAATGGTTTTAGTTCTGCTGTTTGCTGTTTAGGCATGGCTTATCCTCCAACTCTCGTTTCTCTACCATGCATCATATGTTCAACTTTATAATCGAATTAATGAAAGCAACCAATAAAACAAAATTTAGGGGAATGATCATGTCACAACGTGTTCTTTTTTAATAGAAAATGATGAAACTAAATAAACAATGTACTAAATATTCATTATGTTTTTATTTCGCACCTCAAAAACAAAGCTGACAAAGTCATCTCACGTACCTCTTTAGGGAAAGTTGTTTATGAGCCAGAAACCCTATAAAAAAAGGTTCATTTTCCTCACGGTAAATACATGTATATATTTTACAATAGGGATGATAGTGATAAAAGAGGAGGGTACCAAATGAAGTTTTCAAAAACAATGCTGCTAAGCACCGCCGCGGGTTTATTGCTTAGCCTGACAGCAAACTCGGTGTCGGCTCATGATGTGAGTGAGGAACATCATTTCAAAGTGACTGCGCAAACGGAGACAGATCCGGTCGCTTCTGGTGATGACGCAGCTGATGATCCGGCTATTTGGGTACATGAGAAACATCCGGAAAAAAGCAAATTAATTACGACAAATAAGAAATCAGGGCTCGTCGTGTATGATTTAGATGGAAAGCAGCTTCATTCTTATGAATTTGGCAAGCTCAATAATGTCGATCTGCGCTATGATTTTCCATTGAAAGGTGAAAAAATTGATATTGCTGCAGCATCCAACAGGTCTGAAGGAAAAAATACAATTGAAGTATATGCAATAGACGGGGATAAAGGAAAATTGAAAAGTATTACAGATCCGAAACATCCTATTTCCACTGGTATTTCTGAGGTTTACGGATTCAGCCTGTATCACAGCCAGAAAACAGGGGCATTTTACGCATTAGTGACAGGCAAACAAGGGGAATTTGAGCAGTATGAAATTGTTGATGGTGGAAAAGGTTTTGTAACAGGAAAAAAAGTGCGTGAATTTAAGTTGAATTCTCAGACTGAAGGCCTTGTTGCGGATGACGAGTACGGAAATCTATACATAGCAGAGGAAGATGAGGCGATCTGGAAATTTAACGCTGAGCCAGGCGGAGGATCAAAGGGACAGGTTGTTGACCGTGCGACAGGTGAACATTTGACAGCTGATATTGAAGGACTGACAATCTATTATGCACCAAATGGCAAAGGATATCTCATGGCCTCAAGTCAAGGAGATAACAGCTATGCAATGTATGAACGGCAGGGGAAAAATCGCTATGTGGCCAACTTTGAAATTACAGATGGAGAGAAGATAGACGGTACTAGTGACACGGATGGCATTGATGTTCTCGGTTTCGGGCTTGGTCCAAAATATCCGTATGGGATTTTTGTGGCGCAGGACGGCGAAAATATCGATAATGGACAAGCAGTCAATCAAAACTTCAAAATTGTATCGTGGGAACAAATTGCACAGCATCTCGACGGAATGCCTGATCTTCATAAACAGGTGAACCCGAGGAAGCTGAAAGACCGTTCTGACGACTAGAAACAAAAGCAGCTGAACAAGCTGCTTTTTTCTGTGAATGAAAAAATCGTTCATAGCAATGAACGATTTTTCAAGAAAGCGCCAGATGAATCGCCTTTAGTGTTGCAGGAAGCTCATCAAACGTAAATGCAGGTACGGTCTCATTATAATTGGCTGCTGCAGCTTTATGCCGTTCTTCAGGGTTTTTGATATAGAAAGCGGTTTTTTCCTTAAAGTCGTCCATGCCGTGATAAGAAATAAAGGATGAAAAAGGATGGGCCGCGGGTAAATCGGTTAATTGAAATGCTTCGCATGCAGCGATATCAAACGTTCGGTTATTAAAACTGGCATTTTTGATGCGCATAGTATTTTGGTTGAAAGCAAAATGATAGGGCCGATGCGCATTGATTACGATATCTGCTCCGTTATAATAATGAACGGCCTGTTCGGGTGGAACCCATGTGCTGACGACATCAATGTGCGGCTGTTTGAGCACTTTTTTAGGCAGATATTTTCTCCATTCCTTGCCGATTACCCGAACCGTGAAAGGCAGATGGACCGCTTCTTTCATAAGCTGAACCCGATTAGGGTAAGGATAGCCGATGATTAACAGATTTGAATGATAGGAATGTTCGGTGCCCATTTTTTTAAACAGCCGATGGTTAACTGGTATCGGAACATAATAGACGTTCTGGTAGCCGAGCTCTTGATAATAGAAAGCGGCATTTTGTTCAATCGTTAATATGGCGTCAGCAAGCTTAATTACCTGTAGGCTGATATCAATATAAAATGGGTCTTCGGTCAGCCAAACATACACGGGGATATCCTTACCCTTTAACCAGGTCAGCCAGTCGTGAGGAACGCGGTCTCCAACCATTATAAGTGCGAAGTCCGGCTGAAACGCTTCGATCTTCACCAAATATTCTGCTTCAGGTTTATCTGCAATCATATACTCTGTATGAGTGTTCTGAAAACAATCTTCAGCCCAGCGATCAAAATAACTGTATATGCCTCCGTATCCCGACTGGATATACAAGACTTTCATCGGATGTTATGAAAAGAACGTAACGCTTTCTACTTTGTCTACATCAATTAATGTTGTAGCTTGACCTGCCGGAGTGACGGAGCTTTCCTGTGTTACAAAGACGATACCGTGAACTTGATCGAAAGCAACGAAAACAACCGGTCCGATCATGTCACCTGAATCAGTCACAATGCTGATTGTCGTGCCTGGCGTAATTCTGGCAAAAATCCATCTTGCCGGAAGGGAAGGGTCTAAAATAGATTCTGCCGTAACCGTTTCACTTTCATCTACTTTTTGATCGATGGCAGCTTCAAGCAAGGCTTTAAGATTACTTTCCATGTTTTCTCCTCCTTCTGTTGCAGTTGGAAATAAAGGACTTAAAACGGTTTTAATTAAATCCTTTTTTAACTGTGCATTTTCAGAGCTCATTACACACACCTCCTATTCGATAGTGAACTCACGTTAATCTATTCTTCTGGCTGTTGTTTGGTATGAGTCGAACGCCGTACCAGACCTATTTTTCATGTATTTAAGGAAAATGCTGATTTTTTAATGGAGTGGACATAGCCCTATACCATACATCAAAGTCGCTCATATTGTGAAACAGAGTAAAGGGATAAGGGAGAGGGATTATTTGGATTTAGAGAAACAAGTGGATCGAGAAGAAAACCAAGATGAACTGCATTTTATTTTGCTTTTGCTGATTCTGCTTATTCGTCAATCATCTACTGAAGGAAATCCATCTGATCTCAGACGCCAGCTCGTTTTTGCAAAGGAGCTGGGCGTACCGGTTTCAAAAGTTCATTTGATCAACGGAGATACGCTTCAGAATGTCATCGTAAAAGAAGTACTGACTGATTTGGTTATTTTTCAAAACCCGTTAAATAACACGAGATCTCATGTGTCACTCTCAAGTGTTGTAAGCTGGGGTGCTTTTTAAATGATGACAGAGGCTCTGCTTGCTGCGGAGCCGTTTTTATGTTTGACGGCGGGGGCGGTATAGATGGGAGAGAAAGTGTCTATTATTTTAACAAGTTACAACAAACCTAAATATTTGCAAAAAGCGATCGAAAGTGTGATTCAGCAAACGCATGATCTTTGGGAGCTTTTTATTATGGATGATCATTCGAATGAAGAAACAACTGCGGTGATTCACAAGTATCTCCATGACCGGCGCATTCAATATCATAACAGTTTCGTGCAACCTGCAGATCGATTAAAAACAGCCCGTTATGCCACATTAATTAACAGTGCGCTCCCATTTGCAGACGGCGATTACATTTCCTATCTTACTGATGACACTGTTTATCATCCCGAGCGGCTGAGCCGTATGGTGCAAGAATTTTCACATCAGCCTGAAGCGCAGGTTGTCTATTCAAAACAAAAAGTTGTACATGTAAACGAAAGGGGAGAGGAAATCTCACATTTCTACAGAAATGCCAATGCAGTGCTAGAGCAGGCGGCTTTTCATGTTGATCATTGTTCAGTAATGCATCGCCGTTCGCTACTTAATCTCATTCACTATAAATATGGAGGCTATTGGGATGATGATATGAAGCATTGGAATCATGGCGACGCAATTTTTTGGGCGAGACTCAACAACTTTACCCCATTTCTGCCGATAAATGAAGTATTAGATACAACTTATAAAACCCCAGATTCATTTCAAAATGCATATCGGTTTCTGCCCGCCGATTTGATTGACGGCTCTTTTGTGAAAGGTTCAGATCAAACTGTGTATTTTCTTGATCAGGGTGTACGGCACCCTGTCGGGGAAAAGTGGAGTTTTTGGTATCTAAATCGGACTGTCGCTGTTCCAGACCCATATTTATTCCAATATAGGATGGGGAAAATTATAAACATTCCGAATTATATTTTAGTAAAGGAAGCTGACCATCCTGCCATATTTTATATCGAAGCCGGAAAAAAAAGGCGCATTGTGGACCAGTATGCGTTTCAATTTTATCAATTTCAAAGAAAAGACATATTGACAGTTGGAAAAGAGGAGCTGGAGGCGCTTTTGGAAGGACCGCCGATTATGTGGAAGCGATCTGAATTGATCAAAAATCCGCCTGGCCGAAGGCTGTTTTTCATCGAACGCGAGCCGTTTTTGTTTCTAAACGGCTTCTTTCACCCAATTAGTGAACAAGTAGCAAGGAAGTTTTTTTTACATCAGAAACCAATCTCCGCTTCTTTCCGAAATATTCAGCAATTTCCAATTGGAAAGCCGTTTTATCCGGTGTACGATGAGATTATAAAGAAATTGAACATTGCAACAGAGTAAAGGGATAGGTCATAAAAAGGAGACGTTCATGACAGGACATTATGCAAAAACGGAACATCAATATATATTGTTAACGTCTGAATCGACATCGTTTGATCATTACAGCGTATACAGAGATCCTCAGCTTCCGCAAATTTTTTCTCATAATTTTGTTCAGCTCCATGATACGTTTCCATTGGAGCGGTTATTGAATTTTTTGCCCTCCGTACCAAAGCTGCTTGAAGCGAATTATCTCCATTTAAAAGCATCGCCGCAGCATGTTTTTCCGCTCGGTTTGAAGCAGTCGCTTGTAAAAAGCGGTTTTGTCGTCGAGGATGAGCTACTATATGACATGAAGCTTAGTGACTGGAAGGGACAGATGGGACATCCTTTAACCGCATGGGGGACGGCAAAGAGCCTTAGCGACGGATCTTCTATTATGAAAATTTACGATTCCATTTATATTGGAGAAGCGATCGCCGAACAAAAATTAAATAGAAAATATCCTTTCTACGAAGCGGGTACAATCATTCTTGTTGTTTGTTATAGCGACCAGGCACAGAAAATTCCCATTGGGTGCGGAGAGCTGTTTATCGATCAGCAAGAGAAAACAGCTAAAATCGAAGAAGTGGCAATTTTAGATCAGTTTCAAAGGAGGGGCTACGGCAGTATCTTAGTGCAAGAAATGCTGTCCATCGCCAAATCACTAGGAATGGAAGCAGCCTACTTAGTCGCTACAAGCACAGACGGTGCAACCCATTTTTACGAAAAGCTGACATTTAAAAAATATGAGCGGGTGCATACTGTTTTTCATTATTTCCTTACATGAAATAGGCGTTTGCACAAACCATTTGGGACTTGGCCCGCATAAAATGCCGTATATCGTGATAAGAAAGGATGAAAACAGCATGTATGGATACCCTGGATACGGTTACGGATTTGGCTGCGGGACAAATACATTTGTATTGATTGTCGTCTTGTTCATTTTATTAATTATTGTTGGAGCCGCTTTTATTTGCTAGATGCTGAAATTCAAAAAGAGCCTTCCCCTTCAGGGAGGCTCTTTTTATGTGAAAAAGTTTTTGCTGGGAACGTCATGCCGCCATTTGGACACTCATACAATATGTTAAAAGGGTTTTGAGGTGGGAGCATGAGCAGTTATTTGATTAAGCCGGAGCTTAGCTCGGTCTATCCGGTTGTCGGTTATGCGAGGGGTTCATATGTTTATGATCAGACCGGAAAAAAATATCTTGACGGCTCGTCAGGTGCGGTGACATGTAATATCGGCCACGGAGTTCGGGATGTGACTGAGAAGCTGAAAGAACAGCTTGATCAGGTGTCTTTTGCTTACCGCTCACAGTTTACGAGCGAGCCCGCCGAGCAATTAGCCGCTCTCTTGGCACGGGAGCTGCCGGGAGATGTGAATTGGTCTTTTTTTGTCAACAGCGGATCAGAAGCGATAGAAACAGCGATGAAAATCGCCATTCAGTATTGGCAGGAAAAAAAGCAAACACAAAAATCCATCTTTTTGTCTCGGTGGAGCAGTTACCACGGAATAACTTTGGGAGCGCTTTCATTATCTGGTTTTTATGAAAGGAGATACCGGTTCACCCATCTCATTGAACGGTATCCAGCTATCTCAGCTCCACACCTTTATCGGCTGAATCAAGAGAAGGCAGAAAATTTTGTTCAGTCTGCAGCTGATGAATTGGACACTGCAATCAAAAGAATCGGAAGCCAATTCATCGCTGGCTTTGTGGCTGAGCCAATTATTGGTGCTGCAGGAGCAGCGATTACTCCGCCTCCGGGATATTATGAGAAATTAAGCGAGGTATGCCGCACACACGACGTGCTTTTTATTGCAGACGAAGTCATGACAGGGCTTGGGAGAACAGGAAGGATGCTTGCGACAGAGCATTGGCACACCATTCCTGATATTGCTGTACTGGGCAAGGGTCTCGGTGCGGGGTATGCCCCTATTGCTGCTGCTGTTGTATCTGATTCTATTGTTGAAACGATTAAACAAGGATCAGGTGTGATTATGAGCGGCCACACATATAGTGCACATCCCTATTCAGCCAAAGCTGCTCTTGAAGTTTTGCGGTATGTGTTAAAGCACGGCTTGATCAAACAATCAGAAATAAAAGGAGCTGTGCTGAAGAAGAAGCTTGAAGAGGCGGCATCTCAAAGCGGCATCATAGGTGATGTGCGCGGAAAGGGTCTGCTATTAGGCATTGAATTTGTGGCAGACAAGAAAATGAAAAAAGTGTTTCCGCCAGAACAGGCGGTAACCCAGCTTATTGTCAGCGAGGCGAAAAAACGCGGGCTGATTGTTTATCCTTCCAAAGCTGGGATAGACAGCGGAGAAGGAGATGCTGTCATTATTGCTCCTCCTTTTACCATTTCTGACGGTGAAGTTGAAGAGCTTATCTCTATTTTTTCAGAAACAGTTGCAGCGGTCGAAAAAAACTTAAAAAAGGATTGACATCAAATGGCGCCATTTCAAAAAGCAATCAGCATTGAAACAGCAATTGCAGATGTTCAGGACGGATCGGTTCTGATGTTTGGCGGTTTTGGAGGAGTCGGGTCGCCTCCTTCATTGATTGAGGCTATTTTGGACAGCGGTGTAACGGATTTAACTGTTATTTGCAATGACGCCGGTTTCCCGGAGATAGGGATCGGCCCGCTTATTGTTAATCAACGGGTCAAAACCCTGATCGCCTCGCATATCGGTTCCAATCCTGTAGCGGGGAAACAGATGACAGACGGGACATTAGAAGTTCAATTTTCACCTCAGGGAACGCTTGCGGAGCGGATTCGCGCCGGCGGAGCAGGACTTGGCGGTATTTTAAGCGATATCGGCATTGATAATCAAATGGTTTGCGAGGAAAAGGACATCGTAACTGTGGCGGGAAAACGATATTTGATAGAAGAAGCGCTGACGGCTGATTTTGCTTTCATCAATGCGTGCATTGCCGATGAATTCGGCAATCTAACGTATGACAAAACCGCGCGCAATATGAATCCGTTAATGGCAATGGCCGCCAGGAGAACCTTTGCCGAAGCTGAGCGTATCGTCCCGATGGGAGAGATTTCTGAAGAAATGATTGTCACACCGGGGGTTTTTGTCGAGGGGGTTGTACGAAGTGAAGGAGTGAAGTGGAAATGGGCTTGGGAGTAGCAGAAAGAGAACAAATCGCAAAACGGGCTGCTGCTGAAATTAAGCAGGGCATGATTGTGAATCTCGGCATCGGCATCCCATCCTTGGTCCCTAACTTTTTGCCAACTGACATGCAGGTCATGTTTCAAGCGGAAAACGGTGTCCTTGGCATTGGAGAAAGTCCTGAAATGGGAGAAGAGGATGCGCATTTATGCAACGCTGCAGGATATCCTGTCCGGGCTGTAAAAGGGGCTTCCTATTTTGATACTACGATGTCTTTTGCAATGATCAGAAGAGGCAAAATTGACATTACCATCTTAGGCGCCCTGCAGGTGAGCCAAACAGGCGATTTGGCAAATTGGCTTGTTCCGGGAAAAAAGGTGCCGGGTATGGGCGGGGCGATGGAGCTTGCCCAAAAAGCGAAAAAAGTGGTTGTTGTCATGAGTCATACAGATCAAAAGGGTAGGCCTAAATTAACAGAAAGATGTACGCTGCCGTTAACTGCCGCAGGCTGTGTGGATTTGATTATTACCGAAAAAGCGGTTCTTGAGGTCGATGGCCATCACTTTATTTTAAAAGAGCTGATGAATGGCTCGACAATCGAAGAGGTGACGAGGCTGACAGAGGCTGAAATCAAAATAGATATGCCTTTTTCTTAAGAGGGGGAATGAGGATGCAAGACATTGAAAGAAAAGTTATCGGGTGGCTTGATCAGCATTCGGCCAAAGCCATTCGTCTTCTCAAAAGGCTGATTGGGGAAAAAAGCACTTTGGGGTCAGAGTTTAACGCTCAAGCTGTTGTGCTTGAAAAACTCCGGCAATTTCATATGGACATTGATGTATGGGAGCCAAGCCTAAAGCAATTAAAACAGCATCCCTACTTTAAATCAAATCGTTCTGATTTTCATGAGAGCCCGAACATCGTGGCGAAAAAAACAGGAGCAGGCGGAGGCAGGTCCCTGATTTTGAACGGCCATATCGATGTTGTGCCTGAAGGAAACGTAAAGGATTGGAAGTATGAACCGTATCAAGCTTTCGAAGAGAACGGTAAAATATACGGCCGTGGCTCAACGGATATGAAGGGAGGCAATACAGCCCTTCTTTTTGCTTTAGAAGCCTTGCACGCCTGCGATGTCAAATTGAAGGGAGATGTATTGTTTCAGAGTGTTGTAGATGAAGAGTGCGGCGGCGCCGGAACACTGTCTGCCATCATGAGAGGCTATCGTGCTGACGGGGCGCTGATACCTGAACCGACGAATATGAAACTATTTATAAAGCAGCAGGGCTCAATGTGGTTTCGAATCACAGTGAAGGGATTAGCGGCACATGGGGGCACACGCTACGAAGGGGTAAGCGCGATTGAAAAAAGCATGCATGTTATCACAGCGATACAAGAGCTGGAAAAGGTCCGCAATGCGAGAATCTCAGATCCGCTGTATGACAATATCCCAATACCGGTACCGGTGAATATCGGCACCATCTCAGGCGGTGCCTGGCCATCTTCGGTTGCAGACCGTGTCGTCATAGAAGGGAGATGCGGAATTGCCCCCCATGAGAAACCAGAAGCTGTCAAACTTGAATTGGAAAACTGGCTGAAGGATTTAGAATACCGTGACGAATGGTTTAAACGCCATCCCGTAGAAGTAGAATGGTTTGGCGCTCAGTGGCTGCCGAATGATTTACCAGATGACCACCCTTTAATTTCTGTGCTGCAATCAGCCTATCAAAAAATGAAACAGACAGAGCCGATTCTCGAAGCTTCCCCGTGGGGAACGGATGGAGGGCTTTTATATCATGCAGGAGATACGCCAGTGATCGTCTTCGGGCCAGGGGAAACAAAAGCGGCCCATCAGGCCAATGAATACATTGAGCTTGAAGCCATGATAGAATCTGCTAAAATTATTGCACTTTTTGTCATGGATTGGTGCGGGCTTCATACAGACGGGGAGGATGCGGATGCTCAAGTCGATAAAGAGTAGCGGTGTCACAGCAGTTTTGGACCATGACAGCTTTAATAAACGAATCAGAGTGGTCTGTTATGACGGAGCCATTGAGAAGGCCCTGCCAGATATCGTGGCAGCGGCGAAAGAAGAGAATGCGGAAAAAATCATCGTCTATACGAAGCAGCATGATGAACCAATGCTTGTCAAACAATTATTTGCGCCGGAGGGTTATCTAAAGGGCTATTATCTCGGCCATTCGGCTTGTGTCATGGTTCGTTACCTTTCAGAAAACCGGAGACAAACAGATTCATATACTGAGGAACAGGAGATCATCGAATCCTTATATCGCACAGTGCCCTGTCTCCGCAACGACAACATACCCGTATTTACGATGAGAAAAGCAGAAACAAACGACATGTATCAGCTGTCAATGCTGTATAAAAAAGTATTCCGTACGTATCCGACCCCCGTATTTGACCCCGCTTATATTGAAAAGACGATGAAGGCAAATACGGTGTATTATATCATGCTTGATCATGACCGCTTGATCAGCGCAGCAAGCGCAGAAATCAATCCAGAGCTGGGGCATGCAGAAATAACCGATTGTGCTGTGCTGCCGGAATACCGCGGCCATTCGCTGACAAGCTTTTTAATCAAGGCGTTAGAAAAAGAAATGGCTGGAAGGGATATCTTCCATGTGTTTTCTCTCGCCCGTGCTTCGTCTTTTGGGATGAATGCTGTGTTGTACCATTCAGGTTATCAGTATGGCGGAAGGCTGATCAATAATTGCTTTATAGCCGAAGGTCTTGAAAACATGAATATTTGGTGCAAACAACTGTAAGTCAAAACATGCGCGAGGAGGAGTTCGTTTGGAAAACAAATGGTATACACCGAAACGGCATTGGAAGGAGATCGAGTTATGGAAGGACGTTCCGGAAGAGAAATGGAACGATTGGCTTTGGCAGCTGACACATACTGTTAGAACGTTAGAGGATTTAAAGAAGGTCATCAATCTGACCAAGGAAGAAGAGGAAGGTGTCAGAATTTCTACAAAAACGATCCCCTTAAATATTACGCCTTACTATGCTTCTTTAATGGACCCCGACAATCCGAGATGCCCGATCCGCATGCAGTCTGTGCCGCTTTCTGAAGAAATGCACAAAACAAAATACGATCTGGAAGACCCGCTACATGAGGATGAAGATTCACCGGTACCGGGTCTGACACACCGCTATCCCGACCGTGTACTGTTTCTTGTCACAAATCAATGTTCCATGTACTGCCGCTACTGCACAAGAAGGCGTTTTTCCGGACAAATCGGAATGGGAGTCCCTAAAAAACAGCTGGATGCTGCAATTGCTTATATCCGGGAAACACCTGAAATCCGTGATTGTTTAATTTCAGGCGGTGACGGGCTGCTTATTAATGATCAAATTTTAGAATACATTTTAAAAGAGCTGCGGAGCATTCCGCATTTGGAAGTCATCAGAATCGGAACAAGGGCGCCTGTCGTCTTTCCGCAGCGCATTACCGATCAATTGTGTGAGATATTGAAAAAATATCATCCGGTCTGGCTGAACACCCATTTCAACACAAGCATCGAAATGACAGAGGAATCCGTTGAAGCCTGTGAAAAGCTTGTGAACGCAGGTGTGCCGGTCGGAAATCAGGCTGTCGTATTAGCGGGTATTAATGATTCGGTTCCAATTATGAAAAAGCTTATGCACGATTTGGTAAAAATCAGAGTCCGTCCGTATTATATCTACCAATGTGATCTGTCAGAGGGTATCGGGCATTTCAGGGCGCCTGTTTCCAAAGGTTTGGAGATCATTGAAGGGCTGAGAGGGCATACCTCAGGTTATGCGGTTCCTACCTTTGTCGTTGACGCACCAGGCGGCGGAGGTAAAATCGCCCTGCAGCCAAACTATGTCCTGTCACAAAGTCCAGACAAAGTCATCTTAAGAAATTTTGAAGGTGTGATTACGTCATATCCGGAACCGGAGAATTATATCCCCAACCAGGCAGACGCTTATTTTGAGTCCGTTTTTCCTGAAACCGCTGACAAAAAGGATCCGGTCGGGCTGAGTGCCATTTTTGCTGACAAAGAAGTTTCATTTACACCTGAAAATGTAGACAGAATCAAAAGGAGAGAGGCATACATCGCAAATCCGGAGCATGAAACATTAAAAGACCGCCGTGAGAAAAGGGATCAGCTTAAAGAAAAGAAATTTTTGGCGCAGCAGAAAAAACAGGAAGAGATTGAAAGCGGAGGAGATTCTTCATGAAAACATGCGAATGGTGCGGCGAACTTGAAGCGGTGCCCGGAAGGAACACCGTGTACTGGGAGCTCCCTGATGGAACGAGGGCTATAGAATTGACAGACACCCCCGCCATGGTATGTGCTGCCTGCGGTATGAGCTATCAAGAGGAAAATACGGTTAAGGAGATTGAGGATCAGCTGCTTTTGATTCAAACAAAAAAACTGCCTGAAAGCCTAACGTATCAGCAGCTCATGGAGACAGAAAGGATTTTGAAACGCAACTATTTTGACTTCTCCTGAGTCATGTTTCAGTATTCTTTTGTTGTAATTTTACACTTGAACTGTATAATAGAACAACAAAAGACAGACACCAGGAGGGGAAACCCATGAAATCCTTTTATCACTATTTATTAAAATACAGACACCCGAAGCCGAAGGACAGCATCAGTGAATTTGCCAATCAGGCGTATGAGGATCACAGCTTTCCGAAAACATCAACCGATTATCATGAAATCAGTTCGTATTTGGAGCTGAATGCTGATTATCTTCACACGATGGCAACGTTTGATGAAGCTTGGGATCAATACGAGGCTGAAGTGCACGGCAGATAATAGCTGTTTCATCCGCAGATCACTGCGGATTTTTTTATGTCCATATTCATACCATAATTGGATATTTCCTTTGGTTTTCATGCCCATGCGAATTGGCTTCCCCCGGCATACGATAGCGTATGAGAAATGTTGCGGCGAGGGGGAGACACCATGAAGCAAAATAAACCGAAATTCCAAGTAGGGGATATCGTAGTCGTCATTATGTATGGAACAGTTGGCACCATCACAAAAGTGCATCAAATTGATAAACACTATCTTTATGAAGTCAATCATAACGAAGTTTTATACTTTGAATCGTCCATTCAGCTTTATAAAGATTATGAGGGTGTCATTGTCGACATGGAAAAGCTTGATATTGAATATGAATTCCTTATTGGGGACGTTGTTTATGTAAAAGATTATGGAAAAGAACTCTTTAGGATTATCGGCCACAGGACAGAAATTTGGAGATATTTAGAAGATGGCTGGGAAGATATCATTTATGAGCTCACCCGTTTAAAGGATGGAGAGTGGCTTGAAACGGAGGAAGAGGATCTCACGCTGGTGCTTAGAAAATATGAAATGGACCAGTTTGTACACCAGCTGTTGTTTGTCCACTATGTCGGAGAAACTGGCCATGAGATCGGCGAAGATATCGCATCGTCTGCTCTTCTTCAGTTTGAAGGCGATGATGAAGATCAAGATACCCTTCACATCCTTGCTGTATCAATTGTTGATGAGCTTCTGGATATTTATAATGATTACAAAATTCTGTACGAAATGTTTCATGATGAAGAGTATAAAGATATGATGAAGTTTGTTCTGGAAAGTTTAAAAGAGCATTTCAGTTAGTTTGTGAACATACGGATCAAGATATATAAAAAATAAGGCAGACAGCCCCAAATCATGACACGCGTCATCCCTTTGAGCGTTTTTTCCATTATGATATCAAATCTTTCTCCGTCCAGTGCTTCCATCATTTTAGCGATCATAGCGTCAGCCTCCCATGGCTCGTTTTTTATTCAATATATGACTGAAAGAATTGTTTAGAACACCGGGTATAATTCAGCCTGTTTTTTCATAAAACATAAAAAAGGAGGCGGTACGGAGATGAAAGAGATAGATCTTGTGATTGATACGGAAGAAATCGCTGAATTTTTTTACAGAGAGCTTGCAAGACGGGGCTACATACCGAGTGAGGATGAGCTGTTTGAAATCGCTGATATTACCTTTGATTATTTGATAGAAAAATGTATGATAGATGAAGAGCTGGATGAAGATGAGTGAGGCTTAAAACCGGAGCGGTCAGCTCCGGTTTTATTATTTATGTTCTATGACTTCTGTGAAATTGAGGTGGTTACATTGTTGTACAAGCCCGTTAGTTTGTTTCTTTTCTTCCTTGTTCTAGCTGCTGCCATTCATACAAATGCTGTTCAATCCGCAGATGAAGCCATAAGCAAAGCGGCTGTTTTGATCCGCCAGCCATGGCTTAATGATGTCATGACAGGAATCACGCATCTTGGTGCTTCTTCTTTTCTGTTTCCTCTAATTGTGATCATCGGAGCGGGCATGTTTTTCTACAGAAAAACATGGGATGGCCTGTTGATGCTCTTGGTATTCGGCGCAGATCGGCTGTTAAACAAAGTCCTAAAAGAATGGATCGAAAGAGTGAGGCCTGATTTTGCACCGCTGGTTCATGAATCATCCTACAGTTTTCCGAGCGGCCACTCTATGAATGCTGCTTGTGTCTATCCTGTCATTGCTTATGTTTTAGTGAAACACCTCCCGTTTTTGTCCAAGCATAAAAAAATGGTATATACCATTGCCGGCGTAATCACTGTTTTGGTGGGCTTAAGCAGAGTCTATCTGGGGGTTCATTTTTTGACAGACGTGTTAGGAGGCTTCAGTTTCGGCTTGCTTCTGTTTTTCCTGGTAAAAGATTTTGACGAAAAGATTAAGCGGTTTCGACAAAAATAGAGAGAGGAAAACACAGCAAAAAAGCCAATATGTTAAAGAAATAAAAGGGAGGGGATCTTGATGATGTTATCCGTGTTTAAAAAGAAGTCTTGTTCCTATGACGTGACAATATTTCAAACACCCCGGTTTGGCGAAAAAAAGGGCTACAAAGCCGTCTATCGAACTGAACTGAACGGGAGCGATCATCAAGATGTACTGAAAAGAGCGTTCTCTTTGTTTAATGTATTCGACACTGTTCCGAGTGATTATGATGCGAGATTTATGGCTACAGGGGACGTGATCCTGATTGATGAAGGCAGAAAAGGGAAAACATATTATCAACTGCTTCCCGCCGGCTGGAGGAAAATCAACCGTCTGATTGTACAAACAACATAACGAAAAGAAAACTGCGGAAATCCGCAGTTTTCTGCAATTTAAGGCTTGCGTTTGGCAGCGGAATATTCTTTCCCGTGTGCTTCTTCAGCTGCAATGATATCTTTTTCAGGTATATGATTGTTCTTTTTTTGGCCGGTGATCCGGTTACGATGTTTTTTACCCATGTCCCATCCCTCCTTCCTGCGGTTAGGTTTTCAAATTAACACCCCGATTATCCGCTTTTCTCAGAAAGCGCCTAACAGATCCCCGAACATTTCTTTTTTCTGCATATTCCTTTATAATCAATGCTGAAGTTTGTTTCATCATGACATTCGTTGTAAAATGGACGGGCTGGATGATAATTTAGATTTACAGGAGGATATGAGATGAGCGTACATATAGGTGCTGAAAAGGGACAAATTGCGGATACTGTGCTTTTGCCGGGTGATCCTCTCAGAGCAAAATTCATTGCAGAAACGTATCTTGAAAATGTAGAATGCTACAATGAAGTCAGAGGCATGTATGGGTTTACCGGTACATATAAAGGCAAAAAAATCTCAGTGCAAGGCACGGGAATGGGCGTTCCGTCTATTTCAATTTATGTGAATGAATTAATTCAAAGCTACGATGTGCAGAATCTAATAAGAGTAGGTTCTTGCGGCGCTATCCGTAAAGATGTCAAAGTGCGAGATGTCATTTTAGCGATGACCTCCTCAACTGATTCACAAATGAACAGAGTCGCTTTCGGAAGCATTGATTTTGCACCTTGTGCAGATTTCGAGCTTTTAAAAAATGCCTATGATGCCGCAAAGGATAAAGGCGTGCCGGTGACTGTAGGAAGCGTATTTACTGCTGACCAGTTCTACAATGACGATTCACAAATTGAAAAGCTTGCAAAATACGGTGTGCTGGGTGTTGAAATGGAAACCACTGCATTGTATACATTAGCAGCGAAGCACGGAAGAAAAGCGCTGTCAATTCTCACCGTGAGTGATCACGTATTAACAGGAGAAGAAACGACAGCGGAAGAGCGTCAAACCACATTTCATGATATGATAGAAGTGGCTTTACATTCCGTATCACAATAAAATAAATCAAGAGGCGTGCTGGGTGCCGGCAGCCTCTTCTTTATGAATGCGGAAACGATTGATAAAAGGAAGGTAATGTAATATGAAAAAGTCCGGTAAATGGTTCTCACTGGCTGCCGCTCTGAGTGTAACGGCAATAGTCGGAGCCGGCTGCAGCATGTCAAATGGAGATGCTCAAAAGGATACGAAAACCACAGCAGAAACAAAGCAAGCAGAACAAAAAACAGCTGACAGCAAAAAAACAAACACCCAGGACAGTGAGTTTTCATTGGAAAGCAAGTATTTCAATGATATTAAAAAAGTGGACGGTCTGGAAACCATTCAAAATCCAGAAAATATACTCGCGCTTGTCAATAAACAATACGCGCTGCCCGGAAACTATGAACCTAGCGATCTTGTCATACCTGATGTGGAGTTTTCTTTTGAAGAAAAGATTCAAAAACGTTATATCAGAAAGGAAGCGGCAGATGCGTTAAAAACGATGTTCGATGCTGCGAAAAAGGAAGGCTATGAACTGGCGGCTGTCTCAGGATACCGTGCGTATGACAGACAGAAAGTCATTTTCGACAATGAAGTAAGCCTTAAAGGAGAAAAGAAGGCAAGAGAAGCGGTTGCTTATCCAGGTGAAAGTGAGCACCAAACAGGCCTTGCGATGGACATTTCCAGCCGAAGCAATGGCTTTGAGCTAAATGAAGCCTTCGGTAGCACGGCCGATGGGAAATGGGTGCAGGACAATGCTTATAAATATGGCTTTGTCATTCGCTATCCGAAAAATAAAGAAGATATTACGAAATATGAATATGAGCCATGGCACCTGCGCTATGTAGGCAAAAAGGCCGCGAAAGTCATGCATGATAATGATTTAACGCTGGAAGAGTACTTTGAAAAAGTGAAAAAAATCTAAAAGAGATAGCCCGCTTACCATTGATAAGCGGGCTTACTTGTATTCGGTAATCTAGCATTGATCTGACTATGATTCTCTATTTACCAGAAGAATAAACCAGCCAGAGCCACTCCTGCAATTAAACCGAGGGAAATCCCGTAAGCTGCTCCGTATCCCCAATAACCGCCCCAATATCCGTAACCGAAACCTCTTGGCCCTGCGCCGACCGGAGCAATAAAAACTCTGTCTCTTGTTACACGGGTAATTCTGCCGACGTGAACTCTTCCGCCTCTCTCTGTAATTCTGACGACTTTACCTTGATGGTTACGGCAAAGATGGTAATATCTCTCCAATATTGTTCCCTCCTATACTGACTTTCTATCAGCATATGATAGATAGGAAAAAAAGGTTGGACGAAAATAGGGGGCGATACGCCGTTTTACTTATACGCGATAAAAATACAATGACCCATATACTCACTATATATTTGCATGAGCTGATAGTGTGTTTGAAGCGTATCGTAATAGATGGGGGCGATCGTTTGCGATAAATCCATTTCTGTGGTTGGTTCAAATTCCATGTCTTCTGGAAGCAGTGTCATCGCTTCCGTTTTTTGAAAGCCATAAGATCTTAAGAGTTTATGCCATTCGCTTTCTTCATGCAAGCAAGTAAATCCGTAAAAATCCATCATTTGATTCTTTTCTGCAGGGGGCATCGGTTTTTTTAAAGCTGCTTCAATACCAATCAGCATCCCGCCAGGTTTTAAAACTCTTGAAATTTCTTGAAGAGAGGAAGTCAGGCGTGAAAAACTGAGGACCGACTCTGACAGGACGCAGGAAAAGGACTCAGAAGAAAACGGGAGATGTTCCAGCTCTGCTTGATATGCAGGGATGGCAAGCCCTTCATTTGCAAATCTTTTTTTCGCTTTTTCAAGCATGATAGGATCTTTATCAACGACTGTCACAGGATACAGCAAATGTCCTAAATAAGCCGCTGTTTGCCCTGTTCCGCATCCAGCATCAAGTATCGGCTGGTCCGGGGAGGGCGCAGCCTTTTGCAAGACTGCTTTTGAAAAAGCCAGCCCGCCTGGGTGCGCTCCTGCGACACCGAATAAGGACAGCATTTCTAAATATCGGCTCAATATCGAATCCTCCTTTTTCTTTATCATATGTCGTATAAAGACATAGGTTTATGAAAAGCAAAAGAAGGGCGTTTCTCTCTCATTTCTGCTCCGAGTTGACGAATAAGAATTCGTCCATGATAATAATGTAAGAAGAAAAAGGTGGTGTTTAATTGAAACGGCAATTAAAACTGTTTTTTATTGTGCTGATCACTGCGGTTGTCGCTTCAGCGCTTACTTTATTTATTACGGGCAATTCCAGTATCCTGGGCCAAAAATCAGCAAGCACAGGAGACAGCAAGTTCGACAAATTAAATAAAGCGTATGAGCAAATCAAGAGTGATTATTACCAAAAAACAGATGATGACAAATTAGTAGACGGAGCAATTAAAGGAATGATTCAATCTCTGGATGATCCGTATTCCACATATATGGATCAAGAGCAAGCGAAATCATTCGACGAAACGATTTCTGCATCTTTTGAAGGAATCGGTGCCCAAGTGGAGGAGAAAGACGGAGAAATCCTTATTGTATCGCCAATTAAAGGTTCACCTGCTGAAAAAGCCGGTATTAAACCAAGGGACCAAATCCTAAAGGTGAATGGAAAAAGCGTTAAAGGCATGAATGTAAATGAGGCCGTTGCTTTAATCCGAGGCAAAAAGGGCACAAAGGTGAAGCTTGAGCTGAACAGAGCGGGAGTGGGTCATATCGATCTTTCCATTAAACGCGATACCATTCCTGTAGAAACTGTCTATTCAGAGATGAAAGACAACAACATCGGAGAAATTCAAATCACTTCTTTCTCTGAAACAACAGCTAAAGAGCTGACAAATGCGATTGACAGTTTAGAGAAAAAAGGCGCCAAAGGCTATATTTTAGACTTGAGAGGCAACCCGGGCGGCTTAATGGAACAAGCGATTACGATGAGCAACCTGTTCATTGATAAAGGGAAAAACATCATGCAGGTTGAATACAAAAACGGTTCAAAAGAAGTCATGAAGGCTGAAAAAGAACGTAAAGTGACCAAACCGACCGTCGTTTTGGTAAATGACGGTACAGCAAGCGCCGCCGAAATTATGTCCGCTGCCCTTCATGAATCGTCAAACATACCGTTAATCGGTGAAACGACATTCGGCAAAGGCACAGTGCAAACGGCAAAAGAATATGATGATGGCTCTACCGTCAAACTGACAGTCGCCAAATGGCTGACTGCTGACGGTGAATGGATTCACAAAAAAGGCATCAAACCTCAAGTGAAAGCAGAGCTGCCTGATTACGCGAAGCTGCCGTATTTGGACGCAGATAAAACGTACAAATCAGGTGATTCAGGCACAAACGTTAAAGTGGCCCAGAAAATGCTCAAAGCACTTGGTTACAAGGTAAAGGTTACCGGTACGTATGACCAGGATTTTGTATCTGTCGTCAAACAGTTCCAGAAAAAAGAGAAACTGAAAGAAACAGGCGTATTGACTGGCGATACAACAACGAAATTAATGACAGAACTTCAAAAGAAGCTGTCAAATAATGATACGCAAATGGAAAAGGCAATTGAAACACTGAAAAAAGAAATGTGAAAAAAACCATACGCGGCTGCCGCGTATGGTTTTTTTATGCACCCTTTTGATTCGGATTAGCGTCTTGTTTTTTGCCAAATAAACCTTCAATGACAGGATTGGATCCCGCTTTTTTAACGAACAGCGGATTCAGAATAACCACAGCGATCATGTTAGCGGCCAGTCCCCAGAATCCTTCATAAATGCCATGTGCGGACTGAGTGGTATACACAATAAACGTTACCGCAAGGCCGGCTAATAATCCGAAAACCGTCGCTTCTTTCGTTTGGTTTTTCCAGAACAGGCTGACAGCAATCGCAGGGAAAATTTGTACCATACCGGATACGCCTAATAGCTGAAGTGTCACTAAAGCAGTCGGAAACAGCATTCCAAACAGAAGCGCAAGGCCGATGACAACAAACACCATTGAACGTGTGACGAGGGTCAGCTTGCTTTGAGACACAGTCGGATGAATCAAGTCGCGGTACAAGTTATTGGCGAACAAATTTGATGCCCCGATTGCCATGATGGAACAAGGGATCAATGAAGCAAGAGCAATCGTGGCATATGCGAAACCTTGTGCCACGCCGCCGTAAGATGTTTGAATCAAATGCAGCAGCGCCAGTCTTGGATTTGTATCTTCCGGCAGAACAAGAAAGGCGATAAAGCCAAGAAAAATGACCAAAATTAACACAATATTGTAAAGTGGCAAAAACATGCTGTTTTTTCTTACTGCATCGGCGCTTTTCGCTGTAAAAACGCCTGTAGCGGCGTGTGCCCACATAAAAAGTGCCAAGGCGGAAACAATAGATGCTGTGATAAACCAAGGAATGCCTTTTGGCCCTTCTGCCGGTATCGTCAGCATTTGCGGCGCTTCCTTCACTAACGTGTCAATCATTGGCGTCCAGCCGTTAAAATGAATGAGAGGGAGGGACACCACCATAAACAGCATAATGACCCATACTAAAATGTCTTTAATGATAGCTGTAAATGTAGGCCCTTTAATCCCGCTGAAGAATGTATAAAGAGCAACGAGAATAAATGAAATGATTACAACGAATTTCACATTAATATATCCGGTGCCGGCAACCTGAAGCGTGTCTTGAATGCCGCTCAGCTGAAGGCATATGTACGGAATAAGCATGAGTACCCCGACGATGGCAACAAGGCTTGCCAAAAGCTTACTGTTAAAACGTTCCCGAGCGTAATCCGCGAGTGTTGTTAATTTATGAATTTTCGCAACTTTCCAAAGTTTAGGCAGGAAGAAGTAGGCAATAAAGTAGGCCAACACAGAGTAGGGAATGGCGAAAAATGCAACGCTTCCCCCTGTAAAAGCCGTACTGGTTAACCCCAAGAACGTATAGGCCGTATAGAGGTCAGCTCCTACTAAAAACCAGACGAGAAGACCGCCGAAGCGCCTGCCGCCGACAGACCATTCTTCCACAGAAGTGCGTGAGGATTTGTCTCTTCCGGCAAGAAACCCGATACAGACAACGGTTAAGACGATAATAGCTGTAATAAGAAGTGCAGTCAGATTCCCTTGCATTATTCAAGTCCTCCATCTTTTTTTTGCATCTGATAAATGCCAAACGAGCATAACGGCGTAATGATAATCCACAACAGCAGCCAAAAGTGGAAAAACGGCAGGCCGAACATAATCGGTTCTATTCGATTCACAAGCGGCAAAAGCGCGAGCTGAACGAATGGCAAAAGAATAAGAATAACAATAAGTGCTTTTTTAACCATTTACTTTCCTCCTGAAACATGATAATGCTCACTATAATAGCAGTTGTAAGATAAGATCACAAGATAATTATTAGAAAAAAATGATTTTTTCAATTATTTAATCAAAACACATGGTTTGCATCCTTTTCAATAAAGGTTTAAAATGATAAATATCTTGAAATCGAGATAAATAGGAGTGAGAAAATGAAAACAGAAGGATTGCACCATGTCACAGCATTTGCGAGAGATCCGCAGGAAAACTTGCGATTTTATACAGAAGTGCTTGGGCTCAGGCTTGTTAAAAAAACAGTAAACTTTGATGATCCCGGAACGTATCATTTTTACTTTGGGAATCAAAATGGAGATCCCGGCACAATAATGACCTTTTTCCCGTTCCAAGGAAGCGGACAGGGAACGGTCGGCAAAGGCCAAGCGGGCCGGGTGTACTTTTCAGTTCCTGCAGGCTCCCTGTCTTTTTGGAAGGAGCGTCTTGAGAAAAACGGGCTGAACCTAGAGGAAAAGACGTTATTCGGTGAAAAGAGCCTTATTTTTGATGATACAGAAGACCTTCCGCTGGCGATCATGGAGGATGCGAAAAGCAGCAAAAGCGAGTGGACGCCTGATGGGATCACAACAAATGAAGCGATTACGGGAATGAGAGGCGTGCTGCTGTATTCCTACGACCCGCAGGCAACCATACAATTGTTAACGGAAAGCTTTGGATATACCAAAGTGGCCGAAGAAGATCAGATTGTCAGGCTGACATCCTCAGCAGCTGTCGGCGGCGTCATTGACGTTCATTTACATCCTGAAAAAAGAGGGGTGGGAGGTTATGGGACGGTACACCATGTAGCGTTTCGGACAAAGAAAGAGGAACAGGCGAAATGGCTGCCGATTATTGCTGAACACCATCTGCCTGCGTCAGAAATCCTTGACAGGGAATACTTTACATCCGTTTATTTCAGAGAGAAAGGCGGTATCTTATTTGAAATCGCCACAGATGAACCGGGCTTTATGACAGATGAATCATTTGATAAGCTAGGGACTTCCTTAAAACTGCCTGATTGGCTGGAGAAACATAGACAACAAATTACAGACATTTTGCCTGAACTTTAAAGGGGGAATTTATGATGAAGCATATTTATGAAAAAGGGACATCTGAAAACGTACTTTTGCTGTTGCATGGCACGGGCGGAAATGAACACGATCTGCTTTCATTGGGTCGGTTTATAGACCCTCATGCCCATTTGCTCGGTGTCAGAGGATCGGTGCTTGAAAATGGAATGCCGCGATTTTTCAAACGTCTGAGTGAAGGGGTTTTTGATGAAAAGGATCTTGTGGTGCGGACAAGAGAATTGAAAGATTTTATCGACGAGGCTGCAGAAACGAATCAATTTGATCGCAGCCGAGTGATTGCAGTCGGTTATTCAAACGGCGCAAATATTGCGGCAAGCCTGCTTTTTCATTATAAAGATGTGTTAAAAGGGGCTATTCTGCATCATCCAATGGTTCCGATTCGCGGTATCGAGCTGCCTGATATGGCGGGGCTTCCCGTTTTTATCGGTGCCGGGAAATACGACCCTCTCTGCACGAAGGAAGAATCAGAAGAGCTTTACCGCTATTTACGTGACAGCGGAGCATCAGCCTCCGTTTTCTGGCAGGACGGGGGCCATCAACTGACTCAGCATGAAGCTGAACAGGCCCGTGAATGGTACAAAGAAGCGATTGTATAAAAAAAACCTTAGTCCGTATGTCGGACTAAGGTTTTTCATATCCTTACAGCCAAGTTGACACTTTTGAAAGCGGCAAGCGGTTGCTTTGATGGGCAGGTTTTACTGCTTTGCCGATTGAAATAAGCATAACAGGAACATAGCGTTCACTGATATCAAACTGCTTTTGGAACTGCTCTTTGTTAAATCCGCCAATTGCGCAAGTATCATAGCCTTTTGCTTTTGCGGCAATCATAAGTTGCATAGCAGCTAAAGAAGCATTTAAGAAAGCGGAATCACGTGCGAATTGCTCGCTTTGGTAGGCACCGTTGATTTGGCCGAGCAAAGTCTGTTTGATTTCATCTGTAATATAGCCTTGGCTTGCTAATTCAGCGTAAACTTCTTCACCGTTTTCATTTGCCTTTAAATCGCCTAAAATGGCAACAACAGCAGAAGACTCAACGATTTGTTTTTGATTATACGCTACAGGAAGAAGTGCCGCTTTTGATTCATCGCTGTGGAATACTGTAAAATGCCAATGCTGAAGGTTCCAAGCTGAAGGCGCTTTAGCGGCAAGATCCAATAGCTCAGTCAGCTCTTCCTTAGAGATCGGGGCATTTGTATCATATTCCTTTACAGATGCTCGTGCTTTTAAAACATCCAGAGTATTCGTCATAGTGTTTCCTCCTTCGGATAAACGTGGTATGATAATAGAAAAGTTAGAAGCTTACTAAATGTAACTTGAAAGATTATTGTAATGGATCATTGAATACATGTCAATCAATAGATGAAGGGATGAGGACTTGTGGGAAATACAATGTGCCCTAAAATGGAAACCGCTTTCTCATTGCTGGGAAAACGATGGAACGGTCTGATCATCCATGTGCTTATGGATGGGCCGAAACGGTTTAAAGAGATAACGGAAACAATACCGATGATCAGCCAAAAAATGTTGGCGGAGCGCCTGAAAGAGCTTGAACAAAACGAGATTGTCGAACGGCAGGTTCTCCCTGAAACGCCGGTCAAAGTCATCTACACGCTGACTGAAAAAGGGACAGCGCTTCAAGCTGTATTCCAAGAGATGCAGGCATGGGCAGATCAATTTTGCGAGCCTGGTGACACAGTGTGCGAAGAAGAGAAATAAGGAAATTAGCGTCTGGAAAAAGAGCTTTTGTTTCAATGATGAGTCATGTAAGTGTCGGTTCACACCCGTTTACATGACTTTTTATATTTGTCAGAATGGCATTTCGGGATTTGCAAACGTGTCATGTAGAAGGGGGTATGCTTAAAATAAGAAATAACCCATAAGTTACAGCGTGCAACCTGTTGTGGTTTCCCCTGTTATGCAAATTACAATGCGGAATGTAACCGCCAGCAGTTTCCAATTGGCATAGAGACTGGATTTTAAAGAGATCCAGGCACCTCGTTTTGCAGGATGTTTTCATTCGCCGCTGTTATGAAAAAGAAGAGAGAGCCTCTTTTGAGCTCTCTCTTTTTTTATGAAGAAGCGAAATCTTATAGTTTTCCATTCAAAAATTGAGCCTCACCGAGACCGAAACTCCAGTCTGCGTCACCATTCTCAGTAATAGATACCATGAGGTCTTCAGGGGAGATTCCGCATTTTTCTTCTAGCTTTTCAGCAAGCAGGGCATACAATTTTTCCTTTTGGCTCTTTGTTCTTGTTTTGCTTGTCATACTGATAATGACCAGATCTTTGCTTCTTTGCAATCCTAATCCTGTATCCTGGATCATAAGCTCGTTTGCAGGATGCTGGTGGACTATTTGGTAACGGTCTCTTTCCGGAACACCAAATGCTTCAACCATTGCTTGGTGAGCAGTATCTAATAACAATTGCAGCGATTTTTCGTCACGTCCTTCAATTACATCAAAGCGCAATAATGGCATGTGAACGCCTCCTCTTGTGAAGTTGTTATCCGTCTGTTTTCATATTGGTTCAGTTGCTTTCAGACAATGGATAGAATTATTGATTGGCAATCAACTTTAAAAAAACATAACACATAACCAATAGTTAATCAACATATAACTAATTAATCATTTGATAGGCGATAGGTAATCGAGACAAACTCGTAAAAACGATTGACAGTCATTGATTAGGAGATTAGTATGAAAATATTAGTTAACCAAAAGGTGACAATCATTTAACCAAGACGTTTTTTAGATATTAATGAAAACGATTTCTGTTTATCCAGGAATGAAAAGCGCTGAAACATCGCGAGATCATATCAAATACTTTTGGAGGGGGACACCATGCCGATTTTAATTGTAGCTGCCGGAGTGCTACCGGATTGCTATTACAGTGATTTACAAATTCAGGAATAAAAGTATACAGACGGCGGTTGTGATTGCCTCTTTTATCATTGGCATTGCCCTAACCGGAGCGGGCAGTGTCATTGCGTGTCATGTAAATGATGCAGGATTTTGGATGGTAAAGGAATTTTTCGGTTTGAGCCTGAAAGAAACATTTCAAACCTGGACGCTGCTTACAACAGTTCTTTCCGTTACAGGGCTCGGCTGTGTGTTATTGGCAGGGCTTGTTGTGTAACAATCTATAGATTCAGTCTATAGCCCAATCGTTTTTCTTCTTTATTGAATACCTTACGTATAGGCAGACATAAAGGAGGAAAAATCTTGTACCCTCATCATTCGTATTATCGCGGGAATCTCGGTCCAGCCGGATACCCGGCGCGTAGTCCTTTTTTGTTTGGCGCTCCTTTAGTCGGCGGTTTATTAGGCGGTTTTCTTGGGAGTGCCCTGTTTAACTATTCTCGTCCCTATGCTTATCCGCCTGGCCCTTATGGATACGGAGGCGGACCGTACGGTTTTGGTGCCGGCGTGCCATATGGGGGATATGCCGGCTTCTATTAATAAAAACGGCCTGCATTTTGCAGGCCGTTTTTTATCGGATGATTTCTACCTCAGACATATTGTAGTCTTGCTGCTTCTGAAACATGACTTCCAGAAGGCCATCCTTATAGACGGCTTTTGTTCCTTTGCGTTTGACTAAACAAGGAAGGTTTACTTTTTTCGGATGATCTGACCTTGGGAAGTTTTCCAACCATAATTCGTGAGATGTGTGTTTAATTCTCACATGTTCCAGCTGTTCTTCGCCGATTGGTACCTTTACAAACACATGGTCTGCTGTTTCGAATATATCAATATCAGGTTTGACATCAGATTTTGCATCAGGTTTGGCGGGCTGTTCTTTTTGGGGGAGAGGATCGCGGAAAGGAAATTGAGCCGCATAATCACTGCCGAACACACTTTCCATCACACGATTGACATACGTTTCAACTTCTTTCGGATCAGCTTTTTTTAATGCTTCTTTAGAAAATTGATTGTGGAAAGGAAAGTACTTGTTCCACTCAAACATTGTTTTCACATCCTTTCTTCACGGACAAAATAGTATATGCCCGCCAGATCTTTCACGTGATATAATATAAGATGCTCTAAAGAAAGGCAGGGATATCAATGCAACATGCAGAAACAAAAAAAGGCGTTCTTTACACAGCCGTTTCCTTTATCATGTGGGGGCTGTTTCCGCTTTATTGGAAGCTTCTCGAACAGCTGCCGGCTCTTGATATTTTGGCTCATCGTATTATATGGTCTTTTGTTTTTATGTGTATCGTACTTTTTTTCTTGCGCCAATGGAAAATAGGATGGCAGGAGCTGCGCTCTTTGAAAAAGAACGGAGGAATTCTTTCTTTATTTCTCGCTTCTATCCTGATTTCGATTAACTGGTTTGTTTACATATGGGCTGTCAATCATGGCTTTTTGCTTGAGGCTAGTCTTGGTTATTACATTAATCCGCTTGTATCAGTACTCCTTGGGATTATATTTTTAAAGGAAAAACTGAATCGCCTGCAATTAGTGGCCGTTTCGATTGCGGCGGCCGGCGTCATTATCTCGGCGTTCCAATACGGCTCCATTCCTTATGTCGCGCTTCTGCTCGCATTCAGCTTTGGACTGTACGGGTTAAGCAAAAAAAGAACAAGCCTGCCAAGCGCCATCGGTTTAACGCTGGAAACATTCATGATTATGCCGATTGCATTGGGATATTTACTGTTCAGCGGACATGCTCAGCCAGCGGGTGCAGAAAGCGGAGGGACGTGGCTGCTTCTCTTTTTGGCCGGTGTGTTTACGGCATTGCCGCTTTTATTGTTTGCGGAAGGAGCGAAACGGCTGCCGCTGTACCAAGTCGGTATCTTACAATATATTGCGCCAACCATTACTCTGCTGATCGGGCTGTTTGTTTACCATGAGCCATTTTCAAGCTCGAAGGCTTTTACATTCAGCTGTATATGGGCTGCGCTGCTCTTGTTTACGTTTTCACAAGTGAAGTGGAAACGGGCGTCAAAAAGCCATTGAGGCCTTTGGCTTTTCAGCTGATGCATATATTATGTATAATCATTTCATGTATGTAAGACATAAAGGAGCAAGACGATGGACAATGATAAAGAGATAGTGAAAGCCTACGCTTCACTTTGGAATAACCGATCTCTCGCACATGATGACGCAGAAGCGGTAGCAGAGGCGATTGATCTTGAGCTTTTGGATAAACGTACACATCCAAGACTCCGAAAACCGATGCTGGAAAAATATTTTGCCGCAATTCAGCGCATCGTGAATTCACAGCTCGAACCGGCTGTGAAATATCAGCTGGTCAAATTACATACAAAACGTGCAGAGTATTTAAAAGAAGAAAGAGGGGAGCAATCATGAAAGCAATCATAAAAGAAGATGTGCAAGCATCTTTAGAACGATATGCGGACCGCCCTGTATATATCCATTTAGAAACTACCACAGGTTCTTATTCAGCGCATTTAAATGAAAAGAACATGACGGTTGTTGCATATATCCGCAATGCAAAAGTCACTTATCATCAGGCAAAAATCAAAGGCAATGGACCTTACCGCGTTGGCTTGAAAACAGAAGAAGGCTGGATTTATGCTGAAGGCTTGACTGAATACACGGTAGATGAAGAAAACCGTTTATTAATGGCGGGACACCTGCCGGGCGGTAAACTGGCTATTTCTCTGCAAATCAGTGAAAAACCGTTCACAGTTTAAAGAAAAGGGTGAATAATAATGAAAGAACATGTACTAGTAATCCTGCCTCACCCTGATGATGAATCATATGGAGTGGCAGGCCTCATTGCCTTAAACAGAAAAAAAGACATTCCCGTTACGTATGCTTGTGCCACTTTAGGTGAAATGGGCAGAAATATGGGCGATCCATTTTTCGCGAATCGGGAAACGTTGCCGCTGCTAAGAAAACAAGAGCTCATCAACGCTTGCAAAGAAATGGATATCAATGACCTTCGTATGCTTGGACTCCGTGACAAAACGCTCGAATTTGAAGATGATGAGTATTTAGCTGATATTATGGAAGAGATCATAGATGATGTAAAACCAAGTTTAATTGTCACATTTTATCCCGGACACGGTGTGCACCCTGACCATGATGCATGCGGGGAAGCGGTTATCCGTGCATTGTACCGCAAAAAGAAAGAAGACCGTCCGCGTACAATCTGCATGGCTATTACCCGCAACAGAGAAGAGATTCTCGGCGAAGCTGATGTGGTACTTGATATCAAAGAAGTAGCTGATATTAAAATGAATGCGTTAAGAGCTCACCGTACACAAACAGAAGGTATGCTCAGAGAGCTTGAAGAGAAATTAAAAAATAATGAACCTGTTATGGCAACATGGTTTGAAGAAGAAATATATTGGACGTATCAATGGAATGATTAATCAAAAAGGTATAAGGCCTTAAGCCTTATACCTTTTTTAATTTTAAGTCTGATGCAATTGCTGAAGCGAGGGTGGATCTTAAGGAAATGTCATCGAAAGACAGACCTAGCTGAACCGCTGTTTGCGCGATTTCCGGACGGATTCCCGACAAAGTTGAAGAAACACCGATTAAACGCAGCGCCTCAATTAAACTGAACAGCTGGTGGGCAACCATCGTATCAATAATTGCTACCCCTGACAAATCAATATACAGCTGTGTCACTTTTTTCTCCGCACATTGATGCAGAGTGTTTTCCATAATTAGTTTGGCGCGAACCGTATCAATATCTCCGATTAAAGGCAGCAGCCCGACGCTGTGAAAAAGCACAATGACCGGCGCGCTCAATTCAGTAATCATATCTTTTTGGGCCTGCAGCTGAAGGCTTGTGTTTTTGTACATTTCTTCTATAAAAATATGGATCACAAGATCAAACGCTTTGATAAGGGAATGATACAGGTCTTCAGCTTCTTCGCCTTTCACAGTATCCTGATTGAGATGGACAAATTCTTTCACATAGGAAACATATAAATCTCTCACTCTGACAAACTCACGAATAATATAGTGGATAGGAGTCTTTAAATGCTCAGGATCCTGTGTCACTTCAAAGGCCCATTCTTTCAGGATAGGCAGGTATACTTCCTCATCATCTATGAAAATACGATTGATCTTATAATTGAAGGCGAGGTTCTGGCTTTTTAAATTGTGAACGACAGCAGGGTCTGTTGATGCATAAATGGAATTTGGATCAGTCTCCTCAATTGTTTCATACCATGTTGAACTGATGGTCTCCGCATGCTGAGAAAGATACTCGTATAATTTGTTGTTTTTTGCCATGATTGACACCTCTTTTACATGTATTGTTTTTGCGAATAACGTTTTTGCAGTTTTGCCAGCCTGAAAAACAGCCCAACTGCTCCGGCGGCGAGTCCTGCGATTAATCCAATCCAATAGCCGAATGCACCCAGGCTTGTAAATGTACCGACCATATAACCGATCGGAAGGCCAATGATCCAGTAAGAGACAAAAGCAGCTACAAGCGTATAGTTCACATCTTTGTACCCCCTGAGCGCTCCTTGGATCGGTGCGGCCACAGCATCGGAAAGCTGAAAAAACAGCGCATAAATTAAAAAGTGCTGTGTCAGCCTGAGCACATCGGGGTCAGAAGTGTACATGCCCGCAATTTGTTCTCTGAATAACAGGATACAGGCGGCTGTGAACAAAGAAAAGCCGATCGCCATCATGATGCCGATTAAGCTATATGAGCGTGCATCTCTAAATCGGGCTGCACCCGCTTCAAACCCGACTACAATTGTTAAAGCCATGGACACGCTGAGCGGCAGCATATATAGAAGAGACGCAAAATTCATGGCTGCCTGGTGGGACGCGATGGTCACTGTATGAAAATGGCTCATTAGAAGCGTAACAGCTGCGAAAATGCTCGTTTCAAAAAATACAGCGAACCCAATAGGCAAGCCGATTTTGAGTAGATTTTTGCATGCTTCCCAAGAGAACTTATACATCGTAAGGAAAATCCCGTATTCAGAAAACGGTGCGTTTTTATGGATAATGAAAAAACTGAAAACGCAGATACACCAATAAGTAAGCGCGGATGCCAGCCCTGCGCCGACGCCGCCAAGTGCCGGCATGCCGAATTTCCCGAAGATAAATACATAATTCAATACAAAATTGATTGGAAGAGAACTGAGTGTAATCATCATTGTGACTCTCGTTTTTCCTAATGAGTCGATGAATGATCTCAACACGGTGTAAACAAATAAAGGGAAAATTCCCAGTGATAAAAAGCCTAAAAAGTGTTTAGCAATCTGATGCACGTGAATATCAAGGTTCAATCGGCCAAGAATAAGGTCAACTGCAGCATATCCAATCACTAAAACGGCGATGCTAAGAAGCGCGGCCACGTATACAGCTTGTAAAACAGTAAAAGGAATCTTCTGTTTTTTCTCGGCGCCTAATAACTGAGCGACAATCGGGGTGACCGCCATTAATATACCTGCCAGTCCTGTGTAAACAGGGGTCCAAAGGCTTGAGCCAATCGCGACACCCGCTAAATCAGCGGGGCTGACTTTCCCTGACATCACCGTATCTAGAAAAGTCATTAGAGAAAGCCCCGCCTGGGTAATGAATATCGGGATTAAAATGTGCAAGAGCTGTTTGATTTTTTCCCGGGCGTTTTGAGTTTCTTTCATACATTGATCCCCGTTTCTTTTTCATAACGAGAGAAATTATAACATTTTATGTATAAAAAGCAATGAACGCCTGGCCTATTCTTTTTTTGTCGGTTTCGTTTTTCTAAACATTTGGGCATAAATAAAAGAAAGCGAAATCACGCCTAAAAAGGTGCAAATATACTGAATGATTCTTTCGATTTCCATTCTTTACATCCCTCCTTTCCCTATAGAATGTGCATCAATAAGATAAGCATTCGTGAAAAGTTGGAAATTTGAACAGGAGATGAAGGCTATGCGTTATGAACAGATATCAGAAAATGCATTCAAAGGGAAAATACAGGTGTACTTAGAGCAAATATTAGGGGATGCATCGTTAATTTTGAAAACGCTTCATGAAAAAGACCAGTGCCTTCTTTGTGAATTAGATGAGTTAGGGCACATTTTTCAGGATATGCAGGGGATTGCATCATCTTTTTATTTGCAATCATACATTGAGGAGTTTACGCCGGCATTCATAGAGCTGGCCAAGGCGATTAAAGCCTTATCGGAGCATAAGCACGGCGCCTTAATTGTGATTGAAAGAGCGGATCCAGTTGAACATTATATTCAAAAAGGCACCGCTCTTCATGCCGAGATCAGCTCATCATTAATTGAAAGCATCTTTTTCCCCGGAAACCCTCTTCATGACGGTGCTTTATTGGTGAGAGAAAACAAGCTTGTGTCAGCAGCCAATGTGCTCCCGCTGACGACGAAGGAAGTGGATATCCATTTGGGAACCCGGCACCGGGCGGCTCTCGGTATGTCGGGCTATACGGATGCGCTTGTGCTTGTGGTTTCAGAGGAGACAGGGAAGATGTCGTTTGCCAAAGACGGTGTATTATATCCGTTAATTTCACCAAGAACGTAAAAATAATGAAAAGGGCCTGATTTAGAATCCTGCCATGAGACAAAATGACTGAATTCGCATCTTTATTAAAGCATTCGCTTCAAGCTGAATGCTTTTTGTCTTGAAGACAGAAAATATAAAGTGGTAGAAAAGTTACGTGTGATTAATATTAATTAAGTGAAATACTTTACCTGTTTATGTATTTATAGTACCGTATGAAATATTACATAAATTTTCAAAGGAAGGGTGCTGCCGCATGGCTAATGTATTAATGATCGGTTTTCCCGGTGAAGGGCATATTAATCCCTCTATCGGTGTGATGAAGGAGCTGAAATCCCGGGGGGAAAACATTACGTACTACGCAGTGAAGGAATATCAAGATAAAATCACAGCTCTTGATATTGAGTTTCGTGAGTATCATGATTTCAGGGGGGATTACTTCGGCAAAAACGCAACCGGTGATGAAGAAAGAGACTTTACTGAAATGATCTGCGCTTTTTTGAAAAGCTGTAAAGATATTGCGACTCATATTTATGAGGAAGTCAAACATGAATCGTATGATTATGTCATCTATGATCACCATCTTCTCGCAGGTAAAGTCATTGCCAACTTGCTGAAGCTGCCGAGATTTTCATTGTGTACAACCTTTGCGATGAATGAGGAATTTGCTAAAGAAATGATGGGAGCGTACATGAAAGGGTCACTTGAAGATTCGCCTCATTATGAGTCATATCAGCAGTTTGTAGAAGCTTTAAATGCTGATTTTCAAGCAGAGATCAAAAAGCCATTTGATGTTTTTTTAGCTGATGGTGACTTGACGATTGTCTTTACATCAAGGGGATTTCAGCCAATGGCTGAGCAGTTCGGTGAGCGGTATGTTTTTGTCGGCCCTTCCATTACTGAAAGATCCGGAAACAATGATTTCCCATTTGATCAAATTGACAATGAAAACGTGCTGTTTATTTCAATGGGAACCATTTTTAACAATCAAAAGCAGTTTTTTAATCAATGCCTTGAAGTGTGTAAAGACTTTGATGGTAAAGTTGTGCTTTCCATCGGCAAACATATTAAAGCAAATGAGTTAAACGAAATTCCTGAAAATTTCATTGTACGCCCATATGTTCCTCAGCTTGAGATCCTGAAAAGAGCCAGCTTATTTGTGACCCACGGCGGAATGAACAGCACAAGTGAGGGTTTGTATTTTGAAACACCACTTGTCGTCATACCGATGGGAGGTGACCAATTCATGGTCGCAGATCAGGTGGAAAAAGTCGGCGCAGGAAAAGTAATTAAAAAGGAAGAATTATCTGAAAGTCTGCTGAAAGAGACGATTCAAGAAGTGATGAACAATCGCACGTATGCTGAAAAAGCAAAAGAAATTGGACAATCACTGAAAGCGGCAGGCGGCTCTAAAAAAGCGGCCGACAGCATTCTTGAAGCTGTAAAACAAAAAACTCAATCAGCAAATGCATAGTGTAAAAACCTGTTCTTATCGAAAGAACAGGCTTTTTGCCTTTTCATAAGAATGCAGAGGAAGGGATTTGGCAGATCGATAGAGAATGATAAGAAAAACAGACAAGAAAGGAGGAAAATCTGCTTCATTCATCAATAGAAAACCATCATTTTTACCCTCACTTAAATAGTTCCTTAGACTTTCGAAAAACATATCGTGTTTATGTAAAATGTTAGATGTTTATTTGAAGGTTTAAAGGTCGAATGATGCTGAAAATGCTGCCAAATGTTTGAAAAAGGGTTTAACTTGCTGAAAAATTGACGATAAAACAGTTGTATGCCATTTTTGGAAACAAAATACTAGCTGTTTTTGCCAAAAAACAGTTTAGGAGGTTGAATGAATGAAAAAGAAAATTGTAGCCGGCTTGGCTGTTTCTGCAGTTGTTGGGTCGTCGATGGCCGCAGCACCCGCGGAAGCAAAAACGATAAAAGTAAAAAGCGGTGACTCTCTTTGGAAACTTTCCCGCCAGTATGATACGACAATATCAGCTCTGAAATCCGAAAACAAATTGAAATCAACGGTGCTTTACGTCGGACAAAGCCTTAAAGTTCCTGAAAGCGGCAGCAAAAAAAGCACGACATCCTCGTCTAACTCAAGCAAAACGTCAACATACACAGTTGCCTATGGTGATTCCCTATGGATGATTGCTAAAAATCATAAAATGAGTGTATCTGAGCTTAAAAGCTTAAACGGCCTGAGCAGTGACCTGATTCGTCCGGGGCAAAAGCTTAAGATCAAAGGGACAAGCAGTTCAAGCGGATCAAATGGATCAAAGAAAAACAGCGGTTCCAATTCTTCAGGTTCTTCAAAAAGTACATATACAGTTAAGCTCGGTGACTCACTGTGGAAAATCGCAAACAGCTTAAATATGACTGTAGCTGAATTGAAAACATTAAATGGCTTAACATCAGATACGCTTTATCCTAAACAGGTGCTCAAAATAAAAGGAAGCAGCTCACCTAATAGCGGAAACAGCGGTTCCAAGAAGCCGCCAAACGCCAATTCCCCAAAAACAACGACGTACAAGGTAAAAGCAGGCGATTCACTGTGGAAAATTGCAAATCAGCTTGGAGTCACTGTCCAAAGCATCCGTGATAAAAACAATTTATCATCGGATGTGCTGCAAATCGGGCAGGTTCTGACTATTTCGGGAACATCAAAATCTAATCCGACAAAGCCAACAAAGCCAAAAGATAACTCCGGGTCAAACATTCAAATAGGCTCGAAGATTGACAGAATGATAACGGAAGCGAAAAAATATGTTGGAGTTCCGTACCGATGGGGCGGAAACACGCCTGCCGGTTTTGATTGCAGCGGCTTCATTTATTACCTCATTAATAATGTATCATCTATATCAAGATTGAGTACGGCAGGATATTGGAATGTCATGCAGAAAGTCAGCCAGCCGTCAGTAGGAGACTTTGTCTTCTTTACCACATATAAATCCGGCCCGTCTCACATGGGGATTTATCTAGGCGGCGGTGACTTTATTCATGCAAGCTCATCTGGCGTCGACATTTCCAATCTCAGCAATTCGTATTGGAAACAACGATACTTGGGCGCACGAAGTTATTTTTAAAAATGAGCATGGCAAAAAGCCTTTTATAGGCTTTTTTGTTTATATCATACAATGATTGACCACACTGTTAGAAAAAAACAAGGGGGAGACAGTATGTACCGTCTCTTGCTGTTGATAATGCTGACGGCACTGGGAGTTGCGGGATGCGGACAAAAAAAACCTCCAGACCCGCCTAATCGGGTGCCGGAAAAAAAGGTAGTTGAAACGTCAGCGTTTGGTCACCACGTTCAGCTGGTCAATCGTGATGGGAAAGCAGTCGGTTTCATAGAGATCAAAGAATCAGATGATGAAGGCCTCGATATTCACATTTCTGCAAACAGCCTGCGTCCAGGGGCTTCCCTCGGTTTTCATATTTATGAGAAAGGTTCTTGTGTCAGGCCGGATTTTGAATCAGCGGGCGGTCCCTTTAATCCGCTGAACAAAGAACATGGCTTCAACAATCCGATGGGGCATCATGCCGGAGATCTGCCGAACCTTGAAGTCGGTGCTGATGGAAAGGTAGATGTCATTATGAATGCGCCTGACACCTCATTGAAAAAAGGAAGTAAACTAAATATTCTCGACGGAGACGGGAGTGCGTTTATTATTCATGAGCAAGCCGACGACTATTTGACAAACCCAAGCGGCAATTCTGGTGCGCGTATTGTCTGCGGAGCCCTTTTGGGAAATAACGAGAAGCAGTAATATCATCCAAGCCCTTTTGTATTGAGCATACAGGGGCTTTTTTAGTATACTCGTTAATGGAATATGAATAGGAAAGGGAATCTGTCTATGACAACTCAACTACAGCACTTAACATTGCCGGAAGATATACAACAAAAGCTATTATCATATAAAGATCAGCCAATTTCCCCAGAGTTTCAATCGCTCATCGGAACATCAGGCTATGAGGCGGAGGATGAAGCCATTTTATTCGATGCCATTATTGCATTAGCCATGGGAAAAAATGTCCTGCTGAAAGGGCCTACAGGCTCAGGGAAAACAAAGCTGGCTGAAACATTGTCCAGCTATTTTCATAAACCGATGCACAGCGTCAACTGTTCAGTCGACTTGGACGCCGAGGCATTGGTCGGCTATAAAACGATTGAAAACCAATCTGGCCAGGCGACAATCGAGTTTGTTTCAGGGCCTGTTACAAAGGCAATGAAGGAAGGCCATTTTCTTTATATAGATGAAATCAATATGGCGAAGCCGGAAACACTGCCTATTTTAAACGGTGTTTTAGATTACAGAAAAATGATGACAAATCCGTTTACAGGCGAGGTCATACGGGCTAAAGGCGGTTTCGGAGTCATTGCAGCCATCAATGAAGGCTATGTCGGAACTGTTCCTCTAAATGAAGCTTTGAAAAACCGTTTTGTCATCATTGATGTGCCTTATATTAAAGGCGAGCTGCTGAAACAAGTGCTTATGTCTCAGTCAGCCTTGAAAGACGAGAAATTGATTGACAGATTTATTACGCTTTCCTCTGATTTGATTGTTCAGGCCAATAACGGACAGGTGTCTGAAGAAGCGGCATCCATCAGAGCTTTAATCGATACATGTGATTTAGCCGCTTATATTCCGCCGCGTCGTGCCATTGAGCGGGGAATTGTAGAAAAGCTTGATGATGACCGGGAAAAAGCCGCCGTCCGAAATATTGCAGAAACTCTGTTTGAATGAGGGGGCTGCGATGAAATTTATCAAATTTAACGACAGCACGATTGATTCGTTTTTATTTATGATGCTGGCTGATTTGGCCAAAACACTCACCAAGAGTGAAGCGGTAGAAGTAGAGTATGGCGTTCAGTCCTATTACAATCCATTCGAAAAGAAAATCTATATGAGCCACTTTTGGAAAGACAGGGCAGCTGAGGACATGGAAGCGGGGCTGAAAAGCGACGTCTACCTGCGTTCAGTCGGAACAAGATATAGCTCGCTGCATGAGTTCGCGAACTTTTTGAATGATATCCATCGCCGCCTTACATTCAAAAGTTTTGCCAAGCAGCTGTTTATGCTGCTTGAAGACATCAGGATCGAAGAATGCATCAAACGTGAGCGCCCGGGTACGAAACATGTATTTGCAAAACGAAAAGACATGTACAGAAAACATTTCTCAACCCAGCTCACCTTAAATTTGGAACGAAGCATTTTTACGGATGCGCTCTTTTGCGCGATCTATGTCAAGCTCACTGCGGAATCACCGCTTGAGACCCTTCCGTCCATGCGTGAAGATATCGATCTGATGCGCCCATTTATTGAGCAGCAGCTCTTGCTTGTGTATGAAGCAGATTCGACACGGCAGGTTCTGAAAATTGTGGAGGACCTCATGGACGGGCTTGAAGAGGTGCTCGATAAAGATATGCTCAACACTTACTTTTTTTTGCCGGAGCTGGATTATGCAAAAGCTGCTGATCAGCCGTTATTCGAAGAAGAGAAAAAAGCGCCGAAGCTGAGTGATGACATTACGCTTCCAAAACAATCTGACGGTGATGAGGATATTCATGAAGAAGAAATGCCGACATGGCACAGGGAAACAGAAGCACCGTCTAAAAGTTTTCTTCAATTTGATATTGAGCACGGCGCAAAATCAGATTTAGGAAAAGATGCAGCAAGGGAAGGCGACGATGGAGATCAGGCCCTTGGCTCTGTTCAAGGATCAGCCAGACAAACGAAACGGAAAGACTATTCCAAGCTGGAAGCGCTGGAATCCCAAAAAGACCAGCCGAATGGAGCGGGTATGGCTGACGGCAAAGAAAATAAATATGCATTCCCAATTTATAAAGAACCGCAGCCGGCAACAAACGAAGAAGAGCTTTCTTATAAACAGCAGACAAAAACGATTGAGTCATATCAAAAGCGTTTGAAACAAATGATTCAAAAAACGCTGGAGCATAAAAAAACATTGCCTAGAACAGACCTTCATGCCGGGAGATTGAACAATAAGCTTCTCCGGTATTTCACTGAGCGAAATCCGCGCCTGTTTTATAAAAAGCAAGAACCATCTTCAGAAATCGACGCTGTTTTTACATTACTGGTGGACTGTTCAGCCAGCATGTTCGACAAAATGGACGAAACAAAACGAGGAATCGTGCTCTTTCACGAAGCGTTGAAATCGGTAGCGGTTCCGCATCAGATTGTCGGCTTCTGGGAAGACACAAATGATGCGACCGAAACAAGCCAGCCAAACTATTTCAATACGGTTATTCCCTTCCAATCATCATTAAGACAAGAATCTGGGCCGGCAATTATGCAGCTTGAGCCAGAGGAAGATAACCGTGACGGGTACGCGATCCGCCAGATGACAAAAAAAATGCTGCAGCGCAGCGAGGCGCAAAAGTTTTTAATTGTTTTCTCAGATGGAGAGCCGGCTGCATTTGGCTACGAACAAAACGGAATCGTCGATACAAGTGAGGCGGTTATCGAAGCCCGAAAAAGAGGAATAGAAGTGATAAATGTTTTTCTCTCCAACTCAGAAATAGAAGAATCGCAAATGAAGACAATTCAGGATATGTACGGAAAATTCAGTATATTTGTCCCGGATGTTGATCAGTTACCGGATGTTCTGTATCCGCTGCTGAAAAAACTGCTTCATAAAAGCATAGGATAGCCCTTAATCCTATGCTTTTTGGCGTTTCTTTTTTCGAATGATTAAATTTTTTGTTTTTTATAAAGGTTTTTTACTATTTTGTGAACAATCAAGGTAGAATCAAATTGCAAACAGTGGTAAAATATCGTTGGAAGCGTTTTTATTACATAATTTTGGACACAGCGTTCGAAAGTTATTTCAAGATAGTGAATCAATCACTTGATTATCTAAGTTGGGGGTAATATTCAAATGTTTCAAAATAGTATGAAACAACGAATGAATTGGGAAGATTTTTACGGTCCGAACCTCGGCTATGCGCTGGAGCTTTACGATCAATATACCCAGGATCCGGACAGCATTGACCCGGATTTGAAGGAAATGTTCGACGAGCTCGGTGCTCCGCCAAGCGAGTTAAAAGAGGCCTCGGGAACAAAAGAAAAGGGACGTGTTACAGCCGATCTGATTCAAAAGATCGCATCCGCAGTCAGACTTGCAGAAGATATCCGAACCTATGGCCATTTAAACGCTTCCGTCAATCCGCTCAGAAAGGATGGGAAAAAGAGTGAACTTTTTCCATTATCCGATTACGGGCTAACAGAAGAGGAAATAAAAGCAATACCTGCGTCAGTCATCTGTAAAGACGCTCCTAAAAACATTACGAACGGTTTAGAAGCCATTCAGTATTTACGAAATACGTATAAAAGAACCATCTCATTTGAATTTGACCATGTGCATGACTTCAAAGAGCGCGAATGGCTGACAAAGATGATTGAATCTGGCGAGCTGTTCCAGAAGAACTCAGATGAAAAGCTGTCAGCTGTGTTGGAAAGACTGACAGAAGTAGAGGGCTTTGAGCAGTTTTTGCACCGCACATTCGTCGGACAGAAGCGCTTTTCCATTGAGGGTCTGGACGCTCTTGTTCCAGTGCTTGATGACATTATTGCACAATCTGTCAAATCAGGAACGACAAGCGTCAACATCGGGATGGCGCATAGGGGACGCCTGAATGTCTTGGCACATGTGCTTGGCAAGCCGTATGAAATCATCTTCTCCGAATTCCAGCATGCGCCGAACAAAGATCTTGTTCCGTCTGAGGGATCAATTGGAATCAGCTACGGCTGGACAGGGGATGTCAAATACCATTTGGGGGCGAATCGGGAGCTTCAAGACGCTGAAACAAAATCAGCGCGAATTACGTTAGCAAACAACCCGAGCCACTTAGAATTTATCAATCCGATTGTTGAAGGCAGCACAAGAGCGGCACAGGAAACGCGAACACAAAGCGGATATCCAGTGCAAGACGAAACAAAATCGCTTGCCATTTTAATTCATGGAGACGCTGCATTCCCTGGGGAAGGAATCGTCGCTGAAACATTGAATTTAAGCTCCTTAAAAGGGTATCAAGTAGGCGGTGCGATTCATATTATCGCCAATAATATGATCGGATTCACAACAGAAAGCGCTGAATCCAGATCGACAAAATATGCCAGCGACTTGGCAAAGGGCTATGAAATTCCGATTGTTCACGTGAATGCGGATGACCCAGAAGCTTGTCTTTCTGCTGTGAAGTTTGCAGTCGAATACCGAAAAACATTCAACAAGGATTTCCTGATTGACTTGATCGGGTACAGACGCTATGGACACAACGAAATGGATGAGCCGTCAACCACTCAGCCAATGCTGTATGATGCTGTCAGAAAGCATCCGACCGTCAAACAAATTTTCGCTGAAAAACTCGTAAAAGAAGGTGTGCTTACCGAGGAAGTCGTTCAAAATATCGAAAAATCGGTAACGAAGCGCATTGAGGACGCTTATCAGAAAGTACCGTCTAAAAAGGAACATATCGCCTGTGAAATTGAACTTCCAGAGCCTGTATCAAACGGTTTCCCTGATGTGGACACATCGATTGATTTTGATGTGCTTCGCAAGCTGAATGGCGAATTGATCAACTGGCCGGAGTCATTTAATGTTTTCGGCAAGCTAAAGCGCATTTTAGAAAGACGCGCCAAGGCGTTTGATGATGACAGAAAAGTGGAATGGTCTTTAGCAGAATCACTTGCGTTTGCTTCGATTTTGAAAGACGGAACACCGATTCGTTTAACAGGACAGGATTCCGAGCGCGGAACGTTTGCCCAAAGAAACCTTGTGCTTCATGACAGTGAGACGGGCGAAGAATTTGTGCCGCTTCATCACTTATCTGACTGCAGCACATCATTTGCCGTTCATAACAGCCCGCTGTCGGAAGGATCAGTTCTCGGGTTTGAATACGGCTATAATGTTCATTCACCAGAAACGCTTGTGTTGTGGGAAGCGCAGTACGGAGATTTTGCCAACGCTGCTCAAGTGTATTTTGACCAATTTATTTCTGCCGGACGCGCAAAATGGGGCCAAAAATCCGGATTAGTCATGCTGCTTCCGCACGGTTACGAGGGACAGGGGCCTGAGCATTCAAGCGGAAGAATCGAGCGGTTCCTGCAGCTTGCCGCGGAGAACAACTGGACGGTTGCCAACCTGACAAGCGCGGCACAGTATTTCCATATTTTAAGAAGACAGGCTAAAATGCTGCTTCGTGAAGAAATCAGACCGCTCGTCATTATGACGCCGAAAAGCCTTCTTCGCAACCCAAATACGGTGTCGGAAGTGCAGGAGCTAAGCGAAAGCCGCTTCCAGCCTGTTTATGAACAGTCGGGACTTTCTCATGACTATGAAAAAGTAACCAGACTCGTGCTATCCAGCGGTAAAGTGTCAATAGACATTAGTGATCATTTTAATAAGCTAGAAGACGCTAAAGAGTGGCTTCACATTGCGAGAATTGAACAGCTGTATCCATTCCCGGCAAAAGGAGTCAAAGAATTATTTGCAAAACTTCCGAACCTGAAAGAAATCGTTTGGGTGCAGGAAGAGCCGCAGAACATGGGAGCTTGGAGTTATATCAGCCCGTATTTGACAGAGATTGCACCAGAGGGAGTAAGCGTTCAATATATTGGACGAAGAAGACGATCCAGCCCTGCAGAGGGAGATCCGACAGTTCATAAAAAAGAACAGGAACGTATTGTATCTGATAGCTTGACTCGCAAAAACTAAGGGGGAAATGAAAAAATGGCGGAAATTAAGGTACCTGAATTAGCAGAATCAATCTCAGAAGGAACAATAGCCCAATGGTTAAAGCAGCCTGGTGACTATGTAGAACAGGGTGAATATCTGCTTGAACTAGAAACGGATAAAGTGAATGTTGAATTGACAGCAGAAGAATCGGGTGTACTTCAAGAGGTATTGAAAGATTCGGGTGATACCGTCCAGGTCGGAGAAATTATCGGTACGATTTCAGAAGGCGCGGGTGAAAGTTCTGCCCCTGCTCCTACAGAGAAAGCAGAAAGCAAGGAAAGCGTAAAAGAAGAGAAACAGGCTGAACCAGCTGCACAAGAGGTGAGTGAGGAAGCGCAATCTGAAGCAAAATCAAGAACGGTCGCTTCTCCGTCAGCCCGTAAGCTGGCGAGAGAAAAAGGAATTGACCTGTCTCAAGTTCCAACTGGAGATCCGTTTGGAAGAGTGCGCAAGCAGGATGTCGAAGCGTATGAAAAACCAGCATCAAAACCTGCTCCTCAGCAAAAACAGCAGCCTCAGGCTCAAAAAGCACAGCAAAGCTTTGACAAACCTGTCGAAGTGCAAAAAATGTCACGCCGCAGACAAACGATTGCAAAACGCCTTGTAGAGGTGCAGCAAACATCGGCGATGCTGACTACATTTAATGAAGTGGACATGACGGCTGTCATGAATCTCAGAAAACGCCGCAAAGATCAATTCTTTGAGCAAAACGAAGTAAAGCTCGGCTTTATGTCTTTCTTCACGAAAGCGGTCGTCGCTGCATTGAAAAAATATCCGCTGTTGAATGCGGAAATTCAGGGCGATGAGCTGATCGTTAAGAAATTCTATGATATCGGAATCGCTGTTGCGGCTGATGAAGGCCTTGTTGTTCCGGTAGTACGTGATGCGGACCGCCTGACATTTGCAGGAATCGAAAAAGAGATCGGCGAGCTGGCGAAGAAAGCAAGAAACAATAAATTAACCCTTAGCGAGCTTCAGGGAGGTTCCTTTACGATTACAAACGGAGGGACTTTCGGTTCACTGATGTCAACTCCGATCTTAAACAGCCCTCAAGTCGGTATACTGGGCATGCATAAGATTCAGCTGCGTCCAGTAGCAATTGATGAAGAACGTTTCGAAAACCGTCCGATGATGTATCTCGCTTTATCTTATGATCACCGGATTGTAGACGGTAAAGAAGCGGTTGGCTTCCTCGTGACAATCAAAAATTTACTGGAAGATCCTGAACAGCTTTTATTAGAAGGATAATAAAAAAAGGTACATCACTTTATCGTGATGTACCTTTTTTGATGATATTTAAAGTGATAGATTGCTGCTTTTGGATCCTGCTTGTTTCTTTTTCACTTTTTTAGACCAATATGTTGCAAGCATAGAACCTGAAAGGTTATGCCATACACTGAATATTGCGCTTGGTACGGCAGATAGCGGTGAGAAATGGGCCGTGGCAAGTGCAGCCCCAAGTCCTGAGTTTTGCATGCCGACTTCGATTGCAATCGCTTTTTGAGAAGGGTAATCCATTTTTAAAAGCTTTGCGCCCATAAATCCAAGCAAATAACCGATACCGTTATGCAGGATAACAACTGAAAAAATCAGCAACCCTGATTGAAGCAGATTTTCCCGGTTGCCGCTGACGACAGCTGAGACAATCGCCACGATGCCAATGACAGAAACAAGCGGAAGGGCATGTACGGCTTTCGCCACTTGTTTTCTGAAAAACATTTTGACGATCACACCTGCAATGATCGGAAATAAAACCGCTTGTAAGATTGAAAGAAATAAAGATCCTGGCGAGACAGGAAGCCATTCCTTGGCAAACAGCATAATCAAAACCGGAGTTAAAACGGGTGCCAACAAGGTAGATATTGTTGTAACAGCAACAGAAAGGGCCGTATTTCCTTTTGCTAAAAATGTCATGACATTAGATGCAGTTCCCCCTGGACAGCAGCCGACAAGAATAACACCTACTGCGATTTCAGCCGGAAGATGCAGTCCAATTGAAAGGCCGAAAGCAACGAGCGGCATGATGGTATACTGAGCAATCACCCCAATAATGACATGCCAAGGTTTTCTGAGCAGCTCTTTGAAATCATCGGCTTGCAGTGTAAGTCCCATCCCAAACATGATAATACCAAGAAAAATCGTAATATAAGAACTGATCCACGTAAAAAAAGACGGGAAGGAAAATCCCAGCACGGCAAACACAATGACCCATATGCCAAAGGTTTGTCCCGCAAAATGGCTTATTTTTCTAATGATGTCCATAAAAACACTCCTAACACATTCATCAAGAACTTCAGCAGAAATTCTCACTGATTTTTAAACATTCTCTTATTATAATTAATTTTCTGAATAATTCAATATCAATCGCCGAATAATAGTCGATAAATTTATTATGTAAACTAATCAAAATGTTCTTGACTATATAGGAAGATATTCTTACAATGAACCTTTATAATGGTTAGACAAAATAGGAGTGATAGGGTGAAGGAAGCGAATCAATGGTCTTCGAAGATCGGCTTTATTTTAGCCGCGGCAGGATCAGCTATTGGGCTTGGCGCGATATGGAAATTCCCATATGTAGCTGGAACCAGCGGAGGAGGCGCATTTTTACTTATTTTTATTTTATTTACGGTTTTAATCGGACTGCCTTTATTGTTAGGTGAATTCATCATAGGTAGAAAAACGCAGAAAGATGCCGTTCAGTCCTATAAAACACTTGCTCCAGGAACGAAGTGGCATTGGATCGGATATTTAGGCATGGTAACGTGCTTTATTCTTCTCTCCTTCTACAGTGTCGTCGGCGGGTGGATTTTAATTTATATTATAAAAGGCTTCACTGGCGGTTTGTCGCAAACAACTGGTTTTGATACGATATTTGCAAGTACCATTTCAAATCCTTATTTGGCTGTAGGAGGCCAGTTGCTCTTTATGGCAGTGACCATTTTGGTTGTTGCAAAAGGAGTTAGCAGCGGAATTGAAAAAGCTAGCCAAGTATTAATGCCGGCGCTATTTATATTATTTATTATTTTAATGGTGCGTTCTGTTACCCTTGACGGTGCGATGGAAGGGCTCAAGTTTTTCCTGATGCCTGATTTTTCAGCGATTGACGCTAATACGATTTTGTATGCGATGGGCCAGTCCTTTTTCTTATTAAGTGTCGGTGTATCTGTCATGGTTACGTACAGCTCTTATTTAGGGAAACAGGAAAATCTTGTGCAGTCCGCTGTATCAGTAACTGTATTGAACGTACTTGTTGCAGTTATGGCAGGGATTGCGATTTTTCCAGCTGTATTTTCATTTGGTCTCAAGCCAGACCAAGGACCGATTCTGTTATTTAACGTGCTGCCAACTATATTTAATCAATTGCCGTTCGGAATTATCTTTTTATTAGCATTTTTAATTCTATTTTTATTTGCTGCATTGACATCCGCTTTTTCAATGCTGGAAATTTTGGTCGCAGTGCTTTCAAAAGGTGATGTCAATAAGAGAAAACGATTCGCTTGGTTAGGTGGAATCGCTATATTTATTGTCGGTGTGCCGTCTGCACTATCATACGGTGTCTTAAGTGACGTTTCTATATTTCACTTATCCATTTTTGATGCGGCCGACTATCTTGTGAGCAATATTTTAATGCCGTTAGGCGCGTTATTGATCTCGATTTTTGTCCCGCTTAAAATACCGAAACAGGATTTGTTTGACGAGCTGAAAAGCGGTTCCAGCCTCAAACGGAAGTGGTTTGCGGTTTGGCTGCTGCTTATTCGTTATCTATCTCCTGTTGCCATCATCATCGTGTTTTTGCATGTGATAGGCATTTTTTAACACACGAAGCCCCCGGGGAAAGGGGGCTTTTTTTAATATAGTTTCCAAACGACTTCTTTTGCCTGCTCAAAACGTTTTTCTGCCTCGCGCCAATCCACGACATTCCACCAGTGATCGACATAGCTTGCCCGGTCATTTTTATATTGCAAATAGTAGGCATGCTCCCATACGTCAAGCGGTAAAAGAGGGATCACATCCCACTGGCTGAAGAGCTGGTGTTTTTCTGCTGTTAGAATCTCCAGCCGTCCTGATCGAGGTGCCCAGACCAGAATGGCCCAGCCGACACCTTCCACTTTTTTAGCGGCTTGGGTAAAATGTTCTTTAAAAGCGGAATAGCTTCCAAATGAAAGGTCAATCATTTGAAACAATGCCCCTGTAGGGCGCCGCTTTCCGTTTGGATGCATGGAAAACCAGAAAATACTGTGCAAATAATGGCCTGCTCCATGGAACGCAAGCTCTCTTTCCCAATGAGTGATCAAGTCAAAATTCTTTGTCGCCCTCGCTTTTTTAAGCTCCAATTCTGCTTTGTTCAGCCCATCAACATAGCTTTGATGATGTTTTGTATGATGAAGGACCATAATATCGCGTGAAATATAAGGCTCTAAGGCGGAATATTTGTATGGAAGCTTTGGCAGCACATGTTTCCCTATAGGGACATAAGCGTGTCTTTCATTTGTATCATCTGATTCTGTAATATCCCGGTAAAGGGCAGCTGCCTGCTTATACCAATCTTCTTCTGTTGTTTGGTCATCTTCCAGAGCCTCAATCATCTTGTCAATTTGATCTTCGAACTGGTCAAGCTGTCCCCGCTTTTGAATCTGGTCTTTCAGTGCTTCACACCAATTGAACATCTCCGTTTGATAAGATTCACGTTTCATTTGCTGTCTCCTTTTCAATAGAATCAAAATACTTCCCGACAGCCAGCAAAGAGAATACATATGGATAACTGTGATAGCGAATATAAAATTGCTTTGGCAATCCGATTCCTGCTGGATATGCGAGGCTATCGGCGCTGTATGAACTGCTGTCAGTAAGGTAGTGCATGCCTTTCACAACAGACGGATGTTCGGGATTTTCGTATGTGAGCAAAGCGTCTAAAGCCCAGGCCGTTTGTACAATGGTTCCTCTTTGAAGCGGTACGTATGTTTTGATTTCGGCGCTTTTGCAAGATTCTCCCCAGCTCCCGTCATCATTTTGTATGGATTTGAGCCAACGCAGAGCCTTTTGTATAGCGGGGTGCTTTCGGTCAACCCCGCATGCATGCATACCCGTAAGAGCAGCCCAGGTGCCGTAAATGTAGCAAACACCCCATCTCCCGTACCATGACCCATTTTGTTCCTGATTCTGGAAAAGCCACTTCACTGCGCGTTGAATATGCTGATGTTTTTCTGTGAAGCCAACTTTCTCGCCTAAAAAATGCAGTACACGTCCGGTGAGGTCGGCGGTTGAAGGGTCAACTGCAGCGTCCTCGGCGGATTCAAGCGGCAGATGGCGAATCAGTGGATGGTTCACATTTTTTTCAAAAGCAGAAAATCCGCCATCATTGTTTTGCATCGATAAAAGCCAAGACACCCCTCGTTCCCAAGCTGCAGGAGAATAATTGCGGGGAATCGCTTTTAAAACAGCTGCAGTGTCGTCACAGTCAGGGTTATTTGTATTAATGTTTGAAAATCCCCAGCCGCCGGGAATTGAATTTGGATTTTTGACAGACCAATCTGCTATTTTGGTATGCTGGCGCTCTAGCAAAAAGTCGGCTGCTTTTGAAACAGAGCCATCCGTTTCGGTCACACCACTTTTTTGAAGAGCATAGCTGATTAGAGCTGTATCCCAAACAGTTGAAGTAGAGTTTTCTAGATAAGGAACCCCGTTGCATTTAGTCATCAGTGATTTGATACCGTTAATCGCCCTGTTGATAACAGGGGAGTAGCGCGACACACCTAGTGACAGAAGGCTGTAAACCATAAATATGGTTGCACTCGCATAGCTGTATAATGTTCCGTCTTTTTCAATCCGGTCCAGTATATACGCTTTAGCTGTCTGTAAGCCCAGCTGCTGGAACGCAAATGGCGCATGGAAAATGCGTTTCCAATGTGACAAAATAGACGTGAGATCTCTTTCTTCAAAAGCATCAGACCGAAGCCAAGTGAAAGGGTTTTTTGTCATGTGCGGATCGAGATGGCGAAGAGATGAAATATTGCGGTTATTAAGGATAAATCGCTGATTGAGTGTTACAGCCATAGGAGCAAAATGAATACGGGCATATGAGCTGAACTGATAGAAATGAACCGGCAATGTTGGAGGGAGCGCCATAAGTGATAATGGTAAATACAAAGCAGGCCAAGGATAAAGCCCGTTCGCGGCAAGCATCCATTTTGTCATGAAATGTACATGTCTCAAACCTCCATGTGAGATGATAAATTGTTCGGCTTTTTTCATGTGTGGGTCAGATCTGTGAAAACAGCCAGAAGCAAGCATCCCGACATATCCTTGGACGGTAGCCGTTAGATTTCCGGGAGTTTCATCGGGATAATTGATAAATGTGCCATCGGGCTGCTGTTTTGCACGTATGCCAGCGGCAAGTGCTGATATCAGTTCTTTTTCATTTTTGCCGTCATCTAGGGAGGTCAGGAGCAAAATAAAAAAGGAATTTGTCATGATTGGTCCTTCAAAGCAAAATGTCCATGAACCATCAGCGTTTTGCCTGTCTCTTAACTCCGTAATGGTTTTCTTTTGAAAACGCCTCACTTTCTCCTGAAGTGTGCCCACCACGCTCAACTCCTTCAGAAGCATATATATTCAGCATCTTTTATGGGCATTACAGAAAGAAAAAAACTGCTGGCAGGCAGCAGTTTTTTAAACATACATGTTAGTCTTCAAGATTTATCCAAACACTTTTAACTTCTGTGTAATTATTCAAGGCATATGATCCCATTTCTCGTCCGAGTCCTGACTGTTTATAACCGCCAAATGGAGATGCCGCGTCGAACACATTATAGCAGTTCACCCAAATGGTTCCGGCTTGAAGGCGGTCCGCGATATAGTGCGCCTGCTTGACGTTCTCTGTCCACAGTCCGGCCGCAAGCCCATATTCTGAATGGTTTGCCCGTTCAATAACTTCATCGACTGTTTCGTACGGAATGGCAGTCAGCACGGGTCCGAAAATTTCTTCTTTTGCGATGGTCATTTCATCTTCAACATTCGCAAACACAGTCGGTGCGACAAAATATCCTTCTTCAAAAGGACAGCTTCCGCCAGTCACTGCTTTTGCTCCTTCATCTTTTCCTTTTTGAATATAGGAAAGAACGCGTTCATGCTGTTCCTTGCTTACGAGAGGCCCGATTTGCGTATCTTTATGAAGACCCGCTCCTTGGCGGAGTGACTCAGCATAGGACACCATTTCATCAACAACTTCATCATATTGGTCTTTATGAATGAAGACACGGGAGCCCGCACAGCAGACCTGGCCCTGGTTAAACATCACACCGTTTAAAGCGCCCGGGATTGCTTTTTTCAAATTCGCATCCGGCAGAAGAATATTAGGCGATTTTCCGCCCAGCTCCAATGTAACACGCTTAATGCTTTTCGCTGCGGTGGACATGATTTTCTTTCCAATTTCAGTCGAACCGGTAAAGGCAATTTTATCAACCGCTTCGTGGTTCGTCAGCGCTTCTCCCGCATCTTCACCGAATCCTGGGATGATGTTGATTACACCGGCAGGGAAACCGGCTTGGTCAATTAATTCTGCCAAATAAAGGGCTGAAAGCGGTGTTTGTTCAGCCGGTTTGAGAACGATTGTACAGCCTGTTGCAAGTGCCGCACCCATTTTCCACATCGCCATCAGGAGCGGGAAATTCCATGGAATGATCTGGCCGACGACACCGACAGGCTCATGACGCGTATAATTAAAATAAGCGCCGGAAACCGGAATCGTCTGTCCTGTTATTTTTGTACACCAACCGGCGTAATAACGCATATGCTCGATAGCCAGTGGAATATCTCCATTAGTCGTTTCATTAATTGGTTTCCCATTATCAAGTGTTTCAAGCTGAGCAAGCTCAGTTTTATGCTCTTCCATTAAGTCTGCCAGCTTATACATCAGCCTGCTTCTAGAAGCTGGAGACATTGTTCTCCATTCGCCTTGATCAAAGGCTTTCCGGGCAGCTTTCACCGCTTTGTCCACATCCGCAGCCTGGGCTTCATACAGCGTCATCAAGGTTTCGCCGGTCGCCGGGTTGGGAGTGTCAAAGGTTGCCCCTGAGGCACTCGGAACAAATTTTCCGTCAATATAAAGCTTCTTTGTTCCCTGTAAAAATGTCTCCAGCCTTTTCGTCACTTGCATCGTTAAAGAACTCATTCGTAACAAACCTCCAGTCATTTTTTATGGTCTGTCCTGAGATTCTTGGTGATAGCACATTGATTTCTTGATTGCATAGCAGAAATAAGCTGTGATATTTGCTGCAAACGTAAGCGTATACAAACATTCTATAATAGAAAACAAGGCAAAATCAATGAATAACCGATATTGCAATTTACAAAAGAAAAAAGCTACAATAAGCTTATAGATAAGTAAAGGAGATTTCATCATGATTCATAAAAATTGGCTTGAAAAAGAAACAATCAAAAAGGTAAAATGTGTGCAGACAAACGCAAAAAAATATATCGTAAACAGGGTCTTAACTCCGGGAAAAGAATATGAAGTGAAAAATGAAACAGAGGAGTTTCTCTTTGTGGTCGACAATACGAATAAAGTGGGCGGCTACTATAAAGAATACTTCGAAGAGATGTAATGTTTCCTTAAAGCATCAGACAAACTTGTTAAAAGCAGTCGATACATAAAACCGCAGCTCAGCTGCGGTTTTTTTGTGATTAAACAGGAAATATAAAACAAAATGCATGAAACATTAAAAACAACTTTTTTTATAAAAACATTGCTGAATATTGAAACTTTTTCCTCAATATGTGCGTATTACTTGATGACAACAGCTTAAAAGCCGAAAAACAAATCAAAAATTTGAAAAATGTAATCTGTTCGTAATGGTTTAAATGTCTTCTATGTCGTATTCTTATATAGGGATAAAGGACTTATTTTTATGTAGTGAATGATAAAACAAATAGATAAATGCAGAAAGAGGGGTTCTTCATTGGGTATTTTTTCTGTTAGCAGATCAACGGACGCAAAGAAGCTTGAAGCTTTGCTCGTTGAAGGGGAAAGAATAGAATCGATTTATAAGCTCCGAGTGGACCAAATTTGCTTTACAAATAAGCGGATCATTTTCTTTGACAATAAAATGTTTTCCAAAAAGAAGGTTCGTGTATTTCTTCCATATAAAACAATTGAAAGCTTTGCCATCCAAGAAGCGGGAATGTTTGATCCGGACACTGGGCTTTTACTGATGACAAGAAGCAAAACGTTCGAATTAGAATTTGCGAAAGACACCGATTTAAGCGAAGTTCAGGCGGTGCTGACAAAGCATTTGTGCAGCTGAATATTTCATGAGCCAGCCGTTCAAAAAATGGTTAGGCTTTTTTTTATAAAAAAACAGGGCATATGCGCCCTGTTCTGGTTATACCACACTGTTTTTCGCTGAGTTCGAATCAATAAGATCTGCATCTAATACATTTGAAATCGGTACGACAAGAGGAGTAAAGTCGCCATTTTCTTCTCCAAAGCCTTGATTTATTTTGGCTGATAAAAAGTAATCGACCTGCTGATACGGACCGAGTGTTAAAGAGGAACCACGGTCCATCGTATTGATTTTAAATCCGCCGACATTCACGACGGAGGGTGAAAAGAACATATCATCACTTCCTTTTGATCGAAGAGTTAACCGCTTCACTTTCAAAAGAGGCCGGAGAATCAATTTGGTCTCTGTCATCCACATGGCTTCTCGTGCCCATAAATCCGCTCGCATCTCCAAAATTCTGTCCGTAGCCTTGATTTTTTTTATCTGAATTTTGCCATTCTGCCAATAAATTTTGTCCTACGTTAACCGCTGAAGCATTTTCAAAGGAATTAATTTTCAGCATGAAAATATTAATATTGATATACGGAGTTGGTTGAACCACAGGCAAACCTCCTTTCTATAGTTGTATGCTGGCGGGTATAAAGTATGTTAAGACAGGGGGCTTCAAATGGATTTCGAAAAGATGAAGCAGTGGATGGAATTCGCACAGCAGATGTACGGCGGTGACTTTTGGAAACAGGTATTTGATGAAGACCAAAAAACCCCTTTTATGACAAATGGCCAATCTCCGTTTCCGTTTTCGCAGCAAGATCAGCGAGGGAAAGGAGATGCTTCATTTCCAAGCATGGATATTGTAGATACCGTTACGGAAGTCCAGTTTTTAATTTATCTTCCAGGCTACCGTAAACAAGACGTTCACATATTATCGTACGGAGATTATTTAGTGGTAAAGGGACAGCGCTTTTCCTATTTTAATGAACAGGACTTTCGCCAAAAAGAAGGGAAATACGGAAGTTTTGAAAAGAAAATTCCGCTTTCCGACCATCTTCATGGAAAGATGAGTGCCATTTTTAAAGACGGAATCCTATACATCACCATTCAAAAAGACGAAGGTCAAGCGAAAACCATTGTTATTGATGATTGATTTTCATACTGAGTGCATCTGCTCCGTCACGGTCATCAATTGATTCAATCGGAATGACCATGACCACAAAATCTGCATTTTGTTCCCCGAAACCGTTATTTCTTTTGATAGCAGAGCACTTGTTCCTTAATTCCGCAGAACCAAAGGTAAGGGATGAGCCGCTGCCTATCGTGTTAGTTTTGAGATGAGCAATATTGATGTTAGTCGGAAGCATGAAAACCTCTCCTTTCTTTGGGATATACACATTATATATGTAGACGAAAGAGGAGTATGCAAAGGGTCGTGATGTCATGAAAAAAATGCTTAGGTCCCTGATCAGGCATTGTTTGAAATCAGAATTTGACAAACTGCGTGAATGTGAAGAAAGGCTTTCACGGCTTGAGGAACAGAACAACAGCAGCAAACAGCAGGCTGAAGAAACCTATATACATATTGAAACGCTGAATGTTGAAAAAATTGATTATCATCTCGAATTCGGCGAGCTGACCATTGATGAACTGAGCGGCAGATTAAATATAGGCGCAACCTATTATATGCCGCCAGAAAAGAAAGACAAAAAGTGCCAGCGAAAATCCGAAGCACCATCAACACCAGCGGTCAAGATCCGTTCAAAAAGGCAGTAGCTCATCCTTCCATCCATGTTCCCATGTTTGACAGGAGGCAAAACGGGAAACAGAATAGAAAGGAGAGGATATACATGGCACTGACAAATGAACAAACACAGCACCTCTATCATAAATTGCTCGATATGCAAAAAGAATTGTCTGGAGAGAAAAAGGAAACAGAATCAATGACAGAAGAAGTGGGGGAGCTTTCCAATGGGGTTGACAACCATATGGCAGACCACGGTACGCTCGTCACAGACCGGATGACAGACCAAACGGTGAGAGAGATTGACCGGGAGCTGTTAGAGGAGGTTAACCATGCATTACAAAAGATGAAAGAAGGAACTTACGGCGTGTGTGAAAAAACGGGCCAAGACATTCCTTACGAAAGACTTGAAGTTGTTCCCTATGCGAGAATGACAGTTGAGGCGCAAGCTGATATGGAGGATGACCTTGAGACAGATGCTCCTTCATATGAACGAGCGTTTCACGAACAGGTAAAAGATCTATCCAACAAAGAAACAATTGATCAAAAAAGCTCACAGACGTATGAAATCTTGGATCGTGAACAAGATTCGAAGTAAAAATGCCAGGCAAGTACACCGATATTAGATGTACTTGCTTTTTTTTTGAAAAAAATCTCATATTCAAAATAAAGTGATTGACTTTGAGTAAAAAAGAAAGTAACATACTATTTGTAAGTAAATATAAAAAGTTTACCGGGAGGAATACAAATGTCTACAGTTTTATTTGTAAAATCAAGCGACCGTACAGCTGAAGAAGGCGTTTCAACTAAACTTTACGAGGCTTTCTTAGCTGCTTATAAAGAAAATAACCCTAATGATGAAGTGGTTGAATTAGACCTTCATAAAGAAAACCTTCCTTACCTCGGGAGAGATATGATTAACGGAACATTTAAAGCAGGTCAAGGAATGGAAATGACAGAAGAAGAGAAAAAACAAGCAGCAATTGCCGACAAATATCTGAATCAGTTTGTAAAAGCTGACAAAGTTGTTTTCGCATTCCCGCTTTGGAACTTCACAGTGCCAGCAGTGCTTCATACTTATGTTGATTACCTGTCTCGTGCAGGCGTTACATTCAAATACACACAAGAAGGACCAGTTGGTTTAATGGGCGACAAAAAAGTTGCACTCCTTAACGCGCGTGGCGGCATTTATTCAGAAGGACCAATGGCTTCTTTAGAAATGTCATTAAACTTCATGAAAACAGTTCTTGGTTTCTGGGGTGTTCAAGACTTACACACAGTTGTCATCGAAGGACATAACGCAGCGCCTGATCAAGCGCAAGAAATCGTTGAAAAAGGTTTACAAGAAGCAAAAGATCTTGCTGCAAAATTCTAATGAACAAAAACTCCTATCGCATTGATAGGAGTTTTTTTGTATACATATTTATATAGAAGAAAGTGATGAATCCTCTTAGCGAAAAAAGGCTGTTTTTTTATTGTAATATATTTTTTGATTTGTTGAATCTTTGGATATAATAGCGAAAAAACATTTTTATTGGCTGGAAAAAGTTTTTCTAAACAATTGTTCTGGCCTCTTGATTAAAACCGCCCGATGGTGTACTATATAAAAGAAGCTACTTTGTGCGTATTGTTAATTAAGTTTTAACCTTTAAGCTGTAATAGGGAGTTTTATATCGAAGCCGGAATGTCATGCCTCCATTGCTGAGGACGACAGGAACGTTTCTGCAAACACCCACTTTGAGGAGTGGTGGTTTAAAACTTTCTTACTTGCATACGGCAAGATGTAGCGAAAGCCATTTCCTTTTCGGAAATGGCTTTTTATTTTATATGAAAAGGTTGGTATAGCAAAAAATTCAATTTTTGTGTGAAAGAAATGAAGGCCTCTTTTTTATGATATGATGGGGGAAATTCAAGGAAAAGCGAGGTTTACACATTATGTTACATAGAGCCCAATCCCTTTTGGCTCATTATTTTGGTTATGAAAAGCTTCGCAGCGGCCAGGATGAAGCGATCCGCTTGGTAACGGAAGCGAGGCAAAATACGGCCTGTATTATGCCAACGGGAGGCGGCAAATCGATTTGCTATCAAATTCCAGCATTAATGTTTGAAGGGACGACAATCGTCATTTCACCGTTGATTTCCTTGATGAAGGATCAAGTTGATGCATTAGAAGAAGCGGGGATTAACGCCGCCTACATTAATAGCACACAATCCAATCAGGAAATATACGAGAGGCTGAACGGACTCAAAGAAGGGGCTTATAAGCTTTTTTACATTACACCAGAGCGACTAACGTCCACGGAGTTTATCCGGATTTTGCAGGGCATAGATGTTCCTTTGGTCGCAATAGACGAGGCGCATTGTATTTCTCAATGGGGGCACGATTTCAGGCCAAGCTACAGAAATATTGAAATTTTGTTCCGTGAATTACACGACAAGCCTGTCATCATGGCGTTAACAGCAACAGCCACACCCGAGGTTCATGATGATATTTGCAAACAGCTGCACATTCAAAAAGAAAACACGGTATATACCGGATTTTCACGAGAAAATTTAACCTTTAAAGTAGTAAAAGGAGAAAATAAAGATCGTTTTATAGATGAATATGTGCAAAACAATAGACATGAAGCAGGAATTGTCTATACCGCGACCAGAAAAGAAGCTGATCGGATATATGAGAGATTGAAACGAAATCAGATCAGGGCAGGGCGGTATCACGGAGGTTTGGCTGATGATGTGAGAAAAGAGCAGCAGGAAAGGTTTCTTAATGATGAGCTTCAAGTGATGGTGGCAACCTCTGCTTTTGGAATGGGGATTGATAAATCAAATATCAGATTTGTTCTGCATGCACAAATTCCAAAAGATATGGAAAGCTATTATCAAGAGGCTGGACGAGCTGGGCGGGACGGTCTTGCCAGTGAATGTGTTCTCCTGTTTTCACCGCAGGATATTATGGTGCAGCGCTTCTTAATTGAGCAATCAGAACATGAAGAGAAACAAAAGCAGGATTTAAAAAAGCTGAGACAAATGGTCGACTATTGTCATACGGAAGATTGTCTGCAGCGTTTTATCCTTATGTATTTCGGAGAAAAGGAGCCTGATGCGTGCGGACAATGCGGAAACTGCACTGATACAAGGGCGGCCCATGACGTGACGCGGGAGGCGCAAATGGTCTTATCTTGTATCATTCGCATGAAAGAACGATTTGGCAAGACGATAGTTGCCCAAGTGCTTGCCGGCTCCAAAAATAAAAAAGTTCTTGAAAACGGTTTTTCGGACCTTTCAACATACGGAATATTAAAACACCAATCAGTTGGCGAAATCAGTGATTTTATTGAATTTCTTATTTCTGACGACTTTATCAGGATGTCAGATGGTACGTTTCCGACTCTTTTTGTCAGCAGTAAAGGAAGGAATGTGCTGAGAGGAGAATTATCAGTCACGAGAAAAGAAGCGTTAAAAGCGGCAGCGATTACTGAAAATGACGAGCTGTTTGAACGATTGCGCATGGTTCGGAAACAAATCGCGGCTGAGCAGGGTGTTCCGCCATTTGTTGTTTTCTCTGACCAAACGTTAAAAGAAATGTCAGGAAAACAGCCCGTAAATGATGAGGAACTTTTGTCTATAAAAGGAGTCGGAGAACAAAAAAGAGCAAAATACGGCCGGCTTTTTTTACAAGAAATACAGGCTTATGCAAGGATGACAGACTAAAAAAACAGAAAATCAATCTTTTTTTCTATAAAAAACACATTTTATTTTCTCTGTTTTGCCTTAAAATAAAAAGACTTGCGAAGCCTATTATATCAAGGGTTCAGCAAGTCTTTCCATCAGAGAGAAATCCTTCATGTAAAGGAACTGTAATCTAAATCATATCTTTTTGTTATTGATTTGACATTTACGTGTGTTACGATATCACCTGTTAGCCGCCAATAAAAAGCTAACAAGGGAGGATTTACTTATGAAGAAGACGATTATGTCCTTTGTGGCAGTTGCTGCACTTTCAACAACTGCATTCGGAGCTCACGCTTCTGCAAAAGAAATTACGGTGCAAAAGGGTGATACGCTCTGGGGAATCTCTCAGAAAAACGGAGTGAACCTAAAGGACTTAAAAGAATGGAACAAGTTAACTTCTGATAAAATCATTGCAGGAGAAAAACTGACCATTTCTTCAGAAGAAACAACCACTAATGGGCAATATACAATTAAAGCGGGAGATACGCTTTCTAAGATTGCTCAAAAATTCGGCACGACAGTCAACAACCTGAAAGTTTGGAATAACTTAAGCTCTGACATGATCTATGCTGGATCAACTCTTTCAGTAAAAGGTCAGGCAACAGCAGCAAACACAGTTGTTGAGAATGCGCAAACAAGCGCACCTCAAGCTGCACCAAAACAAGAGGCTGTGCAAAAAGAGCAACCTAAACAAGAAGCTGTACAACAGCAACCTAAACAAGAAACAAAAGCTGAGGCAGAAACTTCTGTTAACACAGAAGAGAAGGCTGTTCAATCAAATACAAATAATCAAGAAGCTTCAAAAGAACTAACAGTTACTGCTACTGCTTACACTGCTAACGACGGCGGCATCTCCGGCGTTACGGCAACAGGCATTGACTTAAATAAGAACCCGAACGCGAAAGTTATCGCGGTTGATCCTAATGTGATTCCGCTAGGTTCTAAAGTCTATGTTGAAGGCTACGGGGAAGCAACAGCAGCAGACACTGGCGGCGCTATTAAAGGAAATAAAATTGACGTATTTGTACCAAATAAAAGCGATGCATCAAATTGGGGCGTCAAAACTGTAAGTGTGAAAGTCTTAAACTAATGATATAGATTGTGATAAAAGACATGAGCTTTTGGCTTGTGTCTTTTTTTCTTTATCATATGCTGATAAAGAAAAGTGGTCCCGTTTTTCTTTTTATGTGCGATTCAGGGGCTCCGTGTTCAATGAATGATTTCACATTCCAGAGACATTTTGCACCATGGCATTTATAGCTGGTTGTTAATATCCTTGATCGGCGAAATGAGCTGTTGTGTATCTTTTTTTGCGGATAAAAGGCAGTTGGATGTAGCAGTTGCCCTATACGGAAGCGGATTCATTTTAGACGGTCTTTTATTGTCATATTAGGCACTCTTGCAGTTGGGCAAGGCAGCTTGTGAGCGGAGTTGGACAGCAGATGACTTTCCATTAAATACGCAATTCAATCGATATCAGCAATTCAGCAGATGTGCAGTGGCCGACGATTTTAACAGGACAACAAGTCAATCTGAGGCTGTTAAGCTTATCATCGTTCAGCTGGCTTTAAGAGTGAAGGATATCGATCCGTCTTATTCCGGTTCCGGCGATGTATTCAGGTTAACAAAAAAGATCTTGGCATCTGCCAAGATCTTTTTTTATTTAAACCAGCCTTTTTCTTTTGAACGGGTAATGGCTTCAATTCGATTTTTCACTTCAAGTTTTTCTAGAATCATTGAGATATAATTTCGCACCGTTCCGCTTTTGATGCTGAGTTCCTGAGCGATTTCTTTGGTATTTTTACCGTTAGCCACAAGTTCAAGCACTTCTTTTTCTCTATCTGTAAGAGGGTTAGCCTCGCTGTATAAGTCCTCCATCAGCTCAGGTGCATAGATGCGCTTTCCGTTCATAACGCTACGGATGGCGCAGGCGAGCTCTTCGCTCGGACTGTCTTTTAATAAATAGCCTTTTACGCCTGCTTTAATAGCTCTCTGAAAGTAGCCGGGTCTGGCAAAGGTGGTTAGGATTATAATTTTGCAGCCTGTATTCTTTAACTCCTCGGCAGCTTCCAGGCCAGTTTTTCCAGGCATTTCAATGTCCATAATACATACATCAGGCTGGCGTTTTTTGACAAAGTCAACAGCATCTTGGCCGGTTGTCCCTTTCCCTACGACTTCCATATCGTCTTCTAGGTTTAGAAGTGATCCTAAAGCGCCCAGCAGCATTTGCTGATCTTCTGCAATAAATATACTAATCATGTAAGCCATCCTTTATGTTTATTTTGAATTATTAGGAATTGCCATGGTAAGCTTGGTGCCGTTTTCGGTATCGATGTGAAGGCTTCCGTTTGCAAACTCAAGCCGTTCTCTCATCCCGAGTAAGCCATGTCCTTTAGAAAAGGAATTTTCTTCTCCTTTAAATGTTCCATCGTCAGACACTGTAATGACAACTTCCTTCCAGAGCTGCTGAATGTCTACTCGGCAAGTTTTAGCCTGACTGTGTTTGACGACATTTGTGACAGCTTCTTTTAAGCACATGCTCAAAATGTTTTCATTTAGCAATGAGATATTTTCGGGCCACTTCTCTTCTTCATAGATAAACGTAATGTCTGCGGCTTCGAGAATCTGTTTGATGTTGATCAGTTCATCCTTGAGGCGGATGCCTTTCATGGAGGATACGATTTTTCTTACTTCATTTAAAGAAGTTCTCGCTGTTTGCTGAACACTTTTCAGTTCACGAGCTGCTTGTTCGGGATCTTTGTATATCAATTTTCTCGCTAAGTCGCTTTTTAATCCGATAAGAGAAAGCTTTTGTCCAAGCGTATCATGGAGATCGCGGGCAATTCGCTGCCGTTCTTCTAATTTTACCAGTTCTGCAATCCGTTCATTTGCATCCTCAAGCTTTTCTTCCAGCCGTTCGCGTTCCTTGCGGCTTCTTATACTGAAGGGCAATAAAATCGCGCTGATGAGGGTAATGACGACAAAAGGAATTTGAGTCAAAAAGAATTCCTTTTTTAATACGAGACTGAAATTAGCTGCGACAGCCGCGCTTATTAAATGGACATAATATAAAATATGAAAAGGGACGCGTTCCTTAATGTTTCCAATAAAATACGCGATAAAAAACGCAAAATAAATATAACTGAACAGAGTAATGGAGGACGTCGAAATGCCGATTAATAAAAATCCCCACAAATAAATGGTCCAGCCTTTTGAGACGAAAGCAAATCTATATACGGAAAAAAATAAAAGCGTCAAAATGATGCCGACAATAATAACAAATGTAGATGATGATTTCCATATAAAGTAGAAGGGGAGAATGAAAAATATTGTCCATATATAGGGAGTAATTCCGCTTAGTTTTTGAAATGTAAAATGCTTTTTAATCATGATCTTACCTCATTTTCAGCTTTTCATCTTACTTGTAACTTTATCATTGTGAAAGCCGGAATGCACCCTCCAATAATAAAAAGGAAGTCCTCTAGTATATTAGAAGACCTCCTTCATCATCAGGCGTTCTTTCGCAACTGCTCTTTATCTGGTGAACCAGGCGAAGAGCTTGAAGGTTTATGTTTGATGTCCCGAAAGGACACAAATTGTTTTTTATCTTCATCCCAAAGGCGGAATGCAAGTGATTGCAGACTTGTTTTTAAGGTAATAGTCGGTACGTTTTTTAATGGTTCGTGATGTTCATGAGCCACTTCAAGCTTATAGTTAGGCACCTTTGGACTCAAATGATGCACGTGGTGGTAACCGATATTGCCTGTCAGCCATTGAAGCAGCTTCGGAAGCTTATAAAATGAACTGCCTTCAACAGCGGCCTGAACGTAGCTCCAGTTTTCATCCGCTTCAAAATAAGAATCTTCAAAGGTATGCTGCACGTAAAACAGCCAAACACCGATTGAACCTGAAATCAGAAATATCGGGCCTTGCACCAGTAAAAACGATTGCCAGCCAAAGATCAGACAGCAAGCGGCAGCTAACGCAGCAATTGCCAGATTCGTAAGGTATGTGTTTACACGCTCCTTGCGTCTTGCGCCTTTTTTGTTAAAACGGTTCGTGATCAGAAAAACATAAATCGGTCCGAGAATAAACATGATAAACGGGTTTCTATAAAGTCTGTAGGCAAGCTTTGTTCGTCTGGATGCAGCCTTATATTCGTTCACTGTTAACATCCAGATATCACCTGTTCCGCGTTTATCCAGATTGCTGCTTGTCGCATGGTGAATCGAATGGCTGTGCTGCCATTGAAGATACGGGAATAAAGTCAGGACACCTGTCAGAAAACCAAGAATATGGTTATAGCGTTTTTGTTTGAAAAAAGATTGATGGCAGCAGTCATGGAAGATGATAAAAATTCTTGTCAGAAAACCCGCGGCAATCACTGTTAATGCTAACGTAAGAAGATAGGAGACATTGAGGCTGAGATAAGCAAGAAACCACAGGCCGAAGAATGGAATAAACGTGTTCAAAAGCTGAATCAGGCTGTTTTTCGTTTCAGGCTGAGCAAATGCAGCGACTTGCTTTGTCAGCTGTTTTTGTTTATGTGCAACGGTTTGTTCAGTCATAGTAAGTATCCTCTCATTGTGTGTCTCGGTTCAGTATACGCTAATGAGAGAAGTCTTTTGTAGTAGCACACATCATGCCTCCTATATGACATTTGTCATGTCTGGTGCGCCTTGCATAACCGATTACGCTAAAAAAGCTTGTAAAAAAATTTACAAGCTGATTAATGTTTATCGATCCATATTCGCGATGTGCCCGAAACAGCTTCAATTCTGCATGTTCCCCCTATAGGGAATGTGGCAATTGGCGAGGTATGTCCAGCATTTATGTTTGCGATGACCGGGATGCCGGATAATTCTTTTTTTGTTTCGATCATGGCTTTTACGAGCTCCATTGATACGTTTGATGCTTTCTGAAATCTGCCGATCAAAATACCCTTTACATGTGAAAAAGCGGGGAGGTGGATGAGTGATTGCAGATCGCGGTCAAACATGTGGATGTCTGACATATAATCATCTTCAATCAATAAGATGGTATGTTCTGTTTCTGGAAAATACTCCGTTCCCTGCAGCAAATTAAGCGTGCATAGGTTTCCGCCAATCAAAGTGCCTTCCGCATAACCCTCTTGAATCACAACAGGTCCGTTATTTGGATAAAAGCGTCTGCTTTCTTGATCCAAATACCAGCGGTCATCGCTCCATTCGCTCGAAGGATGAATCTCAAACGGATCGTCCGAAGCGCAGCAAGAAAGAAAATAATCTTGTGTATAATCGAGCTCTTTTTTCATTGCAAATGTTGAAAAGTGGGGGCCTGAATACGTAACAAGACCCGTTTTTTGATAAATGGCATTGCTGAGGGCCGTTATATCAGAATAGCCGCACAGAATTTTTGGATGCTGTTTGATTTTTTCGTAATCAAGATAGCGCAGCAGCTGATTTGAATTGAAGCCTCCGAGTGTCGTTAAAATCGCTTTGACGCCTGGATCAAAAAAGGCCGTGTGCAGATCATGGACTCTTGATTCGATAGAGGATGAATCAAATTCGTTACATTCATTTGCATGTTCAGCAATGGTGACCCGATAACCTAAGCGTTCTAATGTTGTTTTTGCTTGAACTTTTGCTTCGTTTGATAATATAGACATGCTGGTTGCGGGAGACACAATCCGGATCTCGTCTCCCTTTTTCAGTTTTGAGACGTACATAGAACCCTCCATCAATGGTTTTACACCATTACAGCACATCTAGGCTCATGATTCCAGATTTTTTTACAAATCAACCCACTTAATGCTGCCGGATTGTGTATCAGGATCGACGCATACTTTGAATTGATGTTTTTCATAAAAATGAATCAGCCGGTCTACATGATTCCAATCACGCTTGGCAATGTCGCCTGTGACTTTCGGAATATTGTGGTCTCTGGCGATATCTTTTAAATATTTCATGCAAATGGAACCAAACCCGTGATTCGGAGGGCCTTTGATGTCCCCGATATGAATGGCATCATCCTTGTAAGACGCTACAAGTGAAAAACTGCCTTTTCCTCTGTAAGCCGTTTTACAATCAGTAAGCATAATTTTGCATGTTTGGCCATCATCAATCGAGGAAACAATCATCCACTCTTGATGTTTCGATTGATCAATACCAAGCACTTTGGCATCCTTAGATAAATCCTTCATATTCTCCTGCATTCGGTAAATTTGAAATTCTAATTCATTTAGCTCTTCCTCAAGCTCTTGACGATTTTTTTCTTTAATAGTAAACAAGATCAAACTCCTTTCAAAAAACTGCTTAGAAACACAGTTACCAATTGTATTAGAAGAGAGGCGTATTGTAAACAACAATTCCATTATTACTAGAAATTAACGCTAAGTCAGGTTTGATCATTTTTAAGAGAGGAAATAGAAAACTAACCTGTGAAAAAGGAGGAAGCGGAATGGCGATTGATTCATTGATTAACAAATTACAATATGTCCAATTGGAACCGCCGGATAAAATTCTCTCCCTGTATCTCAATACAGATACGAGAGATCCAGAGCAGCAGAGGGGGGAATGGAAGATTGCCCTAAAGTCAGGATTCAGCCGATTAAAAGAGTATTTGGCTGCTAGTAATCCAGAGGAGGAGAAGTGTCTGGATGGAATAAGAGCTAAAATGAATCAATACCTGAATGCAATGGGAAAAGACATGCCCCGCAGTCTCGTGTTTTTTGTTTCCGACAGTGGCATATGGGAAGCGATTAAGCTTCAAGTCCCTGTAGATACTAGATTTTACTGGGAAGAAACAGCTGTCTTGGATCAGCTAAGGGATTTGCGCCAAACATACCCAAGTACGGCGTTTATTTTAACTCAGCAGCATGAAGTGAAAATTATTGAAACCGTTTTAGGGGAAATTGAGACGGTGGAGCGTTATGAGTATGATATGATCAATGAGTCTTGGAAGAATTGCCATTCCGCTGTAAACAAAGCGGAAGCATTTGAAGAGAACCGGATGAGGGAACATGTAACAGAGAACCAATCGAGACTATATAAGCGGCTGGCTGCCAGCCTAGATCAAAAAGCTGCTGCGAAAAGATGGGAACGAATGGTCATCGCCGGGGATAAAGAAACGGCTGATATCTTGGATCAGCATATGAATAAACCCATTCATTCGAAAATTCAAAAGAACCTGCTGAATGAAAATGAACATAAGGTCATTGAACATCTGATAAAAGAAGCGTAAACCTAACAGGGCCGGGGCTAATAGCCGCCGGCCTTTGAAGTGTGTCTAATTTCTGACGAAGCAGTCGAAAACGTTGACATCTTCTTTGAATTTGCATACGATTTGGATAGCCAGTACAAATTAGGAGAGGTCACCAAATGAATCAAACAGAAAATAAACCGAAAAATTACACGGGGATTGTCCTCACGCTGACAGTTCTGATTAACGGTTTAATCGCAGTGCTGTTTTTTATGCCTAAATTAGATCAGTTCAGCCATGCGAATATTCACATTTTGCCCATGCTGAATGCGATATTCAACAGCTTTACGTTTATCTTCTTATTGGCCGCGCTGATTATGATTAAACAGAAAAATATTAAAGCTCACAAACGCTTTATCTTAGCCGCATTCACAACAACATTACTATTTTTGATTTGCTATGTGACTTACCACTCGATTGCGGAAAATACGCTTTATGGCGGAGAAGGTATTATGCGTCCGATTTACTTCTTTATTTTAATTACACATATCTGCCTTTCTGCAATCATTGTGCCGCTTGCGCTGTTTACGCTGATCAGAGGCTTCAGCATGCAGGTAGAGCGCCATAAAAAAATCGCCAGATGGACAATGCCTTTATGGCTGTATGTAAGCCTTACAGGCGTTATTGTATATTTGATGATTTCACCATATTATTAAAAGCCATACTGAGTATGGCTTTTTTTACATGTAAACATGACAAAAGCCCAAATTCATGTTTGGGCTTTTATCAGCAAATTGATAGACTCTTATTCATGAGCCTTGGATTCCATGGTTTCAAGTGTTGCAACCTGCATAGATTCTTCAACAGTTTTTGTTTTTTCTTTTACTTTTTCTGCATACGTATAATCACCGTAGCAATACGGATAGCGGAAATTCTCCATGTTTCCCCCGCAAGTATACAGATCAGGATTTTTTTTGACTTGCTGCTCGGAGTATTGTTTTGCCAATTCCTCAGTATGCGTTCCTCCATGTTCAGCTACAAAATCAATGTAACCTGCCCCCATGTTGTAGCTTTGAATAATAGTATCCAAATCCACACCTTTTTCCTTACCGGTCTTGTACATGAGGGTAAATTGCTTGATGCCTTGTTTAACACTGAGTTGAGGGTCTGTTATCTCATTGCGTTTTAACCCCAGAGATTCAGAGGACTGCATGGGATCATTGCCTTTTCCTTTTGACTCCTGATACATCATGCCTAATATGAGTGATGTATAATGAGAGAGTCCTTGGCTTTCAAGCTCTTCTTCCACCAAGGGTTTGTAATCGGTTAAACGTTCCAAAACAATCGTTTTTGTATCGATCGGAAGTTTTTTGATTAAATCCCGGTTAAAAAAAAGCAATACCAATAAAAAAGAGGCGATGACAAAGACAAAAATCATCATAAAACCCGCAGCAGCGAAACAGCCTTTTCTCTTTTTCTTCACTGTGTTTCACCCTCAATGTTTGGAGCAGTATGACCTTTTTATTATGACATAGAACGATAAATCAGACCAAGTAAAAACCTAATTTGAAACATAAATTTAAACTATGAGATTGAAATGGAATACAAGCAGGCTGTTTTGCACTCAAGCGCATTTGTTATAAGATAAAATTATGAATAAAGAAAGGTGATACATATGACTGAATTTAGAGAAACGGAACAATCGGCTGCTGATCTGGACGAGGAGACTTTGTTTCTAGTAGCGCAAACATTCAAAGCGCTTTCTGATCCTACCCGAATCAGAATTCTTCATTTATTGTCACAGGGTGAACATGCAGTAAACGGAATTGCAGAAAAGCTGAATTTACTGCAGTCTACAGTGTCCCACCAGCTTAGATTTTTAAAAAATCTCCGGCTTGTCAAATCGCGCAGAGAAGGAACATCAATTTATTACTCTCCGGAGGATGAACATGTTTTAGATGTTCTTCAACAAATGATCCATCATACACAGCATGATTGAAAAAGACATCCTTGCTTAATTCGCTGTTAGCGGGCAAGGATGTCTTTTTCTTTATTGTGTCTGTGCTGTTCGAGTTCGTTTCGGCTAAGCTTGATGACAAAAGAGGAAAAACCGATATAATAAACGGCTATCAGAAAAAAGACGCCAATTGTCAGAGGGTCCGTTCCGATTGACTGACTGTATGATCCAAGGCTGTTTAGATCAGGTGAGGTAAGATAAAGCTCCGTCACTCGATACAGAAATCTTGATAGAAATAAAGTTAAGAGAATTACCTCTACCCAAATATGAGTCCGAAAATAGATCTTTCCTCTGCGTTTTTTAAAGGAGATGTTTTTCTTAGCGAAAAAGACAAGGAGCCATCCGCCAAGAATACCCATAATGAGATATCCATATAAAAAAGGGTGGATGAGGCTGAAGATTGAAAGCACAAAAGCAAACAGCGAGAAAAGAATGATGCGGGTGAACAGCCAGCGGGGCTTCAGCGGCTGGTATCCGATGGACCTTTTAATTTTTTTATACAGAAAAAAGATGATGATCATGGCAGGATAAACGCTTTGAAGTGTAAAATGCATGATGTGAAATCCCCTCCGTTGAGAAGTGTATGCTTATCCGGTTGGAAATAGTAGCTGAAATCAAATACTGAACACAAAAAAGAAGGGGGAACCCCTGTTTTCATAACATATGCAAGGTGTATGTGGCCGCATAATAGATATGCCCAAGCTTTATCAAAATGTTATGATTGTTTTGATGGGAAATACAAGAAGAAAAGGTGCGCAGAATGAAACTGGAACGTTTGTTAGCGATGGTTGTATTATTAATCAGCAAAAAACAAGTGCAGGCTGCTGAACTTGCTGAGCTGTTTGAAGTATCAGTCAGAACCATTTACCGTGATATTGAGACGATCAATAGGGCTGGTATTCCAATTGTGACCTCACAGGGCTCCGGGGGCGGAATTGGCATTATGGAGACGTATCGGCTTGAGAGAGAGTGGCTGAAGGAGGAGGAGCTGTTTGCGATCGCTTCTGCTTTGCAGAGTGTTTCATCTATGCACGAACCTGTTTCTCACAGCACAGCTTATCGAAAAATCAAGCACCTCATACCTGAGCAGTCAGCCGAAGCATTTAAGCACCAAACTGAAAAATGGTTTATTGACATGACGGCTTGGGGCCAGACTGAGGATCAAAAGGCGCTTCGTGAGAAAATCAGCGCCGCCATCGATCGATTGTCAACGATATCTTTTACATATACAAGCGCAAGCGGGGAAACACTGCTTCGGGAGACTGAACCTTATACATTGGTTTGCAAGGCGGGGCACTGGTATTTATATGCCTACTGCCTGGTAAGAAATGATTTTCGTTTTTTTAAACTAAACCGGATGAAAGATCTGGCCATCTTACATCAGACCTTTATCAGAAAAGACATTCAGCTGGACACTTTGCCATGGGATAAGAGATGGTACCAAAAGGACCGTTTAACTGAATTGGTTATTCTTGTTCAGCCGGCAGCACGTCAGCGCATAGGTGAATGGTTCGGATATGATGTCCTTCACTGTGATGAAAATGAAATCTGCCGGGCAGTGATTTCGCTTCCTGAAGATCAATGGCTGATCGGTTTTTTGCTCCAGTTCGAAAAGGATATTGAGGTTCTGCAGCCTCTTCATATACGGGATAAAGTAAAAGAAACCATTCATCACATGCAAAAAATATATGAAACCTGACACACTGCTGTCAGGTTTCTTTGTCTATAATCTTAAAAAAAGGAGGAGATCGTATGGGCTTTTCACATATGACACATTTAGACCGGAAACGATTTGCCGGACTTTCACAACAGACAAGCAACGCACTGGAAATGACGGAAGAAAGGAGGATTCCGGCACTGTGGGACCAATTCTGGAAGCAGGATATGAGCGTTCTTTTATCACAGGGAGAAAAAGACCAGAGCATTATTGCCTTATATTCGAATTATGAACAGGAGACAAATGGGCTTTACACATTTTCAATCGGAACGTTTCAGGAATACGACGACATCCTTCCGGAACCATATGAAAACATTGATTTGCCGGCTTCCGCTTATGCCGTTTTCACTTCCAGAATCGGTCCTATTGAAGAGATTGTGCTTGAAACGTGGAAGGACATTTGGACGTGGGATAAGCGACATCTGCGCACGTTTACAGGTGACTTTGAGGTGTATGATCGAAGTGCTGCAGTGCCACAGCGGGCACAAGTTAACATTTATGTAGCGATAAAAAAATAATAAACTCTTGAAAAACTAATGGTATTAGTTAATAATAAAACTAACGCCATTAGTTTTTTGTTAGGGGGAATAAAAAGATGAGAATGACTCAGTATCAAACCGTTTGGCAGCTGACTTTTTTTCCAGCATTGTTTCCAGTCAATTGCTATTTAGTAGAGGAAGAAAACGAAGTCACCCTTATTGATGCCGCGCTTCCAGGCAGCTATAAAGGAATCATTCAAGCTGTGAATCAAATTGGAAAACCGCTTCAGCATATTTTACTGACTCATGCACATGGGGACCATGTTGGATCACTGGATACATTGGCACAAACATTTCCGCATGCGAAGGTCATGATCTCGGAACGGGATTCATTCTTGCTTCAAGGTGACACATCCTTGCGGCAAGATGAGCCGCAGACGCCTATAAAAGGAGGTATTCCGAAACACATACAAACAAAGCCTCACCAACTGCTGACGGGCGGTGAAACAATTGGTTCCCTGCTTGCCATCCCTACACCCGGCCATACACCAGGCAGCATGTCATTTCTTGATACAAGAAACGGCACTTTAATAGCAGGGGATGCGTTTCAGTTGCGCGGAGGAATCGCTGTATCAGGCCAGATAAAATGGACGTTTCCTTTTCCCGCTTTCGCTACATGGAATAAGGAGGAGGCCATCAAAAGTGCACAATTGCTCGCTGATAAGGCGCCTTCCTGTCTCGCTGTCGGACATGGAAATTTCCTGCGATCACCTACAGAGCGGATGAGACAGGCGATCCAAAAAGCAAAGAAAGGATGATGAGCATGTCACCGAGAATAGGATTAACCCCAAAAATGATTATAGACGCTGCAGCTGAGATCGCTGATCAGGAAGGGGTAAATGGTGTCTCACTTGCAGCGCTTTCTAAAAAAATGAATGTACGCCCTCCGTCATTGTATAACCATATCAACGGGCTGCAAGCAATCAGAACAGAACTTGCTGTCAGAGGACTGACAAAGCTTTTTGATCAAATGGCGGACTCCGTAACGGAACGAAAGGGAGATTCGGCTATGCTTTCTTTAGCTCATGCATATGTTGATTTTGCAATTGAAAATCCCGGATATTATGAAGCGGCTCTGCTTAAGGTTCAGGACAAAAGAGCGGAAATCGCTTCAGACCAAATTGTCCGTCTTGTGACAGAGCTGCTCATTGAAAACGGCTATGCAAGTGAAAAGACTGCCATTCATGCGACAAGGGGGCTTAGAAGCCTGCTGCATGGCTTTGCTGCTTTAATTGCAAAAGAAGCATTTGAACGCGAGGAGAACATTTCAGAAAGCCTGTCATTTTCAATTAGGACGTTTTTGTCAGGTTTATTAATAAGCAATAAAACTATTATGTAAACCTATAAAAGGTGTCTTATATTTCTGAATATTGTATAATGTCAAGGGAGTATACAAAGGGGAGAGGCATTATGCAATGGATGACATTCACAAGATTGAACGGTTAGCGGCAGCTTCATGGCCGCCTTATATTCAAAAAAGCATAGGGCAATGGCTTCTCAGAGCGAATTTCGGCGTAACCAAAAGGGCAAATAGCGTATGGACTTCTGCGGATATGCCTGAAGGGGATTTTCAGCTTGAGGCCGAACTTTTTTATCAAAGTTTAGGCTTGCCTGTTTGTTTTCATATTAGCAACGCATCACCGAAAGGGCTTGATGACGCATTGGCAGAAAGCAGATATGAAAAGGTTGACGAGTGCTTCCAAATGACGGCGTTGTGCCGGTCGATTATGAGCCGAACAAATGACAACAGCCGATTTACATACAAGTGGGAACAAGAGCCATCATCTGTTTGGATAGATGAATTTATTCAATTAGAAGGGTTTTCGCCCGAGCGTCACAAAGGTTACAAACACATTTTCGAACGCATGCCGCCGTGTAAAACTTTTTTTAAGATGTATGACAAAGGAAGCCTGACAGCGCTTGGCACGGTTTCTGTTATTGATGGTTATGGCGGACTTAGTAATATCGTTGTAGCCGAGGAGCACAGAGGAAAAGGGGCAGGAACCCAAGTGATCAGGGTGTTGACTGAATGGGCAAAAAACAACGGAGCGGAACGCATGTTTTTACAAGTGATGAAAGAAAATCTGGCGGCAGTTTCGTTATATGAAAAAATCGGATTTTCGCCTATATCGGAACACCATTACCGGATCAAAAGATGACCAAAGGAAGGGGGTTGCTGATGGAATCGCTTCAAGAGATTATTTGCGAAAAACGGACATACACACGCCTATATCATTCACATAAGCACGCGTACAGCCAATTTCTATTTCCGCTTCAAGGAAGTATAGATCTTGAGACTGAGGGGCGCCAGGTGAAATTAAATCCGGATCATTTTTTATATATTCCGCCGGAGTGCGAGCATCGCTTCCGTTCTATCGGAAGAAATGAATGTCTTGTACTGGATGTTCCGCTTCATGCAATGAAAATTGATGAGTATCGTGCAGGATCGGGAATTGAAGCTGCACTCGATCCTTTCTGGTCTTCGATCAGGTACTTGCTGACAGAGGAAGCAAAGGCCGGAACAGCCAACTCGCTTCATATGCTAGTACAATACATAAAAGAAAAGCTTCAATCCCATAGCTATGCTTCAATTGCATACATTCACAGCCATTTATTTGAGCGGCTGACGATTAAGAAGCTGGCAGAAATCGAGCATTATCACCCAGCTTACTATTCAAGCTGGTTCAAAAAACAGACAGGGAAGTCCCCGCAGAACTATATTGCCGACCTTCGCCTTGAGGAAGCAAAACGAATGCTGATGGAGAGAAATGAAACTCTTACCGTTGTGAGCGAGGCGCTGGGCTTTCAAAACCTTTCTTCTTTTACCAGATGGTTCACAAAAAGCACAGGAATGCCGCCCCGCCTGTATCGAAACACCTTATATTCAGATAAAAAATAATGGCTGTTTGGTTAAGCGAATCTTGAATATCTCCTTTACAATAGGAGAAAAAGGAGTTATTGATATGGCAGTCATTGAAGACTTTGAGAAATTGGATATCAGAACGGGAACAATTGTAAAAGCGGAAGAATTTCCTGAAGCAAGAGTACCGGCAATCAAGCTTGTAATAGATTTTGGGACGGAAATCGGCATAAAACAATCGAGCGCGCAGATCACGAAGCGTTACCAGCCGGAAGTTCTCGTCAACAAGCAAGTCATAGCAGTCGTGAACTTTCCGCCCCGCCGGATCGCTGGATTCAAATCGGAAGTCTTGGTCCTTGGCGGCATTCCCGGCCAGGGCGACGTCGTTCTGCTGCAGCCAGATCAGCCTGTTTCAAACGGAACAAAAATCGGATAACACAAAAAAGACGTTTGCCTAAGGCAAACGTCTTTGCGTATTGAGGCGATGCACCACACGCCACATTCGTGTGTGCCGTAAAGGCATGTACATCGGCTTACACAATTCAGCTCATCGCTATATGAATATAGCATGGCGGGCGTAGGAATGCAAGGTAAATTTGTAATTGTGAGTGAATTTGTTGTCAGAAATCGTCTTATTTTGTCGAACATAAGCGAAACACACAATTCCAATCATGATATTGTTAATTTGTATTTACAATAGATAGCTTATGTTTTATCGTCCAAACTTAGAAAAGTGACTTAACTGTGACCTGAGTGTACCTCCAACACCGTTTTGATAATGTGAATAAAACCTGTTAAATCAATAAACACGTACTAAATAATAAGGTGAATACAGGGGAGTAGTGTGACCTGGATTTTTAATTCAGGTCTTTTTTATGCACAAAAAAATGCCTATCTAGAGATCATAGGCATTAAATATTATTATCAATATCTTCATTTATTTTTTGGCTAAGTTTCTGAACCTTCTCTTTAACATTTGAAACAGCTCTTTTTTGAATCTCATCAAAGTTCTCTTGAATATAGTCCATGACACTTCTTATTAAAACTCCGCTTTCAAAATTGAATATCTCATTTATTTCTGACTGTTCTTCATCTGTTAGGTGATGGTATTGAAGTTGTTTAGCATTTACTTCAGCAGCTACATCAATCCTAACTTTAGTTGTCTGGTTGTACAATTTCATATTCGCCTTCTGCATACTCTTGCTCCGCATAATGGCTTCCCCATTGACATAGCTCCTGCAAGATAGGTTTAAGAGATTCTCCAAGTTCAGTGGATGAATATTCAACCTTCGGCGGTACTTGATTATACATCTTTCTGCTCACAAGTCCACTGGCTTCAAGCTCTCTAAGTGTTTGAATCAGCATTTTCTGAGTTATATTTGGGATAATGCGCTTTAATTCACTCGTTCTCTTTGGTCCATTCATTAAAAAGTATAATACAAGGCCTTTCCATTTTCCACCAATAACTTCCTTTGTCACTTCAAACCCACAGCTAAATTTTTTCATGTCGAAAGCTCTCCATTCCACATTTATTACTTTTTAGTTACTATATCACAAAAAAGTGGGTACTTCCGATAATGTGCTTACTGAAGGATACTATATCTTGTAAGTTGTTCTTCAAGTACTTAAAGGTACTAGACATAAAATAAAATTAATTCTAAAGGAGTGTTAAGTATGGGTAAATTTGAAGGTAAAATAGCGCTTGTAACGGGTGGAACAAGCGGGATTGGTCTTGCTACAGCACAAAAATTTGTAAACGAAGGTGCATATGTTTATATCACGGGACGTAGACAAAACGAACTTGATAAAGCTGTTAACCAAATTGGCAAGAACGTAACCGGTGTTCAAGGTGATATATCTAAGCTTGAAGACTTAGACAAACTATATGACATTATAAAGCAGGAAAAAGGTAAGTTGGACATTCTTTTTGCTAATGCAGGCATCGGCAACTTCCTTCCATTAGGTGAAATTACTGAAGAGCAGGTTGATAGGACGTTCGACATTAACGTTAAAGGAACCATCTTTACTGTTCAAAAAGCGTTATCACTATTCCCGGACCAAGTAGGTTCTATTATTGTAACGGGCTCTACTGCTGGATCAATTGGCAACCCTGCGTTTAGTGTATATGGAGCATCTAAAGCAGCATTAAGAGCACTAGTTCGCAACTGGATTCTTGACCTAAAAGGTACTGAAATCCGTGTAAATGTGGTTAGTCCAGGAGTTATTCTTACACCTGCATACGATGAGCTTTTTGGTGATGCACTTGAAGGAGCAATGGAAAATACCAGAAATACTGTCCCAGCTGGAAAAGTTGGGACACCTGAAGAAGTAGCAAACGCTGTATCTTTCCTTGCTTCAGACGAAAGCAGTTACTTGACGGGTGTTGAATTGTTCGTAGATGGCGGGCTAGCACAGGTATAATTTCACTGCGCAGAGATTACAAATAGTCCCCAAAAAAGGTTAATGGGGATTTACTTGAAGAAGTCGTATAAAAAAGTCGTTTTCCTTAAAGGACAGGGAATTCGACTTTTTTATGTATGAATTTGATTAACGTTGTAAATTAGCATTTACCTGGGGCTACCACTAAATGACCTGTAAAAAAGATTACTTTGTGAATAAATGTACTTAAAAGTAACGGGGGCGTTAATTGAAGAACAAACAACACCGTTGTTGTAGTAAATGAGGTCATTTGTTGTACAAAAAAAGGATAGTTGAATACACCCTGTTCATCTATCCTCTCTTTTTGTTTATAAAATGTGTGATATTTCAGTTGGTTGCTTAATTATTAATAATTTTAAACATTTTCTTGACTTTTAATAAAAAATAATATCCCTGTCCTTGTTTCTAATACTTTTAAAAATATTTAAAGGAATCCTTATGTCCTGAATAACCACAAATGCTGCATACATAATCACCTGTGCTTGTACCAAGGTAATACTCTTTATCGGGTCTATTAGGATGGTCGCAAGGTGGATTCCCTTTTTCTTTCCAAGCTTTTCTTAACTCAGCTGCTTCGCTCATTTGCATACTAGTATTTTCCTTTCCGGTTGTATAAAATAGTATATACCTAGGCCGATGAACCGACCGGAAACCTTGATGAGTACAATAAGAACATTATTCTTTCTCTTTTCCATCAGTTGAAAGAAATGGGGAAAACAATCATATGTGTAACGCATGATCCAGAAATAGCTAACTGCTCTGATAGAGTAATAAATCTTTCGTAAGGAGTTGTTCTTGATGAAACATATTACTTTTGCAATTTCTACAAGCATCCTGATTATTATTACCGGTATTGTTCACAGGGTTATTTTTAGACTATTTGGATTTCCATTCGATGAAGCGCTTGTCTTCTGGGGCGGGTTTGTTGTTGTTTATTTTGTTTTAGCTTTGATTGCTTCCTTACTCTTTAGAAATGTTGGTTCTAGCAGCAGAAGATATCAGGCGTAACTATCTGGTCATTAAGGGAGTGCAATTTATAGGATGAAGAAAAATCTTATGGTAATTAATTAAAAGAACAGGAGACTATGAATGGAATTCTTAATTAGACAAGAACTCACACATGAATATAATACGACTGAAGAAATTGTTAAAAGAGCTTTTTTAAATGAAGAATATAGTGACAAGAAAGAGCATTTACTTGTAAATAGGATTAGAAAATCAGATGCATTCATTCCTGAACTTTCATTGGTCGCATTAAATCAAGATAAAGATATCGTAGGCCATGTCCTTTTATCTAAAATAAAAATCATAGATGGCGATAACACTGTCGATTCTTTAGCACTCGCTCCAGTTTCGGTTGCGCCTGATTATCAGAAAAAAGGAATTGGGAGTAAATTAATTCGTACTGCGTTAAAAAACGCAATAGAGCTTGGTTATCGTTCAGTAATTGTTTTAGGACATAAAGATTATTATCCAAGGTTTGGTTTTAAGCCAGCTAGCTTATGGAATATAAAAGCCCCATTTGAGGTGCCTGATGAAGTGTTTATGGCTCTAGAATTAGCAGATAATTCTCTTGAAGATGTGCAAGGTATCGTTAATTATTCAAAAGCTTTTTTTGAGTAAAAATTAGATGATTGATTAGATATTGTTAAAAAGAGGTTGTCCCGATTTTTTTAATCTGTGGATAGCCTCTTTTTGTGTAAAGAGCCCAAAAAATAAAAAAGAAAGCCAATAAGGGCTTTCAATTAGCGTTCACATGCATAGTGGTCATGATCCCTGTCCATTTTAGATTGGTAAGCAGGGTGGGAGCTAGGCACTCCATTCGGATATTTCTTTCTTAACTCTGTGCAATTTTTAAATGTTTCTGTTTCTCCAGTTGTCTCTGAAGAAGCTTCTTTTTCAGTTGTAGTCGAAGTTTCACTTGATGCCTTTGGAGTAGTAGGCTGTTTAGCTGCCGGTTTAGATGTTGTTGCTTTTTTAACTGCAGTGGTTTTCTCTTTCACACAGCCATTATATCCTCGCTCGTTCACATATCCATTCTTGCTCCAGATTGAAAGCTTCTCTGATTTTGCTTCCTGCTCGTCTTTCTTAAATTGGTCTATGTATTTGGTGTTTGGCTCATATACATATGCTACTCTGGCCAATCCTTCTTTTAGCAATGTTTCCTGAACAGATTTGCCATCCACATAAACATAAGCTAATAGTCTTCCGTATTTATCTCTGCGATCGCCTTTGTCAAATTCAAGTTGCACTTTACCACTGTTGACCAATTCTTTATTTCGCTTAGAAGCATCTTCACCGTATGGTTGAACACAAGAATTTGGTTTCTTAGTTTCAGGTGTATCAATGAGCAAGTAGCGAACTGTGTCTACATTTCCATTGTAGCTTACTTTAATTGTGTCACCATCAATTGCTCTATCTAGAGTAACATCGACCAATTCCTTTTTGTCTTTTTCCTTAGACTTGTCAGCAGTTTTTTCTTTAGTAGATTCCTTTTGTTCTGTTTTCTTTTCTACATCTGTAGAAGCTTGTGGTGTTTCTTTTTCTGTGCTTACTTTTTCAGAATCATTTGAGCTGCAGGCTGCCAATGATAAGCTCAAAGTGAATGCTGCAAAACCTAATAATACTTTCTTCAACTTCATTTCCCCTTTTAGAATGTTTGTTCTCTATTTATATCGGTAAACCATCAATAATTATAATCCTATATCCAATTATTGTGAATTTAATTTTTCCTTAATATCATCGTATTTCTCTTTTAAACTTCCAGGCGCATGTTAAAATTTCACTGAATTCATAGTCAAAAGGGGAATGTTTTTATGCTTGGAATCAACGTTGAAAAATTAAATGAAAACTTAATTATCAATTGGCAGCTATCCAAAATTGAAATTCCAATCAAAGAAATCAATGATGTATTTCTTGATCCAAACTATGGGGGAGAGGAAAAAAGTGCAGTAAGGATTGGATTTCCTTATGGCTCTACGGATAGGGTAGTGATTAAAACGCAAATAACACTTACATTTTGTTCACCACAAATGCTGCTTCTATTATGAGTAAAATTGTTAATGCTTAAAGTTTCATTTGCCATGTATTTGTGATTATAAATAGCTTTTATATATGGGGTGATTTATTTGACTAGCTTTGTTCATAGGACTGTAAACGGTTTGAAAAGTCTCTTAGATGAAAAAGGAGCCATTAAATTTTTTTGTTATGAAGGTTATATCATGGAGTTCCTTGTTACATTTTCAAAGGACAAAGCAACCTTGAATGACATTCAAAGCTTTGAGGCTAAACACCAGCTTACCCTTCCAAAGGATTATCAGAAGTTCATTACACTACATAATGGAGCGAAAATTTTTCAGATACTTGCTGATGGGTAGAACATAGGTGGGGGACTTTATTTATTTATCCTTGAAGAGATTGAAGAAGAATTAAAATATGAGGATTTGTTTGAAGGCATCAATGGCATCCCAATTGCTCACTTATTAGAAGGCTGCCACTTGATGATCGACAAAGATAAATTAGATGAAGGTGATCCCAACTATCTTTATATTTTACAAATAGGTGAGTATACACTATTAAATTTAAATTTTGAGATATTTCTAGACCGGTATATACAATCAAATGGGGAAGCTTTTTGGGTATGGCAGTACTATACAGCAGAAAATTATTATAGAACACGATAGCACGTTGTATAAGACAGTCTGATTTAGCTGTCTTTTTTTGTTATTCAAATAAATAATAGTGGTAAAATTTACATAGAGTAAGAATGTAAGGAGAATGTTACGAAGTTTGTAAAGAGTGACATTATAGCTTGGGTAATATTCATCTTCGGGCAAGAATTGATCTAGGTTGAATTGCTCGATGATGTCATCAAACTCAGAAAATAAAGTGAACCTGCCACACATGTTCATCATTCTTTTAAAAAATGGTTATCTATACATAAGGAGTCACTATTTTACCTAACGAGAAGCAATTAGATTTAATCTGGATATATTTATTGGTTTTGCAGGATGACGGATTCAAGAAACAGACAACCTTTAAATGATGCTTTTATTGAATGGAATGAATATATGAGTGATTAAGGCTGACTAGTTGGAAAATTTCATTTTATAGTTTAAATGGATAAATGTGGGGTGATTTCCGAATGACCACAATTTTACGTTTGGAGGAGGATTAAAGTGTAAGTCAATGATACGATGAATAAAAAATACGAAATATAAGAAAGTGCTTTTGAGGAACTTGTTCTATGTTTTTGGAATGTATAGATAAGTGCAAAACCCAAGAAGAAAACTGTTACAAACCAAGAAGTGTATTCTGGAAAGATGGCAACCAGCAAAACCATGATTGTTGAAAAAATAAATGAAGAGTAATGCGTAACTTTATGATCATTATTCAAAGAAATCACCTCTACAAATTTTTACCCAATTTAGTTTGTATTAAAACATTATATAAAAAGGAGAATGGAAAAATGTTAAGCATTATTTCTAAAGAACAGGATGAAGCATTTAAATACTTTAGAAACAAATTAAATTTATCAGACAAAGACTTATGCATACCGTTGATTAATTTTGAACTGCCTAGAAACAAAAATGAATAATAAGCCAATGTTCTATATGAGCTGTATAAAAATGACCCTTATTTGTTTAACAGAGCATTAAAAGAGGATACGTGGTTAATCAGCCAATTGTATTTGATGAGGCCATTGTACGTTACTTTAATGTAGAAGAGTTAGTTATTGTACATAGAACAGTCGGCAAGAGGTTCAATGTTAATGTGAAAATGAAGAAGCTGCCTGACGGCTTTACATTGCAAACAATAGATATATGGCTGTGAAGTGAAATTGTTTAATTATAGTAAACTCTTTACCTATATAATGAAAATATAATATAATATAGAAGAGTTTGATAATTGAGGAGATGTTTTTGTGGAGTTTAAAGTTGGTCAAGACGTATCAGAAATTTGGAATATTCATGGATCGATTCTTCCGGAAGTTTTAATGTATATGTTCCCTCATTCAGACGAATCTTATCATTGGGAATTTGTAAATGATAACGGGAGACATATCTTTACTGCTTGGAGAAAAAGTGAACCTATTCCTACAGTAGAGGAAATTGAAAAAGCAGCAATTGAGCTTGAAGAGAAGAAAAATGCGCCTAAGCCAAAAACTCTTGAAGAAAGAGTTGCTGATTTAGAAAAACAAGTGGCTTACTTAACGAGTAAGGTTGAAGGAACAAACTAACTAAGAATCCCTTATAGGGGCTTTTTATATTAAAAATGATAATTTTATTTTGAAATTGAAAGAATAGTTAATCTGTCAGCTGTATATATCCGAAGAACATAAAACTGTTTCAAAAGCGGTTTGGGTATGTTGAATGGAAGCGGCTTTAAAAAGGGGTGAAATGCCATTAAAAATTTAGTTTTATTGTCCAGCTTTTTCGGGGTTGTGCTATCAATTATAGGGCAATTATTTGGAATCCTGACAGATTTCTTTATTCCAGGTATTGCACGGCTTATGGGTGTTTTAGCTGGTCTCCTCGTATTACTTAGCTTGAAGTCAAGAAACACAGAAATACAGGCATTTATAGTGGGTTCAAGTACCGCGTTAGGAATAATGGGTGCAGGAATTTTATATTTTCCCGCTGCGATTGTCAACGTCTTAATTGGGTTCAAACTAAACAAAAAGTTAAAGGATGAAAACACTAAGAAGCAGATCTGAATTGACTGCTTTTTGTTTATTGGAAATATGGAAAATTGTAGTATAATAGTGATAAAATAATTATTTTATTCATTGTGAGGTTTAGAGTGTGCTTAAAGAAAGAGGTCAAATAGGATTGTGATTAGGTTGGTAAATGTAAACTCAAGTGAACTTATTTATGATCCAAAATTCTTAGCATTTTGCAGCTTGGCTACAGAAGGGTATGGAGGGAATAATCCAACTCCTTCATCCATTGGTTTTAGTGAATTCTGTGAAAAACTTGAGAAAAATGAGGTAGTAGAACCCGAGAATAAAAAAAGCTCACTTGACCTAAATAAGTCTTTAGATTATTGGAAATCAAGATTAATTGGTGGAGACAGCCTTTCTGCATTGGATTCGCAGTTATTAGATATGATCAAAAAAGCTTACAACTTAGGCATGGTTAATAAAGATAATATGCTGTTGCGAAACGAAGCAATTAATGCTTTTAAAAATTCAATTTAAATATAAAACAGGGACCATTTTAATAAAGTGCTGGGCGTTTTTCTTATTGAAAGCATTTTCTTGTAAAATCTTCTCATGTTCTCTGAAATTGTTTTATCTTGTTTGAATAACAGTTGCTACGACTGCAGATTGAGTTGGTGCATATAGAGGAAGCGTATGAACCCTTTCCTTACTGTTTTTTCTGCCGAATATCGTTGTTGCCAACTCCCCCAAAGTTTAATAAAAAAGTTTTAATTTTCTAGATATTCCCGCTTAAACACACCTCATCAAACAGTTTTATTTGCATATTGTACTTTCCAAATAATCTGTTGATAAGAGTGTTTTTTCCTCACCTTGAATAATCCTTCTTTCTTTTCTGTTATTAATTTAATAAATACTAATACTATTTTTCAGCTTGACTTTTTTACTGTAGCCTTTTAAAGTATGGAATGTTGTTTAGACTATGTTTAACGGTTTTGATATTGAAATTAGAGGTGGCTACTTAGATGAAACAGAATGGAAATCCTTGGGCGCTATTGCCGCTAGTTTTATTTGTAGGTCTTTTTGTCGGCTCTGGTGTATTGACTGGAGATTTCTATAAATTACCAATATTGATTGCGGCAATTATAGCATCAGCTTTCGCGCTATCATTTAACCAGAAGCAATCGCTCAATCAGAAAATTGAATGGTTTGCTTCCGGTGCGGGACATCCTGATATTATTATTATGGTTATCATTTTTATATTAGCAGGTGCTTTTGCTTCTGCAGCTGAAGCGATGGGAGCAGTACACTCAACCGTCAACCTTGCTTTGAGCATTATTCCGCAGCAGTTTATACTGCCTGGGCTTTTTATCATTGCTTGTTTTATTTCTGTTTCGATGGGAACATCAATGGGGACGATTGCGGCAGTTGCTCCAATTAGCGCTGGTATGAGTGGAGAACTGGGCTTGTCTTCTGCAGTCGCAATTGCAGCTGTTGTCGGCGGAGCTATGTTTGGAGATAATCTTTCTTTTATTTCGGACACCACCATCGCGGCAGTACGTTCACAAAAAACACAAATGATGGATAAATTTAAAACGAATTTTTTGATCGTTTTGCCTGCTGCTATCATAACTATCATTTTATTATTTTTTATACCGACAGGACACATAGGACATACTGGAGCTGAATCTTACAGCTGGTTTAAAGTACTTCCTTATGTTGCCGTGTTAGTCTTTGCGTTAATTGGTTTTAATGTGGTGGCTGTCATTTTTGGCGGATTGATCTTAACAGGAATTATAGGGTTTGTAAGCGGCAGCTTAACGCTTGAGTCTTATTTTAAAGCAATTACAGATGGAATTGCCGGAATGTCTGATCTTATCGTCCTTTCAATGTTAATTGGCGGAATGGTCGGCGTCATGAAACAAAACGGCGGGATTGAGTTTTTACTGGGAGTCATTTCTAAAAAAATCCATTCGAAAAAAGGTGCTGAAGCCGGTATTGCCGGATTGGTCAGCGTTACTAACCTAGCTACTGCCAATAATACGATTGCTATTATTACAGCCGGGCCGATTGCCAAAAATATCTCTGATGAATTTAAAATCGACAATCGAAAGTCGGCAAGTATCTTAGATATCTTTTCCTGCATGACACAAGGTTTAATTCCTTATGGAGCGCAGATGTTATCGGCCGGGAAGTTTGGAAATGTTTCACCCGTCAGCATCTTGCATTACTCCTTCTATCCTGTTTTAATCGGGATCTGTGGCATCATAGCAATTATATTCGAACTACCAAAATTCACAAGAAATACGAAGTAAAGGTAAAAAAGGTACCAAATGGTACCTTCAGCTTGTAGAGAAAACGATGTTTTTTCTACAAGCTTTTTTGTTTTATACAGTTTCTTTAGATATTCATCAGGTTTCAGAGATGCAGAAAAAGCGCTCCCACATGCCTAGCCCTGCTTGGCTAGGTATGTGGCAATCTTCTTCATGTTCTGGCATGCGGCTGTGAGGAGAACTTGTTCACTCACATTTCGTTTTCCCCTCAACCTGCAATAGCGAAGCCCATGCAGCTGTTTTGAATCTGCCAAGCTTCGCTCTATTTTTTCTTTTCTTTTTTTGTAGAGGTTTTTTCCTGAAACAGACAAGCGATTTTGTCTGTCCTTTTTTTATGATCTTCCCAAACATGCCGAGTAATCACTTTCTGCCGATTCTTTGATTTTGTCAAGTTTTCAAGCAGCGGGCATGCGGAACAGATTTCAGGATTTGATTTATATGACCGGTAGCCTTTTCGATCAGTTGTTGCGTATGTAAGTGTTTGGTGATATGGACAAATGTATCTGTCTTGTTCAATGTCATAATGAAATTTCCATTTTGGAAACAAGCCTCGGATAGGGTGATAACGTCTTTGTGCGATGACACCAAAGATTTGTCGGTCAGATAATCCTTTACAGATCGGAGTCGTTAAATATCCGGAATCAAGGGCGACGGCTTCTACTTGAAAACCAAATCGTGTCTTAACATGTGACCTGACGAAATAAAAAAGCGATGAACTGCGCTGTGTAAGGCTTTGTCATACCTCTTTGACCACACCACATTCGTGTGTGCCGCAAAGGGCATGTACATCGGCTTACACAATTCAGCGCATCGCTATCTGAATAAAGCATGGAGGGCGAAGGAATGCAAGGATTACTTTGTTAATGCGATTGAAAACGTGATAAAACTTGTCTTATTTTGTCTAAATTAATCGTGAGTAATTCTATAACTATAGTGAATTCAAAATGTCTTACGCACAGTGAGCGATTTAGAGGCAATTGACTGACCGTCTTTATAGATAACATCGACAATCTTATAAGCTGATTTTTTGGACATGAAACGTTGCATTAGAGCTTGAAAGTCAAGATCACCATCTGGATCAGCTACAATAATTTCAATATCTCTCATGAATATCACCTTTATACGAAATGGTTCCAATGGGAATTGGTTACAGATGTTACTCCATCAGATTTAGAAACAAGAATTGTGATCCTGCGAAGAAAGAATTAGAATATGGCAGAACAAAACCATCTATAATATGATTTTTAGGTATTTGTAATTAAATTACAAATACTTTTAATATTCACTCGTGAATTCGTGGTATTATACTGAAGGGAACGATCAAAAGCTATGGCGTTAGTCATTAGAATGTTTTAAATATATACAAGTGCTACCTCATGTCAAAGTCAGAAAAAAATTATAGGAGGTAACAAATGTTTAAGTTTAAAAAGAATTTTTTAGTTGGATTAACGGCAGCTTTAATGAGTATAAGCTTGTTTTCGGCAACCGCCTCTGCAGCTAGCACAGACTATTGGCAAAATTGGACTGATGGTGGCGGAACAGTAAACGCCGTCAATGGGTCTGGCGGGAATTACAGTGTTAATTGGTCTAATACCGGAAATTTCGTTGTTGGCAAAGGCTGGACTACAGGTTCGCCATTTAGGACGATAAACTATAATGCCGGAGTTTGGGCGCCGAATGGCAATGGATATTTGACTTTATATGGTTGGACGAGAGCACCTCTCATTGAATATTATGTAGTGGATTCATGGGGTACTTACAGACCTACCGGAACGTATAAAGGTACTGTAAAGAGTGATGGAGGTACATATGACATATATACAACGACACGTTATAACGCACCTTCCATTGATGGCGATCGCACAACTTTTACGCAGTACTGGAGTGTTCGCCAAACGAAGAGACCAACCGGAAGCAACGCTACAATCACTTTCAGCAATCATGTGAACGCATGGAAGAGCCATGGAATGAATCTGGGCAGTAATTGGGCTTACCAAGTCATGGCGACAGAAGGATATCAAAGTAGTGGAAGTTCTAACGTAACAGTGTGGTAACAGATCATCTTTAATCAGGGGTAGCTAACGGGCTGCTGATCGTTCCTTTATCATTGTTATTGTGAGTTACTAAGAGGCGATGGTCTTTTAGTTGAATCCTAATATACGCCTCGGATATGGTAAATGATTATTAAAATCGTTAGTAATGGTAAAAGGTCGTTTTCTACTACGGCCTTGGTATTGTTTGAGGTAGGGTTTTCTCCAAGTGGTTGGACTATAAAGGAAAGCCAACTAAAGTTATTAGACCAATTGAATAACAATGAATTTCCTAGATAATCAGTATACGTATTGCTCAAAGTTAATGTATCAAGTCTATGGTTTTAGCACATCTGGTGTTTTCCCACTTAATGAAGGAAGCCGTTTTTGGGAACCTTATCATTCTTTACAGGGAAGTGCATACCAAAGTGTGACACCTGGGTTGGTTTATAAGAAGGATATGGTTGGAAAAGGAGATATTCAATGAGCGCGGGGAATAACCTGCTTTTTTTATTTGCATCAAAATAAGATTTTTAAAGAAATCTATTTGGGAATGGGATTATATTCTAGTTTGAAAAACTGACTATATCTTTCTTAGTTTATAATTAGTAAACAAAGTGCAGGTATATCTATTATCGATCCATAATTTTGTTTTATATCATTCAGCATCAGACAATACGCAAGACACACGCATAATACTTACCTCTTAATTTTCGGAACAAATCCTAAATAGTACAAGAGAGGTTAGGTCATTCTCATATTAAGCAAATTTTAGGAACATACAGTCATGCTCTTTTGTCAATGCAAGTAGACGCAGCAGATAAGGTGGTTTTATTGTTGAAATCGTGATCTGACGAAAAACAAATAGCGATAAGCTATGATGTGTAAGGGTTTGTAATAACTCTTTGAACACGCCATATTCGTTTGTGTCGCAAAGGGCACATACATCGGTTTACACAATTCTGCTCATCGCTATCTGAATAGCATGGAGGGCGAAGGGAAATGAAAATTGCAATTTGTAAATACTTAAAGGAGAAACCGAACTTTATATCTATTTGCTCATTTCAATAGTAGCTTTGTATGTTAATCGAATTTTTCAACCTCAACCATTTCCGAATCTTAACTATCGTAATCAACTTATATTATAACAATAAGTTTTGACAACTGCTCCTTATCGTTATTTAATAAACGAACCTGATAAAGGATCTAATTATTAATTATATGGATAAACATATATTGAACTTGTCCTGGTGTCCACTATTTGATGACGGTTAGAGCGATACCATATCCTTTTTCTGATGTGTAAGCAGAAGTTATTTTCATTACTTTCCAGCTTCCTTCGGTGGCTTTTGTTCCTATTCCATGATGTGCTGTAAGATAGTCACCTTGACTGACAGTTTCGTCAACACGCACATAATGTTGGCCTACTAACCCTACTACGTGCCACTCGTCTCTTGCTGCCCGTGAATGATAATTTGCCTCAAATGCTGTATCGTAGTCTGGGTTTTGTTTGGGAACTTGTATGAGTTCACCGCTTTCCTTATCAGTCACTGTCTCATAAATAAATCCGCCAAACTCATTAGTCAAATAACGGCCCTGCCAGACGAAACTTGAGGCTCCTGAAATGAAAGCTGAAGTTTCTGAAATAATGCCAAGCATATAATCTCCCACATTCGCGGGCGCTATCTTTTCACCTCTTAAAGTCACGATTGTACCCGTATGGATTAACTGTCCATTTGAGCTCTCAAAATACTCTCCATATCCACCTAAAGAAGAACTGATTGCCCCGGCAAACGTCCCGTTTCCCCCAACAGAGTCAAGAAGCCATTTCATTGATTGATGACCTCCTGCGACGGTGTATGGTTCTTCAAGTATAATATTTTCAGAAGACAGTATCGTTCTTGAAGCATGGTTTCCTTTAAGATGTGCGTTATTTGAAGAAGCGATTAATGCGCGAGAGCCTTCAGTACTGGAGCCTCCAGAAGAGCTGATGACCGCATTTCTTTCTCCGCGGGCCATAATGTCACCGGTACCTGCTATAACTGCGCTTGTTTGGTTTACGGCAAAGCCAGAGGTCGTCGCAAGCTGTACGCCTCCTTTCAAATTGATTGGAACTTGTTGGTATGCTTGACCTTTGATTGAGGCTGCTATACCATAACCTTCTGACTGTACACCAAGAATTGTGGCCTGATTATTGGGAGACTGGATTCCAACTGTCCCATTGTCAGTAATCATCGTTCCATTTAGAATATTCACATTGTAGAGACCGCCACCGATTGAAATTCCTTTAGGTGCAGATTTATAAATATCGAAATTTGAAATTTTAATATAGTCTGTTTTATTTGATCCGCCTGATAAATTAATATCAACGCCGGCCTTTTTAAACCCTCGAATTTTTATGCCATTAATAGTTATATTTTGACTGCGATATTGCAAAGCCACAACAGGATTTCCTTTATAATCATAGTCTGGATCACCAATTGCTGTGAATCCGCTTACATTGACATTTTTATACGCTGAAATAACCAATGCTCTTGGTGTCACAGCATCATAAAGCGAGTTAAAAACCGGTTCAACTGCTGAACAATCAATGAGTGTGACATCGTATGCTGTTGTGCTTTCAGGATCTGTAATTTGGTGGTGACCAATATGACGAAGATCAAACGCACGAACATCGCGATAAGAAACATGCCCTATGATATGGACGTTATGAGAGGCCGGCCAAAGTTCATGGGCTTTTACCTCAACTCCACGGATGTTTCCACTTGTAAAGTTATTTAAAAGCCACACATGCCTAGAGCCGTCGTCAATTTCTATTCCGTTGGAGTTTGAAACACCTTCTGCAAATTCTGTTCCTCGAGGATTTCCTGAATGGCAGTTTGAAATAAAGATGTATTCACTGTAATGGGTGGTAATGCCGTCGTCTCCCGAACCATATGTCACACAGTTATCGATCCAAATATATCTTGATCCGTCTTTTGTCCAATCGGTATTAGGCAAATGATCATACGTTGGCGATGTGATATCAATGCCATGAAGACCTGCGTTAATAGCTTCCACATCTTTGATCCATCCATATTCAACCTTAGCAAAAGTCAAACAACTGGAGAACTGTCCCCCTGGGTTTCTCACACCACATTGTCTGCTTGGATTCCAGTCTAATGACATTCCTTGGACAAAAATATTGCGATTTCCATTTTGATAATCATCATTTGTAATCACCCATTCATGTGCTGGAGTGTCTTCATGTAATTTAATCACTGTGATCCCTTTACCTTGTCCAACAATTGTTGTCCAAGAGGGGAGTTTAATCCCTTGTACGTGATATTCTCCTGCTGGAACGTTTACCTTGACTCGGCCATTCCCGATTGCTTTTCGAAAAGCCTCAGTATTATCTCTTCCATCTGGAACAGCGCCAAAGTCTTCCACATTTACTTCCCGGGTGATTTTAGATAAAAGCTTATAGTATTCCTTGTCGAGACGTTCTTTTAAAAGAGAGGTAATCTCTCCTTCGGCCGTCACCCTTGCGTCAGTAACTTCGATATTTTGGTCTGTAACGGAGTGCTTAATAAAGTTTTGCATTCTTGTCTTAATATGTTCTAATTCGGGGTGAGATTTGGCGTTTAGAGAAGGATCAGGGCAGTTTTTAAAATGAACCATTCTAAAGACACCTCTTTCTTTTAATATAAGCGCAGTTTTTGTCTTTAAGATAAGGGTAGACATCTCTTGTGCGCTTATATTTCCAATTCTGTATTTGTTACAAAATTCCTTTTAGATTTGTAAAGTATTGAAGCAACATTAAGAATGTTGTACAGTGAAAGAAAGTTCGCCTGATGATTAATTAAAATGTTTCTTATAGTTTGGTATTTATTAATGATTATGGATGAAAAGGGAGGACTACAATTCCATCGTGTACAGGAATAATAAAGAATCGAATGTTCAGACATCCTCTTTCACCGCTGACTGTTTAAATACATCACTTCTTTTTTATATCAACCAATTCTAACTAGATGTGAGCATGATCTAAGGTAAGCGATTGACCCCATCAGCAACGCGTATTCCAGATTCAATTGCGCCCTGCATCCACGCATGGGTGAGTGAGGCGTGTTCTCCGGCGAAATGAATTCTGCCCTCAGGGACAGGAATATAGGGATACAGCTCTAATTCTTGTCCTGGTTCGAAAGCTGTAAATCCCCCCGCAGAATAGGGGTGCTGGCTCCAGCTGAAAGAAGCGCCTGATACAAATTCAGACCATACAATATCACCATAGATTTTAGATAAATCCAGTAAAGTATACCGGATACGCTCTCCTTCTGAAAGACTGTCCCATATCAGTGCCTCATCTGCCCATGTATAGCTGGCCAGAATGACAGCATGTCCATTTGCTCCAATATTTCTGCTTGGATAATACGAAAAACGAATTGGTAAATCAGTAATAGATTTGCCGCCGCGCTGCCCGGCTTTTTCCCAAAATCGGCTTTTAAACTCTATTCCGATTTTTGTTGCACTGATATAGTTTAACTCACGGATGGCCCTCCGTTTATAGTACGAGAAAGAATGGTATGGTTCGACTTTTACAAATCGCAAAGTTGAAAAAGGAATGGTTACAATAGCGAGATCAGCTGTAAACGATGCAAATTCTGCCGATTGTTGATGCTGGCAATGGATCGTAACACGATTTTCATCCTGAGATATTTTCATCATTTTTTGATGGTATAGAATGTTTGTTTTTAATTGGGGAAGAAACGCGTGTGGAAGCAGATCCATGCCGCCTGTTATCTCATAGAAGTGAGCGGGTGATGAAAAAAAGATGGATTCCCGCAATACTTCAACAAGGGACATCCCCATATACGCTTCCATATCCAAAAGTACACCGATCATATCGATCACGCCATAGGAAAAATACCTATTCAAAAAAGAGCTTAACGAATCATTTTTGTATTGTTCTTCGACAATCCGCCAATTTCTCGCTGGATTTTGATTGATGAAATTTAGAATAGGCTGCAGTACAGAAAGCATCAGCTCTTCAGATGTTTTCCCTTGTTCATGTGATGCGACTGGGTACCCCAGTATTCCAGGAGCTCGTTCAAACATGTGGAGACGTGTCTTGATTCCATTGGCATAAATGATGTCCAGAGGGGTTCTGTTGATAAATACATTTGTTGGCAATTTGAATTTTTTGATATATTCTAAGGTTAACAAATGGTTATTCGGTATGCGCATCGGACCAACGTTAAAATACAAATCACCACTAAAGGGAGATCTCAAAGTGCAGACACGGCCGCCCGCTCTGCCGCTCGCTTCGAGAATCGTTACTCTGTGACCGGCATTTTTCAGCAATGATGCTGATACAAGCCCGGACAATCCAGCTCCTACAACAAGAATATGCTTTGGGTGCTGCGTTGCACTAAGGCCATTTCGAATGATCTTCACCATGTCATCATTCTTTAGAAAATTCACTTTTGGGAGGCACCTCTTTTTAGGATTTATTGCATTGTATTCACTGAAAAGAGCGTCTATCACGATCTCTTTACATCTTTTGGAGTTTAAAAGGAAATAAAGGGGGGATGTATTTGACTAACTTTATCCATAAGACTGTAAATGGTTTGAAAAGTCTCTTAGATGAAAAAGGAGCCATTCAATTGTTTTGTTCTGAAGGGGACATCATGGAGTTCCTTGTTACATTTTCACAGGACAAAGCAACCCTGAATGACATTCAAAGCTTTGAGGCGAAACACCAGCTTACCCTTCCAGATGATTATCAGAAGTTTATTACACTGCATAATGGTGCGAAAATTTTCAGATACTTGCTGATGGGGAGAATATAGGTGGAGGACTTTATTTATTTAGCCTTGAAGAGATTGAAGAGGAACTAAAATATGAGGATTTGTTTGAAGGTATCAATGGTTTTCCAATTGGTCACTTATTAGAAGGGTGCCATTTGATGATCGACAAAGGCAAATTGGATAAAGGGGATCCCAACTATCTTTTCATATTAGAAATAGGGGAATATACACCATTAAATTTAAATTTTGAGATATTTCTAGATCGGTATATAGAATCCAATGGGGCAACTTTTTGGGAATGGCGCTTCTATACAGCAGAAAACTACTACAAAACAAGATAGCTCTATGTATAAGACAGTCTTTGACTGATAAAGTTTATAGGATCGAAACTTATGACTCGAAGTTTCTTACACAAAAAATAAGTCTAATTTATGAATGGGGGACTAAAAGAACAAAGTTTGAACCAAGTTTTTTTATGTGACTACTAGTCGCGGAAAATAAGAAAGAACCTGGTGAAATTGCCCAGGTTCTTTTTATATTGCACAAAAGCAGACACGGTGATATAATCACACTACGTGTGCTTCCTAGTTAAAAAGTAGTAGTTATCCATCTTATAATTTTATTATATCCTACTGGGAAGCTCTTGTCAATATTTTTTTTGAAGGGGAGATGTAGAATGAGTTCTTTCGTTCTCGGTTTACACGAAGTTGAAAAAACACAGCATTCGCTCGTTGGAGGAAAAGGAATAAATTTAGGAGAATTATTAAAAATTCAAGGAATACAAGTACCAGAAGGATTTTGTGTTACAACAAGAGGATTCCAAAAAGCCATTGAACAAAACGAAACGTTACGAGCGATGTTGGATCAATTGGCCATGCTAAAAGTTGATGACCGAGATCAAATTGGTAACATCAGCCGGAAGATTCGGCAAATCATTATGGAAGTAGATATTCCTTCCGATGTTGTGAAAGCAGTGGCTCACTATCTCTCCCAGTTCGGTGAGGAACATGCCTATGCCGTGCGTTCAAGTGCGACTGCTGAAGATTTACCACATGCCTCTTTTGCCGGTCAACAAGATACCTACTTAAATATTATCGGCGTCGATGCAATCTTGCAGCATATCAGCAAATGCTGGGCTTCCCTATTTACGGATCGAGCGGTAATCTATCGCATGCAAAATGGATTCGACCACAGCCAAGTCTATTTATCCGTTATCGTTCAAAGGATGGTTTTCCCTCAGGCTTCGGGGATTTTATTTACCGCTGATCCGATTACCTCTAACCGAAAGGTGTTATCCATCGATGCTGGCTTTGGACTTGGTGAAGCTCTGGTCTCCGGCTTGGTATCTGCCGATTGTTATAAAGTACAGGATGGGCAAATCGTCGATAAGAGAATAGCAACTAAAAAAATAGCTATCTATGGACGGAAAGAAGGCGGAACAGAAACACAGCAAATCGAGCCTGATCAGCAAAAGGCTCAAACGCTGACTGATGAACAAATTTTACAGCTTGCACGCATCGGAAGACAGATCGAAGCTCATTTCGGCCAGCCGCAAGATATCGAATGGTGTTTGGTCCGAGATACTTTTTATATTGTACAGAGTCGTCCAATCACTACTTTATTCCCCATCCCTGAAGCGAGTGACCAAGAAAATCACGTCTATATTTCTGTAGGTCATCAACAAATGATGACGGATCCCATAAAACCACTGGGATTGTCTTTTTTTCTGTTGACGACTGCTGCACCAATGCGGAAAGCCGGTGGAAGGCTATTTGTTGATGTCACACATCAACTGGCATCCTCTGACAGCAGAGAAGTTTTCTTAAAAGGCATGGGACAGCACGATCAGCTCTTAAAAGACGCACTTATGACTCTAATAAAGCGACGAGATTTCATAAAATCGATACCAAATGATAAAACAGCACCAAATCCCAGCAGAGGCAATGCAGATTTGCCGGCTCAAGTTGAAAACGATCCGACAATCGTGTCAGATTTGATTGAGAGCAGTCAAACATCAATAGAAGAGTTAAAACAAAACATCCAAACGAAATCAGGATCAGATTTATTTCGTTTTATTCTGGAAGATATCCAGGAATTAAAGAAGATTTTATTTAACCCAAAAAGTTCGGTTCTGATTCGATCTGCTATGAATGCTTCATTATGGATTAACGAAAAAATGAACGAGTGGTTAGAGGAAAAAAACGCAGCAGATACGCTTTCTCAATCTGTACCCCATAATATTACGTCAGAAATGGGTCTTGCGCTATTGGATGTTGCAGATGTGATTCGTCCTTATCCAGAGGTAATTGCTTATTTACAAGATGTCAAAGATGATCACTTTTTGGGTGAGTTGGTTAAGTTTGAAAATGGACAGGAAATTCAAGACGCGATCTATGCTTATCTAAACAAATACGGAATGCGATGTGCCGGAGAGATTGATATTACAAGAACTCGATGGAGCGAAAAACCAACTACACTTGTCCCGATGATTCTTAATAATATCAAAAATTTTGAGCCTAATGCCGGCCAGCGGAAATTTGAGCAAGGGCGAGAGGAGGCTTTAAAGAAAGAACAAGAGTTATTAGATCGCTTAAAGCAATTACCCGATGGTGAACAAAAAGCCAAAGAAACCAAACGAATGATCGACATCATCCGGAATTTCAGTGGATTCAGGGAATATCCAAAATACGGAATGGTTAATCGCTATTTTGTTTATAAGCAGGCTTTACTGAAAGAAGCCGAAATACTCGTAGAAATGGGCGTTATTCATGAAAAAGAAGATATATACTATCTTACTTTTGAAGAGCTTCACGAAGTCGTACGCACAAAAAAACTTGATGATCAAATTATCAGCAAACGAAAAGACGAGTACACATTATATGAAAAACTTTCTCCACCACGTGTTATCACGTCTGATGGTGAGATCATTACAGGCGAATACAAGCGAGAGAATCTCCCAGCCGGAGCAATTGCAGGTCTCCCTGTTTCCTCGGGAGTGATAGAGGGGCGAGCACGTGTCATCTTAAACATGGAAGATGCAGATCTAGAAGATGGAGATATATTAGTCACTTCCTTTACTGACCCAAGCTGGACACCATTGTTTGTATCCATAAAAGGCCTAGTCACGGAAGTTGGTGGACTGATGACCCATGGAGCTGTTATAGCGCGCGAATATGGCTTGCCTGCAGTTGTTGGCGTTGAAAATGCTACGCAACTGATAAAAGATGGGCAACAGATTCGCGTTCATGGTACAGAAGGCTACATTGAAATACGATAATGGCTGATGAGTGTAGCGAGCTATCAGATATTTTTCCATGTTCTCAGAAGCTGTAAGCTGATGGAATAGCATTTGTACCAAGAAAAGCCGGAACCTCTTAGAGGAGATCCGGCTTTTTATTTTAAATTGGTGTAGTGTGAGAAAGCCGATTTTGCGGGCGACAACTTTTTAAAGTGAATTTTTTTATTATCAGCATTTAAACTGAGCTTACTTTTTGTTCGTGTCGAAAATAAAGAACGGCTTTAAAGGAAATTGAACAACAGTGAATCAATCGTATTGAGAACATGGAAGATCAAGAAAAGAACAAAACCAGAGAATGTTGATATGTATTTGATAGAAGACCACATAGAAAGAAATACCTTGCTTAAAACAAGAGAAAAAGGAGCTAAAAAGCTCCTTTATAAGTTTAAACAACTTTTGTATAAATAGCGGTGTAAAACCCGATTGAGTAATCAAAATAATGGCGTGTAAGCGTATAAGTATAACCGTTATATTCTATTGTCGGCTGGAAGTTCATTGGCAGAGGACTAATGCGGTATATAGTGTCATAATCATATTCTTCATTTTTTACTGCAACTTCAGGCGAATTTTCAGCAGCCAATGCGGGAACCGCGGATATGAGCATGCCAAAGGATAAAACAGAACCCAATAAGATTTTCTTAATGTTCAATTATACCAACTCCTTTTACAATTAATACATATATTATGTAACGATTGGAAGTCGTTTTAGAAGTGAATAATGGATCATAAAATGTGAAAATTTTGATTTTAATAGGAGTCGTGATGTAAACGACACCAATGATAAGTATATTTATGCTGGAAACCACTAAGAAGGAGCCTTCAAGTTTAAAAGCGCAAAAGAGTAAGGGGATAATGTCGAAGGCAACCACATATAAACATTTGAGAAAGAACAAAAAGAAGTTTGAGGAATTGGAGAATGGAGTATGCTGCTGTTATGAATTGCAAAAAGAAGTAGAAGGTTTTGGGTGATCCTGTTGTTTATTTTAAAGATCAAAAAGAGTTTAAAGAGGAGGGAGAAAGGTGCCTAAAATCGGAGTAAGCTTGATAGTGCTCATGATTTTCCTTGCTGGCTGCAATAAAAATGAACAAAACGGAGAGGAAACAATGATGCAGAGCCTAGTCGGCTATGTCGGGTTTAAAGACAATAATAGGGCAATTCTCATTACTGATACGGAAGCCCTAGCGAAAGAAGATTATAATCTTTCGGAAGAACAACTGATGAACAAGTTTAAAAATAAGATAGTCATAGTGGGATTAAGTGAGATTGATAGCACAGCTGATCTCAAAAGAGGTGAAAAAGTAAAAGTGTGGTTCCATACACGAAAAGAGTCAAATCCACCAAGTGCAACGATACAGCAATATAAATTATTACAAAAAAATAATTGAATTCTCATATAGATAACCTCTGATGGTCTGTTCAAACTTTACTTGGTTTCATAAATGAAAACTTGCCATTCATGTTAACGATTCGTGTTTGTGGTGTTTTAAGATACTTAAAAAAAGAGGTATTAGTGAGAATATGAAAAAACCGTTCATTAAAAATGAACGGCGGGGTTTAAAAAAGTAATGTCTTTTTTAACTTTATGGCAAAAGGATAAAGCAATTCGCAATATTGTGCTTTTATTTGAGAACGTTAAGGACGACTTTAGCTGCCTTAGCAATAAGAGCATTATCATAATTTGCATCTTTCGTAAACCGCTTTGATAGGATTGCCAAAACAATAGGAGCTCTGTTAGGCGGCCAAACGATAGCAATGTCATTTCGTGTCCCGTAACTTCCGGCTCGGATTTATCGCCGACTTCCCATCCTATTGGAGCGCCTGCCCGAATCAGTTCGTCACCAGTAGCATTGCCCCTCATCCAATCGGTTAAGAGCGTGCGCTTGTCAGTCGTGAGGGTGTTATCCAAAGTGAAAGCTTTAAGGTCGGTTGCCAGTGCTTTTGTGGTGCTTGTGTCACGAATATCACCAGGAACCGCAGAGTTAAGATCCGTCTCAAATCGATTAGCTTTCGTTACATGATCCCCAATCTCTTTCAGTGTCTTTTCAAAACCTTTAGGGCCGCCAAGCTGTTGCAGCAATATGTTCCTAGCAGTATTATCGCTGTAACGGATAGCCGCTTCCGAGATTCTTTTTAGGCTCATACCTGTATCTAGGTGTTTCTCTGTGATTGGAGAATATGTAACAAGATCTTCTTTGATGTAGTGGATGACTTCATTAAGGTTTTCAGTTGAGTTTTTCTTAAGGACAGCAGCCGCTGCTAGAACTTTATAGGTTGATGCGTAAGCAAATCGTTCATTCGGCCGGTAGGCGATTGTCTTGTTTGAGCCTGTATCAATTACATAAACACCAAGCCTGGCATCAAATTTTTACTCAAGTTGATTCATTATACAGTTTGTCGTGCTTGTGGCTTCCTTGGATTTTGCTTCAGCATGTGCCGAACTGAAACCAGTAAAGCTTAAACATAAAAGTCCAACACACCTTCCGAATTTTATTGACGCTTTATTTTTCAACTTAATCAGGCCTCCTAATTCAAATGATTTTGTATTGCCTTCTAATTAACCTCGCAAAAGCAGATATAAAAATAATATTTTTCCAAAATGTTTCCCATGACAGTTAGTGTAACAAACCCCTTTAAAGTTTCAGATTTTAACATCAGGAAAGACTTCAGATGACATATCAAATTAAATATAAAAGCTTCACTGGCTCTTAAAAAGGAAATAGATTCGGATGAAAACTGTTCTCTTTAAGGCTCATTTCATGGTGCTAAAGATTCATTTGAAGAAGGCGGTCTTGATCAGAAAAGATCCTTCCAATATATTGAAGTAAAAAGATATCGGGAGGAACTCTTTTGAAAAAGATGTTGATGCTAGCTTTCACATTTCTTTTGGCTTTGACTATTCATATAAGGGAAGCTTCGGCAGTTATAGTGAAAGATGAGGAGAAAGTGAGCTTTACAATGACAGAAAATGAAAAATGGTTTATGAAATCTGATGATTTAAATCCAAACCATTGGACGTCTTACTTTGGATACAGATTCACCATTTTCGATACTGAAGGATGTACAATTAACGCAAGAATCATGCGAATGACTTTGTCTGGATACGAGATAACCGTTAGTGAAAAAAACTTCTCAGGGGATCATTATGATTTTAGTGCAACTGATCGAGTTGAGGCGATGCCTTATAAGACTCATTATTTGATTTTAACAAAAGATCCAGATTGCGGAGATGTTAAAGTAAAAGGTCTATACGGTTTTCAGTTTAATCAGCCGGAATGGTAATAAAAAAGAATTTTGGCAACCTAAACGCCAATAAAAAAAGCTAATGTCTCACATGCAGATATTAGCTTTTTTTATTGTTTAATAGGCTGCCGGCAGGATTTTAAAAGACAGCCGTCTCCTGTCACACGAGGCACAAATCGTAAAGAAAGTGTATCCTCTATCCATTCACACTTTTTTGTCGTGAAAATGTAAATGTATTCATAAAGATGCCGCAGCATATCAGCAGTGCGCCGAGGATAATGTTGATGGTGATCTGTTCGTGCAATTGCAGCCATCCAAAAAATAGGGCCAATACGGGAACAAACATTAATGCCATGGATGCTTTTGACGCTTCGATTTGATTGAGCACCCAAAACCATACGACAAAGGTAAAGCCGGTGGAAAGCAAGCCATTAAACAGCAATGACCATACCGCCTGATATGTCCACTCGGCTGAAGGGACCGGCTCAAATATAAAGGAAAACACCAATAACATGACGGCCCCCATCATAAGTTGCCATGCATTCATATGAATAACATTGATATGTTTGAATTGTAGCTTACTGAACACATTCGCGATTCCCCAGCTTAGCGATGCCGCAAGTACGCACAGCTCTCCAAATAAAACGCTTTGATCGATAGCAAGCATTTCCTTTCCAAATATAAATAACAGTCCGAAGAGGCCGCAGACCAGTCCGATCGTTTTATACGCATTCATTTTCTCATTTAATGTAAAATGGCTGAGCACCGTAACAAATATGGGCATCGTATATACCAAAACAGAGGTTTTTCCTGAATCGACAAACTGCATTCCATACGTTAAGATCCCCATATAACCCAGCCCCATCAGCAGGCTCATGATGATATAGCTTTTGAGATGTTCTTTTTGAATTGAAAGCTTTTTTCTTTGAATGAAGAGAATGAGAAATAATGGAACCGCTCCGATGAACAGGCGCAAAGCCGAAAATAAAAGCGGGGGGATGTCATGAATTCCTACTTTCATTGCAACCCAAGTATAACCCCAAATAAATGTGACAGATAAGATTCCCAACATGACTTTTACCATGATGAAGCCGCCTTTCTTGTTTAAATATCGTGCTGGTTTCTATCATATGTTATATTTGTATATAACTGAAATACATTTTTATTATCGGAGGTATAACCAAATGGTTATGAACATGAACCATCTTCACATATTTGTAAAAGTCGGGGAGAAATTGAATATTACAGAAGCGGCAAAAGAATTGTTCATCTCTCAGCCGGCGGTAAGCAAAGCGATAAAAAACCTGGAGAGCTCGCTGCAGCTCAAATTATTGATCAGGGATAAACATCATGGTTTAATACTGACTGATGTCGGAAAAGAAATTTTGCTGCTGGCGAGGCAAATGAAGGGAATTGAAAGCAAAATATATCAATTAGCCAACCGGGAAAACAAGCTGTTAAACGGGAAGGTGAAAATTGGTTCATTTCCTGCAGTTTCAACAAATATCATGCCCCAGGCGATTGCGGCATTCAGATCAAACTACCCGTTGATCCGCATCGAATTGATCGAGGGAACCTCTGACCAAATAAAAGAATGGGTTGAGGATCGGACGGTTGATATTGGGATCGCAGCATCTCCATTTGAACCATTTGAAAATCAGCTATTGTGTAACGACTATATGGTGGCCGTCATCCCGCAGCAGCGTTATCAATTAAAACAGGAAAAGCATGTCAACCTTGAAACATATCAAGATGACCTCATTTTCTGTAAAGGCGGTCATGAAATCGCGATGTCAAACGCATTTTCGCAATACAACATTGAATTAAAGGAAAACTTGACTGTGCAAAATGCAGAAACCTTGATTAATATGGTCAAAAACAACTTGGGCATAGGCATTATTTCAAACTTTACACTTTCATCCGTCCAGCATCAATTGAGTAAAAAGGACATTTTTCCGAGGATCACACGCGATATCGGCGTCATCGCACATTCATTTGAAGAGATAACGCCGGCGGCGCATGAGTTTGTCAAGTCGTTAAAAGCAGTCGTAATCTGAATCAGTTCTCGTGGTGCGACGAAGTTTGAAGAAGATGGATACCCGCAGGCAGAGTGACAAAAAAGAAAAGCAACACATTTGAACGTTGCTTTTCTTTTTAGCTGGAGTCTTGTATGCCAGCAGACTGTTAACCTAAAAAAGATTCACCCCTCTCTGCTTTGTGGGACTCTGCTCCTTAACTTGTTTTAATGATGCTACTATAAGAAAGCTAACAATCACTAGCAAGAGCCATGAACTTACCTTTCCGAGGTGTACGAGACTCCATGTCTCGATTTGGTTTGGATATTTCCAAGCCCCAAAAAACGTAGCGATATTTTCCGCTATCCATATGAAAAATCCGATGAGTACAAAAGAAAGTGCGAGCGGCATACGGTAACGAGCTCCATTCACCTCGTATGTAACCCATGTTTGCCAAAAGACAATGAGGACAAGTCCAGATAACCACCATCGAATATCAATCGAAAAATGATGGATGAAAAAATTCAAATAAATCGCAGCGGCAAGCGGAACAACCGCAAAAAAAGGCGGCCACTTAACCAATTCAACCTTAAGCCTTCTCCATGCCTGGCACAAATAACTGGCTACACTTGCGTACATAAAGCCGCTATACAAAGGTACTCCAAATATTTTGGAGTATCCTTCTTCTGGATAAGACCAAGAGCCCATATGGACTTTAAAAAGTTCCAGAGCAAGCCCGATAAGGTGGAACAATGTGATCACTTTTAATTCATCCCGAGTTTCAAGACCAGAACGCACCATCCACAATTGCATGAGGACGCAGATCATGAGAAGCCAGTCGTACCGCGGCAAGAAGGGTAGTGGGATCATTTGTGTAATAGCCAAAGAGGCAAAAATAACGACAGGAAACAAACATGAAAGCGCTTGTTCCCAGCCGAAATGAACGATTTGTTTTAAAGCTCTCATGTTATATGCGCCCTCCAAAGGAGTATTCTTCGTGTATGTAAGGGACGCTTAGTATAGGAGCTGGATGGATATAAGGTTATGTCCATAGGCTCACCGCCAATCACTTTATTTTTCTGTTGATGCCACATATTTGCTTTTTACGACTCCTTTGTGTCTTCATCACTTCGGTATTCCAATATATCTCCGGGCTGACATTCTAAAGCCTTGCAAATCGCTTCTAAAGTTGATAATCGAATGGCCTTTGCTTTTCCGTTTTTCAATATCGAAAGATTAGCCATGGTGATGCCAACTCTCTCCGAAAGCTCTGTTACGCTCATTTTTCTTTTAGCAAGCATCACATCAATGTTAATAATAATTGCCATAGTCATCACCTCAGACCGTTAAGTCATTTTCTGATTTTATATCAATCGCTTCTTTTAATAGTTTTTGCAGAACAGCAGCAAAGACCGCAATGACCATTGAAGCAAAAATAATAACCAATCCGATGACTATGATACCCGGGGCGTCGTCTATATCGGCTATCAGATAAAAGACAGGCATACCTGCTGCATAAAAGATACTGATAGTGACCGCACAGTATTTTATATTCTTCAAAGCCCTTACTGACAATCCCGAGAAAGCTTTATTCTTGTCAATATAGCTTAAAAGTTTGAACGCTTGATAAAGAGCAAAGTAAAAAGGAATCGCCGTTACATACAAATAGATGAAAACGAGATATTTCATATAAACGATATTTGGAAGTAATTCTGCTGAATAGTTGGCTATCTTAGGCACTAAAAAAATGCATAAAGCAAGAATTGGAATTCCAATAAAAATAACAGCTATTTTTAAAAAGAGTGTTGACATTCGATTCATAACGCACCTCATTTGTTTGTTGTCTATTTGAATGTAACAAAAAATTTATCGTTTCTCAATAAAAAAATATTGAAATGGACTAATTTGTTGTTGTTATGGGAAACCCTTTTTCATTTTTTGAGCAAGACAAAAAAGCATCCCACATCACTGAGATGCTCTGCTATTTTAAACTTGGCGAGTGAATGAACCGTGTACTTCAGTGGGCTCAAGGGATCGGTGTGAACAATTAAAGTGATAGCTCTTTTATGAACATCTAAAGATTCAAACAAACGATGGGAAGAAATACATCAAAGGAGAAGCTGCTGTTCATACTAATGATCGGGAGGTAAAGCAACTTATGATACAAATTTTGATCACTGGTCTTTTTTTATTGGCTCAGCCGAGTGGGCCGGATGACAGTTTAACGGTTACACAGCAAGGACGGACAATTGCCACTGTTCACCGTGAAGACTTTACAATGCCTCTTCCCGGCACTCCAATGATCGACGATGAAAAATACAGTAAATTTATCAAACAGCTTGATCAGAAAGTGTACCGGGAGCCGATAAACGCTGTCCTTAACGATCATGGAAGCATCGCCCCGGGCAGGGTTGGCTACAAACTGTATCAACAGGCTTTTAAGGAAAAGTTTTATGCGTATTTTTATGGCCAAGGCCCCTCCAAGGTAGAAGTGCCGGAAATGAACATTTATCCGAAGGTTGACAGCGAGCTGCTTTCTCACATCAGTACGCAGCGGCTTGGTCAGTACGTGACTTATTTTAATTCAAGCAATAAAAGCCGCTCACACAATATTTATCTTTCTGCAAAAGCCATTGACAATCACGTTGTTTTCCCTAATGAGACGTTTTCGTTTAACCAAGTTGTAGGCATGAGAACTCGGAACAAAGGGTATAAAAGTGCCCCCATTATTGTAAAAGGGGAGTTGTCTGAAGGTATAGGAGGCGGAATTTGCCAGGTGTCCTCAACACTTTTCAATGCAGTCGACCAGGCAGGGCTGCAGGTCGTTCAGCGCTATTCTCATACTAGAAGCGTGCCATACGTTCCACCCGGACGGGATGCTACGGTCAGTTGGGGAGGCCCTGATTTTCGTTTTCAAAACCAATATAACCAGCCAATCTTAATTCGGGCAAAAAGGTATGGGGGAAGTATGATTGTTACGCTATACTCTTCTGATGTGATCAACAACAAGTTGAGAAAAATCCCAAAAGCTCCATCTCGGATACCGAAAGAAATAAATGCTGAGCAGTAAATACACAACCGTAGTTAAGGCTATGGCTTAAGAGAGCTCAATTTTTTAAGGGATCGCCAGTGAAAAGAAAGGAGGGACAAATGAAATGAAAAGGGTATTCTTTTCCGTATGTGCGGTAATAGTAGTTGGATTTGCTTTTTGCCAATCAAAAGCGCACGCTCTGACTTTTACGGTGTTGCCTATTACACAAAAAACAGACCAGTGGTCAGTAAAAGTAAGTGAAGCAAAAAATGCAAAAGAATTTGCGGAATCTCAAAAAGGAGAATATCAAGTATATTCCTTGGAAGTCAAAAATGTAGGAGAAAAAGCAGCTGCTGTAGATGTGCAATTGTATAGAAATGATCCTGATTCAATCACACGGTTTTCGCTTTTTGGATGCCCTGATGAAAACTGTGACAAACCAGAAGATCATAAAATGTTAGCTAAAAGTTTAAACGATGGCTCACCGCTGAAGTTCAATCATTTTATGCTGGCAGATAAGGCCTCCGAATTAGAGGTTGTCATTATTTGGACGCAAAAGGGACAAGAAGGGAGAAATTTAAAACAGACCTTTAAATTCACTGAGGATGGCGTTAATTAGGCAAAAAACTTGTCAGTCATCGATATGAAAAGTCATATCTCTTAGATAGATAAGATTAACCAGCATTGAGCATACCGCAGAGAAAGGGGAGAGGAATACGAATATGGTGTGGTTTTGATGATGAAGCCAGTACAATGCCAGAGAAAAAAATGACAGTTGGAAAGCCAATTACAGATGAGTTAACTGCAAAGTGACTGCAATTTATCACTATAGTGAAGAACCAGAAGAGGCTCCGATCGAAGTGAAATGTTTGTTGATGATCATAAAGTCATTGGATACGAATAGAGAATGCGTGGAAATAAACAAGCGATTGAATCACCGCTGCGCATTTTAGCTTGAAATGTATGGACAAAGAGTGTTATCCCTTTGAAAAACAAAAAACACCCCACTTAATCATTAAAGCCGGTCATTTCAAAATTTTCTATGTCAAGATTTAAGTTTTTTAATTGTTCCAGCAAAACGTCGAATTTAAGCAACCACCATTTTTCAATTCTTCTGGAATATCTTCCGGATGAGCAATTTCCATCCCGCTCTCAATCCATTGTTTGCGATACAATTGAAATGAAGCCTCAATTAAATGATCAGGAGTTACAATAAAACCTAATCTCACATCATGATCCTCACTGTAGCCAAATTCAAAGCCGCAACATGGACAAATGTCAAACGTTTTTTGATATTCTCCTTTATACAAAGGATTTTGAAGTAATCCTTTGTATCCACAAATTAAACAAGAATATAATTTTCCCACTAAGTTTAATCCCTCCTTTAACTGTTATTTACTTTTGCTGCGCCCGTAACAAATATTACTTCAAAGAAACTTCGTGTACTGTATTTATAGCATAATACCCGCTAATTGTATTGTTTTTTTCCATTACGTATTGTTCTGAGTTTATTTAGCTTCTATTAAAGCAAGAGGAGTGCATCTAATCCTTGAAGATGAACACACTTGCAAGAGGAATCAAGCTAAAATCTCAATATAAGAAGGGTTTTTTAATTAATTGGCAAAATGGAAGATAAGAAAAAGTATTTGAGTTGGGACGGGTAAAATGAGTTGAATTCCAAGTAATTGTGTTAAAGGAGGAGAAAAGAGGAGATGCGCTACATTGAAATCACAAAGGACAATATTGAAGACAATCATATTTGCTGCGCATTAGGCGCGAAACAATATGAGCATGCAGTTCATGAAAAGAAGAGATGGCTCAAAGCTCGAATGGATGAAGGATTGGTGTTCTATCGCTTACATGAACGGGCAAAAGTCTTTATTGAATATCTACCTGCGAATGAGGCATGGGTGCCTATCAATGCGCCTAATTTTATGTATATTAATTGTTTGTGGGTATCTGGCACATATAAAAATAACGGCCATGCGAAACGATTGTTGGACAAATGTATAGCAGATGCGAAAGTCCGCGGCATGGATGGCATTATCCATATCGCAGGCAAGAAAAAACGTCCCTATTTAAGTGATAAGCGTTTCTTTGAGCATATGGGGTTTACTCTACAAGATGAAGCTGACCCTTATTTTCAATTAATGGCTTTAACTTGGAATGGCCTTGCAGCTTCTCCTGCATTTAAGGACCAGGTGAAAAGTGATTCCGTCAATGAAAAGGGGATTACCATATACTATACAGCTCAGTGCCCGTTTGCAGTGGGCATGATAAATGATTTGCGGGAATTGACTGAAAAGAAAGGGGTTCAATTTCAGTCAATTCATTTATCTTCAAAAGAAGAGGCACAAAAGTCACCAGCTATTTGGACAACTTTTAGCGTTTTTTTTGATGGGAGATTTGTGACTCATGAGATTATGAGTGTAAATAAATTTGAAAAGTTACTTAATAAACTCTTGTTAGCTTGATTTTTAAAAATATAAGCCCATTCTAAAACTATGTAAGGCGTGATATACGTTTAAATTTTGTCTCTGAAAGAGCTTTAATTTAAATTCGAAGTTTTTTATTTTCTTTTCAGTAACATTTTGATCATGTTTTCCTACTAAAGAATCAGGAAAGTGGGGAAAAACATGATAAAAAAGAACAACTTTAAGAAATGGCTATTGATCATTGCTGGATTCTTGATCATCTGCGTCATCGCATTATTTGTAATGGTGATAGGAAACAAAGTGAAATATGAGGGCAGCGGGAAAAGCGGACTGTGGATGTCTAACCTTGAAAAATCAGACAAAACTTCAATTGGACCTAATTACTTTCTGAATTTGTATTGGCAGGGGAGTAAGAAAGATGAGAAAAGAACTGTTGTTGAAAGAATTACTCTTTATGTAGATGGCGAAAAATATCAAGATGATCACATAGATGAGTACGACTTATCAGAATACACAGGTGAAGAAATGCCAGGTGGGGGACGTATGGAGGACCATATCGCCACCTTTGATTATATGCCTGAAGATGAAGTGATAGGACATGATGTATTAGTGAAGGTAGAGTGGAAGACAGGCCAGAAAAAACAGACAGAAGAAATCAAATTACATGAGAAGCCATGGTATAAAAAATAGCTTATTTGATGTATTTGTGATCACATTTGTGGTCACTTTTTTATTTGCGGATTCCTAGGCACAGCAATCTAAGACTCTGCATAGGCTGAAATAAAATCTTGTTCATTTCTAAAACGAGGTGCATGCTGTTGGAACAACAACCAATCAATCATGAAGACAGAAACGTGCCGCAGCCTATTCGAAGTGATGGAGCAGGAGCTATCGATGCAGGCCCGCGAAATATGATGCGAGATATTCAAAATCCGAATATACTTGTTCCGCCCGTTACAGATGAAGGTATGATTCCTAACTTGAGATTTTCATTTTCAGACGCTCCCATGAAATTAGATCATGGCGGCTGGTCAAGAGAAATCACCGTCAGACAGCTTCCGATTTCGACTGCGATTGCAGGGGTAAACATGAGCTTAACTGCGGGAGGTGTCCGCGAGCTTCATTGGCATAAGCAAGCGGAGTGGGCTTATATGCTTTTGGGACGGGCACGTATCACCGCTGTTGACCAAGACGGACGAAATTTCATTGCTGATGTTGGCCCCGGCGACCTTTGGTACTTCCCGGCAGGAATTCCGCATTCCATACAGGGATTAGAACACTGCGAATTTCTGCTCGTTTTCGATGATGGAAACTTTTCTGAGTTTTCAACGTTAACCATTTCTGATTGGCTTGCACACACCCCAAAAGATGTTCTCTCTGCGAATTTTGGTGTGCCGGAGAATGCTTTCAACTCTCTTCCTTCAGAGCAAGTCTATATCTACCAAGGGAATGTGCCGGGATCAGTCGAAAGTGAAGACATTCAGTCACCATATGGAAAAGTACCCATGACCTTTAAACACGAGTTGCTAAATCAACCCCCAATTCAAATGCCAGGGGGGAGCGTACGAATTGTGGATTCTTCTAACTTCCCGATTTCAAAAACGATAGCCGCTGCACTTGTTCAGATTGAGCCTGGCGCGATGAGAGAGCTTCATTGGCACCCTAATAGCGATGAGTGGCAGTATTATCTAACAGGGCAGGGACGCATGACAGTATTTATCGGGAATGGGACTGCCCGCACATTTGACTATAGAGCAGGTGACGTTGGATACGTGCCTTCTAATGCTGGACACTATATACAAAACACTGGTACAGAAACCTTATGGTTTTTAGAAATGTTCAAAAGTGACCGCTATGCAGATGTGTCACTCAATCAATGGATGGCATTGACCCCTAAAGAATTAGTGCACAGCAACTTAAATGCTGGATCAGTCATGCTTGATTCTCTGCGTAAGAAGAAAGTGCCTGTTGTAAAATATCCAGGCACGTAAAGACTGAACCGATCACACAGTGGTCTTAAAGTAACTAGAGCTGGGTGTCGGCCTGCGTTTTTATTTAATCCCTATGTATGCGTTATGTAGGGGTTTTCTGCTTGAATCGTATTGTAATGAGCTTTAAACTGTTTAGGTATTACACTGGATAGACAAAGAAAGAAGACCTTAATGTAAGATAAAAAAATTTAATTCTTAGGAGGAAAGGATATGGATTTACCTATATGGGCGTATATCATATTTGCAATCACAGGTGCGGCAGGTTTTATCAGTTTAATGTGGTTCAGTTTTTTTGCTGACAAAATTGAAAAGTGAAATTTTATAAGCAATGTAAATTCTTTTTACATCATTGGATTAACATTAAGTTTACATAATGATATTATTTGAAACTGAAAAAGAATAACTAATTGATCTGTGTACTAAATATTCATTGAAACAAAAATAGATTGGCCCTAAGGAACAAAGCCATTTTGCAAGTTCTTACTATAGAGCGCAATCACTACAGACTCTGTACATCAAGAAGCTCAGATGAATTATTTTTAGGTGAGTTTACTAATGATGAAACCCGGTATGCTTCCATGTCATCAGCTTCATAAGGCACAAGCAAGCTTTGCAGATATTCAGGGTTTGTATTGTGAGGATTTAGCCATTCCTTTTCAAAATCACGGGCCAATATAACCGGCATCCGGTCGTGTATATCTTTCATGAGCTCATTAGGCTCAGTTGTTATGATGGTGCAGGTATAAAGAGGGTCTCCTTGATGTGTGTTCCACTTTTCATATAAGCCAGCAAACGCAAAAAGAGCAGATGATTTCAATTTGATCCGCAATGGGATTTTGGTTTTGGAATCAAACCGTTTCCATTCATAAAAACTGTCGGCAGGGATGATGCAGCGTTTGCTGACAAGCGGTCTTTTAAAAGCCGGTTTCTCGGTTATTGTTTCGGCTCGAGCATTGATCATTTTATAACCGATCTTTTCATCTTTTGCCCAAGGAGGAATAAGCCCCCATCTAAGCTTTCCTAAGCGATTATTTGATCCATCATTGATGATCGCAAGAATGTTTTGTGATGGTGCGATATTATAGCTCGGCTGGTATTCATCTTTAGGAAAAAATTGATCGATGTCAAACTGGTCAATAATATCATCAAATGCAGAGAATAAAGTAAACCTGCCGCACATGTCCATCATCCTTTTTAGGGGTTTTTGAATAGTGTGTGGGACGAACGTTCATTTCATACAGGACCAGACAATGATTTCTTTTTACTTGCGATAAACTGGTATAATAAGAAAGACAGTAAAGAAGTTATTTTGAAAAAGAAATAATGCTTTTTGGTTTGACCAAGGATCGTTTAAAAATCGCGTTTAAGAACAAAAAGAGGCACGGCGTTTTTTACGCAGGCCTCTTTTATATCAGTAGCCAAATACCAGAGTTGTACTTTGTGATCCGGCATATTTCGTGACAAATTCTTTTGTATACTCCGGTGTTTGAACGCGATAACTGTAATTTGTCCCCGGATTCCATGAAGTCAAAGGGGAGGTTTGCTTGTTGAGTGAAGGGTAGCTGCCTATATCCTTGAAATAACCGGTGCCCTTGTCGTCAAGGATTCCGCCTTTTTCACTGCCTTTCCCAAAGTAATTATATTCGGAATATATTTTTGCTTTTGTGGCAATCGTAATCGCCTGGTTAAAATTGTTGCTGTAATTGTTTTTAACATGAAAGTATCCGTATCTCATCAGACCCGGGCCTCTAACATACAGGTTCTCAAAATAATTATTTGCGATTGTCATGTGCGGGTAGCCGTCATATTGATGCTGAGAATCATCTGGGTATCCTAAAATCAAACCGTATTTATGATTCGCAAATTTTGAGTTGCTGATCGTGATATAATCTGCTGATTTACCGATATACAGGAGTTTGTCCAAATCACTCCCGCTTGCACTATAGCTGTGGCCTGAGAATGTGACGTGATCTATCCAATAGTTCATGCCGGAGTCTAAATAAAGCTGGATATCATTATTTCCGTTAATCTGCGGACTGTGTTCAAACGTTAAATTTTGAAAAATGACATTTCCAGAAGCTGAAGAAGTTGTTAAATAAATATTTTTCAGCGTTTTTTTCGCGTAAGAGCCCACGAGTGTTTTATTTGAGCCAACGGTAACTGTTGTTTTCGCAGATGCGGAAAGATCATTTTGGAGCACTAAAATTTTTGGTGTGGATCCTCCTAGATGGGTTTTTAAATCATTTACGCTTTGAATGTAAACAATCTGCCCGTTTTTCCCACCCGTTGTGCCCGCTTTGGAAATGCCTCTTTCATTTTTAGCATTTCCGGCAAATCCTAAAAGGCCATTTGTCGAGGTATTCGGAAAATCGACTGCGCCTAACGCTTTATTAGGCAAGAGAACCAATAACAAACCAAACACGGCGAACCATAAACAAAATCGTTTCATTACAATATACTTCCTTTCAATTTTAATCATTTCCTTGCGGAGATTATTATTACAGTTAATGGAAAGGAATGATAGGTTCTATCTTCCCAATTAACGCTTGGTTACTTAAAAAATACAGATTGCGCCAAAAGACATACTAACAATTGAAATAGAAGAAAGGATTGATACAACGTTGACTGCAGCCGCTTATCGAAACACCTTGCTATCACTTTTATGTTTAACAGCTGGAATCGTGGATGTAATTGGGTATTTAAGCTTGGGACATGTGTTCACAGCTAATATGACTGGAAACATTGTATTATTGGGATTAGCTATCGGCAAATCCCTTCAGGTCACTGTTTTCAATTCCTTAACTGCGCTCATTGGATTTATATGCGGCGTGATCATTGCAACACTGATTGTCGGAAAGGCGGAAAATACCCTTTGGCCTGCTGCTGTAACAAAAGCCCTTGCACTTGAAGCATTCATTTTATTTGTCTTTGCTTGTCTTTCTTTTTACCGGGCTTTTGTTCCTGTGCACATTCTGATTATACTCATGAGCATTTCCATGGGGATTCAAACGATAGCAGCCAAAAAACTGGGGATCGCAGGTATTTCTTCAACTGTATTGACCGGAACACTCGCTTCTCTATTAGAAGATATATCCGGCCGTTTGTTTTTTAAGAAGCAAAAGAAGACTTTCTTAAGAGATACTGTGTTAAGAGCACTGGCTATTATTTTATATTGTGTGGGAGCTATTATTGTTGCTCTGAGTGAACCTAATTTTAACCGCTTCATTATTTGGGTTCCGATTGTGCTGATCTTTGGCATTATGATGACAGCTAAGTTGAAACTAAGCGGGGAAAAATAGCTTTTCCTGCATAGCTGTTATCAGGCCAACAGGCTGTCTCATTTTTTGATGGTTATGTGAATTTTGTGAGGTGAAAATAAGAAATTCGGCTGATGTGCACATTCGTTCATTCGAATTGCTTTTTTCATAAGTACGCTTCATTAGATATATGAATGATAGTGAATTCGCCTTAAAATCAACTATGAATCTATTTCCTCTTTCAAACCAGTTGGATTGAGTCTTATAATGATAATGATTCTCATTTGAAGTCTGGTTTGAGGAGGACCAAGTATGAAAAAGATCATGAGTGCATTTGTTGGTATGGTTTTATTGACGATCCTCTGTTTTTCCTCGCAAGCTTCGGCAGCATATGACGACCTGCATGAAGGATATGCAACGTATACAGGGTCAGGTTATTCAGGAGGAGCTTTCCTGTTGGATCCCATTCCTTCCGATATGGAGATTACTGCAATAAATCCAGCGGATCTCAATTACGGAGGAGTAAAAGCAGCTCTTGCCGGCTCTTATTTGGAAGTTGAAGGGCCAAAAGGGAAAACAATCGTTTATGTTACTGATCTATATCCCGAAGGTGCTCGGGGAGCTCTCGATCTGTCACCTAATGCCTTCCGTAAAATCGGGAATATGAAAGATGGAAAAATCAATATTAAATGGCGTGTTGTCAAAGCTCCAATCACCGGAAATTTCACGTACCGGGTCAAAGAAGGCAGTAGCAGGTGGTGGGCAGCAATTCAAGTCAGAAACCACAGATATCCTGTTATGAAAATGGAATATGAAAAAGATGGCAAGTGGATTAACATGGAAAAAATGGACTATAACCATTTTGTCAGTACGAATTTAGGGACAGGCTCTCTCAAAGTCAGAATAACTGACATTCGCGGGAAAGTCGTGAAAGACACCATTCCAAAGCTGCCTGAAAGCGGAACGTCCAATGCATATACAGTGCCAGGGCATGTACAGTTTCCTAAATAAAAAATACGAAACAGCGGATCTTTTCCCGCTGTTTTTTTCATTGTTCTACATCTGCTTGTAAAAATGCTTTTATGATGTTCAACTGCCCCTGCTTTGGATAGCTGGTATACAGCCTGCTTGAAATCCGAATAGGATCTCCGAAAAAGTATCTTTCGTAATGGGTTTGTCTTGTTCCGAATGAGCTCATTGTTAAATCCCATGCCAATCGGAAAATTTTCACCCGTTCTTCAGCATTTGTATTGGTTGCTTGAAGATATTGGTCAAGATCTTCCCGTATCTCTGAATCAAATGCATTTTCAGTAGGCAGTGTCACCATTCCGCTAGCTCCAATTAATTGTATGATTTCAGTAAATCGAGGATATAGCTTAGGAATAATCGTACTGATGACTTGAAGAGGAATTAAACTAGGGCGCATATAGCCGAATTCATCTAATTGAGCGTCATTTTCCGACTTGTCAATGAGCGCTTTGATTGTTTCCAATCCCACAATGATTTCAGAGAGCTTTTCTTGTATGTGCTGATATTCGGAAACATTAATGGTGTCAACCAGAAGCTGTGCAACGCCTAATAGAAATTCAATTTTTATCATTTGCCTAATGACAACCTGGTGAAAGGTAAAAGCATGAAATGAGCTTTTTGTCATAAATTCTTTAGCTGCTTCCACATTATCGTAAAAAAACACACGATTCCATGGCACTAACACATGATCAAAAACTACAATTGAATCCATCTCTTCATACCTTGAGCTTAAGGGGTGATTAAAGGCAGAGTCGCTTAACACAAATGATTCTCTTGTGATGAATTTGACGCCTTTTGTATTAGAAGGGAGTGAAAAAGCATAAGCTTCATCTGTTTCAAAGAAAAGTTTAGGCGCTGAAAAAACCAATATTTCATCAGTCAACCCGCCTTGTGTTGCAAGCAGACGCGCGCCATGAATGATTAAACCTTTTTCGGTTCTATCAATGACTTTAGCAGATATCGGTTTTTCACTTAGCCCGAAATAGGACTGTGACCGGTTCACTTGCGGGGTAATGAATGTATGGGTAAAAGAAAGGTCATGCTTAGCAGCTTGTTTATACATATCTAGTATATGTTCAGGAAAGCAATTCTCTTTATCTTTTAGAAGCTCTGCTGACGAAGCAAAGCTCATCATAACCGTATTCATGTAATCCGGACTTCTCCCCATCATTCCGTGAGTGTGTCTAGCCCAATGTTCAATCATGTTTCTTCTTTTTTTCAAATCATTCTTGGTCTTAGGCTGGAGATAGGAAAGGCCGATTCGATCATGATCTCCAGGAAGGCAATAAGTCATTTCGTTTATTAACTCATCCTTTGTTTGCAGTTCATAAAGCGAGCTTTTTGTTTTGAGTATTCCTTTAAATGCCGGATGATCAGAAATGTTACCCTTTATTTTTTTGCCATCATACCATATTTCGTTTTCTAGTTTGTTCAATCGGTCAATGAATTCTTTGCCATTGATGATCCCCATTTTAGTGTATCGCTCCTTAAATGTATGCTGCGTATTGTCATTATATTTTCGAGAAAACAGCCTGTTCAGCCAATTTGAGATGGGAAAAGCCTTTTTTAGAAAAACGAATAAGAGTGACTTACATACCGTAAAAGTCTGCAAATTTCATTTAAGGTTTTTCTGCAAGTTCAGAGATGTCAAAACATTTGCTTATTCATGTGAAAACATTACTATAAAACTTGATAACACGTGTCGATATTATGGGCATAAGCGTAAACGAATTGGATTCATACGCTTGAATATATTTTATTTCAGCCATTACTTCGTGGAGAAAGGGAAAACGACACATGAAAGTGAAAACAAAATTGCTGGGGATTATATCAATACTAGTTGTTTCAATCATTGGAATTGGAGGCTCCTCAGTTTTTATGATTTCTTCTATTGTGAAAAAGAATGAAGAACTTAAAGACAAAATGGAATTCCAAAAAGAGATGAAACACATTCAGTATGAATTGACCGGGTTATCAAATGATGAAAGAGGCTTCTTGATTACTGGAGACAAAGAATATGACGAAGGCATGAAGGAAAAATCAGACGATGTCTTAAAGAGCCTTGATCGGGTTTATGACTTGATTGATGAAGAGAAGTATCAATCCAATATTGAAGACATTAAGACAAGTTTTACTCAGTATAGAGCTTTGAATCAGCAAGTATTAACAGCCTACTCTTCAGATCCGAAAAAAGCAGAAACCATCCATTTTGGGGAAGAAAGAACACTAAGAAAAGAAGTCGTAGATCCGGCTGTCAATAAGCTGTCTGATCGCCTGGATCAAGAGGTAGAAGATCTAAAGGATGAAATACGGGGCAATGGGAAAATGAGTCAATGGCTCATCATCACTGTCACAGGAATATCAGTAATATTAGGCATTGTTCTAAGCATAATGCTGTTAAAGTCCATTATGGTGCCACTAAGAAGCATAAATAAGCAGCTAGAAGAAATTGCCCACGGTGAGGCTGATTTAACCAAAAAAGTCATTGTGAAAAATAAAGATGAATTTGGCCAGCTTGCCCAATCTTTTAATGCTTTTACTCATTCATTATCGCAAATTGTGAAGCAAATCAGCAGTTCATCTGAACAAGTCGCCGCTTCCTCCGAAGAATTATCGGCAAGCGCAGAAGAATCAAAATCAACATCTGAACATATTTCCCAATCCATGCAGATGGCTGCAGACAGCAATGTGAAGCAAAGCTCAATGACAGAAAAGAGCGCAGAATCCATCACTGAATTATTAGACAGTATATCATCTGTTGCTTCAAATACAGGGAACATAGCGGATCTTTCTTCTTCGATGAGAGACAAGGCTGAAATAGGATCTAAATCAGTTAACAAGATGTTAGATCAGATGAAATTTATTGATAAATCCGTAGAGTCAGCCGGGAATGGATTACAGGCATTGGTAGCGAGCACAGCAGAAATCAGTGATATTTCCTCGCTTATCACGACAATTTCCGAGCAGACCAATTTGTTGGCCCTAAACGCAGCGATCGAGGCGGCCAGAGCGGGAGAGCAAGGAAAAGGATTTGCTGTGGTGGCTGAAGAAGTTCGGAAATTAGCGGATGAAACAAATAAATCAGCAAACCACATTCAATCGGTGGTAGCGACCATCCAAAACGAATCGATAGAAACGGTAAATAATATTAAGGTTGTTCAAGAAAATGTGACCTCAGGTATTGTTCTTTCTCAAGAAACAACAGGAAATTTCAATGAAATCCTGAACCTGGTGGAACAGGTCACTTCTCAAATACAAGAAGTCGCAGCAGCAACTCAACAGCTTACTTCAGGCGTTGAAGTGATTCAGCACACAGTTCATACATTGGCCGCTGGAACAAAAGAAACGTCAGCAAATACAGAAGCGGTTGCAAAATCATCAGAGGAACAGCTACATTCAATGGAGGAAATCTCCTATGCTGCAGAATCTTTATCTCAGTTGGCGGAAGAGCTTCAATCCGTCATTAACCGTTTTAAATATTAATCAGATTACTAAAGCGCAAAACCCCATCTCATGAGGTGGGGTTTTACTGCCTTTATTGAGATTGTTTCTAAAAACGGAACCGGCTTTTTTCTCAAGCTCGTTCCGTTTGAATGACTAGTCCAAGTTTTGATCGATCGTCCCTTCAAAATAGTCATCGCTGACTTGTTCATGAGTCTCAGCCAATCCTTTTTCTAATTGTGTGGTCCCTTTATAATCTGAGGGCTCAAAGGATTTCCCGGCTACACCCGTTGTGTCATTTATGTTTTCTTTGTTATGAATTTGTGTTTCAGTGTGTACACTTTCTGTCTCAGCATTGCTGCTTACAGATTGCTGAGAATTATATTCCTTGTCTATTGAAGAAAATCTTTTATAATCATCAGGTCTATCGGCTCCGTTTTTTTGAGTCACTTTACTTCCTCCAGATTATTGAAATTTTAATGAGGGCAAGAACTTATTTCGTTCTTTTAGGATCAGAAGAACCATGTTTTTTAGGATCATCTGCTTTAAAAGCGGTCTCAGTCTCATGGTCATTTTTTATTTGTTCAATACTTGAATTTTGAATTCCTTTTTGACTCATAGGTTTCACTCCTTTACGAAAAGTGTTGAAATACAACTCTTTTTATTTTGTCTGTTGATCAGGTATTCATTCGTTTTTTTCATTCGCGATTTGGACAATCAGGAGAGGCATCTCCATGCCAATCGTATTATTTAATAAAAAGCCGGCATTTTTGAAACTTTTTATCATCGCATTGCGTATGGCAGTGGGGGAAGACATCTCGATAAAAGAAATACAAAGGTTGTGAATGTATACTAACAGCACTGTGAATAAATCAAACAAGGGGGGTGAAAAAATGAAAAAAATCGCAGGATATTATCTAATGACATTAGGGCTATCCAGCCTTACGTTTGGTTTGTTTTTCGGGCTATATTCTTTCGTTATGTATGACGATATGATAATTGCATTGTTTACAGCAGCAATTGCTTTATTATACGCTTTTATGATGTATGGCCTTTTTGCTGTTCCGCTGCAAATGATGTTGCAGAAAAAAGCGAGAACATTCAATGTCATGTATTTATTGATTTACAGTGTGATTGCTTTTATCGTAGCTTTCCTGTTATTTTTTATTGGTGAACCTGCGTCAATAGCATGGACATTGCAATCGTATATTTATTATGTGTTAAGTATTACAGCTGCAGTGATTTACTGGTTCTGGGATTCCCTGATCCTTTATAAACGTACAGCTTCGGGCGTATAAAGCAAATCAGAGAAACTGAAGTCGAATATGAAAAAAGTCGGGGATTCATTAAAATTGAGGATATTGCATTTACATTGCTGCGTGAATCTAAAAGTTTTAGGTTTCATAGTTTAAAAAGTAAATTCTCCGCGGATAAAGGCCCAGTATGGAAGGGCATAATGAGAGCACATATTCAATCCGAATAGGTTTTCTAAGTTTTTACGATACATACGTTCATCAAGATGATAACGTCATCAATCAAAGGGAATATAAAATCTATTGTAGTGGAACGGACATTTTGTCCTGTTTGAGGAAAGAAATTGATGGGGTTAATCGTTTTAACATCGCTTATGGCAAAGGGCCAAACCATATAGTTAAACTAAACTGAGGAGAGCATTGCGATCTCCTCAGTTTTTCTTTATTCACCCTGCTGTTTTTCAACTAATGTGAATGTCCATTCTTTTAACATCTGTTTCTGTACATATCTTTTTCCGTTTATTTCGATGTAAGGGATGTCTTTCATATCTCCGGCTAACTGTTTAGCCTCAGCTGTAGTAATTCCTAAAAAATGTCCGATGTAAAAGTGAATATCTCGTTCTTTTATAAGATAGGTATCACTTTTTTCATATGCTTTTGGATGGTTCATTTGCTTTAAGCCTTCACCGATAAAATAGCCAGCCAAAGCAATACCGATTCCTAAAAAAACGTCCATATGCATGCCTCCATTATGTCAATGTTATGATATACGGGCTTGGCATGCTCCGGGTTTCATTAAATTTGAAAGAAAACAGCCAAAACGAATACTGGCTGTTTTTTCAAACCTTTTCAATCTGTACACGGCCTGAAAAAAAGGTGGCGCCGCCTCCCATATCGGACAGCCGGTCTGGGGTTAGCGCGTTTACAAGCTGTTTTTTCCCTTGCTCATCTGCCCATAATCCTTGGCTGACAACGACACCTGGCAGTACTTGTTCTCCGACTGATGCGGTCAGCTCACATTCTCCCCGGCTGTTCCAAACTCGTACAGGAGCCCCATCAACGATTCCATGTTCTTCAGCATCTTTTGTGTTGATAAAGAGCTTTGGCGTCTTTTCGAGCTTGATGTGTTTTTCATTGTTTGAAAACGTTGAGTTTAAGAAATTATGGTTTGGTGCCGGAACATACATAAACGGATGTTCATTATCGGTTACAAGAGGCGTAAATGTCGGTAAAGCCGGGAAACCAGCTTGTCTCATTTGTTCTGAATATAATTCTATTTTTCTGCTTGGCGTTGGAAGTTTGCCAGGAAACAGCGGTTTATTGCGTTTCGCTTTCATAAATGAATGCTTAGTAAGTGAATCGTAATTAATCTCCGCCAAATGCGGATTATCTGGATGGTCAAGCGCTTGGCGGATTAATTCTTCATCTGAATCCTTGAGCTCCTGGTCTGTGAATCCCATTGCTTCAGCCAGTAATCGGAACATCTCAGTATTAGACTTGCTTTCTCCATAGTTCTCAATCACCGGCTGCTGAAGCTGAATGTAATGGTGCCAGTAGGAGGTATAAAAATCAGTGTTCTCAAAAGCGGATGTTGCAGGCAGTACAATGTCCGCATATGCAGCCGTTTCCGTTAAAAACAAATCATGAACCACGGTAAACAAGTCTTCCCGCAGCAAGCCTTGTCTGACTTTGTTTGCTTCCGGCGCGACGACGGCAGGGTTTGTTCCGTAAATAAAAAGAGAGCGGATAGGCGGATCTGTTTCCAAAAGCACCTTGCCAAGCTGATTCATATTAAACGACCTCGGTGTGCGCCCTTTCAATAAGTCGGGCCGCTGCAAGGCATTTGTGTTATATTCTAAAATTCCGCTGTTATGCTTAATTGCGCCGCCCCCTTTATGCAGCCATTGGCCGGTGATCGCCGGAAGACAGGCAATCGTCCTTACAATCATCCCGCCGTTATCGTGATGCTGGATTCCATTTCCGACTCTGATAAAAGAAGGGGAGGTTTTCCCATACATTCTTGCCAGCTGATAAATATTTTCAGTGCTGATCCCGGTGATCATTGATACCTTTTCCGGATTATACTGTTTCACGTGTTCACGGAGCTTGTCGTAGCCAACCGTGTATTCAGACAGGAATGCTTCATCGTGAAGGTTTTCTTTAAATAGAATGTGCATAATGCCAAGAGCAAGTGCGCTGTCAGTTCCCGGCTTTATTGGAATAAACCAATCTGCAAGACGCCCTGTCTGATTTTTATGTACATCGATCACGACAATTTTGGCACCTTTTTTTCGCGCTTTTTGGGCGAGTGTAATTTGGTGCATGTTTGTGCTGACAGCGTTAATTCCCCAAAAAATAAATAGTTTTGTATGAATGGTTTCCTCAGGATCGATTCCCGCGCTTATGCCCATTGTATATTTATAGCCTTCAGATCCCGCTTTGCTGCAAATCGTCCGTTCAAGCTGGCTTGATCCCATGCGGTAAAAAAAGCGGCGGTCCATTCCTTCAGCTGTCAATTTCCCCATATTTCCGTAAAAGCTGTAAGGAAGTATGCTTTCAGCTCCCTCTTCATCAATCAGCTGCTTCCAGCGGGAGGTGATCGTATCAATCGCCTCTTCCCAGGAAATCGGTTCAAATATCGCTTGGCCTTTCGCACCTGTTCGTTTGAGCGGCGTAGTCAGCCGCTTTTCATCATAGATGCGCTCCGTCATGTTTCGGACTTTGTTGCATATGTTTCCAGCTGTGACAGGATGATCGGGATCTCCCTGCACTTTCACGATTTTTCCGTCTTTTTTATGTACTAATAATCCGCACTGATCCGGGCAGTCCAGCGAGCAAACGGATTTAAAAATGCCGTTTTGTTGTGTGGCAAAAGATTTCATGGCCCAGTTCCTCTCTAGTTAGATATTTTGTAAGAATTATAACATTTCGGATGATAACGTCAATTCTGAAAAAAGAGATTGACATCAATCTGAGACTTCTTTATGATAAACGTATTCTTTATTCTGAAAATTACATACTCAACATTTTCTATCCAGAGAGGTGGAGGGACTGGCCCTATGAAACCTCGGCAACATTATTGTGCCAATTCCAGCAAGCGTCAGCTTGAAAGATAGGAAAGCAAGGTTTATACCGGCGTCTGCCTGTAACAGAACGCGCCCATATATGAATCTCTTTCCATCTTCGGAAAGAGATTTTTTTATGAAAAAATACGATGAAAAGGATGTTTTGCACCATGACGGTTTTGGTTACAGCGCCGTACAACGAAAAAGGGCGAAAAGAGCTTGAAAACTTGTTTGGCTCAGTTATTTATCAATCTTGGAAAGAACAAGGCCGGGCATATCGGGAGGATGAACTCATTCAGCTGCTAAAGGCAACAAATGCGACAGGTTTGATTACTGAGCTTGATCAGGTAACAGACAGCGTATTTGCTTCTGTTCCCGAACTTTCATTTGTCGGTGTTTGCAGGGGAATGCCCTCCAATGTGGATGTGGCAGCTGCTTCAAAAAGGGGCATACCTGTTTTTTATACACCAGGGCGGAATGCACAAGCCGTTGCCGAAATGTTTATTGGAAATGTGATTTCCTTTCTCCGTCATATCAGCGCCTCGAATCAGTGGCTGAAGGATGGGAAGTGGGACAGTGATTACCTGCAGGCTTATGTCAAATTTAAAGGAAATGAGCTAACAGGAAAAACGGTTGGCATGATTGGGTTCGGCGCGGTTGGCCAAAGGATTGCAAAACTGCTGACTGCGTTTGACTGTAAGATAAAGTATTACGATCCATACATTCAAGACGATTATCCGCTGTATGAAAAAGTAGCTCTTAAAACGGTATTTTCAGACAGTGATATCGTTTCTGTCCATCTGCCTCGCACTGAGGAAACACTTGGACTGATAGATCGGCAATATTTTGATTTGATGAAAGAGAGTGCGATTTTCGTCAATACTTCAAGAGCAGTTGTCGTAAACCGTGAAGATCTTTTATCTGTATTAAAAGAACATAAAATCAGAGGTGCGGTACTAGACGTTTTTTATCATGAACCTCCAGAGGAATCAGATTATGAATTGATCTCATTGCCTAATGTTCTGGCAACACCGCATCTCGCTGGAGCAACCTTTGAAGTAGAGGATCATCACGTGTCGATCATGAATGATGCCCTCAAAAAGTGGAAGGTTGAAAAAATTCCCAATATTCCAACATTATATAACAAAGACAAACTGAGAACAGATGTAAAGAAAAGAGGTTAACAGAATGAAAAAACAAAAAGGCTATCTCGTTTTCGATATCGGCACAGGCAATGCGAGGGTAGCGGTCGTGAGTGTCTCAGGCATTGTTCAAACGGTTGAACGGGAGGACATCGAGTATTCCACCGAGACGCTTTACCCGGACAGCCGTTATTTTTCCCCTCAGATACTGTGGAAGCAAGTAATGAGATTGGCAAAACGTGCGCTATCCCGTTCGCGTGATATTGACATCATTGGGTTGACATCGACGAGTCAAAGACAGGGGATTGTTCTGATCGATCAAAACGGTGACTCTTTTCTCGGGCTGCCGAACATAGATAACCGCGGCCGAGAGTGGGAGGAGAGCATTCCCGATCGGGAAGAAATATACAGCCGTACAGGCCGTCTGCCGACTGCGCTTTTTTCTGCACTCAAGCTTTATGGTTTGAAGCAGCGCCAGCCTTCTTTATGGGAAAAGACTGCAAGTTTTACAAGCATCAGTGATTGGGTGACATATCAACTGAGCGGAATCCTAACATATGAACCATCGCAGGCAACAGAAACGCTGCTGTTTGATGTGAAGCACAATACTTGGTCAGAAGAGATGTGCGACATATTCGGCTTTTCTCCATCTCTCCTTCCGCCTCTTGTAAGAGCGGGAACAGCAATTGGAACAATAGCAAATGAATATGCAGCCGAATTAGGTCTTTCAATAAATGCTAAGGTGGTAACTGGGGGCGGGGATACACAGCTAGCTGTGAAAAGCACCGGAGCTGGACTTGAGGACATAGTCATCGTATCAGGGACAACAACGCCAATAACCAAAATTACTGCGGATCATGGCGACACAAAACATAAAGCCTGGCTGAACTGCCATACAGATCAAGGGCATTGGCTAGTAGAAACGAATCCGGGAATTACCGGTCTGAATTATCAAAAATTAAAACAGATTTTCTATCCGAATGAATCGTACGACGTAATGGAGGAGGAAATTTCTGCACTAGCAAAAGAAGACAATGCGTGTGTAGCGGCTCTCGGCTCTTATTTATCAGCTGAAAAGAATGCATTAACGAGAGGCGGTTTTCTTTTTGACACTCCGCTTTCAGCAGATTTAAAGAGGGCACATTTTGTACGTGCGGCGCTAGAAGAGATCGCATTTTCAATCAAATGGAACTTTGACATTTTAACAGAGGTTACTCCGTTTACACGTGACTATGTTTGGGTGTGCGGAGGGGGACTCCAAAGCAAAGCGCTCACTCAATATATCGCTGACCTTCTTCAGAAAAAAATCTATGTCAAAGAGGGATATCATCAGGCATCTGTCGTTGGTGCTGCAGTCATTTGCAATGAAACTTTTCAATTAACGGAGGAGATGTCAGCAAATGTCCGGGTGATCGAACCGAAGAACTGTCAGACAGAATTGGCTTTATATGAGGAATGGAAGCAAACTCAGCGCTTTTTTCAGGGTCAGAAAGCAAAGTGTTGATATAAGGTGGCATATCCGGATGTTTTGAGGAATTGTCTAATTTTTAGCTTTAATAAGGTAATACGGTAATGTATATGAGCATCTAAGGAGGAAACAGATATGTTAGATAAAATTGGTATACCAAAGCGGCTTGCGTGGGGATTTTTAGGAGTTGTTTTGTTTATGATGGGAGACGGACTTGAACAAGGCTGGCTCAGCCCGTTTCTGACCGAAAACGGACTGACTGTTCAGCAATCTGCTTCCATTTTTAGCATTTACGGGATTGCGCTTGCCATAGCTTCCTGGTTTTCAGGTGTATGTCTCGAAGCATTTGGCGCAAAACGGACGATGTTTATGGGGCTGTTGTTTTATGTAATCGGTACAGCCGCCTTTATCGTGTTTGGGTTTGAACAGCTAAACCTCCCTGTGATGTATGTGACTTACTTCGTAAAAGGGTTAGGCTACCCGCTATTTGCTTATTCTTTCTTGACATGGGTCATTTACAGAACACCGCAAAACAGACTGAGCACTGCTGTCGGCTGGTTTTGGATTGCCTATTGCCTCGGCATGTTTGTATTCGGTGCTTGGTACTCAAGCTACGCGATCAAAGCGTTCGGTTATTTGAATACGCTTTGGAGCTCTATATTCTGGGTATGTCTCGGTGCATTCTTCGCATTGTTTATCAATAAAGACCGTTTTGAAAAGAAGAAAAGAAAACGATCAGAAACAGCCGAGGAGCTTTTAAAAGGGGTTACGATTCTATTTACAAACCCGCGCGTGCTTACAGGCGGAATCATCAGAATCATCAACAGCATTGGTACATATGGATTCCCAGTCTTTTTGCCGATGCACATGGCTCAGCACGGAATTTCAACCAATGTGTGGCTGCAAATTTGGGGAACCATTTTTCTGGGGAACATTGTGTTTAACCTTATCTTTGGAATTGTCGGCGATAAATTCGGCTGGAAAAATACTGTTATGTGGTTCGGCGGAGTCGGCTGCGGTATTTTCACCGTCTTATTATACTACGCACCGGTTTTCTCCGGCGGAAGTGTAGCGGTTGTCAGTGTGATCGGCTTTATTTGGGGCGGTTTGCTGGCAGGCTATGTGCCGATCGGTGCAATTGTGCCGACGGTGGCCGGAAAAGACAAAGGGGCAGCCATGTCTGTATTGAATTTGGCTGCAGGTTTATCAGCGTTTGTCGGTCCCGCGCTTGCTTGGTTGTTCATCGGCCTTGTCGGTGCGCAAGGCGTCGTCTGGATCTTTGCGGTTCTTTACCTAGCGAGTGCAGTCATGACGAAATGCATTCATATACCTGAAGAAAAAGCGGTAAAGGAGGAAACATCTCCTCAATATGCATCTTAATCAAAAAGCGTCCCTGCAACAGGGCGCTTTTTGTCTTTTTACATTTTCTTTTATTCCGTCATAAAGTAACTTCCCAGTTTTTTTTACCAATATCCCCGTTCATTTCACCATCATTAGCAATTCCGGGTTTTCATTCATATTGTACCATTAACATCATATTTACCTGTATTAAGAAAGGAATTGCGTATATATGGTTTCTTTAGATAAAAACAGTATTTTTAATAGCAAAACTGCAATATTTCTTGCAGCAATGAGCTATCAGACATATCCATTCTTTTTAGAAGGGAAACTTACCTTACCAAAAGACTTTAAACTTCGATATACCATTCGTGCTTTTGCTGACGTAGAGAATCCTATGGAAGAGGTATTCGGTTTTATTGCCGAATCACAAGATCAAATCGTTATAGCGTTTAGAGGATACGCAGCATATCCCAAGGATCTTTTAGCATCCTATGACATATTTCAAGTTCCCTATCCCTATGTTAAAAATGGCGGGAAAACGTCTCGTGGATTCACATGTCTTTATCAATCAACAAGAAACAATTTAATCAGACAAATAAATAAACTTTCTACGTCAAAAAAGCTGTTTGTTACCGGGCACAACTACGGAGGAGCTTTGGCAACGTTAGCTGCTTTAGATATTGCTGCGAACACTGGGTTTAATCATCCTTTCTTGTATACGTATGGCAGTCCGCGTATCGGTGACCCTGTCTTTGCTTCCCAATTTAACAAAGTGGTGATAAATAGTATACGAATTGTAAATATTCATGACTCTTTTCCAACTTTCCCAGCAAAAAAGTATCCACCACCTTTTACGGAGGAAGGATTATACTATCACCATGTAAAAACAAAGTATCCAATCTCTTTTCAATTGAATAATACGCCGCGCAATGATGCGATTGCTTGTTATGTTAAATACCTTAGTAAAATGAATCCTGATTTCTCCGAAATATTATGCGATAAAAATCCAGGGTTTTGTCCCGATCCTGACATGTGTACTCCGTTTCGAGGAACATGCTAGGAATAAAAGAAAGGAGCTGCTCGGATGAATCACTCAAGCTTATATTATATGTTTAACCGTGAGGATTCGATATTGCTATCGGCCATGATCTATCAGTCATATCAACTCTTTGAAAAGGAACCGCTTGTCTTGCCAAAAGGATATAGCCTTCGATATACCATACGAGCTCTTGCTGGTGTTGAGGATCCGGAAGCTGAAGTATTTGGTTTTATTGCCGAGTCACAAGATCAGATCATTGTAATTTTTAGAGGAACCCGAACATTTAAGGACAATGAGTCGGACCAAGACTTATATCAAGTACCATATCCGTTTGTCAGAAATGCAGGAAAAACCCATCGTGGATTTACATGTCTTTATCAATCGACAAGAAATGAGCTGATCGGGGAATTAACCAAGCTTTATGCAGCAAAAAGAATATTAGTCGCAGGCCATAGTTTAGGAGGAGCTTTAGCCGTGTTAGCCGCTTTTGATATTGCGGTGAATACCCGATTTAAAAATCCTTTTGTATATACTTATGGCAGCCCTCGAGTCGCTGACCCTGTCTTTGCGTCCCGGTTCAACCAAACGGTAAAGAATAGTATTCGTATTTTCAATATCCATGACATTATTCCCACCTTGCCGGATCAAGCATATCCGCCTCCATTTACAAAGCAAGGATTATTCTATCAGCATGTAGACAAGAAGGTAACGCTCTCTTTTCAGCTGAACAGTTTACCTGTTCGCAATCATGAGATTGTCTGTTATTTTAAAAACCTCAGCCAACAAAATCCTGCCTTTGCCAAATCATTATGTGATGAAAACCCGGGATTCTGTCCCGATACGGAATTATGCGTGCCATTTATGGGGGGATGCGGTGATAAGGCATCCGCAAATCATTCAAGCTCACAAGAATGGAACTTTGTTTCGGCTCCTGCCCTGCATCCCATGAAGGTTTCTATAAATGTCAACAAGCCAGGGGCAGCACCCGGCTTAATATTCGTTGCACCCTATACTGTGTTCGGCGCAACTATGATTGGGCAAACAGGTGCACTGATCATAGATCAAGCTGGTAACCCAGTATGGTTTAGACCTCTTGATAGTAGATTTACACAAAATACGGACTTTAGGGTACAATCCTACAAAGGGGAACCCGTTCTTACCATGTGGCAAGGAACAATATCTGGAACTCAGCCTAAAGATCCTAATCTCCCGGCGGGGGATCCGGAACCTGGAGCTTTTTTTCAAATCATCAATCAGAATTATAAAGTGATTAAGAAACTCACCGCCAAAAAAGGATTTACCTCTGATGTTCACGAGTTTACGATTACAAAGCAAGATACGGCTTTGTTTACTGCTGTGAAACAAGTGCCAGCGGATCTCACAATGTATGGAGGTCCGGCAGATGGGTACTTTGACAATTATTCCATTCAAGAAGTAGATCTTGAGACAGGAGAGCTTCTTTTCTTCTGGGATGTGCTTGCTCATGTTAATCCGGATGACTCGATGTTACCTGCGTCATCCGCCACAAGCGCTAACAATATTTGGGACTGTTTTCACGTGAATTCAGTTGAGGAAGGGCCGAACAATACTCTTCTAATAAGCATGCGTAACATGTGGGCGATTTATTTGGTTGATAAAACAACAGGAAAGATTGTCTGGCAGCTTGGTGGCAAAAAAAGCGATTTTACTTTTGAGCCAAATGCAACATTTTCTTGGCAACATGATGCACGTTTTAGGTCTAGAACACGGATAAGTCTATTTGATGATGCTTGTTGTGCTTCTTCAAGCTCTCCGCCTGAGGGAGAGGCTCGTGGTTTAATCCTTCAACTTGATTTCCATAACATGACTGCAAAAGCAGATCGAACTTATTATCATGATCCAGCGCTGTATGTTCCAAGTCAAGGAAATGTTCAGAAACTATCAAATGGAAATCAATTCGTTGGATGGGGACAGGAACCGTATCTTTCTGAATATAGGAGTGCTGGTAATAATAAAAAAGATCCTTCGTTGAATTTGTTATATGATATGCAGTTTCCTGGTCAAAATCTTTCTTATAGGGCGTTTAAGGATAAATGGGTAGGCTTGCCGTTTTATTCACCCAGTATTGCTGTAAATCCATTATGTGAAGATGCAGCCATTGTTTATGCATCATGGAACGGTTCAACTGAAACTGTAGCCTGGAAAGTGTTAGCTGGTCCAGCACCTAACAAATTGTCTGAGGTGGGAACGGATGCTCCCCGAACCGGATTTGAAACAGATATACTTGTTCATTCGATTGGGCCATATTTTCAGGTGAAAGCATTGAATTCTTCTGGCCAAACCATTGGTACATCACAGATCATTCATGCGGGGCAAGAAAAAGAATAAGCCTCTTCACTATATTTTGTGATGTGTTCTATCAGGCCATTTAGCATTTACTGTCCTATACTGGAGTCAGTGCAGAGGCTGGCTGCCCCTTCTATTTTGGGCAGTCACCAAGAAGAGGAAGGGAGTGTGCATACAGATCGAGAGAATGTCGTCCGTTCATTTGCTTGATTTTAAAATAGAATATACATTTGTATCATAGGGAATTCCATTTTGATACATGTACTGTCTTAAAACACCTTCTTTTTGAAATCCCATTTTTATAAGCAGCCGATTTGATGCTTCATTTTGGGTAAATACAACTGCGCCAATACGCGTCAGGCCAAGGGAAGTAAACCCGTAGGAGACAGCCTCTAAAATGGCTTCTGATGCAAAGCCGTTTCGCCAATGCGCCGGGGTGATTTCATAACCGATCTCTGCACGCCTATGCTTTTGGGCCAGAGCGTGAAAGCCGATTGTTCCGATCAAATCTTTCGTATCCCGTCTTTCTATTCCCCACCTTATACCACGTTTTTCTTGATAGAGCGCGGCAAAGGTTTGAATCATTGAAATGGCCTGTTCTATAGATTCCATGTTTTCAAGTCCGTAATAGCGTGTCACTTCATGGTTTGAGAAACAAGCAAAAATGGCTTCCGCGTCCTGATCTGTCATTTGCCTAAGTGTAAGCCGCTCCGTTTCTAATACAGGAAACATTCAACCACTCCCCATGTTTGTTTCTGTTTATCATATCCCTTTTATTTTCTCTTTTCTATAGAAAATTCAAAACTGAGAAAGCAAAAGAATGAATTTGTCTTTCTAGTTGCTCTTTGTTTTTGGCGAATTGTTTTAAACGATGGCCGTTTGCGCCTGATGGGTGGGGAAAGCCGCTAAGGCAAATCAAATTCTGGAGTCTGTACTGTCTGATCAATGTTTCACATACTGTTTCGGCGGCTTTTCCTAACGGAATAAGAAGAGCTGGCCCCGCCACATGATTGAGCTCCGCAGGGAAGTGATCAAAAGCATAGGTGCTTAGGATAGGAGAGCGAGTGATGGCCGGTTTGTATCCGGTATAGTTTTTTTGCTGGATAAAGACAGGATATCTAATAACGGAAGTTGTATGGAGCATATGCCGTAAGTCACCAAAAAGCTGCGCGGCGCTTTGAATGCCGAAAGCCTGTGGCAGCCCGCATAAATCCAGCATGGTAATAAGGTTATGCCTCGTCGATCCGGAGAAACTCGCTGCTATTTTTGTGTCTACTGCCATTTGCTCAAGAGTCCCGCCTTGCAAAAGGCTTTCGGCGGCTGTTTCGTACGCTGTCTTCATCTGGGAAAAACCCGGTGTGATCCCGGCAATCACAAGTGAGGCATCCCGATTGATAAATTCATTATGAGGTGAATAGTAGATGGCAAGTTCGTTTTCTTGATGGAGACGAAATGGATCAGTAAGTAAATCGGACTTTGTAAGTGAAGAGGGAAGAAAATGTAGTTTTTCTGCGAATTCCTTTAAGCAGCTGCGGTTTATAATCATATGTAAGCCTCCTCGAAAAATGAGATCCCATTGTCCATCTGATCGTAACAACGGGATCTCATTCATCTTTATCTGCTATTAAAATGTCCTGCCTGCCACACCTCTTTGACTGCTTGGGGAACTTCTTTCACTTCAGCTGCTGTCTGCTGAAACGCGTATTTTTTCATTTGGACATCATGCTGAATCTTCTTTTGTTTTTGCGTCAGCAGCTCTGCTTCTGTTTTTAATCCCTCGACTTGTTTTTGCATAGCCTGCGTAACAGAAGTGAGCTCCTTTAGTGCGGGGTCTATTTTTTTCTTGTTTTGGATCACATTAAACCCTAAAAATATGATAGAAATAGCCAATACTGCCAGACTGATATAAACAATAACCATATGTTCACTCCTTTTTTCTTTTGTCATTACCCTGTTTCCGCTTTTTTAATCCAAAGAAATGATGATTGCACAGTTCGTTTGATTTGCGTATTGGATATATTCTACTTATAATGTGATATCGTACATAGGTAAACAAAGAAAGGGTGCTTCAATTGCAAAGTTTACAAAATAAAACCGCTTTAATTACAGGCGGAGGCAGAGGGATCGGCCGCGCTACAGCTCTTGCTCTTGCGAAAGAAGGCGTAAATATTGGGTTAATCGGCCGGACTGCCGCTAATGTTGAAAAAGTGGCAGAAGAAGTCAAAGCGCTTGGTGTAAAAACTGCATTTGCTGCTGCAGATGTAAAAGATGCCGAGCAGGTTAACCAAGCCGTAGCTCAAGTGAAGGAACAGCTTGGTGATATCGATATTCTCATTAACAACGCCGGAATCAGCAAATTTGGCGGTTTTTTAGATCTATCAGCCGATGAATGGGAAAATATAATACAAGTCAACCTAATGGGTGTGTATCATGTGACTCGCGCGGTGCTTCCGGAAATGATCGAACGCAAAGCCGGAGACATCATTAATATTTCGTCTACAGCGGGCCAAAGAGGAGCTGCTGTAACAAGTGCTTATAGCGCTTCTAAATTTGCCGTTCTCGGATTAACAGAGTCTCTTATGCAAGAAGTGAGAAAACATAATATCAGAGTCAGCGCATTAACGCCGAGCACTGTCGCTAGTGATATGTCTATCGAATTGAACTTGACAGACGGTAATCCTGAAAAAGTGATGCAGCCTGAAGATCTTGCTGAATACATGGTGGCGCAATTGAAATTAGATCCTCGTATTTTCATCAAAACAGCGGGATTATGGTCAACAAATCCGTAAAAATGAGAACCTGTCTTTCGACAGGTTTTTTTATTTGAGTGAAATTCATACCGACATATGCAAATCTGAAAATCGTTTTAAATTGAAGCTGGCAGTGAATGTAGGCTATAATAGAACTAAGAAAACTATGTGCCAAATGTTCAACGACCTATTTATTTTCCGCTTCACCTATAATCAGTAACCATGAGATAACTCGACGATCAGTCTTTAATATAAGGAGGAAAACAATAAAAGAAAATTGAATATTTAGTACATAGTGTTGTCAGTGACAGAAGAAGGAGTGCATATCATGAAAGAAGAAAAAAGGAGTTCAACCGGCTTTTTAGTGAAACAACGTGCATTTTTGAAGCTTTATATGATAACAATGACAGAGCAAGAGAGACTCTATGGATTAAAGCTGCTTGAAGTACTTCGGTCTGAATTTAAAGAGATTGGTTTTAAACCAAATCATACTGAAGTATACCGGTCTTTGCATGAGCTTCTTGATGATGGGATACTAAAACAAATTAAAGTAAAAAAAGAAGGGGCTAAGCTTCAGGAAGTCGTCCTCTATCAATTTAAAGATTACGAAGCTGCCAAACTATATAAAAAACAGCTGAAAGTTGAGCTGGACCGCTGTAAAAAACTGATTGAAAAAGCTCTCTCAGATAATTTTTAATAGAAACAAACACCCGGTACACACTGCTGCACCGGGTGTTTTCTGCTTTACATTATACATATTTGTCGAAAAGAAACAATACAAATCAATGATGACCTTCAAACTTGACATCATTTCCTCACGTGGTAACATTTAAAACGTGTGAAAATGCGAACAAAAAAGCGAACAAAGGAGATGTTACCGATCTTTGATCAAAAGAAAGTAGCCTTTATAGGAGCAGGATCTATGGCGGAAGGAATGATATCAGGTATCGTTCGTGCCAACAAAATCCCGAAACAAAACATCTGCGTTACAAACCGCAGCAATACAGAGCGATTAACTGAACTTGAACTTCAATATGGAATCAAAGGCGCCTTGCCGAACCAACTATGTATTGAAGACATGGATGTGCTCATTTTGGCAATGAAGCCAAAAGATGCCGAAAACGCTCTGTCATCACTAAAATCACGTATCCAACCCCATCAATTAATATTGTCGGTCCTTGCCGGCATAACCACCTCTTTTATTGAACAATCATTGCTTAATGAACAGCCGGTTGTCAGAGTGATGCCCAATACTTCCAGTATGATCGGCGCTTCTGCAACAGCGATTGCCCTTGGCAAGTATGTGTCAGAAGACTTGAAGAAACTGGCCGAAGCATTGCTCGGATGCATGGGCGAAGTCTATACAATCCAAGAAAATCAAATGGACATATTCACCGGAATTGCAGGCAGTGGTCCCGCGTACTTTTATTATTTAATGGAATTCATTGAAAAGACAGGTGAGGAAGCGGGTCTTGATAAACAGTTATCTCGAAGCATCGGTGCACAGACGCTATTAGGCGCAGCAAAAATGCTCATGGAGACAGGAGAACATCCCGAGATCTTGAGAGACAATATCACGTCACCGAACGGAACGACAGCGGCAGGGCTGCAAGCCTTGAAAAAGAGCGGCGGCGGAGAAGCGATTTCTCAAGCGATAAAGCATGCGGCTAAGCGTTCAAAGGAAATCAGCGAAGATATTGAAAAAACAGCAGCGCCGCTATCAGGAGTGATAAAGTGACGCCTGATACAAGCATAAAAAGAGTTGTTGTGAAGATTGGAAGCAGTTCATTAACAAGCCTCCATGGAGAAATCAGCATTCGAAAATTAGAAGCGTTGGTCGATCAGGTCGTCAAACTCAAAGACGCCGGATATGAAGTGATTTTGGTTTCCTCAGGCGCAGTGGCGGCTGGATATCGGAAGCTCGGATTTATCCAAAGACCCGAGAAGCTTCCAGAAAAACAAGCGTCAGCTTCAATCGGCCAGGGATTGCTGATGGAAGCTTATTCAAAACTATTTTTGGCACACGGCTATGTCGCATCCCAAATTTTAATTACGAGAAGCGATTTTTCTGATGAATATCGGTATAACAATGTCAGGAATACAATGAATGTGCTGCTCGAGCGCGGCATCATCCCGATCATAAACGAAAACGATACAGTTACAGTCAATCGGCTCAAGTTTGGCGACAATGATACGCTCGCAGCAAAAGTCGCTGGATTGATTGATGCAGATATGCTTGTGATTTTATCAGATATCGACGGATTATATGACGGCAATCCGCGCACAAATCCAGAAGCGAAAAGGATACAGCGAGTGAGTGAAATAACACCTGACATCGAAGCGTGCGCAGGTGACAGTGGGAGCGTTGTCGGAACCGGCGGCATGCGCTCTAAGCTTGATGCATTTAAAATCGTCATGGCTTCTGGCATTAAAGGTTTTCTTGGTCAGGCAGATGCCGGCGATATTTTATACCATGCTGTTCGTGAAGAGGCGGCAGGCACCTATTTTGAAGCAAAAGGAACGCTTCCGTTGAATCGAAAGGAACAATGGATCGCTTTTAATTCCGGTCCTGAAGGTGAAATGATTTTATCAGATGATTATTCACGAAAAATAACAAATGGGCAATCGAGCTTATACCTGGACGGTGTACAGAAGATTAAAGGAAAATTCAAAAGCGGTTCAGTTGTTCGGCTAATGGATTCACAAGGAACAGAAATCGGACTTGGAATCGTTAATTATTCTTCTGTACAGCTTCAAGAACCAGAAAAGAAGAAAGAACTGATCAACAAAGCGCTAATTGATCAAGAAGCATTTGTTTGCCATGTGGATTTTACTTTGCCTGTTAATTAATTTGCAGCAAAAAACCCGAGCTTCTATAAAGAAGATCGGGTTCATTTTTTTATTGATACTGCTCCAGCTTAGAGAAGAATTGAATGACAAACTCATAAAAATCATTCGCAGAAGGCGCAAGCTCTCTATTTTTCGGTTTAATGATTCCGACAGTCCGTTTCACTTGAGGGAACTCAATTGGAATTTTCACAGTAAAACGAGGTGTTGTTTCAGCAAACGTACTTTCAGGCAGAAGGGTAACGCCCATTCCTGCGGACACTAATCCTTTGATAGCATCCAAATCCTCACCCTCCGTTGAAACGAGAGGAGCAAAGCCGGCTTGTTTGCAGGAATCGATTGCCATTTTTCTGAGTACAAATCCTTCCGGGAACAATACAAATTGATCGTTGCGTAAATCGATTAAATGAACCGTTTTTTGTTGAGCGAGCGGATGATTTAATGGAACAAGCGCGTAAATTTTTTCAGTGAATAAAATTTTCCCCGCTATGTCAGAGAAATTCGTCGGCACCGGCCCTAATAAGGCTAGATCAATATCGCGGTTTCTGACAGCTTCAATCAGAAACTTATAGGAGCCTTGGCGCAGCAAAAATTCGACGTGCGGATATTCTTCCTTAAACGCTGAAATGACAGTCGGCAAAAGCTGGCTGGCGAGGCTCGTAGGAAATCCGATCTTTACCGTTCCGCGGTGCGGGTCAAGATACTCATCAATTTGTTCTTTTGCATAATCAATGGCTTTCATTGCGGTCTTCACATGAATCAAAAATTCTTTCCCGATTGGCGTGAGTTTGATATTTCTCCCTTCACGCTCAAATAAGGTCACATTTAATTCCTCTTCAAGATTGGCAATTTGTCTGCTGATTGCTGATTGGGCCACATGCAAATGATCAGCAGCTTCTGAAACGTGTTCTCTTTCAGCCACCTCCATAAAATAACGCAGTTGGCGCAACTCCATGTTTGTCTCACATCCATCTATCTCATTTTGAGATTCTTTTGATCTAAATTATATATTGTTTATATCGTTTTGAAAACCTACAATGATTATAGAGTTGTTAGATTTTATGACCGGTATTATCGGAAATTGATCGGGGGAGAGGAATTATGACGTACAATCAAATGCCAAAAGCTCAAGGTCTCTACCGTCCTGAATTTGAACATGATGCATGTGGAATCGGCCTATACGCACACTTAAAGGGCAAGCAGACTCATGACATTGTCAAACAAGGACTTAAGATGCTTTGCCAACTGGACCACAGAGGAGGGCAAGGCAGTGATCCGGATACAGGAGACGGAGCCGGCTTACTGGTTCAAATCCCTGATGCTTTCTTTAGAAAAGAGTGCAAAGACATCAATCTGCCGGAAAAAGAACGTTATGGGGTAGGAATGGTCTTTTTCTCGCAGAAAGAAGATGAAAGAAAAAAAATTGAAAAGCAAATCAATGCACTGATCGAACAAGAAGGCCAAGTCGTTCTTGGATGGAGAACTGTACCTGTAAATGTCGGAAAAATCGGAACAGTGGCACAAAAAAGCTGTCCGTTTGTCCGTCAGGTATTTATCGGCGCAAGCTCTGACCTAAAGGACAATTTATCTTTTGAACGAAAGTTGTATGTCATTCGTAAACAGGCTGAAAACTGGGGTGTAATGGAAGGTTTTGATTTTTATTTTGCCAGTCTTTCAAGCCAGACCATTGTTTACAAAGGCCTTTTAACACCTGAACAGGTTGATGCGTTTTATTCTGATCTGCAAGATGAAGCATTCGTTTCAGCTTTTGCGCTTGTTCATTCACGCTTCAGCACCAACACATTCCCTACCTGGGAAAGAGCGCATCCTAACCGCTATTTGGTTCACAACGGTGAAATTAACACCCTTCGCGGAAATATCAATTGGATGAGAGCACGTGAGCAGCAATTTGTATCTGAAAGCTTCGGTGAGGACTTAAATAAAATTTTGCCGATTCTCAATGCTGACGGCAGTGACTCTTCCATTTTAGATAACGCATTTGAGTTTTTTGTGATGGCTGGACGCAAACCGGCACATACAGCAATGATGCTCATTCCTGAACCTTGGACGGAAAATACGCATATGTCTAAGGAAAAAAGAGCGTTCTACGAGTACCATAGCTCTCTGATGGAGCCTTGGGACGGACCGACAGCCATTTCATTTACTGATGGAAAACAAATCGGCGCAATCCTTGACCGGAATGGTCTCCGTCCGGCCCGTTATTATGTCACAAAAGATGATTATATTATTTTCTCATCTGAAGTAGGCGTTATTGACGTTGAACAGGAGAACGTTTTATATAAAAACCGTCTTGAGCCTGGGAAAATGCTTTTAATTGACCTGGAAGAAGGCCGGATTATCTCCGATGAAGAAGTCAAAACACAAATTGCAACTGAATACCCGTACCAAAAATGGCTAGAAGAAGAGCTTGTCCAAGTGAATCCTGATCCGGAATCAAGAGAGGAAGAACAATTTACTGATCTTCTAACTCGCCAGAAGGCATTCGGATACACATATGAGGATATCCAAAAATATCTCATTCCTGTTATTAAAGAAGGCAAAGACCCCCTTGGTTCAATGGGGAATGACGCGCCGCTTGCTGTACTTTCCGATCGCGCGCAATCACTGTTTAACTATTTTAAGCAGCTGTTTGCACAAGTAACGAACCCGCCAATCGACGCGATTCGTGAGCAGCTTGTCACTTCAACGATGACATGGCTCGGTGCGGAAGGCGATCTTCTTCACCCAAGTGAACGAAACGTTCGCCGGATTAAACTGTATACACCTGTTTTATCCAATGAACAGTTTTACGCATTGAAAACGATTGTTCATCCTGATTTAAAAAGCCAAAAAATCGATGTGCTGTTTTCAGAGGATCTTGAACGCGGATTAAAGGACATGTTCACACAGGCAGAGAAAGCCATCAGTCAAGGCGTAAGCCTGTTAATTTTATCAGACAAAAAGATGAATGAGAGCTTGACACCAATTCCGCCGCTTCTGGCAGTAAGCGCGCTGCATCAGCACTTAATCCGCAAAGGGCTGCGTACGAAAGTCAGCATTATTGTGGAATCGGGAGAAGCACGTGAAGTGCATCACTTTGCAGCATTAATCGGTTATGGCGCAGATGCGATTAACCCTTATCTCGCTTATGCGACCTACAAGCAGGAAATTGATGAAGGCCGTTTGGATATCAGCTATGAAGAAGCGGTCAGCAAATATGGGAAAAGCATTACTGAAGGTGTTGTAAAAGTCATGTCCAAAATGGGGATTTCAACCGTACAAAGCTACAGAGGCGCCCAAATTTTTGAAGCGGTAGGAATCAGCCGTGATGTGATCGACCGCTATTTCACAGGTACTGCATCACAGCTCGGAGGCATCGATATACAAACAATTGCAGAAGAGGCGCAGCGCCGTCACCGGGAAGCGTATCAGGATGATTACAGCAAAACGCTTGAACCGGGAAGTGACTTCCAATGGAGAAATGGCGGAGAGCATCATGCGTTTAACCCGAAAACGATTCATACCTTGCAATGGGCTTGCCGCAGAAATGATTACACTCTGTTTAAACAGTATACAAAAGCGGCAGATGAAGAACGCATCGGATTTTTGCGGAACTTGTTCGCATTTGACGGAAACCGCAAGCCTTTGAAGCTGGAAGAGGTTGAATCCGCTGAATCGATTGTCAAACGCTTTAAAACGGGTGCGATGTCATTTGGGTCCTTGAGTAAGGAAGCACACGAAGCTTTAGCCATCGCAATGAACCGTCTTGGAGGAAAAAGCAACAGCGGTGAAGGCGGAGAAGATCCAAAACGTTTTGTTCCGGATGTGAACGGCGATGATAGAAGAAGTGCGATCAAACAAATTGCATCAGGACGTTTCGGTGTCAAAAGCCATTACCTTGTTAATGCTGATGAGCTGCAGATTAAAATGGCTCAAGGCGCTAAGCCGGGTGAAGGCGGTCAGCTGCCTGGAAACAAAGTATATCCATGGGTTGCCGATGTCCGAGGGTCAACACCAGGTGTCGGTTTAATCTCACCTCCTCCTCACCATGACATTTATTCAATTGAGGATTTAGCCCAGCTGATCCACGACTTGAAAAATGCCAATCGTGATGCAAGAATCAGCGTAAAGCTGGTGTCAAAAGCAGGCGTAGGCACAATTGCTGCAGGTGTGGCCAAAGCGACTGCAGATGTCATTGTGATCAGCGGCTACGATGGAGGTACAGGTGCTTCTCCGAAAACCAGTATTAAACATACAGGGCTACCATGGGAACTTGGTCTTGCAGAAGCACATCAAACATTAATGCTTAACGGCCTTCGTGACCGTGTTGTATTAGAAACGGATGGAAAGCTCATGACGGGCCGCGACGTTGTGATGGCTGCCTTGCTCGGTGCAGAAGAATTTGGTTTCGCAACGGCTCCGTTAGTTGTACTCGGCTGTGTCATGATGCGTGCCTGTCATTTGGATACATGCCCTGTCGGTGTAGCCACACAAAACCCAGAGCTTCGCAAAAAGTTCATGGGGGATCCCGACCATATTGTGAACTATATGCTGTTCATTGCTGAAGAAGTTCGTGAGTACATGGCCGCGTTAGGTTTCAAGACATTTGATGAAATGATCGGCCGCACTGATGCACTTCATGTAAGTGAACGGGCGAAGGGGCACTGGAAAGCAAGCCAGCTAGATTTGTCTACACTTCTTTATCAGCCTGAAGGCGTACGGACGTTCCAATCACCGCAAAATCATAAAATTGATCAATCGCTAGATATCACAACGATTCTCCCGGCAGTACAAGAAGCCATCGAATCTGGAAAAGAAGCTGATATATCGATTGAAATCAATAATACAAACCGTGTAGCCGGAACGATAACCGGCAGTGAGATCTCTAAGCGCTACGGAGAAGAAGGGCTTCCTGAAGATACGATCAAGCTGCACTTTACTGGATCAGCCGGCCAAAGCTTTGGAGCTTTCGTTCCTAAAGGAATGACACTTTATTTGGACGGAGACTCAAATGATTACGTCGGAAAAGGGCTTTCTGGCGGAAAAATCATCGTCAAGTCACCAGAAGAATTCAACTCTGCTTCGGATGACAATGTCATTATCGGCAACGTTGCTTTTTACGGTGCGACAAGCGGAGAAGCATATATTAACGGACGTGCTGGTGAACGCTTTGCCGTTCGGAACAGCGGTGTGAACGTAGTTGTAGAAGGCATCGGCGACCACGGCTGTGAATACATGACTGGCGGCAGCGTTGTCGTTCTCGGTGATGTAGGCAAAAACTTTGCGGCAGGTATGTCCGGCGGAATCGCTTATGTATTGGCTGAAGATGCCAAAGCCTTTAAACGCAAATGCAACCTTGAGATGATTTTATTTGAATCATTAGAGGATGAGAAAGAAATCCAGCAAATCAAAGCAATGCTTAAAAGACATGCTGCGTATACAAACAGCCAAAAAGCACAAGATCTGCTTGCTCAATGGGAAGACAGCGTGAAAAAATTCGTTAAAGTCATTCCGAAAAACTATAAACAAATGCTTGCGAGCATCGAAGAGCAAAAAGCTGCAGGTTTATCAGAAGAAGAAGCCATCATGTTCGCTTTTGAGGCCAACACGAAGCCAAAGCAGAATACAGCAGCTGGACAAAAACAAGCGGTAGTACAGTAAGGAAGGGGAGAGGAACATGGGGAAACCAACTGGATTTATGGAGATCAAACGAGAAAAACCTGCTGAGCGGGACCCTCTCACTCGCTTAAAGGATTGGAAAGAATATTCTGCTCCTTTTTCAGAAGAAGCATCGAAACGGCAGGGGGCGCGGTGTATGGATTGCGGTACACCGTTTTGCCAGATCGGTGCGGACATTAACGGATTTACATCCGGCTGTCCGATTTACAACTTAATTCCTGAATGGAATGATCTTGTCTACCGGGGCAGATGGAAAGAAGCATTGGAACGTCTGTTGAAAACAAACAACTTTCCTGAATTCACAGGGCGGGTATGTCCTGCCCCTTGTGAAGGGTCATGCACTTTAGCGATTTCAGACCCGGCCGTTTCAATTAAAAATATCGAGCGAACCATTATCGACAAAGGATTTGAGAACGGCTGGATTCAACCTAGAATTCCTAAAAAACGAACAGGCAAAAAAGTGGCCATTGTCGGGTCAGGCCCAGCCGGACTGGCGAGTGCTGACCAGCTGAACCAAGCGGGACATTCCGTCACTGTTTTTGAACGAGCAGACAGAGCGGGCGGCCTTTTAACATACGGCATTCCAAACATGAAGCTTGAGAAGGGCATTGTAGAACGCCGAATTAAATTACTGACGCAAGAAGGAATTGATTTTGTCACGAACACAGAAATCGGTGTTGACATAACAGCGGATGAGTTAAAGGAGCAATTTGATGCTGTGATCCTGTGCACAGGCGCTCAAAAGCAGCGGGACCTCTTAATTGAAGGGCGCGACTCAAAAGGAGTCCATTACGCGATGGATTACCTGACGCTCGCAACGAAAAGCTATTTAGATTCTAATTTTAAAGACAAGCAATTCATTGACGCCAAAGGGAAAGATGTCATCGTTATCGGAGGCGGAGATACAGGAGCTGACTGTGTAGCTACTGCTCTGCGACAAAAAGCCAAAAGCGTGCATCAATTCGGCAAACATCCAAAACTTCCGCCAGCCCGCACGAATGACAATATGTGGCCTGAACAGCCGCACGTCTTTACGCTTGAATATGCGTATGAAGAAGCGGAAGCAAAATTCGGAAGAGATCCGAGGGAATACTCCATTCAAACGAAAAAAATGGTCGCGGATAAAAATGGCCAGCTGAAGGAGCTCCATACCATCCAAATGGAAAAAGTGAAAAATGAGCATGGAAAATACGAGTTCCGCGAGCTGCCTGGAACTGAAAAAGTATGGTCTGCTCAGCTTGTCTTTATCGCTATCGGCTTTGAAGGCACAGAACAGCCGCTGTTGAAACAGTTCGGTGTGGATTCTGTAAACAACAAAATCAGTGCAGCATATGGGGATTATCAAACAAATATCGATGGCGTATTCGCCGCAGGGGATGCAAGAAGAGGCCAAAGCTTAATCGTATGGGCGATTAATGAAGGCCGTGAAGTAGCGCGTGAAGTGGATCGGTATTTGATGGGGAGTTCAGTTCTTCCGTAAATAAAGGGGATTATCATATAAAAAAAGAAACCGGTCTGGTTGCCAGCCGGTTTCTTTTTTTATTCCATTACGATCCCAATGTTTCCAAACTGCCTGCCTTCCTGCATTCTTTTATATGCATCACATGCTTTTTCTAAAGGATATGTGAGGTCGATTACAGGTCTCAGCTTATGTTTTTCAATGAAAGCGAGCATATCGCGAAATTCCTCACCGCTTCCCATCGAAGTTCCCAAAACATTGATTTGCGGAAAGAATAGAGAACGCACCGGAAAACTGAGATCGTCCCCTGAGCTTGCCCCAAAGCTGACAATGCGGCCATTCGGCTTTACATGACGGAAGTATTCCGAAAAGAGGGCAGGGCCTATGCTGTCAAGAACAGCATCAGCCTTTTTTCCCTGCATCTGTTCATCCCAATTGCTGTAACTGTCAAATGCGTAATCAGCACCTAATTGTAGCGCCCTTTTTCTTTTCTCCTCACTGCGGGAGGTCACGCTTACTGTTGCCCCAATCGCCTTCGCCATCAATAAAGCGTAGGTTGCAACTCCGCTTCCGATGCCGGGTATCAATAGATGCTCGTCTTTTTTCAATTGTCCCTTCGTAAACAGGGCCCGATATGCAGTTAAAGCGGATAAAGGTAAAACGCCCGCTTCTTCCCAAGATAAATAAGGAGGTTTTTTGATTGCATTTTGTGAAGGAATGATCACATATTCAGCAAGTGTTCCGTCAGAAGGACCTCCCAGAATCTCAGGTACAGGCGGAACATTCTCTGTTAATTCCCAGTTTAATGTCGGGAAAATGATGACTTCTGTTTCAACAGTAACATTTTTCACGCCTTCACCAATCTCTTCAATGAGACCGGCGCCGTCAGAACCGAGTATCACGTGAGGATCTTGTTCAGATTTGTCTTTCATGAGAAACAGGTCACGATGATTCAGACCCGCGGATTTTAATTTTACCTTTACCTCTCCATATCCAGGCTTTTTCGCAGGGACGTTTTGAAATGATAATCCCTGCAGTCCGGTTGTTCCATTGTGAATTACAGCTTTCATGTTGTCTTCCTCCTCATTGAATTGTATTTTCATATCTTTACATATTTTACTCAGCAGTTTTCTTCGAGTAAAATGAACAAATATGATAGCCACTATCACTTTTAATCATAGCAAGTAGGTGAGAGCCCGTGGAAAGCGGAGATTTAAAGATTTTTCAGGCTGTGGCCCGTGAAGGAAGCATAACGAAAGCAGCGCAAATGCTGAATTATGTTCAATCGAATGTGACAGCCAGAATACATAACCTTGAGGAAAATTTGAATATCAGGCTTTTTCATCGAACGAATCGCGGGATGAAGCTGACTGCTGCGGGAGAAAATCTTTTGCAATATGCTGATCAAGTATTATTGCTGTTAGACGAAGCTGAAAAATCGGCACAGATGAGCCGGCATCCGAAAGGGCCTTTGCGGATCGGCTCACTAGAAACGACGGCGGTAACGCATCTGCCCGAACATGCCGCCTCCTTCCTCAGACGTTTTCCTGATGTGGATTTATCGGTGAACACTGCTAATACACATCATCTGATTCAACAGGTTCTTGATCATCAAGTTGATGGCGCTTTTGTATATGGACCGGTTGAGCACACTGCTGTCAGACAAATCCATGTTTCCCATGATGAATTAGTTTTGATTTCATCACGAGAAGGGTCGGCCGAGGATATGCTTCAGCAGCCGATGCTCTTTTTTGGAGCAGGCTGTTCTCATCGTGACAGGGTCAAAAGATTACTGGAGGAAGCAGGCATACCCAACCAAAAAATCATAGAGTTTGGCACATTGGAGGCGATTATAAAAGGAGTTTCCGCCGGGATGGGTACGGCGCTGCTCCCAAGGTCCGCTATTGATTGCTCCGAGCATCGAACGAATGTATGGATTCATCAGCTGCCAGCAGCATATCAAGACGTAGAGATCGTATTTATATACAGGAAAGACTTTTTTATTACGAGTGCGTTCCAGACATTTCTTGATGAGATACACGAAATGAAAAGATGAAGATAGACGTGTTGGATTTCTGGTCTGATACACTGCATTGGCAGAATAAAACCGTTTATCAGTTTTTATTTTAAAGATGGGCATAAAAAAACTGTACTCATTTGAAGCGAGTACAGTTTTTTCTTTTTATTTGCGTTTTAAATTAATGCCGATCGCTGCGCCGTTTCTGCTTGAATCAGCTACGCCTTTAAAGGTGCCGTTTTCATGGTCGATCGATATGCTTTGCACGTTTCCGATATCCACCGGACTTGTGCCAAATTTGTGGCCCATGCCGTTCAGCTTGCTGAGGACATCTTTAGGAACTCCGTCTTCGTAACGGTAAGAGCTCATGCTGTTTGTGTAAATTCTCGGCTCTTCAACAGCCGCTTTTAATTCCATACCGTACTCTATATAGTAGAGAATGGTTTGCAAAACTGATGAAATAATTGTGGCCCCGCCAGGAGATCCAACCGTGAGGACAGGCTTGTCATCCTTAAATAAAATCGTCGGGGTCATGCTGCTTAAAGGCCGTTTGTTTGGCTGTACTTCGTTGGCTCCGCCTGGTATCGCATCAAAATCCGTTAATTCATTGTTTAAAATAACACCGTAATCAGGGACCATAATACCCGTTCCGAATAGCTGTTCGATTGTTGTTGTATAGGAAACAACATTTCCCCATCGATCTGCAACTGTAAAATGGGTTGTTTGGCCTTCTACTTTATCTTTCGGCTGTTCGACTTGTTTATAGTTTGCTGATCCTTCTTGGTATTTCCAAGGATCGCCGGCTTTCGGTTTTTTATTCACTTGATCTAGGTTGATTAATTGCTGGCGTTCTTTAATATAATCGGGGTGAAGCAGGCCTTTGAGAGGAACATTTACAAATTCGGGATCACCAGCGTATGACGCACGGTCGGCATAAGACAAATGCATCGTTTCGGCAAGCAGCTGATATTTCTCCCATGAGCGGACATCGTATTGTGAAAGGTTAAAATCATCAAGTATTTTCAGCATTTGCAATAAGAAAATACCACCGGAGCTTGGAGGAGGAGTGGTAGCGATTTGATAGCCTTGATAGTCTCCCCAAATCGGTTCATCAATTGTAATGTCGTAATTTTCTAAATCTTCTTTCGTCATTGATCCGCCGAAATCCTGGACAGTGTCAGAAAGCGCCTTGGCGAATTTTCCTTTATAAAAAGCGTCAGTGCCTTTGGAGCGAATCAGTTTAAACGTTTTGGCCAAATCTTTTTGAATAAGGGTATCGCCTTCTTTCAGCGGCTCGCCATTTGGCAAAAATACATCTTTTGCGGCTGTCTGTGACAGTTTTTCCTGGTAATTAGAAATGGCATCTGCCAACACTGAATCAATCGGGAAGCCTTTGTCAGCGAGTTTAATAGAAGGGGTAATTAATTGCTTCATTGAACGGGTTCCCCATTTATCCAAGGCTTCTTCCAGCCCTTTCAGCGTGCCTGGAACACCAACGGCAGTACCTTTTGTCACACGTTCAGAGAAAGGAATGGCTTTGCCGTTTTCATCCAAAAACATGTCAGGGGTTGCGCCTGCTGGTGCACGCTCACGGCTGTCGATTATCGTTGTATCCTTCGTTTTTCCGTCATACACCATCATAAAACCGCCACCGCCAATGCCTGACATCATCGGCTCCGTTACATTGAGTGCGAATTGAATAGCGACCGCTGCATCAATGGCATTTCCTCCTTTTTTCAGCACATCAGCACCGATTTCAGAAGCGAGAGGATGTGCGGTCGCAACCATGCCGTCTTTTCCGACATCTACTTGTTTGTACTCATCGTAGCTTTTGGGCGGTTTTTTAGCTTCCGCGTGAAAAGGGACACTTCCAGCGACTAACAGAACACTAAGCAGAGCTGTTAAACAGACGTTCCACGTTCTTTTCATGTTCTCCCTCCTATATGAAGCTGTATTGTTACAATCTTAGCGTAAAAAAATTACAGCGTTTTCACAAGTGACAAATGGTATATTATATAGTACATAAAGCCGTTTTTCTGTGCAAAATTGATTATATTGATATGAGCCATGTGCTATATTAGAATCAGCATACGGATGAAGAAGGGACTGCTATATGTATTTAACGATTGAAGAAACAGCAGAATATACAAATCTTTCAGAGGATTATATTAAAAGCTTGGTGCTCGAAGGAAAAATCAGGGCCGTTCATGACGGGGAGCAATTTTTGATTTATAAGGAGCAGTTCAAAACGCATCTCGAACAGCTGGAGAATTACAAAGCACTTGTGCAGGAAATATTAAATGAACCAATCCCGGAAGATATTGATGTAAAGGATGAAGATTAGGACACAATTTGAAATTGTGTCTTTTTTTGTATGTTTTTGCAGAAACGCTGAAAAATCAGGAACGTCAGATTTCGTTTTAAGAGGCTTTTTGATCATAACTAGGGGGATAAGTATCTGAGAGATTAAAAGCTTTATAAGAGGATCTAAAGGCCGTTTAAAAGGAAGAAGGTTTACAGAAGCTTACTCACATGCTTATGTAACACTATGTATATTATGTTACATAAATACCGTCACGCTTTGACATTCAAGGTTTTTCAGCTATAATAGTAACATAAGCCTCAAAACGTTACATAAAGGTTTTTAAGGAGTTTTTTGATGCATATTGTACAGCCGATTCGCAGTTTAGAGAAAATCCAAGAAGTCAAACAGTATTTGCTTAACAAAAACAAGCGGGATTATTTTCTGTTTATTTTCGGCATCAACAGCGCGCTCCGCATTTCTGATATTCTGCCGCTGCAAGTGAAGGACGTTAAACATAAAGATCATTTATGGGCGACTGAAAGCAAAACGAAAAAGAAAAGAAAGATTCTTATTTTAGAGTCACTTAAACAGGAAATATACGAGTATACGAAAGATATGAAGGAAAACGAATATCTTTTTAAATCTGTGCGGACCAGAAAGCCGATTTCCCGCATTCAGGCCTACAGAATTTTAAGAGAGGCAGCTGCGGCGTGCGGACTTGAGGAGATAGGGACACATACACTCCGGAAAACGTTTGGCTATCATTTTTATCAGCGGACAAAAGACATCGCCGAGCTGCAGAGAATACTGAATCATTCATCACCTTCAATTACAATGCGGTATATCGGTATTGATGAAGATACGACAAGAGCCGCGTATAAGGTTTTTGGAGGGCTTTAATACAAATCGCTTGAAAATATTGATCATCAGAGCTACTATATAAATACCAAAAGCTCTAGTAGCACAGCGGATAGTGCAGCAGTTTCCTAAACTGCGGGTCGGGAGTTCGAATCTCTCCTAGAGCGTTATATTCACAGAAAGACAACAGGCACTTTTCGCCTGTTGTCTTTCTTTTTTCACAAGTAAAAAACGCCCGCTTATGCAGGGCGTTTTTCTTATATAACTGCGTCAAATTGATTAACTTTCCACTTTTTATTTTCTTTCACATATGTCACTTTCCGTTTTGCAGAAGGGGATCCGTCTAAAGTAGGAACGGTAAATTCGTAAGTGATTGTGCTGCCTTTTTTAGAGATCAGTTTAGCGGTTGATTTTTTCCAATTTAAAAGGTTGTCTCCGTCACCGATCGGAACAGCGAGTTTTCCTTTTGAAACAGTGAAATGATAATCTTTAAAGCCTTTTTCGATTGCTGTTTTTGTAAAAATAGGAGTTAGGTAATTCACCGCTTTTGCTTTAGTGCCTAGATCACTGCACATGTATACATATTGAAGATTTTGATACTCAAATGTGCCGGACGGGCAAACTGCTTTTTTCACCTTTGGATTGTGGCCGCTCATTGTGTTCCAAAAATGTTCTCTTGCGGATAACGCCAGCTGCAGTGCTTGTTTTTGTGATAAATCGCCTGATGTATTTTTCGCAAATGCATTTGTGCTTAATGACAGAATAAGTGCAATGGTTGTTAGAAATAGAAGACATTTTTTCATTATCGCTCTCTCCTTCAAAATCTCTTTCTCTTATGTTACAAATGTTACAATAATTACGTCCAGATTACAATAGTTTTGCATAAATTATTTTTTATTCTTTTACTCGCAAAAAATACGCCATTACTTGCTAGCTTATTCTTCATAAGCTAAAAAGATGTGTAAAATGAGAAGAATCGGGAAGGGTTTCATATATACAGTGATGAATAATAACATGTTGCATCTCCTGTTTTTGTCAAAAAATGAGGGCATGTTCAAAACGAATTCAAATAAAGGAGTCCTTCAATATGGAAACATCACAAGAACCTCATGTAACTCAAGAGAAAAGCAAACCATCAGTCTGGCGGTCTATGTCACTCTTTTTGGTGCCTCTTCTGCTGAGCAATGTGCTGCAATCAGTCGGCCAGCTTGTCGGGATGATGGCTGTAGGCAGATGGCTCGGTGTTGACGCAGTGGCAGCTGTATCATCCTTTTTCCCGTTATTTTTTCTTTTAATCTCATTTACGATTGGGATTGGTTCAGGAAGCTCGATTCTGATCGGACAAGCCTATGGGGCGAAAAATGAAGAACGGCTAAAGGCTGTTGTCGGGACGACGCTCACGTTTACATTTTTATTAGGCGTTGTGTTAGCCGTTATCGGCAGTATTTTCACCCTGGATATCCTTCGTTTAATGGGCACGCCTGAAAATGTCATTCATGTCAGCGCTAACTATGCACGTATTTTATTTTACGCTATGCCGTTTATGTTTTTATATTTTGCATATACTACCTTTTTGCGGGGAACAGGAGATTCCAAGACACCGTTTTATACACTGATTGTGAGTACGGTTATCAACATCTCCCTTTTGCCTGTCTTAATCCTTGGCATGTTTGGTCTTCCGAAACTGGGCATATACGGCTCGGCATATGCAACTGTCATTTCCACGATTGCGACTTTTCTTGTGTTAATGGTGTATTTACGAAAACGAAAACACCCGCTGCAATTTGATAAAACAGTGCGGCGTTATTTGAAAATGGATAAGGAACTGCTGGCTCTCCTGCTGCGTCTTGGGATTCCAGCAAGCATCAATATGATTCTTGTCTCATTATCAGAGATAGCGGTTATTTCATTCGTCAATCATTACGGCTCTAATGCAACAGCTGCATACGGAGTGGTCAACCAGGTGGCCAGCTATGTACAGATGCCAGCCGTCAGCCTTGGTATCGCGGTTTCTATTTTCGCTGCGCAATCGATTGGCGCGAACGAATTTGACCGCTTAAAGCAGGTCATTCGCGTGGGGATTTGGCTGAATTATATCATTGGCGGCGTACTGATCATTTTGATCTATGTTTTTTCACATCAGATTTTAGCGTTATTTTTAACCGAGCAAGAGACGCTTTACATTGCGCACCGTCTCTTGATGATTACATTGTGGAGCTATTTGCTGTTTGGAAATGCCCAAATCATTTCCGCAACGATGCGGGCAAGCGGAACGGTTTTATGGCCGACCGTTATCAGTATATTTTCGATCTGGGGAGTTGAGGTGCCTGTCGCCTTCGTCCTTTCTCACTACACAAAGCTTGAAATACTCGGCGTCTGGGTTGGCTATCCGGCTGCGTTTGCCGTCAGCCTGCTGTTGATTTATGGGTATTATCAATTCGTGTGGAAAAAGAAACAGATCACACGTCTCATCCAATAGTCACCCGAATCACACCGTTCATGAGTTTGAACGGTGTTTTTTTATTTGATAGGGGGGAACATAAAATGGAGGAAATATGGCACAGTACATTGAATTCTTATACTAGCAATGAATCAAGGAGAGGTTGAGTATACATGGCAAACTTTATTGAAAACATCACGTATTTGGGAACGCCGGCCATCAAAGCGGGCAACGAACATCTAGAAATGATTGTTGTCCCCGAGTGGGGGAGCAACGTCATTTCACTCGTGGACAAAACAACAAAAGTCCAGCTTTTGCGTGAACCGGAAACAGCAGAAAGTTTTCACGATACACCAACATTGTATGGCATTCCAATCCTGTTTCCGCCTAACCGCATAAGTGACGGAACATTCAGTTTCCGGGGCAGAACGTATCATTTTGATATCAACGAGAAGGATAAACACAACCATCTTCACGGGTTTCTTTACCATGAAAAGTGGAATGTCGTGACCACGAAGCAAACTGATGAAGAAGTGATTGTTGAAACAGAAATTGATCTTTCTGAGCTCCCCCATGTGCAGAAGCAATTTCCTCATCATGCCGTCGTTCGGATGACATACACAATCAAGGGGAATACCCTATTTAAACATGCGACGGTCATGAACAAAGGAAAGGAAGCGTTTCCTTGGGGAATTGGTTATCATACTACATTTGTATTTCCGGCAGAAAGCTCGTTATTCTCCCTGACAGCAGATCAGCAATGGGAATTAGATGAACGCTTGCTGCCGACCGGGAAACTGATGGATGTACCGTATAAAGAAGCTTTGCATGAAGGAATAGATTTGCGCCACAAGCAGCTGGATGATGTCTTTTTATCTTCTTATCAGAAGAGAGGCGGAGAAAATCAGGCAGTCATTTATCATCAGCATGCACATATAAGCATTATTTATAAGGCAGATGCACAGTTTAAACAATGGGTTGTATACAATGCGGACGGAAAACAAGGGTATTTGTGCCCTGAGCCTTACACATGGGTGACAAACGCCGTGAATCTTGATTTACCTTCATCACTCACTGGTTTACAAGTGCTGGAGCCGGGAGAAGAAACGACAGCCAAAAGCAGTATCACCATTGAACTGAATCATCAATAGCCAATGATGAAGCGCAGAGAGGCGGGGTAATTAATGAAAAAAAGCATAAAGGTTTATGTTGCTGTTTTACTGCTTTTCGTCGTTGCTTCGGTTCCTTATATGCATCAGGCTGCGCTTGCCGCTGAAAAACAAGGTGCACTTTCCGGGCAGATTGATAAGATTTTAGCTGATCATCCTGCACTCGAAGGCGCAATGGCCGGCATCACCGTTCGCTCCGCGGAAACAGGTGCTGTTCTATATGAACATTCAGGAGACACCCGAATGAGGCCCGCTTCTTCTCTAAAGCTATTGACAGCGGCTGCGGCACTTTCTGTCCTTGGCGAGAACTATTCTTTTACAACCGAGGTCCGGACGGACGGCGCACTAAAAGGGAAAAAGCTGAATGGTAACCTTTATTTGAAAGGGAAGGGAGATCCGACACTTTTACCATCTGATTTTGACAAAATGGCTGAGAAATTAAAAGAATCCGGCGTAAAAGTAATTAAAGGCAATCTGATCGGTGATGATACGTGGTATGATGACATGCGATTATCACCTGATATGCCTTGGAGCGATGAATACACATATTACGGTGCGCCAATCTCCGCTCTAACAGCGTCTCCGAATGAAGACTATGATGCAGGCACTGTGATTGTTGAAGTCACCCCAAATAAAAAAGAAGGAGAAAAGCCTGCTGTTTCTGTCTCTCCGAAAACCGATTATATAACGATTAAGAATGATGCCGAAACGACAGAGGCCGGCTCAAAGAAAGACCTCACGATCGAAAGAGAGCATGGAACAAACACGATTACAATTGAAGGGAGCGTGCCGGTTGACGCAAACAAGACAAAGGAATGGATTTCTGTCTGGGAGCCTGCCGGATATGCCTTAGATTTATTTAAGCAGGCACTTAAAAAACAAGGGATTACTGTGAAAGGGGACGTCAAAACGGGTGCAGCACCTGGTTCTTCAGACGTGCTGCTCGCTCATCGCTCAATGCCTTTATCGAAACTCTTTGTGCCGTTCATGAAATTAAGTAATAACGGACATGCCGAAGTACTCGTAAAAGAGATGGGGAAAGTGAAAAAAGGAGAGGGAAGCTGGGAGAAGGGGCTCGAAGTGTTAAACAGTACGCTTCCGGAATTTGGTGTTGATTCCAAATCACTCATCTTAAGGGATGGATCAGGAATCTCACATATTGATGCTGTATCCTCAGATCAACTCTCACAGCTGTTATACGACATTCAAGATCAGAGTTGGTTCTCGGCTTATCTAAATTCTTTACCTGTTGCAGGCAATCCTGACAGAATGGTAGGCGGAACGCTGAGAAACCGCATGAAAGATACTCCTGCACAAGGAAAAGTAAGAGCAAAAACCGGATCGCTAAGTACGGTCAGCTCTCTATCTGGTTACGCAGAAACAAAGAGCGGAAAAAAGCTTGTTTTCTCTATTCTGCTAAACGGATTGATTGATGAAGAGGATGGAAAAGATATTGAGGATCAAATTGCTGTCGTTTTAGCAAATCAATAATGGTATCAGGCCTGTTTTCCAAGAGAAAACAGGTTTTTTTATGTCTGTAACAACGCCCTGTCGAACCTTAGAAGAATTATCACAAAAGCAAATTAGTTTGATCAAAAAATAGTGTGTAAGACCTTACGTGAAACCATACTTTTATCACTTTATATCCGAAAATTAGATAAAAAAGGAAACTAAAAATAAAGAAATAATACTATATTCAAAAAAATGTTATAAAAATTTAATATTTTTTATTGTACTTTAAAAAATATCCGTTAATATAGTGCATATATGGATTATACAGGCATATAATTTCTTTTATTGTCATTTTTCTGCTTTTTTCTACTTTTTTATCCTCTTATTATGAGAACTGGAGGGAATCCGTTGAACGTACATACTTATTCTTTAACCCATGCCCAAAGGAGAGTGTGGTTTACCGAACTGCTGGAGCCAGGTACTAGCATTTGCAATCTTACCGCCTGCGTGAAATTCAGGGGCGATATTGATCTTGAGGCCCTAGAGGAAGCACTGAATCATTCCGTCGCCCGCAACGACGCCATTAGATTTCAGCTGCTAGAAGGAGAAGAGCCTGAACCGCGACTGTACCTTACTGAATATAAATACGTTTCACTTGAAATAATAGATTTTTCAAATGTTGAAATGATAGAAATGGAGCAATGGATACAAGATCAAGCGAGAATCCCATTTAAACTGTTCAACTCACCTCTTTATCAATTTTACCTCCTCAGAATTGACTCTCATGAAGTTTGGCTGTTCGCGAAATTCCATCACATCATCATGGATGGAATCTCTTTAAATGTGATGGGAAATCAAATTATAGATCTTTATCAAAAAATAAAGAAGAAAGATCCTTTACCAGATCAGCCGGAGCCTTCTTACTTGAGCTATATTGAAAAAGAGAGTCAATATCTACAATCTTCACGTTTTGCAAAGGATCGTTTATTTTGGACGCAAACCTTTCAGCGCCCGTTGGAATATCACTCGTTAGCCGGCCAGACGTCCTTACAAAAACAGAGCACAGCCGCATCCAGAGACACCATTATTCTTTCACCTGATCTAGAGCAAACGATTCGAATCTTCTGTAAAGAACACAAGATCAATATCATTTCCTTATTTATGGCTTCATTTTACATATGCATCAGCCGAATCACTTCTAAAAAAGATCTTGCCATTGGCACCTATTATGGCAACAGAGGGTCAAAGGCTGAAAAAGAAATGCTCGGCATGTTCGTCAGTTCTCTTCCAATCAGAATAACGGTTGATCCTGACACAGATTTTCTTTCCTTTGTCCGCAGAATAGGCAGGGAACAGCTTTCCGTTATGCGTCATCAACGGTTTCCTTATAATTTGCTTGTGAATGAATTAAGAAATGAACAGAAGGATTTACACAACCTTATCGGTATATCTATGCAGTATCAGCCACTTCAGTGGCATAATGCAGATGGTTTTGACTATGAAACAGCGCTGTATTTCAGCGGATACACCGCGAATGAGCTTTCTGTTCAGATACAGGAACGTGTAGACACCGGAACCATACAATTAAATTTCGACTATCAAAATACCTTGTTTTCTCTTGAGGATATTAAACGTATTCAACACCATCTGCTTACCTTACTGGAAAGCGCCCTTCAACAACCGTACAGCTTTATAAGAGAATTAGATATGACGAATACAAGAGAAAAGCAAAAATTGTTGTATGAGTATAACAAGACAGAAGCTGTTTCGCCTGAAGCCCCAACTTTGCACGGTCTGTTTGAACGACAGGCGGCTTTCACACCGGAACGGACAGCCATTCGATTTTCAGGCGGTTCGCTGACGTATGCTGAGCTTGACATGTATGCCAGCCGGCTGGCTGCCCGCCTTGCGGCACGCGGCGTCTCAAAGGAAAGCATCGTAGGTGTTTTGTCTGAGCGGTCACCTGACATGCTGATCGCTGTACTTGCTGTATTAAAAGCTGGCGGGGCGTATTTGCCGCTTGATCCTGAGTATCCAGAAGAGCGGCTGAGCTACATGCTGAAAGACAGCGGGGCGGCTCTCTTGCTGACACAGCCAGGATGTTTTGCGCCGAGCTTTTCTGGAGAGACGCTTGAGGTTGACATGTTATCTCTTGCGCGTGAAGAAACAGAACGTCATATGTCTGCTTCTGTTAGCGACGAATCTCTCGCCTATGTCATCTATACGTCTGGCTCCACCGGGCAGCCAAAAGGGGTAGCCGTCGAGCACCGCCAGGCTGTTTCCTTTCTGACCGGCATGCAGCACCAGTTTCCGCTTCAGGAAGATGACATTGTTATGGTGAAAACCTCTTTTTCCTTTGATGCGTCTGTGTGGCAGCTGTTTTGGTGGTCGCTTTCCGGTGCTTCGGCTTATCTGCTTCCTCCGGGCTGGGAGAAAGATCCGGCATTGATCGTAAAAGCCATTCATCAGGAAAACGTGACAACGGTTCATTTTATTCCGGCTATGCTGAACAGTTTTCTCGATCAAGCGGAAATCGCAACACTAAGTGACGGGACAAGCCTGAAGCGTGTATTCGCCGGAGGTGAACCGCTTGCACCCCGTGTGGCAGCGCGATTTGCTTCTTTATTGCCTGAGGTATCGCTGATCCATGGCTATGGGCCGACAGAAGCAACGGTTGACGCGGCATTCTACGTGTTCGACCCAGAGCGGGACAGGGACCGCTTGCGGATTCCGATCGGGAAGCCTGTACCCGGTGCGCGTTTGTATGTTTTAGATCCCCATTTAGCCGTACAGCCTATCGGTGTCTCAGGCGAACTGTACATTGCCGGAGCGGGTGTGGCCAGAGGCTATTTGAATCGGCCGGCCTTAACGGAGGAGCGTTTTCTTGAGGACCCGTTTTACCCGGGGGAACGCATGTACAAAACAGGGGATATAGCCCGCTGGCTCCCTGACGGGAATATGGAATTCCTCGGCCGCACGGATGATCAGGTGAAAATCCGCGGCTACCGGATTGAGCCTGGAGAAATTGAAGCGGCGCTTAGAAGCATAGAAGGCGTCAGGGAGGCGGCCGTTACCGTACGGACAGACAGCGGCGAGCCGGAATTATGCGCTTATATAGAAGGACTCCCGAGAAACGAAGTGCGGGCGCAGCTTGAGAGACGGCTGCCGGGCTACATGATCCCAGCCCATATGATCGAGATGGAACAGTGGCCGGTTACGCCAAGCGGAAAGCTGGACCGGAACGCCCTGCCAGCTCCTAACGGAGCGGCAGATGCAGAGACCTACACAGCGCCAAGAAATGTGACCGAGATGAAGCTTGCCCAGCTGTGGGAAGACGTCCTGAAAAACGGCCCTGTCGGGATTCACGACAACTTCTTTGACCGCGGGGGACATTCCTTAAAAGCAACGGCGCTTGTCTCCCGAATCTCAAAAGAATTTGATGTACAGGTGCCGCTGAAAGATGTGTTTGCCCATCCGACGATAGAAGGACTGGCTTCTGTTATCCGTGAAGGAACGGACAGTCCATATGAAGCAATAAAGCCGACGGAACAGCGTGAGACCTATCCGGTTTCATCTGCCCAAAAGCGGATCTATGTCCTTCAGCAGCTGGAGGACGGAGGGACCGGCTACAATATGCCGGCTGTATTAGAACTGGAAGGGAAGCTTGATCCAGAAAGGCTGGACAGGGCTTTCAAAGAGCTGATCAAGCGCCACGAATCGCTGCGGACCTCCTTTGAACAGGATGGAGGCGGTGAGCCGGTGCAGCGCATCCATGACGAGGTGCCGTTCACATTACAGACGACAGTTCTCGGCGACCAAACCGAACAGGAGGCCGCAGCCGCGTTTATCAAGCCGTTTGATCTCAGCCAAGCGCCGCTGTTCCGTGCCCAAATCGTAAAGGTATCAGATGAGCGGCACCTGTTGCTGGTTGATATGCATCACATCATTTCAGACGGTGTTTCCGTCAACATTCTGATTCGGGAATTCGGAGAGCTGTACAACAACCGGGCCCTTCCGGCGCTTCATATTCAATATAAAGATTATGCCGTATGGCAAGAAGGATTCAAAACAGGAGACACGTACAAAACGCAGGAGGCGTACTGGCTGAAGCAGCTCGAGGGCGAGCTGCCGGTGCTGGATCTCCCGGCTGATCAACCCCGCCCGCCGGTGCGAAGCTTTGCGGGTGACAAGGTCTCCTTTACGCTTGATCAAGAAGCGGCATCAGGGCTTCACAAGCTGGCACGGGAGAACGGAAGCACACTGTACATGGTGCTCCTTGCGGCCTACACAGCGTTATTGTCACGCTTAAGCGGACAGGAAGATATCATCGTCGGCTCGCCAATTGCCGGCCGGCCGCACAAGGATCTGGAGCCGATACTCGGCATGTTTGTGAACACGCTGGCGCTGCGGGCACGCCCGGAGGGCGGGAAGCCGTTTGTACAGTATTTGCGGGAAGTGCGCGAGACTGCATTGGAAGCCTATGAGCATCAGGATTATCCGTTCGAAGAGCTTGTCGATAAGCTTGAATTGACAAGGGATATGAGCCGGAATCCAGTATTTGATGCGATGTTTATCCTTCAAAATATGGAAAAGCAGGAGATGGATCTCGAAGAGATAACAGTCCGGCCTGCAACATTCGCACATCACATTTCTTTATTCGATATCACGTTAATAGCAACCGAAACAGATGAAGCCGTATGCTGCGAATTGGAATTTAGTACAGAAGTGTTCCTGAAAGATACGATTGAACGCTGGGCAGCTCATTTTATCGAATTACTGCATGCGGTCATTTCTAATCCTGAAACAAGGCTTTCACAAATAAATATAATTAGTGAAAAAGAAAAACAAAAAATTCTCACTACATTTAACAAAACTCAAGTTGAATTTGCTCAAAGTGATGTTCCTTTTCATCGCATATTTGAGGCGAAAGCTGAAGAAATTCCAGAACATATAGCTGTTATTGATAACGAAACAGAGATTAGCTATCGGCTTCTAAATGAAAGAGCCAATTGTCTGGCACGAACATTGCAAAACAGAAAAGGTCCGAAGCCAACTGTGGCAGTTTTAGCCAAGCGGTCCATTGATGCAATTGTTGGCGTGCTGGCAGTGATGAAAGCTGGCGGAGTGTATATCCCAATCGATTCACACTATCCAAAAGCTCGTATTGAATACATTCTTCGTGATAGCGGGGCAGATATTCTTCTTTTACAGAGAGAGTTGGAGCATTTGATTTCGAACTCGCCTGAATCTGAGATGTCTCACATCTGCCTTGACGATGAGAGCTCTTATGAAGAAAGTAACTGCAACCTTAACTTATCTCCTGCTCCTGAAGAGGAGGTATATATCATTTATACGTCAGGAACGACGGGTGCGCCTAAAGGTGTGATTGTCACCCATCAGAACTTTACTCATGCTGCTCTTGCTTGGCGTCAAATTTATGAGCTTGATCGGAAGCCTGTCAGACTGCTTCAAATCGCGAGCTTTTCATTCGATGTCTTTTCAGGAGATTTGGCGAGATCATTGATAAACGGCGGGACGCTAATCATTTGTTCAGATGAAAAGAGGCTGGAACCTGCTGAATTATATGGAATCATGAGCGCCCGGCGAATTACGATAATGGAGTCAACACCGGCTCTCATTATCCCGCTTATGGAGTATATATACCGTAACAAGCTCAAGCTTCCTGACCTAGACATACTGATTCTTGGTTCCGACATGGTGAAAGCTCAAGATTTCAAAACATTGACAGACCGCTTTGGTCAAAGCATGCGCATCATCAATAGCTATGGTGTCACAGAGGCAACCATTGATTCGAGCTTTTATGAAACAAGTATGGGTGAAGAGTGTACGGGCGATACCGTACCAATCGGCAGCCCTCTGCCGAATGTACGCATGTACGTACTCAGCGAGACTGATCAAATTCAGCCGATCGGTGTTGCCGGCGAGCTGTGCATCGGCGGGGCAGGTGTTGCGAAAGGCTATCATCATAAAACTGACTTAACGAAAATGAAATTTACAGAAAATCCATTTGTCTCTGGAGAAAGGCTGTACAGAACCGGCGATCGCGCCTGCTTCCTTCCGAACGGAACGATCCGGCTTCTTGGCCGAATGGATTATCAGGTGAAGATAAATGGATACAGAATTGAAACAGAAGAAATTGAAAGTGTTCTGCTTCAAACGGGGCTTGTCAGAGAAGCTGTTGTTGCCGTTCAGCATGATAAGAATGGACATGCAGGTTTGGCAGCATACATTGTGCCTTCAGATGTCAATACGAATGCTCTCCGTGCTGCTTTAACAAAGGAGCTGCCAGCGTATATGATTCCTGCACATCTGATTCCTTTAGAAAACATGCCGCTGACTCTAAACGGAAAGCTGGACAGAAATGCCTTGCCGGCTCCAAATAATGTGTTATCGCGTCCATATTCCGCACCAGTTAACGACATACAAAAAACGATGGCGTATATATGGGAAGATGTACTGAGCATGTCACGAGTCGGCATTCACGATTCCTTTTTTGAGCTTGGCGGAGACTCAATTAAAGCATTACAAGTGGCAGCACGTCTGGCAGCTGAAGGCTGGAGCATGACTATACGCGACTTATTCCGTTATTCAACGATTCAGGAACTATGCGGACATATCACACCATTGGCATCTCAAGCGGACCAGGGACCTGTGGAAGGTGAAGCTGAACTCACCCCGATTCAGAGAAGATTTTTCGGACAGGTCCATGCTTTTCACTATCATTACAACCAGTCCGTCATGCTTTTCAGTGACAAAGGATTCAATGCTAACGCGCTTCGTCTAGCGCTGCGTAAAATAACCGAGCATCATGATGCCACTCGCATGATTTTCCAGCATGACCAAAGCGGCCATGTCATTCCGTTTAATCGCGGAATCAATCACAAGGATGATGAACTATTTGGCCTTTATATTTCAGATTGGACAAAAGCATCGCTGGAAAGGACTCACCTTGATGAAAAACTAGCGGCTGAGGAAACCGTCATTCAAAGCAAAATGAATGTACAACAAGGGCCTCTGCTGCAAGCAGGTTTGTTTAAAACGTCAGAAGGGGATCATCTTTTGATTGCGCTTCATCATCTAGTGATGGATGGTGTTTCTTGGAGGATTCTGCTTGAGGATTTAGCGGCGGCATATCAGCAGGCTTTAGAAAAACAAGAAATCCGATTGCCGCCAAAAACCGATTCTTATTTGTCCTACGCCAATGGTCTTGCCCAAATAGCTGAAAGTAAACAATTGCTTTCAGAAAAAACGTATTGGCAAACGATTTTAGACGCTCACACTGCTTTTCTTCCTAAGGACATAGAAAATGTGCCGGGCAGACTCCAAATGAACAGCGATGCACAAGCGTTTGTGCTATCCGGGGACTGGACTGAAAAATTGCTGTTTGAAACTCAGCAAGCCTATGGCACTGATGTCAACGAACTTTTGCTTACAGCTTTAGGAATGGCGCTTTCTGAATGGACAGGGCATGACCGAATCCTGATTAGCACTGAGGGACACGGTAGAGAAGGGCATGTGCCAAACATTGATATTTCACGGACAGTTGGTTGGTTTACTTCCATTTATCCTATTCTGCTAGACATGGGTATTCCCGAGCCTTTCGAGGATCCGCTCGCATACCGAATTAAGATGACAAAAGATATGCTGAGAAGAGTCCCAAACAAAGGAACTGGTTACGGATTGTTAACACACATAGGAGAACTGCGCCATAAAGAGCCTGAGGTCAGCTTTAATTATCTCGGCCAATTTAGCGAAGAGAAGGAAGCTGAAACGTTTCAATTGTCATATTACCAGCCCCGTTACGAAATAGCGGGTGAGAGAGAACGAGAATATGAGCTGGACATCAATGCTCTCATTACAGACGGACGGCTTCACGTAAAAGCGGTATACACCCAAGTATTCAGCAAACACTCGATTGAGTGCTTTATGGATCGTTTTCACAGGCATCTTATCGAGACGATTGAGCATTGTTCACAGAAAAAAGCACGCGAAAAAACGCTGAGTGATTTCAGCAATAAGGAATTAACGTTGTCTGCATTATCTAGCATCGAAAATTTGGTGAAAGATCTTTAACTTTTGAAAAGGTGTGTGGAATTGATGGCACAATCGGCGCAAATTCAAGATATTTATCCGTTATCGCACATGCAAGAAGGAATGCTGTTTCATTCACTGATGGATTTCAGCTCAAAAGCCTATGTCGAACAGACCTCGTTTACGATCACAGGCAATCTATGTATCGACTCGTTTCAAAAGAGCTTAAACCTTCTTGTCTCAAGGTATGATATTTTCAGAACAATTTTCATTAAAGAAGTACCAGATCTTACAGGGCCGCAGCAGGTAGTCTTGTCAAACCGTGAATTGACAGTATATAGAGAAGATATTTCTCGCCTGGCTGATCAAGACCAGCAGTCGCTGATTGATGCTTTTATGACCAAGGATCGGGAAAAAGGATTTGATTTGCAAAAAGATCCATTAATGCGCCTTGCCCTTTTTGATAGAGGCGACAGCCAATATACATGTGTCTGGACACATCACCATATCATCATGGATGGCTGGTGTCTCGGCATTATTCTGAAAGAGTTTTTCAGCATGTATGATTCACTCAAAAATAACTCGCCTGTACAGCTTGGCAGGACGGTGCCGTACAGCCGTTATATTGAATGGCTCGGAGAACAAGATCAAGAAGAGACTGCTGCTTATTGGAGTGGATATTTGAAGGAGTACGGGAATACTGCTTCTATTCCCCGGATAAAGAGCCGCCCAGCGGACAGCGATTACGAAGCCGCTCAGGTTCGCTTTTCTTTAGCGCCGGAAATGGTTGAGAAACTGACTGAGGCCGCCCACAAATGGGGAGTCACACTAAACACGTTGTTTATGAGTATTTGGGGCGTGCTTCTCCATCGATATAATGCCGCTGATGATGTCGTTTTTGGCTCCGTTATTTCTGGACGTCCGTCAGCGATTGACGGGATTGAATCAATGGTCGGCTTGTTTATTAATACGGTCCCAGTGCGAATTCGATCTGCTGAGGGCATGACGTTTTCTTCGCTGGCCAAATCTGTGCAGGAGGATTTTTTATCATCTGAACAGCACGGGTATTATCCGCTTTATGACATTCAAAACCATAGTCCATTGAAACAAGATTTGATCGATCATATTTTTGTTTTTGAAAATTATCCTGTACAGCTTGATCAGGCATTACGCATCGAGAGCGAGAATGAGGAAAATGCGCTGAAGCTGGGTGACATTTCAATGTCTGAGCAAACCAATTACGACTTTAATATCGTGATCGTTCCGGGAGAATCATTTTATATCAAATTCAGCTACAACGCAGCCGTTTATGAACGTGAGGAGATGCTGCGGATACAAGGCCATCTAAAGCAAGCGCTTGAATGCATTGTGACACATCCCGATGTTGCCGTCAGTGACATCAATATCGTGCCGCCGGAGGAACAACAGGTTATCCAATTGTTTAATGAAACAGAGCGTCCTTATGTGAACAAAACGATATCCCAATTGTTCGAGGAACAAGCTTACAAAACACCCGAAGCGGCTGCATTGAAAATGGGAGACGAATGCTGGACCTATCGTCAATTAAACGGAAGGGCCAATCAGATTGCGCATGCTCTCATAGAAAAAGGGGTTGGATCTGGAGATATCGTCGCTGTGATGATGAGGCGGTCAATGGAAATGCCAGCAGCTTTACTAGGGATTTGGAAAGCGGGGGGCGCTTATATGCCGCTTGATCCAAATGTTCCGACAGAACGTCTTTCTTTCTTGCTGAAGGACAGTCAAGCGGCTCAAATGCTGATAGAAGAAGACCTTATGACATTTATCCCGCCGCACTATGAAGGAAACATTGTATCGATAGAACAAACAGAAAGCCATCAATCAGCAGCTCCAGATGTGCCGCCTGGTGATCTTGCCTACTTAATTTATACGTCGGGAACGACAGGGCGGCCTAAAGGTGTTCTTGTTGAACATCAAGGCATTGCCAATACATTGCAATGGAGACGGGAAGAGTATGGCATGACCGAACAGGATATATCCCTCCATTTGTTTTCATACGTGTTTGACGGCTGTGTAACGAGTTTATTTACTCCGCTTTTATCCGGTGCTTGCGTATTGCTGACAACGGATGACGAAGCGAAGGATGTGCTAGCCCTTAAGCGAAAAATAGCCTGTTATAAGGTCAATCACATGATCATTGTTCCTTCCCTGTACCGGGTGTTATTGGAAGTGATGACTGCTGAGGATGCAAAAAGTCTTCGTATTGTGACATTTGCTGGTGAAGCGGTCACACCTGACCTGCTTAAGATGAGCGATAAGATTTGTCCTTCTGCAGAATTGGCAAATGAATACGGGCCGACCGAAAATAGTGTGGCAACAACAATATTGCGTCAACTGAACGAAAAAGAGAGGATCACGATCGGACACCCGATAGCAAACACGAAGGTATTTGTTTTGTACGGAAATCAGATGCAGCCGATCGGCACGGCGGGCGAACTGTGTATTTCCGGCGCGGGCCTTGCGAGAGGATACTACAAACAGCCGGAGCTGACAGAGAAAGTATTCTACGATCATCCATTCCTTGAAGGGGAGCGCGTATACCGAACAGGTGATGCAGGCCGTTTTTTGCCGGATGGAACGATTGAATATATTGGACGTTTTGATGATCAAGTGAAAATTAGGGGTTACCGCATTGAACTGGGAGAGGTTGAAACGGTTCTTCGACAGATACCAGGTGTAAAGGAAGCAGCCGTACTGGCCCGTGATGTTTCTGCTGGGGAAAAAGAGCTTGTTGCTTATATCGTTCCGGAAAAGGGAAACAGTCTCCCAGATTTGTATCGGCATCTTGTTGGGACATTGCCGTCCTATATGATTCCAGCAAGTATGATCAACATCAGCCGAATGCCATTAACATCCAGCGGAAAGCTTGACCGCTCAGCACTTCCTGAACCTGAAACAAATACGAGCCTCACATATATGGCGCCCCGAACCTTAATCGAAGCTGATCTCGCACGTATTTGGGAAGATGTGCTGAATAAACAGCCAATCGGCATTCGTGATGATTTCTTTCAGTTAGGCGGACAGTCCTTAAAAGCGACCTTACTTGTATCAAGAATACATAAAAAGCTTAATATTGAGCTGCCGATCAGTGAGGTTTTTTCAAATCCGACAATTGAAAGCATGGCTGTCAAATTGATGAGCTTAAAAGAACATGCTTTTACACAGATTGAACCTGCGGATCAAAGAGATGTCTATCCGCTGTCTTTCGCACAAAAACGATTATATGCTCTTCATCAGCTGGCAGATGACAGCACTGGCTATAACATGCCCGCTGTACTTGAATTAAGCGGATACCTCGATCGTCAGCGGCTGAGAAGCGTTCTCACAGAACTTGTGATTCGGCATGAAGCATTGCGGACTGTTTTTGTGATTGATGGAGGAGAGGCCGTACAGCTCATTTATCCTGAGATGGACTTTGATCTGAAAGAGCTTGAAATGGAATCAGACCAAATGCTTGAGTCTGCAATTGAGTCCTTTATCAAACCGTTTGATTTATCGTCCGGCGCGCTTTTTAGAGCATGTCTCGTTTCGATGGGCAATAACCGCGGATTTTTGCTGCTTGATATGCATCATATTATCGCTGACGGTGTCTCGATGAGCACTTTAGTCCAAGAATTTACTGACTTATATTGCGGAAAAGAGCTTCCAGCATTAAGCCTGCAATATAAAGATTTTGCTGTTTGGCAGCAAGAGAAGTATCCTGAAGAATTACACAAAAAACAGGAGGCCTATTGGCTCAATCAGCTAGGGGGGAGACTTCCTGTATTAGATTTACCGCTTGATCAAACAAGACCGCGTCTCCCCGATTTCAGCGGCGGAACAATCGAAGTCAACATTGATAAAGACACGGCTGATGAGCTGCACCGTGTAATGGCAGAAACGGGAACAACATTGTATATGATTCTTCTGGCTTCCTATTCTATTTTGTTATCTAAGCTAAGCAGACAAGAGGATATTGTTGTCGGCTCACCTGCTTCCGGAAGACCGCACGCCGATCTGGAGCGCGTCATCGGGATGTTCGTCAATACACTAGCAATTCGCTGCCAGCCCGAGGGCCGCAAAACGTTCAGCTCGTATTTGCAGGACATTCGCCACCTGGTTCTGACAGCTTATGAGCATCAGGATTATCCTTTTGAGAAGCTGGCAGATAAGCTCGATACACATAGAGAAGTAAATCGCAACCCGCTGTTCGATGCGATGCTCGTGCTTCAAAGCAGTGATGATTTTCAGTTCGAAGTGCCGGGTCTATCGATTTCGTCTGTCACTCCTAAACACGATATATCTAAATTTGATTTGACCTTGCACGCTGAGGAGCATTCTGGCGGAATCCGCTGCCGTTTTGAATACAGCACTGCTCTTTTTGAAGAAGAAACCATTGCACGGTGGGCATCCTATTTTATTGAGCTGATAAAAAGTGTAACGGCGGATACCGAGATGAGGATTTCGGATATGCAATTGCTTCCTTCTGAAGAGCGTGACTTGCTCCTTGAAAAAATGGGACAGTATGCAGCTTATCCAAGAAATGAAAACATTGTAAGCTTATTTGAAAAAAAAGCCGCTGAACATCCGGAGCATCTCGCAGTGGTGTGCGGTGACTCTCAGCTTACCTATCGAGAGCTGAATGAAAAAGCCGAGCGGACAGCTGCTCTGCTGATCAAACGAGGAGTCAGCGCTGGGGATATCGTCGGTCTGATGCTCGATCGGTCATCTGATATGGTCATTGGTGTTTTATCGATTTTAAAAGCTGGAGGGGCCTACTTGCCGATTGATCCTGAATATCCTCAGGAACGTATTAGCTTTATGCTCAATGATAGCGGGACAGAGATATTGCTGACAGAGCGCAGTCAAAACAAGCCCGCAGGCTACAACGGACATATTTTGTATATCGATGAAGGCGAAAACGACTCAATTCCGGCTGATTTAAACATTCAAATATTAACGGATCAGCCTGCATACGTGATATACACATCCGGAACGACTGGCCAGCCAAAGGGCGTCATTGTCGAGCACCGCAATGTGATCAGTCTCTTAAAGCATCAAAACCAACCTTTTGAATTTGGCCATGAAGACATCTGGACGTTCTCTCATTCATATTGTTTTGATTTCTCTGTATGGGAAATGTTTGGTGCGTTATTGAACGGAAGCACACTAGTCGTGGTCTCTAAGGAAACAGCCCGTGATCCCCAGGCATTTCGATTATTGTTAAAAAAAGAACGCGTCACTGTACTCAATCAGACCCCAACAGCTTTTTACGGCCTGATGCATGAAGATCAAAACCATCCGGACCGATTAACCATCCGCTACGTCATTTTTGGCGGTGAAGCTTTACAGCCAGGCATGCTTCAAAGCTGGAATGAAAAATATCCTCATACCGATCTCATCAATATGTACGGTATTACAGAAACGACGGTACATGTAACGTTCAAAAAATTGTCCGCAGCAGATATTGCAAAAAATAAAAGCAATATCGGCCGGCCTCTTTCAACTCTGCAGGCTTATGTGATGGACGCTCATATGAATCTGCTGCCTATCGGAGTTCCAGGGGAGCTGTATATAGGCGGTGAAGGTGTGGCACGGGGATATCTAAACAGAGATGAGTTGACCGCTGACCGTTTTGTACCCAATCCATACTTTCCGGGGGACAGATTATATCGCACGGGAGATCTTGCTAAACGCCTGTCAAATGGCGAGCTGGAATACTTAGGACGCATTGATGATCAGGTTAAAGTCAGAGGACATCGCATCGAGTTGGGTGAAATCCAAGCGGCTCTTCTCCAGCTTCCAATGATTAAAGAGGCGGCTGTCGTTACCAGAGCAGACGAGCAAGGGCAAACAGCTATATATGCTTACATGGTGATAAAAGATCAACAAATTGCGAATATATCAGACATCCGGACTTCTCTAAAAACCATGCTGCCTGACTTTATGCTGCCCGCCCGCTTGATACAGATTGACAGCATCCCGCTAACTGCTAATGGCAAGCTTGATCAGAAAGCTCTCCCGGAACCTGAAAAACACACTTATACTGCTGATGATATCAGCCCAAGAGATGAGATTGAAAAGGTGATGGCTGAAATTTGGGAGGAGCTTCTTGATGTAGATGAGCTGGGCGTAAACGCCAATTTCTTTGAACTGGGCGGAGATTCTATTAAAGCGCTGCAGGTTTGTGCCAGACTGAAGCAGCGCGGATATGAAACGACAGTACGTGAGATGTTTGAACATCAGACTCTTGGTGAACTGTCCGCTCGTGTCCAAAAAGCCGTACGCGTCATTGACCAAGGTCCGGTCGAAGGTGAGATCACTTGGACACCTATCCAGCAATGGTTTTTCTCGCAATCTCTGGAAAGCCATCATTTTAACCAGTCCGTTATGCTCTACCGGTCTGAACGATTTGACGAGATTGCGCTCAAAAAGGTGCTAAAAAGCCTGGTAACCCATCATGACGCACTGAGAATCATATGCCGGTATGAAAATGGCAGTCCGGTTCAGCTAAACAGAGGCATAGATCTGCCAGATGAGGAGCTATATGCTTTTGAACTGTTTGATGTAAAGGATAACGCAACAGACGCACATAGCAGGATTAAGAAAGCAGCCAGCCAAATGCAGGAGCATATGCGTTTGGAAACCGGACCCTTGCTTCACGCTGGATTGTTCAGAACCGAGAATGGTGACCATTTGTTTCTGACGATTCATCACTTAGTCGTTGATGCGGTTTCTTGGCGCATTTTGTTTGAGGATTTTTCAACAGCTTACAAACAGGCAGTCTCAGGAGAATCTATTAAACTGCCGCAAAAAACAGACTCATATTTAACGTATTCACAAAAAATAGCTGACTACTCAAAAAGCCGGCAAGTGCAGCGCGAAGCAGTGTATTGGGATGAGTGCGAGAACCGTCACATTCAGCCTGTTCCAAAAGACAATGACGCAGCACCTAACACATTCATAGATACAGAAATGATTGATTTTGAGCTGTCCCGCCATCACACAGAATTACTGTTAACGGCTGTGCATAAAGCTTACAGCACGGAGATGAATGATATCCTTCTGACAGCTTTAGGACTTGCTTTGCAGCAATGGACGGGCAATAACCAATTTAAAATCAGCATGGAGGGCCACGGAAGAGAATCCTATCTTGACGACATTGATATTAGCAGAACTGTTGGCTGGTTCACCTCCATTTATCCTGTGTGGCTTGATATGAGCGATTCTGAACATAAGAATAACGATGAGCGGCTGGGCCACCTCATTAAACAGACAAAAGACATGCTGCATCGTATACCGCATAAAGGTGTGGGCTACGGTGTGCTGAAATATATCAGCAAAAAATGGGACTCTGAGAAAAACAGCCCGGAAATCAGCTTTAATTATTTAGGTCAATTTGATCAGGATATTCAGTCAAAAGCCTTTGAAGTGTCTGACATCAAGCCAGGAAATGAGATCAGCCCGAACTGGGAGCGGCCTTATGTACTGGATATCAGCGGTGCCATTTCTTCGGGATGCCTGAACCTGCACATCATCTATAACAGGCTACAATTTGAGGAAAATACAATCCAAACATTTGCCGGGCATTTTGAACAGACACTGCAAAACATCATTGAGCATTGTACGGGCAAAGAAAGCCGAGAATGGAGCGCATCGGATTTCACTGATGAAGATTTAACGCTTGATGAATTGAACGAGATTATGGGAGCCGTCAACAAACTATAGGGAGAGGAGATTCATCTGATGCCGCAGCAACCCGAAATACAGGATATATACCCTTTGTCTTTTATGCAGGAAGGGATGCTTTTTCACTCATTGTATGATGAACAGTCGAGAGCTTATTTTGAACAGGCCTCTTTTACGATCAATGGACAGCTTAACTTGGAGCGTTTCCAGAAAAGTATGGATGCTGTTTTTGACAGGTACGATATCTTTCGAACAGCATTCATCTATAAAAATGTTGCCAAGCCTCGTCAGGTCGTGCTCAAGCAACGTCCTTGCCATGTTCATTTTGAAGATATTTCTCATCTCAATGAAAAAGATAAAGAACATTGTACAGAGGCATTCAAAGAGCAGGATAAATCCAGGGGATTCGATCTGCAAACGGATGTACTAATGAGAATATCTATTTTAAAATGGGCGCCTGGTCGTTATGTCTGTATTTGGAGCCACCATCATATTTTAATGGATGGCTGGTGTTTAGGCATTGTCATTAAAGATTTTCTTCACATTTATCAAGCGCTGGGTAAAGGCCAGCTTCCTGATTTGCCTCCCGTACAGCCGTACGGGACGTATATTAAATGGCTGATGCAGCAAGATCGTGAAGAAGCAGCTGAGTACTGGAAAAAGAGGCTTCAGCATTTCGAAAAATCTACACCCCTGCCGAAAAGAACAGATCAAATTCCGAATGGGACACTACAGCAAATCACGTTTACCATTCCCGAAAAAGAAACCGCCGAATTACAGAAAATCGCAGCAGCTTCTGGTGCGACACTAAACACTGTTTTCCAAGCTTTATGGGGGATTATGCTTCAAAAGGTCAATCGCAGCAGCGATGCTGTGTTCGGTTCAGTTATATCAGGCAGACCTTCTGAGCTAAAAGATGTGGAAAACATGGTCGGGCTTTTTATCAATACCATTCCTATTCGAGCCCAAAGTGATTCTCTGTCTTTTTCTGACCTAGTCAGGAGAATGCAAAAGGACATGAATGAGGCAGAAGCCTATAGTTACTTTCCCTTGTATGATATTCAGGCGCAGAGTGCTCTTAAGCAAGAATTGATCGATCATATTATCGTCTTTGAAAATACACCTACCCAGCAAGAGATCGAAGAGATGAATCAAGCGGGGTCATTTGATTTCTCCGTCAAAGATTTTGAGATGGAAGAGGTGACCAATTATAGTTGCAGTGTCAAAGTGATCCCAGGCCGTACCTTGTCCGTTCGGATTCATTTTCAGACCAGCGCTTATCAACCAAGCATGATGTCCGAAATAAAAGATTATTTGCTGCACATGGTCTCTGACGTCATCTCTGATCCATCTCTTCCTGTGTCAAAGATGACATTGCTTGATGAGAACAAAACACGGAAAATCGTTTCTCAAAACAACAGGTCAGTATCTGTTTCGCCTGAAGCCCCAACTTTGCACGGTCTGTTTGAACGACAGGCGGCTTTCACACCGGAGCGGACAGCCATCCGATTTTCAGGCGGTTCGCTGACGTACGCTGAGCTTGACATGTATGCCAGCCGGCTGGCTGCCCGCCTTGCGGCACGCGGCGTCTCAAAGGAAAGCATCGTAGGTGTCCTGTCTGAGCGGTCACCTGACATGCTGATCGCTGTACTTGCTGTATTAAAAGCTGGCGGGGCGTATTTGCCGCTTGATCCTGAGTATCCAGAAGAGCGGCTGAGCTACATGCTGAAAGACAGCGGGGCGGATCTCTTACTGACACAGCCGGGATGCTCCGCACCGAGCTTTTCCGGAGAGACGCTTGAAGTTGACCTGACATCTCTTGGGAGAGAAAAAGCAGAAAACCATGTATTTGTTTCTGCTGACAGTGGTTCTCTCGCCTATGTCATCTATACGTCTGGCTCCACCGGGCAGCCAAAAGGGGTAGCCGTCGAGCACCGCCAGGCTGTTTCCTTTCTGACCGGCATGCAGCACCAATTTCCGCTTTCGGAAGATGACATTGTCATGGTGAAAACCTCTTTTTCCTTTGATGCGTCTGTGTGGCAGCTGTTTTGGTGGTCGCTTTCCGGTGCTTCGGCTTATCTGCTTCCTCCGGGCTGGGAGAAAGATCCGGCATTGATTGTCAAAGCCATTCATCAGGAAAAGGTGACAACGGTTCATTTTATTCCGGCTATGCTGAACAGTTTTCTCGATCAAGCGGAAATCGCAACACTAAGTGACGGGACAAGCCTGAAGCGTGTATTTGCCGGAGGTGAACCGCTTGCACCCCGTGTGGCAGTGCGATTTGCTTCTTTATTGCCTGAGGTATCGCTGATCCATGGCTATGGGCCGACAGAAGCAACGGTTGACGCGGCATTCTACGTGTTGGACCCAGAGCGGGACAGGGACCGCTTTAGGATTCCGATCGGGAAGCCTGTACCCGGTGCGCGTTTGTATGTTTTAGATCCCCATTTAGCCGTACAGCCCTTAGGGGTCTCAGGCGAACTGTACATTGCCGGAGCGGGTGTGGCCAGAGGCTATCTGAATCGGCCGGCCTTAACGGAGGAGCGTTTTCTTGAGGACCCGTTTTACCCGGGGGAACGCATGTACAAAACAGGGGATATAGCCCGCTGGCTCCCTGACGGGAATATGGAATTCCTCGGCCGCACGGATGATCAGGTGAAAATCCGTGGTTACCGGGTTGAGCCTGGAGAAATTGAAGCGGCGCTTAGAAGCATAGAAGGCATAAGGGAAGCGGCCGTTACCGTACGGACAGACAGCGGCGAGCCGGAATTATGCGCTTATATAGAAGGACTCCCGAGAAACGAAGTGCGGGCGCAGCTTGAGAGACGGCTGCCGGGCTACATGATCCCAGCCCATATGATCGAGATGGAACAGTGGCCGGTTACGCCAAGCGGAAAGCTGGACCGGAACGCCCTGCCAGCTCCTAACGGAGCGGCAGATGCAGAGACCTACACAGCGCCAAGAAATGTGACCGAGATGAAGCTTGCCCAGCTGTGGGAAGACGTCCTGAAAAACGGCCCTGTCGGGATTCACGACAACTTCTTTGACCGCGGAGGACATTCCTTAAAAGCAACGGCGCTTGTCTCCCGAATCTCAAAAGAATTTGATGTACAGGTGCCGCTGAAAGATGTGTTTGCCCATCCGACGATAGAAGGACTGGCTTCTGTTATCCGTGAAGGAACGGACAGTCCATATGAAGCAATAAAACCGACGGAACAGCGTGAAACCTATCCGGTTTCCTCTGCCCAAAAACGGATTTATGTCCTTCAGCAGCTGGAGGACGGAGGGACAGGCTACAATATGCCGGCGGTATTGGAGCTGGAAGGAAAGCTCAATCCCGAAAGGCTGGACAGGGCTTTCAAAGAGCTGATCAATCGCCACGAGTCGCTTCGGACCTCCTTTGAACAGGATGGAGGCGGCGAGCCGGTGCAGCGCATCCATGACGAGGTGCCGTTCACATTACAGACGACAGTTCTAGGCGACCAAACCGAACAGGGGGCCGCAGCCGCGTTTATCAAGCCGTTTGATCTCAGCCAAGCGCCTCTGTTCCGTGCCCAAATCGTAAAGGTATCAGATGAGCGGCACCTGTTGCTGGTTGATATGCATCACATCATTTCAGACGGTGTTTCCGTCAACATTCTGATTCAGGAATTCGGAAAGCTGTACAACAACCGGACCCTTCCGGCGCTTCATATTCAATATAAAGATTATGCCGTATGGCAAGAAGGATTCAAAACAGGAGACGCGTACCAGACGCAGGAGGCGTACTGGCTGAAGCAGCTCGAGGGCGAGCTGCCGGTGCTGGATCTCCCGGCTGATCAACCCCGCCCGCCGGTGCGAAGCTTTGCGGGTGACAAGGTCTCATTTACGCTGGATCAAGATGCCGCATCAGGGCTTCACAAGCTGGCACGGGAGAACGGAAGCACACTGTACATGGTGCTCCTTGCGGCCTACACAGCGTTATTGTCACGCTTAAGCGGACAGGAAGATATCATCGTAGGCTCGCCAATTGCCGGCCGTCCGCACAAGGATCTGGAGCCCATACTCGGCATGTTTGTGAACACGCTGGCGCTGCGGACACGCCCGGAGGGCGGGAAGCCGTTTGTACAGTATTTGCAGGAAGTGCGCGAGACAGCATTGGAAGCCTACGAGCACCAGGATTATCCGTTCGAAGAGCTTGTCGATAAGCTTGAATTGACAAGGGATATGAGCCGGAATCCGCTCTTTGACGTCATGTTTGTTCTTCAAAACATGGATCAGGAATCGTTGGACCTGGATGAACTGTGTCTCAAACCTGCAGCAAACAATGGGCATCAAACGTCCAAATTTGATTTAACGCTATATGCTCAGGAACAGCCCCACGGTTTGCTGACGTTCCAAATGGAGTTTAGTACTGACTTATATAAGAAAAAAACGATAGAAAAGTGGCTTCAATACTTCATCAATATGTTACTCTCCATCATCCAGGACAACAAAGCCGTTCTCGGAACAATAAATATCCTGAATGAAGATGAGGCCCATTACCTTATCCATGAACTCAATCGTACAAAAATGGATTATCCAAGAAATGAAACCATCAGCAGACTCTTTGAAATGCAGGCGGAACAAACGCCTAATGCCATAGCAATTGTCAGCGATACACAAGAGTTAACTTACGCGGATCTGAACAGCTGGGCAAATCAAATTGCTTCACTTCTACAGAGAAAGGGAGTCGGTCCCGATCGAGTCGTAGCCTTGTTGGCAGGACGAACGCCAGAACTCATAGCAGGTATGCTGGGCATTCTGAAAGCCGGGGGAGCCTATCTGCCTATCGATTCTAATCTGCCTGTTGAACGGATAGCTTATATGCTGTCTGACAGCAGGGCAGCATTACTCCTTCAATCTGAAAAAACAGAAAAACAGCTATTAGGCATTGAATGTGAACAAATCATAATCGAAGATATTCAAAAGCAAGGAGAGGCGAAGAACGTTGAATCTTCAGCAGGGCCCCATTCACTTGCATATATCATTTATACCTCTGGATCAACCGGTAAACCAAAGGGTGTCATGATTGAGCAGCGAAGTGTCATTCGTCTTGTGAAAAACAGCAATTATATTACATTTACACCTGCTGACCGCCTTCTGATGACATCATCAATCGGTTTTGACGTTGGATCATTTGAATTTTTTGGACCGCTGTTAAATGGTGCCGCTTTGCACCTGTCCGATCAACAAACCTTTCTCGATTCCCAACAGCTTAAGAGATACATAGAACATCAAGGAATCACAACGATGTGGCTGACCTCGTCTCTATTCAATCATTTGACAGAGCAACTCGAGACAACATTTTCGCAGCTTAACCATCTGATCATAGGCGGAGAAGCTTTGTCGGCAAGCCACGTCAATCGAATCAGAAATGCCTGCCCGGAAGTATCGATATGGAACGGATATGGGCCAACCGAAAATACAACTTTTTCGACATGCTTCCACATTCAAAAAACATATGAACTCTCCATTCCGATCGGGCGGCCGGTTGGCAATTCCTCCGCTTATATCTTAAATCAATGGGGAATGCTGCAGCCGGCCGGAGCTGTTGGCGAACTTTGTGTCGGCGGAGATGGCGTTGCCAGAGGGTATTTACGCCGTCCTGATTTAACGAAAGAGAAATTTGTCCAAAACCCATTTGTACCCGGCGATCGACTGTACCGCACAGGTGATCTGGCGCGCTGGCTTCCCGATGGCACAATTGAGTACGTTGGCCGTATTGATGATCAAGTAAAAGTCAGAGGCTATCGGGTAGAGCTGGGCGAGATCGAATCAGCACTTCGCCACATAGACGGAGTCAAAGAAGCGGCGGTGTTGGCACGTACAGGACAGTCAGGGAGCAAAGAGCTGTTTGGCTATATCAGCGTAAAAGCGGGCACGAATGCTGAACAAGTGCGTTCTCTTCTCGCCCGTTCACTGCCTAATTATATGATTCCGGCGTATATCATTGAAATGGAGAATCTTCCGCTCACATCGAACGGCAAATTGAACCGGAAAGCACTGCCTGAACCAGATTTCGCATCTAAACAAACATACATCCCGCCACGCAACGAACTTGAAGAGCAGCTGGCATTGATCTGGCAGGAGGTTCTAGGCATCCAGAGGATCGGAATAGAGGATTCATTCTTTGAATTGGGCGGCGATTCAATCAAAGCGCTTCAAGTTTCTGCACGTCTCGGGCGCCACGGGTTAAGCTTGCAGGTAAGTGATTTATTCCGTCATCCAAAGATAAAAGACTTATCACCATTTATTCGTAAAACAGAGAGAGTCATAGAACAAGGACCTGTTCAGGGAGATGTTCCATGGACGCCTATTCAGAAATGGTTTCTCTCACAAGACATAGAAGAACGACACCATTTTAATCAGTCTGTCATGCTTTTCCATACTGACCGTTTGTCTGAAGACGCTCTTAGAGCATCCTTAAAAAAGCTGGCGGAGCATCATGATGCGCTTCGGATGGTTTATCGTAACGATGGCGGGCGATGGATTCAAATCAACCAAGGCATTCATGAATCACAGCTATACAGGTTAAAAATATCTGATCTTTCACAATCTGAAAACGATTGGGAAACACAAATCAAACGAGAAGTTGCAGATCTTCAGCAAAGCATCAATTTGCAGGAAGGGCCATTGTTACATGCCACGTGGTTTAAAACACTGACCGGAGATTACTTGTTCCTCGCGATCCATCATCTAGTCGTTGACGGTGTGGCATGGCGGATTTTGCTGGAGGATTTGTCAGCAGGGTACCAACAAGCGTCCTCAGGCCAGCCGATTGATCTTCCGCCTAAAACTGATTCCTACCAGGAATACGCCAGACGGATTCAGGAATATGCCCAAAGCAGCAAGCTGATTCGTGAAGAGGCGTATTGGCGAAGTGCAGAAGAACAGCAAACTGCGGAACTGCCATATGAAATGCCGCTTCATGAGAACACTGGCTGCAGCAAGAGGGACTCGGTAAGCTTTTCACTCTCTGAAGCAAACACTGACGTTTTGTTGCAAAACGTCAATCACGCCTATGGTACAGATACACAAGATATTCTGTTAACGGCGGCATCGTTGGCGATTTGTGAATGGACAGGAGGAAGCAAGCTCCGAATCGCTATGGAAGGACACGGAAGAGAGCACATTATGCCGGAGTTGGATATCAGCCGGACGGTCGGCTGGTTTACATCCATGTACCCGGCCCTCATAAGCTTTGAAAATCAAAGGGATGAGCTGGGAACCGCAGTAAAAACCGTTAAAGATACACTTGGCCGGATACCAAACAAAGGGATAGGTTACGGTATGCTGAAATACCTCACACACCCTGAAAACAAAAGCATTGCGTTTTCAAAAACACCTGAAATCAGTTTTAACTATTTGGGCCAGTTCAACGACATCGAAAGACAGGGCAGCTTCCGCCCATCAAGTCTTGGAAGCGGAAAGGATATCACTCATACATGGAAGCGTGAGCAAATCATAGAATTAAGTGCAATGGCAGCAGACAAAAAGCTTCATTTCAATCTTAGCTATCCGCCGGCCCGTTTCCTTAGAAACACAATGGACCAGCTTATCAACAGGATCGAACACTTTTTGCTGGACATTATGAAACACTGCGCCGGTAAACAAAAAGCAGAAAAGACACTGAGCGATTTTAGCAGTCAATCATTAACGGCAGAGGATTTGGACAGTATATCCAGCTTGGTGGAAGAATTGTAGAAAATCGTGACAGGGAGACATGAACATGACAAAATCGAATTCAATTCAGGATATTTATCCGCTGTCTTACATGCAGGAAGGGATGCTTTTCCATTCCCTCCTGCAAAAAGATTCACAGGCATATGTTGAGCAAGCTTCTTTTACAATAGCAGGAAAAGTCAATCCGCAGTATTTTCAAAACAGCATCAATGCTCTTGTCGCAAGACACGATATTTTCAGGACGATTTTTATCAGTCAAAATGTTTCCTCTCCCCAGCAGGTTGTCCTGAGAGAACGCAATGTCGTCGTGCAGGAAAAAGACATTACGCATTTAAACAAAGAGAAGCAATCACAGTTTATCGAACAATTGAAAGAAAAAGACCGCGCTCAAGGGTTTCACTTGCAAAAAGATCTGCTCATGCGCATCACTCTGATTCAAACAGGAGAGGGCCAATACACTTGTATTTGGACCTTTCATCACATCATGATGGACGGCTGGTGCCTCAGCATTGTGTTAAAGGAGTTTCTTCATATTTATGCATCTTATGTAAATGAATCCGCTATATCACTAGAGCCGGTTCAGCCATACGGAAGGTATATCAAATGGCTGATGGAGCAAGACAAAGAGCAGGCGGTTTCATATTGGGATCATTACCTTTCCGGCTATGAACAGCAAACCATGCTCCCAAAGCAGAAAAAAACAAAAGGGAGAAGCAGGCAGGAACACGTTACGTTTTCATTCTCTAAGAAAGAAAGCAGCAGGCTTTCGGAGCTTGCAGCAAGAGAAGAAGTGACACTCAGTACGATTTTCCATACCATTTGGGGCATTCTGCTTCAAAAATATAATAATCATGATGACGCCGTATTCGGTTCTGTCATGTCTGGAAGACCCGCCGAAATCGAAGGCATTGAACAAATGGTAGGTCTTTTCATTAACACGATACCGGTTCGGGTGCAGGGGGCAAAAACACCATTTCTACAGCTCATAAAAGATATGCAAAAAGACCGACTTGCCGCTGAAGCATACAGCTACCATCCTTTATATGAGATTCAAGCCCGTTCAGCGGTTAAGCAAGGGCTGATTGACCATATTCTCGTATTTGAAAACTATCCGGTGCAGCAAGAGATTCAAATGCTCAACAAACAGGACCATGCTTCAGATCTTTTTCAGATTCATAACTTCGCTGTCGCAGATGAAACCAACTACAGCTTTTATCTTATGGTAGCGCCAGGAGAAGAAATCCATATAAAAATGAGCTATGATGCTGAGCAGCATGATCGGTCTTTTGTGCTTTCTGTCAAGGAGCATCTTCTGAATGTTGTATCGCAAATCTTACACAATCCGAATCTTTCACCTGGCGAAATCGAGATTACGACAGACACTGAAAAGCGGCAGCTGATTGGAGAAATCGCAGATCGAACACCAGTTTACGAAACCATCCATGCCATGTTTGAAACACAAGCAGAAAAGACGCCGGATGCTTATGCGGTAATTGATCAAGCCTGCTCGTTAACATACAAAGAACTGAATAAATCGGCTAACAGATTGGCGCGGCATTTACGAATGAAGGGTGTTGCGAGACAGGAGCCCGTTGCGATTATGATGGAACGCTCAGCGGCGTTTATCACAGGTGTTCTTGGAATCTTAAAGGCAGGCGGCGCTATTGTTCCGATTGATCCGTATTATCCAGCTGACAGAATCCGTTATATTCTAAATGACTGCGGCTGTTCGCATGTTGTTTCACAAGCGCATCTCTCCTCATCGTTAGAAAACAATTACATTATCACTCATGCAGAAGATATCGAAAGCAAAGAAGACGGCAGTAACATGAAGTCAGTCAATAATGCTGACGATCTGCTGTATATCATTTATACGTCAGGTACAACAGGTAAACCAAAGGGTGTTCAATTTGAGCATCGAAACATGGCTAACTTGCTGAAGTTCGAATATGCACACTCTGGCATTGATTTCGAAGCAGATGTTCTGCAATTTGCGACACCTGCCTTTGACGTCTGCTATCAAGAAATATTTTCTGCGCTTCTGAAAGGCGGCACACTGCACATCGTGCCAGAATCCATAAAAAGAGATGTGCCTCAGCTGTTTGCATTTATAAACAAGCAACAGACGAATATTGTGTTTCTCCCAACTGCTTTTATCAAAATGATTTTCAGCGAACAGCAACTGGCGAACTCGTTTCCTTATGGCGTCAAACACTTGATTGCAGCCGGGGAACAATTAATAATTTCAGAGCTTTTTCAGGACGTATTGCGTGAGCGCGGCCTGCACCTGCACAATCATTACGGACCTTCAGAGACTCATGTCGTATCTACGTATACCATTCATCCGGGAGGCCCTATTCCGGAGTTTCCGCCAATCGGTAAACCGATAGGCTGTACTGATCTATATATTTTAAATCACCAAAAACAGCTGCAGCCCTGCGGCGTACCTGGTGAACTCTATATTTCCGGCGCAAGTGTTGCCAGAGGTTATGTCAATCACGATAAACTGACACGCGACAAATTTTCATCCGACCCATTCAGGCCTGGTGCGATCATGTACCGTACAGGTGATTTGGCCAGACGGCTTGAAGACGGCAACATCGAATATATCGGACGGGCAGACAATCAAGTGAAAATTAGGGGTTATCGAATTGAGCCGCAAGAAATCGAAGTCACGTTAATGAATCATCCGGACATAAAAGAGGCTGCCATTCTCATCAGACAAGATGAAAACGGTGAATATGAATTATGCGCTTACTATTGCAGTGTACAAAATCTGAATGCAATAGATTTACGCAGCTATATGGCTAGTGAGCTGCCAGAATACATGATTCCGGCGAAATGGGTATGGGTTGACAGCATACCTCTTACCCCAAATGGCAAAGTAGATCAATCAGCACTTCCAGAGCCAGATGCTTCGATCAGCGGAAATCCATATACTGCCCCTCGTAATCTGTTAGAGGCAAAGCTTTCACAACTATTTGAAGATGTGCTGAAGAATGGCTCTATAGGCATCCAAGACAATTTTTTTGATCATGGCGGCCACTCTCTAAAAGCAACAGTGCTGATGTCACGGATTGCAAAGGAATTTCATGTGCAAGTTCCGCTTAAGGACATTTTTGCCTATCCGACAGTGGAAGGGTTAGCTTCAATCATTCGAAATGCAGAAGAAAATCCGTATGCAGCAATTGAACCGGCAGAAGAAAGGGCGGCATATCCTGTATCTTCCGCTCAAAAACGGATCTATGTGCTTCAGCAGCTTGATGAGGGTGTCGCCTATAATATGCCTGCGGTCTTAGAACTGGAAGGGACACTGGATGTCGCTAACCTGTCTGCTGTATGTAAAGAACTGATCAGTCGGCATGAGCCTCTTCGAACTTCCTTTGTATCCGGGGCAGATGGCGAGCCTGTTCAGCGTATTCACACCGAGGTACCGTTTGAATTAAGCAGAGAGACCGATATCGAGAGATTTGTTCGTCCCTTTGATCTCAGCCAGGCGCCGTTATTTAGAGCGGGTCTTGTAAAAGTGTCGAACGAGAAGCATGTATTGCTGGTGGATATGCACCATATTATTTCAGATGGCGTATCCGTTCAGCTCCTAATCCGAGAATTCACCGATCTTTATGCAAAACGGCAGCTTAAGCCGCTGCGGATCCAGTATAAAGATTACGCCGTCTGGCAGCAGCTTTTTAAAAAGGGAGACTCGTATCAAAAGCAGGAGACTTACTGGCTGCAGCAGTTTAGCGGAGACCTCCCTGTACTAGAGCTTCCTACAGATAAACGCCGTCCGGCAGAACGGCAATTCGCTGGCGGAAAAGTAACCTTTCAAATGGATAAAGAGCTCACGTCCCGGATAAAACAGCTCGCCCATAAAAACAGCAGCACACTTTACATGACACTGCTCGCTTTGTATTCAGCTTTTTTATCACGGTTAAGTGCTCAGGATGATATCGTAATTGGTTCACCTATCGCCGGACGGCCCCATGCCGACCTTGAAGCTGTTCTTGGGATGTTCGTCAATACATTGGCTCTCCGCACACGCCCGGCCGGTCATAAGACATTTGAAGAATTTCTGAAAGAAGTCAGACAAACGGCACTGGAAGCGTACGAGCATCAGGATTATCCGTTTGAAGAGCTCGTGGATAAACTCGGCGTGCAGCGGGAAATGAGCCGGAATCCACTGTTTGACACAACGCTTGTCCTTCAGAATATGGAACAGCAAAAGCTGAAAATGAAAGATATACAGCTTCAATGGAAGGACTCGCATCATCCAATATCAAAATTCGATATTTCCTTGTATGTTACAGAACACAATTCCGAACTTTTCTGTCAGTTTGAATACAGTACAGCTTTGTTTGAGAAAGCGACCATCCAAAGGTGGGCCGATCTTTTCACCACGCTTGTGGAACATACATCTGTCAGTCCTGAAACAGAATTGGACAACATTCCAATCTTAACAATAGGAGAAGAGAGAGAGTTCATTGAATCATGCCATCCGGTTCAGGAGACGGGCTATCCGATGAATCAAACTCTCCACCATGCACTCGAAATGCAGGCAGCAAAAACGCCTGATCAGACAGCCGTTATCTTTGAAGCTGGAGCGATGACCTATAAAGAATTGAATGAACAGGCTAACCGTATCGCCTGGGAGCTGATTGGACGGGGAGTAAAATCTGAAACAACAGTTGCCATTATGGGAAGGCGTTCGCCTGAAATGCTGATTGGCATTTATGGCATTCTTAAAGCGGGCGGCGCATATCTGCCCATTGACCCGGATTATCCGGAAGAACGAATCAGCTTTCTGCTCAAAGACAGCGGTACAAACATTCTCTTGCTTCAGTCTGACGGCCTTCATGTTCCGGCATTTGCAGGAGAGATTCTTTATCTCAATCGGACAAATAACGGGCTGAAACATCGTTTGTCCAATCCGAATGTTAACGTTCTCCCGCAATCTTTAGCCTATGTCATCTATACATCCGGCTCTACCGGGATGCCTAAGGGCGTTGAAGTTGAACATCGATCAGCGGTGAATTTTTTGAATTCCCTTCAGTCCCGTTATCAACTGAAGCAATCAGATGTGATTATGCATAAAACATCTTATTCATTCGACGCTTCAATATGGGAGCTGTTTTGGTGGCCTTATGCCGGTGCTTCTGTTTATCTGCTTCCTCTGGGAGGCGAAAAAGAACCTGAAGTGATCGCAAAGGCCATAGAAGAACAAGAGATCACAGCTATGCATTTTGTGCCTTCAATGCTACATGCCTTTTTAGAACATATAAAAAATCGCTCTGTACCGATGAAGAAGCCAAACGGACTCAAGCGGGTGTTTTCCGGTGGAGAGCAGCTGGGGGCCCATCTCGTCTCCCGATTTAGCGAGTTGCTTCCAAATGTTGCATTAACCAATTCCTACGGGCCAACAGAGGCAACTGTAGAAGCTTCATTCTTTGATTGTCCGATGCATGAAAAACTTGAACGAATTCCTATTGGCAAACCTGTTCACCATGTCAGATTGTATATTCTCAATCAGAAGCAGCGGATGCTGCCTGCCGGATGTATCGGTGAACTGTACATTGCCGGAGCGGGTGTGGCCAGAGGCTATTTGAATCGGCCGGCCTTAACGGAGGAGCGTTTTCTTGAGGACCCGTTTTACCCGGGGGAACGCATGTACAAAACAGGGGATATAGCCCGCTGGCTCCCTGACGGGAATATGGAATTCCTCGGCCGCACGGATGATCAGGTGAAAATCCGCGGCTACCGGGTTGAGCCCGGAGAAATTGAAGCGGCGCTTAGAAGCATAGAAGGCATAAGGCAAGCGGCCGTTACCGTACGGACAGACAGCGGCGAGCCGGAATTATGCGCTTATATAGAAGGACTCCCGAGAAACAAAGTGCGGGCGCAGCTTGAGAGACGGCTGCCGGGCTACATGATCCCAGCCCATATGATCGAGATGGAACAGTGGCCGGTTACGCCAAGCGGAAAGCTGGACCGGAACGCCCTGCCAGCTCCTAACGGAGCGGCAGATGCAGAGACCTACACAGCGCCAAGAAATGTGACCGAGATGAAGCTTGCCCAGCTGTGGGAGGACGTCCTGAAAAACGGCCCTGTCGGGATTCACGACAACTTTTTTGACCGCGGAGGACATTCCTTAAAAGCAACGGCGCTTGTCTCCCGAATCTCAAAAGAATTCGATGTACAGGTGCCGCTGAAAGATGTGTTTGCCCATCCGACGATAGAAGGGCTGGCTTCTGTTATCCGTGAAGGAACGGACAGTCCATATGAAGCAATAAAGCCGACGGAACAGCGTGAGACCTATCCGGTTTCATCTGCCCAAAAACGGATTTATGTCCTTCAGCAGCTGGAGGACGGAGGGACAGGCTACAATATGCCGGCGGTGTTGGAGCTGGAAGGGAAGCTTAATCCCGAAAGGCTGGACAGGGCTTTCAAAGAGCTGGTCAAGCGCCACGAGTCGCTGCGGACCTCCTTTGAACAGGATGGAGGCGGCGAGCCGGTGCAGCGCATCCATGACGAGGTGCCGTTCACATTACAGACGACAGGTCTCGGCGACCAAACTGAACAGGAGGCCGCAGCCGCGTTTATCAAGCCGTTTGATCTCAGCCAAGCGCCGCTGTTCCGTGCCCAAATCGTAAAGATATCTGATGAGCGGCACCTTTTGCTGGTTGATATGCATCACATCATTTCAGACGGTGTTTCCGTCAACATTCTGATTCGGGAATTCGGAGAGCTGTACAACAACCGGGCCCTTCCGGCGCTTCATATTCAATATAAAGACTACGCCGTATGGCAAGAAGGATTCAAAACAGGAGACACGTACAAAACGCAGGAGGCGTACTGGCTGAAGCAGCTCGAGGGCGAGCTGCCGGTGCTGGATCTCCCGGCTGATCAACCCCGCCCGCCGGTGCGAAGCTTTGCGGGTGACAAGGTCTCCTTTACGCTTGATCAAGAAGCGGCATCAGGGCTTCACAAGCTGGCACGGGAGAACGGAAGCACACTGTACATGGTGCTCCTTGCGGCCTACACAGCGTTATTGTCACGCTTAAGCGGACAGGAAGATATCATCGTCGGCTCGCCAATTGCCGGCCGGCCGCACAAGGATCTGGAGCCGATACTCGGCATGTTTGTGAACACGCTGGCGCTTCGGGCACGCCCGGAGGGCGGGAAGCCGTTTGTACAGTATTTGCAGGAAGTACGCGAGACAGCATTGGAAGCCTACGAGCATCAGGATTATCCGTTCGAAGAGCTTGTCGATAAACTTGAATTGACAAGGGATATGAGCAGAAACCCGCTGTTTGATGCCATGCTAGTTGTCCAAAATAATGATTACGAGCCATTGCAACTGCATGATTTGCAAATGAAGCCGGCACAAGTTTCTCATCTCGTGTCTAAGTTCGATTTAACATTACAAGCATCTGAAGGTGACGGAAACATCCATTTCCTTTTTGAATATTCAACAGCACTGTTTGAGAAAACCACCATTGAACGCTGGGCGTCGCACTTGACAAATATACTTCGCATCATCGGCAAACACCCGGAGGTGACACTCAACCATATCGACGTCCTGACACAAGAAGAGCGGAACCAGCTGCTCAATGAGTTTAACACCGGGAAAGCGAATCAGTACGAAATACAAACCATCAGTCAATTGTTTGAACAGCAAGCTGCGCGAACACCAAAAGCGTCTGCACTTGTCAGCGGAGACAAAACACTGACTTATCAGGAGCTAGACGAGTGGTCCAATGGAATCGCACACACATTACGCAGCAGAGGTGTTAAACCGGACACACCAGTAGGCATCATGGTGCATCGTTCGTTTAGTATGGTGGCAGCCATACTTGGTGTGTGGAAAGCTGGAGGCTGTTACGTGCCCATTGATCCTGCATACCCGGCGGAACGGAAACGCTATATCCTAAGCGACAGCGGAACGAAACTGCTAATGACAGTAAATGAAGCGGATTGGGGAGAACTTGCTGATTTTGAAGGAGAGGTCTTGACGATAGAGAGCGCGGAGGCTTATGACAAATCGCCGCTGCCGCAAGTGTCGTCTGCCCATCATTTGGCTTATATCATTTATACTTCAGGAACGACGGGCCGTCCAAAAGGGGTGATGGTCGAGCATAAAGGGATTGCCAACACGCTTCTGTGGCGGCGAAACGCTTATGCATTCAACGAGACAGATACCATCCTGCAGCTCTTTTCTTTCTCATTTGACGGCTTTTTAACTAGTATGTTCACACCGCTTTTGTCAGGTGCAAAAGCAGTTCTGCTTCATGAAGAGGAAGCAAAGGACATTCTGGCCATTAAGCATCAGCTGTCTCGTCACCGGATTACACATATGATTATTGTGCCTGTTTTATATCGAGCGCTTTTGGACGTAGTGCAGCCGCCAGATGTAAAGACACTTAGAGTCGTCACACTAGCGGGAGAAGCAGCTGACCACGAATTGATTCACCGCAGCTTGGCCATTTGTCCGCATACCGAACTCGCCAACGAATATGGGCCTACAGAAAACAGCGTGGCGACTACCGTCATGAGACATATGGAAAAGCAGACATACGTAAGCATCGGCCAGCCGATTAACGGGACTCAAGTACTGATTTTAAATAGCAGTCATCAGCTTCAGCCAATCGGTGTTGCGGGAGAACTTTGTATAGCTGGAACAGGGCTTGCAAGGGGGTACGTCAATCTTCCGGAACAGACAGAGAGAGCCTTCACAAAGAACCCATTCAAACCTGAAACACGAATGTACCGAACAGGAGACGCCGCCAGATGGATGGCCGACGGAACACTCGAATATCTGGGAAGAATCGATGATCAAGTCAAAATTAGAGGATACCGTGTAGAAACGAAAGAAATTGAATCGGTCATCCGTTGTATAAACGGTGTACAAGACGCCGCAGTAGTTGCTCATGTAACAGCGTCAGGACAAACCGAATTAAGCGCTTATGTTGTGACAAAACCAGAGTTGAGCGCAAATACTGTACGCTCAGAATTACAAAACAAGCTGCCGGTGTTTATGCACCCTGCGTTTATTGAAAAACTGGATGCACTTCCATTGTCGCCTAACGGTAAGCTGGATCGCAGAGCACTTCCGAAACCCGTATCGAAGAGCGGAGCTGAACGTCCATTCCTCGCGCCAGCCAGCAAGATGGAACAAATACTGGTGGATATATGGACAGAAGTACTGGGGGCAGAAAAAATCGGAACTGCTGATTCGTTCTTTGAACTTGGAGGAGATTCGATCAAAGCGTTACAAGTATCCGCACGGCTTCATCGGATAGGAAAGCAACTGGCAGTAAAAGATTTGTTTAGCCATCCGACCATTCAAGAACTGGCAGCTTATATCCGTGATTCAGATACAAGTTCCAGCCAAGCTGCGGTTGAGGGAGACGTACAATGGTCGCCTGTTCAAAAATGGTTTCTTTCTCAAGAGATAAAAGAAAGACACCATTTTAATCAGTCCGTTATGCTGCATCGGAGCACTTCTGTACAAGAGGAAGCACTTCGTAAAACGTTAAAAGCAATAACGTGTCATCATGATGCGCTGCGGATGGTATTTACACAGAATGAACAAGGAAAGTGGAGTCAATATAATCGGCCGCTCAGTCATTCGGACGACGCGCTGTACGGCCTTCAGATTATTGATTTGTCGGCTCCAGACGGCACTGATGGTAATAGACCGTATGAACCTCTTATCAAAACCCATGTACTTGATATTCAGCAGAAAATGGATTTGAAAAATGGTCCGCTGCTGCAAGCCGGTCTATTTCACACAATTGACGGTGATTTCTTATTTTTATCTGCTCATCACCTCGTTGTTGACGGTATTTCGTGGCGAGTGCTGTTAGAAGATTTGGCTTTAGGCTATCGTCAAGCTGCAGGCGGGGAAGAGATTCAGCTGCCGCCTAAAACAAGCTCATTTAAAGCGTATACGAAAAAGCTCTCTGACTACGCTGAAAGCCAGCAGCTAATGAAACAGCTTAAGTATTGGCGCGAAACCGAAGAATATCAAACAGAAGCACTGCCTTTTGATCAAATCGGCGGAACCAGAGAAAACGAGAGAAAACGGTCCACGATTTCATATACCTTAAACGAGAAAGAGACAGCTGCGCTCTTAAAAGACGCCAACAGCGCATATAACACTGATACGCAGGACATGCTGCTGTCTTCTGTCATTCTTGCGCTGCACCATTGGACCAATCGATCCGCCTTCAAACTATCATTAGAGGGACACGGGCGAGAGGGTGTATTAGACGGGATAGATGTGAGCCGTACGGTTGGATGGTTTACCGCCATTTATCCGTTATTGGTTAAACTGAACACAGACTTGCCAGCTTCGGAAGAATACATGGTTCATGTGCTAAAAACAACAAAAGATACACTGAGACGCGTACCGGACAAAGGATTCGGCTACGGTGTCATCAAATATTTGACGCCGCCTGACAAAAAAGACATCAATTTCACAGGCACGCCAGAAATCAGCTTCAATTATCTGGGGCAATTTGAAAGCAGCGGCCCAGCTGAAGTACCTGAAGAGGACGCCTTCTCATTCTCTCCGCTTGGTGCAGGAGATGATATCAGCACAACATGGAATCGTGAACAGTTACTGGATATCAGTGCAATCGCTGCAGAAGGGAAAATGACTGTAAATATGACTTATGACACTACCCGTTTTGAGCACAAAACCATCGAACAGCTTAGCGAAACATGCCGTCAATTTTTATTACAGCTGATCGAACACTGCCAGAACAAAAGAGAAACAGAAAAGACCATCAGTGATTTTGATGACCAAGAACTAACCGAGGACGCCCTGCAAGAGATTGCTGATATGCTCAGTTTTCACTAATGAATCCGTGAAGAAAGGTGCAGACATTATGAATAACATCAAAAAAATCAAGAACATTTATCCTCTGAGTCACATGCAGGAGGGAATGCTCTTTCATTCCTTCCTCCGTAAAGAGGAGGGGGCATACGTTGAACAGTCGCTCTTCACCATTAAAGGAAGCCTTAGTTATGAATGGTTTCAGCGCAGCATTCAAACCATCATCGACCGCCATGACATTTTCAGAACCGTCTTTTTGCCGCACGTCCCGCATTTGTCGGGACCTCGGCAAGTCGTGATGACTGAACGCGAATTTCATTTGTGCAGTGAAGACATTTCCCATCTGCCAACAAACGACCAGAATGAGTATATTGAATGCTTTAAGGAAAGAGACAAACAAAAAGGCTTTGATTTGCAAAAAGACATGCTGATGCGAATTTCTCTGTTCAAAACAGCTGAAGAGGAGCATGTCTGTGTCTGGAGCCATCATCACATTTTAATGGACGGCTGGTGCCTTGGCATCGTACTTCAGGAATTTATGCAGATTTATCAATCTATCTGTACAGGTAAAACACTTTCTTTAGCCCCTGTCCGTCCGTACAGCACCTATATTTCCTGGCTGACAAACCGTGACAAAGCAAAAGCGGCGGAGTACTGGGATTCATATTTAAAAAACTACAGCAGCCCATCACCGCTGCCTCGTGTGTCTGATGAAGAAACAAAAGAAGGTTATCAACGTGAAGATTTGGTATTTTCATTAAGTAAGTCACTGACTGACAAGCTGAAAGAGACTGCCAAACAACAGGGCGTCACCCTCGCTACCCTAATTCAGGCCGTCTGGGGCGTTATGCTCCAGCAATATAACCGCACCGACGACGTTGTATTTGGTGCGGTTGTATCAGGCAGACCGTCAGAAATTCCGGGCGTGGAGCAAATGATAGGGTTGTTTATCAATACCATTCCGGTTCGCATTAAAACACAGCAAGACGAAACGTTCCAAGAACTGCTCAGACGATGCCAGAAAGAAATGCTGGAAGCTGAGCCGTTTACCTGTCAGCCTTTATTTGATATTCAGGCAAACACCTCATTAAAACAGGAACTGATTGATCACATTATCGTCTTTGAAAACTATCCGATACAGCAGAAAATCGCCGAATCCGCTGATCATACCGATTCACCGCTGCAAATCGATCAAGTACAAGTATCCGAGCAATCAGGATATCACTTTAATCTTGTCGTTGCTCCCGGCGAAGAACTTGTCATCAAATTCAGCTATAATGCGTTCGTTTACGATGCTGCTTGGATCAGCTGTATCAAGAGGCAATTTACGCAAGCACTAAGCACAGCTGCACATTATCCTGATATTCCTATTGCTGATTTTTCTTTTCTTGATGCAACAGAAAAAGAGCAGATTGTCACACAGTTCAACAATACAAAAACAGAGTATCCAAAGAATCATACAATTATCGATTTATTTCGAGAACAAGCAGAAAAGACGCCAGACCATATCGCACTTGTGTGTGGGAATTTGACTTTTTCGTATGAAGAACTTGATAGACGCTCTAATTCACTCGCCAGAGCGTTATATCAAAAAGGGTTTCGGAAGAACGAGACAGCCGGCATATTGGCTGCTCATTCTGCCGAATTCATGATCAGTGTGCTTGCCGTTTTAAAAGCAGGGGGAGCATACCTCCCACTTGATGCTGAGCTACCTCCTGAACGAGTCAGCTTTATGCTTGAGGAAACGCAAGCAAAAATGCTGATTGTTCAAAAGGGACTGGAGCAAAACGCTGCGTTCTCAGGAACATGTATCATTTCAGATGCGCAGGGATTGATGGAAGAGAACGATATCCCAATCAATATCACCTCCAGCCCGGACGATCTTGCATACATCATGTATACCTCAGGATCAACAGGCCGGCCAAAAGGCGTCATGATCACCAATCGCAATGTCGTGTCCCTTGTCAAAAACAGCAATTACACGTCTGCGTCCGTTGATGACCGATTGATTCTGACTGGATCTATCAGCTTTGACGCCGTCACCTTTGAAATGTTCGGTGCGCTATTAAATGGCGCAAGTCTTCATATCATTGATAAATCAACACTGTTATCACCTGATCGGTTTGGGGCGTATTTGATTGAAAATGGCATCACAGTGCTATTTTTAACGACAGCTCTTTTTAATCAGCTGGCACAGGTACAAGCAGACATGTTCCGCGGGCTCCATACGTTATATGTCGGAGGCGAAGCACTCTCGCCTGCCCTGATGAATGCTGTCAGACACGCCTGTTCTGATCTCGCGCTTCATAATATTTACGGGCCTACGGAAAACACGACATTTTCAACCTTTTTTAAGATGAAAAGAGACTATGCAGGACCAATTCCAATCGGAAAACCAATCAGCAATAGCACAGCTTATATCTTAGATGCAAAAGGGCGACTTTTGCCAATAGGCGTTCCCGGCGAGCTTTGTGTAGGCGGCGATGGAGTCGCAAAAGGCTATTTGAACAGAGAAGACCTGACAAATGCTGTTTTTTCTCCACATCCTTTCTTGCCTGGAGAAAGAATATACCGTACCGGTGATCTGTCGCGCTGGCTGCCCGATGGAAACTTAGAATACATCAGCAGGATTGACAGGCAAATGAAAATCCGCGGAAAACGAATTGAGCCCGCCGAAATTGAAGCGCGCCTGTTAGAAATGGAAGGTGTGCAGGAAGCGGCAGTGACAATGAGAGAAATTGACGGAGAGGGACAGCTGTACGCTCATTACGTCGGCGATGAGAAACGAACAGAAAAGGAGATACGTGCCGATTTGGCGCGTGTACTCCCAGACTATATGATCCCGCAGCACTGGGTGCGTGTGGACCGGATGCCGCTGACCGGAAACGGAAAAATAGACCGCAGCGCTCTTCTTATACCAGAAAATAAGCCTGACAAACGGAAGGACATCATACTGCCAAGAAACTTGGTTGAGGAAGAATTGGCGAACATTTGGAAGCATGTTCTCGGTGTCAACACAATCAGTATTGATGATGACTTCTTTGCACTTGGCGGACATTCACTAAAAGCACTGCAGGTCATACACACCCTGAAGCACCAGCAGCAAATTGATATACCGATTGATTTGTTATTCGAACATCCGACAATCGCTCAGCTTGCCGAAACACTTTACTCTAAACAGCTGACAGACGCAAATGAACAGCATGTGATCAAACTGAACCAGCACGGCGCGCAAAACCTGTTCTGCTTCCCGCCGATATCAGGATTTGGCATTTATTTCAAAGACCTTGCTTTATTGCTGAATGACAAGGCATCTGTCTACGGATTTCACTTTATAGAACACGACACCCGCATTGAACAATATGTTAATTGCATCACGGACATACAGCCTGAAGGCCCATACGTTTTATTAGGCTACTCCGCAGGCGGAAACCTGGCTTTTGAAGTGGCACAGGCTATGGAGCGCAAAGGATTGGAAGTCAGCGACTTCATTATCGTGGACGCTTATCTCAAAAAACAGTCTTTGCCTATCGATACAGGAAATGACGAATCTGCAGCATATCTGCCTGAAGCGGTCAGAGAAAAGGTGATCAAGAAAAAGAGAAACTATCAGGCATATTGGGCACAATTGCTGAATGAAGGGCGCATCAAAGCAAACATTCATTTCATTGAAGCTGGAATTCAAACCGAAATCAGCAGGCATACAGGCTTGACGAAATGGGAGGGAGCCTGTGGAACCTACAGTGAGTACACGGGCTTTGGCGCTCATAAAGACATGCTGGAAGGAACATATGCTGAAAAGAATGCTGACATCATCCTCGACATAATAGACAAGATCACTTTAAATAACGCGATACTGCAAAAACGATAAGCGAATTAGCGGACAGAGGCATGCATTCTCTGTCCGTCTTTCTGTTTGTATCAAGAATGGATAAAGGACACTAGGGAATGATAACATCATCCTTTTTCTTGGAGGCTTCCCATGGATCACCTATCTTTTCTTACATTTATCATGCTGATTCTAGCCAGTTACAGGCTGACACATTTGATTGTATTCGACAAAATCACAGAATTTATCCGAAAACCTTTTATGAAAAAGAAAAGGATTGTAGATCAAAACGGGCATGTAGACGAAAAAAGCGTGCCGGCTTCTAATTTTGGATACATGCTCAATTGCTACTGGTGTGCCGGTGTTTGGTGTGCCATCTTGATCGGACTTGGCTATCTTTTTTTGCCTCGTATTGCTATACCGCTGATCTTTATTTTAGCCATCGCTGGGGCACAAGCGATCCTTGAAACGGCTGTCGGTGTCGGCGTAAAACTCATTGATGTGTTAAAAAGCCTGCAAACCATGATGAATGATAAAAAGTCCTAAAAGCGGCTCACAACATGCTTTAGGACTTTTTTCGTTTATTTAGTGAGATAGACATAAATCCTGATTTCTTCATTCTGTTAATCACCCTTTTATAGCCCGGGAATACCGTAATAGCGAATAGTGAAAGTGATGTAATGGGGGAGAAGAAACAGAATGAAGGTTTGCCAAAAGTCGATTGTCCGTTTCCTTGTCAGCTTGATCGTCGGAACGTTTGTCATCTCCGTTCCGTTTATGGCCAATGCGCAGTCTGACAGGGAGCTGAGAGCCGTATGGATAGCTTCCGTATTGAACATTGATTGGCCGTCAAAAAAAGGGTTATCGGTTGAAAAGCAAAAGCAGGAGTATAGCAAACTGCTGGATGATGTGCAAAAAATGGGAATGAATGCCGTTATTGTTCAGATTAAACCGACCGCTGATGCCTTTTATCCATCCGCTTACGGACCTTGGTCTGAATACTTAACAGGTGTCCAAGGGAAAGACCCGGGCTATGATCCGCTTGCATTTATGATTGAAGAAACCCACAAACGAAATTTGGAATTTCACGCGTGGTTTAATCCTTACCGTATTACGATGAATCATACAGATCTTAATAAATTGTCTGAAAATCACCCGGCAAGAAAACATCCAGACTGGGTTGCCGCATACGGAAACCAGCTGTATTATCATCCGGGCATTCCAGAAGCGAGAGATTTTATCGTTAAAGGCATTGAAGAAGTCGTAAAACATTATGATATCGATGCCGTTCATATGGATGATTATTTTTATCCTTATAAAATAGCGGGAAAGGAATTTCCTGATCAAGCACAGTATGAACAATACGGAAAACACGCTTTTTCGAATATTGATGACTGGCGGCGGGACAATGTGAACCAGCTTGTCAAACAAATCAACCAAACAATTAAAGCTGCAAAACCGTATGTCAAATTCGGCATCAGTCCCTTTGGCGTATGGAGAAACGCCGCAGATGACCCGACCGGATCGAATACAAAAGCAGGCGTCAGAAATTATGACGACCTATATGCAGACACAAGACATTGGATCCAAGAAGGTGACATCGATTATATCGCTCCGCAAATTTATTGGAGTATCGGCTTTAACGCAGCGGCTTACGACGTGCTGGCTGATTGGTGGAGCAATGAAGTTAAAAATAGGCCTGTTCACTTATATATTGGCCAGGCAGCATATAAAATCAATAACAATTTTGATCCGCCTTGGTCCGACCCCGAGGAATATGTGCGGCAAATCACGTTGAACCGTCAGCATGAGCTGGTAAAAGGAAGCATGCATTTCAGCCTCAAAGACCTCAACAAAAATCCGCTTGCCATCAAAGACAGGCTCATCACTGATCTTTACAGCAAGCCGGCATTGGTTCCGCAAATGCCTTGGCTTGACAGTACCGCTCCAAAAAAACCGAAGCTTACAAAAGTCATCGAAAACAAAAACGTCAACCTTCTGCAGATTAAAGACCATCCATCAAATCAAAAAACGAAAGAAACAGTCTATTATGCGATATACAGAGCCGAAGGGAAAAAGCAGAAAACATTGCTGGCAACGCAAAGAAAAACACATGAGCAGCAAACCTTCTTAGATAACACGGCAGATCCTAACAAGAAATATACGTATTATGTCACCTCAGCAGACCGGCTTCATAACGAAAGCAAGACTTCCAAACGAACAACAAAATAAGAAATGAGACGGACGGCTTTCCAAGTCGTCTTTTTTAAAAAAATGATGTTGGAAACAGAAAATGATGATCAGCCGCTGAATTTTTATAGAAACAAAAAAAGTACGGGGGAGACTCACATGAATGTGGAAGCGGTGTTTGGACATTTTCCAGTATTGGAATCTGAGAACCTAGTACTAAGTAAAATCGAAGAGATCCATGTACAGGACGTGTTTTCGATCTATGATAATGAAAAAGTATTCGATTACTGCGGAATCATCCCGAAACATAACATAAAAACAGTACATAACATGATTACCCAAACTCGACCGACCACAGTACGCGGTGATCAAGCTCGGTATATGGGGGTCAGCGGTCGGTTTATTGATTGATACGATTTCCCTTTGGAATCATCCCTTTATCTTCCCGGCTCTATCAAAGGGCCAAGTCATTGCGTTTGCGATATGGATGGTATACGCCTACTGCATGTATTTGCTCATTCCGCTGATATTGTCACATAAAAAATGATTCAGTTTTAATTTTCAGACTTTTCTTGTCAGGGAATGATTATAGAACTCGCCTAATAAAATGTTACAAAGATGTGAAGGGGGAAACGACGTGAATTTTGAGCTGACAAAAGAACAACAAATGGTGCGTGAAATGGTAAAAGATTTTGCGAAAAAAGAAATTGCTCCTCACGCTGAACATGTAGATCAAACGGGCGAGTTCCCGATCCAAACATTTAAAAAAATGGGTGAACTCGGGCTGATGGGTATTCCATTTCCAGAAGAGTACGGCGGATCTGGCGGTGATACGATTTCATATGCCTTAGCGGTTGAAGAAGTCGGCAAAGCTTGCGGCAGTACTGGATTAAGCTACGCTGCAGCGGTCTCATTAGGCGCCAGCCCTCTTTATTACTTTGGAACAGAAGAACAAAAACGGACGCATTTGACGCCGCTGGCTTCGGGAACAGCACTCGGATCATTCGGCCTGACGGAACCAAATGCCGGCTCAGATGCGGGAGGCACTCAAACAAAAGCGATTTCAAATGGTGACGAATATGTAATCAACGGCGAAAAGTGCTGGATCACAAATGCAAGCTACGCACGGACAGTTATTGTGACCGCGGTAACAGGCAAAAACAAAGACGGAAAAAACATCATCTCCGCATTGATTGTGCCAACTGACACACCAGGACTCACGATTACGAGCCCGTACGATAAAATGGGCGTCCGCGGTTCGAATACAGCAGAAATTTTGCTTGAGGATGTAAGAGTGCCTGCGGGCAACTTACTCGGCGATCCAACAAAAGGATTTAAACAATTTCTATATACGCTGGACGGCGGGCGAATCTCCATTGCTGCTCTTGCGGTTGGCATTGCCCAGGCGGCACTTGACGCATCATTGGCATATGCGAAAGAACGGAAGCAATTTGGACAGCCGATTTCTTCCTTCCAAGCGATTCAATTTAAGCTTGCTGACATGGCGATGGAAATTGATCTGGCACGGCAAATGGTGTTAAAAGCCGCCTGGCTGAAAGACCATAACCGCCCGTTCACAAAAGAAGCGGCATACGCCAAGCTGTTCGCATCTGAAATGGCGACTAGAGCTTGCAATCAAGCCATTCAAATCCATGGAGGTTCAGGATATATGAAAGAGTACGGGGTGGAACGGATGCTGCGGGATGCAAAATTAATGGAAATCGGTGAAGGCACATCTGAAATTCAGCGCCTCGTAATCGCCAGACAGCTTTTAAAATGAAAATGTAAACGCTTTCTAATCATTAAGAAAGGAGGAACAATCAATGGCTGAACTCATCCATTCCACAATCGGCAGGCTGCTGGAACAAACAGCTGAAGCGCATCCCCATCGAGACGCGGTTGTGTATCCAGACCGGAATATCCGCTATACGTACGCCCAATTTGACAGTCTGTGCCGTCAAACCGCTAAAGGTCTTATGCGGATGGGGATTGGAAAAGGAGATCACGTCGCCATATGGGCTTCTAATATCCCTGAATGGCTTGCCGTGCAGTTCGCAACTGCGAAGATCGGAGCCGTGCTCGTAACCGTCAATACCAATTATCAAGCACACGAGCTTGATTACTTGTTAAAGCAATCGGATGCCGCGGCACTTATCATCATGGATTCATACAGGGGCACTTCTTATCCAGACATCGTGAACAGTTTAATACCAGAACTGCAAGAAGCAAAGCCCGGCCAACTGAAATCTGAACGCTATCCCTTTTTAAAAACGCTGATCTATATTGGCAATAAACGATTGCCTGGCTTGTATCAGTGGGACGATATAGAGATATTGGCAAAAACAGTGACAGATGCTGAGCTGGAAGCAAGAATGAACAGCCTGGATAAAGACGATGTGATTAACATGCAATACACATCAGGAACAACAGGGTTTCCAAAAGGCGTGATGCTGACCCATTTTAATGTCATCAATAACGCTGCCAATATCGCTGAATGTATGGCTTTATCCGCTCAAGACCGCATGTGCATCCCGGTTCCGTTTTTTCACTGCTTCGGATGCGTGCTCGGGGTTTTGGCATGTGTGTCCGTCGGGGCAGCCATGATACCTGTTCCAGAATTTGATCCCGTTACCGTCCTTAAAACGGTAGAAAAAGAGAAATGCACAGCGCTGCATGGTGTGCCTACCATGTTTATCGCCGAGCTGCATCATCCGGATTTTGATGCATATGATCTATCAACGCTCCGAACAGGCATCATGGCCGGCTCTCCCTGTCCAAGTGAAGTAATGAAAGCTGTGATTGAAAGGATGGGCATGAAAGACATTACAATCGCCTATGGACAAACAGAAGCCTCGCCGGTCATTACGCAAACGAGGGCAAATGATTCCTTCATAAGAAGAGTCGAAACAACCGGCCGAGCCCTGCCGCATACTGAAGTGAAAATTGTAGAGCCCGGGACATGCCAAGAAGTTCAAAGAGGCGTGCAGGGAGAGCTATGCACCCGCGGCTATCACGTCATGAAAGGCTATTATAAAGACAAAGAAGCGACCAGAAAAGTAATCAATCATGACGGATGGCTATTTACAGGAGATCTTGCTGTCATGGATGAAGACGGGTACTGCCGTATCACCGGAAGATTAAAAGATATGCTCATCAGAGGCGGGGAGAACATTTACCCGCGGGAAATTGAAGAATTTTTATACCGGCATCCCGCTGTTTTAGACGTACAGGTCGTTGGTGTGCCTGACGCCAAATTCGGGGAGGAGGCTGCAGCCTGGATTAAACTAAAAGACGGTAAAAGCGTTTCATCTGATGAGCTTAAAGCCTATTGCAAAGGAAAAATCGCCCGCCACAAAATTCCGCGTTATGTGATTTTTACAGACGACTATCCGATGACGGCTTCAGGTAAAATTCAAAAATATAAACTGCGAGAAAAAACCATTGAAATGTTCAACTTATCATCAACTCAATGAGGTGAAATCATGTTTACTAAAGTACTGATCGCCAACCGCGGAGAAATTGCAATGAGAATTATCCGAACGTGCAGCCGTCTAGGCATCAAAACAGTCGCGGTTTATTCAGAAGCAGACAAGGAAGCGTCCCATACAAAAGCCGCTACAGAGTCTTATTTGATCGGGGAATCAAGAGTCAGTGAAAGTTATTTAAATATAGAGAGAATCATAGAGACGGCAAAAAAAGCAAATGCCGACGCCATCCACCCGGGATATGGATTGTTATCAGAAAACAGCCGATTTGCTGAACGCTGCAAGCAAGAAAACATCGTATTTATCGGACCTTCACCCGATATCATCGCAAAGATGGGCAGCAAAATTGAAGCGCGCAAAGCAATGGAGGCTGCGGGTGTCCCTGTGGTGCCCGGCGTTTCAGAACCCCTCGAAGACATAGAGGCAGCCTGCCGCACTGCTAGTCAAATCGGATATCCTGTCATGCTGAAAGCTTCAGCGGGCGGAGGCGGCATCGGAATGCAGCTTGTTGAAAATGAAGAAGCATTAAAAAAAGCGTACGAGGGGAACAAAAAGCGCGCGGCAGATTTTTTCGGTGACGGATCAATGTATATAGAAAAAGTCATTGAACATGCACGCCATATCGAAGTTCAGCTTTTAGCCGATCAACACGGCCATACAGTACATCTGTTTGAACGCGATTGCTCAGTTCAGAGGCGCCACCAAAAAGTCATTGAAGAAGCGCCGTCTCCATTTGTAGACAATGAACTGAGAATGAGGATTGGGCAAACGGCAGTAAAAGCAGCAAAGGCGATCGGCTATACGAACGCAGGCACCATCGAATTTATAGTTGACCAAAAGCAAAATTTTTATTTCCTCGAAATGAATACGAGACTGCAAGTTGAACACCCCGTGACTGAAGAAATAACAGGCCTAGACTTAGTTGAGCAGCAGCTGCGAATTGCTGCGGGCCATACACTCACATTCTCTCAAAAAGACATCAAACGAAACGGGCATGCGATAGAGGTGAGAATATACGCGGAAGACCCCAAGACCTTCTACCCGTCACCAGGCACGATCACTGCGTTCTCACTCCCTGACCATAAAGGGGTCAGACACGAATGTGCGGTAGCAAAAGACAGCATTGTTACCCCTTTTTATGACCCGATGATCGCTAAGATGATCGTCAAAGGCCAGTCCAGAACAGAAGCAATTGAAAAACTGGAGACAGCGCTTCGAGACTACCATGTAGAAGGAATCAAAACAAATCTTCCGCTTCTCATACAGGCTGCGGCATCAAAGGCATTTAAAGAAGGGGATGTTACGACTGACTTTTTGAAACAACACCTATAAAGGAGGCAGTTGTCATGACGGTTAGCATACAAATGGCAGGAAACCTGTGGAAAGTCCACGTCAAAGCCGGCGACAAAATTGAAAAAGGCCAGGAGGTTGCCATTTTGGAATCGATGAAAATGGAAATCCCGATCGTTGCAGATCGAAGCGGAGTCGTAAAAGAAGTCAAAAAAAATGAAGGCGACTTTGTAAATGAAGGCGACGTACTGCTCGAATTAAGCGATTCCACTCAATAATTTGGAGGAAGACCATGTCATATCCTAAAAAAGTGACAATCAAAGAAGTCGGCCCGCGTGACGGTTTACAAAACGAGTCCGCATGGATCGAAACAAAGGATAAAATAACCTGGATCAACCAGCTTTCCCGGACAGGGCTTTCGTATATTGAAATCACATCCTTCGTTCATCCGAAATGGATTCCAGCGCTTCGAGATGCTATTGATGTAGCAAAAGGCATTGACCGTGAAAAAGGGGTAACGTACGCGGCGCTTGTCCCGAATCAAAAAGGACTGGAGAATGCGCTTGAAGGAGGCATTAACGAAGCTTGCGTTTTTATGTCCGCCAGCGAAACGCACAACAGAAAAAACATCAATAAATCCACTTCTGAAACTCTTCGTGTACTCAAACAAGTAAACAATGACGCAAAAAAAGCAAACCTCACAACAAGAGCCTACCTCTCGACTGTTTTCGGCTGTCCGTACGAAAAAGATGTCCCCATTGAACAAGTCATTCGCCTTTCAGAAGCTCTATTTGAATTTGGGATTTCTGAACTGTCGCTTGGAGATACGATTGGAGCGGCTAATCCTGCCCAAGTGGAAACTGTACTTGAAGCTCTATTGGCACGGTTCCCCGCGAATCAAATCGCCCTGCATTTTCATGATACGAGAGGAACAGCGCTCGCCAACATGGTCACAGCGCTCCAAATGGGCATCACGGTATTCGACGGCTCGGCAGGCGGGCTTGGCGGATGTCCATATGCGCCAGGTTCATCAGGAAACGCCGCAACTGAGGATATCGTGTACATGCTTGAACAGATGGGCATCAAAACAAATGTAAAGCTCGAAAAACTGCTATCTGCGGCCAAATGGATTGAAGAAAAAATGGGCAAACAGCTGCCGAGCCGAAATTTACAAGTATTTAAATCATCTTGATAAAAGAGAGGACGCATACAATGGGAGAATCTATTCTTTTCACTGTGAAAAAAGAACATATTGCGTTGATCACCTTAAACAGGCCTCAAGCGGCAAATGCTCTTTCAGCAGAAATTCTTAGAAACCTGCAAATGATTCTTCAAGAAATTGAATTCAACTCAAACATTCGCTGCGTCATCCTCACCGGCACCGGCGAAAAAGCGTTCTGTGCGGGGGCAGACCTGAAAGAACGAATAAAACTAAAAAAAGATCAGGTTCTGGAAAGTGTAACTCTCATTCAAAGAACAGCGTCTTTCCTTGAAGCCTTGCCGCAGCCAATCATAGCCGCGATAAACGGCAGCGCATTAGGCGGCGGGCTAGAATTGGCATTGGCATGCGATCTTCGAATTGCATCTGAATCAGCTGTGCTGGGACTTCCGGAAACAGGGTTAGCTATTATCCCAGGCGCTGGAGGGACCCAAAGACTGCCTCGGCTGATTGGCAGAGGAAAAGCCAAAGAATTAATTTATACCGGCAGACGCGTAACTGCTCATGAAGCAAAAGAGATAGGCCTTGTAGAGCATGTCACGGCTCCTTGCGACCTTATGCCAAAAGCAGAGGAACTGGCTGCAGCTATTTCTGCTAACGGGCCGATCGCTGTCCGTCAAGCTAAATTCGCGATCAATAAAGGATTGGAGACAGATCTCGCTACAGGTCTTGCGATTGAACAAAAGGCGTATGAACATACCATTCCTTCAATAGACAGGAGAGAAGGACTTCAGGCGTTTCAAGAAAAAAGACGGGCCGTATACAAGGGAATATAAAAGGGAGGAAATGCTCATGGATTATGAAAAGGAACGAACAGAATTGGCCGAACGAATCCGAAAAGGCGGAGCGGAAAAGTATCACCAAAGCAATCGAGAAAAAGGCAAGCTCTTTGTCAGAGAGCGGCTCTCGCTTCTCTTTGACGATGGCATTGAGCTAGAAGACGCTTTTTTTGCGGAATGCATGTCAGACGGCCTTCCCGCTGACGGAGTGGTGACGGCGATCGGCAAAATCGGCGGCCAAACTGTGTGCGTTATGGCAAATGATTCAACAGTGAAAGCGGGCTCCTGGGGAGCTAAAACCGTTGAAAAAATCATCAGAATTCAAGAAACTGCCGAAAAACTAAACGTTCCGCTCATTTATTTAGTCGATTCAGCAGGCGCCAGAATCACCGATCAAATCAATGTCTTTCCAGGGAGACGCGGAGCAGGAAGAATTTTTTATAATCAAGTTAAATTATCGGGACGCATTCCGCAAATCTGTTTGCTTTTCGGACCGTCTGCGGCAGGAGGCGCTTATATTCCGGCCTTCTGTGATATCGTCGTTATGGTAGATGGTAACGCCTCCATGTATTTAGGCTCGCCAAGGATGGCGGAAATGGTCATTGGCGAAAAAGTGTCTCTCGAAGAAATGGGCGGCGCTCGTATGCATTGCTCCATCTCCGGCTGCGGAGATATTCTTGCAGAAACTGAAGAAGAAGCCATACATCTGGCGCGGGCTTATTTGTCTTACTTTCCGGCGAATTTTCAAGAAAAGGCGCCCATTCATGAGGAACGCCCGCCAAAACACTTCGACATCCCGCTTGCCGACGTCATTCCGCAAAACCAGAACGCACCTTTTGATATGCATGAGCTGATTGAGCGGATCATTGATGAAGGGTCATTTTTTGAGATCAAAGCCTTATTTGCACCAGAATTAGTAACAGGCTTCGCACGGATCGAGGGACAGCCTGTCGGCATTGTTGCAAACCAGCCGAAGGTTAAAGGCGGCGTCTTATTCCACGATTCAGCAGACAAAGCGGCTAAGTTTATTACCTTATGTGACGCGTTTCATATCCCGTTGCTGTTCTTAGCGGATATTCCCGGTTTTATGATTGGCACAAAAGTGGAACAGGCGGGGATTATCAGACACGGAGCGAAAATGATTTCTGCGATGTCGGAGGCAACTGTTCCAAAGCTCTCTGTCATTGTCCGAAAAGCGTACGGAGCGGGGTTGTATGCAATGGCAGGGCCTGCCTTTGAACCGGACTGCTGTCTAGCGCTCCCAACTGCCCAAATCGCCGTCATGGGACCCGAAGCCGCTGTAAACGCTGTCTACGCTAAAAAAATCGCCGAACTGCCAAAAGAAGAGAGAGCCGCATTTATCGGCAACAAACGGGAGGAATACAAAGAGGACATCAATATCTACCGTCTGGCTTCAGAAATGATCATTGATGCTGTTATCCCAGCCAATTCGCTGCGTGATGAGCTGGCCAAACGGCTGAAGGCCTACATGACAAAGGAAATGACATTTACCAATCGAAAGCATCCGGTTTATCCGGTATAAAAAAGCAAGAACTTAGGAGCGCCAAAAGCGCTCTTTTATATATTCACAATAATAATATTATGTAAACTAATCGCCTTTGCATAAAACGCTTTGTTTTTTAGAATAGTAAATAAAGGCTGCCGCATCTTTAGCGGCAATTGTCAGTTTATCATAAAAAGGGGCCTACATTATGTATCATTTATATTCACATAACGACTTGGACGGAGTAGGATGCGGAATCGTAGCAAAATTGGCATTCGGAAAAGACGTTGAGGTCCGGTATAACTCTGTCAACGGCTTAAACGCACAGGTGCAGTACTTTTTAGAAAAAATGAAGGAGAGCAACAGACAAGATGCATTATTCATCACCGATCTCGCCGTCAATGAAGAAAACGAACAGAGATTGAATGATTATGTTCATGCAGGGGGCAAAGTGAAGCTTATTGACCATCATAAAACAGCCCTTCATTTGAATGAGCATGAATGGGGATTTGTCCAGGTGGAATACGATGATGGAAGGCTCACATCCGCGACGTCACTTTTATATGGCTACCTCGTTGAAAATGGCTTCATGAAACCGACAAATGCCTTAGACCAATTTACAGAGCTCGTCCGCCAATACGATACATGGGAATGGGAGCGGTACGATCAAAAACAGGCGAAGCGGCTTAATGATCTTTTCTTTTTGTTGTCAATTGATGAATTTGAGGCAAAAATGATTCAGCGCCTTTCCTCGCATGACGAATTTTTCTTCGATGATTTTGAAGAAAAACTGCTTGATTTAGAAGACGAAAAAATTGAGCGTTACCTCCGCAGAAAGAAAAGGGAAATGGTACAAACCTTTGTGCACGAACACTGTGTAGGCATTGTTCACGCTGAATCGTACCATTCAGAACTGGGAAACAGGCTAGGGAAAGATAATCCGCACCTCGATTACATTGCGATTTTAAGCATGGGATCAAAACGAGTCAGTTTGCGCACCATTCATGATTACATCGATGTGTCAGAGATCGCCGGCCGATACGGAGGCGGGGGGCATGCAAAGGCATCCGGCTGTTCAATAACCGACGAAGTATACGAGTTGTTTGTAACTGAAGCTTTCCGGATTGATCCTGTACGGCCTGATGCTTTCCGTAACATCTATAATCTAAAAGGATCTGCGAACGGATCATTATATGAAAATCGTGCTCAAATGAGATTTTTTCTGTTTCCTTTAGACAACGAGTGGAATATCCAAATTAACGGGGAAACACAGGATGAAACATTCGCAGCGTTTGAAGAAGCAGAATGGTTCATTAAAAGAAATTATGCCGCATCGCTCGTGCGGGATGAAGTGTTTGTCGCATTTTTAGCGGAGAATCTGAAGCTGGCAAATCAACATCGCAAGTAAAAAAATATGCATAGGGGAGCTTCATTCACCCCTATGCATATCCGCTAGCTATCGTTTGAATATGGCTGTACGTTTCTTAATCACAAAATAAAGGGCTATCACAACAACAGCCAATATCATAATCGGTGTTGTATAAGTACCCGCTATGTTCTCTACATCATCCCACTGGCTTCCTAGCTGTATGCCTAAATAAACAAACAGGATAGACCATGGAATGATAGCAAGCACAGTCAGTACCACAAACTTGAGAAATGGCATTCTGGCAATACCTGCAGGAATGGATATCGCATGTCTGACAACCGGTATAAAACGAGCCGAGAAAACAACCCCGGCGCCGTACTTTTGAAACCAGTTTTCCGACATGTCGATATGATGCTTTTTAATCAATAAATACTTCCCGTATTTGTCCAAAAATGGTCTGCCTCCATAGCGGCCGATCCAGTAAATAAAGATCTGGGCAATGGTACCTCCGATAACACCCGCAATAATGGCGCCAATAAACCCAATCGTGCCTTCCGATACCATATAGCCGCCATAAGCTAATACAATCTCACTCGGAATGATTTCAATCATTAACCCAATCGCAATACCCGCATATCCCATGTTCGTCAGCCATGTTAAAATTTCGCTTATCAAACTGCCCACATTCTTCACAACCTGTCCTAATCTTTTTCACTATTATATGACTGATTGACGAGCAAGATGGTTACAATTTTTTTACCACAGCATTTCTTTCGTTTCCCGTTTGATTACACCTTCTAAATAGGTCAAAAGCTGAGATCTCATTTCGGGACGCATTAAGCCGATTTCAGTGCTCGCTTTAAAACAGCCCAGCTTATCGCCAATGTCATATCGATTTCCTTCCAGCAGCCGAGCATGGATCGGCTCATTACGGCAAACCTCACGAAGCGCATCTGTGAGCTGAATTTCATTTCCCGCGCCTCTGCCAATTGACTTCAAAACGGGGAAGATCGAAGAATTCAACACATACCGTCCCATTACGGCGATGTCGGAAGGCGCTTCTTCAGGTGAAGGCTTTTCAACTAAATCGTTCACTTCATACACATGCCCATGAGTTCCAGACGTATTAATAATACCATATTTGCTGACATCCTCAGGGAGAACTGACTGTACACCGACAACCTCTGTGCCATAAACGTCATATACATCCATTAATTGCCGAAGAGCCGGTGTTTCAGACACCATAATATCATCACCTAAGAGAACGGTAAAAGGCTCATCTCCGATAAAATGCTCCGCACACAGTACCGCATGGCCTAATCCGAGCGGTTCTTTCTGGCGGATGTAATGAATGTTGGCCAAATCGGCGATCTGCTGCATTTCTTCAAGTGTCTCCGTCTTGCCTTTTTCCCGCAGATTGAATTCCAATTCCGCCGATCGGTCAAAATGATCTTCAATCGAGCGTTTGTTTCTCCCTGTAATAATCAGTATATCTTCAATTCCTGACTCTACGGCCTCTTCTACAATATATTGGATTGCTGGTTTGTCGACGATTGGGAGCATTTCTTTAGGCTGCGCCTTTGTCGCAGGCAGAAATCTCGTTCCTAAACCCGCTGCGGGAATAACCGCTTTTCTCACTTTTTTTCTCATTCATCTTCACTCCTGATCCTGTATATTTTTCAGCGAATCTCCAAATACCCAGATTCGGTTTCCGATAAAATTCATCATCATTCCGCCGATAGTGGCGGCGAGCTTACTCACCAAAAGCAAGCATCCGCAGTTTTGAAACAAATAAAGCAGCAAAAAGGTGATCCCCGACGCGGCAATATTAATCATGAGAAAGCGTACGATCTCTTTCCCGTCAGCCTTACGTTTTACACGAAACGTCCAATTCCGGTTCCACACATAGCTGTTGATGATACCTGCCGAATAGGAGCAGATCTGCGCCGACAGATAAGGGACATGACAAGCAGTAAGGAGAAAGAAGACACCAAAATCTATCAGCGTATTGCCGACGCCTACGGTGCAAAAGCGTCCTAATGTTTTTATTTTTTCTTTCAGCATAACGGCACCGACCTCCCTTCATAAAAGATGCGAATAGCTGCCATATTTGTTGATATTGATTACTTTAACGGACACTGTTGAATAAACAATTAATAAAATATGAACAAAACATGAAAAAACGGGTATACCGCTCTCTTTACATAAGGATGGACAAAATATGCAGTATGTCGAAGGGGAAGAGGGCGGAATGATAACGAAATGTCTTACAAAGAAGAGAACAATGTAAACAGGAATCAGCAGAAAAAGCAGGCAGAATTCAATAGATTGAGAAGTTTCGTGCCATGATTTCCTATCTGCTCTAAAACAACGAGATTCGAGGGAACAGGAAGCGAAGAAGAAGTCGGTAACAGCCGTCTATGTTAGCCCCATCTTATCAATGAATAAATGTATCCAGTTCCTTTGTAGAATCGAACACGAATTCCTCCAAAAGTATCCTATACACAATTTTTTTAATAAGGTAGGATGTTAGACAAAGGGATATTTTGGATAAATATGCATCTCCGTTCAATGGGTTTAGCGGTGCGACTTCATGACCTGTTGTTATCAAATTCCAAAAGAAAATCCCCCCATTTTAAGGAAAAAGGAGGATGTTAAGTGATGAGGAAAAAGTGTAGCGTATGTTTATGGATTCTAGTTTTATTATTGAGCTGCTTATCTGGAAAGTCTGCGTATGCTGCCACCAGTAGTACAATTGCAAAACATATAGGGAATTCAAACCCGCTTATCGACCATCATTTGGGAGCAGATCCGATTGCGCTGACCTATAACGGAAGGGTTTACATTTATATGTCAAGTGATGATTATGAATATAATAGCAACGGAACGATTAAAGATAATTCATTTGCCAATTTGAATAGAGTATTCGTCATATCTTCAGCGGATATGGTGAACTGGACAGATCACGGAGCCATTCCGGTAGCAGGTGCCAATGGAGCTAATGGAGGCCGCGGAATTGCAAAATGGGCAGGTGCATCATGGGCGCCGTCAATCGCAGTTAAAAAAATAAATGGCAAGGATAAATTCTTCCTTTATTTCGCAAACAGCGGCGGAGGTATCGGGGTTCTCACCGCAGACAGCCCGATTGGTCCATGGACCGACCCAATCGGAAAACCGCTCGTAACGCCAAGTACGCCAGGAATGTCTGGTGTTGTATGGCTTTTTGATCCGGCAGTATTTGTAGATGATGACGGCACCGGTTACCTGTATGCCGGGGGAGGCGTTCCTGGCGGTTCAAATCCAACGCAGGGACAATGGGCCAATCCTAAAACGGCAAGAGTCATAAAATTGGGGCCTGATATGACGAGTGTTGAGGGAAGTGCATCTACAATTGATGCGCCTTTCATGTTTGAAGATTCGGGATTGCACAAGCATAACGGAACATACTACTATTCCTATTGCATCAATTTCGGCGGCGCACACCCGGCCGATAAACCCCCGGGTGAGATCGGCTATATGACCAGTTCAAATCCCATGGGTCCCTTTACATATAGAGGGCACTTCCTGAAAAATCCGGGTGCATTTTTCGGAGGCGGCGGAAACAACCATCATGCTGTTTTCAATTTTAAAAACGAGTGGTATGCAGTGTACCATGCGCAAACTGTCAGTTCCGCTCTGTTCGGGGCCGGCAAAGGTTACCGTTCTCCCCATATTAATAAGCTGGTGCATAACCCAGATGGATCCATCCAAGAGGTAGCAGCAAATTATGCAGGTGTAACACAGCTTTCCAATTTAAACCCATATAACCGGGTAGAAGCTGAAACGTTTGCCTGGAATGGACGCATTTTGACAGAGAAGTCCACAGCCCCCGGCGGGCCAGTAAATAATCAGCATGTAACAAGCATTCAAAATGGAGACTGGATTGCTGTAGGAAATGCAGACTTTGGAGCAGGCGGTGCCAGGTCATTTAAAGCAAATGTAGCATCCACTTTAGGCGGAAAAATAGAAGTGCGCCTCGACAGTGCTGATGGTAAGCTTGTTGGAACCCTGAATGTACCTTCCACAGGCGGAGCGCAAACGTGGAGAGAAATTGAAACTGCGGTAAGCGGGGCAACCGGTGTGCACAAAGTATTCTTTGTATTTACCGGAACAGGTACAGGAAACTTGTTTAATTTTGATTACTGGCAGTTTACACAAAGATAGGATTCGTAATGGGACCGTTAAAAAACGAGACGGGTGACCAGCACCGGAATAGCCCGCCATTATGAATTTTCTAATACCGTAAAAGACACATTACGAAGGAGCGAAATAAATGATTCCACGTTTTAAAAAAACAATTTGTATATTATTAGTATGTTTCACTATGCTGTCAGTCATGTTAGGGCCAGGCGCTACTGAAGTTTTGGCAGCCAGTGATGTAACAGTTAATGTATCTGCAGAGAAACAAGTGATTCGCGGTTTTGGAGGGATGAATCATCCGGCTTGGGCTGGGGATCTTACAGCAGCTCAAAGAGAAACGGCTTTTGGCAATGGACAGAATCAGTTAGGCTTTTCAATCTTAAGAATTCATGTAGATGAAAATCGAAATAATTGGTATAAAGAGGTGGAGACTGCCAAGAGTGCGGTCAAACATGGGGCAATCGTTTTTGCTTCTCCCTGGAATCCTCCAAGTGATATGGTTGAGACCTTTAATCGTAATGGTGATACATCGGCTAAACGGCTGAAATACGATAAGTACGCCGCATATGCGCAGCATCTTAACGATTTTGTTACCTTCATGAAAAATAATGGTGTGAATCTTTATGCGATTTCGGTCCAAAACGAGCCTGATTACGCTCACGAGTGGACGTGGTGGACGCCGCAAGAAATACTTCGCTTTATGAGAGAAAACGCCGGCTCGATCAATGCCCGCGTCATTGCGCCTGAGTCATTTCAATACTTGAAGAATTTGTCGGACCCGATCTTGAACGATCCGCAGGCTCTTGCCAATATGGATATTCTCGGAACCCACCTGTACGGCACTCAGGTCAGCCAATTCCCTTATCCTCTTTTCAAACAAAAAGGAGCGGGTAAGGACCTTTGGATGACGGAAGTATACTATCCGAACAGTGATAACAACTCGGCGGATCGATGGCCCGAGGCATTGGATGTTTCACAACATATTCACAATTCGATGGTAGAGGGAGATTTTCAAGCTTATGTATGGTGGTACATCCGAAGATCATATGGTCCTATGAAAGAAGATGGTACGATCAGTAAACGCGGTTACAATATGGCTCATTTCTCGAAGTTTGTGCGTCCCGGCTATGTAAGGATTGATGCAACGAAAAACCCTAATACGAACGTTTACGTGTCAGCCTATAAAGGTGACAACAAGGTCGTTATTGTTGCCATTAACAAAAGTAACACAGGGGTCAACCAAAACTTTGTTTTGCAGAATGGATCTGCTTCAAACGTATCTAGATGGATCACGAGCAGCAGCAGCAATCTACAACCTGGAACGAATCTCACTGTATCAGGCAATCATTTTTGGGCCCATCTTCCAGCTCAAAGCGTGACAACATTTATTGTAAATCGTTAAGGACACCTAAGGCAAGCGGTACCGCATTGGAGCGGATACGAACATTAACCGCCGAGGTTGCCGCAAATAAACCTGCACAGGAATAAAAAGTCGAAGTCAAAAAAAAGCGATTTTCCGATCAGAAAATCGCTTTTTTTCGTGCTACTAAAAGAATTCGCTTTTTAGTTTACATAATATATATTCTAGGAAGTAAACAAAATAAATGAATTTCTGTCTCATATCAAAAGTATACTTAAGTTAGTGAGACAGAAATTGAAATTTTATTGTTTGTTGCCAATCAAAAAAATGGCGTTGTTAATCCATAATAAACTGCTTCTAAATCTTCCAGCGTCATATCGCCATATGCGCATTTGATAACAGAGTCAGCAAACACATCATAGTCATAATCTGTAGAAAATCCTCGCTGCAGCTGTTTTTCGTAAGCTTCAATCTGTTCTTTTTGATACTGGATGTCTTTTTCCTTACCTGGATAGTCCGGACCATTTATCGCGTGATTCATTTCTTTGAACAGCATCATATATTGCTTCAGTGTTTCATCCACAACCTACACCTCCTTGTTTTACTGAATAAGATAATGAAAACGGACATCAGCAATGATGTCCGCCAAAAGTTAACCTATTTGGGTTCTGTTCCCCAAATCAGTTTTCCGTGATTATATAATGTGATTTTTTTCGTTGTTTTAAACGTATTTGATTGGAAAAAGGAATAATCGCCGCTTTGTGCATAATTGCTCCAGTCATCGTTGTGAAGACGAAGCTGAATATTTCCTGTGCTTGCTCCCGGTGACAGCTTTCCTTTTTTGAACCCCAGTTCCAGATAGGTATCTGCACCTTGCTTAGGTTTATGCAGCGTCACAAATTTGTGGGTCAGATTGCCGCATCCAATCTGCGCGTAGTCACAGTCAAAGTTTTGGCCTTTGTTTTTCGCGTTATACCAGTAACGGGCAGTGACATCTTTTAAATCCACCGTCGCATTGCCGTTATTTTTTATGTAAAGCTGCGGGCGGATTTGGTTGCTGTTCACACCCCCATCCCCTGCTTTGTATTGTACAGAAATGCCGTTTTCCTGTGCGGGGTTATCTTGTGCCGGCGTTTCAGGGCGTTCTTTCGTTGAATCTTTGTTGCCGAGAATGTTTTCTCTTACGAATGTTCCTGAAGCAGTTAAATCTGTAAGCGGCCAGCCGCCTGTTTTAGATGCTCCCGGCTTTAACGCTGAGGATGATTCCTGCTTATCAGAAAGATTCCAGTTCACCCAGCTGATTTTCTTGCTGTCGAGATAATTCAGCCATTCCCGCGACTGGTCAAGGAATACACCGCCATTTCCAGACGCGTCGCTTGTTCCCCATTCCGTCACGAAAATAGGCGCTCCTTTACTGAGTGCATAGTTTGCTTTATCCCGTAAAGATTGGCCGTGTGTGCCGGCATAAAAATGAAGCGCGTACATGACATTTGCATCTTTTAGCTGATCATCGGCAGCATCATTCACATCCTGGCTCCATGTACCGGTTCCGACAATGATGGTGTTGTCTGGATCATTTTTGCGGATAACGGAAATCACTTCTTCCGCATACGGTTTAATATCACGCTTCCAGTTCACATCACCGTTTGGTTCGTTTGCAATTTCATAAATGACATTTGGCGTGTTTCCGTAAAGGCTTGACATTTCCTTGAAGAATTCTTTTGCCTTCTCTTTATTTTGGTTTGGATTACCGTCATTTAAGATATGCCAGTCAATGATGACATATATCCCAAGCTCTTTTGCCGCTTCAACCGCTTCTTTTACTTTGTTTTTCACGGATGGGTTGTCAATATAACCGCCATCTGCTGTATACATCGCCGCTCGGAAAACGGTAATGCCCCAATCGTCTCTCAGCCATTTTAAGCTGTCTTTATTGACAAAATCGCCATACCATTGCAATCCGTGTGAACTGATCCCCTTCAATTGCACCGCTTTGCCGTTTTGATTGATTAGCTGCGTGCCTTTTATGCTAAGCTGGCCATTTATGGCGACTGGCGTTTTTGCTCCTGCAGCAGATGCTGCTGGATTTCCTAAGCCGCTGGTTGCGAGTATTGAAATTAATAAACACACGATTAAGATAGAGACTTGACGTTTCATATATAGTATTCTTTCCTCCTTTACATCATGACGAAAATATATGCCTATTAACTCGTACGCTCCACCTCCCTTCCGTTTTTGTTTGGCACGGACTATTGTAAAAATTTATCTCATCTTTGTCTATCAACCTAATTTCTTGTTTTTAGACGGATTAAAAAGCCTGTCAATTTGCTCTTTTTGTCTTGTTTCAGATACTGCTGACACATACGGACCAAATAGAAAATTGTTTAATCAGGACTATTCACGTTACTTTTTGTTTAATTTGAAAGATTCTGCTTCTTTACGCCAAATAAAAAGCCGCATTCAATGAATTGAATGCAGCCGTGTTCTTATGCTTCTTGTTTCTCTTCTTCCCATGTTTCAGCATTTTTCAGCCCTGGAATGTTTTTCGCTTTAAATACAGGATCAAGTCCTTGTTTACGCTGTTTGGCGTAGTCTTTATACACTTTGTAAGCAACGTTTGACAGCAGCGTAATCACAACTAAGTTAATTAGCGCCATGATACCCATAAAGAGATCCGCCATGTCCCAAACGATTTGGAAGCCTGATAGAGAACCGTAGACAACCATAGCAATAACCGCAATCCGGTAAATATTCAGCCATGTTTTGCTTGTTTTAATAAATTCAATATTTGTCTCACCATAATAATAGTTGCCGACAACTGAACTGAATGCAAACAAGAACATTGCGACTGCGATGAAGCTAGGCGCCCAGCCGCCGATATGATGATTAAGGGCAGCCTGGGTTACTTGGATACCATCACCTTTTGGCGTTACACTGTACAGCAAAATGATAAACGCTGTGGACGTACATACGATAAATGTATCGAAAAATACGCCTAATGTTTGAATAAAACCTTGTTTTGCCGGATGCGATACATGAGCTGTTGCAGCCGCATTCGGAGCGCTTCCCATCCCTGCTTCGTTTGAAAAAAGTCCGCGCTGCGCACCGATAACGATGATGCCGCCAATTCCGCCGCCGACGACTTGTTCAAACCCTAAAGCATTTTTAACAATTGTAGCGATAACGCCAGGGAAAGCCGTAATATTTGTGATGACAACAAATAAAGCAATAATAATATAAATGCCAGCCATAACCGGTACGATTAGCTGTGTTACAGCCACAACACGTTTCAAACCGCCAAAAATGATAAACGCAGTTAAAACAGCCAAGACAATGGCTACAACTGTTTTATTCACATGAAATGCGCCATCCAACGCTCCTGCAATAGTATTCGTTTGAACAGCGTTAAAGATTAAACCGAATGATACCGTAATTAAGACAGCAAAAACGATGCCGAGCCATCTGGCTCCAAGGCCCTTCTGAATGTAGTAGGCCGGACCTCCGCGGAAATCCTCCCCGTCTCTTACCTTATAAAGCTGCGCTAGCGTACTCTCAACAAAGCTAGAAGCCATACCTACAGCAGCTACAACCCACATCCAAAACACAGCGCCCGGTCCGCCTGTCGCAATTGCTAAAGCTACACCAGTCAAATTCCCAGTACCGACTCGGGATGCAGCGGAAATAAAGAATGCCTGCATAGAGGAAACGCCTTTATTTCCTTCAGGCTTCTCACCTACTATTCTGAACATTTCAATAAAATAACGGAATTGGATAAAACCAAAACGTATGGTAAAAAATAATCCAAGCCCTATTAAAATATAAAATAGGTATTTCCAAATGAAATCACTTGGAATATGAATTAAACTATCGAAAAAAGACGCCATATTTACCTCCCGTTTTCATCAATTCAATACGAATTCGTTTTGATGTTAGATTTTTTAACATAACGAGTTTTATTATATCACAATATGACGAATTAGGAAGTTTTTTCGCGAAGAATATTGTCATAGCCAGATGTTACTCTGTCGACCCTTTCCCTAGCATTTTCCTATAAAAAATAAAAACATTCGTTGCAAGTTTGCATTTTTAAAAAAGTACCTATTAACAATGCAATCATTTCCTCTCATTTTCTTACCTTTCCTTTGATTTTAGCTCACAAATAAAGGAATAAACCTTAGACAACAAACATATCATCTAAAATATGCTTTTATTCACACCATAAACCGGGTATACATACACTAATAAAGAATGTTTCTCTTTCAAAAATAAGCAAAAAGATATATACTTAACAAAGTGAAATTTAGTTTTTAAATTTAATAAATCAGGTTTACTTTTAGGATGGATTGGGGTATTATTATAAAAATATTCAGTAATATTAAAGGAGGGGGAGATCATTTGAAAAAAGTAACGATATTGAAAGCATCCATCTTATTCTTGGCGATCGCCAGTTTTCATTTGCTCTCAATTCCCCACGCCTTTGATATCGGCCATCATTATAAAGCCGTAGCCGACCAGCAGGAAATGCACGAGATGAAAGCCGGCCAAAATGCTGATGATGAGAAGAAATCCATCACAGGGGCATTTGCGCTAACCGCTTTGTGGGCAATGGCTGTTCTGCTTCTGACCGCTGAAAGCAAAAGTACGGGATACACCCGCAGGCGCCAGCGGAAAAAAAGCTTTATACTGGCCAAATTTTATCAATCGTCTTATTTCGGCAAACTTCATGTTCAACATCACCCGATTATATAACGATAATATGAGGAGGCTGTTTAACATGTTGTTTATCTTAAGAATGGTGATATTAGGCTTATTTTCTTTCACAGCGCTGAATTTATTTGTATGGCAGGGAATTGAAGTCATTCATGCCGTAACAGATCTATTCACCAACCATGAAAGCTAAATAAACGAAACCCGCTCACGTAATATGAGCGGGTTTTTTATTATTGTTCTGTATGAACGCGCCAAACAGCTGTAACCTTGCCTGATTCCTCTTCATCAAAAAAGAAAGAGCCATTGCTGTATCTGTCGTTTGTCCGCAGCTCTTTTGCCTGCAGTTCTTTTCTGTCGCCTTTTTCTGTTTCTGCCATAAGCCGCTGTTCAAGACCGCAAGCGAACAGTGCTGCAACACGGTGAGGATTCTTTTTCAGTTCCCTTAGCATCACGACACCGCGTTTTGCGCGGGATGTTTTCTCGAACTCAGAAAGACTCATGCGTTTTACCGCTCCCCGCTGTGTGAACAAAACAATTGAATCAGATTCTTGAAGGATCTCCCCGGAGACAACAAAGTCATCCTCTTTTAAGTTAATCCCTTTGACACCTGCCGCACGCGCGCCAACTACATTCACTTCGTCTTCTCCAAACCACAGGCCGTACCCTAAGTGAGTGGCCATAAAGATCTGGCTTTCCCCATTTGTTACATGAACATCAATCAATTCATCTTCACCCTTCAGATTTAAGGCCACAAGCGCCTTAGAATAACGCTGTGCTTTATAATGGGTGAGCTCTGTCTTTTTCACCATGCCGTTTTTCGTAAAGAACAATAGATATGCCGACGGATCAAATTCTTTTATCGGTATGGCCTTTACAATCGTTTCATCACGGTCAATGGTGATGATATTAGAAAAATGCTGACCCATGTCCTTCCATCTGATATCAGGCAGCTGGTGAACAGGACAATAAATGTAGCTTCCTTTGTTCGTAAAGAGCAGCAGTACGTCCGTCGTATTCATCTCAAATTGATGCAGCATCCTGTCCGTATCTTTCATTCCGAAATCCTGACCGTTGGAAGCGGCATATGAGCGCTGGCTTGTCCGTTTTAGATAGCCATCCTTCGTAACGGTTACATATACATCCTCAGACGCAACCATAACTTCTAGGTTGATTTTAATTTCCTCAATTTTCTCTTCAATCACTGAGCGTCTCGTGTCTGCATATTTCTTTTTCAGTGCTTTTAAGCTGTTTGTGATCACTTTTAACAGCTTTTTATCATTGCTTAGTATAGATTCAAGCTCTTCAATTTTTTCACCGAGCTCTTCTGCCTCTTCCTTAAGCGCTGTGATATCGGTATTGGTTAAACGATATAACTGCAATGACACAATGGCTTCAGCCTGAGGCTCTGTAAATTCGTATTTCGCAATCAAATTATTTTTAGCGTCACGTTTATCGCTTGAAGAACGGATCGTTGCAATGACTTCATCTAAAATGGACAAAGCTTTCATGAGCCCTTCTACGATGTGATGTCTGTCTTTTGCTTTTTGAAGCTCATAAACGGACCGGTTTGTGACGACTTCCTTTTGGTGTCCAATATACGCATCCAAAATAGACGGCAGGCTCATCAGCATCGGACGGCGGTTATGAATAGCCACCATATTGAAGTTATATGTGATCTGCAAATCAGTGTTTTTATATAAGAAATTCAAAATGCCTTTGGCATCCGCTTCTTTTTTCAGCTCAATGACCACTCTCAGCCCTGTTCGATCCGTTTCGTCACGAACCTCTGAGATGCCTTCAACCTTTTTATCAATACGGAACTCGTCCATTTTTTTCACAAGGTTTGCTTTATTTACTTCAAATGGAATTTCAGTAATGACTATTTGTTCTCGTCCGCCTCTGATTGTTTCAATTTCAGCTTTTCCGCGGATAATGATTTTTCCTTTTCCTGTTTCGTAAGCTTTTCTTATGCCGTCAACGCCTTGAATAATACCGCCTGTCGGAAAATCAGGCCCTTTAATGACTTCCATGAGTTCATCAACAGAGCAAGATGGCATTTGAATACGCTTAATGACAGCATCAATGACTTCTCCCAAATGATGAGGGGGAATGTCGGTCGCGTATCCCGCTGATATCCCGGTTGATCCGTTGACCAATAAGTTAGGAAACATCGCCGGGAGTACGACAGGCTCCTTGCTTGTGTCATCGAAGTTCGGCACAAATTCAACCGTGTTTTTGTCAATATCCCGAAGAAGCTCAGATGCTATCGGAGATAATCGTGCCTCTGTATAACGCATGGCTGCCGGGGGATCTCCGTCGATGCTTCCGTTGTTTCCATGCATTTCGATCAACACATTACGAACTTTCCAATCCTGGCTCATCCGCACCATTGCTTCATAAACCGAACTGTCACCGTGCGGATGATAGTTACCGATGACGTTACCGACCGTTTTGGCCGCTTTTCTGAAGTTTTTATCAAACGTGTTTCCATCTGTATGCATCGCATACAGAATTCTGCGCTGTACCGGCTTTAATCCGTCTCTCGCATCAGGTAGCGCTCTGTCTTGAATAATATATTTACTGTAGCGTCCAAAACGGTCGCCGATCACCTCTTCTAATGGTAAATCATGAAATAATTCTGGCTGTGACAATCATTAAACCTCCTCAGCGACCGATAAGTTTTCATTTTCTAAAATATTGCTTTCTTCATCTAAGCCGAAAGCGACGTTTTTCTCAATCCACTTTCTGCGCGGCTCTACTTTATCTCCCATTAACGTCGTTACACGTCTCTCTACACGTGCCGCATCGTCAATTTTGACCCTGACAAGTGTGCGGGACTCCGGATTCATTGTCGTTTCCCACAGCTGGTCTGCGTTCATCTCTCCAAGACCTTTATATCGCTGAATGGTATAGCCCTTGCCGACTTTTTTCAGGACATCACCCATCTCTTCATCAGACCATGCATATTCAATGATTTCCTTCTTCCCGCTTCCTTTACTAACCTTATATAAAGGTGGCAGCGCAATAAACACCTTGCCATGCTCAATGAGCGGCTTCATATAGCGATAGAAAAAGGTAAGAAGCAGCACTTGAATATGGGCGCCGTCAGTATCGGCATCGGTCATAATGATGATTTTGTCGTAGTTGATGTCATCGATTGAGAAATCTGCTCCGACACCCCCGCCGATCGCATGAATGATCGTATTGATCTCTTCATTTTTAAAGATATCCGCAAGCTTAGCTTTTTCTGTATTAATGACTTTACCGCGTAAAGGCAGAACCGCTTGGAATCTGCGGTCTCTTCCCTGCTTGGCTGATCCGCCTGCTGAATCACCCTCAACGAGATACAATTCATTTTTTGCCGGGTTTCTCGAACCCGCAGGCGTCAGCTTTCCGCTTAAAGTCGCTTCTGATTTTTTTCGTTTTTTGCCGCTTCTTGCTTCTTCACGGGCTTTGCGTGCCGCTTCGCGCGCCTGGCTCGCCTTGATTGCTTTTTTGACAAGAAGCGTTGCGGTGTCCCGATTTTCCTCTAAAAAGTAAGCAAGCTGCTCTGAAACAATTGCATCAACCGCTGATCTTGCTTCACTCGTTCCGAGCTTTCCTTTTGTTTGTCCTTCAAATTGAAGAAGCTCCTCAGGAATGCGGACAGAAATAATGGCTGAAAGCCCTTCCCTTATATCGGTGCCTTCAAGGTTCTTATCCTTTTCCTTCAGCAAAGCCACTTTTCGCGCATATTCATTAAAAGCCCGCGTCATCGCAGTTTTTGCACCCGACTCATGCGTCCCGCCGTCTTTTGTTCTGACATTGTTAACAAAAGACAAAATATTTTCAGAATAACCATCGTTAAACTGGAACGCAAAATCCACTTCTATGGAATGATGCTCTCCCTCAAACGAGACCACTTCAGACAAGACGTCTTTTTCTTCATTTAAGTAAGCGACAAACGCCTCTATGCCGTTTTCATAATAAAAGACCTCATGCTGGTCATTGCGTTCATCAATCAGCTCAATTTTCAACCCTTTTAACAAAAACGCAGACTCTCTTAAGCGCTCGGAAAGCGTTTCAAAATTATAGGTTGTTGCGCTGAACATCGTTGGATCTGGCTTAAAGTGTGTGAGTGTTCCCGTCTTTTTCGTTTTGCCGATCTTTTCGAGAGATGTAACCGGTTTTCCTCCATTTTCAAATCGCTGCTGATAGATAAAACCGTCCCGTTCAATGGTAACTGTCAACCATTCAGATAAAGCATTCACGACTGATGCACCCACTCCATGGAGCCCGCCGCTTGTCTTATAGCCGCCTTGGCCGAATTTTCCTCCGGCATGAAGCACCGTAAAAATCACTTCAGGGGTTGGTTTGCCGAGCTTATGCATTCCGGTCGGCATGCCGCGTCCTCTATCCTGTACAGAAATGCTATTGTCTTTATGTATTTTGACGATTATGTGATCTCCATGGCCGGCAAGCACCTCGTCGACAGAGTTATCTACAATTTCATAAACCAAGTGGTGCAAGCCGCGCGCGTCAGTAGAGCCAATATACATACCCGGCCTTTTCCGGACAGCCTCAAGGCCTTCGAGCACCTGTATGGCATCTTCGTTGTAATCAAATTGCTGTTTTCTAGCCAAACGTACAAACCCCTTTCAAAAACTAACATTGTCTTTCTCTTTTTCAGTGTTACACATCATTTGTATATAAGATATTTTTTATAAACCTCGCCTCAAGCCGGTACTGCCTTGGACTCCTCATTATAACCAATATGTTTGCAATCGCAACATAGAGCTAACGAATCAGTTCTCAAAACATCGGCTAGTGCTGTTTTCGCACTATGAGAACGTATGTTTGTTTATTATATATAAAGCAGCAGACCTTCGCAAATCGAACGGCCGAAACCCAGCTGGACAAGGTATTCAAAAAAAGCTGTTCAAGCTTTATTGTATCTGTTTCACCGTAATACGCAAACAATATCTTAAAATTAAAAAGCAAAAATCCTTGAATTCACAAGGATTTTTGCAGTTCTGCACCTATTTTGTTACAGCGTGTGCCACTTTTATGCACAGATCCATGATAACCGTTCTGCCTTTTTCTTTTAGCATCTGGTATGCTTCCTCGTTTACCAGCCCTTGCTGCGCCCAAAATACCGGGGCATCTGTCTCTAAAAACTCTTCCGCCACTCCAGGAAGCTGTTCTGAGCGCCGGAATACATTGACGATGTCAATCGGACCGTCAATCTCTTTTAAAGATGAAACGGCTTTGACACCTAGTGCCTCATCAATTGTCGGGTTCACTGGGATAATTTCATAACCCGCGTCCTGCATTGCTTTTGAAACCATATGTGACGTTCTATCCGGACGGTCTGAAAGCCCCACTACTGCTATACGTTTGCTTCTTTGAAGAATCTCTTTAATTTCCGCTTTAGAAGGGTTTTGCATCATGAGTCACTCCTTTTCCACTTATTTTACACGATCAAAACAGGAGAAATCAAAATATGATGCAGGTTTGATTAGATTTGTAAGCAAACTTTACAAAAAAACTTATCATCAGATCATGACATCTCATGTTAAAATAGAAAGAAGGGAATTTGAAAAAGGAGAAATGTAGATGTTAATTGCTTTATTGATTATTTTGGCCTACTTGATAGGCAGCATTCCATCTGGCTTAATTGTGGGCAAGCTTGCCAAGGGAATTGATATTCGGGAGCACGGAAGCGGCAACTTAGGCGCTACCAATGCATTCCGTACACTGGGCGTAAAAGCAGGTTCGGTCGTCATAGCCGGAGATATTTTGAAAGGGACACTGGCAACTGCATTGCCTTTTCTCATGCACGTAGATATTCATCCGCTTCTTGCAGGAGTCTTTGCGGTTATAGGCCATGTGTTCCCCGTCTTCGCTAAATTTAAAGGCGGTAAAGCCGTGGCAACATCAGGTGGCGTTTTGCTATTTTACGCACCTCTGTTATTTATCACGATGGTTGCGGTATTCTTCATCTTTTTATACTTGACTAAATTTGTTTCTCTATCATCAATGTTAACAGGGATCTATACTGTTATATATAGTTTCTTTGTCCATGATACGTATTTATTGATTGTCGTTACCCTGCTCACTATTTTTGTGATATACAGACACCGGGCAAACATTAAACGAATCATCAATAAAACAGAACCTAAAGTAAAATGGCTATAAGCTTAAAAACCTTCTCTTTTGACACAGAATAGCCTAATACGTTTATAATAGAGAAAATTCAAATGAAGAACAAAGGGGTGTGCTGTTATGAATATGACAATTAACGAAGACGCATTGAACTGGTATAAAGAAGAGCTCGATTTGGAAAGCGGAGACCAGGTTCGCTTTTTCGTCCGCTATGGAGGCTGCAGCAACGTTCAAAAAGGTTTTTCTCTCGGTGTAGCGAAAGATGCCCCACAAGAGGCTGGAGTCACTGCAGAAGCAGACGGCATTACCTTCTTTATTGAAGAAAGTGATTTATGGTACTTTGATAATCACGATCTTCTCGTCAGCTATTCAGAAGACGCTAATGAACCGGTTTTTGAATACCAATAAAAAAGAACGCACATGATGTGCGTTCTTTTTTACAAATGAAATCGTATAAGATGATCGGTTAGGTTTTCTTGTTCCAAAATATATTTTTGGGTCTCCCCCAGCAGATCAAAGTGAGGAAATTCACTTTTCTTATGTATCCATTCTTTCTTTAACCCGTAGGCTGCTCCCCACCGAATCAGCTTATCAATATCTGCACAGCCGGCTTTTGTCACAGTCTTTGCTTCCGGAAACCGGTCATCAAGCCAGTAATGTGTTAAAAATGCGATTTCTCCTTTTTTCACTGCTTGTTTCCACCGGTTCAGTTCCTCCCGTTTCACACCAAACGCCATATCCCGTTCACTTCCCTATTTTTTGGCCTTTTCATATGCTGCGTGCCAATCAGGAAAAGCTTTGCGAAACTGAATAGGCTTAAAGCTTTCTTTATCCACACATATATGAGATGAGGTGGCTTTGATGGAAAGCTCACCGGCCGGATTATAAATTTGATAACCATAAACGGTTTTAAAGCCGTTATATTCCTCTATCCATGTATGGACAACCGCGGTTTCTCCGTAATGAAGCGGCTTTTTATAGGAAATGTTGATATCAACGACTGGAGACAGAACACCTTTTTTCTCCATATCACTATATAAAAAGCCTAAGTCCTTGATTAAAGCTGTTCTGCCGACCTCCATCCACACAAGATAATTTGCGTGATAGACAATCCCCATTTGATCTGTTTCTGCATAACGCACTTCTATTTCTTTTTTTGATACATGCAAGATTACTCTGCTCCCTTAACGTCAATTTAGCCCCATTTTACCATAACCAAATCAGAAAGAAAAAAACCAGGTTTCCCTGGTTTTTTAAGAGCGGTATCCATTTTGTCTCGCTGCGGATTCGTCCTGTATTTCATTGCGAAATGCTTCAATGCTCTGTTCGCGTCTTGCATTTTTTTCTTTGATACGCTGTTTATCTTCTCCTGAAGCAAACTCCATTGTTGCTTCTGCTTCTTCTATATTTTCAATTGTATTTTGAACCATATCCTGCAATTTTTCTACATTATCAGAACGATCATCAGGATTAGACTGCTGATATTGATTTTGGTTCTTTGTCATCGGATGTACCTCCTAGAAATAAACTCGATTTTTAGCTACTCGCCCTTTGTCTGCATGATGATCGGCTGCTGTCCTGAAGTATCATGCATTTTTTCCCCTTTATTGGCTTTATATTTCACAGGCTTTGTACCCAAGTGGCTTGGAGCATATTGAGGCTGACCGTTTTTCTTGTTGCTTCCCATGCTTATCCCTCCTCAACAGATAGGTTTCTCAAAAGGAGGGATAAACATGAATACAAATTAAAGGTTATTTTTGCTTAAATCGCTGTTCAAGCTTTTCCTCAAGCTGATTTAAATACTCTGTATTAGTCATCAGCTCTTTTTTGTTTTCCATGACGAGCTCATGAAAAGAACGTTTTCTCATCTTCTTCACGCTTCTCACCTCCGCATATTCTTTTATTTTTTCCAATTCTGAAAACTTGTAAGCATATTTGAACATAAAAAAACTGAATCTAATCAAGATCCAGTTTTTGTTCCATTTCTTTTTTTGTCATGGTGCCAATGTGTATGTCTTGAATAACACCTTTTTCATCCAAGATATATGTCGTTGGATATGACATCACGTTATAGTCAGCATTGATCCCTTTTTTATCAATCAGAATAGGGAACGTTAAATCATACGTATCAGCAAACGCTCGGACTTGTTTTTCACTTTTCTCAGCTGAAGTGAAATTTACCGCAACAACCGCAAGTTTGTCGGCATACTCTTTTTGCAGTTCTTCCATGGCCGGCATTTCCTGACGGCACGGCTTACACCAAGTTGCCCAAAAATTGAGCAATACTTTTTTGCCTTGTGAATCCTTTAAGGAGCTATTCTCTCCCGACAGCGTTTTCAAAGAAAAATCAGGTGCTTGTTGCCCCTCTTCAATTCCGACTTCTTTTTTGCTGTATGTTTGATACAGGTTCCAACCCATATAACCGGCAAGCATAATAAGCAGGATCCCTGCAAGCCATTTTTTCAGCATATGCCACCTCCGTAGCACATTTTGTCATAAAAAGAAGAGAAAGCGAAATGCCTTCTCTTCCTATTGATTCATCAGGACTGCTTCATTTTTTCACGAAGCACCATTTGAAGGATGCCGCCATGGCGGTAGTAATCAATTTCAACTTCACTGTCAAAGCGGACGACTGCTTCAAAAGTTGTTACATTGCCGTCTTCATTGATTGCTCTTACCGTCACAAGGTCACGAGGGCGAACTGTTTCATCAACATCTACCTCGATGACTTCTTTACCCGTTAAGCCAAGTGTATCCGCATTTTCACCTTGTTTAAACTGAAGCGGCAGCACACCCATGAATACAAGGTTGCTTCTGTGAATTCTTTCAAAGCTCTCTGCAATTACCGTTCTAATGCCGAGGAGGTTTGTTCCTTTGGCAGCCCAGTCACGTGAAGATCCCATACCGTAGTCTTTTCCTGCTAATACAACAAGACCGGTTTTATCTTCTTTGTATTTCATGCACGCATCATAGATGGATGTTACTTCACCAGTTGGCCAGTACGTCGTAAATCCGCCTTCTGTACCCGGTGCGATTTGGTTTTTGATGCGAATGTTTGCAAATGTCCCTCTCATCATGACTTCATGGTTTCCTCGGCGGGAACCGTAGGAGTTAAAGTCACGAGGAGAAACCCCTTTTTCTTGCAAATACTTTCCGGCAGGCGTATCTTTACCGATTGCACCAGCAGGAGAAATATGGTCAGTTGTGACTGAATCGCCGAATTTACCGACAACACGCAAACCTTTTAATGGTTCAACCTTGCCTGGTTCAACAGACATTTCTTCGAAGAATGGCGGATTTTGAATGTAAGTTGACTCGCTATCCCATTTATATAATGCTTCATCTGTTGTTTCAATCTCGTTCCAGCGCTCGTTGTCATCAAATACCGTTTCATACTCTTTGCGGAAGAGCTCAGGCGTAACAGTTTGCTTAACAAGTGAATTGATTTCGTCTGTTGACGGCCAAATATCGTTAAAGTATACGTTTTGACCATCTTTACCCACACCGATAGGGTCGGTTTTCAGGTTAATGTTTACCGTTCCAGCCAGCGCATATGCCACAACAAGCGGCGGAGAAGCAAGGTAGTTTCCTTTAACAAGCGGGTGAATACGTCCTTCAAAGTTACGGTTTCCGGAAAGGACAGACGTAATCAGAAGATCATTTTTCGCAACCGCTTCTTCGATTTCTGGTGAAAGCGGACCTGAGTTTCCGATACATGTTGTACAGCCGTACCCAACGAGGTTAAAGCCAAGCTCTTTCATGTATGGAAGAAGGCCTGAATTCACAAGATATCCTGTAACGACTTTAGAACCCGGTGCAAGTGACGTTTTCACGTAATTAGGCACCTTAAGCCCTAGCTCAACCGCTTTTTTCGCTACTAGTCCGGCGCCGATTAGAACATATGGGTTAGATGTATTCGTGCAGCTTGTAATCGCGGCAATAGCGATCGCACCCGTTTTCATAACTGTTTCTTCGCCATTGAGAAGTTTAAACTTAATTTCTTTATTCTCTTCTTCAGCGTTTAAACCGAACCCTTGGTTACCCGCAGGGCTGATTAAGTGCTTTTTAAACGTTTCCTGCATAGCAGAAAGCGGAATTAAATCCTGAGGACGCTTTGGACCTGATAGGTTTGCTTCAATTTGTGAGAGGTCGATTTCAACCACATCAGTAAATTGAGGGTCTTCCGCATCAGGAGTGTAGAACAAGCCATTGCTTCTGCAGTACGCTTCGACAACATCAATATGTTCAGGATCACGGCCTGTCAGGCGCATGTAGTTGAGCGCTTCTTCATCTACTGGGAAGAATCCGCATGTAGCACCATATTCCGGAGCCATGTTGGCAATTGTTGCGCGATCTGCAAGCGGCAGTTCAGCAATTCCCGGTCCGAAGAATTCAACAAATTTGCCGACAACGCCTTTTTCACGGAGCACTTGTGTTACTTTTAACGCCAAGTCAGTAGCTGTTGTTCCGTTTGGAAGCTTGCCGACAAGTTTCGCGCCGATTACCTCTGGAACTGGGAAGTAAGAAGGCTGTCCAAGCATTCCCGCTTCAGCTTCAATTCCGCCGACACCCCAGCCAAGAACACCGATACCGTTAATCATTGTTGTATGTGAGTCTGTCCCCACAAGCGTATCTGGATACGTTACAAGCTCACCGTCTTCTTCAATGGCATGGACAACACTTGCCAGGAACTCAAGGTTGACCTGATGCACAATACCTGTTGCAGGCGGCACTGCTTGATAATTGTTAAACGCTTTCTTTGCCCAGCTTAAAAATTTGTAGCGTTCTGCATTTCTTTCGAATTCTAAATCCATATTTACTGCTAACGCGTCTTCCGTACCCGCTTTATCAACCTGTACAGAGTGGTCGATAACGAGATCAACAGGAATTTCAGGGTTGATTTTATCAGGATCTCCGCCGACAGCTGCCATCGCTTTACGCAGTGAAGCAAGGTCTACTACTGCCGGAACCCCTGTGAAGTCTTGTAAAATAACACGAGACGGTTTGAACGGAACATCGATTTCCTTTAATTCGGCAGTTCCCCATTTTGCCAAATTTTCCACATGTTCTTTTTTGATGACGAATCCGTCAACTTGACGCAAAACTGATTCTAAAAGAACTTTGATGGAATAAGGAAGCTTCGAAACCTTCCCGATACCTGAATCTTCTAACGCTTTTAAAGAGTAGTAATGATATGTTTTCCCATTTGTAGTAAACGTTTTTCTCGCTTGGAAAACGTCTTTTGCTGCAGTTTTTTGCTCGTTTGCCATTCTCCAAAATCCCCCTTCAGATCAGATCATTCTCAGATGAACATTACATTCCATCACAATTTTCTCACAATTTCATATTAAAACAAAATCATACATAAGTAAATATCAATGTTTTTATTAAATACAATAAGTTCGACTTATGAGAATATACACCGGTAATTTTTACTGTTTATGCTCTCTCATAGAACACACTAAAAGGAGCCATATTATGATTGAGGTGATAATGATGGTTAAAAGAAAAGCGAATCACGTTATTAACGGAATGAATGACGCCAAAAGCCAAGGCAAAGGCGCCGGCTATATCGAAAACGATCAGCTTGTACTGACTGAAGCTGAACGCCAAAATAATAAAAAGAGAAAAACCAATCAATAACATTGAACTCTTTTAAGGAGGTCCTCATTTTATGACCAATAAAAATACAAGTAAAGATATGCATAAAAATGCGCCAAAAGGACACAATCCAGGACAGCCTGAGCCTTTAAGCGGAAGCAAAAAAGTGAAGAATCGAAACCACACTAGACAAAAGCACAACTCAAGCCATGATATGTAAGAAAAGCAGACCTTAGTGTCTGTTTTTTTATGCGTTCACCCATTTATTATCCACCGCATATACTGTAAGGCAAGGTTGATATGTGGAGGAATGCTTCCATGACCCATTCAAAACGTAATGATGCAAATGATTTCGATAGTATGGATGAATGGCTTCGGCAATTTTTTGAAGACCCCTTCGCCTGGTACGACGAAACATTGCCTATTGATTTATATGAAACAAGTCAGCAGTATATTATAGAAGCGGACCTGACTTTTTTACAGCCGACACAAGTAATGGTTACCCTGTCTGGCTGCGAGTTCATTTTAACAGTCAAATCATCTGGACAGACTTTTGAAAAACAAATGATGCTTCCTTTTTATTTTAATGACAAAACCATTCAAGCCGAATGCGAAAATCAAATACTCACAGTCGCCGTCAATAAAGAAACAGAAGATGGCTCTTCTTTTTCTCTTCAATTCCCTCTCAGTTAAACATAAAAAGTCACTTTCATCCCCTATAATGAAAGTGACTTTTTTTCCGTCCGTTTATCGTCAAATACCCTCTAGTGACTCTCCCATGGCCAAATAGCAGATTCACTATACAATAGAATATGATCTACTCTCTCTTTTGACTAGACATCTATCACTTTTTTCTATTCTTTTTTTACTGTGTTCTTCTAATCTCTCTTCGTATACAATATGGTTAGAATAAGGGGGGGATGATTGATGCTGGAAGGATGGTTTTTGTGGTTTATTCTATTTTGGGTAATCATGATGATTGTCTTATTATCAATCGGCGGTTTTTTCATGTTTCGAAAGTTTTTAAAGCGTTTACCAAAAGAAGACGGCAGGTCAGAACTTGATTGGCAGGATTACTATATTGAAAACAGCAGACATTTATGGAACGACGAAAACAAACAGTTTCTAGATGAATTGACAGCGCCGGTGCCAGAACTGTTCAGAGATGCAGCAAAAGCCAAAATCGCAGGCAAAATCGGTGAGCTTGCATTAAAAGAAAAGGTAGCAAAGATTGATCAGCAACTTATGATCAAAGGTTATATTCTCGCAACTCCTAAAAGAGACCATACCTTCTTAAAAAGGCATCTGCGGGACAAAAAAATCGATCTGGAGCCTTATCAAACCCTTCTCAAATAAAAAACCTTTCCTGGCAAGAGGAAGGGTTTTTTAATTCATTTGAATATTAGCTGACTGCAGCTCGTTATGAAGTTTTCGATATGATAAATACATGGCGATTCTCCAAGGCACAATCATACCGAAAGCCAGAATCCAAAACATTCCGCTCAATGCACCATAATCAATTGATGTGCTCAAAATCGATTTCATCACGATTCTGATCACCAAAAGACCGACTAATATAAAAACAAATGCTTTAGAGCGTTTCATGTAAATCTCATTATTTTTAACTTCGAACTTAGAGGTTTTGATTAGAAAAATAGAGAAAATCACACCTAAAGTGAATGCTTCCAAAAACTCTGCACCAGTTACCCAAAATACCGGAAATAAAAACATTAACGCTCCCGTACTCATAAAAATCGGCGGGAGAATGATTTTTTTTGGTGAAACAGGCTTGTCAGAGGACTTTATTCTGACAACCATGACAGCTACAGCCATGAACACAGCAATAATCGATGAAATTATAATCATCATACTTATCATTCCTTTGTTTCTCGGAGTGTTGATACTATATACTATACTCCAAAACAATAAAAAAAACCATTTTGAAAAGAAATGACTTTAATATCCCATAACGCGGCTGACAGCTTCCAGCACTTTTGTTTCCTCGAACGGCTTCACAATAAAATCCTTTGCCCCCAGCTCAATTGCTTCCGTTACAATTCTTTGCTGGCGCATGGCAGTGCACATGATGACCTTCGCTTTAGGATCAAAGGTTAGGATATCACGAAGCGCTTTTATGCCGTTTTTCACTGGCATTGTAATATCCATTGTCACAATGTCCGGGCGCAGTTTTTTATACAGATCCGCTGCTTGCTCGCCGTCCGCCGCTTCGCCTGCGATTATGTAATTTGCCTCTTCCAAGATCTCTCTGATTTTCACTCTCATGAACTTGGCGTCGTCTACAACTAAAACTCTTGTCATATGCCCCTCCAAAAAACGATTTCCACAAATAATAGTCTTATTGTACCAAAAACAACAGGTTTAGTAGTAGTGCGAAAGTAATTCTCCATTAAAAACCAGTAAATCCCCCAAAAAGGTCAGACAGCAAAATAATGATCAGGCTCATCCAATCAAAGAATAACAGCACACCAATCACAATCATTAAAACGCCGCCTGCTTTCATGATCAAAAGCTGGTTCCTTCTTATCCATTTCAGCTTTGTGATAAAGAAAGACAATAAAAGAAACGGTACAGCAAAACCGAGTACATATAACATCATGTATGGCACTGCTGAGCCTGGATTGGTGCCTGCAAGTGAGATAACAGCACCTAATATTGGACCGGTACACGGTGTCCATCCCGCCGCAAATGCCATTCCGATTAAGACTGAACCGAAAAACCCGCTCGGTTTATGCTTAAAATGGATTCTCCGCTCTTTCATCATAGCCTCTGGCCGGAACACGCCGAGTGTAAAGAAACCGAACAAAATAATAAGCAACGCGCCAATTTGCCGAATCGCATCATGGTAATCCCTAAACAGGCTGCCAATTAAAGATGTTCCATAGCCTAAAGCAATAAAAATGACTGAAAAGCCGAGCAAAAAACACAAAGTATGAAACAGGCTTCTTTTCTGCAGCAGCAGCTTTTCTGTTTTTACATCATCCATGCTGACCCCTGTAATATATGACAAGAAAGCTGGGTAAAGCGGCAGGCAGCAAGGCGAAATAAAAGATAAAAACCCCGCTCCGAATGTCAAAAAATAATTTACGTCTCCCATGTCATCATCCCTTCATGATTTGACATTCCTTCAAGTTATGACAAAATCATTTCATTTTTTTAACACTTTCACCTGAAGGATTTCTATTTTCAGAAAAAACTTATATAATTTAATTTGACATTGAGATATTGTACTCCTTCTCATTTGAAAATTAGTATAAATATGGATATAATATAAACATTCAACTTGAAGATTTAATGTATGAAAGGATACATCCCTGTGATTAGAGAGCATCTATTAAATGAAATTGAAAAAAAAAGAGCAGAGCTGCTGCAAATTGTCATGGCGAACGGAATGACATCTCATATTACGATAGAGCTCAGTCAGGAGCTTGACCATCTTCTCATACAATATCAAAAGCAGCGCCTTCGAGCAGTAGCGGGTGATGAATGATCGCAAAATAAAAAACCCGTATAAGGGTTTTTTATTTTATAACCATGTTTCTCTATATCATAATCTTTACGTATTATTTCGTTTGATTATTCATGGCTTTCATCATTTGATTGATTTTCTTTTGAGAAGGTTTCATTCCCATTTGCATCATCATCATGCGTAACATTTGTTCATTAATAGGCGGATTCTTTTTCAGGTAGCTCATCATATATTTACGAGCAATAAAAAACCCGAGTGCAACACCTATGAGCAATGCAACAACGCCCACTAGGATGCCAACCCATAAAGTCATTTTATTTCCTCCTTCATGTTGTCTAGTTTAAAGTGTACTAAACCAAAAGCTATTATACAACATTTACATCTCTTTTTCTTCGGTTTTAGACAAAATTTCTTTCTTTCACCGGATTTAGCCATCCGTAACGCTTCGAATTGAAATCCATCGCTAAAAAGCAAGGGCTTACTTTTCTTAACACTTCAAAGAATATCGTTTCTGCCTCATAATCTCCCGAAGCCACTATTTCTATCATGTGCTCCTTCATCATAAATGTCGCATGGCCTTTTGCTTTTGGCAAAGCTATTCTATAAATATAATCCAGCTGCCTGTAATCCGTTTTGTTTAAATTCATTTTTAATCGCTGATGCATATGTAAAATTGGGATTGGTTGTGTAATATATTGAATCTGTTTCTCTGTCATTTCATATTGCTGCTTTTCAAGGCTTGTCCAATGATAGTCTTGAAACAGCTCAAACATAACCGATTCCCGCCCGAAATAGTGATTGGCAAACTCCTCTTTTATCAGGTACGTATAGTAGTGACGTTCCATCTTTTCATCCCCTTTTCCAGCAGCATTTCATTTGCTCTCTATTATACAAAAGAAGAAAAGAAAGAATTGTCTATTACTGTTAAACAGCCAATACTATTTTTGTCGGATAAACAAGAAAAAGAGGATGATTTGACTCATCCTCTTTCAAAGACTTACTTATTAATTAATGCCTTTACTCGATTCACTACGTTCGGTACTGAGAAGCCGTATTCGTTAATGATGGTTTCACCAGGGGCAGACGCACCGAATCGGTCTATGCCAAGTACGTCTCCTTCAAGCCCCGTGTATTTGCCCCATCCAAATGATGAGCCCATTTCAATTGCTAGGCGTTTTTTCACAGCTGCAGGAAGGACTTCGTTTTTGTATTCATCAGATTGTTTCTCAAAACGGTCCATTGAAGGCATGCTGACAACAGAAACATCGATATTTTCTTTTGCCAATTCTGCTTGCGCTTCAATCGCAAGACCTACCTCAGATCCTGAAGCGATGAGAAGAGCGTCAGGTGTTTCGTTTTTAGATTTAGAAACAACATATGCACCTTTTTCTACTCCTGACAATGCTTCTTCAGGCGTTTGATCGATGGTAGGAAGGTTTTGGCGTGTTAGCACTAGCGCTGTTGGCTGATCAGTGCTTTGTACTGCAAGCTTCCACGCTGCTGCTGTCTCATTGCCGTCTGCAGGACGGATCAAAGAAAGATTAGGCATTGCACGGAGTGAAGCAAGCTGTTCAACAGGCTCGTGCGTCGGGCCGTCTTCACCTACAGCAATACTGTCATGTGTGAAGACATATGTGACAGGAAGGCCCATTAACGCTGCAAGGCGAATAGAAGGACGCAGGTAATCAGAGAAGACAAAGAAAGTTCCGCCGAATACACGCAGTCCGCCATGAAGCGCCATACCGTTTAATGCTGCACCCATCGCAAATTCACGTACACCAAACCAGAAGTTTTTGCCTGAGTAATCAACCGCTGTAAAATCACCGGCATTTTTAATTGTCGTTTTGTTCGATCCCGCTAGGTCGGCAGAACCTCCGACAAAGAAAGGAATTTTTTTCGCGAGTCCGTTGAGAACTTCACCGGAAGATGCACGGGATGCTAGGCTGCTTCCTTTTTCATAAACAGGAACCTCTTGATCCCAGTCCTTCGGAAGCTCTCCTTTGATTGCCAGTTCAAGCTGTTCAGCAAGTTCAGGATAAATTTCTTTATATTTAGCGAATTGAGCATTCCATTCCTGTTCTTTTTTCTCGCCTGATTCTTTTACAGCTGCAGCGAAATGCTCATATACTTCTGACGGAACGTAGAAATCTTCTTCATATGTCCACGCGTAAGCTTCTTTTGTTAATTTGCTTTCCTCTTTACCAAGCGGCGCGCCGTGAACACCGGATGTACCTGCGCGGTTAGGCGATCCGAATCCGATTGTCGTTTTCACTTCAATTAATGTAGGTTTCTTATCATTTTGGCGTGCTTTTTCGATAGCCGCTGTTAATTCTTCAATATTGTTTCCATCCTCAACATAAAGAACTTCCCAATTCATTGCTTCAAAACGCTGTTTTACGTTTTCAGAGAATGAACGGTTCAGATCTCCATCAAGAGAGATGTCATTAGAATCGTATAGTACGATCAGACGGCCAAGCTGAAGATGTCCTGCGAGTGAAGCGGCTTCAGAAGAAATCCCCTCCATTAAATCACCATCACCACAAATACTGTATGTATAATGATCGACTACGTTAAATGAATCACGGTTGTAAGTTTCCGCTAAATGGCGTTCAGCGATTGCCATACCGACTGCCATGGCAATTCCTTGGCCAAGCGGACCTGTTGTTGCATCCACACCGGCAGTATGTCCGAATTCCGGATGTCCAGGTGTTTTGCTGCCCCACTGGCGGAATCCCTTAAGATCTTCAATACTAAGATCAAACCCGCTTAAATGAAGCATGCTGTATAAAAGTGCTGACCCATGTCCAGCAGATAAAACAAAACGGTCACGGTTAAACCAGCCAGGGTTTGTCGGACTTACGTTCATAAATTTTGTCCACAGCGTGTATGCCATCGGAGCAGCCCCCATCGGCATCCCTGGGTGACCAGAATTTGCTTTTTCAATAGCGTCTATTGACAGTGTGCGAATGGTAGCAACTGATTTCTTTTCAATTGTATCCATAAAAATCCCCTTCCTTATGTGTTGTACCCTTACATCATAAATGTCTGACGACTTTTTCTCAACTGTTTCAGCTTAAATTTGAGAGAAACTTGTTGAATTTTGTCACATAAGAGTTTTGATTATAGTATATGCAAAAGAGGAATACGATATTGCCGTATTCCTCTTATATTAGTGAAGTTTGTTATTTCTTTGTTCTCTTTTTAGCTTTTCTGGTGTTACATCATTGCCTTCTGGATCAATGATTTTGACGCTTTTCAAGGTGTTCTTCATAGAAGAACGAAAACCTTTCAAGTACTCTTGACGGAGCTTTTGCTGTTCGGCTTTTTCTTCTTCTGTAATAACGCCAGCTTTTGCTTTAGCAGCAAGCTCATTAATTCTGGCAATTTTCGCGTTTGAAATCATGTTAAACTCCTTTATTTATTGCATTTTGTCTATATAGTACTAGATCAAAAAAAGTTTTACAACTGATTCACTCCGCTGTCTCTTCATTCTCTATGTATTCCTGAAAACGCCGGTGAACGGTTGCTTTAGAGACATCATAACCAAACCCTCTTAAGGTAGCCGCGATTTCAGCAAACGTCAGTTTATTCGCTCTCAGGCGGACGATCTCAGAGATTGGCACCTCTATTCTATCTTTTCCGCTGTTCTCGTGTTGGTTTTTTAAGTTTTTTTGCGGTTTAAAACCGTTTTTTACTGCACGCTTCATTCCCCGTTTGATTTTCATGTTGTGAATTTTACGTTGATACTCTTCCACAATGCTGACGATTTCCAGCACCATTGAGTCAGCCTCCGATAACTCCAATTCACCTCTGTGTGCAGTTGTATAGACTTTCACACCTTCTCTGTAAATGCAATGAAGCAGTGCGATTTTTGCGTTTCCCCTTCCGAGCCTTGTCTCATCCTGAACCAAAATGACATCGATTCCAGCGTTCTTAATCTCATCAAGCAGCTCAAATACACCATCCCGATCCATTTCATATCCGCTGGCTTTTTCAGAAATCACTTTGACAACTTCCATGCCGTTCTCAGCTGCAATGGCCGCAAGCTCTTCCTCCTGCCGCTTTAATGACGTTTCCTGTTGTTCTTTATTTGTGCTTACGCGGGCGTAAATGAGTGCTTTCATTTTTTTCTATCTGTCCTCTCTATCTTACAGTTGCCAATTCATATGCATCTTGATGCTTCTTTTTCAATGGGATCACTAATTCATCACCCGGCTGGATATCAGACGTCTGAAGATGATTTTTATCAGCCACCCATTCGATAAAATCATTTTTATTTATCTTTTTTGTATCAGCTACCTGATCAGCAATTGACCAGAGTGTGTCCCCTTGCTGGACTTCTATTTTAACATACTGATTAAGCTCTTGGCCGCTGCTTGTATATGACAGCATCAGGATAACCGCGCTCAAAATCACTGTGAACAGACCGACAAAAATAATAGATTCTTTACTCATGATCATACCTCCGACAGGAATGTTTGTTCGCATTTTTATAATTTCAGTATATACGAACAAACGTTTCTGTCAATTGTTTTTTTCGAACCTATGTTTGTACTGTAAGGAAAATCATGCTATAATCTTCTTAAAATCGACGTTTTGAGGTGCGAAAAATGACGAAGCTATCAAAAAGGCAACTTGATATCCTCCGTTTTATTAAAGCAGAGGTTAAATCAAAAGGATATCCGCCTTCCGTGAGAGAGATCGGCGAGGCTGTCGGGCTTGCGTCCAGCTCTACTGTCCACGGCCATTTGGCCCGATTGGAAACAAAAGGGCTGATCAGACGGGATCCGACAAAACCAAGAGCAATAGAAATTCTTGATGAAGAAGTAGACATTCCGCAAAGCCAGGTTGTTAATGTACCTGTCATTGGGAAAGTCACAGCGGGATCTCCCATTACAGCAGTTGAAAATATTGAAGAATATTTTCCGCTTCCTGACCGCATGGTTCCTCCAGACGAACACGTATTTATGCTGGAGATTATGGGAGACAGCATGATAGACGCTGGTATTCTCGATAAGGACTATGTCATCGTTAAACAGCAAAACACAGCGAACAATGGGGAAATTGTAGTTGCGATGACAGAAGATGATGAAGCTACGGTAAAACGTTTCTATAAAGAGGATACTCACATTCGCTTGCAGCCTGAGAACCCAACGATGGAACCCATCATTTTGCAGAATGTCAGCATTCTAGGGAAAGTAATTGGCGTGTTCAGAACGGTCCATTAATCTATTGATCTATCAGACGCATGAAATAACCCCCTCTTCCTTTAAGGAGAGGGGGTTTGTTGTTCAAAAAAAGCAGGCTCGCCCTGACTTTTGGGTGCGAGCCTGAATAGGAGGAAAAAGAACTTCATGTTTACACCATAATTATCCACTAAAAGATTGTTGTAGTCAAGAAATTTTCTTTCCTTCAGGAAACTTTTAATCAACACATGCATGTTTATAATATTAGACGCTACCTTCTTAAAAATGTTTCATTCTTTGGGTCGTGAAAGGATATGGTTTCATATTTATTAAGGGGTGAGGCGATTGAATATATTGAAAATTTAGCACATAGTTTATTTAGTTCATTTTTCTGTTAAAAACCGCTCACTTCTCTAAATCGTCGTGAGCTATATACAACAAGTAAATATGCTTTTAACCATATATGGTGTGTGATATCAAAAGGCCGTATCGTCATAAAAGGACATATGTGTTTTTTCTTGTTTGTAATATCGAAGCCTGTCTTGAAGGGTTCCGGTATGAAATTCAAATTTGTGGCCGTCAGGATCGGTAAAATAAATTGATTTTCGATCGCGTTCATCTCGTTCTCTGCCAGGCAGAATATTGACATGAAGTCTTTTTAATTTCGCTGATACTTCCTCGAATTCATGATCCTCAATCGTAAAAGCAATATGAGTATAAGAAAGCTTAATTTCATTTCTGGGGACATCTGATTCTTCATTAAGTGCAAGCCAGATGCCGTTCATATCAAAATATGCAGTTGTCTTTCCCTTTACCAGAAGCTTTGCGCCAAACACTTTTTGATAAAAATCAATCGATGTATCCAAATGCGAAACTGAAAATAGCAAGTGATTGATTCCTTTTATCTTCATAAACCATTCCCCCTTGAAAGCTGATCATCTACATATATCACCTTTTTCATAAGAAAGTTTCATACAGCTGAAAAAAATACCAGTGTAAACAAAAACGGATTGTTTAAAATAATCACTGTAATCGTCATGACCATTATGACTGAGATCGAATTGCCGTGTTTATCACTTGTTTCTCCCAAGAATTTTCTTCAAAAAATAACAATTTAGGTGGTCAAATGAAACATATCATTGCGCTTGCTTCAAAGATTGCTTTCACTCTCGCCCTTTTATATGTGATTTTGGACAGAGTCTATCACGCATCCTTTTTGAGCGTGATGTTTATTGCACTTTTCTTGGGTTTTGTTTCCTATCTATCTGGCGACATGCTCGTCTTACCGAGAACAAACAATATTACAGCTTCACTTGCTGACTTTGGCCTTTCTTTCGTGATTCTTTGGGTCTTTGTTTTAACCCAAACAAGAAACGATTTTTCACCATTTGGAGCTGCTCTTCTGTCCGCTGCCTGTCTTACTGTATTTGAATACTTTTTTCATCGGTATTTACTGAAAAATGTGCTTGATGAAAATTTCCGAAATGAACTGTCAGCCAGAGATAACACGTTGCAGTATCAAACGGAAACCGCGGACGAGCTGTTTCCCGAAACGAATGAGAAGCATAAGGAATAGGAGGCTGTCAAATTGCCTCCTATTTTTCAGTAGCTATTTTTGAGAAAACGGGACATCTCTTCTGTAAAATCATAAAACCTCTCATTTTGAGTAACAGCTCTGCTTTTTAAAGAAAAGATGCCGAACAAAGACTTTCTAAAGCCTGTGCTCATTTCTATCTGGATACTTAAACCTGTTTTTGACTTATTTGCAATATTATTTGGACTAACGCCCGCATGCGGATGGTCTGTATTGAGCAATACAGCAGGAAAACCGGCATGTTGCAGCTTCTCAACTAAATCTGCCGCTCTTACGCGATCTGTACCGCCAACTTCGATCTGCTGATCTTCTTCTGCGTATCCGTGCAATGAAATGACATATTCATGATTTTCCGTCATTCTCAGGGCCTGAGGTTCATCAAAATGTGTGCTCGTAATGTGCAGGACTGAGTTTCCCGACGATTTTAAGCCTTCAAATAAATACAGCGAGTACTCTTTGCTGAGCTCTCTCGCTACCTCACTTGTTCCGCCTTCAATACCTCCTCCGTGAATGGCTAAAACAAGTACAGGGCTTTCGGTTTCTTTCGTAACAATGTCGTAATCAGAAGGGTCTTCATTGTTTTTTAATTCCTCAAAATTCTGATATACATCTTCAGCATAAATTGAAGAAATCGGAGTAAACACCATAAAAATTAACAATAATTTTACAATTTTAATAGTTGATGGAAAACGTTTGGCTATGTTACAATCAACATGCTTCAAGGAATGGAGCAAACGGCGGAGCAGGGATACTTTGGCCGGTTTCATCTACTCCGCCTCTAAGTCCAAATCAACAGGATGTCGGTTTCTTTGAGGCTTTAGCACGAATTCTCTCGTCCTCCTTGTTAAGTTTTTGTTAAATTCACAATATTATATACCATTAGCCCGGGCGCTGTTCTTCTCATTTTTGAATTTATGAAAAGGAATCTGGCACCACTTCCCCACATTTCCATACAAAACAAAAACGCACCTGCCATTTGGCCTGTGCATTTTTTATTTTCTCTTCATTCTTCGTTTTTTTGCTTGATTTAATTTCATGATGTTTTTTTCAATTTTTCTTATGTTTCGCCTTTGCGGAATTGTTTTAAGTTCATGATAAACAGAAATAAATCCGCTTAATGTCACTGCTGCGATATAAAGGACACGCTGTTTGATCATCCGGTCAGCGTGTCCATGATCATTCGCTTCTTTTTCCAGCCTTTCGATCACAGCTTTATCAAACAGTTGATCGACATACACTTGTTTCATTCCCACTGCAAACCCCGCAGCCAGCCAAAGAATCAGAAATAAACTGATATAAAACATCATAAATTCTTCCTTTCCTGTCTAGATGCGGCGCAGAATTTTGAAATGCAGCAACTGGCAGACGAAGCTTCTTCGTTATGTTAGGTTCTTTCAATAGGCCGGTTAATATGTGTCATGCTGTAATGAACAGTTAGAAATTTTATTCCAAAGAGCCACATGTGATGAACAGCGGTTAATTTGTTGTCATGTGCAGCTTCTATCAGAAAGGTTTCAGATAAAGGAAGCGGATAAGTTCCCGCTCTTGTTTGCAGATAAATTCCCTCATCCCCCGCTCTGCTTTTTCTCCGCCTGCTCGTTAAAATCAGCTTCTCCTGATGATGATATGGTTTTAAAATACCTGTCATGCTGCTGAATGGAAGCGGCAAAGAAATATTCATATACCCCTCTCCATTTGAACGGTACATTGAATATAGCGCAGTAAAAATGGTTTCCTTTTTTTCATTTGTTCTAATCCAGGCACGTACTTTTTCTCTTCCGTCTTTTTTTGAATGAACACCTTTTATTTCGCTGAACATTCTATACCAGTCAGGGTTCGTCGAAAGATGTATTTGGCCGGTTCTTCTGCTGAACCATTCGTAAACAATTGCAAGCGGACGAAACCACGTGTTCCATGTTACTTTTGCTTTGATATTGTATTCGATGGTTTGTTCATAAAACGAAAGAATGAGCGGTGCCAGTTTTTCAGGTGAAAAATCCTTTGAACGAAGGCTGCCCATATCGTCCACAAGTCCGCTGTACTGGACGTTACTCTCAGCTTGAATGTTAGCTAAAAAGTCTTTTCCAATCTTTCTTTTTCCGAAGATATGGCTGAAGGTCTTTATACGGCCTGCATCAAAAGGCTTCGGATCCTCTATTCTCCATCCTATGAGAGCGGGCAAGATAACACCAAACGCGTTTACAAAACCGTGAATCCAAATCATCTGATTAATGGTCAATGTAACTTCTTGCCGAAATACACCAAATGAATAAATCATCGAGAAAGCAATCGTAATCATTAAAACAGCGGAAGAAAGCCGAATAAGAAATGCCCCCGTCTTGGTGCGAAAAGCTGCCGTGAACACCAAAAATCCATGAAGATAAATCGCCGCCATATAAATGCTAACCGCAATGACATCAAGTGTTTTTGAATAGGTTATGCCCAGTGCGATCAGAAGGGGCGAAAGCAAAATCACCCATGTTATCCAATTGTACAACTTTCGATGCTTTCTAATGGTTCTGCCGAGTAAACCGTTGAAGATCGGGATCAGAAAAGCAGAATAGTGAAAGTGGACAGCAGTCAGCAAAATGATGAGAGGAGCAAATTGCATGATCTGCAAATGGGCAGCATAAGCAAAAAACCAAAATCCTCCTCCCGCCAAATAAATAAGACCGAACAAAACCGATGTCTCTTCGATTCTATGTATCTTCGTTTCCCAAAGGCGGAGGATCGCATACAATGCAATAAAAACTGTGTACATCCACCAGATTAGCGCGAAACCACCAATCTCTGTCACAAGAGCCAGCACTGCAAAGAATGCGGCTGCCGGATAGCACTGGATTAGCCCGTATTCAATGAATTGAGCAGCACGAAGCTGCGATTGACGAAAAACAAAAGGGAAAATTCCCGGCACGAAAAAAAGAATGGATAACAAAACGAGTGCCTCTGCCACTGAAATATCCGGTGCTTCTGCTGCAATAAATCCTATAAAACAAAGCGCACTGACAATGCCATTTCGTTTCATGATTCCCTCTCTTCCTCCTGAAACGTTCCTTTATAAAAGAAAAGAGTGCCGAGAATTGTATTTCGCACATGCACTTCAATGGTGAAACAATTCTTTCTTTCATCAAATGTTTCGCAAACTACGGATGTACCGGTCAGCCATTTTGGCAGCGGGATTCGTTTTCCGCATATCAGTAGCCATTGCTTTCCTGATGTGATCGTAAGAGAGCCGTCATGAGATGCCTCGAACGACAAAACAGACAGCAGCAGATGAGGTTTACCAAAGAAATCAAGGATTCTATTTTCTTTCTCGTCGTATATCATAATCGCGTCAAAGAAACGTTTTTTGCCTTTAAAGAAAAATGTACGGTTCCATTCTATCCCGATATGTTCCGAGTTCATAAGGCAAGATCTATTTTGTATCGTAAATGGGATGTCTTTGCCTCTTTCTGAAAAGAAACATCTGAACAAAACGCCCAGCTTTAACAGTATTCTAACCAGAAAAGAGCCTCCGCTGATTTCTGACATCGTTCCCGTCCCGCTAAAGGTATGAGACCCGTCTAATTGGTACCGTTTCCGCAGCTTGGGATGGAGCAAATGGTAGTTAATAATTGATTTTTCATAAATCGAACTCACAATGTCACTTCTTTCTCTTTCGATTTGTGCGCATGGCACTAGGGAGCTGCAGGCTAAGAGCACCGCTTGCCGCAGAAAACACACTCAACAGAACCCATATGAGCATATCGGAACCTAGACAAGCGAACAAAGCAAAGATACAAGCCTGGACACCATGAATGATCCATTTTCTTTTTAAAGGAATCAGCCACAAAATAGCTAAACCTATCTCCGCTGTCCCTGCCAAAATGCTTGTTTCAACATCTGTAAAGCCTTGATTAAACCAAAACAGGCTGAAAAACAGGCACATGAACACATAGACGACAGCAGATCGAATGAAATGTTTCGGATGTTTATTTTGCTCAATCCAAAGCCTTAATGCATCAAAGCTCCAGGCAGTCGCCCATCCAAGCAGCGGCCGAAATAATAAACGATCGATCCACATTCCCGGCAGTCCGTAGGCTGTTTTATATTGGTACTGTGTTAAAAACGTCATTTTCCCATTTTCTCTCTGTATATACCTCCAGTACCCGCTTCCATGCCGAATCAGAGATAACGGATGATTTGAGCCGAAAGCCAGTGAGGAAGATCTTTCAGCTGAACATTTGTCGAAAACGCCGACGGTTTCTCCTGTACCTGACACCTTTAACCCAAAACCTATTCTTGTTTCGTAAAGAAACTTCTGTTTTTCGCATGGCTGTCTATCCAAATACGTGATATTTGAAAACCGGAGATCCCACTCCTTATGCAGTGATGGATTTTGTGTATATTCCCAGAGTGTATCCAAATCAGAATTCATTTCGATTTCTACATAAATCGGTTTCTGTCTCATAGCCCCTCCTCCCTTCTATTTCAAGCAATTCCTATATTAGCATATTGGTCGATTTGATAAGTGTATATCTCTTCAAAAAAAGGATCTTAATCCTAAAAAATGCAAGAAAAAAAGAAGAGAGGTTTTCTTCTCTTCCTTGTGATTCATTACTGAGTCTTCACCGTCCCGTAATGAGTAATTGTGATGTTCACGCTGTATGTGATGTCGGCTTTACTGAAGGTGTCATTCCAATTATTTTTCACCCTTTTCCATAAGTGGGGATATGCAATTCTTAAAGATTCATCAAAACCCGCAACATCCGCTTTATACTCATGCTGTATTTTTTTTAGTACATGACCAACTATTTTCTTTACCTCATTTTCAATATTCGTTTCGAGGCGATCTATAAACTGAGTGTCTAACACCTCTTTAGTGTTCCAGTTTTCAACCAAATCGCCTTCTGATTCAATATCGACATGAAAAGAAATATCTGATCCTTTGACGATTGGCTTAATTTTGCTTTTTATTTTATTGATATCGTACGCTATCGTTTGTTGGCTCTTTTTATCATGGCTTTTGACAACTCCGCCTTTTCCTTCTCCTCTAATCCATGTAATCCCCTCAGTTTCATATTCATTTAACGTGCCGATCACTTTTCTCGATTTTCCGTTGATTACAGTTGCTCCGGAATACTTGACCGCTCCATTCGCCGCAACCACATTTTGCAGTAAAAAACTGCTGCCAGAATGCAGTTTTCCGATCAGTTTTGCGAGTGTCATTGGGGGAAGAATTCTGGAAGCTTTATGTTTATTTTCGCCTAATCCAATCAGCCGAAATGCCGGAATTTCTCCGTTCTCTTTCAATTGGAGAGCTTCTCTTGCTTCCCCTTTTGCAGATAAAACAAGACAGCTCAGCCTGATTTCATTATCACGAAAAAATTGATCCAGCATTTTGCCGATAGAATATGTGCGCAGCACATCTTCACTCAGAACAACAACTTTTAAATGCGGGCTAAACACTTCCCGGTCTCGTCTTAACGCAACCTCACTTCCGATCTGCTGTAATGAATCCCCTGTTTCACTTATATTTATATATGCTTTTTGATCCCCTTTTCCGCTACCGCCGCCCCCGCTTGTGCCAGCACCTGCCGCTTTTTCATTAACAAATTGATAGGTCAGCGTAATGTTGTCTTTTTTCGGGTAGCTCCCTCCCTCTTCTTTTAACTCTTTTTCAGTGTTAGTTTCTTTTCCTTTATCAATTGCGATAGCGAATGTGAGACCCAGATCCTCTATTTCCCGGCTGCTCCAGCATCCTGTTATGAAAACCATCAGCAGACATACTATGACAATAGCAGGCACTGGACGTTTTAGTTTACTTTTCACCTCTTTTCCTCCATTTCGATATGACTAACAGCAAAATCGGTAAAGCCCCAAAAATATACAAAGCGATATGACTGACCGTATCGCCCAAAATGAAGACATCATTTTCATTTTTCGGCATGCAAGAGAGGATATAAATAACAGGAAGCAGCCCAAACATGCATGAAAGGGGTTTCTTTTTAAAAACCTGTGAGACTCCCAGGGAAGCTGCATAAAACGTAATAATAAACGTGGCAAAAAGCTGCATAATCCAAATCACAAGCAGAAATGACTCAAACCGTTCAAATATTAAACCAGGTATTTCAAAACTTCTCATCAGGTCAAGCCCCGGCCATGTTCTCGTCACAACTCCTTCAACTGAGAGTGCACCGATGACCATAATCAGCGTAATCATATAAAAACAGGTCACAACGCCTGTCCCGATCACAACCGCTTTCCCCGCATTTTTCGGCTTTTTCATAAATGCTACTAAAATGAGCATAATTTCTGAACATGTAAATGAAAGGTTCGTTGTCTTTATCCCTCTGAGAACCGGCATGATTCCATCACCTAATACAGGGCGCAAATTGTTGATTTCAAATATGCCTAAACTCATGAGGGCTATCGTTAAAAAGATGATGACCGTAATCGGAAAAATCATTTCAAAAAGCCGTGCAATTGGATCAAGACCTTGTGTAATTGAATAAAGCCCAATCCAAAGAACTGTCATAATGATGGCCCAAGACGGTGTCCCTTCGAGGAGGAAGAAATCCACGATTTCGGACATGACTCTGACTTCAAATGCACCGAGTGCCAGAAAATAAGTAATAAAAACAATACTGATTAGATGTCCAAGCCATTTTCCTACAATATGTCCGGAGTATTCATAAAAGGTTTCCTTAGGGTATTGCTGGCTTAATTTAACTATAATCATCCCTGCTATTACCGCTATGCCCCCGCCTAATAAAACTGAAATCCATCCATCAGGAGATTGTGTTTGTTCTGTTACTGTCCGAGGGAGCGTAAGAACTCCGGAAGCAAGCATATAATTAATGATGATAATCGTTGCCTGACCGGTTGTGATTTTACTGGTTGGGCTGAACATGTGGCTTTTCACCATCCTGTCGAGTTCATCATTTCACCCGTTTTGTATTATCTGTATTCATCATTTTAGGCCGGCGCTTCATGACTAAAAGTGGCATTCTGATTACAAAGTCTTTCCAATCTTTTAAGCGATAAGGCACTGCCGGACTTGCGTATGGCACACCAAAGCTCTTTAGCTTCACAACATGGCTGCTTAGCAGCAGATAATACATAATAACTCCAAACAATCCAAACACCGCCGCACAAAACATCGCGCCAAACCGAAGCATCCGAAGTGCTATGCCTGTGCTGTAATGCGGAATGGCAAATGAAGAAATTGCTGTGAGCGCAACGACAATGACCATGATTGGACTGACAATTCCCGCCTGCACAGCTGCTTCTCCGATGATTAATCCGCCGACTATGCCGATTGCGGGTCCAATGGGTTTTGGCAGACGAAGCCCAGCTTCTCTTAAAATTTCGATTGCAACTTCCATAAATAAGGCTTCAATGAGGGATGGAAATGGAACGCCTTGGCGCGTCCCGGAAATTGAAATCGCCAGCTTGGTCGGAATTAACCCAGGATGAAAAGAAATGAATGATATATATAAAGCCGGTGCGAATAACGTAATCAATGCTGCTATGAACCTCAGCAATCTGATGAGCGAGCTCGGGAACCACCGTTCATAATAATCTTCAGGCGATTGAAGCATCATGCTGAAAGTGACCGGAACAATCAAAGCAAACGGAGTGCCGTCAAGCAGAATGGCTACTCTTCCTTCCATTAATCCGCTTATGACGCGATCAGGACGTTCTGTACTCTGAACTTGCGGGAATGGGCTCAAATAACTATCCTCAATTAACTGTTCAACATAGCCTGACTCCGGCAAATGATCGATCTCAATCCCTCTCACTCGTTTTTTTACTTCCTCGACCACTTTTGGATCTGCAATATCATTCATATATGCAATGATTAAATCCTTCTTTAATCGTGTCCCTACTTCAAATCTCTGCAATGTTAATTGATCATTTTTTCCTTGCTGTCTTAAAAGAGCTGTATTCGTACTCAGCTCTTCTGTAAAGCCTGTGCGCGGCCCTCTGACAAGCGCTTCTGAAAGCGGCTCCTCGATACTTCGATTTTGTTTTTTTACGGTTCCCAGAAGAAAGGCCTGCGGCATTCCATCGATGAGAAGCGCTGCCGAACCCATGAAAACACTCAATACGATATCACTGATTTTCTCTGATTCTATAACATCACCGATTGACACGATTTGATTTTTTATCTGTTTCGAAGTAAAAATGTCTTTTCCGGCTTGAGAAAATTGGTCGCTGACCTGATGAGTATGATTCATGATTAATACTGATAGGACTTTATGAATCAAATCTTGGTCAGACAGCCCTTCAACAAAGATTAATGACGCTTTTACATGTAAATGAGTGATTTCAAGCTCTCGGAAATGAACGTCCCCGTTATGTCCAATTATTCTTTTTACCTGTTCTGTATCGTATCCGATGTTACCGGTTAACACACCCTGATCCTTCTTTTCAGTTGTTGAATGATCTGATTCTTGCTGCTTCTGTGTTTTAAACTGATTCCGCCACCTCATCATTGCACCTTCTTATACATGTATCCAAGTAAACACTTTATAGATGACATATGGAACGAGAAATACAACTAACGCTTGAAACCATACATTCCAGTCAGTAAGAGTTGATATCATGTTATCCATCTGTCAATTCCCTTCTCTCTCTAATAGGATTATTTTTCCCGTATATCTATATTTTATGTTTGTCTTTTTTCTCAATAAGAAAAGCATGATGAACATTTCATCATGCCTTCAAGAAATAAAATCTTTTTTAGATAGCCTCGAATGAACTAAAATTCCAGTTTAAAGCTTTCTGCCTGATCTGAAACTTCCACAGGAATCCCCATTATCGTTTTCGGTTTGGATACGTAAACAAAGCGCATTTCTTCCTTTAATTGCTGAAACGCTTTTTCACTAACTACGATTCTGGCTGGCTTCCCTGGACTGTTATCAATGGCTGCTTTGATTTTTCCAAGCATTAAAAAACCTCCTGTTTTAGAAAAATGGCAGATTTACTATTAAAACAAAACTGATAAGCACAGCAAAATCGCGCAAAATAAATGGGCTGAACAGGAACCTGATTCAAACATAAGCTAGAATGCAATCACAACTATACATTTTCGGCTGATACACTATTCATCAGCAGCTGCAGCATAAACAATGCAAGCTATGGACATGATCTTATTAGTTATTATATGATTAAATTGAAAAAACATCATATATCAAGAGGTAAACGAAATGGCTCAAAATCACGAAAATACATTACCAGATATTACGAAAAGCATTACCCTGGAGGCTCCCATTCAGAAAGTCTGGGAGACAGTCTCCACTTCAGAAGGCATTGCCAAGTGGTTTATGCCCAATGACTTTCAGCTCAAAGAAGGACAAGAATTCCACTTGCAATCACCGTTTGGACCGTCCACTTGTAAAGTTTTGGCTGTTCAAGCTCCAACTGAACTTTCTTTTGAATGGGATACAGAAGGATGGACCGTTACCTTTCAATTAGAAGACTTGGGGGAAAAAACGAGGTTTACCCTTATTCACGGCGGCTGGAAAGAGCCGAATGAATTGATCGGAAAAGCCAACGAGAAAAGCTCCGTCATTCGCGATAAGATGGATGGCGGCTGGACTGGCATCGTAAATGAACGGCTTCGTAAGGCTGTCGAAGAATAAAAAAAGAGAGAGATACCTCTCTCTTTTTTGTTTTTAACAAAGGGTTGTACTTCACAATTTGAGCACATCAATCATAAAACGTAACCGCTTTAGATTTTCCAGAGTAATCGGTGACAAAAAACTCAGCCTTGTTATTGCTCCCGTCTACAAATTTTCCAATACTGCCAAAGGTGTAGCATTCTCCGGGTGAAAAATAGTTTGACCCTACATAATCATCAGGATTGTCGCCGGCATCATCCTCATATAAGTGCAGTGAGACAGAAAAAGGAGTGCTTCCTGAAAGGCACACTCTAAAATCTCCTCCGCTCGAGTATACCGCGGGACTTGAGTAGGTATATGTGTAAGTCCCCAACTTATCCCACTCTCCAGCTCCCGCAGTTCCCGCTTTTTCTGCTTGTGCCGTTAATGGAAAAACCGCCGCCAGCCCTAAAACAGACAAAAATCCAAATACCTTAGTAAATCTCATCAGTCACACCTCTCCTTTATTTCAATCACCTTAGACAGGGCATTGGACATTATATTCAGCAGCAGCCGTTTTAAGAATCCGCTTTTGTGCTGGTTTTAATTTGTCAAAATAAATGAATTCCCATTTGAACTGCCATCTCTTATAATTTGTGTAAAAGGTTGTACTTCAATCAGGAGGAAAGGGATATGGAATTAAGCTTCACAAAAATACTCGTTATTTTGTTTGTAGGTTTTTTAGTGTTTGGACCTGATAAACTGCCGGCGCTTGGCCGTGCAGCAGGAAAAGCCTTATCAGAATTTAAACAAGCAACCAGCGGACTGACTCAGGATTTAAGAAAAAGTGATGCAGACAACAAAGAAGACAAACAAATATAAGATAAATCGTTTGGGCCGATGAAAAATCGGCTCTTTATTTTGATTTGTTTCTATGTCACCTGTCTTTTTTCTTCCATTTGGACAGCCCTTTTTTCCTTCTATGATTTTAACTGTCCAAGCCGCAAAATCAACTCGCCGTATAATAAAACGTATTATAAATAAAGGAGGAGTATATATGGGTTATTACAAAAAATATAAAGAAGAGTATTATACGGTCAAAAAAACGTATTATAAAAAGTATTACGAATATGATAAAAAATACCACTATGATAAAAAAGATGACGACTGTGATTATGACAAAAAATATGATGACTATCATAAGAAAGATGATGACTGTGATTACGATAAAAAATATTATGATCACGACAAAAAAGACTATGATTATGTTGTAGAGTATAAAAAGCATAAGAAACATTACTAAACTCCATTCACATCTCCTCGTTTTCACTTTTCCCCGGCTAATGCCGGGCTTTTTTGAGCACTATCATCTTGAAGCTTCCCTTCACTTTCTATAAAAACCTTGGTGACTGAATTAAAAAAAGAATGATGAATATTTAGTACATAGTTTATTTAGTTCTTATATAGGCAGATTCAATTCGATTTCCAAGTATTGCAGTTACAAAGAAATGTTTATAAACTCTTAGAGTATCACACACTTTGTCTAGAAACATCGTATTTTATCTCATTTTACTTTGTCTATTTATATCAGTTGCCATGACAAGCTTTGAGGTGATAAGAACAATCGCCAATGTTAGCTGCTTTGTTTTCGTATTGCTGTATTTTAAAGATGAAATGAAAACATACTCACGTAAAGCGTTAGCAATCCTAAGCATTTGTTTTCTTTTCTTAGTCGGTATCTGTGCTTTTATCATGTTACAAGGACAGACATTGATGAAACAGCACCCCTTTTTTACAGGCTGGGAAACGATAGCGCGCATTCTTTTGATTATCGTTTCTTTAAGCATTTGTGCTTTTATAATGAGGAAAATTTCAAATCGGTTAAAACGATTATGATCTTATTAATTCCTTTGTTAAGGGTATATAGCTTTCAGATTTCAGAAACGTTTCGTCCCTTATGTCACTCAAAATGAAATATTTTGTCGATTTATATACATAAATCCAGTTCCAAAATAAGGTATAATAAATGACGAAATCACTATCAAAAGGGGGAATTTGAGTGAAAAAAGTATTGATTGCAGGTGCAGTAGGAACAGCCATTCTTTTCGGAACACTTCCATCAGGTATACCAGGCTTGCCCGCGGCAGATGCTCAAGTCGCAAAAGCAGCCTCCCAGCTGCCTAAGGGAATCGGCGGCCGCGCCTATCTGAATAGTACAGGCGCCGTTTTCACAGCTAAAATCAATCTTCCTGACACTGTAAAATATGATACGGTCTCTACTCCTTATATTTATTCAGGATTTAGGGCAACAAGCGGAACTGAGGCAGATATCGGGCTTCAGTACAGCAAGCAATACAACGTCTGGAAGCCCCTCATGAAGGTAGGATCCAAAAATGAAGAAACGTACATCGAAGGAAAAGACAAGTTCACATACAATAAAGGCTTCCGCCCTGGAAGCACAGTCCAAATGACAATCTATAAAAATTTAAACGGCAATACGCGCATGACCCTTTGGGGAACGAACAATGACGGCTATACCGGACGAATTATCACAGAAATTCAAGGGACCAACATCGGCACGATTTCAAAATGGAAAACGCTTGCTACTGCAGCAGTTTCTTATGAAAGCCAGCGTGATGCCATCAAAACAGCCTTTTCGACATCTTTTAACAGCATCACAATCGACAATAAAGCTATCACTCCTGTGGTAGATACACAGGATTTCGCAAAGGTTTCTGTTTCAGGAAATAACCTTACAATCTCTGTTAATAAATAAACGAAGCAGCAAAAGGCCGCCAGCATTGCTGGCGGTTTTTGCTAGCATTTTCGTCCTCTCTAAAAAACCCGCTCAGTTTCCAAAATTATAGAGATATATGAACAGAGAACCTTTTGTCCAGCTATGCGATAAAATAAGACGTTTTGTTTAAGGGATTAAAGAGTAAGAAACAAAAGAAATTCTCTCCTATAGTTGAAAAGGTTAACAATGTTAATAAATATTAGTAAAACAAAAGTTGAAATTTTAAAATAACTTTGATATGATTTATTTAAGTAATATAGAACTAGATACTATTAAAAGCCCCTCATTTGTGGGGCTTTCAATTATTTCTTTATTACAAAAATAATCTTCAAAGACAGTTTGACAATATTCTATTGTTTGCTGATTATTGAATTATCTTAATATTCAGCTCTTTCGTTTGTTTATATCACATTATAATATAGGGTGGAATTTGTATGAAATACGAAAAAACAGGTCTTTTTGGGATAATTCTTGTTATTATTGCTCTTCTGGTATCAATGTATTTTATGTTTAATACAAAAGCGTTGATTCCTGCTGGATATGATTTAGCTATTCATGGAATAGTTATATCAAGAACATTAATGATCGCTTTCACTTTGTATCTAGTTTCAAAATTAGGATATTTTCTTCTTAATAAAAAAGATTAGCTTTTAAGCTAATCTTTTTTATATAAAATTAATAGTTTTTCAGAGCATATTCTCCATACATAGGTTTTTTAACTACATATTTTTTCTTTGATACACATTTACCAGTAACAATATCCTTGCGACAGTTGTACCCTTCTTCTACATTATATCTAACTCTATATGCCATATAGACTCTTTTATTTGCTCCAACATTTAGAGTGTATCCTTTAGAGCTAGCTACAGAGCCTGCAGTAGATATTCCTAAACCACTAATAGATCCGCTTACAGTTGTTGTAAAAGTAACTGTTTTGTTTGCAGTAATAGATCCCCCTTTACTGCCAGTTGCTATATTATCGGATACCCTTTTAAAACTAGACCAGCTTTTATACGTTTTAACATTCATCTTAACATTGCGAAAATCGTTCACAAATTGCGCAGTAAACTCTCCGCCTCCAGATCCAGTCGACTCGTTTGCAAATACAGTATGTACTTGTGATGCCACATCGTTAACAGTCTTGTCTGCTCCTTTTTCAGCAGCTAATACATTGCCATTAGGAACACCTAATATAAATAGAGCAATCGAACTAATGGCTAACTTACAAAAAACTTTTTTCATCAACAACAGTCCTTTCTATGTATTCATTTAGTACCATATAAGTATACAATTTCTAGAAATATATTTAAATGGTTATTTTTAAATGTTGGGAATATTTTTTATATATAGGCTGAGTAAGAGAATAATAGATGAAAAACAGAGATTATGACGGCGATTCTTTAATGTGATCGCATGTATAAATACAAAACCAGTCAATTCTAACGATAAAAGTTTGAAGCATAGAATAGACTCAACAATCCTTACAGCTATCGTATAGACTTTTCTTCGCAACACAATATTCTTAAGGCCTATAATATTATTAGCAGGAATTACACCTGATAAAACGAATTGCCTTTTCACCGCGTATTTAATTTTTTCAGATCAAAGAATCCGCCATTCCTCTTATACGTAAGACCATCTGACGCTTTTAAACAATATCTTCGGTTACATGCGCTCTAATTTTGTTTTCTCTTTATTTGTAACTTATATTCTGTTATAGAATATCCTTTCATATTTAAATTTTATAGAAATTACCAACAATAAAATAAAAAAAGGCAGCATTAAACTGCTACCTCAAATGAAAGCTTGTCCCCATGCTTATAGTTGATTAACTTAAAATCATCGATTGTAAAATCATAAAAATCTTTCACTTCAGGATTGATCCATAGTTCCGGTGCTTCAAACTGTTCTCTTTCCATCTGGATTTTCAAATTGTCTATATGACGGGTGTACACATGGCAATCCCCAATGTTAAAGATATATTCACCAAGCTCATAGCCAGTCACTTGAGCAATCATGCGCTGCAACACATTATACTGAAATACATTGAACGGATTCCCCAAAGCCATGTCATTGCTCCGCGCTCTTACCTCAAGGTGGAGTTTCCCTTGTTTCACGTACCACTGTGTCTCGTATACACATGGTGTTAAGGCCATTGCGTCTAATTCATCAGGATTCCACAGCATTGTAATGTGCCTGCGTGAAGATGGATTATTCTTCAATTGATGAAGAAGATAATCAACTTGATCCACCTTTTCTCCATTTAAATTTCTGTTTTTCTTCCCCAGCTGAAATCCATATGCATGACCAATGGTGCCATCTTCTTGTTTCCACTGATCCCAAATATGTACGCCCATCTTGTTTAAATCATTAACATCGTTCGATTTCAGCTGCCAAATCCAGAGCAATTCTTTAATGGCTGTTTTCCAGGCAACTTTTTTTGTCGTTAAAATTGGAACCTCTGAGTTGTCGAATCTCATTTGCTTACTAATCACACTTAGTGTATGAGCCGGTGTTCCATCTGAGTCCCACTTTGTTCTTACTTGAAATTCTTCGTCTGAGATTCCATTATTTATAATGTCATTTATGATTGAGTTGTATTGTTTATCGAATTGAGTCATGGCAATTCATTTCCTTCCTTCATTTTCAGTTGCTTGGCATAATATATTACGAATACAATATTATCGCAAATAGTAAGCACGCACCGATAAAATGAGATTCTTATTCCATCCCTTTGTGTGTAAAGAGGAGTTACCCCCTCTTTTACATCGGTATTTCTCCATAACATAGTCTGTCACATTGCTTTTAGCCGCAAGTTTTGACCCAGACACACCATTTAACTTGGTTAATGATGATATCCTAGTTTTTATTTGCCCTCTGATCAAACATTCTTTTATTTTAGAAATTCCTTCATTTTCCTATTTGTGTTAAAATGAATCAAAAAGGAAATTGTGGTGTACTTATGCTCGACTCGTCTTTTCTCTTGCCATTTTTAATGGTCCTCTATTTTTGCTTTCTAGTTTATCGACTCATTAAACGAGCCCTTTTTAAAAAAGATGGATTACCCATACATAAGCATATCGTTATCTTTTGTTTATTGGTTTACTTTTTCAATTTGATAAGTGTTACATTATTTCCTCTGCCCGTAGATGCTGGTTTGATAAAAGATATGAGGTACGACTCTTATCTCCCATTTGTATCAGGGAATAACTTCATCCCATTTTATTTCTTTGTAGATGTTTATCACGAAGGCCTACAATTTTATGTAATCAGATCAATCGGAGGAAACCTGATATTACTGCTCCCAGTTGGCTTTTTATTTCCACTGTTATTTGAAAAGCTTAATAACCTTAAAAAAATATTACTAATTGGATTTTTCATTTCTTTGTTTATTGAACTAACACAGCTTTCGTATTCAGTGTATATAAAATCTGTTTACAGAAGTTTTGACGTGGATGATTTAATGCTTAACACCTTAGGGACTTTGTTAGGCTATTGGTTCTTTTACATATTAAGCATGTATTATAAAAGACTAGCTAATCGCTATAAAAATAAAAATGGGACCTCAATAAACATTTAATCATTTGCTGTTCAAATTAGATAATATGTACCTTGGCTGTAATCTGCATTGATCAATCACACATCATGAAGACAGCCAAGGATTTATTTTGTTTACTTAGTACCTGTTGAACCGAGTCCTCCTCTATCCTCGTTTCCCAAATGCTCTACTTCAACCAATTCAACCGCCGGCATTTTCTTCATGATTCTAAACTGACAGATACGATCACCCTTCTTAATTTCAGTATCGCGCAATGCATAAGCAGGAAAGAACCAAAAATCGTTGTCTCCCTTGTATGACTCATCGATAACACCCATTGAATTTGTTTGAATAACGCCAAAGTTCTTATATGTGCTTGACCGAGGAACGACATGTGCTTCGTAACCTTCTGGCAGCTCCATTGCTACACCTAATGGGACAAGCTTAAATTCATCTTTTTTGATTGTTACATCCTCAGCTGCTCGAAGATCGATCCAGTCCCCCTTCTCAATTTTGCTGATTCTAGTTTGTGTTTCATCTAGATATTTGATTTTAATTTGCATTGTTATGTATTAGCTCCTTTTATTTTATTGGCTATCATACAGTAAGGCCTGTTCTTGTGTCATTTTCATCAGTTATAAACTGAACGTCTTCAAAATCATTGTGTAAAGCATTAAAATAAAGTTTTTCAATGGTATTTTTGTTTTTACAGTAAATCGAAACGTAGCTATTATCTGCTATCAAAAGTACAAATTCGCAATCACTGTCAGCAAACTCTTCATATGTATTGACTTGATTAACTGTTTTTCCATGTGGAAATGCTTTCAATTCAACGAAAATGGTATAGTACTGATTCGTTTTTAATAGTTGCGTAAAATCCGCCCCTTCAACAATAGCAAAGTCATGAAAGAGCTCCTCATTATCGAGCTCTCCATCTACAACAAAATAAGATTCACCACTCGTTTGCCACTTATAATGAGCTATGTCTACTGGCTGCAGTATTCTCCATAGAAAATTTCCATATTCATTCGGTATTTGAAAACTAACTCCCCTTTTCATGTATACCCCTTACTTAAACGATTTTTTGAATACGAATTTAATTATATACTCTGATGTCAGGTTTATGGAACAAGGAATCGACTGCTTTTTGAACGGATTATCTTTTACAGAATTTTCTCAGTCCTTCTCATTTAAAAGGTTCTTCTAATGTTCATACCTTAGGCGTCCCCCTTTCCTCTAGGCTCAGTCAGTATCTTTATATAAAGTGTCTTTCTTGTTCTATTCTCTGCAGACCGTACTTTTTCGCTTTAATCATCTTCATGTTTTGGGCAGTTTGCTCCGTCATAGTGTTCAACACTCTAATCGGTATCCCTTGTTATTGAGAACGGTGAAACCTCCCTGTTTGATTTCTGGTTATCATTCCTCCTATGAGAGTGTACCAAAACAAATAATCACTGAAGATTATTTTTGATTAGTTGTACTTCTCATATCCTCAGCCTCCATATCCATTCTCATCCCCTTACAAGCCTCGTTTATCCGTATTTGCTATTCGAACATTGATTAGCACCTTTTCGTATCACATGGATTTGCTGTTGAATGATTTCAAATGAAGCTGAATAAAATAAGATCGAATCATCCAACAATTAACATTTATTCTTGCGGCAATAGGTGGTAGTTACAATCCATAAGAAGGAAGGAAGCGTTGATGATAAAGCTTTGCCGAGAAGTTTGGATCGAAGTCAATCTTGATGCCGTCAAAAAGAATTTGCGAGCGATCCGCCGTCATATTCCACATAAGAGCAAAATTATGGCTGTCGTAAAAGCGAACGGTTATGGTCACGGGTCTATAGAAGTGGCGCGTCATGCACTTGAACACGGGGCGAGTGAGCTCGCTGTTGCCAGCGTGGAGGAAGGAATCGTTTTACGAAAAGCGGGGATTACAGCACCTATCCTTGTGCTTGGTTTTACGTCCCTTAGTTGTGTGAAGAAGTCAGCGGCTTGGAATATAACATTATCAGCATTTCAGGTTGATTGGATAAAAGAAGCAAACGAGATATTGGAGAAAGAAGCAAGTACTGATCGGCTGGCTATTCATATTAACGTGGATACCGGCATGGGACGATTAGGTGTACGCACAAAGGAAGAGCTTTTAGCAGTAGTGAAAGCCCTAAAGGCAAGCGAATTTCTCAGGTGGACAGGGATTTTTACACATTTTTCAACAGCTGATGAACCAGACACGACACTTACAAAGCTGCAGCACGAAAAATTCATCAATTTTCTCAGCTTTTTAAAAGAACAAGGAATTGAGCTGCCCACCGTGCATATGTGCAACACAGCTGCAGCTATCGCATTTCCGGAATTTAGCGCTGATATGATCCGTTTAGGTATCGGCTTATATGGTTTATATCCTTCTTCCTATATTAAACAACTACATCTCGTTAAGCTTGAACCTGCGCTAAGTTTAAAAGCGCGCATCGCTTATGTCAAAACCATGCGGACAGAGCCCCGAACCGTTAGCTATGGTGCTACATACGTTGCAGAACCTAATGAAGTAATTGCTACAATCCCGATCGGCTATGCTGACGGCTATTCTCGTGCCCTTTCCAATCGCGGGTTTGTTCTTCACCGCGGAAAACGAGTGCCTGTAGCGGGAAGAGTAACAATGGATATGATCATGGTCAGTTTAGGAGAAAACGGTGAAGGTGAACAAGGAGAAGAAGTCGTAATTTACGGTAAGCAAAAAGGAGCTGAGATTTCCGTTGATGAAGTGGCTGAAATGCTCAATACGATTAACTATGAAGTGGTGTCTACATTAAGCCGCCGCATCCCTCGTTTTTATATAAGAGATGGCGAGATTTTCAAAGTATCAACTCCTGTATTATACGTGTAGAACATCTTAACATGCTGAATCAAAATCCCTCTGGCAGAGGGATTTTGTTTTTTCTGAAGAAGAGAGATTTCAACATATCTATACCTCAATAACTGATTGTTCAGGAGCATTATGATCATGTCGAAAACGGAAATGCTCTTCTAGTTCTTCAAGTGTACGCCCCTTTGTTTCCGGCATGAATTTGTACACAAAACCAATTGCCAATACACCTAAAGCCACGAATATAAAGAATGTAAAAGACAACCCTACAGAACTAAGCAAGATCGGGAAAGCAAAACCAATCACAAAGTTTAATAACCAGAGAAAAAAAACACTTATCCCAGAACCAAGTCCTCTCAATCTTTGAGGAAATATTTCCGCTATGACCAGCCAAGTCACAGGTCCTACACACCCTTGCATAAAGGCAAGAAATAAAACGGTCAAAGAAAGCACTACATAAGGAAGTGCCATAGATCCATCAAGCACAATTGAGAAAATTGCAATCAATAGGAGCGCTGTAGTCGTCCCCGCCAAACCAATCAACAATATTGGTCGCCGCCTTACTTTTCCGACCAGCCAAATCCCAAATATAACTGCAATAACGGATATCAGCCCATTCCCAATATTAGCGATTAAAGCCGCTTTTGTGCCAAAACCGGATTCTTTAAGGATTTGTGTGCCATAATACATAATCGAGTTCACACCTGTAATTTGATTTACGATGGCTACACCGATTCCAATCAGCAAAAGACGGCGCAGCCATGGGGTAGAAAAGTCCTTGAGCGATTCCTTCTCAAGCTGTGTATCTTTTTCTACCGCTTTTTGAATTTCCCGATATTCAGCTTCTGCACGTTTATCTTCACGAATTTGTTTAAGAACACGCAGTGCCTCATTTTTTTTGCCTTTGGAGATTAGCCATCTCGGGCTTTCTGGTACCTTAAGCATACTGGCAAATAACATGATAGCCGGAACGGCACAAATGACTAGCATGTATCTCCAAACATGTCCCGTATTTGCCATTGTTACACCAAGGATGGCATTAAAAACATATGCTAAAAATTGCCCGCCAACAATCATTAGCTCATTTTGGGTTACCATACGTCCTCTCTTCTCATGCGGTGCCATTTCCGCTAAAAAAGCCGGTACCATCGCTGAAGCTCCCCCAACAGCCAGTCCCAATAAAAAACGAAAGACCGCCATGATGAAAACACTAGGTGCAAACGCTGTCCCAAGTGATGCCAAGAAAAATAAAAAAGAGAGATTAAGGATCATTTTACGGCGGCCATATCGATCAGCTAATCTTCCGCATAACAACGCTCCAAACGCCGCACCTAATAAAAGAATACTCGTAACAAGCCCTTCTGTAACCGCTGATAAATGAAGCTGATCTGGTCTTGCCATAAAAGGCAAAGCTCCATTTATAACTCCGGTGTCATACCCAAAGAGAAGTCCTCCAAAAGTTGCTGAGATCATTATTAATTTCAACCTTCGATTTCGATGTTCATTCATATCCATCTCCCCTGCCTTTATTAAGAATACTTAATAAGCTCTTTCAGTGTGGATATTGATACAAAACTAATGTCATCTCGATCTTAGATTTCTGCGTTTGTAATCGTTTGCATTTTTAATCAATAACATAATCCGTTAATTGTTATATTGTAGTGATGTTTTTGTCATATTATTGTCACTTCTGATATTATCATAATTCCAAAAGCATTTTCAGTCAATATAATTTTCAGAATTGTTTATCTTCCTTCTGTAATGGTAATATTTTGGTCACCTTATTACAAAGTTAACCATTGGTAATTTCAGTGTAAGAAGTTCCCCTGAAGTTATAGGTATTTTTCATTCACAAAAAATGTCCATATCGTTATAATGTTGATGTTTAAGCGCGAAAAGAGAAAATGATAAAGAGGGAATGAATATGAAGAAGATTTTGGTCAGTTTGATCGCCATCGTTTTAAGTATGACTTTGGGAGCTTGCGGATCAAATCGCACAGCAACAAACCAGTCAGGTTCTAGTGAGACTGAGCATACTCACTCTAATGAATATAAACAGCCAGAACAAGGGGCTGGAACGCCTCATTCAAAAAATCAGAAAAAATTGGTAGATGTTACATTAGATAGAACAGTTGATGGAGATACGATTAAGGTGATTTACAACGGAAAAAAAGACACAGTTCGCTACTTGCTCGTTGATACACCTGAGACGAAGAAACCGCATTCTTGTGTTCAGCCATACGGTGAGGATGCGTCAAAACGAAATAAAGAATTGGTCAACAGCGGTAAGCTGCAGCTGGAATTTGATAAAGGCGATCGCAGAGATAAGTATGGAAGACTGTTAGCTTACGTTTATGCTGACGGCAAATCTGTTCAGGAAACATTGTTGAAAGAAGGATTGGCCAGAGTAGCATATGTATATGAGCCAAACACCAAATACATAGACCAATTCAGACTAGATGAGCAAGAAGCAAAATCAGAAAAACTTTCCATCTGGAGCAAGAGTGGATACGTGACCAATAGAGGTTTTCATGGCTGTGTGAAATAGAAAAACACTGCCTGTGAAATTTTCTGCTGTATAGCACACGAAATAGCTGATTTCGCAACTCCTAATAGTTAGAGTTGATCTTACTTTTTCAACATGAATCTTTTTGAATAATATAAAAAGTGTAGATAATAAAAAACCCCTTTCACGTTAATGTGAGGGGGTTTTTTGTGCATGAACATACTACCAATATTCATCGTAAATCAAGAGAAAGGATTATTGACTTTTCCCACCAACAGTCAATACATTGGTAGTTACATTAGCACTGCCATTACTTTGATAGCCCTCTACAGTAAGTACGGTTTCATACATCTTACCCATTGGCATTCCTAAGCTTTCCCACTTTTTGAAGTGTTCGCTGACAGATACGGTTCCGCTTGTTCGTTTTGTCTGCCGGACACTCCAATACTGTTTAAAGGTTGCGATACCTATAATTGTTCTTTTGTCCCTTATCATTCGTTTTTTCGAAAGCTCTGCAAAGCTGTATTGAGATCCTTTGTATGAGTGTAAATGCTCTTATACAAATCAAATAGTGTTTTATATTTTTGGACATTTTGTTCCCTCGGATAAATTGTAGCAGCCTTACGAATAAACTGCTTTGCACATTCTTCAAGGGATTCAAACCACCCACTTCCAAAAGCAGCCAGCATAGCCGCTCCCATGGCTGGGCCTTGTTCATTTTCTAACTTAATCACCCTCGCATTGAAAATATCAGCTTGCATTTGCAGCCACGTTTCATTTTTAGCACCCCCACCAATAGAAACGACAGTATTAGCTGATTTTCCCGCTTCGCGGAATAGCTCAATTGATTCATGCAAAGAGAATGTGATACCTTCCATTATCGCCCTCAAAAAGTGCTCTCTTTTGTGGGCTCCATCCATTCCGATCAAGCTTCCCCGAATAGAAGAATCAGCATGCGGCGTTCTTTCACCCACCAAATAAGGAGTGTATAGCAGCCCATTGGCTCCTATCGGAATAGATTCCACCCCCTGCAATAATTGCTCAAACGATTCGTTTGGCGCAAACGTATTTTTAAACCAGTCCAAGCTGTATCCTGCAGCGAGCGTGACTCCCATCGTATAAAAAGAATCCTTTTTTCCATGATTAAAAAAGTGCACTTTCCCTTTAAAGTCTCTTTCATTGTCTTCTTCATAGGAAAGTATGACCCCTGAGGTCCCAATACTGCATAATGTTTTGCCGGAAGAAAGAATATCCGCTCCAATAGCACCGCAAGCATTATCCGCTCCCCCGGCGTACACTTTTGTTTTTTCCAATAGTCCTGTCTCCGCCGCGACGTTCGGAAGCAGCGATCCTACACAATCATGAGATTCAACAAGCGGAGGACAAATATCTACAGGTATACCAAATTGTTTGCAAATATCATCACTCCACTCCTTGCGGGCAATATGTAAAAGTAAAGTCCCTGCTGCATCGGAGTATTCAGTGTGAATGGCACCAGTCATACGAAATCTCACATAGTCTTTTGGAAGCAAAAAAACAGCAGTTTTTTTGAAAAGTTCAGGTTCATTTTCCTTCACCCATAACATTTTAGGTAATGTAAACCCTTCAAGAACGCGGTTTTTTGTGATGTCAAGCAGATGATCGCCAAATGTCTCGGTAATCCTGATACATTGAGGCGTCGTTCTGGTATCATTCCAAAGAATTGCATGACGCAACACCTGACGATTTTGATCAAGCAGCACCAACCCATGCATTTGTCCCGAATAGCTTATCCCATCAATATCCTTGGCTTGAATTTCAGATATAGAAACCAATTCAGCCAATGCTTCAATTGTTTGCTGCACCCAGTCTTCAGGATTTTGCTCACTATATCCCGCCTTCTCTTGGATGAGCGGATAACGTTTGGACGTTTCTGCACAAACCTTGCCGTTTTGATTGACTAAAATAGTTTTAACAGCACTCGTCCCAAGATCAATTCCAATGACGTACTTCATTTTTTCACTCCTTACCCTTTTAAAAAATCATTCACTCTAAATAAATCCCAATTATAAAAATTACCCGTCATAACAATCAGAAAGAGTAAAGGAATTATGACGGGTAGTTCAGTGACTTTGTATCGCAGGATCTGGAGCTTATCCCGTTATACTTCTAAAATGTATTGGTTCAATATCGCTTTTAATCGCTCCTGTCTTCCAGATTCGTTTTTAATTGATTGATTATTTAGCGCATATTGCTCAAGTGTATTGAAATTAGCTCTTCCTTCTATAATGTCAAGACCAATCCCTTCAGTAAAGCTGCGGTAGCGGTGTTGAATCACATCTTCAAACACACGATCTTCGATTAATTTATGGGCGACTTTCAATCCTCTTGCAAATGCATCCATCCCTGCAATATGGGCATATATTAGATCATCAGGCTCAAAAGAAGATCTTCTGACCTTCGCGTCAAAGTTTAATCCTCCGCTTCCAAGGCCGCCATTTTGCAGAATTTCGTACATTGCTAGTGTAGCAGAATATAAATCTGTCGGAAATTCATCTGTGTCCCAGCCTAACAGAGGGTGTCCCTGGTTCGCGTCAACAGAGCCAAGCAGACCATGCACTCTTGCCATGCGTAATTCGTGTTCGAATGTATGCCCGGCTAATGTGGCATGATTGGCTTCGAGATTTAATTTAAAATGATTGTCTAAGCCATATTGCTTTAAAAAGGCAATGGTTGTTGCTGCATCTGTATCGTATTGATGGACGGTCGGCTCTTTTGGTTTTGGCTCAATCAAAAACTGCCCTGTGTACCCGATTTCCTTCGCGTAATCCACTGCCATATGCAAAAATCTTGCCAAATTATCAAGCTCAAATTTTAAATCGGTATTTAACAATGTTTCATATCCTTCACGGCCGCCCCAAAATACATAGTTCTCGGCGCCAAGCTCTTTTGCTGTTTCTAACCCTTTTTTCACTTGTGCTGCAGCGTACGCAAACACATCTGCATTGCAAGAAGTCGCAGCGCCATGGACGAAACGGGGATTTGTAAACATGTTTGCAGTATTCCATAATAGCTTAACGTTGCTATTTCTCATGTAATCTTTAATCATGCTCACGATCATATCCAAATTTTGGTTAGTCTCTTTTAGCGTACTTCCTTCTGGTGCAATATCCCGGTCATGAAAAGCAAAATATGGTGCATCTAGTTTTTCAAACATCTCAAATGCTGCTTCTACTCTCACCTTCGCTAGATCCATGCCTTTATAGTGATCCCATGGTCTTTGCATCGTAGCCGCTCCAAAAACGTCTGTGCCATCAGCAGTAAATGTATGCCAATAAGCAATAGAAAATCGCAAATGCTCTTTCATCGTTTTTCCGCCGATTACTTCTTGAGGATTATAATATTTAAATGCTAAAGGATTAGTCGAATCTTTCCCTTCGTAAACCACTTTGTTTGCGCTTCCAAAATAGTTGACTGAACTAGAATGAGATTGAGCCATGTGATTTCCCCCTTAAAAATAAATTCAAAACATGATCATTCAAATACAGCTGCATTTATTTCATAGGTGCTTGTTAGTTTGTTGCCCGAACAAACTAACTTATTTTCATCTTATATAACCTCATCAGTATTTTCAATATTTTTTTAGTTTTTTATGAACACATTAGATATAATAAAGGGAAGATTCGCTATGTACTATGTTCATACTTAATTTAAAGGTTATACAAATGGAGTGGATGAAGTGGATATCGCAGATCAAGCCTTTGTTAAAAAAGTAAATCAAAAGTTATTATTAAAAGAAATACTCAAAAATTCACCTATTTCAAGAGCAAAATTATCTGAAATGACTGGATTAAATAAATCAACTGTTTCATCACAGGTAAACACATTAATGAAAGAAAATCTTGTATTTGAAATAGGTCAAGGTCAATCAAGTGGCGGAAGAAGGCCTGTCATGCTTGTTTTTAATAAAAAGGCAGGATACTCCGTAGGAATAGATGTGGGTGTGGATTATATCAATGGCATTTTAACAGACCTTGAAGGGACGATCGTTCTTGATCAACACCACCATTTAGAATCAAATTCTCCAGAAATAACGAAAGACATTTTAATTGATATGATTCATCACTTTATTACGCATATGCCCCAATCTCCTTACGGTCTTATTGGTATAGGCATATGTGTGCCAGGACTCATTGATAAAAATCAAAAAATTGTTTTCACTCCGAACTCGAACTGGAAAGATATCGACTTAAAATCTTCTATACATGAGAAGTTCAATGTGCCTGTTTTTATTGAAAATGAGGCAAATGCTGGCGCATATGGAGAAAAAGTATTTGGTGCTGCAAAAAATCACGATAACATTATTTATGCAAGTATCAGTACAGGGATAGGGATCGGTATTATTATCAACAACCATTTATATAGAGGGGTAAGCGGATTCTCTGGAGAAATGGGACATATGACAATTGACTTTAATGGTCCTAAATGCAGTTGCGGAAACCGAGGTTGCTGGGAATTGTATGCTTCAGAAAAGGCTTTATTAACATCGCTTCAGACGAAAGAGAAAAAAGTGTCCTATCAAGATATCATAGAGCTCGCCCATGCAAATGATATCAGCACCTTACATGCATTACAGAATTTTGGATTCTATTTAGGAATAGGCCTTACCAATATTCTAAATACATTCAATCCACAAGCCATCATTTTAAGAAACAGCATAATTGAATCCCATCCTATGGTTTTAAATTCAATTAGAAGCGAAGTATCGTCCAGGGTTTATTCCCAATTAGGCAATAGCTATGAATTATTACCATCTTCCTTAGGAAAAAATGCACCGGCATTAGGAATGTCCTCCATTGTGATTGATCATTTTCTGGATATGGTTACAATGTAATGTCGCTCTCCGCTCATCTTTAAAGATGAGCTTTTTGTTTGTTATATATAGGCACATTCTAAGATGAAAAAGGAGTCCTAAAATAGAGCCTCCTTTTTCACATACACTTTATTTTTCTGTATAACGAAAATATCTAAAGTCGGCCGGAATATGATGACCGCTGGTATCTTGACATTGCATCCCTACAAAGGCTCCTGTAAAGAATCCTCCCCCACGGATGTAATCATCTGATAATTTTTTCGATTCCAATGCAATATCAATTTTGTGCCAATCTTCTTTGTTAAAAGAATAGAAATAATAATATTTTTCCTTGTCGATATTTACTTTTAAATATACATACTTTACTTCACGAGGAATAACAATTTTATTGTGTAATGGCTGTGAAAAAGAAAAGTTATCACATATTGTTAATTCAAGAATACGGCCAAGTTCTTCATCATGCGTGATTTGAAGAGCCGTCCAGTTCTCTGTATTGTAGTAGTTCACCAATCCAGCAGCTTGTTGAAAATTTTCCGGGAAAAACGCTACAGCTGTTTCCGCTTCAAAATGGAGGCTTTGCCAACGCCTGGCTACAAATGCCTGAGTAAATGTCGAGGTTAATGATTCATGACCGTATAATCGTAAATGATTTGGCACCTGGATTAATGAACCTAATTTTTCTGTAAACGGGATTCTTAACGTTTGAAAATTGATATTTAATGTTGAATCCTCAAATTCATCAACTTCGGGGTACGTGGCTTCAAACACGGTTTCCGGTATAGAAGGCGCTTCCACCTCCAAGCTTCCTTCTTTTCCGCCTGCTACATAGGGCCATTCATCTTTCCAGTAGAGTTTTTGAATAGCAGTTTCTCTGCCCAAAGGACAATATCCTCTCTGCTGAAAAATTGACTCATCGTCTGGATGTATGGGACGTCCCGTTAAATGAGCTAAATACCACTCACCTGTATGTGTTTGAACAATAGATGCATGTCCGCATTTTTGCAATGGATTTCCTGGATCATGCCATGACGTTAAGATTGGATTATCGGGATGAACTTCATATGGTCCCTCAATATTTGCAGATCGGGCAATTGTAGCAGCATGTTCGAACCGCGTTCCTCCTTCTGCAGTTAGTAAATAATAATAGTTCCCGATATGATAAAGGTGCGGAGCTTCTGTTAGCTTTCTGTCAGTTCCTTTAAATATCACTTTCGGTTTACCGATTAATTTTTGCTCCTTATCAGAATATTCCTGGATAACAATTCCTCTAAATGAGTGCCGGTCAATACGGTGATCCCATAACATATTTAATAAATATTTTTTTCCATCCGTATCATGGAATAAAGAAGCATCAAACCCCGAGCTGTTTAATGGTATCGGCTCTCCCCAATCACCATTAATCGTTTCACAAGTCACTAAATAATTGTGACAATCTTTCCAAGCGCCATCTACTACCTTAACGTCGGTATAGATCAGCCAAAACCTTCCATCACTATAGCTTAAACATGGTGCCCAAACCCCACCTGAATTAGGGTTTCCTTTCATGTCTAATTGTGAAACTCTCTGTAATGGGTGTGCAACTAAGCGCCAATTGACTAAATCTTTTGAATGGTGGATCTGGACTCCCGGAAACCACTCAAATGTAGATACAGCGATATAATAATCCTCTCCTACCCTGCAAATACTTGGATCGGGATTGAATCCTTTCAGTACTGGATTGGTAATCTTCATTTTGGACTCCTCCTCAGTTTATTTTCTTTTTTAAGCTTTGAAATCATCAATATGATCCAAATAAACTTTGTCTCTATTCTCTAATTCTCGAACCATTTTTTTATATTTTTTCTCATCTAAGTTATAGAAATTAATATCAATTAAAGCCAGAGCCAGCAAGAACACGGGAATAATGGTGGTTGTAATTAAAATCCCCGTTAATGCCGCCGGAGTTTGTGCCTGATTTGCCACATATCCAAACTTATCAAGAACCAGACCTGGAACAACTCCTCCTAAGGCCATACCGAATTTAAAGAAAAATCCAATAATAGCGTATATGAGACCGCCCATTCTTTTCCCAGTCCTGTACTCTCCATATTCTATTGTTTCAGGAATAAGCGCCCACATATATCCCCCGGCAGTGAGACTTCCAGCAGCAGCGATTAAGCGACAGACAAGTATGAGGTATACATTACTTGGCGGAACAAACAGTAAAGCTAAGAGGCCGATTATATTCAGTAATAATGCATAGTTTAGTAATTTCTTCTTCCCCAATAATTGATGTAGCCTTGGAATAAACGGTAAAATGACCAAAGCGGGCAAACTACCTATCAAACCGTACCACTTCACCAAATCCTCTCTTTCTAAGTTATACGTTACGTAATAAATGCCCACCGAATTACTGATGGAATTCACTCCAAAAATAATGATAAAGAAAATACTTAATACAACAAGTGGACGATTAACACGAAACTGCTCAAATATATCCGTAAATTTAATTTTTTCTTCGGATTTTTGAAGAGTGACACGCTCTTTTGTGCTTTTAAAACAAAAGATTAAAAGGCACCCGCCTATCATTCCCAAAATACCCATAGTTAGTTGCCAGCCAAGAGATTCGTTGCCGGAAGTATCGCTTAAATAAGCAGCCAGTAAAGGAACAAAAAATGCAACGACAAGTCCCCCAAGATTCGCAAATAACATACGGACAGACGTTATACTAACCACTTCTTGATTATTTCTGGTCATTGCAGATGTTAACGCGCCATATGGCACGTTTATCATTGTGTATGTAAGCGACAAGCCGACATAGGTGATATAGGCATATATTAATTTCCCCATATCCGAAAAATTCGGGGTTGTAAAACAGAGTATGGCCAGTATGACAAATGGAAAAGCTCCGAATAAAAGATACGGTCTAAAGCGTCCAAATTTGCTATTCGTTCTGTCAACTATTGTTCCAATAAAAGGATCAGCGAGTGCGTCGATTATTCTAACCACTAAGAACATAGTACCGGCGGCGGCTGCCGATAAACCAAATACATCTGTATAGAAAAACAAAAGATAAGTAGACACTGTTGCATAAATTAAATTACACGCAAAATCTCCAGACGCATATCCAACTTTTTCAACCATGCTAATCTTCTTTACATTTTCACCGAGCATGATTTCTCTCCTTTTCGATCCTTTAATATGGAACAGTGTGAAACGGTTTAAAAATCCCCTCAAACTTATGGACTGGACGTGTTTATAAAAGCGCTTTCAAAACAGGGCATTTTCATCATCTAAATGGTGATCAGCAAGCAGTAAACTCATCTTTTTTCGTCATACTTTATATGCTGAAAAAGGATAAAAGCTTCTTTCTTTTGTTTGTTCCCACCTTCCATCCAAATTTAACAAGAGATTTATCGATAGACAATTAAAGTTCCCCTCATTAGTTTGTTGATCGAACAAACTAACTTGACTTAATATTATAAAATCCCTTTGACTTTTTCAACATCTTTTTCAGAAAGTTTAAACAGGAATGAAATAAATATTGATTTTTGACTCTTCCGTTATATTCAGTGTCTCAAATATTTGCGAATGTCATGTATCAATTAACAACGATCAGTCCGAAAACAGATACTTGTGTAACCACATGACAAAGATGATCTATGCGAAATAAGGAATTGGTTAGTGGTAAGCTGCATTTAAGAGTTTGATAAAGGTGATTACAGGATGTATGGAGACTGTTAGCGAATGGCAAGCTTGGTCATGAGTAGAAAGAAAAGGAATGGCCAGAGTAGTTTATGTTATAAGTCCAACCCTACATACATATATCAATACAGGAATAAATAAGAAACAAAAACAGAGAAGCTTTCAACAGGAGTAGAACTGGCAAGACTGTGTTAAACACTATGATTTATCCAAACTTATTTTAATCTTAAAAATTTAATTGAGGGTAAAAACAAAAGAGAATACAGAAATTAATTCTGTATTAATTTATTCAATAATCGTGAAAGTCATCTGTACAATATCTAAAAAGCCTTAAATACTGAATTAAAGAAAAACATCAATATGATAATGGCTAGCACAACAACAATTTCAAAAGTATGTGAACTGCCATCTTCTTTTTCTCGTTCTTTCTTCTCCCTCATTTGCTCCCTATACTTTCTTTGTATTTCATCCTTTTTTTTATCCATCTTACTCGACCCCTTTCATCATAAAGTAAAGTCAAGCAATTCTGAAATTTCCCATTCCTTTCTGTTGACACTTAATTTAATCCAATCCTCATCATCGCATATGGTTTTTTGAAATGGACAACTAATTGAATCATTCATTTCTCAGCCCGACCTTTAGAATCCTTAATTACGTAAAACCATTTTAGCTGTTGTCCCATGGCTTGTCGGACTTAACTAGAGCCATATAAAACTTAGATTTTTTTCAGTTTCTATTAAAAAAGAGTATTACATGTGCTTATACTCTTCTACCCAGTCGTGATATTTTTCATAAAGGTGGCGTATTCGTTTGAAATCAAGAGCTATGACTTCACATCCGCGGTCATCATAGATAAAGAAAATAATGTCTTTTGTAATGTTCACAAAGAAAACATCAGGGTAATCAATAGAGTAACCTCCGAATTTCGGTTTCAATGGGAAATCCTCGTTACTGGCGGCTTTAAGTAATTCAGTTACACGTAAGTCTCGAGGTTTGCATAACAAGGAAAATTGCTGCATCTCATATTCTTCAGCTTTATTGATTTCGAAAGGGTAGGGATATGTCTTCACCATCATTTGATTCAAAAGATTTTTACACTTTAGAAACGGTTGATATACCTTTAATTTTCTTATACATTTCTCTTTCTTTTTGTGCTTATACATATTCGCCACAAGGAATATGTCATCATTTTGTTCGAATAATTCATTAAAAATAATTGAGATTTGTTCATATACAACCTGAAACATCTTTAGATTCAATTCTTCATTTGCTTTGAGTTGATAGATATTTTCCCCAAGACAAAAATGGATTCCTGTGCCCCATTGATTATAGATGCTAGGAATTAATTCGAGGTTTTGAAACCTTTCCTCCATATACCCTATTACATTCATTCACACATTCTCACTTTCGGTTAATCGGATGATTTTATGTAGACCTAGAAAAATTGTAATTCCTTCCTAAGATTCTAACTTTAGTATACCATTTTCACTTTGGGCGATCGATAGAAATATGGTCTTTTTGGAACCCCCTAAAAGATAATGAACATCTGTGGCTTGTTCACTTTATTCTCTGAGTTCAATGACATATTAAGCAATTCAACATAGATCAATTCATACTAAGGCAAAAGTGAGAAGATCGGTTATAAAATGATTAACGCTAGATCAGTATAGTTCAATTCCACTCATCCTCTAAAATAGCGTAATAATATTCATCCCACCACTCATTGCCTTTTGGAATACACTTTTTAAAAAAGCCTTCTCGTCTCATTCCAATCTTCTCCATAACTCGGTATGATGGAATATTCTCAGGTTGACAAGTAGCTATAATCCTATGTAATTTCATTTCTTTAAATCCGTATTCCAAGATAGCCTGCGCTGCTTCAGAAGCATACCCTTTATTTTGATAATTCGGATTAAACACCCACCCAATCTCATATGTATGTTCACCAAAATACTTATGAAAAACAATATGGCCGATAAGTAAATCTTCATCTATTAGTATGACAGGAAATTTTTCAGCGTCATCACCTTTGTTTTTATTTACAAATGCTTTTGCTTCTTCTTCAGTAAAAACCCCTTCTGGTATATACTTCATCACATTAATATCTGATGTATACGCATATACAGCTTGCCAATCTTTGAATTCGAATTCACGTATCAATAACCTTTTTGTTGTGATATGCATTAAAGTAACTCCCCCTCACATTTACTTCATCTTTATTTCGATATGAAGACAACAATAACCTCTTTAAATGACTATCCTTATTCAACAATATTGCCTCTTACTTGAATCAACTGATTCTGATAGTGAACAAGCAATGGATTATGATTCACCGAGATAAACCTTCTACCCTTCTCTTAATTGAGAAGGTTTTTTTTTTCGTTTTTTAAGATAACATTAATCTTCCTTATTCATTTAAATATGATAAAATATGACATATTAGTCTATTGGATACATATAGGGAGGGATTTCAATGGAGCAATTAATTCCGTCATCCGCAGTTGGAGTTAAAATCAATGAGTGGTATAAATACATACGGATGTTCGCCGTTCCAGATGCAGAGATATTAAAAGCAGAGGTTGAAGAAGAAATAAAACATATGGAGGAAGACCAAGATTTATTGCTGTACTATTCTCTCATGTGTTTTCGCCATCAAATAATGCTGGATTACCTTGAACCAAAAACAATGAACGAAGAACGGCCTGAAATTTCAGACTTATTAGAAAAGATTGAAAGTAACCAAACTGATTTGAAAGGGATTCTTGAATATTATTTTAACTTTTTCCGTGGAATGTATGAATTTGAACAATACGAATATCTTAATGCCATAAGCTTCTATAAGCAAGCCGAGAGAAAATTATCACTTGTTGCAGATGAGATTGAACGAGCAGAATTCCACTACAAAGTTGCAGAAATTTATTATCATATGAAGCAAACTCATATGTCGATGCATCACATTGTTCAAGCAATTGATAGTTATAAAGCACATGAAAACTACACTGTAAGAGTTATTCAATGCTCATTTGTCATCGGTCTAAACTATTTGGATATGGACTTCCCTGAAAAAGCGATCCCTCATTTTAAAGATGCTCTAGATAAAGCAAGAGAAATCGATATGTCACGATTAATCGGATCATCTCTGTACAATCTTGGCTTATGTTTATTTGCTGAGGAAGCTTATGAAAAGGCAGCTGAGTACTTTAAGGAGGGTATTAGAGTATACCAGGATAATGGGTATGAGCACTCAAATCGTTTATTAGACATCTTACTTATGTTGACAAAAACCACATTTAAAATGAGAAATCACTCCGAGGGAACTTCTTGGTGTGCACATGGTCTGTCTTTATCCAAAGATTTAAACGATGAGATAATGGCCAAAATGTTTGAATTCATTCATGCCCTATATGTAGATAACGACAAAGGAAAATTAAATTCGATTCTAAATTATTTAGAATTAAAGTCAATGTTTTCAGACGTGGAGGATTTAGCAGCAGATGCAGCGAAGTATTACAATGAAAAAGAAGACCATAAAGTGGCTGTTGTTTATTATGAGAAAGTGCTTTATGCCCGTAAACAAATTCAGAGAGGGGATTGTCTTTATGAAACTTAAGCATGCATCTGTCTTAATTTTAGCCATTGTTTTAATTGGATTTGCAAGCATTTATTTAACTAACACTCAAAAAGATGTCCAAGAAGCACGCAGAGGACATACGTCCAGTATTGGTTTTACTGATGGTCATTCGTATGAAATTGCAAGCAGAGGACATACTTCTTAATATTTTTTTCTTATACCCCCTCCAAATTGAGGAGGTTATTTTTATGATTTATGTCCCCCAGTAAGTCCAGCTCTGTGGAGTGCAGTTCCTGCAGGTGTATAAGAAACTGCTCTCAGAATTGCTTTCGATCCGTATTTGCTTCTAATCCCATCCATGACAAAACCGAGTTTCCTTCTCTTTTCATTATCCGCTTCAAATAAACTCAACTGCTGGTTAACATCTTCCTCAATATTTGATAACGTAACTGAGATACTTCTCACTGTTTTACCCGAGTGAAATTTATTAAAGAGCATTAAGCAGCATCTATAAATATCCATTGTGATATTTGTAGGAAGATCAATTGTTTTGGCTCGATGAAATCCACAACCAAGCTCATCTTTACTGTAGCCAATTCCTAGACTTATTGTTCAGCCAACTTTATTATGTGCACGTGCGCTTCTTGCGACCTCACAAATCTCTAGAAGAACAGCTTTAATCTCTTCTTTTCTTGTGTAATCCCTCAGTAAAATCTGACTCTTACCAAAACTAATCTGCCCCTGCATCAACGGAGCGCCGATTTCTGATAAATCAATTCCATGAGCATGATAATACAACTGGTTTCCCATTATGCCGAACTTTTTAGGTAGAGGAGTTCGTAAAGGTTCAAATGAAGTTAAAGATATGACTAATGCAAAAGATGGAACCCAAATTAATGTGCATCATTTGATTCAAGAAGAGCCTGGCAATATGCTCGAGATACCTGAAAGCTGGCACAATAAGTACAGTGATGTTTTGCATGGATTAAAAGAGAATGGACAAAGTTTTAGAAACGATCCAGTACTTGATAAACAATATAAAAGCTTTAGGAGAAGGTATTGGAGATGGAGAGCTCAGCAATTTGAGAACCAAGAATAAGAGGCGAAAGTTTAATGGATTATTCAAAAGTGAAAACTTTCTTTGATGAAAATAAAGAAAATTCAATTCTCACCGGGGGAGTCACTGAAGATCAGATTAGAGAAATAGAAGAGGATCTTAATATAACCCTTCCAGACAGCTATAAATGGTTTTTAACTGAGTATGGTTCAGGGGGAGCATACGGGACAATGATACTCGGATATGATTCTCACGGTGCTGAAGTTGTTGAACAGACCAATGAATATAAAAAATATTATAACCTTTTCGATGGTCTTGTAGTGATCGAATATGTTGATGAATTTTCTTATTGTCTTGACACTAACAAGATGAAAGAAGGAGAATGCCCTGTCATCCTTTGGGATAACCAAGAGGGATATGGTAAACAAGTTGGTAGCACATTCCTAGAGTTTTTAATAGAAGAGCTTGAAGAAACGAAAGACGACTGGATTGATGATGGAGACTGGGACGATTAAGTCAAAGGATTGCAATTTAGAGCCCCTCATTATATGAGAGGCTCTTTTATTACTTCAATTTCTCTTCAATTTTCGCTTTAGTCTTAGGTCCATAAATATTGTCCTGCCTAAGCCCCTGTATAGAATAGAAAACTGCACTCATTTTGTTTTAAAATGAAGTATGGAACACATATAGTAGTTATTGCTGGCTGTATGTGCAACTTAATGTCAATTTTACTTTGGAGAAGCATTACGTTCATCTTGAATAGTTCGATCAAAGTTCAAATGAAAATACTCGAATTAAGTCCTTTTGAGAAAAGGAGGGATTTGTGATTTTTTATTATGAAGTAATTTGTATAAGTTGCAGGAAAAGATTTAAAGTATATGAAGGCACATTGAAATATAAGCAAGTTAAAGAAAACATGAAAGGAAAATATACTTGTGAAGAATGTAGTCATAACATACGTTTAGAGGCTATAAAAAACTTTTTTAGATAACATTTTTTGGAATTTCTTATAGTATGTTAACTAGAAAACTGCAAAAGCCTGATCTAATAGGCTTTCTTTTTTGCATAAAAAACCCCCGATTTATTCATCGAGGGTATATTTTTATGCTTAAATCGTCCTTTTTTATTCTTATCGGTATAAAAATACGAGATTTTTCAACCTCGTCAATTCACAAACTTATTTTAAAAGCTTTTCAATTTCCGCCTTTGTTTTCGGCCCATAAATACCGTCAGCTTTTAATCCATTCATTAGCTGGAACCGTCGTACGGCATCGGCGGTTTTCGGTCCATAATAGCTATCGATCCCAAAGTTTTTGGCTTTCTTATCCGGATAGAAATGCAATGCCGATAACGCTGTTTGAATTTGCTCAACTGCATTGCTGTGCATCAATGGGCTCTTCACTTTAAAAATGCCGGAAGGTAGATTAAAGGACGATTTCTTTTTTGCTTGAGCTTGATTTTTTAACTGTCTTAGATGAAGTTGTTTTCTTGCTAGATGTTTTGCCGCCAAGCGCTTTTAATTCAGCATCAGTTGCAGCTTTGACTTCATCCCAGCGCCCTTCTGACAAGATACGATGCGGGCAATACTTTCCGCTCTAATCTTGATGCTTCCGCACACGATCAACATCCTCGTTCTTTAAGCAGCTGCGCCACAAATTTAATAGCCAGCTTTTCTGCCGCGTAGTATTTAGCCCCTCCTGACTTGCTGTAGCAGATTTCAACGCCAATAGACTTACGGCGTTTGTACCGTCGCCTGTGTGCCATGCATTGCGATTTAACGGCAGGCCTTGAATAACCTCTTTATCATCAACTGCAAAGTGAACACTCGTTGAACTGGTGTTTCCGGTCATGTAACTGACCTCGTTAGCAGCTGACGCGTCGTCTGCCGTGTTGTGAATGGTGATGTATTCAGCGTCCATGTGATTCGGGCATTCCAAACCGTATTTAGCTTCTGATACAAGATTCATTTTCACTTTGATTGTCATAAGTGTACTCTCCTTTATTTTGATATAGAAAAAGCCGCCGGGTTACCCAGCAGCCTGTTCATCTTTTTCGTTTGTTTGTTCGTTGTCACTTTCGATTAGGTGAAGACGATCAGTAATGGCAGGCGGAATCTTAACGCCAATCTGTGCAAGGCTCTCCGTAATGGAAAGTCCCTCATTAAAAGAACGGTTCCAAATGTCAGGACACCGTTCAGATTGAGGATTGTATCTACGATATTTGCCACAATTGGAGTTAGATTCATAACTTCAAATTTTTTTGGTCATATTTTTGGTCAAGGACCAAAAATATTGTTCTCTTAATCTTTTGACCAAAATTTAAAAATCCCCTGACACCAATAGTGCCAAGGAATTGAGAGATTAATACTGAGACATATACTGTTCGCGTTCCCAAGGATGTACTTGTGTGCGGAACATGATTCTTTAGATAAAAGAGCTAATCTATAACAATCAAAACCCTTACTTATCAAGCGTTTCAGCAAATTCATTCGTTTAGATTTGTAATACATTAAGTATGATTAGTTAATTTTTTTGGTCAAATTTTGGTCTTAATTTTGGTCAAAAGCATGTTTTATGAATAATATGCTTACTACCTAGGAGGGAGTTAATCACCCCTATTGAATCATTGATTTAATAGGATTTATAACAATATTTTTGTGCGAAGTTTGCGCAAAAATATATTTGGAATTCTTTTTGCTTGTTTACTTTTTCTTCCCTCTAAACTTTTGGGAATAATAATATATCAGATAAACAATCAGAAAGACTAATGTAGCCATGGCAACATAGTATAATGGCATCGCCAAAAAAGGAGCAAAATTCGCTATGACCATCAGTATAATGATGGCTATTCCATATAAACTTATAAAGCGTAGTAATGCCATATTATCTCCCCTTGCTGTTTTCATCATTTTAACAAAAAAAGTAAGGTGCTAAAGGGCTATTTTTGTTATGCGATATCCATGCACGGACTGGAACCGCCTGACTTCGTAAACGGTCTTCAATTAATTCAGATAGGCAAAATGACACAGATCAAATTAATCATTTCTCACTTTTGAATCACATCCGTGTCTGTTTCTTCATTTTCCCATGGTAAAATCTTGTTGGAGCTATTCAAACGAAAGGATATGATCATGAAAGTATTTGAAGCCAAATCACTGCTTTCTGAAGCAGATAAACGTGCAAAAGAATACAAGGAATTAAGAAGTCAGATGGTCAATCTAAAAAAGGCTTTTAAAGCTGTAGCTGATTTGGATGACAGTGAGTTTTCCGGCAAAGGCGCCGACAACATTAAAGCATTTTATCAAGACCACGCAGGTGTAGCTGACAATTGGATTGACTTACTTGATATGAAAATTGCTTTCTTGACAAGCATTTCAGGCACTCTAGAGGACGCCAGCTTATCTGATGCATATATAGAAGAATCCTTCTTAGAACACGAACTGGCCAACGCCTACACAAAATCAAAATCCATAATGTCTGAACAAAAGAAAGCGATGAAAGATATCTTACATGATATCGATGACATCCTCCCACTTGATTTGTTCTCGACAGAAACCTTTAAAGACGAACTCGCCGATGCGGAGAACCAACGCAAAAAAGCAGTCAATAAAGTAGACAGCGTTGACGAAGCACTTGTTTCTGAATATGCTCAGTCAGAGCCAAACGAGCAATTCATCAAGAAGGACTTTCAAAAGCTTGAGGAATCCACTGGCAAGGGTAAGAATGCTACACCCATCCACTACAATGCCAAAGCGTATAGAGAAAGTGACATACATAAGAAAAAAGGCGATATTGAGAAACAAACTGAAGGTTATTTGAAGATCAAGAAAGATGAAGCAAAAGAACGAGAAATCAAAGAATTGAAGAAGAAGCTAGCTGATGGCGTGACGGATCCGGATGAATACTTAGAAATTGCCAAGAAGGTCGGATATGAGAACCTTACCTCTGAACAGCTTGAATTTGTTTCATTTCTTGAACAGCGTAAAGCTTTCATGGATAACGGAAAAGAAGTGTTGCAAATCATAGGTGATGGCGCCAAGGGTGCGATTGTTGGTTTATACGATCTTGCCAAGGATACCGGTGAAGGAGCCATTCAATTCGGATGGAATATCGGTTGGACAATTGACAACTTAAACAAGAATCCTCAAAAAGTGCTTGATACAGTTCTGGAATACGACTATCAAGCTGCCTTTCAAAGTATGGTCGACACATTGAAGGATAATTGGGATACAAAAATGATTCACGGGGATGCATACACACGGCTGCACTATGTTACTTATTTGGGCGGAAGTCTTCTGTTATTGAAAGGTGGAAAGTCCTCTGTCTCAACAGGCTCGAAGGATCTTGCTAAAGTTGGGAAAACAGCTAGTGATACAATTAAGAAAGGTGGAAAGTCTGTAAAACAGTTTGTCAAATCTCCTGTTAACCGGTATACTCCTGCATTAGAAGGAATCCTTCAAGATGCTGAGAATACCATTAATGTGAAAAATACTCCGCTGCTAAAAAGTATTGTGGAAGATAAAAAAGAGAGTGTTCTCAGAAGAACTGAAAGTTCTAACAACATGGGTACAGGTAATGTCAAACAAGGTGATAGTACCCCTCTCGCACCTGGCGGCGGATTAGCTGCTCATGAAGCAAAAGGCGGGCATCTTATAGAAAGACATGTCGGGAAGACTGATGGCGAATTATTTCAACGTTTAATAAAAGATACAAAAATCTCTGGGTCTTCTTCATTTAAAGATAGAGCTACTGCAGAAAAAGTCGCCAGTTCAGTTCTAAGTGATCCAAAAAACATTACTAAAATAAAAAAATGGCTCTCTAATCCTAACAGTAGACGTACTCTTCCTTTAAGATACAAAGGTGATGGAGAAGTTCTCGGCAGAAGAGTAGAAAAAGGTTCAAATGTTGCTAAGGATGCTACCAACGCTACAATAGTATTGAAAAAGAGTAAAAATGGGGAATTTATTTTAACTGGCTATCCTACAAAATAAAAGGAGTTCTGAATAACAATGTACGAGAATTATGATACTCTGGAAGAATTAAGTGATTTTTTAGAAGGAACATTTCACCAGGACATGGGTTCACCAGAACAAGCTTTGAAAGAATTTATAGCTGAATCAAGTAAAGAATGCTTAGTTTTCACAATAAAATTTTGTGAAGAGTTTTTAAATGAAAACATATCTGACCAAGAGAAAGAAAGTTTTATAAAATCATATACGGAGATTTATTTTCCGGCAATCGATTTAACTCCTTTACAATGGTTGAAAAAAGTAATTATAGAAATAAAAGAGGCTATATAAGCAATGATTGAAATTAAAGTTTCTGATCCTGTATTTAGATTTCTCGGTGGACATTTCCACCAAGATATAGAATCTCCTGAAGATGCTCTTAATGAATATCTAAATGAAGCATCACAAAAGCTAAAAGAAAGAGATTTAATAGTACTAACTGAGTTTTTAAATAGTGATTATTCAGAAGAAGACAAGAATGAATTTATAGAGGGAGTAGCGGATGGTATATACTTTCCTGAAGATGATATAACACCCTTAAAATGGCTTAAGCAAGTCACTGAACAAATTAGAAAACACCTTAAAACAACATAGTTAGAAAAAGAGCCCTCTTTTAAGAAGGGCTTCTTTTATTAATTCAATTTCGCTTCAATTTTCGCTTTAGTCTTAGGTCCATAAATGCAGTCAGGCCACATACTGACTGGAACCGTTTGACTGCATTTGCTGTTTTCAGACCATACACGCCGTCAATACCGTTATTCCTCGTCCTTTTGTCTGGTGTTACAGGATCTATATTAAATTATTAAATTGTTTAACTAATAAAAAAATCCCCTGACACCAATAGTGCCAAGGGATTGATAGATTAATATTGAGACATATATTGTTCGCGCTCCCAAGGATGAACTTGTGTGCGGAACATATCCCATTCGATTTCTTTTGCTTCGATGAAGTGTTCGAATAGGTGCTCGCCCAGCGCTTTGACCATGACTTCGTTTGATTTGAATTCTTCTAGCGCTTCCGCAAGAGTTGCTGGAAGGTCAACGATTCCGTTTTCCATGCGCTCTTCTTTGCTCATCACATAGATGTTGCGGTCGATTGGAGCTGGCGCTTCCAGTTTGTTTTTGATTCCGTCTAATCCTGCAGCAAGCAATACGCTAAGTGCAAGGTACGGGTTAGCAGCTGGGTCTACACTGCGTACTTCAACACGTGTGCTGATGCCGCGGGAAGCCGGGATACGGATAAGCGGGCTTCTGTTTTGCGCGCTCCATGCTACATAACAAGGTGCTTCATAGCCAGGAACAAGACGTTTGTAAGAGTTTACTGTCGGGTTTGTTACTGCTGTAAAGCTTGTTGCGTGCTTCACGATACCTGCAATAAAGTGTTTCGCTGTTTCACTTAGCTGAAGATCTGCGTTTTCGTCAAAGAATGCATTAACACCATTTTTGAAGAGTGATAGATTGCAGTGCATACCTGAACCGTTCACACCGAACAATGGTTTTGGCATAAATGTCGCATGCAGGCCGTGTTTGCGGGCAATTGTTTTGACAACTAGTTTAAATGTTTGGATGTCATCACAAGAGCGGACTGCTCCAGCATATTTAAAGTCGATTTCGTGCTGACCAGGTGCTACTTCGTGGTGAGACGCTTCGATTTCAAAGCCCATCTCTTCAAGCTCAAGTACGATATCGCGGCGGCAGTTTTCTCCTAAATCAGTTGGAGCTAAGTCGAAATATCCGCCTTTGTCGTTTAGTTCAAGCGTTGGCTCGCCTTTTTCGTCTAATTTGAATAAGAAGAATTCAGGCTCAGGTCCAAGGTTGAAATCGCTGAAGCCGAGGTCTTCCATTTCTTTCAGAATCCGTTTTAAGTTGTTTCGCGGGTCACCTTCGAAAGGTGTGCCATCCGGATTATAAATATCACAGATGAAACGTGCTACTTTACCTTTTTCAGCTGTCCATGGGAAGATAACAAATGTATTTAGATCTGGATACAGGTACATGTCTGACTCTTCGATACGAACGAATCCCTCAATAGAAGAACCGTCAAACATGACTTTATTATCAAGCGCTTTTCCAAGCTGGCTTACAGGAATCTCAACATTCTTGATTGTTCCAAGAATGTCAGTAAATTGAAGACGGATATACTTCACGTTTTCTTCTTTTACTAATGTTTCGATATCTTCTCTAGTGTACTTTGCCATTTGGTAAAATTCCTCCTCTTAAAAGGTAAATGTATATAGCAAAACAGTTGCTAACGGATTAATGAAAGAAGCGGGACATGTCGCCTTGACGGAATGTATTCCCTCTTTGAAAACGGCCGGCTTGCATAAGCTCGTTTTTCAGGAGCTGTCTCAGTTCGTCATCAGACAGATCATGTTTCATTGGTTTTTTCGTCTTCTCATTTTGTTTCTTCTCCGGCTCGGCTTCCGCCTTCGCCAGAATCTGTTTAATTCCTGCCATGTTTACACCTTGTTCTATCAGGTGCTTGATTTCTAACAGTTTATCTACATCATGAAATGAAAATAATCGTCTATTCCCTTCACTTCTGGCTGGAAATATCAGTCCATTTTCCTCATAATATCGAATTTGTCTTGCTGATAACTCCGTTAACTGCATGACAATTCCTATTGGAAATAAAGGCATTGAGCGGCGAATATTATCACTCATCTCAATTTCCTCCTTTTCTTAACTTAGTTTCATTATAGGTGATGTTATATTTTGTGTCAATACGATGTAAGGATTCTTAACATCAAATTAAGAGAAATTTTTTAAAAATTTAAATTAATTGCTTTTCCATCAGTGAGTCTACCGCACTGCATATGGCATTCTTCACATGCGAATAGGTTAATCCTCCCTGAACATACGCTACATACGGCGGGCGAATAGGGCCATCAGCTGATAATTCAATGCTTGCTCCTTGAATAAATGTGCCTGCTGCCATAATGACATCATCCTCGTATCCCGGCATATAGGCCGGATAAGGCGTCACATGAGCATTGATTGGCGATGCAAATTGAATAGCCTGGCAAAAAGCAATCATCTTTGCTCTGTCAGAAAACTCAACGGATTGTATTAAATCCGTTCTTTTCGCATCCCATTTCGGGTTTGAAGTGAAGCCGAGTTTTTCAAGAAATCTCGCTGTAAACACCGCTCCCTTTAGACTTTGAGACACAACGTGAGGGGCCAAAAAGAATCCTTGATACATTTCTTGGAGCGAGTAAAGAGACGCCCCTGCTTCTCTGCCGATGCCAGGTGACGTCATACGGTATGAGCAAGCTTCAATCCATTTCGCTTTTCCAACAAGGTAACCGCCTGTTTTCGCAAGACCTCCGCCAGGATTTTTAATAAGAGATCCAGCCATCAGGTCGGCTCCGACATGGCAAGGCTCAAGCTCTTCCACAAATTCTCCGTAACAGTTGTCCACAAAGACGATCAAGTTTTCATTGATTTCTTTTACAAAACGGATCATTTCTTTTATTTCACTAATTAAGAAAGAAGGGCGATTGGCATACCCTTTTGAGCGCTGAATGCCGATTACTTTGGTCTTCGGATTAATCGCAGCGGCGACTGCATCGTAGTCTATCCTTCCGTCTTCCGTCAGATCAACCGCATTGTAGCCGATTTGAAAATCCTTTAATGATCCAGCGTTTTCTCCGCCTCTGACGCCCACAATTTCCTCTAACGTATCATACGGCTTGCCCGTTATATAAAGGAGCTCGTCCCCCGGTCTGAGGACACCGAACAAAGCAATCGAGATGGCATGTGTGCCTGAAATGATTTGCGGCCTTACAAGCCCCGCTTCTCCGCCAAACACATCCGCATATATGCTTTCAAGCGTGTCTCTTCCGATATCATCGTAGCCGTATCCAGTAGACGGCGTGAAATGCGTGTCGCTTACTTTGTGTTTTCTATAGCTTTGAAGCACTCTCCATTCATTGCGCTCGCTGATTTCTTCTATTTGTTTATGAACCCCGGCAATGTCCGCTTCCACTTCCATTGCCGTTTTTTTGAGTAATTCTCCGTGTGTTAATGTGTCAAACATGTCTTTATATTTCCTTCCTACATATACTTCTTTAATTCACCGATGATACTTTGCTCTTCTTGGACATAGCCCGATATGTCATACCGTTCATTTTCTTCATTAAAATAGAAGCGGTCTACCATCGTTTCCGATTTGATTCTGGAAAGGAGCTTCCCTTCACTTGCCGGCACATGTGCTTCAAAAGACGTTAACAGCTCTTTGCGCAAATAGCGCTGAATCGCTTCTTTAAAGGTTTCATCGTCGTCCTCAAATTTCGCACTGACCATAATATGATCCCTTCCGGCGGACGGTATAAAATCAGGCAGTCTTTGATCACGTTTATTGTAAGCCGTGAGCATCGGGATATCATCTGCTTCAAGTTCCTCAAGCAGACGAAGGACTGTTTTTTCATGTCCCACATAATCCTCATTTGAAGAATCAATTAAATGCAGGATCAAATCCGCTTCTTTTACTTCCTCAAGCGTTGACCGGAATGCAGCAATCAATGTCGTTGGAAGATCCTGAATAAATCCTACTGTATCTGAAAGAAGAACACTGTAGCCGCTTGGCAGGACCATTTTTCTGGTCATCGGGTCCAGCGTGGCAAACAGGAGATCTTCTTCATAGCTGTCAGCACTCGTCAGGCGGTTGAACCATGTTGATTTCCCCGCGTTTGTATAGCCGACAAGCGCAATTTGAAGCACACCGTTTTTCTTTCTTCTTTCTCGGTATCGGCTTCTATGACGAATGACAGTTGAAAGCTGTGTGTTGATTTCATGAATGCGATTTCTGATATGGCGGCGGTCGGTCTCCAATTTCGTTTCCCCGGGACCTCTGGCACCAATTCCTCCGCCTTGCCGGGAGAGGTTGATCCCTTGTCCCGTCAGACGCGGCAGTGCATATTGCAGCTGAGCCAGCTCAATTTGAAGTTTGCCTTCTCTTGTTCTCGCCCGCTTTGCGAAAATATCTAATATCAATTGCGTGCGGTCAATCATCTTCACTTCGATTGCTGTTGCCAATGACTTCAGCTGGCTTGGCGACAGTTCATCATTAAAAATGAGGAGATCAGCATCAAGCTCTTCCACCAGCGCCTTCAGCTCTTCTACCTTCCCTTTTCCTATATATGTAGCGGCGTCAGCCCTGTTCCGTTTTTGCGTGACGCTGGTCAATACTTTTCCGTCTGCTGTTTTTGTCAGAGATGCTAGCTCTTCCATAGAATTTTCAAAATGCTCATCCGTGATATGCGGCAGCTGACATCCGACTAAAATGGCTTTCTCCTGAATCGTTTCTTGTTCGTTCAAATGGATGTTCCTTTCTTTTGCATATTGGGCAGTAGTATTATCATACCAAACCCTGCATGTGTATACCACAAATCGATTGCTTTGAAAAGCAGAAATACAAGCAAAAAACAGACCTCTCAAAAACTGAGAGGTCTATGCAGATCCAGATGCTTCTTCTTTAATGGAAAGATCTTGGCTTTTGATTGTCATCAAGTCGCTTTTTAAGTATTGGTCTCCCATTAAAAGCCTCATGGCTTGTGCTCTGATCGATTTTTCGATCACATTTCTGACAAAACGTCCATTGCTGAATTTAATGGGACTTGTCGTGCTTTTCACTGTCATTAAGTAATCTTTCAATTTCCATTCCGCTTCTTGACTGAGCTGGTATTCCCTTTCATCAATCATTCGTTTCGCAATCTCCATGAGCTGGGTCACAGAATAATCTGGAAAATCAATGGAGATGGGAAATCTTGATTGGAGGCCCGGGTTTAGCGAGAGGAAATGATCCATTTCCCGAGAATATCCGGCGAGTATCAAAATAAACTCATGCTGTTTGTCTTCCATATGTTTTACAAGTGTGTCGATCGCTTCTTTCCCAAAGTCCTTTTCGCCGCCTCTTGCCAGCGAGTAGGCTTCGTCTATAAACAAAATGCCGCCTAATGACTTTTTGATTAAATCTCTCGTCTTTTGGGCGGTGTGTCCAATATATTCCCCGACCAGATCAGCCCGCTCCGCTTCGATTAAGTGGCCTTTTGAGAGGACATTCATTTCAAAGAACAGCTTGCCGATCAGCCGTGCAACCGTCGTTTTTCCCGTTCCCGGATTTCCTTTAAACATCATGTGCAGCGCTTGTTTTCCCACCTTCAAGCCTTGCTCCGCGCGTTTTTGGTTCACAAAAATCCAGGCGTATATTTCCTTGATGTTGCGTTTCATTTCCTCCATCCCAACTAATGCGCTCATCTCTTTTTCAATTTCCTTCAAAATGCCGTGCTTTGCTTCGTTTTTTTGCAATGCAGCCTGATACTCCGCCTCTGCCTCAGCATTTGTCAGCACCTGCTTTTGCCCGTTCAGAATAATGTTGATCTGTCCGTTGTTTTTATAAGTCACAGCGCGCTCCAACATCTTCACCTCTCTGTTCTCTCTATATGATATTCAAGCGGATGCCGATTGTGACAAACGCCTATCATGTGTCGAATCAGTTGCTTTTTTCGGGAACGATAGGGAATCCTGCGCTTTCCCGAGAAATACTTTATTTCTTATTGTATTCACGGACATGGGGTGGACAAACCATGAGATTTTGTTTTTAATCATTTTATTAGAGTAATATCTACTTTTCTCCCTTCACGTTAGAAACATTGTTAATCCTTTTTTCATTCAAACGGGCTGTTTTTTTGTGCAAAGCGTATCATCCGCCCGAAGATCCCTGCGAAGGTGTTTTCCTTTTCTTCTAATGATATCTTTCATGACCGTTCCTTTTTTCAAAATGAACGGCGCTCTCATATCTAAATGCATGCTTTTAAAATGAAAGCACAGCTTAAAACCAGCAGGAATCAGTGCAGATAGAATCGAACCCATAATACTCACTAACATCTGACATATGCACATATTTCATTTCAGACCGTATCAGTTGTCGCTTCATGTTGAATTGTGCGCTTTCCCGAGAAATAATTTCCGGATGTTGAAGGGGTATTTCCTCATTTTTCAGATAAATGATAATCGTACAAGCAGAAGCCGTGTTTTTTCATATCCTGTAATGAGGTGATGAAGAATGGTTAAAATTTTTATTGATCCTGGCCATGGCGGGTCTGATCCTGGCGCAACAGGAAATGGCCTTCAAGAAAAAACGTTAACGCTGCAAATCGCTTTTGCCTTACGTACGATATTGACTAATGAATATGAAGGTATTTCTTTGCTGCTGAGCCGGACAAGCGACCAATATGTCAGCTTAAATGACCGCACATCTGCCGCAAATAACTGGGGAGCAGATTTCTTTTTATCCATTCACGTTAATTCCGGTGGAGGCACAGGTTTTGAAAGCTACATTTATCCAGGTGTAGGTGCCCCAACGACGTCTTATCAATCGACAATTCACTCTGAAGTGATACAAGCAGTCGACTTTGCCGATCGCGGCAAAAAAACAGCCAACTTCCACGTCCTAAGGGAGTCGGCCATGCCTGCCCTATTGACCGAAAACGGCTTCCTTGATACCGTTGCCGATGCAAACAAACTGAAAATAAGCAGCTTTATTCAAAGCTTAGCAAGAGGGCATGCAAACGGGCTGGAGCAAGCCTTTAACCTTAAAAAGACTTCCAGCTCAGGGTTATATAAGGTTCAAATCGGTGCATTTAAAGTCAAAGCGAATGCGGACTCGCTGGCAAAGAGTGCCGAAGCTAAAGGGTTTGACTCGATTGTCCTTTTAAAGGATGGATTATACAAAGTGCAGATTGGTGCATTTTCATCCAAAGACAATGCGGACGCTCTCGCTGCCAGAGCGAGAAATGCCGGCTTTGACGCTATCGTGATTCTGGAATCATAGTCGAGACGGAGACAAGCGTCTCATAAAAAAACCCGGCTCCTCATCACGAGAAACCGGGTTTTTTTATACGAGAATATCAACAACAAACTGTGACCATGTTTCCAGACGGTTATAGATGTCATCCTGTTTTAATTCAGAAACTTTCATCCATTTACCTGCAATTTGGTCTTTCTCTTTCACTTCCACTTGTGCGCCGGGCTTCAATTGAAGCGCAGAAAGAATACCGATATGCACTTTACCGACACTGTTTTCATCATCATTGATCAATCCCAGTGTGACAATCGCCTGTTTATCTTCTTCATTTATTTGCAGTTCTTCCTCAAGCTCACGGTCTGTGTTCAGCTTTAAGACTTCAGCAAATGAAGCTGCCCCTTCGATCGCGTTCATATGGCCGCCAAAGCCGAGAGAAAGTTTGTTGTGCAGGCGTGATTCACCGCCGCCGGCCAGCCGCTCGTAAAGGAAGACTTCATCTTCGCGCTTGATGACGACATAAGGTATCGGCTGCTTGAAACGCGGATCTTCTTCTGCGTCCCCTCTTCTCATTTCACGATAGGCAGCTTCAATCTGAGCCATGATTTCTGCTACTCTGCTATCTTCACTGTACACGCCCTGGAAGGTTAAGCTTTCTTTCTTAAACACATCATCACGCGGGGCGACTAAAATCATTTCGTCCATTTTTCCCATGGGTACTGCGTCCTCCTCATTTAACCTTCAAGCCGAAAAGAGCAGATATTATATCTGCTCTTTTTCATCTTCAAAATAAAAGTCATCATCTTTGAGCGGCTCAACTGTCGCTTTTTTATAACCGTTCCCCTTCATGGAGAAGAAGTCATGCGATTTAGTTTTTGTATTTAATCCGTTTAAAACGATCGGATTAATGTCTTCCTCTTCGAAGTATGGATCAAATCCAAGGTTCATGAGCGCTTTATTTGCATTATAGCGGATGAATTTCTTTACATCGTGTGAGAGTCCGACTTGATCGTACAAGTCCTCTGTATACTCAAGCTCATTTTCATATAACTCATTCAGAAGGTCGATCGCAAATTCACGAAGCTCTGCTTTTTTCTCTTCTGTCTGTTTATTATAAATTTCCTGCGCAAGGAGACCGACATACACGCCGTGAATCGCTTCATCACGAAGAATCAGGTTAATGATCTCACCGCTTTGCATCAGTTTTCCTTGTCCGTAGAAATATAACGGGTAATAGAAACCGCTGTAGAAAAGGAAGCTTTCCAGATAGACGGAAGCAACCATCGCTTTGAACAGTGATATTTCATCATCTTTTTGAATGGCTTTGTAAAGTCCGACAATCATTTGCGCTTTTTTCTGCAAATATTTATTTTGTTTAACCCATTCGAATACTTCATTGATCGTTTCAGTCGGTGCAAGGGTCATGAAGATATTAGAGTACGATTTCGCATGGACAGCGTTCTCCATCATCGCCATAAAGTTCAGCACCGCTTTCCGCTGGTGGCCGTCTACGTGTTCAGCCACGATCGGCATCCCCGTATTCCCCTGCTCTGTATCAAGAAGCGTAAGTCCGGCAAGTACCTTCATATAAGTGTCCTGCTCATTTTTTCCGAGGTACTTCCATGTGAGGAGATCGCCGTTTAAAGCAATCTCTTCCGGAAGCCAGAACTGTTTTACGTTTTGGTTATAGAACATTTGGGTAAAATCGTCTTCATGCTTTGACCAGTTTGCTGCGTCATAAATTTTTGTCACTATAAACTCTCCTTTAATCAAACAACACAAGAAAGGCAGCTGTCTTGCCCAGTATCTTTCGTTCTTGCATAGTAAATGGTTTTAATTCCTCTATGATGTGCATACAGATCGATTCGGTTTAAATCACGGGTCGTCATTGTGTCTTTTAAGAACAATGTGAAGCTGATGCCCTGATCAATGTGCTGTTGGATAGTCGCGATCATATCCACAACCTTGAACATGTCCATATCGTAGGCTTCTTTATAGAAGAACCAGTTATTAGATGCAAGCCCAGGCATTGGGTAATACGTTTTTGAGTTGCCGTATGTTCTTTCTTCAATTCGTTCCATAATCGGCATAACAGACGCCGTACTTGATTGCACGTATGAGATAGAGCCTGTCGGCGCAATGCATAATCTGTAGCTGTGATACATACCGTGTTCAGCGACAAATGCTTTTAGCTGTTTCCAATCCTCTGTCGTCGGGATATGCATCCCTTCAAACAGATTGGCGATTTTTTCGTATTTCGGCGAGAAATCAGTGGAAACGTATTTGTCGAAGTATTCACCCGTCGCATAGGTTGAGCCTTCATATTGATCAAACGTTTCGCCTTTCTCTTTTGCAATTTCCGCAGAACGCTGGATGGAGTAGAAGTTCACCATCATAAAGAACGTGTTTGCAAAGTCACGCGCTTCCGGGCTTTCATAAGCAATACCGTTTTGCGCAAGGTAACCGTGAAGGTTCATAGCGCCGAGACCAATTGATTTCATCGCTTTGTTTGCACGTCTTACAGCAGGTGCATTACGGATGTCAGTCGTTTCAGACACATGTGTTAAAGAGTCTGTCGCAAGCTTGACTGTTTTTTCGATTGATTTATGCTCCATAACATTGAGAATGTTAAGTGAGCCCAGGTTGCAGGAAATATCCAAACCGATTTCATCTTCTACATCATAGTCTGTGTATGAAGACACTTGAGATGCCTGCAGCACTTCAGAGCAAAGGTTAGAAAATTTCACCTTGGAAATATGGTTATTCGCATGCACTTTGTTCACGTTATCTTGGAACATGATGTATGGATAGCCTGATTCAGAACGAAGCATCGCCAGTTTTTCAAGCAGTTTCCGCGGATTAATTTTTTCCTTTTTGACCCGAGGGTTGTCGACAAATTTGTCGTACATTTCGTTCATGTCCATCTCATCCATGTGCTGGCCGTACTCTTTATAAATCGTGTGCGGATAGAATACATAAGCCGCTTTGTCCTCACGTGCAAGCTCAACGAACTTATCCGGAATGACAACACCGATAGAAAGCGTTTTGACACGCACATCTTCATCCGCAGAAATCTTTTTCGTATCAAGAAAATCATTGATATCGCGGTGGAAAATGTTTAAGTAAGCCGCGCCGGATCCTTGTCTTTGCCCCATTTGGTCAGCGTAACGGAACGCGTTATCAAGAAGCTTCATGACGCCTACAACGCCTTTTGTCGCATTTTCAACATCTTTAATGGCTTCACCTTTCGCACGGAGCTTGGACAGGTTAAGAGAAACCCCGCCGCCCAGTTTAGAAAGCTGCATGGAGATATCGATCGCTCTTGAGATATCGTTTAAGGAATCATTGACTTCCAGCAAGAAGCAGCTGACAAGTTCTCCGCGGCGTTTTCTGCCGGCATTCAAAAATGTCGGTGTGCTCGGTTGATATTCCTGATTGATCATCAGGTTCACATATTCTTTTGCTTTCTCAGTGTCGCCGTTGGCGAAGAACAGCGCAACAATTGAGATCCGGTCCTCATAACGCTCGAGGATTTTTTTCTTGTCATTCGTTTTCAAAGCATAGTCATTATAGAATTTAAACGCACTCATGAAGGAAGGAAAACGAAACTTCTTAGCGTAAGCTGTCTTAAACACTTCTTTAATGTCTTCAAAAGAATAAAGGCTTAAGAATTCCTCTTCGTAGTATTGGTTTTCAATCAAATAATCCAGCTTCTCTTTTAAATCGTGAAAGAAAACTGTGTTTTGATTGATATAGTCTACAAAATAGCTATGTACAGCCTCTTTATCCTTATCAAACTGGAATTTTCCATCTTTTTGGATCATGATTTCGTTATTTAACTGGATCCATTTTGGCACTTGATTTTGTGACAACTCTTTCTACCTCCTGAGTAAACAATTCAACGTCTTTAGATGTGCCGCTGAGTTCAAATTTGTGCAAGATCGGCACCTGATATTGTCTAGAAATGGTATCGGCGCTTTTTGCAAAGTTATCGCCCCATACTTTATTGCCGCTCGCAGCGACTCCTAATAAGAGATGGGCGTATTTTTCGAGAAATGATTGTGTTGATGCCGGTACCTGACCGAAGTTTGTCGTGTAGGTGACCAAAACAAACGGAGTGTCCACGTGGTCTATTTCGTCCACCTTGCGTATCTGCTGAAAGCCTATTTTATTCACAAACCGCTGAACATTCCCTGTTTTCGAATCAAATATGATTTGTACCACGTTTTATCACGACCTATCAAAAAATATGAATCTCTCATCACTAACACTATATATAGTATACTACCCTCTAGCAAAAACACAATATATAGATTCGTTTTTATGAAAAATTCATATTTTGATCAAATCAGGCAAATGGACAGACTCATTAGGGCCCAAAAAAGAGAGCAGAACGAGAATCATCTCTCGTCCTACTCGGGGTGTCGTTTTTTAGCCGATGTTTATCATAACATGAAAAAAAACTGCTTAGTAGTCTAGATTTTTTTTTCTTAAGCTATCACAGCATTTTTCGCTCTCTACTGTTTCTTCTATTTCAACATCCGCGCCGATCTCTTCTAAAACCGCCTTCAAAGCAGTGATAATTGACGCTTCTCTGATTAATTCTTTTCCGTTCACAATGATACTTGTTCCATATTCATAGCAAGAATCATCTTCGCAAATTTCTTCCCAATGATTCACGATCACTTTATGCTTCATTTTTTCACCCTCTGTTTGATCTGTGTCTGTATTTAGTTTAGCGGCTGGCATCCGCTTTGTAAATTCGAATGCTTGTGAATTTTATTCAAGCTCATCATCCGCGTATTCTTTCTTCAGCTTTACCTCATTGCGGGACTCATTATACTCATAAATTTTGATATAGCCGTCCTCCATCACGCCAAAATGATTATGTTCAAGCGGAAACGAGGTTGGCTGAGGCGTTTCATAGTCTGAATTGCCGCTGTCTGTTTCAATGATGGTATCTTGACTCCCGCACGCCCCGAACAGTAAAAAAACAGCTATCCACACAAGGGCGATCCTGATTCGTCTCAGTTCTGCTTCACTTTCAAACAAGGTCGCGTCACTCCCTAAGTTCATATTTATACATAATATACCATTTTTTCTTCAGTATGTTGTTCTCATAAAAAAAGACCGTGCCTTGGCATGGTCAGCTTACACAAAAAAGTTTGGAGCAAAAGTGAATTTACATGTTAAAAATGGCTGCCGAGAATCCCCCGGCAGCCTCCTTATGTCTTGACATGGCATTTTTTGATCTATTCGAGTTCAAGCTGGACGTTTTTTTGCGGCGCAAACGTTGAGATCGCATGTTTATATATAAGCTGCTGCTTACCTTCCGATTCCAGCAAAACGGTAAAGTTATCAAAGCCTTTTACCTGGCCCCGCAACTGAAAGCCGTTCAGCAAAAAAACAGTGACATACGTATTTTCTTTCCGGATTTGATTCAAAAACTGATCCTGAATATTAATCGGTTTCATGTTTCGTCCTCCTTGATTCTCTATATCATACAGTTTCGATTAAAGTTCGAGTTTTCCTGCTATATGTGTGAAAATTTCCTTTTTTTTCAGCTCCATATCAACTGGCGGTGTCATATCGAACCATGTAACTTGCATTTTATTGCGAAACCACGTCAGCTGGCGTTTCGCATACCGTCTTGAATTCTGCTTTAGTTGTTCAACAGCATCGGAAAGTGTCACAAAACCGTCAAAATATGCATAAAGCTCTTTATAGCCTATCGCCTGTATCGATTGACAGTCTCTCACGTTCTTGTCGTACAAGTGTTTCACTTCCGGAAGCAGACCTGCCTCCATCATCATATCGACCCGCCGGTTAATTCTTTCGTAAAGCGTGTCTCTATCCATTGTCAGCCCGATTAACACTGCATTGTACAGAAGTTCTCGTTTTTGTTCTTTTAAATGCTGCGACATCGTCTTTCCGGATGTATGTAAAATTTCCAGCGCGCGAATGACTCTTCTTGTATTATTGGGATGAATCACAGCTGCCGCCTCGGGATCTGCTGCAGCAAGTTTGGCATGAAGAAAATCAGCGCCTTCCCGTTCAGCTGCCATTTGCATGCTCTCTCGAAACGCAGGATCATTTGCCTCTTCCGTAAATGTATAATCGTAAAGCACAGATTGTATATATAGACCTGTACCGCCGACAATCATCGGAAGCTTTCCTCTATTTGCAATCTCGCTGATTTTGTTTCTTACTAAGCTTTGATAATCGGCGGTAGAGAAAGAGTCTTGGGGTTCTAAAATGTCAATCAGATGATGAGGAACTCCCTCCATCTCCTGTTCGGTAATTTTAGCTGTTCCAATATCCATCCCTTTATAAATCTGCATTGAATCTCCGCTGATAATTTCCGCGTTTAAAGATTTGGCTAGCTGAATACTTAAATTGGTTTTTCCCACTGCCGTCGGTCCGACTAAAATGACAACGGGCTGCTTCGTATTATTCAATATGTATCACTCTCTTTTATAAATCTCCCCCCATTATAGCATTCAACATGGACAACCACCTATCCATTTTGCCCTTTTTTTGCATCGGTAAACATCCTTCTACCAGCCGATTGGCTCATTGCCGACAATTTCCCTCGTCTGTCCTTTCAGGGTATGACGGTGCGTTTTTCTTTCGTCATCTCCGGGAGCATAAACAACCCCTCCGTACTGGATCTCAACCGGCTTGTTATAGGCCAGATACGTCGTTTCTTCGATTTCATGATAATGTGTGCCATCTGCTAAAGGAATCGCTGGCCCTGAGATTCCGTAATACCGATGAAAATGGCCGTTTTCAAATGAAGTGATCCCTGTATAGTAATGTGTGTGCTGATCGGTATTTGATCCGTTTGCGGGCTGAGTAAACCCTTCAATCAGATGATAATGGCCCTGTTCCCTCGATGTTTTGACATGATAAGCATGTGCATGGGGCGGTGCTTTCGACCAGTCAGACTGATACAGGCCCAATGTGTTCACATCCTCTTTTTTCCTTAATTCGCCCAATCAAATCCGGGCAGGCTGAATACACTGCATCATCTACACTTTATTACAGGAGGAAAGAAAACATGAACGAGTTAGAGAATTTCAGTCCTGAAGATACAAGAATATTTGGAAGACCTTTTGGATTCGGGAGACCATTTGGATTTGGAAGACCTTTCGGATTCGGTTACGGGTTTGGAAGACCCGGATTTGGCTATGGATTTGGGTTTGGCCGGCCATTCGGATTTTTTGGAGGCCCGTTTATCGGCGGCCTTGCAGGCGGGCTTATAGGAAGCGCTTTATTTAATCCTTATTTGTATGGCGGATACCCCTATTATCCGTATGCTCCGTTCCCTTATTATTATTAATCGCAAAAGACCCCTTAAAAAGGGGTCTTTTTAATTGTGTAAAAATGAATCTCTTGACTCATACATAAGCATACACTAATATTTTTCTAGCTGAAGCTCTTTTCTAATCTAAAAATATAGTGAGGAGAATTTAAGATGTTAATAGGATATATATTCCTCACGATTGCCATATGTTCGGAATCGATAGGGGCAGCCATGCTGAAAGTATCTGATGGCTTCAAAAAGTGGAAGCCGAGTGCCTTGGTCGTCATTGGCTATTCCCTCGCCTTTTATATGCTGTCACTGACGTTAAACCATATTCCCCTAAGCCTCTCCTATGCGACTTGGAGCGGGGCGGGAACGGTGCTGACGACAGTAATCGGAGTGAAATGGTTCAAGGAAGAACTGAATGCGAAAGGGCTTTTCGGGATTCTTTTATTAATATCAGGGGTCGTGTTACTTAACTGGCAGTAAAGGAGTGAGGATGATGAAAGGATTGCTTTATTTGGCTCTCGCTATTTTATCTGAAGTGTTTGGAAGCACGATGCTGAAGCTTTCAGAAGGATTTACACAGGCCTGGCCCATTGCCGGAGTCGTAGTCGGATTTCTTTCCGCTTTTACTTTTCTAAGCTTTTCTTTAAAAACAATTGACTTATCAAGCGCGTACGCAACATGGTCGGGCGTTGGTACCGCGCTTACAGCCATTGTCGGTTTTTTGCTTTTTGGCGAAACCATCAGTTTAAAGGGAATATTCGGTCTCACGCTTGTCATTGCGGGCGTGGTCGTGCTAAATCAGTCGAAAGCCCACGCTGAAGATAAAAAACAGACGGTCTGTGAGTAACCGTCTGTTTTCATTATTCTCCCCCCGCTTTTACAGAGGCTTTAAGCTGCAGCTCAACATTCCCTTGAATCGCGCGCGAAATCATGCATGACGACTCCGCTTTTTCACAAAGCTTGTGCGCCAATGCGATGTCGTCTTGTGAAGCATCATGTTTAAGCACAACAGAGGGACGGTGAATAATCTTTTTGTATGTAAAGACTCCTTTCGTGACGTCGACAATACCTTCTGACTCCATCTGCAAGTCTTCTTTTTCCAGCCCGCTTCTTTCCATCATCGCTGCAAGTGTAATAATATAACAGGTCGCTGCCGCACCGAGAAGCATTTCATCAGGGTTGGTCCCTTCTCCCGGTCCATCCATTTCTTTAGGGATGGAAATCGATGTGATCAGGTTACCGCTTTCGATCGTACCCACATCATTGCGTTTACCTGGCCAGTTCGCTTTTAAATAAAAATGATGATCTGCCATTGTTTTGCCTCCTTGTTCATCCTATTTCAGTCTACTGACCTTCTCGTATTTTGTCTCCTGATCTGCTTGTTACGAATACTCTTTTTCCAGGACACCCTTGATCGCACTGACATAAGCATAAAATTCACTGTTCTTTGTGTATTTTCTATTTTTATAATAAAAATCATCAAAAAATGCTTCTCTCTGCTCGCGGCTGATTTCCAGCTGTATACTTAGCCCCGTTTCTCCTTGGTTGTTAATGTTTTCGGCATTCAATCCAGCGAGACCGCTTTTAGACGACGCTAATTCAGCGGAAAAACCTCTCCGCTCAAGAGCTCTCACAATCATTTTTGCCCGCTTTCGATCCGTTCCCCCTACAAGGGTATTTTTGTTCTCCCCTTTATATCCGTGAAAAGCCACCACATATTGATGCTCCTTGATTTTCTTTTTAGCTAATGGCTCATCAAAATTGGTGCTTGTAATATGCAGCGTTTGGTTATCATGGGACTTCAGCCCTTCAAACAGGTATGTAGAGTATTCATGATTGAAATACCGAACAAGCTCACTTACTCCGCCTTCAATTCTTCCGCCATGCGGAGACATAATTAAGACTTTGCTTCCTTTTTTCTCATTATATGAAATATCGTAATCGGCTGGACTCTCATTCTCTGCCAAGCTGCTGAAATTTGAATATGTATCTGGCTGATTTGATGGTTCAGGTTCTAATGAGTAATGAACATATCTCAAGAACAAGACAATGGCTAAGACTAATATGACATTTAGTAAAAATCTTCTCATGTTTAACTCCTTTCATAAGAATGGCACGGTTCATTATATGAGGTTTAGCCAATAGGTTTTATCTTACCATTGTATACACGATATCATCAGTGAAAAAGTTCCCGGTTTCAAAAAATCAATTGATTGTCACGGTTATTAGCGGTTCATTTCAAATAAGAGTGAAAAAAGGTTGAGAGGAAAGCCAAAAAAGGTAGGAACAACCTCACTTGGCAAATAAATGTATATAGGTTTAAGGAGGGTTTTCGTAACAGGCTGTCCGTTTGCTTAGACGGACGCCTGTTACTGGCCTGCAAAATAAAGATTTTTCTTATTTGTTCTCACAAAGTCACAGGAGAGGATAGAGTCCAATAAAAATGTTCTGATTTGTTGTTTCGAAAAACAAAATGCTTTGATTTTCGTTTTGCTTTTCTGCCTTACAATAATCGTTCTTTTACTAATTGTTCCGTCTTTCTTCATATATATAATGCTGATTGGCATTTGGCTTTCCAAAGATCGATGTAAGTAGAAATTCATACAGCCGCTCTCCCCTTCCAGTTTGATATGACCACATTATAATACGAACAAATGTTCCTTTTCAATCCCCAATGATTTCCTCAACCTCTCATCCATCGTATCTAATACGAAAGATTCATAAAAACAAACTCTTATCCGCCTCTTATAAAGGACAAACAAACTTACCAAACCTATCATCTGTTCATAGAGTATACAGAGAACCTTATAATAGGAGGAAAATACATGTTTGGGTACTCTATGGTACAAATGGTGAGAGCAAATGCTCATAAGCTAGATTGGCCGTTACGGGAAACCGTATTGCAGCTTTACAAGCCATTCAAATGGACTCCTTGCTTCTTGCATAATTTTTTCGAAACCAAATTGAAAAACAGAAAAAGAATGTCAGTCATTATTGAATTTGAGGAAGGCTGTCACGAGACCGGCATTCAAATGGCTGGGGAGGTACTGCAAAAAGAAAAACGCAGTAAGCTAAAAACCCGCTTCAACAAAATCAACTGCTGCAGTGCGGAGGTTACCCCCTCAGCATTACATTCTCTTCTTTCTGAATGCAGCAATATCCGTAAAGTGTATTTAAACCGCGAAGTCAAAGCGCTTTTAGACACGGCAACTGAAGCAAGCCATGCGAGGGAAGTCGTCCGAAACGGGCAAACCCTGACAGGAAAAGGCGTTACTGTCGCTGTTGTCGATACAGGAATCTACCCGCATCCTGATTTAGAAGGCAGGATTATCGGGTTCGCGGACATGGTCAATCAAAAAACAGAGCCATACGATGATAATGGTCATGGCACACATTGTGCAGGTGATGTCGCAAGCAGCGGCGCATCCTCTTCCGGAAAATACCGCGGACCTGCACCGGAAGCCAATCTCATCGGCGTAAAGGTATTAAACAAGCAGGGTTCAGGAACGTTAGCAGATATTATAGAGGGTGTCGAGTGGTGTATTCAATACAATGAGGACAACCCTGATGAGCCGATTGATATTATGAGTATGTCGCTCGGGGGCGATGCCCTTAGATATGATAATGAACAGGAAGATCCGTTAGTCAGAGCGGTTGAAGAAGCGTGGAACGCAGGGATTGTCGTCTGTGTCGCTGCCGGAAACTCAGGCCCTGATTCGCAGACCATTGCAAGCCCGGGCGTGAGCGAAAAGGTGATTACAGTAGGTGCGCTTGACGATAACGATACTGCAAGCAGCGATGATGATACGGTCGCTTCCTTCTCAAGCCGCGGTCCGACAGTATACGGGAAAGAAAAGCCCGATATTTTAGCGCCGGGTGTTAATATTATTTCCCTTCGCTCTCCGAATTCATATATTGATAAGCTTCAAAAGTCAAGCCGTGTAGGATCTCAGTACTTCACAATGTCAGGAACCTCGATGGCAACACCAATTTGCGCAGGAATCGCAGCTTTAATTCTCCAGCAAAACCCGGATCTTTCACCCGATGAAGTGAAAGAGCTTTTGAAAAACGGCACGGACAAATGGAAAGATGAAGATCCGAATGTGTACGGAGCGGGCGCTGTCAACGCGGAAAATTCCGTTCCCGGCCAATAAACAGCATCAAAAAGCAGGCAATTCTCTCAGCAGAACTGCCGGCTTTTTGTTTGAATATTCATAATCATAAGGTAAAATAATGGAAAATGGATGAAGGAAGTGAAGAAAGTGCCATATTATATCTGCAACACATGCGGTGTGCAGCATGCACAGACTGTAGATCCGTCCAACTCGTGTCTGATTTGCGAGGATGAGAGACAGTATATTCATCCTGACGGACAAACTTGGACAACCCTTGAAGACATGCGTGAGAAAGGAAACCTTCAAAACATCCTCAAAAAGGAAGAAGACCATCTTTACAGCATCAAAACTGAACCAGAGTTTGCGATTGGTCAAACAGCCCATCTGATCCAGCATAAGGGCTTTAATGTGCTGTGGGATTGCATTTCATATCTTGACCAAAGGACAATTGACCAAATCAACGAATCAGGCGGTATTCAAGCCATCGCTTTGTCTCATCCACATTATTACTCTACTCAGGTTGAGTGGGCTGAAGCATTTCAGGCCCCGATCTATATCCATGAAGATGACAAAAAATGGGTGACAAGACCAAGCAATCACATTCACTTCTGGTCAGGGGAAACGCTCAGCATGAAGCCGGGGCTGGATCTTTACCGACTGGGCGGACATTTTAAAGGCGGTGCTGTTCTTCATTGGAGCAACGGCAATGAAGGGAAAGGATGTCTATTGACTGGAGATATCATTACGGTTACAGCGGATCGAAACTGGGTCAGCTTTATGTACAGCTATCCAAATCTCATTCCCCTTCCCGCATACAAAGTTGAAGAAATAGCAGCCAAAGTGAAACCGCTTCAATTCAACAGGCTTTACAATGCTTTTTCTAAAGTGGTCAAAGAAAATGCCGGCGAAGCTGTCCAGCGTTCTGCCATACGTTATATCAAGGCTTTGAACAGCGAATTGTTTCATACATAAGGGGTGAGGCGGCTCTTTTCCGTGTAAAAGATGCTGCAATTGGGAATAGTATCGTGTAGATCAAAAGGAGGAATATTGATGGCATACACGAATACACAGCTTTCCCAATGGCTGGAATCAAAAGTCGGCCAGACACTTGATATTAGAAAAGGTGAATTGACCCATGATGAAGAGATATCAGACTTGGATCAGATTGTTCTCCACCTTCAAAAAGTGGCTATACGAAGCACGAGTCACCCTGATGACTATGTAGCGAAAGAAGAGCTCGTTTTAGAAGGTGAAGGAACAACCTTCACTGAGGACGGAAACGTGCCGCTTCCGCAAAATGCCTATGAGATTCCTTTATTAGGTGATATTCATATTCACCAAGAAAACGAAGGATTGAAGGTCATAACAGATCGTGCAGTATATACAATTGATATCCAGCACTGCTGACTCTCACTTTCATCAAAATAATGCAGCTTAGCGCCTTTGAGCATTCGTTCAAAGGCGCTAATTTACATCAAGCCCTTTTTTCGCTTTTTCGTTCTTCATCCTATTGAATGACGCCTATAATAGATATATAGTTTTAGAGACAGGATTACATTTCAAATTATTCTGTTTTTTGTATACGAGTTCAGCAATTTGATTCATCTATTTACCCTATTAGGCGAGGAGAATGCAAATGGAAAAATTGATGTTTCATCCGCATGGTAAAGAGTTTCATGATAACCCTTTTTCAGTTTTAGGACGATTTAGAGAGGAAGATCCCATTCACCGATTTGAATTAAAACGGTTCGGAGGCACGTATCCGGCTTGGCTAATAACCCGATACGATGATTGTATGGCCTTTTTAAAAGACACTCGAATTACAAGAGACGTGAAAAATGTGATGAGCCAAGAACAAATCAAAATGCTCAACGTTAGTGAAGATATCGATTTTGTTTCCGATCATATGCTGGCAAAAGACACACCTGACCATACCCGCTTGAGATCACTTGTTCATCAAGCATTTACTCCCCGAACCATTGAAAATCTGCGCGGCAGCATCGAACAAATTTCTGAACAGCTTTTAGATGAAATGGAAAAAGAAGATAAAGCGGATATCATGACATCCTTCGCTTCCCCTTTGCCTTTTATTGTTATATCTGAATTGATGGGAATTCCTAAAGAAGATCGAACACAGTTTCAAATCTGGACCAATGCGATGGTTGATACCTCTGAAGGTAACAGAGAGCTGACTAATCAAGCCCTTCGTGAATTTAAGGAGTATATCGCCAAGCTGATCCATGACAGAAGGATAAAGCCAAAAGACGATTTAATCAGCAAACTTGTACATGCTGAGGAAAACGGCAGCAAATTAAGCGAAAAAGAGCTTTATTCCATGCTGTTCTTGCTCGTTGTAGCGGGCCTTGAAACGACTGTAAACTTACTCGGCTCCGGCACCCTCGCATTGCTGCAGCACAAGAAGGAACGTGAGAAGCTCAAGCAGCATCCCGAAATGATTGCTACAGCAGTTGAAGAATTGCTGCGATACACCTCACCTGTCGTTATGATGGCAAATCGGTGGGCCATCGAAGACTTTACATACAAAGGGCATTCGATCAAAAGAGGAGACATGATTTTTATAGGCATCGGATCTGCCAATCGCGATCCGAACTTTTTTGAAAACCCCGAATTTTTAAATATAAATCGGTCGCCTAACAGACATATTTCTTTCGGTTTTGGCATTCATTTCTGCTTAGGAGCGCCTCTTGCCAGGCTGGAAGGCCACATTGCATTTAACGCACTTCTGAAGAGGTTTCCTGATATTGAACTCGCGATGCCTGATGACATTCAATGGAGAAAAAATGTCTTTTTAAGAGGATTAGAAAGTCTCCCTGTTTCACTTTCAAAATAACATTCAAAACGCCCCCTTCAAAAGAGGGGGCGTTTGTGTTTCTCAGCGCTTCACCAATTCATCTTCTTTTTTCGCTTCATGTTTTTTCCTGAAAGCCTTAAGGAAATTCGCATTTACTACTCCCTTATTTGAATAGAGCTTTTCGCAAAATTCTAACATGGCTGCTGATGCTTTCGGTTCGGTTAATATCATGAAGTGGTTGCTTGAATCGACATCTACCAGATGGAAATGGGGAATTTGCCGCTCCCATTCCTCCCAATAGGCAGCTTGATCAAACGGTTCTTTTTCATTTGATAAAGTGAAATAAATGTCTAAATCACCAAAGAAAGACCTGCTTTTGTTGCGGAAATAATAACATTTTACTGCCTCAGGGTCAGGGAGAGGCTTAACAGTATACGACTCCAAATCATAGGCGCGCTGTGTTTTCATCATTTGCTGAGCCTGTGAACGTATTTGCTTCTCTGATTTGTTTAACCCTCGTTCTTTTGCCAGTTCAATCAACACAGACAGGAATTCTTCATCCTCTAAGCTTATGTCCACCTCTTCACGGCTGATGAGGACATCAGTAAGCTTATCCCGTTTCGCAATCGGTGCCAGCATCATATTAATTGTTTGCAGCATTGACGTTTTCATAGATGCCTCATACTCTTTTGTCTCAGAACGATATGGGGAGTCAATCATCACCATGCTTTTGACAGAAAGGCCTTGGCTTTGCAGCTGGCGTGTGACTTCATATGCAATCATCCCGCCTAATGAATATCCGCCTACATCATAAGGGCCTTCAGGCTGTATGGATCGAATGATCTCTATATAATAGGAAGCGATTTGTTTAATTCCGTGCAAAGGAGCATACTCAGTCATGAATCCTCTGGCTTGAATGCCGTAAAAAGGGCGCTGGCTCTTTTGTGCAAATTGCTGATAGATTTCAACCCCTCCTACTCCGCCATGGAACCAAAAGACAGGACGCCCCCGCTTCCCGTCATTTAACGGTATCAATTCCGGAAACGTGCGAGCGTGATCATTTTGCAAGGATGTATCCTCCTGTTTCTTTGCGATCAAGTCCGTCATGTCCTGAACCGTATGACATGCTTGAAGCTCCGTCAAGACTATGTGAGGGTTTACCTTTGATTGCAATTGCTGTAATAACTGTATGCAAGAAATCGAATCAAACCCGTACTGCTGCAATGGCTTTTGAGGCTGCAGTTCATCTGGAGCCATCCCTAATACATTTGCTAATATGTGAGGATCGCCGCTGTTGTTGATATGCTCATCCTGTGAAACAGAAGGCGTATTCTCTACTGCTTGAAAGCCGTTCCAGCAGCTTCTCTTTTCAAATGGATAGGTTGGCAAAGGTATTCTGCGGGCACCTTTTCCTTTATAAAGCTTCTCCCACGGGATTTGCACCCCTTTTGTCCAGCAAAACGCGATCTTTTCAAGGTTGTTTCCGGACAACAAAGACTCGATCACCATTTCTCTTAATGGCCCATCAAGCAATGTTATGATATCTGACGTGCCATTTTCTTCATTTCCGCTAAAGACAGGTACAGTGTTTTTCGGCTTATCGCCTTTTTTCTCAGCTAAGCAGGCTTGCAGGCCGTTTACCAGTTCTTCTTTATTGCGGACAACCAGTGCCAGGCGGTCCCCCATCTCCTCTCGGCCGGTTTGGAGTGTATAAGCATAATCTTGTAATGACAGTTCTTGTTGTTTATTCACATAGTCAAGCTGCAGTTGAACAACTGCTTTTAGCCTGTCCTGATTCTTTGCGGAAAGAACCACAATGTGGGCATCATGCTCATTCATACTAACCGGTGGTTTTGGTAAAGGAATATATTCTTCTAAAATGACGTGCGCATTTACGCCTCCAAAGCTATAGCTGTTGATACTCGCTCTGCGAGGAATTTTGTTGCCTGCATCGTCATGTAAATCTCCCCATGGCTGGTTCTCGGCAGTCACTCGGAAGCGAGTGCCCTTTATTGACACCTGGTCATTCAAAGATGAAAATCCCGATATGCCTGGTATTATTTGATGCTTCATCGCCATGCTGACCTTCATAATAGCAGCCATGCCGGAGACGAGTTCACCGTGTCCGATGCTCGGCTTTAAGCTGCTGATATAACATGGCGCTTCCTCCTGTACTTCCTGAAGTTCCATCTGACTGGATCCTGACTTTAACGCCTCCAATTCTATCGCGTCTGCCAATGGAGAGGCGATCCCATGCGCTTCTATATAGGTCACCGTTTTGGGATCAATTTGTGCTCCTTGATAAGCCTTCTTCATTGCATCCTTCATACCGACCGGATTTGGCGCGTGAAGCGACATTCCCCTGCCGCCATGCGATACACCCGAACCCTTAATAACCGAATAAATATGATCAGAATCATCAATGGCTTTTTGCAAAGGTTTAATAATGAGAACTCCTGCTCCTTCACTTCTGACAAAGCCATTTGCATCTGCTTGAAAGGATTTGGCCTGTCCTTTCTTACTCAAATAGCCCATTGAGTCGAAGCCAATAAAGCCTTTTGGTGAAAGCAGCAAATTCACAGCCCCGACAATGGCTTGCTCACATTCGCCGTTTCGAATGGATTGTATAGCTCTGTGCAAAGCCACTAGAGCTGAGGAACAGGCAGCTTCATAATATTCACTTGGCCCTTTTACATCAAGCGCATAGGATATACGGTTTGGAATTAAGGATGGAATCACAGCTGTATCCGTATTGCCGGCTGCGACAAATACTCCTGTCGGGCGGCTTGATAAGGCCTGTCCGGTTAAGCCTGCGTCTTCCATCGCCTTCCATGCATGTATCAAAAGCAGAAACTCCTGTGGATCCATATTCGCCGCTTCTTTAGGCGATATGCCAAAAAACAGGGGATCAAACTCACCTATTCCTTCTATAAAACCGCCCCATTGAAGGCTTGATTGCCCTTCCTTATCGGCTGAGGCATATTTTCGCCAGTCCCAGCGTTCTTTCGGCACTTCAGAGACACAGTTCTTTCCTTGAATCATGTTATTCCAAAATTCCGTTACGCTGTTTGCTTTCGGAAACTGTCCCGACATGCCGATAATGGCTAACCCGTCAGCCGCGTTGTTGGTTGTTTTATCTGTCTTCATCTCAATAGCTGGAATCTGTTTCATTTTGATTTCGGATTGAGCTGGGCGTTTCTGCTGCTGATCAGTTTGGCCAAACAGCCGCACAAATGATGTTTCATGTTTGGCTTCAAAAAATTCGGTCAGCTCATCAACAGTCGGATATTCAAAAAACAGTGTCGGATTTAATTCGATCTTTGTCTCTGACTCCATCTCCCTTGTCAGTGCAACCAACTGAGAAGAATCGATTCCAAAATCCATGATATGCGCTTTTGCAAGAGACAATTTTGATGGATCGGCCATGTTGACTGCCAGTTTATCTGTTACATAGCTTCTGATACGTTCTTTCAGATTGCTGTCCTTGATGGCCGTATTTTCAATTCCTCCTTGATTCGAAATACGAAGCTGCTTCAACGAGTAGCCTGAATAGTGGAGGACTGTTTCTGACGACTCATTGATCACATCTACATCAAACAGAAGCATGTCACCTGTATTTTTAACCATTGTAATTAAAAGCCAGCAATCCTCTTTTATCGTTTGCTTTGTAAACTGGATATCATTGATTCCAAATGGCAGGTACCCTCCCGTCATGTCAAACTGCTCTAAGAAGCTGAGGATGGCCAAGTAGGCGCTGTTTGTCACCAATGGGCTTACAGTGTAGTGATGATCGTTTGCCAGTCCGTTTTGAGGCAGGCGAATTTTTGCCAGTATAGACTTGTGATCTCTGTAGAGATGAGTAATTGTCTTAAATAACGCCCCCCATTCAGGGCCGTTTCCGGTTTTATACATCTGATCAATGTGATGAAGCTTGGTTAATGAATGCTTTACGTTCTCGATATTTACTTTTTTCGGCTTAAAAGAACCGATTCCGCATTGTCCGATTGCGGCAGGCTTCCACGAACCAGAAGCCGGCTCTCGATACATGATTTGGAGTTCTATGACATGATCTTTTTGCAGCGGCTTTGCATGCAGTTCAATGGTCTCGCCTTGTTTGATGACAATTGGATTGATATAGCTCAATTTGCTGATACGGCCGCTGTTTTCCTCAGGGAACAAGTTAAAAAACGCTTCTATGGCCAGACTGCCATAAGTGGCACCGACAAGCACCCGTTCATTGTTGAAGATATGTCCTTGAACATAAGGCTCATCATAAGTGAATTGATCCTGTATGACCGGCTGATGGATATCACCTTCAACAGCTGACGAATTCTCATTGATCGGCGTTTCATCGAAATGAAATGATGTATTATGGTCAAATACATAGTGAGGCAGATGAACCCAGCCTGTTCCTGTAGCTTCTTGAAAAGCAATCGATCCCCCTTGTACCCACTGCTCTGCTGCGCTTATTTCTCTATCATTAGTTACTGATTCCGCACATGGCTGTAAATCGAATGATGTATAAATGCCTTGCTGGAGTGAGCTTTTTTCTGTTGTTCGGAACATCTTTAGTTTTTCGATCAGCTCCTGTGTCGATGTCACTGTAAATGCAGCCCTATGCTCTAAATTGTGGTTGATCCGGTGTAAAGCCTGTACAACGGGTTCAATATCCAGAGACGCTTCCTTCCCTAAAAACAATTCCATGTTTTCAAGGTAGCTAAGCAGGCTCCATTTGGTTTTGGCTGAAAAAACGGCAGTGAATTCCTGCTGGCGGGAAGCGAGATGTTTTTTCTCAGAGGCCGTCTCTATATATTCTTCTATAATGAGATTAGCATAGGCACCCCCCGCCCCGAAGGAATTGATCATGCTTCTGCGCGGCAACTGCTTTCCAGTGTCAGGATCATTCAAACGATGCCATGGCTCTGTTTGTTCCTGAAGATAGAAAGCCGTGTTTTCCAGCTTAATATTTGGATTGACAGGCGTCGCGTTAATTGTCGGCACCAGTGTCCCATTCTTCATCTGCAGCAAAACTTTTGTCAGCTGAGAAATGCCTGAAGCCGCCTCTAAATGCCCCAGATTGGATTTGACAGAGCCTATCGCACAAAACTGTTTCTTGTTTGTATATTGCTGAAACGCGTTTGTTAAGGCAATTACTTCAATAGGATCGCCAAGTGCCGAGCCATTTGCCGCCGATTCAATATAGCCGATAGTCTCTGGATCAATGCCGGACTGCTGAATTGATTTGGCAATTAATTTCGCTTGCTGCTTCGGGTCCGGAGCTGTATACATCTGTCTTCCGCCGCTATGGTTGGCAAAACTGCTTTTGATCACAGCGTAAATATGATCCTGATCCTCAATTGCCTTCGATAGCGGTTTTAACAGGACAGCACCGACGCCTTCCCCGGGAATAAGCCCGTTTCCTGTGCCAAAACTTTTGCTTTGATTGCCGCTTCCCAGCAGATTGGCACGCTCCAAAGAATCATATTTAGAGAGATCGAGTGTTAAATTGACGCCTCCAGCAATCGCCATTGAGCAGCTTTTCAATTTCAGGCTTTCACATGCAAGATGTATGGCGTTTAATGAACTGGAGCATGCTGAGCTGACCGCGATACTCGGTCCGGTCAGGTTAAAAAAGTGGGAAACCCGATTTGCAATGTGCCAGTCTCCCCCATTTGAGCTGAGGACTGCCTGCTCTAAAGATGGGATATTCCAAAAATACTGGTTATACATATTCCCTATAAAAACACCTACTCCGTCATCATCCCGCAATTTATCCAGCCGGGTTCGCGTATAGCCGCCGTCCTCAAACGTTTCCCAGACGGTTTCTAAACATAAACGGAGTTCCGGTGTCATTTCCATGACCCGGTTTTGCTCCACCTCAAAAAGCTGATGGTCAAATGCCTCTATATCTTGTAAAAATCCGCCAAAGCGCTTCTTATTCGACGGCTTTTTTGGATCCTTTGATAATGTTTTCAATAAAGATGTGCGCCATCTGGATTCCGGTGCCTCTGTTATACAATTGTCTCCAGCGATTAAATGCCCCCATAGCTCTTCTAAACTGTTAGACATCGGATAGCGCCCGCTTACCCCGATTATTGCGATATCTTCTGTACGAGGATCATTTACATGTGTTCCTTGCAAATTACTTGTCTTTTCTTTTTTTGACGGTTCGGTATTTGCCAGCTGAGTTTCAGTGACTTGCTGCTCTAAAACAAAGCGGCGTGTATTAAGAGCAAATGGCTTACTAGGATCTGTACGCTCTGTTTGAAGAGGAGCTTCATTTTTTGCAGGCTGCGTTTTTTCCTTTAACAATGCTGTGCGGAGCTTATTTTCATGCCCTTTTACCAAATAATCGACGAGTTCTTTTGTATTGTTATGTTCAAATAAAATGGTTTTTGGAAGCTCCCCCGTCACCTTTTCTAATTCACGGATGAAATTCACCTGCAAAATCGAATCGATTCCATACTTCTCGAATGTCGTATCTTCATGAATACGTTCTGGTGATAGTTTGATCGATTTTGCCAAGGTATGCTTTACAAATTGAGTCGTTTGTTCGATGAGAGAATTGCTTTTCTGTGAATGAGCTTTTTCAGCATTTATTTGTATATGGCTTTGATCTGCTCCCGTCTCCGTTCTCTTCTTTTGCCGGACGACTCCGTTACTTTCAGCGGCAATGATCTGCTGGCCGAACTGATGAGATTGTTCAGCCATAAAGGAAACATAGCGAAATCCCTCACTCTCAAGCACCATTTTCCAAGTGTCTGGATACAAACCCGGGCAGCCCGGTATGCGGAGATCAGGGTCCTCATACAGCCACCAGCCCTCTAAAAGGCCAAACGTCAAATGCGAATATATATTATGATTACTTATTTCATTTAAAAGGAGCAGCCCGTTCTTTTTCAAAACTGCTTTTGCATTTCGCAATGTCTGCCGGATATTTTTTGTGGCATGAAGCACATTTGCCGCGATAACTGCGTCGTAGCCTCCCGCGTCAATATGCTGTTCAGCCGCCGGCTCCTCGACATTAAATCGTTTATATGTCAAATAAGGATTGTCCAGACCGTACTTATTTTCTGCATGCATTAAAAAAGCTTTAGACAGATCTGTATAACAATATTCTTTTATATGTGTCTGCCAGGCTTTCAATTTTTGAAAAACTGCCGCGCTTGTCCCGCCGGTTCCGGCACCGATTTCTAATATTCGAATCTTCGCCCCAGGCTCTTGCTTCAGGCGTTCCTGCAGATAGGCTGTTAACGTATCCGCCAGCACCTCATTAAAATAGTCTGCGACTTGATTGTTTTTATAGACCCCTTCTACTAAATCCATAGATGAATCCGGAAACAGGATATCGGTGGCAGACGCCTTGCCGGTCAAAATGTCCGGCAAGGCTTTAAGTGCTGTCTCCACCAATGTCACCATGGCTTTCATATTATCATCTTGAAGCAGGTTTGATTTTTGTTGATTCCATTCCTTCCATAGTTCATCTATATTCTCCATTGAGCATGTGGGAATATATCCGTTCTCCGTTCGCTTCAGGTATTGCTGCCGTTCTAAAATGGATTGGCTTTCTTCGAACCATCTGCCATAGAAATTCTCCAATACCGGCTGAGATTTACTTTCAGTGAAAAAACCTATGGACTGCAATTGTGCAAAAAGCATTTTACAGAGAATGTCTTCTGTATTCAGCATTGGCGCTTCCCCTCCTATAACAGTTGTTGAATCTTTGTGCTGTCACCCGGGTGATAGCTTCGCAGCTTTTGAATGGCGGAGCCGTGAGTTTCCGGGTACACTTCAATTGTTTCTTCTGAATGTTCCGATTCATCATTCGTTTTGTTTGCCATTTTCATCATCACTAGCTGCTTCAGCGGTCCCCCGAGCAGCAATTCCAAAGCTTCCATTGCTTCAGGGGCTTCAATAGAGCCAATGCCTGCCTGAGCCATTCTCTTCTGGTAATCCGGTGATGAAACAACACCAATGCTCCCCCAATAACTCCAATTCATCACGGCCACTGTACAAGGCCATATGTGAGATAGCCGCTGTGCAAAAGCATCCTTAAAACTGCAGCCCGCAGCGTAATTGCTTTGTCCCGAAGCTCTCGCAAACGATTGGACGGAAGAGAAAAACAAAACAAAATCCAGTGGTTCATACCGGAAAACTTGTGCCATTCGCACGCTTACATCAACCTTTGCAGCAAGAACGTTTCTGAAACATTCTTCACTCATATTCATCAGGCTTCGGTCTTGTAATACAATCGCAGAATGAATGATGCCGTTGATTTCACGATGCGTTTGTTTCATTGTTTCATAAGCGCGTTCTAATTCCTCTCGGTTAGCCGCATCAGCTTGAATGTAATATGGGGCTGGCCCTAGAAGCGCAAGTCTGTCCAGCTTGCTTTGGATGGCTGCATCCTTTTTCCTTCTGCCAATCCAAACGATCTGCGCCTGATATGTTCTGATCATATATTCACTCCAGGCCTCACCAATACCGCCAGCTCCGCCTATGACAACATAAACGCCTCCGTGCTTATACTTCGTGTGCACCGGTTGATTGTTGTGTACTGGAATCAGACGAAGCTTATGCCAAATCCTGTCTCGATAGGCCCACGTATTCCCTTCTTGATCAAAAGGCAAGGAAAGGAGTTGAGATAGCGGCAAGTCTTCGTATTCTTTAACATCGATCAGCTTTGTCTGCCAATTTGGATATTCTTTTGCCATTGAACCAATCAGGCCGTGCACCCCGGCATCGACCGGGTTGACAATATCTTGCTGATCAACATATTGTGTGTTCACCGTCACGACCGTCCAGCTGATCTCCTTCCGTGCATAGCCTATAGAAAGCATTGCCTTAATGAGCCTATACAATTGAATGACGCCTTGATCTTGGGCTCCAATCATTTCATCGCCGACTTCGCAATCGGGCACACGAGATGGAGACATCCACACAATATGCTCAAACGATCCAAGTGCTTCAAGCTCATCTGCAATTCTCTGAATTGATGCGTTCGGCTCAATGTTCAGCTCCTTGGACAACGGGAACTGCCTTTGAACAGCTTTTCTGCTGTTGTCATCCCCTCCGAGGATGACAACACGCTCATCAGCAGGTGAAATGATCTTCTTCTCCAGCTGCACTTGATCCCATATCGGCGCCATAAGAAGCGCTCCGTCAAGAGTTGCTTTGGAGTTTAGTGATGTCGGCTCGTCTGGCGGTTGTATACCTTCTTCCAGCACCCTTGATGAAATCCCCTTGATTCTTACACACACTCGGCCTTGTTCATCACACAAATCAATATCCAGTCTCTGTATTTTGTCCTCATTTGGGCGAGATGTCACAGATACCCACATTTTATTTGTACACGGGCTGAATATTTCTAGCTCTTGCAGCGCAAAAGGCAGAGAAAGCTGCTCGTCACCGGAATTCAGCTTCAGCCCGATCGACGCTTGTAAAGCAGAGTCCGCCATACTTGGATGCAGAACGAATTCATTCATTGTGTGATTTACACCAGCAGGCAGGGAAATCTCTGCCAAAGCTTGATTGCGGCCGATGTAAAGCCGATCTATCCCTTGAAAACCAGGGCCGTAGTCAATGCCGATCGCCTTAAACAATTCATAACATTGGTCGTGTGAGAGTGTGCTTAAACTGCACTGGTCTCTAAGCACGCTAATATCCTGGACTGGCAGGTCTCCTGCCCCGCGGATTGAAGCACTGCCTTGACAATGTATCTTTCGATTATTGTGTGCATCCTCTGCCTCTGTATAGATGGCAAAAGCAATCTCACCGTCCTGCTGGGGATGTAGACTGATATCCACTTGAACAGGCTGGCCGTCCGCCACAATCGGCTGCACCCACACAACATTTTTGATGTGAATAACAGATTGTTGATCTTCGGTTCCTCTCACTGCTCTTGTAACGGCAGCATGTACCATCTCAAGGTATGCCACCCCCGGCATAACCGGTTTTCCCTTCACCCTATGATCGGCGAAAAAGAACTCAGCGCCTGTAAAGGTGGAGCTGAAACGCTGCTCTGATAAATCTGAAGTGTTGAGTTGGACCAATGGGTGCAAAGCTGCTGGTTCGACAGTTTTTAGAACTGTTTGATGAGCAGTTGCTTCCTCTTTCGTATCCGTTATCCAGTAGCGTTCTTTCGCAAATGGATAGGTAGGGAGGCTTATGCGTTTCGGCTGTTTGCCGTCATACAGTTTACTCCAGCCTATTTCCATGCCTTTCACCCATAAATCAACCAGTTTTTCATATATGTGAGGCTCCCAGCTATTTTCGAGCGTTTTCTGTACTTCATCATCTGATCTCAATGTTTGTACGATGCCTTTTTCTGCTCTGCCTCTATACATGTACTTCGCGTAGGTGCCCCCTTCTATAAAGAGGTTCAATTTTTCCAGCAAGTCCCCAGTCGAGACAGCGATGATCCCTAATCTCTCCTCCATTGCATCACGACCCTCTTGGAGTGTATAAGCAATATCAGTGAGGTCATGAGCCGTGATAGATTGCTTGCTGATAAAGTCTGCTAATTGCCGGGCTTGGTCTTTCAGACGGTCTTCATCCTTTGCCGACAAAATAAAGATGCCCGGGTGCTGTGCTGTCACAGCTGGTGCTTGTGCAGGATGGGTTGTTTCTTTCGGAATATACTCCTCAATGACCACGTGGGCATTGACGCCGCCTATCCCAAATGAACTGATACCTGCGCGGCGCGGCAGCTCTCGGCCGGCTTCATCACGAAGCGCCTGCCATTCTCTCGATTCCTGCACAATGTAAAACGGGCTGTCATCCAGTCTGATATACGGATTAATGGTTTCACTATACAGACTTTTGACAAGCGTTTTATGCTTAAGCTGCAATAACACTTTAATGACACCCGCCACACCGGCCGCCAGCGATAAGTGACCGATGTTTGTTTTCGCAGAGCCAAGTCCGCAATGGCTGCCATGAACAGCCGGGTCCCCCGTTTTTTTATACAGCTCTTTAAATGCCGCTTTTAAGCCGTTGATTTCTACTGGATCACCCAGTTCTGTTCCAGTCCCATGCGCTTCAATATAAGTTACGGTTCTTGGATCAATTCCCGCTTTTTCATATGCTGTTTTTACGACATCCGCCTGGGCTTTCGGATTAGGAGTCGTTAGAGAATTTGCGCGGCCTCCGTGGTTTACCGCACTTCCTTTAATGACACCGTAAATATGATCACCGTCCCGTTCAGCCGCTGTCAGCTTTTTCAGGAAGAGAATGCCGGCACCTTCACTGACTGCGAAGCCATCGGCTTTGTCAGAAAATGTTTTGCATCTTCCTTCTTTGCTCAGCGCTCCGGCCTTATCATAAGCGATATGACCTTGCGGAGTTACGACCGTGTTGACTCCTCCCGCAATCGCCATGTCACAGTTTCCATTTTCAATGGCGCAGACCGCATGATGAATGGCGACTAAAGAGCTTGAGCACGCAGTGTCGATCGGTTCACTCGGTCCATGAATGTTCAGGAAATAACTGACTCTATTCGGCCCGGCAGAAGGACTCATATTCGCAGCTGCTGAGCCTTCAATATCCACATTTGACAGCAGTGAGCTATACCCCGTGTTTCCTGTCCCAATGAAGATGCCCGTTTTGGTTCCTGCCAGGCTTCTCGCTGAGTGTCCCGCTTCTTCTACCGCCTTCCACGCATATGTCATTAACAGACGCTGCTGAGGCTCCATCTGCTCAGCCTCCAATGGAGATATGCCGAAGAACAATGGATCAAAGTCAGCTACTTCATCAATAAAACCGCCCCATTTGACGTTTGTTTTATTCGCTTCTTTCAGAGGGTCTCCGTAATACTCCTGCCAATCCCAGCGGTCTTTTGGAACCTCTGTAATACAATCTGTTCCCGATGACAGGTTCTCCCAATATTCCTCGACGTCCTTTGCCTTTGGGAAAACGCCGCTCATCCCCACAATCGCAATAGGCTCAGGCTTATGATCAGATTCCTTTTGCTTTGGTGTTACCGAGCGTTTTGCAAAGCGGTTTTCAGTCGAAAACGTCATATTTTTTATATTCTGTTCGACAGGCTGCATCGGCACCTCAGCTTTGGCAGGCGTTTGAGCTGCAAAAGCATCTGGATATTCTTCTGACAGATACCCTGCAAATGCATTAACCGTTGCGTGCTCAAAGAAGATCGTCGGCGTGAGATCCAGCTTGTACTTCTCATTCAGTGTATTCGCGAATTCAGTTAAGGTAATCGAATCAAATCCATATTGATTAAACTCCATGTCCGGGTCAATCTCTTCAGGTTTGATTTTGAGCAATTGAGAGATTGCTTGCTTTAATGCTTCTTGAATGTGGTCGAACATATTCCCTTGATCCATTCTTTTTTCAGCTGTCACCGGTACTTGTACTGTTTTCAGTGGCACTTCATCAGAAGATGGCTTTTGAGCCAGCTTTTCCCTCATCATGTCTTTGATTCCTTCCATGACGATGACTTGATCCTTGCCAAATGCCAAAGCTGTATACAGTGCTTGAATGCCAGTCTTAGTCCGCATTGGCGTCACACCTGTGTTTTTCAACGTCATGTTTTCAATTTCTTTATTCGCGCGCATGCCGCCTTCTTTCCAGAGCGGCCAATTGATCGACAACGTTTGCCCGTGCCTGTACATGGCGGTTACAAGCGCATTTCGATAAGCAGCATACCTGTCCATAAATGCGTTAGCCATTGCGTAATCCGCCTGTCCCGCGCTGCCGGCAACACTTGATATTGAAGAGAAGAGGATAAAGAAATCTAACGCAAGGTGCTCAGTTGCCTCATCCACATTCACAAGCCCTTTTACCTTAGGTGCAAAAACTTGTGTCAGCTCTTCATTGGTTTTGCTCATCAGATAGTTATCTTTAATCAGCCCTGCGCTGTGAATGACGCCATTCAAGTCTCCGTAATCAGAGGTAATGCTTGTGATAAGCTCTGAGGCTGCTTCCGTTTGTGTCACGTCTACCTGCCTGTATTCTGCGCGAGCCCCTAATTGCTGAAGTTCGTTAAGCTCCGCCTGCTGATCCGCATTCAACGCAGATCTGCCTGTCAGAATGAGCACAGGCTGTTCAGATTGACGAGCAATCTCTTTTGCAAAAATAAACCCAAGTCCTCCCGCGCCGCCCGTGATGAGGTATACGCCTTTATCTCTCCACGGCAGGCTTATTTCCCGATCAGCCATTGGCAATTCACGCAAATCATTGATGTACCGTTTGCCTTTTTCATATTTGATACGCTGATCTTCTGTGTGTCTTTTATTCTCTTTCAGTTTTTCTATCACACTTTCAATATTTTCAAGTGAATCGATTTCAATCGTCTGGCCGATTAGTTTTTTGTTCTCCTGACCGGCTGTTTTAAGGAGCGCCGATAGCCCTGAGAATGAGTACTGCTTTTTTTGTGCTGAGGTAAGAAGCTGGATCAGGACATTGCCCTGCGGCTTGTTTTTGAGAAGACCCTGTACTGTCTCAAGCGCTTGTTCGGCATAATCTTGGAACCTCTCTGCAAGTCCTTCGCGGAATGACTCCAAAGCGATGCATTCCGCCCCTGTCATTCTTGATTCAATGCTATCTTTTGAGAGGCCATTCATGTCGCAAAGCATGACAATGTGCCGTTCGTATTGAGGCTCAGGACTTTCTTTTACACAAGCCTTAGGCACCCATTGTTCTTCAAACATCAGGGTTTCCAGCGTTTGATCAGGTTCCGCCGATCCAAAGCCGCCTTCCGCTGCCCTGAATGACAATCCTTTCATCCGAACACAAACATTGCCGTTCACATCTAAAATATCAATATCCCGTTTTTGCACCTTATCAGTTGCCTTGCTGCCTTGGCTGTATCTTGCGTATACCCACATTTCCGACGAACATGCTCCGAAGACTTCAAGCTCCTGGACCGCAAAAGGCAGTGTCAGCTGGTTATCCCCGGCGCCTGTCAAAATGCTTGACGCCTGCAAAGCAGAATCCATCAGCCCCGGGTGCATGTTGTATTGGCTGAGCGTATCTGCAGCTGACGGATGCAATGACAATTTTGCCAAAACAAATTGTTCAGCTGTATAGATTTTTTTCACTCCGCGATAAGCAGGACCATATTCAAAGCCAATCATTCGATATGTGTCGTATACTTCGTTTACGCTGAAATGGCTTTCCTTACACTGCTCCAGCAGGGATGGCAAATCAACCGCCGGCAGATTTCCAGCAGGGTTCAATACCGCGCTGCCTTGACTGAAGACGATTGACTGTTCACCTGCAACGTCTGATGAATGACCATAGATTTCATAAAAAATTTCACCACTTTCCTCTGGTGAAAGCCTGATGTGTACTTGCATCGGCTGGTCTTCTACGACAATTGGCCGCACCCACACCGCGTTCTTTAGCTTTATGGTGCACGGAACACCTTGTACCTCTGCGGCCTGCTCAACAGCTGCCCGCGCCAATTCAAGATGAGCCACTCCCGGCAAGATCCGTTGGCCTTTCACAACATGATCAGCAAGGAAAAACTCTTCTCCCGTATAGATAGAGCTAAACCTTTGTTCTGAGAGGTGCGATGTGTTTTGATGCATCAATGGATGTAGCACAGCTCCGCCAACGCTGGAGGCTGCTTTATTTACATTCGTGCTGCCGCTATCTTCAATATGATCAGAGATCCAATAACGGTCTTTTGCGAACGGATACGTCGGCAAGCTCATGCGCTTAGGCACAGTCTCGCCATACATGTTCGTCCAGTCTACATCAAGTCCCTTTACCCATAATTCAAGCAATTTTGCATACTTTCCCCGTTCCATCCATTTCTTGACGGCTTCTTGAATTTCTTCGTCCTCTGTCAGCATTTGCAGTGTGCCTTTATCAATCCTGCCTCTAAATACATCCTCCACATCGTTTTTGCCTGCTGCGAAGTCTTTTAATTTTTGCCGCAAATCCTCAACGGAACCAGAAATGATCCCAAGACGTTCCTCCATCGCGTCCCGTCCGGCTTGCAGTGTATAAGCGATCCGGGTGAGATTAGCGTCTCTGTATGCTTTCTTATCAAGCGCATCTGCCAGCTGCTGTGCGTGTTCTTTTAACCGCGCTTCATTTTTAGCAGATAAAACGAAGATACCCGGATGTTCCGGCGTGATAGATGGTATATTCTCATCAGCTGCTTCTGGAATATATTCCTCAATAACCACGTGGGCGTTTACGCCGCCAATTCCAAATGAACTGACACCCGCCCGGCGAGGAAGTGCTTCTCCCCGTTCATTTTTCAGCGCTTTCCATTCTCCCGTTTCCCGTACGATATAGAACGGACTGTTTTTTAGCTGAATGTACGGATTTACGGTTTCGCAATGCAGACTTTTCACTAAGGTTTTATGCTTAAGCTGCAACAATATTTTAATAACTCCTGCCGCACCAGCTGCCAGCGATAAGTGGCCGATGTTTGTCTTTACAGATCCTAATCCGCAGTAAGGATTGGCTGATGTGTCTCCTTCATTTATCCCCAATGCTTTAAAAGCTGATTTTAAACCGTTAATTTCAACCGGGTCGCCAAGCTCCGTTCCGGTTCCGTGGGCTTCAATGTAGGTCACGGTTTTCGGATCGATTCCCGCTTTTTGATATGCCGACTGAATAACATCTGCCTGCGCCTTCGGATTAGGAGTCGTTAAAGAGGCTGCACGTCCGCCGTGATTGATTGCACTGCCTTTGATGACTCCGTAAATATGGTCTCCCGCTTCTTCAGCCGCTTTTAATTTTTTCAGGAACAGTATGCCGGCACCTTCCCCATGCGCAAAACCATCGGCTTGATTTGAAAACGTCTTGCATTTTCCTTCTTTGCTCAGCGCACCTGCCTTATCAAAGCTGATATACACCTCAGGAAGGATAATCGTATTTACACCGCCAGCTAACGCCATGTCACAAGTGCCTTCCTCAATGGAAGAGATGGCATGGTGGATCGCCACTAGTGAACTTGAGCACGCTGTATCAATCGGTTCGCTCGGTCCGTGCAGATTAAGGAAATAACTGACCCGGTTTGGACCGACTGAAGGGCTTGTATTGGCTGCCGCTGATCCTTCTATTGCCGAGTTCGCTTTAGATAGAAGAGAGCTGTATCCTGTATTTCCTGTTCCGATGAAAACGCCGGTCTTTGTGCCTGACAACCTTTTCGCCGAATATCCTGCATCTTCGATCGCTTTCCAGGCATAAGTCAGCAGTAAGCGCTGCTGAGGTTCCATTTGTTCAGCTTCACGCGGAGAAATGCCAAAGAATAATGGATCAAAATCTGCTATTCCGTCAATAAAACCGCCCCATTTTACGTTCGTTTTATTGACTTCCTTCGCCGGATCACCTTCATATTCACGCCAATCCCAGCGATCTTTCGGAATTTCCGTCATGCAGTCTTTGCCCTCTTTTAAGATGTTCCAGTATGCCTCAATATCTTTCGCCATAGGGAAAATCCCGCTTATGCCTACGATGGCAATTGGCTCAGGCCCAGTATCACTCTGTATGGCGTTTGGCTGCATGACTTGCTGCTTTCGGCGTCTTTTAGCTTTGGCGCGAACGGCTTGTTCCTGTTTCACGGCTGGCTGAATCTGAGCCGATGCAGCACGTACAGCAAATGTCTTCGCAAATACCGATTGATATTCTTCTGACAAATGCTTGCCAAACGCATGTATCGTCGGATGGTCAAAAAATACGGTTGGCGTCAGTTCTAACTTATAGGCGCGATTGATATGGTTGGTGAATTCAGTCATTGAGATTGAATCAAAACCATACACCGTCATCTCGGCATGATCATCAATCGTTTCAAGCTTAACCTTTAACAGCTTGGCAACCTCTCGCTTTAACATCGCCTTTACTTTATCCAGCAAACTGTCTGTATCAATGCTATTTACTTGTTCAGTCATGTCTTTTGCTTCCTTCTTTTCCATAGGTGCTGAGGCGGTTTTTGCCAGCATGTTTTGTTTTATTTTCTGCCCATCGCCCTCGATCACCATTACTTGGTTTGCCTCTGAATGAAGCGCTTGATATAATGCCTGAATTCCCTTTTCTGCCCTCATAGGAACAATACCGGCTACTTGTACAAGCCTTTTCTCAGTTTCTTGTTCGACCTTCATGCCTCCATCTCTCCATAAAGGCCAGTTTACAGAAAGCGTCTTCCCATGCCGCTGGCTGAGGTCGGCAAGCCTATTTCGATAGCCCGCATACATATCCATAAATACATTGGCTGCCGCATAGTCAGACTGACCGATGCTTCCTAAACTTCCTGAAAGAGATGAAAAGAGAATAAAGAAATCCAAAGGCAAATCCTTGCTTGCCTCGTCTAGATAAACAAGCCCTTTTACTTTAGGCGCCAGTACATCGTGCAGATCTTCTGCCTGTTTATTGACCATGTAGCTGTCCTTGATGATTCCCGCGCTGTGGAGAACACCGTTCAGGCGGCCATATTTTTTTTGAATGTCGTCAATGAGCTGATAGACTTCAATCTTATCGGTAACATCCGTTTGCCGATAGGTAACCTCAGCCCCCTTGCTATGAAGCTCTTTCAGCTTTTTGCTTTTGCTTTCGCTAAGAGAGGAACGGCCCGTCAGAATGATTGTCGCATTCTTCGTTTGTTCCGCGATTTCCTTTGCAAAAATATGGCCTAGTCCGCCGGCGCCTCCTGTAACGAGATAAACGCCATTGTCTTTCCACGGTTTGCTGACGTCTCCTTTTGCCTGTTTGACTTCGCGCCAGTCAGCAATATACCGTGTCCCGTTTTGATATTTGACATATGAATCTTTGCTCAATTGATTTTCTAATAGTTTGCTGGCAATGCTTTCTCCGCTTTCTTCACTGCTGACTTCAATCATTTGGCCGGTTAGTTTGGCATTTTCCTGACAAGCTGTTTTCAGCAGTCCTGTCAATCCTGAAAACAATTGCTGTTCTCCCTCTGCAGAGGTTACGATCTGAATGAGAATGCCGTCTTTCGGTTTCGTACGAATGATCTCTTGTACCTTTTTAAACACTTGTTCTGTATAAGAATGGAAACGCCCCTCCACTGAAGAAGGCCTTGCTTCCAGGCTGTATACACGGACATCCCCGATGGCTGCTTCAATTTGTTTTCTCGTCTCATGATCATATTCACATAGAAATACGAGATGCTCTGCATATTTTTTTGCAGCTAAGCCGTCGGCTGCCTTTTCCTGCCAAACGGGCTCAAGCAATAAAGTTTCGCTGTTGGTGTTTGATGGTTCGGTTTGTACATCTGCTTCCATCACTCTCGCCGAAAATCCTTTCAGCCGCACGCAAATCATGCCATGCTCATCGCATAGATGAATATCGACTTTCTGTATCACATCTCCTGGTTTGTTTTTCGAGTTGAATTGAACATAAACCCACATGTCAGAAACGCACTGACGAAAGACCTCAAGTTCCTCTAAGGCAAATGGCAGCGCTGCCTTAAAGTCTTCCGTGTCTGAAAGTTCCGCTCTGACGACATTTTGCAAATATTCAGCCGCCTGTAACGCTCCGTCCAATACACTCGGATGAAGAACATAATCGTCCAACGTATGTGTGACAGATTCCGGCAGTGATAATTTGGCAAGCAGCTGTCCGTCGCCTTTATATACGGCCTCTACACTCTTGTAACCCGGACCGTAATCGGCGCCGATCATGCTTTCATAAAACGAGACAGCATCCATTCTGCTTAGATCACATTGTTTCTTGATCTCAGAAAGATCCAGTGCTTTTTCTTGCTTTAACTGAATCAATTCCGCTGTACCTTGGTTATATACAACTGGTTCTGCATCAGCGGATTCCGGCTCACCATACATCCGATAAGCGATTTGTCCGCCATCTTCATCGTAAAGTCCGATATTTACCTGAACCGGCTCACTTCCTGCTACAACCGGACGAATCCATACGACATTTTTCAGCCTGATTCCAGTATTATGATCCTCCAATCCGCCAATTCCTTGTTCTATAGCGGCTCTTGCCATTTCAAGCGTGACTGCCGCCGGCAAAATGGCCATGCCTTTAATGATATGTTCGGCAATAAAATACTCTTGTCCTGTGAAAATGGAGCTGAAACGTTGCTCTGACAGAACCGATGTATTATGGTGCACTAAAGGATGCAAACGCGCCGGTTCAATTGCTGTGATGGTATTGCTTTCAGGCCAGTATCGTTCTTCGGCAAAAGGGTATGTCGGCAAGCTGATGCGGCGCGGCTTTGCATCAGGATAGAGCCTGCGCCATTCAACGTGAAAGCCTTTTGCCCACATCTCGGCAAGCTTTCTCACTTCTTCTTTTGATATCCGTGATGAAGCCATATTTTCTGCCTCAGCATTTCCAAGCAGCTGTTCAGCGGATGTCATTTTCGTTCTTTCTCCTTGGATACAACCCTCTGGAAGCGTCTCCCCATTCACAAAAGCTTCCATCTGCTGTTTCCATTGTTCCGGATCACTCGCCATAAAAACGATCCTGTTATCCATTGCTTCACGGCCGACCTGAAAGGTATAGGCAATATCTTTTAAAGAGAAATTCTTTTTCTCGTCTTGACTGATATAAGACAGCAATTCCTTCGTGTATGCATGGAGCCGTTCTCTATTTTTTGCTGATATCGGAATGATGTAAGGCTGATTGCCTTCGTTTTCGGAACCTGCATCAGTATTGTTTTCATATTGCTCAAATATAGCATGAGCGTTAGTTCCGCCTAGCCCGAATGAGCTCAGAGCTGCCCGATGGACACCTGCGTGTTTCTCTAACGATTTTCGTTCACGGACAACATAAAAAGGAGAGCTTTCAAACTTTATATTCGGATTTGGCTCCGTGCAGTTGATGGTCGGTGCAAGTTCATTATGGTATAAGCTCATCGCAACTTTAATGCATCCAGCTAACCCCGCAGCTGTATCCAAATGGCCGATATTCGTTTTCACTGAACCAATTCCGCAAAATTGTGTTTTGTCGGTGTATTGCTTGTACACTTTATTTAGCGCAGACATTTCAATAGGATCGCCTAATTTCGTTCCCGTCCCGTGCGCTTCAATATAACTGACCGTTTCAGGATGAACCTTGGTTGTATCCAATACATGCTGTATCACCTCTGTTTGGCCTTTTACACTTGGCGCATAGAAGCCGGCTTTTTCTGCCCCATCATTATTGATGCCTATTCCGCGCATAATGGCATAAATATGGTCTCCGTCTTTTACGGCATCCACAGCTTTTTTCAGCAGGATGACCGCTACACCTTCGCCCCCAGCCATTCCATCCGCCGAAGCATCGAACGCCTTTACATGCCCGTCGCTTGAAAAATTCAACCCGTTTTGGTGCACATAGCCGATCGCTGATTGTGCGTGCAATGTTGCGCCTCCGACAAGCGCATATTCTGATTCGCCTGATGTCAGGCTTTTGTATGCTTGATATAAACCAACTAGTGATGAGGAGCAGTTAGAATGAACAAAGTAGCTTGGCCCTTTTAATCCGAGCTTATGCGAAATCATTGTCGGAATGGTTCCGCTTTGGGCTAACACCCATGAAACATAGCCATCAGGTGATTCATGTCCTTCTGTTGTTTCCTTCGGCAATAACGTTCTATATGAATTGCTGCTTGCAGACATATATACACTTGTTGCCGGAATCTCCTTAGCCACATATCCTGCATCTTCAATCGCTTTCCAGGAGTGCAGCAATAAGAGGCGGAGCTGAGGATCCATATACTCAGCATCTTTTGGCGAGATTTGAAAGAAACCGGGATCGAATAAGTCTTTCCCTTCGATCACAGATTGCACTGGCACATAGTCAGGGTGCTGTATCAATTCTTCGGGAACTCCATTTGCGCGTAGTTCTTCTTCAGAAAAAAATCGTATGCTTTCTTTGCCTTCTTTGATGTGGTTCCAGAAGTCATGATGATTTTTCGCGCCTGGGAACTGGCACGATATCCCCACAATCGCAACACTGTCGTCAAAATAAGGGGGAATCGTCTGTTGCGGGTATTTTCCATCTTTTTTGTCATCATGATCATCTTCATTTTGCGTCACGGCTAGATCTGAGTTTTTCATCTCCAAAATGTATTCACTGATTGCACGGATCGTGGAATACTCAAACAGCTCAGTAACACTAAACTCACAATCGAATTCTTTTTTGATTCGTTCAGCCACAGCTACAGCCAGAAGCGAATCGCCGCCCGCATCGAAAAATCCGTCTTCCGGCCCAAATCCGCTGACCTGGAGAGTTTCCTCCCAAATGTGTAGCACCTGATCCTCTATTTCCGTTACCTGCAAATGATTTGGTTCCCTTCTATTGAAAACAATCTCACGTTTTTCCAGTTCTTTACGGTTCACTTTTCCGCTGGGCGATAATGGAAGCTCATCCAAGCGGATAAAGTGTGAAGGTATCATATATTCCGGCAGACTGGACTTTAAATGGCAGCGCAAATCTTTCGGATCGGCAGGAGAATGTCCGCTTTCCTCTGTATAATAAGCAGCGAGCTGTTGATGGCTCTCCAGCTGCTTTACCACTACAGCCTGATCTAAAATGCCCGGGTATTCACTCAGCTTTGTTTCTATTGCGCCCAGCTCGACGCGAAAACCGCGTATTTTCACTTGGCTGTCCATCCGTCCCAAGTATTCTATGTTGCCATCAGGAAGCCATCTGGCTAAATCACCCGATTTATATAGCTTCGTCCCTGGTTCAAAGGGATTGTCAATAAATTTTTCAGCCGTAAGCCCCTGCTTATTATAGTAGCCTCTTGCCAAGCCGGCTCCCGCGATGCAAAGCTCTCCAGGCTTTCCGATTGGCACAGGTTTCAAATGCTCATCCACAATATAAATTTTCGTGTTGGAGACAGGCTTTCCAATCGGTGTATGGTGACTTGCAATATCTCCTTTTCCGCACCCGAAATAGGCAGCGTAAATGGAGGCTTCCGTCGGTCCGTATATATTTTCAACACGGCAGTTTGTAAAGAGCGATACCGCCTTTTTCACTAATTCTTTAGGGAAGGCTTCACCTGCAACCATCATATACTTCAGTGGTCCATCCTCTGTAAATCGCTTGTTGTTTTTCGCCATTTCTAAAAAAACATGCAGCATGGCCGGCACAAAATTAACGTGAGTCACTTTATATGTTTCAATGTAACCCATACAAAGCTGCGGTGATTTCTCCCCATTAGGCGGAAGAATCACAAGACGGCCGTCTCCAATAAACCATCCGAATAATTCTGAGATCGATACATCAAACACATAGTTCGTCTTCAGTAAATAGGCATCCTCAGCCGTAACAGGATAATGAGATTCAAGAAAATTCAGGGTATTCATAATGCTCCGATGCTCTACCATAACCCCTTTAGGCTGTCCGGTGCTTCCTGATGTATAAATGATATAAGCGAGGTGCTCTGGTCTTACTTCCCGTTTTAAGCCGTTGCTTTGCTGATCAGGATAACCGTTTCGACAAGCTAACTCGATATTGATTGCTTTCACTTGGCTCCCCGTTAATCCGCTGATTCTATCATGAACGTTAGATTGGGTGAGGACAACGGATGCCTGACTGTCTTTGAGCATGTACTCTAATCGTTCTTGCGGGAAGCTTGGATCTAACGGCACATATGCTCCTCCGGCTTTCAGTATTCCTAAAATTCCGATGATCATATCAAACGAACGCTCTGCACAAATGCCAACTGGCTGTTCTGGTCCAACCCCCTGATGTTGAAGGTAGACTGCCACAGATGTGCTTTTTTCATCTACTTCTTTGTATGTAAGTGATCTGTCTTCAAACATCACAGCAACCGCATCTGGGGTTTGTTTCGCTTTTTCCTCAAACACTTCATGTATACACTTGTCATTTGCGATGTTTGTCCCTGTCGCATTCCATTGTTCCAGCAAACTAGTTTGTTCTTGATTTAATTGCATAGAGTAGGCTTCAAGCGGCAAAGACGGGTCCTCCATCATGTGCTGCGCAAGCTTCATATAGTTCTCCATCATGCTTTCAATGGAGGACACATCATACAAATCAGGGTTAAACAAAAGATGAAGCACTGTTTCATTTTCTTGCTCATATATTTCGAGTGCCAGCTCAAATTCACCCTCTTGCCGAATGTCTTCAATATATTCGATGCCAAGCGTTTGATACGGCTCGAGCACTTTTTGCAAGCCTGTTGCCTGAAAAAAGTTTTGGTACAGAAAGGCTGTTTGAAAAACCGGAGAATCCGCGGACGATCGGTCTACATTCAGCTCTCTTACCAATGCAGGGAACGGATACGCCGCATGATCCAGACCGTCAGCCATTGTCAGCTGCAGTTCCCGAATAAATGCTGTTAATGGCTGAGTTCCGATATTCTTGCTCCGAACAGCCATCATATTGATAAAATAACCGATTAGGGTTTCAAAGCTATCTTCATGCCGACCCATTGTCGGAACGCCGACAATGAGATCCTTTTGTTTTGTATAATGATGCAGCAGTACTTTGTAAATGGCGAGAAACACAACAGATTCATTCACATGATAAGTGCGGGCAAACGATTTAATTTGATTTCTCAGGTGATGTGGGAGCAAGCTTTTATAAGCTTGCCCCTTGAATTTTCGTGCTGAAGATCGCGGACGGTCAGCTGGCAGATCAAGAACTGGCAGACTCCCAGACAACTGTTCTTTCCAGTAAGCGAGATGCTCTTCCCCTTCTCTGCCAGTCAGCATCCGGTTTTCCCAAGCGACAAAATCGTAATAATCAGCTGTTATTGGCTGCTGCACGGGCTCAATCCCATTCAGCAATTGTTGATACGTTTCAAATAGCGCCGCCATCAATGTCAGCATCGACACACCATCGAATATGATATGGTGAATCGTTATAAGAACAATACATTCTTCTTTCGATCGATGAAAAAGATGTGTGCGCATTAACGGATCAGCTTCCAAATGGAAAGGTTCTTTTGCTTTTTCTTTTAGAAAAGGCAAGATATCTGCTGATTTCATTGCTGATATATCCTCTTCCACAAAATAAAGATTCTCTGATAACTGAACCGTTTGAAATAGAATGCCATCCTCTTCTTGAATCACACTGGCTAAGACAGGATATTGTCTCTGTACAAACAGAAGGGCCTTCTTGAACGTTTGTGCATGTATTGGCTTGCTGAAACGAAAGCATAAAGGAATATTATATGCACTCATCCCAGGAGACATTTTTTGAAGCATCCACAGCCCTTTTTGCCCTTCTGAAAGCGGACTTTTCAACTTCCGCTTCATGCCTTTAAGACGTTCTTCCACCTCAGAAATGGTTAATTCTCCTGATCTGAAGGCATCAAGAATTTCTTTATGATTCATACGATTTACTCCCTTCTATGATGTTTTGCACACTCTTAAAATCCAATTTCCCTTGCGCCACCTCTTGCATCAATCCGATGATTTGCTCGTCTGTATACGTGCCCGTTGTTTGATGTGCTGCGCTATGATTTTGTTTTTCAGCCTTTGAGGCCAAATGGTTAGATAGAGCTTGCACTGTCTGACATTCAAGGATTTCTCGGCCGGTCATCTTCAGCTGTGTGGTTTTTTCGATATGCCGCATCAATTTTCGGCCAAGAATTGAATCCATCCCATAATCCAGAAAATTTCTATTAAAATTGATTCGATCCTCAGATAAGTCCAACTCTCGTGCTAAAAATTGAACAATGATCTTTTGAATATGGGTTTCCCCACTCATATATTGTGAACGCTGTTTAACGGCCTCTGATTGCTGAGTGCCTGACGAAACCCAATACCGCTCCCTTGCAAATGGATAACCAGGTAAAGAAACCATCCGTACGTCATCGCCATCATGAAGGAGTTCCCAAGGAATCTGATATCCTTTCACCCAGCGTTCCGCAATGTTTTCCAAATTTCTTTCTTTTGCGAGAGCTTGCAGAGCTTCCTGTTCTTCTAATATCCCTTCTGTATATCCTGTATAAAGGGATCTCTGTTGGCCCGATACCCCACCATTCTTCATTGCTTCTGCATATTCCTTCAATTTTCGCACCAATTGCTCCTGATTGTTTACAACGATCGCGAGCCTTGCTTCCATGGCTTTCCTCCCAACCTGAAGCGTATATGCCACATCAGGTAAAGAAAGGTTGTGATTCTGCTCCAGATACGCAATCATGCGGCAGGCAGCATCCTGAAGCCGATCGTCGTTTTGGGCTGAAAGCACGATGACCTGCGGTGACTCATTACGCCGCTGCGTGAACGGCTGATCATCTTGGATGTATTCTTCAATGACTGCATGCGCATTGGTGCCGCTGATTCCCGTCGTGCTGATCGTTCCCATCCTCGGCTTCTGATTATTCCTGATCCATGGACGGTTTTCTTTGCAAAGCACAAACGGGCTTTCTTTAAACGGAATATACGGGTTTTCCGATTCACAGTGATGAGTAGCCGGGATGATCTGGTTTTTCATAGCCATCAGCATACTGATTAAAGCTACCGTTCCTGACGCTGCAAATGTGTGTCCGATTAAAGGTTTAATTGAGCTGATCATACAGAATTGCTTCTGCTTCGTATATTTGCTGAACACGTTCGTTAAGGCTTGGACCTCAAGCGGATCACCAATATTCGAGCCGGTACTGTGCGCCATCACATATTGAATATCGAGCGGATTGATTTCATTTTTTTCATAAATGTTTTCGATCAATTCTGCCTGGCTAAAAGGATTTGGCGCAGTAATGCCGTTGGTTTTTCCATCGTAATTCACGCCGCTGGCCTTGATGCAGCCATAAATATGGTCTTTATCTTCAATTGCCTTTGATAATGGTTTCAAGAGAACAGCAGCCACCGCTTCACCTGGCACAAGACCATGGGCATTCTCGTCAAATACTTTGCATTGTCCATTCGGAGACAGCATTTCGGCTCTTGTCAGCGCCTCAAAAGACATGTGAGAAATATTCAAGCTGACGCCGCCGGCTAAAGCCATTTCACAATCCCCCTGACGCAGAGCTGAACATGCCTGGTGAATCGCCACAAGTCCAGATGAACATGCTGCTGTCAACGCCATATTAGGCCCTTTTAAATCCAATGCGTACGCAATTCTCGCAGATAATGTGGCGTTTTGTGTTCCATTAATGTAATCCGTATCTCCTGTTAAATGCGCATATTCTCCTTCTTCCACACCTACATAGACACCGCAGGATTTTCCTTTTATCCGGTCTCCCATATAGCCGGCGTCTTCAAACGTGCGCCATGCTTCCTCTAGAAAAATGCGCTGGCGCGGATCCATGCTTTTGGCTTCTTTAGGCGATATTTGAAAAAACAGCGGATCAAACCGGTCTATGTCCTTCAAAAATGCGCCCCACCTTGGCACTGCTTTTTCTGGATCTCCGTTCGATCCCCCACAGTCCATGCGTTCGTCCGGGATGTCAGAGATACACGTTTTTCCGTTTTGCAGATTATCCCACAGCTCATAGACCGAATCAGCTTGAGGGAACCTGCCGCTCATGCCGATAATGGCGATCGGCTCATTGTGACCCTGTCCGTTGCTTTTTTTACTGGTTTCTGCTTCGGGAACTACAGGATTTGCAGCAGGAGCTTCTATGGACTTTTGCGACTCAGATGCATCATCCCGGTAAAATGCTTCAATCAGCTCTTTATGATCCGTTAAGAAAAAGCCGATCAATTCCTGTAAAGTCGAATAGCCGAAAAATAAAGCCGGTGTTACTTCGATGTTGAAATGCTTTGATAACACATTCGAAAATTTAGCCAAATAGATTGAATCAAATCCGAAGTCAGCCCAATTTTTGTTCACATTCAGCTTGTCCTTTGAAATCTTAAGCAATGTGTGGATATGCTCTTTCAAATCGTGTTCTAACCGCTTTTCAACGCTTAGTGTTTTTACCTCATTGTTTTTTTCTTGTACGACAGGGACTTGAGTGGCCGGTTCTGGAATTACTGGTTCAGTCATTCCTAAAAATCGGCTGACACGGCTTGGTTGACCGGCTATCACGAGGTGCTGAGCATCCTGCTGAGCTAGAATATGCTCAAACATACGGATGCCTTCCTCGGCTTCTAGGAAGCGTTGGCCGCTTGATTTCAGGTACATATCAGTTGTTTCTTCATCACCGATTTTCATTCCGCCATCTTTCCATACAGGCCAGTTGATGACAAACGTTTTGCCGCTATGCAGCTGGTTTCTGTATTGTGCGTAAGCCATCTGAAATCGGTTGCCAATCGCATAATCACAACATCCAAAATCCCCCAAAACCGCCGAAGAAGAAGAAAAATAACACATAAAATCAAGGGCTTCATTTTTAAGCCATTCATCAAGCGCTATTGTTCCGTTGATTTTCGGTTCAATGACGTGCTGAAAGCTTTCGATCTTTTTGTCAAAAATAGCAGAGTCGCTCTCAATTCCGGCTGCATGAATAACACCGTTGATTTCACCGAATCGGTCTTTCCCTCTTTTTACGCAGTCTCCCATCGCGATAGGGTCAGATACATCTGCTTCTGCATACATCGCTTCGCCGCCTAGATTCTTTAATTCTTTTATTTTCTTTTGCTTTTCTTCATTGAAAGGCGATCGCCCTGTCAAAATCAGGTTTGCGGCATAGTTTTTAGCCAAATGCTTGGCGAATAAATAGCCGAGCCCTCCTAACCCGCCTGTAATCAGATAAGTCCCGCTAGATTTTAATTTGCTGTTGTTCGGTTGTAACGTTGTCCGTTCTATGTGACTTACATACCGTTTCCCATTTTGATACAAAACAGTTTGTTCTATTGAAGCCTGTAATTCTGACCACATATTACGTGCCCAATCATCCATCGATCCTTGATCTGCCGGCTGAAAGATTCCAGTCACTTTTGTGTGCGGAAGGACAAGCCCGAGCGATCGTTCGAATCCAATCCATGATTCCAGATAGCTTCGGTCAAGGCCATTTTCAAAACATCCTGCCAGCATCAGCCGTAAAGGATGCAGCTTTGCTGCGGACATACCTTGTAATAAATAGACAATACAGGAATGGTCCTTTATACAGCTCTTGTCTTCCGCAGGCCACATATAGAGAATTGCATCTGGCTCTCCATGTTCTTCTTTAATGCTCTGGAAGGCCTTTTCAAAAGTAACGGGTTCTTGCCGCACAATCTGGTAGCTATATTCAGACTGTTTGCTGTACACTTCGCCCTGTGATATAAAAATGAGCTTGGTGTCTTGATCAACGTTTTTCAGGGCTGAATCAAATGCGTTTTGCTTTTCTCTTTCAGTCAGAAAACAGATGATCGTTTTGATACGTTTCGGAGCGTGGGTTGCCGGCTCTTCTTTCCACACTTCTTGAAATGTCATAACCTCGAAAGGTTCTTCTCTTTGCTGATCAAGATTTTTTTCTATAGGCGCCGGGGCCTTTGCCGGGCCTGGTGCCCAATATCGTTCTTTTGCAAATGGATATGCCGGGAGACTGATCCGGACAGGCGTTTGGGTGCCGTACAGCATATCCCAGTCGAAAGACAAGCCTTTCACCCAAAGATCCAGCAGTTTCGTGAATTTCCCTTTGCTCATCCATGCTTCTATGATTTTTTCCGTATCCTCATCCGCTGATAAGACTGCTAATGCTTTTTTGTTATCATCGATGCGATCCAGATACAGGCTGTCTGCTTTGTTTTCGATAAAATCGTTCAGCTTTCTCTCAAGATCCTCTAGTGATTCCGCTATAAAGGCCAGCCGTTCTTCCATTGCTTCACGGCCTGTTTGCAAGGTATAGGCGATCCTGATCAGGTCTGTTTCGCGGTACCTTTTTTGTTTGATGGCTGTAAGCAGCTGTTCCGCTTTTTCTTGCAAGCGTTCCATGTTTTTGGCCGACAGCACAATCAGCGCTGGAGGATGGTCTTTCGGCGTTTGCGCCCCCGTTCTTGGAATATATTCTTCCAGGATGATATGGGCATTGGACCCTCCGGCGCCAAAACTGCTCAAGCCAGCGCGCCTAGGCACCTCTTGCCCGCCAATCACCGGGCGTTTCCATTCACCAAGTTGCTGCTGAACGACAAATGGCGTATGGCTGAACTCGATGTTCGGATTCAACCGCTGAGCATGCAATGATGGCGCAATTTGGCCATATTTAAACTGAAAAAGTATTTTTGTCAGCCCTGCAATTCCGGCTGCACTTTCACAATGACCGATATTTGATTTGCTGGAGCCGATCGCACAAAACTGTTTCTCCTGCGTATCTTTCTCAAATGCTTTTGATAACCCCGCTATCTCAATCGGATCTCCTAATGCAGTGCCTGTTCCATGCGCCTCTAAATAACTGATGGTTCGGGCAGAAATGTCGGCGCGCTCCATTGCTTCTTTAATTACCTGTGCCTGTGCATGAGGATTTGGAACCGTGTATCCATTTGTTTTTCCTCCGCTGTTAACGGCACTTGCCTTTATCACACCGTAAATATGGTCGCCGTCCGCTATTGCTTGCTGCAGCGGCTTTAACACAATCGCGCCTACGCCTTCACCGTCGACAAATCCATCTGCATCAACTCCGAATGATTTACATGTATCACTAGAAGAGAGCATATTCATGACAGATAAGTTCTGATAGTGAACCGGGTCGACGACTAAATTGACACCGCCGGCAATGGCGCAATCACTCGATCCGCTATAAATGCTTTCCAGCGCTAAATGAATCGCTGTCAGAGAGGATGAGCAGGCTGTATCGACGGCAAGGCTCGGGCCTTGGAAATTCAGCAAATAGGATATTCTGTTGGCGATAGACCAATAGCCGTAGCCTGTCGGATAATTTTTGTTCATAACTCCGGCAAAGACGCCGATTTTTCTGCTTGAACTGAGCGAGTCAGGCGTGTATCCCGCGTCTTCAATACTTGCATAAGCGGTTTGCAGAAATAATCGCTCCTGAGGGTCCATTCGTTCTGCTTCAAGCGGCGAAATCTGAAAGAATAATGGGTCAAACTTGTCCATATCCTTGATAAATCCGCCCCATTTCGTATAAATCGATCCTTCTTTTCCTTTTTCTTTATCGTAATAAGCTTTCCAATCCCAGCGTTCTTTCGGAATTTCCTCAATACAATTTCTTCCTTCTTTTAGGTTGTTCCAAAAGTCTTCTGCTGTTTCTGCCTGAGGATAGCGTCCGGAAATGCCGATAATGGCAACGTCACGGCTTGGAAGAGCGTTTGTCGGTGTTTCTTTTTCCCTGTTGAAGCCAAGCTTGCGATAGCGCCGTGTTCTTTTAACGGCCTCATCAGGTTTCTGTGAAGATTGGGTTCTGCTTTCGGCCGGTGTCTGTTGTTGAACTTGACGGTCAAGACCTGTTAATTTCATCAGCGCTTCTGTTTTTGTTTTGATGAAATGCTCCACTAACGCGTCAATGGTCTGGTACTCGAAAAATAGAGTGCTGCTTACATGGTCAAATTCTTTACGCAATGTATTCGTCAGCTGGACAACAACGATAGAATCAATGCCGTACTTTTCAAGCGGTTCAGATGACTCAATCTTACCTGCAGGAATTTTCAACGTTTCTCCGATTAGTTTTTTCATATAATCTGTGCTTTTTTCTCTTAGAAGAGCATGTTTAGATTGTCCTGCTCTCTCTGAATCTATGGATTGAATGCAGGCTGGCTCCTGATAAGACGCTTGTGAAACATCCTTCTCCGGCAAGAGCTCATTTTTCATTATACGGCGAACCAGCCCGTTGCTTGAGGCTGCGACGATTTGGTGACTCAGATCATGGGCTTCCTCGGCCGGGAAAAAGACAGATTCAAAGCCTTCGCTTTCGAGTGCCGCTTTCCAGCTGTCAGGATGTAAGCCTGGACAGCCGGGAATCCGCACTGCAGGATCTTCATACAGCCACCAGCCTTCCAAAAGACCAAAGGTGATGTGAGGAAACAGGCTGTTTCCCGCCATTTCATTCAGCAGCAGCATTCCGTTGTTTTTCATCACTGCTTTTGTATGCCGCAGGGTTTGACGGATATTTTTTGTCGCGTGAAGGACATTAGCCGCAATGACGACATCATAGCCGCCAGCCTCGATTTCCTGCTGATCAATCGGTTTTTCCACGTCAAATAGCTGATAAGTCAGGTACGGATTTTCCACCCCATATTCCTTTTCTGCATGCAGCAAAAATGCTTTCGACAGATCTGTATAGCAGTATTCGTTGATATGCTTTTGATATGGTTTCAGTTTTTCAAAGATTCCGGCACTCGTGCCGCCTGTGCCCGCGCCTATTTCCATAATGCGAATTGATGCCTCAGGATCTTGCTTCAGACGTTCATCCAGATAAGCTAATAATGTATCGGCAAGCACTTTATTAAAATAGTCTGCCACTTGGTTATGCTTATAAATGCCTTCCACCAATTCCATCGAGGATTGCGGGAACATGACATCTGTTGCCGGGACTTTCCCTGTCAAAATATCCGGCAGTGCTTTTAGCATGGCCTCTGCTAAGACAACCATCGCCTTTGTCTCGCTGTCTTTGAGCCACTTTTCTTTTTTGGCGTTCCATTCTTGCCAAAGCAGCTCGATATCCTCTGCTTGAACCTTCCCCACCAATGAATCTCCATCTTTCTTAAGATAGCCATGCTGCAAAAGAAATTCGCTGCTTTGCCGAAGCCATTTTTCATAAAATTCACGATTTTTGTATTGTCGAAGACGTTCAACCGATAATGTATGACCATCAAACAGTTCAGCCGTTTGCAGCTGTCCTAACAACAGCCTGTAAAGAAGATCGTCTAGTTCTTCATGTGTTGCTCTTTGTATTCGTCCCGTTTTCGGCAGACGCTCCATCAGGCTCTCTGCATCTGCTGAAGATTGCTCGGGATATAGAGTGATGCATTCATTCTGATTCACGCCTTCGACTGCTACAGGCTTTGTCGTATGAATGAAAGCCGTTTGGCCGACTGGCCCAGAAAGCAGTACGTCCAGCGCCTTCATTGCTTCCGCAGGCTCAATTAAACCTAAGCCGATTTGATTCATAAGCTGTACATAATGTTCATCCTCAGCCGCTTCACTATTCCCCCAATATCCCCAGTTCATGACTTTTACAGGGCATGCCCAGCTCTGGGAAAGCTGGTGAGCAAAAGCATCTGCAAATGTACAGCCAGAGGCATAATGGCTTTGCTTCACATTTTTGATATGTGCCACAAGCGAAGAGAAAAATAAAACAAAATCTACATTCTCCCGGCGGAACACTTGGGCCATCCGAATACTGACATCGATCTTCGCCGCAAGTCCGGCGGTGAATTCTTCAAACGTCATATTTTCCAGGCTTTGTTCAAATAAAACCATCGCAGAGTGAACAATCCCGTGAATATGAGGATGGCGTTTTTTCACTTGATCATATGCCTGCTGCAATGAATGCTTATCGGCAGCATCGGCTGCAATATAGAAAGGCTCAGGGCCAAGCGCCGAAAGACGGTCTATTTTCGACTCGATGGCAGCATTGATTTGACTGCGTCCAATCCAAACGATCTGCGCCTGGTAGCGGCGGATCATGTACTCACTCCATGCCTCTCCAATGTACCCGGCGCCTCCAATGACCACATACACCCCGCCTTTTCGATAAAGCGTGTCATTTGCCAGTGAGTGCCGATACGGGATCAATTGCTGCTGATGCCATTGCTGATTCCGATAGGCCCAAGCGTGTCCGAGACGGTCAGCAGGGAGCGTAAACATTTGATATACGGGCCATGTGCAGTCTTTTTCCAGATCAAGAAGACGGATTTTCCAATGCGGATATTCCTTTGCCATTGTGCCGGCAAGTCCATGGATGCTTGCATGAGCTGGTTGTACTGTCTCATGTTGCGTAACCGGCTGCGCTTGGATTGTCACAAGAGACCATTCAAGTTGTTTCTCGCCATAGCCTAATTGCAGGTAAGCTTTCACAAGCTTAAATAAGTGAAGAACAGCTTCTCCTTGTCTATCACTATTCTCCAGGTCTGATGGGGCAATCCACAAGACATGGTCAATGCTTCCGTACGTTTGCAGTTTGTCCGTTATTGCCTCAATGTCATCCGCAGGGCGGATATCGACAAAGGAAATTTGCGGATAATGATGCTTTATGAAAGTCCGATCAGCTTCAGCAGCTCCGCATAAAACAGCTCTTGTACCAGCAAACGAAGCATTATCCTCCGCTTCTGGAGAGACTGGTTCCCAGACGGGGATCATCATCGTATGCCCGGTCAGCTGAGAAGCAGTTACTAGTTGAGACCTTGAATGCCGCTCTCCATCAAGCGCCCGCATTGAGGCACCCTTCATTCGCACACAAACATTTCCGTTCTCATCGCATAAATCAATATCATACTTTCTGACGTTGTCCTCCGCTTTACTGTCTGAACTGTATCGAATATAAGACCATATCTCCTCTGGACATAGGCTGAAAATATCAACCTCCTGCAAAGCAAATGGAAGAGACAGCGTCTGCGCTTGTCCAGCGGCATTGACTGAGCTAACGATAAAACCGACTGTGGCATGGAACGCGGAATCCATTAAACTCGGGTGGAGCGCAAAATGCTGCTTATCGTTTTTTAGAAAAGCGGGTAGCGAGATTTTTGCAAGCAATTGATCTTTGCCGACATAGATTTTTTCAATCCCTTGATAGCCCTTTCCATAGTCAAGCCCAATCTTTCGAAACGCTGCATAGCATTGTTCTGACGTCACTGTGTCCAGACTGCATTCTGTCTGTATTGATGATAGGTTTAAAACAGAAGTATCCGCTTCATCTGAAATGACTGCGCGGCCTTGGCAGTGTATCGTCAGGGCTTCTTCTTTATGTTCAGAGCTGCTATAAATGTCAAAGGAAATGTCCCCGTTATCCTCAGGATAAAGGCCAATATGTATTTCTTTTGGGTCATTTTCTATCGTGATAGGACGTATCCACACAATGTCTTTAAGCGACACAATTCTTTGTTCGCCGTCCAGGTCGCCTGCAGCTTTTTCCGCTGCTTCCCTTGCCATTTCTAAATAGGCAACGCCAGGCAAAATCTTCTGTCCCTGTACAACATGATCAGACAGGAAAAATTCCTTGCCTGTAAATACAGAGCTAAAGCGCTGCTCAGTAAAGTCTGATGTATTGCGGTGCACCAGCGGATGTAAGATGTGATTCACAGAGCTGGTTTTCGTTTCAGGAGCTGGGATCCAGTAGCGTTCCCTTGCAAACGGATAGGTCGGAGCACTGATTTTAAACGGCTTGCGATCGCCGTATAGATCGTCCCAGGTGACCCGCTTTCCTTGAACCCATGATTTCGCCATTTCGTTCATTTCACTGTCTGTGATCAAATTGTTATTCAGTGCATTCACCGACGTTGATCCAGCCGCCATTTGATCTTCTTTGGCTTGTCCGGTCCAGCAGCCCTCGATCTTTTCTTCGCCATTGGCAAACGCCTGAAGTTTAGCAGCTAAATCTTTTTTGTCTTTTGCGAAGAAAGCTGCGCGCTCCTCCATTTCAACCCGTCCTGTCTGCATGGTATAAGCTAACGCTATAAGATTGACGTCCTCGCTAAGAAAATCCAGAAGTTTAAGTGCGTAAGCCTGCAGACGATCTTTGTTTCTCGCGGACAAAGGTATCACTATTCCTTCATTTTTCGTTAAAATCGTCTCTGAATGGCTCTCTGCCGGAATATATTCTTCCAAAATAAGATGCGCATTTGATCCTGAAGCACCAAACGAACTTAAACCTGCGCGGCGGGGAAATGTGACGTCCATCCCGTTTTCTTCAAAAGATGGCTGCTCCCATTCCTTTGTTTCATGCTGAACAAAAAATGGGGTTTGATCGAGCTGCAAATAAGGATTCAGCTCTTCTGAGTGTAATGACGGCACCAATGTTTTATGATGCAGCTGCAGGACTGTCTTCGTTAAACCGCTAATGCCGGCTGCCGCTTCAGCATGGCCAATATTTGATTTCACAGAACCGATTGAACAGAATTGCTTGTCCTGCGTATTGCGGCTGAAAGCTTTTACTAATCCTTGTATTTCAATCGGATCTCCCAATGAGGTGCCCGTGCCATGGGCTTCAACATAGCTGATGGTGCGCGGATCAATTCCTGTTTTTTCTAGACATGCTTCAATCACATCAGCTTGGGCTACCGGGCTCGGTACTGTAATTCCGCTTACTTTTCCTACATGATTTATCGCACTGCCTTTGATGACAGCATAGATTCGGTCACCGTCTTGTTCAGCTTTTCGCAGCGGCTTTAGCAATACTGTGCCGACACCTTCTCCAGATACGTAGCCATCCCCGTCTTTTCCAAAAGTATGGCAATAACCGTCACTTGAGTGCATCCCTACACTGCCATAGCTGATATATTTAGCCGGATGCAGTGACAAATTGACGCCTCCCGCTAGCGCGGCCTCGCATTCTCCATTCCGGATGCTCTCTATTGCCAAATGAACCGCAGTTAATGAGGAAGAGCAGACCGTATCCACCGCCATGCTTGGGCCGTGGAAATTACAATAGTAAGAGACCCTGTTGGCTATTTGCGCGTAATTCAACGATAAAGGAAATGGATTGTTTTCTGATAGAGCTTCCGCCCCTATTAGCGAATAGTCCTTATGCATAACACCGGCAAACACACCGACATGCTGCCTTTTATTTTCTCCCTTTGGCGAAGCAATTGTCTCTGGTGTATAACCCGCATCTTCAATAGCTTCCCAGCACGTCTCTAAAAATAACCGCTCCTGAGGGTCCATCATTTCCGCTTCACGAGGAGAGATTCTGAAAAATTGAGGATCAAAGCAATCAGCTTCCTCGATAAACCCGCCCCATTTCGAGAGCGGCTTGCGTGCAGGGGAATCCAGACCATCGTTTTCTTTCCATTCCCAGCGTGAGTTCGGGATCTCTGTGATGCAGTCGGTACCAGCTTTAAGATGTTCCCAAAATTCCTGAATGTTTTTTGCCTTAGGATAGCGGCCTGCCATCCCGATAATAGCAATGTCCTCCCCGAGCTCCATTGAAGAGGCAGCACCTTCTGAATAATCCTTCTTTTGTGAAGGAGATTGGCGGACAGCATCGTCCGCCTCTCTAATTGAATAGTGATCAGCAAGATGTGCAGCCAGTTCTGCAATTGTTGTGAATTCAAACAGCAGTGTTGGAGCAAGATCCGCTCCAACCTTATCTCCAATTTCCTGAACCACTGTAAGCAACGACGGTGAATCTAGACCAAGCTCATAGTACCCAGCGTGGATATCCATTTGTTCTGCCGGCCTTTCAAGCTGCTCAGCAAGCAATTGACGCAAATACGTTTCAAATGCGTTATAGTCTCGACTTGTGTGCTGAGAGACAGCGGCTCTTTCTTCTTGAATTTCTTTTGCAGAGTGAAAGGCTGACCCATTCCGTACAGACTTGCCTGCAAACTGTCTCAGCTCGGCCACTTTTTGTCCTGATGAATTAAAATATTCAATCGTCATATAAGTGAGCTCTTTCTTCCGGCGCACAGATGAGGAGAGGATCCGTGCTGTACATCCTTTTTGCAATCGTTCTGAAGCTGAAAACGATTCATAACACAATGGCAGATACATCGTTTGATCTGAGAGCAGGCAGCTTGACCCTATACCACTCCCGTCAATGAGCGTGGGATGAAACAGAAAAGCATCAGAATGACGCAGCGCTTCCTGTCCGACTGCTAAATCAATTAAAGCACCCTCTTTGGTCTCATAAATCTGCCCTTCCGCCTTCATCATGCCGGTATGCACTAATTCTTGAGATCGGCATTGTTCATATATTTCATCTATATTTAGAATCCTGTCAGCTGTACGTTTCCACTGATTAAGGTCTATTGATTCTGCAAAAGCGGTTTGCTCTTTACGCTGCATGTCAGCAGTCACATATTGTCTCTTGTCAGATAGCGACTCTCCATGCTGTTTTTGTCCGTCGATGATAATGGACCATGTCCCTTCCTTTCTTTCAGACACGTGAATGGTCAGGGCAATGTCATATGACTCATCTACGATCAAAGGGTTAAAAATGGTTAGGTTTTTTAATTCAAGCTCTTGGTATGCATAACCATGTTCTTGGAATACTTGATAGATCAAATCTATATAAGCAAGGCCGGGTAATAACGCTTGTCCATATACCTTGTGGTTGGACATGATTGGATTTTTTAATGAAATGTGCAATTGTTCAGTTATCATTTTCCCACTCCTCTCTTATTTGAAAGTTTTCCAAAACATTTCGTTAGAAGCCTTCGTGTCTGAATGCACTTTTTTCTGCACGTTTTGAGCCATTGATTCTGTTAAAATCGGCTGTCGATTTAATTCCGGCAAAGCCAGAGGTTTTCTTCTAATTAGACGCTCAGAAGAGTCTTTCCAACCTTCTACAATGAGATGGGCATTCGTTCCGCCATCGGCAAAACAATTAATTGCCGCAGCAGGCGTTGTCTCCTTCCATTCGACCTGTGATCTGCAGAAATACAAATCTGTCTTTTCTATATCAAAGTACGGCATATGTTCGTTACCTGACAGGAATGGAACCAATTGTCTATGTTTCAGCATTAAAGCTACTTTAATCAGGCTTGCGATTCCCTCTGCACATAATGGATGCCCGATGTTAGGTTTCACCGATCCCAGCCCTAACGGAGCCTTTGATTCAGAACGGTAAATGGATTGAATCGCCTTTAATTCAAGTAAATCTGTTACTGCCGACCCCGATCCGTTCGCTTCAAGATAGCTGATCTCTTCTGTCCTTTTGCCGCTTTTTTCAAGCGCTGTCAGCATGACATCCTTTTGCGCCTCTAGATTCGGAGATGATGGGCCTGCCGTTCTTCCGTCATTATTAATCGCAGCGGCTTTAATGACTGCATATATGGAATCTCCGTCTTCAAGCGCTTGGCTGACGGTTTTGACGAGAACCATGCCAACGCCTTCTCCTAAAATGACACCGTCTGCCCGCTTATCAAAAATATGGAATGACGGTTTGTCACATAAAAGTCCACGTTCATGAAACATTCGATGCGCATCAGCATCAAGCAAACTGACGCCGCCTACAACCGCTGCCTCAATATCTCCGCTTCGCAGAGCCTGAATGGCCATATTCAGCCCCACAAGCGCAGAGGAACAAGCGGTATCCAAGACAATACTCGGTCCCTTCAAGTCAAAAAATTGTGAGATGTTAGCCGCTAAATAGTTTTGTCCGCCAGCGACTATCGGGTTTCTTGCTTTTGAAAGACTGGCCGGATCAGGCTTGTGCTGGCTGCGGCCTCCTATATAAACACCAGCCCTCATGCCTTTCACTTCTTTCTCTGTATAACCGGCGTGATACCACAGTTTCAAGCTTTCCTCCAATACAGCCAAAGCTTGGGGATCCATCGCTCTGACATCGTTTTCGGACATCATGAAGAAATCATGATCAAATCGGTTCATTTCCTCAATGAGGCCCGCGTAATTGGAGCTGGAGTTCCCGAATCGGTCAGGCGGAACAGGTGTAATCGCGGACCGTCCTTCACGTATTAAATCCCAGTATTCTTCAAGAGTTTCCGCTCCTGGGAACCTGCAACTAAGACCGATGATGGCGATGTCCTCAGCAAGAAGTGCCGTTTTCTCATGGCCTATCTGCTGCGGCCGCTGTTCTGGCACCGGCTTTTGCTTCATTGCTGATTGCGGCTTGACAGGTGTCTGTTTCTCAGGAACAGATGGTTGTAAAACAGCTGCTATGTCATATTTCGAAATGAGCCAGTGTGCAAAGGATTCTATTGTCGGATATTCAAACAAAATTGACGGATCAATATCTCCATTTAATTGTTCGTTCATCTGCTGTACCAGCTGGGCCAATATAATTGAATCAATTCCGTATTCTTGGAAAGGCTCATCCGTTTCAAAGTCTTCTGCAGCTATCTTCAGTTCTTCTGAAAAAAGCGTTACGAGCCAGTCAACTGTTTCAAGAAACACGGTTCGAGTGCCGGCCTGCTCTTTCATCTCAGGATGCGAAAGAGCTTCGGCAGGCAGTGACGGCTGCATCAGCTTGTCCGGCTTCCAAACATTTTTATCTGGAACCGCCGGCAGCACGACAGCATACTGTCTGTCAGATAGAATTTGGTCAAGCAGCTGTAATCCCTCATCGTTTGTTAAACTGATCAATCCAGTTTGTTCTAAAGCTTTGCTTCGGACCTCACCTAAACCGGTCTCCTTCCAGTTAGGCCACTGAATGCTTACAATGGGACATTTATCTCGATGAGCCTCTGCAAAATAATCCATAAAAGCATTTGCCATCGCGTAATCAGCTTGTCCTGCTGCTAGGGCAGGAATCGCCGCTGAAACTGAGGAAAACAAAGCAAAAAACGCCAATGGTTCATCATAAAGCAGGTCAAACAACGTTTGCAGACCTTCGACTTTCGGTTCAAGCACCTGTTCGATCTCTTTTAGTGATTTTCTGATAAAAGCCGGGTTTTGTTTGTTCACCATCCCGGCACAATGGATGACTCCGCCAATCGCCCCCATTGTTTCGTGTATTGTCTTCAGGCTCTGTTCGACAGTAACCCTGTCTCCCAGATCCAGAGAAAGCACCTGAACTTGCGCACCCATGTCTTCTAGCTCTTGAACGGCTTTTATTTTCTCGGCAAGCGAGACAATGTTCACCGAATTCCACTGGTCTCGCGGCGGAAGCTCTTCACGGCCGATAAGCACCAGCCGCTTAACGCCGTATGTTTTTACAAAATGCCGCGCACACAGCAAGCCTAGGCCTCTTGTCCCGCCTGTAATGAGCAGAACTTTGTCTGTTGAAAACGATACTTGCTTATGACTATGAGCGGCTTCTCCTGGCTGCTCTGCCAAATATGCGCGATATCGCTGTCCGTTTCGATAACAGACTTCTGCTTCTGTGCTTTTGGCATAAAACTCTGCTGCAATCAGTCTGGCCAGCTCCTCAAGAGAGGCTTCGCACTCCATATCTGCATGTCTTGAAGTAAGGTGGCTGTACTCGCTTTGAAGCATGCGGTATAACCCGGCCCGCGAAGCACCAGACAAATGAACAGCGTCATTTGCATAAGCCTCCAGCCCCTTTGTTACACCTAAGATCGTCAAATGATGCTTGCTTGTACGTCCTTGCTCGATCAGCTTTTGGAGCCAGTTTATCCAGCCCAAAGACTGCTCGTGGCTCGTTCCGCATCCGATCAGATCGATTGCTCCAGCAACGTGTTCATAGTCCGCAGCAGACACCCGATCCAGCTCTTGACTGTCAAATATACGGTATTTCGAGAAATACGTCGAAAGCTCTTCCGCTAATGCCATTGTCTCCTCATTTGCCAAAATGGCGACGGTTTGATTCGTCATTTCTGCCGGTTCAATCGGACAAGGCTGCCACTGTTTACGCAGAAAGCAGCGCTTTGGCATCAGTTCGGAATGAGGGAGTGCTGTAGCAATGGTTTCGAGTTCACCTTCTTGAGTTGGCAGCCAGTAATACTCTTCCGCGAACGGATAAGCAGGCAGGCTGATTCGCCGAGGCGTGTATTCTCCATAAAGCTCATTCCAATCTATCTGCAGCCCTTTCACCCATAGTTCCGCTACTTTCTCCAGCCTTTTTTTCTCTATCCATGTTTGCAGCAACGCTTTGGCATCGTGATCCGTTTCAAACAGCTTGATTTCGCTCTTTTTCGTTTTCACGTGAGCAGCAAATATACTGTTGTTCTGCATTTCAGCCAAATAATCATCTAAAGCTTTGATCAGCATTTCTCTCGAATCCGCCAAAAATGCCAGCCGATAATCCATTGCTTCCCGGCCCGTCTGAAGTGTGTATGCCATATCCTCCAAATTGATATCTTCATTGGCGGTTACGAAATCTTTCATTGCTTCCGCATAGGCCTTCAATTGCTTCTCTTTTTTCGCTGAGAGTACAAATAATTCTGAGCGGTGCTGCTTTGTTAATCGATCGTTCCTCTTTTCAGGCTGGTATTCCTCTATGACGATATGGGCATTCGTTCCGCTATATCCGAAAGAGCTCACACATGCTCTCCGCGGTTTTCCATCAGCCGTTTCCCAAGGCTTGAGCTCCGTATTTACGTATAAAGGAGAATGCTCAAATTGAAAATGCTCATTCGGCGTCGTGAAGTTCAATGTCGGCACAAGTGTTTTATGATTCATGCACAATAACACTTTTTGAACCCCGGCTACTCCTGCCGCCGCCGATGTATGGCCAATATTGCTTTTGACGGAACCGATTGCGCAAAACTGCTTTTTGTCTGTTTTTTCTTGAAATACGGCAGACAGGGCTTCTAATTCAATTGGATCGCCTTGTTTTGTTCCTGTTCCGTGCATCTCGACATAACTGATACTCTCAGGATGTATGCCGTATGTTTCATATATGCCTCTTTCCAGGTCCATTTGGCTTTTCGCACTCGGTGCTGTGATTCCGTTTGTTTTCCCGTCCTGATTAATACCCGAGCCAATGATGATGCCATAAATATGGTCACGGTCCGCTTCTGCATCTTTCAGCCTTTTCAGAACAAGCGCACCCGCACCCTCGCCGGGCACAAAACCATTCGCGCCATTGTCAAAAGCTTTACATTGTCCATCAGGTGAAAGCATGCCGGCCTCACACATACTGATGTAAGATTCCGGCGTTAGATATAAGCTGACACCACCGACCAGCGCCATATCAATTTCTTTGTTTATAAGTGCCTGGCGCGCTAAATGAGTGCCGACCAATGAAGATGAACATGCGGTATCAATCGGAATCGCAGGCCCTTTTAAATTTAGAAAATACGGAATACGCGCCGCTGCGATCGCAAAACTGTTTCCGGTGGCATTTGTTCTTGACTGCCGATTCAGCATGACCCCGTATTCATTGCTCATAATGCCGAGATATACGCCGCATTTTTTCTCATTTAAAGTTCTGGCGTTATACCCAGCGTCCTCAAAGGCTTTATAGCCTTCCTGCAAAAAGATTCGATGCTGCGGGTCCATCAGTTCAGCTTCTGACGGCGGAATATTAAAAAACAACGGATCAAAATGTTCAATATCATCAAGCATCCCCATTGATTTGCAGTAGACTTTCCCTTTCTTGTTGAGGGCAGGATCATAGTATTTGTCAACATCCCACCGTGATGTTGGAATGTCCCGAATGGCATTCCTTGCATGAACCAGGTTATCCCAATACTCTCTTACATTACGAGCGCCCGGGTATCTTCCCGACATCCCGACAATCGCGATCGCATCCTCGGGGCGGTCTTGACGAACAGGAACTTGTTCCTTCTCATGTTCTTTCTTTATAGGATGTTGAACTGACTGTAGCGGTCGCTCTGCCGGATTTGGAATAGATGGTGCTGCTGGTTTTTGCTGCGTTGCTTCGGTCGGGACAGTATGCTCTATCTTTCTATCATGATGAGTTCCAAGCTCAGACTTTAGCATTTCGGCAAAATCACGTATCGTTGGATAATCATATACAGTGGTCACTGTGAAAGACGTTCCGTACTGCTTGTTCACCGCTTTTATCCATTCGAGTCCGGTAATCGAGTCCATTCCGATATCTATGAACGCTTCGTCAATATCCACCTCGTATGGCTCCATGTATAACACGTCCGCTATGCTTTCCTTCAATTTTTCATGCAGCGTTTCAATTGCTTCCGTATATTGTCTTGATACAGATATTTCTGCCGCGGCATATTGAATCGTTTCTTCAGGTTCTTCTTGCACTGGCTGATGTTCTAACGGCTGCAATGATATATTAGCCGGTTTAGCAGCAGGCACAGCTGTTTTTTGTCTGATTGGCGGGTACGTCTCCGTTTGTTTTTTCTCCCTAGCGTGTGGGCTTAACTCACGTGCTAAGTAAACAGCGAATTCTCGTGTTGTCGGATAATCATATACCTTTGTGACATTTAACGATGTGCCATACTGTTTATTTATTGCTTTTATCCATTCGAGCCCGGTAATCGAGTCCATTCCGATATCTATGAATGCTTCATCTGAATCAATCTCGTTTTGGTCCATGTACAGCACTTCCGCTAAGCTCGCTGTCAGTTCATCGCACAAGGACTCCGCTGTAATGGTCTCTATTTCTGTATCTGGAGGAAGCTGGACTGCTGAAAGCTGCGGTTTTCCCTGGTCTGCTGTTAAAGGCTGTAGCGTTATATTGGCAGGCTTGCCGCTGGCTTCTCTGGCTACAGACGGCTTTGAAATAACGGGCTGTACCGGAGCGAATGTCTCTACCGTTCTTTTTTTCTCAGCCTTTGCATTTACGTCTATCCAATAGCGATCTCTTGCGAAAGGATAGACGGGTAAACTGATTCGCCGCGGTTTTTGATCCTGATAAAGCGTGCTCCAGTCGATTCGCAAACCTCTTACCCACAGGTCTAAAACCTTCGCGTATTTTCCTTTCTGCAGCCATGCCTCAATTGTTTTTGACATATCTTCATCAGCAGCAAAAGCAGCAATGGCTTCTTTGTTGCGCTTTACTTGTCCGCGATAGACATATTCACGATTTTCTGTTCCCGAGATACATTCATTCAGTTTTTCTTCAAGCTCCTGCATCGTTTCCACAACGAACGCCAGCCGTTCGTTCATCGCTTCCCGTCCGACTTGCAGCGTATAGGCAATTCGGTGCAAATCTGCTTCAACATATTTTTGTTTCCGAATGGCATCCAGCAAATCTTCCGCGCGTTTTTGAAGTCTTTCCTCATTTTTTGCTGAGAGCACAATAACAGCTGGCTGCTTCCTCGCTTGGGGTTCCTCCACAGGTTCCGGAGCATACTCTTCTATTAAAATATGGGCGTTCACACCCCCGGCACCAAATGAAGAGATTCCTGCGATTCTCGGTAATTCGATGTCTTTGCCATTGACACTGATGATCGGCCTCTTCCACTCTTCTAGCTCTTGCTGTACTTGAAACGGTGAGTTAAGGAAGTCAATATTCGGATTCAGCACGTTTGAATGCAGGGATGGCGCAAGCTGCCTGTATTTCATTTGGAGCAATACCTTCGTTACTCCTGCAATACCTGCCGCACTCTCACAGTGCCCGATATTTGATTTGGCTGACCCTATTGCACAAAATTGTTTATCATCGGTTTCTTGCGTAAACACTTTGGACAGCCCTGTGATTTCAATAGGATCACCGAGAGAGGTTCCGGTGCCGTGGGCTTCGATGTAACTGACTGCCCGCGGGTCAATCTCCGCTTCCACAAACGCCTTTTTGATGACATCTGCTTGGGCATTCGGGTTGGGAACTGAGTACCCGTTTGTTTTTCCGCCGTGGTTGATGGCCGTCCCCTTAATGATTCCATAAATGTGATCACCATCTTCAATGGCTTTAGACAATGGCTTCAAAAGCACTGCTCCAACGCCTTCTCCCGGCACATAGCCGTCTCCGCCCTGCCCGAAGCTTTCACACCGGCCTTTGCTGGACATAAATTTGTTCTGCCCAAGCATCAAATATTTATTTGGGTGAATTGACACATTCACGCCGCCCGCGAATGCCGCCTCACACTCTCTGCGCTGTAAGCTTTGGCATGCCAAGTGGATAGCCGTTAAAGAAGAAGAACACATGGTGTCTAAAGCAATACTCGGCCCGTGAAAATCAAAATAATAAGATACCCGATTCGCGATGGATGATGGATTTCCTGTTAAAGCCAAAGACCGTCCCCGCACCTGCTCTTGTGCCCCGTACAGCTGATATTCTTCGTACATGACACCGACGTAAACACCGACGCTTCCGCCAAGCTCAGCATCACGCTTACGGCCGAGGTGTTCTCTTGTATAGCCTGCGTCTTCCATCGTTTCATACACGCACTGCAAAAATAAACGCTCTTGCGGGTCCATTAATTTGGCCTCACGCGGCGATATATGGAAGAACTGCGGATCAAACTTGTCTACATCCTTTAGGAAGCCTCCCCACTTGCTGTAGGTTTTTCCAGGCTTGTCTTTATCTTCATCATAATAAAGACTGTGATCCCAGCGATCTTCCGGAATTTCAGTAATACAGTCTCGACCGTTTCTCAGGTTTTCCCACAATTCATCAATATTGTCTGCCTGTGGATAGCGGCCAGAGATACCGATGATCGCGATTTCTTCCGTTTCCTTTTCTCTTAACTTCTTCTGCTCTTTGCCTTGCAAAGGAAGAAATCCAGACTTTCTTGGAGTAACTGGAATTTCTTGTTTTTCAGGTTCTGGTTGTCTTTCAACAGAAGCTTTTCTTGTTTCAATTCCCAAGATGTCCAGCAATTTTTCTCTGTGGGAATCAATAAAATACCGTGTTAATGACCGAATATCCTGATATTCAAAGAACAACGTCTTGGACAAAGAACCGAACCCTTTTTCTAATTGACCCGTTACATGCATGATCATGATAGAATCGATCCCGTAATCTTCAAGAGGAGCTTTAGCATCAATCTGGCCGGCTGGCAGCTTGATCACCGAAGAAAGCACCTGTTTAAAATAGTTCTCGGCTTTTTCTCTCAGTATCTCTTCATCGGCTTCCCCGATCATGCCTGCTTTTTCTGCCTCCTGATTGAGACTGGCTTTTTTGATATTGTGAGATTGGCCCTTGCCATGTCCCGTTTCATGTAAAAATGCACAAATCCGATCAGTAACACCGGAAGCAACTAACACTTGCGGCTTTCCAGACGACCAGCAATGATATAGCGCCTGAATCCCACGATCTGTTTCCATGGCCACCATGCCTGTTTCGCTTTTCAGCATTCTTGCAGTGTCCGCATCAATTTGCATGCCCCCGTCTTTCCACAGCGGCCAGCACACTGAAAGAGTCTTTCCGTAACGTTTGTGAAGTTCCGCTTGGCCATTTCGATATTCGCTGAATGCATTCATAAATGCATTGGCCATTGCATAATCAGCCTGTCCCGCGCTTCCTACCGCCCCGGCACCCGAGGAAAAAAGGATAAAGAAATCGAGCGGAATATTTTTCGTTGCTTCGTCAAGGTGAATCAGTCCGGCTACCTTTGGAGCTAGAACGGTTTGAACCTCTTCTTTCTTTTTCTTCATAATGAAATTATCTTTTATTAAACCGGCGCTATGAATGACGCCGTCTAAGTCGCCATAAACGTTTTGGATCTCTTTTAATAAAGTATCAACCGCTTGTTTCTCGGTCAGATCCGCTTGTCTGTAAACCGCTTGGATGCCAAGTTTCTGTAAGGCTTGAAGCTTCTTCTGTTTTCTTTCATCAAGCGGAGAGCGCCCTGTCAGGATCACAACCGCGCCAGTCGTTTGGTTTGCGATTTCAGTTGCAAAGATAAATCCAAGACCCCCTGCACCGCCTGTGATCAGATACACGCCATTATCCTTCCATGGCATGTCAGTACTTAGGTGCACACCAGACGCTTCTTTCCACCTGCTGACAAATCGCTTTCCTTGCCAGTGGCGGATATGCGTGTCACGCGGACAGCGTCTGTTTTCCTCCAATATTTTGAATAGGTCACCAGCTGGCATCCCGGTTTCTATTTCAATCAACTGCCCTGTCAGTTTTGGATTTTCCAGTTCAGCCGTTTTGAGCAGTCCCGTTAAGCCGCTTAATAGCTGAGGCTCTTCCAACGCAGGCACCGCCACTTGAATGAATGTATGTCCCCCTGTATTTGAGTGCATCAGCTGTTTGATTTCTTCAAATAACTGTATGGCATAACCTTCAAACCGTTCATCAATTGCCTCGGCATCATGCTGCAGAACTGTACAGTCAAGATGATTTCGGATGCTTTCCATTTGTTCTCCAATATCACAGACAACGACTTTATGCGTGTCGTACTCTATGAACTCTTGCTTCTCTGCAGCACATTCTTCCCAAATGTGTTCGAACAATAGCGTGTCAGTCGCTTCAGAAGGATCTTCTTCATCTGTTTCTAACACTCTTGCAGAATAGCCTCTCAATCGCACGCAAACCTGCCCCTCTTCATTGCATAAATCGATATCAAGCTTCTGCATACGATCCCCAGCTGTACTGCCCTCGCTATATGTGATCCGCGCCCACATAGATGCCTCGCAGCTTTTGAAGATTTGGACATCCTGTATTGCAAAAGGCAGCATTGCCTTTCTGTCTCCTAAACTTATATCTTCTCCCAGCCTCAAACCGATAGATGCTTGAAATGCCGAATCTATCATGCTCGGATGCAGAATATAATGGTCTTTTGTATCAGAAACTACAGGAGGCATTGTCAATTTCACTAGAACTCCGTTTTTACCGGCATATAGGCTGTCGATCGCTCTGTGGCTGTCACCATAGTGAATCCCCATTTCTCTATAAGCCTCGTAGCAATCAAAAGGTGACAGAGTCCGCTCATGATAGCCTGCCTTCAGTTCTTCAATGTTGATGACCGGATTTTCCCCCGTCTCACCAAGCACTGCACTTCCTTGCCCGTATATAATCGGAGAGCTCTCTGCGCTTTCAGGGGCCCGGCAGATTTCAAATGCAATCTCCCCATTGTCCTCAGGATATAGACATACATCTATATCTTTTTGCTGTTCCGTGAAGGCAAACGGCCGAACCCAGACGATGTTCCGGAGCTGGAACCCTGACGGGAACTGATCCGCAGCTGCCCTTTCCACAGCTGCCCGAACCATCTCCAATAATGCCGCGCCAGGTAAAACGCGTTCGCCCTTTATGACATGATCCTTCAAGAAAAATTCACGTCCTGTAAACGTTGAACGAAAGCGGACACCCGATATGTCGGACACATTTTGATGCAGGAGAGGATGCAGGATGTGTCGTTTCTCCTTTAAACGATCAGTCTTTTTCTCCGCTTTCGGCACCCAATAACTCACCCTCTCAAATGGGTAAGTCGGTAGGCTGATCCGCTTTGGTTTGTTTCCGTCGTAAAGCAGCTTCCAGTCAACACCAGATCCTTTCGCCCACTGCTCTGCAATCTGATCGAGCTTTCTTTGCTCCAGCAATTTATGTACCGATTCGGCAGAAAGCGATGATTCGCTTCCTCGTGACACGCGGCCTTTCCAGGAATGCTGAATGGTTTCTCGTCCTTCTATAAAAGCCTTCAATTGGTCGCTCAATTCTTGAATTCCGGATGCTAAGAAAGAAACTCGTTCTTCCATCGGTTCACGGCCTACCTGCAATGTATACGCCAAATCTCTAATCAAGATCCCATCATGAAGAAAATCCAAGAGACGTTTTGCATATACACGAAGACGTTCTTGATTACGCGCAGAAAGCGGAATTACTGCGGACATGTCAGAATCTGAGGACAAAGAAACTTCCTGCTCCGCTGTTTGAGGAATATATTCCTCAAGAATAATATGTGCGTTTGAACCTGTTGCGCCAAAAGAACTGATCCCCGCCCGCCGCGGATAAGGGACGTCTTCCCCATTCTCCTTGATAACAGGCTGCTTCCACGTTTCTGTTTCATGCTGTACATAAAATGGAGACTTTTCAAAATCAACGTACGGATTCAGTTCTTCGGAATGCAAAGAAGGCACAAGTTTTTGATGATGAAGCTGAAGGGCAACCTTGCTTAAACCGCTGATCCCCGCAGCGGATTCGGCGTGCCCGATGTTTGACTTTACAGAACCGATTGAACAAAACTGCCGATCCTGCGTATATTGGCGGAACGCCTTCACTAACCCCTGTATTTCGATTGGATCTCCTAAGGACGTGCCCGTTCCATGAGCTTCCACATAACTGATCGTCCGCGGGTCAATTCCCGTTTTCTCCAAGCATGTCTCAATCAGATCAGCTTGAGAAACAGGGCTCGGCACTGAAATGCCGCTGACAGTGCCCACATGATTCACAGCACTTCCTTTAATAACTGCATAAATGCGATCTCCGTCTTCCTCCGCTTGTTGCAAAGGCTTCAATAAAACCGCGCCTATACCTTCGGCCGGCACATAACCGTCCCCACCCTTTCCAAACGTACGGCAGTGTCCGTCAGTGGAAAACATATCCCAGACCCCGTATGTCATATATTTATTCGGGTGCAAAGACAGGTTCACTCCACCTGCTAACGCGACATCGCACTCACCGTGGCGTATGCTTTCCAACGCCAAGTGCACTGCGGTCAGAGAGGATGAACATACCGTATCGACCGCCATACTCGGACCGTGAAAATTGCAAAAGTAAGAAACACGGTTGGCGATTTGCGCATAGTTGAGCGAGAGAGGAAACACATTTTCTGCTGATGTTTCTTCAGCTCCTACTAATGTATAATCCTTGTGCATGACGCCGGCAAAAACGCCTACATGCTGCCTTTTGTTTCGTCCTTTAGGCTTGGCTAACGTCTTTGGCGTATAGCCCGCATCCTCAATCGTTTCCCAGCATGTCTCTAAAAACAGCCGCTCCTGAGGGTCCATTGTCTCTGCTTCTCTCGGCGTGATTCTGAAAAATTGGGGATCGAAGCATTCGGGATCATCAATAAATCCGCCCCATTTGGAAATGTCCTTACCCGAAGGAGATGTGATTCCTTCAAAGCGCCGCCAATCCCAGCGCGATTCAGGGATCTCACTAATGCAGTCCTTCCCCTCTTTCAGATTGTTCCAAAATTCATGAATATTGGCTGCCTTCGGATACCTGCCCGCCAAGCCGATTATCGCAATGTCGCCTGCTGCCTCGATAGGTACAGCACGAGATTCTTCAACAGTCTTACGATCGTTTATTGTGTCGGAAACGCGTGCTCTTTCATTCTGGCCAAGGGAACCAGCGGCACTAAAATGCTCAGCATACTCCTCGGCAAGAAACGCTGACAGCTCAGCTATGGTGGTATGCTCAAACAGAAGAGTCGGCGAAAGGCTTTCACCGATCTTATCACTGATCGTTTCTACCACCTCAAGCAAGCCCGATGAATTCAGTCCCATTTGGTAATAACCGACCTGTTTTTCAACTTGTTCTATCGGCTTATTGATTTTCTCTGCGATTAATTGACTTACGAACTGTTCAGCCCCGCTATAGGAATCTATGGGAGAAGATACCGCGTCAGCAGGTTTATCACGCTCAGCAGTGTCCGCTCTTGTCATCTGGGTCTCCTGTGCATCTTGATGTTTTCCGCTAATCAGCTCCGCTTCTCGCACCAATTTGCTTGTAAAGTTTTTCAACTCAGCCACTTTTTCTCCCGATGCATTAAAAAATTCAAGTGTTACATAAATCAGCTCTTTTTCCCGCCGGACGGAGGAGCGCTTAATTCTCGTCATGCAATCCGACTGCAAAAGTGCAGAAGCGGAAAAGGATTCATAGAACAGAGGCAAATACAGCCTCTGTTCTCCTTTAAGCAAAGATGTGAGCAAATGATTGGCACCCACCCCGCTCCCGTCTATGAGAGTCGGGTGAAACATAAAGCCTTCTGCGTGAAGCATGGCTTCCGAACCGAGAGAAAGCTCAAGAAGGACGCCGTCTTCCTCTTCATAGATGCAGCCACTTGCTTTCATATATTCGCTGTGCACTAATTCCTGACGTCTGCATTGTTCATATACATCATCAAGCTGAACAACGTTCTGTACAGATGCTTTGATTTGACTGAGATCCAGTGTTTCTTCAAATATGGCTGGGGAGTCTGCGTACATGTCAGCCTTCATATAGAGCTTTTCTTCTGAAGCTTCTTTCCCATCACGTTTTTCAATTCCCTTGGCTGTGATTTGCCACTGTCCTTCTTTTTTCTCCGCGCATTGGATAGTAAGAACAATTACTGCATCCTGTTCAGCCGTTAATGGCTGATAGATGGATAAATTGCGCAGCTGAAGCTCTGAGCAGGAGAAGCCGTATTCTCTGAATATCTGGTAGATTATATCGATATAAGCCAATCCCGGCAGGACATTTTGTCCGTAAACCACATGGTGATAAATAAACGGATTTTTTAACGATAATGTGAGTTGTTTCGTTATCTTTTTCACGTTAGACCTCCACCTCATAAGTATCCCATATGTTTGCCGCAGTCATTTTCGAAGTCTCCGCCTCCAGCTTTGGCTCGCCTGGCGAAAGCATTCGTTTCTTTAATTGAGGAGGCGATATTGGACTCCGCTTGATGGCGTGTTTTTCATCTTTTTCCCACGCCTCTACGATGACATGGGCATTCGTCCCCCCATCGGCAAAGCAGTTAATGGCCGCCGCAGGCCGTGAATCTGTCCATTTTTCCTGGGCTCGGCTGAACGTGATGTTCGCTTTCTGTTGATCGAAATGCGCCATCTCTTTTTCACCTGATAAAAATGGGACAAAGCGGCGCTCTTTCAGCATCAGCACAACCTTAATAAAGCTGGCAATCCCTTCAGCACATAGCGGATGCCCGATGTTCGGCTTGATTGAACCGAGAGAAAGAGGCGATGAGTGACTGGAACGGTACACGGATTGGATCGCTTTTAGCTCAAGGAGATCGGTGACGATTGAACCTGACCCGTTTGCCTCGAGATAGCTGATGTCCTCTGGTTTTTTTCCGCTTTTGGAAAGCGCATCTTTCATGACTTCCTTTTGCGCCTCCAGATTAGGTGTTGCAGGCCCCGCCGTTCTTCCGTCATTATTGACCGAGGCCGCTTTCACAACAGCATATATGGTATCTCCGTCTTCCAGCGCCTGTTTTACGGTTTTTAGCATGACCATTCCGACGCCTTCACCTAACACAACTCCATCAGCACGCTCATCAAACACATGGAAGGATGAATGCTTGCTTAAAATGCCGCGCCGATCAAACAGACTGTGAGAGGCATCAGAGTTCAGCAAGCTGACACCGCCGACTATGGCGGATTGAATTTCTCCGCCACGCAGCGCCTGAATGGCCATATTCATGCCGACCAAAGCTGATGAGCATGCAGTATCAACTACAACACTCGGGCCGCGGACATCAAAAAATTGTGAAATATTTGCCGCTAAATAATTTTGGCCGACTGTCACGATCGGATTCTTAGCATGATCAAGGCTCTCTTCATCAGGTTTGTGCTGGCTTCTGCCTCCAATATAAACGCCTACAGGCTTGCCCTTTATTTCCTCAGGTGTATAACCGGCGTGATACAAGAGTTTCAGACATTCTTCCAATACAAGCAGTGCTTGCGGGTCCATCGCCCTTACGTCTTCTTCATGAAGCAAAAAGAAATCCGGATCAAAATACCTGACGTCATCAATCATGCCGGCATAATATGGCGTCTTGCGGCCCCAGCGCTCTTCCGGAACCGGGCCGATTGACGAACGCCCCTCAGATAGTAACGACCAATAGGTTTCCAGTGTATCTGCTCCAGGGAAACGGCAGGAGAGTCCGACAACAGCAATATCTTCTGCATGAGAGCCCGGTGACAAAATCGCTGGCGCCTGAATCTGAGTGGCAGGAGCTCGATCCTCCACAGGAACAGGTACCTCCGCCTCTATTTTGTTCTCCAAAGGGGCTGATGCATCCGATACCCTGCCTCCAAATAGAGCGGACAGCATTTCGGAATAAGAACCAATCAGCCAATCTGCGAACCTTTGAACTGTCGGGTATTCATATAGAATTGACGGATCGAGCGCTGCTTCTAATGTGCGGTTTATACGCTGGAGCACCTGCGCCAAAATGATCGAATCCACGCCATAATCCTGAAATAACCCGTCAACCTCGAAGTCTTCACGATCTATTCTCAGCTCTTCGGCAAACAAGTCAACAAGCCAGGACTGTGTTTCAGATAATAATCCATCATTTTTGGAAACTGCATCGACATCTTCAATGTCTCTTGCTGACGTGCTCTGTAAAGCAGCTTCCTGCAAACCGCCCTCATGCCGTTTTCTCCTCATCATCAGCAGTTCCGGCTCCCAGTTTGTTTGATTCGCCATCGCAGGGAGAACAACCGGCCCGTACATTCTCGCTAAGATTTGATCGAGAAAACGTAATCCTTCTGAATTCGTAATGCTCAATAAGCCGCTTGCCCGATACGCTTGATTTGTCACTTCACCCATACCGGTTTCTTTCCAGTTCGGCCATTGAACACTGATGATCGGCACATGTGTCTGATGTGCTTCTGCAAAATAATCCATATAGCTATTGGCCATCGCATAGTCAGCTTGTCCCGCCGAAAGCTCCGGAATAATAGCTGAAACAGAAGAAAATAAGACAAAAAACTGTAATGGCTCGTCACACACATGGCGATATAACGTTGTAAGACCTGACACTTTAGGTTCTAGCACCCGCTGAATATCATCGGCAGTTTTTCTGATAAACGCCAGCGTATCCATATCCGTCAGACCTGCACAATGAATGACACCGCCGATCGTCCCTAAGGTTTGCCTGATATGTTGCAGCGTTTGCCCGACCTGAGCATCATCAGATAAAGCAAGGGACAGCATTTGCACCTGCACACCTTGTGCTTCCAGTTCCCTCACTGCCTGGATTTTCTGGGCCACTGATGTGTTCGAGGTGTCAAAACGAGCCCATTCCTCTCGCGGAGGAAGCTCCTCTCGTCCGGTCAGCACCAGCTTTTTCACTCCATAGTGCTCCGCAAAATGTCGGGCGCATAATAGCCCAATGCCTCGTGTGCCACCTGTAATGAGAAGCACATGATCCTTTGGGAAGGCCGCGTTCTGTTCCGCTTCCTTACCTGTTTCTGGATGAGCTTTTAGAAAAGCTTGATACCGTAAACCATCCCTGTAGCAAACCTCCGTATCATGAGAATCTGAATAAAACTCATCAGCGATCTGCTTCGCGAGACGGTGATGATCAATAATTCCCTCTGCATCCATATGCCTTGAAGTAAGGTGGCTGTATTCGCTTTGAAGCATCCGATATAACCCAGCTCGTGAGGCGCCAGCCATCCGGACGGATGCATTTTGAAACGATTCGAGCCCCTTTGTCACACAAAGCAGCCTGAGTCCTTCTTTATGCCCGAATTCAACCATTTTTTGCACCCATTCAATCCAATCCAGCCGGTCTTCATCATGCTCGCCGCAGCCGATGACATCCACTATGCCGTCAAACTCTTTCCAATCGATGTCTGACTGATTATTGTCTATCCGGCTCACATCTAATAAGAGATGATTTGGAAAATACGAAGACACTTCTGCTGCTAAATTTGCTGTCTCTCGATTGCTCAGGATAGCAACCATTCTTGTTCCCGGCACTGTTGAGCCAATTGGACTCAATCTCCATTGTTTTGTCAAAAAGCATGGGACGCGGTCTTCAATTGCATTCACCAGTTCTTTCTTGTCCCTTTCTGAATGTTCCTTTGCCGGCACCCAATAGTAATCCTTCGCAAACGGATATGAAGGGAGGCTGATCAGGCGCGGTTTGGTCTCTCCGTATAATGTGTTCCACTCAATGGTGACGCCTTTGACCCATAAATCAGCAAGTTTGGCGTATTTTCTTTTTCTGATCCAAGCTTCAATTGCCAACGCCATATCCTCATCCGCTGTAAAAATAGCCTGGGTCTCTTTATTTCGATGAGACTGTCCCCGCAAGAACCCTTCTGTTTCTTCCTTACCGTCAACAAACGCCTGCAGTTTCTCTTCAAGTTCCTGCATCGTCCCCGCAACACACGCAAGACGCTCATCCATTTCTTCGCGTCCGACTTGCAGGGTGTAAGCGATGCGGTGTAAATCCTGCTCTGTATATTTTTTATCGCGGATCGCTTCAAGCAATTGCGAAGCACGATCTATCAGCCTGTTTTTATTTTTAGCCGACAGCACAATCACGTTTGGCTGTTCTGTAGCCGTGTGTTCTGAATTGGCTTTTGGCATATATTCTTCAATCACAATATGAGCGTTTACTCCGCCAATCCCAAATGAACTGATTCCCGCACGGCGCGGAAGCTCGTTTCCGTCACGATCTGTGACAGCCTTCCATTCCTGTTTTTCCTGAACGATGTAAAACGGGCTGTCAGTCAGCTGAAGATAAGGATTAAGCGTCTCACAATGCAGGCTTTTCACTAACGTTTTATGCTTCATTTGAAGAAGCACTTTGATCAAACCGGAAATGCCTGCTGCTAGCTCTAAATGACCGATATTGCTTTTAACTGAGCCAATGCCGCAACGGTGATCAATAACATCCAGCTGTCTCTCGTTGGTTAGTTCCTTAAACGCGGCTTTCAGCCCGTTTATTTCAATCGGATCGCCCAATTCAGTCCCTGTTCCATGTGCTTCGATATATGTGACAGTGTTTGGGTCTATGCCTGCTTGTCGATATGCACGCACCAACAGATCAGCTTGTGCTTTCGGATTAGGCGATGTCAGGGTATTGGCTCTTCCGCCGTGATTTTCCGCCGTCCCCCGTATAACACCGTAAATGTGATTTCCGTCGCGTTCAGCATCTGCCAGCTTTTTCAGCATGACCATTCCGACCCCTTCGCCTCTGACATAACCATTCGCATCGGCGGAAAAGGTTTTACACCTGCCGTCTTTGCTAAGCATGCCAGCCTTGCTGTAGCTGATGTGCGCCTCTTCTGTTAAGATCGTATTCACGCCTCCAGCGATCGCCATCTCACAATCACCGTTTTGCATCGCAGTCACAGCACGGTGAATGGCTACAAGAGAGCTGGAACAAGCCGTCTCGACTGGTTCGCTCGGACCGTGGATATTCAAAAAATAACTCATTCTATTCGGGCCAACCGAAGGAATCATATGACCTGTAGCAGCATGGCCTTCAATTGGAAGATTCGCTCTATGAAATAGATCTTTATAACCGGTGTTTCCCGTACCGATAAAGATACCGGTCCCTGTACCCGAAAGGTTTTGCGGCGAGCAACCCGCATCTTCCAGTGCCTTCCATACGTATGTCATTAACAAGCGCTGCTGAGGGTCTACATAATCAGCTTCTCGCGGCGAAATACCAAAAAACAATGGATCAAACTCTGCGATACCGTCAATAAATCCGCCCCATTTGATGTCGGTTTTATTGACGTCAGTGTCTGGGTTTCCATAATGCTCCCGCCAATCCCAGCGTTCTTTCGGGACTTCTGTAATGCTGTCTTTGCCTTCCTCAAGATTTCTCCAAAATTCATCTATATCCATAGCGCCAGGGAATCGGCCGCTGATGCCGACAATTGCAACCGGCTCAAAATCGGCAGCCTGCTTTTTGTTTCTTTCTGCTTTTGCAATATCTGGCTGTGTAAAGCGGCGCTTTCTACGCGATTTGATTTTCGGCGCTTCAGAGGATATTGTGTTTAACTCTTCCTGCCCCTCTGGTTTTTCTCGCTCCTGAACTAGGGTGTCCCCATGTTCAGCGGTCAAATACTCAGCTAGGCTTTGGATGCTACCGTATTCAAAGAAAATGGTCGGCGTTAGCTCCAACTGAAATTCTTCGTTGATCTTGTTTGTAAAGACAGTGAATGTAACCGAATCAAACCCGTATTCACTCAGCTCTGTATTGACATCAATATCTTCGCTATTTACTTTTAAAATCGCACTGACCATGCTGCTTAATGATGCCTCCAGGCTGTTTAAACTGTGCAATGAGTTTGTTCTTTCCTCTACGCCTTTAAAAGTAGCATCTTGATCCCATTCGCCCTGATACGCAGCAACTACATATTCAGCCAGGCTTTGGACACTACCATATTCAAAGAAAATGGTCGGCGTTAGCTCTAACTGAAATTCTTCGTTGATCTTGTTTGTAAAGACAGTGAATGTAACCGAATCAAACCCGTACTCACTTAGCTCTGTGTGGACATCGATATCGTCAGTGTTCACTTTCAAAATCGCGCCAACCATTTGGATTAAGGCTGCTTCCAATTGTCGAGCTTGTCCGTGATCCTGATCCGCCTTTTTCTGATCGTTCCGCTTGGCTTTCGTTCCTGCAGAAAGCAGTTTTCGTTTCATTTTCTGAAGCTGTCCTTCCATCACAAAAACTTGCGGCTTATCAGATGCCATCCCTTGATAAAATGCTTTCAAGCCACTATCTGTCGGCATCGGGACCATTCCCGTCGTTTTCAGCATTCTCTTTTCATCTTCAGCGCCGACTTGCATACCGCCTTCTTCCCACAACGGCCAGTTGAAGGAAATGGTGGAGCCGGATCGCTTTTTAGATGCCGCAAGAGAACGGCGGTACGCGGCAAAGGCATCCATAAACGTATTGGCTGCTGCATAATCGGCTTGTCCAGCGTTCCCTAAACATCCCGAAACGGATGAGAATAAAACGAAAAAATCCAATGGGAAATCCTTGCTGCATTCGTCTACATGTAACAACCCGTTTACTTTCGGCTGCAGCACTTCTTGAAGCTCTTCATTCGTTTTATGAATGATGAACTGATCTTTAATGCTGCCTGCACCGTGAATGATTCCATTGAGAGTGCCATACCTTTCTTTGATTTCCTCAAAAAGATGATGAACAGCCTGCCGATCACTTATATCAGCCTCTCGATAGACAACCTCCGCTCCGATGCTTCGAAGAGCCTCCAGCTCGTTTTCCTTATCTTCACTTAAAACAGACCGCCCCGTCAGCACAATCGTCGATCGGCCAGTTCGATTGGCAATTTCCTTTGCAAACAGAAGACCTAAGCTGCCTGCTCCGCCAGTGATAAGATAAACGCCTTCGTCTCTCCACGGCATATGGGGCGTATCAGCTGAAGGAATCGCCATTTCCCGCCAGCCTTTCACAAAACGGTTTCCAGCTTCATATCGAATCTGTTTGTCAAATGGCCTCCGGCTATCGTCTTTCAGCATGAGATGAAGGTCTTTTATTTCTTCAGGTTTCTCAATTTCGATAACCTGAGCAGTCAGTTTGCTAAACTCTATTTCTGCTGTTTTAAGCAGACCGGAAACGCCGGCAAACAATTGCTTCTCTTTTTCAAACGGAACGATTGCTTGAATGATGATGCGGCCTGCAGAAAGCTCACGGAGCTTGCTTCGCAGGAGTTCAAATAGATTCTGCGTGTAACATTGATAACGTTCAGCAATATGTCCTTCAGCTTCGTTCAGAGTAATCACACGGGCATCTTTCATGTGGGAGGCAATGCTGTCTGTGACACTTCGTTCAGTTTCGAAGAGAACAATGATATGCTCCGTGTACGAAGGATCTTCGTCCTCTCGTTCTCCATTCTGTTTTTCCCACACCGGCTCTAGCATTAAGCGTTCGTGCCGTGTTGAAGGCTTTGAAGTATGAACCTCTCCTTCTAATACTCTTGTTGAGAATCCTTTGATCCTGACACATACGTTTCCACTCTCGTCAATGACATCGATATCCGCTTTCTGGACAACCCCCCCGGAGTGGTCGCTGTCACTTAAGCGAGCATAAGCCCACATAGAAGACGAACAGCCTTTGATCACCTCAAGCTCTTCAAGCGCAAATGGCAAAATCAGCTTTTGATCCGCTAATTCCTGCATGATGCATATCGTTGCCGTCTGCAAGGCGGAGTCCATGATACTTGGATGCAGCACAAACTGTTCATTCGTTCCAGAAACGGTTTCCGGAAGCTGCAGCTGAGCCAAAACCTCTCTGTTTCCTATATTCACATTCTTAATTCCTTGGAAGGCCGGACCATGGAACATCCCTCTGCTCCTGCCTTCCTCGTAAAATTGATCGGGTGACATCTCTCCTTTACCGCAGCGGCGTGACATTTCGGCGAGGTCAGCGACCGGCGTTTCGGCTCCAAATACCAGCTCCGCGCTGCCTTGACTATGAATAACAGGGTCGTCCCCGTCTTCCTGTGTACTGTAAATATCAAAAGTGATTTTTCCATCTTCTTCAGGAAAGAGACTGATATCGACTTGAGCTGAATGTTTATCAACCACAACAGGCTGAACCCAGACTGTATGATTCAATCTGATTCTGACATCTTGGGCAATTTCACTTCCTGCCGCCTGGTTTATAGCCGCGTACGCCATTTCAAGGTACGCAACACCAGGAAGCACCGGCTTTCCTCTTACCACATGGTCTCTCAGGAAGAATTCGTCACCAGTGAAAACCGAACTGAATTTCTGTTCAGAAAAATCGGATGTATTCTGATGAAGCAACGGATGAATAGAGCCGATCCCTGTCTGATTTCCGGATCTCTGCGCCACCGGTTTGCGGTCATCCTGTGACGGCCAGTATCGTTCCATTGCAAATGGATATGTCGGCAGACTCATTCTGTATGGGCGCTCACCTTTGTAAAGCTGCATCCAATCCATATGCGCTCCCTTGCTCCACATGTCCGCAAGCTTGTTTACTTTTCCTTTGGCCATCCACTTGCGGATAAGTTCAGCACTGTCCTCATCCTCCGTCAGCCATGAAACCTCTCTTGCATTGTGCTTACTTCCTTGAAAACAGCCTTCAATCGCTGTTTTTCCATTAATAAAATCTGCGAGCCTCTGTTTTAACTCATTTACATGCTCAGCTATAAAGGCAACGCGATGCTCCATCGCTTCCCGCCCCACCTGAAGGGTATACGCCAAATCAGGCAGCTGGCTGTTCTCAAGCCCTCTTCTTTCCAAATAGGCCAAAATATCTTCTGCATACTCTTGCAGCCTCTCTTTATTTTTCGCCGAGATCGGGATAATGCAGGACTTGTCTATCTTTCTCTGATTTGAATCCCTTTTGAATTGTTCAAAAATGGCATGGGTATTTGTCCCGCCAAGCCCGAACGAGCTAAGTGCAGCCCTGTGCGTTTTGATTTCACGGCTTAACGTTTTCTTTTGATCGACGACGTAGAAAGGAGAGCTGGCTAAGTCTGTATTTGGATTCGGCTCCTTATAATTGATACTCGGTGCAAGCTCTTGATGATAAAGACTCATCACGACCTTAATGCAGCCCGCGAGACCGGCGGCTGTATCTAAATGTCCAATATTGGTTTTCACTGATCCAATGCCGCAAAATTGCGTTTTATCTGTATATTGCCTGTAAACGTTCGTTAAAGCCGCCAGCTCGATTGGGTCGCCCAGCTTCGTTCCGGTCCCGTGTGCTTCCACATAACAGATTGATTCAGGCTGTATCTTCGTTTGATTCATGACCTTTTGCACGACGTCAGCCTGCCCTTTGACACTTGGAGCATAAAAACCGACTTTGTCAGCGCCATCGTTATTTACACCTATGCCTCTTAGCAAGGCATAGATATGATCCCCGTCTTTTACAGCTGCAGCAGCTTTTTTCAGTAATACAACAGCAACGCCCTCGCCGCCTATCATTCCATCAGCTGAAGCGTCAAAAGCTTTAATATGTCCGTCACTTGAAAAGTTCAGCCCAGGCTGATGCACATATCCGATATTTGACTCGGTATGCAGCGTTGCACCGCCAACTAAAGCATAATCAGATTCACCCGACAGCAGGCTTTTATAGGCAGAATGCAAGCCAATCAGAGATGATGAGCAGTTGGCATGGACGAAAAAGCTTGGCCCTCTCAGTCCGAGCTTATGAGAAATCATTGTCGGAATCGTCCCGCTCTGTGCAAGCACCCACGAAACATAGCCGTCCGGCGTCTCCAGGCTCTCTGTTGTATCTGACGCCAGCAGCGCGCGATAAGAATTATTGCTTGCCGACATAAAAACACTGGTTTGCGGAATCTGTCTCGCAGCATAACCGGCATCTTCTATTGCTTTCCATGAATGAGTCAGCAGCATCCGAAGCTGAGGGTCCATAAATTCAGCATCTTTAGGAGAGATTTGAAAGAAGCTTGGATCAAATCTGTCTTTCCCCTCAATGAAAGATTTAGCCGGGACATAGTCGGCATTCTCCGCTATTTCCTTTGAAATGCCAGAGCGCTGGAGCTCTTCTTTACTGAAAAACGTAATGCTTTCCTTGCCGTCTCTGAGGTTCTCCCAAAATTCATCATGATTTTTTGCCCCTGGAAATTCACACGATATGCCAATAATCGCCACACTATTCTCATAATAGTCCGGGAGATCGCTCATCTCAGTAGAATGGGCAATATGAGCTGCTGGCTCTGTCGGCACATGATCGCTTGCATCGTTCATGCGCTGTTCAGTGATGTACTGGCTGATATTTTTGATCGATGAAAACTCAAACAGGTCTGTGACAGAAAACTCACAGGATAGTTCATGTTTGATGCGGTCAGCCACAGTGACCGCGAGAAGCGAATCCCCGCCCACATCGAAAAATCCGTCTTCCCATTCAATCTCACTCGTTTTCAGCACTTCCTGCCAAATAGCCAAAACAGTATCCTGAATGTTCTTACGAGAGGGCTGCCTTTCCATTAGCGGTTCCCCTGTTACATCGATAGTCTTAAGGCTGTTTCTATCTATCTTTCCGTTCGGAGTTAATGGCATATGATCAAGCTGAATAAAATAAGAAGGCACCATATAGGCAGGCAAAGCTTTTTTCACAAAATGACGCAGCTCTCTTGCTGTGAGTGAAGCATTTTCATATTTAGCTGTATAATAGGCAGCTAGGTTATCCATACCTGCAACCACAACGCATTCCAGAATGCCGGGATGCTCACTAAGCCTGCTTTCAATATCACCAAGTTCAATACGGAATCCGCGGATTTTCACCTGATTATCGATGCGGCCTATATATTCAATTCGTCCTCCCGGAAGCCAGCGGGCCATGTCTCCCGTTCTATAAAGCTTAGACCCCGGCTCAAAAGGATTGTCAATGAATCTCGAATCCGTTAATTCTTCCTTTTTGTAGTAGCCCTTCGCCACACCGTCTCCTGCAATGCACAGCTCACCCGGGACACCAGCCGGAACTGGCGCGAGCTGAGAATCCGTAATATAAATTTGTGTATTGGCGATCGGCCTTCCTATCGTGGCATGAGAGCATTCATCGTGAATGCGCTGAACCGCCGACCAGATTGTTGTTTCGGTTGGCCCGAACATATTCCAGGCTTCGCTGCCCGTATGCAAGAAATATCGTTTTAATGTCTCAGGCAATGCTTCGCCTCCGCATAAAATTTTCACGCTCTCTTCATTTTCCCAGCCTGAATAAAAGAGCATCTTCCACGTAGCGGGGGTTGCCTGCATCACTGTCGGTTTGATCATTCGGATGTCCCGTTTCAGTTTTTCAACGTCTTTTGTATGCTCGGTTTGACAAATATAGCAGTGTGCGCCTTTTATTAAAGGCAAAAATAATTCCAGAGCGGCGATATCAAAACAGTAGGTTGTGACAGCAAGCATTTTATCCTCTGGCGTAAGACCTGGTGTTTCCCCCATCGAAACGAGAAAGTTTGTTAAAGCTTTATGCGGTATCATGACACCTTTTGGCTTTCCTGTACTGCCAGACGTATAAATGACATATGCCAAGTTTTCCGGTGTGACAGTTCGTGTAAGCACTTTTCGATCTGAGGCTGTTTGAGCAATCTCACCCCAATCTTGATCTAAAAGAACAGTTTCGATACCGTTCCAACTCAAAGTATTTACTAATTCTGCTGTCGTCAGTGTAATGAAAACTTCACTGTCCTTTAGCATGTATTCCAATCGTTCAGCCGGATAGGACGGGTCTAGCGGCACATATGCTCCCCCGGACTTAAGAATCGCTAATAATCCCACTAGCATCTCTAGCGATCGATCCACATAGATTCCCGCCAGACGGTTCGGACCCACTCCATGCGCCTGCAAATAAATGGCGAGCTGTGTGCTTCTTTCATCAAGCTCCCGATACGTCAATGTTCGGCCTTCATAGCTGACAGCTGCTCTACCAGGCGTCTTTTTCGCCTGCTGCTCAAACAACTCATGAAAACATGTATATGGATACGTTTTGTCAGTGGCGTTCCATGTTTTAAGAATCATCTGCTTCTCTGCCTCAGGTAATAAAGCGTACTCTTTTAAAGGCTGAGAAGGATTCAACATCGCCTGCTCTGTTACATAAACAAACTGGTCGAACATGGCGGATATCGAAGCCGCATCAAACAGAGCTGTGTTGTACTTGATGTTCAGCTCCATTTTTTCTTCTGTTTCCCACAGCTCAAAAACTAGTTCGTATTCGCCCTCTTGATGAATACAATCAACGAAATCGACAGAAAAGAAGTCAGCATAGCGGCTCAACAAGCTTTGATAGCTTCCGGATTGAAGAAAATTCTGATAGAAAAAAGCAGTTTGAAATACCGGTGAACCTGCTTGACTCCGAGGAATATGCAGATCCCTCACCATTTTTGGAAAAGGATAAGGTGCATGATCAAGCCCATCCAATATCGTTAATTGCAATTTTGAAATAAAGCCAGAAAAAGTGTCTGCCGGGTTCAGCTCACTCCGAATCGGGAGCATATTGAGAAAATGTCCAATGGCATCATCAAATCTTTCCTCCGGCCTCACCATGGCCGGCATGCCGACGATCTGTTCCTTTTGCCCGGTGTAACGGCCAAGCAGCATCATATAGCAGCTTAAGAATACCGTCGTAACATTTACAGAATGCTCTTTCGCAAACGTCCTGACCTGATTCATGAAGCCGCTGGACAGCTGCCGGGTGTATGTATCCTCTCCAAACTCAGAATCGCCTGAACTTGCGCTGACCTTAGGCAATTGAAGATTCGGCAACGTTCCCGATAGCTGTTTTTGCCAATACGTACGATGCTTCACACCGTCTTTGCCGGCAAGCATGTTTTTCTCCCATGCCGCAAAATCATGATAAATGGCAGGAGAAACAGCTGTATCCGGCTGCTGTCCTTGTAAAAGAAGCTGATAGGTATCAAACAGACTGCGCATCAATGTGACAGACGAAACTCCGTCAAAAATCAAATGGTGAATGACAACTAATAGAAAATGCTCTTGTTCAGATCTGGAAAAGCTCATGACACGCACTAACGGGCTGTTTTCCTTTACATACGGTTCCTTTACTTTCTTTCTAAGAAAAGCAGGAATATCAAACTCTTTCATACTTGAGATGTTTTCTGTCTTGATTTCAATTGAAAGCGCTGGCTCATTTTTCAGAAATGGCACTCCGTCTTTCTCTTGGATGACGTGCTTTAAGATTGGATGCTGATTCAATACAGAGTCGAAAGCCTGCTGTAATGTTTTAAGGTGAAGCCCTGATGAAAATCGAAAACAGAGCGGTACGTGATATGCACTTTTTTCGGGTGACATTTTTTGCAATGTCCATAATCCTTTTTGAACCTCAGAGAGGGGCTGAAAAATTGCCTGACTCCTTTCCGGTTCCGTTTTATATGTGTCAGTGCCCTTTTTGTCAGCAGACAAACTGCTGATGCCTTCATGTTCAGATAGATAGCTGGCTAAGCGTTCAATTGTAGGATATTGATGTATCTCTCTGGCTGTAAGTTTGATTTGATAGTGTTTCTCGATCGATCGAATGAGCTTCATCATCTTGATAGAATTCACACCAAGACTTTGGATATTTGCATTTGGCTCCGCCCAATCGCGGGAAACGTGCAGTTCCTCAGTCAAACAGGTGAGCAGATGCTCCTGTATTTCTTCCCTTACTCTTTTCACATGGTCTGCTTGCTGCATCTCCCCGTCCTGAACCGAACCATTCATCCGGTTGGGTTTATGAAGCAAGTGGTCGAATTCTCCATTTTCAAATGAAGTTTTCAGCTGGGTGCGCTGGATTTTTCCGATAGCCGTTTTTGGTATCTCTTCTTTTTGTACAGGCAGCAAATATTCTGGAGTGACTCCGATCACCTGCGAGACATGGGATTGTATGTTTCTAAGAAGCTGAGACATCTGCTCATCATTTAATTTTGCGGAAGTAACAAAGAAGATAGCCAGCTGATCTGTTGAATTCTGGCCCAAACGGACAGCGCAGGCAGCAGTATAAGAAGTTTCAATTTCAGGTAACTCTTCAACTGCAGACTCAATCGCATGACTGTAATAATTAATGCCATTAATGATAATTGCATCTTTCGTACGGCCTGTTATCGTTAAGCGCCCGTTTCGCAAAAAACCGAGATCTCCGGTTTCAAACCAGCCGTCTTCTGTAAACACACTCTCATTCAAATCAGGCCGCTTGTAATAACCGCTAGTAACAGAAAGACCCGAAACTTGAAAACGGCCGATCTCGCCCTCTTCAACCAATTCATTATGGTCATTCACAATTCTCATAGAGAAGCCGGGGATTGGAGAGCCTATTTCAACAAAATGATCATCATCACTTGTTCCAGCCCGGGTAAACTCATGAGAAAAAATAACGCCCGATGAAGTTTCGGACATTCCCCATGCAGGTCGGATGGCGTCAGCAGGCAGTCCATGAGGTTCTAAAAGCTCAAGTATTCTGCGCCCTACCTTGGCTACCATTGCTTCACCGCCATTTAGCATGTACCGCATTGAAGATAGATCCCATTTCCTATTTTTTATTTCTTCTGCAAAATCAGTGACAAGACCAAACGCAAAATTCGGCGCCCACGTAACAGAAGCTCGGTAATGATCAATCCAATCCAGCCATTTCAACGGCTCCATTAAGATCGTTTCGCTTGAGACGTTAATTTCCTGACAGCCAAGATAAACATCTCGCAAATGCAGCATTCCGATGCCTCCGACATGGTCAAACGGCATCCAGTTAAACGTAATATCCTCTCTGGTGAAGCCTTGCATTTGAATAATCCCTTTCACCATGCTCATAATGTTACGATGATTAAGCATCACTGCTTTAGGTGTTCCCGTACTGCCTGAAGTCAGCAATAAAAGCGCTAAGTCTTCGGGACTGGCTTGATGCCAATCTGTGTCCGCTTCAGCGCTGAGCAGATCCTCTACAGCAATTGCCCTGAACCCTTCAAGCCCTTGTTCTTTTGCCCAATCAAGCATTTCCTGGTACATCCCCCGGTCTGTAATCACCACCGGCTTGTTGAGAAGCGTCCATGCGTCTTTCAGCTTTTGAGTGCCGCTGCTCGATTCAGCATACGTTGGCGGAACAGCTAACGGAGCCGGGACAATCCCTGTTAACACACACCCCCAGAACGCAGGGAGAAGCTGTGAATTGTCACCAAGCTGCAAAATCACGTTTTGTTTTGCTTTCAGGCCTGATAGGCGAAGTCCCTTCACAATGCGCAATCCATCATCCCATAATCGTCTATAGGATTGGTAAACTTCAGTTCCATCCGGCTGCAAATAAATGATTCCCTTTGTATCTCCAAGCTCCGCAGCCGTTCTGTATAAAACTTCAGGTATTGTTGACGGCTGCTCTTCAGATATATGTAAAGGCTCACCATGACTGACAGAAGGATTAGCTAATAGGCGGATATTATCATTATTTCTCATCGCGCTGCCTCCATTTCACCTGCGAAATTTTTATAGATTTTCAGTTAATTCCCGTATAAACCTTTGATCCTTGTTTTGACTTCTTCATGATGAAATGTTTTCTCATGCATCATCAATTCCTGTTCAATGACGCGCGGCAGCTGATCACGAAGCGGGGCAACCAGATGATCTTTCAGGGTAACCAATGAGTTTCTCGGCTTTTCCGCCAGTTCTTGCGCCAGCTCCACTGCATAATCTAACACTTCTGCACGGGGCAGCACTTTAAAGGGAACCCCTCTTTTTTCAAGCTCAGCTCCGCGGTAGCTTCCCGCATTCAATAATATTTCCTGGGCCAGGCTGAATCCCAGTTTTTTAGGAACGATAAAGGTAGCGCCCATTCCAGGCGTAAATCCGTATTTCATAAAATTAGCCGTATACACGCTTTCTCTACTCAGAATGACAAAATCAGCAAAGAGCCCCATGACAAAACCGCCTCCAATTCCATGGCCCTGCATTGCCGCAATAACTGGAATCTCGCAATCCAGCGCCAGAGAATAAAGATTGTCATCAGTGAACTTGGTCAACCCCTGCTGAATTCGAAGCAGTCCTTCTTGCGTTCCTCCTGAAGCAAAATAATTATCATATCCTGTCAAAATGACCGCTTTATATTTGGGGTGCTGCCGTATGTATTCAAACGCTTGAATTAAACCGTCTGTAAGTTCTTGTGAAAACGCGTTTTTATGAGCACGATCATGCATTTTTACCTGAATAATGGCGTGTTCAATTTCAATAAGCTCCACAACGGAATGCGTCATGATGTCCTCCTAACGGTTCTGATTTCATTGCTCAAACGGTTACTGATCCTCCCATGGGAATTGTCCTGTTTCAACATACCTGATGATTCTCATTTGGTTTTGGGGATCAGAAAACATGTCTTGATTTGCAGTTAAAGCGGTGGCTTTCGAACGGCTGACTTGATGATTGAGTGAGCTCATAAACTGTTTATAATGTGCGATTCCTTTTTTATTCAGCCTCCGCAAACGCAATAAATGCTTTCTCAGCAGCACGTCACTTTGAGCATCAAAAGCATCTATTAACCCCCATTCACTGGCTTCCTGAACGGAAATCGGCTTTGTCATAAGTGTCATGTAATGCGCTTTCTGCCAGCCGATACGGCGGATCAAAAACGGTAAAACACAAGCAGGGTACAGGCCAAATAGCAGCTCAGAGAGACTGAATGACGCCGTCTGATCAGCAATGGCAATATCAGTGGCAGAAACGAATCCAACACCTCCTGCATTCACTTTTCCCCTGACATGAGATATCGTGACGTAAGGACCGGTCTGTAATTTCAGCCACAAATCATAGAGAGGCTCTTGAGAGCTTGCCTGTTTTCTGCCCCTTTTCATTTCCTGATAGATATCTTGAAAATCCGCTCCGAAACAAAACACCTCGGGAAGCCCCTCTAAAACGACAACTGTCACTGATGATGTTTCACATTGGTTTAACACTTGCAGGCATTCTTCTATCAGCGTGTCATTAATCGTATTATTCGCTTCAGGGCGGTGAAAGGTAATATAGCAAACCGACGCTTGAAAGCGGACCTTTATCGTTTGATAGGTCACGTGATCCACCTGTACTTCCGATGAAACTCAGAAATTTCTTCTAAAAACAAGCGCGGCTTCTCTTGAGTAGACTTCATGATGCCCGGTATCATCTCAAAGTCCAGCTTTACATTACGCGTCCCAAACCGCACCATCCCGTTCCCCTTAAACAGCAGCTCATACTCTTCCATAGAGAGCTGATATCGGCGATCCAAATGCTTCTCAATGTCAAATGTTCTCTGACGCTCCTGGCCTTCCGGAGTTGTAATTCCGCTGTAAAACTCGGAACAGCAGCCGGATCCGTAGGAAAAACAGCCAATTCGTTTAGGCGAATCAAATCTCCCTTGGTCGATCGTGCTGGCCAATGCCAGAAACAAGGCTGCCCCCATAATATTTCCAACCCGTTGACAGTAATTTAAACCCGGTTTTACCCGATTTAAAAAATCTGTCTCAATCCCAGCTGTTTTCATCTTCGCCACCTTACGCATCATTGTCCGGTGTGCACCTTTCACCATCCCGCCAAAGGGCGTATGGTAAGCAAGATATTGAAACGTGTCCTGATAATTGGCTCCCGGTACACGTTTTTGATATTCCAGAAAGGTCTGTTCGCAGCAATCCAGATATGACATTAAAGAGAGATCAGAATCACCCGCTTCACTGTCGGGAATGGGGCGGCACGTGTCCATGACTTCATAGCCGTAATACCCATTTGCTCCGGGATCTATTTGAAACACCTCGGGATTTTCGCCAACTAAAACGGCCACCGCTCCCGCCCCGGCGCTTGGTTCCGCATAAGACCAATCTTCGCTTAATGCGTCTCCGCCCTCTGCAATTAAAAAACGTGAAATATCACTGGCGATAACCAGTGCTTTGGCCCCCGGGGAAGTCTGGGATAATATAAAATTTACCGCCATCTGAAATCCAGCCGTTCCTGAATAACATGCCTGTTTAATCTCAAACAAACGGCAGTTGCGGTTGAGGCCTAAATGCTCGTGGATATATGTACTTAACGATTTTCCAAAGTCAATCCCGGATTCAGAGCAAGTGATTAATAATTCAATCCGGTCCTTCTCTGCTTCAGATAAAGCATCAATTATCGGCTTAGCTGCATTGACTCCGAAGGTCACGGGATCTTCATAAGGCAGTGCTACCGCTTTTTCTTTCATTAATAAGTTTTCAAATCTGGCAGTGTCTAAGCGTCTGTATTTGGCCAGCTCCATGACATCAAGGTATGCCGTTCCGCCAAAGACATTCATCGCTTCTATTCCGGCTGAAACCATTTATGATTCGCCTCCACATTTCTCAATGTTTTGTATACAAACCGCAGTGTTCATTCCACCAAACCCCATGCTTAAGCTCAGCGCATTTTTGATGCGGTATGAAATCGATTTCTCATTTACCCAATGAAAGGAATCATCGATTGGATGATCCAAATTCCGGCTCGGATGCAGGGCAGATTTTTTCATTTGCAGCAAAACAGAAATAATCTCTACGATGCCCGCCGCACTAAGCCCGTGTCCGGTTATCGATTTTGTTGCATTGATATAAGCATGGGAAAGCCCGCATGCACGGAGCGCCTTTAATTCTGTTTCATCTCCAATAAAAGAACCTGTACCATGAGGATTAATATAATCAATATCTTCTGGTGAAAGGCCGGCACGCCCCAGCGCCTTCTGGATGACATGAATCTCTCCTTCTAATGAAGGATCAGGGTTCCGGTTTCCGTCCAGTTTAATTGACCAGCCAGGCAATGCTGCATAAGGTTTAACACCTCTTCGTAAAGCCGTCTCCCTTCGTTCTATTACCAATGCACCGCACGATTCTCCATAAATAAACCCGTCTCTGTTTTGATCGAAGGGCCGGCACGCTTTTTCAGGTTCATCAGCATATTTGTCCGTTCCCATAGCGCCTAAAGCCCTTAGCGCCTCACATTCCATATAAGAAAGATCCATTAAAGCACCAAGTGCTATGCAAGTATCAACTTCGCCTGACAGGACTTGCTGAATCGCATGAATGACTGCTAACTGGCCGCTGGCCGAGGCTCCTCCTACCGTATATGCCAATCCTGTGATGCCAAACTGATCTGTACATATCCCGCAAAGATCGCTATCCATGAAAGACAGGCCATACGCCGGCGAAATAAAACCAGAGCGGGCTTGATAGCTTTCATAAACCTCTAAGGTTTCTCTCTGCTGGAAATTTGACCCTCCAACTACTAGTCCGATACGTGAGGAATCTGTATCGTCCAATTCAGCCTCCTCCCAAGCCTCCGTGAGAGTTACCAATGCAGCGCGGCTGGAAAATGATGCTTTCCGCAACATTTTTTTAGAAAGCCGGTCGGGATAAGACAATGACGCGATTTCAGCTCCGATAAACCGGCTGTCTTTTTGTCTGCCTGAACGCTTCATGACATCAAAGGCATGTCTGCCGGACAGCAGCGAGGAAGCAAAATCCTCCTTCCCTTGACCGATGGAGGCCGTAACGCCTACACCGGTCACTACGACCTCAGGCAGATTGCACTTTGTCATAAAGCACCTCAGCTAATTCACCGATATTTTTCACTCCGGATAGCTCAATGCGAGGAATTTTTAACGATAAATCCTCTAGCACCATTGTGATAATTTCAGCTCTGTCTACAGAATCAGCCCCTAACTCAACTAACTGATCTTCAGGCTCAAATCTGTGTCCGTCTAATTCAGGAAGCACCTCGCAAATATTGGTGATTAATACTTCAAAGATTCTCTGTTTATCCATAACGCGCTCTCTCCTTCAATGGATCATTTTAATGATTTTTATAGGTATATTTTCATAATTTTCAAACTTCCATCCTTATATTGTCTGTTTCATGCGACGGCTGATACATCGATTGCATCCGTTCATGAAGCAATACTGCCGTTTCTGTCATTAATTTTTTCGCGATTTCATCGACATGACGGTTTCGCCAATTTTCTAATTGCGATCCTTTGACCCATTGATTAAAGGCTCCCAGCGCGGGACCGCAGTGAATTTGATAATCAACCTTCGAATGTTCGCTTCCGCTGATTGCCAATTTTGAGCTGTATCTGAAGTACCATCGGAAAATCAAAGCCATTTTATGCTTCGGGTTTTGTTCAGCCTTCTCAATGTCTGCCGCGGGATAATGCAATGCAATATCTTTATATATGTCTTCTATACTGCGTTTAAAGTATTTCTCCTCAAGCTGGTCCAGCATCTTTGCATCCAGCTCACGTATAGAACCATACCGCTGGTACAGTTCATATAACTTGTTTGCACGTGCGGGAAAGAACACGCCTTTTTTTAGCACTTGCACTTTACTGCCCGATTCAAACATATCGCCAGCAGGCGCATAGGCTGTATCTTGTACATTCATCTGCTGAAGCAAATCCTTTACTTTATCACTTGTTGCCGCCTCAACCGTACATTGATTGATTGAACCTGTTAGAATAAAATCTGCCCCAAGCATAAAAGCCGCCATCGCTGCCTCAGGTGTTCCAATCCCTCCAGCTGCACCAACTCTTATTTTTTTCCGATATTGATATTTTTTCATCATGTCATCTCTTAAAGATGTCATCGCCGGCATCAGGCTGTATGCCACACCGCCATCTGTGTGACCGCCTGAATCAGCTTCCACACAAATATCGTCAGCCATCGGAATGCACCGCAGCAACTCAGCTTCATTCATGGTGATTTTATTTTCTCCTAAAAGCTTTTGCAGCATATTCTCAGGCGCAGGGCTCAGAAATGACTCTGCAACTTCCGGACGTGATATTTTTGCTATGAGACGATTTGAGCATATAACCTCACCATTTTCAGTTCGTTTCACTCCTTTTGCGCGGTACCTTACTAATGCAGGAGTGACACTTAAAAATGCTGAAGCCTCCACAACGCTCACTTGATTCCTCAATAAAAGATCGATCATTTTTTCCTCTGATTCAGTATGTTTCATATTGTGTACCAGATTGATGCCGTAGGCTTGTCCTTTCCCTAATTCACCTTGTATAGCACGGATCGCATCTTCAACCTCATTCAGGCTCAGACCGCCTGTGCCAAAGAACCCCATCATTCCCGCTCTCGACAGCTTTACTAACATTTCTTTCGAAGCAATTCCGCGGTACATTCCTCCTGCAAGATAAGCATATGTAAGATGATAATCCTGTTTAAATTCAGCACTTCCTAAAGATTCTGCCGTAATGCCGGCTTGAACATTGGGTTGCTCCTTTAGATGCACACTGATCGCGGAGGTCTTTTTTGGTATATATGTCAATGGTTCAGCTTCATTTTTAATCCGATGAATGAGACCGGTTAATACAGTACCAGGCCCAATCTCTTCAAACTCCATTTCTCCTCTTCCCATCAGAAAACGAATGCTGTCCGTCCATTTCACTGTGTTGTCCATTTGTTCAGATAATGTATCTTTTAACCGTTCCTGATGGTATGGCTCTGCATAGACATTGGAGATAACCGGGATCGCCAAAGGTGCAAACTGGAATGAGTCAATATATTGCTTAAAGACCTGTTTTGCTTGATTCATATATCTGGAATGAAAAGCTCCGCTCACATTTAATGGATGAACCAGCTTTACATCCTTGGTGTTTTCAAAAACAGCCCGAGCTTTTTCAATCTCTTTTTTCGGGCCGGAAATTACAATTTGCCGAGGCGTATTTTCATTTGCCACATCAATGTCATGAAGGCGGTGCTCTTCTAAAACGGCTGTAACTTGTTCCTTATTCAGGCCGATCACAGCAGCCATTCCGCCTCCTGTAATGCGTCCCATCAATTCTCCTCTTTTTTTGACAAGTCTTAATCCGGTTTCAAAATCAAATGCACCGGCAGCCAACAACGCATTGTATTCTCCTAAGCTGTGTCCTGCCGCAAAATCAGGTTTTCTGCCGGTTTCCTCCACTCGCTTCAAATAACTGAGTGCATTTACAACATATAAAGCAGGCTGCGTGTATTCAGTATGGTTTACATCCAAATAGGATTTCTCTGTACATAGCTTCTCTATTGAATAGCCCAATATTTGATCTGCTTGATCAGTCAAATGCTGATATTGTTCAAATAACCCTTGTCCCATTCCCTTTTGCTGGGAGCCTTGCCCTGGAAAGACATATGTAATCATCTTGTAAACTTCCTTTCTGGTGTACGGAAACCCTCAACCGTATTCAGATTTTTCAGCTCCTGATGAAATGGTGTTATGATTGAGCAGCAGCGGTCAGCTGAATCACCCGGAATCAGCTGTTTCACAAATGCAGCTAAGGTGCCGGATGGCCCTAAATCGATAAACTTGCATGTATGCTTGCTTTCCAAATATCGAATCGCTTCACGAAACATCATTGGTTTTCTGACCGCATTCCAAAAGAAATGATTGTCGATTACGTGAAGGCAGCTTCCCGTTAAGCTCGATACAATCGGTATGAACGGTTTTTTAAAAGATTTTGATCTTAAAAATTCTTCATAGGCACTCTCTGCCGGATCGATAAGCGAAGAATGAAAAGCATAGGATACAGGAAGCAGCTGGCAAAGAATCTGTTTCTCTTTTAAAGCCTCCATAATCTGCTTTATATGATTTTCTTCACCAGAAATGACGAAGTGCGAATCATAATTGATAGAAATAAGTTCACTATTTCTAAACAGTTGCGGATAATCTTTCAGCAATTGCGGTTTGTCAAGAATGGCCAGCATTTTACCTTTATCGCAGGAATTTTGGATGACAATAGCCTGTTCAAGTATGCAATCCAGTATATCCTCTGCGTCTGACAAACCAGAAACTGCCGCTGATGCGAATTCTCCCAGGCTCGATCCCAATACGTAATCAGGATAAATTCCCCTGTCTTCCAAAACTTTATATAAGGAATACTCAACCATAAAAATAGCTGGATGGGAAAAAAGAATACGATCAAACGGATCTGACACCCGTTTATCTGGATGGTAGATTTCTTCAACAATAGATGTGCCGATTCGCCGTGCTGCAATGGCATCCATTTCAAGCATCGATTGGCGAAACACGGCATTTTCCTTAAATAGTTCTTTCCCCATGTGATAGTATTGGGAACCTTGTCCGGAAAACATAAAAACAAGCGGTTCATTCATGTGTATAACCTTCTTTTTTTATATTTATGACGGCTATTTTGATTTTTCAGTTCTATATATGCTGTAAAGACATATAGCAGCGATTGAAAGAAAATAAATAAAAAAGTCTTATATGAAAAAAGTAAAGGAGATTCAACTTTGGAAGGAATGCTATTAGTGCTCTGGATGCGGTTCATTTATGAAGTGATCGTAGATGTATGTTGATATCTCAAAATTGATGTAACATGATGACAGGATCAGCAAAGAACATCGACTCTATGATTGGTGGGTACAGTTAAAAAGGGACCATCTAGATGTGAGAGCGATGGTTTGGCAATCTGGCTGACATAGTTCAAATGTCTAACTTTTTTCAGCCTCTTTATGTAACAGTATATAAAGTTATTTAATTAGAAACAGTGTCAAACGAACGATTGACTCTTTAAAACTTTCTACCTTAAAGGAAAGGAAATCTGTCTTTAGCTCTAATTAACGAGGTACAAGGCCATAAGAACAAACGTTTTTAACGGGGCATTGGTTCCGCATCTTTCTTTATGCGATGTATTAACCCGGTTAAAACATTTCCTGGACCTATCTCCTCAAACTCCATATGGCCTTTATTCATTAAGTAGCTTATGCTCTCAGTCCATTTCACTGAATGATTAATTTGATCGGCCAGCGTCTGCTTCATGAATTCGGATGTATACGGTTTGGCATACACATTTGAAATAACCGGGATAGACGGGGGCGAAAAATGAAAGGCATGAAGGAACTCCTCGAATTCTTCTTTTGCTTTATTCATGTACCTGGAATGAAACGCGCCGCTTACGTTTAAGGGGAGTACCATTGTAACTTCAGTCAACGTATCAAAAAGAGATGCGGCTTTTTCAATCTCATCTTTTTGCCCTGAAATTACAATTTGATATGGGGCGTTCACATTAGCAATATCAACATCATATAAATGATGTTCTTTCAGAGCCTTTGCAACCTGCTCTTCATTTAGTCCCATAACAGCTGCCATACCGCCGTTGCTTACCAGACTCATCAGCTCGCCTCTTTTTCTGACAAGCTGTAAACCTGCCTCAAAGTCAAAGGCTTCAGCTGCAAATAACGCATTGTATTCACCCAAGCTGTGGCCGGCGACAAAGTCAGGCTTAACTTCTTTTTCCTTGATTTTTTTCAGATAGCTTAGTGCGTTTACCACATATAACGCCGGCTGAGTAAATTGCGTTTTATTTAAATTGGAATAAGGATTTTCCAGGCAAAGACGTTTGATTGAATAGCCTAAGATCTCATCTGCCTGATCCGTCAGTTCTTTAAATTCATCGAATAAGCCGCTGCCCATTCCTTGTTTCTGCGAACCCTGCCCCGGAAAAACATATGTGATCATTCTCTCAAAGCCACCCTTCCGATAGTAGATGTGTTTCACTTTTGTATGATTTTATAAAAAATAGTGATGACCGGATAAATAGTAGCATGTTCAAGTTGATGGTAACCTCTGTAAATATTATCCGTCAAGTTAATTTTTCCTACAGTTAACCCAATTGTTTTTCTGCTTCTTTCAATTGAGGAATAAAGGATCAGGAGATATAACAGAATATAAGAAAAAGGACCTGCATCACGTATAGGGCGACATATCAAGATAATGCGCTTCATTTTCTTCCTAATAAGTTTTCAAAATAAATAACACCCTCCTATGTAATCATTTTGAAAAATAAAAAGCATTTAGATATTCGAAGAAAAATAGGATAATAGATTCAAAAAGATTATTTAAAATCAAAAATGCCTTTTTGATTTTTACGGGTGCGAAATTTCACAAAGTATTCCTTCTTATCAATTTGAAAGTAAATATTATGCTGATAAAGATCCTTTATTGAATGGCCGGGCGATTTGCCAAAAGAGTGACCAGGATACACCCGTACATGAGGTGAAACCTCCGATTTTATTCTTTGAATGCTATCAAACATCTCTCCCGCAGAACTGCCATCATCCTCACATATGCCGCACCCTTCCGTAAACACCGTATCTCCGGTAAAAATACTTTCAGAAAACAAATAACACATTCCGCCGGCTGTATGCCCCGGTGTGAGAAGGCATTGTGCACTTGTGTTCCCTATGCTGATCGTCTGATGATCCTCTAGGCTAATTAAATTTCTGCATCGGAATTGATAATAATCAATTTCTTTTTTCGACATATAAACGTGAGCGTTAAACATCTTCGTCAGCGGGTCTACTAGGTTTACATGATCATAATGAGAATGTGTCAATGCGACTGCCTTTAATTCAGCTTTTAGTTCAGAAAGTGCAGTTGTTATTTTACTCAATTCCCATGAGGGATCAACAACAATTGCAGATCTGCTTACAATATCTTCAATGATATAGCAATAATTCGTCCAGCCCTGATACCTTGTTTTAATTAGATGCACCTTATAAGTAAGATTCATTTATACCATCCCTATCATGTAAAGTTCTTAAATGATGGACCGGTGTTCACCCTCCATCTTTCATTCCACTTTATCAAACAGTATGATTGTTTTCCATTTTTTTCAGAGATCCTTGTTCTTTGCATATAAAAAAAGCGATTCTTTTGGAAGCATGTCCAACAAGAATCGCTTTTCGCACTAGTTCCTTAGAGATTTCGTTTTTGTGTCTCGCGTGTATCTTCCACGCAAATGGACTCTACATGCTGCATAATGACCCGCTTGATTCTGTCTTTATTCACTCGCACAGGGTCAAGCATCGCATGTAAAGCCAAGCCGTCAACAAGCGCGTAAAGCCTCTCAGCTTCAATGTTTTTATCAGCATTCTGCTTTAGTAAACCGGATTCATCTAAATAGGCAATCAGATTCCGCATGCCGCTGAAAATCCCGTCATGATTCGCATCAAACATATCCTTTTTATGTCTGGCATAAGCAGTAAAAGCAAACCAAACCTCCATCTCTCTTATCGTTTCTTCATTCGTTGGGACAATTTCAAGCAAAATGTGCAACACTTTTTCCTTAGGGAGCAAATCCTTCATGGCAATGTCCTTAATTCGGGCCGTCACCTTTTCTTGAACAAGTTTCATTGCAAAAGCAAGCAGTTCATCCTGTGTAGTGAAATAATGGCGCAGCGCACCTAATGACAATCCTGCTTCCTTTGCAATGTTCCTGGCTGATGCTCCCTCCATCCCCCGTTCTAAAATGACGCGCCACGTCGCTTCTGCAATTTGTTTTCTTCTTTTCTCATGGTCAATTTGTTTTGGCATAGCTTTATTGTAACAAGAAAAAAATGAGAGGGCAATTTTTATAATACAGTTGTGTTACAAAAACAAAGGTGGTAACATATTATTTAAATAATACAACTGTATTGAAAAGAGGGGAATGGATTGAACGGTATCGCATGGATGATTGTTTTCTGTGAAATTGCGTTTTGGGTTGTCATTGTTTTGGGGCTTGCTGTACGCTACCTATTCAAACGACATACATTAGGACTGCTATTCCTTGCCTTAACTCCAGTTATCGATTTGATCTTATTAGCGGCAACTGGTGTGGACCTTTACCGCGGAGCCTCAGCGACCGCAGCACATGGAATTGCAGCTGTTTACATCGGTATATCGATCGCTTATGGAAAACAAATGATTCAATGGGCAGATGAAAAATTTCAATATTATGTGACAAAAAATGGCGCAAAACCTCTGAAACGTTTTGGAATGGACCATGCCAAGCACGGTGCGAAAGGCTGGCTAAGACATGTGCTGGCCTACTTAATTGGTGCGGGACTATTGGCAGGGATGATTTATTTTATCAACGACTTTGCCCGAACCGAGGCATTGAGCGGCATTCTTAAACTGTGGACTGTCATTATAGGCATTGACTTTCTCATTACAGCCAGCTATTTTATTTGGCCAAAAAAAGAGAAAACTTCGGCGAATCTCAGAAATTAACATGGTGAAAAAGGCCCTTCCCCAGCGGAAAGGGCCTTTTTTGGTTTTGTTAAAATATGTTATACTACTTTCGTCAGAAACAGACTTATAGATATTTTGGTTTCATTTAAGGATAAAGGTTTGTATGAGTAAGCAGGTGAAGGGAGTGTCATCCTTGTGCCAAAAAGAACAGAACGAGCACTCTAAGGATTTTAACCTGAAATCAAAATTAATCGGAATTATATCTGTCATTTTTATCGTGGCTATTGCACTTGCAGTCATCTTCGGCGGCTTTTTCTTCGGGATGAAAGGATTATTCTCCATACTTGGCATCACATACGCTTCCAATCAAACATTAGCTTTATTTATTTTAGCCTGCTTTGCTGTAGGCGTAATCATAGACCCACTCACAAAGATAATCTCTATCATTTTGGAAAAATCACTTTCTTTGAAAAAGACTGCACTTTTTGCTTTTATACTGTATTTTATCAGCAATCTTATAACGATCTGTTTTGCAGATTACTTTATGCAGTCTATTTATATTCCAGATGTCTTGCTTGTTGTGATATCAGCTTTGATTGCTTTCATTGAACTTGCTTTTGATAACCAGCCAAATAGAGAAGCCGCTTAAAAATGCCGATGGCAGATATGGAAAATTCATAACACCTTATATTTGGACATCACCAGTTATATAAACGAAAAAACTCCCTGCTCACACGAACAGGGAGCAAACACAATGTTGTATTTTAAATTCTGCATTCTAGAATGATTCTTACATTCGGATCATCAAGTTCATCCAAAAAGATAATGATCTTCGGACCGCATGCCATGTGTTTCCACCCCCTCACCCAAAATATACATTATTTTAAATTACCTGTAAATGTAAATTTTGTTATGTAGATGGATATATCCGCGAAGTATGATGGATCACACGTTTACAACCGTTTCCTAATATGACACTCCAATGGATACATAAAAAGCATTGATATCGCAAAACTTCATCAGGGATTGATGTAGAGATGTATTTTAATAAGGTTGGTTCAATCGCAACTGCTGCGGATGAATGTGAGGTACAACTGTTAATAGTCTGCTGAAATCCACTGGTCCACCTTTAGACAAAATATTCATTTCTTCTTTTTTAGACTTAAAACTATGTCGAAAGTTATTGTTTCGCATACCTTATTCTATCTCGACTAAAGGAGGTGACATCATGGGATTCTACGGTGGATATTCTGGTGGATACTCTGGCGGCGGATATTCAGGCGGAAGCAGCTTCGTATTGATCGTAGTGTTGTTCATCTTGTTGATCATTGTTGGTGCTTCATTCCTTTACTAATCTAAGAGTATCCAAAGTCTTTTTGACTCACCTCCCTGTACAGCAGACGCCATAAGAAGTTTTTATGGCGTTTTGCCATGCCATGTGATTGCCGAAACATGCCGACAAAGTTTCTAAACGAGGCAAATATTCACTCTAAACTGCCACCGCACTAAAGCCGTTAACCGCCAATAGTCTATCTTGAGATTTACCCGAAGCAGTTTACAGAGAATAAAAAAGCCCGTCTTAAAGAGGGCTTTAATCTTTTTTATTAATGTTTAAATAACTCCATTCCATATTTTTTGATCTTCTATTTTGTATCTTGCGATAAAACATTGGTTAAGTACATCCGTTAATTTCTGCGTTCTTACTCGATCAGTGCCGCCAACTTTAACATGCTAGACTGTTTACGATGTAAACACTTTTCTACAAAAATATGCCCACACCAGAAGAGGTGTAGGCATATTTTTGTATTTAATAAGTTGAAATTGTTCCAGATCCTTCAAAATACCAATATGAACCTGATTGTTTTTTCATCACCATATAATAATTTCCTGCAGGTATATCTACTAAATCCTCATCAAAATAGGTGGTTTCACCATCTGCAACATCTATTGTAAAACTGTCGATCACTGGGTCAGTGCCCAATACATCTTTTTTAATCTCAACTAATACTGTCGTTTCGTCTTCCGATTCATATCCAGTAGCATAAATTTCTCCTGAAACATTCAAGGTTCCTGCACAAAGGGCTCTGGTTACTCCCGTGAGTCTGGCGGAAAATTCAAAGTCAAAATCGTAAGAGTCATAACACGAAGCAGCCGGGGTTACAGAATTCGCAGTCGGTTTTTCAGAGTTCAATGATGATGCATTCGCCGTTGCAAACGGACTGATCGCCAAGCAAATAAGTACGCTAAACAAAGTAAGAATCTTTTTCACCATTTTATTCCCCCCATATTGTTGCTTTGTACAATAAAAATATTAACATATTAGTAAATTAATGACAATCATATTTTTGGGCTTTATTTTATTTTCTACTAGGTTATTTGTTTTCTATTCTCGATTATAAATATATAATTGATAATGAATACGATCTTATTGGGTACAAAATCGCAAAAAGTATGACTTTATTCGCTCAACCAAAAAGTGGGCTGGCGCTAGAGCCACAAGGGATATTACTTGAAGTATTCCGGCAAGATTTTCAGCTTATGAACTTGCCTGTAATCCATCACACAAATTCCTCCTCAACGCCCATGCTGCAGCCGCATTTCGGGCAGCGTGCATCTGGGCGGATTTTTATATCTAATTCGTTGTGACCACATTCAGGGCAGCTGTATTCGATCATAAAACAAGTTCACAAATAATTAACATTTATTTACAAGGAAAATAATTACTTTCGTTGAATCCTTATGGTGTAACACAAAAACTCAAAAGGAGTGTTTAAAATGAATTTCAAAAAGATTGCTGTGACTGCACTATCGATTCCTGTATTAGCTTTTTCAATTAGTGGTATGGCTTCTGCTAAAGAGATGACTCCTCAAAAAAATGAAACGCAAACAACTATATCTCCTGGTCCAATTAAAGCCTATTACGATACTTTTGAAGTGAGAGCTGGGGGTTCTAAACAATTAGATGCAAAATATTTAGGATCAGGATTCGCTTATCATTCAGATAATAGCGCTGTGTTCACAGTAGATACCAATGGACTTGTCCGTGGTAATAAAGCTGGAAATGCATATTTAACTATATTCAAAAATGGATCAGTATACGGTCAGTTACACGTATTTGTCTATTAATTTTCGAATAGAAGAGCATTCTAATATGCTCTTCTATTTTTCCACTTTATCGCCCATGCCTTAACCCCCTACCCCCGGCAGAACTGCGATTGCAAAGAATAAAACCAAAATCATCGCCCCAATGAGCCAACCGTTTGTCTTATCACGCTTTGCAATGATTGTTTCATCACCGATCATTTTCAGATCGTCTGACTTTGCCACAAGCACCGGTATGTAATCTGGATGCACTTTCAAATATTCCGCTGCCTGCTCAACTGTCATCGCTTCATCTTTTGTGGCTTTGACTGCCCGCTGAAGTTCAACTTGTGAAGGAATCATTTTGCAGCACCTTCTTTCCCGAACGAATCCCAACCAAACGTTTAAAGAATTTTAAGCAACCGTTCAACTTTTGGTACTCTCCAAGCTGTCATGGCGTACGTATGAACCTTTTTCGTATAGTGGTAATGATTTTGTTTTATGTGCTGTTTTGCCTCCACTTTAGTTAGAAACATTATATTTTGATAGATGTGATGAACCTCTGTTTCTGGTATCAGATTAGCGTCACTGTCTACATATTCATGTATCCAATCTAATGAGGAAACTTACACTTTATATCTTCCATCGCTTCTGAGGACAATTTTTTATTCTCCTTAATGTCCTTTATATAACTTTCCAGTTCATATGATTCACCATCTTCAGGGATGTAAACAAAAAAGCGTTCCGCAACATCCTCTGAATTTCAAATCCATTTATAATCCCCTACATACCAAAATCGTAGTGGAGTTTGAAAACTTCACGATCCTGTGTTTTCAGTTCATTTTGAAGCTCTTTCAAAAATTGAATAGTCTTGTTCATTTCGGATCACCCTCCAATTCATTTTGGTCAACTGTAATCGCAAAATTACGATTGGTAATGATCTTCTCTAATGCTTGTTTATATGTTTCTATCCCCACTTAGTTGCTGAATGTTCTTTTGAGCCTGCCGAAATTAATGTACAGTATTTCCTGTTGACGCTTGTTTTCCTCAATGATTTCCTGTTGCTTAACAGACAGTTCAGTCCGATCAATCAGAAAGTCAATATGCTCTTTGGCCATCCAATATTGATCTGTCAGCTTAGCATTTTCTTAGCCTTTTAGTTTTGAAATACGCGCTTTAATTTCCTGTAATTTATCCATGTCTGTTCCTCCCTTATCGCATAGAGGACCGGCCCCTCTGCGTCACATTTTATAGCCGATCTCAAAATCAATTCTGGAGAGATTACCTTTTGACGTTTGTACGATTGTTTTACCGTGCTCCGGCATTTCCGTTGATTTGAATGATCTATTGTTTCCGTCAATCACAATGACGTAATTTTTGTCATTTTCAATTTGATTAAGTACCTGTTCCAGATTTTCTATATGTTTTGGACAGTTCACTATAAACGCACTCGAAAGGTATAATAAAAGTGTTGAGTTTCTATTTTTCCATACGGGTGACGTCTACTAGATGACTGTTATCACGTCCAATCGTTCATTGGGAAAACTTGCAGCTTAGTCTGTGGTTCTTCTGTTGGGATGATTGGATGTTTTTATATACTCCAAACGCTCCTCTTCCGTCATAATCCATGTAATGACTTCCCTATGCTGACGTAAGTCTTTATTTTCTACAGTCAAGATGACTTCAAATGTTTAAATTCATATCACTGAAAAAACACAATAAAAAAAGCATTGATCAATTCCGAAGAATATCTCAATGCTTGAAACATGTAGGGACAAAATACGGGCAAAAGGTCTTTTCCCCTTCACCAACCACCCCCACTACATCACGCGTTTGAACATCTTTTCCATCTCATAAGTGGAATGGTGTATGATGATCGGGCGGCCGTGCGGGCATGTAAATGGGTCTGATGTGCTTCGGAGGTCGTCCAGAAGCGCTTTGATTTCGTCATTTCTGAGGTGGCGATTTGCTTTGATGGAGCCTTTGCAGCTCATCATAATCGCGGCTTCCTCACGGAGTTTTTTAATATCAATATTTTTGGAGTCGAGCACCTGCTGAATGATTTCTTCTATGAGCTCGGCTTCTTCTCCCTTTGGAAACCAGGCCGGGTGGCAGCGGACGATGTAACTGTTAGAGCCGAATGACTCTAAAAAGACACCAACACTTTCGAGCTCTTGTTTGTGCTGTTCGATAATCAAAGCCTCGTTTGTGGAGTAGTGGAACGTCAGCGGTACAATCATATCCTGGACCTCAGGCTCAACCTCCCCCACCTTTTCACGGAAGTACTCGTATTTAATACGTTCTTGGGCGGCGTGCTGGTCGATAATATATAAGCCATTTTCATTTTGTGCCAATATATAAGTCCCGTGCATCTGGCCGATCGGGTACATAATCGGAACCCGCTCAGACGTTGGCGGCGGCTGTTCCTCATGGTATTCCTGCTCATATGTTTCAGACTGTTCTTCTGAAACACTGGACACCTCAAGGGTTTGTTCCTCATCATCGATAGGTGGAGCATCAAAATGGAGAGGAGGCAATTCTTCCTCCGCATCAACCGGCTCTTTCACGACTGAGCTGAGCTTCATTGATGAATAAGATGGCGCAGTCGATTTTTCCGAAACTTTTTTTTCCACAGGTTTTTCATCAAAGGTTATAAACTGCTGCTCATTTTTGATGGCAGGTGCTGATTTTTTCGGGAGCTGGGCACTCGGAATCAGCTGCTGCTGTTTAAATACATCTTTAATTCCGTCACGTATTAAGTCATGAAGCTCTGTTTCCTTGCTGAGCCGGACCTCAAGCTTCGATGGATGCACGTTGACATCGACTAAAATCGGGTCCATCGTAATTTCTATAAAGGTAATGGGATGGCGTCCGATCGGCAAAAGCGTATGATATCCTTCATGAACCGCTTTGACGAGCGGGAAATTTTTAATGTAACGGCCATTGACCACAGACGACATATAGTTTCTCGACGCCCGTGTAATCTCTGGGAGAGCGATATATCCCTTCACTTCAAAATCCAAAGAGCTTACATGCAGCGGAAGCATTTTTTTGGCGACAGCAGTGCCGTAAATCGCTGCCAGGACATGGCGTACATCTCCGTTTCCATTCGTTTGAAGCAGGTTTTTCCCATGATGGCGCAGGCGGATCGATACCTCTGGATGCGCCAGAGCAATACGGTTAACCACGTCTGTAATGTTTCCAAGCTCTGTATGAACGGTTTTCATATATTTCAAACGGGCCGGTGTGTTAAAAAACAAGTTGGAAACGACAATTTCAGTTCCCTTCCTGCTTGAGGACCGCGATTCGGAAATGATGTTTCCTCCTTGAAGGACGAGCTTCGTCCCAGCTCCTTCACCAGTGCTTGTCGTAATCTCCAGATGAGAGACTGACGCGATACTCGGCAAGGCTTCTCCCCTAAAACCAAGCGTTCTTACCCTGAATAAATCATTTTCATCTTTTATTTTACTTGTTGCGTGGCGGCGAAAAGCACGCTTGCAATCTTCATTCTCCATTCCTTCGCCGTTATCCAAAACCCGAATGGATGCAAGGCCTGCTTCCTCAATATCGATTTCAATGACTGTGCTGTCAGCGTCGATCGCATTTTCCACCAATTCCTTGACGACTGAGGCGGGCCGTTCCACAACCTCGCCCGCCGCTATTTTATTTGAAAGCTCATCTGACAGCTGGATGACTTTTGCCACATTCATCACCCCGTTTTAATGTAATTTCTTTTGCAGCTTGTACATTTCATTCATCGCTTCAAGCGGTGTCATATCAAGTATATTAAGTGATTTGAAGGCATCGAGCACCTGCTTTTCTTTTTTTGAAAGCTTTGGTGTTTCAGCCGGCTTTTCCCCTTCGTCAAAAAAGGAAAGTTGTGCCGGTTCTTCTTTCACCTGGGGTTTCGCCTCCTGAGATTTATGCACGGGCACCTCTGGTTTGTTTCCTGACTGCTCCAGCTCTTTTAAAATATCTTGAGCCCGCGCAATCAGATCTTCAGGCAGCTCAGCAAGCTGAGCTACATGGATACCATAGCTTTTATCAGCAGCACCTTCTTTAATTTGATGAAGAAAGACAACCGTTCCGTTATATTCTTCAGCGCGAACATGAACGTTTTTCAGCTGAGGCAGCTTGTCCTCCAGAACGGTCAGCTCGTGATAGTGTGTGCTGAACAGCGTCTTGGCGCCGATATGATCGTGAACATACTCAATAATCGCCTGTGCCAGCGCCATGCCATCATAAGTGGACGTGCCCCGCCCAATTTCATCAAACAAAATGAGGCTGTTTTTCGTCGCATTGACAATCGCATTTTTCGCTTCAAGCATTTCTACCATAAATGTACTTTGTCCGGAAATCAAATCATCTGCAGCGCCGATTCGCGTAAAAATTTGATCAAAAATCGGAAGCACCGCTTTTTTCGCGGGTACAAAGCAGCCGATTTGCGCCATAATGGAAATGAGCGCGATTTGTCTCATATACGTGCTTTTCCCTGACATGTTTGGACCTGTAATGAGAAGCATTTGTCTGTTATCGCCCATCATACAGTTGTTCGGGACATATTCCTGGCTGTCCATGACTTTTTCAACAACCGGGTGTCTGCCTTCAATCACTTCGACTTCATCTTTAGAGAACTCCGGTTTCGTGTAGTGACGATTTTCACTAATTGTCGCAAAGCATTGCAGCGCATCCAGCTCGCTCATCTGTTTTGCAAGCTGCTGAAGCCGCGGAATATACTGCTTCACTTTCTCGCGCAGCTCGGTAAACAGCTCGTACTCCAGCTCACAGATGTTATTTTCCGCTTCTAAAATGAGCGCTTCTTTTTCTTTTAATTCTGGTGTAATGTAGCGCTCTGCATTCGTTAACGTCTGCTTCCGCTCATAACGCCCTTCCTCAAGCAAATGCAAATTTGCTTTTGTCACCTCAATGTAATAACCGAAAACTTTATTAAAGCCGACCTTTAAAGAGCGAATGCCTGTGTATTCCCGCTCCTGCTGTTCCAGGCGGGCAATCCAGTCTTTTCCGTTTCTGCTTGCATCACGGTATTCATCAAGCTTTTGATTGTAACCGTCTTTAATCAGGTTCCCTTCTTTTAACGATAAAGGAGGGTTTTCGTACAGCGCTTCTTCCAGCAGTTCAAGTACATCTCCGCAAGGGTCAATACGCTCTGCACGTTCCTTGGCCTTGTCATGAGCAAGTGAAGCAACCAGCTGTTTGATGCCAGGCACTTGCTTTAACGATTCCTTCAGCTGAATCAAATCCCGGGCATTGACATTTCCGAATGCCACGCGGCCGGCAAGACGTTCTAAATCATATACTTCTTTTAACCGTTCACGCAGATCTTCCCGTTCAAAGAAATGGGACATCAATGTTTCCACCATTTCTTGGCGCTCTTCGATTTGATTGACTCTGATAAGCGGCCGGTCAATCCATTGTTTAAGAAGCCGGCCTCCCATTGCCGTTTTTGTTTCATCCAGCAGCCACAAAAGGGAGCCTTTTTTATTTTTCGAACGGATCGTTTCGGTCAGCTCTAGGTTACGCTTTGAGTACAAGTCGATTTTCATCGCTTCCTCAAGCTCATACACCTGCACAGGCTGAAGATGATCAAGGCTGCGCTTTTGGGTTCTTTTCAGATACGCATATAAGCGCATAAATGTTTTTGTTACATCTTCATTATTTAAGTGCTCAATGATCGTGACGTGTTCGTCTATTTCTCCGTCTTCAATTGAAATCGTTGCACCGCACCGCTCTTTCAGCTGTCCGACTGTATCGGCATCCAGGCTTCCTGAAACCACGATCTCCCGGGCGCCGACGGAATAAATTTCTGATATGACGTCTTCAAGCCGTTCAATCAAAACAGCCAAATTTTCTCCCGTTGTTAAATCGGAAAGCGCAAGCCCGTATCCATTCGAGCAGACTGAAACAGATGCGATAAAGTTATTTTCCGATTCATGGATGCCTTTTCCGTCCATTACAGTTCCGGGCGTAATAAGCTGAACCACTTCTCTTTTTACAACACCCTTTGCGGCCTTCGGATCTTCCGTCTGTTCACAGATCGCCACTTTGTATCCTTTTTTAATAAGCTGTTCAATATACGCGGAAGCAGAATGATACGGCACACCGCACATCGGTATTTTTTCTGCCCCACCGCCGTCTCTGCTCGTTAATGTAATTTCCAGCTCTTGTGACGCTTTTTTAGCGTCCTCAAAAAACATTTCGTAAAAATCACCCAGTCGAAAAAATAAAAAGGCATCCTGGTGCTCTGCCTTAATTTTTAAATATTGCTGTATCATAGGCGTATATCCGGCCATTGTTTAATCCCTCACTATGTATCAACGTATCTATTTTCCAACCTTCATTATAACATAAACAAAAAGTGATAAAAGAATGATATATCAATATAAAAAAGAGACTTGGGGGTACTGTCTCCCCTAGTCCCTTTTTTATTCTTCAGGATCTCCCACTAAAAATTCCGGGTTGATGTCTTCAAGCTCTTCATCAAGCTCATCTTCCCAATCTTCCTCGTCTTCCTCTTCCCAGTCAGGATTGACCTCAACAACTACCTTTGTTTCTCCTACCACTTCCGCCAAAAATTCTCTTTCTGCCTGCACAACGATTTTATTTCCATTTGGCGAAATAGTCACTTCAAGGCAGTTTGGCTGCTGAAGCACTTTGGCAATTACTTCATGCTCATCATCTAAGTAATTATTGTCTCTGTATCTGAGTTTAATGACATCTACGTATTTTACCCGTTCTGTGACAACCTCTGTCTTTGTGTTGTCCGCGTATGAGTACCATACGTTTATATCATAATACCCTTCAATTTCTACCGTTTTTCCAATTTTTTCAGCGTCGTACTTGTGGTTAATAATCCAACCACCCAAAATGCTGCTAGGTTTTTTCTCAGGGGAGATAGTGTTGGTGCATTGGGTGAATTTTCGGCCTTTCGCTACTACTGCCTTCGTGATAATTTCCCTGTATTCAGACATTCCGGCATGCCTCCTTGTTCTTCTTCGTGTTATCTTATGCTGGGCATTTGTCTAGTGTGCATTTTTATAAATAAAATATAAAAATACAAAGTTTCTGTTCCATTGTATGCAGGTGTGCCTAGAAACTTTACTTATAAGTACGATAAAGTTTACTCGCGGCTGAGCACAGAAAAACCAATTGAACATTCAGTACATAGATTATTTAGTTCATTTATAACCAAATAAATGATAAAAAAACACGGGCCTGTAAAGGCACCGTGTTTAGAGAGAACAGCTGTTATTTGAATGCTTCACCTTAGAACCGGTTTCCCCTTTCAGCAGGTCGCCTCCGGTTGACGTGATGATTTCATTTGTGACTTGGTTGGAAATGGTGTGTGCAACGAGCTGCAGTAGGTCATTTACCTCCATCTGCGAGTCTCTGAATTCCTGGATAACAGGAATCCCTTCAAGCTCTTCTTGCAGCGCGTCAATTTTTGCTTCTACTTGTTTGAGCGCTTCATGCTTTTCATAATGCTTCAGATTGACAGCCTGCTTTTGCAAGGCTTTAATCTGATTAACGATTGCAGACACTTTGTCATTCTCATTGATTTGCGCTTCAGCTCGTTTGAAAAAATCAACCTCTTCTGTTTCAGAGATCATTTTTGCAAGGTTCCGTGCCTGCTGCACAATGTCTTTTTTTGAGTAGAGCGTCATCTTATTTCACCTCGATTGCTTCTCCTACCATTTCTCCATCAAGCGACCATGTTTTCGCTTGCTGGATTTTCACGCGGACAATTTTGCCGATGGCTTCCTTCGGCCCTTTGAAATTGACAAGCTTGCTTTTTTCAGTATAGCCGGCAAGAATATCAGGGTTATTTTTGCTTTCACCCTCAACTAATACTTCGACAACCTTGCCTTCGTATTCCTTCATTTTTTTAGCAGAAATTTCATTCACCAGTGCGTTTAGACGCTGCAGGCGCTCTTTTTTCACACGCATCGGTACATTATCTTTCATCTTAGCAGCCGGAGTGCCCTCACGCGGAGAGTAAATGAACGTATAGGCGCTGTCAAACTCCACCTCACGATATAGAGAAAGCGTTTCTTCAAACTGCTCGTCCGTTTCGTTCGGAAATCCGACGATAATGTCCGTTGTCAAAGAAGCGTTCGGCATTGCTTCTTTAATTTTTTGAACCAGCTCCATGTAACGCTCTCTGTCATATTTGCGGGCCATCAGCTTCAGAACTTCTGAGCTTCCTGATTGAACCGGGAGATGAATGTGATCAAGCAGATTTCCGCCTTTCGCCAGCACTTCAATGAGGCGATCATCAAAGTCGCGCGGATGACTCGTTGTAAAGCGGATTCTCGGGATATCGATTTTTCTCAGTTCATCCATCAAATCACCAAGTCCGTACGTCATATCTTCAAAGTCTTTTCCATATGCGTTTACGTTTTGGCCTAACAGTGTAATTTCCTTATAGCCTTCACTCGCAAGCCTTCTCACTTCCTGAATGATTTCCTCAGGGCGGCGGCTTCTTTCTTTTCCGCGTGTGTAAGGCACAATGCAATACGTACAGAATTTGTCACAGCCGTACATAATATTGACCCAGCCCTTAATTTTTCCGTTCCGGACTTTCGGAAGGTTTTCAATAACGTCCCCTTCCTTGGACCAAACTTCTACGACCATTTCTTTTGAAAGGTATGCTTCTGACAAAAGCTCCGGCAGGCGATGAATGTTATGGGTTCCGAAAATCATATCGACAAACGGATGTTTTTTCAAAATCCGGTTCACGACTGATTCCTCTTGAGACATACAGCCGCACACGCCTAGAATCAGATCGGGATTGTTTTTTTTCAGTGCTTTTAAGTGCCCGAGCTCACCAAACACCTTGTTTTCGGCATTTTCACGGATCGCGCATGTGTTTAACAAAATGACATTGGCATCATCAACAGAGTTTGTCGCTTCGTAACCGAGCGCCATAAAGATTCCTGCCATAACCTCTGTATCGTGTTCATTCATTTGGCAGCCATACGTACGGATATAAAACTTTCTTCCGTCTCCCAAGCCTTTAAATTGTTCAGAAATTTTAAAGTCATTATGATAAGTAACGGCTTCCTTGCCTCGTTTTTTCGCGTCTTTTAAGGAAGGCGGAATGTAAACAGCTTCAAAGTACTTGCTGTAATCCTTCTCGGATTTTTTGTCCGATGGATTTACTTGTCCGCTCTCTAATTTTTGTTTTTCATTCATATCATATTTTCTCCTTTCAAACCAAACTTCCACCCTTCAGTATAAAGGTTATTGAAGCTCTGCACAACTGGCAACCTATCATTGTACACTCATTGAGAATAATAATCAATAAGGAATCAAAAGAGGAAGAGTTTGCTCTTCCTCCTACAATAGCTGGAGCTCCTTTGCCGTCTTTTCGATGACATCAAGCGCCTGATCCAGTTCATCTTTGGTATGCTCAGCTGTTATAATCGTGCGAATTCTGGCTTTACCCTTTGCTACAGTCGGGAAAACGATGCTTTGGGCAAAAACGCCTCGAGAAAGGAGCTGATCAGAAAATTGCTTTGCCACACCTTCATCACCTATTAAAATAGGAAGAATCGGCGTTTCACTCTTCGTGAGAGTCAGGCCCATTTTTACAAGCATTGCTTTAAAATAAGCGGTATTTTCCCACAAGCGCTCCATATGCTCCGGCTCTTCCAGCAAGACATCGATTGCTTCCATACAAGCGGCAGTGACAGCAGGCGGATGGGATGTGCTGAATAAAAACGGACGGCCTTTATGGCGCAAATAATCGATCAGCACCTTTGAACCTGCAGCATAGCCGCCAAGCACTCCGATTGCCTTGCTTAGTGTTCCGACCTGAATATGAACTCTGCCATCAAGACCGAAGTGATTCACCGTTCCTCTGCCGTTTTCGCCAAGCACTCCGGATGCATGGGCGTCATCCACCATCACAAATGCGTCATACTTCTCAGCGAGCTCTACAATATCAGGCAAAGGAGCTATGTTGCCATCCATGGAAAATACGCCGTCTGTCACAATCAGACGCATCCGATAATTCATTGACTTTCTCAGCACCCGCTCTAAATCACTCATATCGACGTGCTGATACACCTTTTTATCCGCCTTTGTCAGTCGAATTCCGTCAATAATAGAGGCATGGTTCAGCTCATCTGAGATGACAATATCCTCTTTTGTAAGAATACTTGAAAGTACGCCTTGGTTCGTTGTGAAGCCTGATTGGAATACAAGTGCTGCCTCCGTTTTTTTAAAGGCTGCCAGCTTTTTCTCAAGTTCTTGATGCATGGTAAATGTGCCGGCAATCGTTCTCACTGATCCGGTGCCGGCTCCATACTGCTGTACGGCCTCCTGTGCGGCGTTGATGAGTCTAGGATGTGAAGTAAATCCGAGGTAATTATTAGAAGAAAGCTGAATGACTTTTTGATGATTGACTGTGACAGATGGGCCTTGCATAGATTCAAGCTGTTTTATGTCTTGCCATGTATGGTTTTCTTTCATTCTATCAAGCTCTGCTTTTAAAAACTCAAATTCCTTCGTCATGTTTATCCCCCTTTTATGGAATTAAAATTACTTTTCCGCACTGGCCGCTTCTCATCAGTTCGAAACCTTTTTCAAACTCCTCTAACGGAAACTGATGGGTAATAACAGGTGATAGATCGAGCACGTTTGAACTGATCAGTTGAGACACCTGGCGCCAGGTTGAAAACATTTTTCTTCCTGTGATTCCTTGGATCGTAAGCCCCTTAAATACCACTTTATTCGTTAAATCAATTGTCACCGGATGTTCCGGCAAGCTCAGAATATGAAACCTCCCGCCATTCGCAGCCATCGCAAGACCTTGGGCAATCGCTGAGGGATGGCCGGACATCTCACAAACAAGATCTGCGCCTTCTCCATTCGTTAAAGCGCTTACAATTTTGAGCGGATCTTCTTTTTCAATAGAAACAGTACAAGTCGCTCCCATTTGTTTGGCAAGCCTCAGCCTGTATTCATTCTTATCGATTGCTATCACCTGAGAAGCTCCTGCTGCTTTTGCAACCGCAACAGCCATAAGACCAATCGGTCCGCATCCAATCACTGCAGTCGTTCCTCCTGCAGGCTGGCTCTCCAGTACGGTATGAACTGCATTTCCTAAAGGCTCTTGAATAGAAGCAATCGACGGGTCCATTTCAGCAGGATTTCTCCAGATGTTATCAGCGGGAACTTTTACATATTCCGCAAAACAGCCTGCCGTGTCCACTCCAATAATCGCAGTATTGGTGCAAACATGAGATTTTCCTGTTACACAAGGGACACATTCACCGCAGACAATGTGTGTTTCCGCCGACACATATTCTCCTGCTTTTACACCGCTGACATTCTCTCCCACAGCTTCAACAATTCCGCTGAACTCATGACCGAAAACATAGGGTGTTTTGATTCTCTGACGTGCCCATTGATCCCAATTATAAATGTGCACATCCGTGCCGCATATGGAAGCAGCTTTCACTTTTATGAGGACTTCATGTTTATCAATCTCAGGAATAGGAACTTCAGTCAGCACAGCACCGAACGCCCCGTCCTTTTTCATTAGAGCTTTCATCTTTCCACTCTGCATGTACAATCCTCCTTGAAAAATTCTTGTTACATTCGGATTGTACCATGATATGGAATAAGCGTAAACAGCACTGTCTTTTCCAGAAGGACAAAAGTATCTGTCTTGAAAAATGGGCGGAATTTTTTTTTTGAAACGTTTTAGCTCATTTCTGATTTTGCATATCCGCCCATTATATGCCAAAAATACTATCGGGAGAAAATATCACAATAAATGAAAAACAACCTGTTTGCATTACGCAAACAGGTTGAGAATACTTTATTTGTTTTTAGCGAGGTTCCACGATTAATTTAATCGCTGTTCTTTCTTCCCCATCGATTTGAATATCTGTAAAAGCCGGAATACAAATCAAATCTACGCCGCTAGGCGCCACAAATCCCCTGGCAATCGCCACAGCTTTTACAGCCTGGTTTAATGCACCAGCTCCGATCGCTTGAATCTCGGCGGCTCCTCGCTCTCTCAACACGCCTGCAAGCGCACCTGCCACTGAATTTGGACTCGATTTTGCTGAAACTTTTAAGATTTCCATTTCTGCTCCCCCTTAGTTTTACAATGGATAAGTGAGTGTTCATTAGAACAATCATTATTAGATGTTGCTATCCAAAAAGCCATCCCCACAATGCTTTTCAAAAATAGCGGGCTACCTTCCATTTTTACTATATTCACTAAGGAGTTGCTATATTCCTGCTTTTCTTTTTAATATTTTTATAAAATAACCTATGTTCAATTATTCAAAGAACATGTGATCATCATTGATTAAAACACGCTCGATTTTCACGGCTTTTTTCGTTTGATCATCTATGTCAATGACAACTCCGCTGAGCGTTGTTTTCCCTTCAGCGACAGTAAACCGGACTGGAAGGTTCGTTTTGAATCGTTTAATAATCGTCTCTCTGTCCATTCCCAGTATACCGTCATATGGGCCAGTCATTCCTACATCAGTAATATATGCCGTTCCCTTCGGCAAAATGCGGTTATCCGCTGTCTGCACGTGTGTATGAGTTCCTACAACAGCTGATGCCCGTCCATCCGTGTACCAGCCAAGCGCGAGCTTTTCACTTGTCGCTTCGGCATGAAAGTCGATAAAAATGTACGGTGTTCTTTTCGCAGCTTCAGCAATCAATTCATCCGCTTTTAAAAACGGGTCATCAAGAGGCGGTAAAAACGTACGTCCCTGCAAATTAATAACCGCAAGTTCTTTGCCGTTTGCTTTCACATATGTGATCCCTTTCCCCGGTGTTCCTTCAGGAAAGTTTGCCGGGCGAACCAAATTCGGAACGTCATCTATAAAATCAAAAATTTCTTTTTTGTCCCATGTGTGGTTCCCCATTGTGATTGCATCTGCACCGGACTGGATTAAGCTGTGATAAATTTTTTCCGTCAGGCCTTTTCCGTGTGCGGCGTTTTCACCATTAATAATGGTAAAGTGAGGCTTATATTTTGTTTTTAACTTTGGTACATATTCTTTGACCATGTCACGGCCCGGTGAACCGACAACATCTCCGATAAATAAAATTCTCATTTTGTAAATCCTTTCTTCTTGAAAATTCCTTAGCCGTCAAAAAAATAAAGTGATGCTTAGCGCATCACTTTATTTTGCATACTCTACGGCACGAGTTTCTCTGATTACAGTCACCTTAATATGACCTGGATAATCGAGCTCGTCCTCAATTCGCTTGCGGATATCTCGCGCCAGTCGATGAGCTTCAAGATCATTAATTGAATCCGGCTTCACCATAATGCGCACTTCGCGTCCAGCCTGAATGGCAAATGATTTTTCAACACCTTCGTAGGACTCAGAAATTTCTTCGAGTTTTTCAAGTCTTCGAATATAATTCTCAAGCGTCTCACTTCTCGCGCCAGGCCTTGCAGCGGAAAGCGCATCTGCTGCAGCGACCAGCACAGCGATAATGGAAGTTGGCTCCTCATCCCCGTGGTGTGATGCAATACTGTTAATCACGACTGGGTGCTCTTTATATTTGGTCGCAAGCTCTACCCCGATTTCAACGTGGCTTCCTTCTACTTCATGGTCAATTGCTTTCCCGATGTCGTGAAGAAGACCCGCACGTTTGGCAAGCTTTGCGTCTTCACCAAGCTCCGATGCCATTAGACCGGCCAAGAATGCGACTTCCATGGAATGCTTAAGCACATTTTGACCGTAGCTTGTACGGAACTTTAAGCGGCCGAGAATCTTGATGAGATCTGGGTGGAGGCCGTGAACACCAACCTCAAATGTTGTCTGTTCACCCATCTCACGAATATAGTCATCGACCTCGCGACGAGATTTTTCAACCATTTCTTCAATCCGTGCCGGATGAATTCGGCCATCCTGAACGAGTTTATCAAGAGCAATTCTGGCTGTCTCACGTCTGATCGGATCAAATCCGGAAAGAATGACAGCTTCAGGTGTATCATCAATAATCAGGTCAATTCCTGTCAGCGTTTCAAGCGTACGAATGTTACGCCCTTCCCGTCCGATGATACGTCCTTTCATCTCATCATTTGGAAGATTGACAACTGATACCGTTGTTTCGGCAACGTGGTCCGCTGCGCAGCGCTGTAAGGCGAGTGAAAGAATGTTTTTCGCTTTCTTATCCGCCTCTTCTTTCGCACGGTTTTCAGTTTCTTTTGTCATGATGGCGATGTCATGTGAAAGCTCGTTTTCAACCCGCTCAAGAATGATTTGCTTTGCTTCATCACGAGTCAGACTCGAAATTCGTTCCAACTCTGACTGCTGCATACGAATCATCTCATCCACTTTGCTTTCCATCTCTTCAATATGTTGTTGTCGTTCATTCAGAGAATGATCTTTCTTCTCCAACATCGCTTCCCGTTTATCAATTCCCTCATGTTTGCGATCAAGGTTTTCCTCCTTTTGGAGTAAACGGTTTTCTTGTTTTTGAAGCTCATTTCGTCTTTCACGAACTTCCTGTTCAGCATCTATTCGAAGTTTGTGGATTTCATCCTTTGCTTCAAGCAGAGCTTCTTTTTTCAGTGCTTCAGCATCACGCTTTGCATCTTCAAGAATTTGCTCGGCTGCACCGCGTGCGCCCGCAATTTTCGCTTCGGCAATGGTTTTACGAACAAAGTAGCCAACAACTAAACCGAGTAGAATCAGCAAAATGGAGATGAGAACCATCATAATTGGGGTCATACTTTCACCTCCTCTTGCTATGAACTTGGTTGTTGCTTAAATAAGTGTCGGCATGTACATTGTCTAGTTTTCTCAACATACAGAACCTTCACAGGGAATGAGTATGTTCATCGCCCTTGTCAAGTTTAAATGGTTTAACAATCATGTTAAAAAAACAAATGTTACAACTTCATTGTAAATGTGTCGGAAATACTTGTCAAGCTTGCCATCTTAACGTTTGCAGACCCGACGTCTTTTCCCGTGCCGAATGCAATTTATCCAAAAGAAGATCACGGATCATTCTTGATTCAGAAGCTGATATATTTTATTGTTTACTTGGCCCAATTTAGCGTTATTTTGAATGTTGGAGAACAAAATAACAATGGTTTGCCCAGATTTACTAAAGCTGTTCAAGATATTGAAGCCCGGCATAACGCCATGGTTTGAATAGCTTCCGGGAGCAACATAAAATCCCATGCCGTATGTGGAGCTGCTCCCTGGCGTAAACATCTTTTCATAGCTTTTTTGTGAATACAGTTTTCCATCTATCAGCGCTTGGTCAAATTTGTACATATCTATAGCGCTCATATAAATATCGCCCGCTCCATACAGCTGAGATAGATCAGGTATATACGGTGTAACCGTTTTGCTGCCCTTCATCTTATATCCGACGGCAGGATAAGGTTCTTTTTCATATGTTTTGTAAAAGCCTGCATGCGTCATTCCCGCCGGTTTAAAAATGTGTTTTTTTATGTACTGTTCATACGGCTCACCGCTTACTTCAGCAATGATATAAGCGAGAACAGAATAGTTGGAATCCTTGTAGTCCCATACGCCAGGCTGACGTTTGATTCCCTGAAGTTCTATGTCTTTTATTAAATCGTCCGGGGTAATGGCGCCGTTTCCTTCAATATGTCCGTTTATCCCCGATGTATGTGTAAGCAGATTCTTCAAAGTAATCGTTTGTCCGTTGGGGAAATGAGGTAAATATGTACTTACCGGATCACTTGTCTGAAGTTTCCCCTTTTCCTCAAGCTGCAAAATAGCGGTTGCAATCAGCGCTTTTTGTGACGAACCGACGTAAAAAGACGTCAATGGATTATTTTGAATGTGATGTTCACGGTCTGCATAGCCAAAACCTTTATTTGTTACGATTTCTCCATTTCTGACAATCATAGCAGTTCCGCTGAAACCGATCTCTTTTAAATAATTGCTGATGTTTTGATTTCGGTCTACTGTTTTGATTTGTTCCTCTGATTTTTTGGCAGTTTTCTTTTTAACCTCTTTTTTCTGATCGGTATTTGAAACCGCTGCAGTTTCTTGAGATGGCTCGTTTTCTTCACTATTTCGATGAAGCGCATTCCAAATCGTAATGCAAACCATCACTGCTAAAAGACCAAGCAAAAGTTTTCCTCTTTTATTTAGTTTTCTCCGTCTGCGTTTCGCAGTTCTTCTGCGGGTTGGGCTCGTCATTCATTTTTTCCTCCCGAAATAAATTCCATTTTGCACACGTTTTGTTAGACGAATAAAGCCCTAAAAAAGTTGTCAAGAAAAGCAATATTTTTATCATTTTTTTGCAAAATACAAAAAAGCTGAGTTTTTCACTCAGCCTTTTGTATCATTTGAAACTTATTTTATTTTTATTCTTCAAATTCGAGTTCTTCTTGTGTCTCTTCAGCTTGCTGCTGCACTACTCCGTTATTATCCAAGCCGTAATGTTCGCGAATCTGCTCCTGGATCATCAGCATGATATCTTTATTTTCTTTCAGGAATTGCTTTGCATTTTCACGGCCTTGGCCAAGGCGCTCTTCTTCATAAGAGTACCATGAACCGCTTTTTTGCACGATATCAAGTTCAGTTCCTAGATCAATGATTTCTCCTTCTTTTGAAATGCCTTCTCCGTACATAATGTCAACCTCGGCTGTACGGAACGGCGGAGCCACCTTGTTTTTCACGACTTTGATTTTCGTTTTGTTCCCCATTACGTCATTGCCTTGTTTCAGCTGTTCAGCACGGCGCACTTCTAGACGCACGGAAGAATAAAATTTCAGTGCACGGCCGCCAGGAGTTGTTTCCGGGTTCCCGAACATAACGCCGACTTTTTCACGAATTTGGTTAATGAAAATCGCGATTGTCTTCGATTTGTTAATGGCCCCTGAAAGCTTACGAAGCGCTTGAGACATTAAGCGTGCTTGTAGACCGACATGCGAATCTCCCATGTCGCCTTCAATTTCCGCTTTCGGAACGAGAGCAGCTACAGAGTCGACAACAACAATGTCAACTGCCCCGCTTCGAACCAATGCTTCCGCAATTTCAAGCGCCTGCTCGCCTGTGTCAGGCTGAGACAGTAAAAGCTCTTCGATGTTAACACCAAGCTTTTGCGCGTATACCGGATCTAACGCATGCTCCGCATCGATAAACGCGGCTTGTCCGCCCTGCTGCTGTACTTCAGCAATTGCATGAAGCGCCACAGTTGTTTTACCTGAGCTTTCAGGACCGTATACTTCAATAATCCGTCCGCGCGGATATCCGCCAATTCCCAATGCCGTATCAAGTGCGAGGGAGCCGCTTGGGACAGTAGAAATTCTTGTATCTGTCTTTTCTCCCAGTTTCATAATGGAACCTTTACCGAACTGTTTTTCTATTTGTTTAAGAGCCATATCTAAGGCTGCCTGACGATCACTCATTCTATTTTTTCCTCCTTTATGTTACCACTACATATACTATACCCTGTTTGAAGGGATTTGCCAAGAAAAAAGCGAACGCATATTCGGATTTTTTCTTGGCGTGATTCCTATCAAAATATCATAATGTATCAGAGAAATCATGCTTTCTTAGGAGGATAATGTGCTGATAATATTATTTTTGTTCTAAAAGCTTTAAGATTAAATGGCAGCCATATTTGGCGCCGCGTTTTCTGATTCCCGTTCTGGAGCCCGCAAAGTGAAACTCATGAACCTCTTCTTTCCCATTTGCGGAAATACCGATAAACACATGCCCAGGCTCATGCCCTTCTTGAGCATCAGGTCCTGCTACACCAGTAAAGCTAATGCCGAGATCGCTGCCAGTGAGTTTTTGAACACCCTTAGCTAGTTCGGCTGCGCATTCCTTGCTGACCGCTCCAAAACGGTCTAATGTGTCCTTCTTCACACCAAGCACATTCTGCTTCACGTCGTTTGTATAGCAAACAACACCGCCGGCAAATAATGTTGAAGCACCGCTAAGATCCGTCAGCCATTCAGAAAAAAGCCCGCCAGTAAAGCTTTCTGCCGCAGAAATTGTAATGCCTTTTTCCTTACATGCTTTAGATAGCTCTTTTACAAGAGAAGTATCATCGTACCCATAGAAAAATTCACCGACACGCTCTAAGATAACGGCCTCTGTTTCTTTTAGCAGACGCTCTGTTTCCTTTTCATCGGCGTGTTTGGCTGTCAGACGCAGCGTCACCTCTCCATCAGCAGCCAAAGGAGCGATTGTCGGGTTGGTTTGTGCATCAATAATGTCTTCCAAATCGGCTTCAAGCTGAGATTCGCCGATACCGAAAAAGCGAAGAACGGTGGACACGATTTTTTCATTTGAACCCATCTTTTTGAGCAGAAGAGGCTTTGCCTCGTTTTCAAACATTGGACGCAATTCGCTCGGCGGCCCAGGAAGAAGCATATAGAAGCGCGATTCATGCTCTATGAGCATTCCCGGGGCCATTCCAAAGTGATTCGCCAGCACGTCAGATCCTTCGATCACAAGCGCCTGTTTTCGGTTATTAGGTGACATCGTGCGTTTTGTTCGCTTGAAATAGTCCTCAATGGATTGGAATGCCTCATCATTTAACACAAGCGGGCGCCCCAGCGTATTTGCAATCGTTTCTTTCGTCAGGTCATCCTTTGTGGGTCCAAGACCTCCTGAAAAAATAATGAAATCAGAGCGTTCTTCAGCAATGCGGATGACCTGCTTCAGCCGCTCCGGATTGTCTCCGACCGCTGTATGATAAAATACGTTGACCCCGATTTCAGCGAGCTGTTTGCTGATAAATTGAGCATTTGTATTGGCGATTTGGCCAAGCAGCAGCTCTGAACCGACTGCAATTATTTCTGCTTTTTTTGGAAATTCCATGACGAAGTCCTTCTTTCTTAGTTAGATGTTTTTAACGCTTCCCAGTTTTTAGAGAAATATTCCCAGCCTGAGACGACAGTAAAGAAGACGGCTACCCACAGCGCCAAGTCAGCAAACGGGAATGACACAAGTTCAAATGGAAGATTGTGAAGAAGCAATGCGGATACCGCAATAATCTGTGCCCACGTTTTGATTTTACCAAGCATGTTAGCAGCTACGACTTCTCCTGTTCCGGCCAAAACAAGCCTTAAACCTGTTACAGCAAACTCCCTGCTGATAATCACAATGACCATCCAAGCTGGCGCGAGATCAAATTGAACAAGGATAATTAACGCTGCGGATACAAGCAGCTTGTCCGCAAGCGGATCAAGAAATTTCCCGAAGTTTGTTACAAGGTTCAGTTTTCGGGCATAATATCCGTCAACCCAATCTGTTGTAGATGCAATAATAAATAGAATGGCCCCCGCCAAGTGTGCGATCGGGATCGATTCGTCTCCAACTTCGAGCCTGCCCCAGTCAAACGGCGCCAGCATGATAATCATGAAGATTGGGATTAATGCGATTCTAGCTAGTGTGATTTTATTTGGTAAGTTAAACATAAAGCCCCTCCAATTTCATACTCGGACGTGAAGAAAAGTCATCTGGTAATTAAGATGACTTTTCTTCCTTTTTATTTACAATCTTTATGGTTTGTGCCATCACTTTTTTCGGATCAAGTTCATATGAAAGAACCTTGCCGTTGATTTTTATTTTCAGATTAGGTGCATATCCTGTGCGGATTTCAACCTGTTTCTGATCAGTTATATCTTTTTTATAGGTTTCGTCTTTTTTCAGCGTTCCTTCTTTTAAAGAGCTGCTGTTTTCATCGCGCACCCGAATCCAAGAGCTGTCCGCTGCCTTCAATTCAAGCTCGATTTTATCAGCGCCGGACACTTCATAAGTCGTTAACGATCCTTCAGTGCCAGCAGCTTTAATCTCCAGCTTATCACTGTCATTTTCTTTTTTCTTATCTTCGTTTTCTTTCGTTTCTTTTTTAGTGTCTGTCTCTTTTTCAGAGCTGTTATTTTGATTCTCTTTCAGCGTTGAATCTTTAGGGATTTCGTACTTGCTCTCACTTTGCGTAATTGCTTTTTCTGATGCCGCATTGTGATCATCACTGTTTTTGTGATTCGCAAATTGAATGATCGCGTACACAATGGCAATCACGACAATCACGCCGAGAATGACAAGTATCGTTGGCAGCAGCTCCAGCGCCTTAGATGCTGGCTTTGGCATTTCCTTTTGAAGATTCATGCCAGAGATCTTTTCAGACACATCGTCATGATACGTATTCGGGATATCTTTTTTATGCTCCTCAAACAGCTGATCCGCATCAAGCCCAACGGCTTCTGCATATTGCTTGATGAATGCCCGAACATAAAACTTCCCCGGAATAATGTCATAGTTTCCTTCCTCCAAGGCGGTTAAATACCTTTTTTGAATCTTTGTTGCCGCTTGGAGATCATCCAATGACATTGCTTTTTCCTCTCTGGCTTCTTTGAGCCGGATTCCTAGTTCAGTCACAACAAACACCTTCCAATTTTAAAAATCAAAGCTTGAAAACCCGGGTTGATCAAACATTTGGGGTTCCTCGGCATGTTCATATGTAATAACCTCATCAGGGTCATTTCTCAGTTCAATAATATAATCAAAGTCATCTAGTGTATACTCTGTATTTTGAACGAATATGTCCGGATGCTCCACCACTTTTGTTGCCGGAAGCCGCATTATTTCTCGGACCAGCTGGAGATGGCGTTCCGATCCTCTTCGTGTTGACACAATTCCGTCAACGATAAAGACATTTTCAGTGCTGTATTCTTCGGCAATCAGCTGGCTTCTTATCGTCTGCTTCAGCAAGGTTGAGGACACAAACAGCCACCTTTTGCTTGCACACACACTGGAGGCCACAATCGATTCCGTTTTTCCGACACGCGGCATTCCTCTGATTCCGATTAATTTATGGCCTTCTTTTTTGAACAATTCGGCCATAAAATCGACTAATAAGCCAAGCTCGTCCCGTTCAAAGCGGAACGTTTTCTTATCATCGGCATCCCGTTGAATATAGCGGCCGTGGCGTACGGCAAGACGATCGCGAAGCCTCGGTTCTCTAAGCTTCGTTACTTTAATTGTTTCCATCGTTTTTAAGATTGATTCTAATCGTTTAATTTGATCTATATGGCGGCACCTGAGGAGCATTCCCCTTCTGGAAAGATCGACGCCGTTTATCGTTACGATGTTAATAGAAAGCATCCCAAGAAGAGATGAGATATCCCCGAGCAGTCCGGGGCGGTTCACTTGAATTTCATATTCAAAATACCATTCGAGCTTTGCCAAATGATATACCCCCTTCATTGTGGCAAAATTTTACCTTCCTTTATCATAAAGCATTTTTCTCTAATTAGAAAGAAGAATGTTGCTGTGATGAGGAAAACATAAAAAAGAGAGGAAAAATCCCCTCTCTTCCTAGTGAGTGCTGTTATTTTCAACAAGCTTAACCATCATATTGGCAATGGCGTGCTGTTCATCTTTTGATGCTACACTCCAAAGATCTGCCAGCACTTTTTCCTGCTCGTTCTTAGATTCCACTTCATTAGCCAAGTAGCTGCCGATTTCTGTCGCAAGATCTGTAATCGTATCCTGGCTCATACCTTTATCTTGCGCATAGTTCAGACGGTCGCCAAGGAAGTTTTTCCAGCTATCCCAGTTTTCTAATACTGACATGCTTGTTTCCTCCATTTCATGTGAAGTTACAAGATTATTGTGTCCTTCGCAAAAGAAACTATACACCGAATATTTTCGGATCAGCAGTGCCAGCCGCCATTCACCGACAGAATTTGGCCGGTGATATATGATGCTTTGTCAGACAGGAGAAAAGCTGTTGCATCCGCAATTTCCTGCGGCCGGGCCAGCCGGCCGATCGGGATCTCATCAGCGATCTCTTCTTTTTCAGACGGGGTGAATTGATTCATCATATTTGTATCAACCGCGCCCGGCGCTACCGCGTTTACCCTGATTCCGCTTGGCGCCAGCTCCTTAGCCAGCCCTTTTACAAACGAATGCTGAGCTCCCTTTGCCATGCTGTACAGCACTTCACAGGATGCTCCAGTCTCTCCCCAAATCGAGCTGACAGCCACAATTGCTCCCGATTTATTCCGAATCATGCCTGGAAGAAGGTTTCGCGTCAGCATATACGGACTCGCCACATGGAGCTGAACCATTTCCTGGACTGTTACGTTATCCACATCCGTAATCAGCCCAAAATGGCTTCTTCCGCTGTTTAAAACAATCGCATCAATCGGCTGAACAATTGAACTTGTCAGCTTATCTGCCCCTTCTGGCGAGGACAGATCGGCTTGCAATATCTCCGAGTACAAGCCAAACTTCTCTCTTAGTTTTTCAGCAAGCTCCGCTGCCGCATTTTGATTTGTATTGTAATGGAGCAGCAGATTGTATCCCTTAGCCGCAAGGGTTTCGCTGATGCTTTTGCCAATGCCGCCGCTTGCTCCGGTGATTAGTGCTGTTTTGTTCATCCTCTTTCCCTCTTTCCGCACAAAAACACCCCTCACACTGGAGGGATGTTTTGTTTATGATTTAGGAACAACCTTGCATACAGTCAGTCTGTCTGCAGCAATTTCCTCTTGTATGACTTTCTGCACATCCTCGATAGTAATCTGCTCGAGTACCGTTACGACGTCAAAAAGGCTCATATCCAAGAATGCATAACGGGTAAATTGATTGGCGATGTATTCAGGGGAATTCAGCGCTTTTAAGAATGTACCGATCTTTTTCTTTCTGGCCAGTTCAATCTTTTCAGCGGTAATCAATTCGCCCGCGCGCAAAAGCATGCTTGAAACGTCTTCAGCCAATTGATCAGGATCAGGCGTATCTCCGCCGATCGCTGCAAAACCGAACCCATATTCAGCAGTAAAATCAAAGCTGAACGTTTCGTCAATATACCCTTTTTCATAAAGTGATTCATACTGGGCAGAGCTTTTGCCGAAAAGAGCTTCAAGCAATAAGTTCATAGATAGTTCATGCTTTAACAGCTCTTTGCCTAATCTAAACGGGTTCTTTGATTTTAACCCGACAAGGCATTTCGGTCCCTGCACGTTCATTTTGATCTCTTTTTCTTTTCGGAAAACCGCTTCTTGCTCTTTCACTTCTTCACGTTTGATTTCCGGCTGACCGGTATACGGCTTTTTCTCCTGATTTTCTCTGACCTGGGAAATGATCGCTTCAGGATCTACCGGGCCGACAATGAATAGGAGCATGTTGCTCGGGTGATAAAACGTTTCATAGCATTCATAAAGAAGATCTTTTGTAATATATGAAATGCTTTCCACTGTTCCCGCTATGTCAATTCTGACAGGATGCTCTTTGTACATGTTTTCAATGACTCCGAAGTAAAGCCTCCAATCAGGGTTATCATCGTACATGTTAATCTCCTGCCCGATAATCCCTTTTTCTTTTTCAACCGTTTTTTCAGTGAAATATGGGTCCTGCACGAAATCGATGAGCGTCTCTAAATTGCGTTCAACATTTGATGTGCTTGAGAAAAGATAAGCCGTTCTTGTAAATGACGTAAACGCATTGGCAGAAGCACCCTGTTTGCTGAAATCTTGAAAAACGTCTCCGTCCGCTTTTTCAAACAGCTTATGCTCAAGAAAATGGGCGATCCCGTCCGGCACGTGAACCATCTCATTTTTATCTAAAGGGACAAACCGGTTATCTATTGAGCCGTACTTTGTTGTAAAGACCGCATATGTCTTGTTGAAGCCTTTTTTCGGCAAAACGTATACGTCAAGGCCGTTGGACATTTTTTCATGATACAGCGTCTCCTGAAGCTGTTCATATTCGATTGGTTTGATCAAGATGCTCCCTCCGTCCCTTTTAAGAAATAAGTCGTATCAAGCTGAATCTTTTCGCCGGCTTTCATGATATCCTCTTTTGTGACATTCCCAATATTGGCAAGAAAGTCTTCGATAGGAATCTCGACTTGAGCAGCGGCCTGCTGATATAAAAATTCAGTTAAACCGTATGCAGTATCAATCGTTTCCAGCACTTGATTTCGAATGACGGCCTTTGTCTGTGCGATGTCCTGCTCACTGAAATCGCCGTTTTTCATTGCCTGAAATTGCTCCGCAATAATTGAAACAGCCTGGTCGTAATTTTTCACTTCAATGCCTGACATCACCATTAACAAGCCTTTAAAACTTTCTATACGCGAAGCGGCGTAGTAAGCAAGGCTGGCTTTTTCCCGAACGTTAATGAAAAGTTTAGAGTGAGAGAATCCGCCGAACAATCCGTTAAACACTTGTAAAGCCGGATAGTCCTGATCTGTATAAGTGATGCCGGTGCGGTAGCCGATATTCAGCTTTCCTTGTTTGACATCTTCCTCATCAATCACTTCTTTTGCTTGAACTTTTTCATCAGCCCGATTGTTTTCAATCATGCCAAGAGTGCGCTCTTCGGTTTGGAAATACTTATCAATGGCCGTTTGCACCTGCTTACTGTCCACATCACCGACAACATAAAGATCAAGCTGGTCTTTTTGGATAGCACTTTGGTATGTTTCGTATAATTGCTCGGCCGTAATGTCATCGACATCGTCGATTTCACCATTGACATGGAGCGCGTAAGGCTCATTTTGGCACATTTCCTGTATCAGTCTTAAATTCGAGTAGCGCATTTTATCATCATAGACGGCTTGGATTCTTTGCTTAAGCGTCCGTTTTTCTTGAGCCACATATTGTGCCTGAAAAGCGCCCCCCTCTAAAGCAGGTGAAAAGACGATTTCTGCGAGAAGCTGAAGCCCTTTCTCAAGAAGCGGTGTTTGGTCTTTTAAATATTTTTCATTCGGGATTTCAAGCCTGAACGTAATGACGTGCCGCTCTCCTTTTTTCGTAAGATCCGCCGATACTGATGTACCGTACAGCTCATCCAAATAGGAACGCAATTCTGCGGTTTTCGGATGGCTTTTCGTTCCGCGAAGAAGCACATGCGGGAGAAGCGCTCTTTTGGTGACTTGATCCTTTGTCAGCGGCGCAAGCATCTTAAAAATAAGCGAAACGGTTTTAAATTTTTCTGTTTCTACAATGTGTGCGGTTAAACCGCCGTGCTTTGTTTTGAGTTCATTAACATATGACATATGGAACCTCCTTCGTTCATTTCTTCATTAGTATGTATTATGACCAATTTTAAGCATACGCAGAAACACTCTTTCATGTAATTATAGCAACTGTAGGATTTATAAGGAAACAATAACCTCCGCATACGGTATAGTAAGTTCTTTTTCAATCTCGGCGATGGTTGGAACCTGCAAGGGCGCGCAAAAAAAAGACGGTTGGCTAGACCGTCCCTAAGTTTTTTTCTTCTTCTTCACTTTTTTTAGCATCTATAGTAAATAATACCAAAAATAAAGAAACAATGCTGCAAAACGCCGAGAGTATGAAAATAATCCAGTTTGCATTTGACATTAATGCAGCAAAAACAGGCGGGCCGAGAGCCACTCCTATAAAGCGCATGCTATTGTAGAAGGAGGATATGGTTCCGCATTGCTCACTTTCAATTCCTTCGGTTATCAATGCATCTAAAGCAGGAAGAGCCATGCCGATCCCAATCCCGCCAAAGCTTAAAAAGACAAATAAAAAATAAAAACTGTGGTTCCACCACAAGGCAATAAACGACAGGGTTAACAGAATCATTCCTGTCACAACGCAAAATTTCATTCGGCCTTTATCTTTACCGATCTTTTTGCCAGCTATAAAAGAACTGGTTGACAAAAACAAAAGTGGGATTGCCAGTAATCCGCCTTTAGCTACTCCGTCAATGGCATACTTGTTCTCCAGCGTATCTGACAAATAAAATAATATGCCAAATAACAAAAACATAATGACACACCCGATAATGAAGACCGTATAAAGCCAGCGCCCATCCTGTTTAAAGATTTTCTTCACGCTCTTGATAAACTCAGAAACCGCAGGCGCATCTTCATCTTCTTCAGGCTTGGCCACTAAAAACAATACGAGCAAAAAGCTGATCAAACAGAAAAACGGAATAAACCAAAACGGTACAAACCAGTACCAGGAAGCCAGTAATGCGCCAAGTATGGGACTCAGTACCTTCCCTGACGTGTTAGCGGTTTCAATATCTCCAAGTCCAGCGCTGACCTTTTCATCGTCTCCTTCAAACAGGTCACCGATAAACGGCATGACGATAGGAGCGGCACCCGCAGAACCGATGCCTTGAAGAACACGCCCCGCCAAGATCATAGCATAAGGATTTTTCATGTAGGTTGAGGCAAAAGCAGCTACCACTCCACCTAATCCTGCAATGAGGAGACATGGAAGCAATATTTTTTTTCTCCCGAAACGATCCGACAAGTATCCGGCAATCGGAATGCAAATAATTGCCACTACTGAATATACAGTAATGATTAACGACACTTGAAATGAAGTCACCGACAGCTTTTTTTCCATCATCGGAAGAACAGGAATCAGCATGGAGTTCCCGAGTGTCATCACAAGCGGGACGGAAGACAATGCAATAATATTTTTCATTCCATTTTTCTTTCTCAACATTTTCACCCATTCACTTTCTTGTCATCTCTTATATATTGCGTTAACCGGAATGAAAGTATGTACAAAGAAACATGAATCAGTGCAAATAAAAAAACAGACACACTAGCGTCCGTTTTTAGAATCGTTTACGCAAAACATGAAATCTGAATTTATCCGCTCTGAAATAATTTAACGAGTAAAGCACCGGTTTATCGTGCTGATCGTAATGGGTTTGTTTTAACAGTAAAAGTGCTGTTTCCGGATCGCATTCCAGCACTGGAGAAATGGTATCGTGATAGCCGATCGGTTCTATATCAGTTACTGCATAACTGATTACGGAGCCTGAATTTTTCTCAAGCAGGTCAAACATAGATTCTTGCTGATGAGAAAAAGAATTCGGCAAAATATTCATCGGAATTTTGTCTATACAATATACAATCGGCTGTCCGTCAGCTGTTCTAACACGTTCAAGATAAAAAAGTTCTTGCCCTTCTGCCAAATGAAACCTCTTCGTATCATCCTCAGACGGCATAAGCACTTGTGATGACAGAAAAATCGTGCCAGGGGTCATATTTGCCTGTTCTATCATCTTCGTTACACTGTTCAGCTGTTCAATGCCCGAAAGAAATAACGGCTTAGAATGGACAAAAGTGCCTACACCATGCCTTCTGATAATCACATGTTCTTCTTCCAATATCCGCAAGGCTTCTCTTAGCGTCGCTCTGCTCACACCTAGCTTTTTGGAAAGCTCAAATTCAGAAGGCAGCTTTTCCTTCTCAGTGTAGATCCCATTTTTTATATCCTCTTTAATTCGTTCAATTACTTTCAAATACAAGTGCCGATTATCAGCTTTTGTAGACATGTTTCCCCTCCGTAAACCACTTTCGATAAAAATTATTGAACAATTGGGACAACTATATCATGTTTTGTCGAAAAAATAAATAGAAAGCTTATCAGTTTACATAATGTTATTATTGATAACTAAAGGAAAATGGAACTCCCTTCATTATGAAGAGAGCTCATCATATTTCTCTTTTGATAATAAGACTTCCCTAGGTTTGCTGCCTTCATACGGCCCGACAACGCCGCGTTCCTCCATTGCGTCAATCAGGCGCGCCGCTCTCGTATAGCCGATTCTGAATCTTCTTTGCAGCATTGAAACAGATGCCGTCTGCATGCCGACGATTAATTCAACAGCTTCATCATAAAGTTCATCAGTAACCTCTGAATGAGTTTCCGTTGTCTCCTCAGGAATCATTTCTTCTTGATATTGCGCTTTCTGCTGTGTGATCACATGGTCGACGACCTTCTCCACTTCGTCATCCGACAAAAATGCTCCTTGCACACGGACAGGTTTGTTAGCCCCTACAGGTAAAAACAGCATATCGCCGCGGCCGAGAAGCTTCTCAGCGCCGCCCATGTCAAGAATGGTCCTTGAATCCGTCTGCGAAGATACGCTGAACGCGATTCGTGACGGAATATTCGCTTTGATCACCCCTGTGATAACGTCCACCGAAGGCCGCTGCGTCGCAATAATGAGATGGATGCCGGCAGCCCGCGCCATTTGGGACAATCTCGTAATCGAATCTTCCACATCAGACGAAGCGACCATCATGAGATCGGCAAGCTCGTCCACAATGACAACAATATAAGGGAGCTCCGGCTGTTTCGCTCCTTCTTCATTGTTGGCGCGTTTTATATAATCATTGTATCCTTCAATATTTCGTGTGCCCGTATGAGAAAATAATTCGTACCGCCGCTCCATTTCATTGACAACCTTTTTCAAAGCCTGCGATGCTTTTTTCGGATCGGTTACAACCGGAGCAAGCAGGTGCGGAATCCCGTTATAGACATTCAGCTCTACCATTTTAGGATCGATCATCATCATTTTCACTTCATGCGGCTTTGCGCGCATTAAAATACTTGTAATAATGCCGTTGACACAGACACTTTTTCCGCTTCCGGTTGCGCCTGCGACCAAAAGGTGGGGCATCTTATTTAACTCAGCCAATACAGCTTCACCTGAAATATTGCGGCCAAGTCCAATTAACAGCTTCGCATCCGGTCTGTCATTTAATTTAGACTCCAGCACTTCCTTCAGCGAAACCATTGCCACTTCTGCGTTTGGAACCTCAATTCCGATTGCTGATTTTCCTGGTATAGGCGCTTCGATCCTGATATCCTTCGCAGCAAGCGCCAGCGCTAAATCATCGCTTAAATTGACAATTTTGCTAACCTTCACTCCGACATCAGGATACACTTCGTATTTTGTTACGGCCGGCCCGAGATGAACCTGTGTCACTTTCGCCTTTACGCCAAAGCTTTGGAAGGTCCGTTCAAGCTTTCTCGCATTTTCATAAATATTCTTTTTATCAGCCTGCTGGCCGGTATGCTTTGGATCTGCCAGTAAATCCAGTGACGGCATCTCGTAATCCTTATTTTCAAGCTCCGTAAAGGTCATAGGAGGAGCAGAAACAGTTTCCTGATCACCTGTCTCTGGTTGGATGTCCTGAAGCGGCTCCGATACAGGTTCGGTGCGCTTTTCTATAACTGGAGACTCATCCTCTTCATTACGATCAGAAAAGCTTGAGATAATTGGTTCTGAATGGACAAGAGGCGATTCTGTCTCAGAATCCCCTTCTTCATCAGAAGGCTCCGGTTCCATTTGCTGTTTTTTGCGGACCGGTTTTTGTTTTTTGCTAGGCGCTTTTGTTTTTTTTGATGACTGCATATTTGATTTGACGGATTTCATATCATCAATAAATGCCAACCATTGTTCTTTTATAAAGCGTCCAATCGGGCTCATCCACTTTTTCAGCGTTTCTTGCAGTGAGCGTCCTGTGACTAAAATCATTCCTATCAAAATCATGACAATCGCCATGATCTGAGAACCAGTTGACGCAAACAAGAAGTGTGAAGCTGCAAACAGCAGCGCACCGATCATCCCTCCGCCTAAATCAGGAGAAGCAGAGCTGCCATTCATGTCCATTAAAAACAATTCCCACGTATTACGGACCACGCTTGCGGACTCAATAGTCCCTTTGTGCGTCAAATTTTTAAACAGCTGCACGTGAGAAAGCAGCAATATGCTTGCGATGATACAGTACAACCCGGCCTTTCGTCTCGTTAATAGGCTTGGGGTTTTCTTCTTCCAAAACAGCGAGACTCCTAACACCAATAAACCTAACAAGCATAAAATAAACCACTCTCCAGCAAAAAAGCGGAACAAATAGATAAATGTTTGCCCGACTACCCCCAGCTGCAAGATTGCGATAATTGAAATGGCTATACACAGCAGTCCGTTGAGTTCGTATTTTATATTGAGCTGTTTCGCCTGTTTTTTTCTTGATTTTCGTTTTTTCTTTGCCACACTCATCACCTTACTGCGTTAAAAAATGTAAGTTCATACATAATGAAGAAAGCAGCCGTTTACAGGCTGCGTTTTTTCTGTAGGATTCCCCTATTATAGCATATTTTGCCCTTAAAAAAGGATTGGATTCTTATACGTTTAATTTCAGCTTTTGTCCCGGTGAAATGTCCGGATGCAGAAAATGCATTGGGTTTGTGCTCATAATTTGAATGACTTCCGCTTCATTTCCTTTCATTTCGACCAGAAGCGGTACACCTTTATATTCTATTTGCTCATGTGCGCTCGTTTCTTGGTTCTGTTCTGCAAACACAATTTCCTGCGGCATCACGGTATACAGAATCATTGAATCATCCGTCCTTCTTCTTTCCTTGCTGCCTCTATGAGCTCATTCAGTTTATTGATTGCCTGTCCGACGCCGCCTGCGTGATCAATCAATCCGTATTCAACTGCATCCTTACCAACTACATTTGTTCCGATGTCGCGTGTTAAGTTTCCTTTTGAAAACATTAGCTCTTTAAATTTCTCTTCAGTTATATTGGAATGGCTTGTGACAAATTTAACAACTCTTTCTTGCATCTTATCCAGGTATTCAAACGTTTGCGGCACCCCGATGACCAGACCTGTGAGCCTAACGGGGTGAATCGTCATCGTTGCTGTTTCGGCGATATAGCTATAGTCACAGGATACAGCAATCGGAACGCCGATGGAATGACCCCCGCCAAGCACGATAGAAACGGTCGGTTTCGATAAAGATGCCAGCATTTCCGCAATTGCTAGACCAGCTTCAACATCTCCTCCCACAGTATTTAATATAATCAGCAGGCCTTCAATTTTAGGATTTTGTTCAATTGCCACAATCTGTGGGATGACATGCTCATATTTTGTTGTTTTGTTTTGCGGAGGGAGCTGAACATGGCCTTCTATTTGTCCGATTATAGTCAGACAATGAATATTTGTATCTTGGGGCAGCTGTGGAAGTGACGTTTCACCAAGCTGCTGTATTTTATTCATAATGCTGTCTTTCGCATCATTTTTTTCAGAACGCTCTTCTTCTGTATTTTCCATACGATGATCCATCTCGCTTTCACCCTTTCCGAGTTTCTCTTTGTATTATGAACAAAGATACTCAATTCAATCCCGGCTTAAAGGGCAAAAAAATAAAGACCGGAGCTGCTCCGGTCTTTAGTCAGTCATTATACTTCCATAATAATTGGGATGATCATCGGTTTACGTTTCGTTTTTTCATAAAGGAATTGGTTCAAAGCATCCCGCATTGCCTGCTTCAGCGTTGACCATTCAACATTTGATGTTTCAGTCGCTTCTGTCACGATGGAACGAACAAGCTCAGTAGCCTGTACGATAAGACCTTCAGACTCTCTTACATAAACAAAACCGCGAGTGATAATTTCTGGTCCTGATACAAGATGTTTCTTTTGTTTATCAAGTGTAATGACAACGATTAAGATTCCGTCCTGTGAAAGCAAGCGGCGGTCTCTCAATACGATATTGCCGATATCACCGACACCTAACCCATCAATTAAAATATTGCCGTAAGGAACTTTATCCCCGATTTTTACGTTTTGGCCGCGGAACTCAACGACGTCTCCTTTTTCAATTAAGAAGATGTCACTGCGCTTCATGCCAGTTTCTTCAGCGATTTTTGAATGGGCTTTTTGCATTCTGTATTCGCCGTTTACAGGAATTAAATACTTTGGTTTAAGCAGATTGATCATCAGCTTTAACTCTTCTTGTGAGCCGTGGCCTGATACATGAACACGCTTTTGGGCAAAGATGACTTGTGCACCGGCTCTCGCAAGTAGGTCCACTGTTTTAGAATAAATAAGTTCCTGCCCGGGAATTGGAGTTGACGCAATGACAACCGTATCCCCTTCTTCAATGTTCAGCTGTTTGTGAGCTTTGTTTGCCATTCTTGTAAGGGCAGCTAATGGTTCACCTTGGCTTCCGGCTGTAATAATGGCCACTTCGCGCTTCGGATATTTCTTGACATCCTGTATAGAAATAAATAATTCATCATCTGCTTCAATGTATCCTAACTTTCTTGCCAGCTGCAGGACAGATTGAAGATTTTTTCCGGCTACGGCAATCTTTCTGCCATTTTGAGCCGCTGCATGAATGACTTGCTGAATCCGGTTAATATTGGATGCGAAAACAGCAATAATCACCCGGTTCTCTGAATTATACAGCGCATCCGAAATTTCTCCGCTGACAGCCGATTCCGAAGGAGTATAACCCGGCCGTTCCGCATTTGCACTGTCAGAAAGCAAGGCGAGCACGCCGCTATTGCCGATCTTGGCGATCTCGCCAATGTCGCACGTCTGATTAAGTGCAGGTGTTTGGTCAAATTTGAAGTCTCCCGTGCATACAATAGATCCAAGTGATGTTTTAAAGCTCACACCTACAGAATCAGGGATGCTGTGAATCGTTCTAAAGAACGATACCTTTGTCGATTCAAATGTAATGACAGATTTGGAGTGAATTTCTCTTAAATCAGTTTTTCGGTTATGTCCGTATTGTTTTAATTTCTCTCTTAACAGCGCAAGCGTCAGCTTTGTTCCGTAAACCGGAACGGACAGCTTGTTTAATAAGTAAAAAACGCCGCCGATATTTTCATCGTGCCCGTGCGTTAAAAAGATTGCCTTGACGCGATCAGCCCGTTCAATCAAATATGATATGTCAGGAATCACCACATCAATACCGAGCATTTCATTTTCTGGATGCATAAGGCCGGCATCAACGACAAATATGTCTGAGTCAATTTCGATGACATAAAGGTTCTTCCCAATCTCTCCGACACCGCCAAGGGCGATAATTCTAACGTTTTCTGTATTTTTCTTTTTCAAAATCTATATCCTCCTAGTCTCATACCCGTCCATCATCACTTGTTCCTATTATAACTGAAAGTAAATTTAGAAAACAAGATAAAGCAGAAGGTTTAGGGAAAACCAATATGTAAAAGAAACGGTCAAACTCAGCTGAATGTGAGAATGACCGCGTTTGTTTCACTGTATGAAATTTTCTTACAGTTCGCTGATCGTGCTGCTTAAGCTCAGACGTTCATCCTCGGTTAACGGGACAAGAGGCAGACGCACAGAACCGACATCAAGACCTCTCAGCTGAAGCGCTGTTTTGACTGGAGCAGGGTTAGGCGCTTTAAACAGTTCCTTCATAATCGGCAGCAGTTTCTGATGAATCAGTGCCGCATTAGCTGTTTGCCCATTCGTATAATTTTTGATCATTTGCTGCATATCTGTGCCTGCGATATGGCTCGCCACTGACACAACTCCTCTTCCTCCAACTGAAAGAATTGGAAGCGTCAGAGCGTCATCCCCTGAATAGACATAGAAGTCTTCAGGCGTTTCAGCAATAATTTTTGTAATCGCTTCGAGGTCGCCGCTCGCTTCTTTAATCGCAACAACATTCGGAATGTCTGCCGCCAAACGGATCGTCGTTTCAGGAGCCAGAGAAGCAACCGTACGGCCCGGAACATTATAAAGCATAACCGGAAGTGATGTCTCTGCCGAAATTGCTTTAAAATGCTGGTACATTCCCTCTTGGGAAGGTTTATTGTAATACGGCGTAACAAGCATAACAGCGTCCACGCCTGCTTCCTCAGCTTTTTTTGTCAGCTTAATGGAATCTTTCGTATTGTTGCTTCCAGTACCGGCGATAACCGGAACCCGTCCGTTTACTTCTTTTACCGTATATTCAAAAAGCGCAATTTTTTCTTCAGTTGATAGGGTTGGAGATTCTCCAGTTGTTCCCGCTACTACTAAAGAATCCGTTCCGTTTTTCAACAAGTAGTCAATCAGTGTAGACAGTTTTTGAAAGTCTACGTTCCCTTTATTGTCAAAAGGTGTAATCATCGCTGTAGACACATTTCCGAAATTCATTTTATTCACCTCATCATGATTCAATCACATTTACTTGGATAGTTCAAACACTTCATGCAAAGCGTTTACAGCAGGAACCATATCCGCTTCATGGACGAGCACCCATATCGTCGTATGGCTGTCAGCCGACTGAAGAATCGGAATTTCTTTTTCTGAAAGAGCTGACACAATTTTGGACGTAACACCGGGAACACCCATAATGCCCGCACCGACCGCCGATACCTTCGCGCAGTTTCTTGTTACCATTGGATCATAGCCCATATCCATTAAAATACGCTGAGCTGTTTCTGTTTTATTTCCGGCTACCGTATAAACGATTTCACTAGGTGTAATGTTAAAGAAATCGACACTGATTCCAGCGTTCGCCATTGCCTTGAACACTTCAGTCTGAACATTATACTGGCCGATTTTGGAAGGCACCTTGAACTGCGTGACATCTTTGACATGAGCGATTCCCGTAATCAGCCTTTCAAAAACATCACTGCCGACCTTGGAAGAGTGATGTGATGTCACCAATGTACCTTTATCCTTCGAATAAGTCGAACGCACGCGGATCGGAACCTTGGCCTGCATCGCGATTTCCACAGCACGCGGATGAATGACCTTAGCCCCCTGATACGCTAGGTTGCAGATTTCCGTATACGTCACGACAGGAAGCGGTTTCGCATTTTCCACAACTCTTGGGTCTGCAGTCATTACACCTTCTACATCGGTGAAAATATCGATGTATTCTGCATCAACAGCTGCTCCGAGTGCGGCTGCAGACGTATCACTGCCCCCTCTGCCGATTGTTGTTGTATCACCTTTTTCAGTTGCGCCCTGGAAGCCTGCGACGACGACCGCATCATGATTGGCGAGCACACCGAATAAACGCTCCGGTCTCATTTCAATGATTTTCGCATTGGTATGCTGATCATTCGTTAAAAAGCCAGCCTGAGCCCCTGTCAGCGCAGCTGCTTTCACACCGTTATCAAGCAGCATGCTTGTAAATACGACAGAGGAAATGGTCTCTCCGCAAGATAAAAGCAAATCCTGCTCCCTTGGAGAAATCGCTGACTGATCGCCGTAAAGCAGCCCCAGCAAAGAATCTGTTGCATACGGGTCTCCTTTTCGGCCCATCGCTGAAACGACAACGACAACCTTATATCCTTCACTGATTGCTTCTTTAATATGCTCTAAAGCCAGTTTGCGGCCTTTATCATCTTTTACTGATGTTCCGCCGAACTTTTGAACAATTATCTTCACTGTTTTCACTCCAAATTATTCGGACGTAACAGAAGAGAGCAGGCTGATAGTGCCTTACTCTCTTCTATTCGTCTTTAGGAAATTCTCTCTTTTATACGAGGTTTAGTTTTTTCAGGCTTTCTGCAATTTGAACAGAGTTCCATGCTGCGCCTTTTAATAGGTTATCAGAAACAACCCATAAATGAAAACCGTTTGCTCTGTCCAAGTCTTTACGGATGCGGCCTACAAACACATCGTTTTTGCCGACAGCATCAGCAGGCATCGGATAAAGCTGCTGGCTCGGGTCATCCTGAAGTGTCACACCCGGAGCTTCTTTTAATAGATTTTTAATATCTTCAACTGTAGCGTCATCACGGTCTATTTCAATGTAGACAGACTCTGAGTGCCCAGTTTGAATTGGCAGTCTCACACATGTAGCCGCTACTTGAAGGTCAGGCATGTGCATGATTTTTTTCGTTTCATTGATCATTTTCATTTCTTCAAACGTATAGCCGTTATCCTGGAATTTATCAATTTGCGGAATCGCGTTGAAGGCGATTTGATAGTGTTTTTTGTCACCTTTTACAGGCATGATCTCAGGCTCTATTTCTTCTTTATTTAAAATTGCCTGTGTTTGGCTGTAAAGCTCTTTTACAGCTTCATTACCCGCTCCTGATACTGCCTGGTAAGTTGATACGATGACTTTGTTTAAGCCGTATGTTTTACGGATCGGCTCAAGAGCCGCAACCATTTGGATTGTAGAGCAGTTTGGATTGGCAATAATGCCGTTGTGTTCATGCAAGTCTGCCTCATTCACTTCTGGCACAACAAGCGGTGTATTTTCGTCCATGCGGAATGCGCTCGTATTATCTATAACAATAGCGCCGCGTTTTACAGCTTCTGGTGCCAATGCTTGTGATACGCTTCCGCCGGCGCTGAACAAAGCAATATTTACCCCTTCAAAGCTCTCAGGAGAAGCTTCCTGAACAGTCAGCTCTTGGCCTTTAAACGTGACTTTTGTCCCCGCAGAGCGTTTTGAAGATAGCAATGTAAGTGTGTCCATTTCAAAGTTTCTGTCTTCAAGTGTTTTAAGCATTTGTTGTCCCACAGCCCCTGTCGCTCCGACAACAGCTACGTGTAAACCTCTTCCCATCTGTAAAACTCCTTCCGCCAATCAGCTTCATTGAATTGATTTGACTATGATTTTACGTTTTATTTTACCATAGAATATGCGGGTGATGACCGAATTTTTTAGTTTGGGAATGATTTTCTGTAAATTTAGTCATTTCCCTGATAATTCTCAACGAGAACCGGCTGAAGCTGCTGGTGCAATAGTGCCTTTTCAATCGTTTGCGGAAGCAGATCCATTTTGGCTACCATTGAATTCGGTTTTTTAAATGGATCGTCTTGCCCGAATGGAATAAAAAAGATATTTTTTGTTGACATGAGCCTCATTAAATTTGTTCCGTTTAAACCGAGTGCATCATTTGTTGAGATACCTAGAACGACTGGCCGATTGTTTCGGATTGTCGCTTTTGCCGCCATCAGCACCGGGCTGTCCGTCATGGCATTTGCCAGCTTGCTCATTGAATTGCCTGTTAAAGGCGCAATGACCATGCAGTCAAGGGGCAGCTTCGGCCCAAGGGGTTCTGCCTTTACAATCGAATCAATGGCCTCATATCCAGTCAGGTCTTCAATTTTTTTAACCCATTCTGCACCCTCTCCAAATCGGGTATTTGTGGATTTTACGTTAAATGTGACAACCGGACGAACTTCAGCTCCTTCGTTGACCAACGCCTCAATTTGCGGAAAAACCGCTTCATATGTGCAATGCGACCCGGTCAGCCCGAACCCGATTCTTTTTCCTTTTAATGACGACATCCTTATTTCCCCTCCTCAGCTTGTATTTCAGCCAAAAGCTTGCTCAAGACGTTTGCAAGGATTTGCCCAGCCGTTTTAGGAGCGACAATCCCTGGAAGGCCGGGAGCAAGAAGTGCTTTAATCCCCTGTTTTTCTGCATATTTAAAATCCGTTCCTCCGGGACGTGAGGCCAGATCCAATATTAAGGTTTTCGGTGTCATACAAGAAAGTACCGCTTGATTTAAAATCATACTCGGTATGGTATTAATGCAAATATCTATATCTTTCACATGCTCTTTCAGCTCATCGGTATGAAAAGGAACGAGCCCCATTTCAGTGATACGTGCCAGATGCGCTGAACTTCTTGCTCCCACTTTTACATTCGCCCCGAGCGCGGCAAATGTCCGGGCAATCGTCATCCCGGTGCGCCCGAGACCGAGAACGGCCACCTGAGATCCGTGTATCGTATAATCCGTGTGCTGAATAGCCAGCATAATCGTTCCTTCTACTGTCGGAATAGAGTTGTATATCGCAATGTCATCCCGCTCAAACAGCTTAACAAGTTTTCTTTTTGCCTGAGCTGCAATGTTTTCTAAATAGGCATTAGAAATACCCGAGAAAATAACACAATGTGCAGGCGTTTTGTTGAGATGGTCCTGTTTTAACACAACCTCTTCATTCGAAAATACAGTCGATACGACACCTTCTCCTGTTGTTGCGGATACTGGGAGAATGATGCTATCTATTTGTTGAAAAGGAATTTCATCAATATTGCATTTTACTGCTCCGGTAAAACCGTGATCCAATTGGTCAAATCCGACAAGATAGATGTCAGCCTGCTGTTCAGTGAGCTTTCTTATAATTTCGAGCTGTCTTGCGTCACCGCCGATAACTGCAATTTTCAATCCGGTTAACATTCTAAACGTTCACCTTCTTTGTATATACTGGATCTCTAGTTGTTAAGCTCCCCTTCATCTTATGATCAAAAGGAAATACCGGTGAATATAAAAGATGCGCTTTTTCTATATAAAAAAACATCGGCTCTGGCAGCCGATGTTTCAGATGTTTTCTTTAGAACCCAATTGGTCGATTTACTCTTGTCGAGGAGACATTTCCTCAGGTACATCTAATATGATCATATCTGATCCGATCTTTTGAATATGATGCCATGGGACGCGAATGTCATGACCTTGTTTTCTTAAACCAAACCACTTAACTGTGGGAATGAGGAGTGCTGTAATTTGTCCATCCTGTTCATTAATTTCTAAATCGGTCTGGCCGAGCACTCCGAGCCGTTCAGCTCTTTTGATGTCTACAATTTCCTTTCCTGATAATTCACTGAGCCGCATGTCTGTCACCCCCTTGTACTATGTATGATGAAAAGGATTAAAAAATGCCTGCCCCATTATTGGGCAGGCTTTCCTTTTTAAGATGGCATATTGCCGGAAGGGCTGATCAGTGCTAATGCATAGTCTTCGGTGAACAATTGTCTGGCAAGGCCGTTGACACGCTCTAAGTTCACGGCGTTTAATTCATTGATGATCTGATCTAATGTTTTATGTTTGCCGAGAAGCAGTTCATTTTTCCCGTTTCGGCTCATTTTGCTATTTGTGCTTTCTAAGCTCAGCATTAAGCTTCCCTTCATTTGCTCTTTGCTGTTTTCCAGCTCTTTCGAAGTAATACCGTCACGTTTTAATGTAGCAAGCGTTTCTTGAATTGTTTCTGACAGCTGCTGAAGCTGATTTGCACCCGTTCCGCCGTAAATCGTTAGCATTCCGCTGTCTTCATACGAGCTGTGGTAGCTGTAAACAGAATAAGCAAGGCCTTTATCTTCACGGACATCTTGGAACAGCCGGCTGCTCATGCTGCCTCCGAGCACATTGTTGAGGACGATTAAATCATAAATACGTTCATGGCCAACCTCTAAGCCTTTAAATCCAAGGCACAAATGAGCCTGCTCTGTTTCTTTTTTTCTCGTCAGTTTTTCCGTGTGGAACTCAGGCTTCTCAAGGCCTGTCGCTTTGCCTTTCGCCTCGTATGAACCGAACCATTTTTCCACATCTTTGATAAAACTGTCAGATATATTGCCCGCTACCGAAATCACTACTCGGTCCGGTGTATAATAATCATTCATGTATTGTCTGAGAGAGTCACCGTTAAAGGAAGCAAGCGTTTCTTCCGTGCCAAGAATTGGGTAGCCTAAAGAATGATTGCCGTAAGTGGCTTTGCTCAGTAAATCATGCACAATGTCGTCCGGCGCATCTTCGTACATTTTAATTTCTTCATATACTACATTTTTCTCTTTTTTCAGCTCGTTTTCATCAAACGTTGAATGAAAGAACATATCTGCTAATACGTCCAGCGCGTAATTCGCATGCTCGTCAAGCACCTTTGCATAGTAGCAGGTATATTCCTTTGAAGTAAACGCATTGACTTGACCGCCAATACGATCAAAAGATTCTGCTATCTCACGTGCAGATTTTGTGCTCGTCCCTTTAAAGAACATGTGCTCTAAAAAGTGAGAAATTCCGTTTATCTCCGGCGTTTCATGTCTCGACCCTGTACCGATCCATACGCCGATCGCAACAGAACGGACTGTCGGGTTATTTTCCAGCACAACTCTTACACCATTTTGACACGTATATCGTTTAATCAAATTTGTTCCTCCTATTCAAAGACAAGCTGCCTTCATCTGTTACTTCAATAGTCTTGTTTCATCCATTAGTTCAGTGACTGTTCCAAGTGCGTATCCTTTGTCTTTTATCTTTGTAATCAGCGCTTCAAGACTTTCCGCCGTAGGGTCAGTCGGATGCATTAAAATCATGGCACCATTATGTATCTTGCTTAACACTCTTGTCTGAAGTACAGACGGAGCCGGCTTTTGCCAATCGATTGTATCAACTGTCCACATAACTGTTCCCATCTGTTTCTCAGCTGCAATATCGATAACCGCTTTTCTGAAACTTCCGCTCGGCGGAGCGAACCACTTTGGCTTAACGCCGATCGTTTGTTCTATTTGCTCATTTGTCTTGTCGAGCTGCTCGGAAATTCTTCCTATAGTCAGTTTGCTCATATCCGGATGATTGTATGAATGATTTCCGATTTCATGTCCGTCTTTTGCAATCTTCTTAGCGAGCTGTTCATTGTTTCTCACCCAATTGCCTTCTAAAAAGAACGTAGCTTTGACATGGTGCTTTTGCAGAATAGGAAGCATTTTTTCCAAATACTCATTTCCCCATGCCACATTGATTAAAAAAGCCACCATCGGTTTGTCAGGATTTCCTTTATAAATAGGCTCAGGCTGAAGTGACTCAAGATGAACGCTTGGTTTTACTTGGCTGTACACCAGGTCATTTTCCCGAAACTCACCATGCTTTTTCATTTTTTTATATGATTGTTCAATATTGACCTTTAATCCATTGTAGCCAGGAATGCTTTTCCACACTTTATCAATTCTTGCATTCTGGGGCTTAACTTCGTACTCCGGCGCTTTTTGAAGCAATTCTTCATATAACGGGTCTTTGGACGCCGTGACAGTCACCGTATCTTTTTTCATTGCCCCTATATAATCAAGTGCATGCGGATTTTCCATCATCTCAAATGAGACAAAAAAAAGAAATAAAAAAACGGCAAACGGTACAAATTTTTTGTACATGTTCTGTCCCCCCTCACCTCACATTATGAAGGAGAAGGACAAGGTAGAACCCGCCTGCTTTTGAAAAGCTTCAAAATAAAGAAGCCGGGTCTCCCAGGCTCCTTTTATGTTTTCATTTAAGATTGTTGTTCTTCTTTTTCTTTCTCTTCACGGAGCACCGCTTTGCGAGACAAATTCACTCGTCCTTGTTTGTCAATTTCAGTGACCTTGACAAGAATCTCGTCTCCGATCTTCACAACATCTTCAACTTTCCCTACGCGTTCAAGCGCAAGCTCTGAAATGTGCACCAAACCGTCTTTTCCGCTGAAAATTTCAACGAAAGCCCCGAATTTTTCAATCCGTTTCACTTTACCTAGGTAAAGCTGGCCGACTTCAACCTCTCTGACAAGGTCTTCAATGATTTTTTTCGCTTTTTGGTTGCTGCTTTCATCTGTAGAGGAAATGAAGATTGTGCCGTCCTGCTCAATATCAATTTTAACACCGGTTTCTTCGATGATCTTATTGATTTGTTTTCCGCTTGGTCCGATGACATCGCGGATTTTATCAGGATTAATAGTCATTGTTAAGATCTTAGGCGCATATCGAGAAAGCTCTTTTCTTGATTCGCTTAACGTTGCAAGCATGCTGTTGAGGATTTCCATTCTGCCCTTTTTCGCCTGCTGAAGCGCTTCTTCAAGAATCTCTCTGGAAAGGCCTTCAATTTTAATGTCCATTTGCAGGGCCGTTACGCCTTTTTCAGTTCCCGCTACTTTAAAGTCCATATCTCCAAGCGCGTCTTCCATGCCTTGGATGTCAGTCAAAACAGTGTAATGTTCGCCTGATTTGACAAGACCCATCGCAATACCAGCAACTGGCGCTTTAATCGGTACACCTGCATCCATCATTGCAAGTGTGCTTGCGCAAATGCTTGCTTGAGACGTAGAACCGTTTGATTCAAGCACTTCTGAAACAAGACGGACAGTATAAGGGAAGTCTTTTTCAGACGGAATAACTGGCTCAAGCGCGCGCTCACCCAGTGCTCCATGTCCGATTTCACGACGTCCCGGTCCGCGCATCGGTCCTGTTTCCCCAACGCTAAATTGCGGGAAGTTGTAGTGATGCATAAACCGTTTCGACTCTTCGACACCTAAGCCGTCAAGGATTTGCACATCTCCCAGAGCACCTAGCGTACATACGCTGAGGGCCTGAGTTTGTCCCCTTGTAAATAGACCTGAACCGTGCGTTCTTGGCAAGAGGCCAACTTCTGAAGAAAGCGGGCGGATTTGATCGACACCTCGGCCGTCCGGTCTTACTTTCTCTTCAGTAATCAGGCGGCGAACTTCATTTTTCACCAGCTTAGATAAAATCTGCTTCACTTGTTTGATTGTATCTTCATCATGCTCTTCATCCTCGAATTTTGCCACAACTGCGCTCTTCACTTCGTTAATGGCATCTTCACGAGCATGCTTTTCATGAACTTGGATAGCTTTCAGCAGATCCTCTTCTGCTAAAGCTTTTACTTTTTCGTTAAGCTCTTCATCAATTTCAAAGAGCTTAATTTCTGATTTCTCTTTGCCGACTGCTGCAACAATTTCTTCTTGGAATGCAATCAGGCGTTTAATCTCTTCATGACCGAACATAATGCCTTCAAGCATGATTTCCTCAGGAACTTCGTCCGCTCCCGCTTCTACCATGTTAATGGCATCTTTCGTGCCGGCAACGACAAGATTGATGTCGCTTTTTTCAAGCTGATCAACTGTTGGGTTAATGATAAATTGATCATCAATGCGTCCGACAGTAACCCCTGCAATTGGTCCTTCAAACGGAATATCCGATACAGAAAGCGCAAGAGATGAACCGAACATGGCAGCCATTTCTGAAGAGCAGTTTTGGTCAACACTCATGACAATGCTGATGACTTGAACTTCATTACGGAATCCATCGGCAAACAAAGGACGGATCGGACGGTCAATTAAACGGCTGGCAAGAACCGCTTTTTCACTCGGGCGTCCTTCTCTTTTAATAAAGCCGCCCGGAATTTTCCCTACCGCATATAATCTTTCTTCATAGTTTACAGTAAGAGGGAAGAAATCAAGCGGTTTTGGTTCTTTTGAAGCGGTTGCTGTACTAAGTACTGCTGTATCACCGTAGCGGATCATCACAGCACCATTTGCCTGTTTGGCAAGCTGGCCGGTTTCAACAGTAAGCGTTCTTCCGGCCCAATCTATGGTAAAGACGTGTTTTTCTTGTCCCATACGATTACGAACTCCTCTCTTCGTTGTGTGAAATAATCAATTACTCCTATTATGAACGAAATGAATTGAACATATCAATGTCAAAGTAGTATGTAAAAGGATTTCAATGATTTGTTATAAGAAATTTCGCTTTAATACGATAAAAAAGCGGGAATCCTCCCGCTTTTTACGATTATCGACGTAAGCCTAGTTTGTTAATTAACTCACGGTAACGAGTTACGTCTTTATTACGTAGATACGTAAGAAGATTACGACGCTTACCTACCATTTTAAGAAGACCGCGACGTGAGTGGTGGTCTTTCTTGTGAGTACGTAAATGCTCGTTCAAGTTGTTAATTGAGTCAGTTAGGATAGCGATCTGAACTTCTGGAGATCCAGTATCAGATTCGTGTGTTTTGAACTCGTTGATGAGTTGGTTTTTACGCTCTTGAGTAATTGCCATCCTGTTTCACCTCCAAATCATATTTAGCCCCAGTTACCTAGCAACCGTCGGTGACTTCGGATTGCCAAGCAATGGTTTTAAGACTACGAAAACTATCATACTAAAAATCGTGCCTATATGCAAATATTTTAGAATAAAATTTGCGTGCGTTGCAAGTTATTTCCGCAAATTGTTGAAATAACGGATGGCTTCCTGCTTATCTTTCTCAATTTGCTCTGTTAATTCTTTGATGCCATTGAATTTCCGCTCGCTCCGAATCCGTTTGTACCATTCGATTTTTATAGCGGCTCCATATACCTCTTGATCGAAATCAAACAGATTGACCTCAATGGAAGGCTGTTCAGGGCGCTTTTCATAAAACGTCGGCTTATAGCCGATATTGCAAACGCCATTGTAGACTTCGCCGTTCACTTCCGCTTTTACGGCATATACACCCGTTGGCGGAACGATATAGCTGTTATTTAAACCGACATTTGCTGTCGGAAACCCGATGGTCCGCCCTCTTTTATCACCATGAATTACAATTCCTTTTATAAAATAAGGCTGTCCAAGCAAGACATTCGCCAATTCAACATCCCCGTTTTGAAGCGCGGTACGGATATACGAAGAACTGATTTTTTTATCCTGCTCCGTTAATTTTTCTACCATGGTGCACTCAGCTTTTCCGTCTAAATCAGCCGGCATGGTCTCCATTGTACCCTTGCCGTATTTGCCGTACGTAAAGTCAAAGCCGGCCACTGCGTGCTGCACATTAAGGCCGATGATATACTGGTCTATAAACTGCTTGGGAGAAAGAGAAGCAAACACTTCATTAAATTTAACGACATACAGAATTTCTGTACCTAATTGTTCAATTTGGTTTATTTTATCTTCAAGAGGCGTAATTAGATCCTTTGGCTCCTTATCCCTGCCCAAAACGTGAGAAGGATGAGGATGAAAGGTCATCACAGCCAATGTCAGGCCTTTTTCTTCGGCTATTTGCTTCGCTGTACCGATTACCTTCTGATGTCCAAGATGAACGCCGTCAAAATAACCTAACGCCATCACTGATTTTGCCTGCTCCTCTTTCATTAAATGATGAGGATGTGTAATATGTATCGTCTTCACAGAACGGTCACCTTTTTTCTATTGTTCGCTTTTTTGCATCAATACTTTTGCCGGCTTTAACAGCCCTTTTTTCGCAGGATGGGGGAGATAGATCGCCAAACAGCTTCCGGATTCAGTAAAGACGGCAATTCGGTCTTCACTTGTCATTTCAGAAAACTGCTCGGGCGTCTCAAGCAAAGCCCCATTTTCTACTTTCTTAGCTAATGTATCACTTATGATCCATTTCGGCAAATGATTGAGCGCACGTTCAATAGGGACTATATGCTCTTCCACGGTTCCGGATTGGACCTGTGCCTCCAGTTCGTCAAAAGTATAGCATTCGTCGAGAGAAAAATCTCCGGAGGCCGTACGGATTAAATGAGACATATGAGCCGGATATCCGAGCTTTTCACCGATCATGACCGCCAGCGTCCTTACATAGGTCCCTTTGGAGCATGTCACTGTAAACCGGAAGCTTGCGGTTTCTCCATTATGTTTAATCTCTGTTGTCAGGGCAATGTCTTCAATGGTAATCATACGTTTCGGACGTTCTACTTCAATCCCCGCTCTTGCGTATTCGTATAATTTTTTGCCGTTTACTTTTACAGCGGAATACATGGGCGGAATTTGTTCTTGTTTGCCCTTTAAACTGTTTAAAACCTTTTCTGCATCGGCTTTATCAATGTCATGATTGACAGGGTTTGTTTCCACCGTTTCTCCGGTTTGATCCTCTGTTGTCGTTGAAAAGCCAAGCGTTATTTCCGCATCATATGTTTTAGATTTTTCAGTTAAGTATTCGACTATTTTTGTCGCTCTGCCCACACAAATCGGAAGCACGCCTGACACTTCTGGATCGAGCGTTCCCGTATGTCCTACTTTTTTTGTTTTCAACAGTTTTCGGATCTTCATGACACAGTCGTGCGATGTCATGCCAACAGGTTTATGTAAAAGGAGAACTCCGTTAACCATTTGCCTTTCACTCCTTCTTTTTTAGCTTTTTTCTTATAAACGAAGAAAGAGGACAGACGATATACGCCTATCCTCTCATTTTTTATTCAGATGGTTTCTCTGAATGTAATTCGTGAATCAATGTTTCGATTCGATTTCCGTAATCGATTGATTCATCGAACTCAAATTCAATTTCAGGCGTTTTGCGAAGTCTGATGCGGCTGCCGATTTCGGATCGGATAAATCCTTTCGCTTTTGCCAGCCCTTTCAGTGCTTCTTCCCGTTTTTTCTCGTCACCGAGAACCGAGATATACACCTTTGCAATTTGCAAATCACCTGATACACGTACATCCGTTACTGTCAGAAAACCAATTCTCGGGTCTTTCAGCTTGCGGCTGATAATATCACCGAGTTCTTTTTTCATTTGCTCGCCGACACGGTTTGCTCTCATACTCAATTCAATCACCTCTAAGTTAAAACCACTCTGTCCTAGTGATCGTCCGTTCAATTTCAGGAAAAGAATCGATAAACGCTAGGACGCGCTGCAGTTCTTTTTCTGTTTGAACGCGAGAGGAAGAAACAGCGGCGATTCCGAAGCTGGTTCTTTGCCAGGTGTCCTGATAGCCAATCTCCGAAATCGAAACATTGAACTTGTTTTGAACCCTGGTTAAAATCCGCTTCAGAACGGCGCGCTTTTCTTTTAGCGATCCTGCATCATAAATGATGCATTCACACTCCGCAAATCCGATCACGTTCTTTCAATTTCTTGCATGACAAACGCTTCAAGGATGTCACCTTCGCGAATGTCATTGTATTTCTTAATTGTAATACCACATTCATAGCCTTGTGAAACTTCTTTCACATCGTCTTTAAAGCGTTTCAGAACATCTACTTCGCCTTCGAAGATGACGACGCCGTCACGAATTAAACGGAGGCCGCTGTCGCGAGTAATGGTTCCTTCAGTAACATATCCGCCAGCAATTGTACCAATTTTAGATACTTTGAATGTTTGGCGCACTTCTACTTGACCAATTACTTTTTCTTCATATTCAGGATCAAGCATACCTTTCATGGCAGCTTCAATCTCGTCGATTACTTTGTAAATGATACGGTGAAGTCGAATATCTACATTTTCAGCTTCAGCCGTACTCTTAGCATTTCCGTCCGGTCTCACATTAAACCCGATAACAATTGCATTGGAAGCAGATGCCAAGATAATGTCAGATTCAGTAATCGCACCAACGCCTGTATGAATGATTTTCACTTTAACGCCTTCTACTTCAATTTTTTGAAGTGCAGCCGTTAAAGCTTCAGCAGATCCTTGAACGTCAGCTTTTACGATGAGATTGATGTCTTTTACATCACCTTGTTTAATTTGCTCGAATAAGTCATCAAGACTGAGCTTCGCTTTATCGCTGCGCTGCTCTTCAAGCTGTTTCGAAGCACGGGCTTCACCGACAGAACGAGCTGTTTTTTCATCCTTAAAGACAAGGAATTGGTCTCCCGCTTGAGGGACATCATTCAAACCGGTAATTTCAACCGGAGTAGACGGACCGGCAGTTTTTACACGGCGGCCAATGTCGTTGACCATCGCACGGACACGGCCAAATGTATTGCCGACTACGATCGGATCACCGACATGCAGTGTTCCAGTCTGCACGAGCAATGTCGCGACTGACCCTCTGCCTTTATCGAGTTCAGCTTCAATAACCGTTCCTTTTGCCTGACGGTTCGGGTTCGCTTTCAATTCCTCTACCTCACTGACAAGCAAGATCATTTCAATGAGCTCATCAATGCCTTTTCCAGTTAAAGCGGAAAGCGGCACAAAAATGGTTTCTCCGCCCCAAGCTTCAGGGACAAGTCCGTATTCCGTCAGTTCTTGCATCACACGGTCAGGGTTTGCGGATTCTTTATCAATTTTATTCACAGCAACGATGATTGGAACCTCTGCTGCTTTTGCATGGTTAATCGCTTCTACTGTTTGCGGCATTACACCGTCATCGGCAGCTACGACGAGAATCGTAATATCCGTTACTTCTGCACCGCGTGCACGCATCGTTGTAAATGCGGCGTGGCCCGGTGTATCCAAGAACGTGATTTTCTTGCCGTTCTCTTCAATTTGATAAGCGCCGATATGCTGAGTGATACCGCCTGCTTCTCCTTCAACAACCTTTGTTTTACGGATGCTGTCAAGAAGCGTCGTTTTCCCATGGTCAACGTGGCCCATGATTGTTACAACAGGTGGACGAATTTCAAGATCCTCTTCTTTATCAGGCTCTTCGTATTTTTCCAGCTCTGTTTCTTCAAGCACAATGACCTCTTCGGTTTCAACACCATATTCTGATGCAATGAGTTCGATTGTGTCTTTATCAAGCTCTTGGTTAATGGTTGCCATTACGCCAAGAAGCATCAGCTTTTTAATGATTTCTGAAGGCTCTTTGCCAAGCTCTTCAGCAAGTGCGCCAACTGTTAAAGTGCCAGAGAATGTAATTTTCTCAGGAAGCTCTTTTTTCGGTTTTACAGGCTTTTGCTGATGTTGGTTTTTATTGTTGTGGTTGCGTTTATTTTTTTTGTTGTTGTTATTCTTCTTGTTTTTGTTAAATTGATTATTCTGCACGTCATTCTTCTTTCCGTCTCGAATTTTATTTGGTTGATTTCCAGCTGATTGCTGATTAACCCCTTGTGGCTGTTTGTTTTTGTTCGTTTCTGCTGGCTTTTGAGATTTAGCGGCAGCGCCGCCTTTTTTATATTTGGCATCAAGCTTTTTAATGGCCTTTTCTTCTAGCATGGCCATGTGATTATTCACTTCTAAATCCATGTTTTTCAGTGCGGTCAAAATTTCCTTACTTGAAACATTTAACGCTTTTGCATATTCGTATACTCTCATTTTAGCCATTCGTTCACCCCCAAAAATATTAATCGAGCAAGCTGATCAGCTTATTCGCAAAACCTTGGTCAGTGACGGCGACAACGACACGGGCTTCTTTACCGATAGAGCGTCCAAGAACCGCGCGACTCTCGACTTTTTTATAAGGGACTTTATAATAATTGCACTTGTCGGTTACTTTTTTTGCTGTGTTAGATGATGCATCCTCAGTAAGCAGGACAAGCTTTGCACGCGCATTCCTGATTTCTTTTATCACCAAGTCTTCGCCTGACACGACCTTACGAGCTCGATTGGCCAGACCCAGCAAGGGAAACCATTCCATTCCAGACATTTTATTTTTTCACCTTTTCCGCCAGTTCCAGCAATTCATCGAAAATCTGGTCATCGATTTGTGATTGAAATTGATTTTGCAAAGTGTTTTTCTTTTTTGCTGCTAAGATGCACTCTTTATCCAGCGTTAAATAAGCACCCCGCCCGTTCTTTTTGCCGGTCGGGTCTACTGAGATATCGCCTTCTTTCGACCGTACAACTCGGATCAGTTCCTTTTTAGGCTTCATTTCACCAGTCACTACACATTTGCGTAATGGGATCTTTTTGTGTTTATTCACCTAAAGTCACCTCTTATTCATCCGATTCAGCAGTTTCAGGCTCTGTAAAGAGCGGCTCATCGTCTTCTTCAAGTTCTCTCGGATAGATTCCAAGTTCTCTTGCGTCTGTTTCGCTCTTAATATCAATCTTCCAGCCTGTCAGTTTAGCAGCTAAGCGTGCGTTTTGTCCTCTTTTGCCAATCGCCAAAGACAGCTGGTAATCAGGAACAATAACAGTTGTCGCTTTTTCTTCTTCATTAACGATGACATCAAGCACTTTGGAAGGGCTGAGCGCATTCGCGACAAATTCTACAGGATCACTGGACCAGTTGACAATGTCAATTTTTTCACCTTTTAATTCATTGACGATTGCTTGCACACGCTGGCCTTTAGGGCCTACGCATGAACCGACAGGATCCACATCAGGATCATCTGTGCGGACAGAAATTTTTGAACGGTCGCCGGCTTCTCTGGCAACAGATTTTAGCTCGACAGTTCCATCATAAATTTCAGGCACTTCAATTTCAAACAAACGCTTTAACAGGCCTGGATGTGTTCTTGACACGTAGATCTGCGGGCCCTTCGTTGTTTTTTCTACTTTTGTGATAAATACCTTAATGCGGTCATGAGGCTTGTAGCTTTCATTCGGCATTTGCTCATTAACCGGCAGCAAGGCTTCTATTTTGCCTAAAGACACGTAGATAAATTTATTGTCCAGACGCTGGACGATACCTGTCATGATGTCTTCTTCACGGTCGATAAATTCAGAATAAATCACACCGCGCTCAGCTTCGCGCACACGCTGTGTGACGACCTGCTTCGCTGTTTGAGCAGCTATGCGCCCGAAATCCTTAGGAGTTACTTCGATTTCGACGACATCGCCGACCATATATTCCGGATGGATGCCCTGCGCTTCTTCGATAGAGATCTCTAATCTCTGGTCGTACACTTCGTCAACGACATCTTTTCTTGCAAATACACGGATGGAGCCAGTTTCACGGTTTAGATCCACCCGTACATTTTGCGCTTGATTAAAATTCCGCTTATAAGCAGAAATTAACGCAGCTTCGATTGCTTCAATGATAATTTCTTTACTGATGCCTTTTTCTTTTTCAAGAATCGTGAGAGCATCTAATAATTCACTGCTCATTTAACGGTCTCCCCCCTTAAAACATTTGTATTCATTAGAATGTAACAGCTAATCTTGCATTAGCTATCTTTTCATACGGAATATTGACCCGTTTCTTTCTTGTTTTGATCGTGATCTCAACTGTCACTGTTTGTCCATCAAATTCAGCCAGTTCACCTTCAAACACTTTTACGCCTTCAATAGGCTCGTACGTCTTAATGTATACATTTTTTCCAAGTGATTTTTCGAAATCGGCTTTTTTCTTTAGCGGACGCTCAGCTCCTGGAGATGAGACTTCAAGAAAGTAATTTTGGCTAATTGGGTCTGCCTCATCAAGCTTTTCGCTTAAAGCTTCGCTTACTTTGGCACATTCCTCAATATCCACACCGTCATCGGAATCAATAAACACGCGAAGGAACCAGCTTTGGCCCTCTTTGACAAATTCAATGTCAACGAGTTCCAGCTGAAGGCTGTCTACGATTGGCTGAGCCATTTCTTGAACGGTGTCAGTCACTTTTTTGCTCATGTTCTTCCTCCTTGTGCTGTCGATCTCATATTCGTCTCGTCACTCTGCATAAAAACCCTGCTTCAAAAGAGCAGGGGCTAAAAAGTAAACGATGAACATGTCGAGACAAAATTCTCTTGTTCAATACAAAAGAGCGGGTTTCCCCACTCTTTGCCTCGGTAATCGTTAGCATTTCCAATAAAACTATACCATAACCATATTTTTATTGCAAATGGATATACGCTTACCTTCATGCCTAAGCAAGTGACAGAAACTCTAATATTACGATGACACTTTTTGCGCTTATGTATGCATAGAAGCAGAATTTCCGAGAAATTCTGCTTTCCATGTTAAAACAGTGACAATTGGTTTTGATCAGGCAGTGATTCCAGACAGCCATGGCGATCTAAATACTCTAAAATGGTTTTTGATACTTTCCCTCTCTTTTGCAAATCTTCTTTTGAGAGGAATTCACCTTCTTCGCGAGCTTTTACAATGTTCAAAGCAGCGTTCGTTCCTAATCCAGGGATAGAGTTAAACGGCGGGATAAGACTGTTGCCGTCAATAATAAACTCTGTAGCGCTGGAGCGATATAAATCGACTTTTTGGAATGAATAGCCTCTCTCACACATTTCAAGCGCTAATTCTAAAACAGTCAGAAGGTTCTTTTCCTTCGGTGAAGCATCAAGTCCTTTAGCGTTTATATCCTCCATAACCGCTCTGATTGCTGTAGAACCCTTGATCATTGTATCGATATCAAAGTCGTCCGCACGAACGGTAAAATAAGCCGCATAATACAAAAGAGCATGATGCACTTTAAAGTAAGCAATGCGGACTGCCATTAATACATATGCCGCGGCGTGGGCTTTCGGGAACATGTATTTAATCTTTTTACAAGAATCAATATACCAGTCTGGGACATTGTTATTTTTCATTTCTTCTTCCCATTCAGGCGTTAATCCTTTTCCTTTACGCACAAATTCCATGATTTTAAAGGCAAGGGACGGCTCAAGGCCTTGATAGATTAAATACACCATAATGTCATCACGGCAGCCGATAACCTCACTCAGCTCACAAATATTATTGTGGATGAGCTCCTGCGCATTGCCTAGCCATACATCAGTTCCATGAGACAAGCCTGAAATCTGAACGAGCTCTGAAAAAGTTGTCGGCTTAGTATCTTCAAGCATCTGCCGGACAAATCGGGTTCCGAATTCAGGAATTCCAAGCGTGCCCGTTTTACAGCCGATCTGTTCTTCCGTCACACCGAGTGATTCGGTTCCCTGGAAGATCTTCATCACTTCAGGATCATCCGTCGGAATTGTTTTTGGATCTATTCCGCTTAAGTCTTGAAGCATCCGAATGACAGTCGGATCATCGTGTCCGAGAATATCCAGTTTTAACAGGTTGTCATGGATGGAGTGGAAATCAAAATGAGTCGTTTTCCACTCTGAACCTGTGGCATCTGCCGGGAACTGAATCGGTGAAAAATCATAAATATCCATATAATCCGGAACTACGATAATACCGCCGGGGTGCTGTCCAGTTGTACGTTTTACACCTGTGCATCCCTGTACGAGCCTATCTATTTCGGCACCGCGCATATGAAGATCATTGTCTCCGGCATAGCCTTTTACATAACCGTAGGCTGTTTTTTCTGCCACCGTGCCTATTGTACCCGCACGATATACATTGTCTTCTCCGAACAGCACTTTTGTGTAATTGTGTGCCTGCGGCTGATATTCTCCCGAGAAGTTCAAATCGATATCAGGTACTTTGTCCCCTTTAAATCCTAAGAACGTTTCAAATGGAATATCATGGCCGTCTTTTTTCAAAGGTGTTCCGCAATGAGGACATGTTTTGTCAGGCAGGTCAAAACCAGAACCGACAGAACCGTCATTAAAGAACTCAGAATGCTGGCACTCAGGACAAACATAGTGCGGCGGCAGCGGGTTTACCTCGGTAATCTCAGTAAGTGTCGCAACTAATGAAGATCCTACGGAACCACGGGAACCAACGAGATACCCGTCATCTAGTGAACGTTTTACAAGTTTGTGAGAGATCAAGTAAATAACAGCAAAGCCGTGGCCAATGATACTCTTTAATTCTTTTTCAATCCGTGCTTCGACAATTTCAGGCAGCTCTTCCCCGTAAATGCTTCTTGCACGCTGATAGCTCATTTCTCTGATCTCTTCATCGGCGCCTTCGATTTTCGGCGTATATAAATCATCTTTAATCGGCTTGATGTCATCAACTAAAGATGCAACCTTTTGGGTATTGGTGACTACGATTTCCTTCGCTTTTTCTTCGCCTAAGAAAGAAAAAGCTTCAAGCATTTCGTCTGTCGTTCTGAAATGCACTTTTGGCAGCTCGTGCCTGTTCAGCGGATTTGCCCCGCCTTGTGAGGATATTAAAATCTTTCTGTAGATTTTATCCTCATCATTCAAGTAATGAACATTTCCCGTAGCAACAACCGGTTTATTAAGCTTTTCCCCCAGTTTGGTGATATTCGCAATAATTTCTTTCAGCGCTTTTTCATCGCGGACCAGTTCAAGCTCCAGCAAGTGACGGTACACTTCAGGCGGCTGAACCTCAAGATAATCATAGAATGACGCGATGTCTTCCACCTCTTCAGGCGATTTTTGCATCATTCCCTCAAAAACCTCTCCCCTGTCACAGGCTGAACCGATCAGAAGCCCTTCCCTGTATTTCTCAAGCTGAGACCTCGGAATACGGGGCACTCTGTAAAAATAATGAATATGAGAAAGTGACACGAGCTTAAATAAATTTTTGAGTCCCGTGCTGTTCACAGCAAGCAATGTGGCGTGATACGGTCTTGATCTTTGATAAGCATTGGACTGACCCATATTTTCATTCAGCTCATCATGGTACTGAATGCCTTTTTCAGCTGCGTCTTTCAGCATTTTCAGAAGCAAATAAGCGGTTGCCTCAGTATCATAGATCGCACGGTGGTGCTGTGTGAGTTCGATATCGAACTTTTTACAAAGTGTGTTCAACCGGTGGTTCTTAAATTCCGGATAGAGAAAACGGCCAAGCTCAAGTGTATCAATGACCGGGTTTTTAGCTTTATCGACTTCAAGAAGCTTTTTATAGGCTACATTTAAGAACCCCATATCAAAGCTTGCATTATGAGCGACAAGGATATCATCGCCAATCCATTCCCTAAAATCTCTTATGACATCTACGACATCCGGAGCGTCTTGTAGCATATCATCAGTGATCCCTGTCAGCTCTATGATTGTGGCGGAAAGCGGACGATGCGGGTTCGCAAACGCCTCAAATTTATCAATAATTTCTCCGCCTTTTACTTTTACTGCAGCCAGCTCAATAATGGTATCGTATACAGCAGACAATCCTGTCGTCTCAACGTCAAAAACAACATATGTTTCTTCTTCGAGCAGACGATGTGCGGCATTATAAGCAATTGGCACGCCATCATCCACGAGATTCGCTTCCATCCCGTAAATCATTTTAATTCCATGCTTTTTGGCCGCAGAATACGCATCAGGGAAGGATTGAACGACAGCATGGTCGGTCAAAGCGATGGCCTCATGCCCCCATTTTTTCGCCTGTTCGACAAGCTTTCCGATACCCGTAACAGCATCCATTTGGCTCATTGGGGAATGAAGATGCAATTCCACTCTTTTTTCTCCTTCAGGTGCTGAATCTTCACGGGTTTTTGCTTTTATTTCGTTTACGTCATTTGCGATCATGACAAGGTCTCTGACAAATGTATCATTTTGAATGCTTCCGCGTGCTTTTACCCACATTCCTTTTTTCAGAGACTTCATCAGTGCCGCATCTTCTTTTTCACGTGCAAACATTTTGATCAAAATACTATTTGTATAGTCTGTAATTTTGAAGATACACAGCGTGCGCCCGCTCTTCAGCTCGCGCGTCTCCACATCAAACACATAACCTTGGACCGTAATTCTCCGTTCTTCGTCCATGATGCTGTCAAGTGTCCGGATTTCCTCGTTATCTTTAATCTGATAACCGATGACTAGAGGACCAGATGGAGCTTGGTCTTCATCACTTTCTTTATCTTTCTTCTCCATTTCAATCAAGGCCTGCATAGCCCGCTCTTGGTCTTCTGCAAGCTTTTGCTCCCGAAACTTTTGAACTTCCTGCTCGGATACAAATATTTCAGCATCAAGCTGAAGATCCGGAAAGCCAAATTGACGGTAGCCTGCTTGAATCATGGAACTGTATTTGTTTTTTAGCGCAGCCGCTTCTGTATCCGTTTTGGTTTTGACAATCAGTTTATTGCCCTTCAGCTTCGGTTTTTGCTGGTTTAAAAGGCTGATAATCGGCGGCGAAATGCCCTGCAGTTCTTCAATGCAGCGTGACCAGTAGTCTTGAACGATACTTTCACTGACCTCGGCATCCTGAACTTCAATTGAAGATGTCACTTTTGCTATGTGGGCAAACGATTGCGTGAGCCTCGTTGTTAATGTGTCATATATTTGAAAAGGCAGCAAAGATTTAAATTGAAAATGAAAATGCCAAGACTTAGAAGCTTTGTGAATTGTCAGCTTTTTAATCTCACCATCATCAAAGTAGGTCATGAAGGTATCATCTGTCATATTAATCTGCTGCAGAAGAATTTGAAACTGCCTTCTGTTTACTGATAACTGTTCCATTAAGACAGTATCCCTCCCTAAAAACATCATAAGTGAAGGTACCTCAGGCAATGAGGTACCTTATATTATATCTATTTTAACATGTTTTTTTGATAAATCGTTATGGTGATTACTGCTTGCTGATAAATGCGGATAATTCGTCTACTGAAATCTCAGTTGACTCACCTGTTTGGCGGATTTTCACTTCGACAATGCCTTCGTCAGCCCGTTTTCCGACAGTAATGCGGATTGGAAGGCCGATTAGATCTGAATCAGCGAATTTTACGCCGGCACGCTCAGCACGGTCGTCATAGAGCACCTCATAGCCTTCAGCTTTTAAATCGGCATACAGCTTTTCAGCAAGCTCTCTTTGCCCATCGTTTTTCATGTTCAAAGCAAGAATATGAAGATCGTACGGTGCAACGCTTTTTGGCCATATTAAGCCTTTTTCGTCATGATGCTGTTCAGCAATAGCAGAAAGCGTTCTTGACACGCCGATTCCGTAACAGCCCATCATCATTGGCTGCGCGCGTCCATTTTCATCTAAATATGTCGCATTCATCGCTTCTGAATAGCGTGTTCCGAGCTTAAAGACTTGTCCGACCTCGATCCCTTCAGCAAAACGGATCGTTCCTTTGCCGTCTGGTGAAGGATCACCTTCCTTAATAAAACGAAGATCTGCAAACTCTTTAATTTGGGCGTCACGGTTCACATTGACATTTTGATAATGATGATCTCCTTCATTTGCTCCGGCAACAGCATTGACCATTGCCTTCACAGCTTGATCGGCATACACTTCCACATCCTGATGAATACCGATAGGGCCAACAAACCCTGGTTCTGTTCCGAGCTGCTGAATGACCTCTTCATGTGTGGCAAGCTCTACAACCTCTGCATGAAGCAAATTTTTCACTTTAATATCGTTCACTTCATGGTCCCCTCTAACAAGCACTAGGACAAAACGGTCATCGGCTTTAAACAATACTGACTTAATACATGCTTCAGCAGAAACCTGTAGGAACGCAGTCAGTTCTTCAATTGTTTTCACGTTAGGCGTATGAACCTTCTCTAGAGCTTTTGGTTCTTCATTTGAAGGGACTTCCTGGTAAAGAACTTCAGCCATTTCGATATTAGCCGCGTACTGTGATTCATCAGAATACGCAATCGTATCCTCTCCGATCGCAGAAAGCGCCATAAATTCGTGCGTATCCTTTCCTCCCATTGCGCCTGAATCAGCAATAACAGGTCTTACATTAATGCCGCAGCGGGCAAAAATATTTGAATAAGCCTCATACATTTTTTGATACGTTTCATCCAGGCTCTCTGCAGATGCATGGAATGAGTACGCATCCTTCATAATAAATTCGCGGCCTCTTAACAAACCGAAGCGAGGACGTTTTTCATCTCTGAATTTAGACTGAATTTGATACAGAGTCAGAGGGAGACGCTTATAAGATTTAACCTCATCGCGAACAAGTGAAGTGATAACTTCTTCATGCGTTGCCCCTAAAGCAAATTCACGGCCATGACGGTCTTTTAGTCTCATCAGTTCGGGACCATACGTATACCATCTGCCTGATTCCTGCCATGTCTCAGCCTGCTGCAATGCGGGCATGAGCATTTCTACGGCATCAATTTTCTCCATTTCTTCTCGAACAATCTGCTGAATGTTTTGAATCACCTTATACGCAAGAGGCATATAGCTGTATACCCCGCTCGTATTCTGTCTGATAAATCCTGCTCTCAGAAGAAGCTGATGACTTTTTGCTTCGGCATCAGCTGGAACTTCACGGAGCGTAGGAATAAGCGTCAAGCTTTGTCTCATTTCTTCGCACCTCTGATTGATTTACTTTTCGTTTACAAAAACAGCCGCTGGATATCGTTCCATGTGACGACCAGCATAAGAAGCATTAAGAAAGCTACTCCGATAAACACAACAAATGCTTCTTTTTCCCTGTTAATCGGTTTGCCCCGAATCGCTTCAATAAATAGAAATAACAGTCTTCCCCCGTCAAGTGCCGGAATCGGAAGCAAGTTGACAATCCCAAGGTTAATGCTTAAAAACGCAGCAAACTGAAATAAGTTCACTATCCCTGTTTTCGCCACTTGGTCTGTCATGTCATATATGCCGACAGGACCTGACAGCATATCAAGTTTAAATTGGCCTGTTACTAATTTGCTCAGGTTGGTTAAAATGGCTTTGGTGACATCAACGGTTGATGTCGCGCCATAAGCCACCGCTGAAAGAACGCCTTTTTCAGTCGGCGCATAGGAGCCGAAACGTCCGATTGTTTTTTTATTCTCATCTTTAACAGCTTCCGGAGTCACTGAAATATGAAGCGTTTTGTTATCTCTTTTTACTGCAACGTCCATTTCTTTTTCCGGGTTTTCTTTTACAGCGGAGACAATGTCAGTCCAAGACCTCATTTTTTCTCCGTTGATGCTTTGGATGTAATCCCCTTCTTTTAGCCCTGCTTCGGCCGCCCGTCCATTGTCTGTCAGCTGTCCGAGCATAGGCTCATTTGACGGTACACCTTGAATCAGCCCAAGCATCACTAAAATGACGTAAGCTAAAATAAAGTTCATAATCGGTCCTGCAGCAATGGCTTTGATCCGCTTCCACACAGGTTTGGAACCAAATTGGCGATTATACGGCGCAATCTGCACTTCTTCTCCGTCTACAATGAAAAAGGATGTTTCGCTGACCGTAAAGCTGGAAAGTTCGTCCTCTTTCCCTTGTTCATAACCGGTAATCTTCATGTCATGCTCTAAATCCGCTGTTTCCACTTCAATGACTAAAGCATCCGGATATTTTTCCTTTTGATTGATGATGACTTTCTCAACTTGATCTTCTTTATTAAACAGAAGCCCAACCGTGTAACCGGGTTTCACCTCAATCATTTCCGGATCTTCGCCGGCCATACGAACAAATCCGCCGACCGGAAGCAGCCTGATCGTATAAACTGTTTCATTTTTTTTGAAAGAAAAAATCTTTGGACCGAAGCCGATCGCAAATTCACGGCAGAGAATTCCCGCTCTTTGGGCTAGCAATAAATGGCCCAGTTCATGGAAGAAAACGAGCGTTCCGAAAATAATGATAAACGCTATAACTGTATTCACGAACATACCACCTTATGTGAGTATTGAATTGACGTATCCCCGGGTATCTTTGTCCACTTCTTGAATGTCCGCCAGGCTCGGTTTTTTCAGTAATTGATGGCGGGTTAGTGCCTTTTCGATACAGTCTTCAATAGCCAAAAACGGTATCTTGCCGGCTAAAAAGGCAGCGACAGCTACTTCATTTGCCGCATTTAGCACTGTCGGCATTGTTCCTCCTATTTTACCTGATTCAAATGCAAATTGTAAGCATCGGAACCTGTCAAAATCAGCTTTCTCAAAATGAAGGCTGCCGATTTCCCATAATTCAAGCCTTTTCGCATCTGGTAATGGCAACCGGTCAGGATATGTGAGCGCATATTGAATTGGGACTCTCATATCCGGAGTTCCAAGCTGCGCGATCACACTTTTATCATGAAACTCAACCATTGAATGGATGATGCTCTCCTTATGTAAAACCACATCAATTTGTTCATAAGGTATATCGAAAAGCCAATGTGCCTCGATCACCTCTAATCCCTTATTCATCATTGTAGCCGAATCAATTGTAATTTTTGCACCCATTGACCAATTCGGATGTTTTAATGCATCCTCAACAGTTACTGATTCGAGCTCCTCCCGCGTCTTGTCCCGAAAGCTTCCGCCTGATGCCGTAATGATGAGGCGTTCAATGTTTTTGGCCTGTTCGCCTTGGAGGGCTTGAAAAATGGCTGAATGCTCACTGTCAACAGGCAGCAGCGGAACATCATATTTCTTAGCATGTTCTTTTACTATATGCCCTGCAGTGACAAGAGTTTCCTTATTTGCAAGCGCAATTGTTTTTTTCTGTTCAATCGCCTTTAATGTCGGGATTAGGCCGACGCTGCCGAGCAAAGCGTTGACAACAATGTCAACCTCCTCCATTACTGCTGCTTCTATCAGTCCTTCTTCTCCCAGCCCGATTTGGCATTCAAAAGAAAAAGACATTTGTTTTAATTTATGATATGTATCCAGATCACCGACAGAGACAAATTTCGGCTGAAAGGCCTCAATCATTGGAACGGCCTTATCAATATTTCTGCCAAACGACATAGACACCAGCTGAAATTGATCTTGATGCGCACGCAGTACGTCAAGAGTTTGTTCGCCGATTGATCCTGTTGCTCCTAAAAGACAAATATTTTTCAAAGTTGCCACTACTCCTATTCTTATTGCTGCATGATCAGTCTCATATTCATATTAGACTTTTTTATGAAAAAAGGGCAAGCAGAAAGTACAAGAAAGGCATGACAAACAAGAAACTGTCAAAACGGTCTAATATACCGCCATGCCCGGGAAGAATATTCCCAGAATCCTTTACATCGTAATGTCTTTTCAAGGCGGATTCCACTAAATCTCCAAGTTGTCCGAAAACAGACAAAAACAGCGTGATCAACAGCAGATAGATATACGGGATCGGAAGTTGTGCCACAAGCTGAAAAATCGTCGCCAATACAAGTGCGATGACAATTCCGCCTACAAAACCCTCCACTGTTTTGTTCGGACTGATTTCAGGCCACAGTTTTCGCTTCCCAAGCGCTTTACCGACAAAATATGCACCGGAATCAGTGGACCAAATGACAACACATGCATAAAAAATGTATGTTAATCCGTATTGGTCAAGATTTCTGATTTCGATAAAATAATGAAAACACATTCCGATGTAGATTGCGGCAAGCGTAATAAATCCGACTTCATCAAAAGTAAAGGTGTTCTTGACCAACACTGTGTAAGTCAGCAAAAGCAATACCGCAAACAAAGCGATTTCCATTTTGGAAATTCCGTCCGCTTCGAAAAGCGAATACTGGCTTGGCAATAAGAACATCCACAATAATAAAAGACCGATCAAACCCGGCAGTGAAATCATCTTCAGCTTTTTCATCCGTAAAAGTTCAAAAAGCGCCACACTGCCCATAGCATAAATTAATATGGTGAACGGCAATTTCCCGACAATAACCAAAAATAAAAATACAATTGCTGCCAGAACACCTGTCAAAATTCTTTGTTTCATGTCCACCATCCTCTAAATTCCGCCAAACCTCCGGCCTCTCTGCTGAAACTCTCCTAACGCCTGTAAGAAGTGATCTTCTTTGAAATCAGGCCACAAGACGTCAGTAAAGACAAATTCACTGTAGGCCACCTGCCATAGCATAAAGTTACTCAGTCTTATCTCGCCGCTCGTTCGAATTAAAAGTTCAGGGTCCTGCAAAGATTCAGTCATTAAATAAGTAGAAAAAAGCGATTCATCAATGTCTTCAATATTCAAAGAGCCTTCCTTCACTTTTTCCGCGAGTGATTTTGCAGCAGTGACAATTTCAGTACGGCCTCCATAGTTAAGGGCAAAATTAAGGATCATTCCATCATTTTGCGCCGTATCCTGAACAGCCTTTTCAATCGCACGCAATGTATGCGCCGGCAAAGCTGTTTCATCCCCAATGATCCGAACCTGTACATTTTCCTCAACAAGCTCTGGAAGATACGTATTCAAAAATTCTTCCGGAAGCTTCATTAAAAAATCGACTTCCATTTTCGGTCTTTTCCAGTTTTCTGTTGAAAATGCATACAAAGTCAGCACTTTGACACCTAATTCGTTTGCGAGCTTCGTTGTCCTTTTTACCACCTTCATCCCTTCATGGTGGCCTGCAATTCTGGGAAGAGAGCGTTTTTTAGCCCAACGGCCATTTCCATCCATGATAATGGCGATGTGTTCGGGAATTTCTCCCTTAAGTATGTCTTCTTTTGTATAACGTTCTAAGTTGGAAGCCGCAGTTTGCTGATTCTTCCAATTTTTGAGTATGTTGAGCATGAGATTCCTCCGTCACCCAAAAAGGTTACATTCCCTGCTGATCATCAGTGTAATCAACAGTATTAACAAAAAAACCCCCTGTAAACATGAGAGGGTCTTTTCACTATTATCTATTGTACATAGTTTTTCATTAAACTTCCATGATTTCTTTTTCTTTGTCTTTTGTGACACTGTCAATTTTTGACACATATTCATCTGTCAGTTTTTGAACGTCTTCAGTGGAAGCACGCAATTCATCCTCAGTAATGTCTCCGTTTTTCTCAAGTTTTTTGAGATCATCGTTAGCATCACGACGAACGTTACGGACAGCTACTTTTGCTTCTTCAGCATATTTTTTTACAACTTTCACTAATTCTTTCCGTCTCTCTTCCGTTAGTGCCGGAATTGCAATTCGAATCATATTGCCGTCACTTGTCGGTGTAAGACCTAAATCAGCTTTTAAAATCGCTTTTTCGATATCGCCGATTGCTGTTTTGTCGTATGGCGTGATAACGAGCATACGAGCTTCAGGCACATTAATAGAAGACAACTGATTTAAAGGTGTCTGTGCCCCGTAATATTCAACCGTTACTTTATCTAATAAAGATGGATTTGCACGGCCTGCGCGTACAGTAGCCAATTCGCGCTGATAAGCAGCAATTGCTTTTTCCATTTTTTCTTTTGTTTGAGTTAATACTTCTTTTGACACGTTATTTCCCCCTCACGATCGTTCCGATTGATTCACCGATAACGGCACGTTTGATATTTCCTTCTTCCATAATAGAAAAGACGATAAGCGGAATGTCATTATCCATGCATAAAGATGATGCTGTTGAATCCATGACTTCCAGGCCGTCTTTAAGAACGTCAAGATAAGAAAGTGATTCATACTTAACAGCTGATTCATCTTTTCTAGGATCAGCATTATACACACCGTCAACATTATTTTTAGCCATCAAAATAACGTCTGCCTCAATTTCAGCAGCTCGCAGTGCAGCTGTTGTATCAGTTGAGAAATATGGGTTTCCTGTGCCCGCAGCGAAAATAACGACACGTTTTTTTTCTAAGTGGCGTATCGCTTTTCTTCTTATGTACGGTTCAGCAACTTGTCTCATTTCAATGGATGTTTGCACTCTGGACTGGATTCCGAGTGTTTCCAAGCTGTCTTGAAGAGCAAGCGAATTCATAACTGTCGCCAGCATCCCCATATAGTCAGCAGTCGCACGGTCCATGCCCAGGTCACTTCCTGTTTTTCCGCGCCATAGGTTGCCGCCGCCTACTACAACAGCCACTTCGACTTCAAGCTCAGCGATTTCTTTCACTTGCTTTGCAATGGATTGAATGACAGTTGGGTTAATTCCGTTTCCCTGTTCTCCTGCCAATGCTTCCCCGCTAAGCTTTAATACGATACGTTTGTATTTTGGTTTTTCCATGATAACCTCCAAGTGTAAACATTGCCGTTTTCTATTATGCAAGAGAAAAAAAGGTTTGTAAATATAGTTTTAAAAATAGGGAACACAAATTGTGTCCCCTATACTGCCTGAAAAGTCGCGACTTGGCCGCGAAATCTTTTCGCCATTATTTTTTCACTTGGTTCATTACTTCTTCAGCAAAGTTTTCTTGACGTTTTTCGATGCCTTCTCCAACTTCGTAGCGGACATAAGTTTGAACAGTTGCGTTTTTCGCTGCAACAACTTGTTTCACTTTTTCATCTGGGTTTTTAACGAACGCTTGGTCTAAAAGACAAATTTCTTCGAAGAATTTGTTCAGACGGCCTTCAACCATTTTCGCTACGATGTTTTCAGGTTTGCCTTCTTGAAGGGCTTGCTGAGTTAGGATTTGACGCTCATGGTTAGCTTCTTCTTCAGAAACTTGATCACGAGAAATGTAACGAGGGTTAACCGCAGCAACGTGCATTGCGATATCTTTCGCAATTTCTTCGTCAGTTGTACCGTTAAGAACAGTTAATACACCGATGCGGCCGCCCATGTGAAGGTAAGCACCGAATGCAGAGCTGTCGTCTTTTGTAAGAACTGTAAAGCGGCGAAGAGTGATTTTCTCACCGATTTTAGCAACTGCGCTTGTGATGTACTCTTCAACAGTAGAGCCATTTTCCATTTTTTGACCCATTGCTTCTTCAACATCTGCAGGTGCATTTGCAAGAAGGTGGTCAGCTAAAGTGTTAAGAAGCTCTTTGAATCCTTCGTTTTTCGCAACGAAGTCAGTTTCAGAGTTTACTTCTAGGATAACACCTTTGTTGCCGTCAGTTTTAATAAGAGTAGAACCTTCTGCTGCGATACGGTCAGCTTTTTTCGCTGCTTTTGCAATCCCTTTTTCTCTTAAAAGGTCAATTGCTTTGTCCATATCTCCGTCAGTTTCAGTTAACGCTTTTTTACAATCCATCATGCCCGCGCCAGTTTTTTCACGCAGTTCTTTTACTTGCTGTGCAGTAATTGCCATTTGTATTCCTCCTTATATGTTTAAACAAGAGTATGTATATTACACATTTTTCTTGAAAAAAGGTGATAAAAGGCAGTCCCTCTTATCACCTTTTGAATAGGTTACGCAGTTGTTGTTTCTGTTTCTGGTGCAGTTTCTTCAGCAACTTCCGCTTCTTCTTCGCCTTGCTTCGCTTCTAAGATTGCATCTGCCATTTTAGAAGTTAGAAGTTTAACAGCGCGGATAGCGTCATCGTTCGCTGGGATTACAACATCGATTTCATCTGGATCACAGTTAGTATCTACGATACCGATGATAGGGATGTTTAATTTGCGAGCTTCCGCAACAGCGATGCGCTCTTTGCGAGGATCGATGATGAATAATGCATCAGGAAGATCCTTCATATCTTTAATTCCGCCTAGGAATTTTTCAAGACGCTCTAATTCTTTTTTCAATTGAACGACTTCTTTTTTAGGAAGTACATCAAACGTACCGTTTTCTTGCATTTTTTCAATGTCTTTAAGACGTTTAATACGTTTTTGGATTGTTTCAAAGTTTGTTAATGTACCGCCCAACCAGCGTTGGTTGACATAGTACATGCCAGAGCGTTGAGCTTCTTCTTTAACAGAATCTTGAGCTTGTTTTTTTGTTCCGACGAAAAGGATTTTTCCGCCTTCAGCAGCAAGATTTTTAGTGAAGTTGTAAGCTTCCTCTACTTTTTTGACTGTTTTTTGAAGGTCAATGATGTAGATTCCGTTACGCTCCGTGAAAATGTAACGCTTCATTTTTGGGTTCCAACGGCGTGTTTGGTGACCGAAGTGAACACCAGCTTCAAGCAATTGCTTCATAGAAATGACTGACATGTTATTTCCTCCTAGTATAATGGTTTTTTTCCTCCGCTTAGGTCATTTTTGTGCAGAACTGCCGCCTGCAGCACCCTCTGCATAAATCGTTAAGCGTGTGTATTTAACACCAAGACATAATATAACACAGCTTTATCCGACAATCAAGAATCCTTTACACCTTTGGAGCGAAATTTTAAAAATAGCTCGATTTCTGTCTTTCCGCTCTTCAGTTTCTGAGCAATTTGACTTGCCGAATACCCCTGTTCATATAATTCTATGACCTGGTCTTCAAATGATGGGACATCACTGTTTACGATCTCTTCCCGACGGTCAACCTCAGTAATCAGACCTTCAATATGTTCAGGAAGGTTCTCTATTTCTTGAACTGCATCCCGCTCTGGATGTTTTTCAAAGTGCTGAAGATCTGTCTTTTGAGATTCTGCGTCAGATTGACTTGAAGATGGAGCGGCGTTTTCTATCAGTTTCTCATTTTCTTCTTTTAATTCAAGGAGAAACGCGGCCAAAGTGTTTTCCGTCTCTTCAAGTATCTGCTTTTGCTGTTTTTCTGTTTCTTTCACTGCAGCGAGCCTCGTATACAGGATAATGACAGCGTACAGAAGAACGCCGTGGAGCGTAAAGCTTAAAAGCCATAATAGTGTTGACATGTTTTTCACTCGCTAACCATGAAATTCATTATTGAATCACTTTTTCCAGCAGATTCTTTAGTTTAAATAATGCCTTTGAATGGATCTGTGATATGCGGGACGTAGAAAGATTTAATACTTGTCCGATTTCTGTCAGTGTCAGCTCTTCTTTGTAGAACAAACTGACAACCAGCTGTTCTTTTTCAGAGAGTTCGTGAATTTTTTCAGCAAGCTGTGCAATCAGTTCATCCTTCATAATCTTTTCTTCAGGCGGAACATTTTTGTCATCTCTGATCATGACTTGAATGTTTTCCCCGTCATCTTGATCATGGAGCTTTTCATCAATTGACAGCAGATTTGCAAAAAAACCTTCATTCATTGTTGACACTACATCCTGTACCGTCATTCCGAGTTCCTCTGCAATTTCCGCGGGCGATACATTCCGAAGATAACGCTGTTCAAGCTTTTCAATTGCTGCTTCAACCTTCTTTGTTTTTTCGCGTGAGGTTCTGGGCAGCCAATCTTCTTTACGAAGCCCGTCTATGATTGCGCCGCGAATTCTAAACGAGGCGTAGGTATCAAATTTTAAGTCCCGGCTAGGGTCAAATTTTTCAAGGGCATCATATAAACCAAGCATACCAAGGCTCATTAGATCGTCTTTATGCACTGATTTCGGCAGTCCGACAGAAATTCTGCCTACATGATATGTGACAAGCGGCATGTAACGGCGCATTAAGTCGTCACCGGCTTTAGGATCTTTCCACTCTTTCCAGCGCGTCCAAAGCACCTGATCTTCATAATTCAAGGATTGCATTGTTATCCCCCTAATACCTTAATTAAATCGTTTTTTCACCTTGTTTAACAGTTCGAATATGCAGCATGCAGGACTTCGGTTCAAATTCTATCGTCCGGCCGCTTGAGCCGCCCGTATCTTCACTAATAATAGGAATATTAAATAAAGACAGCTGTTCTTTTATCGCTAATACATTTCTCGGTCCGATCTTCATCAAATCATTTGTCGATTTAAATTTAAACATCTCTGATCCGCCGGCCAGCTTTGCTTTTAATGCAAATTTCCTACATCCCGCTTCTATCAGCATATCAATCGTGGTCTTTACGGCAGTGTCAGCGTACTTAGCCCGGTTAAGCTCTGCAGTTTTCGATAACGTCGAATCCGGCAGCATGACATGAACAAGACCCGCCGTTTGCTTTTCTTTATCATAAAGCACCAACCCCACACATGAGCCCAAACCAGAGGTCCGAATGGTATCCGGGAAGCGGGCGATCTTCACATCAGCAATCCCAACCTTTATAACAACAGCCTCAGTTGTACTCATAATGATGCACCTAAGGCGACAAAGAGCTTTTCAAATGAATCATAGTCCGGCAGCATAAACATATGCGCTTTCAGCTCTTGCTGATGGCTCTGGTCAAAAATTGACGTGTCGACCACAATGGCGTGTTCTCCAACCTGACTGAGCTCCATCAGCCCTTCGCTGATCACAGCTCCGAACATGTCCAATGAAACTTCAGGAACACTTGGATAAAGCTGGAGTTTAGTCAAATCTGCCAAAGCTGTTAAATATGATCCCGCTAAAATATTGCCCAGTTCATGCAAAGCGGATGAGCTCATATGATCTTCACCTAAGTCCTCTATATCAAAATCAGGGTTTCCAATCAGCTCTCTGATAAATTGCTCCGCCTGAAAAAAAGGCATTATAAAGAACATCGAACCCGTTAAATCGCCTTCCATTCTTAAAAAGATGCTGGCAACCGGGACATCAGCACCGCCGAAAAAATCGACAAGCTCATCAAAAGACAGCAGCTTTGCAAATGGGACTTCCATATCTATCTTTCTATTTAACAGCTGGGCCATTGCAGAGGCGGAGTGGCCGGCGCCTATATTACCGACTTCCCGCAAAATGTCCATCTGCTCTTCTTTGATTCCATTAAAAATACTCATGTCATAACCCCTTTAAGATTAAGCTTGATCGGGCACAGCGGACTGAGATGATTCTTTATCCAAAACCGCGTTCGCATCAATAATATTTAAGAGTCTGTTCTCTTGTTTCACAATCTGTTCGATCGACACATCCGTATCTTTCTGAACGCCTTCTGGAGCGGATTCTATTTCACTTTCGTGTACGGTAATCACATCATTCGCTTCATCCACAATCCAGCCGACTTCAATATCACGATAAGCAATAATGATAATTCGTGTTTCATCGGTAATTTCATACTCTGGCAAATTCAGGCGCTTTCTTAAATCAATAACCGGAGTCACCACCCCGCGCAAATTGATTACCCCGCAAATATATGGTTCGACGCCAGGTACCCTCGTTGGCTTTTGCCATTTTTCAATTGATTTCACCTGAGTGACGGAAATGGCGTATTCTTTTCCATTTACCATAAAGACAATCATTTTTTCGCCTGTTTTAATTTCTGCAGTCATGTGAGACACCTCCTCGAATGGTTAAATAATCAGTGCATTACAATCAATAATGAGCGCTACTTCTCCGTCTCCTAAAATAGTAGCTCCGGAAATTGCAAAGACGTTTGTTAAATAATCTCCGAGTGATTTAAGCACAACTTCCTGCTGGCCAATAAAGGAGTCCACCACAAATGCAGTAGGTTTGTCGCCTTTTTTCACGACAATGATATGGAGCTGTTCCGCATCTTTTCTTGTATCTTCTATTTTAAACTCTTCTTTTAAATAAACGACAGGGACAATATGCCCTCTAAAGTCAATCACTTCACGGTCATGCGTTTGCAAAATGTCTTTTCTGTCAATGACTGCTGTTTCAATGATTGAAGAAATCGGAATGGCAAATGTCTCTTCTTCCAACTTAATCAGCAGGACTGAAATAATAGATAAGGTAAGCGGCAGCTGTATACTGAATAGAGAGCCCTGACCTTCGGCTGATTTCACACTGACTGAACCGCCTAGAGACTCCAGTTTGTTTTTTACAACGTCAAGTCCGACGCCGCGGCCAGAGATATCAGAAATTTGGTCAGCGGTTGAGAACCCCGGAGCAAAAATCAATTCGTAAATTTCGTTGTCTTCTAAGGTTTCAGCTTCTTTTTCCGTTATGACCCCACGCTCAAGCGCTTTTTCCATGATTTTCTTGCGATTAAGGCCTGCACCGTCATCTTCTACTTCGATAAAGACATGGTTACCGCTGTGATAAGCTTTAAGCACAACTTTTCCTGATTCCGGTTTTCCCTTTTGCAAACGCGTTTCCGGCGCCTCGATACCATGGTCAATGCTGTTTCTGATCAAATGAACGAGAGGATCTCCGATTTCATCAATCACTGTACGATCCAGCTCAGTTTCCGCGCCGATGATCGAGAGTTCAATTTTTTTATTCAGCTCTTTCTGAAGCTGGCGAATCATTCTCGGGAATCTGTTAAAAACGGTTTCAACCGGGACCATTCTCATATTCAGAATAATCGATTGCAAATCTCCGGAAATTCTCGTCATCCGTTCAACCGTTTCAGTCAGTTCATTGTGCTCAAGCTCTTTCGCAATCTGCTCAAGACGTCCGCGGTCAATGACAAGCTCTTCAAATAAGTTCATTAAAGAATCAAGCCTGTCAATGTTGACACGAATTGTTTTGGATCCGCCGGCTGAGTGCTTCGCCTGTTCATCGTTTTTAGCAGGCTGTTTTTGTTTTTCCTGCTTCGCAGGTACAGCTGCCGGCGAGTCTACAGGCTTAGATTCCTCAGGCTTTTCAGCTGATGTTAAAGGAACCCCTTGACTGACTTCAACATGCTCAATTTCCGACACGCCATTGATTAATTGTTCAATGTCTTCTGCTGATTGATGTGTTAAGAAACAAACTTGAAAGTCAGTTCCAAAATCTTCTGTTTCAAGCACTTCAGCACTTGGAATTGTTTTGGCTACTTCTCCGACTTCATTTAGTTTTTCAAACACCATATAGACACGAACTGCTTTTAACATACAGTTTTCGTTCAGAGAAATCTTGATTTCATATCGTTTGAATCCTTGCTCCTCCGCTTCTTGTATAACTGTACGTTCAAATTCATCATATTCCCAATCAGATGCTGAACTCGGTGCTTCTGCAGGTTCCGCGGATGCAGCAGATTCAGTGTGTGCACCATTTACATCAAGCTTGGCACTCACTTCTGAGATATCTCTTTTACCATCCCCGCCATCAATAATAGACTGAACCATAGCTTCCAGGTGATCCAGAGCTTCAAACAAAATATCCAGCCATTCTGAGGTAACTGCCATGTCTCCGTTTCGGATTGCATCCAGCACGTTTTCAAGCAGGTGGGTAAGATGCGCTAAATCCGTGTAGCCCATCGTTGCGCTCATTCCTTTTAATGTATGGGCAGCCCTGAATATATCATGTACGAGCTGAAGGTCAGTCGGGTCTTTCTCTAAAAGGAGAAGCTTTTCATTACATGTTTGTAAATGTTCTTTACTCTCATCAATAAAGACATCTAAATACTGATTCATATCCATTTGAATCACACCCTCTCTTTTTTCACACAGCTTGTGATGGATGCTGCGATATCTTCTACATGTTTAATCTCATGAATGAGACCCGCTTTAACAGCAGCTTTTGGCATCCCGTAAACGACACAAGATTCTTCAGACTCCGCAATGGCTTTCACATTGCCGGCTGTTAGCATGTCCTTTAGCCCTGCAGTGCCGTCACTGCCCATTCCGGTCATAATAACCGCTACTTTTTCATAATCTGTCAGTTTACCGACAGAACGGAATAAATAATCAGCAGATGGTTTATGACGGCTCGGGGTATCGAGATTATCAAGCACAATCTGGAGTCCTCCGCTACTTTTAATAACGGAAATGTTTTTTCCGCCCGGTGCTATGTAAACACAGCCGTTAAGAGCTGCTTCACCATCTTTTGCTTCTTTCACCTGAATGTCAGATAAATGATTCAGCCGATCAGCCAAAGAAGCAGTAAATCCTTCAGGCATGTGCTGAACGACAACCACTGGTGCGTTCAAGTCCTTAGGAAGCTTCGGTATCACCTTTTGTAACGCCCTTGGACCGCCAGTTGATGTGCCGATACACACAATTTGTCTGCCTGTGCCGGCTTTCGGTTTGCTCAATTCAGGCTTAACACGCACAATAGGTTCGGGCCGAACCGTTTGGGAAACAGGACGGTTCCGCTTGCCGGAAAGACCTGCCGCGACGACACGCTCAACTAATTGTTCTTTAATTTTGTACAAATCTAAAGATATTGAGCCTGATGGCTTTGTGATAAAATCAAAGGCACCGATCTCCAAACAATTAATTGTGCACTCTTTACCTTTTTCGGTCTGGCTCGATACCATGATGACCGGCAAGTTATAAATCTCAATAATTTTGCGAAGCGTATCTGTCCCATTCATGACAGGCATTTCAACATCAAGAGTAATAACATCCGGTTTTAATAATTCAATCTTCTTAAGCGCTTCTTCTCCGTTTCTGGCAGTTCCGATTACTTCTATCTGCTTTTCCTCGGTCAGAAAATCACTTATCATTTTTCTCATGAAAGCTGAATCATCAACTACAAGCACACGAATCAAATTAAGCCCTCCTCATTAAAAAAGAAGATAATTTCTCAATAAATGTCTGTTTGTCTTCTTTGTGTCTCGTTTCTTCTCTTTCAAACAAGGCGTCCGCTAAAAGGCGGACTGACCGGCTGGCTTTTGCCTGAGGGCTTTTTATGAAAAAAGGAACCTGTTCGACAACCGCTTTGCTCACGATCACATCGTCAGAAACGGAACCGGCAAACTGAACCTGAACATCCAAAAACATATGAATTGTGCGGGAAAGACGGGCAAAAGCGTCAAGCCCTTCTTTTTGGTCACGGCACCGATTGACAGCCACCTTCATCGAAAGCTTATTTCCTGTCAAAACCAAGTGCTTGACAGCACTGTATGCGTCCATGATGGCCGTCGGCTCGGGAGTTGTTATGATCAAAATATCTTCTGCTGATAAAATAAAAGGCAGTTGATCTTTTGATAATCCTGCTCCCATGTCAAACAGCACATAATCGAACTGGCTTAATGCATGAGAAAGTTCATTGGCAAAAAACGTCCATTTTCTCTGATCCAGTTGAAACATCACATCCAGACCGGTTCCACCTGATATATACCGCAAACCCTTTGGGCCAACGGATAATGACTGTAACAACGGCTTCTGATCGGTTAAAACATCGATTATCGTGGCAGACGATGAATTTCCCATTAATATATCAATGTTCCCCATCCCAATATCAAGGTCGATGAGAAGCACCTTTTTACCTTTGTCCTGCAACGCAAGTGCCATATTTAAGGTAATATTAGATTTTCCGACACCGCCCTTGCCGCTGATGACAGCAAGTGTCTTCGCTTTTTGTGAATAAACCATTGGCAGAACGCGCTGACGCTTTTCCATTTTCGCCCGTAAAGTTGCTGCTTGGTCATATCGGTTCATCTGCACAGCATCCTTACAAAATCAAGTGGAGATACAGTCTGTATATCCTCAGGCACATTCTGGCCGTTTGTCATAAATCCGACACCTATTTTTGATTCTGCCAGTATATTAAACACAGAACCTAAGGAAGTCGTTTCATCTATTTTCGTAAAAATAAACTGATTGACAGGGACGGATGAAAACCGTTTGACAATATGTTTCATATCTTCATATTTTGCAGTCGCGGATAAAACAAGAAATGACTGAATGCTGCTTTCAAAAGGAATCGTTTCTTTCAGTTCATCAATGTATTGCTGGTCTTTGAAGTTTCTTCCGGCTGTATCAACAAACACATGATCATACTCAGAAAATAACTCTTTCGCCTGCTCAAATTCTTCTTTTGTATAACAAACTTCCAGAGGAGCCTGCAGCAGTTCAGCGTATGTTTTCAACTGTTCAACAGCTGCAATTCGATACGTATCTGTAGTAATAAAAGCGATTTTTTTCTGTTTTTCAAGCATAGATATGGCTGCGAGTTTAGCTAGTGTAGTTGTTTTACCAGCCCCTGTTGAACCAAAGAGAACGATATACTTTGAATGGATTGGCTCCTGCCACTTGTCTGCTGAAGGCAGCGTATCGCATAGTAATTCCTGAAGTTTGCCGACCACATTTTCTTCATTAAGGCCGCCTGCTTCCACAGAGAAGCGAAGCAATTTTTTCAGAGTGCTCGTTTTCGTTGACTCTTTAATTCCCGTTTCTTGCAAAAGCTTCTCTGCTTTTCGCAGTGGCTCAGGAAGTACAGATTGATATGCTGAAAAATCACCTTGCTCCTGTTGCACCGGAATTTGAGGGGATGTCCTCTCCTCTATTTTCGGACTGCTGACCGGAGTTTTTAATGTTTGTTTCGGTTCAGTTGCCTTCTGAGGCGTTTTTTGCTCAAGAAAGTCCTGATCCAATACGGCGATCACTTCAACAGCAGGCTTGTTGATGAGGCCAAACCATTTTCGCTTTTTAATTTTTTTCGAATTTAATATGACCGCTTCATTGCCCAATTCTTTTCTGATGAGAAGTGCCGCTTCTTGCATTGAAGCAGCAGTAAATTTTTTTATTTTCATTAAATATCCACCACTCCAATGCTTTGTACCTCAACATTCGCCTCAAGTTCGTTATAAGAGAGTACCGGAAGATCAGGGAAGTATCGTTCCAGAAGCTGTTTCACATACATTCTGACAGGCGGCGAGCATAGAAGAATCGCGGTTTCCTGACGTAATGACAGCTGTTCAGCTTCTTTAGCGACAGAACGCACTATGCTTTCTGAAATATCTGGTTCGAGCGATAAATAATTTCCGTGTTCCGTTTGCTGCACACCGTCTGCTATAGCCTTCTCTACCCGACCCGAGCAAGTAACAACTTTCAACACTTCATTATCTTTGGCAAATTGGGCTGTAATTTGTTTAGCAAGTGCTTGTCTTGTATACTCTGTCAAAAGATCAGAATCTGTTGTTAATTTCCCATAGTCAGCAAGTGTTTCAAAGATCGTTACTAAGTTTCGAATTGAAACCTTTTCTTTTAAAAGCTTAGCAAGCACCTTCTGAATATCACCGACAGACAATGGATTTGGCGTAACCTCTTCAACCAGGACTGGATACGATTCTTTCAAGTGATCAATCAGCTGCTTTGTCTCCTGCCTTCCGATCAATTCGTGAGCATGCTGCTTTATTTTCTCCGTAATATGCGTTGAAACGACTGATGCAGGATCAACTACTGTATAACCAAGCATGTCGGCTTCATCCTTTACCGCTTCGCTAATCCATTTGGCCGGCAGTCCGAATGAAGGTTCCACTGTTTCTATCCCTTCAATCAGATCGTCTTCAGGTGTAGGCGACATTGCTAAATAATGATCAAGCAACAGCTCACCTTTTGCTACTTCGTTTCCTTTAATTTTCAATCGGTATTCATTAGGCTGCAACGCTATATTATCTCTGATCCGCACGACAGGAATGACAAGCCCGAGTTCCAAAGCCAACTGACGGCGTATCATAACAATTCGGTCTAATAAATCACCGCCTTGATTGGCATCAGCAAGCGGTATGAGTCCATAGCCAAACTCAAATTCTATCGGATCTATATGCAGAAGCTGAACAACGCTTTCAGGACTTTTAAGCTCGTCAACCTCAGCCTCTTCCTCAAGAATCTCATCCACTTCTTCTTTTTCCTTACCAGATTTAGATAGCGTATAAGCGCCAAAAGCAAGCAACCCCGCAAGCGGCCCCGTCAGAAAAATGCCGATCGGAGTGAAAATACCTAAAAGCATGATCGTAGCTGCGGCGACGTATAAAAGCTTTGGATACGCAAACAGCTGGCCTGTAATGTCATGCCCTAAGTTTCCTTCAGAGGCAGCTCTTGTGACCACAATACCCGTAGCTGTAGAAATTAACAGTGCCGGGATTTGCGAAACAATTCCATCCCCTACAGTCAGCATCGTAAAGTGTGAAGCAGCCTCTTGAATGGACATGCCCTGCTGAAGCATTCCGATCACGATTCCGAAAATAATATTGATCATCACAATGATGATTCCGGCAATGGCGTCACCTTTTACAAATTTACTGGCACCGTCCATTGCTCCATAAAAGTCGGCTTCTCTTGCCACTTTTTCGCGGCGATGCTTCGCTTCCTGTTCGGTAATCATCCCTGCGTTTAAATCAGCATCAATACTCATCTGCTTCCCGGGCATTGCGTCCAGCGTAAATCTTGCTGCAACCTCAGAAACACGTTCAGCACCTTTTGTAATGACGATGAACTGAATAATAATCAAGATGATAAATACAACGAGTCCAACTAATACATTTCCGCCGACAACGAAATTCCCGAATGTCTCGACGACTTTCCCTCCCTCACCGTGTGAAAGAATTGAACGGGTAGTTGAGACATTCAAGCCCAAACGAAATAGGGTTAAAAGCAGCAGCAGTGACGGAAAAATCGAAAACTGAAGCGCTTCCTGCATATTCATTGTGGTGAGAAGCACGATCAACGCAAGAGAAATATTAATAATGATCAAAATACTTAACAGCCATGGAGGAAATGGAATCACCAGCATCGCCACAATGAGGACAACACTTATTAAAACGGATAAATCTCTTGTTGACATGCTGTTTTTTCTCTCCTTTTAAATCGAAAAATTCAATATACTTTTTGTTTTGTTTTATATACGTAAGCCAGAATTTCTGCCAAGACTTTAAAAAATTCTTCCGGCACTGCCTGGTCAATTTCCACCTGATCATATAACGCACGGGCTAGCGGTCTGTTTTCTACCATCATGACATCATGCTCTTTAGCAATTTTCCTGATTTTTAACGCCAGGTGGTCAACACCTTTTGCAACAATATAAGGAGCGTCCATTTTTTCTTCGTCATATTTCAGGGCAATCGCATAGTGAGTCGGGTTTGTGATGATGACATCTGCTTTTGGAACTTCCTGCATCATCCGCCTCATCGCCATTTCCCGCTGTCTTTGCTTAATTTTAGACTTAATAATCGGGTCACCTTCAGATTTTTTGTACTCGTCTTTTATATCTTGTTTTGACATTTTGATATTTTTCTCATAATCAAATCTCTGATATAAATAGTCAAGACCAGCAAGAATTAATAAAGCACCTGCACCGCTCAGTCCCATCCACAAAGTGAGTTTTGAAACGAAAGAAAGTACCTCTTCAGGTGTCAGGAGAGGAAGCCGGAGAATTTCTCCATAATGCAGCCAAAGCACAGCGAATGCCGCAAAACCGACAACTGCGATTTTCAAAATTGATTTAATCAACTCTACAATCGCCCTCATACTGTATATTCGTTTAAAGCCTTTGATCGGATCGAGTTTTTCAAGCTTAGGCTGTATCACTTCAGCAGAAAACAAGAATCCAACCTGCATATAGTTGCTTACGACCCCTGCAACAAGAGCTACAAGCAAGATTGGTGCAAGTATCATGCCCGTATCCTTTAATAAGCTGACAAACAAAGTATGCACATTTGATTCTGAGAGCTTCATTGTGAGCGATTCGGTATAAAATGTTTCTATAAATGACAGCAGCCTGTCTCTCATATACGGGCCAATTGCTATAAGCGAAAGGAATATAACAAGTAAAGAAATGGCGGTATTGACATCCGAACTTTTGGCTACCTGTCCTTTTTTTCGCGTATCCTTCCGTTTTTTCGGAGTGGCTTTTTCAGTCTTCTCCCCGGCAAAAAACTGCAGGTCAATTCTAAGCTTCATTAAGAAACACCGACCAATGCTAAAAGATTCCGCATCGTTTCAATCGTTAAACTGAAAACATTCCGCACAACGACGAAGATAACGGACATACATACAATGAGCATGATGAAACTGACAGCGATCTTTAAAGGCAGACCGACCACAAATACATTTAATTGCGGAACAGTTCGAGCCACGATACCTAATGCTAAATCAACTAGAAACAAACTGGCCACAACAGGCGCTGACATTTGAAAAGCGATAATAAACATCGCATTAAAGCTTTTCGCGATAAAATAAGCAAACTTTTCATCGCCGAAATTCGGAAATGCCTGATCCACTGAAATATACTGAAAGCTGTAGTAAATACCGTCCAGCAGCAAATGGTGGGCATTGACACTCAGCATAAACAAAAGTGCCATCGTATAAATAAACTGGCCAATCAACGGACTTTGCGCTCCGGTTTGCGGATCAATAACGTTTGCTATTGAAAATCCCATTTGAAAATCAATAAACGAGCCGGCAATCTGTACTGCGGCAATCATCATATAAGCGATTAAGCCGAGACATAGGCCAACCAAGGCTTCCTTAAAAGCCAAGAGCATATATTGCTCATCTATCTCCAAAGAGGGCGGTTTATCAATGGTGCTGAAACAAATAACCGCCAGAAAAAAAGCAAATCCTATGCGGTGAACAGCTGGGACATTTCGATGTCCGAATAGCGGAATCGTTACAAAAAAAGCAGAGATTCTAATAAAAACCAATAAAAAAGCAGGAAATAAGTCAATAATTGAATTCATCTCTGCATTACCCTGCAAAACGATTTAGATTAGAAAACAGCTCTGTTGTAAATGAAAGAATCGTCGACAGCATCCACGGACCAAAAAAAATGAGGGCCAGAAGAACCGCCACGATTTTCGGAATAAACGCCAAAGTCTGTTCCTGGATTTGAGTTGTCGCCTGAAATATGCTGACAATTAAACCGACCAGTAAAGCAATGGCCAATAACGGCCCGCTGATCATCAGTGTTACGTATACGGCTTTTTCCGCCATAGAAATTACAAATTCTGAACTCACGTTTAGCACCTACCCTAAAAGCTCTGAAGCAAAGATTTCACAATTAAATACCAGCCGTCCACCAAAACAAAAAGTAATATTTTAAAGGGCAGAGAAATCATAACTGGAGGGAGCATCATCATTCCCATTGACATCAAGACGCTCGCCACTACCATATCTATAATTAAAAACGGGATAAAAATCATAAACCCTATTTGAAATGCAGTTTTAAGCTCTGATATAGCAAAAGCCGGAACCATTGTTGTTAGCGGAATATCCTTTAATGATTCAGGTTTATCCATTTTTGCGTAATTCATGAACAGCGCCAAATCCTTCTGCCTTGTGTGTTTACTCATAAACTCTTTAATCGGTTCCTCAGCTTTCGTATACGCTTCATCCAAGCTGATTTTGTTGTCCATCAATGGGGTCAGCGCTTCTTTATTAATTTCTGAAAAAGTAGGAGCCATAATAAAAAATGTTAAAAACAGCGCAAGCCCGATAAGAACCTGGTTTGGGGGCATAGATTGCGTCGCAAGTGAAGTTCTGACAAATGACAGAACAATGACGATGCGAGTAAAGCAAGTCATAAGAATCAATATTCCAGGCGCCACTGAAAATACAGTTAACAATAATAGTAATTTAACAGTTGAACTTACGTTTTCCGGATCGCTTGAACTGAAAATATTTATAAACTCATTCATGATGACGTGGGCCTTTCTTCTTTCCTTCAGAACGGTTTTGTTTTAACTCTTCAAGTTGCTCTTTTAATGCTTTTGAAAATGAAGGCAGTTTTTGCTGCGGCTGATGCTCAGAACTCTTAAGCGGCTTCACAAACTTTTGCCACTCTATTTTGCTTGACATTGCCTCTTCATGCTGACTGAGAATGACTTCAATCTCTTTTTCATCCTCAATTTCTTTCAGCAGCTGGATCGTCTCTCCTACACCGACGACGAGCACGCTTTTTCCGACCTTGATCAATTGTATGGATCTGTTCTGGCCGACCGATGTGCCGCCAATATTTTCAACATATTGAAAAGGCTTGAGGAGCCGATTTCTTTTGTTCATGAGCTTAACCAGCCCGTAAATCAGCACGATAACAAACAGTAAAGCGAAAATCATCTTTACAAAATCAAAAGCTGAGACAGAAGGAGCAGCCGCTCCCTCCGTCTCATCAGCAGTTTTTGTTGTTTTTTCTTCCTTTTGCCCTGACTTATCTGCAGTTTTCTCATCTTTCTTTTGAAACCACTCGTTTACAGTTGAATTCTCAGAGTCTGCCGCCGCAGCAGCAATTGGATGTACACTGAATAAAACGAAAAAACAAATAAAAGCGATGAAATATTGACTCTTTTTCAACAATCGTACACCCTTTAACTTAATGTTTTGTTGATTGCTTCAAGCACACGGTCAGCTTGGAAAGGTTTCACAATGAAATCCTTAGCGCCGGCCTGAATGGCATCAATAACCATTGATTGCTGTCCCATAGCAGAACACATAATGATTCTTGCCTGAGCATCAATTTGTTTAATTTCTTTTAATGCTGTAATCCCATCCATTTCAGGCATCGTGATATCCATCGTAACAAGGTCAGGAGAATGCTCTTTATATTTCTCTACTGCTTGTGCTCCATTTTCAGCTTCCGCTACTACTTCAAAACCGTTTTTAACCAAAATATCTTTAATCATCATTCGCATAAATGCTGCGTCATCTACAATTAAAATTCTATGTGCCATAATTTATCTCTCTCCTTGTGTTTCGTTATTTTAAATTATTAATGCGCTCTGCCTGGCTTAAAATGTCAGTGACTCTTACGCCGAAGTTTTCTTCAATGACAACAACTTCGCCTTTGGCAACGATACGCTGATTAACTAAAATATCTACCGGCTCACCAGCTAATTTATCAAGCTCAATAATACTACCTGCAGAAAGCTCTAAAATTTCTTTTACACTTCTCTTTGTTCTGCCGAGCTCAACAGTAATTGAAAGCGGGATATCTAAAAGCATATCCAGATTATTGATAGGGGCTTGTGTCGCCTCATTTGGATCAAACGCAGAAAATTCCACCGGTGAAATCTGAACTGGCGTTGCTTTTTTTGCTGTTCCCTGCCTTTTTGGCGGCTGCGGCTGCTGTTGCTTCGGTTCAATACGAGGCTCTGGCGTCACAGGCTCTTTCGGCTGCTCGTATGTAGCATCAGGCTGCGCCGTTGTTGCTTCCTCTGCATTTCCTGAATTCATAAGGCTTGAAATTAAATCTTTCGCAAATGTTAATGGGTAAAGCTGCATAATACTGGAGTCTATTAATTCTCCCACCTTTAAGTTGAAAGAAACTTTCACCAGCATTTCATCATCAGGAATACGGTCTGTGCCCTTTTCTTCAGTTACATCGAGCAATTCAACCCGAGGCGGTGAAATATCAATTTTTTTACTGAATACAGTAGACATTGATGTGGCTGCCGATCCCATCATTTGGTTCATTGCTTCTTGAACCGCACTTAAATGGATTTCCCCCAGTGAAGGATCCGCACCTTTTCCGTCTCCCCCGATCATTAAATCAGCAATGATCGCCGCGTCACTTTGTTCCACGACTAACAGGTTGCTGCCGCTGAAGCCCTCCGTATAATTTACTTCAATCGCTACATACGGTTCAGGAAACGCATCGCTGATTTTACTTTTTGGGATAACCGTTACGCTCGGAGTCGTAATATCGACCTTTTGATTTAAAAGTGTTGACAATGCTGTCGCAGAACTGCCGAATGAAATATTACCGATTTCACCGATCGCATCACGCTCCATTTCCGATAAGTCATCTACTTCCGGAACCTCTGGCTCATCAAGCGTGCTGCCAGTACCGTTAAGAAGCGCGTCAATCTCATCTTGAGATAATCTATTATTCTCCATCTTGTTCACCTCTTATGTCGTGATCTAAAATTTGCACTGCCTGTTTTCGATTCACCCGGCCGGCTTGTCCTAAAAATTTCGGCTTATCTCCGACCAATACAGTAAGAGGATCCGTGACTGATTTGTCCAAAGTTATGCAGTCTCCGACTTCTAAACTTAAAAACTCTTCTATTGTCAGTTCAGATGTGCCGAGCTCGGCCACGACAGGTATTTGTGCTGTCATGATACGTTTTTCAAGCGACTTTGTTTCCTCAGGCTTTGGCTCATTTCGGTCTGATTGCATCCAATAGTGGACTGAAAGCTTCGGTATGAGCGGCTCGAGGACGATATGCGGGATACAGAGATTAATGACACCGCTGATTTCACCGATTTGAGTATTAAGTGAGATCACCACGACTGTTTCATTAGGAGACACCATCTGAACGAATTGCGGATTCACTTCAAACTCAGTCATTTCCGGTTCAATATCAGCAATTGACTGCCAAGCTTCTTTATAATTACCCAGTGCATTTTCAAATAAATTAGAAATGATTTTTGTTTCAATTTCTGTCAAGCTGTCAACCTTGTTATGACTGATTCCAATCCCACCCATGACTCGGTCCATCATTGTATAAGCTATCGTGGGGTTAACCTCCATCATAATTCTGCCTTCCATCGGATGGACATCAAATAGATTCAGAATCGTCATGTTCGGGATCGATCTGATAAATTCCTCATACGGGACCTGGTCAACAGAACTGACAGATATATGAATATAGGTTCTGAGCTGAGCCGAAAAATGAGTGGTAAGAAGTCTTGCAAAATTGTCATGAATTCTCGTTAAACTGCGGATCTGATCCTTAGAAAACCGTAGCGCACGTTTGAAATCATAAACCTTGACTTTCTTCTCTTTTTCTTCTTTTTTCAGCTCTTCAGCGTCCATTTCACCAGTTGATATTGCAGAAAGCAGTGCATCTATTTCATTTTGGGAGAGAACTTCTCCTGACATTTTCCTCACCTCCGTATTCTGTCAAATTATGTTTTATTGCAGATTAAAGGAGGTAATATACACTTTTTCTACTTTTCCTTCTTGGAGGTAGCTATTTATTTTATCTTTTAGTTCCTTCTTAAAGGTTTCTTTTCCCTTGTCTCCCTCAATCTGATCAGCATTCGTATCAGCCAGCAGTGATATAACAGCGTCTTTCACTTGAAAATCACGTTTCTCAAGTTCTTCTTTTGATTTATCAGAATCAGTTTCAAGTTTAATAGCAAGACGGATAATGTTATCAGACTTTAAATTTGTTGTGATTTCTTCTACATCAACAGAAGATGAAACAATTTCATCAATACTTTTTTTCGCTTCACTTTTTTCGGACTTTCCGCCTAACACAAAATAAGCCGTTGCCCCGAGAGCACCAATTACGATAAGAATAATTAGTAAGATGATCATTAACTTTTTCTTCATTCCGGTTCCTCTATTCCTTGATCCATTGAAAATATTTGTATGTTTCGGTAGAAAGATGCGATCTTTTCCAGAACAGCTTCTTCATCTTCTTTTACTACAAACTTCTTACCGTTTGACAGAGTGATTGTAGTATCCGGAAAGCATTCAATCTGTTCAATAAATAGCGCATTCAGTGTAAAGGGCTGCCCGTTCAAACGGGTTACTTTTATCATAAAACAGCGGAGAAGCGATTACTCGCCTCCCCTCCCTCCTTAACGTTTAAGGTTAACCAGTTCTTGAAGGATTTCATCAGATGTTGTAATAATTTTTGAGTTTGATTGGAATCCGCGCTGGGCTACGATCATTTCAGTAAATTCGTCAGTTAAATCAACGTTAGACATTTCGAGAAATCCTGATTTAAGAGAACCTGTTCCGCCATCACCGGGCTGGTTCGCTGCACTGGCCGTACCCGAGTTTAAAGATTCACGGTATAAGTTGCTCCCGATTTTATCTAAGCCGTCACTGTTGGCAAAAGTCACAATCCCGATTTGTCCGCCGTCTTGTGGTTGACCGCCGGCATCAACAATTGACACCTTTCCATCAGGACCAATGCTAAAGCTTTGAGCATCAGTAGGAATTTTAATTGTTCCTCCATTCATATTTAACACATGGTAGCCATCACCTGTAACCAATGTTCCGGTATTATCTAAATAGAAGTTCCCTGCTCTTGTATAAGCTGTTCCATCACCTGTATCAATCCGGAAGTAACCATCACCGTCAATTGCTAAATCAAGTGCTCTTCCTGTACTTTGTGTGGCGCTTGTTGAATGAATTGTATCAATTGTGCCAGATGATGAACCTAAACCGATTTGCTTAGAGTTCGTACCGCCGATATTTGCACCGGCCGCAGAACCGCCGGCAATTGTTTGGCTTACCATATCTTTAAAAGTCACACGGCTCTTTTTGAATCCTACTGTATTCACGTTTGCAATGTTGTTACCGATTACGTCAAGCTTTGTTTGAAAGTTTTTCATACCGCTGATTCCAGAATAAAGTGAACGTAACATAATGTATTCCCCCAGATTTTTTTATTTAGATGATTGTCCCACAGACATGACATTCGCAGGACTGATCTCGGTCCCATCATCAAGAACGAGATAATAATTTCCTTTAGAATGTTTAACAGAGCTTACTGTGCCTGTTTTATCTGTTGCACTTTTACCATCAGTCCAAGATACTTCTTTTCCCATCCAATCAACATACGTTGTAAACGGATCTTGGTTTTCAACGAATTTAGTCATCGTTGTATTCAGATTCATTATCTGTTCCAAGCTTGAAAAAGTCGCCATCTGGCTGATAAATTCTTTATCGTCAACCGGGTTGAGCGGATCTTGGTTTTGAACTTGAGTCATTAAAATTTTTAAAAACTCGTCTTTCCCCAAGCTGCTGTTGTTCGTCGACACGGTATTCGTTTTTTCAGGCAATTTATATTCTGAACTTATAGAAGTCATTCTTCCTCCTCCATTTCAACCATCGACACTTCATCGAGCAGATCGCCAAAATCATTTGATTGCTTTTTCTGTCTTTGCTGTCTCTGCCCCTCTTGCTGCTGTTTCTGTTCATCAGCAAGCTGGCCGTATATCGGCTGATCCCCGCTTTGGACCGGAAGAGTAAAACGGTCTATTTGGACGGCCATATTCGGCAATGATTGCTTCAGCTGCGGAAGATGCTGTTCAAGCAATTCTTTTGCTGATTGGCTAGATGCAATGATTTTACTCTGAAACATTCCATTTTCATTTGTCAGCTTGATTGTGACAAATCCTAAATGTTCAGGGTTCAACCGAATGGTGAAGCTTCCCGTTGATCTGCCGAAAGGCGTATATTTCATCTGCTTCCACGCATTGATCACTTGATCAGCCACCGTTTTTGTTTCAGCATTTGGTATATCAGCTGACATCTTCTGCAGATCAAGTGTTTGAACTCCTCCTATGCCCCGATACCCTGAAAACAGCATTTGGAGTCCTGATTTACTATCTACAGGCTGAATACTTCCAGAAACATCCGATGCACTTTTGCTGGATGAACTCTGCGAAAGCGGTGTGAAAACGCTCTTCCCAAAGTCTTGTGATGATTCGGATGATTTCGATAACAAGAAAGCTTTCAGCTGGCTTTCAGCTAAACTCCATTCTTTGGTCCCTTTTTGAGGGAGCATAGACATTTGATCCATTAAGCTTTGAAAACTTTTCAGCTCTGACGCTGTCATCGAATAAAGTTTTGAACTCGACTCATCTTTGGTGAACATTTGCTGTTTAAGATCCTGAATTAGCTGTTGAGATACACCTTTTTTTTCTAATGCAGAAAGAAATTGATCCCCATTTTGGTAAATGGCATGAGCTTCATTGCCGTTCCCTCGATCAGTCAGCTTATTCCCTTCTACAAGCTGGCTAATGAACATCTGGATATAGATCAATTCTTTAGCAGCCTCGGATACTTCATTTTCCTGATTTGATTGCTCTGTATCGGACTTCAGTTGTCCATTAATGTCAAGAGCAGAACCATTGGCACTCAGAGCCGTTTTAGCTTCTGAAAAGATTTTCTCTGTTTCTGTGAGCAATTGATCCATCCCGCCTGACAATCTTGATTCAACTGCTTGCAAAAGATTTTGCAACATTTGCAGAGCATTCGCATCCAATTGCTTCCCTGTCAGTTTGCTTAATGTTTGCAGAAGACCCGCATTTTGTTTGTCTTGATCTTCAGGACTTGCTTTTAGCCATTCACCGATCTTTTTAAGCGCATCTTCTAAAAGCTGGCCTCCGGAATTCGGAGAACCCTTTTCTTGTTCTGAGAGTTCCTTTAAACCTGCCTCAGATATAAGCCAGTTTTGAAAAACACCCGGGCTACTTTTCATGCTTTTAGCGGCAGAACCCGTTGTCGTTTGTAGCAAAGGTCCCGATAATTCAAGCAGCTTCACCTTTAATTCCCCCTATTCTTGGCTGGCAGCAATTTTTTCTGTATAGGTTGCTGCTTGCTCAGGAGTCATTTTTGCCAATATGTCAGCAAGCTGCTTTTTGCTTAGGCCATTCAATATTTTCAGTGCTTCTTGCTCCTTTAATTGGGCAATAATTTTCGCAGCCTTTCCGCTGTCCATGCTTTTGTACACACTGATCACTTTGTCATTTTTAGAAGAAGCTTTCGAGTCTGATGTTCCCTCAGTATGATCTTCAGATGACTTTTTTTGGTCCTCCGCCGTCTTTTCAAGTGAACGGATCTTTTGATTGAGCCTATCGATTTCCGATTTGCTTGTTTCTAAATCTTTATTCAATATACTGATTTCACTTTTTTGATCTTTAATGGTCTTTTCCAGAGCTCCCGTATTACTGCTATCCTTACTTGATGCTGTGTCTTTTTTATTTTCGGTTTCAGGAACCAATTCCTTAAGAACCGGCGTTTTTGCCGCAGCATCCTGGATCGGCTTTAACACATTGACACCAGCAGCCCAAAGAACAATCCCCCCTGCGATTAGAAGAAACATCAGCGGGAGGATAATGATAAGCAAAACCGAACGGAACTTACCTGATTCTTTCTTTTTGCCGGACATTACATTCGCTCCTAATGGCCTTGAATCATAAACTGCTTAATCGAAATATCGTCCATTTCTTTCATTTCTGCAGCTTTGTCTTCAAGAGCAAACATTTTAAACTGTTTTTCACGCATTTTTTCAAACTTTTTCACTTCAATATTTTTCTCTGTCAAAATTTCTTGTTTTTGATTCATTTGATTTCTTTTCATAATGACAAGCTTTTGATAGTGATAAATCGTATTATCAAGATTTGAGACAAATTGTTGGTAGTGCCTCATTTCCTGTACACTCATGCCGCTTTTTAATTTCTTTTCTTTATTTTGTTCTAGTAATTCTTTTTTGCTCATACTCTCATATAATTTTTCAGCAACGTTTTCAAATTCAGAAACTGATTGCTGATAATCGGATAAGGATTGGTCTTTCTCATTTTCTTTTAGTTCCAGCAGCTTTTGGAATCTAAATTGATAAGCCACGTTTTATTCCTCATTTCCTGTCAAACTAGTTAATGCAGCAATGCTTTCTTCCAATGATGCCGGTTCATCTGTTCCCTGCTTTAAAAATTGAATAAGCTGCGGATAAAATTGTATCGCTTCATCAATTTCTCTTGAGGAGCCTCTTTTGTAAGCTCCGATATTAATGAGATCTTCCGAATTTTGATATGTCGATAAAAGTTCGCGGAATTTATTTGCCGCATCCAGGTGCTGTCTTGTCGATATGTTTGACATCACCCTGCTGATGCTTTTTAGGACATTAACTGCCGGAAACTGGCCTTTATTGGCAAGCGCCCTGTCCAACACAATATGTCCGTCTAAAATTCCGCGTACGGTATCGGCAATCGGCTCATTCATGTCATCGCCGTCTACCAGCACTGTATAAAACGCCGTAATGGTTCCGTGCTCGTTTGCACCTGTTCGCTCTAATAAACGAGGTAAAATAGCGAACACAGAGGGTGTATAGCCTTTTGTCGTCGGTGGTTCTCCAGCAGCTAAACCAATCTCACGCTGCGCCATCGCCACCCTTGTAACAGAATCCATCATAAACATGACATTTTGGCCTTTATCTCGAAAATACTCGGCAATTGCAGTCGCTGTATATGCCGCTTTCAATCTCATTAATGCTGGCTGGTCTGAGGTGGCAACAACTACAATCGATCGTTTCAGCCCCTCTTTCCCAAGATCTTTTTCAATAAACTCCCGGACCTCTCGTCCACGTTCTCCGACAAGTGCAATGACGTTTAAGTCAGCTTCTGTCTGCTTAGCAATCATTCCCATTAATGTGCTTTTTCCGACACCGCTTCCGGCAAATATTCCAATCCGCTGGCCTTTACCGACTGTCAGCAAGCTGTCAATGGATCTGACGCCAACACCCATTTTTTCACGGATAGGCGGCCGTTTCATCGGGTTGGGCGGTGATTGCTCCGTCGATACAGGCGAAAGTCCTTTGGGCAGAAGTTTTCCGTCAAGCGGTTCTCCAAAAGCATCGATGACTTGCCCGATCAATCCAGATCCAACTTTAATCCGAAGAGATTCCCCAGTAGCTTCTACAATGCTGCCTGGTGCAATACTCGCAGCCTCTAAATAAGGCATAAGCAAAATATTTTCTTCTTGGAAGCCGACTACCTCGGCTTTAATGACTTTCCCAGATTGTCCTTTTGCATAAATCAGGCATACGTCGCCAATTGAGCTTGCAGGGCCTTTTGATTCAATCATCAGGCCGATGACCCGCTTGACTTTTCCGTACCGTTTATACGAGTCTGTCATTTCTATACAATCTATCAGACTCTGTGTCTTCATTCAGCTGCACCCGCTTCCAGCGCTGTCAGAAGTTTATCTTTCAATTGCATCAATTGTGTGTCAACACTTGCATCTACCCTGCCAAAAGGAGTTTCAATATAACAGGTTCCTTTTTGAGCTTTTTCATCAGCATATATACCAAGACGGCATTCTTTATAAAGAAGCTGCTGGATTTCATCTTTTTGCTGAAAGATTGTCTCATAGTAATAAGGATCAACATAAATTGATATATCGTCATATTCCTTCACTTCGTTTACAACCTGTTGTACAAGCAGGAGGAATGCCTCTTTATCATCAGATTTTTGCTGCCATACTTTTTTTGCCAATGCAACGGCAAGCTCAACGATTTCTTCATTAGCGTCTTCAAGCTTGTCCTCAACAGATTTTCTGGACATTTCAGTAATTCTGTTCGCTTGGCCGATCAGTTCGGCATACTGTTGCATTGCCTCAGCTTTGCCCAATGCTACTCCTTGTTCAAAGCCCTCGGCTTTTGCTTCCTCAATTAGCTTCTGTTTTTCAGCCGCCCAATCATTTTTCTCCTGCTCAATTTGACGGCGAGTATTTTCTATATGACTGTTCGCCTGCTCAGAAATCCGGTCAGCTTCCTCTTTCACTCGGGCCATAAGAGCCTCCGGGTTCTCTTCAGCCTGTAAAAGGTGGGAATGATCAATACGCACCTCTTGTATAGAAAGTTTTCTTTTTTCCTTTTGTGGAGAAAAAGATGATTCTTGTTTAATGATATTAGACAATAATATCATCCCCTCCGCCTCTTGCTATCACAATTTCACCGGCTTCTTCAAGCTTTCTGACGATGCTTACAATTCTCGATTGAGCTTCTTCTACGTCTTTCAAGCGTACAGGGCCCATAAATTCCATTTCTTCTTTGAAGGTTTCAACCATACGCTGTGACATATTGCTGAATACAATTTCTTTGACTTCCTCGCTTGCAACCTTTAATGAAAGGAGCAAATCGTCGTTCTCAACATCGCGAATGACTCTCTGAATAGCACGGTTATCAAGTGTGACAATATCTTCGAAGACAAACATCCGCTTTTTAATCTCTTCAGCAAGATCGGGATCCTGAATTTCCAATGAATCCAATATCGTCTTCTCTGTCCCTCTGTCTACTCCGTTTAACACTTCCACAACAGCTTCAATTCCGCCTGTTTGTGTATAATCCTGAGTAAATGCAGAAGATAATTTTTGTTCCAGAATCCGTTCTACCTCATTAATAATTTCTGGTGACGTTCTATCCATGACCGCAATTCTTCTCGCAACCTCAGCCTGAACTTCAGGATTCAGCTCCGATAAAATTTGCCCGGCCTGCACAGGATCTAAATAAGACAAGATTAAAGCCATTGTCTGAGGATGCTCTTGCTGGATAAAATTCAAAATTTGTTCAGGCTCCGCTTTTCTGGCGAAATCAAATGGCTTCACCTGTAAAGAAGACGTCAGCCTGTTTAGAATGTTTTCCGCTTTATCCTCTCCAAGCGCCTTTTCTAGAACTTGTCTTGCATAGCTTAAACCGCCTTGAGAAATATAATCTTGTGCAATGGCTATATTGTGAAATTCTTCTATGATTTCATCCTTTTTTTGATGATCGACGCTTCGAACACCTGATATTTCCAGCGTAAGCCTTTCAATTTCTTCATCGGTTAAGTGCTTATAAACAGAAGCTGACACATCTAACCCCAAGGAAATCATGAGAATGGCTGCTTTTTGTTTTCCTGTAAGCTTATCTTGATCACGTCTCGCCATTTCTTATTCCTCCTAATCCTCGGCCAGCCAGCTTCTCAGCAGTTTTGCAAAATCTTCCGGCTTGTCTTTCGCCATCTTTTCAAGCTGTTTTCGTCTGACTGTTTCCGCTGTTTCATTTTCCTCTTCGTTGATATCAGGCAAATTGATTGGTTCTTGAGGAACCTCATACTCATACTCCTCGAATTCATCCTCTTGCGCCCGTTTCTTTCTGATAAGCATAATGATCAGAACAATAATCGCAGCGATTAAAACACCGCCTGTAATATATGCCCACAGCGGGATACCTGAGGATTTCTCCGTGTTTGTATCCAAATTGACTTTTCCGTCAAATGGCTGAACGGAGACAACAATTTTATTATTGATATCAGCATCAGATAAATTCTGGTTTTGCGTTTCATCTTTATCTAAAGATGTTCTGACTACAGTTGAAAGGATTTTTTGTATATCATCCTGTCTTTCAGTTGATAGTGACGCTGTGTTTTTGGCATCAGGCGGCTCTACCATGACTTGAATCCCTAAATCCCTGACCTTATAAGGACTTTCAGCGATTTCTTTATGGATTCGGTTAACCTCGTAATTGATTTTGTTGCTATTTTTTTCGTAGTTCCCGCTTTCGGCATTTTCACCATCAGCCTTATAATTTGTGACATCATCCTCGCCGGTTCCGGCAGTTCCGCCGTTGGCTGCACCGTCGCCCTGGTATGTTTCAGATACCTTTTCCGCGCTGACTGCAATGCCTTCCATGTTTTCTTTATCCACAGGTTCGACAATGTCTTCTGTACGATTTTCTTTTGTGAAATCGATGTCTGCTGTAACGGAGACAACGACTTTATCTTGGCCCATCATCGTACCTAGCAGTGACTGAACATGTTTTTGAATGTCTTTTTCAACTTGAGACTTAATTCCTTGCTGAGAAGAATAACTATCCGCGTAGGACCCTGCATTGCTGTCTGATTTGTCGTAGTATGTAGAATTTTGGTCCATGATGACGATATTATCTTCTTTTAGGTTCGGCACGCTTTTAGATACCAGATGATACAGTCCGTTGATCTGGCTTTGGTCAAGTGTGTAACCCGGTTGAATCTGCAGAACGATTGAAGCAGAAGCTGCAGATTGCTCTTCACCGACAAACACAGCGTCTTTCGGGAGATTAATCATTACTTTTGAGTTTTTAATACCGTCCATTTCATTGATCAAGTTTGACAGTTCTGTCTGTGTCGCTTTCACTTTTACCATATCAAACTCATTGTCTGTCAAACCAAAGCCGGCATTCTGCCCAAAAAACGAGTAATCAATTGATCCTGTTTTAGGAAGTCCTTCTGCAGCCAGCTGCACTTTCAAAGAATCAACCTGATCCTCCGGAACGCTAATCACTGTACCGCCACTCGAAAGTTCGTTTGGTACTTTTTTCGCATCCAATTCTTCTTTGATTTTTCCTGCTTCTTCGGCAGATAAATCTTTGTAAAGCGGAGCCATCTTTGTACTGGAAGCAAAAACACTAATAATAATTCCAATAATAATAATTGCCGCTAACACACTAACCATTAAAATCTTTTGTAATTTAGATCTATTTTTCCAAAACTCACTCGTTTTGTTTTTCATTTGCATTAGAGTACGATTCATGTTAACCCCCGGTCATTCCACTCTTTCTCTAAATCGTCAGACCCCCTACATTTGCATTCTCATAATCTCCTGATAAGCTTCCACAGCTTTATTGCGGAACTCTGTTGCTGCAGTTAGAGAGATGCTAGCTTTTTGAGCGGCGATCATGACCTCATCAAGATTTACATCTTTTCCTGCAGCCAAGGCATTAGTCATGTTGTCAGAAGCTACTTGGGACTCATTTAACGAACTAATAGAGTTTTTTAAAAGCTCCGAAAAGCTTGTTTGATTTGAAGAATCTGTTTTTTGGCTATTGTTTACTTGATTTGTTGCATTTTGAGTGTTTTGAGTATTTTGAACCTGAAAAGGAGAAATTGCATTAATCACATTCATTCACCTACTTTCCGATTTCTAATGCCTTCATCAGCATTCCCTTTGTGGCATTCATCGCAGTGACATTCGCCTCATATGATCTGGTGCTGCTGACAAGGTCAACCATTTCCTTTAATGGATCTACATTAGGTTTTTGTACATATCCTTCAGCGTTTGCATCAGGATCTGTCGGATCATAGACAAGATTAAAATCCGATTTATCCTCCGTAATTTTTGAAACCTTCACACCGTTTCCAGCATGACCGCTTCCGCTCATTTGAGAATTAAGAATGGAAGAGAACGATTCACCTTTTGACTGAAGGGAGACCATTTTTCTTCTGTAAGGCACCCACTCTCCATTCACCTGCTTAGCTCTTGTCGTATCCATATTTGCTAAGTTAGATGATACAACATCCATTCTGACCCGCTGAGCTGTTAAAGCAGATGCTGAAACATTTAAGCTCTGAAAAGCTGTCATCATTTTCCTCCTGTTAATACGGTCTTCAGTGAATTAAATTTACCGTTCATTCTTTCAACTAAAGCTTGATAGTTGATTTGATTTTGCGCCAATTCTGTCATCTCTTTGTCAACATCGACATTGTTTCCATTTTGCTGATACGATGTATCTCCGCTCGCAACAATTGAATAATTCGAATCAGTATCAGAAAAATCAACATGACGATAGTCTGTTTTTATCGCATCAAGACGTGAGGATTCTTGATCTAATAAATTTTGGAAAGAGACTTTTTTTGCCTTATAGTTCGGTGTATCTATATTGGCGATATTATTAGTTATGACTTTTTGCTTAATATCCGCTCTGCTCAAGGCATTTTCAAGATTTTGTATCGTTCCAGAAAATAAGCTCAAATCCACTTACCTCCATTTCAGTTTTTTTCACCCTCAATATCCTTGTCGAGAATTGTAAAACTATATGCTTATTGTAAGAAATAACAGGCATAAAGTCTATGAAGTTCGTGTAAAAAAATGTCCTCACAATTATCTATTTTACAACTAGGCATAAAGTCCTAGATTGTTAGAACTACATTTCCTGCCTTGATATAAGCCTGAAAATAGCAGAATTTCTGTTTTTTCTCCTTTCTTTTCGTCATTTTTGAAACTTTTTGAAGAAATATGCAAGATTTATTAAAATCATTACACAGAAAGACTTTCAACCCAGGAAATAAAGCTTATTGATTTCCTTTATTTGAAATAAAAAAAGAACCCCTTAAAGGGTGTTCTTTTTTTGATTAATGAGATTTTAGATTTTCTAATTCGATTAAGAATTTGTTGTTTAGCACTTTGATATAAGTACCTTTCATTCCTAATGATCTTGACTCAATGACGCCGGCACTCTCCAGCTTTCTCAGTGCGTTCACAATAACCGAACGTGTAATGCCGACGCGGTCAGCGATTTTACTAGCAACGAGAAGGCCTTCGTTTCCGTCAAGCTCCTCAAAAATGTGCTCAATTGCTTCAAGCTCACTGTAAGAAAGCGAGCTGATAGCCATTTGTACAACAGCTTTACTTCTTGCTTCCTCTTCAATTTCTTCTGCTTTTTCTCTTAGGATTTCCATTCCGACAACTGTTGCGCCGTATTCAGCTAGAATTAAGTCATCATCATTGAATTGATCCTGTAAACGTGAAAGAATGAGTGTTCCTAATCTTTCCCCTCCTCCGATGATCGGCACAATTGTAGTTAAACCAGCTTGGAATAAGTCTCTGTTCTCAACAGGGAAAGCAGTGTATTCACTATTAATATCCAAGTTAGAAGATGTTTCAGGGACATTAAACAGATTTTTCGTATATTCTTCAGGGAATTGACGATCCTCAAGCATTTTTTTCATACGATCATTTTCAATTTGCTGGTTAATAGAATACCCAAGGAGTTTCCCTCTGCGGCTTACAACGAAAATATTGGAATCAATGACATCCCGCAGCGTCTCCGCCATTTCCTTGAAGTTTACCGGTTTCCCTGCCGCAGCTTGCAGCATGGAGTTAATAATTCTTGTTTTTTGTAATAAAGCCATGATAAATAATCCTCCTAAACATTCCTCATATTAAATTTTTCACAATATAAATTGACTTAAATCTTTGTTTTTGGCTATCGTTCCGAGTTTTTCTTCGACATACTGTGGTGTAATCGTTATTTTCTCCATCGTTACATCAGGAGCTTCGAACGACAAATCTTCTAATAGGCGTTCAAGTATTGTATGAAGGCGTCTCGCACCGATATTATCTGTGTCCTGGTTCACATGATAAGCAACTTCAGCAATCTTATGAATAGCTTCGTCAGAAAATTCAAGAGATATACCTTCAGTCTGCAATAATGCTTGATATTGTTTCAAGAGCGCATTATCCGGCTCAACCAAAATTCTCACGAAGTCATCCACCGTGAGTTTGTTCAGTTCTACACGAATCGGGAAACGCCCCTGCAGTTCAGGAATCAAATCAGATGGTTTGGCCATATGAAACGCTCCTGCTGCAATAAATAATACATGATCTGTTTTTACAGAACCATATTTTGTGACAACGGTAGAACCCTCAACAATCGGCAGGATATCCCGCTGAACGCCTTCTCTTGAAACATCGGCAGAAGAAGATGCACCGCCGTTTTTTGCGATTTTATCAATCTCATCGATAAAGATAATCCCGCTCTCTTCTGCTCTCTGAACAGCTTCCTGGCTGACTTCATCCATATCGATGAGTTTGCTAGCTTCTTCATTCGTCAGGACTTTTCTGGCTTCTCTGACTGTCATTTTGCGTCGTTTCTTTTTCTTTGGCATTAATCCGCTCAGCGCATCCTGCATGTTCATGCCCATCTGCTCCATACCCGAGCCCTGCAGCATGTCAAACATAGAAGGCTGTTGTTCTTCGACTTCTACTGTTACATAGTAGTCTTCGAGCTCTCCTAAGGCCAGCTGATGCGCCATTCGTTTTCTTTTTTCTTCAATATTTGCTTCTTCCTGGCTCTCCGCCTCATCTTCACCATTCGGCTGGCTGCCGCCAAAAAACATTTCAAACGGATTTTTAACGCCTGATTGTTTTTTCTTCCCAGGAACTAACAGACGAACAATGCGTTTATTTGCATTTTCTTCTGCCTGTTCCTTTACTTCGTTCATTTTCTCTTCTTTTATAAGCCGAACAGAAGTCTCCACAAGATCTCTGACCATTGATTCGACATCTCTGCCTACATAGCCGACTTCAGTAAATTTAGTTGCTTCAATTTTGATAAATGGCGCACCTGAAAGCTTAGCGATTCGTCTGGCAATTTCAGTTTTCCCAACGCCGGTAGGCCCCATCATTAAAATGTTTTTCGGAACGACCTCGTCCTTCAGCTTTTCATCCAGAAGACTTCTTCTATAGCGGTTTCTTAATGCCACGGCGACAGCTTTTTTCGCGTTTTGCTGACCGACAATATATTGGTCTAACCGATCTACAATCTGTCTAGGAGTTAACGGTTTTTTTTCCATGCGCCTCAAGTCCTTTCTATTCAAGCTCTTCCAGTATGATTTGATCGTTCGTGTAAACACAAATTTCGCCTGCTGTTTCTAATGCGGCTCTTGCAATCTCACTTGCGGTCATACTTTCACCGGCATGCTTTTTCAAGGCTCTTCCGGCTGCCAAAGCGTAATTGCCTCCTGATCCAATTGCGAGAATGCCGTCATCTGGTTCGATCACCTCGCCTGTTCCCGATACGAGAAGCAAAGTATCCTGATTCATCACAATCAGCATGGCTTCAAGCTTTCTAAGCACTTTATCGCTGCGCCATTCCTTCGCAAGCTCAACAGCCGCCCGTTTTAAGTTGCCGTTATATTCTTCAAGCTTGGCTTCAAACTTTTCGAATAAAGTGAAAGCGTCTGCAACAGATCCCGCAAAGCCAGCAAGAACCTTGCCGTTAAACAGTTTTCTCACTTTTCGTGCCGTGTGTTTCATGACAACAGCCTGACCAAACGTTACTTGGCCGTCTCCAGACATAGCGCTTCGTCCTTTATGCTGTACGGCAAATATTGTGGTCGCATGAAAAGATGACATAAAGGGCCTCCTTTAATTTTTCTTAAATGCTCTTGGGTGGTGGGACATATATGTGTTTCTCAACATTTCCTTCGAAACGTGCGTGTATATCTGTGTCGAAGACAGATTGGAATGCCCGAGCAGTTCTTGAACGCTTCTCAAATCCGCTCCTTCATTTAACAGATGGGTGGCGAACGTGTGTCGAAGCATATGCGGATGGATATGTAAAGTGCCGGACGCTTTTTGAACAAGCCCGCTTAAAATATGTCTGACGCCACGGGCTGTAAGCGGTCCGCCTCTTTGATTTACGAATAATAGATCATGAGGTTCTTTTGCCTTCATCAGCAAGCACTGTCTTCCGCTATTCATGTATACCTTCAACGCTTCGCGGGCATAAGACCCAAAGGGGATATAACGCTGCTTCTTGCCTTTACCGTGAACAAGCACAGTGTCCATAAATAAATCAACATCATTAACAGTTATGGAACAGCATTCACTGACCCTCATTCCGGTGGCATAGAGCAGCTCTAACAGCGCTTGATCCCTCATTCCGGCCGGCTGGCTTATATCTGAAACTTCAAACAGCTCCTCAAGCTCTTTTTGATATAGAAACTTCGGTATCCGTTTCTCTTGTTTCGGCAGATGAACAAGCTGAAACGGATTTTCTTCAACAAGCTTTTCCCGCATCAGAAACTTATAAAAGCTTCTTAATGCAGATATCTTTTTGCTTATTGTTCTTCTCGATAAACCTTTTTCATAGGCTTCTGTCAAAAAAATCCTAGTATCTTGATATGCAGCTTCTTCAAATCCATTTATACCTTGAACGCGCAGGAAAGTCTCGAATTCTTCAATTGAATCCACATAATTCACAATAGTATATTGTGAATAATTTTTTTCAATTTGTAAATATTCAACGAATAACTTTACGAAATTCTTAACATTCTCCATGCCTAATACCTCCCCAGGAAGGGCTTTTAAATGGTATCACAAATCGCGTTCAGGTTGCAATCAATACCTATATTGTTTTCGAAATTGTTTGAATTGTTTCAATTGCACGATTCGCGTATTGTTCATTTCGTTCTTTTTTATTTTTAATTTTAACAGGCAGTTCTTTTAAAAGCCCAAAGTTTGCATTCATCGGCTGGAAGTTCTTCTGGTTTGTTGTTGTAATATAATGAGCCATACTGCCAATTGCCGTTTCCTGCGGGAAAATAACAAGCTCTTCTCCCAATACAAGCTTCGCCGCATTAATGCCTGCTACCAGTCCTGAGGCGGCTGATTCCACATATCCTTCTACTCCCGTCATTTGGCCTGCAAAGAACAGGTCACTGCGGTTTTGAAATTGATAAGTCGGCTTTAACAAGCTAGGAGAGTTAATAAATGTATTTCTGTGCATCACGCCATATCTGACGATTTCTACATTTTCAAGCCCTGGAATCAATTTGAGGACTTCCTTTTGATCTCCCCATTTTAAATGTGTCTGGAATCCTACAATATTATAAAGTGTGCCCGCAGCATCATCCTGTCTGAGCTGAACGACGGCATAAGGACGTTTTCCTGTAACAGGATGCTCTAGCCCAACCGGTTTCATCGGACCGAAAAGCATTGTTTTCTTACCGCGTTTTGCCATGACTTCAATCGGCATGCAGCCTTCAAAGAAAATCTCTTTTTCAAATTCTTTTAACGGGACTGTTTCTGCTGATGTTAAAGCTTCATGGAAACGGTCAAATTCTTCTTCTGTCATAGGGCAGTTCAAATATGCTGCTTCACCTTTATCATAGCGGGATTTCAAGTACACCTTATCCATATCAAGGCTGTCTTTTTCTACAATTGGCGCCGCTGCGTCATAAAAATATAAATAGTCCTCTCCAGTCAGCTCCTTCAGCTGGGCAGACAGCGATTCAGATGTTAACGGTCCCGTTGCGATAATGGTAGGACCTTCAGGAATCTCAGTCACTTCTTCATTAATAACGGTTACGTTTGGATGATTTTTTACCCGATTTGTCACACTTGCGGCAAATTCATGACGGTCTACTGCAAGAGCCCCTCCGGCAGGCACCGAACATTCGTCAGCAGCCGCGATGATGGCTGAATCAAGCGCACGCATCTCTTCCTTTAATACACCGACCGCGTTAGCAAGTGTATTAGAGCGAAGAGAGTTGCTGCAGACTAGCTCGGCAAATTTATCAGTATGGTGCGCAGGCGTTTGTTTCACAGGCCGCATTTCATACAATTTAACTTGAATCCCGCGTTTGGCAAGCTGCCATGCTGCTTCACTTCCTGCGAGTCCGGCTCCGATTACATTCACTGTTTGTTGGTTCATCTTTCACATCTCCTAGTTTATTATTCAAGGCCTTCTTTTAACACACAAAGAAGGTGAGCAAGACCCTGCTCACCGCTACTTCTGTGGTTCTTCCTTATAATCGCATTCCACGCATTGGACTTGTATGCCTTTTTTGAGTTTTTTCTCGACGAGCATTTTTCCGCATTTCGGGCATTTTCGTTCAATTGGTTTGTCCCAGGATACGAATTCACAGTCCGGATAACGGTCACAGCCGTAAAACACCCGTTTCTTTTTCGATTTTCGCTCAACAATGTTTCCTTCTCCGCAGCTCGGACACTTCACGCCGATTTGTTTCACAATCGGTTTCGTGTTCCGGCAGTCAGGGAAGTTGGAGCAAGCTAAGAATTTACCGTACCGTCCCATTTTATATACCATCGGCGAACTGCACAATTCACAATCCTCTCCAGCATATTCTGGTTCGATTTCAACTTCCTTCATTTCTGATTCGGCTTTTTTGACGCGTTTTTCAAAATCGGTGTAGAAATTATCAATAATCTTGACCCATTCGGTATTTCCTTCTTCAACATGATCAAGATCTCTCTCCATTTTAGCTGTAAACTCAACGTTAATGATCTCCGGGAAAAACTCCATGATCAAGTCAAGAACGATCTGACCTAATTCAGTCGGAACAAAGCGTTTATTATCCAAACCCACGTAGCCGCGCCGTTGAATAGTATCAAGCGTCGGAGCATATGTGGATGGACGGCCTATGCCGAGTTCTTCAAGCGTTTTCACAAGCCGTGCCTCAGTATACCTCGGAGGCGGCTGGGTAAAATGCTGCTCCGGTTCTATATCTTTTGATAATACCGTATCGCCTTCTTTTAAGTCAGGCAGCATCCGGTCTTTTTCTTCCATTTGGTCGTCTTTTCCTTCAACATACACCTTCATAAACCCGGAAAACTTGACTTTACTTCCATTTGCACGAAATGTCAAACCATTGTTTGTCAGGTCGACACTCATTGTATCTAGAACAGCCGGCGCCATTTGGCTGGCAACAAAACGCTCCCAAATTAATTTATACAGTCTCATTTGGTCTCTGCCGAGAACTGCTTTTAATTCACTTGGTTTTCTGAGAACTGATGTCGGCCGAATTGCTTCGTGGGCATCCTGAGCATTTTCATTCTTTTTCGCAGGCTTCCGTTTTCCGCCTAGGAACTCTTTTCCATATGTCTGATCGATAAAAGCAGCAGCTTCATCAACAGCCGTATTTGAAATACGGGTTGAATCCGTTCTCATATACGTGATCAGACCAACAGTTCCTTCTCTTCCTAGATCAATTCCTTCATATAATTGCTGTGCAATCATCATCGTTTTCTTCGCTCTGAAATTGAGCTTGCGAGCCGCTTCCTGCTGCAGGGTTGAGGTGGTAAAAGGCAAAGCAGGATTACGTTTGCGTTCTTTTTTGGTTACTTTTTCGACTGTATATTTATTCCCTTTGAGCTGAGAAAGAATCTCTTTTACATCAGCTTCACTATTTAAAGGAAGTTTTTTGCCGTTTTTTCCGAAAAAGCTTGCTTCAAAGGTTTCCTGGCCTTTTAAGAACGTACCGTCAATTGTCCAATATTCCTCAGGCTTAAAGTCGTTAATCTCTTTTTCACGGTCAATAATCAAACGGAGGGCAACGGATTGCACGCGTCCTGCGCTAAGCCCTTTTTTGACTTTTTTCCATAAGATCGGACTGATTTTATATCCGACAAGCCTGTCTAAAATACGTCTCGCTTGCTGTGCATCCACTAAATCCATATTAATCATGCGTGGATGCTTAAACGATTCCTTAATAGCGTCTTTTGTAATTTCGTTAAACACTACACGGCAGTCTGAATTGAGATCTAAATCAAGGCTGTGTGCCAAGTGCCATGCAATCGCTTCCCCTTCTCTGTCGGGGTCGGCCGCGAGATACACTTTTTTGGCTTTTTTGGCAGCCGTTTTCAGTTCTTTTAATACCGGACCTTTACCTCGAATGGTAATATATTTCGGTTCGAAATTCTGTTCTATGTCAACTCCCATTTGACTTTTTGGAAGATCCCGGACATGTCCCATTGATGCTTTTACTTTATATTTTTTACCTAAGTAACGTTCAATCGTTTTCGCCTTAGCGGGCGATTCCACGATGACTAGATAATCAGACATTTTCATCCCCCTCAAGAGGTGTTCTCTCTCTTTTCAAGATATTTCAATTTTATTTTTGCAGCTGTCTTTATTTGGCTTTCAACATTTCATTCTTTATCATGAACGTCATTCATTAAATAGAAAACAATATGCAACTTTAAATCCTCACTATTATTAAATATTACAATGCCGTTTGTCAAACGATAATTCAAAAGGGTTCCGTATATTGAACGTTTCTCTCGGGAAGCTCCTCGAAAATATCCTCTGCTGACCTTATGGCTTTAGCCCCCTGCTGGATCAGTTTTATAGGACCTCCGGCGTAAGGGTCAAATAATGAACCGGGTACGGCAAACACTTCTCTACCTTGCTCCAATGCTTGATAGGCAGTTATCAGCGAACCGCTTTTTTCCTTGCCCTGTACGACAATAACACCTTCACTCAGTCCGCTGATGATACGGTTTCTCATAGGGAAATGCCATTTTTGGGGTTTAGTTTCAGGTGGGTGCTCTGACAGAAGGATATGGTGTTTAGCCATGTAATCTGCTAATTGAAGGTTTTCCCGGGGATAAATGTGTTGAAATCCGCCTGCAATGACGCCAATTGTCCGCCCCTTCGCCTTAATACTTGCAGCATGGGACATTCCGTCTATCCCAGACGCCAGTCCGCTGACAATCACCCAATCTTTACGGCAGAGCTCTTCTGTAAGATGATTGACAACTTGTTTCCCGTAAGCTGTTGGATTTCTTGTCCCTACAATTCCAATTTTTCTTCCTTTCGAAAGAAGAGTCATATCACCCTTTGCAAACAGAACGGCGGGGGGATCATAAATGGTTTTAAGCCAGAAAGGATATTGCTTTGAAGAGATAGGAATGGTGTTAATGCCTTGCTCACGATAAGCAGCAAGTACGCGTTGGAGCTTTGGGTAAAATTCTTCTATTTTCTTTTTTAATGCAGCTGCTTTCATTTTATCACGAGTAACCGTTTGTAACACCGATGATGTCAGCGACATAGACGGATCGGCTTTCCACCATTTTAATAGAAGGGATGGGGATAATAATTGATTGATTCTGCAAGTCGTTAAGCAGGCAGCGGCCTGATCCAATAGATTGACCTCCTTTTGACAGAAAAAGCAGGAACAGCCTTAACGGCTGTCCCTTTTTATTAATGCGTTTTACAAGTTTCGAACAGGTTCTTCTCTTTCAGCACCTTAATTAAGGTTTCACCCATAACAGAAGGTGTCTCTGCAACTTCAATTCCGCATGCATTAAGGGTTTTGATTTTTTCATCAGCTGTCCCTTTTCCGCCGGAAATAATGGCGCCTGCATGCCCCATGCGCTTCCCAGGAGGTGCTGTCTTACCGCCGATAAAACCGACTACCGGTTTTGTCATGTTGGCTTTTACCCACTCTGCCGCTTCCTCTTCGGCAGTACCGCCGATTTCGCCAATCATGATGACAGCGTGTGTGTCAGGATCTTCGTTAAACGCTTTTAAAACGTCAATAAAGTTTGTTCCATTTACAGGGTCTCCGCCGATTCCAACAGCTGTAGACTGTCCTACGCCCGCTTCTGAGAGCTGGTGCACCGCTTCGTATGTTAATGTTCCTGAACGTGATACAACGCCTACATGACCCTTTTTATGGATGTATCCGGGCATAATGCCGATTTTACATTCTTCAGGCGTAATGACACCAGGGCAGTTCGGCCCTATCAGTCTCGTTTTCTTGCCTTCCATGAAACGTTTGACCTTCACCATATCCAAAACCGGAATGTGTTCTGTGATACAAATCACGAGATCAAGCTCCGCATCTACCGCTTCCATAATCGCATCAGCTGCAAACGGTGCAGGCACATATATAACAGACGCGTTAGCGCCGGTCGTTTGAACTGCTTCAGCCACTGTATTAAATACAGGAACACCTTCCGCTTCAGTTCCGCCTTTTCCAGGTGTTACACCGCCTACGATATTTGTGCCGTATTCGAGCATCTGCTTCGTATGAAATAAAGCGGTAGAACCTGTAATCCCTTGTACAATAACTCTTGTATCTTTATTAATAAAAACACTCATTATATGGTCCCCTGCCTTTCATTCTTTCTTAAACTAAGGATACGATTTTCTGCGCGCCGTCAGCCATTGATTCCGCAGATGTAATGTTTAATCCTGATTCACTAAGGATTTTCTTCCCTAGATCCACGTTTGTCCCTTCAAGACGGACGACAAGCGGCAATGTCAAACCAACTTGTCTAGTCGCTTCAACAACCCCTTCTGCGATGACATCACATTTCATAATGCCGCCGAAAATGTTGACAAAAATCCCTTTAACGTTTTGATCAGAAAGAATGATTTTAAATGCTTCCGTGACTTTTTCCGCGGTTGCACCGCCGCCCACATCAAGGAAGTTGGCCGGTTCTCCACCGTAATGCTTGATAATATCCATTGTGGACATTGCAAGTCCCGCGCCGTTTACCATACAGCCGATATTTCCATCAAGGGAAATGTAGCTTAGGTCATATTTGGACGCTTCGATTTCTTTCGGATCTTCTTCATCCAAATCTCTGTATTCCATAATGTCCTTTTGTCTGTACAACGCATTGCTGTCAAAATTCAATTTTGCATCAAGCGCCATCACATTTCCGTCCCCGGTAACAACAAGCGGGTTGATTTCGGCGATTGAGCAGTCTTTTTCAACAAACGCTTTATATAGTCCAAGCATAAATTTAGCAGCTTTTCCCACAAGCTCTTTTGGAATATTAATAGCGAATGCAATTTCTCTGGCTTGATAGCCTTGAAGGCCGACAGCCGGATCAATGACAGCTTTTTTGATTTTTTCCGGTGTTTTCTCCGCAACTTCTTCAATTTCCGTTCCGCCTTCTTCAGAAGCCATCAGAACGATTCTGGAAGTAGCGCGGTCAAGCACAAGACCCACGTAATATTCTTTTTTAATATCGCAGCCTTCTTCAATAAGTAAGCGTTTTATTACTTGGCCGTCCGGACCCGTCTGATGTGTAACTAGGGTCTTCCCTAATAGTTCTTCGGCATACGCTTTTACTTCATCTAATGATTTTGCTATTTTTACCCCACCAGCTTTGCCTCGACCGCCAGCATGAATTTGAGCCTTTACGACATAAACCGAGCTGGATAAGCTCTTTGCACTCTCAACTGCTTCTTCTGCTGTAAAAGCCACTTTACCTTCAGGAACAGATACCCCATATTTTCTGAGGACTTCTTTTCCCTGGTACTCATGGATATTCATTTCCCATCCTCCTAACTTATGTAACAAAACTAAAATAGACTGCGCTTTCATTCTATAATAATACTGGAAGAATTGTCTACACTTCGGTGCAAAATCTTTTAATCCTTCTAAACATTCAAACTTTTACTTTATTAAAAACATAAATTTTCAAACAGAGGATGGGGAATATTTTAGCTATTTTTTGTTTTTTACGCTTTCGTCCAATCTGTAAATGAATGAAAAAATCTCGGCTACCGTTTCATAAAGAGCCTCAGGGATTTGATCATCTACCGTCAAATGGCGCATTAATTCGACAAGGGTCCGATCTTCTTGAATCGGGACCCCTGCCTTTTTCGCTTCTTTAATAATGTTGTCGGCTACATGGCCCTTTCCTGTGGCAAGCACTCTCGGCGCCTTGTCTTTTTGTTCGTCATAATGAAGAGCCACAGCTTTTCTGATCGGTGTCTGCTCTTTCATATTTTCACATCCACTTCTTGATCACTGATACTTGTTATATATTGATCGATTGAAGCCTTTTCTTCGGTGTGAACCCTTTTTTTCGCGTTTACCCCTGAAAGGCTGTATCCCATTTCTTTTAACCCCTGTTTAAGCGCGGGAACCATCGGATCGATCGCAGCCTGCAGCTCGAAATCAGTCTCTATTGTAATGGTCATGACTTTTTGCTGTATCAAGCAATCAACGACGGTTTCTTTTAATGTATCAAGCTGCAGCAAAAATAAAAGGCGGCAATGGGAAGGATCAAGCTTGCCATCCGCTTCTTTCTTTCCTTTAAACAGAACGGTCATGTCCTGAATTCCTGACTTCGAAAACATCGGAAATGACAGTACAATTTGACTGTATGACGGATGGTCCTGCTGCATGAAAAGCTGGCCATTTAATTTATGAAAAATCTGATCGGCTTCTTGCTTGATTGGTTCGGCTACCTCATGCGATGCTCTTATGGCATGAAGAGCCAGCTTGATGGACTGCATTTCGTCAGATGTGTCTGCGCTTCCTTGTTCAAACGCTTTAATGAACGCAAGCTCGTCCCTTGCGCCAATTGCCGTTTTCACTTTGGATAAGAAGGAAAGAACATCTGCCTTATCCGCTAAATGAGGTGCTGTCTGCTGAACAGCCTTTAAAAAAACTTCGGCTTCCTGGTCAGTGATTTGTGCCGCCTGTAAATGAGCTGAAGCTGCAAGTGACTTACTATCACCCGTTGAACCAGCCGCTTTAATCCAATTTGCTGCTTCTTTCACAATTTGGAGACTGTTTTTTTCAGCAGATTCCGTCAGCTTTGCCAGCAGCTGGCGGGCTTCTTTGATTGGAATGTCTGAGGCTGTTTTAACAGGCTCTCCTTGTATGTTTCTCTGTTCTGCTAGATGATTTGCAACCGGCAGGCTGGCCTTTTCGAGGAAGCCTGCCGGTATGCTAAGTTCCCTGTTTCCAGCTGTATTGGCGGAAGAGGGTGTTTTCGCAGTCTCCGTTAAAGAAATAAGCTTAGCGATCAGACGTTCTGCATGAACATCAATTTCACTATTTAAAAGCGCTGCAACTGCCTCCTTTAGCTTTGACATCATTTGGCTCTGCTGAGGGTTTTGTTCGATTGCCTGAACCAGCTGGGATATATGCTGATGCAATGGAACAGGCGATTTCACAGCATGAACACCATTCAAAACCTCGGAGTGAATGGGAAGATCGCGCTTTAAAGCGAAGAGAACCGTTTCAATCGCTTTTTTGGCGTCTTGCGACGGCAGCGTGTCCATCCAGCGGACAGCTGTTTTAATATCATTTTCTGTCACGGGTGTTTTGCTCTTCAGCATCGCTCCTGTCATCATGAGAGCTGCGTTTGACGTCTTCACTGAAATGGCATTTAAAAGCTTGCCAGCTGCATCCTGAATGGTTTTAGGATTTTGCTCAAAGCTTTGAACGACCTGAAGACGTCCTGTCTGTTCTGCCGTTTTTTCGTAGGAAAACCAATAGTATGCCTGAGGACGAAGCTGGGTTTCTAGTTTCCCCTGAACAGTTTGATTGCCGACTTGGATCAGGGCATGCTGATCTCCTAGTAAACGAAGCACTTTTCCCAAGAGGAGACGTTTCTCCCCGTTTAGCGCTTCGTTTACATTTGATGTTTCCTGCGGGACTGCTGTACGCCCAAAAAGGTGCTGCAGCGCCTTTTGCACATCATTTCGTATGTTCATTTTAAAAAAGTGCCTCCTTGTCCATTGATTTAGCTGAAAGATTGAACAGGAGCGAAAGTTTTGCGGTGCAATTCAGTTGGGCCGTATGCAGCGAGAGCTTCCAAATGTTCTTTTGTTCCATAGCCTTTATTTTTTTCAAACCCGTACATAGGGTACGTGTCGGCATAAGCGCTCATCATTCGGTCTCTCGTCACTTTTGCGATACACGCACCTGCCGCAATAGACACACTTTTGGCATCTCCTTTTATAATTGACGACTGAGCCATGTCGAGCGGCAGTGTCATTGCGTCAACAAGCAAATAATCAGGTGTATCCGACAAATCCTGTATCGCTTTCACCATTGCCATTTTAGAAGCTTCATATATATTGATTTCGTCAATGACTGCAGCTTCTACAATTCCTATCCCGACCGCCAGTGCTTCTTTCATAATAAGCTCGTAAAATTCCTCGCGTTTTTTCTCTGAAAGCTTTTTGGAGTCTGTCAGCCCAAGTATTTCACATTCCTCTGGCAGGATGACTGCACTGGCGACAACCGGCCCTGCCAATGGCCCCCGTCCGACCTCGTCAACACCTGCAATCAAACGGAATCCTTTGTTTCTTGCCAGCCTTTCATAGGAAGTCATATTCACCCATTGTTCTTTCAGCGCTTTTTCTTTCGCTTGCTTTTTAAGCCATTGCTCTACAAGCGTTTGAACGCTTTTTCTCGGGTCGTTTTCGCACTGGGCAATAAATGGGTCTTGTGCATCCTTCACTTCCTGCAAACGGTCTTTAATGTCCTTTACGGTTAATGTATTCACTTTCTCTTCTCCCTTACTGTATGTATCGGTTCGGCCAAGAAAAAATAAAGACCCGCATTTCTGCGCGCCTTTACATCGTCGGCTGTTCAAATGACAGCCTGCCGAACTTTTCAGTGCGGATATCGCGAATGATGACTTCAGTCGTCTTATCGTAGTTAATAAGCCCACCGCTCATGAGACAGCCGCGTTTTTCACCTATTGCGTCAAACAGCTCGGCAATGTCCTCCGGGATCTCATCAAGGCCGTAGCGCTCTTTAAGTCGTTCTGGATAATGTTCTTCAAGAAAACGAAGACCGAACACCGCTACATCCTGCAAATTGATTATCGAGTCCTTAATAGCGCCGGTGACTGCCAGTCTCAAGCCGACAAGCTCGTCCTCAAATTTAGGCCACAAAATCCCCGGTGTATCTAATAACTCTAATTCTTTCCCAACTTTGACCCACTGTTGAGATGTTGTAATACCAGGTCTGTCTCCCGTTTTTGCTATGTTTTTCTTTGCAAGGCGGTTAATGAGCGTCGATTTCCCGACATTTGGAATACCGATAATCAAAGCGCGAATCGCTCTCGGCTTCACACCTTTCGCCCGCATTCGGTCAAATTTTTCTTGGAGGATCTCTTTTGATGCAGGCACAATTTGATTTAACCCTTGTCCATTTACAGAATTAATGGACAGAGAGCGGATCCCCTGGTTCTCAAAGTGCTCTTTCCATTGCTGTGTAACCGCCGCATCTGCTTTGTCAGCCTTGTTTAACAGCATAATTCGCGGCTTATTTTTTAGAATATCTTCAATCATTGGGTTTCTTGATGACATTGGAATTCTGGCATCTACCAATTCATATACGATATCGATTAATTTTAATTTTTCGGTTACTTCCCTTCTTGCCTTTGCCATATGGCCCGGGAACCATTGAATTGTCATGTGACACGAACACCGCCTTTATCTCTTCAGTATGCATGATTCATTGTTGTTCTTTATGTATTTTACGATGCCTGTCCGGCATTTTCAAATTCTGTATAAAAAAAGAGCTTGTTACAGGTAACAAGCTCTTTTCGTTCGTTATCATTATCGTCTGATCTCTTTAATACGAGCCGCTTTTCCGCGAAGTTCACGCAGGTAGTAAAGTTTAGCACGGCGTACTTTACCGTAACGTACAACTTCGATTTTCGCGATTTTTGGTGTGTGTACAGGGAAAGTACGTTCAACGCCAACACCGTAAGAAATCTTACGAACTGTGAACGTTTCGCTGATTCCACCACCACGACGCTTAATCACAACACCTTCAAAGATCTGGATACGCTCACGGTTACCCTCAACAACTTTAACGTGTACACGTAAAGTGTCACCAGGACGGAACGCAGGAAGATCAGTACGAAGTTGTTCTTTTGTGATATCTTCAATTAGTTTTTGCATCGTTTTCAACTCCTTCCAACAGATGCTCTTGGCCACAAAACACGGCACAGCGGAACATCGTTTTCAAGCTTGCAGCGGATAAGCCCGCTTAAGCCACAAGTAGTATCTTATCACAATTTCATAGCCTATGCAATAAAATCTATTCTTTTTCCCATTCAGAAATCCACTTTCTTTGCTGCTCTGTAAGCGGGTAGTCTTTCAACAGATCCGGACGTCTTAGGTAGGTCCTTCTGATCGATTCTTTATTCCGCCATTCTTCAATTTTCGCATGGTTTCCTGACAAGAGTGTTTCAGGCACTTTTAAACCTTTGTAATCTGCCGGTCTTGTATAATGCGGGTGCTCTAAGAGTCCAGTGCTGAATGAATCCTCAATATGGGAAGCCTCTTTACCCAGTACACCTGGAAGCAGTCTGACCACGCTGTCTGCGATCATCATTGCAGGGAGCTCACCGCCCGTCAGTACAAAGTCGCCAATTGATATTTCATCCGTTACCAGATGCTCGCGGATGCGTTCATCATAGCCTTCATAGTGGCCGCAAATGAATAGCAAATGCTCTTCCTTTGCTAATTGTTCGGCTTTTTTTTGGGTAAAACGCTCACCTTGCGGGCATACGAGGATAATACGCGGAGCAGCTGCTGCCTTTGATGTCAGGTCCTCGACCGCGTCAAAAACAGGCTGAGGCTTGAGAACCATACCTGCACCGCCGCCATAAGGATAATCATCAACAGTATTGTGCTTGTTATCAGAGTACTCCCGGAAATTGATGACTTGAAACTGCACCGCATCTTTTTCCTGGGCTTTTTGAAGAATCGATGAGCCGAGCACACCTTCAAACATTTCTGGAAACAGCGTCAAAAAGTCGATTTTCATTCGTCTATTAACCCTTCCATGAGATCAATCTCAATTTTCTTTTCGCTGACATCAATATGTTTGACCACTGATTCAATGTAAGGAATGAGTGCGTCTTTTTTTCCTTTTCGTTCGATGACCCAAACGTCATTAGCACCAGGCGTCAAAATTTCTTTGACCTTTCCAATGAGTTCGCCTTCCTCAGTAAATACTTCACACCCAATGATTTCGTGAAAATAAAATTCACCCTCATTCAGCTCTCCTAAATCTTCTTCAGGCACTTTAATGATTGCGTTTTTCAGCTCTTCTACTTCATTTAGGCTTTGTCTTTCTTTAAACTGCAGCAGATGAAATTGTTTATGCAGTCTATGCGTGTTTACCGTTACTTCCACTGGTTCGTTACGGCCGTCCATAAACAAATACAGCGTGTTTCCCGGCTTGTATCGTTCTTCGGCAAAATCCGTTTTCGAAATCACACGCACTTCGCCTTTGATTCCGTGGGTATTCACGATTTTTCCTACATTAAACCATCGCTTTGTCATATGATCACCTCTGGCGAATTTCAATTACTTTTCCGTCTTTTATGACGATGGTGTTCGCTGCTGTTTTTTCATGCCAGTCATCCCCGGCTTCAATCGTCAGCAGGGCATCGACTTCCTTTTCTCTCAACTCACTGCCAAGCGGCAATGTATGTACTTGAGCAATTTGAAAATCGATGATCTTTATATCATCTTTTCGCTTTTCTATTGCCTTTTTAAATTGTTCAATCATATCAGGGTTTTGTTGTTCTTTCTCGTGTTTTCTAAGCTGAAAATAGAGCTGGCTGCATTCTCGTTCAAGCATTTGTTTCTTTTCGGCAAAAGAAGCTAAAAGCTGTTCTTTGCTGCGCTCGGTTAAGACTTGCATAACGGCTACACGGTGAATAATTTGCATCGCACCAAGCTCCCCGCTTTTAAAACTTTTTCTCGCTCAGGCTTTTCTATTTTGCCTAAGCTTCTATCAGTTTACCCTTTTTTTGCGTGTAAAAAAAGGGGAGGTGCCGGCCCTCTCCCTTTTAGTCAAATATCTCAAATTGAACTTTCTTAGAAGACTGTGCGCCAGCTGCAAATACAGCTGTTCGAATCGCTTTTGCAGTCCGGCCTTGCTTTCCGATAACTTTACCGGTATCTGACTTATGGACAGATAAGCGCAGCGCAATCTTTTGATCGGTTTCTTCTCTTGTGACGCGAATGTCATCTGGATGATCAACAAGCGGGGTCACAATTCGGACAATCAAATCTTCCAAGTGTTGATCAGTCATTACTTGCCTTGTTTAGCGTTGTGGAATTTTTCCATGATTCCTTGGCTAGAGAACAAGTTGCGAACTGTATCAGATGGTTTCGCTCCAGTTTGAAGCCATTTAAGAGCAAGCTCTTCGTCAATTTTTACTTCCGCTGGTTTTGCAACCGGGTTGTAAGTTCCGACTGTTTCAATGAAACGGCCGTCACGTGGTGAACGAGAATCTGCTACAACAATACGATAGAAAGGAGATTTTTTTGCTCCCATACGTTTTAAACGAATTTTTACTGCCATTTTACTAGCACCTCCGAAAATATTTCAACAAGATAGTATATTAACAATGATAAAAGTGTTTGTAAAGTGTTTTTTCTTAACAATGGTTTTATCATGTATAACCGATTACATAAAAGGTAGCTTAAACCCTTTTTTCTTGCCTTTTGACATATTTGTCATCTGCTTCATCATTTTTTTCATTTCGTCAAACTGCTTAAGCAGACGGTTGACTTCCTGTACGGATGTCCCGCTTCCTTTTGCAATCCGCTTCCGCCGGCTGGCATTGATGATATCCGGCTGTTCTTTTTCAAGAACAGTCATTGATTTGATGATGGCTTCCACATGATTCAGCTGTTTTTCGTCAACTTGGATGTTTTTCAGGCCTTTCATTTTACCTGCACCCGGCATCATTTGCAGAAGTTCATCAAGCGGTCCCATGTTTCTGACTTGCCCGAGCTGCTCCAGAAAATCGTCCAATGTGAAGCTCATCGTCCTCATTTTTTGTTCGAGCTCTTTGGCTTTGTCTTCATCAACGCTGGCCTGTGCTTTTTCAATCAATGTCAGCACGTCGCCCATGCCGAGAATCCTTGATGCCATGCGTTCAGGATGGAACGGCTCTAACGCATCAAGCTTTTCGCCCATACCCGCGAATTTAATCGGCGTGTTTGTGACCGCGCGAATAGAAAGCGCAGCCCCGCCGCGTGTGTCTCCATCCAGCTTCGTTAACACAACACCGGTTAAACCGAGCTGTTCATTAAAGCTTTTGGCAACATTAACAGCGTCCTGACCGGTCATTGAATCGACAACAAGGAAGATTTCTTCCGGATTCGCGATTTCTTTGACGTTGGTCAGTTCATCCATCAGTTCATGGTCGATATGCAAGCGGCCTGCCGTATCCAAAATGACATAGTCATAATGTTCTTCCTTGGCTTTCTCAATCGCTTGTTTCGCTATTTCAACAGGACTGACCTGATCACCAAGAGAGAAAACAGGCATATCTAGCTGTTTGCCGAGCGTTTCCAGCTGCTTAATTGCGGCTGGGCGGTAAATATCGGCAGCAACCAGCATCGGTTTGCGATTATGCTTTTTGCGCAGCAGATTCGCAAGCTTACCGCTTGTTGTCGTTTTACCGGCACCTTGGAGACCGACCATCATAATAACAGTCGGCGGCCTTTTTGCGACGGCGATTTTGCTCTCTTCGCCGCCCATCAGCTCAGTCAGTTCCTCTTGAACAACTTTAATGACCTGCTGGCCGGGCGTCAGACTTTTCATGACGTCTTGGCCTACAGCGCGTTCACTTACTTTTTTGACAAAATCCTTGACTACTTTAAAGTTAACGTCAGCCTCAAGCAGCGCAAGACGAACCTCACGCATCATATCTTTAACATCTTGTTCGCTGACTTTCCCTTTTCCGCGGATTTTAGAAATCGTCTGCTGCAGTCGGTCGGCTAATCCTTCAAATGCCATAGTTTGCCGCCTCCTAATCTAATTTCTCAAGCGCTTCAATCAGAGCTGTAATTTCTTCCTCTTCTTTTGAACCGGAAGCAAGCTCCTTCAGCTTATTAAACATCTCTTTACGCTCCTGAAACTTTTTCAAAAGGAGCAGCTTTTCTTCATATTGTTCAAGCATCGCTTCTGTTCGTTTGATGTTATCATAAACAGCTTGTCTTGAAACCTCATATTCTTCGGCTATTTCGCCTAGGGAGAAATCGTCCAAATAATAAAGCGACATATAGCTCTTCTGTTTTGACGTCAACAACGACTGATAAAAATCAAACAGATAATTCATTCTCGTTGTCTTTTCGAGTGACATTTGAGCTCTCCCCTTTGTTAAGTCAAATCCCTTTACGATAACTTAGTCTACACGGTTTTATTGACACTGTCAAGTTTTTATCTTGTCAAAGCATGCTGCTCTTTTTGCATAATAAATTTATTCAGAAAAATTCATATAGACCGCCGTTAAAATACTCGAATTCTTGTTTAGATACTCGATAGCGGCAATAGCCTTCGTAAAAAGCATTGAGAAATGCTTCATTTGTGGCAAAATTTCTGATCGCCAATGATTCATCATATCGCGGATCTCCCGCTGATATTCCCGCAGCATCAATAAACAGACAAACCTCTCCGTCTTTCACCAGCACATTATCAGTTGTGCAATCACCATGAATCATTGTCTGCTGAACAGGAACAGGCCTGTGCTGGTCCAATTCCTTCAAAAGCCATGCGCTGCCTTCAGCTTGTCCTTTTTCGACATATTCACCGGCTCGTTTGATTTGCAAATCGAGCCAATCTATTTCCGGCTGTAAATCAGGGACAAGTTCGGTTTCATGCAGACGATTGAGAAACTGGCCGAAGCTTTTGATCAGCTTTTTCTTTTCAGTATCTCCCTTTGCTTTTCTTAAAGCAGAAGTCAGTGTAATTCCATCTTCAAACGACATGACGATATGGCTGGAATGCTGTTGCTGGATAAACCCATAATAAACAGGGACAGGCAGACGATGAGTTTCGGTAAGCTTTTGTAAAACAAGGGCTTCTTTCCTTAACCATTCCCGATACCTCAAGTGAGAAGAACTTTTCAACAGATATGCGCCTTGGCTTGTCACTATTTTTCGAACGGTTGAAGTGCCTCCCTGTTCATCCAACAGCGACATGTGTTTTATTGCGCCGATCTTTTTTTCCAATTCAGCTTTCAGCCATTTGTCCAACAATCTGCACCCTCCATTCCGATATATCAATGCGTATAAAAAAACGAGTATAAAACTGTCCATTTTATACTCGCTTTTTATTCGTTAATCCTCGGCTTTTTCCACTAAATCTGAAAAGAGCCCGTACACATACGATTCTGGATCAAATTCCTGGAGGTCATCAACTTTTTCACCTAACCCGACTAGTTTAACCGGGATGTGAAGCTCGTTGCGAATCGCAAGGACGATACCGCCTTTTGCCGTACCATCAAGCTTCGTTAAAGCAATGCCGGTAACATTTGTCGCTTTAGAGAACTCTTTTGCCTGAGCCATTGCATTTTGGCCAGTTGTGGCATCAAGGGCAAGCAGCACCTCATGCGGCGCTTCAGGAACCTCTCTTTCGATAACACGTTTCACTTTTTCAAGCTCTTTCATGAGATTGACTTTGTTTTGGAGACGACCTGCCGTATCACAAATTAATACATCGGCATTTCTTGCTTTTGCAGCATGAACAGCATCGTAGATGACAGCCGCCGGATCGCTTCCGGCCGTCTGCTTAATGACAGGCACTCCTGTACGCTCTCCCCATACTTCCAGCTGTTCAATGGCGCCCGCTCTAAAAGTGTCTCCGGCAGCAAGCACGACAGATTTTCCTTCTTGTTTCATTTTATGAGCAAGCTTTCCGATCGTTGTCGTTTTCCCAACGCCATTTACACCTACCAGAAGGATTACGTTTAAACGCCCATCCTGGATATTCAGCTCTGAAATTTGCTCATCTCCGCTGTTATAAATCTCGACCAGTTTCTCAGAAATGACTGACTGGACTTCCTTCGGATCTTGGATATTTCTGCGTTTGACTTCTTTTTTTAGTTCATCTATCAATTCCATAACGGTTGTAAAACCGACATCCGCGCTGATAAGAACCTCTTCAAGCTCTTCGAAGAAATCCTCATCCACTTTACGGTAACGGGATACAAGATCATTCACTTTGTTTTGAAAGGAGTTTCTTGTTTTTTCAAGGCCATCCTTAAACTTTTCAGATACGGAATCTGTCTGTTTTGTGATTTTCTCTTTTAATTTTTTAAAAAAGCTCATCTTTTAACCTCTTTCCTCGTTACTGAACGAATTCTTTTGTTTCTTCCAGCTTAACTGAGATTACCTTGGACACACCGGACTCCTGCATGGTTACGCCGTATAGGACATCCGCTTCCTCCATCGTCCCTTTTCTGTGGGTAATCACAATAAACTGGGTATCTCTGCTGTATCTTTTTAAATACTGCGCAAACCGGAACACATTCGCTTCGTCAAGCGCAGCCTCTACTTCGTCAAGGACGCAAAACGGCACTGGGCGAACTTTTAAAATTGAGAATAAGAGCGCTATAGCCGTAAGCGCACGCTCTCCGCCTGACAGGAGATTTAAGTTTTGCAGCTTTTTCCCCGGCGGCTGTGCGATAATCTCAACTCCTGAGTGAAGCAGATCGTTAGGATCGGTGAGCCTCAATTCAGCTCGCCCCCCTCCGAATAAGGAGCGGAAGACTTGATCAAAGTGTGAGCGGATTTGGACGAATGTGTCGTTAAAGCGTTTCGTCATTTCTTCATCCATTTCTTCAATCACTTGGAACAGGGTATTTTTCGCTTCTGTTAAATCTTCTTTTTGTTCCGACAGAAACTTGTACCGTTCGTTGACCCTCTCAAACTCATCTATGCTTCCGAGGTTCACGGTACCAAGCTCTTCAATTGCGAGTTTAATCAGCTTCACGCGCTTTCTGGCTTCCTCTGGATCAGTTTCAAGCTGATATTTCTCTTTTGCCCCCTCAAAGGACAAGCTGTATTCCTCCCGCAAGTACTGGAGTAAATTATCGAGCTCTACTTCCATTCGCCCAAGTTTGACTTCCTCGTCTTTTAAGAGTGTTGTTTTTTGTTTATACAGGCGTTTCATTTCTTTTAGCTCACGCTCATACGTATCAAGCCCATGCTGAAGCTTGATGCGCTGATCGCGCCTTAACGCAATCAGTTCGATCGTTTTTGTTTTGTCATTCAATTTGTGTTTTGCGGCTTCTTCCAGCTTTTCTTCACCGCTGGTGCTTGATGACATCTCTGACGTTAAGAAGCTCAAGTCTTCTCTTGCTTCTTTTAACGCAAACTCAGTTTCTGTGAGCTCTTTCTTCAATCTGGCAAGGTTGTCCTCTTCCCCCTTGCATGCCTGCTCTTTTTTGGCCGCTGTGATCTTCAGCTCAGTCAGCTCGTTGGAGAGAGACTCTTTCGTTGAGGATTGCGATTGTTTTTGTTTTGTCAGTCTGTCTATGTCCTCTTCAAGAAGCTTCATCTTTTCAGATACGGCTGAGAGCTCTTCTTCAAGCTTGCGTTTGCGCGCTTTTTTCTCTTCATCGCTTTCTGACAGAGCAGATTTTTCTTGATCATAGAGCTCTAAATGGGTATTGATATTTTTCTCGGCAACTTGAAGTTCGTACAGCTGGCCCTTCACATCCTGCTGCTTTAACCTTAAGCTTTCTCCGGTTTCTCTTAAGTCAGCCAATTTTTTCTCCATATCCTGAATGGAGTGCTTAAGGGTTTTGACCTCTTGTTCAAGCAGAGCAGTTTTCTCTTCCATTTCAACGAGCCGTTTCGTCACATCTTCTAGCTCCCGGCTTCTTCCGAGAAGGGAGTTATTTTTCTTTTTAACCGCGCCGCCTGTCATTGAGCCACCAGGGTTCACAACATCTCCCTCAAGGGTTACGATGCGGTACCGGTGCCCGAGAAGCTTCGCAAGCTCGTTTGCACCCTTTAAATCCTCTGTGATCAGCACGGTCCCAAGAAGATTCTGTATGACGCTTCGATATGCAGGATCAAATGTGACAAGTTCACTGGCAACCCCGAGAAATGATGAGTGCCGAGCGGCTGTTTCCGCGTCACGGCTTTGAAGCTGGCGGTCTCTAATAACAGAAAGAGGCAAAAACGTCGCCCGGCCGAAGGAATTCTGCTTTAAATATTGAATCGCTTTGCGGGCAGACTGTTCATCGTCGGTCACGACGTGTTGAGCAGAAGCGCCGAGCGCTATTTCAATGGCCGTTTCATACTTCCGTTCTGTCGAGATCAGCTCAAGGACCGCTCCGCGAATTCCGCCAAGGCGCTCTTTCGCTTTCAGCACTTCTTTAACACCTTGATAAAAGCCGGAGAAATCCCCCTGCATCGTCTCAAGCATGTCCTTTTTTGCTCTCGCTTGCTGAACATATTGGTATGCCTGATACAGAGCGGATTCATTTTTTTCGTATTGGCGCTTTTTCTGCTCATATTTTGTCTGCATATCACGATATGCACCAACTTGGCTGTGAATCTCCTGCTCAATTTGGGCAAACTCCGTTTCACATGCTGCTTTTCGCGCAGAAATATCACGCCGTTCCTGTATATGCTTTTCATTGTTGTCCGCGAGTCTCTGCAATGTGACAGCAGATTGGGACATCTGATCATCTAGGAGCTGGAGCTCGTTGCGAATCGAAGCCTGGCTGTTTAACAGCTCAAAGTAATCACTTTTCAGCTGCTCGATTTTCTCTTCGACATTTTCGTTGTGAAGACTTAGAGCCTGCTGTTTTTCTTTTACTTGAGCCCTTAGCTGTTTCACCTCTGCTTGAAGTGTTTCGAAGACAGCTTCCTGCTTCGCAAGCTCTTCTTTCAGCACCGTTTCTTTTTGCTGGAACTGAACGATGGCTTCTTCAAGCTGTTCTTGGTTTTGCACAGCGTTTTTCTTTCGTTCTTTCAGGACTTCTTTACGGCCTTCAAGCTTTTCCAGCTCTTCACTTGTTACCAGTAAAACTTGCTGGAGCTCATCTACTGATTCATCAAGCGCTTGAATTTTATCTCGCGCATCTTCGATTTTCGCTTCTTTCGCAGAAATCGCAGACGATTCAGCGAGCTCTTCTTCCTTTGCGAGCTGCACTTTCTCTTTAAGCGTTGACCATTTGCCATGCAGCTCTTCGATATCATAGGCAGTCAGCGCAATTTCAACATGCTCCAGTTCTTTCTTTTTCTCAAGGTAATCTTTCGCGATTGAAGCTTGAATTTTAAGAGGTTCAACCTGTCCTTCAAGCTCATGTAAGATATCTTCTACCCGATTTAGGTTGTCTTGTGTTTCAAACAGTTTATTTTCTGCTTTTTTCTTTCTCGTTTTATATTTAAGCACCCCGGCCGCTTCTTCAAAGATACTGCGGCGATCCTCTGCTTTGCTGCTTAAAATCTCTTCCACTTTCCCTTGGCTGATAATAGAAAATGCTTCTTTACCAAGGCCGGAGTCCATAAATAAATCAATAATATCTTTTAAGCGGCATGGCTGATTGTTAATCAGAAACTCACTTTCGCCTGATCTGTACACACGTCTTGTGACACTAACCTCGTGGAAGTCAATTGGCAAGAAATGATCGTCATTATCAAGAGTAAGCGTAACTTCAGCTAGATTTAATCGCTTTCTTGAATCACTGCCGGCAAAAATAATGTCTTCCATTTTTCCGCCGCGAAGAGAGCGTGCCGATTGTTCGCCGAGAACCCAGCGAATGGCATCCGTGATGTTGCTTTTTCCGCTTCCGTTCGGGCCGACAACCGCTGTCACGCCTTTCACGAAGTCTACGGAAATCCGTTCTGCAAATGATTTAAATCCTATAACGTCTAAACGTTTGAGGAACATAGCGATCCTCCTTATGTAATAAGTATTTCAATTCTATCATAAACATTGGTGAAATAAGACGGCATACATACTGAAATCCCCCTGAATCATAAGGGGGATTTTATTGTTTCGTATGGTGTTTTTGCAATTTAGCTAAAGCTTCCTGAGCAGCGTGCTGTTCGGCTTCTTTCTTTGAACGGCCGTTTCCGACTCCGAGTGGTTCACCTTTTAGAGATACGATGGCTTCAAATTCACGGTTGTGCGCAGGTCCTTTTTCGTTGGAGATTTTATACTCCAGAGAGCCTTTGCCGTCCCGCTGCACGTATTCCTGCAGCTGGCTTTTGAAATCCATCACATGAGAAAAAGCACCATCGTTAATTTTAGGGAACACATAAACTTTTAAGAAACTTTCAACCGGCTCTAATCCTTGGTCAAGATACAAGGCTCCGATAAATGCCTCAAAAACATCTGCCAATAGAGCAGGACGCTTTCTTCCGCCTGTCATTTCCTCACCTTTCCCCAACAGGACAAGGTCGCCGAATGACAGTTCGTGAGCCAATGAAACGAGAGACGGTTCGCAAACAATTGCGGCTCTCAATTTCGTCAAATCTCCTTCACTCATAGCCGGGTATTTGGCAAATAAGAATCTGGAGATCGTCAGTTCCAAAACAGCGTCACCTAAAAATTCAAGCCTTTCATTATCTTCATACGGCTTTTTCCGATGCTCATTCACATAAGATGAATGTGTAAATGCTTGATACAAAAGCTTTTCATTTTGAAAGTGAACCGAAATCCGTTCTTGAAACTCTTTAAATTGTTCTACTTTTTTATAGAACTTTTTTTTATCTTTATAATGTGAGTGTTTTGACATAGTAACCTCCATAGGCACATCAGGTTCACCGCGCTTCTCTGACTAAACCGGATACAGCGCGCGTAAAAGCGGCATGCTGTAATAACTGCACGAATAAAGGGCTAAAGCCCCGCGTTTCGGCGGGACTTTTAGCATCAGCTTATTGCTGGTTTTGTATGTAGTTCACAGCGTCGCCGACTGTTGCAATCTTTTCAGCATCTTCGTCAGAAATTTCCATATCAAACTCGTCTTCAAGTTCCATAACAAGCTCAACTACATCTAGGGAATCAGCACCTAAGTCTTCCTTGAAAGAAGCTTCAAGTTTGACGTCTGCTTCATCAACGCCAAGGCGATCTACGATGATTTTCGTTACACGCTCTAATGTATCTGCCATAGCAATTCACCTCCCCTCAAGTATTATAGTGGATTCGTTTTTAAAAAACTAGAGAAACTATGATGAAATTTTCGAGAAAAAACTTACATCACCATTCCGCCGTCAATATGAAGTGTTTGGCCTGTCATGTAACGTGCTCCCTCTGAAGCAAGGAACGTGACAACACTGCTGACATCGCCGGGTTCGCCAAAGCGCGCGAGCGGAATTTGTTTCAGCATTTCATCTTGAACGTCTTTTGCAAGTTTATCTGTCATATCGGTTGAGATAAATCCTGGCGCTATCGCATTTACCGTAATATTTCGGCTGGCCAGCTCTTTAGCGGAAGATTTGGTTAAACCGATGACGCCGGCTTTTGCAGCCACGTAGTTGGCTTGTCCAGGGTTTCCGCTGACGCCTACGATAGACGATACGTTAATAATACGTCCTGAACGCTGTTTCATCATTTGTCTTGTCACAGCTTTTGTGCAGTTGAAAACACCCTTCAGGTTAATGTTAATGACATCATCCCATTCGTCTTCCTTCATTCTCATGATGAGATTGTCTCTTGTAATTCCCGCATTATTAACCAGAATATCAATCGTAGAAAAAACAGAAAGCGTTTCTTTTATCATGTTTTGTACATCTTCGGGATTTGATACATCCGCTTTGACAGCAATTGCTTTTCTGCCCATTGATTTGATTTCATCAACCACTTCATTTGCTTTCGCTTCATTGCCGGAGTAGTTCACGACAACATTCGCGCCGCTTTTTGCCAGGTCAAGGACGATTGAGCGGCCAATTCCGCGGGATGCGCCAGTGACAATAGCCGTTTTATCATTAAGCATTATCATTCTCCTCCTTAAGCGTTTGAATTGCCAGCTCGATCGTTTCCGGATCTGATACAGCAATTGTTTTTAATCGTCTGTTTACTTTTTTCACTAGGCCTGAAAGCACTTTTCCGGGACCGATTTCAACAAAAGTCGTAACGCCCTCTGCAATCAGCTTGTTAATGCTCTCCTCAAAACGAACAGGAGAGTAAAGCTGCTCAATGAGTTTTTGTTTGATTTCAGCTTTTTCAGTCATCAGGTCAGCAGAAACATTTGAGATGACCGGAACGTCAGCGTCTTTTATGTCACAGGCATCCAATACCTCTTTCAGCTTTTCAGCTGCCGGTTTCATCAGTTCGGAATGGAACGGACCGCTTACTTCAAGCGGAATCGCGCGTTTTGCACCATTCTCTTTTGCCAGTTCAGATGCAAGCTCAACCCCTTTAGCTGTTCCGGAAATAACGATTTGTCCAGGACAGTTGAGATTCGCAAGCTGCACAAGGTTGCCTTCCTTCATGACTTTATCAGTTACTTGCTTTAACGCTTCAGCATCCATGCCGAGAATCGCAGCCATTGCTCCTTCGCCAGCCGGTACCGCTTCATTCATAAACTCTCCGCGTTTTCTGACGGTGTAAACAGCATCTTTGAAGGACAGGGCGCCAGCCGCAACCAGTGCAGAATATTCACCAAGGCTGTGCCCTGCTGTGAAATCAGGTGTAATGCCAGATTCTTTAAATTTCTCAAGAACAGCAATGCTTGTCGTAAGCAAAGCAGGCTGCGCATTGTATGTAAGTGTTAATTCTTCAGCAGCACCCTCAAAAATAAGCGAGCTGAGTTTTGTTTCTAATGTTTCATCGGCTTCATCAAACAGACGCTTTGCAGCAGGCACCTGCTCATAAAGCTCTTTTCCCATGCCGATAAATTGTGAACCCTGACCCGGGAATAAAAATGCAATCTTACTCATGATGTAAAAACCTCCAGACTACTCATCTGTTTTTTCTTCTTTTACTTCTTCCTGAATGAGTTCAGCCACATTTTGGCTGACCATCTCTCTTGCTTGCCGAATCGCATGAAATACTGCATGAGAATCTGATGAGCCGTGCGCCTTGATCACAGGGGCTTTTAAGCCAAAAAGGCTTGCTCCACCATAATTCGAGTACTCCATTTTCATTTTCATTTCTTTCAACTTTGGCTTCAGCACAGCTGCTGCAAGCTTGGATGTGAAAGTAGACGTCATTACTTCTCTCATCATTTTAAAAATAGACAATGCAGAGCCTTCCAGCGTTTTGAGTGTAACATTCCCGGTAAAGCCGTCTGTTACTACAACATCCGCCACATCATCTAATAGGTCTCGCGCTTCCACGTTTCCGATAAAATTGATGTTCTCTGTTTCTTTTAACATTTGAAACGTTTGTTTCGTCAGTTCGTTTCCTTTTTTATCTTCTGTTCCGACATTTAAAAGCCCGACTCTCGGTGAAGAGACACCGCGCACTTGCTGAGAATAAACAGAGCCCATGATGGCGTATTGAACGAGGTGCTCCGGTTTGGCATCGACATTGGCGCCGACATCAAGCAGAAGAAATCCGCCTCCCGAAACGGTCGGAAGTGTCGGGGCAAGCGCCGGACGGTCAATTCCTTTAATTCTTCCGACGATAAAGAGACCGGCTGTCATTAACGCACCGGTATTCCCTGCTGAAATGCAGGCGTCAGCTCTGTTTTCCGCAACCTCCTGCGCCATAAGAACCATTGATGAGTTCTTTTTTCTTCGCACGGCGCGGACCGGTTCATCCGTAGGCTCAATCACTTCATCTGCGTGCAGCACCGTGATGCGATCTGATGTTGTTGTTAAATGTGATTCTATCGTTGCTTTGTCACCGACAAGTGTGATATGGAGATCATCAAATGCCTCTATACCTTTTATAACTCCGTCAATAACAGCTTTGGGAGCGTGGTCTCCTCCCATTGCATCTACAGCTATTCTCATGCATGCTCCACCTTTATGAATGTTTTGAACGATACATGTCAAAGCGTCCAGAAAAAACAATTTCTTCGCCAACGTAGCTGTTCACTTCGACAACCGTTCTTCCTTTTTCTTTTTCGACAGCCGTTACTTTCGCTTTCGCTACGACGCGTTCTCCCTGCTTTACCTGTCTTGTAAAGCGGATGTCTGCACTTGCAGTCAGCGCCAGCTCGTCATCAATGACTGCAACGGCCAAAGAATTCGCCTGTGCAAATAAATGGTGTCCTCTCGCAATCTGATTCCGGCTGAACACATGCTCCTGTTTTATTTCTAAAATGGATATCGCCTGATCATCCAGCTCAAGGTCAATAATTTCTCCGATAACTTCATCAAGTGACAGGGACTTTACTTCGTCCTCAAGTGTTTTCTCTGCCACGTTCTTAATTCTTTCTCTCAGCTCCGGTATGGAAAGCTCTAAGCGGTCCAAACGTATCGTCTGGATGCTCACCCCGAATTTACCAGCTAATTCTTCATCTGTAATAAAAGGGGTTGCTTGGATCGTCTGCTGAAGTAATTCCTGGCGTTCTCTCTTATTTCTTCTCATATCTAAACACCATCCGGACAATTAAGACTAGGTACTAATAGTAGTATATAATTTCATAGATTGGAATGCAACGATTGTTTCTGGCTGAACACCAAAAACTTCTGATGCTCAGCTTAATTTTTCCCCGTCCATTACTCCGCTCTTCAGCAAATGCTCTCTTAACACAGCGTATTCCGGCTCCTTCCAGAACGCGTCGGAAGCCACAAGATTCGCAGCATCCTGCCTTGCCGTTTCAAGCGCTCTGTAATCATGAACCATGTCCGCCACCTTGAATTCCGGCATTCCGCTTTGTTTTTTCCCAAAGAAATCACCGGGACCCCTCAGTTCCAGATCCTTTTCAGACAGCTCGAACCCGTCATTTGTTTCCGACATGATCCTCATCCGTTCTTTCCCTGTTTCTGATTTTGGATCAGCCATCAGAATACAGAAAGATTGATGTTCCCCCCGTCCGACACGGCCGCGCAGCTGGTGAAGCTGTGACAGCCCGAAACGGTCGGCGTCATAAATCACCATAATCGTTGCATTCGGAACATTCACGCCGACCTCAACGACAGTGGTGGATACGAGAATTTGACAGTGATTGGCGCTGAATTCTCTCATGACCTGGTCTTTTTCATCTGAATGCAGCTTTCCGTGCATAAGGCCGACGTTCCATTTCCCCCGAAAAATATCAGAAAGCATATTGTATACGTCAATGGCGTTTTGCACATCAAGCTTGTCTGATTCTTCAATCAGCGGACAGATGATATAAGCCTGTCTGCCTTGCTTTAATTCTTTTTCGACAAATGCCAAAATGCGATCCAGCATGTCATGTTTTACCCAATAGGTTTCGATTTGCTTTCGTCCAGCCGGCATCTCATCAATAACTGATACGTCCATTTCACCGAACACTGTGATCGCTAACGTTCTTGGAATCGGAGTGGCTGTCATAAAGAGAACATCGGGATCTTGCCCTTTGTTCCGAAGCTTTTTGCGCTGCTCAACCCCAAAACGATGCTGTTCATCTGTAATAACAAGACTCAGCGCCTTAAACTCCACCTCATCTTGGATTAAAGCGTGGGTTCCTACAAGAATATCAATCTCTCCCGCCGCAAGACGCTCAAGCAATTCTTTTCGCCGCTTCCCTTTAACGGAGCTTGTCAAAAGAGCCACGCTGACATCCCATTTTTCAAATAGTGAAACAAGCGAATCAGCATGCTGTTCGGCCAGAATTTCTGTCGGCACCATGAGCGCTCCTTGGTATCCGGATAAGATCGCGGCATACAGCGCAATCGCAGCGACCGCTGTTTTTCCTGATCCAACGTCCCCTTGAAGAAGACGGTTCATTCTGTATGGAGAAGACATGTCTGCTGTTATTTCGCGAAGAACGCGTGACTGGGCATTTGTGAGGGGAAACGGGAGGCTTTTGATAAATCTCATGAGTTCTTCGTTTGAAAAAACCTGCCGTATCCCTTGTGTCTGCTCTCTTTCCGCCTTTCGGAACGCCTGCATTTTCAACTGAAACAGCAAAAATTCTTCGTAAACAAACCGTCGTCTGGCAAGCTTTAATGCTTCCCTTGTTTCCGGCTGGTGCATTGCTTTTAACGCCTGATAATAGTCAGGCAGTTTATAGCTTTTTCTTAGCTTTTCCGGAAGAGGATCAGGAAGTGATTCTGCATATTGGGTCAGCGCCTGCTGAATAAAGCGCCTCATCATTTTGACGGTAACATTTTCTTTCACAGAATACACTGGTTCAATGCTTTTATCCTCTTGATGCGGCCCGTTTTTCAACTCCTGAACAGAGATAGTTTGGCGGTGCTTGTCCCATTTACCTGAGACCGTCACGACAGAGCCCAGCGAAAGCTTTTTCTTCAAATAAGGCCTGTTAAAACATACGGCTGTGATTAAATAGTTGCCGACAAGAACCCGAAATGTCAGCCTGTTTCGTTTTTTTCCGTAATAGGTAAGAGAAGGCTCTGAATGAACCTTCCCTTCGACTGTCACTCTTTCATCATGCGCTACTTCTTCTAAATCCCTCAGCTCATAGTCATCATAGCGATAAGGGAAATAATTCAGAAGATCAGAAATGTCATAAATTCCGAGTTCGTGTAATGTTTTTTCTGTTTCCGGCCCAATACCCTTAATGTTAGCTATACTAGTTTGCTGATGTTGTTTCACGTGAACCTAGCGCTCCTCCGAAAATTTTTTTCTCTAACTCTCTTCCAGTCGGTGTGGCCGCTAAACCGCCCTGGCCTGTTTCCCTAAGTGCAGTGGGCATCGTTTGGCCTATTTTATACATGGCATCGATAACCTCATCACATGGAATACGGCTAGTAATGCCCGCCAATGCCATATCAGCGGCGATCATCGCATTTGACGCGCCCATCGCATTCCGTTTCACGCAGGGCACCTCAACAAGCCCCGCTACAGGGTCGCACACGAGGCCTAGCATATTTTTTAATGTAATGGCCATGGCCTCCGCGCTTTGTTCAGGTGTTCCTCCTGCCATTTCAACAATGGCCGCAGCCGCCATGCCTGAAGCTGATCCAACCTCTGCCTGACATCCTCCGGCAGCACCGGAAATACTTGCGTTATTGGCGACGACAAATCCGAAAGCTCCAGCCGTAAACAAAAAGCGGATCATTTGTTCTCTCGTTGGATTCAGCTTTTCTTTTACAGCAAATAACGTGCCGGGCACAACACCGGCAGAACCTGCAGTCGGTGTCGCACAGATGGTTCCCATAGCTGCATTTACTTCATTTGTTGCCACGGCTTTCGATACAGCATCTAAAATCAGCGGGCCAGACAGGCTTTTTCCTGATCGAATATAAGCCTGTAATTTAACGGCGTCTCCGCCCGTTAAACCCGTTTGACTCGTCACTCCCTCGAGTCCTTTCTGAACCGCCGCTTCCATAACAGACAGGTTATGATCCATCTGCTGAAAAATGTCCTCTTTTGTTTTTTCTGTTACTTCCATCTCTTGAGCGATCATCACATCAGAGATCAATATTTGTTTTTCTTTAGTAATCTCAATTAATTCCTTTACATTACGAAACATAACTGGCTCCTCCTGACCCTTTCGCTAGTCAGCAATCTTTGTCACTTGAATAATATTCGGCAGCTTTGACAGCTCGTCGAGAATATGGTCGTCTATATTTTGATCGACCTCTATTGTCATCAGCGCAAGCTGGCCGATATCTTTCCGGGCTACTTCCATATGTCCTACGTTGATTGAAAATTTCGCCAGAACATTGGCAACACCGGCGATGGTGCCAAATTTGTCATTATGAACAACTAATATGGCCGGATGATTTCCTGACAGCCGGAGTTCAAAACCATTCAATTCTGTGATTTCGATCTTTCCTCCGCCAATCGAAATACCTGTCAGCTCAAGCTCTCCCTTTTCATCAGAAATGGTGATTTTTGCTGTGTTCGGATGGACCGGAACTGCGTCTTCAACCCGAAACTCTATATGAATTCCTTTATCTTCTGCAATTTGTATAGCGGTTTTAATCCGTTCGTCGAATGTATCAAAATCAAGCAATCCGCCGATAATAGCGACATCTGTGCCGTGGCCCTTATACGTTTCCGCAAAAGACCCGTAAAAAGATACGATGATGCGCTCAGGCTCTCTGCCAAATAAACTTCTGGCCACTCTCCCGATTCTGGCAGCTCCCGCTGTATGAGAGCTGGACGGACCGATCATAACCGGACCGATAATATCAAAAACGCTTCTGTATTTCATGCTATTCCTCCTTATGAACCAGAGCTTATTAGCGCTTTGCTTCTAGACTAATTGATCAGATATAAAATGGCAAGCGGACGCGTTACAGCGCTGCCGCATTTAAAAGCAGACATAAGAATAGAAGGGCAAATTGCCCTTCTATTCTGCAGAAACGATATACGAATACAGCGGCTGTTTCCCATTGTGGATCTCAACCTTAATCTCCTCGTACTTATCACTGAGAAATGCTTCAAGCTGCTCGGCTTCTTCCCGAGACGCATCCTCACCATATAGAATGGTCACGATTTCATCGTCTTCTCCGATCATTTCTGACAGCAGCATTTTCGCGGCTGACAGTTGATTTTCAGAAGTGCCGATAATCGTTCCATTCAGAATGCCCATAAAGTCGCCTTTTTTAATATCTTTACCGTCAATATGAGTATCTCTGACTGAATACGTCACCTGTCCGCTTTTTACTTGCTGAATGGCGCTGAGCATATTGGTCTCGTTCGCTTCAGCTTCTTGATCCGGGTTAAAGGCCAGCAGTGCTGACATCCCTTGTGGAACCGTTTTGGCCGGAATGACTAAAACCTGTTCATTCATTACGCTGGCCGCTTGGTTAGCAGCCATAATAATGTTAGAGTTGTTCGGCAGGATAAACACCGTTTCTGCATTTACAGACTTCACGGCTTCGACGATATCCTCAGTACTCGGGTTCATCGTCTGACCGCCTTCAATCACAACAGAAGCGCCGATGCTTTTGAATAGGTCTGAAATTCCTTCCCCCATCGCCACAGTTACAATGCCATACGGCTGTTTTGCCGGCGTTTTTTCGTTGCCAGCGGGCTTGCTTTCTTGACTGATGATAGAGGTATGCTGTTCTCTCATATTTTCTATTTTTATTTTGATCAATTCACCGTAATGCTGGGCGTAGTTTAACACGTTCCCAGGCTCTTCAGCATGAATATGAACCTTCGCCAGCGATTCATCCGCAATCACGAGCAGTGAATCACCGAACTGGCTGAGGTCTTGTCTGAACGTACCTTCGTCGAATTCTCTTTTTGCCTGATCAAGCCTCACCATCACTTCGGTACAGAATCCAAATTCAATATCTTCGGTATTCATCATGCTTTGGGCGCTCTTGTGATGCTCCGCGTTGACCATGTCGTCAAGTGACGGAAGAACTGCTTTCTGAGGTACAGCTTCACCTTTTAATGAAGCAAGGAAACCTTCATACACACAAAGCAGGCCTTTGCCCCCGCTGTCGACAACTCCTACTTCCTTTAGAACAGGAAGCAATTCAGGGGTGCGGTTTAAAGACGCCTCCGCTTCTTCTGTCACTGCAGTCATCAGCGCAGTGATATCGGTTTCTTTTTCTGCTAAGGCCATCGCTTTTTTCGCAGCGTCTTTTGCAACTGTTAAAATGGTGCCCTCTACAGGTTTCATGACAGCTTTATACGCCATGTCTACACCTGCTTGCAGTGCAGCTGCAAATTCCAGCGAATTAATTTCTTTTTTCGATTCAATGCTTTTGCTGAATCCGCGGAACAATTGGGACAGGATGACTCCTGAATTTCCACGCGCTCCCATGAGCAGTCCTTTAGATAACGCGGTGCCCACCTTCCCGATATCATCCGTATCCATTTGTTCAACTTCTCTTGCTCCGGAAGTCATCGACAGGTTCATGTTTGTTCCCGTATCACCGTCCGGCACAGGGAACACGTTCAGCGCATCAACTGCACTGGCGTTTTGAGACAGATTCTGCGCTCCCGCAAGAATCATCTCGGCAAAGGTTCTGCCGTCTAATGTTCTAATAGACAATCCTACTCCTCCTAACTACGGGTTCGTCACTCGTACGCCTTGGACATAAATATTGACCGAGTCCACTGCGAGTCCGATGGTTTGATTTACTGTGTACTTTACTTTTGTTTGGACATTATGTGCCACTTCAGAAATTTTCGTGCCGTAGCTGACTATGATATACATGTCGATATGTATCTGTTCTCCTACTTGGCGAACTTGGACACCCCTGCTGAAATTCTCTTTCCGAAGGATTTCAGTCAGTCCGTCTTTAATCTGGTTTTTAGAAGCCATGCCGACAATGCCGTAGCAATCAACAGCCGCGCCTCCTGCAACCATTGCGATGACTTCATTAGATATATCAATCTGCCCGTACTTCGTTCTTAATTCAATGGACACACTATTTCCTCCTTCGAATGCATAGAGTTACAGCTATTCTACTATATGGTTTCCATTATGAAAAGACCAGGCAATAATTGCTGGCCGTACCTCTACATATACTATAGCGCTGCTGTTTCCGCAAGATGTCAAGTGAATTTTCTTGAAAGATGATGAAACAATAGTTGCAAACGTTTTTTAGCTGTGGTAAATTATTTAAAGTATCCATATCGAAAGCATCTAAGATCATATGAATGTTAAAAAGTAGATGTTTTGTGCAAGTGAGGAGGGAAACAAATGGCACGTAAATGCGTTATCACAGGTAAAAAAACAACAGCTGGGAATAACCGTTCTCACGCAATGAACGCTTCTAAGCGCACTTGGGGCGCGAATCTTCAAAAGGTTCGTATCCTTGTGAACGGAAAACCTAAAAAAGTATATGTATCTGCTCGAGCTTTGAAATCCGGTAAAGTTGAGCGTGTATAACAAAATGAACGCCTGCCTCAATATGTGGCAGGCGTTTTTATGTGGTGAAAGAGGGCTTTGAACCCCTGGGCATTAATCTTTTCTAAATGAGCCCAGCATCGCCCGGACAATTCCTCCTAAAAACTTCGGCAATTTAATGGTGTAAAATTTCATTTTTTGTCCCCTCCTATAACGTCCCGTAACCACCTTGTTCATTGTTTTCAGCAAATGAATGAAAGCACATGCTTAATCCGTGCTTCTTATCATTATTAATATGCCTTTTGCAAACGAAAAAGTACCTCGTGAATGAATGAGTTCGTTACTAATACATAGTGTTGAACCGAGCGTAATATGACAATTATTTAGAGGATATTTAAAACCAGTCAGAGTCAGCTCATGTATTTCTTCGGAAAACGGTATGAAGGAGATATATCGCTTATTTTCATCCTTCTCAATATCATATTCACCAGGAGGGAACATTTGAATATGATTTTGTTTGTCTATCAGCCTAATTTTTATGTTCGTTTTTACACCTCTAAACAGAAGCTGAATGTTTCCTAAAAAATGATCAGCTCTGCCGCCTGTAATGCCGAAAATCTGAATGATATCCGGATGCTTTTCCAGCGCCCAATCAAGGGCGAGGTCTAAATCTGTTTGATCTTTTTCTGCTTGATACACATGAAGGGCGGGAGCGGCTTGTTCTATCCGCCGGCGTTCTTGCTCTGTTATGCTGTCAAAATCTCCGAAGGCTTCAACAGGAATGATCCCGGCATCTAGAAGAGTGACGGTGCCTTTGTCAACACCGATCCAAAGCGCGTGTTCATCCGAGTAGCCGGTTAGATCGGGAATGAGATTATTCGGGCCTCCCGCAACGATATTAATTGTTTTCATCTCTGATTCCTTTCTCTGCATACAGGAAAAAGAGCTTAGGCTATTGTATGCCCAGCTCTTTTCTAAAGCTGTTTATTTATTTTCCTCTGATTTCAGAAATTGCTTTTTTGCGGTCAGACTGGCCATAAACAGCTGAACCGGCTACGAGTAAATTCGCGCCCGCTTCAATGACTAGCGGAGCGGTTTCTTTGTTGACGCCGCCGTCTACTTCAATTAAGAGATCTTTTTTTCCTTTTTCATCCGCCATTCGCTTAACCTCTTTTATTTTAGGAAGGACTGAATGAATAAATTTCTGTCCGCCGAACCCTGGGTTCACCGTCATTAATAGAACAAGGTCGAGATCATCGAAAACATGCTCGATGACTTGTACAGGAGTATGCGGATTTAGAACAACACCGGCCTTCACTCCTTGCTCTTTAATAAGCTGGATGGTACGGTGCAGGTGCGGACATGCCTCAGCATGCACAGACAGGATATCTGCGCCGGCTTTCGCAAAAGCCGGGATATAGCGATCGGGCGCTTCTATCATTAAATGAACATCGAGCGGCAGATCCGTTACCGGCCGGACTGCTTCTACAATCAGCGGACCGATTGTGATATTCGGGACAAAATGGCCGTCCATAACATCAATATGAATATAATCAGCTCCGCCTTTTTCTACATCTTTAATCTCATTGCCTAAAGAAGCAAAATCAGCGGAAAGAATAGATGGTGCAACCTTTATCATTATGCTAATACCTCGGCTTTCTGTCTTTAATCTCCGTCATAAATTCAACATAATGGTCATAGCGGTACTGCTTTATTTCCCCGTCTTCAACAGCTTGTTTCACCGCACATTTCGGCTCTTTTAAGTGTAAACAGCCTCTAAATTTGCATGAAGAGCTTTTTTCTCTTATATCTGGGAAGGTATAGCCCAGTTCTTCTTCCTCAATGTCTGTAAATTCAAGCGAGCTGAATCCTGGCGTATCCGCAACCAAGCCTCCGGACGTGTGTATCAGCTCCACGTGGCGGGTTGTGTGTTTCCCGCGGCCCAAATGCTCGGAAATCTCGTTTGTTCTTAATCCGAGCTCGGGACTGATCGTGTTGAGAAGCGAGGATTTTCCAACACCGGATTGACCGGCAAATACCGTTGTTTTATCCTGAAAATGCGGGATGATGTCCGCTAAACTGTCTTGGTCCTTAGAGGAGGTAAGATACACGTTATAACCAATATTCCGATAATCTTCTGCGTAGGCTTGTATCGTATCTTCTGTATCTTGATCATCAATCAGATCCATTTTAGTAATGCATATGATCGGCTGAATATCATTGGCTTCGACGAGAACCAGGAAGCGGTCGAGCAACGCCGTGCTGAAAGAAGGCTGAACCGCTGAGAAAACAAGGACCGCTTGATCAACATTGCAAATTGGCGGCCTGATAAGCTCATTGGTTCTTTCTTTGATTTCCATCAAATATCCTTCTTTGTCATTTTCAGCCTGATACACAACGTAATCACCGACGAGAGGAGTAATTTTGTTCTTTCTGAAAATGCCTCTCCCTCTGCATTGTATTACTTTATCTGAATCCTCTGATTCATCCAGTACATAGTAAAAGCCGCTTAGCGCCTTAATAATTTTGCCCTCAGGCATATTTTCCCTCCTTGTTATTCATCTTTTGGATACTCAATGGTTTTGTAGCTGACAACTTTATTGTTTACCATTACTTGATAGTACCCTTTTTGGCCGGGTTCAATCTTTAGTTCGATCGTTCGTTCAGTCGGCTCTTTTATCTTAAATTCTTCGTAAGTGTCAGAGATGCTGTGATCCGCATCGTCAACCGCGATTTGCACTTGAAGTTCGTCCCCTTCATTTTCTGGTTCATAAGGGATCTCGACCTTTTCTTTCACTGTTTTCGCAGGTTTTTTCTCGGGTCCTAGAGAGAATGTCACTTCCACTTCATTTCCCGGCTTTACTGCCGTACCTGCTGCTGGTTTTTGTTTGACAACCTGTCCTTCTGGAACATCATCTGAGTATGCTTCTTTTTCTACAAGCTTCAAGCCGTTGTCTTCCAGATATCCAGACGCCGCTTCTTTACTGTAGGTTTTCAAATCTCTAAGCGTAATGTCTTCGGGTCCGATACTGACTGTGAGTTTGACTTGATCTTCACTCGGGACAAGCTCAGTCCCTGCTGAAGGATTTTGGTCAATGACAGTGCCCGCGTTTTTCTCATCATTCACTTCATTTACCGTTACATGTTTAAACCCTTGGTCCTTCAGCGCTTTTTTTGCCTGGTCGACCGTTTGGCCTGTCACATCACCGATCTCCGTTTTTGCTTTTCCGGTGCTCTTATAAAGGGTGACCGTGGCGCCTTCTTTGACTGTGGTTTCCGCTTTGGGATCCGTTTTTACCATCAGGCCCTCTTCAATTTTTTCATCTGAGATTTCCAACACCTCGGAATCAACTTGTAAACCTTCTTTTTCCAAGAGGCCTGCGGCTTTTTCGTATTCCATTCCGGAGACATCAGGTATTTTGACATCCTTAGGCATAAAAAGCGACGGAAAAACAGTGACAGCAAGAATTCCAGCCGTGATAAAAACGAGGCATATCGTGAGCAAAACCCACGGCCACTTTTTTCTTTTGCCGTTTTTCTTTGTTTTGTTTTCTTGTGCGGTTGTCAAATCAGCTTCTTTTTCGCCAGCAGCTTTAGCGAGTTCTTCATCTTTAATGATCGGTATCGCTTTTGTCATCTCTTCATCTTCTTGAATCGTAAATCTCTTTTCATTGAGTCTGTCAGCATCAAAAGCGGTTTTTATGTCAGCTTCCATGTCTTCAGCCGTTTCGTAGCGATGAAAAGGGTCTTTGGCCGTTGCCTTTAGTATGATGTTTTCAACGCTTTGGGGGACTGACGGGTTCCACCTTCTAGTCGAAGGAGTTTCCGCTTGAAGATGCTTCAAGGCGATGCTGACTGCTGACTCTCCGTCAAACGGAATACGGCCCGTTAAAAGCTCAAATAGAACGATTCCAAGGGCATAAATATCCGATTTTTTTGTCGCTAAGCCGCCCCGGGCCTGTTCAGGTGATAAGTAGTGGACTGAGCCCAGGACAGAATTGGTATGGGTGATTGTGGTCGAACTTAATGCCGTCGCAATTCCAAAATCCGTTACTTTGATATTCCCCATGTGGTCAATCAAAATGTTATGCGGCTTGATATCTCTGTGAACAATCTGGTTTTGATGGGCATGAGCGATGGCTGAGACAATTTGCTCCATAATGTTCAGCGCTTCTTTAGGGTGAAGCGGCCCATTTGATGTTATGTATTCTTTAAGCGTCATGCCTTCGACGTATTCCATGACAATATAATAAATATCATCTTCCTCGCCCAAGTCGTAAATACTGACAATATTTGGGTGATCGAGGCTCGATGCGGATTGGGCTTCTCTGCGGAAGCGCCTGATAAATTCATTGTCATTTGCATAGTCAAACCGCAGGATTTTGATCGCGACTTCACGGTCTAGAATAATATCCTCAGCTAAATACACGTTGGCCATTCCCCCGCCGCCTATGACGCGGAGAATTTGGTAACGTCCGCTGATCCGCTTGCCGATTAGCACTGATCTTCACCCTCTTCAACATGTAAAGCAAGCTCAAGCAAAACTGCTGTAATGTTGTCTTCTCCGCCATTCTGATTGGCTTTGTCCACAAGCAGGTTTACTTTTTCCTGAGGAGCTGAATCGCTTTGCAGGATGTCTTTTAACTCAGTGCCTTCCACTTTATTCGTCAGTCCGTCAGAACACAAAAGCAGTTTGTCTCCGGGTTCGATGTCAAAGGAACGTGTGTCGATGCTGACTGACTGGTCTGTTCCAAGCGCCTTCGTCAACACATTTTTTCGCGGATGATGTTCAGCGTCTTCTCTGGAAATCTCTCCAGTACGAACCAGTTCATTTACAAGCGAATGGTCTTCTGTCACTTGAATGAAATCCTCGTCCTGAAGCAAATAGCATCTGCTGTCACCGATATGGGCAACAGAAACCGTTTTCCCCGTAAATAGCGCACATACAATCGTCGTCCCCATGCCTTGGCATTCTTCGTGGGCTTGAGCGTGATCGTATATTTTGCTGTTTACTGAAAGAATCTGTTCAATGAGCCATTTTTCACATTCCGAGGGCGCTTGTGGAATTGTCTCTGCTTTATTCCATTTCTCCCCCATGGCTTTCACAGCCATCTTGCTCGCAACATCTCCAGCAAGATGGCCGCCCATGCCATCAGCGACAACCGCTAATACAAATTCATCTTTCCCCTTGAATATCCCCGCATCATCTTCATTATGCTGGCGGATTTTTCCTGTATCTGTTTTTAAGGCTGTTAACAACCCTCATCACCTCGTCTCGTCTTGACGCTCCTTCGCGCGAAGCTGACCGCAGGCTGCGTCAATATCATGTCCTTGCTCTCTTCGGATTGTGACATTTACTCCACGGGATTTCAATGTTTTTTCAAAAGCGAAAATCTGATCACGCGGTGTGCGCACATAGTCCCGTTCAGGCACGTAGTTTACCGGAATCAAGTTCACGTGGCATTTGACTCCTTCCAGCAAGTCGGCAAGCTCTTCGGCGTGTTCCACCTGGTCATTTACGCCTCCAAACAGACCGTATTCAAAGCTGATGCGACGTCCCGTTTTATTAATATAATATTTAACGGCTTCCATGAGATCAGGCAGTTTATATGCTCTGTTAATCGGCATCAAGCGGCTTCTGATTTCTGTGTTTGGCGCGTGCAGAGAAATTGCAAAGTTAATCTGCATTTTCTGATCAGCAAATTCGTAAATTTTCGGGATGATTCCGCTCGTAGAGACCGTAATATGGCGAGCACCGATATTCAGGCCCTTGTCATGGTTAATGATTTTCAAGAAAGCGAGCATTTCGTTAAAGTTATCAAAAGGTTCACCGATTCCCATGATCACGACAGAGCTGACGCGTTCATCCGTTTCATCAAGAGCTTTTTGCACTTTAACTACTTGAGCGACAATTTCACCTGCTTCAAGGTTTCGTTTTAAGCCTCCAAGCGTTGACGCGCAGAATGTGCAGCCAATACGGCAGCCGACTTGTGTCGTTACACATACAGAATTGCCATACTCGTGTCTCATTAAAACGGTTTCGATGGTATAACCGTCATGAAGCTCAAACAAAAACTTCATCGTACCGTCTTGAGAGGTTTGTTTAACAGCCGTTTTCAGCGTTGTTAACACAAAATGAGTGTTTAATTTCTCACGCAGATCCTTTGACAGGTTTGTCATTTCTTCAAAAGAAGATACGCGTTTTTCATATAGCCATTCAAAGATCTGGGCCGCCCGGAACGGTTTCTCTCCGTTGTCTGTCAGCCATTGTTTGATTTCATCTAATTCAAAAGAATAAATAGACGGACGCTCTGTCCGCAACTCTTTTCTTACTTTTGTTTTATTAAGTTCTGCCATTGCTTATCCCTTCTTTCTCATGCTGCAAATAAAGAAACCATCTGTTCCGAAATAATGAGGAAGGATTTGCAGCCTTCCATCCCGAACAAAGGGTCTCGCCTTTTCGGGCAGCCGCTTTTCAAGAGACAAATCGGGTTCAAAATCAGGATGTTCTTGTATAAACGCATGTATTACTTCATCATTTTCTGTCCGGTCCATTGTACACGTACTGTAGACAAGAGTGCCACCTTTTTTTACTAATGGTGCGATTTCCCTCAGGATCGACAGCTGGATTTCAGCTAGACGCGCGCTGTCATCAGGCTTTTTCGTGTATTTCATATCCGGTTTTCTTCTGATAACGCCGAAACCAGAGCACGGGGCATCAACCAATATCCGGTCAAACTTTTCGTTTTCAAACGTTTCCCCTGCTTTTCTTGCATCCATTGTCTCCGCATGAATAATTTTCAGGCCAAGACGGTCTGCCGCTTCTTTGATCAGCTTCACTTTATGTTTGTGAAGATCAAGCGACGTAACGCTCCCCTTGTTCTTCATTAATTCTGCGATATGAGCCGATTTGCCGCCAGGCGCCGCACACGCGTCAAGCACTGTTTCATCAGGCTTAGGATCAAGGGCGCGGGCGACGAGCATGGAGCTCTCATCCTGGATGGATACTTCGCCGTTTTGGAAGAAATGAGTTCCGGCAATTGATCCCTTTAAGAGCTTCACAGCATCCTCAGCGAGATCGCCTTTTTCAACTTCGATTCCCTCAGCAGCCATTTGATCAAGCAGTTCAGCTCTGTCTGCTTTCATTTGATTGACACGCAGCGTTTGCTTCGGCGGTATGAGGTGGATACGGCAAATCTTTTCGGCCGCGTCAAACCCATACGCATCCGCCCACTCTTTCACAAGCCATTCCGGATGGCTTGTTTCTATCGCCAGCCGGCGTACAGGATCTTCGATGGCGTCAAAGGATGGAACACCTTCGCGCTGGATAGAACGAAGCACGCCATTGACAAAAGAAGCAATGCCTTTGTGTCCGCGGATTTTAGCAATCTCAACCGCTTCATGGATGGCTGCCCTATCTGGAATCTTCTCCAAATATTCCATTTGATATAAGGATAGGCGAAGAAGCTGAATCACCCACGGCTTTACTTTTTGAGGCTTATTGATAAACGGTTTAAGCATATAATCAAGCGCGATTTTGTTTTGTAATGTACCATAGACAAGTTCAGTCAAAAGCCCTCTGTCCTGATCACTCAGTTCATTTGATTTAATGACCGATTTCAGCAGCAGGTTGCTGTATGCCTGGTTTTGTTCTAATTTGATCAGCGCTTCAAGGGCGATGTCACGAACACTAGTTTTTTTCATTATTTACTCCTAACACATCTCCGGCTTCAACATGAGCGCCCCGCACAAAGTCCTCGCCTTTCATGCGTTTTTTGCCGGCCGGCTGAAGTTCAGTTAATAACAGGGCCGTATCATTACCTGTGGAAACGATAATCCCTTCCTTTTCAACTGCAACGACTGTGCCGGGCTCAGCTGTTGTTGGTGCTGGTGTTTTTTTCGACGCCCACACTTTCAAGTTTTGTCCGTTTAGAGTTGTATAAGCAACAGGCCATGGATTTAATCCGCGGATCTGGTTGTAAAGCTCTTCGCCCGTTCTGGACCAGTCGAGCAGTTCTTGCTCTCTTTTGATATTAGGCGCGTACGTCGCTTGCTCTTCATCCTGCTTTTCGGGTGATATGCTGCCGGCAATGACGTTTGGAACCGTTTCAGACAATAGCTTCGCGCCAGCAACGCTTAATTTATCGTGCAGCGTTCCGACATTATCGGTTTCTTCAATGTCCACTTCCACTTTTGAGATCATGTCTCCGGCATCCAATTTTTCTACCATATACATAATGGTAACCCCGGTTTTCTTCTTTCCCTGCAAAATAGAGTAATGGATCGGAGCCCCGCCGCGCAGTTCCGGCAAAAGAGACGCGTGAACGTTAATGCAGCCGTATTTCGGGCTGTCGAGAAGCTCCTTAGGCAAAATTTGTCCGAATGCCGCCGTTACAATAAGGTCAGGCTTTAATGCCAGCACTTTTTCAATTTCTTCTTTCAATCTGACTTTTTCCGGCTGAAGAACCGGGATGCCGTGACGCAATGCCTCTTCCTTGACCGGAGGAGGTGTCATCACTTTTTTTCTGCCTTTCGGACGGTCCGGCTGTGTGACGACCCCCACTACTTCATATCCGTCCTCAATCAAGGTTTTTAAAACAGGAACTGAAAAATCCGGCGTCCCCATAAATACGATTCTCGTCATCAAATCATCCTTCCATATCCGCTAGTTCATCTTCTGTATAGTATTTACTGATTTTAGATGTAAACAGCACACCGTCTAAGTGGTCCATCTCGTGCTGCACAGCTCTCGCCAAAAAGCCTCGCGCTTCCAGAATGAACGGTTTTCCCTGACGGTTAAACGCACGCACTTTGACATAATCAGCACGTGTGACATCACCATAGACGCCAGGAAAGCTCAGGCATCCTTCAATTCCGGTTTGCTCACCGCTTTTCTCTAAAATTTCAGGATTAACGAGATCAATTCTGCCTCTGTCATCCCCGATATCTACGACAGCCACTCTTTTTAAGATGCCGATTTGCGGCGCTGCCAGTCCGACTCCATCCATTTCAAGCATGGTGTCGTACATATCATCAAGCAGTTTTCTTAGCTTTTTATCAAAAACAGTCACGCTTTCCGTCGGTGTTTCCAAAACCTCCGCCGGATGTGTGACGACCTTTTTTACTGCCAATTTGTTACCCTCCAAGACGTGAGATCTTACATCATCATATAAGGATTCATATCAATTGAAATCATTACATGCTTTTGTTCAATTTCGCGTTTATAATGTTCCAGTATCTTCTTCAATAAAGCGGATAACTGGGTTTCCTGTTTGTATTTTATCACGCATTGATAGCGATATCTATCTTTGATCCTGGCTATCGGCGACGCGCTTGGCCCGAGAATTTTCGTGTCAGCTCCGCAGTTTGCTTTCAAAAAATGAGCGATTTTTTCAGCTGTAACCGCTGCTTTCGCCACTTCCTCATGAGAAACCGTCACAAGAGCCAAAAAGTAGTAGGGCGGATAGGATTGCTCTCTCCTGTGCGCCATTTCATGCTGATAGAACGTTTCATAATCATGCGTTTTCGTCAGCTGGATACTGTAGTGAGACGGTGTATACGTTTGAATGGTGACATGGCCGGGCTTTTCATGCCTGCCTGCCCGGCCGCTGACTTGGGTTAACAGCTGAAATGTTTTTTCAGCCGATCTGAAATCAGGAATATGAAGTGTTGTATCGGCACTTAACACTCCGACAAGCGTGACATTCGGAAAATCAAGCCCTTTCGCGATCATTTGCGTTCCGAGAAGAATATCCGCTTTTCCTTCTCCGAAAGCTGACAGTAGTTTTTCATGGGCGCCTTTCCTTGATGTCGTGTCAACATCCATCCGAATCACTCTCGCATTTGGCAGCACTTTTGTCAGCTCTTCCTCCACTCGCTGTGTTCCCGTTCCGAAAAAGCGGATATGCTCGCTTGCGCATTCAGGACAAGTATGCGGAACAGGCTCTTCATGTCCGCAATAATGACATTTCAGCCTTTGGCCGTAACGATGATACGTCATGGAAATGTCGCAGTGCGGACATTGCGGGACATAGCCGCAATCTCTGCACATCACAAAGGAAGAATAGCCTCTTTTATTTAAAAACAGCACCGCCTGCTCACCCTTGGCAATCGTTTCTTCAAGCTTTTCCATCAATTCAACAGAAAACATCGAGCGATTGCCGCTTCGAAGCTCCTCTCTCATATCGACAAGCGAAACCTCAGGCATCACTTGATGGTTAACGCGGTGCTTCAGTGAGAGAAGCTCGTACACGCCCTTTTGCGCCCGTGCATATGACTCTAATGTCGGCGTAGCACTCCCTAATACAACCGGGCAGCTGTGATGCTCAGCACGCTTGATTGCCACCTCTTTCGCGTGATAGCGCGGCATTTCTTCCTGTTTATAAGAAGACTCGTGCTCTTCATCGATGATAATCATTCCGAGATTTTCAAACGGAGCAAAAATTGCGGATCTGGCACCGACGACAAGCCGTACTTCCTTCCGGTGGATTTTACGCCACTCGTCATATTTTTCCCCTGTGGATAAACCGCTGTGCATGACTGCCACCTTGGAGCCGAAGCGGCCCTTAAAGCGATTGACCATTTGCGGCGTCAGCGATATTTCCGGTACGAGGACGATGGCTTCTTTTCCTTTCGCCAGTACTTTTTCAATTGATTGCAGATAAATTTCCGTTTTTCCGCTGCCTGTCACGCCGTGAAGGAGGAACACTTTATGCTCATCCTTGTCCAATGTCTCGCGTATGGGCTCAAAGGCAGCTCTCTGTTCGTCTGTCAGTGGCAGCGGCTCTGTTTTTTTGAACATTTTATCCTGATAGGGATCTCTGTAGACCTCTTCATAGCTTTCCCTCAAAAGCTCTTTTTGGATAAGGGTTTTGATGGTCGCAGAGCTCGCGTCCGTTCTTTTGCACAAGTCCGCCGCAGGGATTTTCACACCTTCTGGCTCAGAGATGAAAAAGTGAAGAATCGCCTGCTGCTTGGCTGCTTGACGGGACAATCCCTCAGCCTGCTTAGCAAGCTCTTCTTTACTCACATTTGCCTGAATATGCCTCACCATTTTTTTATTTGTTTTTTGCGCGACTTTATAGGTTACGTCTATGCTCCCTTTTTGAACATGCTTTTGAATCAGTTTCAACGTATTATGATCGGGTATATCTGAATACAGCAGCGTCTTTGTTTCAGAAAACAGCCGCTCCACTTGCGGCGGAAGCTCAGCTCCGTTTGCAATTTTTAATTCTTTTTCATATTTTGCCTTTAATGCGGCAGGCAGCATTGCTTGAAGTGCCGTTATTTTAAAAGACAGCGTTTTGTCGGACAGCCATGATGACAGATCCATAAGCTCCTCTGTCAGAACAGGTGTAAGATCTAATAAATCCTCTACTTCCTTGACAGATTTCCCCGATAGGTCAGATGCTTCTTTGACTGCTGTTACAAACCCCTGAATCTTACGGGGGCCAAACGGAACAATGACCCGCATCCCCGTTTTGATCATGCCCTTGAGATGGTCTGGGATTTTGTAATCAAAAGGCCTGTCTATATTTTTGGTGCTGACATCCACGATGACCTCTGCAAAATTCATGTTCTTTCTCCGGTTTGTTTTGAGAGGGCTGCGATCTCCTGAAGAATTTCAAACGAAACATCGAGCTTAGACATGATCGGAAGTTCGCGCTTATGCCCGTCTTTGAAAAAGATTGTCACGATATTCGTATCAGCACCAAAACCGGCCCCATTTGCTTTCACATCATTTGCCACAATCATATCAAGATTTTTGGCAGCGAGCTTTTTACGTGCATAGTGTTCAATGTCTTGTGTTTCAGCGGCAAATCCGACTAAAATCTGCTCTTTCTTTTTCTCGCCCAAATCTTTCAAAATATCGACCGTTCTTTTCAGTTCTAAGCTCATACCGCCGTCTTGTTTTTTCATTTTATGGTCAAATACTGTTTTTGGCGTAAAATCGGCTACCGCAGCTGTTTTGATGACAATATCGCTTGCTTCATACACGGAGAGCACAGCTTCGTGCATATCCGCAGCCGATTGAACAGGAATAAACTGAGCAAGTCCTTTGGGCTGATCAAGTGAAACAGGCCCAGAAATTAAAGTTACCCGTGCACCAAGCCGGACTGCAGCCTCCGCTAATGCGTAGCCCATTTTGCCCGTTGATTTATTGGTGAAAAACCGGACAGGATCAACCGCTTCCCGTGTTGGGCCGGCTGTAATGACCACACGTTTGCCCTCTAAAGGGGCGGATGTTTCATCAGCAAAATGTTTTTCGGCCAGTTTTACGATGTTTTCCGGCTCTTCCAATCTGCCTTTTCCGACGTAACCGCATGCTAAATAGCCCTCACTCGGCTCAATAAAACGATAACCGTCCTGATACAGCACAGAAATATTTCGTTTGACTGCCGGGTGGTCATACATATGAACGTTCATCGCCGGCGCGATCCAAACGGGAGCCGTCGCTGCCAACAATGTTGTTGTCAGCATATCATCAGCGATGCCGTTAGCCAGTTTTCCAATCACATTAGCCGTAGCCGGCGCCACGATAATCAAGTCGGCCCAGTCTGCGGCGTCAATATGGGAAATGACGCTTGGATTTTGTTCTTTAAATGTATCTGTATAGACTTCGTGGCGGCTCAATGCCTGAAATGTCAGCGGTGAAACGAATCGGCAAGCTGATTCAGTCATAATCACTTTCACATTTGCTCCTGCCTGAACCAGCTTGCTCGTTAACGCACAGGCTTTATAAACAGCGATGCCTCCGCTCACGCAAAGTAACACATTTCGATTGTTAAGCAATGAATTCTCCCCCTCTGCACTTTACAAAACCGCACGGAAAAAAATAACAACCTACATGATATAGGTTGCTACTTGTGCTACTATTCGCGGTCTTCCTTTTCAAACGAAAGCAGGCCTGCATCAATTTCTTCTAAAGCTTTGCCTACATATTTGTGTGAAATCGTATGTTCAATCATTTGGTCTTTTTTGATTTGCATTTCACGGGCACGTCTCGCAGAAACAGTCACGAGCGTGTATTTGGAATCTAATTTATTCATTAAAGAATCAATTGACGGATCTAACATTGATTATTCAACCTCCAGCATTTTCTTATATCTTGGTGCAACACGTTCACGCTTCAAATGTTCAGCAAGAACGATTGCTTTGATTTTATCGCAAGCCGTTTCGACATTATCGTTTTCAACGACATAATCATAAGCATCCATCATTTCAATCTCAGCTTTTGCGGCTTTCATTCGATTTTCAATCAGAGCGTCTGTTTCTGTGCCTCGTGTCACGATTCTGTTCTTCAGTTCAGAAAGGCTTGGAGGCGCAAGGAAAATAAACAGGCCTTCCGGGAAAGCATTTCTCACTTGAAGAGCCCCTTGGACTTCAATTTCTAAAAAGACGTCTTTTCCATCTTGAAGTGTCTGTTCAACATAATCGACAGGCGTGCCGTAATAATTGCCGACATACTCTGCCCATTCAAGCAGCTTGTTGTCCGCAATCATTTGCTCGAATTCGTCTCTTGTTTTGAAAAAATAATCGACTCCGTTCACTTCGCCCTCTCTTGGACTTCTAGTGGTTACTGAAATCGAATATTCAAATTTTGTGTCTTCCTGCGAAAAAATCGCTTGCCGAACCGTTCCTTTACCAACTCCTGAGGGACCTGAGAGAACGATTAATAACCCTCTTTCTTTCATGCGGCAATTACCCCTGCCCTTCATCCATAATTTCTTCTTTAACAGAAAGTCTGTGTGCAACTGTCTCAGGCTGGACGGCAGATAAGATAATGTGATCACTATCCATGACGACAACTGCACGGGTTCTTCGTCCGTATGTAGCGTCAATTAGCATTCCGCGGTCTCTTGCATCCTGGATCATCCGTTTGATTGGCGCAGACTCCGGGCTGACAATCGAAATCATCCGATTGGCGGAGATTATATTGCCAAATCCGATATTAATCAGTTTAATCGTCATCTTCTACGTTCCCCCTGTAAAATAGACGTCTCTAGTTTAGCCTAGTAAGACCGTCTGTAAACAATACGCACAGTCACTATTCTATATTTTGCACTTGTTCTTTTATTTTTTCAATAGAACTTTTCATTTCAACGACAAGCTTTGTGATCTGATGATCATTTGCTTTTGAGCCGATCGTATTTGCTTCCCGATTGAGCTCCTGAACGAGAAAGTCGAGTTTGCGCCCGACAGCTCCGCCACTAGCTAATATATCACGAAACTGGGCGAAGTGGCTCTTCAGCCTGGTAATCTCTTCAGTAATATCAGAGCGGTCTGCAAAAATAGCGCATTCTGTTACAAGCCGGCTCTCGTCTAATACATCTTCAGTCCATTCTTTGATTCTGGCGTACAGCCGTTCCCGGTAACGAGATACGACATCTGCAGCAAGCAATTCAGTTTCTCTCACCAGCTCTTCAAGCTGATCAATATGCATCAGGCAGTCTTTCGCTAAGAGCAGCCCCTCTTTTTCACGCATTTCACAGAGGCCTTTTACCGCTTCCTCTGCAGCATCGGTGATCAATGCCTCCAGCTTGTCATTTTGCGTCTGTTCTTCATGAACCTGGACGACGTGATCAAGCTTAAAGAAATCCATCACATCGGGCTCAGCAGACAATTGATACCGCTTCTTCATATCTCTCGCAGCTGCGACAAACTCATCGAGCAGCGGCCAATCAATCTCAAGCTTTTTCTCAACAAGCATATCACTGTCAACAGATACGAAAAGCTCAATTCTTCCGCGCTGGATATGCTGCAGAATGGTCTGTTTCAGCTTATCTTCAAAATATAGCAAAGGCCTTGGCAAACGAGCGTTCACTTCTTTAAATCTGTAGTTCACAGATTTAAGTTCTACGCTTACAGAGAGATCATCTTGTGTTTTGCTTGCACTGCCGAAGCCTGTCATACTTCGTATCATTTTAAAACACCCAATTCTTCCCTGTTCTCATAATAAAAGGGCAATAGACATGCTATTACCCCTAAGATTATATCATATGGATTTATTTTTTTCTTGTTAAAAGTGACCCCGCCAGTAAAAAAGTAGGGATGGCGGACATACCGATGACGAGCATCCAGTCTCCCGGAGTGATGGCTACGGTATGGAAAATCGGCTGAAGCGGCGGATAGTAGATCACGACAAGCATCAGCAAAATGGATGACAATACCGCACCGATTAAATACAGGTTTTGAAACGGATTTCTGGAGAAAACAGAAGTCTCGCTTCGACAGTCAAAAACGTGAATAAGCTGAGCCAGCACCAATGTTGCAAATGCGATCGTCTGGGCATAAGCCAAATTTTCTGGATTGCGGTGGTACACAATGATAAACGCTAAAATAGTGGCAGCTCCGATTAAAAATCCTCTGGAGACGACCTTCCACCCTAGCTTGCGGGCAAATACCCCTTCTTTCGGATGACGGGGCTTGCGCTTCATTACGTCTCCTTCCGGCTGATCCATGCCGAGCGCCATTGCCGGCAATCCGTCCGTCACCAAGTTGACCCACAAAATCTGAATCGGAACGAGCGGCAAAGGAAGAGCGAGCAGCATCGCAAACAGCATGACAAGGATTTCCCCGACATTAGAAGCTAACAGGTATCTAATAAACTTTCTGATATTTTCGTAGATGTTCCTGCCTTCTTTTATCGCTGATTTAATCGTCGCAAAATTATCATCCACGAGCACAAGAGATGACGCTTCTTTAGCCACATCTGTCCCGGTAATGCCCATAGAGACGCCGATATCAGCTTGTTTAATGGCAGGGGCATCATTGACGCCGTCTCCCGTCATCGCCACGATATGCCCGTTCTCCTGATAGGCTTTTACGATTTTCAGCTTATGCTCAGGAGAAACGCGGGCAAATACATACACATCCTCCACTACATTAGAAAGCTCTTCTTGAGAAAGTTCATTCAGCATTTTCCCATCCATAATTTTTCCGCTTTTCGGAAGGAGGCGCAGATCTTTCGCTATCGCTTTAGCGGTCTCCACATGATCACCTGTAATCATGACGGTCTTAATTCCCGCTTCACGGCATTCTTTAATCGCCTGTCTGACTTCCGGCCGCGGCGGGTCAATGATACCTGAAAGGCCGAGCATCGTCAGATCTTTTTCCGCCTGCTCCATTGACGGTGTTTCGCCTGCTCTTATCGGCCTGTAGGCGACCGCTATCGTTCTGAGCGCCTGAGATGCCAAATGTCTTAATACCGCCTCTGTTTCTGCTCTTCTTTCATTTGAAAAAAGAGCGGCTGAGCCGTCATAATAAATACGGGAAGATCGCTGCATCAGTACATCCGGTGCACCTTTTGTAATGATATAGCGCTTTCTGTCCTGATCCTCTACGATGACAGTCATCATTTTCCGTGCAGAATCAAAAGGAAATTCTTCAATCACCCTGTAGTTTGCTTCAACAAACTCCTTTGAAAAACCGCCTTTTCTTGCCGCGGTGAGCAGCGCCCCCTCTGTCGGATCTCCGTCAAGCACATATTCTCCGTCTCTTTTCTCAATATTGGAGTTGTTACAGAGCGCCCCGAACAGAAGCATCTGCTGAAGCGGCTTATGTTCATTGATACTGACCTCTTTTTCGTTCAGTGTGAAGCTTCCTTTCGGTTCATACCCGGCCCCTGTCACTCTCCATGTTTTCCCTCCGGACCACACATGTGTCACCGTCATTTTGTTTTGGGTCATTGTCCCTGTTTTATCTGAACAAATGATAGACGCACACCCAAGCGTTTCAACAGCAGGAAGCTTTCTAACAATGGATTTTTGTTTAATCATCCGCTGTACACCAAGCGACAGCGCCACTGTGACAATCGCCGGCAGTCCCTCTGGAATGGCGGCTACCGCTAATGAGACACCCGCTAAAAACATGCTGTACAGATCATGCCCCTGAATAACACCGACAGCAACAACAAGAACGGTCAGAAGCAATGCAACAACAATCAAAATCTTCCCAAGCTGCTCCAGTCTTCTTTGCAGCGGGGTTGACAGCGTCCCTGCCGATTCAAGCATGTCGGCAATTTTCCCCATTGCTGTATTCATCCCTGTCCCGACGACAACCCCGACACCGCTGCCGCGGGTCACAATCGTTCCCATAAATGCCATATTGGTAATATCGCCAAGTGAAACATCCGGTTTTTTCAGTTTATCAGCGTGCTTCACAACCGGAATTGATTCCCCGGTCAGCGCTGATTCTTCTATTTCAAGGCTTCTCGCTTCAACAATTCGAACGTCCGCGCCAATCCTGTCCCCGCTTGTAAATTTCACAATATCCCCCGGCACAAGTTCCTTAGAAGGAATCTTTGTCCAGCTTCCTTCCCTGAGTGCCATGACATGCGGTGTTGAAAGCTCTTTTAAAGCTTGAAGAGATTGCTCAGCTCGCCTTTCTTGAAAGAAACCGAGTATGCCATTCACAAACACAATCGCAATAATCGCAACCGCATCTACATATTCACCAAGAAATCCTGAGATTAACGTTGCCGCCAGAAGCACAAGCACCATAAAATCTTTGAACTGCGCGAAAAACAAGAGAAGCGCTGACGTTTTTTTCCCTTCTTGCAGCTCGTTTGGCCCATGCTTGTCAAGGCGTTTTTTCACTTCTTTTTCTGTTAATCCTTGTTTCATGGACGTATTGGTTGCCTCTAGTAAATCTGTTTGTCCCATTTCATGAAACTTCATTCCGCTCGTCCACTCCCCTGCTCTCTTATAGAGATATCACTCTATAAGCATGCTTATTCTGACTCGTCCCATTTCATGCTATAATTATCGAATGCAGGAAGAATGAGAGGGTGTATTGCATATGTCGTTTGATGGCATGTTTACATACGGAATGACACACGAACTTAACGAGAAAATAATGGGCGGACGAATTACAAAAGTCCACCAGCCATATAAGCACGATGTGATTTTCCACATCCGTGCCAAGGGAAAAAACCAAAAACTATTATTATCGGCACATCCGAGCTATTCACGGGTGCATATCACGACACAAACTTATGAAAATCCAAGCGAACCACCAATGTTTTGCATGCTGCTGAGAAAGCATATCGAAGGCGGATTCATTGAGAAAATCGAACAAGCGGGCTTAGACCGCATTATGATTTTTCATATCAAAAGCCGAAACGAAATTGGCGATGAAACCGTGCGAAAGCTTTATGTAGAAATTATGGGCCGCCACAGCAATATTATTTTGACCGACGCTGCAGAAAATGTGATCATCGACGGACTTAAGCATTTATCGCCGTCAATGAACAGCTACCGTACAGTACTGCCCGGCCAAGATTATAAGCTTCCGCCTGCCCAGGACAAAATATCACCGCTTGAGGCGTCAGAAGATGATATTTTGCGTCACCTCAGTTTTCAAGAAGGACGGCTTGATAAACAAATTGTCGACCACTTTTCAGGGGTGTCTCCGCTTTTCGCCAAAGAAGCGGTTCACAGAGCTGGCCTCACCAACAAAGTCACACTGCCAAAAGCGTTGCTGGCACTGTTTGCCGAAGTAAAAGAGCACCGTTTCATTCCCAACATTACGACTGTAAACGGAAAGGAATATTTTTATCTGCTGGAGCTGACTCATCTAAAAGGCGAAGCGCGCCGTTTTGATTCATTAAGCGACCTGCTCGACCGTTTTTATTTCGGAAAAGCTGAACGAGATCGGGTCAAACAGCAGGCTCAAGATCTTGAGCGGTTTGTTGTCAACGAACGGAAGAAAAATGCCAACAAAATCAAAAAATTAGAGAAAACACTGGAGTATTCGGAAAATGCGAAGGAATTCCAGCTTTACGGGGAGCTTTTAACTGCTAATTTATATATGCTGAAAAAAGGTGATAAACAGGCTGAGGTCATCAACTATTATGATGAAGAAAGCCCGACGATCACGATTCCTTTAAACCCGAACAAAACACCTTCTGAAAACGCCCAGGCCTACTTCACGAAGTATCAGAAAGCGAAAAATTCGGTCGCGGTTGTAGAGGAGCAAATCAGGCTGGCACAGGAAGAGATCGAATACTTCGATCAGCTGATTCAGCAGCTTTCCTCCGCTTCTCCCCGGGATATCAGTGAAATCAGGGAAGAGCTTGTGGAGGGCAAATATTTACGCCCTAAGCAGCAAAAAGGCCAGAAAAAGCAAAAAACGCACAACCCGGTGTTAGAAACATACGAATCCTCCTCAGGACTGACAATTTTAGTGGGTAAGAATAATCGCCAAAATGAATATTTAACGACAAGAGCGGCTGCCAGAGATGATATTTGGCTTCACACGAAGGACATTCCTGGCTCCCACGTTGTGATCAGAAGTAGCGAACCGGATGAGCAAACAATCATTGAAGCCGCGACAATTGCAGCTTATTTTTCAAAAGCTAAAGATTCAAGCTCCGTGCCTGTAGATTATACAAAAATCAGGCATGTCAAAAAACCGAACGGCGCGAAACCCGGTTTCGTCACCTATGACAGCCAGCATACCGTCTTTGTCACGCCAGATGCTGATACTGTCATCAAGCTGAAAAAAAGCTGAGCCGCATAAAGAAAAGCCAGAGCATTATTATGCTCTGGCTTATTTCTTTCTTCTCACTTGATAAAGCCTATCCACTTCAGCAACAAATTCGCCGTCAATCAGCTTATCCATGTTTTCAGCAAGCTCTTTTGTGTGCTTTGGACTGGCTCCGCTTGTAGAAACGGACACCGTGACATACCCTCTTTTTACGATTTTCGGCATATATACATTGCCAAGCTCAGCGTCACTGACACAATTGACAAGCTGAAAAGGCGAAGCGGATTGGGCAATTTCTTTGTTCACTGCCGCATCATCCGTCGCGGCAATAATGAAAAAAGCATTGAGATAATCTTCTTTTTCGATCGTCCGTTTTTTCCATTTGATGCGTTGATCTTCTGCCATTTGCTTGATTTCCGGTTCAACATCCGGACTGACAAGCGTTATATCTGCTCCTTCAGAAATCACCGTTTTCAGTCTTCTGAGAGCGATGCTGCCGCCCCCCGCAATGACAACCTTCTTCTTTTCCAGGCTAATGTGCAGCGGAAGCATATGAACCTCCATCAAAATCAAATTGTCCCTCAGGATTTGCCGCAGTTTCTTTCACACGGTTTAAAAATGCGCTTTTCACATGAGGGTGGAAACCGATATAAGAAGAAAGATAGACATTCGGATTATGAGCTTTTAATGTCTGAACCTCTCGTTCAATTTCATTCATCAGCATACCCGTAAAGAGCAAATACGGAACGATAAAGGTTGTTGTGCCGTCATCTTTTTCAAGTTCTGAAAAAACCTCTTTGTAATTCGGGCCGCATGCTGTCAAAAAGCACGGAATGACTTCCTTGACTGGAACCATTTCCTGAAGAAGATGAGCAATACCAGTCACGTCTCTTTTGACATCTGGATCTGAACTTCCCCTTCCGATGAGCACCACTCTGGCATTTTCATACGGAACACCAATGTCTTTCATTCGATGATATACAGCCTTGACTACTTCTTCGTCAATCCCGATCGGCTTTCCGTATGAAATATGGACTGACGGAAATCGGGATGCAGCACGCGCAATTTCTTCCGGAATATCATGTTTTGCATGCGCAGCTGTTAAAAGAAGCAGAGGCACCACTGCGATATGAGTGGCGCCTTGCTTCACACATGCTTCAAATCCTGTCTCAATTGTCGGCTCCTGAAGCTCTAAAAAGCTGATTTCTTGTACTGGCACAGAGATGTGTGCCTTACACCCTTCCAAAAAGGCTGCGGCTTCTTGCTGAGCTTTTTTGACCCGGCTGCCGTGGCCGACATATAAAATCGCTTGTTTCATTTTACAACGCCTCGCTTAAATCTTGTTTTTTCAGTTCAGATTCAAACCATTCCAGCTTATAGTGATAATTTACAACATTTCCAATGACAATTAAACTCGGATTTGTAATGTTTTCTTTTATCACCGTTTCTGAAAGGGTGTCAACTGTACAAAAAACAGATTTTTGCTTGTCCGTTGTTCCCCAATGAATAAAGGCTGCCGGCGTAGAACCGTCCCGGCCGTTTTCAAGGAGTTTTCTTTCAATCTGCTGCACGTTTTTGATACCCATATAGATGACAAGTGTATCAATTCCTGTAGCCAGCGCTTTCCACTTTTCCTCAAAATCTTCATCACTTTTATAATGACCCGTTACAAATGCGACGTTAGAGCCCGCATCCCGATGAGTAACAGGAATCCCGGCATAAGCAGCTGCCGCGATTCCTGACGTAATGCCGGGGATGATTTCAAACGGTATGCCATTTTCAGAGAGGCATTCCGCTTCTTCCCCTCCCCTGCCGAACACAAAAGGGTCCCCGCCTTTCAGTCTGACAACTATTTTCCCTTTTTGCGCATACTTCACAAGAAATCGATTGATGGTTTCCTGCTTCATCGTATGAAAATCTGGAAGCTTCCCGCAGTAGATCAGGTCTGCTTGCTCTTTGGCATATTGTAAAATCTCTTTATTTACTAATCTGTCATATAAGATAACATCAGCTTTTTCAATGGCTTTCAGCGCTTTAATCGTCAGCAGATCAGGATCACCGGGACCCGCTCCTACAATATATACTTTTCCCATCGTATTTCCCCCGATCTATTCGAGTTCTTCCAGAACATTCACTTGTGATGTTGTTCTCGCTTGCATTCCGGCATCTGAGAAGAACGCAGCAGATCATATTCAGCTCAATTTTTGTTTGACAAACTCGATCAGCTGATTTTTACACGCTTCACGATCATGCTGTCCTGAATCAAGAACGAGCTCTGGCGCTTCCGGTTCTTCATAAGGAGAATCAATTCCTGTAAAAAACGGAATCTCTCCGTTTCTTGCTTTTTTGTAGAGCCCTTTCGGATCCCTTTGTTCACAAATATCAAGGTCGCATTTAATGTATACTTCATTGAATTCGCCAGTTTCCACAAGCTCGCGAACCTGCTGTCTGTCCTCGCGGAAAGGAGAGATAAAAGCAGTAATGACAATGGTTCCCTGCTGAACAAAAAGTTTTGCCACCTCTCCAATTCGGCGGATGTTTTCTTTCCGGTCTTCATCAGAAAAACCGAGATCCTTATTTAAGCCGTGACGGATATTATCCCCGTCCAGCACAATGACTTGGTAGCCTTGCTCAAATAATTCTCTCGCAGCGGCGTTGGCAATGGTTGATTTGCCTGAGCCGCTTAACCCTGTCAGCCAGAGAATGGAGCTTTTATGCTTGTTTTTTTGTTGGTACTCTTCTTTTGTGATAGAGGCTTCATGCCATACAATATCGCGATTTGTCACTGCCAGTCCTCCTTAAGATACGCCTACTTCTTCTTTTTTCTTCATCCCTTTGATTAACACTTCTACGACTTCTTTTCGGCTGAATTCGGCAGGAGGCAGCACACCGTCTCTCAGCATACCTCTTACCTTAGTGCCTGATAAAATGACGTGATGCTCTCTGCCATGAGGGCATGTTTTCGCTGTCCCCATATTTCCGCATTTTTTACAGAAGAAGCTGTGCTCGAATTTCAGCGGTGTAATCCCGAGTTCTTCAGGTTTGAATGTGTCAAACAGCTCCTGTGCTTCGTATGTTCCGTAATAGTCACCTACACCTGCATGATCACGGCCAACGATGAAATGTGTGCATCCGTAGTTCTTTCTGACAAGCGCGTGGAAAATGGCTTCTCTCGGGCCTGCATAACGCATCGCCGCCAAAAAGACACCAAGGAACACGCGATCTTTCGGGTAATAATGATCAAGAAGAACTTGGTAGCTTTCCATCCGTACATCAGCTGGGATGTCATCGGATTTTGTTTCACCTACTAACGGATTCAAGAACAAGCCGTCTACTGTTTCAAGAGCCGTTTTTTGAATGTATTCATGCGCTCTGTGAACAGGGTTTCTTGTTTGGAAGCCGACAATCGTTTCCCAGCCTTTTTCAGCAAACTGGCGTCTTGTTTCTGCCGGTTCAAAAGTAAACTCAGGGAACTGTTTTGAAGCTTTTTTAATCAACGTGATCGGTCCGCCGACATATGTATTGCCGCGGCTGAACAGTTTTTTAACACCCGGATGCTCCTGCTCATCCGTTTTGTACACATTGATAGCTTCTTTTTGTTTGTCAGGCACATACAGGTCTTCGATTTGGATAACGCCGTATGTGTCTCCTTCATACGTTAACTTTACCGTTTCGCCAACTGACAGTTCCGCTGCTTTTTGCGCATCGACCGGAAGTGTGATTGGAAGAGACCAGACAACGCCGGAAGAAAGACGCATGTTTTCGACAACAGATTCGTAATCTTTTTCATTAAAGAAACCTTCAATCGGGCTGTATGCACCGATACCGATCAATTCCAAATCCGCGAAAGAAATTAAATCAAGTTCAATTTCTTTTTGAATGCTGCTCACATCATATGATTCATCTACTCTATTTACTAATGTTCCTCCATGTGGTGCTAAGCTCATAACATCCATCTCCTCCTAGTTAACTTATAAAATTACTCAGATTAATGTTCAGATTCCCCCGCCTTGTTCGTGGACTGAGCGTCTCTCTTTACGAATGGCCTTTGTCAGGCTGACGGCACCGCCCGCCGCTAAAAGCACACTTACCATGATAAAGATCGAATAATAATCCGCTTTTAAAAACAAGGATACAAGCAGATAAGAAATCGATAAAGATAAAAACGGCGATACGATCCATACCTTCAGCATCGTTTGAACAACTTGTTTATGGAACACGTTCGGACCGTTTTTTGCCATGCCTATGCCGATAATAGACGATGACGTGACTTGCGCCAAGGGCACCGGCATCCCAAATACAGAACTGATTATTACCAGTCCCGCTCCTGTGCCAGATAAGAGAATGCCTTCTCCTTTTGAAAATCTCGTAATTTTCTTCCCGTTTGTTTCTAATACACGCCGGCCTAATAACAGTGCGCCGAGCGCAACAAAAGCTCCTCCGTACAAGGTCCCTTTTACGACATCAAGCACACCGGCAGCCACTAACGGGCCAACGGCATTCGCCACATTATTCATGCCGGCAGAGAATGCTTCGAAAAATCCGGCAACTAACAAAACAATGCCGAGGATTTTTTGCTGTTTAGAAGATTTCACTTCAATCTTAAAATAACGAAAAAGCTTAGATACGAAATAGGTGAAGCCAAAAGCGAACAGCGGGACAAAAACCCAAAATGTCACAATGATCAGAAGATTATTCACAAACAATACTTTATAAGCCACTCCCACGCCGACAACCGCGCCGACCGTCACTTCACTTGTCGATAAAGGAATGCCGAGCAGATTAGCCGTAAAGAGCGACAGCGCAGCAGCTCCAATAATGATGCAAACAATCGTCAGTGTAATCGTCTGTTCTGGGATAATGCCAGAGCTGATTGTTTTTACGACCTCGCCTCCGCCAATGACCGCCCCGGCCAAGACACCGACTGCGCATAGGATCAAAGCGTAGGTTTTCTTTTTGATGGCTCCAGAGCCGTAAGCAACTCCCATCGAAGCTGCAGCGCCGCTTGCACCAATATTCATCGCGAAAAACAAGCTAAATAAAATAGCGGCTAGTTCCATTTTGCAGCTCCTTATTCATGCAGTCCGCATTCTGTTTTCGCCATACCATTCCATCTGCCTGAACGCAGATCCTCTGCGGTAAAAGCGGGAGCAGTGCAAGGCGCACAGCCAATACTTGGGTATCCTTGGTCATGAAGCGGATTGTAGTCCAGTTCATTCCGTGATGTGTATCTCCAAATGTCTTTCCAAGTCCAATGGATAAGCGGGCAAACTTTTACTGACTTGAATTTTTCATCTTTGTTTAAGAAATTCGTATTGGCACGGCTTGGCCCTTGATCACGGCGCAGACCGGAAAGCCAGGCTGGATGTCCTGAAAGCGCCTCTCTTAAAGGAACGACCTTTCTAAGGTAGCAGCACTGATTCGGCTCTCTTTCCCACAGCTTGTCACCATATTCCTCGGCTTGTTCCTCAAGGGTGAGGTCTGGTTTTTTCAGGATGATATTAAGACCTGGATAACGCTCTTTCACTCGTTCAATTGTTTCATAGGTCTCTTTAAAATGAAGTCCTGTATCAAGAAACACAATCTCTGCGTCTTTTTTCACTTTATAAATTAAGTCAATCAAAACGATTCCCTCAATTCCGAAACTGCAGGCATAAACAAGCTGGTTGCCGTAATGGCCGTATGCCCACTTTAAAACTGACAGCGCTCCTTTATAAGGATCGTCTTCCGGAAATGTAATCGTTGGTTCTTCCCAATTATCATACGTTAACATTTCTTCTTTCCTCCTTTCGGAGACAAACAAACAGTAGCTTCCTGCCGGTTGTCTTTTCCCAATTGTAATATGATTCTTGGCTGGTGATTTCAAACAGCCTTTTTGCCTCTTAAAATAAAAAACTTTCAATCCGGCGGAAAGAAAGACAGGAACAGCATGTAGCCCTTATCTTTCAAAATGGAATTCATTTTGCTAGAAGTAGCACCTTACAAACTATGCAGGTTGCCGGGCTTCATAGGTCCAGTCCCTCAGCCGCTCTTGATAAGTTTTTCAGATTTGTAGTAAATTTTAGCACAATTCTAACATAAGTCAACCCGACTTTTTTTATAGGATTAATAAAAAAACAGGCCTCATGGCCTGTTTTTAAGTACAGCAAGGCTTTGAAGCCTCTTTACATTGTTGGAATTTATTTTTTATTTTTTAAACCAATCTTTTGACTCGGGATTTCGTTTCCATGTTTTCAGCTTTTTTAGATCATCTGAATGAATATTTCCGTTCTCAAGTGCGACCTCTGTGAGCGTATCGTAATCAGTTAATGAGTAGTATGGCAGTTCTGCCTTTGCGAAGGCTTCTTCTGCTTTGGGAAGTCCGTACGTAAAGATTGAGACGACACCAAGCACCTCACAGCCGGCCGCTTGTAAGGCTGCACAAGCTTCAAGCACGCTGCCTCCTGTGGAGATTAAGTCTTCAATAACGACCGTTTTTTGCCCTTTCTGCACAGCTCCCTCAATCTGATTGCCTTTTCCGTGCGCTTTCGGCTTGCTCCTCACATAACACATCGGAAGATTCAAACGGTCAGCCGCCAGAGCAGCATGAGGAATACCCGCAGTTGCTGTTCCTGCTATCATTTCAGCTTCGGGAAAATGCTCTTTGACAAGCTTGCTGATGCCTGAGGCGACATCATTTCTGACCTCTGGGAAAGATAGCGTAAGGCGGTTGTCACAGTAGATTGGTGATAAAATGCCGCTTGCCCATGTGAACGGCTCGTTCGGACGTAAAAATACTGCTTGGATGTCTAATAGATGTTTTGCGATGATTTGTTTCAAGATTTGATTCCCTCCCATTCAAGTCTGACAGCCTTATAGGCTTTTACCGGATCTTCCGCTTTTGTAATCGAGCGTCCTACTACAATCGCTGATGAACCTTTTTCTCTTGCAATTGCAGGTGTCGCCACGCGGACTTGGTCATTCGCAGCGTCATCTGACATTCTGATCCCTGGAGTGACAGTCAGAAATGAAGGCGACACTGCTTGGTAAATGGCTTTTGCTTCATGAACAGAGCAGACCACTCCATCCAGTCCGCTTTCTTCCGCCTGTTTGCTGTAGTGCACAACCGTATCGATCAGAGGCTTTTCGATCAGCAGTTCATCCTTCATGATTTGTTCAGATGTGCTTGTCAGCTGGGTTACCGCAATAAGTGACGGGCGTTTTTTCCCCGCCGGCGTACCTTCTTCTAAGCCTTCAAGAGCTGCTTGCATCATTTTTTTGCCCCCGGCCGCATGAACATTGACGAGGTCTACGCCGAGACTGGCAAGACGCTTCATCGCCTTGTTTACAGTGGTGGGAATGTCATGAAGCTTTAGATCCAAAAACAGCTCGCAGTTTCTTTCTTTTAGCTGTTTCACGATAGATGGCCCTTCTTGGTAAAAAAGCTCCATTCCAACCTTTACAAATAACGGTTCTTGCTGAAAAGGCGTTAAGAACGCAAGTGTTTCTTCAGCTGATGCAAAATCAAGCGCGATGATGGGCAGGTTGTTTTTCATGATTCCAGCTCCTTCCGATGCATTCTTCAATTGATTGATAGCCGTATTGGCGCAAAACAGATGGAAGCTGTTCAATAATCTCTGGACACGCAAAAGGATTCACAAAGTTTGCTGTTCCGACAGCGACCGCGCTTGCTCCAGCGAGAAGAAATTCCAGGGCATCTTCGGCCGACTGCACGCCTCCCATTCCGATAATCGGGATGTTGACCGCCTGGCTGACTTCATACACCATGCGAATGGCAACCGGCTTCACAGCAGGGCCGGAAAGTCCTCCTGTTTTATTCGCTAATATCGGTTTGCCGGTTTTTAAATCGAGTCTCATGCCGATTAGTGTGTTGATCATCGTAAGGCCGTCCGCTCCCGCTTCCTCGATCGCTAATGCAATCTCTGTGATATTAGCCACGTTCGGGGAAAGCTTCACATAAACGGGTACATTTGAAACCTCTTTCACCGCTTTTGTCAAATCGGCAGCCATTTCAGGGTTCGTGCCAAAAGCGATTCCGCCTGTTTTCACATTCGGGCAGGAAATATTCAATTCAAGTGCATGAACATTAGGCGCTTTGCTGATACACTCTGCGACTTCAACATAATCCTCGACTTGAGAACCTGCGACATTGGCAATGATCGGCGTATCAAACTGCTCAAGCCACGGCAGCTCATGATGCAAAACGCTATCCAGCCCCGGATTTTGGAGACCGATCGCATTAAGCATTCCAGCACCAGTCTCAGCTACCCGCGGCGTCGGATTCCCGAAGCGGGGCTCCTTTGTCGTAGCCTTAATCATGATGGCTCCAAGACAAGACAAATCATAAAAACGTGAAAATTCTTTTCCAAAACCGAAGCAGCCTGATGCAGGAATGATTGGATTTTTCAAATCAAGTCCCGGCAATTTCACCTTGAGCATTACAGCGCCACCTCCTGAGCTTTAAATACAGGCCCGTCGAGACATACTTTTACATAGGATGTCTCACTTTCGTTTGTATGGCACACACACGCGAAGCATGCGCCGATTCCGCAGCCCATTCGTTCCTCCATGGACAAATATACTTCTTTATGGGCATATTCCTGTTTTAGCGCCTTGAGCATCGGTGTCGGCCCGCAGCTGAGAAGGATATCAAACTCTAGATGTTTCCGTTTAATCACATCTGTGACAAATCCGGTTTCCCCGTAGCTTCCGTCAGCTGTTGCCACAAACGTGTCTCCATACTGCCGGCATTCTTTCTCGTAAAAAACATCCTTGGCCGATTGGAATCCTAAAACGTGGATGACATTTACCCCTTTTTCAATCAAGCGTTTCGACAGCTCTTGGAGAGGCGGCACACCTACACCGCCTCCTACCAGCAAAGCCGTCTTTCCGGGTTGGACTTCATTGACAGGAAAGCCATTTCCCAAAGGCCCGAGGACATCCACAAGCTCTCCCTGCTGTTTCAGAGACAATAGCCTTGTACCTTCCCCATCTACTCGATAAATGATGGTGACTTCACTTTTTTCAAAATTGACGTCGGCGATGCTGATTGGCCTCCTCAAAAGAGGCGTGACCGCTTCGCTCACTTTAAGATGAAGGAACTGCCCCGGGGTTGTAAACCCTTGGACAAGCTCCCCTTTCAGAACCATTTGATACACCCGGTCTGCAATTTGCTGGTTAGAACATACTGTCAAATACGCTTTTTTCATATAGTGACTGCCGCCTCCTGATTTGTGTTGACTGCCGGCATTTGATCAGCGCGGAATGTCATGCTTTCCAGCACTCGCAATATCGCCTCTGCCGTATCTAATGATGTTAAGCAGGCAACACCATTTTCTACTGATTCACGTCTGATTCTAAATCCGTCTCTTGCCGGCTGCTTTCCTTTTGTCAGCGTATTGATGACAAACTGTGCTTCACCGTTTCTGATGACATCAAGCAGGTTCGGACCATCCTGGCCGATTTTTCCGACAACCTTCGCTGGAATAGAAGCTTCTTTCAGGTAGCCTGCCGTTCCTTCCGTCGCTAAAATGTTGTAGCCAATCGCGTGGAACCGCTTAGCAATGGCAAGCCCTTCTTCTTTGTCCTTATCAGCTACTGTTAAAAGCACGGAACCGTAGTTCGGGATTTGAATACCTGAAGCAATCAAGGCTTTATAGAGCGCCTTTTCAAGGGTCGAATCTTTCCCCATGACTTCACCTGTTGATTTCATTTCAGGCCCTAACGTAATGTCAACTCTTCTCAGCTTGGCGAAGGAGAAGACCGGCGCTTTTACAAATACACCTTGCTGCTCAGGCTGAAGGCCCTCTGTATAGCCAAACGCAGCCAGCTTTTGACCGAGAATGATTTTTGTTGCGAGATTCGCCATTGGGATACCCGTAATTTTGCTTAAGAACGGTACGGTTCTGCTTGATCTCGGGTTCACTTCGAGCACGTACACCTCGCCTTGTGATAAGACGAATTGAATATTGAGCAAACCGACAATGTTCAGCCCTTTAGCAAGTGCGATCGTGTATTGTTCAATTTTTTTCTTAATGTCCTCAGTGAGCGATTGAGGCGGATAAACAGCGATCGAGTCTCCGGAGTGAACGCCCGCACGTTCAATGTGCTCCATAATTCCCGGAATGACGACTGTTTCACCGTCAGATACTGCATCAACTTCAATTTCTTTCCCAGTCAAATATCTGTCAATTAATACAGGGTGCTGCGGATTGATTTTGACTGCGTTTTTCATGTAATGAAGCAGCTCTTCTTCATGATACACAATCTCCATCGCCCGGCCGCCAAGTACATAGGAAGGGCGCACCAATACCGGGTAACCGATATCGCTCGCGATGCTTACTGCCTGATCAACTGATGTCGCTGTTTTGCCAAGCGGCTGCGGAACACCAAGTTCTCCAAGCGCTTGTTCAAATTTATCCCGGTCTTCCGCACGGTCTAAATCTTCTAATGAAGTTCCAAGGATTTTCACTCCGCGTGCAGAAAGCTCATCAGCAAGGTTGATCGCAGTTTGTCCGCCAAATTGTACGACAACGCCCATCGGCTGTTCGAGGTCAATGATGTGCATAACATCTTCAATCGTAAGCGGTTCAAAATACAGCTTGTCTGAGATGCTGAAGTCTGTTGAAACGGTTTCCGGGTTGTTATTGACAATAATGGCTTCATAGCCTGCTTGTTTAATTGCCCATACAGAGTGAACAGTCGCATAGTCGAACTCGACACCCTGACCGATTCGAATCGGACCCGAACCAAGCACCATCACACTTTTCTTATCTGTAACGACAGATTCATTTTCTTCTTCATATGTGCTATAGAAGTAAGGTGTTTCCGACTCAAATTCCGCCGCGCACGTATCTACCATCTTGAATACCGGCGCAATCCCCGCTTGTTTTCTCAAGTTGTATAGATCGGATTCTTTCATTTTCCACTCGCGGCTGATGTACTGATCAGAGAAGCCGAGTTCTTTTGCCCGTCTCAGCACATCTGTATCGCCCACATTCGCCTTCAATTCTTTTTCAAACTGTACGATTCCGAACAGCTTATGCAAGAAGAAGACATCGATAGCGGAAAATTCATGAAGGTCTTCTACCGTGTAACCTCTTCTGTACGCTTCAGCTAGGTAGAATAAGCGTTCATCACCGGCCTTTTTAATTCGCTTTTCAAGAAGTTCATCTGAAATGTCAGCGGCGTCCTTCAATTCAAGATGATACACATCAGCTTCCAGTGAACGCACAGCCTTCAGCAATGACTCTTCAAGCGTGCGGCCGATCGCCATGACCTCACCAGTCGCTTTCATTTGCGTGCCGAGCTTTCTGTTTGCTGATTCAAATTTATCAAACGGCCAGCGCGGAATTTTGGATACGACATAGTCAAGAGCAGGTTCAAATGCTGCATATGTTTTTCCTGTTACCGGGTTCATCATTTCATCTAATGAAAGGCCGACTGCAATTTTAGCAGCGAGCTTTGCTATCGGGTATCCCGTTGCTTTTGATGCAAGGGCAGATGAACGGCTGACACGCGGATTTACTTCAATGATGTAATATTGGAAGCTGTCTGGATCTAAGGCGAGCTGGACGTTACATCCGCCTTCGATTCCAAGCGCGCGAATCAGTTTTAACGATACATTCCGCAGGAGCTGATATTCGCGATCGCTGAGCGTTTGGCTCGGCGCGACAACAATACTGTCTCCAGTATGGATTCCAACCGGATCAATGTTTTCCATGTTACAAACAACAATGGCGTGATCCTGGCTGTCTCTCATGACTTCATACTCGATTTCTTTATAGCCGGCAATGCTCTTTTCAAGCAGACATTGGTGTACCGGGCTTAATTTCAAGCCGTTCTCAACAATTTCTTTTAGCTCTGTTTCATTCGAGCAGATGCCTCCGCCTGTTCCGCCTAATGTATATGCCGGACGGACAATGACAGGGAATCCAATTTGGCTGACGAATTTTTCCGCTTCTTCGAGGGAATGGATAATCTCACTTTCAGGCACCGGTTCATTCAGTTCATTCATTAATGTTCTGAACAAGTCACGGTCTTCAGCTTGCTGAATCGCAGACAGTTTCGTGCCAAGCACTTCGACGCCGCATTCTGCCAAAACGCCTCTTTCAGAAAGCTCAACCGCAAGATTCAAACCGGTTTGGCCTCCGAGCGTAGGAAGAATGGCATCTGGGCGCTCTTTTCTGATGATTCGTGTCAGGAATTCAGGTGTGAGCGGTTCGATGTAAACCCGATCAGCCATTTCTGTATCTGTCATGATCGTGGCAGGGTTTGAGTTGACAAGGATGACTTCATAGCCTTCTTCTTTCAAAGCAAGACAGGCTTGCGTTCCCGCATAATCAAATTCTGCTGCTTGTCCGATGATGATCGGCCCAGATCCGATTACTAAAATTTTGTTAATGTCTACGCGTTTTGGCATACCGCTTCCCCTTCTTTCTCTGTTGTTTCGATCATTTCGATGAATCTGTCAAATAGATGGTTAGCATCCTCAGGACCAGGTGAGGCTTCGGGATGATATTGAACCGTAAATGCCGGCAATGTTTTATGCTTCAGCCCTTCAATCGTATCGTCGTTGATTGCGATATGCGTCACTTCAAGTTCTGTTTCACTGATAGATGAAACTGTATAACCATGGTTTTGAGATGTTAAGGCAACTTTCCCTGTAGCCAGCTCTTTTACCGGGTGGTTTGAACCTCTGTGGCCGAATTTCATTTTTTCAGTATTCGCCCCGCACGTCAGCGCGAATAATTGGTGGCCGAGACATATTCCGAATAAAGGCACTTTTCCGAGAACACCTTTAATCATTTCAATCGCTTCAGGCACATCCTTCGGGTCTCCAGGTCCGTTAGAAAGCATGATGCCGTCCGGTTTCAGCTGAAGCACTTCTTCTGCTGTAATGTTGTAAGGCACAACGATGACGTCACATTTCCGTTTGTTCAGCTCCCTTAGAATCCCGTGCTTCATGCCGAAGTCAACCAAGACAATGCGTTTGCCTCTTCCCGGGCTCGGATATGCTGTTTTGGCTGATACTTGTGATACTTGATTTCTTGGCAATTCCGTTTCGTTCAGTCTTTTCAGCACAGCTTCGATGTCTTCATCAGATGAAGCGAATGTTCCTTTTAGCGCGCCTGCCGTGCGGATCATTCTTGTCAGCTTCCTTGTATCAATCCCCTGGAGTCCGGGAATGTTTTTCATTTTTAGGTACTCGTCTAATGTGTATGCTGAACGCCAGTTGGAAGGCAGTTCACATAATTCCTTGATGATCAGCCCTTTGACAAAAGGGGTAATGGATTCAAAATCATCACGGTTAATGCCGTAATTTCCGATAAGCGGGTATGTCAATGTTACGATCTGCCCGCAGTAAGAAGGGTCAGATAAAATTTCCTGATAGCCTGTCATCCCAGTATTAAAAACGACTTCTCCCATGTTGTGTTCTAAGCTTCCGAAGGCTTCTCCCTCGAATACCGCTCCGTTTTCCAGTACTAATCGTCTCTTCATTTGACAAGTCTCCCCTCTTCATAAGCAAGCTTCCCTGCCGCAATTGTAGCGACCGGCCAGCCGGTGCAGCTGATGCCGTTGAATGGTGTATTTTTTCCTTTTGATAAAAATGTCTCTTTGTCTATAACTGCTTCTTTTTCTAAATCGATTAACGTAATGTCCGCAGCTTGCCCCGTTTGTAATGTTCCATATGGGAGACCGAACGCTTCGCATGGCTTGATTGTCATGTAGTCAATCAACTGCTTCAGCGACCAGCTGCCATTTTTGACAAAGTGTGTGTAAAGAAGCGGGAATGCTGTTTCTAAGCCGACAATTCCGAATGGCGCCAGTTTCATTTCTGTGTTTTTCTCTTCTTCCGTATGCGGTGCATGGTCTGTTGCGATAAAATCAATTGTTCCGTCTAAAAGACCTTCAATTAAAGCAGCTCTGTCTTCTGCACTGCGGAGCGGCGGATTCATTTTATAGTTTGTGTCCAGCCCCGGGATGTCCTCATCACAAAGCAGCAAATGATGCGGCGACACTTCTGCTGTCACTCTGATTCCCGCTTTTTTCGCATCGCGTACAACTCTGACAGATTCTTTCGTGCTGATATGGCATACATGATAATGGCAGTTTGCCGCCTCAGCCAGCAGCACATCGCGGGCAATATGAACCGATTCACACACAGAAGGAATGCCGTTTAGCCCGTTCGCTTTGGAGAATGTCCCCTCATGTACGCTCCCTCCGTAAATTAAGGAGTTGTCCTCGCAATGTGCAACAATCGCTTTGTCAATTGCGGCTGCCCGTTTCATCGCTTCATACATCATTCCTGCTGTCTGTATACCAACGCCGTCATCTGTAAAAGCAAATGCCCCGGCTTCTTTTAACGCTTCAAAGTTTGTCATTTCATCGCCGATTTGTCTGATCGTAATGGATGCATATGGAAGAACTCTTACGCATGATGTTTCTTTAATTCTGTTTTGCACCCATTCCATCTGCTCCTTTGTATCAGGAACCGGCCGCGTATTCGGCATTGCTGCTACTGTAGTATAGCCGCCGCGTGCCGCTGCTTTTGCCCCGGTTTCAATAGTTTCTTTTTTCTCTCCGCCCGGCTCTCTGAAATGCACGTGGAGATCAACAAACCCAGGTGAAACGAGCAAACCTTTTGCATCAATTACCGTTTCATTATCCGTTGCATCAAGCTTGCCGATTGCGGTGATGGTTTCTCCAGTCACTCGGATATCCGCTTCTGTTTTTTCACCATTTTCGTTTAGTATCCAGCCGTTTTTAATGAGATATGACATACGCTGCTTCTCCTCTTTTCACATTGGTTTGTAAGGCACGCTGTATCACTGCCATTCTGATAAATACGCCATTTTGCATTTGCTTGAAGATTCTTGATTTTTCGCTTTCTACTAAGCTGTCATCAATCTCCACTCCTCTGTTTACCGGAGCAGGATGCATGATGATCGCATGCCGCTTCATACGCTCAGCCCGTTCTACGGTCAAGCCGTATTTGTTTAAATAGCCTTCCTGGCTGACAGCGGACTGATGTCGTTCATTTTGAATGCGCAGCAGCATGACAACATCGGAAGACTCAACCGCTTCATCCATTGAGACATACGTGCCGAATGTATTTTCTTCATCCTGCCATTCCGAAGGGCCGGAAAATAGGACCCGGGCACCCAATCTTGTCAACACTTCCGCATTTGACCTTGCCACTCTGCTATGCTTGATGTCGCCGTGAATGGAGACGGTAAGCCCTTTGAACGTATTGAACTCTTCATAAATCGTCATTAAATCAAGCAGTGATTGTGTCGGATGCTGGCCGCATCCGTCTCCCGCATTCAGAATCGGAATGTTCACCTGGCTGACAAGCTTTTCATAATACTCATCCTCACTGTGCCTGATGACGCAGACGTCCACACCGATTGATTCAAGCGTCCGGATCGTGTCATATAAGGTTTCGCCTTTTTGCACGCTTGTGCTTGTTCCATCAAGGTTGAGCACATTCATGCCCAGCTTTTTTTCTGCGACCTCAAAGCTGAACCGCGTTCTCGTGCTCGGTTCGAAAAACAGGTTTGCGGCAAACTTTCCTGTAAGCTGATTGTCTGTTTTTCCGTTTTTGAGGTCTTGTGCTGTTTGAAGCAAATCTTTGATTTCCTCAGTGCTGAGTTCACTCATCGTCGTTAAATGCTTCATGTCCTTTCCCCTCTCATTTCAACTTAAGGCTGAAAAAAACCCCGGGTCTAAGATAGACTCGGGGTATGGTTAAATAGAGGGCAGCATTGAAGCTTCCTTCTCTTCATAACCCTTACAAGCCTCTCTGGACTTTCATTAAAAGGTTTTAAATATGATGTTGTTCAGATGTGTCTGCGTGCTCTTCCTTCGCTTCCGGAAGAATCAGGTTTAAGATGACACCGACAATTGCGGCAAGCGCCATCCCTGACACTTGGAATCCGCCTTGAGACACTTGGATAAATGCGCCTCCTACACCGATCACAAGGATCACCGATGTGATAATGAGGTTTCGATTATTTTCATAATCAATTTTGTTGTCAATCAGCATTCTCAGGCCGCTTGAAGCAATGATTCCGAACAGCAGGAAGGAGACGCCTCCCATGACCGCTGACGGCACTGAACTGATCAGCGCTGAAATTTTGCCGATAAAGCCGAAGCAAAGGGCAATCACTGCCGCGCCTCCGATGACAAAGACGCTGAATACCCTTGTGATGGCCAGCACGCCAATGTTTTCTCCGTAAGTCGTCGTCGGCGGGCCGCCGATCAGGGAAGCAAGAATTGTCGCCACGCTGTCACCCATAATGGAGCGATGCAGTCCCGGCTTTTTAATGAAATCTTGTCCAACAACCTTACTCAGCACCATTTGGTGGCCGATATGCTCCGACATTGTCACAAACGCGACCGGTACCATTGCGGCCGCGATGCCGAGTGTTACTGACGGTGAATAGTCTTTGAACGGGATGATAAATTCAGGCACTGCGAACCATTTCGCGTCAAGCACCGGCTGGAAGTTGACAATCCCTTGAGTAAGGGCGAACAGGTATCCGCCGATGATTCCGATCAAAACCGGAATCAGGCTTAAGAATCCTCGCAAGAAAATCGCGCAAATAATCGTAATTGCCAGCGTAACTCCTGCGACACTAAAGTGCTTTAAGCTGTAGACCAACTCACTCGCGTTTGGATCAGCATACATCGCCATGTTTACCGCAGTGCTTGCCAGTCCCAGCCCGATGACGATAATAACAGGTCCTACGACTACAGGCGGGAGAATCTTCATCAGCCATCCTGTGCCAAGCTGCCTGATCAATAAGGCAATCAGCCCGTATACCAGCCCTGCAAGAAACGCCCCGACCATTGCCGCTCCCGGCCCGCCGGTCGCTTTTACCAGTATGATCGGAGAAATAAAGGCGAAGGATGAACCGAGATACGCCGGAATTTGCCCTTTCGTAATAAGAAGGTACGCCAGTGTTCCGATGCCGCTTGTCACCAACGCCACAGCAGGACTCATTCCGACGAGCTTCGGAACCAAAATGGTTGAGCCGAACATGGCAAACAAATGCTGAAGGCTGAATGAAACCCAAGAGAAAGGTGTCGGGACATCCCTGACCCCTAAATTTACTTTTTTCTTACTCATGATGATTTCCCCCTGATTGTTGACTTTCATTTTAGGATGACTCAATGGCTGTATAAAAAAACCTCTTTGCTATTTTTACGCAAAGAGGCATACAAAGACCTGCCGAATGCTTTTCGGGTCTTTGTTGTGCACCTCTTTGCAACCTCTCTGGATTGCCCTTAAAAAGGTGATCTATTATTCATTTTCATAAATGGCGACGAGATCGTTTTGATCTACCTCATCAAGCTGAACCATAACCTTTTCAGCCTTTGATGTCGGGATGTTTTTCCCGATATAATCCGCTCGGATCGGCAGTTCCCGGTGTCCCCTGTCAACAAGCACAGCCAGCTGAATGGAGGAAGGTCTGCCCACATCAACAAGCGCATCCATACCTGCTCTGACTGTTCTTCCGGTATACAGGACATCATCAACAAGAATGACTTTTTGATCTGTGATATCTACCGGAATATCTGCACCTTTCACAAGCGGTTCTTCGTTGCTCGTTTTTTTAGAAAGATCGTCTCTGTAAAGGGTAATATCAATTTCACCAACTGTAACAGGATTTCCTTCAATCTGTTCAATTCGTTCCGCAAGGCGTTTTGCCAGGTAAATCCCTCTTGTCTTAATGCCGACAAGAATGCAGTTATTCATCCCTTTATTGCGTTCGATCATTTCGTGTGCAATCCTGGTCAAGGCCCGTCTGATTGCCTGTTCGTCGAGAATGACAGCTTTTTGATTCAATGTGTGACACCTCACAGTTTATATAGAAGAAAAAACCCCTCCTGCCAGAGCATAGAGGGGTTTTAGGACAAGGTGCGCACTATACACGCATCCCGTCTATCCGTTATCCTTCTCAGCCTCTCTGGACTGTTTTAAAGAATCTATTCAGCTTCGTTTATTATTTCAGAAAAGAAACACTCTGTCAACCGTTTTTTCTGAGGGTTTCGATTAATTCTGCCATATCATCAGGAAGCGGCGCTTCAAATTCGACATATTCTCCTGTTCGCGGGTGGTCAAAACCTAAAACGCCCGCGTGAAGCGCCTGGCCGTTAAAGTCGATTGTTTTTCTCGGACCATATTTCGGGTCGCCCGCTAATGGGAATCCGATATATTTCATATGAACACGAATTTGATGGGTTCTCCCTGTTTCAAGCTGGCATTCCACTAACGTAAAGTCCTGAAAACGCTCAAGCACATGAAAATGAGTGACAGCGTTTTTGCCATCACGTGTCACAGTCATGCTTTGACGGTCTTTTTTATCCCGCCCGATCGGCGCGTCAATTGTGCCGTCATCATGAGAAATAAGCCCGTGGACAACAGCCGTATACTTTCGCGTGACCGTTTTGTTGACCAATTGGTTTACAAGTGACTCATGTGCCATATCATTTTTCGCCACCATTAATAAGCCGGACGTGTCCTTATCGATTCTGTGAACAATCCCCGGACGCATCACACCATTGATTCCGGAAAGGTCTGTGCAATGAGCCATAAGGCCGTTTACAAGTGTGCCCGTAAGATGACCGGGTGCTGGGTGTACAACCATTCCGCGAGGCTTATTGACAACCAGCACATCCTGATCTTCATAATAAATATCAAGATCCATAGGTTCTGCCAGGACGTCGAGCGCTTCCGGTTCAGGTATTGTGACGGTCACCTGATCACCCGGCTGAATTTTATAATTCGCTTTCACCGCACTCCCGTTCACGACAACCTGTCCGTCTTTTACCCATTGCTGAACCTGGGTTCTTGACCAATCATTCTCAGTTGATGCCAAAAATTTATCAATCCGCTCACTTTTTTGTTCTTCTGAAGCGGTTATATCAATTTGATTCATGCTATTGCTCCTTTTTCTTTTTCCCGCTGTCCAACAGCATTTGTATAAATAAAAGCATTACGCCGACACATAGTGAAGAGTCCGCGATGTTAAAAATCGGGTAATTGTAATTCACAATTATAACATGGATAAAATCCACAACTTCTTGTCTGACAGCCCGATCGATAAAGTTGCCGATGGCACCGCCAAGCATAAGCCCGAGGGCAACGCCAAGAAGCCTTTGTCCTTTTGTGTAACGCTGTATGTAATAAACAATACCAATAATAACAGCGGTTGTTATGAGGTAGAAAAACCACATCTGACCCGCTAATATCCCCCATGCAGCACCCGTATTGCGATGGGAGGTGATATAGAATACCTGATCAATGATCGGAATGCTTTGCCCAAGTTCCATGTTCTTAACGACTAGCCATTTTGTCAATTGATCGGCTGCAATAATAAGTAGTGCAATTATATAATACAGCACAAACGTTCCTCCAGTTTACGGTTACTTTAATCCATTATGCATTTTATCAATAAAAAGCACTGGAGTAAAGAAATATCAGGCATATTAACTGGTCAGACACTGTTTATTCATACAGTGCCTGACCATATTCGATATCCGTTGATTTCCATATCGGAAGCGTTTTTTTTTCGAATTGGACAGAATAAAGAAAATCGTTTGCTGTTCGGGCCGTCGGCAGCACCGCCAGCTTTGAAAGAGGAATGGGGGCCCCGGTTTCTTCACAGTATCCGAATGTGCCGTTTTCGATTTTTGACAATGCAAGGAGAACGTCTTGAAGCTCTTCTTTAATGTGATAGATCAGAGTTGCTTTTTGTTTATGATTGATTGCTGCTTGCGGGCTTGTAGAAACCTGAAAGCAAGAATACTCAAATAATCTCGACTGTAATTCTTCTTTCATCAGAAGAAGTTCCGTGTAAATTGCGGTCAGTTGATCATTCATTCTTCACAACTCCTGCTCTTAACGTAGTACCTTTATTGTTGCCTATGAATGATGATCTAAAGCCCATAAGATTTTTCCTGCCGTTCTAAAGGATGTCACTCTTGGCACAAAAAAAGCCCGGCTTTTACGCCGGGCCCCTTTTGCATTATTTTTCATAATATTTTTCAACGATTTCAGCGTTGCGTAATGAAAGTGTTGGATATTTCGGATTTGCCCCTACATCTTTTGAAATCACGCGTGATCTCTCACACATTTCGCCTTCCGCTTTCTCGACAGCGATTTTACCCGTCGGAAAGCTTTGCGCATCGTTCGGCGCTTCCTGTTCTTCACTGATTGTCAGTTCTGACACAATAAACAGCTGAGAAAGATTTTCTTTAATGGAAGCCAAGAGCTCTTTGTTTTCTTTATTTGGATACAATTTCAGGTTAGCTTCCAATGATTTACCGATAATTTTTTCATTCCGCGCAGTTTCTAATGCTTTTAGCACGTCATCACGAAGAGCCATAAAGCGGTCAAATTTTTCTTCAGTCGCTTCACTGTTTGGAACTGCGATTGTTTCCGGCATATCTGTCAGCTGAACGCTCTGCTCTTCAACAAATGTTAAATGAGACCATAATTCGTCAGCTGTATGCGGAAGGATAGGCGCTGAAAGCTTCACTAATGCAAGAAGCGTTTCGTAGAACACTGTCTGCATGCTGCGTCTATCCGGATGATCCGCATGCTCGATGTAAACAATATCCTTTGCAAAATCGAGATAGAATGAGCTTAATTCGATTGTGCAGAAATTATGGATGCTGTGATACACAACCGCAAATTCGTACTCATCATACGCTTTTTTCACTTTATCAATCAGTTTGTTCAGCTTAATCAGCATATACTGATCCACTTCACGAAGTTCTTCAACAGCCACCGCATTTGTTTTTGGATCAAAATCGAAAAGGTTGCCGTGAAGGAAACGGAACGTGTTACGGATTTTACGATATACTTCCGCAACCTGCTTCAGAATGGCGTCAGACACGCGAACATCCGCCTGATAATCCACTGAAGATACCCATAATCTTAAGATGTCGGCACCAAGCTGTTTCATAACTTTAGCCGGAACAACAACGTTACCGATTGATTTACTCATCTTGCGTCCTTCTCCATCCAGTGCGAACCCATGGCTGAGCACGCCTTTATACGGCGCTTTTCCTGTTACGGCTACTGCTGTAGAAAGAGAAGAGTTAAACCAGCCGCGGTATTGGTCAGATCCCTCTAGGTATAAATCAGCCGGACGAACGAGGTCATCACGTTCTTCAAGTACTGCTTGATGTGAAGAGCCTGAATCAAACCAAACATCCATGATATCCTGTTCTTTTGTAAATGTGCCGTTCGGGCTTCCAGGATGTGTAAAGCCTTCCGGAAGAAGGTCCTTTGCTTCTTTTTCAAACCAAATGTTTGATCCGTGCTGTCTGAACAATTCAGAAACATGTTCAATGGTTTCATCCGTAATAATCGGTTCCCCATTTTCGGCATAAAATACCGGAATCGGCACACCCCACGCACGCTGTCTGGAAATACACCAGTCTCCGCGGTCCCGAACCATGTTGTGCAAACGCTGCTCGCCCCATTCAGGAACCCATTTGGTTTCTTTGATGGCGTCCAGCAGGTCTGATCTGAAATCTTTAATAGACGCAAACCATTGCGCTGTCGCTCTGAAAATGGTTGGTTTTTTTGTTCTCCAATCGTGCGGATAAGAATGAGTAATAAATTCAAGCTTCACAAGTGCGCCTTTTTCATCAAGCTGCTGTGTGATCGCTTTGTTTGCATCATCATAGAACATGCCTTCAAAGCCAGGAGCTTCGCTTGTCATTACACCTTTTTCATCGACCGGGCAAAGCACATCTAAACCGTATTTTTGGCCGATGATAAAGTCATCTTCCCCATGCCCTGGCGCTGTATGAACACAGCCCGTTCCGGCATCAGTTGTTACGTGTTCACCTAGCATAACGAGAGAATCTCTGCCATATAGCGGGTGTTCAGCGATAATGTTCTCAAGGTCTTTTCCTTTGACCGTTCTTGTCACTTCATACTGATCAAATCCGCATGCAGACGCAACATTTTCGACTAAAGCACTTGCTACTACAAAGCGGTCTTCACCTACTGCAATCACGCTGTACTCAAGATCAGGGTGCACTGAGATTCCGAGGTTCGCCGGAATTGTCCAAGGCGTTGTTGTCCAGATGATGATACGTTCTCCATTCTCAAGAACGCCTTTTCCGTCTTTTACACCAAAAGCAACGTAAATTGATGCTGAACGTTTGTCTTGATATTCGATCTCGGCTTCAGCCAAAGCAGACTCACTTGAAGGTGACCAGTTAACCGGTTTAAGACCTTTGTAAATGTAGCCTCGTTTTGCCATTTCACCAAATACGCGGATTTGCTGCGCTTCGTATTCCGGTTTTAATGTCACATATGGGTTTTCCCAATCACCGCGGACACCAAGACGTTTAAATTGCTCACGCTGTCCTTCGATTTGCTTCCAAGCGTACTCTTCGCACAGTTTGCGGAATTCCGCTACTGACATTTCTTTGCGGTTGACTTTTTTGTTTTTTGTCAGAGCTGTTTCAATTGGCAATCCGTGTGTATCCCAGCCTGGTACATACGGTGCGTTGTAGCCGCTCATTGATTTATAGCGGACAATGAAGTCCTTCAAAATCTTGTTAAGCGCGTGGCCCATATGGATGTCACCGTTAGCATACGGAGGTCCGTCATGTAAAACAAATTTCGGGCGGTCTTTCGTCCGTTCCTGCACAAGACGATAGATATCCTCTTCCTCCCATTTCTTTTGAATGTCAGGCTCACGGTTTGGCAAATTTCCACGCATCGGGAAATCTGTTTTTGGCATTAAGAGCGTGTCTTTAAAATCCATTTTCATTCCTCCACTGCATTTTTTCAGAAAATAAAAAAAGCCCTCTCATCCCATAAGGGACGAGAAAGCTTATCTCGCGGTACCACCCTTTTAGAAAAAGCCAGCATACGCTTTTTCCTCTTGAGCATCGTAACGTGATGAACGTCCTAACCTACTGTGAGTTCAGAAAGGAAACTTAAGGGCTGATCTACATGATTCCGGCCATCCCGGACTCTCACCATCTCCGGGTCGCTATGAAGGCCTGAAGGAAACATGACTGTCCCTTTCAACCGTTTTTTCATCTGAATTTATGAACGTATTATATTCGACAAGCTAAGAAAATGTCAAGATAATCAGAGAATTTATTCCTTTTCCTCAAATACAGCGTCGACTTCATACTCAAGGAGATGATCCCAATCGTCATTTTTCAGAAGATCGAGCTGAGCCTCAATCAGCATTTGGAAACGTGTTCTGAACACTTTAGACTGTTTTTTCAGCTCTTCGATTTCCATGGCGATTTTTCTTGATTTTGATAACGATTCGTTGATAATGCGATCAGCATTTTTCTCCGCTTCCCGTACGATCAGCTTTGCCTCTTTTTGTGAATTGCGTTTTACGTCTTCAGCTGCTTCTTGGGCAACTAAAATCGATTTATTCAATGTTTCTTCAATATTGGCAAAGTGTCCGATTCTTTCATCTAGCTCATTGACTTTCGCTTCTAGTTCCGTTTTCTTACGGAGAACAATTTCGTAATCTTTTCTGACTTGCGCTAGAAATTCATTTACTTCATCTTCATCATATCCGCGAAAACTTTTTGTAAACGTCTTGTTGTGAATATCATTTGGCGTTAATGGCATGATGCCACCTCCATTTTTACATTTCAGTACGGTTATCTAGTTCACATTATAAAACAAATTTCGCACAGATGGAGAAAAAAACTGAAAAACCGACTATTTTTGTCGTTCAAACGTAACTCTCCATTTGTCTTTTTTGGTTTTTCCTTCGATTTTGGATAAACTGCAGCGGCCAAAGCCTCTGATAGACAGCATGTCCCCTTCTGCCACTATGTAGGAAGGATCTTCAACTACCTTCCAGTTCACTTTTACGAGCCCGTTTTTCACAAGTGTCTGTGATTTCTGGCGGGATTGCCTGCTCATAGAGGCGCAGACAGCGTCAAGCCTTAAAGAAGAAACCGTGTCATCTCTTATTTCGACATCAATAGCCGGAATGTTAAGGTCTGACAAGCCAATTTTCTCAAGGCTGACCGTCGCTTTGCCTGCTTGAGTCAGCTGTGCGGCCACAAAATCAGCGGTATCGGCTGATACAATCAATTGCACAGCTGATTCAGAAAACACGATGTCACCGAATTTTTGCCGCTTTAATCCTATGCCCATTAATGCACCAAGCAGAGAACGGTGATCTACTGAGACAAACTTGTCAGCATAACGGACGTGAAACGCCTGCAGTTCAAAATCCGATTCTTCTGGAGTAATGTATTCTGGATACAGAATCGCCCGTTTCCGCTCCGCTCTGTCATAGCCGCCGGAAAAAGCAAGCCCGACGTCTGTCTGTCCCGTAACAGCAGTGAGGATGACCTGCTCTCGAGGGTCTAAAAAGTCGGTCAGCTTCATTCTGTACTGCTCCTGGACAATTCTTTTCCATTCGAGCGCCTGATCAATAAAGGCCCGCTCGTCTTTTCTGAAGTGCTGATAGATATCGCTCATCGTCTTTCCCTTCTATGTAAAGAGGCTTGGCTGCTGCCAAGCCCCTATCAAACTGTCACATTAAAACGCAATCATGCGGTAAAGTCCCCACAAGCCAGTAGTCGCAAATCGAAGCACAAGGATTGCTACGATTGGTGAAATATCCAGCATTGCAATCGGAGGGATGATTTTTCTGAATGGTTCGAGATATGGTTCACAAATCGATGCTAAAAAACGCCCGACTGCTGTTTCCCTCGTACTCGGCACCCATGACATAAAAATGTATATGATCAGGGCAAATGAGTATATTGTGATTAATAAGCTTAAAACCGAAAAAACTTGATAAAGGATCATCTCGCTTTACCACCTCTGATGTTCGTCTTCAGATATGAGCTCAGAAATTGTGCCTGATACATCTACGTTATCAGGCGTGCAGAGAAAGATATCTGAGCCGATTCTTTGAATATCTCCGCCGATGGCATAGACGGTTCCGCTTAAAAAGTCAACAATCCGCTTCGCCTGGTCATGCTGTATCCGCTGAAGATTGACGACAACTGCCCGCCGGTTCTTCAAATGGTCGGCTATTTCCTGCGCCTCCGCATACACGCGCGGCTCACTCAACACCACTTTAGAGGATTTCTGAACACTTTGCAAGCTCACTACATTCTGTTTGCCCGCAGGTTTATTCCCGGTATAAGCCGGCTTTTCTTTTTGCTCATGCTCCTCATGCGATTCCCGCTCTGTCTCAATATATTCATATTCATATTCTTCATCTTCCATCGAGAAAAAGTTTTTCAGTTTATTTTTCATACTCATTGCTGTACACCCCCTGTTTCATTTCCGACTAACGATGAGCCGATTCTAATATAAGTAGCTCCTTCTTCAATTGCAATTTCAAAATCATTTGACATGCCCATCGACAGTTCAGTACACGGAGCGTTCGGCTGCTTCAGTTTCTGAACCTGGTCACGGAGTTCTCTCAGCGACCTGAAACAGCTTCTGATCTGATCTTGATCATCAGTCAGCGGAGCCATTGTCATCAGTCCGGCCACTTGGATATGTTCGAAACCGGAAAGCTCCTGTATGAATGGAATGACTTCTTCTTTTTTCATGCCGTGTTTAGAAGGCTCAAGAGAGGTATTGACCTGCACAAAGCATCGGACAGTACCTTCAGCCCGTTTTTCAATTTCTTTCGCTAATGAGAGCCGGTCTAGGGAATGGATATAAGAAACCGCATTGACGACAGATTTTGCTTTTCTTGATTGCAGACTGCCGATAAAATGCCATTCCGGATTCCCTTTCATCAATTCCTGTTTGCGGAGCAGTTCCGCATCCCGATTCTCTCCGAGGCAGGTGATGCCAGCATCTACTGCCTCCTGTGCTCTTTCAGGTGATACATATTTTGTGACTGCAATAACCGTAACTTCATCGGAGCTGCGGCCCGATCTGTTACATGCTTCGTTTATTCGTTCGTTTATATGTCGTAAATTATCAACAACACGCAAGATCTTTATGCCTCCTTCATTCCGATAAAGGACATCATCCGTCCAGTTTTCCCCTGATCGCGGCGGTGAGAATAGAAAAGAGACGGCTCGCTTTCCGTGCATAAACCGCTGACAGAAATCTGTTCATTTGCCAAACCGCTGTCTATCAGTATGAGGCGGTTCAGCTCTTTCAAATCAAGCTGATATTGTGCCATTGCCGTCTGATTAACGGCACGGTCTGCTGAAACCGGCAATGCGCGGACAGCATCCATGACACGGTCATCTACCGTATAGCATGCTCCGCTGATAGATGGGCCAATAACAGCCTGAATATCTGAAGGATTTGAACCTTCCTTCTCAGTCCATTGCTTCACCATTTCTCTGCCAATCTGTTTGACAGTGCCTTTCCACCCGGCATGGGCAACTCCGACAAGTGATTTAACCGGATCATAAAAGAAAAGAGGCACACAATCAGCAAAGCATAATGCTAAAAATACATTCTTTTCGTTGGTATAGAGCCCGTCCGTTGCTTTTAGCGCTGTGTGATACTCACGGGCGCCTTTTCCCCTATCCCTCTGCGTCACTTTCTGAACGCGATTATCATGTGTCTGATCAGCGAATACCCAAGACTGCAAATCAGTATTAAACATATCGGCAATATATTCACGATTTTTAACTACATCTGCATCTTTGTCATGAACGTGCAATCCTGTATTTAACGATTCAAAAGGCTTTTGGCTGACACCGCCGTTTTTCGTCGTAAATCCGGCAATGACTTTTTTGTTGTTTTGATTCGTTTGAGCCCAGTCTTGTATCATGAGTGTCGAGGGTGTGGTAAGACTAAATGGGTGATATGTATTCATGATGATCCAACCTTTCGACAAACATTTAAAAAAGCGGAATTTCCCACTTATTTTACCACATCTTTCTGCATTCGTTGAGCGCCGATTTGCATATTTCTAAATGAAATGTGCCGGAAGAAACGAGACTTCCGGCATTTGCCAATCCGCGGCAGAAAAGCAGGTTTATGCATGCGGTTCACTTAATCGGACCAAGATTACATCTTCCCCGATTTTTACTATATTTCGCCATGGAATGACCAATTCCTCTTCTTTTCCGAAAAATCCGAGCACTTTCCCATTTCCTCCTAGTATGATCGCCTGAATTTTACCAGTGGTCACATTGATATCAATATCACCAATACTCCCCAGCTTTTTTCCGTTTGAGACATTGACGACATCCTTCACCTGAAATTCTGAAATGCTGATCATTCCATCACGTCCTTTTTCCATCCTTTTGTTCAAGTATATGAACGGGCAGGCTGAACCTTGTCAGCAAGAAGAAATTTTCATGTCACTGTTCTTTTTTCCGGCTGCACCAGCTGATAATAAAATCGAGGATAATTTTTGTATACTCTACTAGCTGCTCAATCGATACCTTCTCATTCACGGAGTGTGCATTGTGCAGATCGCCAGGACCGTATATCACGCATGGAATACCGGCATCATACAGCCACCCACCATCTGTAACCGATTGAGAAACGTCAATAATTGGACTCTCCCGCTTCACTTTCTCATGAGAGGCAGTAAGCGCTAAGACGCCTGGGTGGCCAGGGTCAACTTCCAATGCCGGAAAAATTTCTCCTCTGTCTTCAATCATCGATGAGCCTCCCCACTTAAATACGGGGCGGTTTTCCCTAAGCCAAATATCACTGTCACTCAGCCGATTGACGTAATCTTCTATTTCCGCTGCCACTTGGTCATGGGTTTCATTCGGATAAAAATGGACTGTGATCCACAGCCGGCATTCGTCCGCTATAAAAGCCGCATGTCTGCCGCCTTCTATAACAGCCGGGTTAATTGTATTTGTTCCAGGTTTAAAGCCGGGATAACGTTTCATAATGGACCAGTGGCGCTCAAGCTCACCGAGCCCCGCAATGATTTTCGCCATTTTTTCAATTGCGCTTGCTCCGAATGTTCCTCCGCCTGCGTGAATCATATTTCGTCTCGTTCCATCATGAAATGTTTGACTGCTTTTGATTTCGATCCAGCCTGTAATGACACCGCCTTGGCCTTGAATATGCATATCGCTCGTATCCGCGACAATTGCAAAATCAGCGTGGTAGCCCCTCTTGCAGCATTCAAGCGTGCCGGCTTCTCCAACTTCCTCCCCGATAACCGATTGCAGAATCAGATCACCGGGAAGTTCAATGCCTGCTTCACGAATTAATTTGACAGCAAACAGCACACATGCCATTCCGCCCTTCATATCGGAAGCGCCTCGCCCGATTAAGAGACCGTTTTTTTCAATTGGATGAAATGGATCGTGCTCCCATTCCTCATCCTCTTTTACCTCTGCCACATCTACATGGCCATTGATGATCAGGCTATGATAATCTGCTGAACCTGTTCCCTTTAGCTGGCCTACAACATTGGGGTCTCCAGGGTACACATCCCATTTGTCGATCGAAAATCCTAATTCATTTAAAAATCCCGAAATCCATGACTGAATCCCCTCTGTATTTCTTGCAGGCGGAGCAGGTGTTTGATAAGAAATCAGCGCTTTTGCCAGCTGAATAAGCTCCTCCTTTTGTTCTTCCACTTTTTTGAGCAAAGAGTCTATTTGTTGATCCAATCTAATCCGCTCCTATTCTTCAAAAATAAAAAGCCGCTTCAAGTTATGAAACGGCTCAATAAAAACAAACAGAGTCCTATGCACTCTGTTTATTCACCGCTTCCCTCCGCTGGCATGATCCAGATCAGGTCAAAAGGGTTGAGACAAAGTCTCTCTCAGCTTCGCAAAGCACCCCTAGGATGAATCTATGTGTTTGTCAGGCATTCGTTATCGGCTCAGCTCTTGTTAAAAACGGCCGATCTTGATTCCATAATACATGGATTGGCGTATCAAAAAAAGCGGAAAGTATTTGATCAGTAAGCATTTCCTTTATTTCTCCGGCTCCAAAGACCTCTCCCTGCTTTAATAAAAGAGCTTTATCAAAGACAGGCAAAATTTCCTCAGCATGATGAGTCACATAAAGGATAGATGGTGCATTTTCTTTGTTTGCAATGTATGTAATCGTATCTAACAGCTTTTCCCGGGCAATAAAATCCAGCCCTGTGACTGGTTCATCCAGTATCAGCAGCTCCGGATCGGCCATTAGTGCTCTTGCAATCAATGCTCTTTGTTTTTCCCCTTGAGAAAGGGTTTCATAGCGACGGTCGGCATATTCAATTGCTCCCAAGTCCTCTAACAAACCAATCGCTTTTTCCCTGGTTTCCTTACTTGGCGTTTCATATAACCCAATTGAAGCGTAAGCTCCGCTCAAAGCAATTTCAAAGGCTGAATCTGCCGGGTACAATTTTTGCTGAAGAGCTGCTGAGACGAGGCCAATTTTACGTCTGAGTTTTTCCCCAAGCTCTGTTTTGCCAAATTCATGGCCAAGCACCTGCATCTCGCCTGATGTTGGAAAATAATAAGAGCAAAGCATATTTAACAGTGCTGTCTTCCCGGCGCCATTTAGGCCGTAAAGCACCCAATTTTCCTTTTCTTCCACCTTCCAATGAATATCCCTCAATATCCATTTCCCATTCCGTTTTAATGAGACATTGTCAAGCTGCAAAATCATCGTGGTCCTCCTCTTAATTGCCTTTTATAATTGTTTCAATTTTCTTAAAACTTAGCACAAACTAGGATACCTTATTTTTTCCAAAACGTAAACCGTCGGCAAACAATAGAAAAGCCTTTAAAACAAAATCGTTTTAAAGGCTTTTCATTATTGATGAATATTTTTATTCATTTGTTTGATAGCCGCTTTTTCAAGTCTGGACACCTGTGCTTGGGATATTCCGATTTCCTCTGCGACTTCCATTTGGGTTTTTCCTTGGAAGAATCGTTTTCTCAAAATCATTTTTTCCCTATCGTTCAGCCTTCTCATGCCCTCTTTTAAAGCCAGCTCTTCAATCCATTGTGTATCTGTATTGCGCTCATCACTGATTTGGTCCATCACATAAATCGGGTCTCCGCCGTCGTTATAGATCGGTTCAAATAGAGAAACCGGATCCTGAATGGCATCAAGCGCAAATACAATTTCCTCATGCGGTACTTCAAGAACTTTTGCGATGTCTTCTGCAGTCGGCTCCTTGCTTGTCTCACTGATTAACCGCTCTCTTACCTGAAGCGCCTTGTAAGCGATGTCCCGGAGTGATCTTGAGACACGGATCGGGTTATTATCGCGTAAATACCTGCGGATCTCTCCGATAATCATAGGTACAGCGTATGTTGAAAACTTAACATTGTGGCTTAGGTCAAAATTATCAATGGATTTCATTAGTCCGATGCAGCCGACTTGAAATAAGTCATCAACATACTCCCCTCTGTTATTAAATCGTTGAATGACACTTAAGACAAGACGCAAGTTCCCATTTACAAGCTTTTCTCTTGCTGAATCATCGCCTTCATCCTGCAGCTGCCTAAACAGCTTTCTCATCTCTTCATTCTTGAGTACTGGTAATTTGGAGGTATCCACCCCGCAGATTTCGACTTTATTTCTCGACACTTTTTTCCCTCCCTACAGGAGCTGCTGTACACCGTTAAGTATCTCCTTGGGTGGGAAAAATATGCACTGCACTCAGGCCGAAAAACTGTCGAAATCAGGAAATCCCTGTAAAATCAAGGGGTTCTACCCATAAATTTTTTTACACCATTTTGTTGAACTCTTTTCTCAATCTTTTTATAATTCGTTTCTCAAGCCGTGAAATATAGGACTGTGAAATCCCCATCATATCCGCTACATCCTTTTGGGTTTTTTCTTCTTCACCGACAAGCCCAAACCGCAGCTCCATAATTTGCTTTTCCCTCTCATTAAGCTGTTCAAGCGCTTTTTTCAAAAGCTTTTTATCTACGTTAGCTTCTATGTCTTTAGTGATGATGTCATCGTCTGTGCCGAGCACATCAGAAAGCAAAAGCTCATTGCCGTCCCAATCAATATTAAGCGGTTCATCAAAGGAAACCTCTGAACGGATTTTGTTGTTTCTCCTCAAATACATCAGAATTTCATTTTCTATACAGCGGGAGGCATAGGTCGCCAGCTTAATTTTCTTTTCTGGGTTGAATGTGTTCACAGCTTTGATTAATCCGATGGTACCTATGCTGATTAAATCCTCTATATTAATTCCCGTATTTTCAAATTTACGGGCGATATAAACGACCAGGCGCAAATTGCGTTCAATTAAAATGGCACGTGCCGCCTGATCGCCGTTTGGGAGCTTCATTAACAACACCTGCTCCTCATCTTTAGACAATGGAGGCGGCAGGGCTTCACTCCCGCCTATGTAATAGACTTCATCACTTTTCAGCCCAAGTTTCATCAGCAGCTTATACCAGAGGTGCGTCAACCGTAATTTTAGTTTTTTCATCTTCCTCTCCCTTCTAAATGTACCGCCGTTTGAGTATGATAAGTAACGGACATTTGCGAACTTTATGAAACGTGTTTGACAGCCTTGCCCGAAAGCATTTTCGGATGAATAATCGCATCAAACTCTCCATCTGCCGACAGCTTTGTTGTGCTGATACCGATTAAGCATTTATCTGCACAAATCATTTCTTCTTTTGTCATAATCGTTACGTGATCCGGTTTAACGCATAATAAAAATTGATTTTGCTGACCAACTCCCCTGTATGGAATCAACCTCATTTTATCTAAAAAGCGAAATGAATCATCAAGCTGTTCGATGGCTTCCAGCGGGTCTGTGTTTCGAATGATCATCGTTTCGGCTGCTCCGAAAATCGGCTCCAATTTATCAACGTAAATGATCATAACCGGTGTTTTTGTAAGAGGATCGTACAGCTGATTGCCCGAATCAATCAGGCCTCTGACATGAAGTGTTTGGTTGCCCAAATCGGCCTGCACGCTGACTCGTTCCTCATATTGAATGTTTTTTGTTTCAATATCTTCGATTCTTCTTTTAGAAAAAAACCATAATGCTGGAAAGCCAGCAACAATAAACAACCAGCTGATCGGGTCTCCAAACCCTGTTTGATTGGTAATCATGACACCGTTTCGAACAATAGAATTTGACTGGAGCAAAGAATGAGCTCCAATAATTCCTCCTCCCATTAAAAAAGTGGCAAAATAAAAGGAAAACAAATTTTGAAAGAAAAAGCGAAATCTTTTAAAGCCAAATGTCACCACCACAATCACAACTGAAAAAGCTAGCTTCCCAGCTGGATGGTCAACAATCGGCGAGAAAGGAGTAAACATCAAAAGGACAATACTTGAACCGATGAACGCCCCGCCTATCAGTCTTCTTTTTTTCACATGCCGTTTTAAAATAAATGCCGTGAGCAAAAGCAAAAGTGCATCAAAACAAAAGTTTAACAGCCAAATGACATCTAAATAGATTTTCACATCTGACTCCTTTCTTTCTTGCCTCACGCTGTTCCTCTTCTTGCTCCATAAGTATAAAGCAAGCTCTGTGGGAAAGTCTGTCAATTAATGTTGAGAGGAAAATACAATTTTTCAGGGAAATCTGCTTAATTTGTCGAGGAAGTGTAATGAGAGGATATAAAAAAAGCTGCCAGTGACGGCAGCTTTTTTCTACTTAATTTTCTGTGTTGATATTAAGTTTTCCATTCGCAGTTTTTCTCGTTTCATTTCCATAATCATCTCGTACGATCACTTCTACTTTTGCTCCGGTTGCTTTAATAGAAGAAGTGGCTGTCCAATAGCCTTCATATCTCCCCGGAGAAATTTCTCTTAACGGGAGCTCGGTGGCGTTTTGCACACTCGCTCTTGCATTTGTCAGCGGCATACGAATGATAAACGTTGCATCCAAATCCTCAGCGCTTGAGAAAGCGATTTTCACAGATTCACCGGCTTTTAAGTTTTTATCCTCTCCCGGAATCAAGCCAGAAATGACAGGCTTGTCAAAGTTGACATCAATGACTGTCTTTTTCGTCGTTTTGTTGCCTGCAAGGTCTGTAGCAATCACCTTGATTTCATTTCTTCCATTATCCAAAAGAATACGGGCTGAGTATGAACCATCAGCTACTGTTGCTTTTTTGCCATTCACCTTGACGTCTTTCAGATTGTCATCGGATACAGCCCCTTTGACAGTCAGCGTTTCTTTATTTGTTTTCTCGCCATCCTTTGGATTGTCCAGTGTTAATTCAGGCTTTTCTTGATCAAGCGTGACCGTGATTGGGCTGGAGGCATCCGTTGCTCCGTTATCTGTTGATGCAGTTGCTGTCAGCTTATTTTCGCCCTTGCTGAGTGTGATGCCTGTCTGGAACGTGCCGTCCGCGGCAGTTTTTGTTTCTCCTGCTTCTTTCTCTTCATTATAAATGTGTACCGTTGTACCAGGTGAAGCTTTTCCTTTTACAGTGACGTTCTCCTTATTTGTGTATGACTTGTCTGTCGGTGAAGTAATCTCAGGCACAGCAGCTTCGTAATCAACTAATGCGCGAATCATATAGTTGCCGTCTGCTTCGTCACCCGGCTCCCATTTTCCACCTATATACTGCCAGTTGCGGCCGGAATTCTTGCCGGTTTCATCCATTGCCAGTCCAGGTGAATACGGGTCAGGTTTCGACTGGATATATACGAGATAAAAGTCTTTATCGACCATAATCCCTTTTGAACTGAGATCTACCTTAGTCCACTCGCCATTGCGAAGAGCTTCAGCGTTAAATGGCCCGGCAATTTTCTTGCCCGGTGCTCCGTCTTTTCCTGTAGCATCGTATACCTCAACCTTAAACTCTGTACCGCCTGGATCTGGGAACTCTGTATCCCAGAATCTAAACAGCCCTCCTGTAAGCATGCCTTTGTCCTTGCCGTCAGCCAGCGTCATTTTTACCGCCCATCCGTTCCCGGCAGCGAAATAAGAATTGGCATTCTCGGCTGTCCCGTCATCATATGCAATTTCACCTGGATAACCAACGAAAGGCTTCAATGCAGTTTCTTTTGTAACATTACCTTTTAACTCAACGGAAAATTCATCGCTGTAATAACCCGGTGCAGCGACTTTAATCGTATAAGCGCCTTCATAGGCCTCGAGCGTATATTCACCTTTGTCGTTCGTCGTAGCCGGTTCAACCGCAGCATCCTCTACAACATAAATGGAAGCGCCTTTTACCGGCTCTTTTGTCGTTTTATTGATAACCGTACCTTTTAATGTGCCCTTCTTCATTTCTTCTAACGTAAAATTAGCTTGTGACGTCTGGTCCGCCTGCAGAGAAACTTTTTGTGTTTTCGATTGATAACCGTATGCTTCTGCGATAAGCGTATAGTCTCCCGCTTTGTGCGTCAGCGTGTACCGCCCTGTGGATTGATCGGAATATGTTGATTTTCCTGTTTCCACTACACTGACTTGTGCCCTGAGCGGCAAAACTTGCGGCTGTATAGCTTTACTCTCGGTTTTTACAGCTGTATTTTGAGATGGCTTTGCTTTTTTCGGATTTACTGCCTTTTTCTTTTGTTTTCCAGACGGCTTTTCGACGCCCAGCTTATTCTTTTTGGCTGTTTTTCCGGCTGATTTGTCAGAAAGCGCTACATCATCAATGTACCAGCCCTCTTTGTTAATACTTTCATCTGATTGTAGGTTAAACATCACTTGAATGTTTTGGCCTTTATAAGCCGATAAATCAATTTCTTCATTCGTCCAGCTTGATGTCTTTCCATTATAAACACCGGCCTGCTCCCAATTCTTTTCTCCCTCAGGCAGAACAAAAACGTAGCCGTAATCAAAGTCATCCTCTAAATTGTGCCAGCTTTTAAATTGAAGAAACAGATTTCCTGAATCAGGCACTTTAACAGGAGGCATAACAAGGTTCATGTTTGCCGAGTTGGCATAATTCCCCGCCAGATTTGTTCCATATACTTTTTCTCCGGATGCTGCTGTATTTGGGCCAGTTGACGGAACGCCCCATTCCCAGTTATTATTTGTTCCGCTTGCAAGCCAGCCGCCGGCTGCAGTTTCAAAATCCTGCTTATATCCCACCGTAATACTTGGTTTCACTGTTATATCATATATATCAGTCGAAACCATATGTCCGCCAAAATCCTGAATGATCCACTTATAGCTTAGCTTAGTTCCTTTGATGTCTGGAATCTCTGCCTGATACGTTCCTTTTAGATGATCACCACTGATTCGTTTAGCCGTTACTTCTGTCCATTCACCTTGATCAAGCTTGTAGGACAGTTTTACAGATGTCACACTCACATTGTCTTCAGCTGTTATAGTCAGCGGCAGGCTGCCACCTTCATACGCTTCTGTCACTTTCTCATGCTGGAAGACAGGAGGCTCTTGATCATCCCCCTCTACAGAGACTTGTCCTTCTGCTTTGCCTAACCCATCTGTGACAGCGGATACAGCATCAAAAGCGTTCACCAAACCATGGCCATATCCGTTATTCGGAGAATCAGGGAATGTTGAATCTGTCAGCGGTTCAGCCGTGCTGGTTAATATATCCTCCATCTCATCGACAGAAAGTGAGGCATCCGCCTGTTTCAGCAGTGCAGCAACAGCGGATACATGCGGCCCTGCCATTGATGTGCCGTCCCATCCGTCCTCATATGTCTGACCGGGAACGGATGAACGAATATTTACGCCCGGTGCAGAAATTTCCGGCTTTATTTCATCATATGGAGATGGCCCTTGAAGAGAAAAGTCAGCGAGCTTTTTATTGATATCAGTCGCTCCAGTTGCAAACGATTCCGGATAGTTTGCAGGGTTTGCGATAGATCCAGGCCCGCCAGGAATAAAGAGATCTGTATTCCCCGCAGAAAACTCAGGGAAAATGTCGGCCGCACGCCAGGCATTGACCATGTCTCTATACCATTCATCAAGTCCTGAGCCTCCGCCCCATGAGTTATTGACAACATCAGGAGCCATTTCCGGGTGAGGGTTGCCCTCTGCGTCCTTTGGTGCTAAAACCCATTCACCAGCTTCCAAAATGTCAGCATCAGTGCCTCCATCTTCCGAGAACGCTTTAACAGCGATCCATTTTGCGCCAGGCGCTACACCGATTTGATTTGTTTCATCAGGTTCAGATCCCACCATCGTACCTGTCACATGGGTTCCATGAGCCAAATCATCATAAGGGCTTGCCCCGCCTGCTACAGCATCATACCAGTTCATTTCATTTTCAGGCTCATCGGGATTTTCCGGGTTATATCCGCGATATTTCTCTTTTAATGCCGGATGGTTCCATTCCACACCGGTATCAATAGAGGCAACAACTGTACCAGTTCCATCGTATCCAAGCGCCCAGGCTTTTGGAGCATCGATTTGGTCGACATTCCATTCCACACTGTCAGTTGCTTTAACTGCTTTTTGCGCTTTTTTCATATTAAATGGGGAGGATGACTTAAAAAGCTGCCGTTTCTCATTAGGAAGCACTTTTTCCACTTCAGGAAACTGTGCCACTTTTTCCATAACCTCTTTTGAGGCATGAACAGCAATCCCATTCACCACATAATAAGAATGAATCTGGTCTGCATTTCCTTTATCTTTCTGGGTGTTCAAGTATGTTAGGACGTCTTGCTGGGATTCATCGGCTGTGACTTTTAAAGATGACACAACGGCAGAACGCTTTTGATATTCCGTTTTAGCGGCAGACAGCTTCTTCGATTTCGCCTTTTTAACAGCCGCTTTTGCCGCTTTTTCTGTGTCGGCCTGATCTTTAAATTTAATCAGAAAGGTCGTTTTGTCTTTCTTTTTAAAGCTTTTCTTTAATGAACTCGAGATCTTGTTTTGAATGGATTCCGCAGATTGAAGCTCCTTTTTAACAGAAGCTGAGGTGACTTTGCTGCTTGCCCCGGCTGCTCCCGGAAACAGCAGTGAACTAATGACAACCGTACTTAAAACAGAGCTGATGAGTCTGTTTTTCGTTTTTTTCCTCATTTTCATCCCCCTTTTTCAACATGCTTTGTAAAAAATATGTCGTCCCTCCTTTTAAAAATGAATGGTTTGTCAGAACATCGCTGTATGTTAACTGTAGACAATCTAAATTACAGATATTGTCGTTTCATGTCAGCTAATTTCCATATATATGAAAATGATAAAATTGTCACAAAAATAAATAGGTCTATTCATCTATTCCATTACTAAACGAAGGAGGTAATAGGGAAAAAGGCTATATAAGAAGAAAGTTTGATGAGGAAAACAAAAAGGACAAAATCGAAAACGATTTTGTCCTTTACATTAACCGCGTTTATTACGGTTTCTTAAGAATGTCGGGATGTCAAGCGTATCATCAGCCGGCTGTGAAGTATGACGGCTTACTGTGTTCTGCTGCTGAGGCTCCTCACGTTTGGGCTCACGCTTTGGAACACTTTGATTGTGTGTTTTAATGCTTTGATTTAAGCCTGGGCGCTGAGGCTTCGTCACGTCCTTTTCTTGTTCAATAAAGCCAGTTGCAATCACTGTCACCACAATCTCATCTTTTAGATTTTCATTAATAACAGAACCGAAAATCATGTTTACGTCTTGATCAGACGCCGAAGCGACAATGTCTGCTGCTTCCTGAACTTCATATAGGCTGAGGTTTGTTCCCCCAGTGATGTTCATGAGAACGCCTTGCGCACCGTCAATGGCCGCTTCAAGAAGCGGGCTGGAAATGGCTTTTTTCGCTGCCTCTGCCGCACGGTTTTCCCCGGTAGCAATACCGATACCCATCAAAGCAGATCCTTTGTTTGACATGATCGTTTTCACATCAGCAAAGTCAAGGTTGATAAGACCAGGTGTAGCAATCAAGTCAGAAATACCTTGGACCCCTTGGCGGAGTACGTTATCCGCTTCACGGAATGCTTCAAGCATCGGTGTGTTTTTATCAACAATTTCAAGGATACGGTCGTTCGGGATCACAATCAGTGTATCCACCGCTTCTTTCATTGCCGATATTCCGCCTGCAGCCTGAAGCTGTCTTTTGCGTCCTTCGAAGGTAAACGGTCTTGTTACAACTCCAACTGTTAATGCGCCTAAGTCTTTCGCGATTTGTGCGATAACCGGTGCGGCACCTGTTCCTGTTCCGCCGCCCATACCAGCTGTCACGAATACCATGTCAGCGCCTTTTAACGCTTCTTCAATCTGCTCTTTGCTTTCTTCAGCGGCTTTTTTTCCGACTTCCGGATTCGCACCTGCTCCCAATCCTCTAGTCAGCTTTGCGCCGATTTGCATTTTCACTTCTGCTTTTGACAGGTTAAGAGCTTGAGCGTCCGTATTTACCGCGATGTACTCTACTCCTTGCACTTCATTTTCAATCATTCGGTTAACGGCGTTGTTACCGCCGCCTCCTACTCCGATTACTTTAATTGATGCTAAGCCGTCTATGTTTGTTTCGAACTCCAACATGCTAAATCCTCCTAATCTGCCGAATGACTATCTATCTATTCCCAAAACATGCTTAATAGTTTTTTCATTTTGCTCTGTTTATTATGTTCGGCTTGTGTTTTTTGTTTTCCTTTTGGCCGCTGCTGCACCTCATTTTGATGATGATGCTGCTCTTGTTCCTCAGATGATGAGACTGCGATTTCCTGTATCGCTTCTTCAGGCATCTTAAAGCCTATTTTTCTGCCTTGGATTCTTGCATTCCGGCAGGCGAATTGGATCAGGCCCACTCCCGTCATGTATTGAGGATCTCTTACACCGATATAATTCGGGCTTGCCACCCTGACGTTATTTTGCAGCACATCCTGTGCCAAAGACATGACACCCGGCATTGCCGCTTGTCCTCCTGTCAGCACGAAGCCTCCCGGCAGATCGGTAATTCCCATACTGCGAAGCTCTTCTGAAACAATTTCAAGAATTTCTTCTACTCTCGCTTCAATGATATTCGCTGCTTCTTGCTGTGTAAATGTTTGTTTTTGATTGGTGCCTATAACGGTTACCTCAAATACTTCATCCTCCGAGGCTTCGTCATAGTAGGCATGTCCAAATTGTTTTTTCACGCGTTCTGCTTCTTCTGTTGACGTTCTCAATCCGATGGAGATATCTTTGGTGATATTTTCGCCTCCGAGAGGAATGACACGGGTAGAAGTGAGATGTCCATTCTGGAATACGGCAATGGTTGTTGACCCTCCCCCTATATCAATGAGAGCCACACCAAGGTTTTTCTCGTCCTTTGATAATGCAGCAGAACCGGCTGCCAGCGGCTGAAGACAAATATCAGTTATTTCAATACCAGCTCTTTCAACACAGCGGAGTAAATTATGTAAGATTGTTTTTGAACCGGTGATCAAGGTGCCCTCTACTTCTAAACGCACACCCAGCATTTTTTTCGGGTCGGTGATTTCATCTCTTCCATCTACGATAAACTGTTTAGGAATGACGTCGACAATCAGCTGTTCGTGCGGTACTGAAACAACCTGTGCCGCCTCCATGACACGGCGTACATCTTCAACCTGAATTTCTTTATTTTCACTGGAAACTGCTACAACGCCGTTTGTATCTTGAATATTGATATAATTTCCATTAACGCCGACAATAGCTTTTCTAAGCGGAAAACCTACCATTCTTTCAGCTTGGTCAAACGCTTTTCTTATAGAATGAACGGTCTCATCTATATCAACGATTGAGCCTTTTTTCAACCCTTCAGACGGTACATTTCCCACACCGATAATATTAAGGGAATCATCTGTCATTTCTCCGACGATCACTTTTGTATTGGACGTACCGATGTCAAGACTGACGTAAAGTTCATTGTTGTTCATTCTATGGCACCTCCTCACATTTCGATCATTTCTATTCTATTATTTGCGGAACAACAATACAATGAATGTGGCTTTACAAGTGTGTAACAAAAAATAACAACAGAATATTTTTATGTGCTATTCACATTTTATGTTTATTGAAAATATTCGTTATATCCTATGTATATCCTCTTTTATATCACATTTTTTTTATTTTTTTTAGAAAGAGTCCACTTTGTTAGTAGATTTCTTCTGATAACGGCTATATTCTGAAATAATCTGACTCCAAAAGCGAATATACCTGCTAAATACAAGTCTACACCAAGATGGACTCCCAGAAAAGCTAAACTTATTGCCAATATAATATTAAAAAAGAAACCGGAAACAAATACCATTTCATCATATGTACCTTGTAAATGCGCCCTGATTCCGCCGATTAATGTATCAAGTGCGGCAAGCACCGCAAGCGATAAATAGTTTGAGTATTCACTCGGTATCGTTAAGTTTGTCATCAGTCCAATCGCTATTCCGAGCACCAGTCCCAACACGGGCAGCCACATGACAATTCTCCTCCTTTTCAGTCTTTAAGCAGTTTCAGCTGTTGTACGTCCAATGGTCTGTCATATGCTTTTAATGTTAGTTTGCTTTCAGATTTACCGGCTTTTAATGCTAAATTTTCAGATGCAAAAAGATCCTCAAGGCCTGACCCCTTCACTCTGCTGTACAACATGTCCGGATCTTTGGCAAGCACTTTTACTGTTAAAGGATAATCGTCAAGAGCGTACCCGTCTATTTTTGTTGTGCCGTTGATATCTCTGATGACTGTATGATTCACAACTCTTCGCTCGTTAATTGAGATATGCTCTGCACCGAAGAAGTTGAGTTCATTCATCAGCTTTTTCAGCAAATCCGGAGGCGGATTTTCGATCGCCTCTCCTGTTAAGCTTTCAGAAAAAAGCGGGGAAATAGTGATGACAATTCCGCTACCTGTTATATCGGTCATGCCGGCTGTTTTTTTTAAGGTTTGCAAGGTATTATTGAGCGCGGTTTCTTTTGTCATTTCTTTCGTTTGCGAATAGCTATTCAGCAGTTTATCATATTTGTTTATTTCAGCCAGCAGCTTTTCCTGCTTCTTCTGCTCTGATGTCAGCTCTTCCCTAATGTCCCACATATCTCTTGTATCCCGGACTTGAGGGTGTTTTAATGAATTAAACTGAACAGAAATCATCAGGCCGAAGATGACCATAAGCACACTGATGCTTATGAAGGAACGCTTTATTTTCAATCTGTTTCACCCGCTTTTTCAGTCATTCCTTCGTTTTCAGAATCGGTTTCATTTGTACGTTTTTCTCTTTTTCTGCCGAAACAGAAATATGATCCAGTGACAGCTGATCGATCAGGCCTCCTGCGATATTTAACGAAGGCAGCAGGACATCCGGATCTCCAATAGCAGATATCGTAAACGGAGCGGGATGCTGCACCCCGTCTACCGTTACAACAGGACCATTGCACTTGATATAAGAATCATGCGTCAACCGCTGTCCATTTACGGCGACGGCAGCTGCTCCCGAGATATACAGTTCGTTTACCACTTGGAAGATATGGCTTTCGTGAACGATATAACTGTTCACATTCTCCCCTTCCGGTATGTATGACGCATCTTCCAATGTCACCTCAACGCCTTCTCCCTGCACACCGACTTCCCCAATATACATCCTGTATTTTTCTGTATCTTCGAGGACGTTATAGTATTCCGTCTTCTCTTTCTTCAGCTTATTTTCCGCCTGGCGAACTTTGTTTTGCTTTTGATATAATTCTTTTTCAAGCTTCCTATTTTCTTTCTCTTGTTTCAGAAGTTCATCTCTCAGTGCATATTCTTTTTTCCACTCTTCCGTCTCAGCCGCGCTTTTGTTGTTTTCTTTTGTCATTTGAAAAGAAAATGAAATCAAAAAGCCTGCAATAAGCATAATCAAGGAAAGAAGGACTGCTGATTTGCCCCTCAATTTTCATCTTCCTTTTTGGCAGCTTTATCGTTTTTTCCGAACTCTTCAAAATAGGTGGCAACTTCTAAATGAATAATTCCTTTTTTATTGCTGCTAAGCTGTGAAATGATAGAAGGATACGTCTTCATTCGGTCTGCAAAGGTTTTAATAGACGCGGTGACAACATAACCGTCGTTCATGTACAACTTAATACGGTTTTCATCCATTTTTACAGGCGTATAATAAATTTCTGAAATCGACTGTTTTAGCGAATTTGACAGCTCATCAAGCTGCTTGGCCATTTGAGAGCGTTTCTTCGCGTTTGTCCAATTCACCAAAATCGGCCCGGCATCATCCGGTGTTACTTCATTTGGCAGAACTGAGCCGTTTTCAAGCACTTCATAGTACACATCGTCTTTTTCTAAATAAGCAATGGCTTTATATTCTTCGATTGCAATGTTGATTTTATTAGGAAGCGATTTGCTGATCTCCGCTTTTTTCACTAATTTATTTTGCTGAATCTTCTTTTCTGTTTTTTGCTTGTCCAAACTCCAGAACTCAGTATCTCCGCTGTTAATATCGGAAAGGTCGATAATTTCCTTTTTAGATACATTTTCATTCCCAGTAACAGAGATTGTTGATACTTTACTGATTGGCGTTTGCAGGTACACAATGACCAGCACCATAATAAAAAAGAGCATAATAAATGAAATGAGACGGCGGTTTGCCTTCTGTTTCCTCTGCTCTTTAATTTTAGGGATACGCTCTTCAATGTTAACGATTTTTTCTCGGTCTTGACCCGGGTTCATTGCCTGTTCACCTCATTCAAATGAAACAGCTGTTAAAAGTCTGTCTATTCCAAAACAAACGGCATGCTATGATGCCGTTTGTCGTTTGCTTACAGTATATCATATGAACAGCTTCAGTCAGAACTTGAATCAGCGATTTCCGCCGATGATTTCAACCTCTGTGTGCATATCAATCTCGTATTTTTCACGGATTGTCTTTTTCACATGGTCAATAAGATCAAGTACATCTTTTGCTGATGCTCCCCCCGCATTGACGATAAAGTTTCCGTGCATCTCCGATATCTTTGCACCGCCGATTTGATATCCTTTCAAGCCTGCTTTTTCAACAAGGTTCCCGGCATGATTCGGAAGCGGATTTCTAAAGATGCTTCCCGCACATGGGCTTGAATACGGCTGTGTATTTTTTCTATAGTCTTTATTGCTTTGCATTTGCTGAACGATTGATTCCTTATCCTTCTGCTCCAGCTTCAAAACAGCTTCAAGGCAAACGCCCGGGCGTTTCTTTTGCAATACAGATGTCCTGTAGCTGAAATCCATCTGTTCATTTGTCAGCCACTCAATCGTACCGTCTTCAAATAAAATGTGCGCTTTGACGAGGATCTCGCTCATATCAGAACCGTGAGCGCCGGCATTCATATAAACCGCGCCGCCGACTGATCCTGGAATGCCGGCAGCAAATTCCAAACCGGACAGGCCTTTTTTGCTCAATGATGTAGCAAGGCGGACCACTGAATAACCGCCTCCGACGGTTACTTGTTCCCCTTCAAGCTCCAAGTGGTCAAGACCCGCACCCAGCTTAATCACTACGCCTCTTATTCCTTCGTCTAAAACAAGAAGATTTGATCCGCGTCCGATGACTGTCCACTTCACATCATATTTTTTAATCACGTCCATGATGTCTTTAACAGCATCTACACTGCTTGGAATGACCAATACATCCGCAGGTCCGCCGATTTTCATTGTTGTATGATTCGCGAGCGGTTCATTTGCAAGAACCTTGCCGACTTCGCGTTCTTTTAATTCCTGTATCACTTTCTCCATCGTAAACCTCCGCATTCCATTTGCTTTTCTATTATTTTTTCAATTCCTCGAGTACGCTGTATAGACGGGCAGCCGCGTCAGGAACACCGAGTGACTTTGTTCGTTCGCTCATTTCCTTTAACGTTTGCTCATTCAGTACAATCCGGTCTAGCGCTTCAATCAGCTTCTCCCCGCTGAGCTCTGTTTCTTTCAGTACAATCGCCGCATCATGCTGGCCGAGAGATCTCGCATTGACCTCCTGGTGGTTCGCTGTCACGTATGGACTCGGGATCAGAACACTTGGAATTCCAAGAGCAGTAATTTCGGCAATCGTAGTCGCACCGGCTCTGGCCACAATGACATCAATGGCCTTTAAATACTCCGGCATTTGATGAAGAAACGGCTTTGTGACCATATTATCAGCTGCACCCTTGCTTTTCAGCTCATTCATTACTTTTTCATAGTGAACTTCACCGGTGATATACAGCACTTGGTAGTCTCTTGTTTTCAACGCATCCTGCATCTCAATGACAGCGCGGTTAATCGGTGCTGCGCCCCTGCTTCCGCCAAAGATTAAAACGGTTTTTTTCTCTTCAGAAAGCCCAAATTCAGCCATTGATCGGCCCGTCTTTATTGAGACGACTTCAGAAGCTCTCGGGTTTCCCGTAAATACAACTTTCTCACTAGGGAAATGTGATTTTGCTTCTTCAAAACAAATCGCTACCTTATTAACATATTTTGAAAGAAACTTATTTGTGATGCCCGGCAGGCTGTTTTGCTCATGGACAATAGTCGGAATTCCCATTTTCGCAGCGGCATAAACCACCGGCCCGCATACATAACCGCCCGTTCCAATCACAGCATCGGGCTTAAATTCCGCTAAATACGATTTGCTCTTTTTGACGCCCTTTAGAAAACGCATCACAGTCTTGACGTTTTCAAATGACAGCTTTCTTTTAAATCCTGTAATTTCAATTGATCGAAACGGTATATTCTCCCGCTCAACAATTTTTTTCTCCAGCCCGTTTTCTGTTCCGATATATAAAAATTCTACATTAGGATGACGTCTTTGCACTTCTTTAATAAAAGCAAGCGCGGGATAAATATGTCCCCCTGTACCGCCTCCGCTTATTGCAATTCGCATATCTTTTCCCCCAGTCTAAGTTTCTCTATAACATAACGATAACCCTGTTTTGTTGGACAGGGTTATCGCATCAATTGTTTCCTAGCTTCCTGTTAGACAGGGCGCTTGGCAAAACATTCGTTAATACCTCGAGTAGCGGCTTACATTCAGCAGCACCCCGACTGCCATCAGCATCAGAGTCAATGAAGAGCCTCCGTAGCTCAGAAACGGGAGCGTGATGCCTGTTACCGGAATCAGGCCCGTGACTACGCCGATATTGATCATGACTTGAATGGCAATCATTGAAATAATACCGACTGCGACAAAGCTTCCGTACAGATCAGGCGCACCAAGCGCAATTCTGATTCCTCTCCAAAGCAGGACGCTGAAGAGGAGCAAAATAAGTGTTCCCCCGATAAAGCCCAGCTCCTCTGACAAGATGGCGAAAATAAAGTCTGTTTGCGGCTCAGGCAGATAAAAGAACTTCTGTCTGCTTTGTCCGAGTCCCATTCCGAACAATCCGCCAGGCCCCACTGCATAAAGCGATTGAATGATCTGAAATCCGCTTCCGAGCGGATCTTCCCATGGATTTAAGTATGAGGTAATCCGCTTAATCCGATATGGAGCCGATAGGACGAGCCCGACAAATCCGCTGAGGCCGATCAGCCCGAGAAAGACGAAATGGGCGATCCGCGCGCCGGCTACAAAAATCATGACAATACAAGTTCCGACCATTACTGTCCCCGTTCCGAGGTCAGGCTGGCACATAATAATCAAAAATGCTGAAAACACGATGCCAAGTGCAGGGATGAACCCCCGTCTGAACGATGTAATGTTTTTTTGTTTTTCAGAGAGAAATTTAGCAAGGAATGCAATCATCGCAAGCTTCATAAACTCTGAAGGCTGTATGCTGAATGCTCCGACTCCGATCCAGCTTCTTGAACCGTTCCGCACCATTCCGACGCCCGGTATCAAAACAAGCACCAGAAGGAAAAAACAGATAACCATCAGCAATTTGGACCATGTCCTCCAAGTCCAATAATCGACATTCATGATAAAAAACATAGCTATGACGCCGATTCCCGCAAACAAAAGCTGCCGTTTCGCGAAAAAGAATGAGTCGTCAAATTTATAATCCGCCCATACCGCACTCGCACTGTACACCATAATTAATCCGATTGTTAATAATAATAACGTAATGATGACCAATAACAAATCAGGCGATGTTTTTTTAGTAGTCAAAGCAATCGACACCCCAAGCTTAAAGTCATTAGGGCTGCCGATTTACTTCAAGACAAGCCCTTACTTAAGCATATGCACGGCATCTATAAACATGTCACCGCGTTCTTCAAATGTTTTGAATTGATCCCAGCTCGCACACGCGGGTGACAGCAGGATGACATCTCCTTCATTTGAGATCGCAAACGCCGCAGATACTGCTTGTTCAACATTATCGACACGTTTGACATGTTGTATTCCCAGCTCATTGCCGAGTTTCTCGAGTTTTGGCGCCGTCTGGCCAAAAGTAAGCACTGCTTTGACATGCTTCATATAAGGTTTCAAGTCATCAAAACCATTTCCGCGATCCAGTCCGCCCGCAAGCAGAATGACCGGCTTATCGAAAGCTGAAAGCGCCTTGCTTGTCGCTAAAATGTTTGTTGCTTTACTGTCGTTATAAAATTTGCGGCCATTCACTGTCGTCACATATTGGAGGCGGTGCTTCACGCCAGTAAAGCTTGTCAGCACTTTTTTAACCGCCTCATTGGACGCACCTGCCGTTTTCACAACTGCAATCGCTGCTAAAATGTTCTCCAGGTTATGAGCGCCGGGCAGGACAACCTCTTCCAGAGGAAGAATGGCTTCGCCGTTAAACATAATCATACTGTCTTTTACGTAAGCGCCCTGTTCAAGCGTTTTGCTGACTGAAAATGGGACTGTTTCGGCTTTTCCAGCTTCAGCAAGACGCACAACCGTGTCATCATCTTGGTTGACAATGGCTTTATCTGAGGCAGTCTGATGAAGATACACTTTCTGTTTCGCTTTTTCATAGTTTTCCCGTGTATGGTGATAATCCAAATGGGCGTCAAATACATTTAAAATCAGGCTGATTTCCGGTCTGAAAGCGTGTGTTCCCATCAGCTGGAACGAAGACAGTTCAGTAACGATCCATTCGTCCCCATCAGCATGATAGGCAACCTCACTTGCGACTGTGCCGATGTTTCCGGCAATCAGTGCTTTTTGCGAGTCAGCTTTGAGCATTTCGTAAATCAGCGTTGTCGTGGTTGTTTTACCGTTCGATCCGGTAATTCCGATAAACTTGGCGTTTGTCAGGTAGTAAGCGAGCTCAATTTCCGTCCAAACCGGAATGCCTCTTTTCTCCGCTTCCTGAACCATAATGTTTTCATAAGGAATTCCCGGGTTTTTGATCAGAATCGTGATTTGATGCTGATCGAACAGAGAAACTGGATGCTCTCCGCAAACCACTTCGATTCCTTTTTCAGAGAGCTTTTGTGCCGGTTCGTTTTCTTCAAAAGGCTTTTGGTCATTGACTGCAACATAACTGCCTTTTTCATGAAGAATGGAGGCCGCCGCATACCCGCTTTTCGCAAGCCCAAGGATTAAAAAATGCTGATTCTGTAAAAATTGATCATTTTCCACTTATAACCACACCTCGATGTAAATTCCTAAAACGGCAAGCAACAGTCCCGCAGCCCAAAACGTCACGACTACTCTCCATTCAGACCAGCCGACAAGCTCGTAATGGTGATGAAGCGGACTCATTTTGAAAATTCGTTTACCTGTCGTTTTAAAGCTGATGACCTGCAGAATAACAGATAATGTCTCAATAACGAATACACCGCCAATGATAACCAGCAGGATCTCTAATTTCGTTAAAATGGCAATGGTAACGATGGCTCCTCCCAATGCAAGCGATCCCGTATCTCCCATAAACACTTTGGCCGGATGAGCATTAAATACAAGGAAGCCCAGAACTGCGCCGACAACGGCCACTGAGAAAATCGCTACGTCATATTGAGACTGATTCCATGCCAGAATGGCAAAGGCGCCAAAGGCAATCGCCGCAGTACCGGATAATAAGCCGTCAAGGCCGTCAGTCAGGTTAACTGCATTTGATCCGCCGACAAGCATAAAGAGCACCAGAATAAAGTAAGCCCAGCCTAGATCAAATGAGAAGTCAGTTCCAGGAACGCGAATATCTGTCGCGAAATTGTAGTAATGGTACACAGCATAAAATACAACTGCGATAATAATTTGGCCGATCAGCTTTTGCTTTGATGTCAATCCAAGGTTGCGCTTCATGACAACCTTGATGTAATCATCTAAAAAGCCAAGCAATCCATAGCCGAGCGTAACAAACAGAAGCAGCACCATTTCGGGGCTTATTTCTGAAAACTTCTGTGTCATCACAATAGTTGTCACTATGATAGAAAGTATAATCATGACCCCGCCCATTGTCGGTGTCCCTGATTTTTTCTGATGTGATTTCGGTCCTTCTTCTCTAATACTCTGGCCGAATTTTAATCTTCTTAAAAACGGAATAAGAATCGGAGAGAGCAGAACACTAATTAAAAAACCCATTAAAATTGTAAACAGAATGACTTGCTCAAGCATTGTCCTTTTCTCCTCCTGTTTCTTTCAAACGACATACGTAGTTATCATATTCATGATTTTTTCCCATATGAAAAATCTTTTCAAGCTCCATTATTCAATAACATCTCTTTCCTATGAATTCGTCTTATTCTTATTGAGTTCAACAATGGCTCTCGCCGCTACTTCAGCATCATCAAAATCGAAGGTTTCATTTCCGATCTGCTGATAGGTTTCATGTCCTTTTCCTGCAATGAGGACAACGTCGCCTTTTTTGGCATTGGCAATCGCGAAAAAGATCGCCTGTTCGCGGTTTGCAATACTGTGATAGTATGCGTTCTCTACTCCGGCTTCCATATCTCTTAAAATCGCGCGAGGGTCTTCGCTTCTCGGGTTATCTGAAGTAAAAATTGGCTCGTCAGCCAGCTCCACAGCAATTTTAGCCATTTTCGGGCGTTTCGTCTTATCTCTGTCTCCACCGCAGCCGACAACGACAAATAGCTTTCCTTCTGTCATGTCTCTGCAGGTCTGCAGCACATTTTCAAGGCTGTCAGGTGTGTGCGCGTAGTCTACAATGACAGGAAACTCCTGCTGCTGATTGACCAATTCAAAACGTCCTCTTACACCACGCAATTCTTCAACAGCCTCAGTGATGATTTCAAATGGTATGCCTGCTGCAATACATGTCGCAACAGCAGCCAGCACGTTATACACATTAAATTGTCCGACGAGAGACATCGTGATGTGCTTCGTGCCTTTGTTTGTCACGAGATCAAAGCTTGTGCCCTGTGCAGTGATATTGATGTTCTTCGCCATCACGTCAGCATTGTTTTTAATTCCGTATGTAGAGATATGCGCTGCTGTTACCTTTTCAAAATAAGCGCTCGCCTCATCGTCAGCATTCAGTACGGCACGCTTTGGATGTTGATGGTTGAAAGCCCCGCCAAGTTGGGAAAAGAGCAGGCTTTTTGCATGCCGGTACTCATCCATCGTTTTATGATAGTCCAGATGGTCCTGTGTTAAATTCGTAAACACGGCAATATCATAATCACAGCCATGGACGCGTCCTAAAGACAAGGCGTGGGAAGAAACCTCCATGATAGCAGTGTCGACGTGCTTGTCATTCATTTTCTTAAACGTTTTCTGCAGCGTGACGCTTTCCGGAGTCGTGTTTTTCACTGGAAGTGTTTCGTCTCCGATTTTCATGTACATTGTACCGATCAAGCCTGTGCGTTTTCCCGCTTTTTTCAAGATCTCATCGACCATATGGGTCGTTGATGTTTTGCCGTTTGTCCCCGTTATCCCAATCAGCTGAAGCTTCTTCGTCGGCTGTCCGTAAAACGCATCAGACAAAACGCTGAGCGCGCGAAGTGACTGCCGGACAATAATAACAGGAACATCCACATCGACCTCTCGTTCTGCCACAATAGCCGCTGCGCCGTTTTCTACTGCTTTTTGCGCAAAATCGTGGCCATCCACCGTATACCCTTTTACACATACAAAAAGACTCCCTTTCTTTACTTCTCTGGAGTCCATCTCAATTGAAGTTATTTCAGGGTCTTGTGAGTCGTTTACAGAAGGTTCGGTTGTTAAGTATGTAAGCAGCTTTGTAAGTTTCATCGTATCAAACCTCTCAACATTCTAATTCGTTCTTTTTATCATTGAAGTCACATCAAAGGATGTGGTAATGATTTTAAGCATACAGTTCATATTTTAGCGTAAATAAAAGGATACATCCAGCTAATCTTGAAAGATATCAGCATTTTTTCTGCAATAAAAGAATAGGCAGCCCGAATCAATCGGCTGCCTCCTTTTCATCTTCTTCAGTCAAATACACGCGTATCTTCGAACCCTCTTTTACTTTCGTTCCGGCAGCTGGCGATTGTTTAACGATTTTGCTTCCTTTCCCGGAAGCATCTACATTGAGATTCACCAATAGTGACTCAAGATCTGAGACAGACATCCCTACAACATTCGGAACTTCTATTGTTTTTGTGTCGTTCCATTGGTATTTTTTCTCGATTTGATTTTTCCGGGGCTTCACACCAAGTTCCGGCAGGCTGTCTCTCATAATACTCCCGACAATAGGCGCTGCAACCGTTCCGCCAAACTGAATCGTGCCTTTCGGGTTATCCACCGCAACGTAGACAACCAGACTCGGATCATCGGCGGGCGCGAAACCGATAAATGATACAATATGGTTGTTTTCGAGGTATTTTCCATCTTTAACCTTTTGTGCCGTTCCCGTTTTTCCTCCGACACGATATCCTTCCACAAATGCATTGCGGCCGGTGCCTTCTGCGACAACGCTTTCTAGAGCATAGCGGATTTGTTTGGATGTTTCTTCAGAAATGACTTGTTTCTTTGCGATTGGTGATTGTTTTTTGACCGTTTTCTTCGTAACAGGATCGATCCATTCCTTTGCAATATAAGGTGTGTAGAGCGTCCCTCCGTTTACAGCGGCAGATACGGCTGCAACCTGCTGAATCGGCGTGACGGATACTCCCTGTCCGAAAGCCGTAGTTGCTTGCTCCACCGGGCCCACTCTGTCAAGAGGGAATAAGATGCCTGTTCCCTCGCCTTGAAGATCAATCCCCGTTTTTTGTCCAAAACCAAAGTCTTTGATATATTTGAAAAGCTTTTCTTTTCCTAAGCGCTCGCCCAATTCAACAAACCCCGGGTTGCAGGAGTTCTGTACAACTTCTAAATACGTCTGCAGCCCGTGCCCGCCTCTTTTCCAGCACCGCAGTCTCGCTCCGTCCACTTCCGCATGCCCCTTATCATAAAATTGATCCCGTTTTAAATTAACTTTTTGCTCTTCAAGGGCTGCTGCAAGCGTAATGATTTTAAAGGTAGATCCCGGTTCATACGTGCTCCATACTGGCAGATTTCGATTGTAGACGGACGGATCGACTGATTGGTAATCAGCAGGGTCAAAGTCAGGCCTGCTAGACATCCCCAAGATTTCTCCGTTTTTCGGATTCATAGCTACGGCAATCATGCCGTCCGGATGATATTTGGCCTCAGCGTTATCAAGCTCTCTTTCCAGTATCGTCTGAACCTTTGAATCAACTGTCAGCTTCATATCAAGCCCATCCTTAGGCGGCGTATAGTCGTCCGCTTCATCAGGCATCTTCTTTCCCTTGGCATCTGTATAAAACTTAACAGAACCTTTTTCCCCTTTTAGATCATCGTCGTAATAGGCTTCCAGTCCAAGGAGCCCTTGGTTGTCAATTCCTGCAAATCCAAGCACATGAGATAAAAAGCTGCCGAACGGGTAATGACGGATACTGTCCTCCGCAACATACACACCTTTTAAATCAAGCGCTTTGATTTCCTTCGCCTTCTCATTTGAAATTTTTCTCCCCTCAGGAGTGATCTTTTCGATTGATGCTTTTTTTGTCACATGTTTATATACTTTTTCTTCTGACATGTTGAGCACCGCCGCAAGCTGCTTGCTCGTTTTCATCGGATTCTGTACTTGTCGCGGCACGACGAATACGGTCGGCGCACTTTTGTTTGTTGCGAGCTTCACACCGTTCCGGTCCAGAATCTCGCCTCTCTCCGGCTCAAACGGCAAGTTACGGCTCCAGGAATCTTTCGCCAGCGAAGTCAGTTTTTCGCCCATCACAAACTGAACATACCCCAGCCTTGTATCAATGATCAGAAACACGATCACGCCAAAAAGCAAAACAAATAATAAACGTTTTCTAACCGTTACATTCGAGACGCGCAAGAGACCGTTCACTCCTTATTTAGGCTTGTTTCATTTTATGCCTGAAATTGGACAGGTAGAACGAGGCTCCTCTGAAGGCATAAAAAAAGAAAGCCTGCATAACGCAAGCTTTCTTTTTAATCAGGATTTTTAAACTTAACCTTGATTACGGTTTTATCTTTTATTTCTTTGTCTTTCTTAACGCTTTGGCTGACAGCGTAGCCTTGGCCGTTTACTTCAATATGAATTCCCGCGAGCTCGCCGTACTGAAGAACCTCTCTTCTAGACCACCCTGTCATATCAGGCATTTTGATTTTGCCGCCCGTTTTCAGGAAAACCTTCTGATTGGTGAGAACTTCCTCATCCGCTTTCGGATACTGTTCTTTTACAGCGACATCACTGCCGATGACAATCGGTGTGAGATTCTCTTCTTTTGCTTTCTTTTGAGCAGCAGTAACCGTTTGATCTGTTAAATCAGGCATTGTCTGCGCTTTTGTTTCTTCCTTATCTGAGTCAGATTTTTCAGTTGGCTCTATGTTTAGGTAATGCAGGCTGTTTTTCATTGTTGGGTTGAAGATTTCTGATACTGGATCTGAACTGCTTTGTCCTGCTTTTAACTGCGGCTGCTGTACAGCAACATAAATTAAAAGCTCAGGATCATCTTTTGGTGCCATACCCATAAACGAAAAGATATAGTTATCTGTGCCGTCTAAATATCCGCCTTTACCGGCTATTTGCGCAGTACCTGTTTTCCCCGCAACATCAAAACCTTCGATTTTATAAGCTTGCCCTGTTCCGATCTTCGATGTAACGACTTCTCCCAATATATCCCGCACCTTTTTCGCTGTGCTTGCAGAAATTGGAGTTCCGGCTGATTCCGGCTTATTTTGATAAATAGTTTTATCTTTATCGGGATCAACGATATGGTCAATCACATAAGGCTTCATCATTTTACCGTCATTCGCAATTGCCGTTGCGGCCTGAATCTGCTGAATTGGTGTGACCGCAGACGCTTGGCCATATGCAGTTGACGCCTTATCAAATTCATATTTAAAGTTAATTTTGCTGGAGACTTCTCCTGGCAAATCAATACCTGTTTTCTGGTAAAAATTGAACTTGTGCAAATATTGATTGAGGCGGTCATATCCCAGCTTTTCTTTCGCCAGTTTCGCAAAAGCGACATTCGACGACCTTAGAACGCCGTCATGATAGGTTGTCGGACCCCAGCCTACACCGTTATTGTGATCCCTAACAGGTGCTCCGCCAACTTCAAATGTCCCTGACTTATATTGTTCGTTCGCATTAAACACGTTTTCCTGCATCGCAGCAGCAAGTGTAAATATCTTCATCGTTGATCCGGGTTCATACGCATATGAAATCAAATCATTATAGTAGTTTGTCACATCGCGCTTGTTCGGGTCAAAGCTTGGCCGCTGTCCCATGGCAAGGACTTTGCCGGTTTTCGGATCGACGACTGCGGCCATAATTTTTTTCGGGTTATACTTTTGCGCCACTTTCGACATGCTGTCTTCCAAAAAGGTTTGAATTTTCTGGTCAATGGTTAAATATACATTGTCACCATTTTTTGGTGCGGTAATTTTGTTTTTGCTGTTCGGGAGCTCCCAGCCGGATTTGTCGCTTTCATATGTCACATATCCGTCCCGCTCCTTCAAATACTTATCTAGCACTTTTTCTAATCCCATCGCGCCGGAAATTTCATTTGTGTCCTGATCAACCTCGGCATAGCCGATTAAATTGGATGCGAAAATACCATTTGGATAGTACCGTTTTGTATCCCGTAAAAATGAAATGCCCGGGAGTTTCATTTTTTCAATTTTTTGCTTTTGTGAATACGTAATATCCCGGCCCGCTGAGCCAAACTCGACTTGTTTTGCATCTTTATTTAAGATATCAAGGATGTCGGCCTTGTCCAAGTTTATCACTTTAGACAATGCTTCCGCCGTTTTTTCTTTGTCTACGACATGCTGAGGATGCTTGACATCAGTGGTCATTTTTTTATCGAGAATCGCAATCAGCTTATACGTCGCCGTGTCCTCAGCAATCACTTTTCCGTTTCGATCTAAAATCGAGCCGCGGCTTGCCTCGATGGTCCGTTTCTTTTCATGCTGCTCTGTCGCTTTTGTCGCAAGCACTTCGCCGTCCGCTTTTCCGGTTATTTGAATATATGCCATTCTCCCTAGGATGACAAAGAAAAAGAGAGCGAAACAAATACTTAGAATCGCTGCTCCTCTATTCATAAATTTATTCTTTTTTGGCATTTGAATCATTCCTGTATGTTTTTCACTTTTTTATCTTTTAAATTCAAGCCGTTCTTTTTCGCAATGTCCATAATACGCTGCGGTTTGCTTAAATCAGCAACGCTTTTTTCGAGGTCACCAATTTGCTTATTTTCGGATGAAATTTGCTCCTCAAGCTTTTGCACCTCAATATTGGTTTGATATGCCGCATATGCCTTCGATACGATCAAAAGCGATACGCTGAGCACCGCCGCAGCAAAGAGGACAAGAAGCACTTTTTCTCCGAGAGTAATGGAAGCCCTTTTTTTGACAATCACTTTTTTCTCAGGATTGATCGCATGCCGCTGCTGTTTCTCTGGTTGGTAAGCTAAATTGCTCATAGGCTGATGACCTCCTTTTAATTTTGCATTCGCGTTTCGTTATTTTCTTTTTTCAGCAATCCGAAGCTTGGCAGAACGGGCCCTGTTGTTCTCTTCAAGCTCTTCTTGAGATGCCGTAATCGGTTTTCTTGTGATGAGCTTTAGCTCCGGCTCAAACTCTTCCGGTATAACAGGAAGACCCGGAGGAAGTTCCGGAAGCGACGACTTTTCTTTAAAAGTGGTTTTGCAAATTCTGTCTTCTAGCGAGTGGAAGGTAATGACTGATACCCTGCCCCCTGGCTTCAGAACCTCAATTGCCTGCTCCAAAGCTTCTTCAAACACCCTAAGTTCATCGTTTACGGCAATTCTTATTGCCTGAAACACGCGTTTAGCGGGATGTCCCCCGCTCCTTCTCGCTGGAGCGGGAATCGCGTCTTTTATTAGATCGACCAGTTGGCCCGTAGTTTGAATAGGAGACTTCATTCTTGCCTCCTCAATTTTTCTGGCGATCTGTTTACTGAACTTCTCTTCTCCGTATTTAAAGAAAATACGGACGAGATCCTCATAGCGCCACTCATTAACGACTTCTTTCGCCGTAAGCGTAGCCGACTGGTCCATCCTCATGTCCAACGGTGCGTCATGATGGTAACTGAATCCGCGCTCCGGTGTATCCAGCTGCGGAGAGGACACCCCTAAATCAAATAAAATACCGTCTACTTCTGTAATACCTTGTTCATTCAAACATTCTTTTAAATACCTGAAATTGCTTTTAATCAGAATAAGCTGCCCTTTATAATCGGACAACGCTTCTTTCGCATGCTGTAATGCCATATCATCTTGGTCAAAAGCGATTAAACGCCCCTTCTCGGATAACTGCTGCAATAAGTATGTACTGTGCCCAGCTCCGCCGAGTGTGCAGTCTACATATGTACCGTCCGGTTTAATATTGAGTCCGTCTACGGTTTCACGAAGAAGTACTGTCTTGTGTTGAAACATTTTGTGTTGGTCCCACCTTTTATCAGGATGAATTGAAATTGTTTTTAGAGTGTTATACACGAAGAATCATTATATATCAAACCCAATCATGTTTTCAGCAATTTCAGCAAATGAATCTTCTTGCTCTTCTGTGTATTGTTCCCAAATTACTTTACTCCACAATTCAATTCGATTAGAAACCCCGATAACAACACATTCTTTTTCCAGTTTGGCGTAATTCAATAGAGATGATGCAATATTTACCCTGCCTTGCTTGTCCAGTTCGCATTCGGTCGCCCCTGAAAAGAAGAAACGGGTAAACGCGCGGGCATCTTTCTTTGTGAGAGGAAGAGCTTTCAGTTTTTCTTCAATTTGTTTCCATTCGTGCATAGGGTAGCCGAAGAGACATTGGTCAAGCCCTCTGGTCAGCACAAATTGCTCACCTAGGCCTTCTCTAAATTTAGCGGGTACGATCATGCGGCCTTTCGCATCGATGGTATGCTGATATTCACCCATAAACATGATCTCTTGCCCCACTTTCTCTCCTTAACTCACCACTATTCACCACTTCGCTCCACAACTTCATTTTACACTGTTTACCCATAAAAAAAAACCCTGAACTATTCAGGGTTCTTTAAAACTTTATTTCAAAGTTTGACAACTTGATGTTGATTTTGAAAAGAAAATGGCAGATTCTTGAATGTCATGAAGAATTTTGGACCGTACCTGTTCAAATAATACATGATATTCCAAATCCGTTCTTGCGGTGCAAGAAGCGGCTTAATGCTATTTTGAATTCTCTCATAATCCTTCAAAACGTAGCCTTCTTTTTCTTCAATTCGCTTCGTCACCGTGCGCTCTAAGAATTGAAGCTGATCCTGAATAAAAGCGGCATTTTTCAGGAGTAAAGGTTCCATGCTTTGATCGACCTTTAACGCCTCCTGCCGGACCGTTTTGTGAATCGCTTCAATTTGGCTTCTCGCTTGATCCATCACCGCCGTAAACTCTTCCGGAATCTGGCGCTCGAAGTATGTCTCTCTTTGATTCTCCGTACCGCGCTCAATCGCATCTTGTAACGAGATATTCCGTTCAGCCAGTTTTTTCTCAATATGCCGCTCAAGTATCGTAATGTTCAGCCTTGGCATGACAGGAGGCATTTTGAAGCCCATCACCGCAAAAGCTTGTTTGAGTTCACCCCAATAGTTGATTTCACCGGGCCCTGCAATAAATGCTAAAGTCGGAATGAGAAATTCCTGCATTAAAGGTCTCGTTACAACATTGTTGCTGAAGCGCTCCGGATGTTCTTCCATATGCGTATGAAGTTCATCCATCGTCCATCCTAGATCAAGCTCTTTGACAACAAATCGGCCGTTATCTTTTTCAATTAAAAAACGTTCTTCTTCATATTCATAAAACAGATTCGCTTGCTCTTTTCCGGACTCGATAATCGGTTTGTAGCCTGCTTGGCGCATGAAGGCCTGCTGATCTGATACAGCGCGGGCGAGTTCATCATTTTCTCGAAGAATCTTTTGGAACATGGCCGTTTCCAGCTTTTTAATCCCAGGATCTCCAGAATTTAATAAAACTAAGCCCTCCTCTTGGAACAGATCCGCGATCAGCAGCTCAAAGAAGTCAGTAAACGTAACAGATTCTCGTAAACATCGTTTCACATTGTCAAGAAGTGAATTCGTGTGGTCTGTTTCTTCAAAAGCGGCAAACACATCATCTATCCACGCGGAACACTTTTCCTGGTCAAGCGTTGTGCTCGCTGCTGATGACTTCTTCCAATATGACTGAGACAGCTTTTTTTTCACAGGACCATTCTCTTCAGAAATATGAACAAAATTAATCTCATCCAAATCGTGGTCTTCTCCGGCCACCCAGAAGATCGGTATGACAGGCACTTGCAGTTCCTTTTCTTGTTGCTTTGCTAAAACAATGATTGAAATGATTTTATGTATGGTGTAAAGCGGCCCTGTTAAAAGTCCTGCCTGCTGTCCGCCGACTACAGCGGCACTTGACGGGTCCTTCAGCTTCTCAATAGCGGACTGCATCGCACTTGAACTGAATTTATTATGGTACGAGGATAAGTACGCCGCCAATTCCTCTCTCGCGAAAAACCGGGAGGATAAGTCTTGCAGTCTTTCACGCCACATGTCCTTATGATGAATGCTGTAATCAAAAAAAGAAGACATTTCTTCTTTGCCATCTATATAGTGCTGTACAAACACATTCTGATTTTTGATGGAAAGTTCAGTTAGCTGCATCTTCTAGAACTTCCTTTCTCCAATAAATAGTTAGTTATCCGAAATGAGTATAGCATGTTACCGAAAAAGCTCAAAAGACTTTGTTTGTATTTCGCTCCAATGCTTTGATGCTGCCGTATAAAAACGCTAGATGGACGGCATCAATTCCGTGAAGACTTGCTTCCTTCAATAAGTATCCGATGATGGCGTCAGCTTCCGTTTGCCGGCCTTCAATGACGTCAACCAGCATTGAAGAGCGATTTTCTTTCGTTAGTCTGCAAACGGCCTGAACCCGCTCCCAAGCCTCTTCTTCGTTTTCAAGCCTTAATATGCGGCACGCCTCCTGAAATACCAGCTTCATAAAAGCCAGATAAGCTGGCGTTGTCAGCAGGTCTCCATTTTTCACCTGCAATAACGCAGTTAAAGGATTAATACACGCATTTACAATCAGCTTGCCCGTTAGCAGACGGTACCAATCCGTCTCATAACAAATCGGAAAATCCGAGTGGTTATGCTTAAACAAGATGTTCAGCCGATCTGGTTCAGCATCGAACGCGCTCCATTTTATCGCACCTAAGCCTGTATGATCAACAGCTGTATCCGATTTTCTTACAGCCCCGTGCTCAACGATTCCAACATAAATAGAGTGGCCAACGTGCCAGTCTTTTAGGTTGTGGATATGCCCCATGCCGTTTTGCAAAAATAATATATTCGTTTTTCCGATCCGTTCAAGCGACGGAAAAACAGACTGAAGCTGATGCTGCTTCACTGTCACGACAAGCAGATCGAAATCCGAATTGATACGCGTGTCTGCACTGCAACCAGCGCTGAATTCCTCCCCGCCTTTATAAAGCCGGATTCCTTCAGACTGAATGGCCGTAGCCTGTTCCTGCCGCCTCGTCACAACAGTCACGTCGTGATCAAGTGACAAATAATAGGCGCATAAAAGACCGACGGAGCCTCCGCCGATAATTCCAATTTTCATGATGTCACACCCAATTTAGCTTTTACGTATTATCATAGCAGAAGTATGAAGAAATTACTTCTCAAAGATCCCATGTGCTTAAAATTAAAGTTTAAATATTTGGATTTTTTAAATAAAGCGTTTACAATATATATATAGAAACAACAAAGGGGGAGATTGGTTTGACAAAGGTAGAACGTCTGCTTATCAACTATAAAACGCTGGAAGAATTCAAGAAATTTAAAGAATACGGCATTCAGGAGCTTTCAATGCTTGAAGATCTTCAGGATAATATTATTGAAAATGACAGCACTTCGCCTTTTTACGGGATTTATTTCGGCGATAAACTTGTAGCACGAATGAGTCTGTATCAAGTTAACGGCAAATCGAATCCCTATTTTGACAATCGCCAGGATTATTTGGAGCTGTGGAAGCTTGAGGTTCTTCCAGGCTACCAGAACAGGGGATATGGGAGAGCCTTGGTTGAATTTGCAAAATCATTCAAAATGCCAATCCGGACAAATCCGCGAATGAAATCAGCAGAATTTTGGAACAAAATGAACTTTAAGACTGTTAAATATGATATGGCGCGGGACAAAGGGGAAAACCCGCTCATCTGGCATCCTGATATGGATCGCGAAATGACACCGGGAGAGTCCGCATAGACATAAAAACAACCGGCCTATTCTTCCTATAGGGCCGGTTCATTTCAAGCGTTTCTTTACGTTTCTTGAGCCGCTTTTTTCATTCTTCCGTCTTCCTTGGATACAACCATTTTTCTGGCCCGATCCATAATGTCGATCAGTGCCTTGTAATCCTCTTCTGTCATCTCTAGCTGATTCCGCAATGTTTGATTTTCATTCCGCAAATCCTCAAGCTCTTTTTGCAGGGATTGGATTTGCTCCTTCAATTTTTCTCTTTCGAGCTGAAATTCTTGTGCAGAAGGTGCTTCTTTAAATTGTTCGAGAAATCGAATGACATCCTGAATGGACAAGTCTCGTTTTCCTTCTGACGATGCCGAGGCAGTCTGCTTCACGGAATTCGGCATATTGACCGAATGAACGCCGATTTGCTTTCTCAGTTCTTTCCTCTGCTTTTTCGCAAGCTCTATACCTGACTGGTATTGTTTTCTTACATACGAGTTCCACCTGAAACCGCAGGCTGCCGCAGTTCTGGTCAGCGCCCTTCCTACCTCCTCAAAGGCGGAAAGCTGTGTTCCTCCCTCTCGAATATGACGAAGCACCACTTCTGCCAGCAGCAAATCCTCATCCTGAGTCCAAGCATCTTGTCTTGTAATGGTCAAATTCAATCTCCCTCCATGTCAGCTTATTTATCTCATACATATGCCGGTAATAGATTAGATAGACTATTTGCACTCACAAATTTTCCGCAAGCTGACAGGAAGAGAAAAAGAAAAAGCGCAGGGCTTTCACCCCGCGCTTTTCTCATTAGTTACTTTTTACATTTATGTCTTTGCCGTTGTATGATCCGCATGCTTTGCATACACGGTGAGACAACTTCATCTCTCCGCATGACGGACATTCTGTCATACCAGGTACATTAAGTTTGAAATGTGTACGGCGCAATCTTTTCTTCATTTTAGAAGTTCTTCTAAAAGGTACAGCCATTATTCCCACCTCCTTAAAGAGTTAAGATTCATCATCTTGTTTTAAGAGCTTTTCGAGGGCTGCAAGTCTCGGATCAACTTGTTTCTTCTTGTCTTCTTCCGAAATGACTTGCCAGTCCTTTCCTTCTTGAGGAGCAGCTCCTTTTTCTTGTTCAGATTCACAAAAGATTTGCATAGGGATTTCTAAAAGAATTTCTTCTTTCACGATCGGAGTTAAGTCGATAGTATCGTCCTCAACAATGTGAACGTCAAAATCTTCTATATCATCCGTGTGATGAAATATAAACAGTTCTTTTGTTGAAATTTCAAATGGATACGGGACATCAACGAGTGTTCTTGAGCATGGCAAAATCATTTCGCCTGAAATTGTAAAATCAAACGAAACCTGTTTGGATTTGATATCCGCTCTGCCCTTCACCCGGACGGGAGAAATGCGGCGAATGTCAGAATTCAGCTTTGTCAGCTCATTTAACTCAACTGTTTCATCAAATTCAAAACTTTGTTTTGGCATTTGATGCAGCTGATAAATCGTCCATTTCATTTGTATCACCTCAGGAAAGCAACAAACATGATTATAGCTTTTAAGATTGTTTTTGTCAATATTTTTTCTTTACAGCATAATGCTGCCATCCAAGCATCGTTGACAGCGGAATATGCTATGCATACACTTAAAACAAAAATAAGGCGTAAGAGTTTTCATTTGCAAATGTACCATACGTTTTTAAACATAGCAAGAAAGGCGGAAAAAATATGAATGCTGTCGGATTGGTGGTTGAATATAATCCCTTTCATAACGGTCACCTTTATCATGCCCAAACAGCAAAGCGGCAAACCGGATGCGACACGGCTGTCGCGGTGATGAGCGGGCATTTTTTACAGCGTGGGGAACCGGCTGTTGTGTCAAAATGGGCCCGAACAAAAATGGCGCTGCAAAGCGGAGTTGATCTTGTTATTGAGCTGCCTTATCTTTATGCCGTGCAAAAAGCGGACATTTTTGCACGCGGCAGTGTTTCCATCCTAAACGAAATTGAATGTGAGGCGTTGTTTTTCGGGAGTGAGAATGGGGATATCAAGCCGTTTTTAGAAACAGCACAGCTTATTAATGAGCATAAACATACATTTGATGACCGAATTAAAGAAGAACTTAAAACGGGGACGAGTTATCCAGCAGCGGCGGCTAGCGCCTTCAGCTCCATTTTGCATTCCGAAAGTGCACTTGACTTGTCAAAACCAAATAACATTTTGGGATACCAGTATGTGACTTCGATTCTAACCGGGGGATATCCTATGAAACCTTATACCACGGCACGCATCTCTTCGGACTATCATGATGCCGATCTCCCTGAAGGCGAAAACCCTATCGCAAGCGCCACAAGCATTAGAAAAGCGATGACTGGCCAGAGTCTCGAAGCCTGCCTTCGTTTTCTCCCTGCTGCATCTGCACGAGAATTAGCAGCTTACCGCAAATCTTTCGGATTGTGGCATACACCTGAGAGCTACTTTTCTTACTTAAAATACAGCCTTTCAACAGTAACAGCACAGGAATTACAGCAAATATACGAGGTGGAGGAAGGTTTAGAGCACAGAATTCTTCGTTCGATCAGAAAAGCCAGCTCCTATCTGGAATATATGGAGCTGCTGAAAACGAAACGTTATACATGGACAAGGCTCCAGCGGATGAATACGCACATTTTAACCAGAACAAAAAAACAGGATATAAAAAAGCTGCTTGACGACGATAAGGTGCCATATACCAGGCTTCTCGGCATGACGAAAAAAGGACAGGCTTATTTATCCGAAAAGAAAAAGACACTTTCTGTTCCGCTTGTCAGCAAACTGTCCTCTTTCTCTCATCCAGCTCTCGATCTGGACATAAAAGCAAGCAGAATTTACAGCCTGCCGATAGAAGAGCCGCTGAGAACCGAGTTTGACCTGCAGGAATACGGACATGCACCGATTCGCTATGACGAAGATGGACAACACTTTTTAAATGTATAGAAAAAGCACCTGAGAATCAGGTGCTTTTCGCTTTCAGCTTATTCAAATAGTCAATCGCATCCTGCATGGTATCAACAGGCACAATCTTCATATCTGAATCAATATCTTTTGCTGTTTTTACAGCATTTTCATAATCGGAATTGCTGGCACCGTTTTGATTTGGCGCGAAGAAAATGTCTTTTCCGGCTTTGTCTGCGGCGACGACTTTTTGATCAATTCCGCCAATCGGGCCTACTTTTCCGTCAACATCAATGGTACCTGTTCCCGCAATATCATAACCTTTTGTTTCGTCTGTTTTTGTCAGCTGATTATAGATTTCAAGAGACATCATTAACCCTGCAGAAGGGCCGCCGATATTCTCGATTTCAAAATCAATATCCGGCTCCACTTTGACGTTTCTGTCCGTATAAAGTGAAACACCGATCCCAGCCCGTTGCGGCTCATCAGGGAATTGTTTTAGCGTAAGAGTGACACGCTTTTCTTTTTCTTCTCTTTCGATCTTTAACGTCACTTTATCTCCCGCGTTTTTGCTGCTGATATAATCAATCAGCTTTTCAGCTGACTGATAGTTTCTGCCGTCTGCACTGATGATTTTATCACCGACCTCTATTTTCCCTTTTGCCGGCATGTTTTCTACAACTGAGCTTGCATATATGCCGTTAAAGGAGTAGCTGACTTTTTTTCCTGCTTTTTGATAGGCGGCTATAACCGCGTTTTCTTGCGAGCTTTTCATCATTTGGAGCTGCCTTTTCATATACTCCTTATCTGACTCGCCTTCTTCCTTAATGCTCTCATCAGGAACAATTTCATAATAAGGGTGCATCTTTGCCCACACATATGTAAACGGATTAGCCGGTCCCACTTTGACAGTCATTAAAGACAAGCTTCCTTTTTCCGGGTAGCCTCCCTCCACTTTTATCAATGGAGCAAGCTCTGTCGCTTCTCCCGGTTTTGTAATATAGTATGGAAGTTTTATAAATGATAAAACGGCGATCAGTATGAGGATGACAAGCATCCAGCTAAAATGTTTTTTACGTAGCAAATTATGAGCCCTCCCAATTCTCTATTTCTTTTCTTATCTTGCTGATCATTCGGTTTGTCGCCTCTTCGCCTGCCGATATCATTTCTTCAATATTGGCAAACGAGCTTGAGCTGTATGTTTCAAGAGAAGGGCGAATCATGATATCTGCGGCAATCGTTTGATGCCGCACCAATTCATTTTGCAGGATATCCATACTTTGCATAATCACATCAAAAATATGCACTGCTGTTTCAGTTTTTCGAACCCTGGATACATCCGAAGCGATGATAATATCAGCTCCCATGTCTTTTACAACAGAAACCGGAATTCGATCGACGACCGCGCCGTCTACAAGAAGGCGTCCGTCCAGCCTCTGCGGAATAAAGATACCCGGTATGCTGATGCTGGCCCTCACTGCATCTGACACTGATCCTTTGCGGAACACAATCTTTTCTCCCGTCTGTAAATCACACGCAACAATGCCCAGCGGAATTTGGAGCTCTTCAATCGGTTTTCCGAATGTATAAGCATGCACAAGCTGTCTGACGCGGTCACCTTTTAGAAAACCGAGCTTCGGCACCGTATAATCAGCATAAAGCCTCCGTTTAAAGGCTTTGGCTACTTTTTTCATCGTTGCCACGTCATGGCCGGCGGCATAAAAACTGCCCACCAAAGCGCCCATGCTGCTTCCTGCAATCATATCCACATGAATTTGATGCTTATGTAAACTGGAAAGCACACCGAGATGAGCAAGCCCTCTGGCCCCTCCCGATCCTAACGCTAACCCGATTTTAGGTTTGGCCAAAGCGTTAACCTCCTGCCTGAATTCCCTATATACCGAATTCTATGGTCTAAACTGAACCCCTATGCTCGTATATTAGTACAAAGAATCAAGAGGACAGGTACTGCTTGGCCGTTTCATGTCATACATTATTTTATCATGATATACATGTCATTGGGCATTTTTAGCATCGGGGAGGTAAGAATGAACTTGTCGAAGATCAATACACTTTTGATTGCCTCGTTTTTTCTTTTTTTAACAGCGACTGTCATCTCACATCCACAGGCCTCATTCGAAGCCTCTAAAACCGGGCTTTCTATGTGGTGGGAGGTTGTGTTTCCGTCATTGCTGCCATTTTTTATTCTGTCCGAACTCTTAATCGGCTTTGGCATTGTACGGTTTGTCGGTGTTTTGCTTGAGCCTTTTATGCGGCCGATCTTTCGCGTGCCGGGTGTCGGCGGCTTCGTTCTTGCTATGGGAATGGCATCAGGAAACCCAGCGGGAGCAAAACTCACTGCCCGTCTGCGGCAGGAAAAACAAATTTCAAGAGTAGAGGCAGAACGGCTTGCGTCGTTTACCAATTCTTCAAACCCGCTCTTTATTTTCGGCGCTGTTGCTGTCGGTTTCTTTCAAAATGCGTCACTAGGCATTTTATTGGCTTCTGCACACTATTTAGGGAATCTGGCTGTTGGATTAACGATGCGTTCCTACGGCCGCAAGGAAGAGCAGCATCTCAGAAGAAAGAAAACGATACCCTTTCCTTCGATCAAAGATGCGTTACACGCCCTTCATACCGCCAGACTTGCGGAAAAACGGCCTTTGGGCAAAATTTTAGGCGACGCCGTGACGTCTTCTGTTCAAACGCTTCTTATGGTAGGCGGCTTTATTATTTTATTTTCTGTCTTCAATCGGCTGTTGTCCGTGGTTCAGCTGACTGATGTTTTGTCTGTTTTCACAAAAGGCGCGCTGACTTTGTTTCAGCTTCCGGCTCAATTGGACATTCCGCTTTTATCGGGGATGTTTGAAATCACGTTAGGCAGCAAGCTTGTCAGCGAGACAGATGTTTCTCTTCTGCAAAAAGCGATTATCGTCAGCTTTATTCTCGGGTTTAGCGGCTTTTCCGTACAAGCTCAAGTGGCAGGTATTTTATCGGAAACCGACATTAGATTTAAACCATTCTTTATCGCACGTTTGCTGCAGGGCGTTTATGCCGCTGTCTTCGTCATGCTTTTATGGAAACCGCTTTACACGGCGTGGCATGATCCTTATCAGTATGTATTTAAATCTTTTAAGAGCAGTGACATGCCAGCTGCGTTTATAAACGGCTGGAATCTGCTTGTGCAGATCGGACCTGCTGTCACACTATGCGCGCTGTTTACGTACATTATCATTTTTTCTTACAGACTGACAAACGGCACAAAAAAAGGATGAGTCAAACCCCCTCATCCTTGTCTGTATTTTTGCTGAAGCGCAAGCTCTACTTCCGGCGGTACAAATTCTGATACCGAGCCGTTGTATCTCGCCACTTCTTTTACGATGCTTGAACTTAAAAACGAATACTGATTGTTTGTCATCATGAAAAATGTCTCAATGGATTCATCAAGCACACGGTTTACTGACGTTCCCTGCATCTCGTATTCAAAATCTGATACAGCTCTCAAGCCTCTTAATATCGCTTTGGCATTTTTTCTTTTTGCATAATCAATTAACAGTCCTTGTGATGTTTCAACTGTTATGTTTGGAATGTCTTTTGTCACTTCTCTCAGAAGCTCACACCGTTCCTCTACACTGAACAAAGGCTTTTTTGAAGAATTATTCAGCACACATACATACACTTGTTCAAAAATATGCGCCCCGCGTTTGATGATGTCCAGATGCCCGTAGGTCACCGGATCAAAACTGCCGGGACAGACAGCTATACTCGCCACCTCACTACCCCCTCTTTTTATAAATCGCCACACCTGTAAGCCCATAGGTTTCTTTTCTTGTCATCACAAGATCTCCTACGGTTTCGGGAAGCTCGACCTCTCTGTCATGCTCAGCGACGATAAAGCCGTCTTCTTCCAGCATTTGATATTCGTCAATCAAAGTTAAAAGTGCTTTCAGCTTTTGTTCCTTATACGGCGGATCGAGAAAAATGCCGCGAAAGCCGGTTTCTCTCTTTGCAGCAGCTTGCAAAGCACGTTCCGCATCATTGCGGTATACCTGTGCATGTTTTGTAAGCTCCAGCGTTTTCAAATTAGATTTTACCGTTTGAATGGCCTTAAAATCACGGTCAACGAATATACAATGCTCAAACCCGCGTGAAAGCGCTTCGATTCCAAGACCTCCGCTCCCTGCGAATAAGTCTAGTCCCCTGCCCCCATCAAAATAAGGGCCGATCATATTGAAAATGGATTCCTTCACTTTGTCGGTTGTCGGTCTTGTTGATGTTCCCGGCACAGCCTTTAGTGAACGGCCTTTTTTTGATCCAGAAATTACTCTCATGTTCCACACCACTTTTTCTAAAAGCTATTTTGTTTCTTTATTCGGCCAGACGCCGCTATGTACATAGAAAAAAATCAATCCTATCTTAACATAAAGCATTCTCCCAAACAATGAACGCTAATCTTGATAAACAGGTGTATAGGCAGCATGATCCTTGTCCATACTATAAGCAACAGCATCTAGAGGATGTTGTTGCCAACCGCGGAGAAGACTTACGTTTCCCCATAAGTTCTTCCTCCGGTTTCTCCTCTCCCTTTGCCTTCTCCTTAACATATTAAGGAATAGAAGGACCCCGCAGATGTCTGCGGGGGTTTTTTTATTGCTATATGCCGATTTTATAATCGTATTCTTTTGCCTTATCAAGCTTTGACTCGAATTCCAATTTTAAAAACGGTTTATAAGAAGGCTCTACTTTTTTCACAAAAGAGTAAGACGCAATCTTGTCCATTGTTTTTTCAATTTGGTCCATATCACAGTACAGTACGACATATTTTAATCGTTTTGATACATAGTGCACATTCCCGAACTTTCTCAGCATTTTGCTTTGCTTTAGGGAGTGCAGATACACAACCATTCCCTGGCGCCTATTCTCCAATACAATCACCTGCCTGATTTCTTTTATATGTAAAAGACGAGACGGCCAGTCTCGTCAGGACACTTTACATCCGCAGCTTCCGCCTGAACCGCAGCCGCCTCCGCATGAAGACAAACCGTCAAAATAAGGATTCCCAGTCGGAACTTTCACATGCTCCGAAACAGCTGTCCCAATCTCGACGCTGACCTCATCAAGAATGGACTGGAGCTCATTTTCAGCTCTCTTGAAGTCAGCCACCTTGTCGTTCAGGTCCAGCTCACGTTTGATCTCCCTCATTTTCCGGGTTATTTCTCTATAGTCAGGATGATATTTGCCAAAACGCTGTACATCCTCATACTGCTCTTTTATTTTGATAAAAGAACGAATAATCCGCCCTGCCTCTTCATCTTCCTGGAGACGCTTGTAACAATTGCGGTAGTTCTCAGCCGTCTCCGACTGCAGAATCATCTCGGCAAGCTGCTGAGCTTCACTTTGAAGCCGCACGGATTCCATCGTCGCATACATAACATGCACCTCCAGTTGTTAGTTTACCATGAAACCAGCCAATTGGAAAATGCTTAACCACAGCCGAAAACAAACTCCGTATGGACGCACGAAAAAGACCCTTTCCCGGGCCTTTTAATCTTTTGTCCGCATCGCTTGGAACATTTGCATCATCATTTGCGCCATTTGAATCCCGTTTGTAAACTGATTCACCCGATGCGGAATGGTTTTTTCATAAAAATTCATCATCTCAAGCTGAAAGGTGGACAGATCATCCGGTTTTCTCGAAAGCCTGCGGTACCATATCGGCTGCTCTCTGATGAATCGTTTCCGTTCTTCGTTTGCGAAAATATATTCCTGCACCTCTTTGCGCATATGAGATCCCCTTTTTTAATCCTTTCGAAAAGAAAAAGGATGCTGTCCAGAGCCTGGCTGAGATTGCTTCTGGCTGTTCCCTGAAAATGTATTAAGAAGGCTTTGCAACGATGAGATCGACTGGCTCATTTTATTGATTTGTTCGTTCATTTGATTGACATCCATCTTTTTCACCGCAGTCACCATTTTCGTGACAAAATCATTTTTTTGCGGTGTTTCGGGCACAGCCTCTGCAGCTTCTTCCGGTTCCCGATACGGATCCCAAATCGGGTCGCTCTCCCCGAAGAGAACCCAATTTTCATATACGTCCTGCCAGCTTCTTTGTTCTTTTCGCACTTCTTTTATCAGCTTGGGATGCTTTTTGACGAATTGTTTAAAGTCATTGATTGAATGATTGGCATGTTGATTCGCCACAATCCTCACCCCCTCCGAAAATCGTTACCTACTACAATGTATCGTTTTGTCGGGCATTGTGTTCGCCTATATTCATTCACAAATGAATTTTTAGTGCTGTCCCTAGACACTGGTGAAAAGCCTTAAGAAGAAGGGGAAATCCGCTCCTCAGCAGCAAGAAAAGTAACATATTGAACAGGCTGTATTTACACATCCCTTAGCGCAAGACCAGCTTGTGTGAAAATAGAAAAAGCCCGGAACCATTCGTCCGCGGCTTTCATTACCATCGCTTAATAAAATTTTGGGTGTAATATTTTCGGTCTACTCCGACACCAAGATGCGTATAATCTGAATTCAGGAGCGCTTTTCGATGGCCTTCGCTATTCAGCCAGCCTTCTACAGCGGCCGGACCGTCCACATAATTGTATGCGATATTTTCTCCCGCTTGTTGAAAGTCAACATGCCCTTCTTCTAAGCGGTCTTTCAGTGAGCCGTATTTCTTAGAAACATGGGAGAAATAATTATTTTCCTTCATATCCTCGCTATGCCCAAAGGCAACTTCCGCCGTTGGCTGATCCCACTCAAGCTTCGCAAGTCCATGTTTAACGCGTATGACATTCGTCAAATCAAGTATTTGCTTTTCGCTCGTTGTTTGGATCTTTTTCCACTTCTCATCTGAAACGGCTTTCGGTTTGATTAATTCGCCGCGGTATACAACCTCATAAGGCCTTTGCTTTACAAAGGTCTGCGCATCAAACGCCCTGATGCTGGATAGCTTCCCTTCAAATTTGTCCATATACAGCTGGACATACATTTTTCCTACCTTTACAGTCGGTCTTGTATTGATATCCTCTTCAGAAAACTCAAAGCGATAGGAATTTCCTTTATACTCTACATTCACAAATGGCGCCACCTGGGTCGTCTTGAACACATCTCCGGTTGATTCGCCAATTTTGAAAGGCTTGGCGTTAATGTCATTCCCAGCAGCGAATAATGTGACCACTTTATTGTTTAATACCCCGATTTGGATATATTGGTCCTTACCTTGATTGTATACCCACCAATCGTAATCATAAGCTGAAGGGTCAATGCTTTCAGGTTCCCCAAGCTTTTTCGTTACTTCATCGGCGGACTTGCCCATGAAGGACAATAATCCTGAAGTCGGCATATGTATTCGTTTGCCGCTTTGTGCTTCCTCATTTGACACCTGAGGCTCGCTGTCATTTGATTTCTTTTCAGGAACAGATCCATATTGAATAAACAGAACATAAGTTCCGCAAATAATCAAGAGGATAACCATTGCTCTCAATATATTTTTCAATCTATCACCCCCATGGCGATTCACAATGTCTTGCCTTACAACCCATTACAATACAGCCTATTTAACATGTCAAAGATTTATGTGTTAATGAAAAAAGCCTTCTTCTCGATTATCACCTTCGGAAATATCCGATAAGGCGCTGCCGGCACGTTCATTTGTTTGCTCAGATAAAGAAAGATCACCAAGCGTGACAATTCCAGTCAGTTTTTTATTTTTTGTAACTGGTATCCTTCTGAGCTGATGCGATGCCATCAAATGAAGAACCTCATCAACTGAAGCATCTTCCTCCACACTGACAGGTTTTTCGGTCATTGCATCAGTGATTTTTTGCGAGTTCGGTTTTTTGATGGCGATTCCTCTTAACACGAGATCACGGTCGGTCACGATGCCGACCAATGTTTCCCCATCCTCATCAACCACTGGAATCGCTCCTACATTCGCGTCCTTCATCTTTACTGCAGCTTCATATACATTATCTAATACCGTGCAATATTGCAAGTCGGCTGTCATCAGATCTTTTATTTTTGTCATCCGTTTAACCTCCTTTAGTCTAGTGCTATTGTCGTCAAAATTTAATTTTTGCATACTTTCAAAAGAAGAAGATTCATTGAAAGTTTAACGCTTTCATACTATGATTGTCAGGAAAGGTAATTTTTATAAGGAGGGGTCGGTGTTGAAGTTTACTGAAAGCGGACTTGAAGGGGTTAAGGCTGAACTCAGCTTGCTAGACGACTTAATGGAAAGCAAAGGTCTCATCAGAGCGGGCCAATGGGATTACGAGAGAGTCACCTATGACAAGAAGTTTTCGACGATTGAGGGCACGTTTTACCTGCGGATACAAGGAATTGCGGCAGAGGGTGATATCGGAAGCGGACGCGCGGTGATTCAATTAATGTCCCCTCTCCTAGGCAAGCATTACTACCCGCACGGAGTAGAATATGGAGAAACGGAAGAGTTTCCCATACAGGTTGTGACAAAAAGCAAGGCACTGATTCAGGACATATCCGACATGTTAAAAACAGTTCAAATGTAACGAAAAGGTACAGCATATTCCGCTGTACCTTTTATGATATCGTCTGCTGAATATACGGCGGCTCCTCCTGCCCGTCCTTTTCCCTTTCTTTCTTCACCCATTGGAAAAAAATAATCGCCAAAAAAGTACCGTACACAATTTCCTGAATGATTTTCATCATGACGGCCCCGAGCTGCTGATCCTCTAACAAAGGCAGTGTATTCAACATCTCCGGTCCTGTTAATGGGACCTGCCCCATCATATCCGCAGGCACGCAAAGGCTCATTGCCTCGGCCCATGCAGACGGATCTGTATAGGTGGCGTATAACGGCGCACCGCTGAACATGATTAAGGCGCAAGCAGGTGTGAGCAGCATACCGTCCGCCATAATATACCCCAGCTTAATCAACCCGCTGAGCTGCCGTAGACGCCCCACCTTATGAACAAGCGGCCACCACATGAAGAATGCAAGCACAAAGATAAGCCAAGTGATGAATGTATGGTAAAACGAATCGGTTTTGACAGTATCAAATATAAGCGGTACATGATATAAAGAAAAAATGCCGTTAAACAAAAGCAAAGCAATTAAGGGCTTCGTGAAAAAGGAAAAAACCGGTTTGATTGCAGGCCTGAAAATGATTTTCTCCCAGAGCCATGCAGGAATTCCAGCGATCAACAGTGGCGGTACAACCAAATACAGGACAGCCATCTGTACCATATGCGCGCTAAACATAATATGTCCGAGCAAATCAACAGGGCTTCCCTCGGCCGCATATAAAAACAGCATCGCCGACAGAAAACACGCCATCTCTTTACCAGTTATTCGATTCGGCTTTGAAAACATTCTCCTGTAAAAATAGAGATAAATCGCCGTAATGCCTAACAGGATACAAAAAAGATAAGGGCTCCACATGGCGCGAAACCCAAATATCTCCAACTGATTCATTTTTTCACCTCCGGCGGCTGTTCAAATTACCACCATATAATTGTGACAAACGCAAGCACAGTGATAAACGCGACAAACACCCCTGAATACAAAAACAATGCCGGCGCCTCATGCCCTTTTTGATTCATATGCATGAAATAATACAGCTGAAAGATGACTTGAATTGCAGCAAGCAAAATAATGAAAGGAATCGTAAACCAGCTTGCGACACCGTCTGTTGCCACAGTCAGAAATGCAACAATCGTAAGACCGATCATTAAACCAAAAGATAAAACCTGATATTTCATCTCCTGGGCGTGCTTTTTTTTCTTAAATTCAAGGTCGCTGTTGATATGCCCTCTGCTTTTTTTACCGACCATGTTTATCCCACCATCCCCATTAAATATACAACGGTAAAGATGAAGACCCACACGACATCAATAAAGTGCCAATAAAGGCTGGCAACGTAAAACTTAGGCGCAGTATACAGGTTCAGCCCTCTCTTGGCATTGCGGATCATCAGCGTGCTGATCCACATCAGCCCAAACGCCACGTGGGCGCCGTGTGTACCGACAAGCGTGTAAAACGCAGAACCGAGCGCAGAGCTTGTGATGGTAAAGCCAAATTCATGGGTGTAGTGCTTAAACTCATAGATTTCCAGTCCTAAAAAGCCCGCCCCCAATAAAACCGTAATTCCCAGCCAAAGCTGCATCTTGCCGAAGGAAAAGTTCTTCATGTGGTACATCGCGTACACACTCGTTAAACTGCTCGTTAATAACAGCATTGTCGCAATGAATACAAGTGTTACGTCGAACATTTCGGTTGTAGGCGGATCACTGGCGTTTGAATTCCGAAGCGCTAGAAACGTGGCGAAGAGAGACGCAAACAGAACAGTCTCTCCGCCAAGAAAAAGCCAAAAGCCTAGAAATTTATTTTTCCCTTCCAGTGTTACTTTTTCGGGAGAAGCTGGAAAGGTTTCTGCGGTGAATTTTTCTTGAATTTGCATTATGCCTTCACCCCTTTATCATCGTTCGGCAGTTCCTCTTTATGAATATGATAGCCGTGATCATCAATGACTGAGCGGAGCAGCATCGTAATAAAGGTGATGCCGAGCCCGATAAAGATCACCGGCAGGCCCCAAGCGTAATCGCTTCTGTACAGCAGCCCGAACGCTGCGACAAAAAGGCCGAAGGAAATGATGAGCGGCAGGATTGAGCCGTTTGGCATATGAATATCATCAACCGGTTCCGCCGGTGTCATTGATTTGTGACCTGCCTGCTTCTCGATCCAAAGCGGATCAAGTCCTCTGACAAAAGGAAGCTGTTTAAAGTTATACTCTGGCGGCGGCGAAGAAACGGCCCATTCAAGCGTACGTCCGTCATGCCATGGATCATCGCCTACATACTCGCCTTTTACCGATGTCCAAATGACATTGACCAGCAGAAGAATAACAGCTGCCGCCATAAAAAACGCCCCGATTGTACTGATCAAGTTGCCGGTTTCAAGACCCTGGCCTGGCAAAAACGTATAAACCCGGCGCGGCATCCCCATTAAACCGACAAAATGCTGAATGAAAAACGTGAGGTGAAAGCCGATAAAAAACAGTACAAATGAAATTTTCCCCATCGTCTCATGCAGAATTTTACCGAACATTTTCGGCCACCAGAAATGAACACCGGCTAATAGGCCGAATACCACGCCGCCAATGATGACGTAGTGGAAGTGCGCCACCACAAAATACGTATCATGGAACTGATAATCAGCAGCGGCCGCTGCCAACATGACTCCCGTCACACCGCCAAGCACAAAAGATGGAATAAATGAGACAGCATACAGCATTGCGGTTGTATACTTCACATTTCCTCCCCAAATCGTCAACAGCCAGTTAAAAATCTTAATCCCGGTCGGAATCGCAATAGCCATTGTGGCAACCGCAAAAATCGCATTTGCAATCGGGCCGAGACCAGTCGTGAACATGTGGTGCACCCATACCATAAAGCCCAGAAAGCCAATGAGCACGATGGCAAAAACCATTGAAGAATAGCCAAACAAACGCTTTCTGGCGAAAACAGGGATGACCTCGGAAAAAATACCGAATGCAGGCAAAATTAGGATATAAACCTCCGGATGGCCGAAAATCCAAAATAAATGCTCCCAAATGACCGTATTCCCGCCAAGCTCGGGATTAAAGAAATTGGTTCCGAACAGCCGATCCAGCATCATAAGAGCCAATCCGACCGTAAGCGGCGGAAAGGCAAACAAAATCAATGCCGAGGCCACGAATGTCGTCCATGTAAACAAAGGCAGCCTCATGTACGTCATGCCCGGAGCCCTCATATTGATAATCGTGGCCAAAAAGTTAATTCCGGCTATCAGCGTCCCGAGCCCCGATATTTGGAGTCCGAGGACGAAAAAGTCTATACCGTGCCCTTTTGAATGAAGCGAAAGTGAGGCATATGACGTCCAGCCCGCATCTGGCGCTCCGCCCAAAAACCAGCTTAGATTTAAGAAAATGCCTCCGAAAAAGAAGAGCCAAAAACCAAGCGCATTTAAAAATGGAAACGAAACGTCCCGAGCCCCGATCTGCAATGGCACAACCGCATTCATCAAGGCAAATAAGAGCGGCATCGCAGCCAGAAAGATCATCGTCGTTCCGTGCATAGTCATTACTTCATTGTACGCTTGAGCACTGAGAAACGCATTTTCCGGCTTTGCAAGCTGAATTCTGATAAACATTGCTTCAATTCCCCCGACAAGAAAGAAGAATCCTCCTGCCGCTAAATAAAGAATCGCGATTTTTTTATGGTCCACCGTCGTCAAATAATCCCAAAGCATAGATCCGCGCGTCCGCTTTTCTGTAAGCGCATTCAACATATGTGACCTCCCCCAATATCTCCCTTTCTTCCCTACTTGCTTTCCGCTTTTAAGCCTTTTAAGTATTCATAAAGCGCATCTGTTTCACTGTCTGAGAGCTTTGGATATGTTCCTGTCATTTTGTTCCCCGGCTTTATGCTGTCAGGGTCCTTCAGCCAGGCCTTCACATTTTCTTTGTTAGCCTCTTTCACCCCTGCCACTTTTGTCCTTTCACCGAAAGTCGCCAAGTTGGGTGCCGTTCTAGCGGCTTCTGCACGCTTATCATTCGGCTCTACCGCATGGCAGCTCAGGCAGTTTTTCTCTTTAAACAGTTCTTCACCCTGCTTAGCCAAATCGCTCTCTGCTGTAGATTTATAGTTTTTCATTTCTTTTGTCCAGCCCTGAAATTCCTTTGCAGACATTGTCTTCACTTTAAAATCCATCAGCGCATGTGAAGGGCCGCAAAGCTCTGCACACTTTCCAAAAAACATATCTCCTGCCTCTTTGCTTCGTTTCGAATCAAAAGTCAGGAAAAACTTATTTTCATTATCCGTATTCGTATCAAGTTTTCCTCCAACTGAAGGAATCCAGAAGGAATGTTTCACATCAGAAGCTTTTAAATTAAAATATACACGCTGGTCTGTCGGCACAATCAGCTCCTGGCTTGTGATAATGCCGTAATCAGGGTACTCAAACTCCCACCAGTATAAATTTGCCCGGACATTGACTACAAGAGCATCCTCAGCTTTGCGGCCTTTCTTATCCATTGGTGATGTGTCTGCTAGCTCCAGCGTATATAATACAACAGGGATCACAAGAATAATGAGCAGCAAAATCGGGATCACGGTCCATGTGATTTCTAAAAATTTATTCCCCTCTACCTGTTTCGGTATCGTGTTCTCACCAACCCGTGATCTTCTAAATCTCACAATCACATAAAAGAAGATAACAGATACTACTGCAACAACAACCACCATAATCAATGTGCTGAGCACTGTCAGGTCATACTGTTTATCAGCCACCTCGCCAGCAGGCTTGAGCGTGGATAAAAAAGGTTTTCCACATCCGCTTAATAGAAGCGGCACTAAGGCTAATAATAAAATAAGACGCCAATGCTTTACCATTTCACCCAACCCCTTTTCTGGTCAATACAAAGGCGGAAAGCAGATCGAAAACCATCGCCTCCAGCCTATCACCAATAAAGCACTTACATTTCCTCTTCTCTTAAATTATGAGTTTTTTTACTCAAAATGCCATCTATGTATAAAAGTAAAGCCGCCTGATTAAACAAGAGGTCAAGGCGGCATTTACTAGTTGTCATCGTTTATTTTGAAGCGATAAAACAAGCAGCATATCTATTTTTTAGAAAAGAGTTAAGACAACCATGGCAACGAAATAGATAGTCATGTAGTTAAGTGAGTATACGAACATCTGCGTTGCCCACTTCATAATATTCTTGGAGCGGAATCCCATTAAGCCAAGAATCAGCCAGCCGATATTTAACAGCAAACCGAGGATGACAATTGGAAGCCCTAGGCTACCAAGGAAAAACGGAAGCGGCATCAGGCACGCAACCCACACAATAATTTGTCTTTTTGTCACTTCAAATCCGTATACGACAGGAAGCATCGGAATATTTGCAGCTCTGTAATCCTCAGTTTTCTTAATAGCCAATGCTAAGAAGTGAGGAATCTGCCAAATAAATAAAATCATGAATAACACCCATGCTACGACACCGATATTCCCTTCCACTGCCGTCCATCCAATAAGCGGCGGCACTGCACCTGAAACGCTTCCTACTACAGTGTTAATCGTATAGCGGCGTTTCGTCCACATTGTGTACAATACAACATACGTAAAGACTCCGATAAAACCGATGACAGCAGCCATGACAGTTGTCATCAGCAGCATAATCAATCCTAAAGCAACCAGCAAAATTCCTGACCATAACGCCTGACTCGGCTGAATTTTACCCGTAACCGTAGGTCTTACTTTCGTGCGCTCCATAAGATGGTCAATATCCCGGTCATACCAGTTATTGATCGCGCAGGAGCCCGCAATAATCAGAGATGAACCGATTAATGTAAGAAGAACGGTGTTTATATTGCCTAAAAAACTTAAACCGGAAATATGTAGTGCAAGCCACATTCCAGTGAAAGTCGTGATGAGGTTAGAATTGACGATCCCTATTTTAATAAGGGACAGAAAATCTTTCCATGCCGTTGTTTCTTCAATTTGTCCGTCTATAGCTGTATCATTTAAGATTCTGGAGTTAGCCATAACGTAAACCTCCCTTACAAACCTAACGCAGGAGAATAAAAAAACCTGCAACTCTATCATACAAGATAACATCTTGTAAAAAAACATCCTATTAAATATTAAACGACAAACAGGAATTTATTTGTGAACTTTTTATGAATTTTACCAAAGATGCAGGCAATCGCCAAATTGGCATTGCGTTTACCTTATTTCTATCAGACCCGGAACGAATAATCAAGTGTACATTTTCCAGAAGCCGTCATTCTATTATATTTTTGTGAACAAAAGCCTCTGGGAATTGCCACAAAACACATATTCGCTTACACTTGGAACGTATATAAAATTGCAGCAGTATGTTGAGAAGGTGAATATTGTATGAATAAAGCATTAAAAGCTCTCGGTGTCTTGACGACATTTGTCATGCTTATTGTTTTAATCGGGGGTGCTCTCGTTACAAAAACAGGTTCCGGCCAAGGATGCGGCAGACAGTGGCCGCTGTGTCACGGCCGTTTTTTCCCTGAACTGAACCCGGCCTCAATTATTGAATGGAGCCACAGATTTGCAAGCGGGATCTCTATTATCCTTGTGTTAAGCCTTGCGTTTTGGTCATGGAGAAAAATCACGCCGATTTTCCGTGAAACAACGTTTCTCGCGATCATGTCTATTATCTTTTTATTTCTACAGGCATTGCTTGGCGCATTGGCTGTCGTATTCGGTTCGAACGCGTTGATAATGGCGCTTCACTTCGGCATCTCATTAATTTCTTTTGCTTCAGTGCTTATTTTGACATTACTCATATTTGAAGCTGATAAATCAGTCAGAAAACTGGTTAAGCCGCTTCAAATCGGCAAAAAGATGCAATTTCACATGATAGGAATTTTAATATATTCCTATATCGTTGTGTATACAGGCGCATATGTAAGACACACTGAATCAAGTCTTGCATGTCCTGATGTGCCGCTGTGCAGCCCGCTGAACAATGGACTTCCGACCCAATTCCATGAATGGGTGCAAATGGGCCACAGAGCAGCAGCCTTACTATTATTTGTATGGATTATTGTTGCCGCTGTTCATGCTATCACTTCCTATAAAGATCAAAAACAGATTTTTTGGGGATGGATCTCGTGTCTTATGTTCATCACATTACAAGCACTGTCAGGTATTATGATCGTATACACTGAACTGGCACTGGGCTTTGCACTTGCCCACTCGTTCTTTATTGCCTGTCTGTTTGGCGTTTTATGCTACTTCTTATTATTGATTGCTCGCTTCCGTTACGAATCCAGACAGTCATAAAGACTCTAGACCAAAGCCTTAAGCGGCTTTGGTCTTTTTTTATGTCTTGTTTTGGCGCTTTATTGTTTCAATGGCCAGCCTTTGTATTAGTTTCACTTCATGAAAATAAGCCCTTTTGACCATGGATAATCAGATAGAGCCTATAGTAATAAAGTATCTAAAAGATCGCCGGTATAAAAGCCTGTTTGATTTTGAAAAGGAAATGGCTTGTGACAGCACTACTGTATAATCTTTGAAGGCCGCTTACATCTCTTCTAAACAGTTTCACTCCGCATTTTCTATAAAAAACAAGAGTGTATATCAAATGATATACACTCTTTGTTTTTTATGCTTTTTCAATTTCGAGGAGCAGATCTCCCGTTTGAATCGGCTCGCCATTTTTCACATGAACTTGCTTGACTGTTCCTGAGAAAGGGGCTTGAACCGTTGTTTCCATTTTCATCGCTTCATTAATCATCAAATGATCACCTTTATTGACTTTTGTACCTGCTTCAGTCAATACCTTAATAACGGTTCCAGGCATGGAAGCTGCGATATGGCTTGGATTTGTCCGGTCTGCTTTCAGCCTTTCCTGAACGGAAGACTTAATGCTTTCATCTTTAATGACTACTTCACGCGGCTGCCCGTTCAGTTCGAAATAAACGACGCGAGTGGCGTCAGGCTGAGGCTCACCGATTGAAATCAGCTTAACGATCAGCGTTTTGCCGCGCTCAATTTCAACTTCTATCTCTTCACCTAATGTCATGCCGTAGAAGAATGTCGGTGTATCTAATACCGAGATGTCTCCGTAGCTTTCTGTCGTTTTCACATAATCAGTGAAAACTTTAGGATAAAGGGCATACGCCACAGCGTCCTGATCTGAAATTTCCAAGTTATGCTGCTCTTTAAATTCCTGTTTGATCGCTTCAAATGATACCGGCTCAAGCAGTTCGCCCGGTCTGACTGTAATCGGCTCCTGCCCTTTTAAGATCAGCTTTTGCAGTTTTTCCGGGAATCCGCCATGAGGCTGCCCGATATTCCCTTTGAAAAGCTCCACAACAGAATCAGGGAAATCTAATGATTCGCCTTTTTCGTAAATGTCTTTTTCAGTCAGGTTGTTTTGCACCATATAGAGTGCCATATCTCCGACTACTTTTGAAGAAGGCGTTACCTTGACGATGTCACCGAACATATCGTTCACGCGTCTGTACATTTCCTTGACTTCATTCCAGCGGTCGCCAAGGCCTACTCCCTTGGCCTGCTGCTGCAGGTTGCTGTATTGGCCCCCTGGCATCTCATGCTCATAAATTTCAGTATGCGGAGACTTCATTCCGCTTTCAAATTCACTATAATATTTACGCACTGACTCCCAATATTGGGACAGCAATTCAACGTTTTGGACATTCATTTCCGGACGGCGGTTGTTGCCTTCCATCGCATGATAAAATCCGCTCGCGCTAGGCTGTGACGTTAATCCCGCCATTGAGCTGACCGCCACATCTATGATATCAACACCGGCTTCCACAGCTTTTGCATACATATAAATACCGTTTCCGCTCGTATCATGTGTATGAAGGTGAACCGGAATGTCGATCGTTTCTTTCAACGCTGAAACGAGTTCATATGCAGCCTGCGGTTTTAACAGCCCTGCCATATCTTTAATCCCGAGAATATGGGCACCGGCCGCCTCAAGCTCCTTCGCCATCGATGTATAATAAGCAAGATCGTACTTCGTCCGGTTCTTATCTAGGATATCTCCCGTATAACAAATCGCCGCTTCTGCCACTTTGCCGGTATCTCGAACGGCATCAATGGCTAACGTCATTCCTTTTACCCAATTTAAGCTGTCGAAAATACGGAACACATCAATGCCCGATTGAGCTGATTGCTTCACAAATTGTTTAATCACATTGTCCGGATAATTCGTATAGCCGACCGCATTTGATGAGCGAAGCAGCATCTGGAATAAGGTATTCGGCACTTCTTCACGAAGGTCTTCCAAACGTTTCCACGGATCCTCTTTCAGGAATCGGTAGGCTACATCGAAGGTCGCGCCTCCCCACATTTCCATACTGAACAGTTCAGGCCATAATGCAGCCGTTGGATTTGCGATTTTTTTCAAATCATGCGATCTGATTCTAGTTGCCAATAACGATTGGTGGGCATCCCTGAATGTCGTATCTGTTAAAAGGACAGATTTCTGCTCCTTAACCCAATTTGCAAGCCCTTCTGCACCTTTTTCATCGAGAATTTGCTTTGTTCCTCTGGCGGGCTGCTGATCAGCGTCTACCTTTACGGTTAACGGCTTGTCAAACGCCGGTTTTTCTTTTTTCCCGATTCCGGGGAAGCCGTTCACTGTCACATTGCCGATGTAAGTGAGCATTTTCGTTCCGCGGTCTTTTTGTTTAGGAAAAATAAATAATTCAGGCGTTGTGTCAATGAAAGACGTATCATATTGCCCTGTCAGGAACTTCTCATGTTTTGCAACGTTCTCAAGGAACGGAATGTTCGTTTTTATGCCTCTGATTCTAAACTCCTGAAGGTTTCGTACCATTTTGGCAGCCGCCTGTTCAAACGTTAAAGCCCAAGTTGAAAGCTTAACGAGCAGTGAATCATAGTATGGTGTGATCACGGCGCCTTGGAAGCTGTTTCCGGTATCAAGACGGACACCAAAACCGCCGCCTGAACGGTAAGCCATAATTTTTCCTGTATCAGGCATGAAATCATTTTGCGGATCCTCAGTCGTAACCCGTGACTGAATGGCATAGCCGATTGTAAAAATGTCCTTTTGCTCAGGAATATTTACTTTTTTGCTGTGAAGACTGTGCCCTTGGGCAACAAGGATCTGTGTTTGAACAATATCGACACCCGTAATCATTTCTGTTATCGTGTGTTCAACTTGTACGCGAGGATTTACTTCAATAAAGTAGAACTCGTTGTTTGCAACAAGGAATTCGACCGTACCCGCATTTATATAGTTTACATTTTTCGCAAGCGCAACAGCCGCCTCACAAATTTGATCCCTTAATTCAGGTGACAGCGACACACTTGGCGCCACTTCAATGACCTTTTGGTGGCGTCGTTGAACGGAACAATCCCTTTCAAAAAGATGGACGACATTGCCCTGCTTGTCTCCAATCACCTGAACTTCAATATGTTTTGGATTTTCAATTAATTTTTCTACATAAACTTCATCATTGCCAAAGGCTGCTTTCGCCTCTGATTTTGCACGCTCATATGCTTCTTTGACTTCACTTTCAGCTCTGACAATCCGCATACCGCGGCCGCCGCCGCCAAGCGAGGCTTTAATGATAATCGGATAACCGTTAGCTTGTCCAAATTGTTCAACGGCTTCAAGCGTTTCTGCAGGACCGTCGCTTCCGGGAATCACGGGGATTCCGGCTTTTTCTGCCTGCTCACGCGCTTTTACCTTGTCACCAAACATATCGAGATGCTCGGATTTTGGACCAATGAATACGATTCCTTCTTCTTCACATCGTCTCGCAAAATGAATATTTTCAGATAAGAAACCGTATCCCGGATGAATTGCATCGACTTTGTTTCTTTTCGCAATATCAATGATCCCTTCAATATCCAGGTAAGCATCAATCGGTTTTTTCCCTTCACCGACTAAGTATGCTTCATCCGCTTTGTACCGATGGTAGGAACCGGAATCTTCTTTTGAATAGACCGCAACTGTACGAATATTCAACTCGGTACACGCCCGGAATATTCGGATTGCAATTTCTCCCCTGTTTGCTACTAATACTTTTTGTATCGATTGCTGAGACAAACTTTTTTCCCCCTTACCCGAATGGAATATAATCTATCATAGCGGAATATCCTTCCCCTGTACACACTTGTTTTTTACTGATAAACAGTTTTTTTAAGCTGTTTCTTTTTCAGTCCCTTCGTCGCCAAGGGTTCTCTCTTTTTCTTATTCTCTGAATATTTTACAAACATGCTGATATTCGCTAATATCCCCATACTCCCCAGCAGCAGCACCAAAGAAGAGCCCCCGTAACTGATAAATGGCAGGGTAACCCCTGTAATCGGAATTAATCCGCTGACACCGCCAAGGTTAATAAACGACTGGATGGCAATCATGCTTGAAATGCCGATCGCTAGAAGACTTCCAAACGGGTCCTCGCATTTTCTGGCAATATAAAAACCTTTTATGACGACAAAACCCAATAAGAAAATCACAAACAATACCCCAAAAATGCCGAGCTCTTCAGCAATGACAGCCATAATAAAGTCAGTGTGTGATTCAGGCAGATATCCGTATTTTTGGATACTTTCACCGAGCCCCAGACCGAAAATGCCGCCTGAGCCGATCGCATAATAAGAATTGATCACTTGCAAACCTGATGAATTTGCATACTTAAATGGGTCTTCAAGACTCTCAAAACGCGCTAAACGGCCTTCAGTTAAAATTTTATCCTGATTCAAATAGATAATCGGGCTGACTAAAATCAAAACAATTCCGCCCAGTATGACAAGCCTCATCAGTGTCTTTCCGCTGAAGCCGGAGCACAAGATCATGCACGTCGCAATTAACCCGATAATCATGGCTGTACCGAAATCTGGCTGCATGGCAATTAACCCGCAAATCACAAGCGTCATGACTACCGGAGGGGCTACTCCCGTTAACAGATGGTCGATATAACTTTGCTTTTTTGCATATACGGCTGCAAGATATAAAATCACGACCAGTTTCACAAATTCTCCCGGCTGAATACTCATTCCGCCGATTTTAAACCAGCTCTGCGCGTTTCCGGCAACATGCCCGAAAACAAACAGTGAGATAAGCGCAAGAACAGATACAAGCAGTATCCCCTTCTGAAACTTTTGATGGGCCAGTGCTTTATAAGGAAACAACGCCATGAGAATAAATAGAGCGCCACCCGCAATTAAAGCAAACAGCTGCCGCATGAAGAAAAAATTACTGCTTACTCCATACCGGGAGACAGCCGTAATCATGCTTGAGCTGTATACCATCACTAAACCGAATCCGCACAGTAAAACAATTGCGAATATCAGTGAGTAATCATAAGATTTTAGCATTTTTTTTAACATAACATCCTCTTCCCTGCTTCTAACTTCCATTAACTATGGTTTTTATGTATTTATCTTTTTTATTTTACTACAATTTATCAAATGAGACGAAGAATCTCTATACGATTCGGAAGGAATGTGTAAAAAAAGACCGTCTTTAAGAGAGAAAAATAGCGGTTATAAAAAAACCCAAACTGTTAATAAGTTTGAGTTTTATCATTTATTTACTTGTAAACGCGTCATGCAATGCAGACAATTCACGTTCCAATGTGTATAAAAGGTCTTTACCGTCTTTTTCATCAACCAATCCCAGGCGGACAGCAAAATCGATTTCCCTCGAAAGCCCGAACATTTGAGTATCTAAGACCTCTTCATATAGAGGACATTGAGGCATCGTTAAGTTATCCATTTGTACTCGGATCAGCTTCAAAATCTTCTCAGCGTCAACTTTTAAGAGTTCAAAAGCTTTTTGCCGATGGTCAACTATCATCTCTGAAGCCAAAAGTATCCCTCCGTTCCCCAGGCGAGTACCTAATTCTTCTATTTATCATAAAGGGTATCAGCAGAAAATGCAAGAGGATTTAAGCAGATGACATAAATTAAAAAATACTCAGCCTGTACATCTCAGACATGATTTCCAATAGCTTTACACCTGCAATGCTGTTGCCTTTTTCGTCCAATGCCGGACCGAAAATACCGATCCCGAAATCATAAGGTGAAATGCCCATAATCCCGCCGGATACGCCGCTTTTCGCGGGGATTCCGACCTTAATTGCGAATTCCCCGCTTGCATTGTACATTCCGCACGTCACCATAAATGTTTTGCAAATTCTTGCGACATCTTTTGAGATGACCTGCTCCCCAGTCTCAGGATTTCTGCCGTTCAATGCAAATACAGATCCGATTTTCGCTAAATCCAAGCTGCTCATCTCAATCGCGCATTGCTTCGTGTATAAATCCATTACTGCTTCTACATCATCCTCAAAAATGCCGTACTGCTTCATATAATAACACATTGCCCGATTAATCATTGAAGTGCTGTATTCGGATTCAGCCACTTCCCGGCAGTATGTAATCTCTTGGTTGTTTGTCAGCCTTCTAATAAAAGATAGCAAATAATCAAGTCTCTCTTTCACCGTTCTTCCTCTAATCAGACTTGTTACTACCAATGCCCCGGCATTAATCATAGGGTTTAACGGCTTGCTTGGATTTACTGTTTCCAGCTTGATAATTGAATTAAACGGATCACCGGTCGGCTCCTGTCCAACATAACTGAAGACCTTATCTTTGCCGTATTCCATTAATACCAAAGCAAGTACAAGGACTTTCGATATACTTTGAAGCGTAAATGTTTTTTCTACGTCACCTGCTGACAGGCAAACATTATTGGAATAATAAATCGCCACTGACAGATCGTGTTTATCAGCTTTTGCCAAGGCAGGAATATAACTGGCTACCTCCCCCTTGTCCGTTACTTTTTTCGCCTTTTTCACTAAGGCTTCAAGCTCATCATTATGCCGGCATACCATGCAAACACCCTCGTTCCCTCAGCATTTCAATACACATAATTTGTACACAAAGTGACAATTCATGCGAAAACTTTTATAATTTTGAGAGAAGGGGGTCATATTATGAGCGTTATCCAAGTAAAAGGCAATGTTACATATCCGATTACCATTGATCCAAGCGTATGGATTTTTGATGATCGCAAATTTTCGTTTGACCGCAAAGGGGACAGTCAAGACACATTACAATCTACCGGGGATGAATCCGAGCTTGATTCAGAACGCGTCATCAGAGAGGGCCGGATTGCGCCGCCGACTTTAAAGACCGAAAAACAATACGAGAAGCAAAAACTGATGAACGGAAGTTTTGCAATGAGACTTGGGACTGTGCTGAAAAATGCCGAGCCGAACAGCTCTGCGACACAATGTGTATTTGTCACAAGTTCAGGAAAGGCCGCCGTTTCTCTGGAAACCGCTTTGAACAGTATTGTCCATTTCAGTGAGGCAGGCAAGCCGATTCAAGAAGGCGGCCCCGTGCATATTTACTTTGAAGATCCGGTTCATCATAAACAGCCGATTACCGATTTAAAAGAAATCGAAATCATTTAATGTTACAGCAAGTCAGCGGCAAGCTGGGCGAGACCTGATCTCTCACCTTTTAACAGCTTCACGCTGCCTGAGATGGGTTGTCCTTTAAACCGCTCGACCACATAGGCCAAACCATTGTTCAGACTGTCTAAATATGGGTGATCAATTTGTTCAGGATCGCCCATTAAGACTATTTTACTGCCCTCACCGACCCTCGTTAGCAATGTTTTTACCTCATGCCTGGTCAAATTTTGCGCTTCATCAATGATAATAAATTGATCTGGAATGCTTCTCCCTCTGATATAAGTCAGCGCCTCTACCTGAATTGAGCCAATTCCCGCCAAAATAGCCTCAAGCTCCCCTGGTTTTTTCGCATTGAACAGAAACTCCAAGTTGTCAAAAATCGGCTGCATCCAAGGCTTTAGCTTTTCCTCTTTTTCGCCTGGCAAATACCCGATGTCTTTGCCAACAGGAACAATTGGCCTTGCGACGACCAGCTTTTTATATATTCCCAAGTCTTCTGTCTGTAATAGCCCTGCCGCCAAGGCTAAGAGCGTCTTTCCGGTCCCCGCTTTTCCGATCAGGGTAACAAGCGGAATATCTTCCCGCAGCAAAAGCTCTAACGCCATTGTCTGCTGTACATTTTTCGGCCTGATCCCCCATATATGTTCATCATCAAATACGAGTCTTTTTAATACCGTTCCGGTTTTATCTGCAATCCCGACAGCCGAGGAGGACCCTCCCAGCTCATCCTTCATTAAAGCAAATTGATTCGGATAAAACGCATGCTGCTTCACATCGTTTACTGAAATTTGATTTTTCCCGTAAAAAGAGCTGAACAGCTGCTGGCTGATATATATATCTTTATAGCCGCTGTACATTTCATCATTGTCCACAACCCTGTCATTTAAGAAATCTTCGGCATGAAGTCCAATTGCGTCCGCTTTAACCCTAACAAGTACGTCCTTGCTCACGAGGATAACCGGCCTGCCATTTTCCTTTGTTTCTTCCTCTAGGCTTAGGTTTTTCGCCACAGCTAATATGCGATTATCGTTCGTCTTTTCAATAAAGATCTCTTGCAGCTGGTGAAACGAACGATGATTCAGTTCAATTCTCAGTGTGCCGCCAGTGTCAAGCGGCACATGCTCATGCAGCCTGCCTTTTTGCCTTAGCGCATCGATCAGCTTAGATACGTGCCTTGCATTCCTCCCAACTTCGTCCATATACCGTTTTTTTGAATCAACCTCTTCTAATACGACAGCAGGGATGACAACCTCGTTTTCTTCAAAAGAAAATATCGCGTTAGGATCCTGTAATAACACATTCGTATCTAACACATAAATTTTACTCAAGTCTCAGCCTCCTGATATAAGGGTCAAAGTTCTTCCTGCTTCTCTTTTGATGAAAAAGGTGAATGCCTGCTAAAATATATGTTTTTGTGCATAAAGATAGAAGGTTAATTCAACAATAAAATTAATGAAAGCATTTCAAGGAGGGACCCGCAAGTGCGAATTCTTTTCATTATCATACAGCTGACGCTTATCCTGTCCGCTTGTGCCTATCAACAAGGTAAACAGGACCAGAATGTTGAAAAGGAATCAACAAGACAGCAGGAGACTAAACCGATTCATGTAAAGGACACAACTCAGGAAACAAAAGACAATGGAACTAGAGCGGATATAGCCAAGCATCTGGTCAGCGTTGCTGATAGAAACCCCGACGTCAAGGATGCAACAGCTGTTGTGCTGGGAGGTTATGCTGTTGTTGGGATTGATGTCGATGACACTTTGGACAGAAGCAAAGTGGAAACCATCAAATACTCTGTAGCACAGGCTCTAAAAAATGATCGATATGGCGCCAACGCAGTTGTTATTGCAGATCCCGATACGGTCAGCCGCCTGCGTGAAATGAGCAGAGAAATCAGTGAGGGCCATCCGGTAACAGGCATACTGGATGAATTAGCTGCGATTGTCGGCAGAGTGCTTCCCGAAGTGCCTAACGATGTGATTGACAATGAAGACGAGCCGCAAACAAAGCAGCAAAATGATCAATTAAATAGAAAACAGCAGCAGGAAATGGAGAAGGAACAAAACGATCAATCAGATCATCATATGAAAAAGAACAAGAATGATTAAGCTATAGCCTTGCGCTTTAGCTTTTTCTTATTTTGGACAGCTTCTGATCCGTGCTATAATACATGTTAGTGAAAGAGGTGATATGATGAGGGTCAAATGTTCTATTTGCGATAAAATTGAAACAATTGATGATGATACCCTGATCGCGAAACGGCTTCGAAACCGCCCAATCCATACATATATGTGCCAGGAATGCCACGATCGGATTGCCAAAAAAACAGAAGAACGGCTGAAAACGGGAAAATTTACGTTTCACCCGGGACAGCAGAAAAAAGAAAAAGTCAAAAAATAAAGCGGCCGCTTAACATACAGAACAAAAAAAGACTCAGCTTTCAGCTGAGTCTTTTATGATTTTGCAGACTGTCCCTTTTTCGACTGATACAGCCGAATTTTGTAAATGATTAAAATCAGCGCAGCGACGACCAATCCTTCTGCCACGGGCAAAAACACTCCTAAAAAAGTCAAAACAGTGCAGCCTAAAGCAAGAAATACATACACCACCGCTGATTTTAACACAGGAAGCCGTTTAGCAAATCCAAGCTTAAATACAATAACGGCCAACACAAAAATCGTGCCGTACAGCAGCCACATGCCTGCCGCAGGCTGCCGGTCTACTTGATATAGAGCGGCGAAGAACGACAGGCGTTCGCTTACGTCATTCAAAAAGATTCCCTCCCCTGTAAACGTACGGGTTCTATCTTTTCAAATTCTGCACGAGCTTAAGACAATCCTGCTGTTTTTTTCTTTTTAGCCGCTTTTTCACGTTCATTCTTATTGAGGATTTTCTTTCTTAAACGGATGGATTCAGGTGTTACTTCACAATATTCATCTTCGTTTAAGTACTCTAGAGACTCCTCAAGAGACATGATGCGCGCTTTTTTAATTGTAGTTGTCTGATCCTTCGTCGCAGAGCGAACGTTTGTTTGCTGTTTCATTTTGCTGACGTTAACAACAAGGTCATTGTCACGGTTATGCTCTCCAACGATCATTCCTTCGTATACTTCAGTTCCCGGCTCAACGAAGATAACACCGCGGTCTTCAATTCCTTGAATACCATAAGATGTCGCTTTTCCGTTTTCCATTGACACAAGCACACCTTGACGGCGTCCGCCGACTTGGCCCGCCTGCATCGGCTGGTAGCTGTCAAACGTATGGTTCAGAATACCGAATCCGCGTGTTAATGATAGGAACTCAGTAGAGTAACCGATCAATCCGCGGGAAGGAACTGTAAAGATAAGACGGACTTGGCCGTTTCCATTGTTGATCATATCCACCATTTCGCCTTTGCGTGCTCCCATTGATTCCATGACAGAGCCAGTATGCTCTTCAGGCACATCAATTTGCACACGCTCAACAGGCTCACAGCGTACGCCGTCAATTTCTTTGATGATAACTTCAGGTTTTGACACTTGAAGCTCATAGCCCTCACGGCGCATATTTTCAATTAAAATTGACAAGTGCAGCTCACCGCGTCCGGAGACAACCCAAGCATCAGGTGAAGCTGTTGGCTCTACACGCAAGCTCACATCCGTCTGAAGCTGTGATTGAAGACGCTCTTCGATTTTACGAGCCGTTACATATTTGCCTTCACGGCCTGCAAACGGACTGTTATTCACGACAAATGTCATTTGAAGTGTCGGCTCATCAATGCGAAGCACCGGAAGCGGATCTTGATGGTCTACAGGGCATACCGTTTCACCAACGTTGATATCTTCCATCCCGGATACCGCAACGAGGTCTCCCGCTTTTGCTTCTTCAATTTCCACACGCTTTAAGCCTTGGAAACCAAAAATCTTTGTTACACGGAATGACTTAGCCGTTCCGTCAAGCTTCATAAGAGAAACCTGCTGTCCGACTTTCATCGTGCCGCGGAATACGCGTCCGATTCCGATACGGCCTACATAGTCGTTGTAGTCAAGAAGGGCAACTTGGAATTGAAGCGGCTCCTCTGCATTATCAACAGGTGCCGGAACATGCTTAATAATTGTTTCATATAAAGCTTCCATGTTTTCATCCTGTTGTTTCGGATCAAGACTCGCTGTTCCATTAATCGCGGAAGCATATACTACTGGGAACTCGAGCTGCTCTTCATTGGCATCAAGCTCAATGAACAGATCAAGAACTTCATCGATTACTTCCTCAGGACGGGCAAAATCACGGTCAATTTTGTTTACAACAACAACCGGGTTCAGGTTTTGCTCAAGAGCTTTTTTCAGAACGAACCGAGTTTGAGGCATACAGCCTTCATATGCGTCAACGACAAGCACTACGCCGTCAACCATTTTCATAATCCGTTCTACTTCTCCCCCAAAGTCTGCGTGTCCAGGGGTGTCCAAAATATTGATACGTGTATCTTTATAGTTAATCGCAGTATTTTTCGCCAAAATTGTAATGCCGCGTTCGCGTTCAAGATCATTAGAGTCCATTGCGCGTTCAGCAACCTGTTCGTTGGCACGGAACGTTCCAGCCTGATGTAAAAGCTGATCGACTAAAGTCGTTTTCCCATGGTCAACGTGGGCAATAATCGCGATGTTGCGAAGATCATTTCGAAGTTTCACTTTTTCATCTCCTAAAAAAATTAGATAACTTTCATATTATACCACACATCCTCTTTAAAAGCGTCACGTTTTTCAGTAAACTTAATATAAGACATAAAAGGGGATGGAAAATATGAAAAAAACGAATTGGCTTTTACTATTATTTGCATTTGCAGCGGTTTTCAGCATTATGCTGATCGGCGTCTTTATCGCTGAAAAAAGCGCTATTGGCATTATCGCCAGCATTGTACTTGTTTGCGCCGTTATGGGCGGCGGATTTACATTGAAAAAGAAAATGCGCGAACAGGGTTTGCTTGATTAAAAGCATTGCCCCGCCCGCGACATTGTAATCAAAAAACACCGCAAAGAAAGCGGTGTTTTTCATTTCTTTAAGCCTTATCTCCCCTGTTTCTTAGTCAGGAAGATGCAAATCATCCTTCATACATAGACAATCGTTCTAACGATCACACACGCAGCCTTCAAAAAGTAGTTCGACAACGATACACATAAAATACCATAGCGCCTATTTCTCCACCGGTAATCACTCCCTATAATGGAATTTGTAGCACAATTCATAAAAGGGAGAGAAGAAACATGAAGAACACATTTGTAAAAAAAGCGATGCTAACGACTGCCGCAATGACCTCAGCTGCTCTATTAACGTTCGGCCCTGATGCAGCCAGCGCAAAAACACCGGCTGATCACACTGATGTTTATGTTCAGCATCAGACAGTCACAAACGAAGATATCAATGCATTTATTGATATTCTAAATCAGTGTATATACGAACAAGACGGTGTATATTATTTCGACAGCGAAAAAGCTGTCGAGTTAGGAATGACAAAAGAAGAGGCTCAAGTCATCGCAAAATTGTGGGAATCGACATCAGAATTTTTTAGCATTGTTTCACAATGTGTGTATCTCGAGGATGGAGATTATAAATTCGATACAGAAAAAGCAGTTGAACTTGGCTTCACAGAAAAAGAAGCACTTGCACTTGAACAATTTTTCTCCGCTGTTACCTTAAAGATTCACATTCTTCAAGCAGCCATTGTGCTGCAAGATGATGTATACAGCTATGATAAAGATGCAGCGGTACAAGCAGGCGCAACGCCAATGCAAGCTGACGTTTATGAAAAACTCTTCAGTGCCCTGTCACAAGAACAGCTTGCCGCTATCTACGATATGATTCATCCCCAGGCTTAATCTAAAAAAGCGCTTGTCAGACGGACAAGCGCTTTGCTTTATATCAGCAGTTTGATGATCAGCATCACGGCAAATGCCGCTCCAAACCAGCAGGCAGCTTTTATGATCAGTAAACCATAGTACCTCTGTTTAAAACGCATTTCTTCTTCCGGCAGAAAAGCCTCCTCAACAGCCTGCTCACTTTCCAATTCAAATGGCTCAGCCATCGTGTCATTCATATCTCTGCAGTCGCTGCATATTTTTAAATGCTCTTCTATGATGTGTTCCGTTTCTCTTTTACAATCACCCTCAAGATACAGAGGAAGCAGGTCTCTTACTAGAAAGCACGTCATATCCGCCCCTCCTCTTTCCTTTTCGTCATGTTTTTCTTCAGCTCTAATCTAGCCCGGTGCAATGTGGTTTTCACCTTAGAAAGACTCCATCCTAATATCTCAGCGATTTCTTCATAAGTAAGCTCTTGGAATTCTCTTAAAATCAAAACGGATTGATGCTGATCTTTTAACTTCAGGAGCTCCTGCCGCAGCGTTTTGCTTTTTACCGTCCGTGACAGATACTGTTCAGGCTGCTCATAAGTTGTTTGCGTTAACCCTTCATTTTTGCTGATATCAGTAAATTGGTATTTGACATCCCTGCGGTACCAATTGATAAAGGTGTGATGGGCAATGGTGTAAAGCCATGTTCTGATGGAAGAATGCCCCCTAAACGAGGCCAGGCCGTTAAGAGCTTTCACAAACGTGTCTTGCGCTAAGTCCTTGGCTGTTTCAAGGTGATGAGTCCTTCTGAATAAATAATTTAAAATTTCTTGATAATACTGCCGATACAAGTCCTCAATGGAATTCCTATGCTTCATTAAAAGTAAAACCACACCGTCATCCAAATGGCCAATAAAATGAAACAGATATACATGGAAGACAGGTATACTTTCATATATCTCATTTGGCTTTCTTCCTCAGCACCAGGGCTTCTCTTTAAACAAGTTTTACTCTTTAAGTCTTCCGCATTCTTTTCAAATAGGGACTCATGCTGTTTCATCCATTCCATTGATTCATCCTCTAACTCTCCTTCTTTATACAGGTCGTATAAGTCTAAAAAAACGGACTCTTTTTCTTTATGATTCATAAAGACTTTTCACCTCTTGTGTTTCTCCATCCACTACATAGGCATCATGGCGATTTGAACCAAACGGCTGAATAATGATCAGCCATGCATAATGCCGTTCATCCCCTCTTTGAACGATAATCGGACGCATACGCTTTTTGTAAATGACACCCTGATATGCAGAAGCTACTTTTTTGTAAGCCAATGTTCCATTACGATACGTAAAGGGGAATGTCTGATCAGGTGTTTCGCTGTATGCATAAACGTTTAGCTGACCTTGATCTTCAAAAAACTCATATGCTTTAGAAGAATCAGTATACATTACCAAGTCACTCTTCCTGCTTTTTTTCTTCATTTCTGATACATCAGCATCAAAGACCGTTAATACCTGCTGCTGCAGCCGGCTGTTAGTCAGTGAAATTTCCTTTTTCATTGGAATTGAGAGACTCTGTAAACTACCGGATTCTCCATCAAATTCCAATATAATTCCATCTTTTATTTCAACACGCACCATGCTTCCGAGCAGGCTGTCGCTTTCAATACCAGTGATCTGATAAGGCTGCTTTGATATGTTCAACGCTGTAAACATTTGTTCCACTTTGTCGTGAATGTCTTGTTCTGTTATATGAACATGCAAAAGAGAGTCAAGCTGATAAATCGAAGGATCTTCACTAAAACCCATTAAGGTTTCCTTTTCCCAATAAAATACCGCGCCATCATCAGCATGATCTTTTTTATGAAGTCGGTTTTTGAGGTATATACGTACGACTGTCTGGCCGTCCTCATTAGATACCTTTGTTTCGATATGATCCTTATGTAACACACGTCCGTGTCGCTCAAGGAAAGCGATGGACTTCCGCTTGTACTCCTGATTCGTTAGCTTTTTCCCATGCGCTTTTTCCAAGTATTCATAATTGCGAATCAGCTGCGATACTTCATCTACCTCAGCTTTATAACTCTTGCTTTCAAATGAGTAGAAATAATGCACATCCATGTTCGTATCGTGCAAATAAAGTGTTTCATCCGTAGGAAAAAATGACTTTAGTATCTGTTCCGCTTTTTCTGATGAAATGTGCTCCCCGACAAAATTGAATGAATCATGGACATTTATCGGTTTTGATACAGAGAAAGCAGCCGTTGCTATGTTATATATCGGATTTAAGAGAAGGACAAAAAACACCATGACAGCCATCGGCAGCCACTTATTCACACGCACATAAACCTTTCCTGACTTTTGGAACAGATGATAGCTCATCAAAAATCCCGCCATTGTCAAATAAATCGTATATGGCATTACTGCACCATAATCTTTTGAGATTTGATTGGGATATGGCGCAAGCAGCAAGACAAGCAGTCCGATAATCAACGTATAAAATAAACCTAGTAAGATCTTATTCGTTCTCCAATACAGCTTGAAAAACACTACATTCAACACAATAGGAAGAGTGATGATGAAAAACAGAAACATGAATGCGATCGGCTCCATCCCATCCGGGTATTCCTTCCAATACGAAAAGAAACTAAAAATCATTTGTACGATTGGCAAACTGACAACGGCCAGGTCGAACGTATAAAACTTACCCTTTCCGCCATGATCACGAAGCATCAACATGTAGTGAAAAGCCGTCAGCAGCACATAACCGTATAACAAAAAATGCAGCAGCGGCAGCAGTTCATTTCCGTCCTCTCTTAAGTACACGCTCGTGAAGTTTGTTGATTGCACCTGGTGAATAAGTTCAACAGACACCCCTGCCAGCAGCACAATCCGCAATATAACACCCGCCAAGAACATTGTGCGCTGCCGGTTTATTTTGGGATGATGCACCAAAAGATATAAGCCCGCCAGAACAACAATTGACCATTGAATCAGCAGCGTGCTTTGTCTGCTTAATATAAAATAACGTTCGAAATGCAATACATAATGACTGAATAACTCCAACACAAACAACAATCCTTTACTTCTTATTAAGGCCTCATTCGGTTAGACAGCGGACTTTTCAAAAAGTTTCAATAAAAAACAAAAATATCTCATCTTCCCCTTGATATGTAAAAAACATAACTCTTAAATAAACCATCACATGACACTTGACTCATCTTGATATTATTCAACAAAAACAAACACAGGACAATACTATCAATTTTGTCTAGTTATGTTAGTTTTTGTTGAGTATTCCAGAATGCTAGTTTAATATAACAATATAAAGTTTTCAGTATTTTCAAAAAGGGGGATTTATTGTGGGTTTAGGTAAGAAATTGTCTGTTGCTGTCGCTGCTTCGTTTATGAGTTTATCAATCAGCCTTCCAGGTGTTCAGGCTGCTGAAGGTCATCAGCTTAAAGAGAATCAAACAAATTTCCTCTCCAAAAACGCAATTGCTCAATCAGAACTATCTGCACCAAATGACAAGGCTGTCAAACAATTTTTGAAAAAGAACAGCAACATTTTTAAAGGTGATCCTGCCAAAAGGCTGAAGCTTGTTGAAAGCACGACTGATGCTCTTGGGTACAAGCACTTCCGATATGCGCCTGTCGTTAACGGAGTGCCGATTAAAGATTCGCAAGTGATCGTTCACGTCGATAAATCCGACAATGTCTATGCGATCAATGGTGAATTACACAATCAATCTGCTGCAAAAACAGAAAACAGCCAAAAAGTCTCCTCTGAAAAAGCACTGGCACTTGCTTTCAAAGCTATCGGCAAATCACCAGACGCTGTCTCTAACGGAGCGGCCAAAAACAGCGATAAAGCTGAATTAAAAGCTGTAGAAACAAAGGACGGCAGCTATCGTCTTGCTTACGACGTGACGATTCGCTATGTCGAGCCTGAACCTGCAAACTGGGAAGTCTTAGTTGACGCCGAAACAGGCAGCATTTTAAAACAGCAAAATAAAGTAGAACATGCCGCCGCCACTGGAAGCGGAACAACTCTAAAGGGCGCAACTGTTCCTTTGAACATCTCTTATGAAAGCGGAAAATACGTTCTAAGAGATCTTTCAAAACCAACAGGCACCCAAATCATCACATATGACTTACAAAACAGACAAAGCCGCCTTCCGGGCACGCTTGTCTCAAGCACAACGAAAACATTTACATCTTCATCACAGCGGGCAGCCGTTGACGCACACTATAACCTCGGAAAAGTGTACGATTATTTTTATTCAAACTTTAAACGAAACAGCTATGATAACAAAGGCAGTAAAATTGTTTCTTCCGTTCATTATGGCACTAAGTACAACAATGCTGCCTGGATAGGAGACCAAATGATTTACGGTGACGGCGATGGTTCATTCTTCTCTCCGCTTTCCGGTTCATTAGATGTGACTGCACATGAAATGACTCATGGCGTCACTCAAGAAACGGCCAACTTGATTTATGAAAATCAGCCGGGAGCATTAAACGAATCATTCTCTGACGTATTCGGTTACTTTAACGATACAGAGGACTGGGACATCGGTGAAGACATTACAGTCAGCCAGCCTGCTCTCCGCAGCCTGTCCAATCCGACAAAATACGATCAGCCTGATAATTACGCCGATTATCAAAACCTTCCAAACACAGATGAAGGCGATTACGGCGGCGTACACACAAACAGCGGAATCCCAAACAAAGCCGCTTACAACACAATTACAAAGCTTGGTGTATCTAAATCACAGCAAATCTATTACCGTGCGTTAACAACGTACCTCACGCCTTCTTCAACGTTCAAAGATGCCAAGGCAGCTCTCATTCAGTCTGCCCGTGACCTTTACGGCTCTACTGATGCCTCTAAAGTTGAAGCAGCCTGGAATGCTGTTGGATTATAATATTAGGAAAAGCCTGAGATCCCTCAGGCTTTTTTTGTTACATGTATTCAGTTCTGTCTTCAGCATGAAAGGATAATGTTAAAAGATCAGAAACCGCTTCCAATTTACAAAAAACAGCCGCAAGTGTGCAGCATAGGGAAAGCAGCAGTCGATCCTCCCTGATTCAACGCACAAAATTGATAGAGAAATTCTTCTAGCGACACTTGTTATGTGAAGATTGCGCGTCCAGTAAAGAGCAAAAACATTGACAAAAAAATTTATTTATGCTAAAATTTACTATTAATATATTTGTGTGTATAATAAGATTCTCCTGGCCGGGGGAATCTTATTTTTTTGTGGGAGGACCATTTCATGCGGAACAATGAGTCCAGCTTAACGTCTTTGGTTTCAGCTTTTGCCCGTGCATATCACAGCCGATATGACACCCCTCTTATTTTTGATGATTTTATGGCAAAAGAACTCATTAATGAAAAAGAGTTTACAAATATCAGTGAAAATATGATTCAAGGAATATCGTTTTTCAACAAAGAGATTGCCGAGCGTCTTCAAAATGATCCTGAAAAAATATTAAAATGGGTTGTACAAATCCAGCTGTCACCCACGCCCCTGGCACGTGCATCTTATTGTGAATAGTTTTGCACAACGAATTAATGCTGGGAGCAAAACAGTATGTCATTCTTGGAGCAGGACTGGATACTTTCTGTTTTCGGCATCCAGAATTAGAAAACAGCTTACAGGTTTTCGAAGTGGATCATCCAGCTACACAGCAATTCAAAAAAAATAAGCTAAAGGACGCAAATCTGGCAATTCCGGGTCATCTTCATTTTGTTCCTATGGATTTTAGCAACATGTTTTCATATGAGCCTCTCATAGAAAACGGATTTGAGAACACAAAAACATTTTTCAGTCTTCTAGGAGTGTCTTATTATTTAACGCATGAAGAAATTGCGAGCCTCATCAGCAATTTATTTTCTCATGTCCCGGCTGGAAGCTCTATTGTTTTTGATTATGCGGATGAAACACTCTTTACAGCAAAAGGAACGTCGAATCGAGTGGAACATATGGTGAAAATGGCTGCCGCAGGCGGAGAACCGATGAAATCATGTTTCGCTTATCAGGAGATTGAACACCTGTTAGCATCATCTGGTTTACTGATCTATGAACATCTATCACCAGACGACATTAATGACCATTTCTTCGGCAATCGAAAAGACAATTTGTCAGCGTTTGAAACGATTCATTATATTCATGCGGTAAAAAAATAATTTTTAAATCATTAAAAGCCTCTCAATGCTTGAGAGGCTTTTAATGGTACCCGCACGAGCTTATGCTAAAGGCTTCACCAGGATCATAAATGATTTGCCTTTCTCATCTTTTTCCGTTTTCAGCTGTTCAAAACCGCATTGGCTTAAAAACAATATCCATTCCCTGCGCTCAATGGGAACACCCGCAAACATCGCTTTATGTTTCGCTCTAAGCAATTTGCTGATCTGTTCAATGATCATCTTCGCATATCCCTTTTTTTCTTCAGCCGGGTCAATCAGCACCGTTCCGAGCCACGGCTTACCGTTTGAAGGAGACCATTCGAGATGATAGCTGACGGCAACAGGCAGACCGTCTTTTTCCCACACAAGCCATGACCCGTTGTACATGGAGTAGGAGATGATATAGTCTTCTGCATTTTTATCCCCAAACTCCTCCTCTCTCCATACAGGATGAGCCTCCGCAAGCTTTTCTAACAAGCTGAGATCATCCTGCTCAAATGGCCTACTTCCCAGCATGAAGATACTCTTCAAATATCGTTTTATGTATAGATGGGTTGCCGGCTAGCACACTGTGGTTTTCTAAAAAGGTAAACGCCGATCCTTCGATGGTCGTATAGATGCCCCCTACTTCATTTAACAGCACACAGCCTGCTGCATAATCCCATGGCGCAAGCCGCATTGTGATGTAAGCATCTATCCTTCCTGCCGCGACATTTGCCAGCTCTAAAGCGGCAGAACCGTAGGAGCGTGTGCCTCTGACTCTTTTCACAAGTGGCGCTAACACATTTTGATCAATTCTTCTGTTTTCCGTTACCCATGTTGCATTAATGGCAAGAATCGCTTCTTCAATGACGGTTTCTTTTAAAGGAGCCAGCTTCGTTTCATTCATGTAAGCTCCTCTGCCGCTAAATGCGTGATACAGCTCATCGTGCACCACATCATAAATTAAACCGATTTTTCCTTCACCGTTTTCAAAAATCCCAATTGAAATCGCAAAATTTCTTTGCTGGTGCACAAAATTCATCGTCCCATCAATCGGGTCGATAATCCAGACGACTCCCTCCAGTGAGTGGAGTTTGTCTCCTTGCCCTTCTTCACCGAGTATGCGGTGTCCCGGAAACGTTTCTTGAATTCGATCAATGAAAAACTTTTCGGTTTCTTTGTCAATATTGGTGACTAAATCATTCGGATTTGATTTCGTTTCAATTGTCAGGCTTTCATGCATAGATTGTTTTATTCTCGCGCCTGCTTCTCTTATCCATTTTTTTGCAATCTCATCAATTTCCGTCCAATTTGCCATTCGTGCGTACCTCTCTTCTATGTAGACCTTTATTTTATAGGATACTGATAACGGCGGTGAAAAAGCAAGGAAAATGAAAAATATCCCTTCTCATGTAAAAACGAACCATTCATGCGGTTCGTTTTCACTATCGCTTTTTACCCGTTAAGACGAATCCATTCTTTTCTAAGTCGCTCAAGTTTGTTTTTGCTTTGTTCAATCTGCTCTTCATTTTCTTTTTGCATTGCTTCATATAGGGTTGCCAATTCATAATCAACCTCTAGTCTCCAGACAGCAACACGATTGTTTTTCTCTTCCTTAAATCCCTCTTTTACAACTTGCCTCATTGTCTTTCGCCCCTTCCAGAGATCATTTGTTTGTAAGAAAGCATCCCATTTTGCCATTCAACAATGATTACTTCTTATATCGTATGATTGTTCTATTTACGCGCAACATGATTCTGAAAATTGTGTGTTTACCTATTCGTTTATTACCACATTTCCCCTTACTTCAAACGCGCTCAATCTTTTTGAAGCTCGTATGAACTGTGATAAAATATGTATACTTAGCATGAAGGAGGAAAATCATGACACAAATGCGTTTCACTGAAGAAGACTTTAATACATTTACAATAGAAGGCTTAGACGCGCGCATGGAGGTATTAAAAGAGACGGTCCGCCCCAAGCTTACAGCTCTAGGCGAACATTTTGCCCCGACTTTAACAGCATTAACCGGAGATGAAATGTTTCCGCATGTGGCAAAGCACGCAAGAAGATCCGTCAATCCCCCTGCTGACAGCTGGGTGGCGTTCGCAAACAGCAAAAGAGGCTATAAAAAACTGCCGCATTTCCAGATTGGTTTATGGGAAAGCCACGTCTTTGTGTGGTTCGCAATTATTTATGAATCCCCTATCAAAGAAGAATACGGCAAATTGCTTGAAGCAAATCAGGAAACCATTACGAAAAATATTCCTGACAGCTTCGTTTGGTCCGCGGATCACACAAAACCGGGAGTACATAAACAGTCTGAAATGGACAAGGAGCAGCTGAAGACTCTGTTTGAGCGTTTGCAGACTGTAAAGAAAGCCGAGCTGTTATGCGGCATACAGCTTCAAAAAGAAGAAGTATTGAATATGAATAATCAGGAATTCCTTCAGCATATCGATGACGCCTTTAAGCAGCTTGCTTTTCTATACCGTCTCACCCAAAAAGTATCACAAGCATAAAAAAGAGCCGGGCTATCCCCCGGCTCTTTTTCCTACATTTTAATCTTCGCCTGATCAGATTCTCTCGCCTGTTTGACCGTGCGATATGGAGAATATGTACTTTGTTCCTCAAACTCGCCGCATAGCTTTTTTTCCTCTGCCTTCCCCGGCACAATTTCCTTGAAACGGCGGTAAGCTTTAAGCAGTTCTTCGCGGTCTGCCCCTTTTTCATATGCAAGCTCAACCTGCTGGAAAAATGCAATCACATCCACTGCTTCTTCGGTTGTCCAGTCTTCATTCATCGGATATTGGTACTCCATTTTCTTCACTCCTTATAAAATTACTTCCTTTAAGAGAAAGCATCTTCATTAGATCATAAATTGTTCTTTACATTCTTTCAAGTTCATAATATAATTCATTTGTTTTACGTCTAAAAAACGGTTGAGAAACTGATTTTAATACACACTATTATGCATAGGTATGATTACAAAGGTGGGAAAACAATTGTCGCAACATGAAACACCCTTATATACAGGACTGAAAAAGCATGCAAGCAGACAGCCTGTTCAATTCCACATTCCCGGCCATAAAAAAGGGGCAGGAATGGACCCGGAATTCAGACAATTCATCGGTGAAAACGCGTTAAGCATAGATTTAATTAATATTGAGCCATTAGACGATCTGCACGCGCCTAAAGGCATTATTAAACAAGCACAGGATCTTGCTGCTGAAGCATTTGGCGCGGATCACACATTTTTTTCTGTTCAAGGAACAAGCGGCGCCATTATGACAATGGTAATGGCTGTTTGCGGACCTGGCGATAAAATTATTATTCCAAGAAATGTTCATAAATCAATTATGACAGCTATTGTATTTTCCGGAGCAGTTCCAATTTTTATTCATCCTGAAATTGACAATGAATTGGGCATCTCGCACGGCATTACACTTGAATCTGCAAAACGGGCGCTTACCGAACATCCTGATGCAAAAGGGCTTCTTGTCATCAACCCGACATATTTCGGGGTTGCAGCCGACTTAAAAAGCATTGTGGAACTCGCTCATTCGTTTGATGTGCCAGTGCTTGTGGATGAAGCACACGGCGTTCACATTCACTTTCACGACGAATTGCCGCTATCGGCCATGCAGGCAGGAGCTGATATCGCAGCGACAAGTGTACACAAGCTGGGCGGATCACTCACGCAAAGTTCGATTTTAAACATGAGAGAGGGCCTTGTATCTAAAGACCGAGTGCAATCCATCCTGAGCATGCTGACAACGACGTCAACTTCTTACTTGCTTCTCGCTTCTTTGGATGTTGCCAGAAAACGCCTTGCAACAGAAGGCCGCAAGCTTGCTGAGGAGACACTCAAGCTTGCCAATCAGACGAGAGGTCGCCTCAACCAGATTGAAGGCATTTATTGTGTCGGTTCTGAAATTCTTGGTTCGAAAGCAGCTTACAGCTATGATCCGACAAAATTGATTATCTCTGTTAAAAATCTTGGCCTGACAGGACATGACGTTGAAAAATGGCTTCGTGAATCCTTTAATATTGAGGTTGAGCTTTCTGATCTGTACAATATTTTGTGTATTTTCACTCCTGGTGACAGCCAAAATGATGCAGACCGGCTTGTAGAGGCTTTAACAGGCATAGCACAGCAAATGTCAGAAAAAGATGTCACACATCAGCAAACTGAGGTATTGCTTCCGGAAATACCTTTATTGGCAATGACTCCGCGTGATGCTTTCTATGCAAATACGGAAGTCATCCCATTGAAAGAAGCATCCGGACGGATTATCGCTGAATTTGTCATGGTATATCCGCCTGGTATTCCAATCTTCATTCCAGGAGAAATTATTACAGAAGAAAACATCAGCTACATTTTTAAAAACCTTGACGCAGGCCTCCCTGTTCAAGGACCCGAGGACTCGACTTTACATATGATCCGGGTCATCAAAGAGCAAAAAGCAATTCAATAAAAAATAAAAAGCATGCGGCTTAAAGCCGCATGCTTTTATTACTCTTCATCAACAGGACATTGGCATTGTCCGCAGCATGTTCCGTATAATGTTGTCACTTTCTCATCTTCAAAGTAATGAATGGCTTCGTTGCAATCTTGACAAACAATCGTTCCCATCTCTTATTCCCCATTTCTTTGAAATTTGAAAACGCTTAATTTCTTTTGTTGTTATTATATTAATATGACACATTTAAAATGTCAACAATAAACTGTATAACACATTTAATTTTAATTCATCATATACATCGTGTTTTTTCATTTTTACAATTTCTTATTCATACAGCAGCTTTATCCGATATATATGCCGCAACACATAAGGTAATTTCACGTTTTCTTGAACTTTCATTAAAGAATGCAGCAATAAATTCAATATACCCCTAGGTTGCTATTTGAAACGATTGATATCATATGTAATCTCACTTTAAAAACGGTTTCAATTATATAACAATTAGGTAACAAGAAGCAGTTTAAGCCGCCTCTCGTGATAAACTAAAGCTAGTTAACTACTGTTTATACAGAGGAGAAGATAGATGCGATATCGCGCGGTATTCCCCATGCTGATAATAGTACTTGCTTTATCGGGCTGTACGCTTTCCACCATCAATCCGATGAAAAAAAGCCGGATTGACAACATTCATCATACACAAATCCTGTTTTTTTCTGATGAGAACCAAATAGACCAAGAAGCGCCTTATTACGACGCACTGCTTGATCTAGAAAAAGATTACCCCGAGCAAATAGATAAAATGAAGGTTTATGATAAAAAAGAAGGCTGGGAAGATGAGATTGAAACTGTCCCTACCCTTATGGTTGTTGATCAGCGCCATGTCGTGGTGAAAATCGAGGGATGTGTGAAAAAGAAAGAAGACATCATTAAACCATTACAGCACGTGCTGTCAAAATAAAAAAAACAGCCCCGCTTTGAGCGAGGGCTGTTTTTGATGTTCAATTTATTTTACGATATGGATCGGACTTCCGATTGCCACTTCAGCTGCTTCCATTGTGATTTCGCCCAATGTTGGGTGAGCGTGAATTGTCATCGCGATATCTTCAGCAGTCATGCCGCCTTCGATCGCTAAGCTTAATTCAGAGATCATATCAGAAGCACTTGCTCCGGCGATTTGCGCACCGATCACAAGACCGTCTTCTTTACGAGTGATCAGCTTCATGAAGCCGTCTGTTTCGTTAAGAGAAAGCGCGCGTCCGTTTGCTGCAAATGGGAATTTAGCAGCAACAATGTCAAGACCTTCTTCTTTCGCCTGTGCTTCAGTGTAACCAACTGATGCAAGTTCAGGCTCAGAGAAAACAACCGCAGGAATACCAAGGTAATCGATTTCTGCAGGCTCTCCAGCGATAGCTTCTGCAGCGATTTTACCTTCGTAAGATGCTTTATGAGCAAGCGGCGGTCCTTCGATGATATCACCGATTGCATAAATGTTAGGTACGTTTGTGCGGCACTGTTTGTCAGTTTTCACGACACCGCGGTCTGTCATTTCAATACCGACTTGCTCAAGACCAAGCTCATCAGTGTTTGGACGGCGTCCTACTGTAATCAATACGTAATCAGCATCAACCGTTTTTTCTTCGCCTTTTACTTCGAAAGTAACTGTTACGCCGTCTGGTCTTTCTTCAACGCCTTTAGCCATCGCATTTGTATGGATTTCAACGTTTCCTTTTTTCTTCAGTCTGCGTGTAACAAGAGAACTCATTTGTTTTTCGAAGCCAGGAAGAATTTCTTCTCCGCCTTCAAGAATAACAAGCTCAGTACCGAAGTTAGCATACGCAGTTCCAAGCTCAGTACCGATGTATCCGCCACCGATAACAACAAGCTTTTTAGGAATTTCTTTAAGAGCTAAAGCGCCTGTTGAATTCAGGACACGCTCACTATATTTGAAGTTTGGCAATTCGATAGGACGAGAACCAGTAGCAATGATTGCGTTTTTGAACGTGTATGTTTGAGCAGAGTTCTCATCCATCACACGAACTGAATTGCTGTCTACAAAGTAAGCTTCACCTTTTACAACATCTACTTTGTTTCCTTTAAGAAGACCTGCTACACCGCCAGTAAGTTTGTTGACAACAGAAGCTTTCCATTCTTGAACTTTTGTGAAATCAACTGTTACGTTCTCAGCAGTGATTCCCATGTCATCAGAATGCTTTGCATTCTCATAACGATGACCTGCGTTGATCAGCGCTTTTGAAGGGATACATCCAACGTTCAGACAAACGCCTCCAAGAGTTGCTTTTTCAACGACTGTTACTTTTTGTCCAAGCTGTGCAGCGCGGATGGCAGCTACATAGCCGCCAGGTCCCGCACCAATTACAAGAGTATCTGTTTCAATAGGGAAATCTCCTACTACCATAACATTACGCCTCCATTAAAATTAATTGTGGATCGTTCAGTAAACGCTTGATGTGATTTAATGCATTTTGCGCAGTTGCTCCGTCGATCATACGGTGGTCGAAGCTGAGAGAAAGAGCTAAGACTGGAGCTGCTACGATTTCGCCATCACGAACAATCGCTTTTTCTGCAATGCGTCCGATACCAAGAATCGCAACTTCTGGATGGTTGATAACCGGAGTGAACCATTGTCCGCCGGCAGAACCGATGTTTGTAATTGTGCAAGATGCGCCTTTCATTTCAGCTGGAGCAAGCTTGCCTTCACGAGCTTTTGTTGCAAGGCCATTGATTTCATCAGAAATTTCAAAGACAGATTTACGATCTGCATTTTTCACAACCGGTACAAGCAAGCCTTTTTCAGTGTCAGCAGCGATACCGATGTTGAAGTAATGTTTTTGGATAACTTCATCTGTTTTATCGTCAATTGACGTGTTTAAAACAGGGAATTTTTTCAGTGCAGATGTAAGAGCTTTTACAACGTAAGGCAAGTAAGTCAGCTTGATTCCTTGATCAGCAGCAACTTGTTTGAACTGTTTACGATGTGCAACAAGGTTTGTTACGTCCACTTCGTCCATTAACGTTACGTGAGGAGCAGTGTGCTTAGAGTTAACCATCGCTTTCGCAATTGCTTTACGGATACCGCTCATTTTTTCGCGTGTTTCTGGGAATTCGCCCTCAGGAGCTGGTGCAGCAGCCGGTTTAGCAGCTGTTTCTTGTGGTGCAGCCGTTTCTTGCGGCGCAGCTTCTTGCGCTCCTCCGTTTACAAAGCTGTCGATATCCTCTTTGACAACACGTCCGTTGTTACCAGAACCAGTTACTTTACGGATATCTACGCCTTTTTCACGAGCATATTTGCGTACAGAAGGCATAGCGATCACGCGTTTGTTCGGGTCAACTTCAGCTTGGTCCTGCTGTCCTGCACCAGTAGCTTTTGCAGGCTCTTTAGCTTGCTCTTCTTTCGCAACGTCTTGTCCAGCTTCTGCAGTTGACTGAACTTGTGCTTCAGTTTTCGCTTCGTCAGACTCATCGCTGCCTTTAAATTGAAGATCTTCGTAACCAGGTGCATCAAACGTAATAATCGTTTGTCCAACAGTTGCAACCGTTCCCTCTTCAACTTTTAATTCTAATACTTTTCCTTTAACAGGTGAAGGAATTTCTACTACTGCTTTATCATTTTGGACTTCAGCCAGTACATCATCTTCGTCTACCTCGTCGTTAGGCTTGACAAACCATTTTACGATTTCGCCTTCGTGGATACCTTCCCCGATATCTGGAAGTTTAAATTCAAATGCCACAGTTCTCGACCTCCTAGTTTGATTAAGCAATTTTAAAGTTACATCGTAAGCATTGAAAACAGATATATAATAGAGGGAAAACGTCATCTTCCCTCTTGATTATGCAGTTTGATTAAAATTCAAGTACTTTTCTTGCTGTTTCAAGAACGTCTTTATGGTTTGGAAGCCATACGCTCTCAGCTTGAGAGAAAGGAAATACTGTATCAGGCGCAGCTACGCGAAGTACAGGTGCTTCCAAGCTCAAGATTGCACGGTCATTAATTTCTGCTACTACGTTTGCAGCAATACCGGCTTGTTTTTGCGCCTCTTGAACGACAATCGCGCGTCCTGTTTTTTCTACAGATGCGATGATTGTATCGATATCAAGCGGGCTTACAGTACGAAGGTCGACAACTTCAGCAGAAATGCCGTCTTTTTCAAGCTCCTCAGCAGCTTTTAATGATTCATGAACCATTGCGCCGTAAGTGATGATTGAAAGATCAGTACCTTCACGTTTCACGTCAGCTTTTCCAAGCTCAATTGTGTATTCTTCTTCAGGAACTTCCTGACGGAAAGAACGGTAAAGCTTCATGTGCTCTAAGAAAACAACAGGATCGTTGTCTCTGATCGCAGAAATTAAAAGTCCTTTGGCATCGTAAGGAGTTGATGGAATAACAACTTTGATACCAGGCTGTTGTGCAACAAGACCTTCTAAGCTGTCAGCGTGAAGTTCAGGCGTATGAACACCGCCGCCGAATGGAGAACGAATTGTTACAGGTGAAGTCCAGCGTCCGCCAGAACGGTAGCGCATACGAGCCATTTGGCCAGAAACTGAATCCATTACTTCGTAAACAAATCCGAAGAATTGGATTTCCATTACCGGACGGAAGCCGTTTAAGCCTAAACCAAGGGCAAGACCGCCGATACCAGATTCAGCAAGTGGCGTGTCAAACACACGGTCTTCACCGAATTCTTTTTGCAATCCTTCTGTCGCACGGAATACGCCGCCGTTTACACCAACGTCTTCTCCGAAAACTAAGACATTTTCGTCATTTTTCAGTTCTGTGCGTAACGCATCCGTGATTGCTTGAATCATTGTCATTTGCGCCATGGCTTACTTCGACTCCTTCTGTGTATAAATTTCAAATTGCTCCTCAAGGTTGTGAGGCATTTTTTCGTACATGATTTTCATTAAATCAGTTACTTTTTGCTTCGGTTCAGCATCAGCTTTTTTGATCGCTTGCTTAATTTCTTCTTTCGCATCCTCAATTACTTTTGCTTCTTCTTCTTCAGACCATAAGCCTTTGTTTTCAAGGAACGCACGGAAGCGTACAAGCGGATCTTTTTGCTCCCACTCATTTTCGATTTCTTTTGTACGATATTTAGTAGGATCGTCACCAGCCATTGTGTGCGGGCCATAACGGAATGTAAGTGTTTCAATTAGTGTCGGACCTTCGCCGTTGATTGCACGCTCACGTGCTTCAGCAGTTGCTGCGTATACAGCAAGCGGATCCATTCCGTCTACTTGTACGCCAACAATACCGGCAGCTACAGCTTTTTGTGCAATTGTTTCAGCTGCAGATTGTTTTTCAACAGGAGTTGAAATCGCGTAACGGTTGTTTTGCACCACGAAGATTGCAGGTGCTTTATAAGCGCCGGCAAAGTTAATTCCTTCGTAGAAGTCCCCTTGAGAAGCTCCGCCGTCACCAGTGTAAGTAATTGCAACAGCTTTCTTACCGCGTTTTTTAAGACCTAGCGCAACACCGGCAGTTTGAATGTATTGAGCACCGATAATGATTTGTGGAGAAAGGGCATTCACATCATCAGGCATTTGGTTTCCTCTGAAATGTCCGCGAGAGAAAAGAAACGCTTGATATAATGGAAGGCCGTGCCAAATTAACTGAGGCACATCACGGTATCCAGGAAGAACAAAGTCTTCTTTTTCAAGCGCGAAATGCGTTGCAATCTGAGAAGCTTCTTGACCCGCAGTAGGAGCGTAAAATCCGAGACGTCCTTGACGGTTTAATGAGATAGAGCGCTGATCAAGCACACGCGTAAATACCATGCGGCGCATTAGCTCTTTTAATTGATCATCAGTTAAATCAGGCATCGCCGCTTCATTCACGACTTCTCCCTTTTCATTTAAAATTTGGAACGTTTCGAACTGCTTTTTAATGGCATCAAATTGCTTCTTACTGTCAACGATAGCTTTTTTCGTTTTTGCAGCCATACTAAGTCACCTCTTCCTTTCTTTTAAACAGTCATTAGACGTGCATTCCTTTATACATACAAACTTAGGGTACCCTAAAGTATCAGCAGTAAGTCGTATATATTTTAGCCGATCCCCAGTTTGCCAAAACCTTTTATGTAGGATAGTTACACTCTGCTTTGAACTGTATTATTTCGAAGTTGTAAAAAACTAATACAACACCGCTTAACATGGATTAGTTTACACCAAATAAAGAAGAGCCGTCAATCGTTTTCATCGCTGATTTTCAATAAATGTATTCGCTTTACATTTTCATTGAAAAAACAGATGTCAACTGCACCCAAAACTGTACTAGTATACCTCACTACGCTGTACTACAATAGAAATGAAAATTTTGAACAAAATCTGCATCGCATTTATTTAAAAAAAGAGCTGATCGAGTCAGCTCTTTTTCACATGATAGCCTGCAGCATCATATAAATCTTCACGGGCTTTATTATATTTTTGCGTTTGCACATTAAATTCTCCGTTATATTTATGGATTTTTTCATAAGAAACATTAACTTTATCGATCTGCTGATCCAGATCATCTCTTGTCAAGTCTTTGTTTTTTAGCTGCATATACAGCTTTTTATTAAGCTTAAGCGCTTTTTGATACTCTTCATACATGGAGCCATATGATGTATACCTTTTCTCCATGTGGTTTGCTGCGGCATAGGCCTTTTCTTTTATGTCTTTTTCCTTAATATGTTCTGCTGACGTTTTTGCTTCTTCAAATTCTGATTCCGATTTTTTCAAGCTGTCATTTTCAAGCTTCAGATGTTCTTCGCGCTTGCTGACGTTTTCAAGCGCCTCATTAGATAAAGCTACAATTTTTTTATAATCATCCATATTGAGCTTCATCACACTATCGTAAAGCTGATTTTCTTTTGCCTCTAATTCTTTGAGTGTTTTTTGTTCTTCTTGAAACGGTTTTTCCGACTCTGCGGCTTTTTCTAATGAATGATGAAGTGAATCAACCGGGTCCTGCTCCATGCATCCTGTTAATATCAGTAGCATAGAACAAAAAGCTCCAATCATTATTACAGGCCGCCGTTTTATTGCGTCTATCACGTTGAATCCCCCAATCTTGACAATTTCTACTATAGAATCCATGGGGACATTTGGCAATAGCTGTGCTGTATAAATGCATACTGAAATTAAATCAAAAAGTGAAAAATCAGGACAGATGACCATACAACTTTTTAGTTTTTACATAGGTTATAGTAGACGCTATGCCTACTTAATAAGGCTCTGGCGTAATTAAAAGAGGAGGTTATGTAATATGTATGGATATGGTTTCGGCGGAGGCTGCTGCGGTTATGGTGGTTACGGATATGGTGGCTACGGATATGGCTACGGCCGCACCTTTGCGCTAATCGTTGTTTTATTCATTCTGTTAATCATTGTCGGAGCTGCTTATTTAGGCGGAGGCTGTTGCTAACCACACAGCATGAACTTGACCAGCCATATACGGCTGGTCATTCGTTCGTTGCACCTTTGTGAAGAAATCCGATATAATTTACATATTAAGCTTTAGGAGTGAGTTTCTTGATTACTATGGAAAACATCGTACGTGACGGCCATCCAGCCCTCAGAGAGACTGCAGAACCAGTTGAGCTGCCTCCAACTGATGCAGAAAAACAGCAGCTGGCCGACATGATCGAATTTGTTAAAAACAGCCAAAATCCGGAATTAGCCGAAAAATACAAGCTGCGCCCTGGCGTAGGACTCGCAGCTCCTCAAATTAATATCAAAAAACGAATGATCGCCGTTCATGCGGAAGATGCTTCCGGCAAGTTGTACAGTTATGCACTGTTTAATCCTAAGATCGTCAGCCATTCAGTTGAAAAAAGCTACTTAACAAGCGGCGAGGGCTGCCTGTCTGTGGATGAAGCGATTCCCGGTTATGTTCCCCGCTATGCTCGCATCAGAGTAAAAGGAACAACACTAGAAGGCGAAAACATTGATATTCGTTTAAAAGGGTTTCCGGCTATTGTGTTTCAGCATGAGATCGATCATTTGAACGGCGTTATGTTCTATGATCATATTGATAAGGAAAATCCTTTTCAAGAGCCTGAAAATGCAATCGCAATTGAACGCTAAAAGAAAAAACGGCTGGCACAATGCCAGCCGTTTCTTTATTTTAAAAGGCCCAATTCTTTGACAGCGTATGCAATTCCATCCTCGTCCACCGGCTTTGTTACAAAGTCCGCGATTTCCTTCAATTCAGGAACAGCATTTCCCATAGCAACGCCTGTTCCAACATATTCAATCATTTGCAGATCATTTAATCCGTCGCCGAAAGCATATGTATCTCCGACATCAAACGGAAGACGCTCGATGACTTTTTTGATCCCTTCTGCCTTCGAGCCTCCGTGAGGCAAAACATCAGTCGATAGCTCATGCCAGCGCACTAGATCAAACTCAGGAAAAGCGGCATAAGCTTTTTCTTCTTCATCCTGACAGAATAAAAGAAGCTGAAAAATTTCTTTTCCTTCATAAAAAAGGTCATCGGTCTCCGGATAATCGGTTTTAAGGCTGCCGATTCCCTCGAGAATATGAGGGTGATCCGCAACTGTGGCTTTCATCGTGTCTTCAGCCATAAACACAACAGGATGTTTGTCTTTCCCCGCCTGTTTTAATAATCGTCTGATTGCATCTTCAGGCAGCGGATTTTTATAAATCACTTGATTTTCAAAGACAACATACTGTCCATTGTAGGAAATAAATGAGTTGATCCCAAGCTCCTCCAAAATCGGCTTAACCATAAACGGCGACCGGCCGCTGGCAATAAACACATGATGCCCTTGGCGCTGCAGCTCCGCCACGGTTTTTCTCGTACTTTCCGGTATATTCTTATCATGATCATATAACGTGCCGTCAATATCAAAAAAGATTAATTTTGAATCCATCGCAACTTCCCCTTTATCGTCTAGTTCTGCAATTCCCAACCTCATCATACAAAAAGTTTGTCATTCAGCAAACAATTTCGTTCAAAAATCATATTAAATTCCATTAATAACCACGAAAAGTCTTCCTTAATCTCCGTATACTATTAGTATAAAAGAACTCTGGGACAAATTTTTTATTAAAGGAGGGACTGGCTAATGCTGCGTAAATTAAGAAAGAAACTCAGAAGACAATGGAACGGAATACTCCGCAAGAAAGCCATTGCCTGACAAGGGATCTTTCACTTTTTGAGAGGTCCTTATTTTGCTCAAGGCTTTCCTTATATTCCGTTTTCGAATATAATAGAATCAGCGAGTCTAACATACGGCATTTAAGGAGAGATTTGGAATGATTTATAAGGTATTTTATCAAGAAAAGGCTGACGAAGTACCTGTACGGGAAAAGACAGATTCACTTTATATTGAAGGCGTATCTGAGCGTGACGTCAGAACAAAGCTGAAAGAAAAGAAATTTAATATTGAGTTTATTACACCTGTGGATGGTGCATTCTTAGAATATGAACAACAGAGCGAAAATTTTAAAGTATTGGAGTTATGAGCGGTATGAAATTTGTAAAAAATGATCAGACTGCTGTTTTCGCCCTAGGAGGTTTGGGCGAAATCGGTAAAAATACGTACGCGGTGCAATTCCAAGATGAAATTGTGCTGATTGATGCGGGGATCAAGTTTCCCGAGGACGAACTGCTCGGAATTGACTACGTTATCCCTGATTATACGTATTTAGTCAAAAACGAAGATAAAATTAAAGGGCTTTTTATCACCCACGGTCACGAAGACCACATCGGCGGTATTCCATACCTGCTCAGACAAGTGAATATTCCTGTATACGGCGGAAAACTCGCGATCGGCTTACTTCGGAATAAACTTGAAGAGCATGGATTATTAAGACAAACGAAACTAAACATTATCGGCGAGGATGATATCGTAAAGTTCCGCAAAACGGCCGTGTCATTCTTCAGAACGACACACAGTATTCCAGATTCCTACGGCATTGTTGTAAAAACGCCACCTGGAAACATCGTACATACTGGGGATTTCAAATTCGACTTTACTCCAGTCGGAGAGCCAGCAAACTTAACGAAAATGGCCGAAATCGGAAAAGAAGGCGTTTTATGCCTTCTTTCAGACAGCACAAACAGTGAAAACCCTGAGTTCACCATGTCTGAGCGCCGTGTAGGAGAAAGCATTCATGACATTTTCCGCAAGGTGGACGGCCGAATTATCTTCGCTACATTTGCGTCGAATATTCACCGCTTGCAGCAGGTAATCGAGGCTGCTGTACAAAATGGAAGAAAAGTTGCCGTATTTGGACGCAGTATGGAATCGGCTATCGAAATTGGACAGACACTCGGTTATATTAACTGTCCTAAAAATACGTTTATTGAGCATAACGAAATCAATCGTATGCCTGCTAATAAAGTAACGATTTTATGTACAGGAAGCCAAGGGGAACCAATGGCGGCGTTATCAAGAATTGCAAATGGCACACACCGCCAAATTTCAATCAATCCTGGGGATACAGTCGTATTTTCTTCATCCCCTATCCCAGGCAACACAATCAGTGTGAGTCGAACGATCAACCAGCTGTATCGCGCGGGTGCTGAGGTTATTCACGGCCCTCTTAACGATATCCATACATCTGGTCACGGCGGACAGGAAGAACAGAAGCTGATGCTCCGTTTAATCAAGCCTAAATTCTTCATGCCGATTCACGGTGAGTACAGAATGCAAAAGATGCATGTCAAGCTTGCAACAGATTGCGGCATCCCAGAGGAAAACTGCTTTATCATGGATAACGGTGAAGTATTAGCGCTTAAAGGCGATGAGGCTTCGGTTGCAGGAAAAATCCCGTCCGGTTCAGTATACATTGACGGAAGCGGTATCGGTGATATTGGCAATATCGTACTTCGTGATCGCAGAATTCTCTCTGAAGAAGGCCTTGTCATCGTTGTTGTCAGCATTGACATGGACGACTTCAAGATTTCAGCGGGTCCTGATTTGATTTCCAGAGGATTTGTATACATGAGAGAATCTGGCGACTTGATCAACGACGCTCAAGAGCTCATTTCAAATCACTTACAAAAAGTCATGGAACGAAAAACGACTCAATGGTCTGAAATCAAAAACGAGATTACAGACACTCTTGCACCTTTCTTGTACGAAAAAACAAAGCGCCGTCCGATGATCCTGCCGATCATTATGGAGGTTTGAAAAAAAGATGCACTCACTTAGGGAGTGCATCTTTTTTATTGCAGTGATATATGTTGAAAAGATTTTACATCAAATAATCCTGTTGTCGTCATTTTGATATCTGGAATAACAGGCAAAGCTAAAAACGACAATGTCAAAAATGGATTAAATCCGCCTTTAAAACCGACTAACGACAATTGATCATGCAGCGTCAGCAAGCTTTGATTCACTTGCTCCGCGGTTTGGTCGGATAATAACCCTGCAATCGGCAGCGGTACTGAATGGAGCTCTTCCCCATTTTTTATAATCGTTAATCCTCCGCCAATTTCCTGCAGTTTATTTACTGCCGCCGCAATATCCTCATCATTCGTTCCGACGGCAATAATATTATGGGAGTCGTGTGAAATGGTTGTGGCGATTGCTCCGCTCTTGAATCCAAATCCTTTCACAACACCGAGCCCGATTTCTTTTAATCCTTTATGCCGCTCAACAACTGCAATCTTTAACAAATCGAGCTCAGTGTCAGGCTCAAAGTTGCGGGCACCAGAAGCCGGAACATGTACTAATCGTGTTTCAAGCTGGTTTGGAATGATTTGAATGACATTGAGCTGCTGCTCTGAATCAATCGGCATAAGAAAATCCTGTTTGTTAAGAGGAGCAGCAAGCTTAACAGAGTCTAACAGTGCCGGTTCTGATGCTGCAGTAGAAGCATGCTCCTGATAGACTGCTTTGCTGTCTTCAGCAACAGTCTGTCCTTTTATCATCGTCCTTGTGACAATGACATTTTCCAGATCAGATACAAAGAGCAAATCAGCGTCAAAACCCGGGGCAATCGCTCCCTTTGTATCTAGTCCGTAGCATTCGGCTGCATTGAGGCTTCCTAATTGATAAGCTATAAACGGATCAAGACCGGCTTGAATCGCCATTTTCACCTGATGATTCACACTTCCCTCTGACAGCAAATCATCCACATGTTTATCATCTGTACAGAAAAAGAAACGGCGTGCGTTCTTTTCATTCACCGCCGGCAGCACATTGAGAGTATTTTTTGCGACTGAACCCTCACGCATCATGACATACATGCCCCTTCTGATACGATCAAGAGCTTCTTCCTTCGATGTTACTTCATGATCGTTTGAAACAAATGCGGTTCTATAAATGTTAATGAGGTCTGTTGATAAACCGGCTAAATGGCCGTCTATCCGTTTTCCTGCAACACGTGCATCAAGCAGTTTCTGAACCATATCTTCTTCAGCCTGCTGAACCGACACATAATCCATAACTTCAGCCAGCCCTAATACTTCTTCTTCTTCATAAAAAGGCTTGAGATCGACAGCTTTGAGAATTGCGCCTGATCGCTCAAAACTTGCGGCAGGCACACTGGAAGGAAGCATAAAATAAATGTTCAGCGGTGTATGTCGGGCTTGTTCAAGCATAAACGCAATCCCTTTTTCCCCAGACACATTCGCGATCTCATGCGGGTCTGTAACAACGGTCGTCACGCCATGAGGCAATACTGCTTTAGCAAACTCTATCGGTGTAACCATTGATGACTCAATATGTACATGTCCATCAATAAAACCCGGAACAATCATTTGTCCCTCTGCATCAATGACATTTTCGCCTTCATAGTCGCCAAGGCCTACAATAACTCCGTCTGTAATCGCAATATCTTCATATATCCACTCTTGATTATATACGTCCATCATTTTTCCGTTCTTAATGACGATATCAGCTTTTTGTCTTCGGGCTGAAGCATTCAGCCTATTGACTAGCGCTTCTTTATTCAAATAGGCCCCTCCTCTTTTTTATTATATGGTACAATATGCTATCGGATCGCCTATGCTTAGTCAATAAAATGTTAAGAAATTGACGCTCGGTTCATTAAAGTTGTTATATTCTGATAATATTAAAACCGCCCTCTGTGGACGGTTTTTTTTACTGCTATTTTGTATGAAGAACTCTTTTTTCAAAACGGGAGATGTCTGTGACTGACCCAATAACAATAAGTATATCTTCTTGGTGGATGACTTCGGTTGCAAGCGGTGATACGATAACTTCCTTGCCCCTTTTAATGGCTACAATGTTAATACCGTATTTTGCACGTATATCTAAATCAAGAAGTGTATTTCCAGCCAGACGGCTGTTAGCTACTATTTCAACAAGACTATGCTCTTCAGACAGCTCCAAATAGTCAAGTACATTGTTGGACACGATATTATGTGCAATTCTTTTTGCCATATCGCGTTCCGGGTGTACAATGTGATCCGCACCGATTTTAGACAGCACTTTTTCGTGATAATCGTTCTGTGCTTTAACTGTAATCGTATGAACGCCGAGTTCTTTCAGAATGAGTGTTGTTAAAATACTCGCTTGAATATTTTCCCCGATGGCTACAATCACGTGGTCAAAATTTCGCAGGCCTAAATTTTTCAGGACAGATTCGTCTGTTGAATCACCGATAACGGCGTGAGATGCTATCTTGGCATACTCGTTGACTTTATCTTCATCGATATCCATTGCCATAACCTCGACGCCTTCTTCGCTTAATGCTTTGCAAATACTGCCGCCAAAACGGCCTAGCCCAATTACCGCAAATTCTTTTTTCATAGTGGTGCTCCTTTATATAACATCATATTGATCAAATTTTATCATAATCTTTTGTTACAGTGTTATCCTTTGGCAGCGAATTCATATGCTGCTTAAGCTTTTCAGTAAACTCAGGCGACAAATACAGCTCCGCCCCGCGTTCAATTTCAATCTGATAGTGCTGAGGCGGAGCAGTTTCCGCTTCTTTTTTGAGAACGAGAAAGGTTAAGCAGTCTGTATAGTGTCTTCCGCCTGCTTCAACGTCCACAAATGCCGGCCGATACGTAAGTGATTCAACGCCCTCCCTTTTATATAGATAGGAGAGAGCAGAATAAGGGATCCGATATAAAACGCCTTCTGTTATTCCTCCGTCTTCCAGCATATCCGCTCTTGAGCCGTCTTCTCTTTTTAACGTGAAGCGGGTTGTGTATCCTTTTAAAACAGCTCTTCCCACTGGATCTTGAAAATAGTGACTGACTCCCGCCTTTTGAAAGCGGGCATGATCCATGCATGATCCATAGGCAAAATAATAAACGGGATTTTTCGATTTGCTGATCATCTGATGTTCTTTCCAGTCCCCAATGCTTATTTTCGTAAAACCGGCACACTCGTCTTTGTTCATAAAATAAATAAGCGCATTTTTAATTCCGACATCGGTTTCTATAAACACCATTTGTTTATGATATCCTTGAAAAAATTGATCAAGCTTATGTATACACAATTCGTCTGCTTCATATACTTCGCCGTATATATAGCCTTCACCATTTAAAACGGCTGTGGGCCCCTCTTTGGCAGCAAACATACTTCCCTTTGTTCTGGCCTGCTCATTGATACATGCCGATTGTGCCAGCAAATGATGGTTTTTTTCATGCTTTCTTAGTGTCCCGTATACAAACAGAAGCGAGTTCATTTTATTTTTCTCCTCTCAGCTGTCTGATTTTAAAGGCAAAACCACTTGAAAGACACTGCCTTTTCCAGCTTCGCTTTCGATTTTCAATTCCCCGTCATGTTCCTTCAAGATTCTCAAACAAATGGGAAGTCCCAATCCGGTACCCTTTTCTTTTGTGGAATAAAAAGGTTTGCCAATCTGCTTCAGTTTTTCCTGCGGCATACCGCTTCCTTCATCCTTTACGCTTATCACTGCATGAGAGGCGGTTTTTGCAGTTGAAATGGTTACGACACCGCCCTGTGGCATTGCCTCAATTCCGTTTTTAATGATATTGATAAAAACCTGCTTTAGCTGATTCTCGTCCCCGTTAATCATGCAGCCATCTGTCTCTTTGAAATGTTTCTCTATGACGATATTGGACAGAATAGCATTGGTATCAAGCAATGTCGTGACTTGTTTCAAAATCTCATTAAGCTGGTGCGTTTTGAATGTAATCGCCTGCGGTTTTGCAAGCAGCAACAGCTCGCTGAGAACTAAATCGATTCTTTTAATCTCTGAAAAGATGATGTCAAAATAGTCTTTTCTGTCCGGATATTGTGTTTTCATAATCTGGAGGAAACCGCTGACAGATGTTAAAGGGTTTCTAACCTCATGAGCAATACCGGCGGCAAGTTCACTTGTGATTGATAGTTTCTGGGATTCCCTCGCCAGCCGTTCATTAATCTCAATGAGCTCATCTTCAGCCTCTTTCCGCTCAGTGATATCTGACATTGTACCCAGGCTGCCTGTAAATTGGTCATCCCGGTCATAGTAAAGTTTATAATGAACTTCTCCCCAAAAAATCGTGCCGTTCTTTGTCACGTATTTTGCCGTAAACATGCCAGAAGACGCCTTGTTTTGGATTTGTGTGTTAATGTGGTCCGCTACGTGCTTTTCTTTTATGAAGTAATCATTATACATCGTTCCCATACATTCACTGATTGAAAAGCCGGTTATTGATGCCCACGCTTGGTTTAAATATGTAATTTCGCCTTTTGCATTCGTTTGAAATACGATTTCCTGCAAATTATCCATGATACGGTTTTTTTCTTCAGAAAGCTGCTTATACTTCCATTCGTTATCCTTCATTTTCTTAACCAGCTGCTGTTTCTCATCAATATAATAAGCCAGCATCCAGACACTCACCAGCGTGACTGCAGTATACACAATATCAACAGGCCAATTAATCGGGTTTTTGCCTATAAAATAAAATAAATAATCCCAAAACATTATAAAAATCATTGCCAAAATGATGGAAATGATACGAGCTTGATATTTTCTCATATGACCACCTGCCGCTTGTGTTTCTCTACTTATTGTACCATTCTTCGACAAATAATTGAGTAAAATATGTAAAGTATCCCAAATCATTCATTACCAAATATTCTTGATGTCTTATCTTAGGCGGCGGTAATCAAAAATTGGCACGCAAAAAAGGCGGAGATGATATCGCTCCGCCTTTTTCAACATAATTTTATTCTTTTAAAGCGGCTTGAATTTCTTCGAGAAGCAGCTGTGCACCCTCAGGGCTTAGCGTAATTTTGCCGTTGCCGTAATCTTTATTTTCTGAAGTGATTTCTCCAGTCATTAAACAAACGCCATGAGGTTTGTACTTTTTCAAGATAATTTTATCTCCGTCAACAAAAAACTCAATGCTGTCTTTTATGGCAATATCCAATGCCCGTCTTAACTCTATCGGCATAACAATGCGGCCTAATTCATCTACTTTTCTCACAACACCTATTGATTTCATAAAAACCCTTCTTCCTTTAAATGTTTCTTTTCTCATGTAATGTTTAAGGATGCACCTCAATATATCGTAGACGAATGAAACTCAAAAAAAGTTTCCCGCTTTCTATAAGAATCACAAGATATTTTTTCCATAAAACCGAAAAATGTATTACTTCTGTTACACAGCTCCTTGATTTTTTACAAAAACATTTCTTTACCGACACACACCCCCAAAAATCGCAGTATTTCTGAGAAACTTTAAATGTAGAATCATATTAAATTAGGATAGAGATTGGGTGAAAACATGTTTCAATCAACTGAAATTGGGATTGACTTAGGAACTGCTAATATACTTGTTTACAGCAAAAATAAAGGGATTATCCTAAATGAACCATCTGTTGTCGCAGTGGATACAACGACAAAAGCAGTGCTTGCAATCGGAGCTGACGCCAAAAACATGATCGGTAAAACACCGGGAAAAATTGTGGCTGTCAGACCGATGAAAGATGGCGTGATCGCAGACTATGATATGACAACTGATCTGCTAAAGCACATTATGAAAAAAGCCGCAAAAAGCATCGGCATGTCGTTCAGAAAGCCGAACGTAGTCGTTTGCACACCGTCAGGCTCAACAGCGGTAGAGCGCCGTGCCATCAGTGATGCGGTGAAAAATTGCGGCGCGAAAAACGTTCATTTAATCGAAGAGCCAGTAGCAGCCGCCATCGGAGCGGATTTACCGGTTGACGAGCCGGTTGCCAATGTGGTCGTAGATATCGGCGGAGGGACGACAGAAGTCGCTATCATTTCCTTCGGTGGCGTTGTTTCCTGCCATTCTATTAGAATCGGCGGAGACCAGCTTGATGAGGATATCGTTTCTTTCGTCCGGAAAAAATACAATTTACTGATCGGCGAACGTACGGCTGAGCAGGTAAAAATGGAAATCGGCCATGCTCTGATTGAACATATACCTGAGGCAATGGAAATTCGGGGACGCGACCTCGTGACAGGCCTTCCAAAAACCATTATGCTTCAATCCAACGAAATTCAAGATGCAATGCGCGAATCTCTCCTGCATATTCTTGAAGCCATCAGAGCGACACTTGAGGACTGCCCGCCTGAATTAAGCGGAGATATTGTCGACCGCGGCGTTATTTTAACAGGAGGCGGCGCGCTTCTTAATGGAATTAAAGAATGGCTTACAGAAGAGATTGTCGTGCCTGTACATGTGGCGCAAAACCCGCTTGAATCTGTAGCAATCGGCACAGGCCGTTCTTTAGAAGTGATTGATAAGCTGCAAAAGGCAATTAAATAGTCTGCCCTTGCATAAATCTCACACGCGGCAAATTTCTTGCTTCTTTTTTCCTCACTTCCTTCATATTGTGGGAAATGGAGAAACGTTAAGGAGGAAACCGATGCTAAGAGATTTAGGAAGAAGAGTAGCGATCGCAGCCATTTTAAGCGGAATTATTCTTGGGGGCATGAGCATTTCTTTGGCAAATATGCCCCATTCGCCTGCAGGCGGCACTGTAAAACTGAATCATCCATAGTATTGAAAAACCCAAGACATGTCGTTTTGGGTTTTTCACTTTGGCCTCCTTCTTTCCTTTATAGGATCATATTTGATATGATGAGAAAAAAGCTTGAGGAGGAATGGTTTATGGATTCATTTTCACAGAAGTTAAATACATATGCACAACTGGCAGTAGAAGTCGGTGTAAATGTCCAAAAAGGCCAGCATGTAGTCGTAAATGCTTCAACAGACGTACGGGATTTTGTCCGCTTAATTGTAAAACACGCATATGAAAAGGGTGCAAAAAACGTCACAGTGAATTGGCAGGATGACGAAGTCGCCAAATTAAAATACGAGCTTGCGCCGTTTGAGGCATTTGAAGAATATCCTGAATGGGAAGCAAAAGGCAGAGAAGAGCTTGCCAAAAATGGAGCAGCTTTCATTTCTGTTGTGTCGTCAAACCCAGACTTGCTAAAGGGTGTAGATTCCAAACGGATTGCGGCATTCCAAAAAGCAGCAGGCAAAGCATTACATACATACAGACAATATATTCAATCAGACAAAGTCAGCTGGACTGTCGTAGGTGCGGCATCAGAGGGCTGGGCTCAGAAGGTGTTTCCTGGAAAATCAAAGGAGGAAGCCATTCACCTTCTGTGGGAAGAAATTTTTAAAGCGACGCGCGTAAACGAAGACAATCCAGTTCAGGCGTGGATCAAGCATGACCAAAATCTTCATGAAAAAGTTGATCATTTGAACGAGAGACATTACGCTGCCTTACATTATCAAGCAGAAGGAACTGATTTAACAATTAAGCTGCCTAGAAAGCATGTTTGGGCAGGTGCAGGAAGCGTGAATGAAAGCGGCCATGAATTTATGGCTAATATGCCGACAGAAGAAGTATTCACGCTGCCTCAAAAAGACGGGGTTGACGGAGTAGTATCAAGCACAAAACCATTAAGCTACGGCGGAAATATTATTGAAAATTTCACTCTCACGTTTAAAAATGGCCGTATAATAGACATTAAAGCTGAACAAGGTGAAGACATTTTAAAAGAACTGGTGGAAGCAGATGAAGGTTCTCACTATTTAGGTGAAGTGGCACTTGTTCCTTACGATTCGCCTATATCACAATCAAACATTCTTTTCTATAACACGTTGTTTGATGAAAACGCGTCAAATCATTTGGCGATCGGAAGCGCCTATGCCTTTAATATTGAAGGCGGAAAGCAGATGTCTCGTGAAGAGCTTGTCAAAGAAGGCTTAAATGAAAGCATTACACACGTAGACTTTATGATCGGTTCAAAGGATATGAATATTGACGGAATTACGGATGATGGAAAAAGAGAACCTATTTTCCGAAACGGAAATTGGGCTTTTTAAATAAATAAAAGGAGGCTTTTCGCCTCCTTTTTTTATTTTTCTGCTTCATACATTTGCAGATTAGCATAAACGGTTTCTAATACGGGTGCCGCGAGAGATAAACGTTTTGCTTTTTCAAGCAAAAATCCATGCAGGTGGTCACCTTCAGTCGTTTGGCCGTTTTCCATATCCCGAAGCATGGAGGACTTCATATGATAAGACATGCTTGTCATCGTACGAAAGCTCTCTTCCTCAAGATCCGGATCAGCCGGAACGCCTTCTTTACGTAAAACAGCGCCAATTTCCCCTATAAGAGTTTGGGCCGTGTGACGTCCGCCTTCTGTGTCGAGGATCGGGCCAAGCGGTCGTTGAAATAACGTTGTAATCCCCGCTTGCGCTGCAATAAAGAGATACTTTTTCCAAATGTCCTTCTCGATATGCCCGCTAATGATGACTTCAGCCTTCACGCTTGAAAATGCCTCTTCAAGCGCTTTTATTCGATCCGTACGCTCTCCGTTCCATTCTCCAAATACAAAACGATGCGATGCACTCGTATGATGAATTTCTCCTCTGTTGTCTAAAGCACTTTCTATAAAACACAGGCCGCCCAGCACCTGTTCTTTTGAAAATGCCGCGAACAGCTGCTCATAGTGGCGGTACCCGTTTAAGAAAGGGATAATGACAGATTCCTGATGGATAAACGGCTTGACATCGTTTATCACCTGATCAAGCGAGTATGCTTTAGAAGCAATGATAACGACATCAAATCGCCCTGTTTCTCCGGCAGTGATTAATACGGGCTGAAACGATGCATCCCCTTTTTCACTATGGATGACAAGCCCGGTTTCTTTAAGCTGCTGAGCTCGTTTTTGGCGCACGAGAAATGTCACATCATTTCCTTTCTCTGCAAGCCGTCCGCCAATATACCCACCTACTCCGCCTGCTCCGACGACTAAAAATTTCATATTGTGGCCCCCTTTCATAATGATGTATCAAAAAAAGCAGAGAAATCTCTGCTTTTTTATTCCGCGTATAGTTCAGCCAATTTTTTCTGCACATCAGTATTTTCAAGGAACTCGTCATAGCTCATTTGCTTATCAACGATGCCATTAGGTGTAATTTCTATAATTCTGTTGGCAATGGTTTGCACAAACTGATGGTCATGCGATGTAAACAGCATAGCGCCTTTAAAGCTGATTAAGCCGTTATTGAGCGCTGTAATGGATTCTAAGTCTAAATGGTTAGTCGGCTCATCCAAAATTAAAATATTGGCTCCAGAAAGCATCGCTTTTGACAGCATACAGCGGACCTTTTCTCCCCCGGAAAGTACATTTGCTTTTTTGTGGACTTCTTCTCCGGAGAACAGCATGCGTCCTAAGAACCCGCGTAAAAAGCTCTCACTTTGGTCGTGCGGAGAATATTGGCGAAGCCAGTCTACAAGATTCAGATCACTGCCTTCGAAATATTCACTGTTGTCTTTTGGAAAATACGCTTGTGATGTGGTAACACCCCATTTAAACGTTCCGCTGTCAGCTTCCATTTCCCCGGAAATGATTTTAAACAGTGTAGTAACAGCAAGTTCGTTCCGGCCAGTGAAAGCAATTTTATCTTCTCGGTTCATAATGAAGCTGACATTGTCAAGCACCTTTACGCCATCGATTGTTTTTGTTAATCCTTCCACCTGAAGAACGTCATTTCCGATTTCCCGTTCTGGCGTGAAGTTAACGTAAGGATAGCGGCGGGAAGACGGTTTAATATCATCCAGCGTGATTTTTTCGAGAAGTTTCTTCCTTGATGTGGCCTGCTTAGATTTAGACGCATTGGCGCTGAATCTAGCGACAAACTCTTGAAGCTGTTTAATCTGCTCTTCTTTTTTCTTGTTCGCTTCTTGAGAAAGCTTTAACGCCAGCTGGCTTGACTCGTACCAGAAATCATAGTTTCCGACATAGATTTGAATTTTATTAAAATCAAGGTCGGCAATGTGCGTACACACTTTATTTAAGAAGTGACGGTCATGGGATACGACAATAACTGTATTTTCAAAGTTAATCAGAAACTCTTCAAGCCACTGGATTGCCTGAAGGTCCAAGTGGTTCGTCGGCTCATCGAGCAGCAGAACATCCGGCTTGCCGAATAATGCCTGTGCCAAGAGAACTTTTACCTTCTCCGAACCGCCAATATCTTCCATCTTCTTTGTGTGCAGGTCTTCTGAGATACCAAGACCTTTTAAAAGGATCGCCGCTTCACTTTCCGCTTCCCATCCGTTCAGTTCCGCAAATTCACCTTCTAGCTCGGCAGCGCGAATCCCATCCTCGTCTGAGAAATCAGGCTTCATGTAAATAGCGTCTTTCTCCTGCATAACTTCATAGAGGCGCTTGTGACCCATGATGACCACTTTCAGCACTTCATACTCTTCGTACTCAAAATGGTTCTGCTTCAAGACAGCAAGACGTTCGCCAGGACTCATATGCACGTCGCCTGTCTGAGGCTCGATTTCGCCTGAAAGCACCTTTAGAAACGTTGATTTACCGGCACCATTTGCACCAATTAACCCATAGCAGTTGCCTGGGGTAAATTTAATATTAACATCTTCAAATAACTTACGATCCGCAAACCGCAAGCTTACATTATTTACAGCAATCATTTATTATCCTCCATCATGTCTATCATCAATAAAAGTATACCATGAATACAGGGCAAGAGAAATGATTCCCTGATAAAACAGAGAGAAAACACTTATACACCCAATCCTGCCAGCTGTGTTACAATTAAAGAGAGAGAATGCATCCGCCTGGAAAATTACACACTCTCATGGAGGAACACGTTGAGGCTTTTAACACTTACTGAATATTGCTTATTGATCTTTTTTACGGGCTTTTACCTTGCCGTAACAGGCTTTACCGCCAAGGATATCGGCTTATACATAGGCATAGCCCTTATTTACATATTTTCGCACATTTTTTCTAAACGACTTTTAGAAAAGCGCGGAAAAGAGAACAAACAGGTTCACCTTTTCTTCAGTGTGCTGGCCATTATCGGTTCAGTGTTCATTACAGTTTTATGCATTGCATTGGTCGCTTCTTTTTCAAAATAAAAACGCCTGCTGTCCAAAGGCCAGCAAGGCGTTTTTATTTTGTTTGACGCATTTCGTTAAACGGGAAAAAGACAAACTTCGATGTGCCGACAATTCGATCTTCCGCAATCAGTCCCAATCCGTTTCGGCTGTCCATAGAATTCAACCGGTTATCTCCCATGACAAAATATTTGCCTTTCGGAACCTTAACCGGTCCAAAGTCGCCTGTCAGACTGACACCGAGTTTTTCTGCTTCCTTCTTGTTTTTAGACAAGTAAGGCTCGGCTACTTTTTTGCCGTTTATATAAAGCGTGTCATCCTTCATTTGAACGGTTTCTCCAGGCTTTCCGATCAATCTTTTTACATAATGGATTTTAGAAGTCTCACCGTTAATAATAACGATATCTCCGCGCTTCAGTTCGCCGATATAGTTGACTGTTTTATTTACAAACAGCCTTTCTCCGTCATGTAATGTGGGATACATAGATGAACCTTCAACTAAATACGGTTCAAACAAAAAGTGACGGATCAGGAGAGCCAGCAGAACAGCGATGACAATCGCTTTACCCCATTCCAAGTACGTATTGGTTTTTTTCTTCGCCGTTTTCTCAGTATTCGTATTTTTTTCCTCGGTCAAAGTGTTTCCTCCTAGACGATTGCTATATCAGTTGTTTCTCTTCTTTTACTTTATCATAAAAAAGAATAAATTACATAACTTAACCCGCTCGCTGCCTGTCGGATAAGAAAAAGCGTCCTTTCGAATCAAGGACGCTTTTTTTCTTATTTCTCTGTAACAGGTTTTTTGACAATACCGAGGATAATTGCCATCACGACAGCACCGATCACGATACTTAATAGGTAAAGCAACGGATGGTTGGTAATGAAAGCTACGAATACTCCTCCATGAGGCGCCGGAAGCGTTACACGGAAGAATTCAGTCAATCCGCCGGCAACAGCTGCACCGATTACAGCAGCTGGAATGACACGAAGCGGATCAGCCGCAGCAAACGGGATCGCTCCCTCTGTTACGAAAGCAGCACCCATGAAGTAGCATGTAATACCAGCTTCACGGTCACGCTGAGTGAATTTGTTTCGGAAAATGGTTGTAGCAAGTGCGATACCAAGCGGAGGAACCATACCGCCGGCCATGATCGCCGCATGAGGCGCATAGTTGCCTGCATCGATCATCGCGATACCGAACGTAAAGGCTGCTTTATTAAGCGGACCGCCCATATCGATCGCCATCATACCGCCCAAGATAATCCCCATCAATACTAGGTTTCCAGTACCAAGGCTTTCAAGCCAGTTTGTTAAGAAATTCATAAATGCTGCTACAGGTGTATTGATGACAAATTGCATTAATACGCCAGTGATAAAAATACCGAACAGCGGATAAATCAGTACAGGTTTTAATCCATCAAGTGACTGAGGGATAAAGGTAAATGCTTTTTTCAGTAAAATGACGACATAACCGGCAAGGAATCCGGCAATTAAACCGCCTAAGAATCCAGCATTCGCTTGAGTCGCCATGAATCCGCCGACCATACCAGGCGCAAAACCAGGACGGTCTGCAATACTCATTGCGATAAATCCAGCAAGAACAGCCACAATTAATCCTAATGCGTTGTCACCGCCGATAAACTTAAGAGCTGCGGCAAACGCGTTGTAAGTAGGATCTTTTGGATCAGCAGAATGAATTCCCCAGAAGAATGAAATCGCAACGAGGATACCACCGCCGACTACGAACGGAAGCATGTTGCTGACACCGCTCATCAAATGCTTATAAAACGCGTTTCCGATTCCGCTTCCAGACTTGCCTCTCGCTTCATCTTCATCGTTTGAAGCTGAAGAACCGCCGCTGCCTTGATAAATCGGGGCATCTTGGTTCATCGCTTTTTCAATCAGTTCCTGAGGGCGTCTGATACCTGCCGTTACAGGAACTTGAAGTACGCGCTTACCTTTAAAGCGTTCCATTTCAACCTGCTTGTCCGCTGCGACAATGATTGCAGGTGCATCTTCAATTTCTTGGGCAGTCAGCTTGTGCTTAATGCCGCTTGAACCATTTGTTTCGACCTTAATGTCCACGCCAAGCTCTTTCGCTTTCTCTTTAAGGGCATCCGCAGCCATGAATGTATGGGCAATACCTGTCGGGCATGCAGTAACCGCTAAAATCTTTCCTTTTCCGGCAGGTGCTGGTGCCGCTTCTTCTTCCTCTTCCTCTTCGTCATCATCTTTATCGTGCTGATTAATAATGTCGATGATCGCATCTTCTGACTCAGCTTCAAGGAGCTGCTTGCGGATTTCTTCACGCATTAACAGCGTGGAAAGTCTTGACAATGCTTCAAGGTGAGTATTGTTTGCGCCTTCAGTCGCCGCAATCATGAAGACTAAGTGAGCCGGCTGGCCGTCTAATGATTCATAATCGACACCTTCTTTAGAACGTCCGAACGCGATCGCCGGGTTGATAACGCTAGCCGTTTTCGCATGAGGGATAGCGATTCCTTCACCAATACCCGTTGAGCTTTGGCTTTCGCGGTTTAAAATGGCTTCTTTATAGGCTTGTCGGTCATTTAACTTACCAGCCTTATCAAGAACAGTGACCATTTCGTCAATCACATTTTCTTTTTCTTTGCTCTCAATATTAAGCTTTATCGTATGCTTTGTTAAAAGCTCAGTTATTTTCACTTGTGTTTCCTCCTCTATAGACGTGTGACCTTAACTTCAGGAAGAAGCTGCTGGACAAATTCTTCTGTTCCAAGTTCTTCAGAGAACGCGGTAGCACTGCCTGAAGTAACCCCTAAGCGGAATGCTTCTTCAAGCGGCAGTTGTTTGGAAATTCCGGCAAGGAAGCCTGCTACAACGGAATCTCCTGCTCCGACTGAGTTTACCAATTTCCCCTTTGGCACGTTAGCAAAATAAACTGCTTCGTTCGTAAACAAAAGCGCTCCGTCTCCTGCCATTGAAACGATTACATGTTCAGCGCCCTGTTCTACCAGCTTCTTCCCATAAGGAACAGCTTCCTCAACAGAGGTAATGGTCGTGCCGAACATTTCTCCAAGCTCATGATGGTTTGGCTTCATCAAAAACGGTTTCATTTCTGTCGCTTTCAAAAGAGCCTCTCCTGAGATATCCAGAACAACTCGTGCGTTCTGCTGTTTGCAGGCCTCTGCGATTTTTTCATACGTATCGTGAGGAAGTGAAGATGGAATACTTCCTGCAAGAACAACGATGTCTCCCTCTTCTAAAGATTGGAACTGCTCTAAAAAGGCTTTGAAATCTTCATCCGAAATTGTCGGACCCTGCCCGTTAATTTCAGTTTCATCACCCGTTTTCAGCTTTACATTGATACGGGTATCCCCTTTTACTTCAGAAAAAGCTGTTTCCAAATTTTCTTCCCGCAAAAATGTTTTGATATATTCTCCGGTAAATCCGCCGACGAATCCGAGCGCTTTAGACGGTACATGATGTCTTTTCAGCAGTCTCGATACGTTGATGCCTTTGCCCCCTGGATACTTGGTATCATATGCAGAACGATTCAGGCCTCCTACAGTAAAATCTTCAACGTGAACAATATAATCGACAGATGGATTAAGTGTTACAGTGTAAATCATGGTTTCACTACCTTTACGACAGTTTTTTCTTGGTAATTATCGAATGTAAGCTCTTCAGCGTCAGTCGTAATGATTGTTGCGTCGCCTATTCCGGCAAATGCCGAAAATGAAATTTCTCCGAACTTCGAAGGGTCTGCTAAGACGTAAGCGTGTTTTGCCTGTTTGATCGCTTTCTGTTTTAAAAGGGCCTCATCAGGGTCCGGCGTTGTGAATCCAGCCTCTGTATGCACTCCGTTTGTCCCCAGAAAGCTCTTGTCGAATCTGTACTGGTCCATGGCAATCAGTGAAGCGCCTCCAATAACCGCGCCCGTTCTGTGCTTGACGTATCCTCCAAGCAGATAAAAAGAAATTTCTTTTCTTATTAATGCTTCGATATGCATCACCCCGTTTGTGACAACGACAATATCTTTGGTTTTATCCATAAAATCAATCATGTGCAAAGTCGTCGTGCCTGCATCAAGGTAAATGCAATCCCCTTCTTCTAAAAGAGAAGCAGCTTTTTCAGCAATCTTCAATTTGTCGTGAAGGTTTTTGGATGATTTTTCAAGCATATCGGGTTCAAGTCTGATATCGGAAAGCTTGGCCGCTCCCCCATGAACACGCTTTAAAAAACCGCGTTCTTCAAGTGTCGATAAATCTCTTCTGATTGTTGATTCAGAAGCATTTGTCAGATTTATGAGCTCTTGAATCTTTACCACATCATGCTTTTCTATTTGATCAATAATCAATTGATGCCGTTCAGGAGTTAGCATGCTTCACCTCCTAATGAAAACGTATTCATTTTGAATACAATTTCATTGTAAACGCTATTTTCAGTTTAGGCAACTAAAATCATTCAAATTCATTCAATAACTATCAAAATCTTTCACGTTTATCCATATTAACGTATGTCTATAGGGTTTGTAAACTGTAAATTCGACAAAAATAAGGACAATTGTACGACATTTTCTTCTTATTTTAATGAAAAAAGTCTTTTATATTCATAGTAGAAATCACTACACATAAAAAAAACCTCATGCATGTTGCATGAGGCTACTCATAACGCAGCGCTTCAATCGGATCAAGCTTTGCGGCTTTATTTGCAGGAAGCATGCCGAAAATAACACCAATGAGCATACTGAACAGCACGCCCCCGCATACAACCTCCCATGATATGAGTGACGGCCAGCCCGCAATGGCTGAAACAAGCGCGGCCCCTCCGTATCCAATTCCAATCCCGATCAGGCCGCCAATCAGCGTCAATACGACTGACTCAATTAAAAACTGAGTCAGGATCTGTCCCCTTGTCGCACCGAGTGATTTTCTGATTCCGATTTCCCGCGTCCGTTCTGTGACTGATACAAGCATAATATTCATGACACCGATTCCGCCGACCAATAGAGAGATACCCGCAATTGAACCGATAATCGTCGTCATAATTGCCGTTACTTTGCCAATCCCGGCCGCAATCTCTTCCATGTTCATCACTTGATACGAATCCTCTGTGCCATGATTGTCATTTACCAGCTGTGCCGCTTCTTTCCCAGCCGATTTTATATCGTCTGCTGATTCAACCTGCAATGATACGTTACTGAAATCACTTGTACCAAAAGAGGATTTCATCATATTAAACGGTACATACATTTCACTTAAATCGAAAGAAAGCAAGCCTGTTTCTTTTTTCAGCACGCCGATAATTTCAACGGGCTGTCCGTTTATCCAGACAACTTCACCTAAAGGGGAGTTTTTATCGAACAGCTCTTCAGCCATCTTTTGAGAGATGATTCCGACTCTATTCCCCGCGAGAAAGTCATTGTCTGTAAAGGTTCTGCCGCTTTCGATTTTTAAAGAATTGACATTCATGTATCCATCATTTATTCCGTTAACCGTAGCATCGGTTTCTTCTTCATGATAACGCGCTGTCATACTTTCAGAAGTCGAGGCAACGACTTGTTTAATGCCTTCTATCCCTTTTAAATCTTTAATATCGTTTTCTGTAAACGTAGATTCAGCTGCAGCGTTCGGATTGCTTGCAAGCTCTTCGTCGCTTGGCATATAGTATAGCTCCACTGTATTTCCCGGTCCGCTGATCGACTGCTTCAGCATTTGCTCACCGCCCTGCCCTACCGCAACGACAACGATGACAGAGCCTACCCCAATGATAATGCCGAGCATTGTTAAGATCGAACGCATTTTATGGGCAAGGACAGAGCTTAGAGCCATTCTGATGTTTTCTAACAGGCTCATTCTCCCACACTCCTTTGGCCGGAGCTGGCAGGAACAATATTGCCGTCACGCACCATAACAATCCGGTTCGTGCAATCTGCAACTTCGGGCTCGTGTGTAACAAGAACGATTGTCGTTCCTTCGGCATTTAAAGCTGTAAACCGATCCATAATCGCTACGCTTGTTTTCGTATCCAGCGCGCCAGTCGGTTCATCTGCTAAAATTAATTTGGGCTCATTCACGATCGCCCTCGCAATCGCCACCCGCTGCTTCTGCCCGCCCGACAGCTCATTGGGCATGTGGAGCATTCGATCGGCTAACCCGACCTTTTCCAATGCTCTCTCAGCCCTTTCTTGACGTTCTTTTTTGCCTATCCCGGAATAAATCATCGGCAGCTCAACATTTTTTTTTGCGTTCAGCCGCGGAAGAAGCTGAAATTGCTGAAATACAAAACCAATTGACCGGTTACGGACTGCCGCCAGTTCTTTATCTTTATATGAAGAAACGTCCTCGCCGTCCAATTTATACGTACCGGAAGTCGGTCGGTCAAGACAGCCGATAATATTCATGATCGTCGATTTCCCTGATCCTGACGGCCCCATAATCGAGACATATTCCCCTTGATGAATGTCCAAATGAATAGAATGGAGAACATCAAACGTTTCCCTGCCGATCTGGTAGCTTTTTCGCACATTAGAAAGCTGAATCATTTAAGATTTCACTTCCATTCCATCAGTCACCTGATCAGATGGATTCAAAATGACTTGATCATCTTGGGAAAGCCCCTCTTTAATTTCTGTCAGATCATCTGTCACTTCGCCGATTTTGACATCAACTCGCTTTGCTTTTCCATCTTTTGCTGTATACACATAATATTGATCATCTTCTTTTTTGACTGCCTTTGAAGGAAGCGTATTTGCTTTTCGCTTATCGGTTTCAATATTCATGATAAATTTAAAGCCTGGCTTTCCTTCAGGAAGCTTTCCTTTTATTTTCACTTGAAGCGGGTATTGGACCGCCTGTTCTGTTCCTTGTGCCGCAGCGCTTTCCTGCTGATCAGGAACAAGTCCGACTGCGGAAACCGTGCCTTTCCATGATTTATCCTGGATAACATCTGAAGTGAGTGTGACCTTCTGGCCTTTTTTAACTTTCAGTGTATCGTATTCAGACAATTTCCCTGAGACGACGAGGTCTTTAGGGTTGCCAATATGTATGACAGCCTCTTGAATATCTGACTTTTTGGATGCCGCTTCTTGGTTGACAGAAATAACGGTGCCTTCAATTTCACTTTTCACTTCTAAATCTGACACCCGGCTGGCAAGTGACTGCCGCTGAAGCTCGGTTTGTTTTAATTCGATCTCAGCTGTTTTTTTCTGCATTTGAAGCTCTGTCCGTTCAGATTCGATTTGTTTTTCTGCTTCTTTCTTCCCAACCTGTTTCGCCAGATCTTTTTCTTTATTGTCTAACGCTTTTATCTTTTCTTGAGTTTGTTCAATTTGAAGCTGGTTCGATTCAGCGGTCAACTGGTTCTGTTCTTTTTCCAGACTCAGCTGCTCATTTGTATAGGTGACTAAAGTCGTGCCCTTTTTAACTTTGTCGCCTTCCTTCACTTTAATGTCTTCTAATGTCCCCTTATCAGCTTCATAAAAGACATACTGTTCATTTGAAAATTTAAGTGTGCCGGGAACCATAACCGTTGACGAGATTTCGTTTTCTTCAAGGCTTCCCGTCTGTATCTTCTGGCCGGCGCTGCCGCTTGTTGGAGCGGCAGACCGGTATACATTTATTCCAATAAAAAGAGCGACTATAACGGCGATGCCAATTCCGATCCAGACTTTTTTCATGAACTTATGCACCCGCCACAGAATTAATTAAACCTGAAAAGAGCGAAAATACAACTAAAATTCCGAATAGAATGATTGCTGAAATCCATCCGGCTTTTTTGGAGATGCCTCCCGTTTTGTGAAGTCCGATTGCTAATAATACAAAGCTCCAGATGCTGAAAATTTCAAAGGTATTTAACACGCTGGCAAGAGCCCCGTCAGATTGGATTATCCCTGCCAGTGACGTCGTGCTGTAAAGAGGATTCACGTCAGTCGTAAAAGCAACGATGCCGTTCACCAATAATCCGAGACTGCTAATTAAAGAGACAAACAAACCGAGAGAAAGCATTTTTTTGTATGTCGTAACACCGCCTGATGCTTTTACACAGAGCCAATAAATAAGAGGGGCAATAAATAATGCTGCGATACCTCCGATAATTGCGCCTGCCATTCCGCCAAATTTGGTTATTGTTGCGACTGCCTCCATTTGTTCAGCTGATAGCCCTTGCGTATCCTGGCTTTTCAAAAGCTCACTATAATCCGTACCGAGTGATTGCAGCACGGCACCGACGATGATAATTGCTGCGACAATCAAAAGCGGTCCCCATACAGCCGGCCTTTCTCTTATTCTTTCAAATTGAACAGATGGACTTGTGATCACTCCAAAAAGTGAAGGCTTTTCAGCCGACGTTCCGCTGTTTTTTTCTACATTCGTTTCCATTTCAAAACCTCCTTGAGAATATCTAACAAATAGTACGGGAAGGATATCAAAAAGTTTCATGTTTTTCTAATGAATTTCCAAAAGCCTTCAATTTATACTGAAGGCTTTTCATATTATTCTATCGCTGTGCTGTATTGCGCTTTCACAAGTCCGGCATACACGCCTTCTTTAGCGAGCAACTGCTCATGGTTTCCTTCTTCTATTTTCTTGCCGTGATCAAGAACAATGATGCGGTCGGCATCGCGGATCGTAGACAATCTGTGGGCAATCATCACTGCTGTGCGCCCTTTCAGTAGCGTTTTTAGGGCCTGCTGAATTTTCACTTCCGTCTCTGTATCAATACTTGCTGTTGCTTCGTCAAGGATGATAATAGCCGGATCGGCGAGCAATGCTCTTGCAAAGGAAATGAGCTGACGCTGACCAGCAGACAGTACGCTGCCCCTTTCCTCCACCTCTGTTGCATATCCTTCTGCTAAATCGGAAATAAACTCATCCGCTCCGACCGCTTGGGATGCTTTCATCACCTCTTCATCCGAAGCATTCGGCCTTCCAAAACGGATATTTTCCATGATGGTCCCGGAAAAAATAAATGTATCTTGCAGGACAATGCTGATTTGAGAGCGCAGACTGGCAATAGAGAGATCCTTAATCGGTATACCGTCTATTTTAATGGTGCCTCCGGTCGCATCATAAAAACGGCTAATTAAATTGGCAATCGTCGTCTTTCCGCTCCCTGTGTGCCCGACAAGCGCAAGCGTCGAGCCAGCAGGAATAGAAAAGGAAACGGCATGAAGGGCTTTTCGTTTTTCATCATACGAAAATTCAACCTCTTCAAAGCTGATCTGCCCATTTATCTTTTCATTATGAATGGCATTCGGCTTCTCCTTGACATTTGGCTGTTCGTCCAGAAACTCAAAAATCCGTTCTGATGATGCCATTCCCATTAACAGCTGATTATAGACCTGGCCCAGTCTCGAAATAGGTTCCCAAAACATCCCCAGGTAGAAAGCGAAAGAAACGAAGACGCCAATCGTAATGGTTTCATTCATAATGAGTGTGGCGCCATACCAAATCAAGACTGCCGTCCCAATCGCATTCGTCATTTCCACCAGCGGACGGAACATGGCATTTTTTTTAGTTGCTTCCCGCCATGATTGGTAGTTCTCCTGATTGACACCGTCAAAATACGCCATGTTTTCTTCTTCCTGCGTAAATGCCTGTGTGACCCGGATGCCTTGGATGCTTTCGTTTAGATGAGAGTTGAGCTTTGATTGCTTGAGCCGTACCGTTTGCCAGGATCGGCGTATTTTTTTTCTGAGACTTGTTGAAATAAAAAACATAATCGGCAATGTCACCATGATAGCTATAGTCAGCTCAGGACTCAGCGTAAACAAAATAATAATCACGCCGGCCAGGAGAAGCAAGTCGGTCAATAAATTGATGACTCCGCTTGTAAATAGCTCCTGAAGAGAGTTAATATCATTCATGATCCTGACTAAGATCGATCCCGCCGACCGCTGATCAAAAAATCGGTGGGATAAGCGCTGCACATGTGTAAATAAATGCTGCCGCAAATCGAAAATGACATGCTGGCCAAGCTGATTCATCCACCTGATTCTTAACACATTGGCGGCGTAATTAAGGACATATAAACCGCTAATGATTAAAATGAGCTGAATCAGCAGCTCCGGGTTTCTCGCCGTAATCGCTTGATCAAGAACATAAACTCCGATCAGAATGGGGATCACAAGCTTCACAGCAGTGCCAATCAATACGGTGAGAAAAGAAAGCGGCAAAATGGTTTTTCGATATGGTTTGACATAGCACAGCAGCCGCCACATTTGAGCCCAGTTAAACGGCTTTTCAATGATTTCATCTGAAGAGTAATAGAAACGCTCTAAAATCCCCTGTTTTTTCGCTTGTTTCATTTGGCCCCTCCCTATCCGACCTCATGCGGCTCATTCATCATTTTGACATCACGGTATTGCAAATCGTAAATCTTTTTATAGTAGCCTTCTTTTTCAAGAAGCTCGTGATGTGTTCCCCTTTCACAAATGCGTCCTTTATTAAAAACGAGAATTTCATCGGCGTGTTTCAGTGAAGAAATGCGGTGAGCAACGATAAAGGTTGTGCGGTTTTTCATGACTTCTTTTAAGGCAAGCTGTATGCTGTGCTCCGTTTGCATATCTACTGCACTTGTGGCATCATCCAATATTAAAACGCTCGGGTTCAAACAGATGGCTCTCGCAATGGCAATACGCTGTTTCTGTCCGCCGGAAAGCCCCATTCCCCTCTCTCCCAGCATGGTGTCATACCCATCAGGAAGCTCCATAATAGAGTTATGGGCCTGCGCCCTTTTTGCTGCTTCGATGATGTCTTCCATTGAGGCATCCGGCCGCCCATACGAAATATTTGATCGGATCGTGGATGAAAACAGGAAGGATTCTTGAAGTACGACTCCGATATTGGAGCGAAGCGTTTTTAACGAATAATCTGTGATGGGTTTGTGATCAATGGTAATCGTTCCGCTAACAGGGCTGTAAAATCTGGTCAGAAGCTGTGTCACTGAACTTTTTCCCGAACCCGTCGGGCCTAACAGCCGATTACCTTCCCACTGTTTGCCTCAAAAGTTTACATAAAGCAAGAGGATGATCTGTAATGTCTTCTTCTTTTTCCAGAATGTCGAGCAGGCGTTCACCTGATGCTTTTGCTTGAGAGAACATATTAATGACAAAGCCTAAGTTCATAATCGGCCACATCATATAATTGACAAGGCTGAAGAAAGCAACAAGTTCACCGGGATTGAGCTGATTTTGCATAACCAAGTATCCGCCGTATGAGAGGAGGGCTACAATACAAATGTTACCGATGAACTCCATTAAAGGGAAATACGCAGACCAGATGGATGATGTTTGTAAATATTGTGCTCTGTACTCTGCATTGGCTTTATTGAAAATACTGACTTGGAAATCTTCTCTGGAAAGAGATTTAACCGTATTGATGCCACTGATATTTTCCTGCACTTTTGTATTGAGCTTTGCAAACGATTTGCGGATGCCTCTGAAGGCAGGATGGACTCTTTTATCAAACCGATATACCACAACAGCGAGAAATGGCAGAACTGCTATTGTCACGAGTGTGAGGGGAACAGAATAGTAAAACATAACCGTAAAGCTGATGGCTACCAGCAGGCCGAAGCGAATGAGCTCAGCGAGGCCGTATGATAAGAAAAAACGAAGCCCTTCAACATCAGCTGTCAGCCTGGACATCAAATCTCCTGTTTTCGCGTTATCATAATAAGAAAAAGAAAGCCGCTGCAGTTTTTCATACAGGCTATTTCTCAGCCGATAAACGGATTTGATTCCAAACATATCACCTAAATATTGGTGAAAAAAGGTAGCGGTTCCTTTCAAGGCCATTACCGCAATAAATCCCAAGCTGACCCATGCTGCAAGCTGATACTGTCTTCCCAGTACGATCTCATCAATCGTAATTTGCAGGATAATCGGATAAACGACAGTAACCGCAGTCATTAAAAGCATGGCTAGAAGCGACCACAAAAACACTTTTCGGTACGGCCAATAATACATTTTTAATCTTTTAAATGTCTCCATATCCAGCACCTTTCCAACATTTATCATCTTTACTATATCGATACCCGAAATAAAGTTCTATTATTTTTCAAAAATTCAGTCTAATTATGGAGTAAGTCTCTTACTTTTTAGGGAGTAATATATGTAGAATAAACGCTTACAGAAAATCATTGTATGCTAGGGATACTTGGGGATATGCCAGTGATATACAGAAAAACCGGATGGCTGAAATGCCGTCCGGTTTTCATCCCCCGCTGACTGGCGGTATGATGGCCACCGTGTCACCTGAAGATACAGAGGTATTTTCTTTTACATAGCTTTCGTTAACGGCAATCATAGCCGTATCAATGGATTCAAGACCATATTGTTCTTTTAGGCTCGCTTTTATCTCATCTATGGTTGCTTGTTCCATATCTATTTCTAGTGCTTGTTTGCCGGCCTGTTCAGCAAGCCCTGCAAATAAAAGTATTTTAATCATGCTGCTCTCCCTCGCTTAGGTCTGGTTTTCCATTCGGATAAGCTGTTGTTTCAAGCTGGTCGCCGATCCATTGCTCACCGTCTTCCCAAATTTCTTTTTTCCAAATCGGCACAATCTGTTTAATTCGTTCGATCGCATACTCATTGGCTTCATAAGCAGCTTTGCGATGGGGAGAAGATACAGCGATCACGACCGCTGCTTCACCGATATCCAGCACACCTATACGGTGCGTGATTGCAGCGGAAGCGCCTTCCCATTTTTCTTCGATTTCAGCTCCGATTTGAGCAAGCATTTGCACGGCCATCGGTTCATATGCCTCATATTCAAGCCGAACCGTTCTTTTTCCGTTTGTCCATTCCCGAACCGTGCCAATAAATGTGGTAATTGCCCCTGCTTCCCGTTTCTCCACTTTTTTAATGATGTCTTCAGTAATAATAGGTGTTTTCGTAATCTCAAACCGTTTCATTATGCAGATTCCCCCTTCAGCTGTGAAAGCACAAAATCCACGGCAACCGGATCATCCGCATGAAAAACGGGCAATCCCTGATGCTCTGTCATATGCTCTTTTTTCCTATAGATGATGGCGATTATATTTACTGCCTGCAACGCTTCCAGATCTTCCTTTTCACGTAGGATGACCACTTTAGGATAAGGGGCTTTTTTAAAGCCTTCAATCAGAAGACAGTCTGTTTCGAGAAATTGATATAACTCGATCAGCCGTGCCAAATCCCAATTGCGGCGGACTGTCAGCTGTAACACACCAGCACCTTCTACCGCTGCCACATCAGCACCTGCCGCCTTGTAACGGTCCGTGTCTTTTCCTTCCGTGAACGTTTGCGGTTCACCGCCGTGACCATGATGCTTCAGGCAACCCAAATGACCCCCCTGTTCAGAGGCTTTTTCAAGAATACGCTCGATAAACGTTGTTTTCCCGCTGTTTTGAAATCCTACAACTTGGACGATTGGGAAAGGACGGACCAAGGCCACTCACTTCCATTCTCTTCTCTGATGAGCAGCACTTGAACCGTTCTGCCAGATTCGTAGCCTCTCGTCCCGCCCGGCAGGATAATGAAAGCATTGGCTTCTGCTAGTGACGTGACAGAGCTAGACTTATCTAATCCGACGGGTGTCGCCAATAGCTTCCCTTCCTGGTGGTGCACAAGCGCACGAACAAATCGGGTAAACGGGTTCGGCTTCGGAAAATCTTTGGCCAGAACAGCTTCCGCACAAATCGAATGCGGTGTTTCATTAAACAGCCATGTCTGGATCATTGGCTTAACAAACAGTTCAAAACCGACATAGCATGCCGACGGGTTACCTGAGAGGCCAAACAGCAGCATATCGTTTGCATGCGCCACCGTTGTCACGCTGCCCGGGCGCATGGCAACTTTATTAAACAGCACGTCTGCTCCGAGTTTTTCATAGATCGCAGGCAAAAAGTCAAAATCACCGACTGACACACCGCCAGTTGTGATCAGGAAATCCACCTTTTTCATCGCTTCTTTCACTGCAGCAAAGCTTTTATCCAGCTCATCAGAGATTTTCCCTAAATAAAGCGGTGTTGCGCCAGCTTCTATCACTTGTGCATATACCATACTCGCATTGCTGTTGCGGATTTTTCCCGGTTCCAGCGGATCACTGACATTCAGCAATTCGGTACCTGTTGCGATAATCCCGACAACAGGCTTTCTCACCACAGGCACCGAAGCGTATCCGAAAGTTGCCAATAGAGCAGTCACTCCTGGTGTCACCCGGGTGCCCTTTCTTAGTAAAACACTCCCTTTTTGAGCGTCCTCACCAGTTTTTGAAATATTATCTCCCGGCTGAAAGCGGCGCTTTAAAGACATAAATGACTTCCCATTCTCCTCAAAGGTTTGAGTCAGTTCAATCATGACGACTGCATCTGCCCCTTCAGGGATTTGCGCGCCGGTCATAATCCGCACGGCCTGAAACGGACCAAGTTCTTTTTCAGATACTGACCCCGCTCCAATATGGTCAATGACTTCAAACCGAATTGGGTTTTCACGTGAAGCTTCTGCCGTATCGCACGCTCTGACAGCAAAACCGTCGTATGGCGAACGGTCAAACGCGGGTACGTGGTGATCCGCAGTTATATCTTCGGCTAAAAATCGATGAAGGCTGTCTTCAAGCGCCACCCATTCTGTTTCACCTTGTTTTTGAAAATGGCAGACACGCCGAACTGCCTCGTCTACCGGTATCGGTGTTCTTTTCTCCAGCATTCTGACCCCTCCTGTTGTTACAATCCAATCACTCTTGCCAACACGGAATTGGCTTCTTTCACATCATTTGTTCCATGCACCAGTGCCCGTCCGTCATTGAAAATGACAATTCTGTAATCCTCGTAAAAAATATGCAGCAAAAACGAATTAGCCTCAACCTTGCCGATTTTCTTCAGCCGCTTAACGAGTTCCTGTTTCGGGATTCTTTTTAATGATTCCGACCTTACCTGTACTGTATCACGGCCGCATAGTACAGCGGCTTTCGGCGTGTTCCAATCCTGAAGATAGGGATATACCGCATTTGTTCCGCAAGACGGGCAATCCTCACGGCGTACATGATCAACGTTAATCTTCATATGCGAATTGTTCCAAACATCAAATGTCACAAAACCGCGCTGTATTGCTTCTATTTGGCCTGTTAACAACTTTAATGCCTCAGCTTGCTGATATGCTGAAACGATATGCACAGCCGGCGGAATAATGCCGGCAGTATCACACGTCGCCCCGCCGACTGGAATTTGCTCAAACAAACAAGACAGGCAAGGGGTTTCTCCGGGAATGACCGTCATGAACATTCCCTGGCTGCTTACACAGGCGCCATAGACCCACGGTGTCTTTGTTTTCTGGGCAAGATCGTTTATCAGCATGCGGGTTTCAAAATTATCTGTCGCGTCGATCACGACATCTGCTTTTTCAATCAGCGGCTCTAGCGTTTCGGCTGTTCCTTCGGTAACATATGCTTCAATATGTATGTCGCTGTTAATTGCTGATAGATGCTCTTTGGCAGCCATGGCTTTCGGCATGCGGAGTTTGGCATCGCTTTCTGTATAAAGCTGCTGCCTTTGAAGATTACTCCACTCCACATAGTCACGGTCAATAATGGTAACAGTACCGATTCCCGCTCTCGAAAGCCCTTCAGCGCTTGCAGTGCCGAGCGCTCCCGCTCCGACAACCAGCACATGGCTGTCTGCCAGCCTTTTCTGGCCATCTTCCCCAATTTGCTTAAATCTGATCTGCCGTGAATAACGTTCCTCCATCAAACCTGTTCTCCTTATCTTTTATGTCATCTTATCATGTTATTGCTCCGTCAGTCCCGTCTGAAGGAGTTCAACTTTTCGTCCAAACAGCTAAAATCATCGCGTGTATTAATATTGATAAACTCTGCCGGACTTGCTCCGATATCTTCAGCCTGTACGTAACAAACCGACATTCTGCCTAATAAATCTGATATTCTCAGCCTTTTCTCGGAAAGCTGATCGTATAGAACCGGCATGATACGTTTGTGGTAAATCGCAATCAATGGCTGCATTTGTCCGTCTGAAATCGGGACTACCGCGTCCGTATCGGCAGTCATCAGACGTTTGAGCTCCAGCATCGTCCTTCTTTGTATCAGCGGTGTGTCACAGGAAAGAACAGTATAAAGATCACCGTCGGTCTTTTTAAAAGCGGTATATATACCAGCCAATGGCCCCATGCCTTGAAATGGCTCAGCATCTTGATACACTTCATTTTCACCGTTTTCTTGAAATCTATCTATAAATTCGGGACGGCTGATGATAACCGTATGTTCTCCAAGTGCCTTTTTTGCGCATTCGTAAAGCATCCTGCCCTTCCATTTGACAAACGCTTTCGGTTCTCCAAATCGCCGCGAGGCTCCCCCTGCCAGCAGTACGTTTACATGCTTCATGTCATCTCACCTCTAGTTCGTTAAAAGCATAGCAAAAGCAAAGGCTCAACGCTACTGCTTGTCTGTTTATTAAAGAGGAATAGCTGTTCAGTATTTGCATATTGTAGTGTTAACATCATGAGGGAGATGGTTCGAATGAAAAGATCAGGTCCTTTTTTCCACGACGTGTCTCAGGAGAACCTTTATTTAAAATCCGAGCTTTCAAGGTGCCATAAGCTGATTTCTGAACTTGAAGCAAGCTACTTTCACCAGAAAAATAACAAATTGCTCAAAGAAAATAACGATATGAAAGAAAAACTCCAGCAATTGACTGCCGAATTAACACAAATGTCAACAAAAGAAAAACATGCCTCCCACACCAGCCAATCTCTGCACCAAATAAGAGCTGAACTGCTTGATAAAATCGTTGTTTTACAGGAGCTTCTATCTGCTGAAACCTATAAACGCAGAGCCGAAATCGAAGAAAAACATAAGCTTCATATTGCTAAAATCAAAATCGAAGAAGAAAATAAAAATCTTCATAAACGTATCAGCCAACTTCAGGCCTCTATTGAGCAGGAGCAGAATGCACTGCTTCAGGCAAAACAGCAAGCCGAATTGATAAAAGTTGAAAACGGGCGTCTAAAAGAGCAAATGGTAGAAAAAGAATATCAGCTACAACATATTAAAATAGAAGTTGATCATATGAAAGATCGAATCATAGAAACGAAAGAAAGACTGCTAGACATCGAAAAAACGAAAGAAAAATTATTTCACGAAACTATTATATCGTATAAACGGCAGCTTGATGAAAGCGATGCCTGGATTGCTTCTCATTTTGCCGATATTGATGGCAACACGAAACAAAAAGAAAAAACAGAAGAAGCTCCAGCGGTCTACGCGCAGCCAAATCATGTAGAAACCATCCTTGAAGATGTCACAAAACAGATACATGTGCTTCAAAAACAGCTTACCCGCGCCCAATCATCAGACCAGGCCATGAGCCAAACAATCGAAGGGCTGAAAAACAGGGCCGCTGAAGAAAAGCCATATCAAAAGTGGGTGTATAAACTTAATCTTGAAAAAGAAAACAAACCTTCACAGAAAAAAACCAAATAAAAAACTGCTTGAGCAATGCCAAGCAGTTTTTCTGTATATTTATTCATTTGCTGATTCGGCTGATTCTGCAGTTTCGATTTCACCTTCTAAAATGTACTGGCCGCGATACGGCTTTTTCACTTCCGGGTACATTTTAATTAAGCTTTGCATAAACGTTGTCATATTAGGGATTTCAAGACCGCTTTCTTTTTCAATCTCTTTTTGAAGCTCGGAGCTTTTAATCGCCGCGTTATGGCGTTTTAATGTTTTAATGGCAGCTTCACGCAGCTTAGCTGCTTTTGATCCCGGTCTTGCCGTTCCTCTTCTTCTTCGTGTTGTTCCGTCTGGTATACCGGCAGGAAGAGAGGAAATAGATTGAAGCTGAGGCTGCACAGACTGCTGCTGTGATTGCGGCTGATAGCTTCTGATTTCCTGAGCCGCAAGCTCAGCGAGAACAGGCAGAGAGTCAGGCTTTTTTTCAGAACGGAAATCCTTTTTGATTTCGGAAGGGCTTCCATTTCTGTCCAGCTCTCTTAATTTTGCGTATATTTTATCACGTTCAATTTGATATTCACGAATGACTTTCACTTCAGCTTCATTTAATTGTTCTAACCGCAAGCGCAAAGCTTCTCTTTCATTAAACATTCCTCAATGTACCCCCTATCAAAATTAACATCTTTAATTAAGATATTAGATTACAAAAGTAATTTTATCAACTATTATTTTAGCATTTTACTATTATATTTACTCTATGAAAAATTCCTTATTTTCTGAAAATGTTTTATTTTTCAAAAGAGTCCTTTATTCTCAAGGGATCAAGGGGCTTTCTAGTTTATTTGGTATAATGTTGAAAATATATATTTTACTTACTTCTTTAAAGAAATTTAGTGTAATATCTACAATTTTCGAGTTATGAGATATGTGATTTATCTAAAATTGAGGAAAAACATCAAAAATTAGCTGTTTTTTTAGCGTATGAATGAAACAAATCATCATTTCCTATGCCCAAATCTGGAAAAATAAGCTTCTTACTCTTCTTCCATTGCTTTATTGCACAAATAAAAACCTGATGAGATCAGGTTTTTAGGAAAAACTATTCAGATACTTGCTCCGTTTCAGCCAAAACACGGTTCACACGTTTCTCAAGCATTTTCATACCGCTCCCGCCGGCTTGGAAGTGACGGAGCTGTCCTGTTTTATCAAACACATAATACGCAGGTACATATTCATTTTCAAATGCATCGGTTAAAGCATGGTCACTGTCAACAAAAATCGGCTGAATGATATCGTGTTCAGCAGCTGTTTCTTTAATTTTACCAAGGTCAAGATCATCTTCGGAACGGGGCATATGCACAGCTACAACATTCAGTTGATCTTTATATTTATCACGAAATTCATTCACTTGCGGCATTGCTTCTTTACACAAGTGACAGCTGATGGACCAGAAATGAATAAGCGTCGGTTTTTCCCCGATCAATTGCTCTCTCGTCACTTCACCATTTAACCAAGCTTTTTCTCCCGTCAATTCAGGCATTGGCTGACGTAATTTCATTGCACATTTCCCTCCTATTAAACAGAAAAGCCTAACAAATATGCTAAACCTTTTTCGTTCTTAGAAAGATTTACAGTGTTTTTTGGCCTGGTTTCCAGTTAGCCGGACAGAGTCCGCCAGTCTGCAGCGCCTGAAGAACACGAAGCGTTTCATCCACATCACGCCCAATGTTGTTATGGAAAACAGTTTGATATTGAAGCTCCCCTTCAGGATTCATAATAAACAATCCACGTAAAGCCACACCTTCTTCTTCGATTAAAACACCATATTCACGGGATACCTCATGGTTTGTATCAGCAGCAAGCGGATATTTCAGCTGGCCAAGACCGTTTTCTTTGCGGTCTGTATTGATCCAAGCTAAATGAGTATGAATCGTATCAGTTGAAACCCCGATGACTTCTGCATCAAGATCTTCGAACTCGTCATAGCGGTCAGACATTGCTGTAATTTCTGTCGGACAAACAAAAGTGAAGTCCATTGGATAGAAAAACAACACCGTCCATTTGTCGTTTTTCATGTTTTCCTCAAGACTTACTTTGCCAAATTCTTTGCTTGCAAGGACTGCTTCCATTTCAAAACGAGGAGCTTGTTTACCTACCATACGTTCTGCCATATGTATCCCTCCAATTTATTGTTTGGCTTAAACGTCGACATTTCATAAAAACAAAGGTTTATTAACCATATTTTGTTATATTGCAACACCATTATATAAATGCAGATTTCGTAAGTCAATTTTTAACAAATCATGTATGTCTTTGGCTTCGACATTTTTGAATAAAACGTTTAACATGGTCATGTACAGGGTATCTAGTCTCAATGTGCAGCAATCAATTCAGAAAAGGAGCTCAACATGGACTTTATTAATCAATATGATTGGGCGGGACTTATTACAAATGCCGGTGTTCTGCTCATTAAACTTGCTATTATGATATTGCTCTATTTTATCGTTCGATCATTAGGCATAAAAATCATTAAACATCTATTTGCAAAATTCGAGGAGCAGAATAGTTTGTCTATCGGACGTGCACATACGCTCCGAAGCCTGACTCTTAACATATTTGCCTATACATTGATTTTCATATTCTTCGTCATGGTTCTTGATTTGTTTCATTACGATCCAAGCGCTCTTTTAGCGGGGGCAGGAATCGTCGGCCTGGCTGTCGGATTTGGCGCCCAAGGGCTTGTCAGTGACATCGTGACAGGTTTTTTTATTTTGCTTGAGAAACAATTGGATGTTGGAGATTATATTACGGTTTCTACCTTTGACGGAATTGTCGAACAGGTTGGCTTAAGAACAACTCAAATCCGCAGCTTTGACGGAACACTGCATTACATCCCCAACAGAAACATCACAAACGTGAGCAATCATTCTCGGGGAACCATGCAGGCACTTGTTGACATTAAAGTGCCGGCTGAAAGAAACATTGATGAAATGATTCACATTTTACAGCAAGTATGTGATGAAACGGCAGCCGCTCTTCCGCAAATAAAAGAAGGCCCAAATGTCATCGGGATTCAAGAACTGGGGACTTCTGAAATTGTGTTCAGAGTCATTGCGAAAACAGAAAATATGGAACAGTGGCGAGTCGAGCGAGTGCTTAGAAAGGAAATAAAAACCGCGCTTGACCGCGCTTTTCCTAAAGAAACTGAATAATAAAAGAACCGAAGCTCTTTGCTTCGGTTTTTATGTTACTGAATTCTGCTTTCAACTTCGCTGCAAATTTCTTCAGCCGTCATCCCGGAAGCTGTAATGACAGGTGCTTGTGTTACCGTATCGGCTATCCCTTGCACATTATTATCAAGGCCTGTTACGACACAGCAGTCACAGCCTTGTGCATCGGCAGGGCTTTTCATCATTACAACGTCATATCCTTTTTCTTTTAAAGCAGCTTCTACATCTGATAACGATTGTTCAATTCCAATTTTTTTAGCCATTATTGAACACCTCCGTTTACTAGAGTGCTCATTTTATGGAATTTTATTCTTTCATTTGTACTTAATTGGCATAAACAGAAAAATAACCGGTCATGACATTAACCGCTGTTTCTATCGCATTTTCATCGGGGTTCAGCTTAGCGTGATGAAGCCCGTGTTCAGAATCAGCGCCGAGCCAGAACATAAAGCCGGGATATTTTTTCAGCATGTAGCCAAAATCCTCCCCAGTCATTGCTTCTTTTGCTTCTATTACTGTTGCCAGTTGATGTTCAGCAACAAAAGACATAAATTCTTCTGTCAGTCCGCTCGAATTGTAAACTTGGTGATATACAGACGGATAAGTCACTTTTCCTTTGCAGCGGAATCCAATTTCGATTCCTTTCACTATATCTTCAATCCGTTCCTTTACCTGTTTCATCGATTCTTCAGAAAGCGTGCGAATCGTGCCTTCCAGGTGGGCCGTTTCGGCAATGATATTTTGTGCCGAGCCTCCGGTAATGGTACCAACTGTAATAACAGCGCTGTCTAGCGGATCTGTGTTTCTAGAGATGATCGTTTGCAGCTGGGTGACAAGTGTACTTGCCGCTACAACCATATCCTCAGCCAAATGCGGATATGCCGCATGTCCCCCTTTGCCTTCCAGATCGATGACAAGCTCTGATGTATTCGCAAATAGAAGGCCGCTTTTTGTCGCAATGGTGCCTACCGGAAGCTCTGGTGCAATATGAAGCGCAGTGATGAAATCAGGCTGCCACTTTTTTAATACATCGCTCTCAAGCATTGGTTCCGCACCGCCAGGCCCTTCCTCTGCCGGCTGGAACAGAAAAAGCAAATCATGTTTGACTGGATGGTGAACAAAATGATCAATAATGCCGAGCGCAATCGTCATATGCAAATCATGTCCGCAGGCGTGCATGTTGCCGGGATGCTCTGATGCGAATGGAAGACCTGTTTGCTCTTCAATGGAGAGCGCGTCGATATCCGCTCTGTACGCCAGCATTTTTTCCGGCGCCGTCCCGTTCACCTTTACAAAAAGCCCTGTTCGCCATTTTTCAATTTCAATTCTGTCTTCGGGATATTGTTCTAAGACTTGTAATAAATACTGCTGGGTTTTGAACTCCTGAAACCCAAGCTCCGGTATCCTGTGCAAATCTCTGCGGATTGCGATGAGCTCCTCTTTCTTCATTTTTCATTCCTCCTGGCTATACGAATAAGGCGTGGATATATTATCCACGCCTTTTTTATCAAACTTTCCTTACAGCTGGCGTAATTCCTGCTTGATTTCAGTTTTGCCTTTTGTTTTTTCATCAATGTCTTTGATTTTCTTAGCTGGTGTGCCTGCTACAACAGTGTATGGCTCAACGTCGTTTACCACGATCGCTCCAGCAGCAACAACAGCTCCTTTACCTACTGTTACGCCTTCAAGCACAACAGCATTTGCGCCGATGACAACATCGTCTTCAATCACAACCGGTTTAGCGGATGGCGGCTCAATAACACCCGCAAGTACAGAACCCGCGCCGATATGGCAGTTTTTCCCGACAGTAGCTCGTCCGCCAAGCACAACGTTCATATCAATCATTGTGCCTTCGCCGATAACTGAACCGATATTAATAGAAGCGCCCATCATGATGACTGCGTTATCACCAATTTCAACTTGGTCGCGGATGATCGCGCCCGGCTCGATACGCGCTTTGATATTTTTAAGATCAAGCATTGGGATCGCAGAATTGCGGCGGTCATTTTCAACCACATAGTCTTCGATTTTGCTTTGGTTTTCTTCAATTGCTGTTTGGATTTCGCTCCACTCACCGAAAACGACACCAGTGTTTCCGTTGATAAAAGCTTTCGCAGCTTCGCCGAAATTGATGCCTTCCAGCTCACCTTTCACGTAAACCTTTACAGGTGTAGATTTTGTGCTATTTTGAATAAATGAAATAATTTCATTTGCGTCCATCATTTTCATATGTATAGTCCTCCTCCTGATTTTCTACCTCATTACTGTATCAAAGGAAAGATACAAAGACAAGAAAAAAAGGAACAGCCGCTTTAGCAGTTCCCGGTGGGCGATCAGACAGCGCACCCGCTTTTCTTAGCGAATTGTTTCCCGAAGTTTATTAATTCTTCCTCTTCTTCACCTTCTGGATTATTTTCGATTTTTACCGAAGGGAGCACAATATCGCCACCGCGTTCTTTTATTTTTGCCTCAAGCGTATCAACCGCTCCACAGAAAAATTCATATGCTGTATCACCGGAACCGAATACAGCGCATGTTTTGCCGGAAAAATCAATCTCATCCATGTCTTCAGCCAGATCTAAAAATTCATCAGGCAGATCGCCGTCTCCCCACGTATAGGTTCCCATCATAATATGGTCATAATTGTTAAACAGCTGGGCATCACTAATATCCATTGCTTCGAAACGGTCCACTTCTGCTTCCGCCTCCTGAAGCCCCTTCTCAATCAAATCTGCCATTGCTTCAGTGTTGCCTGACATTGTTGCATAAACGAGCAAAATCTTCGCCAATTCTTTATTCCTCCTCTAATGAATCATTGCAGAAACTTCGTACGGCTGGACAAATTTACATTCATACAAGCCTGCACAAAAGAAATTCTCTTTCTGATTGGCCACTCTCCATCCATGCCCCTTAATGGTATCGAACCATTTTAATGACCGGGCTTCGAGATCAACCTGGTAAATTCTCGAAAAACCGTTTTCATCTTGTGTTGTAGTGACATATATAATGCCATCATCCTCTGAAAGATCAAGAAATGATTCTTCATTTCTGATCATACTGGATTGTATGGTGAATTCTTCATCAGACAAAAGATTCCGTATAGTGACAGCTCCGTGCTTCCCTTTCACAGAACCCATCGCCGCCACCAGCCAATTTTCATTGAACACGAGCATGGATGCCGTCATCCGTTTTTTTTCTTTTTTGACAATTTGGACAGTGTCATACTTAATGTCATAAGCCCATATGCCGCCAAAATATTCGTGTATTTGCGTGCCGATGAAAAGATTGTCCCCATGCAGGCATAACGACCTGATAACAGGAGGATTATCACATTCAGCAAAAGGTTTGGCTACGCGCCATGAGACACCAAAATCATCCGATACATAAATACAATGCTTGCCATGGGCGCAGACAAATCCGTTGTTTCTGCCGGTAATCGCCCACACTGTTGCATTTGTCGGAAAGCTCGACATCGTCCAGGTATTCCCTTCATCAGCTGAACGAATGATCATTCCCTTTTCACCGACGCCAAATAAGTAAGGCCCTATATAACTGATACAGTGTATCTTACTTTTCAAACGAAAAAGCTTTCTCCAGCCCCGCTCCATAGAATAATGAAAAATGCCTTCTCTTTGTACCGCCACAAAATATCCAGAAAACGCCGATGCCGTGACAGCAGTTGCTCCTTTATGAAACATGGCTTTTTTCCTTGCTTATAAAATCTGCCCATGCAAGAAAACCTTTCGCAAACGCTCGGCAGCTTTCCACATCTTCATCTGTTTCAGGGGCTAATTCGATTTTTAGTGTTTCCTGGTAAACAGCAGCTCCCGACTCTTGCAGCATGGCACTGAACAAATTCACCGCTTCGCAAAACTTTGGATAAGAATAATCGCCAGATCCGAAGCAGGCTGTTTTTAAACCATTAAGCTGAAGCTGTTTGACCTCTTCGAAGAAATCCTCCGCTTCGTAGGGCAAATCGCCGTCTCCCCATGTATAAGTGCCAATCAGTACATAATCATAGGATGTTAAAGCCGACGCATCCGCATCGTCTATCTCGACACAATCGATATCCAACTCATATTCCTGAAGCGTTTCTTTTATTATGAAGGCAATGTCTTCTGTATTTCCTGACATGCTGGCATATGTAATCAAGGCTTTAGCCATGTTATCACCTCATTAATTGATAATGATTTTCAATATCATATGTATCACTTTAAATGATAATGATTCTCACTGTCAACATATAAATAAAAAAAGACAGCACATCGCTGTCTTTAAAATGGATTTTCCTGATCCAGCATATCCTTTATTACTTGTACAAAAGCTTGGACTTGTTTCAGTTCAAAGGCAGGCTCATAGCCTAATAACCATGTATCCCGACCGATCGGATGCCCTTTCAGGTCTAACAGAGGCATTTTATTCACTTTATCTTCATTTTGAAGGGTAACAGACGGCAAAATGGCATAACCGATTCCGTGCAGCGCCATCTGTTTGCACGTTTCAATCTGATCAACCAATATCGTCTGTTTTGGCGACGTTTTAAATTTTTGGTGCCACCAGTGCTGTATTTCCTGAAAATAAGTGCTGTCACTTTTAAACTGGATAAACGGCCGTTCTGTATGGGCAATATCTTCGATGCAGGAAATTTCAGTATCTACTAAATACAGATGATCTGTCATTAAGTAATCTTTGCGGCCCTTCCACTCAGGGTTGCCTCTTATTATGCCGATATGAACCTGATCCTCATATAAGCTTTTCAGCATTTCGCTGCTCCACCCGGTTATGAGCGAGATCTTTGCATTCGGATACTTTTCAACATACGTCTTCAGGACTTTAGGGAGCCAATGCTGACCGATTATAGAGGCGACGGCAAGCTTCAATGTGCCGTGAATTTCACCTTCAAGTTCATCAATATTTTCTCTTATTCTTTCCTGCTCTAATGTTACATCATTCGCAAACTGAATGATTTTCTCCCCGGCCGGCGTTACCGTTAATCCTTTTTGGGATCTTAAAAAGATTTTTGTGCCCCAGGCCTTTTCAATGGTTTGTAAGCGCTGAGATAAAGCCGGCTGAGATACGAAAAGCCGTTCCGCCGCCTTTCTCATGTTTAATTCCTCAGCTAAAACTACGAGCATATGAAGCTCTTGAAGCTGCATGTCGTCCTCCTTTTTATTATCAATAAGTTTTTCTTATCTCCCATTCTAATAAAACCTTAGTTTCTGATTCAAGCCCTATTCTCATTTAAATTATGTATGCGCTTTCTTTTTTGCTCTGTCAATATAATAAAAATAGGCCTTAAAGCCTACTTATTCAATGAGCGTATGTGCTTATTCAATTCCTTTAAAACGACTCTTCTCGTAAAAATTCCTTCAAACACCTGCTCGTCATTTTCAACACAAACAAATCCGTTATTAATGACCATGCCGAATCCCTTCATAATCGGATCATTGATATGAAGGCGCGGAATATCAGTCAACATGACTTCCTCAACAGTAATTTGGTCAAGCTTTTCAAACTCAATTCTTTCAAGTCCAAAAATACTGTTCATGATCATATTTGTCCCGATTAATCCATGTAAACGATAGGAAGGATCCAGAACCGGGATGGCTGTGTATCCGGTTTTTGTCAGTACTAATAATGCGTGCTCAAGGTTATTTCCGACTTGCACGTGCGCTACTTTGTCCGCCTCAATCATAAATTGTCCGACTGTTGCCTCAAGAAGCTGATCTGATTGTAAGCTTATCATGTTTTCGACCCCTTTTCATTTTCATCATCAATACATTCCCTATATTGCAATAATATAAACTTTATCAGTATTTGTCGAAAAGTTTCCTTTCAATAAAAAAGATACTCTTTGTGGAGTATCAATTATAGGGTGTTCCATTAATTTTCAAATCGAAATCGGTCGTATAGCGTTACAAGTTTTTTGTAGGTGGTTCCGTCAACGTTTTTGGTCCCTGTCTCTATATCGTTGATCTCACTGCTTAATAGCTCGATGGCATACTCATGGTTGATCAGGATATTCAGCAGAAGTTTTTGTTCTTCTTCTGTAAATCGTTCACCGATAAGACTCATTCGCAATCAGGCCCCCTGTTTTATACTGAATACCTCTGAAAGCAAGACAACTTACTTTCAGCTCTACCGCTAGAATAAGTAATCAGAAAACAAACGTCAACCGCATAATTCGACATTCCCCTTGGCATTTCAGCCAGAATTATTTTGTGAAACGATTTGCATAGCTGAATGCAGTGTATGAATCCGGCTTTATTTTGGCCTCAATCCCCATGGAAGTGATACGTCCTGTCATTTCTTGGATCAGATCTTTTGTAAGCCCTTTTTTCCCAATATCCAAGTGGACTTCAAAGGTAAGATCCGCCCCCTCACCGGCAAAGGGCAGGAGCAGATCGGTAATATCCATTAAGTGTCCATCAAGAATATGAGCGGCCGTTTCTTGGCTGTAGGCCGTTTCTAACGAAATCTTTTCCCGAAGGCTATGTATGGGTCTGTTGACTGTATGATTTTTCAAGCAGCCCCAAGCTCCCTTGCCTGTACGATGCAAATGCAATGCGGTAATAAACTTTGTGTAATCACGGTAAACCTGTGAATCGGTTCCGATCGATAACACATAAGAAGAACGGGGATCCTTTTGAACAAAGGATTTAAGCCGTTCCATCACATCTTGAAAGGTCATCTGTGCTTCTGAAAGATTATAAAACAGAAAAGAATCAGCCATCACGACACTCCTTTTCAAGGATTTACAACCATGAAACAAGTATGTTCCTTACATGTTTATTTCGATTACTTTTGCAAAGGCGGAAGCTTCCTTCCTCCTATTTCAGGAATCTTACTGAAGAAGTTCAAAAATTTCGATTGAAACCATGTCGATATTATCAAACGGATATGTGTTAGGTTTTTCACCTTTTTGGAAAACCGTCAGTTCAAACGTTTGATTTTTTTCGAAATATTTAACACTGCATATTTTCTCACCATTCACTTCGAAATAACGCTGCATTGGCTCGTTAGCCGCTTCCGCTGTTTCTTGCAGACTTTGCAGCCGTGTGATGATACCCATTAATTGTGACATTCTAAAAAAAGACTCCTTTCAAAAAGCAACTTCAAATCAACAAGTATTTATTATAATACAAGTTCTATTGAGCATCATACCATAAAGTCGGACAGGATGGCATTTTCACTGTCGAATTTAAGTAAAGAAAAAAAACGAAAAAAACGATTTTTCTTTAGTTTGAGGCTTTTTTTGAATGTCATGCACACAATTAAGATTTTTTTCGAATTCTTGCAGCATAACAATACCTTTTTGCAACTTTGTCAAAACCTTCTTTTTGATGTGCAGGTGAAATTCCACGCGGCCATACCTCTTGGCAGTCAGATAGAAGTGATAAAACAATTTGAATGAAATACGTAATCGTTCCAAAGAGAATTTTCCGCCTAACCTGGTGCAGCAGTGTCAGAAGTATTCGGCACTGAATGTTCCTTTCTGTGTTAACCGTTTACCACTAGTTAGGTTTATTGTTTCAGTGGATTGTCCTATGCTTTGACAAATAAAAAAACTTGGCGGGGGTAGCGCCAAGTTTTTTCGGATCTTGATCTGATAGAGGGGTTGGGGAACAGAGAGTAGCTTCTCTCTATAATTAAATGATAATGATTCTCAGTATCAATGTCAATCGTTTTTTGATATTTTTTTCAATTCATAAAAAAAACGGCCTTTCAGCCGTTAAATCAGTCCGTCCTGCTCATATAAATAAGAATATGGCAAGTCTATAAATAAATACATTTGATCATCCATCGGATATGAAAACGTTCTAATCATTTCACCTGTTTCCAAATCACTATACAGATCACTGAAAAAACCTTTTCTGAGATTTCTCATTCGCATAATGTTCTCCAAAAAATAAGGACGCCAGCTCCAGTTTTTCTCCGCATATTCCGGCTGATAAATCCATTCTCCATCTTGCTTAAACACATTTCCCGTCAGCTGATCGCCTTCCCCATCACACATGTAAATTCTAAAGCTGCAATCTGTCAGCTCTTCCGCCAGTTTTTTAATAAAATCATCATCAGAAGACAAATTGTTTTTTCTCAAAGAGGTCACAGCTTGATGCACTCGTTTGTAAAACTGTTCGGAATGCTCATAGACGGTTTCCAGCTTCTTTTTCTCATGTGTGATAAATTGGTGAAATTCAGTTTTAAGTCTATGTTTCAATACATCTCTCTCTAGAAACGTTTCAGATGGAGACACCAAGTAATAGCCCTGAAAGTAGCGGCCTCCGTTTCTCCAGGCGTACTGAAGCTGGAAGTTCGCCTCAATGTCTTCATACAGCAGCGCCGCACCGATTTTTCTTGCTAATAAAGAGATGCTGTACAGCACATGCTCATATGACGGTGATGGCTGTGATACTTTCAGCGCCTGCAAATCGATTTTTAACAGATCTGGTGAGAGCAGTGCGATTCTGTCCAAGTTGCTGCTTTCTTTTCCGATATTGTCAACTGCGATTTTGATTCCGTATGTACGATAGTATGCAAGCATATGGTAGAGCTGCTCAATATCCCCTTCAAAATTGTGCTCTGTAATTTCTAGCACAAAACGGTGGAGTTCGATTCCCTTTGCTTCATATTCTTTCAGAAGCTCCAGAAAACTTTCACCATGATCCAGCATCAGCAGATTGGCATCCTGATTCATAAAAATCAGCAGATCAGAATCGGCCTCTAAAAAGCGGTCAAGAGCCTGGCGGATAATTCTGTTATCAACCTCTAATTTATATTCTTCGGGTATCCCCGCGTCTAAAAAGAAGGGCCCGAGACTTTGGATTTCTGAATCTGCCAAAATTCGTCCAAGCACCTCATACCCGACGATTTTCTGCTCCTCGGCACTGAAAATCGCCTGGTAATATGGGAGGACATCATCAATGTTCGTTAAAATATCAAGTGGATCCAACATGTTATCACCTGCTTCTCTATCTTTGTCTGATTATACCACATTGAATCCAAAGATTAATATTCTTAAAACGGATAAGGATTCAGCCATTGCCCCCCGTCCATTGTGATACAATCCCCGTTTATATAGGATGCTTCATCTGAAAGCAAAAATGCTGCCAGAGCGGCGATTTCTTCCGGTGTCCCCAGTCGGCCGAGCGGCACACTGTTTATAGTGCGGGCCTTTGCTTTTTCCGATTCAAATAGTTTCTCAGCACCGCCTGTTCGTTCAATCGGGCCGGGAGCTATCGCGTTTGTGCGGATGCCGTATTGACTCCCCCACTCAACGGCCAGCGTTCTTGTCAGTGACAATACCCCCGCTTTGGCTGCAGCGGAATGAACGACCCCTGCTCCCGCTCCCCAAGCGTACGTGGCTGCCATATTTAAAATGACACCCTGCTGCTTCTGGTCAATCCAATGCCTTGCCGCGGCTTGGCTGCAAAAAAATGTACCGTTTAAAACAATATCAATAACGGCTTTCCACCCATTGGGCGTTAGCTTTTCTGCCGGACAAATAAAATTACCGGCCGCATTGTTAATCAGCGCATCAAGCCGGCCAAAGACTTTTACCGCTTCTGTAATCATGTCTGAAGCGGCGGAATCAGAACGGACATCCATTTGAAAACAGGCGACCTGCCCCTCAAAGGTCTCAATTTCTTTTTTTGTTTCTTCAAGTGCTTCATGGTTCCTGCCTGTCACCATAACGTGCCATCCTAATTCAGCCTGTTTTTTTGCCATCGCTTTTCCCATACCGCTTGACCCGCCGGTAATAATAACCGCTTTTTTTTCCATGTTTCTCCCCTCCTGTTGTGAATGAGTATTCATTCAATATTATTCTATCATTATACCCCTTCCTCTGTCAGTACAAGCTGATATGAGATTTTTATCAGATACAGATGATATAATAGAAAAACTCTATTAAAGGTTGGTTTGAAATGAAAAAGATGTCCAGAAGACAATTTCTCAAAGGAATGTTCGGTGCTCTTGCTGCCGGGGCTTTAACGGCCGGCGGAGGCTATGGGTATGCCAGATATTTAGAGCCGCATATGATTGAGACAACCGAACACACAATAAAAAGCTCTCTCATCCCGCACGGATTTGACGGTTTTAAAATCGTGCAGTTCAGTGATACACACTTGAGTGATTATTTTACACTCGAAGATTTAAAAACAGTCATTCTTACAATTAATGAATCGAAACCTGATCTCATTGTTTTTACAGGTGATATCATCGATAATCCTGATACGTATCAGAACCACCAGGCAGTCATTCCATTGTTGAAAAAGCTTAATGCTCCCTTCGGCAAGCTTTGTATTTACGGCAATCATGATCACGGCGGCTATGGAACTGCTGTTTACAAAAGCCTGATGTCGGCTGGCGGTTTTACGGTATACCGGAATGGCTATCAAACATTATCGCTCGCAGATGGCAGCGAAATCGAGATTGCATCGCTTGATGACTTAATGCTGGGTAACCCAGATTACGAAGGAATCCTTTCAAGGCTGAGTGACAGACTTTTTTCCATTCTTCTCGTCCATGAACCTGATGCAGCCTTGAAAACAACAGATTATCCTGTAAATCTTCAGCTTTCCGGCCATACACACGGCGGCCAGATTCAGCTGCCTTTTTACGGACCGATTATTACGCCTCCATATGGAAAAGTCTACACAGAGGGAATGTATCAAACGGGCAGCACTCATATTTACGTCAACCGCGGCCTCGGGATGACCAGGCTGCCTTTGCGGTTTCTGGCCAAGCCTGAAATCACTGTCTTTACCTTAAAAAGCACAAATTAATGTAGCAGGATAGGCTCCTCATCAATACTTATAAGTAAAAAAAGGAGGATGAGGAAACTGCTTACGTACCAGGTGAAGCAAGGTGATACACTTAACAGCATCGCGGCTGATTTCAGAATCAGCACGGCTGCGTTACTCCAGGTTAATCCGTCACTGCAGGCAGGGCTCACCGCAGGACAGACCATCGTCATCCCCGGACTGCCGGACCCTTATTCAATTCCGTATCATATCGCAGTCTCAATCGGAGCGAAGACCCTAACGCTGTTCCAAAATAATCGGGTAATAAAAACCTATCCTATCGCCGTTGGCAAAATACTTACGCAAACGCCTACTGGCCAGTTTTACATTATTAACCGCCAGCGCAATCCTGGCGGCCCATTTGGGGCTTATTGGCTAAGCCTTTCAAAGCAGCACTACGGAATACACGGAACGAATAATCCCGCTTCGATTGGCAAGGCTGTTTCTAAAGGCTGCATTCGCATGCAAAACAAAGACGTGATCGAACTTGCTTCAATTGTGCCAAACGGAACAAGAGTCTTGATTAACCGGTAATGTTTTCTTATTTGTTTCAAAAACAGGCGGTTTATAATATGATAAAGTGGGACCTTTAGGGTAAGGAGCGTTTTTATGGATATATTTAAAAATCGTAATTTTGTTCATCTATTTTTCGCAGCACTCGCTTCTCAAATGGGCACGACAGTAGGCAACATGGCCTTTGCTTTTTTCTTGCTGGACCGCTTCAGCAGCCAGCCTTCATATACGACCTTGGCGGAGCTGATGTATTCTCTTCCGACCATTTTTGTATTTCTGATCGTCGGAGTCGTCGCGGACCGGTTCGACAGAAAAAAGGTAGCAGAAAACTGTGATTGGATCAGAGCAGGCCTGACTGTCGTTCTTTTTTTCACTTTATTTACCGGCAATATTCCTCTTGTTTTTTGTATTTTATTTGTCAGAAGCGCTGTCACGAAGTTTTTCTTTCCGGCAGAAAACAGTTTGGTACAAGCCATTCTCCCGAAGGAGCATTATGCGAAAGCGGCCGGGCTTAACCAGATGCTTTTTAGCATTTTTATGGTGTTCGGAGTCGGAATTGGCGCTTTTATGTACAAGACAATCGGGATTGAAGGCGCCATTATTCTTGATTTTGTCAGCTTCATCATTTCCGGACTGCTGATCCGCAGCTGCCGGATTCCAAAAGAAGCCCGACAGCCAAACGGTGCATTCAGCTGGAGAAAGACTTCTGTTAAAGATTCAATAAATGACTTTAAAGAAGGCATTCTCTATATTTTAAAAAATAAATTGCTGGCATCTCTTATTTTCGGCTTCTTCATTTTTGGGTTTGTCAATGGAGGATTTGCCGTATTGCCAATGTTTACAATGAAATACGGATTGGCGCCTGACCGCTATGAGTGGCATACGTCTGTATTTACGATCGCACTCGGGTTTGGGCTGCTTGCAGGAAGTGTAATCGGCACGATTATCTCTAAAAAAGTGAAGCCCCACTTTTTAATGTCTATACCGATTTTTATTGCAGGTTTGCTGATCTTCGTCCTTGGCTACACAAATATTTTATGGGTGTATTACGCGGCAGCTTTTGCACTGGGAATGTGCATCGGACCGATCAACATTGCAATCGGAGGATGGATGCCAAAAATAGTCCATCCAAAACTGATGGGACGTGTAAGCGGAATGCAGGACCCTTTTATGATGTTTGCACAGTCTTTGACACTCGGCTTAGTGGCGCTGTTATTCCCTAAGTTCGTTCCAAACATTGATTATCTTTATTACGGCATGGGTGTTATCATCCTGATCGTTTTTATTTTTTATTTTATTGCACTGCCAAAATACAGTGCACAAGCTGTGGAAGTGAATGTTCAGGAAGCATTTCAAGAACAGCCGAAAAAGAAGGCAAGATCTGTATAATGCAGGTTAAAAATGCGATTTTTTCTCAGAAAAAATCGCATTTTTACATTCAATATTTGCATTTCAACTTTAAAAAAGTATAATCTAAACATATAGAAATTGATAAGAGCAAAGGAGAGAAATAATGGACGACCATGCATATACGAAAGATCTGCAGCCAACCGTAGAAAATCTTTCAAAAGCAGTTTACACTGTGAACCGCCATGCAAAAACCGCCCCCAACCCTAAATACCTATATCTGCTGAAAAAACGTGCTTTGCAAAAGCTCGTCAAAGAAGGTAAAGGAAAGAAAATAGGGCTTCATTTTTCAAAAAATCCAAGGTTCAGCCAACAGCAATCGGACGTGCTTATCTCAATCGGAGACTACTATTTTCACATGCCTCCAACTAAAGAAGACTTCGAACATCTTCCGCATTTAGGTACACTTAATCAATCGTACCGAAATCCTAAAGCTCAAATGTCTTTAACAAAAGCAAAACACCTGTTGCAAGAATATGTCGGCATGAAAGAAAAGCCGCTAGTGCCTAATCGCCAGCAGCCAGCTTATCACAAACCTGTCTTTAAAAAGCTTGGTGAGAGTTACTTTTAAAATAAAAACAGCCGTGCCTCTTCCGGGCACCGGCTGTTTTTATTTATTCGATAACATACGTATCCACTTTTTTAATCAAATCACTGATTTCAGGCTTGCTGATTTGCTCATCTGCGCCTACAACTTCGCCGCGGTGGCGTAGATCATCCGTAATTAAAGATGAGAAAATCATAACCGGCACATTTGAGCTTTTCGGATTTTCCTTCAGCAGCTTTGTGAGCCTGTGTCCGTCCATTTTTGGCATTTCAATATCCGTGATGATCATATCAATCTGTTCTGATAAATCAGTTTCGTTTTCAGCAAGGTTCATAATGTAGTCATATGCCTCTTTTCCGTTTTCAAACGAAGCGATATTGTTGTAACCTGCTTCTTTTAATTCATCCTGCAAGAGTCGCATCAAAAGCGGTGAGTCCTCTACAATGATAAGCTTTTTCTCAGTTCTTCTTTCATCGAAGCCCTCGGTATGCATATTGTACGTGTCCACACCTGAATCTGATTCGATGTCATAAATAATTTTTTCATAATCAGGCAAAAAGATCATCAGGTCTTCAAGCTTAATAATTCCGGTAAGGTGCCGCTCCATTCCTTGATTTAACGATGTCGGCTTTTCAATCGCTTCCCATGATACTCTGTGAATTTGAGACACAGAGCCGACATGAAAAACAATTTTCCGTTTATTAAATTCCGTTACGATATATTTCTCATCTTTTGACCCATCAGGCTCTACTCCAAAAAACGAGAAAAGGCTGATCACTGGGAGGATTTCTCCTCTGAGTTTAATCATTCCTTCTACATGCTGATGGGAGTGAGGCACTGATGTCACCTCGACAGGCTGAATAATTTCTCTTACTTTCATGACGTTAATCCCGAAAGCATTTTCACCCACGCCAAACTTCACAATTTCCAATTCATTTGTACCAGAATCCAATAAAATTTCGTATTGTTGTAACGACAATTCAATCCCTCGCTATTCGCATTCAGTATTGTACTGTATATATCGGCGGAATTTGTAAAAAGTGAATGGCGACTCTTCAAAATCGAATTCCAAGAGCAATTAAGCCGCGTTCCTCAAAAAAGAAACTTTTTTCCTAATAACCATTGACTTTCCAACTAACAGTGATAAAATAGTCAAGGATTTTTCCAAAGAAGGGTGTAAATAATGGGTACCTTAGTAATATTTAAAGAAAACGAAATGACTGTTTTAGAAGATATCAGTGAAGAAACTTACCTGAATATGAAGAAAGAATCAGCTGACCTTCAAGAAGAGCATCCCCCGTATCTGATTTGGCACGAAGACCTTCATTTTGATTATGGCTATTAATGAAATTGGCACATATAAACAATAATAGAACATGATACAATAAAGACAATCAAATCGCTGGTTGTCTTCTTTTTTTCTGAAAAGAAAGGTATGTTTAGAAATAAGGCGCATACAATCGAAATATATCAGTTAAAAAGGTGACAAATAATCAGCTAGTGGTAAAATAGGATAAACTCATTATATTTGTTAAGGTGATGAATTATGGAACATTTGCTGAATCCGAAAGCAAGAGAGATTGAAATTTCAGGAATACGCAAATTCTCGAATCTTGTAGCCCAACACGAAGACGTCATTTCGCTTACAATCGGCCAGCCTGATTTTTTCACGCCGCATCATGTGAAAGCTGCCGCAAAAAAAGCCATTGATGAAAACGTGACGTCATATACACCGAATGCCGGCTACCTGGACCTGAGACAAGCTGTGCAGCTTTATATGAAGAAAAAAGCGGATTTCAACTATGATGCTGAATCTGAAATTATCATCACAACAGGTGCAAGCCAAGCCATTGATGCTGCATTCCGGACGATTTTGTCTCCTGGTGATGAAGTGATTATGCCAGGGCCTATTTATCCAGGCTATGAACCTATTATCAATTTATGCGGGGCCAAGCCTGTCATTGTTGATACTACGTCACACGGCTTTAAGCTTACTGCCCGGCTGATTGAAGATGCGCTGACACCTAACACTAAGTGTGTCGTGCTTCCTTATCCGTCAAATCCTACCGGCGTGACTTTATCTGAAGAAGAGCTGAAAAGTATCGCAGCTCTTTTAAAAGGCAGAAATGTCTTCGTATTGTCTGATGAAATATACAGTGAATTAACATATGACAGACCGCATTATTCCATCGCAACCTATTTGCGGGATCAAACGATTGTCATTAACGGGTTATCAAAATCACACAGCATGACCGGTTGGAGAATTGGATTTTTATTCGCACCGAAAGACATTGCAAAGCACATTTTAAAGGTTCATCAATACAATGTGTCATGTGCCTCATCCATTTCTCAAAAAGCCGCGCTTGAAGCTGTCACAAACGGCTTTGATGATGCACTAATTATGAGAGAACAATACAAAAAACGTCTGGATTATGTATATGACCGTCTTGTTTCCATGGGAATTGACGTTGTTAAACCGTCCGGTGCGTTTTATATCTTCCCTTCTATTAAATCCTTTGGAATGACTTCATTTGATTTTAGTATGGCTCTTTTAGAAGACGCTGGCGTGGCACTCGTGCCAGGCAGCTCGTTCTCAACATATGGTGAAGGATATGTAAGGCTGTCTTTTGCATGTTCAATGGACACGCTGAGAGAAGGCTTGGATCGTTTAGAATTATTTGTATTAAAAAAACGGGAATCAATGCAGACGATAAACAACGGCGTTTAAGCCGTTGTTTTTATTTTTTTGGAAATGAAATTTTAAACGCTGTGCCTTTTTCAGGATGGCTGTCCACATGTATGACTCCCTGATGGTTTTCAATGATATTAAATGTCACCATCAATCCAAGCCCCGTACCTTTTTCTTTTGTTGTTAAAAATGGCTCTCCAATCCGGTTTAGCACTTTTTCAGGTATACCTTCCCCTTCGTCTTTGACAGTGACATGAACAGAATGCTCATCCTCGGTGATGATAATGTCTACTGTTCCCCCATCAGGCATTGATTCAACTGCATTTTTGATTAAATTAATGAATACCTGCTTTAATTGGTTTTGATCCCCATTTATATAAATGCTGTCTTTTTCATAGCTGGTTCTAATAAAAATGCCATTTAAATTTGCCTGTGTTTCTAACAGGGCTGAGACCTCACCAATTAATTTTTTCAAGTTCAAATATTCTTTGACAGCATTTTGCTGAGGTTTCGCAAGCATGAGCAGTTCACTGAGTATTAATTCAATGCGGCTGAGTTCAGAAAACACAATATCAAAGTAATGCTCGTTTCCTTCCATTGTCGGCTTCATCAACTGTAAAAATCCTTTGATCGCTGTAAGCGGGTTGCGGATCTCGTGGGCGATTCCCGCCGCTAGCTGGCCTGCGATTGATAATTTTTCCGATTTCAGCATCAATTCTTCTGTTTGCTTTCTCTCTGAGATGTCCCGAAGAATGACTTGGACGGCCGCTTCACCAAAAAAGGTCGTCGGAATGCAGACCATCTCCGTATAGATGACCCTATTCTGAAAGGTGAACCAGGATTGCTTGACAATTTCTGATTCTGTTTTTTGCTCGGCAATGTTTTGGATTCTCTCTTTTACATCCTCGTGATCGCAAGGATGCAGCTGATCGTATATGTTTTTGCCAATTAAATCCTCATAGGTAGCCGCTTCAAACAGGGAAATTCCCGATTCATTCATAAACACCCATTTTCCATTGTGAATCACCGCAATGGTATCAATTGAATTTTGAATCAGCAGCTGATATCGTTCACGGCTTTTTTGCAGGATGGTTTGGAATTTTTTTCTTGAAGAGATATCGATCAGCAGCAGCAGCTCAGCCTGCTGGTTTTTGTAGACGGTCGGGGATGCTTTCACTTCTAAATGAACAGGTGAGCCATCAAGCCTTTTCCACGTCTGTTCAATCATTCCGACTTCCATTCCTTTTTGCATTCGTATAATCCTGTTTTTCACGATATCATGATATTCTTCCTCAATAAATTCATAGGACCATTTGCCAATAATAGCATCCTTGCTTTTTGCTCCCAGCATTGAAAGCATCGCGCTGTTTACATAGACGATCTTACCTTTGACACTGATGCATAGCGGACTCGGGAGATTTTCAACCAACCGTTCATAATCATCCGTTATATATGTAGTCGATTCCGGGCTTGCAGGCTCGATTTCATGTTTTTCGCAGTTTAGAGATTGATGGCCTGTTTCTTCTTCAAGAACTTTCATTTTCAAAATGATTTCCCGATCTGTCCGCTCAGCTCTTGTCGTAACAATTTCTACTGCAGCCTCCACCCACACAATCGTATGATCTTTTTTAATAAAACGAAAGGTGCACGGCATCAGATGATGTTCATTATAAAAATAGCTTTCAACTAAAAATTGGTCTTCCTCATGTAAAAACGTTTTGAGGAATGATCCGATCATCTCTCCTTGGAGATAGCCCAAATGCAGTTTGGAGTTGGCTGATATATAAATGATGCGTCCATTAGAGGCCAAGACTGCATGAATATCGGTTTTCGTTTGAAACGGTTTAACATGCTGCGTATCCTGTTCCACAGAATCCCTCCTTTGCATGATCATCGTGTTTCGACATATACAGATTGACTTTTACCTAGTATGATTCGCTAGAAAATGAGTATTCTCCTTCTATTCTTATGGTGAACGTCAATTTTTGAATAAAAGAAAGGGCACACAATCTTTTCGTTGTGCACCCTGTTTTTTATTTTTTACTGTGTTTTTTTTCGAGCTCTGCGTAGGCGTGGATAGCTCTTTTGGCAATAATTTTATTGATTTTATCATCATCCCTTACTGAGGGAACAACGACACTAAAAGCGACTTTGGGATTTTCCGATGGGTAATAACCAACAAATGTAAGATTGTATGTTTTTTTCCCCCACCAATTGCGATTCGTGCCGTAGTAAAATGTTTCCGCTGTTCCTGTTTTCCCTGATACATCTTCTGTAAACGTATTTTTAGCTGTCCCTGAGGTTGTAACGAGCTTCATTCCGGTCTTTACTTGCTGTATGTCACTTTCTGAGTTGTTAATTTTATTGAGAATGTTTGGCTTTCTTTGTTCGATGGTCTTCCCAAGGCCCTCTTTATTGTTGGGCTCATGGATACTTGTAACAATTCTTGGCTGAACACGGTAGCCCCCATTGGCAATGGAAGAGATGTACTGCGCCATTTGAAGGGGGGTATATGTATCGTATTGTCCAATGGCCAGGTCTAAAATTAACCCCCCCACCGCATCAGGTGTAGTTTGCATGCCGGCTGATTCCTGCGGAAGATCAATACCTGTCTTTACACCCAGGCCAAATTGGCTGTAGTAATTTCTCATCTTGTTTAAATCCTTCTGGTCAGCGGGAAGAGGTCCATGCGGCTTGTATGTAACACCGGCAATATGCATGGCGACATTAAACATGTATACGTTCGAGCTTTTTTGCAAAGCTGTTAATTCATTGATGGTTCCCATGTTCATGTAGGATTTCTTTGGTTTGTTACCGTACCCAGCCAAATAAAGAGGTGTATCCACAAAATATTTATAATGCGGAATTCCGTCCTGATAGCCGGCCAGCACGGTGGCGCCCTTCACTGCTGAGCCCATTTCATATTGGGTGGTAAATGCCCCTATCGCATAATCTTCAATTTTGTTGGTTTTTAAGTCTATCTTTTTCCCTGCCATCGATAAAATATCGCCGTTATTCGGGTCCATCATTACGGCAAAAGCTCTGTCCAGCATGTAATTTCCGCGTGCGCGGCTGTTTCTCACTTCTTCTTCAATGATCTTTTCCATCTTTGCTTGAAGCTCCATGTCAAAGGAAAGCTGAAGATCGTATCCCCTGCTGCCTTTATCAATGGTTTTTTGACTGACGACATTTCCTTTATTGTCTTCTACGTATTCCACTTTTTCTTTATGCGAATTTAAGTAATCTTCATATTGATACTCTAAATAACTTTTTCCCACCCTGTCATTATTCGCATAGCCTCTTGTTAAATAGAAATCTTTCCGGTCGCTCAGCAGGCCCTGATCAGGTGTCGTGACGCCCCCGAAAACGGAATAAAGGGTTTTGTCATAAGGATATTTTCGTGTCCAATCGTTTACAATGTCGATTCCCGGAAGCTCTTCTAAATGCTCAGAAACAATTGAAATTTCATCATATGTTAAGTCATTTTTGGGTCTCTGCGAGGAGTTTTTCTTCTCATCAAGCAGCGCTCCGTTTTTTCCATTGCTATTGCTTTCATTTGGATTCATTGCCTTTACGATTTGAGGTTCGTAGGCATTTCCGCTTGAGAACCTTGTATATATCGCAGCCGTTTCCATTTCTTCGTCATCATGCTGAATAGCCTTCAATTCTTGATCCGGAACACGCTCTAGTTGAAGCTTGTAAGCCTGGGCTCCTTTCAGATTGCTTTCCGATTCCTTAATCAGGGCGGCGGCTTTTTTCGGATGAGCTGCGATCCAGTAATCACGCAAATCCCTTTCCTTCAAAAATTCGGTATCAATATGAATGAAAGAAGCAAGCCTCTTCGCTGTTTTGATCTTATCTTCGGTTTTTGTGCTAGATGTTGATACATACACAATTTCTGGAACGCTCTGGTTGTCGACAGCAACTTTCTGGTTTCTGTCGTACATCTTCCCGCGAGGCGCAGGATAGTAAGCTGTTTTTGCATTTGATTTCTCAGCGTCTTCTTCATGCTGTTCGCCTTCAACAATTTGAACGACCCCGAGCTTAAAAATTAATGCAGTGAATAGAACAAAGACAGCTAGGAAAAAAAGGTTCATTCTGATGGCTCTGTTTCCTTTGCTCTTTTTCTTTGGTTCACGTCCTATTTCAGTCACTTCTGGTTACCCCTCTCAAATCATTCAATATATTTACATATACTGAGATTAATTGTAACACCTTTGTAATAGTTGTTACAGCGAAAAGGAGTAAAAAAAGCTGTCAACATAAAAACACATTAAAATATAACTAACGATTCAAAAAAAAGGAAGATATGTAACAGTACGATAAAACCATAAATGCCGCTGGTTTCTTTATTCATGCGATTCAGCGGATTTACTTTACGAAAATGACAATCTCTATTTGTCAAAGGAAAGTGTTGGAGTCTTTATGACAAAAAAGCTATGTTATGATTTTTTTGTAGAAACAAACAACTCTAGGAGGTTACGAACTAATGAAGAAAGCATTTATTTTATCTGCTGCCGCTGCGGTTGGATTATTCACATTCGGAGGCGTACAGCAAGCATCAGCGAAAGAACTCTCCTGCCAGTCTGTGGTAACAGTAAAAACGGGGAACACAGTACAAAACATGTCACTTAACGATGCAGTGAAAAAACTGCATATTAACACAAATATCAAAACGTTAAACGCTGCAAACGAAAAAGAGATTAAGCAGCTTCTTCAAAAACATGCGAAGCAATCTAACATGAAGGTTCAGGATGTTCAAAAGACAGAAACGGCAAAACCGGCGCAAAAGACTACTGAAAAAGCAGCTGCTGATCAAAACACCGCTTCTAAAGCACCTGCAACTGCTGAAAAAACAAACACAACAACATCTGCACCTTCATCTGTAAGTGCATATGAGAAAAAAGTTGTTGAGCTTACAAATGCAGAAAGACAAAAACAAGGCTTAAAACCGCTTCAAATTGATGAAACGTTAAGCAAATCTGCACGCGCCAAATCTCAGGATATGAAAGACAAAAACTACTTTGATCACCAAAGCCCAACTTATGGCTCACCGTTTGATATGATGAAATCTTTCGGAATCAGCTACAAAACAGCAGGTGAAAACATTGCGAAGGGCCAAAAGACACCTGAAGAAGTAGTAAAAGCCTGGATGAACAGTGAAGGACACAGAAAAAACATTCTAAACCCTAACTTTACTCACATCGGTGTTGGCTACGTTGAGTCTGGAAGCATCTGGACACAACAATTCATCGGTAAATAATAAAAAATTTCCTGTACGATACAGGTAATCTTCAGCTTGCAGAAAAAACCATGTTTTTTCTGCAAGCTTTTTTGCTGTATTCATATTTTTGATGCAGAAATAGAAAACGCCGCCAGCCAAGCAAGGATAGGATGCGGCATGCTTCTTTACATTCTGGAAATTTGTTCACTCACAATCCGTTTTGTTTTCCACCTTCCATAGCAAATATGCCTTTGATAGAATTGACCTTTTCTGCAATTAAGGAAAAATTTTCAGTCTGAGCAATATAGGCTTCGTCGCAGTTTTTTGTGAGGAACAGAGAAAGACATCATTCTTTAAAGCCTTTCTTTGATTATATGATAGGGAAATAGAAACTGTCCGAGGTTTCTCGACAGCCTGAGGTACAAAGGGCGGCCTCTATTCTATTATGTGGTTAATCTTAGCTTTCCTATTTTGTTACATTCTAATGCAAACCATACTGTTCCATCATTAGCGCATCCAATTCCATGAGGCTCAGCATGAGGTGTGTTGATTGTATATTCTTCAATTTTGTGATCACTTGTCAGCCTTCCGATTTTATTTCCTCCCCATTCGGTAAACCATAAATCGGATTTTCGCCCTGCAGCGATAGCGTGAGGACGTGCATTTGGTGTTGGAATATCATATTCAGTTATGTCACCTGAAACCGTAATCCTACCTATCTTATTACCTATGATTTCTACAAACCAAAGTGCATCATCATGCCCTTTTGTAATACCAACTGGTCCTGCTCCCGGTGTCGGAATTGGAAACTCCGTTACCTCTCCTGATTCAGTTATTTTGCCGATAGCATTATTCTGGTTTTCAGTGAACCAAAGCGAATCATCTGAACCCAATGTAATAAAAGAAGGGTATGATCCTTCATTAGGCAGTTCATATTCATAAATCTTACCCTCTGCCGTCAATTTTCCTATACGATTTCCATTCATCTCAGTAAACCAGATATCGCCGTTTGGACCTTCCGTAATCCCATACGGGGCTGAGTGTTTATGCGGTAATGGATATTCTCTAAATTGCCCTTTTTCGGTCAGTTTTCCTATCTTATTAGCTCTATTTTCTGTAAACCAGATATCACCTTTTGAAGACACCGTTAAACACATGGCCCCAGCATCAGGTGTCGGAATCGTATACGCTTGAATTTTTCCCTTCTTATCAATACAGCTTATTTTGTTAGCTTTATGTTGGGTAAACCATACTTTTCCCTCGTGTGAAATGGCTATCCCGTATGGGCCAGAATCAGAATGTAAAATACTTATTTCTTGCTGTTCAAGCTCCATAACTTAATTCCCCCCTTCAATATAATCTGCAAAAAAGCCTCCTATTCTCACTGTTCTGTAATAGGAGGCAATACTTACGTTCATACCTAAATAGGCGCCGATTTCGTCATAAATAAAAACATTACACCATAATCCTATCTCATAATAAACAAAACAAATAAGCATTTCCAAGTGGTATTTTTCTGTTTTACCACCTAGAGCCCAGAAAAAGGCTGTCGAGATTATCACGACAGCCTGATGGTTGCCTGCAGGATACAGGCAGTCTTTTTATTTCACCCAAAGCTTATATATACTCTGTGTTCCGCTGTTTTCTTCACCTTGTGCAGCAAGCTTGTCATATAAGGATTTAGCAAGCGATAAGCCTGGCATTTCTTCTCCCATTAGTTCTGCTTCCTCTAGCGCAATTCCCATATCTTTAATAAAATGCTTTACATAAAATCCTGGTTCAAAGTTGCCTTGCAGCATACGGGGAGCAAGATTTGACAATGACCAGCTTCCCGCTGCGCCCGTTGTAATGCTTTTCAGGACATTTTCCGGCTCTAGGCCTGATTTTTGAGCATATGCCATTGCTTCAGCAACACCGATCATACCAGCTGCAATTGCAATCTGATTGCACATCTTGGTATGCTGTCCGCTTCCAGCCGGTCCTTGGTACTGAATATTCTCTCCCATTAAAGAGAAAATCGGCATGCAGGCTTCAAAAGCTTCTTTTTCTCCACCAACCATAATGGCGAGTGTTCCGTTTTGTGCACCGACATCTCCGCCTGAAACAGGAGCGTCTAAAGCGAATAATGCTTTTTCTTTGGCCGCTTCAGCAATCTTCTTCGCAAGCGAGGGCTTAGATGTCGTCATATCAATAAGATATGCTCCTTCTTTTGCGTTTTCAATAATTCCGCTTGTTCCGAAATACACTTCTTCAACATCACTGGGATAGCCGACCATTGTAATGATAACATCCGCTTCTTTCGAAAGATCTTTGACCGTTTCTTTCCATACCGCGCCTTTTTGCAGGATGCTGTCTGCTTTTTCTTTTGTCCGGGTGTACACCAATACAGGATGGCCGTCATTGAGAATATGTGTTGCCATGCTTTTTCCCATTACTCCAAGACCGATAAAACCAATTGTTTTTTTCAAGGTCATTCCTCCCAGATGTTTCGTTTAGATTTTAGTTAAAATTTATCATTTTTCCTTCATTTTCTAGACTACCATAACTATACATCATAGAGTAGACTCTTAAATAAAAAATCCCCAAACATATCATGTTTTAGGGATTTTTTGGATTATAATGTGAATTTTGTGATTGTTTTCATAAGCTCTTGGCTTGCATGTTTTAACGTGTCTGTTGAGTGTTTGACTTTATCAAGAGTGATCAGCTGTTCATCAGTTGATGCGTTCACTTCCTCTGCTGCGGCAGCTGATTCCTGTGATATGGCTGAAATGCTTTGAATCGCTTCAGAAATCGCGAGCTGTTCTTCACTCATTCTTTGAATTTCTGCGTAAATGTGATCAATGCCTTGCACCAGTGACTGCATTTCCGAAGTTATCGTGTTTAATACCTCTCCAGTCTCGTGAATGGCACTGTTTTGTTCATCGTTCATTCTGCTTGCCTCAACCATTGCATGAGAGGCCTCTTTTGTCTCAAGCTGGATAAGCTTTACAGTCTCACTGATATGCTTTGTAGAGAGGGCTGATTGCTCAGCTAGCTTCCTCACTTCATCAGCTACAACGGCAAAACCGCGGCCGCTTTCTCCCGCTCTGGCTGCCTCAATGCTGGCATTTAAAGCAAGCAAATTGGTTTGATCAGATATGTTTGAAATCGCCGTAACGACTTCTTCAATATTCTTAGTTTGATTTTCTAAATCCAGCAGCATCGTTTCGACCTTTTTTGTTTCCATGTTAGCTTCGTTTGACTTCATCAGCAGCTGGCCGAGTGCGTCAAGTCCTTTATAGCTTGCATCCTCGGACGATTTTGAGCGTTCTTTTATTCCGCCTGCCTCCTCAGCGATTTGTCTGATTTTCATTGACAGGCTTTCTGATTTTTCATTAATGGTTTCAACTTCAGAAGCTTGTTCCGATGCCCCTGCAGCTACTTCTTCAATCGCTTTTGCAATTTGTCCGCTTGTTTCATTTGTTTCTGCAGAGACAGCCGTTAATTGCTCAGTGGTATCAGATACCTTCCCTGAAGAGATCCTCACTTGCTCAACCATTTCCTTCATATTTTCAACCATCAGATTGAAGTCCCTTGTTAAAATGCCGACTTCATCCTTAGATTTTGATTCCGCGTGCACTGTTAAATCGCCTGCGGAAACGGCTTTCGTTTTAGCGATCAGCTGCTGTATCGGACCGGTTATCGTTTTGGCCAGGAAGTAGCTGAGAATAATTGTGATGATAAGCGCAATCAATGATATCCACAGATTTGCCCGATTCATTTTATCTGAAATCCACATTAATTGATCGGTATCAAATTGCGTTCCGACCTTCCAGCCCGTTTCACCAATCGTTTGATACACAACCATTTTCCCATTCACATCCTGTATCCCTTTTTTCTCGGACGCAATGGTTTTCAGTGTTTGATCCTTTGATATATTTTTCCCTTGATTTGACGGATGGGCTAAAAGATTGCCGCTCGCATCAGCTAAAAAGGCAAATCCATTGTAAGGCACCTTTTGTTTATTGACCATACTTTGGATAGCAGAGAGTTTCAAGTCATAGCTGGCAACCCCTATCACTTTTTGCCCGTCTAAGATCGCTTTCGATGCAGTAACAATCATGTCTCCTGTCACGACATCTTTATAAGGTTCCGTCCAAACAACTTGATCGGGGGCTTCAGCTGCAAGCTTATACCATGGTCTTGATGTTGGATCATAATCCTCAGCGAAATCCGCTTTTGGATATGTAAACATTTCTTTTTTTGCGGTGCCTATGTAAGCCATCGCAACATAATCATCATTATCTTTGATTTGCTTAATGTCATCGTTAAACAGCCGAGCAGCTTCTTTACTTGGTTTCGTTACAAATGTATGCGTTAATTTCCCATTAGCCAGCCTTGATAACGAAATGGCATAACTCTTTAATTGCAATTCAATATTTTGTTCAAGTGACTGCGTTACGTTTTGAGTTGTATTTTTCCCATCCTCTGTAATCATCGGTTTTAGCGTCAAATAAGAAGACAGCATTAAAAGAACAACTGTGACGATTAACATAATCGAAACAAAAACAGCAATCTTCATGTGAAGTTTTTTAAACAAACCAATCCCCTCCTAATTTCTATATCGGCCTTTTCGTTTGAAAAATGAATAATCAAAAAATAAATTATAAGAATATCGGAATATATTTACTGAAAATTCAATCTTCGTTATAATAAAACAACATAAGGAGAGTGATGATCATACTGAAACAAATATATGTGCATAACGGAAGAAAATTTGAAGCTCTAACCATCAGAAACTACAATGAGACTGACATCAAGGGGCTGATTTCTCTTCAAAGAGAATGTTTCCCTCCCCCATTTCCCCAAGAATTACTGTGGTCTGAAAGCCAGCTCGACAGTCATATCAAAACCTTTCCGGAAGGCGCTTTATGCGCGCTCATCAATGGCAGAATTATCGGTTCCATGACGGCTCTTATTGTACAATTTGAGCCTGAATCTCCTGACCATACATGGGCACAAGCAACAGACAACGGATCAATTAAGAATCATGACCCTCATGGAAATACCTTATATGTAGTGGATATTTCTGTTTCTCCACGTTATCGAAAGCTTGGAATCGGAAAATGGCTGATGAATACGATGTATGAGCTTACTGTTGATAAAAGGCTGGAGCGCCTTCTCGGAGGCGGACGCATTCCTTTATATCATAAATACGCACACGAGATCAGCGCAGTTCAGTACGTTGAAGATGTGATGGAAGGCAGGAAAAACGACCCTGTGCTGTCCTTTCTCCTCCGTTGCGGGCGTTCACCTATTCGTGTAGTCAACAATTATTTAGAGGATACAGAATCATTGAATTACGGCGTTTTGATGGAATGGAAAAATCCTTTCTATAAAAAAGCGAGCTGTTCATCACAACAGCCCGGTTAAGTGAAATATTCGATTTTCGCATTAGGGAAATAAGCATCAATATAGGATTCAAGCGCTTCTCGAAGTGCGTGCTCTTCATCTTTCTGATATATATATTTTCCGATCCCGTAACGGCCCCATTTATAACGGCGCTTTTCCTCATCTAATTCAAGCTTCGTTTTCGGATAATTCTTCTCTATCACTCGTTTGGCCGGTTTTGTAAAACGGTGCTGAATTAATTCAAACGTAATATCATGTCTAACATCCTGCGGCAAAGCAGCATCAAGCTTTTCGAATAGATGTTTGTACCCTTCTTCCCAGCCTTCATGAATATAAATCGGTGCAACAATAAAGCCTAGCGGGTATCCTGCTTTTGCAACTTTAACAGCCGCTTCTATCCGCTTATCAAGAGGTGAGGTTCCCGGCTCAAAGTTTTTAATCACATAGTCGGCATTAATACTGAACCTGAATCTCGTTTTCCCGTTATGCTTTGCATCTAATAGGTGATCGACATGATGAAATTTCGTTACAAATCTAAGCTTACCGAGATCACTTTGACCAAAATGTTCAATGGCGCGCTTCAGCGTGTGTGTCAGATGATCAATTCCTACGATATCTGAGGTACAAGAGGCTTCGAACCTTGTGAACTCTGGCGCGCGCTCTTTCATATACTTATCCGCCTGATCCAAAATCTCTTCGACGTTTACATAAGTTCTGATATATGGCTTTGATCCCATGGTTGTTTGCAGGTAGCAATAATGACAGTGCCCCATGCAGCCTGTTGCAAACGGGATGGCATATTCAGCTGAGGGTTTGGATGAATCAAACTTTAATGTTTTCCGAACACCGATAACTAAAGTTGATTTCGCATTGCGATATTGCTGAAGATGATTTTTCCCAGGAATATTACGCACCTGATTGTGGGATGTCGTTTCTCTGATTTCAATGCCCATTTTCTCAAACTTATCTTGTAATTCTTGAGCCAGCGGATATTCCAGCGCTCTTGGTTCTATATACACAAGCTGTGGAACAAATGGGTTCTGCATAATGCCACATCCTTTTCCTTTACTACTGTTACTTTTCTCACCAGACGGAAAGGATATGAGTTGTAATGATTTCCTTGTTACTCATACGGATCAATATCAAATAATTCTTTGTAAAGTGATTTAGCTTCTTCATAGCTTGCAAACACAGCGTCGTCCTCTGCAAACGGATGGTAGGTTTCATAAATAAACAGAGAAAGCTCGCCTTCATGGTATGGGTGGTGCACAATTTCGGCTTCCTTGATGTGAGCAACATTGGCGGCGTGCGGATTTCTGTAGATCACATAAACAGTATCTCCTGCGTTAAATTGGTTTGACATACTATCCCTCCTAGCCATGTTATTGTGTCCTTCTATACCCTTACTTATGAAAAAAACCAGACAGGCCGGAGGCCGTCTGGTTTTTGTACATTATTTGAAAGTTTCTTTTACGAACGCGACAACTTCTTCTGTCGTGCTCATAGATAAGATTTTCTCTTTGAATGACTCAGCTTCTTGTTTAGACAATTTGCTGATTTGTGTTCTTGCCGGAAGGATAGACGTTGCGCTCATTGAGAACTCATCTAAGCCTAAGCCGAGAAGGATCGGAATCGCAATCTCATCTCCTGCCATTTCTCCGCACATGCCAACCCATTTTCCTTCTTTATGTGCCGCTTCAATTACAAGTGTAATCAGGCGAAGGATTGCCGGGTTGTATGGCTGATACAGGTAAGATACACGTTCATTCATACGGTCAGCTGCCATTGTGTATTGGATCAAATCGTTTGTTCCGATACTGAAGAAATCAACCTCTTTAGCAAACTGATCAGCGATGACTGCAGTTGACGGAATTTCAACCATCATACCGACTTCAATATCATCAGATACAGCCTGTCCCGCTTTTACGAGCTTTTCTTTCTCTTCAAGAAGGATCGCTTTTGCTTCCTTGAATTCGTTAACTGTCGCAATCATAGGGAACATGATTTTCAAGTTTCCGTATGTACTTGCACGAAGCAGCGCGCGAAGCTGTGTTCTGAAGATTTCTTGCTCTTCCAAGCAAAGACGAATCGCTCTGTATCCCAAGAACGGGTTCATTTCTTTAGGAAGCTGCAGGTAAGGAAGCTCTTTGTCTCCGCCGATATCAAGTGTCCGCACGACAACTGATTTTCCTTCCATACGCTCAAGAACCGTTTTGTAAGCATCAAACTGCTCATCTTCTGTAGGCAGCTGATCTCTTCCCATGTAAAGGAATTCTGTACGGTAAAGGCCAACTGCTTCTCCGCCGTTTTCAAGAACGCCTTTTACATCATCAGGAGTACCGATGTTCGCTGCGAGCTCTACATGATGTCCGTCTTTTGAGACAGTCGGTTCATTGACAAGCTTCGCCCACTCAGCCTTTTGAGCCAAATAAGCATTATGTTTTTCTTCATACTCTTTTACAGTTTCAGCAGATGGGTCAATAATGACATCACCATTGATACCGTCAACGATAACAGTCACGCCGTTTTCGATCGTGCCTGTAGCCGCTTTCGTTCCAACAACTGCTGGAATCTCAAGAGAACGCGCCATGATAGCCGAGTGAGATGTACGTCCGCCGATATCAGTTGTGAATCCTTTTACGAACTCACGGTTTAATTGAGCTGTGTCAGACGGTGTTAAGTCTTCAGCTACAATAATAACCTCTTCTGAGATCATGCTTGGGTTTGGAATTTCGACGCCAAGCAGGTGGCCAGTTACGCGTTTTGTTACATCGCGGATATCTGCCGCACGCTCTTTCATATATTCGTTGTCCATAGACTCAAACATGGTAACGAACATAGAAGACGTTTCTTTTAAAGCGAATTCAGCATTCACTGAATCAGTGCTGATTTTTTCTTTCACAGGGTTCAGAAGCTCAGGGTCACTGAGAACTAAAAGGTGAGCAGAAAAAATATCAGCTTTATCCTGACCCAGTTCCTTCAAAGCGTGCTCTTTGATTTTTTCGAGCTCTTCTTTTGAACGTGCAATCGCTTCATCAAAACGGCTTACTTCCGCTTCAGAATCAGAGATGCTTTTCTTTTCAACCGTTAAATCTGGCTCTTCAAGCCGGTACGCTTTTGCAATCGCGATGCCGGCTGAAGCGCCAATCCCTTTTAACTCTTGCATTACTCGCCGAGTCCTTCGCTTTTCATTGTTTCTTCTAAAGCGTTAAGAGCATCGTTTTCGTCAGCTCCACTAGCAGAGATTGTGATCTCAGCGCCTTTAGCGATACCTAGAGACATAACACCCATAATAGATTTAAGGTTAACTGTTTTGCCGTTATATTCTAAATTAACGTCAGCGTCGTATTTGCTAGCAGTTTGTACAAGAACTGTCGCAGGACGAGCGTGGATTCCAGAATCTGCAGTTACTTTAAATGTTTTTTGTGCCATTTTTATCATTCTCCTTTTAACTTAAAGCTATATTACTTCACAATATTATATCATACAACCGTACTTGTCATCTGACAAGCACGGCGTACTAACACCCTTATTTTTCAATCTTCACAATTTCTTCTTGTTCTCTGCTGACTGAACCGCTTGCTGTAATGCTGACTGTTTCTCCGTCAGCAAGGTTTGTAAATACAATCGGTGTCATAAGAGATGGTACATTCGGTTTGACTGCGTCCAGATCAACTTCAAGAAGTTTTTGTCCAGGCTCAACGCGGTCTCCTTCTGATACGAAAGACGTAAATCCTTCGCCCTTCAGGCTGACAGTATCAATACCAAAGTGGATCAAAATTTCTCTTCCGCCGTCGGATTGCAGGCCGATCGCATGTTTTGTCGGGAACACATTTAGAATTTTTCCTCGAACCGGTGATACGACAATTCCTTCAGAAGGGAGAATCGCAAAACCGTCACCCATCATTTTTCCTGAGAAGACTTGGTCAGGAACATCTGTAATCGGGTGAATTTCCCCGGCAATCGGAGAAACGAACACTTCCTCGCCGATTTCATTTTGCAGCGGTTCTGCAATCACTTCCTCCACCTGCTGGCCTACTTCCTCTTGAGCAGATGTTTTCGGTTCAGGTCTAGGCTTGCGTCCCGCAATAATGTCTTGCATTTGTGTTTTTAACCCGTCAGAACGCGGTCCGAAAATAGCCTGAATATTGTTGCCGACTTCCAGCACCCCAGAAGCGCCAAGCTGTTTCAGACGGTCTTTATCAACCTTTTTCTGATCGTTTACAGTCACACGGAGACGAGTGATACAAGCATCAAGGTGTTTGATGTTTTCCTGGTCACCCATTGCCTGCAGGATCTCATAAGGAAGATCTCCTGCTTCACCTGTTTTCCCAGTTGCTGCTGTTTCTTCCGCAGCATCCTCGCGTCCAGGTGTTTTCAGATTAAATTTGCGGATGGCAAATCGGAATCCAAAGTAGTAAATGACCGCTAACCCTAAGCCGACAGGGATGACAAGCCACCATGCCGTCCGGTTCGGCAAAATACCGAATAGGAAGTAGTCAATTAAACCGCCGGAGAATGTCATACCAATCTTAACATTCAACAGCTGCATGACCATGAATGAAAGCCCCGCAAACACACAGTGAATCGCAAACAGGACTGGTGCAACGAATAAGAATGAAAATTCCAATGGCTCTGTAATCCCTGTTAAGAAGGATGTCAAGGCTGCTGAACCCATAATACCTGCAACGAGTTTTTTGTTTTGCGGCTTTGCTTCATGATAAATGGCAAGCGCCGCAGCAGGCAGACCGAACATCATAAACGGATATTTACCTGTCATGAACGTACCTGCTGTTAACTGTACGCCGTCTTTAATCTGCGCCATAAAGATACGCTGATCCCCGCGGATGATTTCTCCTGCTGCACTCTTATAGCTGAAGAATTCGTACCAGAACGGCGAATAGAAAATGTGGTGCAAACCGAATGGAATAAGCGAACGCTCAATCACCCCGAAGATAAACGCAGCAAGGGTTGGATTCGCTTCCACTAATCCTGTTGAAAAGGCATTCAATCCATGCTGGATCGGAGGCCAGATCACTAACATAATAAGACCCAGAATCAGTGCAGAAATTGACGTAACAATTGGAACGAAACGTTTACCCGCAAAGAAACCAAGGTATTGCGGAAGTTCAATTGTGTAAAATTTGTTAAACAATAGTGCAGCTAACACACCGACGATAATACCGCCGAACACACCTGTCGCCAAGGTAGGTATACCAAGCATGTTTACATATGCAGGATGGTTTTCCGTGAAGAACTTGGCTCTTTCAATTGAATCGGAAGGAATGGTTCCGTTTGCAAGAAGAACCGCACTCATGGATACGTTCATTACCAGATAACCGATAATCGCCGCGATCCCTGCAACTCCATCACCGTTGGCAAGCCCGATGGCTACACCGACTGCGAATAGAAGCGGAAGGTTATCGAAAACAATTTGCCCAGCGCTTTCCATAACACTCGCTACAAGCTGAACATTGTCATTGCTCAAGAAATGCAGGACCTGAATCATGTCCTTATTTTGCATCGCATTCCCAATCGCAAGCAAAATACCCGCAGCCGGAAGGATCGCAACTGGAAGCATAAGCGCACGCCCAATTTTTTGAAGAACGCCGAATAATGCTTTAAACATAAGAATTGACCTCCTCTTTTTACTAGTCTGACCTTACAGCTAAAAATCATGACAACGAATTCACAGGCGTAAGTCTTCCAGTTTAACCGTTTACATTTGCCCTTTTACACAACAAAAAGGGCATGAGCAAAATTGGGTGCGCAAAAGAACGAGAATAACTTCCCGTTTTTTTCCCTCAATCACTCATGCCTGATCGGATCAGTTACACGTTATAAGGTTAAACTGAATTTATGAAATTTTATTGGTTAATCGGTACAGATGAAGCGTTAGGTAAACCGCTTCCGCCTCATGAACTGGTTTCTTCAATGTTTGCTGCAAGATTTTAATCAATTTCCAAGCTGTATTGTAGCATAGCGGATATTCATTTTTCAATAAGAACATTAATTTTTCTGGTTCTTTAGTCGGTTCTTCTTTTTTAATTCTTTCTATTGTAAATCTGATATGCCTGATCAGCCGCAAATAGTTGACACTTTCCTTATTTACTTTCATTTGAAATGAGTCTTCAATCACTTCGACAAGCTGCGCCATGAGCTGCGAGTGCTGATTGACCTCAGACAACGGGCGGTTTGTCAGCGCTGAATGGATATGCAGAGCGATAAAACCAATCTCCCCTTCAGGAAGGCAGATTCCCGCTTTTTCATTGATCATCTCTATGACTTCTTTAGCTATTTGGTACTCCTCAGGATATAGTGACTGAGTCTCCATTAAAAATGGATTCTTCATATCAAATCCCTGCTGCTGCCTTTTGATCGCAAATGCGATATGATCTGTCAGCGCAATATGAATATGTTCATTTAATGAGTGATTAGTCCTATTGCTGATGTGATAGATGACATCGTTCGAAATATCAACGAGCTTTTCATCAACATAGTCAAGGAGCTTTTTAAACTGCTTTTGTTCCTTCTCGTCTTTTAAAATGAACATTTTATCGTAGCCTTTATCTTCAATGACATCATCTTGTTTTTTTCCGAAACCAATACCTTTTCCGATTAAAACGACTTCGCTGTATTTATGATGAGAAGCAATTAATACATTATTATTCAGTACCTTTTTCACTGTGAAGGACCCATTCACGATCCTCAGCTCCTTTGTCATTCAATACCTCATATCGTACATAACGAACGGAATGCACGTCAAACCTTTTTTCGATGCTTTCACTAAACAGTCGATCTTTCGATGAGTTGGTAATCCAAAACCTTCCTTTCAATCGGCTGCCCTTGAATTCTTTTTTCAAGCATGGCAAATGCCTGCTTTCCCATTTCCTTTGTTTGAATATCGATCGTTGTGATTCCAAGGGCTTGGCTGATTTCGTGGTTATCAACACTTAAGATCGCAAGCTCATCCGGTACTGATACCTGCTGATTCTTTGCTTCAAGAAAAAGCCCTGCTGAAACTTGGTCATTGGCAACAAAAATAGCCGTCGGCTTTTCGTTCCACGTTTTCCATTTATGAAAAAGCGCCTTCCCATCATTGATTGTAATCGCTTTCTCAACTACCCAGTCTTCACGAAATGCCTCCCCGATCTCTTCCAATGCTTCTTTATAGGCTTTGATTCGAAAATGGCTGTTCATGCCTTTTTTTCTTGCCAAACAGATCGCTATTTTTTTGTGCCCTTTGGCAATTAAATAGTCCAAGCCGTTCCGGAATGCTTCTTGGTGTGGAATGCTGATGGTTGGGAAACGGCCAATATCTGAATTTTGGCATAGCAATATCGGGCCCTCCCATTCCATGAGTTTCTCATCAGCAAGTGCCTTTGAACAAAAAATCAGGCCGTCAACCTGTCGCTGTTTTAATTGAGACAGCGCAAAGATTTCTTTTTGGACCTCATAGTTTGTTTGAAATAAAGAGAGGTGAATCCCGGATTCCACGGCTGCGTCAGCTATTCCTGCGATCAGCTCTGCAAAATATGGCAGGCTAACCGTCGGCAGGACAACACCAATCATGTTTGAAAATCCTTTCGACAAATGGACAGCGTGAATATTTCTCGTGTACTCCAATGCCTCCATCGCTTCAAGCACTCTTTTTCTTTTGTCTTCACTAACGTACGGATGATTGTTTATCACCCGGGAAACCGTTGTAACGGAGACACCGGCTTTTTCTGCAATGTCTTTAATATTAGCCATAGATTCCCTTCTTTCTAAATCCCTTGATCTGGAATGCGTTTCATACAATATGATAGGAACGTACCAGACATATTTTATGTTTTTTGCTGAAAGGAGAAGATCACATGGGTTTTTTCATTTTAATTGGATTATGTCTCACTGTTCTCGGCGGCAGCTGTCTTGCTGTAAAACCTCTCAACCAAAAACATGAAATTAAACCATTTCGAACTTTTGATGATTTTTTTATTTAATGCAGATAAAAAAGGACGATGTCTCGAACAAAGTCCTTTTTTACTTCCTGTTACGGCAGTATGATTAATTCTTTCGGATATTGTGTCAGAGCAACTGCCCCGTCCTTAGTTACATGAACGTCATCCTCAATGCGCACGCCGCCGATTTCAGGCACATAAATTCCCGGTTCGATCGTGTAGACCATGCCTTCCTGCAGATGCGTATCGTTAGCCTGGCTCATTGATGGGTACTCATGGACAGAAATTCCGAGTCCGTGTCCAAGCCGATGAGGAAAATAGTCGCCGTATCCCGCTTTTTCTATGATTCCGCGGGCTGTCAAATCCAGATCTCCGATTCTGACACCGGGTTTGCTTGCCTCAATCGCGGCTTTTTCCGCTTGAAGCACAGTCTCGTAAATCGCCTCCTGCTTCGGGTTGATGGTTTTGTATGCAAATGTTCTTGTAATATCAGAGCAATAGCCGTCAAGAATAACACCAAGATCAAATAAAACAAAATCACCTTTCTTCAACGTGGCTGTACCAGGATTTCCGTGAGGCTGGCCTGATTTTTCTCCGAATAAAACCATTGTCGAAAAAGACATGCCCTGAATTCCTTTTTTCTTCAGCTCATACTCAATTTGAGCGAGCACTTCCACTTCACTAATGCCTTCTCGCAAAGCGGCTGTACCGACTTCAACACCGTAATCCGCAAGCTTTGCCGCCTCTTTCAGCAAACGAACTTCATTGTCGTCTTTAATCAGGCGAAATTGGTTGAGTGTTTCTTCTGCTGAAACAAATTGAGCCCCGCCCGTCGAATGCTTCAGCTGTTCAGCGCGTGATAGCGAGATGGAATCCTTTTCTACCGCAAGCGTATGTATGCTGATATTTCGCTTTTTCAAGGCTTTCTCTATCAGCTCCCACGGATTTTCGTGATCCGCATAGCCAATGATTTCATAATTCCAGCCTGCGTTGCGGGCCTGTCCTGCTTCCATTCCTGGACAAATAAAGAAAGGCTCCTCTTCTTGAAAAATAAATAACCCCATTAATCTTTCATGCGGCTCTGTGTAAAAATCGGTTAAGTAAAAAACATTTTCTTTCGTATGAATAAATGCGGCAGTATGCCCCGCTTCCTTCAGCCATGAAGAGACGCGTTGTATTCTATTCACTTCTTGTTCCTCCCCGCCATTTGCAATGCATTGTTCTATCCTTCATTGTATCAGGTTTTGCAGATGTTTGCCTTTCACAACGCCTTCATTTTCCGATGCATTTTATTTCCTGCTCCGCTTCCTGTATACTGACAGTAACGTTCAATCGCAGGGGGTTGTTCCGTTTGCTGATGAATTTTTTCAGGCGAAAAGCAGTTATGCTCTTAACGATTTTGGGAATTTCCGCTCCTTTTATCGGAATGAAGATGGTGGGCTTTTATTATTACAGCTCAGTTATAGGCTGTGCAGCGGGTTTTCTTTGCTGCATTCTCGCTCTCATCCTGGTTACGAAAAGATCTGCCAAAGACAAAAATGAAGGGAAATCTTGATACATAAAAAACCAGCATCCTGATGGGGCTGCTGGTTTTATTTTAGGAGTCTTAATCCGTTTAGTATGACCAAAATCGTACTTCCCTCATGACCAATCACGCCAAATGGCAATTCCATCACCTGCAAAAAGTTTGCACAAATCAGCAGACAGATCACAGCTAGAGAAAACACGATATTTTGTTTAATGATCCTGTTCATTTTCCGTGACAAGCGGCACATGTTTACGAGCTTTTTCAAGTCGTTTTTCATGAGGACCATATCAGCGGTCTCAAGTGCTACATCTGTTCCGCCTCCCATCGCAATGCCGACATCCGCCGCTTTGAGCGCCGGCGCATCATTGATTCCGTCACCAACCATTGCTATCGTTCCGAATTCTTCTTTTAATCGTTTGATTTCATTCACTTTTTGGTCAGGCAGGCATTCTGCCGCAACAGTTGTCATGCCGGCTTCCTTGGCAATCGCTTGAGCCGTGTCCACGTGATCTCCTGTCAGCATGGCCGTTTTAATCCCAAGTCGGTTCAGTTCCTCCATGACCTCTTTTGCTTCAGGCCTGATTTGGTCCTTCAGTGCAATACAGCCCGCTATTTGATTATCCTTTTTCACAAATACAATCGTATGGCCGCTTTGAATGATATCTGATGCTGTCTGTTTCATAAATTGCGCCGCCATTTCCTCGCCGATAAAACCTGCTTTACCGACCTTCCATTTCGCGCCCGACACTTCTGCCATAACGCCAAACCCTGATGTTTCTTCTATAGATATGTAGCCGGACTGATTCACGCCGCGGCCTTCAGCGTACGCCGTTATGGCCTGGGCAAGCGGATGGCTTGATTGCGTTTCGATGGCATAGACAGCCTCAAGAACTTCCGCTTCATTGAACCCTTCTGCTATTCTGATCGTCTCAACTGCCGGCTGGCCTTTTGTTACAGTACCGGTTTTATCAAAGGCGATCATTTGCACAGAGCCCAGCTGTTCAAGAAAGACGCTTCCTTTCACAAGCATACCGTTGCGGGCGCCATTTGAAATCAGGGACAACGCCGCCGGCATAATAGAGGCGACAAGCGCACAAGGTGACGCGACAACCATAAACACCATTGCGCGGTAGAAGGTTTCACTCCAGCTCCAGCCCAGCGCAAAGTGCGGGATGAATAACAGGAGCCCCACCGCAATTAACACACCTTTCACATAAGCATTTTCAAATCGTTCGATGAAAGCCTGTGCGGGTGATACACTGTTTTGCGCTGATTCAACCAGTTTGATAATTTTTCTGAATAACGAATCTTCATTTGCTTTCGTGACACGAACAGTCAAGGATCCATTGCGATTCACCGTCCCTGTGAATACAGCGTCGCCTGTGTTTTTTTCTACAGGCATTGATTCACCTGTTAATGCCGACTCGTCAAGGCTTGTCGAGCCCGATTCAATGATACCGTCTGCTGCTACTCGTTCTCCAGGTTTGATCACAATCATATCACCGGCCTGCAAGTCTGAAACTGGAACCCTTTTGGTTTCATCATCGATCAGCAATGTTGCTTCTTCAGGTTCAAGCTGCATTAAAGACGTTAAATCTCTGCTGCTTTTATTCATTGTGTATGTTTCTAAAGCTCCGCTTAAGGAAAAAATAAATATTAATATAGCGCCCTCTGCCCAGTATCCAATCAAGGCAGAGCCAATAGCAGCGAAAATCATTAAAAGTTCTACATTCAGCGTTTTGGATTCGAGCGTTTCTTCGATTCCTTCCTTTGCTTTAGCGAATCCGCCGATCACAAAAGCCAACAAGAAAAGTGTTACAGATAATACTTGATGGCCGGATAAGAGCCAGCCAGCCAAGATAAGGGCGCCTGATACAAGTGCTGCAATAAGCTCTGCGTGCTGCGCCCAGTTTTTTTCTCTCTTGTCTGTTTTTAATGGCTCGTGCGGATCGCGTTGAACGATAACTTGTTCATTCATATCGAATTCTCCTCTCTAATTGAGAACGTAAATCATCTTCATTTCTCTTATAAAAAACAAAATCGCCGCCCAAAAGGCAGCTTTATCGTCAGTTATTTCTTGATGTCTTCCTTTATTATAGCACGCAAGAAGAGAATTTCAATTATAATTATTTTAATTTCTTCTTGATAGTAATTATCATTAATGTTTATTCACTTCTTCTCTATATGAAAAAAGCTGAGAGTCTATACTCTCAGCTATTCTTCCGTCCATTCCTTCAGTTGTTCCGCCGTCATCGGGCCAATTTTTGTTTTTTCAATTTCTCCCTTTTCATTCAGCAAAAATGATGTTGGGATCGTGATGATATGATACTCCTTCATCAATTCCCCTTTTGAGTCAAGGACAATCGGAAACGTCAGCTTATTTGCTTTAATAAAGTCTTCAACGGCTTGCTGATTTTGTTCCGAATTCACTAAATTCACCGTGACCAGCTTTACGCTGTCAGATGGATGGGCATCATAAAACGACTGAAACTGTGGAAGCTCCTTTTTGCAGGGCGGACACCATGATGTCCAAAAATGGAGAATTGTTTTTTGCCCTTTATTCGGAATCGAGATGTCCTCCCCTTCTATCGTTTTCATAAGAAAAACAGCGGGAACAGCAGGCTGTTTTCCCTCGGCTTGTGCCGAACCTGGAAACCATGCAATCAACCCTAATAACACAATGTATATAGTAAGCAAGCGCTTCGTCAACATGGAATCTTCCTTTCATGCTTTTCAATTAGCTTGCCCCTGCTGTTCCTTTATCATCCTTCAATTCGCGGCGCTCTGTTCCCGCCCGTAAGCAATACAGATACTTGCAGTGCTTTGCAGATCGTGGCATAGTGCAGGCTCGTCAAAAGAATCATGCCAGTGTTCATCCCGAGGATAATCCCGAGCATTTGCAGATTCTCCATTGACCCCAGTACATACATCATACTCAGCGCAACGATATGGCTCCACACATTGTGATAAAAAGCCTCTTTCACAAAGCCCATTCCGATTAAGCACGCCTGCAGCGGCATGACAAACAGATGAAAGAGAAAGTAAGGCCACAACAGCTGCAAGTAATACTGCGCTTCAGGAGAGTGAAAAAACAAATGTGTGAGAGGTCCCGCAAACTGGAACATGATCCAGACAGCCGGTATACCGTAACCTAATGTAATGAAAATCGACTGCTTCAGCCTTTTTAACACGATGTCATACTGTGAAAGTGCATAAGCTTCCGAAATACTTGGTATCATGACAACCATTAACGAATGGGCAATAAATGCAGGGAACGAACCTATCGTCACAGCCACTCCAGCCAGCATTCCGTATTGATCGATCGCCGCTGTCCCGGCAACGCCCGCAGCCAAAAGCGCTCCTTTCACTAAAAAGGGTTCAATTGCGTTGACAACAGCATGAAAAATGCGCAATCCTGTAGTAGGAATTGAAACGGCAAGCAGCCTTTTTCTTACATCCTTTCCGCGCAAATGAATGTGCTGCTGGCCGGATACCGCACGCCTTGCCATAATAAATTGTGAATATAAATAAACAAGCACGACCACATCACTCACAACTAAAACAAACAAGGAAATCAGCACAGCCATGTCCAATTCAAATGAGTACCATTGAAAAAAGATGAATAAGCACAAGAGCTGGATGATTTTTTTCAGCACATTGGCAATTGCGATTTTCCCCATTTTCTGCACACCCATAAAGTAGCCTCTGGCGATCGAAGTAAAGGCGACAACAGGAATTAAGCCGATGACAATCCCTTTAATAAACGGGTGGTATGTATCAAATACCGGAATAAACGGAAGCGCAATACTAGCGGCGGCAGTAGAAAAAGCGGTGAAAATGGCTGTCATTCTAAAAGCGTGCCTTAGCATGCTTTCATGAAGCTTAGGATTTGACTCGGCAATGAATTTAGAAATGGATATCGGCAGTTCCAGGCTCGCGATGACAATAATTAAAAAGATCGTGGGCAAAATACTCATGTAAAGCCCCATCCCATGCTCGCCAAGCTCTCGTGCCAAAATCATATTTACGACAAATTCAAGGCATTCAGCGAAAAAGGCGGCAATGGATAGAAGAATGATCCCTTTCACAAATCGATTCATGATGTCTCTCCTTGTCTCTTGTACTACCAACATCATATGAGACAAGTTCAAAAATTATTTTATTTTTACTCTTTATATGAAAAAAAGCACAGTTGAGACCTATTGTCTCTTCTATGCTTAAACGGCAAAAACGTGTCTGCCGATTTTTTCGACGATTTTTCTTGAACGAATCCAATTATCTGACGCTGTTTTCGGATTATAAAAGAAGATGGCATCTGTTTCTCTATTTTTTGAGGACAGTGCTTCTTCGGCAGCTTCAATCGATTCTTTGTCAGGCTTTTGATTAATGCTGCCGTTTGCGACCGGTTCAAAGGCGTTTTTCTGATAGATAACTCCTCTAATCGTATCAGGAAAACCTTTTTTCTCCGTTCTGTTCAGTACAACGCTTGCTACAGCGACCTTGCCTTTATATGATTCTCCTTTGGCCTCTGCGTGAACGAGACGGGACAGCAACTCTTTTTCAGACTGTGTATATGTTTCTTTCTCATCATTTGTTTTGTCCGGTTTATCTTTCTCTTTCTTTTCAGTGTGTGCTGATAGCTTAATCGGTTTTATTTTCTTGTCCTTATCAGCAGACAGTGAAGGGAAAGATTCATTCGTATTTCGATCTATATGTGTAAGCCATTTCGCTTCTTCATGTTTTGTCTTCTTTGCGCTCAGTAGTGAAGCTTGTGTATGCTCAATTTTGGCTGCAGGCATGAAACAAAGAAGAAAAACAGCCAGAGCAGTGAATTTCGTTGTCATACAATTTCCTCCTTAAAGTGCTCAAAAAAACACTTCATTACCTTAACAAGAGATCCATTCATTTTCACGGAAAAAGATTTTCCAACTCTCCCAAGGAGGCATCAGGATGGAATAAAGAGGATGACTCACTGCTTACTGGCAGAAAAACAGCCTGAAATTCTATAAATCTTGTCAAATTGATACATGTTTATCCATTTATAACACTTTACATTTTATTTACATCTGTTACAGACGGATGTAATAAAAGGCTTGTATTCTGTCATATATGATAAAAAGGCTTCTCACATATGAGAAACCTTCAGCTTCTTGGCTGTTCTAAGTATTGAAATATGACATCTCCGCCTTGCTGGGCAATTCCTCGGAAATGTTTAAAATCATCTTGTTTAGATAACACAGCCCTGAAATCAAGGAAATGCTCTTTTTGGACTCTCAGTTCGTTTATGGCGCCGGTGCGCAGCTGTTCAATCATTTCTGTGATCTCTTCGGGATGCAACGAAAATTCCCCCTTTTCTTTCTATTGACGAAAATCAATATATCATCTTTAATGCGACAGGACAATTCATAAGGGAGATAAAACTCCTTATCGCTTTACTTCTCAATAAAAATACTGCAAAATACTTTCAAAAGGCATTATTATGTTAAAAGGAGAGGAAGCTTGTGAAAATCGCTAAGGTTGGAAATGTCATTGAATTTAAAAACGGATTAACCGGTGTTGTTGAAAAAGTAAATGAGAATTCTGTTATCGTTGATGTGACGATCATGGATAACTATCGGGATCTTGAGTTAGATTCATTGACAGTTGTTAATCATAAAAATTATAAGATCATCAGAGACTCCTATTAAAACCTCCTTATTTCCACATTATTCAAAAAAACTGCAAGACGAACAATTAAACACCTTACATATGAAATTCGCTTTCTCAAAAGCTGCCGGCCGGCAGCTTTTTTACATAAAAAACACCGATTTATGAATCGGCGTTTTGGTCTATTTCCGTTATTTCTATATAGAACTTGCTGACAGCCCCTGGTTCGTACAGGTTGGTCAATGACGTTGAATAATTTGTCATTTCACCCCGGAAAGCAAGATCTCGTTCTGGAACCTCGACATTAAACGTTTTTTCATACAACAGGACGGCGATATCATGGTAAGTCTCACTCGTAACGTTTAGGGTACATGCAATTTTGCGCTTCGGCTCGTTTTCTTCTTGATATGCTGCTATTTCTAATGTTACATTGTTTAATCGCAGTGTCTTCACTTCTTATCAGCTCCTTTACGGTTCATGCATCTTAGCATACCTTAACGAACGTTCACAATAAATCTGTTCTGATCGTTATATTCACCATTTCTTTAGAAAAGACACCTTTACAAACATACGTTCGTTAAATTATAATAAAACAGACGAGCTGCCATCCAGCATCCCGTCTTTTCATTAGAAAGCGGCGAGTGGAATTCCCCCCGGATTCGCTCGTCTTTTTTATATAATCAGGATGTGTAGAACGGGTAACTAAGAAGCTTTAAAAAACAAAAATAGACGTAGTGTTACCCACGTCTATGTAAGGACATCTTGTACCATTAACGATTATCAATCGTCTCCGGATACAAATCATGGTTCATCATACGGTATTCGGCCATTTTTTCATACTTCGTGCCAGGTTTTCCGTAGTTGGTGTACGGATCAATGGAAATTCCGCCTCTTGGCGTGAATTTGCCCCATACTTCGATGTAGCGCGGGTCCATTAACTCAATCAAGTCATTCATGATGATGTTCATGCAGTCTTCGTGGATATATGGGGCTTAAATTCCGCGTCAATCCTACGGTCACACTGCGGTCACACTCCGCAATCAAACGATCTCGCTTTTCGACTACTCAGCGCTGCAGAAGGCAAGACGTGACTATACGATCCGAGCGTCGTTTTAATATTCGCGTGACCCAACCGTTCTTATACTAACGAGATATGTCACGTGAATGTGGCGTAGTCCCTTTAACGGTATTTTCGGTAAGCCTAAACCATCGCGGGTTACGTTAAATGAACTCCGGAAATTATTCGGATGCACCCAGCTTCCGTTTTTCGTACATACGACCAGGTCGTTGTCGTCGTATTTATCACCGAGCACGATCCGCTCATGATCGATTATCCCTTATGCGCAATAAGTGATACCACCTAACGATCCGGCAAATTAACGGTACAAAACGCGTTTATCGTCTTGGCTTCCGAAACCAGTCCGTAATTAGCTTTATCGGCTATCTTCGAAAGGGTTTGGCGAATCGTTAGGATCTTCCGCTCGAAATAAATCGACGTCTGACCACCCAAGCCCCAAGATCTCGTCGCAACGCACGGTAAGAACTGATATTTCCATTCCGAAAATGTTAACTGAAAGAGAAAAACAAGTATGACTATTCTTTAAGGAGAGGGATCTATCGGTTAGAGTGTTTGAAGCCAATAATATATGAAGCATACGCGACAATAGCAGACAAAGGTACGCATGTAGCTCGCGGTTTAGAAAAATGGTCCACGTTATCTGAGGCAAGTGAAGGTATAACACAAAAGTAAAGACGCCAGCGTGGCGTCTTAAGATTTTTCTTCTGCGTCCACAGAAGAGCTTCCTATTTTGTCACTAACAGGATCATATAGACCATCAAACTCTTTTGTTTTATCGCCATTAAGATATCCCTCAACGGTAATTCCACCAGTTGGATCAATAAAATATTCCTCGGAATAAGAAATTTTCTCTATACCCTTGTATTCACTATGAAGGTATTCAGTCATTTTACTTTTAGCTTTTTCAAAAAGAGCACTTTCTTCCTTTTTCACATCATATTGATGCTTCATAATCAGTCCCCCAACAGTTATAATTAACAATAGTAGAATAATAAGGTATTTTTTCAAAAAAAGATCATCCCTTTCCCTTCATTATTTTACATGACATGAAAGGTGTTGTATATCTTGAGCAAGAAAATTAGGACTTCAAGCCTTACGGATGAAACATATTATAGGATGAGTCAGCGTGCTTATAACTATGATTATCTCAAAAAGAAATTAAAGAACAACGATTATATACGTATTAATTCTTCCATTTCAAATCCTACTTATTGGTACGTCGACAAAATAAAATCAGACGATGACACAGGGCTTGACGCGGTTGTATTAGTGCAAGCGGAACAGAAAAACGGCAAATGGGTGAAATCCAAAAATCCAGAAAATGTTGTTGTATCATTTGCAGGAACTGATCTCGGAAAAGACCCGATCAATGATGGCGCAAAAGCTGACGGCGGCAACATTGTTTTTGGAAGCGACCCCAAAAAAGAAGCTCATTATATCGTTGAAAAGGATGCGAAGGATACGTCTAAAACACTCGGAAAATATAACGGCACACCTTCCCAAGACGCGATGCTTACAACCGGAAACTATAAACTCATTACGAAAACAACGCAAATCGACCAAGCAGACCAACTCGTTAAAGAAGTTAAAAGAAAGTATAACGGAACATCGACGATTGTTTCAACAACAGGTCATTCACTCGGAGGCGCAGAGGCTGAATACAGTGCGGTAAACAATGATATTTATGGGGTCGCGTTTAACAGCCCTTCTGTCGTCAAACTACATACTGATAATAAGCAAGAAGAAATAAACGATGGCTTGTACGACCCTTACGTGAGGTCTATTATCAACCCGGATGATATGGTCGGAGCTGGTTATTGGAACGAATATGACCGCCACAACGGGACCACAATTTACACAAAAAACCCTGTACTTTCACAGATCAATCGCAAACAAAGACTGAGCGGAAGATGGGGTGACCAAATCGAAAAGAACCTCGTCTACTTTATAGATACTGTTATTCTTCGTAATCCTGATACACACGGTCTAAATGAAGCCAACTTTACATTTGATGAAAACGGAAATATCACGAACGTAAACGGCGATGAGCTTGTGTACGATAAAAACTTAAACGCAATGCTACCGGCTGGCGCGATCGGTGGCGGGGATGCCATTAAAGTAACACCAAAAAGTGCAAAAAAACTTGCCGAAAAAGTTGACGCGATGGTCGAGGATCTCAGAACGATGAAAAAAGAAGCGCAGAATGCCTATCAAGAGCACGACGAAAAAGTTGCTGAACTAAAAACGGAATTTTACGGTCAAGTTGGGCATGGCTTTTATGATCAGCTTAATTCGCAGGATGTAACCAATACGTTAGAAGATTTAGCCCAGTCTTACGATAAAGGACCGATATTTTACGACACACAAGCTGAACAATCATTCATAGATTCACTACAAGCAGCGATTACAGACCTTGAAGAAATAGGCGGCTTCTTGAATAAAATCGCCGACGATTTTGAAGAAAAAGATCAGATGCTTGCCAATTGGCTGAGATTATAGGAGTGACAAAGCAATGCCAACATTAGATAACCTTTTAGAACATAAAGATGATCCAATGCGAAAACAGCTGCAGCGTCAAATGTTAAAAGCAGGTATGACGCAAGTGGCAAATACTAAGCTAGAGACGGTTCGAAAAAATCTTAAACCTAAGTTCGAAATGAATTCGCTACAGGAAGAATTAAACGACGTTTATTCAGCCCTTTTATACAGCTTCAATGGAAAAGCGCAAAAAGCACTTGCTCAACGTATCAGTGAAAGTGCCCAGCTAATAGTTAATGCGGAGAACGACGGAGAAACTTTCGTTAATAGCTTTAAAACGAGATAAAAAGCCATTTTAATTATTAATCTAATTCTATAAAATGATAATCTTTATAAGTTGAACCGATTTCACAGTAAGGAGTGGTTATTTGGATAAAATAGTTGATCATATAATTAAAATAATGGATAAATATTTTGAAGGACAACCTTTATTATTTCTAAGCTTGTTGATATCTTTATTTATTTTTATATGGTTTAACAGACAATTTAAATCTACTCTAGATAATGAACAAGCATACAAAAAGGAAGAAATGAAAGCATTTCTTCAACTTTATTCTGATATATTAGAGAATTACTATAGTAATACAGATAAACAAGATTTTATTAATTTTGTTTATACTAAATTGCCTTTATTAGATTCAAAAACTTACATAGAAGTTAATAAATATTTGAATAGAAAAAACATAGAAAATAATGAGATGGCTAAAAAGATTGAAGAAGAGATTTTAAAATCGACCAATCTTATTAAATTATCAGAGCGACCTTTGAATAACGTAACTTTATCAGGAACTATGGAGTACTATGGGGGAAAATTTTTGGCTATTGTAAAGCCTCCTTTTTTATCCTTTATGAGTGTATTGGGTTTATGGATTTTCTTCATAGTTACAAATTCAGCACATAATTTCTGGCAAATAACTAAACTCATTTCATTTGTATTATGGTTCTTCTTATTCATAGCGAGTATGGATGATTTGATTGAAAAGAAACACTTCATTGTTAATAAAAGATCTGTTACACCCTTACTTATTATGTTGATATCTCTTTCCGTATTAGTTTTTTCCTACAAGATACGATTTTTAATAGTAGCTCTATTTGTATTACTTTCAAGTTCAATTATTTTTGTTATAATTTCAAGAAAATCTTTCTCTAGGACTAACACACAAAGCAGCTCTAGTGAAGAGATAAATTGATTAACTTAAAATTTAACATCGCAGAGGTGATCGAAATGAAGTTAAACGCTACACCACGCCTACACGCCGTTATGAAGGACAAAGGGTGGACGCAAGTGAGGCTCGCTGAAGCATCGGGCGTTCCACAAGGTTCGATTTCGCGATTCGATAAAAACAGCCGCCACGAAGATTGGCATGTTTTCTCTATTGCGAAGGCGCTCGAAGTAGAAGTAGACGAGTTATTCGAAATAAAAACAGCTACGGAAGAAGACGCTGAATAATCGGCGTCTTTTTTTCATAGAGTCAAAGTGATTTTTTGATATACGCAATTAAATACCGTCTGGAATGCCGGTTCTGGCTCCAACCTCCCCCGCCTCCTTCTCTTTTTTTATAGGCTATCTTTATTCGGTATTCCCCCAACATAATGACTTTATTTAGTTTTGTAAAGCGTTTGGAGGGTCGCACGTGAGGTTGCGAAAGCTGACATTTCGGACAGTTTTTCCGTTATAATTATCACGAGGTGATCGAAATGAAACTTACGGTAAAGCCTCGTCTTGGTGCGGTTCTTTCGCAGTTAAACTGGTCGCAATCCGAATTATCGCGGAGATCTGGTGTTCCACAGGCGTCGATATCTCGGTTTGATAATTCCGAAAGGCACTATGACTGGCATGTCGCATCGATAATGAAAACAACCGGAGCCAAATACGAAGAATTATTCGAAGTAAAAGAAACGGAAGAGGGCGCTGAATAAATCGGCGTCTTTTTATAAAAATTCCCGTAGATTTTCCACTACTTCGTTCTTATCTAGATACAAATACTGTGTTGTTACGGAAAGATCACTATGGCCGAGCGCTTTTGATATACCTGTTAATCTAGCGCCTTTATCAAGTAATGATTTAGCGAAACCCCTTCGTAAAGAATACGGATTAATATTTTTCAATCCATACTCACGAGCGTACTTATTTAAACGCTTCTGTATGTTGTTGTTTGATGGTCCCCTCGCGATAGATCCACCTTGTTTCGTAATAAAAACGAAGTTATTATCCTTTTGTACTGACATCGGATGGCTTTGTTTTGCTTCATTAAAACGTCTGCATGCGTGTAAGTACATCATCGAACGGTAGCAATAAAGTTTCGCGACTCTTAAGAATATCTCCGTTCAATCTTAGTAATTTATCCGAGAGATCAATGTGTTTTTCCTCGAGGTTTGCCAGGGTACTTACACGAATCCCCATTTTATACATAAGGAGAACTGCCGTAGCATCGCGCAATTGGACAAAATCATTTAAATCAGTACGGATAAAAGTATTTTAATATCCTGTTCCGTTACCCCTTGTTTCACTTGTTTATCAACCTTTATATTAATACTCTTCCAAAACTTCGTTTCAAACCATCCATTATCAAAACACCGCGATAAAAAAGCTTTTAGACACTTTAGACGTATTAGTCTTGTTTGTGAGCTGACATCCATTTTTTCAAGCCATAAATAAATTGATTGCGTAGTTATTTCGTCTAAAAACGTCAGGCCTTCTGATTTCATGAAGTTTGTTACGTGAAGACGATAATCACTCATGGTTCGCTTCCTACTCCCCACAACCTCCATTTGCCTCGATACAGTAATAAGAGCCTTTTCAATCTTTGTACGGCCCTTAAAAGAATTGGATGAACTCAATTTATGTATTAAATTAGCTAACTCAGTTAAGTCCTCTTTGACAGTAAAAATATCCTTCTTTTTTGTCACTTTCAAACACTCCTTTCTAATGAAAGGATAGGTATTCAAATAATCATTTTCAACAAAATACGAAAATTAAATTGATATAACTAAAGAAAATTTGGATTTTATATCTAAAATACGAACATAAAACAGTATAATAATACTAATTTTAATGAAACACGAACGAAGCTATTCGCTAACAACGCAACGAACTAACGCCCGAAGACGCTATCGAGGCGTTACGGATCAAATCGCGCCGCAAATATCGCACAATAACTAAACATCACCTCATATAATCGTGTTGAAAAACTAAATCGAACGCATTAAAAAATCCCCGTCTAAAAAGACAGGGATCGTGGTCACACATTTATATATTTTCGGTCACGGTGTGGTCACAAGAGGGCCGCCAAATTGTGACCGGGTCACATTTTCGCTTAAAACTGACGTTTAATGTTCGGATTTTACCGTGACTCCACTTCGTCTCACACTCCGTTTCACACAACGGAATAATTAACGATTATCAATCGTCTCCGGATACAAATCATGGTTCATCATGCGGTACTCGGCCATTTTTTCATACTTCGTGCCAGGCTTTCCGTAGTTTGTGTACGGATCAATGGAAATTCCGCCTCTTGGCGTGAATTTGCCCCATACTTCGATGTAGCGCGGGTCCATTAATTCAATCAAGTCATTCATGATGATATTCATGCAGTCTTCGTGGAAGTCACCATGATTTCTGAAACTGAACAAGTACAGCTTTAATGATTTGCTTTCAACCATCTTTTCATCAGGAATATAGCTGATGTAGATCGTTGCAAAGTCAGGCTGGCCTGTTTTCGGGCATAAAGATGTGAATTCAGGACAGTTGAATTTTACAAAGTAATCGCGGTTTACGTGTTTATTCGGGAAGGATTCCAGCACGTCCGGCGCATATTCGAACAAATAATTTGTACCTTGGTTGCCGAGCAGTGTTACACCTTCTAATTCTGATTCTTTTCTTGTCGTCATGTTCATCTTCCTTTCTATTATACGCCGCGTTTGTTGCCCCATAACAGGGTGTGCAGCTGCGGGAGCACTCTGACGAGATTCAGCTCCGCATCGACAGCTACCTTATCAACAAGCGCTTCATATTTTCCAAGCAAATGTGCAATCAATGACTGGTCATCTGTCGTATGCACGTCATCATTGCCGACTTGTAAATAAAACGGAATCCCGGGGTACCGCTTGTGCACCGTTTTGGCAAATTCCAAATCTTCATCATTAAAGATGACAACCTTCAAGCTGACAGCATGCTGTCTATCATTCTCTTGAAGTGAAGTTAAAATGTGGTCAAGCTTTTGAAAGTTCGTCACCATTTTTGAGCTTGGCGGTTTTGGAGAAATTGTCAAATCATCAATCAGCGTAAACCAATCCTGATAAACGGTCCCTTGAGTTTCAAGCGCTGCACGGATGTTATTTTCCTTCAGCAGTTCAATAAAAGCATCCAGCTGTTTTAACAGAGCCGGGTTACCGCCTGAGATGGTCACGTGGGAAAACGCGTCTCCCCCAATGCCCTTAAGCTCTGCAAAAATTTCTTCTGCCGTCATCCAGCGAATATCTTTTTTAGCAGATCCGTCCCAAGTGAAGGCGGAGTCACACCAGCTGCAGGAATAATCACAGCCGGCTGTCCGGACGAACATCGTTTTCTGTCCAATCACCATGCCTTCTCCTTGAATCGTCGGGCCGAAAATTTCTAATACAGGAATTCCTTTAGCCATTCAAACCACCCTTTTTCGGACGGTAGACACAGTAGCTTGTCGGTGTTTCACGGACAAACACCTGTACACAGGCCGGCTTATTCTCCAAAGTGTCTAAATAAGCCTGTACGTTGTCATAAATCGTTTTCGCCACGACTTCAGTTGTCGGCAGCGAATACCGGTCGTCCTGAGAAAAATCTTCATGATCATTTAATAGCGTATGATCATAGTTTCCATGCACCAGTTTTTTGAGCACGCTGAAATTGACAAGGAAGCCGGAGTCGTCAAGTTCGTCGCCGGCAACGGTTATATTTACGGTATACGTATGCCCGTGAATCCTGCTGCACGCTCCCGCACTATCCCGAGGGATAAAATGAGCGGCTGAGATGTGCATGTCCTTATTCAGTTCAAACGAATAAGGATGCTGGACTTGCGGATAAATTTGAGATAACAATTTATGCACGCTCTCCTTTCATCACCATATATTCTTCATAACCTTTTGAACGAAGATGGCATGCCGGACATTCGCCGCAGCCGTCTGCGATGATGCCGTTATAGCATGTCAGCGTGTTGTTTTTCACAAAATCAAGCGCGCCAAGCTCATCTGCAAGCTTCCATGTTTCCGCCTTATTGAGCCACATGAGAGGCGTGTGGATCACAAACGGCTTCTCCATCGCCAGATTTACCGTTACATTGCAAGATTTCACGAATTCATCACGACAGTCAGGATAACCGCTGAAGTCTGTCTCGCAAACTCCTGTAATAATGTGGCGCGCGCCAATTTGGTATGCCAGGATAGACGCAAAGGATAAGAATACCAAATTGCGGCCTGGAACGAATGTGGATGGCAGTTCGCCGTCTTTTGCTTCTATCTCAATATCATTTCTAGTCAGGGCATTCGGTGCAAGCTGATTTAAAAGTGACATATCAAGCAAATGATTTTTCACACCAAGCTTTTCCGCAATGGATTTTGCCACTTCAATTTCCTGCGAATGCCGCTGATTATAATGAAAAGTCACCGTTTCGACTTCTTCGAATTCTTTTAAAGCCCACAGTAAGCATGTGGTGCTGTCTTGACCGCCGCTAAATACGACAATTGCTTTTTCTTTTTTCATGATTCCTCTCCTTCTCCGCAATAAACACATCGGCGAGAGACATCGCTACAGCTGATTTACGCAAAAAAACACCTTTTCGGAAGGTGCTCTAGAAAAACATAAAAAAGGCCGTATCCAAGGATACAGCTCGTCCTTAGTTTTTTATAGAGGGTGTAGCTAGAACCTCTCCCGCATACCGCACGGATTTTCTTCAATTTTTTCACTTCTGCTATCTTACCATAATGTTGTTTTTCTTGACAATAAAAAAGTCAGTCCCCGCTCGCTTCAAGATCTATTGTGCCGGTTCGCTTCATTATATATAGTTATAAACTGCGCCGCCGAGGAGCCTTTTTACAAATCAAGGCGCCTATGAAGGCCAGACTCACATAGCCAAACAAAGGATAAATAGTTGAAATGAGCTTTCCGTACCCTATTTGGCTCGTGATATAAGCCGTGATCATAATGGCTGCAAAGATATATTTGCTTTTTATTGGAAGAAAACTCTGCACTTGTTTTTCTAATCCATATAAATTACCGATAACTGATGTGAACACTTCTCCGAAAATAATGAGTAAATAAATCAAATGGACAGATCTTGCAAAAAGATAAACCACTTGCGCCATCGGTATATCATACAAAAATACATCCGGAAGAGTCGACAAAGACAGAAAACTCGCGGACAGCACAATCGTCAGCATCGTGCCTCCGATTAAAGCGCCTTTTTTGATCACTTTCTCCGAGGACATTTCATTCGCCAGCGGAACCAAAACCGCTTGGGCCAGCGATAAATTTAAAGCCCCGTACGAAAAGGCTGACAACAGCCAATCCCAGCGATGTGGCCAGACCCACTGAGCTGCGTTTCGTGATTCGCTGAATATAAAAGAGTCGGCCACCACAATCATTGAAAAGATGATTAAAAGGGGAACAACAAACACATTGACACCGAAAATGCCTTTTACTCCTCTGGTCATCACAATTAAGCTCAGACCGATTGTAATAAGCATCCCAATCTGAGCGGACATCCCCAATTGTTCCTCAAAAAGCGCCCCTGCTCCTGAGAGCATAACAGATGTAACTCCGAGGAGAACAAACAGCATAAATACATTGATAATCCGCCCAGCCGTCGTCCCGAACAAAAAGATGTTCATTTCTTGATATGACTTGGCATTGATTCGCTTTGAAATGATCATCAGCTTGGCGCCCAGTAACGTAAACATTCCGCCGCTGACGAGAATGCCGAATAAACCGAACCAGCCGAACTTCAGAAAAAACTCAACAATTTCTCTGCCAGTCGCAAATCCAGCTCCGACTACTGTGCCGACATACACAAAAGCAAGCTGACCTGCAGACCCTTTTGATTGTTCCATTTCTCCCCTCCGAACGAACCGCAGTTTTGTCCATAGATGCCTTTTTATAACCTATGAGACAAGTTCCTTGAAAAGACGAAGAAAACATGTTTTACTTTGTAACAAATTAAAAAATATTGTGCAAAAGACTTGAAAGTCAAAGTTAGTCAGAGTATACTATTAATCAAAGTTGGTCAAACAAACTGGCCTTTTTTAAAAAACATTTGGTCAAAGATAGTCAAAAAGCAAAGTTGCTTTGAGCATATTGTTTTGAATGCCGTTACGTTTGCCATATACTAATAGTCAAAGAAGGTCAAATTCAATAGACCTTTTTATTCACTTTCATTGGTCAAAGAAGATCAAATTATTAAGGAGGTTTTGGCAAATGCGTTGTCAACATTGTCATCAAAACGAGGCGACGATTCGCCTTAACATGCAAATAAATTCCGTTCATAAACAGATGGTTCTATGTGAAACTTGTTATAACGAACTGACCCGTAAACCTTCAATGAGTATGGGTCCTCAATCTTTCGGATTTCCTTTTGAACAGGCATTCCAGCCGAAAGAACAGAGCGCAGCAAAACAAAGCGGAAAAAAAGGGCTGCTTGATGAGCTGGCTCAAAATATTACAAACGGTGCTAAAGCCGGTCTCATTGATCCCGTCATCGGCCGTGATGATGAAGTGGCACGAGTGATCGAAATTCTAAACCGCCGCAACAAAAACAATCCGGTTCTTATTGGGGAGCCGGGTGTAGGGAAAACTGCCATCGCTGAAGGACTCGCTTTAAAAATTGCTGAAGGCGATGCTCCAAACAAACTGAAAAACAAAGAGCTATACTTGCTTGATGTTGCATCCCTTGTTGCAAATACAGGGATCAGAGGCCAATTTGAGGAGAGAATGAAACAGCTGATCACTGAGCTGAAGGAACGAAAAAATGTCATTCTCTTCATTGATGAAATTCATCTTCTCGTCGGCGCAGGCTCTGCAGAAGGATCAATGGACGCCGGCAATATTCTCAAACCGGCCCTAGCCAGAGGCGAACTGCAAGTCATTGGGGCGACAACACTGAAAGAATACCGTCAAATCGAAAAAGATGCTGCGCTGGAAAGACGTTTTCAGCCTGTCATGGTGCAGGAGCCTTCAATTGAACAAGCTATCCTCATTCTGCAAGGGATTAAAGACAAATACGAGGCGTACCATGGCGTGACATTCAGTGATGAAGCAATCAAAGCATGTGTCACGTTATCATCCCGCTACATTCAGGACAGACACCTGCCGGATAAAGCAATTGATTTATTAGATGAAGCAGGTTCAAAAGCCAACCTGTTAATCGATGAACTGAATGATGAGGATGCGGCTGAACGCTTAACTGCAATTGAAGCCGAAAAAACCAAAGCCCTTGAAGAAGAAAATTACGAACTGGCGGCAAAACTCCGTGATGAAGAAATCGCATTGGAGAAAAAACTGAACAGCTCCTCCGCTCAAACCGCTGTCACTGTGGAAGCTGAGCACATTCAGGAAATTGTTGAACAAAAAACAGGCATTCCTGTCGGCAAACTGCAGGCAGACGAACAAACGAAAATGAAAGAGCTTGAAGCAAAACTTCATGAACGCGTGATCGGACAAGAATCCGCTGTTCAAAAAGTGGCAAAAGCGGTAAGACGAAGCCGCGCCGGATTAAAATCCAAAAACAGACCAGTCGGCACCTTCCTCTTTGTCGGTCCTACCGGCGTAGGGAAAACAGAGCTCTCTAAAACACTGGCAGATGAATTGTTCGGCACAAAAGACGCTATTATCCGTCTCGATATGAGCGAATACATGGAAAAACACGCCGTATCTAAGATTATCGGTTCACCTCCTGGATATGTCGGCCATGAGGAAGCTGGACAATTAACTGAAAAAGTGCGCCGCAATCCTTACAGCATTGTGTTGCTGGATGAGATTGAAAAAGCACACCCAGACGTTCAGCATATGTTCCTGCAAATTATGGAAGATGGCCGTCTGACAGACAGCCAAGGCAGAACCGTAAGCTTTAAAGACACTGTGATCATTATGACAAGCAATGCGGGTGCTGGCGAAAAACAAACGAAAGTCGGTTTCCAATCAGATGACAGTGTCATCGAAGAACAGACATTGATTGATTCACTGAGCATGTTCTTTAAACCTGAGTTCCTCAACCGTTTTGACAGCATTATTGAGTTCCGCTCATTGGAAAAAGAACATCTGGTCAAAATCGTCAGCCTTCTTCTTGGAGAACTTGAAGATACATTGGCTGAACGGGGCATCAGCTTGCATGTGACAGCTGAAGCGAAAGAAAAAATCGCTGAGCTTGGCTACCACCCTTCATTCGGTGCACGTCCGCTTAGAAGAACCATCCAAGAATGGGTTGAGGATGAAATGACTGATCTGCTGCTTGATAACAGCGAGATCACAAGTTTTCACGTCATTTTAGAAGATGATAAAATCAAAGTGCAAGCGAATTAACAATTAGCGGTTTCCTTTTAGGAAGCCGCTTTTTTATGCATTCATACTCTTGACTGAGAAAATACCGTCCCTTCCCCTGAAGCGCTGATTCCTTTCATCCTTTACACTTTTTTTAAGGAGGGATGGAACATGTTTATATATAGTGAATATGTATTTCTACTATTATATGAATACAGTCTGAAGGACAGCTTGCAAACAAACTGCCAATTTCATTAAACCCCCGGGCTTTTCAATTTTGAAAAGTCCGTTTTTGTTTATTTCTCCCTTCTATGCCTCTTCCTTGAATATTTCATGAACAAATTCACAATGTCCCTAAAGTTCCGGGCACCAAAACCGATATTAACCATAGACAAGCTAGTAAAAAAGGATTTGGTGAAAACTATGGATAAAACTTCGTTAATCGGTATTATTCTTGCTTTTGTGGCATTGAGTGTGGGAATGGTTCTGAAAGGCGTCAGCTTCAACGCGCTTGCAAACCCCGCCGCCATTTTAATTATTATCGCCGGGACAATCTCAGCAGTCGTTATTGCGTTCCCAACAAAAGAAATTAAAAAAGTGCCTGCGCTGTTCCGAGTGCTATTTAAGGAAAATAAACAGCTGACAATAGAGGAACTCATTCCTATGTTCTCTGAATGGGCCCAGCTTGCACGCCGTGAAGGTCTGCTTGCTTTAGAAGCAAGCATTGAGGATGTAGATGATGCTTTCTTGAAAAACGGGCTCAGCATGGCTGTTGACGGGCAAAGCGCGGAATTTATCAGAGATATCATGACAGAGGAAGTCGAAGCAATGGAGGACAGGCACCAAGCCGGAGCCGCTATCTTTACACAAGCGGGAACGTACGCGCCAACACTTGGAGTACTCGGCGCTGTAATCGGGCTAATTGCCGCCCTCTCTCATATGGATAACACAGATGAGCTTGGGCACGCCATCAGTGCTGCCTTTGTTGCCACACTTCTCGGTATCTTCACAGGGTATGTGTTATGGCATCCCTTCGCAAATAAATTAAAGCGAAAATCAAAACAAGAAGTAAAACTGCGTGAAGTCATGATTGAGGGTGTGTTATCCGTTTTAGAAGGACAGGCACCGAAAGTCATCGAACAAAAGCTTTTAATGTATCTTCCTGCGAAGGACCGCTTGAAATTTGCAGAACAAGGAGAGGCGCAAAATGGCGAGAAAAAAGAAGAAGAAGCATGAGGACGAGCACGTTGATGAATCATGGCTCGTGCCTTACGCCGACATCCTTACTCTTCTCCTGGCATTGTTTATTGTGCTGTACGCGAGCAGTTCAATTGACGCAGCTAAGTTTCAAATGCTTTCAAAATCATTTAATGAAGTCTTTACAGGCGGCACCGGCGTACTGGACTACTCCAGTGTCACTCCTCCTGAAAACGAGTCAGACGGCATCGATGAAGTGAAAAAGGAAAAAGAAGAGAAAGAGAAAAACAAGAAAGAAAAAGAAAAAGCAGCTGATCAAGAAGAACTTAAAAATGTGAAGAGCCAGGTGGAAAAATTCATCAAAGATAAAAAGCTGGAACATCAGCTTGAGACGAAGATGACTAGTGAAGGCCTCCTGATTACGATTAAAGACAGCATTTTCTTTGACTCTGGAAAAGCGACCATTCGTAAGGAAGACGTACCGCTTGCAAAAGAGATTTCAAATCTTCTTGTGATTAACCCGCCAAGAAATATCATTATCAGCGGACATACTGATAATATGCCAATTAAAAATTCTGAATTCCAATCAAACTGGCATTTAAGCGTCATGAGAGCGGTAAACTTTATGGGGCTTTTGATTGAAAACCCCAAGCTCGATGCTAAAGTGTTCAGTGCCAAGGGTTATGGCGAGTACAAACCGGTGGCTTCCAACAAAACTGCGGAAGGCCGAAGCAAAAACCGGCGGGTTGAAGTTCTCATCCTGCCAAGAGGCGCAGCGGAAACAAATGAAAAATAGAAAAAAAGGAAGCCCTGTGACATATCAGGCTTCCTTTTTTTACTTATTGTGAAACTGTTTTGCGTTTAACCCTACTCTTTTTAACATTTCAGTGCACATCTCTACCTCTTCTTCGCTTAATACGCTGATCATTTCATCAATTTCAGCAGCGTGATCAGGGAAAATATCGTTCAAAAGACCGATGCCTTTTTCAGTAATTTGTGCAAATGTCACCCGTCTGTCTGTAGGAGAAGCTTTCCGAATGAGAAGTTCTTTTTGCTCCAGCTTATCTACAACGTATGTGATGCTCCCGCTAGCCAATAGAATTTTATCCCCTATCTGCTGCAGCGGCTGATCGCCTTTATGATATAAAAGCTCTAGTACAGCAAATTCAGTCGGATTCAGCCCGTGCTTATGAATATGCTTATTCATATGATCATTAATAGACCGATACGCGCGCGACAGCACGATAAATAACTTCAGTGATTTTTCTGTCATGTCTCAATCATCCTTTTAGAAACCGTTACAGAGAAACATTAATAAACAAAGACCAAAATGTCAATAAAAATCTTTCCAATATTTCTCTTCTTTTTTAAAATGTTAGCTGCTCAACATCTTTTTCTAATTTTTTTGGTTATTTTTTCTTATTAAAGAAGAAGAAACAATGATATAATACCTCTAATCAGGTGTATGTTGGAGCGATGCAAATTGAAAATACTAAAAGGCGCCTGCGGGAGAGTCAAACTTTATATCATACTGGTCGTGATTCCGGCAATCGTCATCAGCTTTTTCGTATATGAAAAAGAAAAAGATACAATAGCTGCAGAACATAAGCAAGAAGCAAGTGTCCTGCTAAACCTTCACCGCAATAAAATCAATTATTTAATCGGAGAAACGATGGCACGAATGACCTCCTTGTCCATCGCCATTGACAGACCGGTTGATATAAAGAAAATGCAGTCGATTTTGGAAAAGACCTTTGATTCAGAGCCGAGATTTTCCGGCCTCTATTTTCTAAATGCCAAAGGAGACGTCACCGCAAGCACAACCGAATTAAAAACGAAAGTAAACCTGGCCGACAGATCTTTTTTTACAAAAGCAAAGGAAACAAAAAAGACAGTCATTTCAGATAGTTATTCGAGCAGAATTACAGGCCAGCCCATTTTTACAATTTGTGTCCCTGTTTTGGACTCAAAACAAAATGTGACAGATTATCTTGTCGCAGCTATTCAAATTGATTATTTGAAAAATCTCATTAACTTGCTGAGCCCTGATGTTTATATTGAAGTCGTGAACCAAGACGGGAAAATGATTTTTGCGAGCGGACAGGCCTCCCGTGTAAAAGATCAGAAACCTGTCAGCGGATATCTGGATGATATCAGCTGGAATATGAAAGTATATCCGAACCCTGTCACCATAGAAGAATTGACAAAAAGCCTTGTGCTTCCGCTTTCATGCAGTATTGTGCTGCTGAATATCCTTTTTATTCTCGTGCTGTATTATTTACTGAAGCGCCAGACCCAGCTGGAGCGCTCAGAAAATGAGGCGCAAAAATTAGAGCTGATCGGGACGCTTGCGGCCAGCACAGCCCATGAAATCCGTAACCCTCTCACAGGGATAAGCGGCTTTATTCAGCTGTTGCAAAAGAAATATAAAGGTGAGGAAGATCAGCTTTACTTCTCCATTATCGAACAGGAGATCAAGCGAATCAATCAAATTGTCAGTGAGTTTCTCGTTCTCGGCAAGCCGACAGCTGAAAAATGGGAACTGAACTCGCTTCAGGACATTATCGGAGAAATTATGCCGATCATCTATTCTGAGGGGAACCTATACAATGTTGAAGTCGAATTACAGTATTTAACCGAACAGCCCTTACTCGTAAAATGTACAAAAGATCATATTAAACAAGTGATTTTAAATGTGGCAAAAAATGGACTCGAGTCAATGCCTGAAGGAGGCAAACTGACGATCTCCCTGGGAGCTTTAGATAAAAAAGCCATAATCAAAGTTGTGGATAACGGTGAAGGGATTTCTCAGGAAATGCTGGATCACATCTTCCTTCCCTTTGTTACTTCGAAAGAAAAAGGAACCGGTCTCGGCCTTGTCGTTTGTAAACGGATCGTGCTGATGTACGGAGGCTCTATTCATATTGAAAGTGAAGTGCGAAGAGGCACAGAGGTGACAATTACCCTCCCCGTGTCCGCTTCATAACCCCCTGACCTTGTCAGGAGGGTTTTTTTATCTTCGTGACCGGGCATTTCCATTCGACTTGCCTGCTGGACTGCCGGAAAAAAGGATTTTGATGAAACGCAGCAGCATTTTCAGAAGCCAAAAAACCATAAAAAATACTAAAAAACCCTTTATGCCTTCTGTGGCATCTAAAAACTCCATATTCCCTCTCCCCGTCACTTTTTGCTGAATCTCAATCGCAAATACGATCACAATGATAACTGTAACAGTATAGATAAAGGACAAGGCTGTTATACTCCATTTAGAAAGCCAAGTAAACACAACATGAGTGAAACCGAAAAAAAGAATGCCAAAAATGCCGATCACCCAAAAATGCATTTCTTTGTCAGTTAAGTGAATGCCGAATAATCCGCATATAGAAATAAAAGCATCATGAAATTCATTGACCATTTCAGTAATAAGAATCGCCAGTTCTTTCATTAGTTCCCTCTTTCATATGAAATTTTCCAGAAAAAAAGAGCGCTTCTGAAAAGCTCTCTCTCTTTATATATGCATCTGATAGGCCGCTATTTATTTGCATCATATGCTGGCATAACATCTCTGCGGGGCCACAAGCCTAATTTCTTTACAAGACCTTGAATCCCTTGGGAATGTTCGTTTTCTTGCATAAGCTGGTGATATTCATTTATTAAACAATCCAGCTCCTGACTGTGCCTGATCGTGTCATGCCCTGTAAATCCCTGCTTTCTAGCGGCATCTATCATTAACTTTCTTTTTTCATCAATAGACACCAACAATCTTTCTTGTTCAGAAGAACCGCCCATTCACTTCACCCCTCGCCGCTAAGAAATAGGAAACAAGTTTGATTGGGTTATTGTGCATTATTACAGATTATACTTTATTTGTAAACATATTTTCATTAAATAAGTTAATTTTTCAGGTATAATAGATATATTGATAGGATTAGAAGAACAATACCCAGGTGAAGAATATCTTAAACACGCCGCCACGCAGGAGGTATGCCCAATGAAGAAAAAGAAAGCAATAATGCTCGGAGCCGCAGGCGGAAAAGCGATTTTAAAGAGGAAAAACCGAAAAAAATGTATCCAGCACATCACTACTTTTTTTCAGATGCTTCGCGATTGGCGAAATGGCAATTACCCTCGTTCACAGGTTAAAACACTTTTGCTGCTAACTGCTGCCATCTTGTATATCGTCATGCCGCTCGATATCATTCCAGACGTTATACTAGGTCTTGGGTTTATTGACGATGCAGCTGTCTTAGGTTTCATTTGGATGCTAATTAAAAAAGAACTGTCACAGTATGAAAAGTGGCGTTTGCAATAAATATAAAAAGCCCCGTTCGGTGAACGGGGCTTTCTCATGCTTATTGACTCACGCTGTTTTTTTCATAAATCGGAACCCAGCCTTCAGTTGTGACAAAAATTCTCACCGCGACAACTTTGCGGTCCTCCTGAAGCGTGAAGTAATGGCGGATATTCTCAGGCACGGAGATTAAATCTCCAGGGTTTAAACGGACATCAAAAAACGTGCCGTCCTTGCCTTGAATGACAAAAATACCGTGTCCGCTTACGATAAAACGAACCTCATCGTCTGTATGGTGATGCTCTCTTTTAAAATTTTCAAGCAGTTCATCAAGTTTCGGGTTGCTGTCTGACAATGAAATAACATCCTGTGCTTTGTAGCCCCGGCGGGTTGAGATGTCTTTAATTTCAGTTTCAAAGGTATCAAGAATTTGCTGTTTTTCTTCTTCTGTCAAATCATATTTCTCTGAGAGATGATCCGGAAGCTTCGCGATATCCCATTGCTCATAAATAACCTCTTGACTGTCCAGAAAGCTTGCTACTTCCTCTTGATGTTCAATCGTTGTATTTGCCTCATCATGAATTCGAATTGTAGCCATTTCAATTCCTCCTTTTATTTAACCAGCTGATGCTGAAGGGTTTTCAATTTTAAATGGTAGCTGAACAAAAATTCAAACGCTTCAAGCACTCTTTTTGCTTCAAATGCTGTTCTCCCCCATGCGGTAATACCGTGATTGCGGATCAGAACAGCTCCTGAATCTTCTGAAACTGCTTTCTCAAACAGTGCCGCGAGCGTCGGAATATGAGCCGGATTTTCAATGATCGGAATGGTCACTTCTGCATTCTCTTCCCATAAGCCGAGTGCTTTTATAATTTCCTGGCCTCTGAATGTGATTTTCTTTTGGTCTCCGTATATCTCTGAAATCACATTATTGTTTACCGTATGGACATGCAGGCAGCATCCGGCATTGGTTTTATTGTACAAATGTGTATGAAGCAGTGTTTCCGCTGACGGTTTCAGAGAATGCCCGCTTTCAGCGGGCTCTCCGTTTTGGTCGACCAAAAGAAAATCCTCATCCGTCTCTTTGCGTTTATCTTTTCCGCTTGCAGTGACGAGAAATGTTAAAGGCTCATCAGTAACCTTAATGGACAGATTGCCGCTAGTCGCCGGAAACCAATCTCTCTCTGCCAATTCCCGTTTTACTTCAGCGAGCTCTCGCCATCGTTCTTGTTTTGCAGCCATTCCTGTACCTCCGTTACATTCTCAATTTCTTTTCTTATCTCATAAAAATCTTGATACGGGAGATGATTGAGGTTTTGCTCCTGGCATTCGTTTAATAAATAATCTCTTGCAAAGCATAAGTCAGACAGCTTTGCTGCCTCCACATCTGTAACCGAATCACCGATCATGATGATATATTGGTTTGGTTCAGAAAGTTCATGGATGACCGACGGCTTACAGCACCCGCATTGATTGCTGCATGTTCCCTTGCAAGAATGAGGCCAATCAATATGAATATAATCATTGTCAAATGACGCATGATTGCAATAAACGCGGTCTTTCTCCACAATGCCTTCAAGCAAAGGATATACAAAAAAGTCCATCCCTCCGCTTATGACATAAAACGGAATCTCATTCTCATTGATAAACGCTACAAATTCCCGAAAGCCTTCCCTGATTTTTGCATCTTCCAATACAAAACTTGTAATCTCTTCTTTTAAACGGCTGGGCAGCAGGCTGAACATCCGCCCGACACCTTCCTTGATCGACAGCTTTTTGGAAAGTACGCCGTCTTTTAATGCCACCCACTCCGGCGGAGCGAATGTTTTCATGATATTTATAATGTTGTCGTTCATTGTGATGGTTCCGTCAAAATCACATATAATCAAAGGTTTTCGAGTCGTCATACGGCTTCAGCCTTTCCCCATTTGTCTAGCGCAAGCTTAAGATCCTTGCATTGTTCGGCTTTTTCATCAATCGGCTGGGCTTCTAAGACCGCATCAATAATGGCTCTGAACGCACGCCCCCCGCCTTGGGCACCGTTTGGATGTCCATGTACGCCTCCTCCGGCGTTAATGATATGATCTATGCCGAAATCACGCATTAATAGCGGAACCATGCCGGGGTGAATGCCTGCTGACGGAACGGCAAATGTTTGGTTAAAAGCATCCTCTCTCACACATTCTTCATGAATGGCCAGCGCATCAGCTCTTGGCAGCGCAACCGAACCATATGGAGACGGAAAGAGGCTGAAGTCAGCACCGCAATATCGGTTTAATTTCCCGAGTAAAAGTGCATGAGAAAATCCGTAAAACGGAGAAGATGTAAAGGCCCCGCTGACCGCTGGATGCGCCATAATCGGAATTGCGATTTCAGGATCTTCCGCAAGGCTTTGCATAACGTCCAAGCCGTAAGCGAAGACATTAAACAAAAGCGCATCAGCCCCCAATTCGGCAGCACGTCTCGCTTTGTCTTTCAGATCAGCCGTGCGTCCAGTCAAATTCACCGCATACAGCGTTTTATGTCCGGTTTGCTCATACGTTTCTTTTAATATTTGCTTTCCTTCTGTAATTCTTGTTTCAAAAGGCGCTAGACCTGTCTCAAAGAAAATTTCATCGTCTTTAATCAAGTCAACTCCGCCAAGCGCCTGCTGTCGAAGCTGTTCTTTAATATCACTCAGGTCCCTTCCGATTACACCTTTAAATATGCTCATTAACAGCGGTCTTTCAAACTCTCCCAGCAGCTTCCGGATGCCGTATACGCCAAACTTTGGTCCCGGAAGTACACGCTTAAATGCTTCAGAGAAGTGAAGATCGATTAATTTGATTTTTCCGTCCAAGGACAGCTTGCCAAACACTGTTGTCAGCAAAGCCGGAATATCCTGAGAGAAATTGATTTCAGGATAGGCAATTGTGATGACGGCTTGTTTTTCTGATACAGAAGATCCCTCTCTCTCCTCAACATTTATCACCCGCCCCTTGTGCTTTTGCATTTGCTCCTGCTTTACAAGGGGGAGATCAGTCCAGGAGCCTACTGTCAATCCTGTTGCAATTTGTTCTGCTTTCTTCTCTGTATCAGCTCCCGGTTCTGTTAGAAGATATGTTGCTAATAACTCACTCATCCCAGAGCTCCTTTCATTTTCATCCATATCAAAAAACCTCTTCAAACTGCAATCGCGTCTGAAGAGGTTTCGTTTCTCGTCCGAATCTTATCTCTCAGCCGCTAGCTGCAAGAATTAGCACCGTGCTTTATAAGTCGGTTGCCGGGCTTCATCGGGCTCGTCCCTCTGCCTGCTCTTGATAAGAAAATATAGATTTTATAAATTATTTTGAATTATCCCATCGTTATAGGGTCTTGTCAATGGTTTTTTGGGTAAACAGGTTTAGTTTGCCAATTCGATAAGCGGCTTCCTTGAGCCTTTCTTCACTTGTTAAAAGTCCGACTCTGACGTAGCCCTCTCCGTATTCACCGAAGCCGTTTCCAGCCGCAACCGCCACATTCGCTTTTTCCAGCAAAAGGTCTGAGAACTTCTCAGAAGTATAGCCTTCAGGTACAGGCAGCCATGCAAAAAATGACCCTGCCGGAGCTGTCACATCCCAGCCAATTTCACGGCATGCAGCAATCCAAGCGTTTCGCCTGCTCTCATATCGGGCATTTTGCTCTGCCACACACCTCTGATCAGCTAACAGTGCCTCTGCTGCAGCCTCCTGAGTCGCTCTGAAAAGACTGACAAACATATGGTCTTGATAAAGATTGATTGCTTCAATGACCGAAGCGTTTCCGACGGCAAAGCCAACTCGCCATCCTGCCATGTTATACGTTTTTGACAGCGTGTAAATTTCAATTCCAATATCCTTTGCACCTTCAGTCTGCAAAAAGCTTAAAGGCTTACAGCCGTCAAACCCTACAGCGCCGTAAGCAAAATCATGAACGACGCAAATTCCGTTTTCTTTTGCAAAGCTCACGGTTTCTTCAAAGAATTTAGAGGTAGCAATAGCTCCAGTCGGATTATTCGGATAATTTAAATACATCAATTTCGCTTGTTCTCTCACCTGAGCGGGGATGCTGCTGTAATCGGGAAGAAACGCCCTGTCCTTTACGAGCGGCATCATTTCCATCTTCGCTTTCGCGAGTGTGACACCAGACCAGTAATCAGGGTAGCCCGGATCAGGAACTAAGATCGTATCACCGGGATTCAACAAGCATTGCGGGAGCTCGACAAGACCTGCTTTTCCGCCGAATAATACAGCGACTTCGGTTTCCGGATCCAGATCAATGCCGTACTCTCTTTTGTAAAATGCAGCCGCCGCTGACTTCAGGCTGTATGAGCCGCGAAAAGACGAATATTTATGATTCTCAGGATCAGCAACAGCTCGTTTCATCTCCTCGACGATATGTTCCGGAGTCGGCTGATCTGGATTTCCCTGTCCTAGATTGATAACGTCGTGTCCCTCTGCGAGCTTTCGGTTCACTTTCTGCACCAAGGAAGCGAAGAATTGTTTAGGCAATTCCTTTAATACATGAGACTGTTCAAATTTCATCTATTCTCACCTTCTAAAAAAATCTTGAAATGATAGTCCATCATCATATATGGTTAAATGAAAAAAGTAAAGAAAAAATTTGGGGTGTTAAAAAGATGAAATGGACGATATCTTGTCTTCAATTTGATATTTCATATGGTAAACCTTCGGAAAATATAAAAAAGGCTGAATTTTTGATCGAAAAAGAAAGCAAACATGCTGATGTTCTTGTTCTGCCTGAATTATGGACGACCGGATATGATCTGGCCAATCTTGATGAACTCGCTGATGAAGACGGCCATTTTGTTCAGAGCTGGCTGAAGAAAACGGCAAAAAAACATGGAGTTCATCTTGTCGCCGGATCGGTCGCTGTCAGAAAGGATTCTGATGTTTATAATACAATGTACATCGCGGATAAGAAAGGGCAAATCATTAAAGAGTACAGAAAAGCCCATCTTTTTCAGCTGATGGATGAGCATTTGTATTTATCAGCCGGTTCCGAAGATGGATGCTTTGAGCTTGACGGCGTCAAAAGCGCAGGATTGATCTGCTATGATATCCGTTTTCCGGAGTGGATCAGAAAACATACGACAAAAGGTGCCAACGTGCTGTTTATTTCCGCGGAATGGCCTCTCCCCCGACTCGATCATTGGAAAAGCCTGCTTATTGCCCGTGCCATTGAAAATCAATGCTTTGTCGCAGCCTGCAATTGCACTGGTTCAAATCCAGATAATGAATTTGCAGGCCATAGCCTGATTATTGATCCATGGGGGCGTGTACTTGCTGAAGGCGGCCGTAAGGAAGGCATAGTCCGTGCGGAAATCGACCTTCATAAAAGCGTCGAAGTACGGGAGAGCATCCCTGTTTTCGATGATATCAGAAAAGATTTATATTAAAAAATATATTGACAACTTATTAAAACACCTGTTAGTATGTTCATCAACTGATAAATTAGAATTGTTTAACAAATGAATATATTCTCTTATCGAGAGTTGGGCGAGGGATTTGGCCTTTTGACCCCAACAGCAACCGACCGTAATTCCATTGTGAAATGGGGCGTATCTTTTTCGCGCCGAGACGCTTGTCTCTTAAGGCACGGTGCTAATTCCATTCAGATCTGATCTGAGAGATAAGAGAGGCGGACATAGATGTTAAGCCTCCTTCTCTCTGAGAAGGAGGCTTTTTTACGGCCACATATTAAGTGATTACATAATTGGAGGTTATGATGATGGCAGTCACAAAAACACCTTTATACGAAACGTTAAATGAAAGTTCCGCTGTGGCGTTGGCTGTGAAGCTTGGCTTATTTCCAAGCAAAAGCACCCTGACATGTCAGGAGATCGGCGATGGCAACTTAAATTACGTTTTTCATATTTATGATCAAGAACATGACAAAGCATTGATCATTAAACAGGCGGTTCCTTATGCAAAAGTGGTGGGAGAAAGCTGGCCGCTCACAATCGATCGTGCAAGAATCGAAAGCAGCGCTCTCATCCGTCAGGGCGAGCATGTGCCTCACTTGGTTCCAAGAGTGTTTTACTCTGATACGGAAATGGCGGTTACCGTCATGGAGGATCTCTCTCACCTGAAAATCGCAAGAAAAGGGCTCATTGAGGGTGAAAATTATCCGCACCTGTCACGGCACATCGGTGAATTTTTAGGAAAAACACTTTTCTACTCATCAGATTACGCGCTTGAACCTAAGGTGAAAAAACAGCTTGTTAAACAGTTTACAAACCCTGAGCTATGCGACATTACGGAAAGACTTGTTTTTACAGATCCTTTCTTCGACCATGACACAAATGATTTTGAAGAAGAGCTTCGTCCTTTTGTCGAGAAGCTTTGGAATAATGACAACGTTAAAATCGAAGCCGCTAAGCTGAAAAAGTCATTTTTAACGTCTGCGGAAACGTTGATTCATGGTGATTTGCATACAGGAAGCATTTTCGCAAGTGAGCACGAAACAAAGGTGATTGATCCTGAGTTTGCTTTTTACGGACCGATCGGCTTTGATGTAGGGCAATTTATCGCCAACTTATTTTTGAACGCACTCAGCCGTGACGGGGCTGACAGAGAGCCGTTATATGAACATGTCAACCAGCTCTGGGAAACGTTTGAAGAGACGTTTAGTGAAGCCTGGCAGAAGGACAGTCTGGATGTTTACGCCAACATCGACGGTTACCTCACTGATACGCTCAGCCATATTTTTGAAGAAGCAATCGGATTTGCGGGCTGTGAGCTGATACGACGCACGATCGGCCTTGCCCATGTAGCTGACCTGGATACGATCGTGCCGTTTGATAAACGAATCGGCAGAAAACGCTTGGCGCTCGAAACCGGCACAGCCTTTATCGAAAAACGTTCGGAATTCAAAACGATAACAGATGTGATTGAATTATTTAAGTTACTTGTAAAGGAATGATCCATTCATGACCCATTCATTTGCTGTTCCACGTTCTGTTGAATGGAAAGAAACAGCTATTACCATTTTAAATCAGCAAAAGCTTCCTGATGAGACGGAATATTTGGAGCTGACGACGAAAGAGGATGTATTTGATGCGATTGTCACGCTCAAGGTAAGAGGTGCTCCGGCGATCGGCATTACGGCTGCCTTCGGACTAGCGCTTGCTGCCAAAGACATTGAAACAGAGAATGTCACAGAATTCCGGCGCAGACTGGAAGACATCAAACAATATTTAAACAGCTCACGGCCTACAGCCATTAATTTGTCATGGGCGCTTGAGAGACTGAGTCATTCGGTCGAAAACGCGATTTCCGTAAATGAAGCAAAAACAAACCTTGTCCATGAAGCAATTCAGATTCAGGTCGAGGATGAGGAAACGTGCCGGTTGATCGGCCAAAACGCCCTGCAGCTTTTCAAAAAAGGCGACAGGATCATGACGATCTGCAATGCCGGCTCAATCGCGACAAGCCGCTATGGAACGGCGCTAGCTCCGTTTTACTTGGCCAAACAAAAAGATTTGGGATTGCACATTTTTGCCTGCGAAACAAGGCCTGTTCTGCAAGGATCACGCCTTACTGCTTGGGAGCTGATGCAGGGAGGCATTGATGTCACGCTAATTACAGACAGCATGGCCGCCCATACGATGAAGGAAAAACAAATTTCCGCTGTTATCGTCGGAGCTGACCGAATTGCAAAGAACGGTGATACGGCAAATAAAATCGGCACATATGGCCTTGCTATTTTAGCAAACGCCTTTGATATTCCGTTTTTTGTCGCCGCACCTTTATCTACATTTGATACGAAGATCAAATGCGGCGCTGATATCCCGATAGAGGAGCGGGATCCCGACGAAGTCAGGCAGATTTCCGGAGTACGGACCGCTCCATCAGATGTGGCTGTCTTTAATCCCGCTTTTGACATTACACCTCATGATCTCATTTCAGGAATCATCACAGAAAAAGGGATTATGACCGGTAACTATGCAGAAGAGATTGAACAGTTGTTTAAAGGTGAAAAGGTGCATTAAAAAACCGCTGGACTTTGCTCATTTGGAGCTGAGTCAGCGGTTTTTTTGTTTCTTTTTGTTAACATTGATAATTTCATCTTTTTGAGCGCTTGATATGATATGCAGTTTTACAAACAGTTTGGCAAAAACGGCAATTTTCTCAGAGCGGCTCGGCTTCAATTGCTTTGTCCTCCTTTTTCATCAGACCAACTTTTTTAACTTAATAAAATGATATGTCGTCAGTGAAAAAAGGGAACGTGCCATATGTTTTATTTTTCTTTATAGGAGATTTGCTCGATGTTCAGCAAAAAAGCTTTGATATCAGTTTTGCTTCCGGCGTAGCCTGTTAACGCACTGTTTTTGCCAATCACTCTGTGACACGGAACAAAAATCGGCAGGTCGTTACGTTTATTAGCCTGTCCGACAGCGCGCACCGCCTTCGGACTCCCGACCGCAGCGGCAATATCAGCATAGCTTCGGGATTCACCATATGGGATCCTCTCCAGCGCCTCCCACACTTTTTTCTGAAAAGGTGTGCCCTCTTGGCTGAGCGGCAGGGAGAATGTCTTTCTTTCTCCGGCGAAATATTCATGAAGCTGTTTTTTCGCTTCTGCAAGAAGAGGTGTTTCCTTGTGTTCTGTCTTCTGAACGGTTTCTTTCCAATCCATCCAATCTTCCTGACTGAGAAATAGACGGGTGATCCTGCCCTCCTCTTCGGCAATGATAAATTCACCGAGCGGCGTTTCAGCTGTCATATAGTAATTCACTCATCATTCCTTCTTTCTTCAGCATTCTGTCTGACGGGAAGCGTAATATGAAAAACGGTGCCCTTTCCTTCTTCACTTTCGACCATAATCTCGCCTTGATGTTCTTCAATAATTTTATAGCTTACCATAAGCCCAAGTCCAGTTCCCCGTTCCTTTGTCGTATAAAATGGTTCACCAAGGCGCTTTAATTTATCTTCTGTCATTCCAATCCCCTCGTCTTTTAAGGAGATGAGAACATGATCTTGATCCAGTACTCTTATCGTCACAAAAATGTTTCCGCCGTCAGGCATCACTTCGATAGCGTTTTTTAATATGTTGATAAAAACCTGTTTCAGCTGATTCGGTTCACAGTAGATCGGGGGAATGTCGTCCATTAAATCAAGCTGCATTTGTACATTGCTGAGATTGGCTTGCGCGTTTAGAAGGTCTATCGTGTCTCTCATAATTTGGGTAACATGTTTTTCCTCATACATAATGGCCTGGGGCTTGGCTAAAATCAAGAATTCGGTGATGATGGATTCGATGCGCTTTAGTTCTGAGGTGATCACGTTGAAGTAAAGGGCGTAGTCTCCCTCGACACTTCCTTTCAGAAGCTGAATGAAGCCTTTAAGAGCGGTCATCGGATTTCTGATTTCATGGGCAATGCCGGCTGCGAGTTCGCCGACAACATGAAGGGTATCTGATTTGCGCAGGCGTTCCTCCAATTCTTTTCGCTCTGTAACGTCTTTAAAGATAGCCAAGTTCATATTTTGAATAATATTCCGTTTAAATGAGAATTCGAGTTTTCGATTGTCACTGCTGCTTAGCAAAAATGGAATTTCGTTATCCATTTCATCAAAATTAATCTGCCTTGCCGGTGATGCCAGATTTTCTATTTCATAAGCAGAAATAATATCTAGCAGGCTGTGCTGTTTGATCTCTTCATGTGACAGGCCCAAAATATGGCTTGCTAACGGGTTGGCGTCGATGATCCTGTATTGATTGTCGAACAATACATTGCCGTCCATTGAGCCGTTGAACACTTTTCTGAATTTCAGCTCGCTTTCCCGAAGCTCCTTTTCCATCCGCTTTCTGTCGCTGACATTTCTTAAGATCGTTAAATGCTGGTTTTCAAGTATGGTCCGCTTTGAAGTGAATTCGAGCTCTTTGAACTGCCCATTCCCCATTTGAAACAGCAGCTCTTCTCTGATCTCTCCGTATTTTGCATATTTCCTTTTCGTTATGCTGTATTTCTGCTGCGAGTCGACGAGAAAATCACACAGCTTTCTTTTCAACAGCAAGTTCATCGGCAGCTCAAAAATTTTGCAGGCTGATTGATTCGCCTTAACGATTCTTCCGTCATTCGACCAAATGATGATGGCGTCCATCGCATTTTCAAAGATTTCTCTGAATCGCTCCTCACTTTTAAAGAGCTGGAGCTCCATAGACCGCTTCTCTGTGATATCCCTCATAATAGACATATAAAAACCGCTGATGATGTTTGATGTAATCGTGAATTCAAATAGCTTTTGGACTCCTGAACGAAGCTTGACAGGCAGCTCCCCCTTCGCTTTTCCCTTGCGGTTGAGCGTCTTCCAGATATTGTCGAAATCTTTTCTTGAGCCGCTGTCTATGAACTCATACAACGACAAATGAGACAGCTCATTATGATTGATTTCGAAGCTTTTACAAAAGGACAAATTGGCATCAATAAAACCGCCATCTTTATCAAACAGGACGATTCCATCAACCGCTCTGTCAAACAAGTCCTTAAAAAGCTGTTCATTCATAGAGAATTCCCGCTCCAAAATCTTCTTAGAAGATATGTCTCTCATGACCACAAAAAAGAAATCCTCGCCAATGCCTCTTTTGGCTAGAAATTCTATGTATTTTGTCGCCCCGCAATCAAGCCTGATCGGGACCTCCTTCCACAGAAAGCCTTTTTTAAAAAACTTCTTTACGGCAAGATTCAGTTCATCCTTTGGGATTGAAAACAAAAAATCCAAAACAGAACGCTCTTTTAAATCTTCCGAGTCAACTTGAAGCATCCTTTCTGTTGCTTCATTCGCCTGAACGATTCGCATTTCGTTATCACAAATAAAAATAGCATCGAGCGTATTGTTGACAATCACTTGATGCTGATTCAATTCCTTTTTCAGTCGCGCGTTTTCTTCTTTGAGGCGATTCAGTTCCTCTCGCAGCTCCGAGTTTGTCTGGACATCAAGAGTTTCCATGCATGTACACTCCTTCTTCAAAACCTATCCCTCAATATTTCTACAAAATGCGGGAACTTCCTTCATTTGCCCTATAAATTTCAGAAAATTTCAGCGCCATTACATTCCGAAGACATTTTCTACGATCCTTACCGCCACTTTACATCGTCCTAACAATCAGCATTTTTTTAGATTCCTTTTTCATCTTTTATTTTAAAATATGTACCAGCAGGGAATAATCTCTTAGTGACTGATGAAAGAGAAGGTGATGCTATGAGTAAATCGCGGGACAGTTATTTCGATAACGCAAAATTTTTATTGATATTCCTTGTTGTATTCGGTCATATTCTTCGTTCCTTTATTAATGATAATCACTTTATGCTCTACCTCTACAAGTTCATTTACACATTCCATATGCCTGCATTTATTCTTGTATCCGGTTATTTCGCAAAAGGCTTTAAACGGGAGGGATATGTAAAAAAGCTGGCGGCCAAGCTGATTATTCCGTATTTGATTTTCCAAATCATTTATTCCGTTTTTTATTACATTATGCAAGATGAAAGCATGGCAAATGTGAACCCGATTGACCCGCAATGGTCGTTATGGTTTCTTGTAAGCTTATTCTTTTGGAACCTGCTTCTATATCCTTTTTCAAAGCTTTCAAAGCTGGGGGCCCTGTTTGTCAGCTGCGGATTCGCCGTGCTGATCGGTTATCTGGACTTTGTCAGCAGCACGCTGAGTTTGTCACGGACATTCGTATTCTTACCGATGTTCCTTGTCGGTTTTTATTTAAATAAACACCATTTTGATTTATTGAGATCAAAACGAGGCAAACAAATTGCGCTCGGAGTGCTTGCCGCCGTATTCGTCATCTGCTGGGGCATCGATTTTGACTATTCATTTCTGTTTGGTTCAAAACCGTATTCGTCATTTGGAGACGTTACCCTTGTAAGCGGGCTATCCCGAATCGGCTGGTATGTACTCGCCTTTGCGGCAACCTTTAGCTTTTTAGCGCTCGTTCCGCAAAAACGGTATTTCTTTACCAAATGGGGGACCCGGACATTTTACGTGTATTTGCTTCACGGGTTTATTATTAAAACGCTGCGGCAGGTCGGTCTTGAGGATTGGCTTACTGACTATCAAAGCTTAGTGATCCTCTTGCTTTTAACAGCAGCACTGACATCAGTACTCTCCAGCAACTTTGTTAAGACAGTTGCTCAGCCTTTCATTGAGCTGAGGATGACCAGCTTATTGCAATTTGTCAGAGGAACGGGCAAAAATGCTTATTTAAAATAGAAAAAGCACCTCTTAAGCGGGACACCGCCTAAGAGGTCTTTTTTATTTCTGTTTATTATTTTTGTTTTTTTCATTTTTCTTTTCAGGCTTTGTGACTTCCAGCGTTTCGATGATCTTACCGGCATTGTAATCCCCAAATTCACTTGAGAATTCTTCCTCCAGCACCTTCTTATTCATAGGCTTTTTATGATTTTGCATATCTCTGCTATGACGGTGTTTCTTCACAATCACATGCCTCCCTGCTTACCCTGTTTGGAATTGCGGTTTGCCCCTCTAAAATTGGGGTCGTCATGATATTGTGTCTTATATGAATTTGGGTCCATGCTCTCAGTAGGTGTATTGTTATTTTTAATGGCTTCATTTACTTCAGCTTTACGCTTCATTCGAATCCTCCTCGCCAGTTTTCACACATTTCGGCTAAAGATGCAGGGGCATTAAACTGCACCTGTCGAAGTTAGGTTCTCCAACTGAACAGGAGGCACACATCTTTTTTTTGGCAATCAAAAAACACCGCTAAATTGGCGGTGTTTTGTCTATCCGATAATCACTCTTTCCTTCGGATAATGATAATTCGCTTCAATTTCCTTTCTACCTATCAGATACAGGAAGGTCAGGATGCCGATTCGTCCGATAAACATAACAATCATAATGACGCATTTTCCAACACTGCTCAAATCAGCCGTAATTCCAAGTGACAGACCGGTTGTACCGAATGCCGAGCACACTTCAAACAAAAGCTCCAGCAGGGAATGCTTTTCTGTAATGGTCAGAATGAGTGTCGAGCCAAAAACGAGCAAGATCGCCATCATTGTGACAACAAGCGACTTCATCAGGTCAGCAGGGTGCAGCTCCCGTTTGAATACCTTTACGGACTTATTACCGCGGGCGAAATGAAACAGCGCAAGAAGATTCAAGGCAAAAGTCGTTGTCCGTATGCCTCCCCCGACTGAACTTGGCGACGCTCCGATAAACATCAGCGCACAAATAAAAAAGAGTGTGGGATCTGATAATTGGCTGATATCGATTGTGGCAAGACCCCCGCTTCGGGTTGCCGTTGATTGAAACAGGGACAGAAACAAAATATCATGCCATGATTTTCCTGCGAACGCATGGTTTGCTTCCAGGGCAAAGATGCCTATGGCTCCAAACAAGACAAGCGAGCCGAACGTAATCGTTGTGATCTTCGTAAAAAGCGTAAATGGATAACGGCGATGCTTTGAAAACAGGAAATCCTTTACTTCAACCAGCACAGGAAATCCAATCGCTCCAAATATAATTAAAAGCATTGTAATAAACTGCACAAAGTAATCGTGACGAAATGGAATCATCGAATTACCGGTAATATCAAATCCGCCATTTGTCGTTGCGCTGATACTGGCAAAAAACCCGTGTAAATAAGCTTCCTGAAAGGAATCATAGTAGGTTAAGAAATAAGTGCCGAGTATAAGCCCGCCAAAAAATTCAATCCACAAGATCAGAAAAAGAACCTGCTTCATCAGATTGACAATCCCGGAAAACTGGGATTGATTTTGGTCAACCATAATCAATTTCCGTTCTTTCAGCCCGATTCGTTTTCCCATGATCAGCCAAATGAACGTTCCGAGCGTCATAATCCCGATTCCGCCAAATTGCAGAACAAATGCCAATATAAAAATGCCTGTTGTACTGAATGTATCAGCTGTATCAACGACCGTCAGCCCTGTTACGCTGACTGAACTGACGGCGGTAAACAGCGCATCAATGAACGTCCAGTCCGCCCCCGGTTCATGGCCCGCCGGCAAACTCAGCAATATAACGGCCACAGTAACTGCAAGAAAATAATATAATGCGATCAGCTGGGCCGGTGACAGGGCCTGTATCAATTTCCCAAACTTTAATTTCATGTAAAATCCTTCTGCCTCTCTTTTTAAGTACGGTAATTATTCTAAAGATATTAGGTCCATTTTTAAAGGCTTTTACGGAACATTTTCTTAACTTGCTTATTTTTTTATGTTTTTAATCAATGGATAAAATAAAAAAACCTCTGAGAATTTCCTCAGAGGAACAATGTGTTTGTATTACTTAGCTTCCAGCCGTCTGATACGCTCGTCTAAATCAGGGTGAGTAGAGAAAAGTGAAGAGCGCTTCTTGCCATTGATCTTTAACGTTTGGACAGCTGTCTGATCGTCTTCCATCATTCGGGAAGAGTAGCCTTTAAGCGTCCGAAGCGCATGAATCATCTTATCCTTGCCGGCAAGATCCGCTCCTCCCCTGTCAGCATGGAATTCACGATGGCGTGAATACGCAAACACAACCAGGCTGCCAAGTATCGAAAAGATAATCTGAAAGACAATCATTGCAATAAAATGTACGATCGGCGCTAGATCTTCTTTGACAAAACGGCTTGCAATCCAAGCTGCGATGCGTGATAGAAAGACGACAAAGGTATTGACGATACCTTGTAAAAGCGTCATTGTTACCATATCACCATTAGCGATATGCGCGACCTCGTGGGCAAGCACTCCTTCAACCGCCGCATCATCCATCTGCTCCAGCAGCCCAGACGATACTGCGACAAGAGAACGGCGTTTAGACGGTCCAGTCGCAAACGCGTTTACTTCAGGTGAACGGTAAATCCCGATTTCCGGCATTTTCGTTAACCCTGCAGAACGGCTTAATCTATGGACACGATCAACCAATTGCTGTTCCTCGTAGCTGAGTGAGTGTTTTTTCGGATTCAGCACTCTCACGCCCATCATCGTCTTTGCCATCCATCTGGACATTGCAAGAGACGTAAAGGAACCGACAAAGCCAACGACTAAACTGAACACAAGAAGCGCCATTGGATCGATACCGCCATCAGCTGTAAAGTATGTCCCTACTCCAGTAACAGAGCTCAAAATAGACAAAACAATCCCGATTGTTGTAAGCACCAAAATATTCGTTAAAATAAACAGAAAAATTCTTTTCGCCATAACAACCTCCGTTATTTTAAGTTCAAAAGAACCTGTATATTTAAATTATAAAACATCCATTTGAAAATGCAAGGAATTCGACGTATGATGTTAATGTAATTTGCTGACGCTTCAATTTTGAACTTATACATAAACCGCTTATCCGCGTCAAATTGTTTAAAGAGGTGAACAATGAACATTTTTAAACTTTCTCGAACCGATATGGTGCGGCTGCTCTATTCACTAAAAGGACAAGGAGAACATAGCCCGCTCGACATTCTCGTCCAATCAGCGAACATGTCAGCAGAAAAAGCAGCCAATCATCTTGAAATTCCTGAATTTCTTACAAGATACGAACGAAAAAAACAGAAAAAAGAATACGGCCTCTCTACAAATGAAATCGTAGAGCTCGGCAACTTATGCGAACTGACTTCATTAAAGTCAACCGCGATTCAAAACTGGGTAAAGCGTGATATCAAGGATCTGATCGGACACCCTGAGCTGGGCAAAAAATACTCAGTTGAACAAGCAGTTATTCTTTTAATTGTACGTGATTTAAAATCCATTTATGACTTTGAACACATACGGGCTATTTTAAAAGTGGCCTTTAACACAATCTCAGACAGATCTGATGATGTCATTAGCCCGATTGCTTATTATGAAAGCTGTGCATATGTGCTTGATGCCGTCCATCACCAAGATACTCCTTCTATGAAAGAATCAAATCTGCAGGTGATCGTCGAACAGGAGACAGAACGTCTCCGCTACCGTTTTGAAGAACTGAATGACGGCCAATGGCTTAAAATCAGACAGATTATCGCCATTACAGTCCTCTCCATTTTAACGTTCCATATTCAGGCAACCGCTCATAAAATGACAGCAGACATTTTATAGTCTGCGCACCCCCGGCTCAGAGGCCGGGGGTTTATTTTTCTCCACAACAATTGCCAGCATAAATAATCCCCGTATATTTCAAACTAAATACGCGTTAAGAATTTCTTTATAGAAAAAGGAGATGAAAAAGATGGCGAGCAGAAATAAACTCGTTGTTCCAGGGGTGGAGCAGGCACTAGACCAATTTAAACTCGAAGTGGCTCAAGAATTCGGTGTGAACCTTGGTTCTGATACAGTCGCACGCGCTAACGGCTCTGTAGGCGGAGAAATGACAAAGCGGCTGGTGCAGCAAGCACAATCTCAGTTAAACGGCACAACTAAATAAATTCAGGTCTTTATTCGCCGGGGGCACTCGGCGAATCTTCATTTTGAGCTGAATTATTATCACTGCTGTAGCCGTTTGGATTACGGCGGTCTGAAGCGTTATCCCTTCTGGATGAAGAACGATTCTTGCCTTGTTCACCATTGTTCCAGTCCCTGTGGTATTGGCTTTGACCTTTGTCAGCGCTGTTATTTTCATTTCCTTTATCTTGAGGATCTTGTATTGGGGTTTGCTCATCGTCCCCATCTTTTTCGGTATTTGTGTTTTCATCTGATTCCTTTACATTTTTATCTTTATCACTTTTATCAGTCTGGTCATCCGCTTTATCTTCTTTCTGGTCTCCGGAATTCGCATCATTCAACTGTTCATTATCTCCTTGCTTGCTGTCCTGGGAGTCGGTTTGATCGGTGTTTTCACCCTCATTTTCTTCACTCTTTTGATCCTCTTCCCCGGATGGTTTGCTGGAGTCATCTTTTAACTCTTTATTGTTATTCTTTTCATTTGATTTGATGTAGCTGCCTGTTGAAACGCCTTCTTTCTTCGCTTTTTCCCTCGTTTGCATGTCTGACTCGAGAGATTCCATGCGGTATGTCGTTTTATATTTTTCAGTCACATCGTTGAGCTGTTTTTTCACAGCTTTTTTATATGTATTGTCTTCCGTATTTTCATAAACAGTGGAAATCAATATTTCTTTCGATTTCTTTACATACCCGTGCTCATTGCAGTCGGTTATTATATCGTCAATCACCTTTTTAAAATCAGTCTTCTCCCAATCATCTATATCATTTACGACCTGCTTTCCCTCATCGTTTAGAGGCGTCAGTTCAATCACTTCATAATCGCTGTTTAACGCCATTTCGACGCTTGGATTGATATCGATTGTCATATACGCATAGGCCTTATTGTTGGAAAAAACGGGGAGAACTATAAAAATAAAAAGCATAATAGCAGTCATCGTAAAAATCCCCATTTTGAAAGGGCGCAGTTTAAAAAAATCAAAAAAGCTGGCCCTTCTGCCCATGCGTGTTTCACTCGGAAGCATGATTTCCTCTCCGATTTCATAGCTGTGGCGATCATTTTTGGCTTTTAAAAATTGTCCGTCAGGGGTCAGCAACGTGACGAATTTTTTATTTTTCTCTACTATAATCCCTCTTCTCATGAGTGCAGCACCCCTTTAAGATAATCTTTTAAATAAATATAATCACCCGTAATAATAATACACATCGCAATAATATATTTTCTGTTTCTCTCAATCGTTTTTCGGCTTACAGAGACAAGCTGCTCCAGCTGTTTCACTGGAAGCTGCTTTTTTGTATAGAGAATAGCGGCCAATTCTTCGTGTTCAACAAGCGTCATTGCCACTTTTATGGCATTTTGCCTTGCATCCGTGTGCTTTGGAGAATTTTCAAGCAGTTCTTTAAACGACAAACCATAATCCTTGAGCTGCCTTTGAAAATAGAGGATTTCCTCCCGCCTCTGCTCCTGTTCAATCTGACGGCGGTATTCATCTATGGAAAGCTCGGCTTCAATCAGGCTTTGTGATGATTCCTGATCGTCTCCTTCCTGTAAATCGATATTTATATTTTGTGCGCTTCTGGCTTCTTTTCTAATGTAATCAATGACTTTTCTTTTTATAATAAGCTCAGCAAATGCGAGCAGAGAATTTCCTTTTTCAGGTGAATATTTTTCAATGGCTTCATTAAACGCGATCAGTCCAATACTGAACTCATCGTCTTTTTCATCTATATATCGTTTACAAACGGATGAAACCGTCTTTGCGATAAATGGCTTATATTGCTGTATTAATTCATTTTGCAGATCTTTATTGCCTTTTTGTATACTCTCAACAGCTTTTTCAAGCGTTTGCTTCTTTTTTCCCAATTTAAACAAAAGGCTAAGCACTGGTTTCACCTCAGTTCCTCCCTATAACTACTCATTAATGATAGCTAATTTGATAGGGATTCGCAAAGGAGAAAAAGAAATATTGATTTCCAATGTCTCAATTATGACAAACCATTCTGACGTCCTATACATGATTTCGTGCCTTTCTAAAGAATTAAGGGGGTTTTATGCGTGTTTTTTGTAACAAAGCTGTTATAAAAATGTTATTTTATTTCGCCCGTGAAAACGCTTTAAACATGAAAAGACTCTGCTTTTAAGCAGAGTCTTTCAGATTACGCCCGTTCCCGGGTGCTGTTTTTTTGTTCGTTTTGTGTGCCCTCCGGCTGTTTTTTCCCACCTGACATAAACCAGCCGCTAACTGCAATTGCCGCTAAGACACCCCAGAATATCAGCTTCCATGTTCCAGAATGGATAAAGTGTTCAGAAACAACTGCTATGTCACGATGGGCAAGCGTATATAAAGCAAGCTTCACTCCGACCCAGCCGACAATCACAAAGGCTGCTGTTTCTAGGCTTGGACGTTCCTTTAATAACTTTACAAACATTGAAGCCGCAAATCGCATGATCACCAGTCCGATTATACCACCGGCCAAAATGATGATAAATTGCCCTCCGTCAAGTCCGCCGATCTTCGGGAGTGATGTCCCAGGGAGCGTAACCGCCAGTGCTACTGCTGCTAAAATAGAATCAACAGCAAACGCGATATCTGCCAGTTCCACTTTTAAAACAGTCGGCCAAAAACCGCTTTTCTTCGTCTCTTTATGCGTGTCTTCTTTCTTAAATACATATCTTTTCAATAAGTGGCTTGCTGAGATATACAGCAAATAGATCGCGCCAATCGCTTGAACCTGCCATACGTTGACCAAGAAAGAAATTGCAAATAAAGAGCCAAATCGCAGTACAAAAGCCCCTGCCAATCCATAAAACAACGCTTTTTTTCTTTTTTCCTCCGGCAAATGTTTTACCATGACCGCCATAACCAGTGCGTTATCGGCGGCTAAAATCCCTTCCAGCCCGATCAAGACGAGAAGAACCCAACCATACTCTAATAATAATGCTGCATCCATAAATGATACCCTCCCAAAAAAGTTGTTTTCTTTCTCTTCATCCGATCTTATGCCGGCCGGACCATGCAAAAAAGACCTTTGCCGACATAAGGCAAAGGTCTTGCTAGACATGAATTCAAGCATGCCAACAAAGCCGATGGATACCATCCATGAAATGACGACTTTGTTTCCGGAATATATTCCGGACGCTACTCCCCTTTGGGATTTCAAGAAATATCATTTTATACGTCAATAATATGCGCAGTGCGGTGATTTGTCAACGTTTATTTTTTAAAAATACTGATAAATGTTCGGAGTGCGTGCGTTTCTTCCTCTTTTTCATCAATAAGTAGAGCAGGAACAGCACCAAAATCGCTATCCCGATCGGAAGCATATATTGATCAAGAATAGAGCCGACTTCCTTCCAATTTTCACCGAGCTTCACACCGAGATAAACATATACAAATGTAATCGGAAGCATAGCGATGAATGTATAAAGCGAAAACACCCAAACATTCATTTTTGCAATGCCGCACGGTATGGAGATCAATGTCCTGATGCCAGGCAAAAAACGGCCGCTGAAGGCGACAAAGCCCCCATGTTTTTTAAAAAATTGATCCGACTTATCAAGCGCTTCAGGCTTAATAAAAAGGTACTTCCCAAAACGTTCAAGAAACGGCCTTCCTCCGTACCTTCCTATCCAATACAGCGTAAGCGGACCGGCCACTCCTCCTAGCGTTCCTGCCAAAACAACGCCGGTAAGCGTCATATCGCCTTTCGATACCCAGTAGCCCGCAAGAGGCAGGACGATTTCAGCGGGGATAAACTCAATACTGAGCGCTAGAAATATTCCAAAATAAGATAAGCTTTTAAATGCTTCTATCCATGACATTACCAGCTCTTCGATAGCCTTCAACTCCCCTTTTCCCTATTTATGTATTGTACATTTTATTTTTTTGGAAAACGTCAACATGATTTTAACACATTTTTCACGGTCAGCTGAACTAAAAATAGCTCTCACTCATATTTCTATCATCTTGAAGGCTGAAAGGCTGGAGTTAAGCAGCCGATAATAAAGAGAGTCAACAAGACTGGAACATCAGATACGGGAGGAATCTCCATTTGGAAATACACGTTACGTATAATACGACGCTCATATATTTATCTATTCTTATTGCCTGTGCCGCCTCATACATTTCCCTTGAACTGTCAAGGAAAGTCACGATCCATACGGGTTTAAAAAGTAAAGTTTGGCTGATTGGCGGCTCACTTATAATGGGATTCGGGATTTGGTCAATGCATTTTGTAGGGATGATGGCCGTCCATATGGAGATGGAGATGCAGTTGGAATATGAATTCATGCCTTTAATGGCATCCATTGGTGCATCTGTTTCTGGATCATTTGTGTCATTATATTTTGTCAGCCGGAACATTCTTACATTTTACAGACTGCTTACCGGATCAGTTGTGCTTGGCGCATCTATTGCTTCTATGCACTATATCGGAATGTCTGCCATTTCCCGGGTAATGATTATATATGAACCGATTCTATTTACAGTTTCAATTATCATTGCGATTGCAGCATCTTTCGTCTCGTTAAAGATATTCTTTGACTTGGCCGTAAAAAAACATTCTGATCATCTTATGTACTATAAAGTCATCAGTTCACTTGTAATGGGTTTAGGGATTTCGGGCATGCATTATACAGGAATGCTTGCCGCAACTTTCCATGAGGACACGGCTCCTCCCGGAAGCCATATGGAAGTACATACGTTTCATTGGTCAATTTTTGTTACTTTAATTATTTTTTGTATACAAACATTATTATTATTCAGTTCCCATGCAGACCGAAAGTTTATGAAACAAAGCGAACGCATAAAGGATAACGAACAGAGATTTCAATCTTTAATCAACCACAATATTGATGCCATCTTTATTTTGTCATTAGAAGGCGACATTATATCATCAAATCATGCCGGCGAGGAAATGATCAGCAAATTTGGATTCAGCATGCACGATTGGAGAAATTATACATCTCAGAAGATTAAGCTCCTTTTTGAGCAAGTTAAAAAAGATAAACAAGCGATGAACAGTGATAGCGATCTGATTACTGAAAAAGGCCAGTTTCACTTAAATATTACGCTCATACCTGTTGAGGTCAATCAAGAGCTTGACAGCATTTATGTTATTTGCAAAGACATGACAAAGCAGTACAGAGCAGAGAAAGAAATCCATAGAATGGCTCATTATGATTCGCTTACAGACTTACCTAACAGAAGGCATGCCATCTCTCACCTAACAGAAGTGCTGAATCGCGAGCATACCTTACACTATAACACCGTTGTATTCTTTCTGGACTTAAACCGGTTTAAAGTGATTAACGATGCATTAGGGCATAATGTCGGTGATCAACTGCTTCAGCTTGCAGCTAAGCGCCTGTCATCTGTAGTTCCTGATAACGGATTTATTGCCCGTCTTGGCGGCGATGAATTTATTATTATATTGACAGACGCCAATACAGGAACTGGCGAGGCAGATGTTTTAGCAAGAAAAATTATCCAAAAATTCGAAAAACCTTTTAAAATCCAAGAGCACACTCTAGTCACATCTGTCAGTATCGGGATTGCAATATCTCCAAAAGACGGGACGGATGGCCTTGAATTGATGAAAAAGGCTGATATGGCGATGTATGCCGCTAAAGAACCAAACAAAAGCAAATACAGGTACTTTTCTTTTTCAATCGGGAACAAAGAAACCGTCAAGCTGAATCAAGAGATCGTACTTAGAGAAGCAATTGAAAACGATAGGTTTGTTTTACATTATCAGCCGCAATTCAGCGCAAAAAATCAAAAAATGACAGGGGCAGAAGCATTAATACGTCTTGTCACACCCGACGAGCAGCTGTGCCCACCTGGAGAATTCATCGGTGTCGCAGAAGAAACGGGCCTTATTATTGATATCGGAAAGTGGATTATAGATGAAGCATGCAAACAGGCAAGGGTTTGGCATGACAAAGGCTATGATCTTTCTGTCGCCATCAATATTTCCGCCAAACAGTTTCAATCCGAAGATCTGATCCCCCTCATCAAGGATAGGCTGAATAAATACAAGCTTCCTCCGCACCTTCTTGAAGTGGAAGTGACAGAAAGCATGACAATGGACAATCTTGATCACTCCAAAAAGGTTTTGTCATCGCTAACGGAATTAGGAATCAGAATCAGTATTGACGATTTCGGTACTGGTCACAGCTCGCTTAGCTATTTGAAGCACTTTCCGATTCACAGGCTGAAAATTGACAAATCATTTATTGACGATATTCAAACCCATCGTAAATCAGAGCAAATTACAGGGGCTATTATTGCCATGGGCCATCAGCTGTCTTTGCAGGTGATTGCCGAAGGTGTTGAAAATTCAGCACAAAAGCAGCTCCTTTATGAAAAAGGCTGCGACCATTTGCAGGGATTCTTTTTCAGCAGGCCAATACCGCCGGAACAAATCGAACAATTCATTATTGAACAGCCGCCGCAATAATAGCGCGGCTGTTTTTTTCACCCATAAGTTACTACACATGAATCGCCCCCCTCCTCTTCACACTAAAGAAAAAAAGGGGTTTATCGATATGCATACAATGTGGAAGGGATCGATCAGTTTCGGATTAGTAAACATCCCCATCAAGCTATATGCGGCCACAGAAGATAAAGATATTAAGCTGCGCAGCCTCCATAAAGAGGATCACGCACCAATCAAATACGAGAAAGTTTGCACAAATTGCGAAAAAACACTTAGTCCTGATGAAATTGTCAAAGGATATGAATATGTAAAAGGAAAATATGTAGTGCTGACGGACGAAGATTTAAAAAGCTTAAAGCAGGAGCATGAGGAGAAAGCGGTTGAGATTGTTGACTTTGTTCAGCTTCAGGAAATTGATCCGATTTATTTTAACCGCTCCTACTTCGTCGGCCCCGGGGATAACGGGACGAAAGCCTATACCCTGCTGCGTGAGGCGCTGCGTTCAACCGGAAAGATTGGTATCGCCAATATGACAATCAGGTCAAAGCAGCAACTGGCGATTCTCCGCGTTTATGAAAATTGTATCGTCATGGAGTCCATCCATTATCCGGATGAGGTCAGAAGCGCCGCTCATGTCCCAGGTGTACCTGATCAATCGAATGTAAATGATAAGGAACTGCAAACCGCTATCACATTAATAGATGAACTGACTGCTGAGTTTAAACCTGAAAAATATGAGGACACGTATCGTCAGGCTCTGCTGCAAAGAGTCAATGACAAGCTTGAAAATAAAGAGACAGCCGTCACTCCTGATAAAGCGCCACCGCGTGAAGATGTCATTGACCTGGTAAGCGCACTGCAAGCCAGCATCGACAGAACCAGAAGACCGAACCCCGAGACACCAGCTGCCGCACCTGCACAAGCCGCTGAACCGAAAGGAGCCGGAGATAAAAAACGGAAAACGACTAGAAAAAAAGCCTCCGGCACGTCATAGTCCATGGCGTTAACCATGCAGCCGGTCCTTACTTCGTCACCGCCAATCGGAGAAGAATGGCGTTACGAAGTTAAATATGACGGGTACCGATGTATTCTTCGCATCCATTCTTCAGGTGTGACCTTAACCAGCAGAAATGGTGTGGAGCTCAACAGCACCTTCCCTGAAATTACACAATTCGCCAAAAGTGTCTTTCAGCCTATGGAAAAAGAACTTCCGCTGACACTTGATGGAGAAATCGTATGTTTGGTGAATCCTTGTCGTGCAGATTTTGAACATCTTCAAGTACGGGGACGTTTAAAAAGGCCAGACAAGATTCAGGAATCGGCAAACGAGAGGCCGTGCTGCTTTCTCGCTTTTGACTTATTAGAGAGAAACGGAGAAGATGTATCGCTTCTTTCGTATTTGGACCGTAAAAAATCGCTGTATGACCTCATGTCCGCAGCAAAGCTTCCTGCGTCTCCAGACCCTTACGCAAAGGAAACCATCCAATATATCCCCTGTTACGATCATTTTGATCAACTCTGGGAAATGGTAATGAAATATGACGGAGAAGGAATTGTAGCGAAAAAAACAAACAGCAAATGGCTTGGAAAGAAGCGGTCGTCCGATTGGCTCAAATATAAAAACTTTAAACAAGCACATGTTTGCATAACAGGCTTCAACCCTAACAATGGGTTTCTGACGGTGTCCGTATTAAAAAACGGGATCATGACACCGATTGCCTCTGTCTCGCACGGAATGCGTGATGAGGAAAAAAGCGCGATACGAGAGATTATGGAACAGCACGGACATCAAGCACCTTCTGGCGAATTTACGCTTGAACCTTCTATTTGTGCAACTGTTCAATACTTAACGATTCTTCAAGGCACACTAAGAGAGGTATCGTTTGTCGGTTTCGAATTCCAAATGGACTGGACCGAATGCACGTATGCGCAAGTCATACGCCACTCCAAACCGGTTCACCCAAAGCTTCAGTTCACAAGCCTGGATAAAATCATATTTGAAAAGAATAAAAAAACAAAAGAAGATTTTATTCAGTATATGATTGAAGTCAGTGACTACCTGTTTCCATTTCTGAAAAACCGTGCTGTCACCGTCATTCGCTATCCGCATGGAGCTAGGAGCGAATCATTTTTCCAAAAAAACAAGCCGGACTATGCGCCGGATTTTGTTCAATCCTTCTATGACGGAAGCCATGAGCATATTGTCTGCGAGGATATGTCTACATTATTATGGCTTTGCAACCAGCTTGCTTTGGAGTTTCACGTTCCTTTTCAAACCATTAGAAGCAGCCGTCCGGCTGAGATTGTCATTGATTTAGACCCGCCTTCGCGAGATGACTTTATTATGGCCGTTCAGGCTGCAAATGAACTGAAGCGGCTGTTTGACTCCTTTGGCATTACTTCGTACCCGAAGCTGTCCGGCAACAAAGGCATCCAGCTTTATATTCCCTTGTCTTTTGAGGCTTTCACGTATGAAGAAACACGCCAATTTACACAGCTGATTGCCGAGTACTGCACCAATGCATTTCCCGAGCTATTTACCACTGAACGCTTGATTAAAAACAGGCATGGCAAATTGTATCTTGATTATTTGCAGCATGCAGAAGGAAAAACGATTATCTGTCCCTATTCGACGAGAGGAAATGAGCTCGGGACTGTCGCGGCACCGCTTTACTGGCATGAAGTCCAATCATCTTTAACACCCGCTCTGTTTACAATTGATACCGTCATTGATCGAATTAAGAAGAAGGGCTGCCCATTTTTTGATTTTTACCGCAACCCGCAGGACGAACCTCTTAGCGCTATTTTACATCAGTTGAAAAAAAGAGCTGACTAATGAAGTCAGCTCTTTCCGTTTAACTGTACTTTTTCTCTAATCGCTCTTTTTCCTGGCGCTGAAGCGGGCTCAGCGGCTCATTATACAAATCGATATCAATCGCGTATTTCGGGCGTCTTTTCACTTCGGAAAAAATCGTCCCGATATACTCTCCGATAATCCCAATTCCCATCAATTGCAGCCCGCCCAAAAACCAAATGGAAATGATGAGAGACGCCCAGCCTGCATTCGTATGGCCGAGCAGCTTTTGAATAAACGCGCCAATCCCTGCCACAGCGCTGAGAAAAAATAAAACAAATCCCAAAAGCGTAAAGAATCGAATTGGTGCGACACTGAATGATGTAATCCCGTTAAAAGCGAATGACAGCATTTTTTTCAGCGGATATTTCGTTTTGCCGGCAAAGCGTTCCTTGCGGTCATACAACACTTCGGCTGACTTAAAACCGATCATGGGAACAATGCCTCTTAAAAACAAATTCGCTTCTGGATAACGCTCAAGCTCTTCAAGGGATCTTTTATTCATTAAACGAAAATCAGCATGATTGTAAATTAATTTAATCCCAAGCTTATTCATGAGGCGATAAAATCCTAACGCGGTCGTGCGTTTGAAAAAGGTATCGGTTTTTCTGCTTCGGCGGACACCGTAAACGATCTCGCAGCCTTCATGATATTTCAGCATAAAATCCCGGATCACAGAGATGTCGTCCTGAAGATCAGCATCAATCGAAATGACACAGTCTGACCTATTCTTCGCTTTATGGAGTCCGGCTAAAAGCGCTTTTTGGTGGCCAACATTGCAGGCTAATTTTAAGCCGGTAACCTTCTTGTTTTTTATGCTCTCCATGGCAATCAAAGCCCAAGTGCGGTCTTTGCTGCCATCATCGACGAATAGAATTTTACTGTTCTCAGCAATTAATTTCTCTTCAATTAAATCGTCTACAACCTCTGTCAGCTGACGGCTTGTTTCTTGAAACACTTCCTCTTCATTGAAACACGGGACGACGATGGTTAATACTGGCTGTGGCTGTTTCAATCGATATCCTCCTTATCTTGTTTCATATAAATAAATGCGCCAAGCGGAATCCTTATGGTCAAACGTCTTGACAAGCGCAAGATGGTTTTGTTCAGCATTCATGATCGGAACTGAAGAAAAAATGTACCGTCCGCCCATTTTTTTAAATACATCTGTATTTAATTGAAGATTGTTAATCGTTTTCTTCGAGTTCTTTTTGAAATCGTATCGTTTACCGAGTTCATCGACAAAAAGGTAGCAGCGGCTGCCCCACTCATCAAAATATTGTTTCAGCCGAGTGTTTTTTTCCAGCTCTTTTTCGATGATTTTCCGAAATTCATATTTATAAGAAAGCGGATATAGATTGTTATACGTATCTAACGTATAAAACCCGTTATATTGGGCGATTGACGGATGCAGGCCGATGCTCGCCACCCTGTACGAATCTTGCGGGCGTCCGATAAATTCCTTAATCTCGTTGAATTGCTCGGATGCATAAAATTCCCTGAATGTCGGCGCGTTGTAATGAACACCATACGTATACTCTTCATTAAAAGGCGCCAGCACCATCAGCTGTGCAGCGACCGCGGCGTACACAAGCCATTTCCACCCTTTCCCCATCCGCCAAATAAGATATAAAGCAAGCGCAAAGCTCACGTATATAACAAGCGGTCGCAGAAAATGAAATCGGGCAAAATTAAATTCTGCTAAAAAGGCAAATGTCTGCTTAGGCACTGCCCAAATTTTGTTAAACCAAAACGCATACCATAATGACAGTCCGTAATTAAGCACACATAAAAACAGATAAACATTTTCTGGCTTTGTCCGATTTCGTTTGAACAGCAGAGCAGCAAATACGAGCAGCAGAATCGGTAGGATGACAACGGTATGAACGGTCATCACATGATTATGGCCATAGACAAAGTTTTTTACGGATAGTCGAAGAGAATGCCAAACGTCATGCCTGGATGAGATAAATTCAATCCGATGCATCGGTGCATGCTCAAACAACATCGAATAGACAAGCCGATATTCAACGAAAAGATAGATACTCGTCATAAATGCAATACTGCCTAAGAAAATCAGATTCCATCTTCTTTTTGTAATGGCATCATACAGCCAAAAACACGCCATTCCTGCCAGGAAAAAGAAGAAGCCTAGCACAAAGCTTGAGTATAAGGGGAGCAAGCCCAGCGTCAGCCACTCTCTCCATGAGATATCCCCTTTTCGGATATTTAAAAAAGCCCACAGTGCCAAAGGGTACCCAAGCGTACTCAGCATTCCCGATGGCCAGAAAGGTGTTAAGGCAAATGCAAGCGATACGCCAATTCGGATGAAAGCCGCTTTTGGCTCCGGGATTACATGTTTTTTCAGCAGCACATACATTCCAAAAAAAGCGACAACTCTTGTAACCGTTTGGCTTATTGCATAGGCAGTCATGGAAGAAAAGAAAGCATGGAGCCAAACAATGCCGCTCCACTCGGTGCCAAAGGCATCCCGTGGCAGCCCGTTAATGATTTGCGGAATGGCAGCGTCAACCTTGCCGACGATTTCTCCGCTATCGGCAAGAACCTTGTACCACGCGATGTTGGAATCTAAATTATCGTGGACCCGGATATGGGCATCTTCCTTTAAAACAAAAAGCGGGGATACATACAGCAAAAGGAGAAATAATGCGATCCAGAGATAATATGTTTCTTTTTTTTGTTGTCTCATCAACCGTAACATTGCTTACACATCCATTTGTTATTCTGACTCCGTCGGCATGTTCTGCCTCATGTGTCAAAATTTATTATCCCTTTTCCCTTCCAAATCATTCATCATATGACAATCCGTTTTTCAGCCTGTCTCTACCCATTAATTCCCGCTATCCATAGCGCTTGATCACTTACTATACTGATAGCAGGGAGGGGATATATTTTGTTTACAATCTTACTTTCATTGGCCATACTCGTATTTGTGCCATTTCTATATAAAGCGAACCGCAATACAAAAGATGTGAAAGTCAACACCATTTCCATCGATCAAAAAGACGGCCTTCCAGCCAGAAAAAAATTAAATATCCTTCATTTATCAGATCTTCACTTGGAAAACATTTCAGTCTCACCTGAGGAGCTGTATCTTTTAACAAAAGATCAGCCTGTGGACATCATTGCTCTTACCGGGGATTTTCTTGATCGAAAACGTAATATTCCGAAGCTGGCAGGTTACTTGAACGCCTTGCAAAAGCTGAAGCCTGCATATGGAATGTACGCGGTGTTCGGTAACCACGATTATGTATTGAAAGAAAGACACTTTCAGAGGCTGAAGCGTGTTTTAGAGGAAAACGGCTGTATCACGCTTCAAAATGAACATGTTCGAATCGAGACGGCTGCAGGGCCAATCAATATTATCGGCATTGATGATTACAGTACGAATCGCAGTAATATCACCGGCTCTTATCAAAGTTTGGAAAACGGCTATCACCTTGTACTAACACATGACCCAAATATTATTCTGGATATGAAAGATGTTCATTACGATTACCTGCTGTCAGGCCATTTTCACGGCGGGCAAATCCATTGGCCAAAACCGTATCATTTGGTGAAAATGGGCAAACTCGTGCGCATGAACATGATTAAAGGTCTTCATTATCATCACGATAAGCCATTTTATATCAGCGAAGGCTTAGGACAAACCGGCGTAAATATCCGTGTCGGGAGCCGCCCTGAAGTGACATTTCATCAGATTTAAGCAAAAAAGACTGTGCTGACCGAGGCATCAGTCTTTTTTTTGATAGGTTTTCTGCAGTTTTTCTTTTGAGATCAACAAATAGGATGAATTCGGTAAATGCCGCAAGCTCACAGGCTTTGAAGTCAAATATAAAATCGGCACATGGGACATTTTTTTAAAGCATCTGTAAAAAGGGTTCACCGGGGTGATCACATCAAAACCGAGCCTTTTTACACCTTTGTCAAGCATCGTAATCCCAATGATTCCTTTGATTTTCTCGCTTTTTTTATGATTGTTGATATAGTCAAGAAGAAGCGGCATTGATTGATATACTTTCTGATAAATAATGATTCCTTTTCTGACCGTACTCTCAATGCTTTGCAGTTCTCTTATCAGCTTAATATTGTGCAGATGGATTTTAACGAGCACATCATTTTTGTTAATATGCGTTCCGTCGCTCAGCACGACATGATGTCCTTTATACTTCGTCAGCCTGACTCGAAAAACGCTTTTTTGCTCTTTGTCAATCAAGCTTAGCCTAGAAAAAAAGAAATAAATCGGGTCAAGCATTTTCCAAATGGAAAGGAAACAGGTTTTCATCTTTTCACCTTCCTTATGATCAAAAACACCCTTATATTTTGTGAGCGTTCTCCCCAAAATATAGTTGCCATATTTTTTTGGGAGGGCTGTCATGAAAAACATTCTCATTTTTCCTTTTTTAAGCATTTCCACCGGCCATCATCATGTCGCTGATGCATTGCAGGCTGAATTAGAGTCTCAGGGGCTTGGAGCCGAGAACATTGATATCTTTTCACATGCGTATAGGCGGTTAGAAAAACTGTCCTCCGCGGCTTATTTAAAATGGATTCAATACTTCCCGAAAACGTACAGCGGCATTTACCGGCTGCTCGCCTGCGGAGAATATCAACATGACAAACGCTATTCCATGTACGAATGGCTGTTCACACAGCAAATGAGGCACATCTTCCAAGAAAAACAGCCTGATTTCGCCTTCTGCACACATGCGCTGCCTTCTTATCTGCTGAACCGGCTAAAGCCTGAATATCCGAATCTGACGGTTGTGAATGTATACACTGATTTTTTTGTGAATCAATTATGGGGACGGAAGAACATTGATTACCATTTTGTTCCGAGCACCGAAGTAAAGAAGCAGCTCATATCAGAGGGGATCGATCAGAAAAACATATACTTGACCGGCATACCCGTTCACCGAATGTTTGAAATGGGATCAGCAGATGCCTGTCAGCATCATCCGCCATATACCATCATCATCACAGGAGGCAGTATGGGAGTCGGGGGAATGTTAAAATGGGTGCAGAAACTGTCGCCAGGCGGAAAGATCTTATACAAAATATTATGCGGCAGAAACGAAAAGCTCTACTGCTATGTCAAAAGTTTACACCACCCTTTAATTGAGGCGATTCCTTACCTTCACAGCAAAGCAGAGATGAACCGTTTGTACGAACAGGCGGCAGGCATCATGACAAAACCCGGAGGCGTGACCATTAGTGAATGCTTACAGAAGCGGCTCCCCGTATTTATTTATCATGCACTGCCGGGACAGGAGGAAATGAATTTGAACCTTTTAAAAGAAAGGGAGCTTGTCATAGATATAAGAAACTGGGATGTACAAAAAGCAGAAGAACGTTTTGCGGTATTTTTTCAATCAATTGAACTGATGAAGAAATATCAAACACACGTCAATGAATATCTTGAAGAAATGTCTGATAGGAAGATTGAAGATGTTTTAAAAAGAATTCTATGACACAAAAAAACACTCTCCTGAAACAGAGAGTGTAGAGTCGTTAACGAAACAGCAAATGCTGGCTGTGTATGCCCGCTTTCTTGAGCAGGACGATCAGCTGGTCCTGTTCATCAGGCGAAAGGCCTGAAAACGCTCTCGCAATACGCAGAGCATGAATCGGATAAATTTTATCCAAATACTCATTTCCCTTGTCAGTTAAATGTGCGTAAACGGAGCGTTTATCTTTCGGGTCCTGCTCCCTTACTAAAAACCCGTTTCTTTCTAGTTTGTCAATAACATATGTGACGTTTCCGCTTACAAGCAGAAGTCTCGACCCAATTTGCTGCAATTTTTGCGGGCCTCTTGTGTACAGGAGCTCCAGTACAGCAAATTCAGTGGGATTAAAACCGTGCTCTTTGCTATCACGGATACTATGTTCGGACACACTTTTGAAAGCCCTTGCAAAAACTCTGTACAAATTCATCGCACGCTCAACTTCTTCTTCGTTAAACGATAATCTCATCATATCTACCTCGTATATAGGATTTTTATAAAAAAATAATGAAAACCCTTACATATAATAAGAGTTCAGTCCCTTACTATACGTATTCGCTATAATTCGAGAAATTCCTTCTAAAAGCAAAAAAATCCTTATACATTATCTTGTATAAGGATAATTTCTGTGATTTGTAATGCTCCGAAAGAAATAAGCATATTCTTTCCGAAGCTCAGAAATCGTCATTTTGTTCATGACCTCTTTATTATAAACCCCAATTTGATAGAGTTTTTCAGAATAATGACTTCGTTCTTTTTCTAAAGCGGTTTTCAATAAATTACTCATAGCGTCCTCCTTCTTTTTGAGGTATCCTATACAAAAGATACTCTATTTAAATGAACGTGGTATGAATCTAATGTAAAGAATTTATGTTTACGAAGATTTACGGTACCGTCCGTTTTGAACGGATCTTAATAATTGAAAAGCCTGTTCTCCGGCAAGCTGCATAAACGTCTCCAGCATTTCATCACGCTTGATATCCAACTCGATAATTTCTTTTGCCAGTGAGACCGCTTTTTCTTCCTCCATGATTATCCTTCCTCCTCGTTTGTTCGTTACATAAAGGATAAAACGCGCTTGTATGTTACGCATTATTCTTGTTAATTTTTCTTCCGCATTTTTTCAAAAATCTTCTATTTGATGTTAGAAAATATGACAAGCGTCAGGTTTTTTCTCTTTGTTTTTTATATACTATTATCAAAAGACATCCAGGGGTGGAAAAATGACCACAGAAGATCATTCTTATAAAGACAAAAAAGTGATTTCAATCGGAATTGTGAGTGAATTGACAGGATTGTCCGTAAGACAGATCAGGTATTATGAGGAACGAAAACTCATTTACCCGCAGCGTTCTTCAAGGGGGACAAGAAAATACTCCTTTGCCGATGTGGAGCGTCTGATGGATATCGCCAATAAGCGCGAAGACGGCGTACAGACGGCAGAGATTTTAAAGGATATGCGCAAAAAAGAACAGATGTTAAAAAACGATCCGCAAGTGCGGAAAAAAATGCTGGAGGGGCAGCTTAATGCTCACTTTCGGTACAAAAACCGTTAAATGATAAAAGTCCGGCTCGCAGTTGAGACGGACTTTTTATATTTATAATGAGTGTATGAATGCAGTGGCAATGCCAAAGTAGATTAATAAAGATAAAATATCGTTTAACGTTGTAATCAGCGGTCCAGAAGCAATCGCCGGGTCTACTTTCAGTTTGTGCAAAATAATAGGGATAATCGTTCCTGACATCGTGCCGATGATTAAGGTTAAAAACAGTGAAGAAGCGACAACAAATCCCAAAAGCGCATTCCCCTGCCATATGATGGAGACAATCGCGATTAGCACAGAACAAACCGCTCCGATAAAAATACTTGTTCTGAACTCCCGGAAGATCAGGCGCACAATCGTTTTTTTGTTCATTTCTTCTTTAGACAAACCTCTGATGACAACCGCGAGAGATTGTGTTCCCGTATTTCCTGTCATCCCTGACACCATCGGCATGAAAAATGCAAGCGCGACAACCTGTTTCAGCGCATCTTCAAAATAGCTGATAATGCTTCCTGAAATCAGCCCGATAAACAAGAGTAAAATCAGCCATGGCAGGCGCCGGTATGCCGCCACGTAAGCTTTTGTGTCAAAGGTGATGTCTTTACCGGAAGCGGCGAATTTTTCGTAATCCTCATCAGCTTCCCGAATAACGACGTCGATAATATCATCGACCGTCACAATGCCGACAAGCACGTTGTTTTCTTCTACAACCGGTATTGCCAAGAAATCGTAACGTTCAATCAGGCGGGCAACTTCTTCCTGGTCCTGAAGAGCATCTGCTGATATGACGCGGGTAAACATTAAATCCTGCACCTTTTCTTCAGGTTCACCCAGGATCAAATCACGGTAGGAAAGAACCCCAACCAGCTGTTTGCTTTTATTAATAACATATAAGTAGTTGATCGATTCAGCGATTTCAGCGAAGCTTTTCAGTTTGACGACCGCGTCTTTTACCGTATAATGCTGAGGAATCCACACATATCGGTTTGTCATCATGCGTCCCGCTGAGTCAGCCGGATAATTCATCAAGAGCTGTACAGCTTTTGACTCTGACGCTTCCATGCTGGACAAAAGCTGCTCCTTCAGTTCTTCATCCATTTCTTCAAGCAATTGTGCGAGGTCATCGTTGTCCATTTTGTTCATCGCCAGTGTTGCTTTTGTTTTTCCGACTTTATTTAAGACGGCAAGCTGAAATTCGCGTTCCAGCTCCCCGATCATATCAGTGATATCGTCTACAGTTAAATAAGATAAATAGCGGGCGCGGTGTTTTTCCGGCATTTCTTTAAAAATAAACGCCATGTCATAGGGCTGAAGCTCATCAATAACGCTTCTGAAATCCCTGATTTTCCCGTCTCGCAATAAAATAATGATGCGTAAAATGAGTTCGTCATAGGTCATGTTTTGAACCATCGGGACTCGTACCTCCTCTACGGAGACGTGCCGGCCTCGCCAGAAGGTGCGGCAGTTCGTCTCCTCATCGTGTAATCAATTGCCTTGTTGTCATAGTATATGGGTACTTCTTCAGATTGACTCGAATGGGGAGAATCCATACTCCGCACCTCCTTTGATTGGGTTCGTTTTAAAGGCATAAAAAAAGCCTTCAGGATTGAAGGTGAAAGAAGCACGGCAAAAAAGCGTGCGGGCGCCTTCAATCGTAGAGCTTTAGCACTGTATGGCATAGGACAATCATCCAGCTGCATTAAAAATCACCTTATGTCGATGATTTCTGTTGACCCATTGGCGTCTTTGGACATTTTTGGGCAGCAGCGTATCTCCATACAGGAGCCTCACCTAACGAAGTTCCTAATTGAATTGACACACTGAGATTACAGAAAAAAACAAGCTGTGTCAACTCAAAAAAGTAATAAATGCGCTTACATCACAATTACGGAACAAAACAAGGGCCTAAGCCCTTATTCTGTTGTTTGTGTCTCGTCATCTTCAGAAAGCAAATGATACGTTTCATGAAGAAATAAAGCATACTCTCCATCCTTCGTTGGATGAGGGACATATTCAGCTTGATTGATGTATTGCTCCTCTTTCTTTTCCATGCGTTTCGCCTCCTTTTCACTTAGATTGTCCAAAAGAAGGTTTCTTATCATGAAAAACCCCCGCTGCAGCGGGGGTTTGATTAGTCGTCTATCTCAGTTTTGATCATGCGGCCATCCTTTGCGGAAATTTCAAATTCTGTCTCAGTTCCTTGTTTCGTTTGGATTTCAATTTCATAGATGTAAACACCGTCATCTTCGTCCAGCTTACTTTCTGTTACGGTTCCATCTGTTCGCTTTAAAGCAATTTCTTCCGCTTCTTCTTTTGTTATGGCAACTTGTTCTGCTTTCTCCTTTAACGGGTCATTAAGCGCTTGTTTTGTATGAATATCTACATAAACGTCGTAGTCTTCACCCGCTTTTTCAATCTCCACTTCATAGACATCTTTGCCATTGTAAAGCTCTCTGTCAATGTCTTCTACGTTGCCGTCAACAACTGTTTTGGCAATTGATTCTGCTTGTTGTTCAGTGAGTGCACCCGCCTTAGAAGAAGGCTGACTGTTTTCATTGTTTTCTTTGGCAAACGCGTTGTAGCTGAATCCTCCAGCCGCTAGGCACCCTGCTAAAAGCCCGACCATCCATCTTTTCTTGAGCATTTGTGAGTCCTCCTTTGTTTTGTATGAGTACAGTTTACACACTCAACATGAAAGGAAAACGAGAGTAAGATGAGAATTTGATGAGAAACCTTTAGTCTTCATAGACAATGTTAGCTACCTTTCCTGTGTAGGCATTGATCTTCACTGTCGCTTCTTTATCATCAGGAAGATCAACATCCACTTCAAAGATGAGAGTGCCCTCACTTTCTTCGAGATCTGCGTCATCCGCTGTCCCGCCCGTTTCTCGCTCTGCAATTGTTTTGGCTTCTTTTTTCGTAATCGGTGTTTTTTGTTGGTCTTTATTGCTGATTTGATCGGCAGACAAGACTGTTTTTGCCTGCATATCTACCTTCACTTCGTATGTTTTTCCGCCTTCTTTTTGAATGATATATGTGGCAACGCGATTCTTGTGTGTTCGTTTTTTGACCGTACCCGGCACCCGCTTAAGCGCGAGATGCTCGGCTTCTTTTTCTGTCATAACAGATAGATTCATCGCTTTTACTCTATTCATTGAAAGAATGTCAGCTGATGTTGCGTCAGCTTTTATAAAATAAGTTCCCTTGGGATTTTCAAGGGTCATCTCATATGTTTTTTTATCCTTTGACTGTGTTGATTTCGTGACCTTGCCTTCATAAGAGGCTTCGACTTTTTTTATGATAGCCTCCTTTGACAGTACGTCCTCGTGGGTTTGCCGAATGATGAGAAACGTACAGACGATGACGGCTAAAACTGCTGCAGCTGCAAAAGATACTGTTTTTATTGGTTTGTTCATCGGCCTCCCCCATTCTGTTCGCTGAATTGCATGGTGACAGCTGTTCCTTGTCCCGACTTGCTTTTGACAGATAGCTCAATGCCATGCTCATCGGCGATTTGCTTGGCAATGGAAAGGCCTAAACCCGTTCCGCCTGTTTTTCTGTTCCGTGCCTCATCTGCCCGGTAGAACCGTTCGAACAAATGCGGGATATGTTCCTCAGGTATCCCGATACCTTCATCCCTTACTGACAGAAACGGCTGTCCATCCTTCGTTCCGGCTGATATCACAATGGCTTTTTCACTATACTTTATGGCATTATCGAGCAAAATGGTCAGCAGCTGCTTGATGCGTTCTTCATCAGCTGTTACAGGCAGGCTCTCTTTATCTGTTTCGAGTAAAATGTCGCGCTGATAGACAGGCTGGAGCGTTTGCGTGACGGCGCGCGACACTTCAATCAAATCGATTGTTTTCAGATCAACCACGAGTCCTTGATGGCTTTTGGCCAGCGCCAAAAGCTGATTGGCCAGTTTCTTCATATGCACCGCTTCTGCATGAATGGCTTCTATCGATTCCTCAAGCACTTCCGGCTTTTTTGCCCCCCATCGCTTCATCAGGCTGCTGTAACTTTCTATAATGGTGAGCGGAGTTTTTAATTCGTGTGAAGCATCTTGAACGAATTGCTGCTGTTTATCGTAGTGCTCTTTCAGCATCATCGCCATCTCATTAAATGTCAGCCCCATTTGATACAATTCATCGTGCGACTGTCCTTCTAAAGAAATCGTTTTGAATGCTTTCTCTCGCTGTATGTCTCTCATGGTCATCATTAATCGTCTGATCGGATTGATAATACGGCGGGCGAGCAAGCTGCCGGCAAAAAAAGAAGCGATGCAGACAGCGGCACTTGCAGCGATTAAGATGATTTTCAACAGAAACAGGCTCTCTTCTGTATTCTCCTGCCTTTCCACCAATTGAAGAGAAACCACTTGTCCATCGGTCCAAATCACCGGAATTGCAGCCTCAGCAAACAGCTTGCCGTCATGATTCCTCACATCTGCCATTTCCCCGCTGTGAAAAGAGAGAGGAAAATCTTTATACGCTTTTTCTTTTGTGATCGTCATGGCGGCTTTTTGATCACCGTTCACTACACGCACCATGCCATTTGCCGGCAGGTAGGCCTGCAGCATGTCCTGCAAAGCCACTCCTTCTGGTTCAGCAGCATGCAGCGCTTCTGCCATGTTATCCGTCTCATCAGCAAGCCGGGCCGCATCCTTTGATGTCAGCGCAGACGAAAAAATGAAATATACTGCGGTATGAACTAAAATTAATAAAATCAACAGTGATATTGATGTGTACAGATGAATCTTGGTCTTCAGCTTCATCGTTTACCCCTTAATGGCATAGCCGACCCCGCGAATCGTATGGATCAGCTGTTTTTCGTAAGGATAGTCCAGTTTTTTTCTGATGTATCTTATGTAGACGTCTACGACATTTGTATCACCGATATAATCAAATCCCCATACCGCGCTTAGAATTTGCTCCCGTGTCAGCACTTGCTGCGGATGCTTTAGCATGTAGACGAGCAAATCAAATTCCCGCGGCGTTAATTCCACCTCTTTGTCTCCGCGTCTCACTTCACGGGTTTTTTCGTTCACCCGTAAATCGTCATATGTAAGAAAGGTGCCGATTTCTTCCGTTTTTGTTCCATTTTGGCGCAGCGCCGCCCTGATTCTCGCAAGTAATTCCTCGATTTCAAACGGCTTGGTGACATAGTCATTCGCACCGATATCCAGACCTGTTACCTTATCAGGAATGCTGTCTCGCGCCGTTAATAAAATGACCGGTGTCTGTTGATCCGTTTTTCTCAAGCGGCGCAGCACTTCCAGTCCGCTAAGCCCCGGCAGCATGACATCAAGAAGCACCAAGGAATACCCGCCTTCCGCGGCCGCATTCAGGCCTTCTGTTCCATTGTGTTTAATGGTCACGTCGTATCCTTCATATTCCAATTCAAGCTGCAGAACCCTGGCGATTTTTTCTTCATCTTCCACAATTAATATGTGTCCTTTGTCCAAATGTGATCATCCTCTCCTGTCCCTATATGAAAAAAATGATTTCGTTGTTTACAAAATGATTCTTATCATCTATTATGATGTCAAAATAAAAAATTGTATACGGAAAGCACTAGGGGTGCTGTTTTGGCTGAGATAAAACGCGGGAGAATCGCGTTTTGATCCCTTATGACCCGATCTGGATAATACCAGCGTGGGGAAGTGCAGGTTGACCGAATGGTGTATTTTTTTGTGCGCTTAATCGATCTATGACTGCATATTCCCTTAGGATATGCAGTTTTTTATTTTATCCAAAAAACAGGAGGCTTTTAGAAATGGAGCATATGTGCGGTACAAGCAGAATCGCCGGTTTTCGCTTCTCTTTATATCCGATGACGGATGATTTTATCAGTGTGATCAAGTCTGCGCTGAAAAAAACAGATACGTCCAAGGTTTGGACGAAAACCGACCATATCAGCACGGTGTTACGCGGATCGATTGATCATGTATTCGATGCCGCAAAAGCCATTTACCTTTATGCAGCAAACAGCGAGACACACATCGTCATGAGTGGCACGTTTTCCATTGGGTGCCCGGGCGACACTCAGGGAGATACATATCTTTCCAAAGACAATAAGCGTGTCAATGAAGATGCTGTCCGAGGCTTGAACGCGGAAGCGCCGTGCCAATTTGCGCTTTATCCAATGAATGAGCCGGATTATATGGGATTGATTATGAAGGCTGTCGACATCGCAAAAGCCCAAGGTACTTTTGTACAGGGTGTCCATTACGCGAGCGAGCTTGACGGGGATGCCCATGACGTATTCAGAACATTGGAAGCCGTTTTTCGCATGGCTGAGCAGCAAACAAACCACATCACCATGACTGTGAATCTTTCGGCTAACAGCCCATCAAGAAAAAACAGAAAGCAGGGATAACATGAAAAGCTGGAAAGTAAAAGAAATTGTCATCATGTCCGTTATCAGTATCGTATTTGCCGTTGTTTATTTATTATTTACACATTTCGGAAACGTGCTTGCAGGTATGTTTGGGCCAATTGCCTATGAACCGATTTACGGCATTTGGTTTATCGTTTCGGTCATCGCCGCATACATCATTCGAAAACCGGGTGCGGCGCTCGTTTCTGAAATCATTGCCGCTCTCGTTGAGTGCCTGCTGGGAAATCCGTCTGGCCCGATGGTCATCGTCATCGGCATTGTTCAAGGACTCGGGGCTGAAGCTGTATTCCTTGCAACACGCTGGAAAGCATACTCTCTCCCTGTCCTTATGCTGGCCGGAATGGGATCTTCAGTAGCCAGCTTTATCTACGATCTCTTTGTTTCTGGCTATGCAGCCTATTCATCAGGTTATCTGCTCATTATGCTTGTGATCCGTCTCATTTCCGGCGCGCTCTTGGCGGGGCTTCTCGGTAAAGCCGTCAGCGACTCTCTCGCTTATACAGGTGTGTTAAACGGAATGGCACTCGGAAAGGAACTGAAAAAGAAACGGAAGCGGGCGTCAGAACATGCAAGCCTTTGACGAGCTTCTGACAGTTGACCAGCTCAGCTTCTCTTATGAAGAAGACGAAAAACCGGTTTTTCAAAATATTTCGTTTGAGCTTCAAAAAGGAGAATGTGTTTTATTGCTAGGCCCCAGCGGGTGCGGTAAAAGCTCGCTCGCCCTTTGTTTAAACGGTCTATATCCGGAGGCTTGCGACGGCATTCAGTCCGGACATGTCTTTCTATTTCAAAAGCCGGTCACAAACGCTGAAACCACCGAAACGATTGCTCAGCATGCCGGGGTCGTTTTTCAGGATCCTGATCAGCAGTTCTGCATGCTGACGGTGGAGGACGAAATCGCTTTCGGGCTGGAAAATCTGCAGATTCCAAAAGAAGAAATGACAGAGAAAATCAATGCCGTATTAGAAAAATTACGTATTACCCATTTAAAAGAAAAAACGATATCCACCCTTTCAGGAGGACAAAAGCAGAAAGTGGCTCTCGCCTGTATTTTGGCGATGGAGCCTGAGCTTATTATTTTAGATGAGCCGACTTCTCTTTTAGACCCTTTCTCAGCGCGGGAATTCGTTCATCTGATGAAAGATCTTCAGCGGGAAAAAGGTTTCAGCCTCCTCGTCATTGAGCATCAGCTTGATGAATGGGCGCCTTGGATTGAGAGGACGATCGTGCTCGATAGATCAGGCCAAAAAGCGCTGGATGGCCTGACGAAAGATCTATTTCAGCACGAAGCGGAGACACTAAAGAAATTGGGCATCGCAATTCCAAAGGTCTGCCATCTGCAGGAAAAGCTGAGTATGCCGTTTACTTTATCAAAAGAAACGCTGTTCAGAGAGCCCTTTCCTGCCGGGCGTGCCGAAAAGAAGGAAACTCCTTCTGGAAAGCGTGTGCTCGAAGTCCGCAGCCTTTCGTTCGCGAGAGGACAACAAACGATTTTCGAAGACATCAGCTTTTCATTGCGCGAAGGCTCTTTGACGGCGCTTGTCGGCCCGAACGGCACTGGAAAATCGACGCTCTTATCTGTTCTGGCCCGTCTTATGAAACCGCAAAGCGGCAAAATCCTTCTCTATGATCAGCCGCTGCAGCAATATAAAGAAAAAGAATTGCGTAAACGAATGGGATTTGTTTTTCAAAACCCTGAACACCAATTCGTCACCGATACGGTGTATGATGAGCTGCTGTTCGGCCAGAAGGTAAATACTGAAACTGAGAAAAAAGCGCAACACCTGCTGAATCGTTTCGATCTTGCCCATTTGGCTGATCATCATCCGTTTGCGGTCAGCCAAGGGCAAAAACGGCGACTGAGCGTTGCTACCATGCTCATGCATGACGTAAAGGTTTTATTATTAGACGAACCAACCTTTGGACAGGACGCCCGCACGGCGGCTGAATGTATGGAAATGATTCAGCGTATTAAGGCAGAGGGAACCGCTGTCCTCATGATTACACACGATATGGAGCTAGTCTCTTCGTATGCTGACAGCGTGCTTGTGCTTCACAATACAGGCTTGGCCTTTGATGGATCTCCAGCACAGTTGTTTTCTCAAGAAACAGGGCTTGCCCAAAAAGCAAAGCTCACCCTTCCCCTTCTATATGAATGGATGGCATATCAAGAGGGGGTGCGCGATGAAGCAGCCGTTACATCTCATTAATCCAACTGTAAAAGCGGCGGCGGTTTTTTGTTGTGTCGTCATGCTGTCGTTTATTTACAACCCTTACACTCCGGCGTGTTTTTATATCATCATCGTTGCGGGTGTTCTATTGGCGGCCGGAATCCCATTGAAAAAATGGTTGTTGTTTACGATTCCGTTTTTGATTTTAGCATTCGGATGCGTATGGACAGCCGCCGTTTTCGGCAAGGTGCCGACAACACCGGATAATTTTTTGTTTCAAGCAGGCCCTATCTCCATTAACAGCGATAATGTGTCTGTCGGCATCTCATTGGGCTTTCGTATTTTGTGCTTTTCCGCCTTATCCATGATGTTTGTTTTTACGACCGATCCGATTTTATTTATGCTGAGCCTTGTCCAGCAGTGCAGGCTCTCACCAAAGCTCGCGTACGGTGTCATTGCAGGCTTTCGCTTTCTTCCGCTGTTAAAGGATGAGGTCCAGCTGATCCAGCAGGCTCATAAAATCAGAGGAGGTGCGGCGGAGAGCGGCTTCATAAATAAAATCAGCGGGTTAAAACGATATACCATACCGCTATTGGCAAGCGCCATCAGAAAAGCAGAACGGACAGCGCTTGCGATGGAATCGAAAGGTTTTACAGGAAGCAGAAACCGGACATATTACAGGATGCTGTCCGTGAACCGGCGCGACTGGGTGTTCTTTTGCCTCGTTCTCTTATTATTCGCGGGATCTTTTCTCGTATCTTTATGTTTCGCATCATAAAAAATCCGCTATCTGAAATAGCGGATTTTTTTATTGATGATAGTTTAATGCTTGGGCAAGATTGGTTTTAATGGTGATATTTGAAAAATCAATTCCCAGCTGTACAGCGGTTTGCGCAATCTCAGGCCTGATTCCTGACAGGGTTGACCGGACACCGATCAGATTAAGCGCCTCAATCAATTTAAAAATCTGGTGCGCCACCATCGTATCCACTACCACAACACCTGACAGATCGATTAACAGATGCTCCACGCGTCTTTTTGCACAAGCCTGAAGCGTGTTTTCCAGAATAAACTTGGCCCGTTCGGTATCGATGTCACCGACAAGCGGCAGCAGAGCTGTTGATTTGCTAAGGGTAATGACGGGTGAGCTTAATTCCAATATCATTTCTCTCTGGGCGTTTAATTGCTGCTTAGCATTCATTTCAGCGTGATCAACGAATGTATAAATGGTGAAATCAAATACTTTTACAATCAAATCAGCCCATTTTTGCTTCTCCCCCGGTTCAAATGCTGACTCATTTTCTTCTGCGAACTTCTCAAAATACTTCGTATATAATCTCCGGTTTCTCATAAACTCCCGAATGACATACTGAACCGGTGTGTCGAGATGCTTTTGATCATTCGTCAGCTCAATGACCCACTCTTGAAATTCTTCGAGAAATTGTTTTTCCGGTAAAACATACATGTAATTCAGATGCCGGTAAAATTCTCTGTCCTGCTCTTTCAATTCTTCCGTTACTGTTGCATTATGTAAGGCGTAAAGCGAATTCGGATCACTTTCCTCCATCGTTTCTATCCATTCCTCGGCCATTTGCTCCACATGTTCTGAAAAAAACGCATATAATTTTTCATTCAGTTTCATCACACTGCTCCTTTCCCCAACACCATTATAACTTGACTGCCAGCTAAATCCCAGTCATACACGCTGAAGCCATCCAATATTTTGAAAATTACTAATTCTTTGGTGTGTATCCTATTTTTTCAAAATGCTTCAAATGGCTCTGTCCGATCGGTTGTTTTTTTCATATAATATGAGGCAACACCCTTGAATCCACTTGAAAGCATAAAAAAGGAGGGCTTTTTTATGAATGGTGAAATCCGCTTGATCCCGTATGTGACGAATGAGCAGATCATGGATGTAAACGAGCTTCCTGAGGGCATTAAAGTGATTAAGGCGCCAGAAATGTGGGCAAAAGGGGTAAAAGGCAAAAATATTAAAGTTGCTGTATTGGACACGGGCTGCGACACGAGCCACCCTGATTTAAAAAATCAAATCATCGGCGGGAAGAACTTTACGGATGACGATGGTGGCAAGGAAGATGCGATTTCCGACTACAACGGACACGGCACACACGTCGCCGGAACGATCGCAGCTAATGATTCAAACGGAGGCATTGCCGGAGTCGCGCCTGAGGCAAGCCTATTGATTGTGAAGGTTCTTGGCGGCGAGAACGGCAGCGGACAATACGAATGGATCATCAACGGCATTAACTACGCGGTGGAACAGAAAGTCGATATCATCTCAATGTCCCTTGGCGGACCAAGTGATGTGCCGGAGCTGGAAGAAGCCGTGAAAAACGCGGTTAAAAACGGAGTGCTTGTCGTGTGTGCAGCGGGAAATGAGGGTGACGGCGACGAACGCACAGAAGAGCTTTCCTACCCTGCGGCTTATAATGAAGTGATTGCAGTTGGATCTGTTTCTGTAGCGCGAGAATTATCAGAATTTTCTAACGCAAATAAAGAGATTGACCTTGTAGCACCAGGAGAAAACATCTTATCCACTCTTCCCAACAAGAAGTACGGTAAGCTTACTGGCACTTCAATGGCTGCCCCTCATGTCAGCGGTGCGCTTGCTTTAATCAAAAGCTATGAAGAAGAATCATTTCAAAGAAAGCTTTCAGAATCTGAAGTTTTCGCACAGCTAATCCGCAGGACACTTCCTCTTGACATTGCAAAAACGCTGGCAGGCAATGGATTCCTGTATTTAACAGCTCCTGATGAGCTCGCAGAAAAAGCAGAGCAATCACATTTGTTGACCCTATAAAATTATTTTTCTTATATAATATGCTCCAAATCATGTAAATAAAATTTCAAATTCTATGTTGACAATGAATTTGAATTACTGTTAAGATTACCAACAAATGATTCAACTTTTCAAAAAATTAATAACATTTTCTCTTATCGAGAGTTGGGCGAGGGATTGGCCTTTTGACCCCAACAGCAACCGACCGTAATACCATTGTGAAATGGGGCGCACTGCTTTTCGCGCCGAGACTGATGTCTCATAAGGCACGGTGCTAATTCCATCAGATTGAGTCTGAGAGATGAGAGAGGCAGTGTTTTACGTAGAAAAGCCTCTTTCTCTCATGGGAAAGAGGCTTTTTGTTGTGAGAAAACCTCTTAGCAGCCTGTATCCGCGGGTTAACGAGAGTGTTTTACATATAAAGGAGGAGAAACAATGACAACCATCAAAACATCGAATTTAGGATTTCCCAGAATCGGACTAAACCGAGAATGGAAAAAAGCACTTGAAGCGTATTGGAAAGGCAGTACTGATAAAGATACGTTTTTGAAGCAAATTGACGAACTATTTTTATCCGCAGTAAAAACACAAATTGACCAGCAGATTGATGTTGTGCCTGTTTCTGATTTCACACAGTATGATCATGTACTCGACACAGCCGTCAGCTTCAACTGGATTCCGAAACGGTTCAGGCATTTGACTGACGCTACCGATACATACTTCGCTATCGCCCGCGGAATCAAAGACGCTGTATCCAGTGAAATGACAAAATGGTTTAATACAAATTACCATTACATCGTTCCGGAATATGACGAGAGCATTGAATTCCGTCTGACAAGAAATAAACAGCTCGAAGATTATCGCCGTATCAAAGAGGCATACGGTGTTGAAACAAAGCCTGTGATTGTCGGCCCTTATACATTTGTTACGCTTGCTAAAGGCTATGAACCGTCTGAAGCAAAAGCGATCCAAAAACGTCTTGTGCCATTATATGTACAGCTTTTGAAAGAACTTGAAGAAGAAGGCGTAAAATGGGTTCAAATTGATGAGCCGGCGCTCGTTACCGCTTCTAGCGAAGATGTCCGCGGCGCAAAAGAATTATTTGAAAGCATTACAAGTGATCTTTCATCCTTGAATGTGCTTTTGCAGACGTATTTTGATTCTGTCGATGCTTATGAAGAGCTGATCTCTTACCCAGTTCAGGGAATTGGCCTTGATTTCGTTCACGATAAAGGGAGAAACCTGGAACAGCTTAAAACACATGGCTTTCCGACAGACAAAGTGCTGGCAGCCGGCGTTATCGACGGACGCAATATTTGGAAAGCAGATCTTGAAGAGCGTCTCGATGCCGTTCTTGATATTCTCAGCGTTGCAAAAGTTGATGAACTGTGGATTCAGCCTTCAAGCAGCCTGCTGCATGTTCCAGTAGCGAAACACCCCGATGAGCACTTGGAAACAGATCTATTGAACGGATTATCCTACGCAAAAGAAAAGCTGGCCGAGCTGACAGCTTTGAAAGAGGGATTAGTATCAGGAAAAGCGGCGATCAGCGAAGAGATTCAGCAGGCTAAGGCTGATATCCAGGCGCTTAAACAGTTTGCAACAGGCGCCAATTCTGAACAAAAGAAAGAGCTTGAGCAATTAACCGATAAAGACTTCAAGCGTCCTATTCCGTTTGAAGAACGTTTAGCCCTGCAAAATGAATCTCTCGGCCTTCCGCTTTTGCCGACGACAACGATCGGCAGCTTCCCGCAGTCTGCTGAAGTGCGGAGCGCGCGCCAAAAATGGCGGAAAGCTGAGTGGTCCGATGAACAGTATCAAAACTTTATCAATGCGGAAACAAAAAGATGGATTGATATTCAAGAAGAATTGGAGCTTGATGTCCTTGTTCACGGCGAATTTGAACGGACAGACATGGTCGAATACTTCGGTGAAAAGCTGGCCGGTTTCGCCTTCACTAAATACGCCTGGGTTCAATCATACGGATCACGCTGTGTCCGCCCGCCAGTCATTTACGGAGATGTTGAATTTATTGAACCGATGACAGTGAAAGACACAGTCTATGCACAGTCATTGACTTCCAAGCATGTGAAAGGAATGCTGACGGGACCTGTTACAATCTTAAACTGGTCTTTCCCTCGAAACGACATTTCGAGAAAAGAAATCGCCTTCCAAATCGGGCTTGCGCTTCGCAAAGAAGTTAAAGCGCTTGAAGACGCAGGCATCCAAATCATTCAGGTCGATGAACCAGCGCTGCGTGAAGGCCTTCCATTGAAAACCCGCGATTGGGATGAGTATTTGACTTGGGCGGCAGAAGCATTCAGATTAACCACTTCTTCCGTGAAAAACGAGACGCAGATTCATACACATATGTGCTACAGCAACTTCGAAGATATCGTTGATACGATCAATGATCTTGATGCCGATGTGATTACAATCGAACATAGCAGAAGCCACGGAGGATTTTTAGATTACTTAAAAGACCACCCGTATTTGAAAGGGCTTGGCCTTGGTGTATATGACATTCACAGCCCTCGTGTGCCGTCAACTGAAGAAATGTACAACATTATTGTTGAGGCGCTTGCCGTCTGTCCGACTGACCGCTTCTGGGTAAATCCGGACTGCGGATTGAAAACAAGACAGCAGGAAGAAACGGTTGCCGCATTGAAAAACATGGTTGAAGCCGCAAAACAGGCGAGAGCACAGCAGACACAGCTAGTATAATTTTTCAAAAACCATCTGCATTTAGCAGGTGGTTTTTTCTATAATACAGCCACAATCGGTTTCTCATTTTAGCAAATCCCCCAAATACTTTGTTTATTTTGCACTTATTTAAGAATGTTCTTTGCATTCTTTTCGGCTATACTAATAACACTCTATTGACAGGAGGGATTGGGATGAATCATGAAACGTTTTTAAAACGGGCTGTCACTCTCGCATGTGAAGGGGTGAATGCAGGTATCGGCGGGCCTTTTGGAGCTGTTATCGTGAAAGACGGAGCCATTATTGCAGAGGGCCAGAACAACGTCACAACAAACAATGATCCGACTGCCCACGCGGAAGTTACAGCTATTCGGAACGCCTGTAAGGTGTTAGGGGCATACCAGCTTGATGACTGCATTTTGTATACGAGCTGTGAACCATGCCCAATGTGCTTGGGCGCCATCTACTGGGCCCGGCCGAAAGCCGTTTTCTATGCAGCGGAGCATACAGACGCTGCCGAAGCCGGGTTTGATGATTCATTCATTTATGAAGAATTTGATAAACCCGCTGAAGAAAGAACAATTCCCTTTTATCAAGTGACTCTGACAGAGCATTTAGCCCCGTTTCAAGCATGGCGAGATCTTGCCAACAAGAAAGAATATTAAAAGGATCAGGCATGCACGGCCTGATTCTTGTTATTTCGCCAAGTAGCCTGCCCCAAAACAGCAGTCAAATACGCGCAATTCAGCACGGCAGACATCGCACCAGCCGCCCGCTTCACCTGTAACTTTTCAGGCTTCAAACGCTGTGATCGCTTCTCTGACATTTTATCAATCATCTGTGCCCCACCCCTATCCCGTTCCGCATCAATTCATCATGCATAAGTCTGAATCCATTTATAAGACATGTTTCAGACCTCGAGAAAAATCACGCCCACTCTGTTTGCTTCCACACAAAAAACATCCTGAGAGTCTCAGGATGCCGGTTATTATTTTAATTCTAGTTTCACATCAACATTTCCTCTGGTTGCCTTGGAGTAAGGGCAGAATTCATGAGCGGCGTTGACAAGCTCTTGTGCCTTTTCCCGGTCTAAATCTTTCGTGTTCACAACAAGTGTGACACCGATTTTAAAGCCGCCGTCGCTCTCATCCTTCATGAGGCTGACCTGCCCTTCAATCTCCGAATCAATTTCGATATTTTGCTCTTTGGCCACATGTTCGAGCGCGCCGCCGAAGCATGCAGCATACCCTGCCGCAAAGAGCTGTTCCGGATTGGTGCCGGTTTGTCCTTCTTTTTTCGCGTTTGGCATCACAATATCAAAATCAAGAACACCGTCATCTGACTTAATATGTCCTGCCCGTCCGCCTCGCGCGGTTACTTTTGCTGTAAATAATGCCATTTGTATTCAGCCTCCTTATTTATATCTAGTTGTTATATTTCCCTTTCTGATCTTTTTAAACATGCTATGTTTGCCGAGAATAGGAAAAGTGAAGTTTTTCAGATACAATAGAATCGAATGACAAAAAGAGTTGGTGAACAAAATGGAAAATAAATTTGATCATATGAAATTGGAGAATCAGCTTTGTTTTTTGCTATATGCGAGTTCGCGGGAAATGACAAAGCAATACAAGCCGCTGCTTGATAAGCTGAATGTAACATACCCTCAATATTTGGCTTTGCTTTTGTTATGGGAACATGAAACGCTTACTGTCAAAAAAATGGGCGAGCTGCTGTATTTAGATTCAGGGACACTTACTCCAATGCTTAAACGAATGGAACAACAGGGTTTGATTACGAGAAAAAGATCTGAAGAGGATGAGCGATCCGTGTTGGTCAGCCTGACAGAGGACGGAGCGTTATTAAAAGAAAAAGCGGTTGACATTCCAGAGACGATTCTAGGGCTCTCAAAGCTATCTGGAGAGGATCTAAAACAGTTAAAGTCCGCTCTATATACATTGTTGGAAACACTTCATTAAAAAAATTGAGGATGCCCTGTGCGGGGCATCCTCTTTTTATTTATTCAACAACTTCAAGCGTCACTTCAATATTTCCGGAGGTTGCTTTTGAATACGGGCAGACGCCGTGCGCTTTTTTCACAAGCGCCTCCAATTCTGATGCACTGACTCCTTCTCCTTTTACTTGCAGCGTCACACCCAGCTTATAGCCCTGGTCCGCTTCATCCTTTAACAGGCTGACATTCGCTGTAACCTCTGTCTCTACTTTTACCCGTTCTGTTCTTGCGACAAGCTGCAATGCACTGTCAAAGCAAGCTGCATAACCCGCTGCAAAGAGCTGCTCTGGATTTGTCGCTTTTTCTAATTTCTTTGCTCTTGGTGTTCCCGGCATTGCGACATCAAGCTCAAGAACGCGGTCTGATGAAATGACCTTTCCTTCTCTTCCTCCTACCGCTGAAACAGTTGCTGTAAATAATGGCTGACTCATTTTTTTATCCCCCTAATATCTTTTGTACAATTAAATTGTACACAACCTATTTTGTAATGTCAATTTTTTGCCGCATAAAAAAAGCTTATCCCGTAACGAGATAAGCTTCTGTATCAAATATTTCCCCGCTATTCGCGGATTTGCCCAGTTCCTTTAATGATGTATTTAGTAGAAGTCAGTGCAGGAAGCCCCATTGGCCCTCTTGCATGAAGCTTTTGCGTGCTGATGCCAATTTCGGCTCCATAGCCGAATTCAAAGCCATCAGTAAAACGGGTTGACGCGTTATGATAGACAGCGGCAGCATCGACAGCCGTTTGAAAATAAGCCGCGTTTTTGTCATTTTCAGTTAATATCGCTTCAGAATGATTGGTGCCGTATTGTTGGATATGCTTCACAGCTTCTTGGACGTTCTCAACCGTCTTTACGCTGAGGACAGGCGCTAAAAATTCAGTTTCCCAATCTTCTTTTGATGCTTGTTTGCTTGAAGGGTGAAGTTCACATACAAGTTCATCACCGTGAATTTCAACTCCCGCGTTTTCCAGCTGGGCCAGCAATTCTTTCCCGTGCTGTCTTGCCCATGCCTTGTGAATCAGCAATGATTCAATCGCGTTGCATACGGAAGGCCGCTGCGTTTTGGCATTTACGACAACCTTTTCTGCCATTTGCGGTTTAGCCGTTTCGTCGATGAATATATGGCAGTTTCCAGCTCCCGTTTCTAATACAGGAACTGTTGATTCTCTTACAACGAGATCAATCAGTTTCTTGCCTCCGCGCGGAATCAATACGTCTAAGCCATCATTTAACGTAAAGAGCTCTTTTGCTGTCTCTCTGCTCGTATCCTCAATCAGCTGCACAGCGTGAATCGGAAGCGCTGATTGCTCAAGTGCTCTGTGAATGACACTGACAAGCGCTTTGTTGCTGTGGATGGCTGAGGAGCTCCCCCGCAGAACAACCGCGTTCCCTGTCTTCAGGCAAAGGGTAGCCGCATCAACTGTGACGTTTGGCCTCGCCTCATAAATCATTCCTACGACACCAAGCGGCACACGGATTTTTTCAATAAACAGGCCGTTTTCTTTTTCAATCGTTTCAAGAGAGTCGCCGACCGGGTCCGCTAAGTCGATTAAGAGCTCCACCGCGTCCGCGATATCGCGTATACGTTTCTCATCCAGCGTGAGACGGTCAATGATGTCCGGTGTTAAACCATTCTCTTTTCCGTTCTCAATGTCTTTTGCATTCTCCGCCAAGAGAAAATCCAGTTCTTTACGGAGTCCGTTTGCAATGAGACTGAGCGCCTCATCCTTCTCGACTGTTGTTTTCATGATCATTTCGGCTGCTGCTTCTTTCGCCTGCTTCGCTTTTACAGAAACTTCACTCATTTTTCCGCCTCCTAGTCTTTTACATTGACCCAGTCATTCCTATGAATAACCTCAAACGTTTTCTCAAAATCAAGTTCGTCACTTCGTTTGCCTTTAGCCTCCATAATCTCCTCGGAGGAGTAATGAGTTTGGCCTTTGCCGATCACGCCGCCCGGTCCCCTGACTTCCACAACCGCCCCTTTCGGAAAACTTCCGTTAACGCCCACAACGCCAGCGGGCAGCAGACTGCTTCCGTTATGGATCATCGCCTCTTCGGCACCCGCATCAATGATGATTTCTCCAGATATCGGAGAGTGGAACTGAATCCACTGCCTCGTGTTGTTAACCGAAGACAGTTCTTTGTCTCCGATATAAGTGCCGTCTCCCCTCCCGTCTAAAATGTCCGCAAGTTTTTGCGCCCCGCTGCCTGTTCCAATGAACACTTTCACTCCCAGAGACAGCGCGGTTTGTGCGGCTAACAGCTTTGATTTCATTCCGCCGGTGCCGACCTTTGATCCGGCTGAACCTGCATATCCAAGCATTTCAGGTGTGATCTCCGGCAAATAATCAAATCGTTTCGCCTCAGGATTTTCATTCGGATTGGCATCATACAGTCCGTTGATGTCGGTGAGAATCATAAGCTGGTCTGCGTGAATCAATCCGCTGACTAATGCAGAAAGCATATCATTATCTCCGAAAGTCAATTCTTCAACAGATGTAGAATCGTTCTCGTTGATAATCGGAATGACGCCCCGTTCTAATAATTCCATTATCGTAGCATACGCGTTTCGATACCGTTCTCTTTTCGAAAAATCATTTCTCGTTAAAAGGATTTGTCCCGGAGTCAATGAGTATTGTTTAAATTGATTCATATATTGCTGCATTAACAGTGTTTGTCCGACCGCGGCTGCCGCCTGTTTTCCTTTGATGGTAACGGGACGGGACGGATAACCGAGGCTTGAAAACCCCGCCGCTACGGCTCCCGAGGTAATCAGGATCATTTCATGCCCCGCTTTTTTCAACACGGAAATGGCCTGAACATGCTCTCTGATTTTTGCCTCATCAATGCTCCCTTTGCTATTCGTGAGCGAACTGCTTCCTATTTTCACTACTATTCTTTGTTTTTTCATTTATTCTCCTCCGCGGCTCTTCTACAATAAAAAAACCCATTTCATCCTGATTCATAAGGACGAAATGGGTTTCCGTGGTACCACCTTGATTGAACGCGCTTGTGCACGCTCCGCTCTCCTGTAACGCCAGGTTATGCGCCTAGGTTTTCCCCCTAAGACTCCAAGGCAGGTTCGGCAGGTTTCATGCGGCAAAATGTTTCAGCGGGTCATTTTGCTCTCTGTCACAGAAAGGTCTGCTTACTAATCCTCTTCAACGCTCAATGATTTTTTTATATTATGCAAAGAAAAGAGACACTTGTCAAGGTTTTTTGTGATCAAAAATAGCCCGCATTGCGCGGGCATTTTGCGGTCTAGTTAAAGACGATTGTTTTATTTTCATGAACGATGACGCGGTCTTCCAAATGCCATTTCACAGCACGGGCAAGCACGCTGCGCTCAATTGTTCTTCCAATGTTTTTCAACGCTTCCGCATTATCGCGGTGGTCTACTCGCTCAATATCCTGTTCAATGATCGGCCCTTCATCAAGATCGTTTGTCACATAGTGAGATGTCGCACCGATCAGTTTCACGCCGCGCTCGTAGGCCCGTTTGTACGGATTCGCACCGATAAAAGCAGGCAGGAATGAATGGTGAATATTGATGATGCGATTCGGATGAGCCGAAACAAAATCAGGAGTTAGAATCTGCATATAGCGTGCGAGCACAATCACATCAATATCGTACTGCTCCAGCAGTTCAAGCTGCTTTTTTTCGACTTCCGCTCTGATGTCTTTGTTCGCTTTCATATAGTGGAATGGAATGTTCAGGCGCTCAACCAGCTCTCTCGCTTCCTCATGGTTACTGATGACAACAGCGATCTCAGCCATAAGGTTGCCGGTTTGCCATTCCCAAATCAGCTCATGCAGGCAGTGAAGCTCCTTTGAAACAAAGATGGCGACGCGCTTCAGCTCGCTTGCCAATGTTAAACTCCAAGTCATGTCGAATTTTTCCGCAACAGAGGCAAACGCCGCTTGAAGGGATTCTTTTTTCTCACGAATACCCGCACAGTCAAATTCGATTCTCAGAAAGAACCGCCCGCCTTCAGGGTCTGTCGTATATTGATTTGATTCTATAATATTAGCGCCGTGTTCAAATAAAAACGCGGAAACCGCGGAGACGATCCCCGGCTGATCGGGACAGCTGACCAAAAGGCGCCCTTTATCCTCATTTCCGTCACGGTAATCGTCCATCCGCTGAGTCATATATGATTTCATGAATAATCCCTCTTATCTTTGTAAGTCTAAACTATTTATCCATTATACTGAAGATTTGATAAAAATCAATTTATGACAAAATTTTTAAACCAACCGCTGAGCATAAAATCAACGCGATAAAGAAGATCCGTTTGGCGTCTTTTTGCTCCTTGTAAAAGAGGATGCCGACAAGCGCCCCGCCGGCGGTGCCAATCCCTGTCCAGACCGCGTAAGCCGTTCCCATCGGAATGGTTTCCATTGCGTACGACAGCAAGGAAAATGAAGCGGCAAAACCAACAATGATCAACAGCACCCATTTCACGCTTTTTTCCTTCGCATATTGATTCATAAGGGCCACGCCGGCCATTTCTAAACAGCCCGCGCACAGTAAACTGATCCAGTGCAGCATTATGCCCCTCCTCCTTTTTCCTCTGTCTCATCCTGTGTCACAAGCTTCAATCCGATGACACCGATTAAGAGCACGCCAATTAACAATAGCTTCGGCCATCCAATTGGTTCATGAAACAGAATAATTTCACTAAGTACCGTTCCCGCTGTGCCGAGTCCGGTAAAGACGGCGTATACAGTACCGACAGGCAGACTGTGAGTTGCTTTTATTAGAAGATAAAAGCTGAATATGATGCCGATGGCAGTGCCGCTCCATGTTAAGGCTGAGTCAGCGTGCTTTAAGCCTATCACCCAAACAACCTCGAAAACAGCGGCAAGCACGACCAATCCCCATTTCATTTGAGTCATTCCTTTCTATCTATTAAGATTCTCCGAAAACAAAAAAACCCCGGACAGTCGTCTCACATGAGATTGACTCTCCCGGGCTTTTTTCCCTCCGTGTGCATACGCGCTTCTATTTACGCGTATGTGTTTTCTCTCGGACCAGTCCATGTCCATTGACATGCGGAACCCTAGAAAACTTTACATGATATCATGATACTAAACTCAGCTCTATCTTTCAATTGTAAGATTTTCTTTCATAAACAGCGATCGGTTTATTCCATTTTCTGATCGTTTTGCTGTAATGCATGCCGATTTTCTCCGCTACCCGTATGGACGCTTTGTTACCCGGATCAATCAAAGCCGCCATTTTGCCGAACTGCCGCTCGTTAAAGCCATAGTCCAGACAGGCCCGAGCCGCTTCTTGTGCATAGCCGTTCCCCCAGTGGCGGCGGGCAAACATATAGCCAATTTCCATTACTGTTTGATTTTCGATCTGCTGTGGTACGATGCCGCATTGTCCCAAAAAATCCCCTGTCCGCTTATCTTCGGCGACCCACAGACTGACGCCGTACCCTTTTTCATTTCGTTTGTTCCAATTGATCCACTCGCGGGTTTGCCTCTTATCTTTTAAACCGGAGTAATATTTCATGACGTCAGGATCGTTAAAAAGTTCAAACAAATAAGCCTGATCCCGATCTTCCATACAGCGCAAACGAATTCGATCGGTTACAAGCTTCGTTTTAGCGCTCATATTTCGCCACATCCTGCTTCCATTCTTTTTTGAGGGCTTCAATATGTGCTTGATGATAGCGGCTATGATCTGACATATGCCAAATGCCCCACCGTATGGTCGCGGTGTCACCATCATAAGAAAGAGGCTGATGCAAATCATTTTCAGTTAAGGTGTAACATACCGATTTCAGCTCGTTTACCACATGCTGATGTCTTTTCAGGAGTTCATCTAATCCGGGTTGATTCTTCGGTTCAGGCAGCTGTCCGTTTTGATCTGTCATCGGGCCGTATGCCTGTTCAATATGATTCGGTATCCGATTCCCCTTGATCCGCCAGACCCATCTGATATCAACATTTGCGATATGGTGCAAAAGCTGAGCCGTGCTGTTTTTTGTTTGGCAGCGCCCCTTATAGTAAAGTTCACTGTGCGTCATGTGGCTTACGATAGAAGCCAGACGGAGACTGTTTTCTTCCACTGCGGAATATAGCAGACTGACCGTTGGTGCCATATCGTTTCTTATGAATAAGTCATTCATGTTCAGCTCCCCTCCTAACTAGGTACATTTGACACCAAACAAAAATTCCCTTTAAAAAAGAAAAAAGCTCTCATTGCAATAGAGAGCCATCTTAATTGTTATTTCCCGGTTTATATAAATAAGGATCATGCTGCGGTTCATTAGAGGTATTTAAATCAAGTGATATATCGCCGCGCGCATTCATCGTGCCAAGGGTGATTGAAGACAGCAGTTTCGGGCTGTACCCTTTTTCCTCAAGCTTCTCAAACAGCCAGGATCGGTTTTTTTGGAGATATTTCAAATTATGATCAAGGATTTCGCCGTCCAGTATGAGCGGAATCGGGATAAAATTCCGTTCAGCTTTCATATTCAAATCCCGCACCTGCACCGCTCTCGCTTCCTCTTTTGGGATGACGCTTACTTCTCCCGTTTCTTCAATGATGGCAAGATCAATGTCAGCCGGATCAGCATACCCCTTTTCCCTCAGCTTTCCGAGCAGTTCATTAACAGTCAGCCTTTCTTTACGGAGGCCGCGTTCATCAATATCCCCGTTTCGGATTAAGACAGTTGGGCTCACGACCAGGAGCCATCGCCATTTATTAGATAATGAGAGCTTGCTCATTATTAGATAAAGCACCAAAAAAGCGCCCGCATAATAAATTGACATCGGCAGCTTGGATGTTAGGATCGGCTCACTGATGATGGTTCCGATTGCGAAGGTCAAAAGCAGATCAAAATTGTTCATTTGTGACACAGCTTTTTTACCGGCAAGCCGAAACAAAATATATGCAATCGAAAATACGATAACTGGCTTCAGTAAAAATACCCATACCATCCATAACACCGATCTTTACCTCCATCCGCTGATCATATTGAGCCTATTGTGCCCAGTGGCAGACCCTCTATGCATGCCTTTTGTCCAATAGAAAGTGACACCGATTGGAGGCGCAATATGAAATATCAGAAGACGAATTCCCATTGGCCCTGCGATCTGCCATCGGCTCCCCAGCCCGCGAGCTATCAGCAACAGCAAACACTTGACAGGCTGGTCGGTTTAGAGTTAAGGATGGAGCAGCAGAGCGATTGAGGTAAACAATGAAGGCTGAGAACAATGCAAGAACAGCAAAACCGTGTATGCACAAACGGCGGCGGGTCAGTGATTGTCCGGATGTAAACCGGCGCTTGTCCGCCTTCTTCTCTCTCAATAAAAAACTCTTCTCTGAAAGGAGAAGAGTTTCATGTTTGTGTTTAAACGGACTGTGCCAAACTTAATTGCGGGCCGAATAGCTCGCAATGGATAGACTCCGGCGCTGATCCGAGCTCTGATACAAACTTATGCATTCCCGTAATAAACGACGGTGAACCGCAAATATAGTAATCCGCATCTGTGTTGGCAATCAGTTCTTTGAGGAATTGCTGATCAATCTGCCCTTCATGAAATTGAAGATCACCTGCACGGTCTTCCTCTGTCGGCTCGCGATACACAAATGCAGTTTTAACAGCAGAATGTTTTGCGGCTTCTTCTACCTCATGGCGCAAAGCGTGATATTCACTGTTTTTCGCCGCATGAATGAACAGAATTTGCCGTTCAGGCTGTTTGGAAACAGATGTTTTCAACATGCTGATCATTGGTGTAATGCCAACTCCGGCACTGATCAAAACGAGATCTTTCTGTGATGCAGGATCTAAAACAAAGTCCCCTGCCGGTGCGCTGATCTCTATTGAATCTCCCTCCTGAAGCCCATCATGTAGATAGGAAGACACGACACCATCTTTTTTTACTGAAATTCGATAATAGTCTTTTCCCGGCATATCAGACAGGCTGTATTGGCGGATATGCGTATATTCAGAATCAGGAATCCGAACTTTTAGGCTGATGTACTGCCCCGCTTGGAATTCAGGTAACGGCTTGCCGTCTTCTGATTTCAAATAGAAGGATGTAATTTCTTTGCTTTCCCGCTCTTTTTTCGCAATGACGAACGGCTTATACTCTTTCCAGCCGCCGGCTTGCTCTTCCGCCTGTTCATACATTTCTTTTTCAATTCCGATGAACACGTCAGCAATTACTCCGTACGCTTTCTCCCATGCCTGCATAATGTCAGGGGTTGCAGCATCTCCCAATACATCTTTAATGGCAATCAGCAAATATTTACCGACGATCGGGTAGTGTTCAGGCTTAATTCCAATACTGCGGTGCTTGTGGCCGATTTGTTTGACAACCGGAATAATATTTCCTAACTGATCAATATTTGCCGCAGCTGCAATAACGGCATTTGCCAATGCAGTTCGCTGTGTTTTTTTCTTTTGGTTTGTTTGGTTAAAAATGTTCAAAAGCTCTGGATGGTCTTGAAACATCCGATCGTAAAAACGGCCAGTGATTGTTTCTCCATGCTGTTGCAATACGGGTACAGTGCTTTTAATAATTTCGATTGTTTTGTTATCTAACATTGTATAAACAATCCTTTCGAAAAGATGTATTTATAATATATCTTTAAAATACATGATCTTACGAATAAAAGATATATCTAAAATGAATCTTTAATAAAGTTGTCACAAAATTATCAATTTAACATGACATTTGTTGCTTTTTTATAGAATCCCCTAGCAAAAACGGACTAACCATTGTAATAATCACCATTGAAAAGTACAAAAAAACCCAAAACAACTTATGTTTTGGGTTTAACGTTCACCAAGGCTTATCAGTTCCAAGCGCATTTGCAAGCGCCTGGCTGTGTTTCTTGCGGTTCTTTCGTTCATTAGCGCGCTGTACAGCTGTATTATGCAGCATGATTTCTTCTTCTGTTTCCGGTACAACTCTCGGTACAGGCACCGGCTTGCCATTTGAATCTAATGCGACAAATGTCAAAAAGGATGTGGCAGCGAGTTCCCGTTCGCCAGTCATCAAATGCTCCTTAATAACTTTCACAAATACTTCCATGGAAGATGTGCCGACCCATGTCACATACGACTCTAGGCAGACAGAATCCTTTTGCCCGATCGGTTTTAAAAAATCTACAGAATCCATTGAAGCTGTTACGGTTTCACGTCTGCAATGGCGCGCCGCAGAAATTGAGGCAATGTCATCGATGTAGCTCATTAATTTTCCGCCAAACAGCGTATTATGGTTGTTCGTATCAAGCGGGAACACCCTGCTGGTTTTTACAACCTTTGACTCTTTACAAAATCTTGTTTCCGGTGTTTCCATACCTTTCTCCCCTTTGATGTCTGATCTTTTAGCTAAATGCACTTATATTCTCCTATTAAACAATATTCTCTTCCATTTGTCTAAAATTTAAAATGGTTTAATGATTTTCATGATGAGGGAATAATAAATGTATTCTTCACACTTTAGGAGGAAAAACAAATGGACGTATCCATCCCGAAATCTCAGCACAAAACGGTATGCCGAACGGAATACGGCACACTTCAGAAAGTGGTTTTATGCAGACCTGAGCACATGACCATAAAAGATGTCATAAACGAAACACAAAAACATTTTGAAGATGACAATATTCATGTGAAAACCGCCAACGATCAGCATAGCCGCTTAGTGGAGGCACTCAGGTCACACAACGTTGAGGTCATCCTGTTGCCCGTTCGCGACGGACTCCCAGAACAGGTTTTTACTAGGGATATAGGGTTTGTCATCGGAGAAAAAGCCTTTCTGTCGAGCATGACTGAACCGATTCGCCAAGGAGAAGAAGCCGTTATAAAAGATTTTTTTCACAGCCAAGGTATCTCTTACACCCGTATGCTTGATACAAGCATTGAAGGCGGGGATGTCATTATCGATGGTGACACCGTATATGTCGGAATCAGCCAGCGCACCGACATTTCAGCCATCGGCCAGCTTGAAGAGGCACTTCCTGAGTACACGATCATTCCAGTAAAGCTGCATGAAAAATTTTTGCATTTGGACTGTGTTTTTAACATTGTATCTGAAAGCGAAGCGTTAATTTATCCTCAAGCACTTGAGCCAGAGGCAGCTGATATGCTGGCAAAACGTTATGACCTTATTGAAGTGCCCGAGGACGAACAATTTACGCTTGGCACCAACGTCCTTTCAATCGGGAGAAAAACGATCATCAGCCTCCCTGGCAACCAACATGTCAATCAAGAGCTATCAAAAAGAGGCTATCACATTATCGAAATTGACCTGTCAGAAATCATCAAATCAGGCGGCTCCTTCAGGTGCTGTACACTGCCGCTGATTCGCGGCGAATGAAGAATCTTCCCCTTTTTCATGTTTTGAACAGCTTATTTTATCAAGATACGTTAATATAGAGGTGACATCATTTTCAAGGGGGAAATCGCATGACAAAATACATAGGATATGTCGGAACATATACAAAAGGCGGAAGCGAAGGAATTTATTCATTTGAGCTTGATACTGAGAAAAAAGCACTCAGCGAGCCAAAGCTTGCCGCTAAGCTGGGCAACCCGACATATGTGACGTCGAATAAAAACAACACCATCCTTTATTCCATCGAAAAAGCAGACGGCCAAGGCGGAGTTGCTGCCTATCAAATCAATAAAAACAGCGGCGAGTTGACATTTCTGAATCATCAGTTAATTGATGGCCCTTCTCCATGCCACGTAAGTGTTGATGATCAAAATCAATTCGTACTGACTGCCAATTATCACAGCGGGAAGATACACGCGTTTCCGGTTCAGGAAGACGGCAGCTTGCAATCACCTGCTTCTGAAGCCGCTCACACAGGAAAAGGGCCGCACGAAAGACAAGAAAAACCGCATACACACTACGCAGGGTTCACACCTGAACACAATTATGTCGTAGCGGTTGATTTAGGTACAGATAAGCTGTACACCTATAAGCTGAAAGACGGCGTATTGGCTGAATCCGGAAGCCATTCCTTCGCTCCCGGTACAGGACCTCGCCATATCGCTTTTCATCCGAAAGAAAAATACGCTTATGTCATGACAGAATTAAGCAATGAAGTGATTGCGCTTGAATACAATCCGACAGCCGGTGAATTTAGAGAAATCCAGGTCGTTTCTGCCATCCCTGATGATTTTACGGATAACAGCCAGGGAAGTGCAATTCATGTCACACAGGACGGGCGCTTTGTTTACGTCGCAAACCGCGGCCATGACAGTATCGCCGTATTTGAAGTGAATCAATATTCAGGAGAGCTGGCTTTCATAGAAAGAATCTCGACAGAAGGAAACTGGCCTCGTGACTTTGTATTTGACCCAACGGAAGGGTTCCTCGTTGCCTCAAATGAAGAAACAGGCAGCCTTGTCCTGTTTGAAAGAGACAAAGAAACCGGCAGATTGACACTGCTTCCGTCAACTGTTTCTGTCCCTTACCCGGTTTGTGTGAAATTTTTACATCAAGCATAAAAGCAAAGACTGGCTCAGGAGCCAGTCTTTTTTGTCTATCTCACCTTTTCTCTCGTCTCAGCAGTTCGATACAAATGGCAAGCGACAAAGCGGCCGGGTTCGATTTCTTGAAGCTGGGGACGGGATTCCCCGCATTCAGGCATCGCCTCCGGGCAACGGGTCCGAAACACGCAGCCGCTCGGCGGATTGACTGGGCTCGGCAGCTCCCCTTTCAAGAGAATACGCTCACGCTTGTCCTCCAATTCGGGATCCGGAATCGGAATCGAGGATAAAAGCGCCTTTGTATAGGGATGTAGCGGTTCACGATACAAAGTGCCGCTCTCTGTAATTTCCATCATGTGCCCTAAGTACATGACACCGATCCTGTCACTGATATGCTTCACCATCGAAAGATCGTGGGCAATAAATAAAAATGTGAGCCCTTTTTCTTTTTGAAGCCGCTTCAGCAGATTGACCACCTGCGCTTGAACCGAGACATCAAGAGCAGAAATCGGTTCGTCCGCCACGATAAATTCAGGATTCAGCGACAGTGCTCTCGCAATCCCGATTCTCTGTCTTTGCCCGCCGCTGAATTCATGCGGATAACGGCTGCCAAAATCGGAGTGAAGCCCAACTGCCTCAAGGAGCTCGTCCACGACGAGAAGCCGCGCTTTATGGGTATTGTAGAGATTGTGAATCTCCATCGGCTCCAAAATAATTTCTCGAACGGTCATGCGCGGGTTCAATGAAGCATAGGGGTCCTGAAAAATCATCTGCAGTTTGCGGTTGAAGGCAAACTGCTCTTTTTCACTTAGTGCATGAAGATTTGTGCCGCGGTATACCACACTTCCTTCTGTTGGCTGATAGAGGCGCATCAGCACTCTCCCCAAGGTTGATTTACCGCACCCTGATTCCCCGACTAGCCCGAACGTTTCTCCTTCACGAATCTGAAAGGTAACCCCGTCGACGGCTTTGACTGTCCGCTTTTTCCCTGCGTCAAAATGCATTTTTAGCTTGCTGACCTCTAACAAAGGCAGTGGCGTCATTTGTCTCCCTCCTTATTCTGAAAAACAGCGGCGCACCGCACAAAGTTCTTTTTCATAGATTGTTTCTTTTAATGTAAGGATTTCGATTGATTTTCCCGTCTTTGGAGAATGAAGCATTTTCCCGCCGCCAACAGAGAGACCGACGTGATGAATCGCTCCTTTTCCTTCCTCATAAGCAAAAAACAGCAGGTCACCAGCCTTCATATCATCAAGCGGGACATCCTTCCCCCCCTTAGCCTGATCTCCCGCATCACGGGGGATGCGGTATCCATTGGCCTTAAATATACTGTACATAAACCCGGAGCAATCAAACCCAAACCCGCTGATCCCTCCCCACAGGTAGGGAAGGCCAAGAAAAAACGCCCCCGTTTGAATGATGTCTTCAGCAGTCCCTTTCTGTTCGCTGACAGGCACTGCATTACTTTGCTTCACAAACCTTTCCCCAAAAACGGTCGAAACCTTAAAATATCCGTTTTCTTCTGTAATGAGGGGGAGAACTGTCAAAAAGCTCAATTCGATCTCCTTTTCTCCATTGCTTTTGTACAAAAAGGCAGCAGGTTTGCTGATCATCACATCGTGTTGTGAATGGATGGGCGCAGATTTTTCCAGCTGGTTCTTTTTCATCCAGCCCGGGTATCCGCGCGGATCCTTTCGGGATGGCTGGCTAGGCACGATCACAGAAACCCATTCCCCCTGTTCTGCTGTCACAAGTACCTTTTCGCCAAAGAGAACTTGAGTTTGGATTACATTGTCTGTACATAATCCAAGCCGTTCATCATACGTCATGCGCTCCAGCCAGTCTCTGATCCTTACAGTCGGTTGAAGCATGAATTGATCAGACAGACGCGGTGAATCAGGCGCTGTCCAGATGTTGGCCACTGCTGATATGACGGTGTGCATCATTGCTCTGTTTCCCCTTTCAAAAGCGCAGCCCCGGTGATTCCGAGACCCGGTCTGCCAGGCATCGAAATCGTGCTGCCGCTGTATGTTATACCGCCTTTGATGACATCTGTTTTCAGCATCAGCGGCGCGTCAAAATCAAAGCGTGTGATGTTTCTTTTGCTTGCCGCAAAATGAGCCGCGGCCGTAATGCCCAGCTTTGTTTCGATCATGCTGCCGACCATGCACTCCACCCCGCAGGCCTCCGCTATGGCATTGATTTTCTCTGCTCCGCTGATGCCGCCCGCTTTCATCAATTTAATATTGATCAAGTCTGCGCTTCGGGTTTGCAGAATTTCGAATGCCTGCCGCGGTGTAAAAACACTTTCATCAGCCATAATCGGCGTATCTGTCGCATCTGTCACCCTTTTAAGCCCTGTGAGATCATCTTTATGAACAGGCTGCTCGACAAGCTCAATGCCAAGGCCCGCATCCTCCATTTTCCGAATCGCAGTTACAGCCTCCTTCGGCGTCCACCCCTGATTAGCGTCTAAACGCAGTTTCACAGCTGATCCGACACGTTTTCTGATTTCCTGGATGCGGGCGATATCTGTTGCGATATCATCTTTTCCGACCTTTATTTTCAGCGTTTGAAAGCCTTGTTTGAAATAATTCTCGGCATCCGCGGCCATCTCTTCAGGTGAGTTGACACTGACGGTATAATCTGTTTCAAGCGCATCCCGGTATCCGCCAAGCATTTGATAAAGCGGCAGTCCGCACATCTGCGCCCAGCCGTCGTATAGCGCCATTTCCACAGCAGCCTTCGCGCTCATATTTCCTGTAAGAAGATGCTGGATGTCGTGCAGAATAGCCTCATAGCCCGACAGGCTTTTTCCAAGCAATGCCGGCTTCAACACATGGTGGATGGCACTTTCAATGCTATCCATGCTGTCACCTGTAATCACGACCGTCGGCGGCGCTTCCCCCCATCCGATTGCGCCGCTGTCATAAGTGATCCTGACAATGACTGATTCAGCCGTATACACAGTGCGAAGCGCGGTTTTAAATGGCTTTGTCAGCGGAACGGCGATTCGGCTTGTTTCGATTCGAATGATTTTCATGTCTTCAGCGCCCCTTCTGAAACGCCTGCCTCTATTACGACTGTTTTTTCTGCTGTATTCATAGCAGCTTTCGCACCGATCGGAACGGCAATACTTGGCGAGCAGTGGCCGATTTTAAATCCTCTCAGAGCAGGCCTGCCCGCAGAAATAATATAGTCTTCCAGCACCTGCTCAAGTGAGAGAGACTTCTCTCGCTTCACCGGGACACAATTGTGAAAATCACAAACTAGAATTCCCGCCGCGTCCGTCAGCTTCCCCGCCATTTTCAACTGATTCAGCATTCGGTCGATTTGATAAGGCTCCTCGTCAATATCTTCAATAAACAGAAGCTTTCCTCTCGTATCAATTTCAAATGGCGTGCCCAGTGTAGACGTCAGCAAAGACAGATTTCCCCCGACAAGCTCGCCTTCCGCTTTTCCAGGAACAAGCGCGGTCAGCGGAGAAAGCTCTTCTGTATAGGTGAATTCCGTCTCCTGGAAGAGCTGCTTATATGACGCTTTTGTCAGCGGGTGAACGTCGTCAAGGCCAATATCCGTGCTGAGCATCGGGCCATGGAAAGTGACAAGACCTGTGTTTTGATGAATGGCAGTATGTAAAAACGTAATATCGCTGTACCCCCAAAAGATTTTAGGGTGTTTGCGGATCAAGCTGAAATCAATGCCCGCGGCGATACGTCCTGTCCCAAAACCCCCGCATGCGCACAACACTGCTTTTACCTCCTCGTCTCTGAACATCTCATGGAGATCCGCCAGCCGCTCATCATCCTGTCCCGCTAAATAACCGTGCTGGTTTTTCAGTGCCTTGCCCAGCTTCACCTGAAGACCGAGCTCTTCTAAAAATAAAAGCGCGGTGTCAAGTTTTTTAGGATCCGGCGGGCTTGCGGGCGCGATCACTCCGACTGTATCACCCTTTTTCAGCGCTTTCGGCTTGTGATTCAACGGAAACACTCCTTTCATTTTCTCTGCACCCTACGTATACGTGCAAGAAAGAGAAAAAATACCGCTCCTTCGCATAAAGAAGCAGTATTTCCTCAATCACCGCCATCAGTTTTTATCTGCCCATTTTAAATCGATATAGCCGACAGGGTGACGGACAATTCCCTTTACTTGTTCATTTTGCAGGTGAACCTGATTATAAAAATAAATTGGAATGATCGGCGCTTCATTGATGAGCAGCTTTTCAGCTTGATGCATAAGAGAGAAACGTTTGTTTTCATCGGCTTCATTTTTCGCCTTTTGGATCAGCTGATCGTATTCTTTATTGGCCCATCCTGTGCGGTTCATCGAATTTCCCGCTTGGAAGGCTTCCAGAAAACTGATAGGGTCCGCATAATCTGGTAAAAATGAGCTTTGAGAGAATTGGAATTTCAATGCTTTTTGATCCTCTAAAAATACGTTCCATTCCATATTGGCCAGCTTTACATCGACTCCAAGGGTATTTTTTATTTTTTGCTGGACAGCCTCGGCAATCTTTTTATGCTCCGGCTTTGTGCTGTAAGTAAGCGTGATCGCAGGAAGCTTATTATAGTTTTCTTCCTTCATCCCCTTTTCGAGCAGCTGCTTCGCTTTGCTTTCGTTAGGCGTGATCAGGTCTCCGCCCGCTTCACGGAAATCTTTGCCGTCGGGCTGCGTAAATCCAGGCGATACAAAGGCGCGCGCCGGTTTTTCATTATTTTTCGTGACGTACTTTACAATTTCGTCTTGATCCACAGCCATCGCAAAGGCTTTTCTGATGTTTTCATTTTGAAATGGCTCCATGTTCACATTAAACCGATAGAAATAGAGACCCGCCTGGTCAACAATATTGACGTTATCCTGATCCATCAGCTGGTCGCTTAACTCTGCAGGGACATAAGCAGTATCAAGTTCGCCTGATTGAAACATCTGATAATCTGTATTTCTGTCACTGACCATCGCCCATTTCACCTTATCAAGCTTTACGGTATCCTTATCCCAATACGTGTCGCTTTTCTCCATAGTGATGCTGTCATCATGCTTCCATTCCGTCAGCTTAAACGGACCGTTCCCAACAAAAGTATCCGCCTCAGCGAACCACTTTGGATTGTCTTTATCGACCTTTTCGTTTACTGGAAAATACGCTGGATTGGAGACGACGCTGAGAAAATATTTTTGCGGTGCTTCCAGCGTAACTTCAAGGGTTCGATCATCCTTTGCCGTCACCTTCACATCGTCTTTTTTCCCTTTCCCGCTGTTATACGCTTCGCCGCCTTCAATAAGATAGCCTAGGAATGCCGATGAAGCGCCTTTTTTCGGATCAAGCATCCGCTTCCACGCGTATTCGAAGTCTCCGGCTGTTACCGGATCTCCGTTTGTCCATTTCGCATTTTCTCGAATCGTAAACGTGTAGGTTTTTTTATCTTTTGATACAGACCACTTCTCCGCCATTGCCGGCTCGGGCTCATTCTCTTTGCCAAGACGCGTCAGCCCCTCCAAGATGTTATTTAACGGCTGCCATGACACATTATTGAAACCGATCGGCGGATCAAATGAAGTCGGTTCATTTTCGTTGTTTAAATAAAGCACCTTTTCTCCGCTGGTTTTTGCCTTATCATGACTGCCTTCTTTTCCGGCCTGTTCATTTGCTGTGCATCCCATCAGCGCAAACGAAAGTCCTAATGCAAGGCCCATACCCGATAGCTTTTTCACTCGTTTCATCCTCTTCCCCCTTTTCATGTTCAACCCTTCGCATCTCCTGACAGCACAGCATGCTCTGCTCGTTGATCCTGCAGCCAGCAGTTGACAGTATGCGAGTCAGATCTGATCGTCTGGGCCGGGTATACCCTGTCACACACAACCATCCTGTTCGGACAGCGGGCGGCAAACGGGCAGCCCGGCGGAGGCGAAAATAAATCCGGCGGCGTTCCGTCAATCGGAGTCAGCTCAGCGCCATCTAAATCCAGCCGCGGGACAGAGCCCAGCAAGCCTTTTGTATATGGGTGCTGCGGCTGATAAAAAATATCTTTTCTTGTGCCGATTTCCGCCATTTTCCCGGCATACATGACTGCGACTCTGTCAGCTACCTGGGCAACAACCCCTAAATCGTGCGTAATCAGAATGACAGACACATTCGTTTTTCTCTGAATCTCTTTAAACAGCTCTAAAATCTGGGCCTGAATGGTTACATCCAGGGCGGTGGTCGGTTCATCCGCAATTAAGATGTCAGGCTCGCAAATCAGCGCCATCGCAATGACAATCCGCTGTCTCATGCCGCCGCTGAATTGATGGGGATATTGCTTTAGGCGCTCTTCGGGATCTGGAATACCGACCAATGACAGCATGGAAAGCACCTCTTTCCGCACCGCTTTTTTGCCCATTTTTTTGTGGCGCAATAGCGCTTCCCCCAGCTGGTCGCCGACAGTCAGCGTCGGGTTTAACGCCGTCATCGGGTCTTGAAAAATCATAGAAATGTCGGCTCCCCTTATGCTTCTCATTTCTTTGTCAGAGAGACGGCAAAGGTCTTTGTTTTTAAATAGAATGCTGCCGTCTGTCACCTTCGCCGAATAAGGCGGAAGCAGGCCCATGATGCTTTGGGAGGTAACGCTTTTGCCGCAGCCGGATTCGCCGACGATCGCAAAGGTTTCTCCTTTATACAAATCAAAGCTCACCCCTCTGACCGCCTGAACCGTCCCGCCGTAAGTCGTAAAAGACACGTGCAGATTTTGGACTGACAGAACTTTTTCCATACAGCTACCTCCTCAGCTTAGGGTCAAGCGCATCCTGCAATCCGTCCCCCAGCACATTAAACGCATACATCGTCAGAGATATGAAAAAGGCCGGAAAAAACAGGCGCCACCAATGCCCAGATAAAATCGTAGGCAGGCCGTCATTCGCCATCACGCCCCAACTTGCAAACGGGGCCTGTATGCCGAGGCCGAGAAAGCTTAAAAATGATTCTGCGAATATAGCGGCAGGTACGGTTAATGTCATTTGTACGATGATCGCTCCCATAGTATTCGGCAGCAAATTCTTCCGTATGATGCGAAACGTTTTCGCGCCAAAGGTTTTCGAGGCGAGCACATATTCATAATTTTTAATCTGAAGCACCTGGCCTCTTACAATTCTCGCCATGCCGACCCATCCGGTCACAGTCAGCGCCACAATAATCGTGCCCAGTCCCGGCCCCATGAGCACCATCAGCAAAATGACAACAAGCAGGTACGGCAGCCCGTACAGCACTTCGATAATCCGCATCATAATGCTGTCAATCCTGCCGCCTTTATAGCCGGCAACGCCTCCGTAAATGACACCGATCACAAAATCAATCAGCGCTGCCATCACGCCGACAAATAACGAAATTCTCGCGCCATACCATGTTCGGGTAAACACATCCCGGCCGAGTTCATCGGTGCCGAACCAATGATCGGCTGAGGGCGGAAGATTTTGTTCGGTCAGCGATTGGCGTACGACACTATGAGGCGATATAAAGGGCCCGATAACTGCCATGACAAAAAGAAATAATAGAATAAAGAGTCCGGCCATCGCTAATTTATTTTTCTTCAGCCTCCTCCAGGCATCCTGCGTGTATGACAAACTCGGCCGCTTGACCGAATCGGCTTCCCGATTTTTTTCCTGATTTGAGACAAACCACTCATCCGGCACCTGAATGTGCTGTTCTGGCTGGCGTTCATCCGTTTGTACAGGGAGATTCACACGCTTCACCCTTTCTTATGCAGTTTAATGCGCGGGTCTAAGAGACCGTAGGCCAAGTCGACCAAAAACAGCATGATGATCAGAATGACGCTGTAAAAAACGGTCGTTCCCATAATCACGGGATAGTCCCGCTGATTAATGCTTTCCACAAAATATTTTCCCATTCCCGGAATGGCAAAGATTTTTTCAATGACAAAGCTTCCTGTTAAGATGCTGGCGACGAGTGTGCCCAGGACGGTAATGACGGGCATGAGTGCATTTCTGAGTGCGTGTTTCACAATAATTTTGAACGGGGAAAGCCCTTTTGCTTTTGCTGTGCGGATATAATCCTGAGTCAGAACTTCGACCATGCTTGACCGTGTCAGCCTGGCAATGATCGCCATTGGCCCTACAGCAAGCGCTGCGGTCGGAAGCACCATATGAATCGGGCTCGTCCATGTGGCAGCAGGAAATAGTTTGAGATTGACTGCAAATTGCTGGATGAGCAATGTTGCGAGAATAAAATTCGGGATGGAGATGCCAAGTACCGCAAGACTCATCGCAGCGTAGTCCAAAAAGCCATTACGGCGGAGCGCAGCGATTACGCCCAGTACCAGCCCAGAAATCACAGCAATGACAATCGCCGTCATTCCAAGCTCAAAGGAAACGGGAAATCCGCGTTCCAGCATGTCATTTACGCTGTCGGATGGTTTTTTTATTGAAGGTCCAAAATCGAATGTAATGATGGATTTTAGGTAGATGATGTATTGGAAAATGAGAGGATCGTCTAAGTGATAGTAGGCTTCGAGATTTTTTTGAACGGCTTCATTTGTGCCTCTCTCCTCGTTAAAAGGAGATCCGGGAATGACCTTCATGAGAACAAAAGTCAGGGTGGTAATCACCAAAATCGTAGCTGCCATTGCCCAAAAACGCTTTATCATGTATCGTGCCAAAGCCTAAAACACCCCTTTAGCAGAATGATGTCCGCATCGCAAGCTCAGTCATGACAAGCATCGCCTGATAGGCTTCAAGCATGTCCTTCGCCTGAAATTGAACGGTTGTGGTTCCCGTTTTGATTTCCGTTCCCGGCATCAGATTCGCCCATTCTGCCTGGCCGTAATTGGCGAATTCAATGCTCAGAACCGGCCTGTCAGGCGGTGTAAGCGGTTTGACCTTGTCCTTGTTTTGCAGGGCAAATGCGGTTTTTTCTGTCAACAGCCGTCCGGCTTTCGCAGGCGACAAGCACTTCACTGCAGATCTTGAAATCGTTTGTTTGACCGCGGCTGTCGTCACGTTTGGAATGAGCTCTTCCGCTTCCTTAGCCGCCCGGTCATCCCCGGCCACCATTAATACAGGGACATCATAATAACCGGCAACGTATGCATTTAGCCCAAGCTCACCGACAGGCCGATCGTTTATGTAAAAATGACGGACACCGAAAATCATGCTGTGTGACATGACACCGGGAGTCGAGGCTCTCGCATGATAACCAAGGAACAAAGCGCCTGTAAACGTATCATCCAGTCCCTCAACCATAGAAAATGGTTTGACGTCACCGGAAATCAAATCTGCTTCAGGGTGAAGCTTTTCAACCATCAGATTATTCATCTTCGAATGACTGTCATTGACCAGCACCTCGGTACACCCGCTGTTAAATGCTTCGGCAATACAGTAGTTTGCTTCTTCAGTCATAATGAGCCGCCCGCGTTCATAATTACGCTTGCCGGAATCCACAAAGGTATCGTCCGGAAGACCCGAAATACCTTCCATATCTACTGACAGGTACAATTTCATAAAGCTCCTCCTTTTTTACTAAATTATGAATATTCTAACAAATTATATTAAAAAAAGAGGAAAAATGCAATATAACTGGGGAAAATCTCGACCATTCAGTGATAAAAAAGAATCCTCTTGCAAGGATTCATGTCTGTTTTTCTGTCTGTTCTGTAAGCAGTTCATATTTTTTCAGCGTTCTTTCAAACACTTGATCAAAAACGTCCGGCACAGAGGCGCGTATCACCTCAGCTCCCTCTCCCGTTATTCCGCCTTTCGTTGCAACACGTTCCAGCGTTTCCTTGAAAGACATATTTTTTTCGATCAGCAGCTTACCAGTTCCGTATAGTGAATGAATCAGAAAATCAAAGGCTTCTTCTTTGGACAGGCTGCTGTTTCTGACGGCAGACAGTGCCAATTCTTCAAAGATTGCAGCTATGAATCCCGGTGCCGAGCTCGTTAAATTGCTGGCCGCATCAACATTTGATTCTTTGATTTCTCGTACACGGCTGAAAACCGATAACAATTCATTTAGATGCTCTTTCTTCTCCGCAGCCAGTGCTTCACTGTGAACGACAAGTGAGATGCCGGCTTCTGCTTCGGACGTAATGGCAGGAATAACGCGTGAGATACCCGCTTCTGTTTCCGCCTCCAAAAGACGCAGCGGCACACCGGCAGCTATGGATACGATGTGAGTATTTCTGTTCACATACGGGTGCAGACGGCGCATTGTTTCGATGACATGGAGCGGCGGGACGCATATCAAAATCAATTGGCATGTATTTGCCCAATTCTCCAGCGAATCAGCCGATACGTTTGGGTAATCTGACATGAGTACCTGCAGCCGCTCCCCCTTCGTTCTCGTTTCAATAAATAGTTCATTCTCTTTTATTTGTCCATGCTTTAACAGCTGTCTGGCGATCATATCCGCCATGCTGCCATAGCCAATCAATCCAATCTGTTCCATCGACTCAGTCCTTTCATATACAATAAGAAGTGTACCGTTTTCCGCACTTTTTCACAATTTCCCATAATCTTTTCATTTTTATCCCACAGTTTTTGTTTATGATAAACTCAAGTCATAAACCTATCATAAATAGTAATGTGAAAATAGAGAAACGGAGTGAACATAATGGATAACTATCGTGATGAAAACAGAACGGAAGGTAATGAGAATGAGGTCTTTTTAACAAAAGAGAACGATCAGAGCACCTCCTACTCAGCACGCAATGTCATTCATGATCAGGAGAAGAAAAAACGAGGGTTCGGATGGTTCAGGCCGTTGCTTGGCGGAGTGATCGGCGGCAGTCTCGCCCTTGGCATTTACACGTTTACACCGCTTGGCGACCATGATTCTCAGGACACTGCAAAACAATCATCCAGCCAGCAGCAAACGCAATCTGTTACTGCTAAAAGCACGTCCTCTGAATCTAAAAAAAGCTCATCAAGCTCAAGCAGCTCATCTGCATTCAAGAGCGAGGACTCTTCTAAAATCTCAGATATGGTAGAAGACCTTTCACCAGCAATAGTCGGCATTACAAATCTTCAGGCACAATCAAACAGCTCTTTGTTCGGCTCTGGCTCATCCAGTTCCAGCTCTGATTCCAGCGAAGACACAGAAAGCGGTTCAGGGTCTGGTGTCATTTTCAAAAAAGAGAATGGCAAGGCTTATATCATTACAAATAACCACGTCGTAGAAGGAGCATCTTCACTGAAGGTATCTTTATATGACGGCACTGAAGTGACAGCAAAGCTGGTAGGCAGTGACTCGTTAACTGATTTAGCTGTCCTCCAAATCAGTGAGGATCATGTCACAAAAGTGGCAAACTTCGGAAATTCATCTGATCTCAGAACAGGCGATACCGTTATTGCGATTGGGGACCCGCTTGGAAAAGACCTGTCCCGCACGGTAACACAAGGAATTGTAAGCGGCGTGGACAGGACGGTTTCAATGTCTACTTCAGCCGGCGAAACGAGCATTAACGTCATTCAGACAGACGCAGCAATTAACCCAGGTAACAGCGGCGGCCCTTTGTTAAATACAGACGGCAAAATTGTCGGCATTAACAGTATGAAAATCAGTGAGGATGATGTTGAGGGTATCGGATTTGCCATTCCAAGCAATGACGTAAAACCGATTGCTGAAGAATTGCTGTCGAAAGGGCAAATTGAACGTCCATATATCGGTGTCAGCATGCTTGATCTAGAACAAGTGCCGCAAAACTACCAAGAAGGCACACTCGGCCTGTTCGGCAGCCAGCTGAATAAAGGTGTTTACATCCGTGAGGTCGCTTCAGGCTCTCCTGCTGAAAAGGCTGGATTAAAAGCGGAGGATATTATCATCGGCCTAAAAGGTAAAGAAACCGATACAGGCAGTGAATTGCGCAATATCTTATATAAAGACGCAAAAATCGGTGATACCGTTGAAGTGAAAATTCTCAGAAACGGCAAAGAAATGACGAAAAAAATTAAACTCGATCAAAAAGAAGAGAAAACTTCGTAAGAGATAAAGCCTCAGGCCGCAAAATTCGGCCTGAGGCTTTTTTAATAGACAAAGACCTAACTGCTCTATGAAACTTTCTGGCGAGATATCCGTATATCATACAGACTGACATCGTTCGCATCAAGATGCTAGAAACATCGTTTGCTAGGAGGTATAAACATGAAAACCGCGGGATTGAGTATGATCTGCGCAGGATTAGCTTTTCTTTTGCTGAGCTTTCTGCTCTCTGAATCGACATTGGCATGGGGAGTTGTACTGGGTGCCAGTATTCTATTAAACGTCACTGGTACAGCAGTGATCATGCGTTTCTTAAAAGCCCCCCAATATAATAGCTGACATGCGGCAAAGCCTAAGACGAAAACGGTTAGGCTTTGCCGTTTTTCTTTCAGCGTGAGTGAACCGAAGTGCAAGCCCGAAATCTCTTCCGCCTTCTCTTATTCCATATATCTATTCGTATTTTTCACTTTGATCGGCAGAACATAAAAAACCCCTGTCCGTTAAGAACAGAGGTTTTAAGGTTATGACATGTGCTGGTCTCTATAGAGTCTTTTATTTTCAATCCCGTACGATTTCTGTACGATGTAAAGCGGCCGGTCTTTGGCTTCATCATAGATTCTGCCGATATATTCGCCGATCATGCCGAGAATCAGAAGGACAATGCCGCTGAACAGGAGCTGAATCACAATAAGTGATGACCAGCCGGTAATCGTGCTGTCTGTGAACAGCTTCAAATACAGTACGATAAACATATACAGAAATCCTGCGCCTGACATTAAGACCCCGACATAGCTTGCCAGCTTCAGCGGTTTATGTGAAAATGTTGTAATGCCGTCCATTGAAAGCTTCAGCATTTTCTTAAGCGGGTATTTCGTTTCTCCAGCAAGCCTTTCATCACGTACATACTCAACTGCCGTTTGTTTGAAGCCTACCCAGCTGACGAGTCCTCGGACAAAAGGGTTTTTTTCCTTTAATTTTTTCATTTCATCACAGACTTTTCTGTCCATGAGGCGGAAATCCCCGGTATCAATCGGGATATCAATATCTGTCATGCTGCTGAGAAGCCGGTAAAACATAGCTGCAGTCTGTTTTTTGAAAAAGGTTTCCCCTTTTCGTTTTGTACGTACGGCGTATACGACCTCATAGCCTTCCTTCCACTTTTCAATCATGTCTAAAATTAACTCAGGAGGGTCCTGCAAATCGGCGTCAATGACGGCGATGGCATTCCCCTGTGCATAATCCATACCCGCTGTAATCGCGATCTGGTGCCCAAAATTCCTTGAAAAGTCTATAATCTTTACTCTCGGATCGATCAGGCTGTACTCTCTTAAAATCTCAACACTGCGATCTTTGCTGCCATCATTGACGAAAAGCAGCTCGTAGTTTTCCTTCGTTTGATCCATGACCTCTTTTAAGCGCTGATAGGTTTCATGAATGACAAGCTCTTCGTTATACACAGGTACAACAATTGAATATTGAATATGTCTGCTCATGTTTTTTCCTCCTATTCATCAGCATTTAGTTCGTATAACGTTGCTGACTGGTTCATTCCGCCAGGTCCGCCGCCCATTTTGCCGGTTTGGCCTGAAGCCTTGCTGTTGCTTGATGTATCAGCTGCAGTATCTTCTTGATCAGAACTTGATTGCCATTTTTCTGATGCTACTTCTTTTCCATTTTTCTCAACCCATTCGACAATGTCATTGTTTCCGCCTTTCCCCATTCCTGAAGCCAAGAAGTATTTCACTTTTCCTTCTTTTACGAGCTTTTTAAATTGAGTCAGCGTGATCGCCGGGTCAGAACCGCTGTATCCGCCAATAGCCATGACAGCTTTTTTCGTTTTAATGATATATGGCGCCGCTGTGTTCGAATCGGTTGTGGCGAATAGGTATTCAGCTCCGGCGTTATTCTCCTCTAGATATTTGATCAGTTTTTCATTTACAGTCGCATCAGACATTCCCATGCCTTTTCCGCTCATTGATGCGAGCTGAGGGCCTGTTTCAGGCAGTGAACTGTTGCCACCGTACAATAGCGGTGTGCTTGCCCAATATATCGGCATCACCAGCAATGCGAGAAGAGCTGCAAGCGAAGTATAATAACTGATCGGTTTTTGGCGCTGTTTGAACAGCAGCAAAGCAATCGCTGACAACACGCCGATAACCCCTACCCCGATACTCCATCCAACACCGATTTGATCGTTGTAGTTTCTGAGAATAAACAATTCAAATCCAGTTGTCGCAATGATTGCGCCTGGCAGAAGCCATGATTTCCAGCCTGTCTGATTGCGGTACAGATGAACAAGGGCAACCCACCCCGCACCGACAAGAGCCGCAATCGGCGGTGCCAGCATGATGAGATAATAATGATGGAAAAATTCTGCGACACTGAAGAATCCGGCAATCGGTACAAGCCACGCTACCCAGAACACCGTTTCCTTCTGCTCTATAGATAATCTTCTTCTTTCTCTCGCGCCAGCGATCAGTAAGCCTGCGATTCCAAAAATCGCAAATGGCAGAAGCCAGCTGATTTGATCAGATAACTCTGTTTGGAAAAGCCGCAGTGGACCAGGTGTTCCCGTTCCAAACATCCCTGAACCTGATTGCATTTTTGAGCCGGTTCCTGTTCCGCCTTTCCCTCCGTCTCCGCCAGGTCCTCCTTGGCCGCCATCTCCGCCGCTTGGAGGGCCTCCTTGACCGCCGTTTGGCATTTCTCCTCCGCTTGGCATTTGGCCATTGGATGGAGGAGCCGTCATATTTCCATTTGAGGATTTGTCATCACTTGATGACTGATTAGGCGGTGCTTGAGTGTTATCAGAAGAAGACATTTCTTTTGAAGCGTCTTTGTTTGGCGCACCCTGGCCGCTGCCGGAATTTTGGCCTGTCAGCCGCTGGATTCCGTTATAACCAAAAGCCAATTCCAGCACAGAGTTGGTTTGGCTGCTTCCGATATAAGGCCGCTTGCTTGCAGGGATATTGTCAACAATGAGCGGCCACGATAACGAAACGGCTGCTAATACGGCTAACGCACTTACCAGCGAAATGATTTTTTTCTTCATCGTAGCGTTTGCCGCAATCAAATAGAATAATAAGAAAGCCGGTAAAATCATGTAAGCCTGCAGCATTTTTGTATTGAAACCTACTCCAACAACGAAAAACGCTGCTAACAGCCAGATCAGCTTTCCTTTTCTGATTGCTTTAAAGAGAAGCCATGTAGCAAGCAATAAGAAAAATACCAGTAATGCATCAACATTGTTTGTACGTGCTACAGCTACAGCAATCGGTGTACATGCCATGATGAAAGAGGCAATTCTTGCTGCCGTCTTACCGAATGTCGGTTTTATTAACAGATACATTAAAAGGACAGAACCTACACCAGCAAGTGCCTGAGGCAGGATGACGCTCCACCCGTGCATACCGAATATAAGTGCGCTGATGGTTTGTATCTGGAACGTAATAGGCGGTTTATCAACCGTTATAAACCCCGCCGCGTCGAATGAGGCATAGAAAAAATTATGAAAGCTTTGCATCATACTTGTGACTGCAGCGGTGTAATAAGGATTCACCGTATCATCATTCCAGATGTTATAGATATTTAAGAATGCAGATGCGAGCAAAATGAGGATGAGGACGATATCCAGCTCGCGTTTTTTCTTTTCCACGTGTTTTTCACTCCTTTTTGTCTAACTTGGAAATAGTGTAACAAGCAAATATGAATAAACTATTAATAAACAAAGACAATATTTTTGCCGAGGCCATTTCATGCCAATCATCCTAGATACAGCTGATCTCAAGCCATTTCTCCCAACCGTAATCTGATATTTCATTCCAATGGGTGATGCTGTTTTACCAAAATAAAAAAGCCCTCCGGCGGCGCCGGAAGGCAAATGAATCACAATTTATTGGATCGGTTTCAATTTCGCTTCAATTTCAGCTCTTCGATGCTCAAGATATGGCGGAAGAGCGATCGTTTGGCCAAGCTCATCAAGATTTTCATCTACCATAAAGCCCGGTCCGTCTGTTGATAATTCGAACAAAATGCCGTTCGGTTCTCTGAAATACAGCGCCTTGAAATAGTAGCGCTCAACAATGCCAGAATTGCTAAAGCCTTCCCGGCTGATGATCTGATGCCACCCGGCAAGTTCTTCTTCATCTCTTACCCGAAATGCGACGTGGTGAACACTTCCTTTACCTTGGCGCTCGCGCGGAAGATCGTTTCTTTCTATTAAATGGATTTCCGTTGCCGCACCGCCTTCACCTGATTCCAAAATAACAGCGGTTCCTTGTCCTCCAACTGGTTCACGGCTGATTTCTGTAAATCCAAGAATATTCGTCAGCACGTGTAAGGTTGGTTCGGCATATGGCACAGTCAGTTCAACCGGCCCTAATCCGCGAAACGAAAATTCTTCCGGAATGCCGCTCTGTTTAACAGGCAGGCCATATCCTTTTCCTTTCTCATCAGCAGTCAGCACAAGCCGCTGCCCTTCATGATCTTGGAATGCCAATATGTCACGTCCGGCTCTTTTTGAGATGCCGCTGTGCGCCACTTCGTGCTCTTCAAAACGTTCTTTCCAGTAATGCAGAGCTTCTGTACTTGGGACGCGCAACCCAATAGAAGAAATACTGTTTGTTCCCGCATGAAATGGTGCAATGCGGGGAATCTCGAAAAACGTCAGCTCAGTTCCCGGATTTGCCACTTCATCTCCGTAGAACAGATGATACATTGTTGGTTCATCCTGGTTGACGGATTTTTTGACGAGCTTTAATCCTAATACTTTCTTATAGAAATCCAAGTTTTTTTGTGCGTCGGCCGTTAATGCCGATACATGGTGAATGCCGTTGACTTTCATATGCTGTCCCTCCAGGTCATTTTATCTCGATTTCGAGATATCATATCATAGTTATCTATTTATTGTTCTAATAACAAGGTATTTTATTCGCAAGGGAAAGTCAACATATCAGCTTCACCGACGGTTCGTTCATTTTCTGACTTCTGCCTCTCCTCTGACCCGTCTAAAATTCCTCAGCAGAAAACACGAACTTTACAAAAAGAAATAATGCGATTCATTCGTTTATAGATTGTTAAACGAGGCGTTTCCACCGTTTTTTCAACTGCAAGAAAAGCAAATATCGAAAATCAGAAAATTTATTTTATTTCACTTTTCTAAAATAGGGTTTACAATATGAAAAAAAAGATTCTTCATCATGAAGCTTCAACACCATAGGAGGTTACGGACATGCATACTGAAGACAACGGTTTGAAAAAAGAGATAGGCCTCTTGTTTGCCCTTACTCTTGTCATCGGAACCATTATCGGCTCTGGTGTTTTTATGAAGCCCGGCGCTGTGCTTGCTTATTCAGGTGATTCAAAAACCGCGCTTTTCGCCTGGCTGTTAGGCGGGATTTTAACGTTGGCAGGCGGTTTGACAATCGCGGAAATCGGAACGCAGATTCCAAAAACCGGCGGGCTTTATACGTACCTTGAAGAAGTGTATGGCGAATTTTGGGGATTTTTGTGCGGCTGGGTGCAGATTATCATTTACGGTCCGGCGATTATAGCCGCGCTGGGCTTATATTTTGGCTCTTTAATGGCGAATCTTTTCGGCTGGGGATCTGGATTGTCAAAAGCAATCGGAATTATAGCAGTTCTCTTTTTATGCGTCATTAATATAATCGGTACAAAATACGGCGGCTTTGTCCAAACGCTGACAACGATCGGTAAACTGATTCCGATTGCATGCATCATCATCTTCGGCCTTTGGAAAGGTGATCAGCACATCTTCACAGCAGTAAACGAAAGTATTTCCGATATGAACTTCGGAGCGGCCATTTTGGCTACACTATTTGCGTACGACGGATGGATTCTTCTGGCCGCTCTAGGCGGAGAAATGAAAAATCCCGAAAAGCTGCTGCCACGCGCAATGACAGGCGGATTATTAATCGTAACAGCCATCTATATTTTCATTAACTTTGCATTGCTTCACATCCTGTCTGCGAACGAAATTGTCACACTTGGCGAAAATGCGACAAGCACTGCTGCCACCATGCTGTTCGGTTCAATTGGCGGAAAGCTGATCAGTGTCGGAATTATCGTCAGCATCTTTGGATGTTTAAATGGAAAAGTACTTTCTTTTCCGCGTGTTTCATTTGCAATGGCAGAACGCAAACAGCTTCCATTTGCTGATAAGCTTTCACATGTACACCCGACATTCCGCACACCATGGATCGCGATTTCCTTCCAGATTGCTTTGGCTTTGATTATGATGCTGATCAGCAACCCGGATAAGCTCTCTGAAATCTCTATTTTTATGATCTACATTTTTTATGTGATGGCCTTTTTTGCGGTGTTTATTCTCCGCAAGCGAACAAAGGGAGAAAAGCGCGCTTACAGTGTTCCGCTTTATCCATTCATGCCGATTTTGGCCATCGCAGGCTCCTTCTTTGTATTAGGCAGCACACTCATTACAGATACAATGAGCTGCGGATTATCCATCCTCATCGGCCTTGCCGGACTGCCTGTTTATTACTGGATGAAAAAACGAAAAGCAAGCTGATAAAACGGTTCCCTTGTTTAGGGAACCGTTTTTTGGTGAAACAGAAGATAAAAGTTGACAGGAAAAACACAACTTTTGATATACTTTTTACGTTAAGCAGAAAGATTTTGCAAACTTGGGTCGGTTTTTTGAATCGAAGTAGGTCAAAATAAGGGGACATGATTTGCAGAAAAAGTCAAGCCGTGTTTTTTTCGACTTTACCTGTTTTTTTTCGACAAAAGGCTATATAATAATTTGATGTGTGCATTGTCTCATTCAAACTATGGAGGGTTTTTAATGATAAGAAGAAAAAAAGATAAGTTCTCACTCCTTTTAACAGAAATTGCAAAGAACATAGACGAAACTGCCGAATATTTTGTGAATTTTAAGGTCACAAACCAAACGACGCTTAAAGAATTCGCAGATACGTTAAAGGAATATGAAACAAAAGGTGACAATCATGTTCATGTCATGATTAAAGAGCTTAACAAAGCGTTCATCACTCCTATTGAACGCGAAGATATCCTTCAGCTGACAAACAGCCTGGATGATGTGCTTGACGGAATCGAACATTTCTCTGCCATGATGGAGATTTTCTCAATTACCTCATCTGACGAGCATATCGATAAATTCAGCGGATACATCAGAGAATGTGCGAAAGAAATTTTAATTACAATTGAACTGCTGGCAGAAAACCGGTTAAAGGATATTCAGCCTCACGCTATCAAAATTAAAGAGTATGAGCACAGCTGTGACAACCTGCACAGAAAATCATTAAAGAATCTTTTCGGAAATGAAACAGATCCGATTAAAGTTATTCAATATCGTGAAATTTATGAAACGCTTGAAGAAATTGCCGACTCTTGCCAAAGTGTTGCCAATAATCTTGAAACCATCATTATGAAAAACGCGTAACGAGGGGTAAAAATGGATATTCTATTCATATTAACAATACTAATAGTCATTTGTGCTCTGGCGTTTGATTTCATCAATGGGTTTCATGATACGGCGAACGCTATTGCGACTTCGGTATCAACAAAAGCGCTGAAACCGCGCCATGCCATTATCATGGCGGCTGTAATGAATTTTATCGGAGCAATGACATTTACAGGTGTTGCCAAAACCATTACGAAAGACATTGTAGATCCTTATACTCTGGAAAATGGCTCTGTCGTAATTCTGGCCGCGCTAGTCGCTGCGATTGCCTGGAACCTTATCACATGGTACTACGGCATCCCAAGCAGCTCGTCCCATGCCATCATTGGAGCTATTGCCGGAGCAGCCGTTGCGGCAGCCGGATTTACTGCGTTAAATTATAAAGGCTTCATTAAAATCATTGAAGCATTGATCTTTTCACCGATTATCGCTTTTGTCCTTGGTTTTATTTTATACAGTATCGTCAAGCTGATTTTCAAAGACAGCAATTTGGCGAAAACAAACAAGCAATTCCGCAGAGTGCAGATTGTAACAGCTGCCCTGCAATCGTATACGCACGGAACAAACGATGCGCAAAAAGCAATGGGAATTATCACAATGGCTCTCATCACAGCGAATTTACATACTTCTTCTAACGATATTCCTACCTGGGTGCAATTCGCCTGCGCGACAGCCATGGGTCTAGGAACATCAATCGGCGGCTGGAAAATCATCAAAACCGTTGGCGGAAAGATTATGAAAATTCGCCCGGTAAACGGGGTTTCCGCTGACTTAACCGGGGCAGCCATTATTTTCGGCGCTACATTTATTCATTTGCCGGTCAGTACAACCCACGTCATTTCTTCATCAATTCTTGGCGTCGGTGCGTCACACCGGGTAAAAGGCGTAAACTGGGGTACGGCCAAGCGAATGCTCATTACATGGGTCATTACGCTTCCGATTTCAGCGACACTTGGTGCCATCGCCTACTTTATTTTAAATATGATTTTTTAATGTCACACCGCTTCTGTCAAAGGAGCGGTTTTTTTGATGGAAGAGGAAAACCATCCGGATCTCTCGAATACAATAAGCAGAACCTATTTCAGATGTGAGGGAGTCGAGTATGGTTTTATTCTTTCAGATCATGGTCTGGTGCATTGTGGCTGGACTGGGGTTATACGTGTATGCCACGTGGCGTTTCGAAGCGAAGGTCAAAGAAAAAATGTCCGCCATCCGGAAAACATGGTATTTGCTGTTTGTTCTGGGCGCTATGGTATACTGGACATATGAGCCCACTTCCCTATTTACCCACTGGGATCGGTATCTCATTGTCGCAGTCAGCTTTGCTTTGATTGATGCTTTCATCTTCTTAAGTGCATACGTCAAAAAACTGGCTGGCAGCGAGCTTGAAACAGACACAAGAGAAATTCTTGAAGAAAACAACGAAATGCTCCACATGTATCTCAATCGGCTGAAAACATACCAATACCTATTGAAAAACGAACCGATCCATGTTTATTATGGAAGTATAGATGCTTATGCTGAAGGCATTGATAAGCTGCTGAAAACCTATGCTGATAAAATGAACTTAACGGCTTCTCTTTGCCAATATTCGACACAGGCTGATAAAGACCGGTTAACCGAGCATATGGATGATCCGGCAGATGTACAAACACGGCTCGATCGAAAGGATGTTTATTACGACCAATACGGAAAAATGGTTCTCATCCCTTTTACCATCGAGACAAAGAACTATGTCATCAAGCTGACGTCTGACAGCATTGTCACGGAATTCGATTATTTGCTATTTACGTCATTAACAAGCATATATGATTTGGTGCTGCCAATTGAGGAGGAAGGTGAAGGATAATGGAACGTGCGTTTCAAAACGGATGCGAGCCCAGAGCGGCCAAACCGTTTAAAATCCTGAAAAAACGTTCAACCACCAGTGTCGCAAGCTATCAAGTCAGTCCGCACACAGCGAGAATCTTCAAAGAAAACGAACGGCTGATTGACGAGTATAAACGAAAAAAAGCATGATCACACTAAAAGGACAAGAGAAAACAGCTCTTGTCCTTATTCCTTTTCTTAATGGGTTACATATAATAAATACAAACAGAGGATAATGTCAGGTGATACAGTGAAAAAATTGGTGAGGCGTGTGAAGTTTGTTGATTACGGTAAGTTTGGGCTTTCCGGGTACTCGCTTCGGGTGAGGGAGCGCAGTGCAGGAATTTTAAAAAAGTTAAAGAAGAAAAAATAAATCCCGGAACCAGCTCCGGGATTTTTATGGTCTGTGATCAGCTTAATTGCGCTGCGATCTTGGCTTTCGTCGCAGGTCCGTAAATACCGTCAGCAGTCAGACCGTTAACAGACTGAAAACGTGCTACTGCGTCAGCTGTTTTCGGGCTGTAAATGCCGTCAATTCCGTTGTTGACAGCGCCTTTATCAGGGTAAAAATACAGAGCCGCAAGTGCTCGTTGCACCTGAAAGACGTGTTCTCCTGAGGTATAAGGTGTTGTCAATTGAATGATACCATCAGGGAGCGGATAGAGCTCTGGTTCTTCAGCGGACGATGGCGCACTTACAATTAATACTTGACCAACCTGAATAAGATTCGGGTCTTCGATATTGTTCCACTCTTGCAGCTGAGCAACCGTAACACCGAATGCTCTCGCTATCGATGTGAGTGTGTCACCTTGTTTCACGACGTAAGTTTGGCTGCCGCCTCCCCCAATTCCTGCTTTGAACGAATCCCACGTATCTAACAATTTTCGCGGACATTCCTTCCCTGACCAATACTTATGAGGGACGACATTGGCAAGACTGATATTATGTTCAGCCATTAATGTTTTGATGAGCCACTGGGCATTTGCTGTTGCTTTTGCAAAATCTCCATCAGCATTTTCGCAAATTTCAATACCGATAGAAGCCCGGTTGCCGCTGCCATTTCCGTCTCCCGCATGCCAGCCGTTTTCATTCAAAGGCAGATGCTGATAAATTTCTGTATCATCAACTGTAAAATGCCAGCTTGTCGTCGTATCAGGATTTTTCAAATAGCGGGCATGGGCCGCAGCATCCGCCCCTACTGCAGTATTCGCTGTATTGTGCACCGTAATGTAAAGCGGCGTCATTGCGTAGCCTGGACGGTTATTTGCGCCAACCGGAATAAAGTCTTGGATAATGTTAACCATTTTCATCTCTCCTTATTTTGTCAGATTATTGTCTCTTAACAAGTCGCGCTGCTTTTTCCCTTTTTCTGTTACATAGTTGTTTTTAAACCAAGCGGCAAGTGTCGTTCCAATTGTAAAGGCAATGGAACCGGCTGAATAAAGAGCGTCAGCGAGCTGATTGACCTGCTCCTCCTGAATGTCCAATGGTGATTTGCCGAGCATCAACATGGTCTGGTTGATTAAAGCAATTAAAAGAAGCACCGTCCTGATGACCGTGCCTTTGTCAAACGTGTTCATAAAAATCCCCCTTTAATGCTGCAGCAGGCTGTACATAATGGCGATGGCTCCGCCAATGATGCCTGTAGAAACTGCTGTAATGATGGCACCTGTGATGGTGCGTTTGATCCACGTTGTGTTTTCTTCAATTTTGTTTAATTTTTCGTTCAGCGTCATGATTTGCTGGTCTTGACGGTCAGACACGCGTTCTAATGCGGAAACCCTCTGCTCAAGCGCTTTGTGCTCGCCTTTCATGTCTGCTAAATCCTGCTGAAACACATTCACATCTGCCTCTTGCTGCATTACTTACTCCTCCTTCACATGCAGATCACCTCCCTTCCGAGGGCCAAAACTGTTATGAAACAGCGGTCCCTTTTACCGAAAGAGTACCGCCGGTGACACTGACGATCTCCATGATGATCTCCTTAAACCCTTTAATATCAAAGGCCCACGCCTCAGCTTTTCCTAATGTACTCAATGCAGAGCTGGCATCATCAGTTTTCACGCCTCTGATCGGTAGTTTCTGTCCTGACACCGATTTTCCCAAAAATTTGACTTCGCTCATTTCCGCTGTGCCGTATACTTCAACGAGTAAATGCCCGGCACCGTCAACAGGTAAAGCAGCACCCTCGCCGGCGGACTCTGCATTTTCATGAAAGACAAAGTCAAATGTTTTGCGGGCCTCCACTTTCAACCGTCCATCGTGTATTTGATTCTCCTGAAAGTCAATCTGCAAAGGCGCTTTTCCACTGACACGCACATCCATTTCTCCCGCACCGACTGATTGGTATAAGATAAACTCTGATTGTTGAAGATTCCCGTTCACATAGCGGAAGCGGTAATAGCGTTTAGAAAGGTATACCCAGTCCGTCGCTGTCAGGACACCTGCTGCGACATTAACGGATGCTGTCGTCATCCAAACATTGTTGTTGTCACTTTCTTCTATAAAGAGCGTACCTTCACGATCTGCATACGCCCAGCCCTTCACTTTCGAAATCAGAACTGCGCCAAGCCTGTCCTGCCCGAGCTGACTGTATGCCTCAGTTGCCTTTAAGGAAGCATTTGTTAAAATCTCCGCTGCACCCGACAAATTCGAAACAGGTGTCACAAAATCATTTTTTCCTCCTCGATAGGGCTTTACAGCTCCGGCTTTTCCAGTCTTATCGAGAGGAAATTCATATTGATACTTCACCATTTTCATCCTCCTTTGATTTAAAAAAAGGCAAAATAAAAAAGCCTTTACATGGCTTTACCGGTAATTTCTTTATACTGATCAGCTGTGACCAGCTTTTTGTTCACACCTTCTGCAAGATCCTCAATAGAACAGTCTTCATATGCTAAGGCCTGTTTCACCATATCCGTTGTCGCCCACTCATAATAGAGGGCAAGCACCCAATAATTCATTCAGCATGATCTCCTTTCAAAGAAAGTATGGAAAGCTTTATATCTGCCAGCTCGCTTCCCAACGTTTTGTTCAACTCTTCAAGCTGCTTGCGCGCCAGCTTCTCCTGCGACAACTCCTGAGCGAGGAGCTCCACCTGATCGGGCGGATCGTACGGCGGGTTTTTTTGCAGCTCCTCCCACCAGGATTCGAGTTCTTTTTGCGTTGGGATGGGCGCGCGCAGGTTCCATTTTTCAATATAAGAACCATTACCGTCATTCCTCAGCTCAAAATCCTTTCTCGGCACAGCGTCAGGGTATTTGTACATGATTGCGTCGTATAAGATCATAAAGGTACCTCCTAAACTCTCGGATAATTTCTTCCGCCAAGCTCCAGAACATCAAAATAATTGAGAACTCCATTCGAATCTGTAACATATCGTGTTATATCCCCGGAATAACCAACATAAACATAAATTTCAACATAATCTCCTGCATCAAGCGGAACTGTAACAGATCCAGTAACAGTTGCATTAAACTCATTATCACTGTTATTGGAAGGGGTAGGCATTCTAAATTGATTCATTAATTTAAACTTTGTGCCGTTTACATAAACATATAATTCAAAATTGGAGTATCGTTCAGTATTCTCTATATATAAACTAGCACTGACTAGATGCATTCCTGCATGGCTGGCTACAAACCTATTGTTTTTTGTATCAAACAATTTATGGCTATCTTTTATAATACGGTTATATTTAATTTTGTTATTTTCTCCTTTAATCAGAGCTTGACGCCCAGTAGTCCCAATATTAGCATGAGCAAATCCTGATATCTTTTGCCACGCAGTCCAGCCTGAATCTGCCCACCAATGGCGGATCCAAGTTCCTACATGATCATAACTTCCACTAGTTGTGTCTGCATTTCCATAGAAATACTGAGTAAAGCGATAATTACTATGCTTTTCATTTTTTACAAATCCATAAGTGAGCGGGTATCCTGTGGTGTTATTGGCCCCTATGTCCATAAAAGTGATTCCGTATTTGTAATCATTCCCGCTTATTCTCGCATCTTGGATTGCATTTGATCCTGTTAGAACAGTTAACTTTTGATTTGTATAATTTGTTTCAACAAAGTTTTTAGCATCAGCTAAAGCTTTATCTGCTTTATTTTGTGAACCTTCTGAATTCTCTAATATATACCATCCTGAATAATCAGTACCATTAACTGCTACCCTTGTATAAAGTGTTTTCGTAGAGATGCTAAACCAATCTTGACGTGTAGCCCATTTATTTGCAGAGGGGTAGATAATTAATAAACCTGTTCTGTTATCATTTAACGGAAATTGATTTTGCAAAACTGGATTTGCATTCATGTAATTAGTGTCTAAACGATAAGTGCCAGGCGGAAGATTTAAATCATTTGCATCGGTTATTGAATTTAATGGTCTAGTAATAAAGGCAGTGCTGTTAGTATAATCTTTTGATTGGTTTAAAGCAGTATCAGCTTTTTTTTGCGCACCATCAGGTGTCTCCTGCTTAACATTCTCAACATTTCCGAGACCCACTTGTTGTTTAGTAACTGAATGAGGATTAGTTTTATCATTTTTATGAAGATCTAATTCTGATTGAACTCTATCTATAAAATCTGTTGTTGCAATTTGTTTCCATCCTCTAAATTCTCCATCAGTGTGAACCATTCCAATCCACATCATGCTTCCCCAACTTTGGTAAGCTACTATTGTTTTCCTTCCTGAACCGCCTTCTACAATATCGTAGTTATACCAAGCTGCATCGCCTTCCACCGGGTTGTTTACAACTGACTGACCAACTGCACAATAAAATCCAGAAGATAATGTAAGAATATCTGTACCGTCTTGGAGTTGTATTCTTTTACCGTCGTCTCCAGTAAGTTTAATTAGTTGGGCAGCATTCCATTTGTTTCTTTCCTCTTCAGATACATGAACTTTAGAATTGCTTAAATGAGCATCAAAATCTGCTTGTGAGGCTTGTTTCACATTTTCGACATTCCCAAGTCCAACCTGTGCTTTTGTTACTTGGTTAGGATTATCTCTTCGTGCAGCAAAACTATCTGTATAGGCTTTTGCGTTGGCTTCGGCTTGATCTGCCTTAATTTGAGCTTCACCTGGTGTTTCTTTTGCGTTCCAGTTTTCACGCTCTGTCGATGTAACATGCCGCACCTGATCTTGCTCATGCTTGTCAAAATCCTTCTTAGCCGCCTGCTGTACATTATCAACATTCCCCAGCCCGATTTGCGCCTTTGTTGTGTTGTGGGGGTTGTTCATGTCGTTTTTGTGGGCGGCCAGGTCTGTGTGGGCGTCTTTTATGCCTTTTTCCCAGCGGTTGACGTCGTCTTCGTTGATGGGGTCGTCCGGAAGCCAGTCTGTTTTTTCTTCGTATGCCATGTTTACACCACCTCAAAAGTAAATCTGAAATCGAGTGTTCTGTTTTCGCTGACGTCCAGGTCAATCTTTCTCTCTGTGATCACATTGCCCTGCTCGTCAAAAATTTGGACCGTTTCGATATGCTTAATGTCTTCCTCACGCTTTGTCAGGACGGTGACTGTTGCTCCGACAATGTTGAGTTCTACTATTTCTGTTTTTTGGCCGTTGAGCAGCACGTGATCAATTCTGCTTTTCAGATCTGCCGCTGTACGTTCTCTGTATATGGTTGAAATCAAGTTAAAACCACCTCATTGTTGTTAAGGGTGACAGAATAACCGACCTTCAGCTCACTGGCTGTTCGGTATCTGCGGTGATTCAGGATGACTGTGTCTTTGATTTGTAGCGTCTCGTTTAATCCGCCTCTGAGCGTATACGCCAAGTGAGCAGGCTTCATGTTTTCTATCGCTTCGATCAGCTCATTCATGTGCTGAAGGTCATCAACATTGATATCCACGTTAAAGCGGTATTCACCGGGGAGCAGACGGACCTGTGAAGACGGGTTTTTCAAGAAACGATTCACCGCCTGTTCAATGGCCTTGTAAGTGATTGGCGGGATGTTCGACATTTTGGAAATGAGCCGCAATCGTCTGATCTCATCTGTGTCGCCTGATTCACGCGGGACGTTTAAAATCTTTTCCCAGCGGCTGAGCCCCCATGTCGCCGTCGGCACGAATAGCTGATCCGTCAGATCAAATATGCTGTTATTCTGTTTATCAAACTCAGGCGCTTCCGCTTTCAGCAGCTCAGCCATTTCTTTAAGGCTAGTGAGAAACGGCGGCAGATAAGCTCTCATGTCATCTTGTTTGCTCAATAATCTTCACCTGCCCAAGCTTAGGAATTTCCACGTCGCTCAGCACCAGATTTTCAGACGTGCCGTTGATTTGAATATTGGAATAGTCACTGACTGACGGTGAATTATAGACGATGTTGTTAATTTGAGAAAGACGGATGACGTTGTCTTCAAACGCCATTTTCTTAAAGAGATTTAAGACGCCTTCCTCAATTTCCGACTTCACTTCATCAATTGAGTGATTGATCTCAGGCAGCACTTCGGCAGAAATCTCAACTTCCTTCCAGACCGCGCTTTCCACTGTGACTACGGCTCCGATTGGCGCCTGTCCCTCTCCCTGCCCTGGTTCAGGGTCGATATAATCTTTCACTTTTTGAATTAAAATTTGAGAAGCGGGCTCAAGATTCGCATTCGTGACGACAATTTTGACCGTGCCTTCACCGTTCCAAAGCGGGAAGATCTTTGCCTTCCCCACACCGTCCACTTCTTCAGCCCACTCCTTATAATGCATTTTATTGGCACTGACGGCCTCACGCCGAACCCTTGTAAAATACCGTTCCCGCAGGCTGTCATCTCCTTCTTCCTCGCGTCCCGGAATTAGGATTTCTTTGACAATGGCCGTTTCTAAACCGGGAATGGTATCCAATGATAGTAAATTGCGCCCGGTCAGATTCGCATTTCCCGCTTCACCAGGTGTTTCACAGATGAGCGTCCCGTCTGCCGTATATTGAAAATAAAGATTATCGACGTAAAAGCGGGAGCCGACAGGAATAGTAACTCCAGATGTAAACTCTCCCGCTCTGACCGCCTTTGTCGCGGCTGTCCTTTCAATTCCCGCTTCCGCTGCACGCCTGTCTAAAAATTCGCCTTGTGCGGTATCAGAAAAAACTAGCTCAAGCACAGTATCCAGCCATATATAAGACTTCGCAAGCTCGGCCGCCGCCGGGGCTAACGCATTATAAATGACGCTGCCTTCTCTTGTGTCAATATCTGCGGAAATGCTGTTCAGCATACGCTCCATAATCGCTTCAAAAGTCTGATCTTCAAACATCTTCGCCAATCACCTCCTCAATCTCAAGCGTTCCTTCATCCGTCTCCACCACGAAGGACACATGAAAAGCGTCGCCTTGTTTTTCAATCTCAAAATCTGTTACAGCCGATATCCGGTCATCATAAACCAGCGCTTCTTCTATCAGTCTCGGAATCTCCATCTTTTTATAGGCATCAGTCGTCTCATGATCTGTCAGCACGTCCTGAAGCTCATTTCCGACATTATGGCTGTATACGGAATACGCGTAGCGTTCTGTCTGTAAGGCGATATAGACGAATTGCCTGATCGCTTCAAGCCCGGTAATCAGCTCATTCGTAATTCTTCCATTTTCAAAATCTATTTTGTACGTTTGCGAGGTTTCAATGACTTCGCTCTCATCTTCAAAATCCTCAAACTCTACTTCTGGTGTCAGGGCCATGATGCCCACTCCTTTTTACAAGCTAAATAAAAAAACGCTTCGATCGAAGCGGTTTGTCTATACTTTATCTAAAATAAAAAACGATTGACCGCCAGTCAGAGCCGCGGTCATGACGCGATCCCCCGGCTCGAGTGCATCGTCTCCTCCGGATTTCATCCGTTTTGGGATAATGATGGCGTCTTCCGGTATGATCAGTTTGCTGTTTTCTTTTAATTTGATTTCCACAGGAGAAATCGAAACGACCTCAGCCGGGAGCAGTTCCACCGGAGACTCAGCATCAACTGCGCCAACAGCCAACTGTTTTATAGCCTCACTTAATCTCATCAGGATACTCCTTCCGGCATCGTATTCTTTTCGACAACATCGATTGTCATCGTATGTTTCGTTCCTTTAAATTCATGCCGGTCCGTATCTACCCAATAGGTTTTCTTGATGCCGGCCTCCGGAATAGAAATATAGACGGGCAAGCCGCTCTGCACTTCCGGGATGCCCACTGCCTGAATATTTTTCAGTTCTTTTTTCACGCCCTTTTTTTCAGCTAGGCGTACATCTGCCCGCTGCTGAAGCTGTGCCTGGTTGATGTCATCTGTGACCGTTTCTGTATATTGAAGCACACCGTATTTATTTAAGCCTGAACTGTCCTTGGCAGAGGCTTTATATGTTTTATTGTCCTTCTGCCGGCGAAGCACCACCCGAGTAGCAGTGTCGTTTATAGAAGTGCTGTATTGGTAACCCGTAATATTGACACCCGTTTCAAGCACCCATACCTCTGAAGGATCTGGCCACGTACGCAGGCCGAGCTTTCCTTTTTCCGAATACAGCTGGTAATGTCGCCCTGTCTGGCTTTTCGTCTGTTTCAGCGCTTTTAATATGATGTCATACAATGTCGTATCATTTTTAATGACAAGACTTTTGATCGTGTGGCCTGTGTTTGCGATCGAGGCTGTCGGTATCTGAAAATCATTGGCAATCCTTCTGATGATCTGGTCGGCCCGCTGATTGGAAAACACGTACATATCCTGGTTTTTGACCAGGTACTGAAGCATATCATATGCGCTGAAGGCAAGCGTATGCTCGTCCGGGGTTCTTGCAAAAACAATGCCCCGAAAAAGCTCTTTTCCCTTCCATTTAAACAAGACCGTATCTCCTTCTGAGACACTGTAATACGTCTGGTCGCCCTGTTTGGTGACGATGGTCGCTTCAATGGAGCGCGGCGCCTGATAACGATGGCCTTCAAGCGATACGCTTTCTGCCACCAGCTCAAGCCACTCTGTGTCTTTAATGACGAACAGTTCTATCATCATACATCACCTGTTTCATTGCGGTATCTTTAACTTTTGGCCGGGAAATATCCAGTGGCCCGGCTGCCTGATGTTCCGTTTGCTTCGTTTGATCATTGCTGTTTTATTGGCGTTCCAAATTTTGCGCCATTGCGTGCTGTTCCCGTAAAATCTGCCGGCAATGTCCCACAGCGTGTCTCCCTTTTTCACTGTGTAGGTTTTCGGGGAAGCCTTCGACGGGCGTTTTGCCTTTGTTTTTTTCTTCCGCTTGATTTTTCGGGGGGAAGCGGTTTTGTATTCTTTTAGTACAATATCAAAATCCCTATCCCCTATCTCTTTGTCTCCTTCACTATATTTAAGGCTTTCAATGCTGCATGCCATATTGATTTTAGTTCCCGTAATTAAAAATTGAACAGGCTTTTTAGCCTTCATCCATTTTTCAATTTTCGCAATGGCATTTTCCGGAGACGGGAGATTTTGATATTCAGCTATCGGCGTATACTTTTTTGGAAAAAAAGAAGAAAATGAAATTTCTTTCGCTCCGGGTTCTTCAATAAACGTTAGTTCACCCAGTCCTGTTATCTTTACTGAGTCATTTTGTACACTATTCGCTATATCAATCGCTTCAGGAAGAACAGGGAATCGCAGCTTTTCTTTTCCCTGTGATATCCAAAATTCATAGACAGACTTAGTCAAAAGCCACGACCCCCTTTGTTCCAGTGTTAATGTCTTTTTGTAATTCATCAAGCAATGCCTGCTTGATTTTTGCTACCAAGCTATCAGCGTCCTGATCATTATGAAAATGCTGATCGCCGTTAAACTCAATCTTTATTTCTTTCGTTCCGGCTGTTTGTATCGTTTGCCGTGAACCGGATGTAACAGCTGAAACTTGTCCTGAAGAAAGCTCAGACTGCTGGGATTGAGACGGATCTGTCACTTCCATACCAAGAGCCTGTGCCGCTCTCTGAAGAAGGTAGCGACCGCGTATGCCCCGTTCCTCTGGGATGATCCATTCCCGCTTGTTTCCTTCACCGACACGGGCGATTTGTTCTTTTGTAATCAGTCCGCCGTTGGCATAACCGACATAAGGACCTCCATGCTTCATGCTTCTAATACCAGGTACATTGTCAATAGAGCCGTATCTGCTTTTGATGTAGCCGATTGCGGCAGCAGCGTTGTGAATCGGGTTTTTAATGTTACCCATACCCGGTGCTTTGTGGTCATTAAAGGTGCTTGGGATGGTCTGCATCAGCCCTTGTGACGGATGCCCCGCTTTAGCGTTGCTGTCCCATAGGTTGATTGCATTCGGGTTGCCTCCGGATTCATGCTGCGCAATCGTCATGAGTCCCGGCAGCCAGCTTATTGGTGTCTTTGTAGCCATGAGAGCAGCCATAATCCACTGTTTTACGTCCCCGCTCATCGTGCCCATTCCGGAATAGGCAGCCGCCAGTGATCCAGCTTGTTTTTCAGCATATTTCTTTACATCTACTGAGCCAAGGCCTTTGACAACACCAATTGAAGCAAAACGCCCCAAGCTCATCATAACGCGGGAAGGCGAATGGATATCTAGCTCCTCACGGAAAGCCTGCTCCACTCTCTTTGCCATATCCTTTGCAGCTTGTTTCACTTCACTGGATTTAGCATTCATGCCTGTCACAAAGTTTCCGATCAAACCGGAGCCCCAGCTGTTCGATGTGTCTTTTGACCGCAGGAACGGTTTGTCAACATGTGTACTCACATACTGTGCAGTTCCTGTTTGGGTTGAGTTTTGTCCTTGTGCAAAGCCTTTGACCATTCCTGTGCCCCATGAAGACGATTTGTTCACAGTGACTTGGTACGGCGTTTTAACTTTTGATTGCAAAAAGCCGTCTGTGCCGGTTGCTGTAACGTTTTGGCCCTTGGCATACCCGCTTACCATTTGTTTACCGTAATTTGGTGAAGCAGAAATCATTTGTGTAAATGGCGTATTGATGTTTTTCTTTTTCCAGTCCTCCATTTTGACAGGTTGGTTGCTTATTCCCTTGTCAAAGCCTTCCGAAAATTGCTGTCCGAGTGTGGATGCTTGGCCTGTAAGATTTGCAGTGTCCATTGCTGGAGAGGCAGATCCTGATAACGGACTGACAGCTGCTCCTCCTGAAACAGATACCGGACTTCCACCGGAAGACGAAGCGGCGCCCATGTCGTCTACGACTTGCATACCCAGCTTAGACGCCGCTTGTGAAAGAAGCATCTTCCCTCGGCCTCGGTTGTTATCGACCGGGATAACGAATTCCTTGCCGGCTTCACCGATCCACGAGATGGTTGGTTTGGTGATGTAGCCGCCTGTGGCCTTTTTATCCGGATCCTTCCCTTTATTCGGATCTCCGCCGCCGGTTACAAAATTAATCACTTTACTAGCTACGCCGCCAGCTTTATCCCAGATTTGCTTCACCCAGCTGAACGCTTTAGAAAAAGCATCTGAAATGGCTTCTCCAACCTTTGTAAGAGGTTCTTGAATATTCTTTTTAAACCAGCCGCTCAGACCCTTCCAAATGTTCTTGACTGTGTCTATCGCTTTTTTGAAAGCATCAGAAATTCCCTTGCCTACATCTGAGACTGTATTTTTGACCGGGTTCCAAACTGTATCCATGAACCATCCCGATACCGTACTGAAAACACTCTTAATCTTATTCCAAGCACCAGTCATTTTATCCCAGATTGTAGTTGCCGCTCCTATTACAGCAGATTTGACTGGCCCCCACACATTACTCATAAACCATGAAGCAACTATACTGAACACATTTTTAATTGTCGTCCATGCATTTACGATTTTAGACCATATTGCTGTTGCTACACCTACAACTGCTGATGAAACCGGCGTCCAGACATTGTCCATAAACCATGTTGATACAGTACTGAATATTGTTTGGATCGTTGTCCAAGCATTCACGATGTTGGACCATATGCTTGTTGCTACACCCACAACTGCGGTTGACACTGGCGTCCAGACATTATCCATAAACCATGTTGATACAGTTCCCCAAGTATCCTGAATGGCTGACCAGGCATTTTGCGCACCCTCTGTGATGCTGTTCCATGTATCTTCTAGAGCGCCGGCATCAATTGCCTTACCTAAACTTTCACCGCCGAAAGTGCCGGCAATTCCTCCTACAACTCCGCCAATAGCGGTTCCGACTCCAGGCACAACGCTTCCAATAGCCGCTCCTGCAGCGGCTCCGGCTAAACCTCCGCCGGCTGAACCTACCTTTTCACCGGCATTATCCTTATTGATTCCGGCTAGGTCTGTAAGAGACAATATTTCGCCTAATCCTGGTATTCCTTTTGCGGCTCCTTTTAAGCCCTTCAGTCCGCCCTTCAAACCTTTTGATTCTCCCAATGTTTTCAGAAGGCCTGAAAAACCTTTGCCTGATCCGCCTTTAGCTGCTTTTGCAGATTTAGGCGTACTCACAGGATTTGATTTATTGCCTTTGTTAGATGAACCGTTTCTATTTTTAACTTTTTTGCTTTTGCCTGTACTGATTCCGGCACAGCAGCATCCGCAAGCCCCGCCCCATTTGCCGCCTGACTTCTTCGATTTAGAACCTGACGCTTTTTGGTTCATAGAAGGTTTTTTAGTGCGGTTTGAGTTGCTTGAAGTTGAGTTATTTGTATTGGCTTTTGAGGCTTTTTGTTTGCCTTTGCTTCCGCTGGATTTGCCGCCAAGCAGTCCCCCAAAATCCAGATTCCCTAGTTTTTCAGCAATGCCTTTTATAATTTTTTCAAAAAACTCTCCCACTTTTTCAATAATTTTATCAGGGCTGAATTTCTCAAATTTCTTTGCGATTTTCGAGACAATATTATCAAAAAACTTTTCTGCTTTATTGGCGATTTTATCCGGATTCAGGAAATTAAATTTTTCTGAGATTTTATCAACAATATTTGTTACAAAGTCTTCCGCTTTATTAATAATGGCGTCTGGACTGAATTTGCTCACGACATCATCCACTTTTTTCATAAAGGAATCTGTAAACTTGTCAAGCTCGTTAAAAATGGTTTCCGGGCTGAATTTACTTACGACATCGTCCACTTTTTTCATAAAGGAATCTGTAAACTTGTCAAGCTCGTTAAAAATGGTTTCCGGGCTGAATTTGCTTACGATATCATCTACTTTTTTCATGAAGGAATCTGTAAATTTGTCCAGCTGCTTAAAAATAGCTTCTGGGCTGAATTTACTTGCGACTTCGTCTACTTTTTTCATAAATGAGCCTGTAAACTTATCCAATTGTTTAAAAATGGCTTCAGGACTGAATTTACTTGCGATTTCATCTACTTTCTTCATAAATGAGCCTGTAAACTTATCCAGCTGTTTTAGAATCGTTTCCGGGCTGAACTTTGTCGCAATCGCATCCACTTTGCCCATAAATGATGTGGTGAACTTATCCAGCTGTGCCAGAATTGTCTCCGGACTGAACTTCGTTGCGATTGCATCCACCTTACTCATGAACGATGTTGTGAACTTGTCAAGCTGTGCCAGAATTGTTTCTGGACTAAACTTTGTCGCAATTGCATCCACCTTGCTCATGAACGATGTTGTGAACTTGTCAAGCTGTGCCAAAATTGTCTCCGGGCTGAACTTCGTTGCGATTGCATCCACTTTGCTCATAAATGATGTGGTGAACTTATCCAGCTGAGCCAGAATCGTTTCTGGACTGAACTTTGTCGCAATTGCATCCACCTTGCTCATGAACGATGTTGTGAACTTGTCCAACTGTGCCAGAATTGTTTCTGGACTAAACTTTGTCGCAATTGCATCCACCTTGCTCATAAATGATGTTGTGAACTTGTCAAGCTGTGTCAGAATCGTCTCTGGACTGAATTTTGTCGCAATCGCATCCACTTTACTCATAAATGATGTTGTGAACTTATCCAGCTCTGTTAGAATTGTTTCCGGGCTGAATTTTGTGGCGATTTCATCCACCTTATTCATGAACGATGTTGTAAATTTATCCAGCTCTGTTAGGATTGTTTCCGGGCTGAATTTTGTGGCGATTTCATCCACTTTTTCCATGAATGATGCAGCAAATTTGTCCAGTGCTGTCAAAATCGTTTCCGGATCAAACATGCTTGCAATATCACCGGCATTTCCTCCGGCTGAAGAAGCTGCTTTATCCGGTGAACCTGAGCTTCCCATACTATCAATTCTTTTCTGCAAGGAATCCAGCTTATCTGACACCTTGTCATTAATAGCCAGCTCCAATTTGTTGTCTTTTCCTGTTAAGGCATCAATACCGGCTGAAATGCGACCGACTGTTTTCATGACGTGATCAATCACGCGTATTGTAACAGAGTAGCCATTTTGAAGTGCATTTTCCATATAACGCTGTATTTTTTGAACAGCCGGCGAAATTTGGTCTTCTGCACTCAGCATTATCGTAAATCCTTTAAATCCCGCAACGAGCTCTCTTAGTCGTTCAAATTTTTCTGTTGCTTGGTCACTGGCGCCAATTTTAATAGATACCGATGCCGGCAATCCCTGCAATTGAGTTTGAACCTTCTGAATGACAGTGCTGGCGTTATCCTCAGCTGAAATGGAAATCATTTGGGCGCCAAGCTTTTTCTTTAATGATTTTTGTATGCGGTCAATTGTCCTTAACACAGTTTTGCTTTCTTTTCGTATATTGATAGCTCTATTTCGCTGCGTCATTTTTCTATACTTTTCAAGCGCTCTAAATCCATTTTGTATCTTTCTTAGCTTTTTGCTTACCCGGTCTTCCAAGTCAAATCTTGCTGTCAGCTTTGCCAATTACGATGCCCCTCCTTTCTTTGCTTGTTTTTCAAGAAGATCAAGCTTATAGCCAATCAGTCCATACAACAGCGCCTTAAAATTGCGCGGCGCTTCATAAAGCGCTAATAAATCTGATGGGGAATAGTGAAGCTCGTGCATCGCATAGTAGAGATACACGGCTTCTTTATGCCCATCCTTGATTAGTTTTTTGCTTCTTCTTCCAGATCCTCTAATTCATCTTCAAATCCATTAATCTCAATCGCTTTGTTTAACCAGTTCGCGTATTCGCCTCCAACTGAGAGGACGCGTTTCGCAACTTCTACCGGGTCAGCCGTTTTGTAAGCTTCTCGAAGATCTTTTGAACGGAAGTCAGGGTAAACGGTTGATTCAACTGCGATTCGGGCATAAAAGCGCTGGCTGTCTAAATCTTTAACACGGCCTCTGCCTTTAACGTTTTTATACGTTGTTGTTTCTTTCTCTAATTCATCAATACGCTCCGTTGTGATCGCTTTAAAAATAAATGGCACGATGTTCCCTTTTTTATCAACAAAACGCTTTGAGATCGGCACTTTGATTTCTTCAGCTTCAATTGTTTTTCCCGGCATAAAAAAGGAAAGATCATATACGTTTTCGTTCTTCTCGCTCATGTAAAAAACTCCCTTGTCTTTTGATTGATTTCATCATGAAAAACAGACCTTTCTGAGAAAGATCTGCGTATGGCTATTTCAGTTTTGATTAAAACGTGTCAGAAAGCTTTTCAGGCACGTCAAAGTCTTCGAAGGTAAATGGAACTTCTTCCTCTAACGCTTCTGAATCGACATCAAGGCTTGCGATTTTGGCTGAGTCAAAGTTGACGTCATACAGCGTAACTCGCTCTGTGCCCCGGCCGGAGGATTGATCATCCAGCACGGCTTGGAGTGTGAAATAAGGGTCGCTGCCTTTTTTGACATAGTCCATCATCAATAGCACGAATTTCGATGTGACTTTGTAGAACGTCGCGGTCCCTGTTCCATTTGCCCCTGTTGTTTTATGGCCTGTCATGCGGCGGCCCATAATGTTGACTTCAGACTTGTTTTTCTCAACGTTTGCTTCAAATGTTTTGATGTGCGCCATTTCCTCACCATCGAGAAATAAGCGGCCTTCTTTTCCTGAGATTGTGTTTTGTGCTTTTAATGCCATATTAGTTTACCTCCACATTAAAGTAGAATTTTTCTGCTGCGTCGACAGGCTGTACAGCCAGGTCAATCAAGAAGCCGTCACGGTCTTCATTCATTGAAATTGTGATATCTTCATCGGAATCAAAGCCAGTGATGCCGCCCGCATCCTGAAGCGTTGTCATGTATTGCGTGATCATCGTTTTTACATACTGAAGGCCGTCTTCAGACGCCGGGATATCGCTCCCGCTGCCTTTTCTTGATTTAATTAAGGCTTTCAGCTCGCGTGTTAAATCATTATTCACAGCATCCAGGACACGAACGATTTTGTTTTTCGCAAATTTCTTGTTTTTCTCAGCTGTGAACGTCACGAGTGAGTTAATATCCTTTTCTACACTGACGGATTTATCGCGGGCGTCGAATGTGAATAAAAATTCGCCTTTGCCCAGACGTTCAACAATCGTGTCGTGGTCAAGGCGGTGTAACACATCAACGGCGCCTTCGTACTCTACAAATGTAAGTGATTGATTAAAGGTTGCTCCTGCACTCGCTCCAGCTACCCAAGCTGTTGCTTTGTCCGGTGTAACTTCCGTGCCATCTTCCAGCAGGACACCTTCTGTTACGTTGATGATGCCTTCGTAGTCACCGGCATAATTGGCTGTGACGCCTTGTACTTTTTGTCCTTGGCCGTCGCGCAGGCGTTTAATGAAAGCAGCAAATGTCGCCTTTAGCTGGTCCCCCTCCGCAACAGGCAGCGCAATCACATCAAAGCTCTCTGTTTCAGCCGCGGCTAAGAAATCTGTATAGTCGGAGTTGACAGGGGCTTTATCCGTACCTCCGGATAAACGGATTCCAGCGGTTGCATTCAGCGTTTCACCGGCAGTGTCTCCTTCTGATCCAGTGAGAGGAATCGTCGAAGAAAGATCGCCTGTTCCAGTAAAAGTGACATAGCCGTTAGCTTTTAATTCTTCAGCCTTTTTGACGGTCTGTTTGTCAACCTCTGATTCGTCCATATATGTTGTCACGTCGAAAGAATCAGCATCCAGCACATTTTGATTGATGCGGATGATCATATCATTACCTTTTGTTCCGCCATATACCGCAGTCGCTTTAACGCCTTCAGCAATATCAGCAGACGCTCGGACGCCTTCGGTTAGACGGTACATCAATACCGTTTTCGCATTTTTCTTCGCTTCACGCAGCAGCAATAAAGACGGGTCATCAATGCTGAGACCCACTTTTTTGTTTAGGTCTTCAACGCTTGAAATGGAGACGAACGTTTTCGCTTCGCCCCAGCTTGATGCGACCGGAAGTGCGACTGTTCCCCGTTCACTGAGTGATACCCGCTCCTGTGCCGTTGTTTTAAAGTTAAAATAAATGCCTGCACGTTCTTTTTCTTTGCCTGTTGTAAATGTTCCGCCATTCATGATGACATGACCTCCTTGGTTAGAAATGTTTGAATCAATTGATTGGCTTCTGATTTCGTCATACGTGTTTGATCCACGCCAAATAAAGCCCCCTGAAGAATATCCGGCTTAACACCGAACAGTTCCTTCGCGTGCTTAATCAAATCCGCTGTATCAAAAAGAGCTTCCCGTCTCTCCGTATGTACAGCCTTCTTCTGTTGTTTATTCTTTGTCACCGCTTATTTCACCCCGCTGTTCATGTCGATATCCTGTAAGACAGGCTGTTCTGTTTTGTGATAATAATATCGGCTGCTCCACCTGATCACCATGACCGCCTCGCCCCTGTCTCCTACCCTTGTCTCAATTCGTGTAACGCGAACCATATCCCCCGTCTTCTCGCCGGATTCACTGAGCAGCGGAACCATGTTTCTCGCTTCTCTGATGGCATCCCCGAGCCTGTCCGCTTCATCCAGCGCCTGAACGGAGTCATGATGAAACAGCTTCACATTGAGACTGTAGGTTTTTTTAAATGTGGAGACCGTATCTGTTTCTTCGAAAACAGATGGCGATGGGACATATAACGACGGCACCTGAAAGTGATCAGGAAGCTCGCGTTCATAAATGGGAACAGACCACTGGCTGTACAAAAATGCCATGATCGATCCTGTTTCACTGTTCATCCTGCTCCTCCTTTACAGCTTCTTCAGCCACTGGCGCAGTTTGCTTTCCAGCGATTTTTCAAACAGCTGTTCATATAAAAGCAGCGCATGATCCCAGTAGCCCGTGCCCGGGATCCATTTTCTCTTGAGCGCCATTCCTGTTGAAGCCGCGGGATCATAAATAAACTGCGAATCTTGAAAACGTCCCGGCACCCATCTCACATCTTGTTTTGACGTCCAATGGCCGTCATTCAGAAATGAGGCGTAATCAAGCTGTGTACCCACCTCAAGCGAAAGACCGCCGCTTTGCGCAATCCAGAGATTGTCCTTTGTGCCTCTTTCGAACGAGCGGAACAGTTTTTCTGTATTAACCGTTTGTGTGCTGATGAGCTCAGATTGGACGATCTCCAGAAAATCTTGCCCGCACTCCTCAAGCCACCGGGTCGCCTGTCGGGAAAAGCCGCCCGAAGCCGCTTCTATTAATGCCGCGTTTAGCTGTTTCAATCCCGCTATTTTCATAGGCTTTCATCCCTGACTGCGATGACTTCCCAATGATGATGTCTAATTCTTTTCGGCAGCTTTAGTATATATTGATGATTCTCCCAAATGATTTTATCGTTTACGCGGATATCCGCTGACAACGGAAAATGGACGAGAAAGCTGTGATATACAGTTTGATCCGGCTCCTCCTGAACCAGCTGCTGCGTTTTTTCGGTAAAATAACAAGGGACATCTTGTTCATCGGGTGTCTCCAGATATGAAGTCACCGGCTGCAGTCTGTCTGCCGGAATACCAAATCGGCCTGCAGACGGCGCTTGCGCTGCTTCATGATAAATGTCACAGCGATGAATAAGCATCTGCTGATAGCTCATAAAGACCTCACCTTCAGTCTGGAGGATTCAGGGACGTAGCCCGGCGTGATAAACTCTTCGAGCAAATGATATACCTCTGGCCGCTGAATTCCGCCTTCTCCGGAAACTGTGTAGGAATAATCCCCCATTTTCTCAGACTGATAGCTTGATGAGGCAGATTCATCGCTGTTGACAAGCGCAAAATACTGGGCAAGCTTTACTAAAGCCAACTTCACCTTACCGGGCAGCGGATCATACAAGCTATCTTCAAAGCGGTGGCCCGTGATGAGAGCCGCTTCTGCCTCCGCCTCGATGATATCCTGCGCCAGCAGTTCTTCAGGCCTGTTCTTCACCCGATCATAGACCGAATAGGAGGCTACGTCAGTCGGTTCAATGAGCATGAGCTGGCCACCCCGTTTCTATTATTCTTTTACGTTAATTAATTTCGCGCAGGCATCCTCTTCCTCGAACTTGCTGTCGAGCTTGGCTGTTAAGACAATAATGAATTTACGGGAACGGATGTCTTTGTCGACTTCAATTCGGATATTGCGGGAGAAGCCGAGAATGATATTTTTCGGATGTGTGAGAATGATATCAGAAGCGTCATATTGCGCGTCTCCCTCACCGACTGTGTACGGCTGAATATTGGATACCCCTTTGACCGGCACGCCGAATGCTGTTGACAAGCCGCCCTGAACAGCCTGGTCCCCAAGGTTTGTCTGGCGGTCCGCCACGCGGTCCTTCCATTCAACTTCTAAGCCATGTGACGTATAGAATCTGAATTCCTGAGGGATGCGCAAATATTTTGGCGGAACTGCTTTTAAGCCTTTTTTGAATGCCGCTCTGGACAGTTCTTCACCGTTCATGTCAACGATATGGGAAACCGCCTGTTTACGGATGCCGTCCAGCTGTGCCAGATATGGATCAGCTGATGCTGTATCGCCGTTTACAATCAGCTCCTCAATATCAACTGCTGCGCGCTCTGCTAAAATTTGCATGATTGTCTGCTGCAGGCCGTCTTTTTCAATATTGTTTTCGAGTGTGTCATACGTAATGTTAATTTCCGCAATGACTTCCTTCGTGTTTAGCTGGACCGTGCTTGTCGTTGGAACTGTCAGCTCGTCGTTTGACAATGCTTTTCCTTCTTGCGCAGCCCGCAGAATACGCTGGCCGAAGCCGATTTTCTCAAATTTTTGCGAGTCGTTTTCCATTTGAATCACACGGGATTCACTAAAGATGGTCGGCGTGTTTTGCACCATGCGGATAAAAGCCGATGCTTGCGCAGGGTTCATAAGCCCGCCGCTTTTTAAAGCAGAAAGCGACATTTCCGCTTTCCGAATGATCTCTTGATTTCTCAATTGATTTCCTCCTCCTTGACTGGTTTTACAGCAGTCCGCTCCAGATTGATTTTTTGACTTGCTCTGTATTGCCGCCCGTATCGTCCGCTGTCTGCTTAGACGCGCCACGCGCTTTTTCCAACGCCTCGATGCGCTCGATCAGCGGGGCAAGCATATCTTCAACGAGCTTTTTCAGACGCTCGTCATCACCCGTCTGCTCCGGCTTTTCCTCCGTGTCTGTGTTTTTTTCAATCCGCTCAAGCCGTTTGAGCAGAGGGTAAAGCGCATGCTCGAATGATTCTTTCATGTCTTCTTTTCTCATTTCTTCAGTCTCCTTCCCTGTTTTGTCAGCAAGCATTTGCTTGAATGCACTGAGGAATCCCGCTTTTTCAACCGGTTCTTCCTCATACACATCTGCAGTGCCTGCCATGCTGTAACCGGTGATGATTCCAGCCTTGATCTGTTCCCACACCTCGTCTGACGCTCTTGTCACGAGCACCCATGAGCCCTTTGTAATCCGCTTTGACCCGATCATAAAATCATCGGGCGCCACATAGGATTCGACCACGACGCCGGTTCCGCCCTCAAAGCTGTGATTGATATCAATCTCCCGTGCTTCAGCGAGAAAACCGTGCGCCGCTTTTTCAATTTCCTCGGCGGTCATAAAATCACCGTGGGCATCAGGAACATTAGGCTCATACACGATTCCGTACACAAGCTTTTGTTCATCCTGCTCACTTTTTGTAAACAGCCGAACCTTTTTTTCAAATGACGGAGGCCCGGCTGACTTCGTAAAGAAAAATTCAGTCTGGTTAGCCGCCTTGTCCACATAACTGACAAAGCTGATTTTGGCATTTCTTAATTCGCGCGCCACCTGCTTGATTCACCTCCCTTCAGGACGTTTTGATATCTTCGATGCTTTCTTTCAACTCCTGCATGAGCGCAGTCAGGTTTGTCTTTTCCGCATCCTGTCCTGCAGGCCGTTTATAAATGTCCTCCGGCCACTCCTCCAGTGTTTTGCCAAGCACCCGTCCGGCAAGGTCGCGTAAATCATTCGGCGAGACCGCTCCGGCTGTAATAAAAGGACCGAGCACCTTCGCAATCTCAAGCGGATCACGAAAGTCCGGTCCTTTTAATGTCAGCCTGACGTCATGGATATTCAGCTCCGGCAAAAGCAGCGTATTCAGTTTATTCACGAGCGTTTTTCGCTCCGGCTGAAAGACCTGCTCCTCCGTAATTTTTCTCGCCGTATCCGCTGTCGCCCGGTTGTATTCCTGGGCCTCGCCTGTATACAGCGGCGGGAGGCGGAACGCCGAGCGCAGCTTATTTCTGCTTTTTTCATCGTATTCAAGAAACAAGGCGTCGTTTTGCAGAATTTCGGCCAAGGATTTGATTTCCACGGAAACCGGCGTAATATCCTCGCCTCCGTGGAGATCCTTTTCTTTTGCGATTCCTTCCGCTTCGATCAGGAGAAATTTATGGGCGTTTTCAACGCCTTCAAGATCATTCATGTATTCCTGCAGCTCCCGGTAAGAAGCTTCTGACAGCATCCCGTTTTCCACTGTAATCGCAGCGGGGACGTGGCGCCCCTGCTTAAAATACATAAAATTGAGTTCTTCTGCTTTTCGGGCTCCGTATAAATTGACAATATTGCCGATCCAGCGGGGCACACCGTATACGCCGCTTCCGATTTTGAGATGAATGGCTTCATTCGCTTGATGCTTCTCTGCCAATGTGTTTACATATTCACCAGTGCGCATATCCATTTTTCGCGGATCGCCGTATTCTTTAAAAAATACTTTCTTTCCATTGATCATCTGCACATATTTTCGGAAGCGTTTTTGCCTTTTGATCCTTTTCATTTTCCCGTTTTCTTCATATATAAATGAGACCTCAACAGGCTCACCGGCTCCGCATACACGCATATATTTCACATCTAAATATTCGATGCCGGCCGGTTTTCCCGCCCCGTCGCGAAGCACTTCCATAAAGCCGTTGCCTGTTTTTTCTCTGTCTTCGATGGCATAGCCTAAAATCATTTCAGCTGATTCATCAAAGTGAAGACATTTATAAAAGGCTTCGAGTCTGGCCCAGTCTTTTTCCGCTCTTTTCTTTTTTGCCTGATCGACATCACTCGCATTGACATCAAATGTGTACTCAACATCGAAGCCAAAACCCGTAATATTCACTCTGTACGCATCAATGCATTGCTGCAGAATGGTCGAGTATTCGGCAATGGTTTTGAGCTCGAGGATATTATAGGGAGGAGCGATAATGTCCTCTCCGTACAGCTCAGAAAAGTCATCTTCATAGATTTGCTTTGTCTGAGGAGCGGAGGCATTGGCTTTAAATACAGTTGCTCTGACTGTTTGATTGTGCATGATTTATGACCTCCTCCTTTCTCGGTTCGGCCGGATTCGTTTGTGTGCTGTCTCTTTCATATCAGCAACCTCATAATCATCAAGTGCATACCAAATGGCAGAAAGCGTATGCGGGTCAATCGTGAATTCATCCTCTATCAGAGCCCCGTTTTTATCTTTAGCATACGTCAGCGTTTTGAGCTCATAGATGACATTTTCACAGCGGTCCGAACAGAAGATTTTTTTGAACCGTTTTACCTTTTTGGTATATTGAAGCCTCGAGCCGGGAAATTTTCTGGCTCCAACCATCCGAAAGCCCTGCTGGCGGAAATATTGGATGCTTTTCGGCTCAGCCGAGTCGGCTTTGATCAATTCCTGTGTATCGATAAACTCACGAAGCTCCTCAGCCGTCCTGTCATCTGTCATTTTGTTTTGATAATACTCCCAATAAATGTAGAGATATTTTTTTTCAGGATCGACAGCAAGCCGGACGACGGCATTATAGGATTCCTCGAATCCAAAATCCATGCCTGTACGAAAAATCGGCTTGCTGATGGCTGCGATACATTCATTTACTTGATCATGCGGGAGCACCTCGAACTGCGGCAGCACCCTGATCCCGTTGACGCCGAATCGTCCTTTGCGGGCAATCCGGTACAGGTCGGGATCATACTCTTTGAGTCCGTCAAGCTGTTTCACATAGCTTTCCGGGAGAAAAAGATTGTCGTTAGCGGTGGAATGGTGGTAATACGTATCACCCTTCACAATCGTCCGCTTTTCATAAAGCTCGCTGTCATCCAGCACAAACCGTTTATTGCGTTCATCTCGAAAAAAATGCCGGTACGTCCAATTGGAGGTGCCGACGGGATTGGTGGTACAGATCATATGAAGCTTCAGCTCAGGATGGCGAAGACGTCCGATTAATTCCTTGAACCCTTCATACTTCACCTCTGAACACTCTTCAATCCATATTAATGAAATGTTATGAACCGATTTTAATTTTGCCGGATTGTCCATGCCTTTGAACATGATCCGGCTACCATTTTGAAATCGCAGCTGCAGCGGGGAAGAAAGGGCTGCCACAGCTTTTGTCAGACCGAGCTCTTCAATCACCTCTTGAAACAAGGCGAAGGTCGAATCCCGATGGGTATCAAACACCTCGCGGATGACAAGGGCCGTCCGTTTTTCCTTCAGCAGCTTTAACACGATTTTCAATGCGGTATGATAGCTTTTGGATGAGCCGTAGCCGCCGACGAGAAACTGGTACGTCTGCTCCCAATTGAACACGTAATTTTCGAAATGAGGGTTGATTTCTTTTACAATCATGACTTGTCCTCTTTTCGTTTGATCATGATTTCAATCGGCTCTTGACTGTCATCTGTTTTTTCCGCTTTTTGTTTGGCAAGCTTCAATTTCTCATTTTCAATTTTTTGTTTAAATTGATCTGGAAACAAATCAAAATATAAGGATAGCTTCTCAAGCGCCTTCATTTTATCTGCAAGCTTGATGGCAATGCCTTCTTTGCCAAGCTTTGCTTCCGTCACGATGGTGCCGTCAACGAGCCCGGAGTCTTTGACATCGACAAAGCTGATTTCCTTCATAATGGGGTTATCATCTTCATCAAACAGCGGGCCCGATTTCCCGACAGCCTGGACCTCTTTTTTTCCAAAGGTCACATAGTCCGTAATATCTGCAAACGCGATCTTGATATAAACCTGAAGCACATCCATTGCTTCAATAAACATCTCGTTGACCATTTCTTTTTTTATGCGTCTGATTTCAGCAGCGACCTTTTCATTTTTTAAGAGCCGGCTCCCCGTCACATGAGCGCTGTCCGGAGAATAGCCCGCTTTGATTGCTGACTGCGTGGCATTGAAGCTTTTGACGTAATACAGGCAAAACAGCCGCTGGCGTTCATTTAATTCATCGTTGTCTATCCGGCGCTGTGTTTGTTCGTTTTTGGACGCAGAAAACAGGGCCTCTTTCCATTTGTCTTGTTTTTTCCAGAGGCCGATTGTTTTCGCGGAAACGCCGATGGTGTCCGCGATCGCCCGATTTGTGATCTTTCCTTGATGTTGTTGATAGATTGCTAATGCTTGTTCGCGCTGTTGTGTTTTCATGCTACGGCATCACCGCCACCTCCAGCATGGTTGTTTATTCATAAAAGCGGCTGATCGTGCCAGCCGCTTATGTGTCATGCTCTATTCACTTATAGGTGGCAAACGTATGACAAGCTTTCATGCAAGTGATCTATTCAATTCTTCCTGCTGTCTTTGCATCTTTCCAATCGCCCGTTTGATCGTCGTTTGCACTGTCGATTTTTTTACGCCGAGAAGATCAGCGATCCGTTCATAAGAAAAACATTCTACCTTGTGCAGCAAAAACATTTCTTTTTCTCTGTCCGTTAACAGGGCTAATGCTGCTTGAATTCTCTCTCTGTCTTCTTCTGATACCTGTCCGTCCGGCTCAAACATCATAGCGCTGGAAAATGATTCGATGATTCTCGGATCCTTAATCATGAGCCGCTGGTACGCATCACGCCGGTCAATCGCCCGTCTGATGCCGGGCTGTCTTCCTTTTTCAAGCCATTCTGTTACATATTCAAGATCAGTAATTATATTTCTGATAATTTTTTTATCCTTCAGCTCTTCAGCTGAGAGCACGGATTCATCTGCCTCAGCGAGCGGTTTATATTGTGTTCTTGTTTGTTTGAGCGTGCGTTTATATTCAAATAGTAAGTCTTGCATTCTATGATCCTCCTCATTATTGGCAATAAAAAACGGACACCAATCAACGCACAAATGCTGTGCAGTTGATCAGTGTCCGCAGGCTTTCCGTCTTGGACGTATTCTGTTTTCGCTTTAATTTAATTTGTAGCCGATTTCAAATTCCACACGGGCAAGGTCGCCCTTTCTTGTTTCAACGAGCGTTTTTCCATGCTCCGGCGCTTCTGCAATCCATGCTTCTTGCTTGATCCCGTCCACAATAATGACACGGATTTTTCCGTCTTCCAGCTGGCTCTCCAGCGTGATGGAATCAATATGCAGCAGTTTTTTAGGATGAATCATGTTTCTTTTCCTCCCTTTTTCGGTGCAGCGCTTGCTTCGGCTTTTTCTAACAGCTGAATGATGCGCTCCTTTGAATGAACAGAATTCCCCTTCAGAAAATCAAGAGCTGCTTTAGACGCTTCCAGCAATTCAGGCGCAGCGGCCATCAAAGCGGCATTGCTTTTTTGCGAATAAGAGCTGAGGTCAAATACAGCGGCAATCAGCCGGCCGTTTGAATACGGAAATCTTTCTTTTTCTTCTTCACTGTAAGCTGAATAAATATAGATTGGTTTTGTATCCCCGCACGGGACAGCATGCCACGGCGCAGGGCTTTTCTCTGTCTGTTTTGTTTTTTCCAACACTTTCACTTCCCGTCATCCTTATACCATTGTTCAATGTTTTTTTCTGATCGCTTTGCCCGAAACAGCAAAGCGATCAGGGCAGTCAGCTGTTTAATCACGGACATTCAGCCTCGCTTTTCCCGCTGTCAGCATTTGCTCCAGCTTTTGAATGACAGGCGTTAAATCAGTGCCGGACCGGCAGTTCGGACATGGATGAAAAACGACTCCAATCCCTGTATGCTCCACAATGACTTTCTTTGTCTGACAAAGCTTGCACATTATCTGACGCCCTCCAATCTATAGTTCAGCTCGTAGGCTGCCCCTTTGATAATCACTAAATAGTCACTGCACATTTCGTAGATTCTCGTGCCGAGCGCTTCATCGATCCGTACAAGTGCTTCAATTGTCAGCTCGCTCGAAAGCAAAATCGGTTTATGATTTAAGTAGCGGTAGTTGAGTACCGAATACATTTGCTCTAATTGCCAATCTGTAGCGCGGGGTTTGCCGTTAACCGGTTTAAACAGATCATCTATGAACAGCACATCCGCTTGCTTCATCCGGTTCAGCTTTGCTTCTAATAGGTCAAAGTCATTTTTCAGATCGGTAAAGCCCTCCACAAACGGAAAATAAATGACAGGCACATAGCAAGTTCTCATTAATTCATTGGCAGCGGCGGTCAAAAGGTGCGTTTTCCCTGAACCGGGCTGTCCTAGAAGGGCAATGCTGTTTTTCCGGCAATCCCTGATTTGTCCATAATCCGCCACATACTCTTTAGTACATTCAAACGCGTCTTTTATGGCCTGCGGTTTTCCCTCCGTGCGGAATTCCTTGAAGCCCAGCTGTCTGAAAGCGTGAGTAATCTCACTTGCCCCCAGCAGCCGCTTCACTTTCCGTTCTGCCATGCAGCTGCACATCGTCCAGACTTCCAGGCCATTCTGCATGACGAGATAGCCTCCCTGGTCCTTGCATCGTAGGCAATCATACCGGCCTGCGTCTAATTCGGCCGGTTTGTCCGCCAGTAATGGACGTCTCCCTCTTCTCAGCTCGTCTAAAATCTGTTCGATTGTTCGTTTTGTCATGTTTTTTCATCCTCTCATGCTGAATTGCAACATTCTTTTTGGCTTGCTGCGCGTTAAATCGGTCTTCAATGAATTTCGAGCAGTAGCGAAAGGCCTTGATTGTTTCTGAAGCGGAAGTCCGCCGGTTTTCAAAAGCTTGAAAGCATTCCTCAAGCCATTTGATTGTTTGCGTGACAGGAACGCCGATAGCAACAATGCGGGCGATGGCTTGATAATCTCTTGAGGAAGGATATACGGTGCGTCCTTCTTGAGCCGACCGTAATTCTGTAAACCGCTTCGCAATGTGATCCACTGCCTCATCAGCAGCAGTATATTTGTTTGTTTTATCTTTATCTGTGAGGTCGCTTGTGTCCGGTGTCTGCGGCGAAAATGACCGTTCTTTTATACTCCGGTGCACCATTTTGTCCGATCTGAAGGTGAATTTTTTGGAATGCTTGACCGAAATCACCAGTCCGTATGGCGCACGGACTGCCTTTATGTACTCATGGGTTTCGAGAAGCTCCAGCCACCTTCTGACGGTTTTTTCACTTACACCGAAGACTGCCGCCATTTCTCTCGCTTTTAATGGCTTATGGCCGAGTACGATGCCCCAGCTTACGCCGTCTTTTTCGATTTCTTTTGTTGTTGAGCTGATAAACCAGAGAAACAGCCATAGTGCCGGTCCGATTTTGTCATAATGTTCTGAATTCAATAGTCCTGAATACATCGGAAAAGGATAGCTTTTATCGTTTTTCATTGTACGCCGTTTCTCCTTTTAACATCATGTATGCTTGAAACTGCTCTTGCGTTTCAAAGTGGAACACCGGAAGGCCGCATGCCGTAAACGAAATGGTGCCGCCGGATTGTCCGAGATGGCGCTGATCTATGGGATTTTCACTAAAAACAATTTGGATTGGATACATGTGATCACTCTCCTGATCTGTTTTCTATACATTTCGTATCAACTGTTACCAAGTATAAACGATACAATCGGTATCATCAAGTTATTTTTGATACTTTTTTTATCATAACTTTATTTTGATACATATTGTATCTATAATCATAAGTAACTTAGGGAGTTTAAAAAAGAGAGGTCATAGTATGATAGGCGGCAGATTGAAAAGTCTCAGAGGGAAAAGGACACAGGAAGAAATCGCATCACACATCGGTGTGTCACGGGCACGATATTCCCACTATGAAAACGGGCGAAGCGAACCTGATTACGACACACTCCAAAAACTGGCTGATTACTTTCAAGTAACGACTGATTACTTATTAACGGGTAAAGACAAAAAATCCGACGACGATATGTTCTCAGATCCGGACCTGCAGCTTGCGTACCGTGATATGCAGGATTTTTCCCCAGAAAGCAAACAGCAGGCCATCGAATTTATCAACTATTTAAAAGAAAAAGAGAAAAACCGCAAGCCGAAAAATTAATAAATCGTTCTCTGTTCTCTAAAACATATTAAAAATAGACCGATATAAAGAAAAAATGTTTATTTTTTAAAGAAAAGGGAAAGATTTCTACACCACTTTCCAGTCCTATACGGGCTTTTCTTTCTCGCTAAAAACAGAACACACGTTCGAAAGGGAGTATTCAATTGGGCGATTACTTATCACATCTGGAGGAATACGTTAAAAATTTGTACAGCAGACTGGGTATCACATCCCCTCATCACATTGACATGCTGAAAATCGCAAAGGACCTGGATATTTGGGTGCATTTTGAGGATATGGGGAGCATGATGGTGAAATACGACGGCATGTACAGTATCGTATTGAACCAAAAAAAGTCACGGGAAGAGCAATGGGAGGATTTTGGCCATGAGCTGTGCCACGTGCTAAAGCATGCAGGCAATCACTTTCAGATGAACAAGCTCTTCAGAGAACTACAGGAATTTCAGGCGAATCAATTTATGTACCACTTCTGTGTGCCAACCTTTATGCTGTTGCAGATGGAACTGCCGCAATGGAGAAGCCAGGCACTCGCCACAATTGCGGCGGTATTCCGGGTAACAAAGGAATTTGCTGAAAAAAGGCTTGACATGTTTGAACGGCGTAAAGCAGGTATTCAATTTCAGAAGCGGCTCGCTTATTTATTAGCTCACAAGCGGCCAAATGCGTACGAGGAAAGCGATCAGCAGCACTTGCAAGTCGCAGAGGAAAAAGCGTTCTATCATGTCGGCAAAAACATCTGATCCAAAAGGGCTGGGGACATTTATCCTCAGCCCGGCAGAGATATTAATATTTTGACATCGGTGGAATGGTATTCTGCAGCCACATTGGCGCCGGTTTAAGATGAGGCGCAGATGCGAACGCAATCGGAGCCGGGATATACCTGAATTCACCCCGGCCGTCAAAGGCTTCCCCATGTGCCCATCTTCCTTGTGAGCTTTCATCCCCCCTGGAGAAGTTAAACAGATCATAGGAGACTTCCTGCTTTTCGAGCTCACGCGGAAACGTCGTCGGGACGACAATATCCCGTTCTCTTTCCTCCAGCTCTTTAATGGCCGCATACCACATATTTTGATGATAAGTATCCCTTGCAATCAAAAATGACAGCATATCTCTAACCCCTGGATCATCGGTCATGGCATAAAGCCGTGTCACCTGAAGGCGGCCTTGGGATTCCGCATTTAAGTTGGCGCGAAAATCTGCGAGCAAATTTCCGCTTGAAATAATATATTTGGCATTCCATGGATATCCTTCGCTGTCAGCCGCCATCGCGCCTAAGCCTGCGACAATCGCATGCTGCGGGTTCATTCCGGACAACACCGCTGCCACAGCAGGATCACTTTTATAAGCATTTTCCTGCACATCAGCCGGTGCATTGTCCAAAAGCCTGGAGATCATCGTCGCAAGCATTTCCACATGCCCGATCTCTTCTGTACCGACATCATAAAGCAAATCTTTATATTTCGCATCTGCACGGCAGTTAAAACCCTGAAACAAATATTGCATCATAACACTGATCTCACCGTATTGGCCGCCCAGCACCTCTTGGAGCTTTTTCGCATAAACCGGATCGGGATGAGCTGGCTTTGCTTGATATTGAAGCTCTTTTATATGATAAAACATGAATCATTCCTCCCTACACTTTCGCACAACCCCAGCGTATGAAGGAATGGGCCGACCGTGCAGGTCCCGTCTGGTTTTATTTATAAAAGCCAAGTTTGACGGCTTCCACATATCGATCAAACAAATCGTTTTGTATGTAGCTTTTATCACGGCACCCAAAATTGCAGAACAGCGCGTTTCTTTGTGCAGTGCTCACTTCCAATTGGAGCCCCATTTCTCTTTTCGTCCGATTGACAATATTGTTTGGATGTACACCTGCCAGCCGATCTTTCTCACTAGTGAGTTCGGCGCTGAAACCCGCTTCATTCAGACGCTCACAAATGAGCTTGGCTTTTTTGCGATCCGTCCCGCCAACCAATGTTTTTGGGATGTTTGGATCATAATACCCGTGAAACGCTAATGCGTAATCATGGGCATTCACTTTTTCTAAAGCCAGCGGCTCATCAAAACGAATGCTAGTGAGATGCAAAGAACGATTGTTTCGCTGTTTTACACCTTCAAACAAGTAAATGGAACATCGATCGGAAAATGCCCGCACCAGTTCACTGACACCAGGCTCAATTCTGCCGCCGTGGGGACCGAGGACGATAAGTTCACTTCCGTTTTTTTCCTCATAAATAATCCGGTACTCCGATTCAGAAGCAGAAAGGGCCGCAAAGCTGTCATACCGATCTTTCATTTTGAACGCCCTCCTTTTCCAGTCAGCATCAGTTTACTCTACTCTTCTATGAATGAAAACCTTTTTATAGTATGATTTGATAGAATACGGACAGGAGGTATATGATGGGATTTATTGATGGTTTACTAGGCAATGCGTCAACACTGTCAACGGCTGCTGTGAAAGAAGAGCTTGCTCATATTTTACTTGAGGGTGAGAAGGTTGAAGCCGCGTTTAAGCTGGTTCGCGATTTGATTGTCTTTACTGACAAGCGGCTTATTCTTGTAGATAAGCAGGGAATCACAGGCAAGAAAACGGAGTTTCAATCAATTCCGTACAAAAGCATTTCCAGATTCAGCGTGGAAACTGCCGGCCGCTTTGATCTTGATTCAGAGCTGAAAATTTGGATCTCTGGCGCGGAACTTCCCGCCGTCTCAAAGCAGTTTAAAAAAGATGAAAGCATTTATGATATTCAAAAGGTGCTTGCCGCAGTTTGTATGTAAGATGAGTGACGGAAGCTGTGAAGCTTCCGTCATTTCATTACAGCTTTTCCTCCAGCTTCGCTTTCGTCTTCGGACCGTAAATCCCATCAGCCGTTAAACCGCTGACAGACTGAAAACGTTTGACTGCATTAGCTGTTTTCGGGCCATAGACGCCGTCAACGCCGTGATTTTTCGCTCCTTTATCAGGATAAAAATAAAGGGCGGCTAAAGCGTTCTGCACCTGCTTCACTTTTGTCCCTTTCGTCAGGGGGCTTGTCACTTTCATCACTCCGGATGGGAGCAGATATGAGGATGCGGCATGGCTTTTAGAAGCAGATGCCGTCTGAGGCAGTTTGATCACTTGTCCGACTTTAATGTAATTCGGGTCAGTGATATGATTGATGCTTTGCAGCGTTTTTACACTGACTCCGTGGGATGCGGCAATCCCTGACAGTGTATCACCTTTTTTCACATGATATTCAGACGCCGAAGAAGTGACTGCTGCCTTTTTCGCTGATACGCTCCCGTTTAATTCCTTTTCAATTGCCGCCTTCACTTGGTCCCAGCGCCCCTCTGATAAAATGCGGTGCGGGCAGTACTTTCCGTTCCAGTCTTGATGCTTTCTCACCCGATCGATTCCCCAGCCGCGCTCCTTCAAAAGCTGTGCGACAAATGAAATCGCTAAGGCTTCAGCTGCCTCATACTTTGGACCTCCCGATTTGCTGTAGCAAATCTCAACGCCAATTGATTTGCGGTTCCCCGGACCGTTTGTGCCGTCACCTGTGTGCCAGGCGTTTCGGTCAAGCGGCAGACCTTGAATGACCTCTTTATCATCGACCGCAAAGTGAAAGCTTGTCGAGCTTGTGTTCCCGATCATATAGCTGATTTCATTGGCTGCTGACGCATCGTTTGCCGTGTTGTGGATGGTAATGTATTCAGCGGACATTGCATTCGGACACTTCAATGCGTATTTCGCCTCAGAAACCAAATTTTTCTTTACTGGAATGCTCACCTATCATCTCTCCTTTTCTTTTTTCATAAATAGGTGGCATTCGTAGGACGAAAAGCTCATATCATCTATCACTGCTATATGGTTAAATGTGTTAAACTGAATTTCAATGGGAGGGCTGAATATGCATACATACTTAATGCTCACAATGAGGACGGAGAAATTTAATCAGGAGCTTGTGGCTGGGCACTATGAATTTCTGGACCGCTTACAGTCAGAAAAGCGCTTAAAAATGTTTGGGCCATTCAGCGACGCCACAGGCGGAGCGTATGTCATCGAAGCAGATTCGCTGGAAGAGGCAGCGGAAATCGGGCATGCAGATCCGCTGGTGGCAAGCGGATCTTCTGAGCTGACGATAAAAGAATGGAAGCTGAAATAAAAAAGACCCCTAAGGGTCTTTTTTTATGCATCATGTTTGATTGCGTGCCGCAATATGAAATGTTTTCCCCTCTGTGTTTGCTGTGTCATCTGCATGAACCATCACCTGAGTAAAACTGAACCCGACCGCAACGAGCAACAAACCTGACATCCATTTAGATTTCATATAAACAATCTCCTCTCTGGATTTGTTTTTGTGCGTGCACCATTTTCTCATAAAATGAAAGTGCTTTTTCGGGCTGTCCGTTTTCTATATAGAATTGGGCAGCATCATGCGCCAGCTCTTCAATATAAGGATACAGCATATGTTCTTCAAGAAATTGAAAGGTATGTGAGACTGATTCTGTGTCAATGTTTTTTCCGTATAACGCATGTAAAAATTGAAAAAGCTCCACAAATAATTCATCATTGTATTGACGGGCGATTTCCAATCCTTCACGATACTTTTGTTTCGCTTCAGCGTCATTTTTTTGTTTATACAGAACTTGTGTTAAAGAGTAGATAGAATGCGGAAGATTATCGAACTTTTCCGACTTGCAAATAGAAACAGATTTCTCAAAGTATTCGGCTGCCTTTTGCAGTTCACCCATTTTCTCATAGCAGTTTCCGAGATTATATAGGGCGGAACTGATCAGGCGGGGATTGCCTTCTTTCTTTGCAAGATCTAAAGCCAGTTCTAAGTGGGGCAATGCTCTTTCTGGATACTGCATATCATCATAATTACCTGCAATAACGAATTCACATTGGATTCTGCGGACGGTGTACGTTTCATACATTTGGTATGTTTCTAATGCCTGAACGGCGTAGCTCATCGAAACATAGGTTTGTTTTAAATTGTAAAAAATCTCAGCCATTTTAAAAGCAAACTCGGCTTTCTCAATATCATCCGAGACGAGGGCAAGATTCTTTTCTGCCCGTTTATAATACATCATGGCACTGACAAACATCTTCTGCTTAAATTCATACATTCCTCGAAAAAAATTAAAGTAATATTCGAGAAGCCCTGTCAGCTTGTACTGATTCCCTTCGATGTCTTCTAATAATTCTGAAAACTCCAGCTGCGACGTGTCCTCTCCAAAAGGCTTAATGTAATCCAGCATGACACGATGCCTGAACTCCATTAAAGAATAATACAGCAGCAAATCTTGGTCTTCTTCCATATCCTCAATTTCTCTTTCTACTTCGAGCTTGACCCGTTCGGCTTCAGCGACGTGGAACTGCCGGATATGAGTATACCATTCATTAATTTTAAGCCCGACATAAGAGGACGGAATCGTCTGCTTCATCCTCAATTAATCCCCCCTTTTGAATTACCCGAGATATGTCATATTTTATCATATTTACAAGAAAAAGAAGAACGCAAAATAACCGCAATTGTCGAATTTCGGCTAACCGCAACAAAAAAGCGCGGGTTTTTCAAAAACCCGCGCTTTCTTTTAGTGAAAACCGACTTTGTTTCTTTCCATCCAGCTTCCCTGCCGGCTTTTTCTTTGCTCTCCTGTCATGTCTTTCACCATGGTTTCAATATGATGATTCCCTTCTTGGTGCCATTGAAGCGCTGAAGATACATATAATTCTCCCAGCTGTGCAAAGGAAAAGCCTTCTGTAAGCTTTGCGGCGTTTTTTATTTCTTCTTCACTCAAAAAGATGTCAAAGCCTCTCATTTTCATATATTCCAGCCTCAGCTCTTCATCCGGAAGCCCGATTTCATAGGCACGGTCAAATCGTCCTGCACGATTCATCAAACCTGGATCGATCTCTTCGGGATAGTTTGTCGTGCCGATGAGAAATAGCCCCTCTTTTGATGTCGCGCCGTCCAACGTATTGAGAAAAAAGGATCGCACATCTTCCGGCATCGAATCTATATCCTCGATGACGAGAACTGCAGGAGCGAGGCGTCTCGCTGCCTGAAAGACTTCTTCTATTGTCTCGCTCGACGTAAATTCAGTAATTTGCCAATAGGCAACAGGTGCATCGATACTGCCTGCGATCGACTTCACTAATGTCGTCTTTCCGTTTCCAGGAGGTCCATATAACAGAATGCCGCGCTTATAAGGGATGTCATACGTTTGATAAAACGATTTATCACTATGAAAAAACTGATCAATTGATCTGTATATCTCTTTTTTCAATAGCGGATTCATGATTACCTGACTCCGCTGAACCTCTCTGACAATGGCTTCCTGCTCTCTTGAAGTCCCTCCATCTCCATCCGTAAAAACGGTCACTTTCCGCTTGCTTTTTTCCCAGAGACGCGGTCTGACTCCCTCCAGAAATGCACGCATCTTTTCATCGTTAACCGCAAACAGACAATCGAAACTCATGATGCTCCCATCTTGAAAATAAGGAATTCTGGCAAAAGCAACTCCCTTTTCAGGATACGCGTATACACTGTTTCTTATAGACTTATGAACGGTATAATCCGGTTCTTTTTCATCTTCATCGTAAGCAAAGGTTTTCTTTTCAAGCTTTTCAAATATATATGCCACATGCTCAGGCTCCAATGAACCGCTGCGGACATCTTCTACAAGAAGCTCCCAGTATTCCGTGTTCGGGTCATCACTGGCATAGAGCTCATAGAATACACCGTATTGATCATAAAGCGTTTCTTCAATCCGTGTGATAAGGTAACCGAAAGTGCCGTAGCCCGCTGCAGCTCTTTCATTCTCTTTTTCTTCGTACTGATAAATGAAAGGTATGGTTGTCATGTTTATACTCCATTTCATATTTTGTGAACGTTATATATACGATTGACATAGCATTTTGTTTCATCCCACAGCATATTACTTGTGAATTCGTAACCGTTGATATAGGATTTCATTGCACCATTTATTTTTACATATGGAGGAGATCATAATGAGCCAATCCAATCAAATTGTCAGCCATTTTTTATCCCATCGAAACGTGACGAATGAGCTTGCTGAAAAAATCAGCAAAGACCATTACAGCTACAAACCGGCAGAAACATCAATGTCAGCGGAAGAATTGGTCAAACACATTCTTACGTCGTTCCACTTGTTCGCAAATGTCATTAAAGAAGGCAATGCTTCACCTTTTCAAAACAAGCAGGAAGAAACAGAAACTGATCTCAATGTTCTGGCAAAAACATATACGGACAAAACGGTCGCTATCCTTGAACAGCTGACTGAAGAACAGCTGGACAGAGAAATTGATCTGACATCCGCTTTCGGCAGAAAAGTCACTGGCCGCGCGCTGCTTCAGCTTGCAATGGAACATGAAATTCACCATAAAGGCAACCTGTTCGTTTATGTGCGGGAAATGGGCCACACAGAACTTCCTTTCTATCAGCAGCGCATGTAGCGTACGAAAAAAGATACCTGTTAAAAGGTATCTTTTTTTGTGCTTCCGCCTCACTTCCCGGCTTCGACCAGACACTCATTATAGGGCAAATGAATAAAGATATGGAGCATACCAAAATTTCAAACAGCTAACGTGCAAAAATTCAAAAAATTTAATTGATTAACGTGACCTAATCATATATAATCTGATAAAAATAGTCGGGTTTTCAGGAGGCCTTTATCATGAGTGTAAGCATCATATTGATGGGTTTGTTTGTCGGAGCCTTAGTCGGATTGACGGGTGTGGGCGGAGCCGCCCTATTGACTCCCCTTTTAATTGTGCTTGGAATTAACCCTTCCATCGCGGTCGGTACGGATCTTGTATATAACTCGATCACAAAGCTGTTTGGCGTTGCCTCCCATTGGCGGCAGAAAACGATTAACTTTCAATTGGTAAAATACTTAGCCATCGGCAGTATTCCGAGTGCCTCGCTAGCCATTGGCATCTTGCATTTGTTCCCCGCCTTTCACCAGCATCAGGAAGAAATTATTAAGCACGCTCTTGGCTATGTGTTAACGCTTGTTGCCATTTCAATCATCGTTCGTTTGTTTTTGGATAGAAAGCTTCGCCCGAACCGCTGGCAGCTGATGCCGCTCGAAAATAAGAGGGTGCTGACAATTCTTATTGGTGTTGTGTTTGGATTTATTGTTGGATTAACATCAATCGGTTCCGGGTCATTATTTGCAATTGCCATGATCTACTTATTCAACATGAAAGCATCACAGATTGTCGGAACCGATATCGCGCATGCTTTTCTTCTCGTTACGGCAGCAGGCATTTTGAACGCAAGCTTCGGAAGCGTGGATTACATGCTGGCAGCTAATCTGCTCATTGGTTCAATTCCCGGCGTGCTAATCGGAAGCCATCTTTCGCCTCGATTCTCCCCGCGTCCACTGCAATTTATTATGGCGTCCATTATTTTAGTCAGCGGTTTAAAATTGATTTAATGAAGAAGGCTATCCGCTTGAAGGATAGCCTTCTATTATTATAGCGTTACACCCGATTTAAAAATGGCGAGCTCTCTGAAATCATTTTTTTCATGGTTCACAAGCTGGCCGCTCGCCACCTCAATCATATAGTGGATAAACTCCCGCAGCACATATTCCTCATGAACATCATCCTCTGCTAAAAGGCCTGCGTTAAAATCAATCCAATGCGGCTTCGCCTCATACAGCTCGGTGTTTGTTGCTACCTTTACCGTCGGGACAAAGGTGCCAAACGGCGTGCCTCTCCCCGTTGTAAAGAGGACAATTTGGCAGCCGGCCGCCGCCAATGCGGAGGAAGCGATTAAATCATTGCCCGGCGCGCTCAAAAGCGTAAGCCCTTTTGTCTTGAGTACTTCCCCGTATTTCAAGACATCCGTGACAGGAGAAATCCCCGCTTTTTGCGTACAGCCCAGCGATTTATCCTCAAGTGTAGAAATGCCGCCCGCTTTGTTGCCCGGTGAAGGATTTTCATACACCGGCTGATCATGTTTGATAAAATATTGTTTAAAGTCGTTGATTAATTGGACTATCTTATGAAACACTTCTTCATTGGCAGCCCGCTGCATCAGGATGGTTTCCGCACCGAACATTTCCGGAACTTCCGTCAGCACCGTGCTCCCTCCCTGTGCAATGAGATAATCTGAAAAACGGCCAAGCAGCGGGTTTGCGGTTATGCCGGAAAAACCATCCGAACCTCCGCACTTCAGTCCGATCTTCAGTTCGGACAGCGGAATGTCTTCTCTCATATCCCCTTTGGCCGCTTCATGTATTTCCTTTAGCAAAGCAATGCCTGCCTCCATTTCGTCGGTCACCGACTGGGATTCGAGGAATTTCACTCGATTCAGATTTACATCCTGGAGTGCTTCCTTCATTTTTGCCAGTTCATTGTTTTCACACCCTAGCCCTAGCACCAAGACGCCGCCGGCATTTGGATGGCGAATGGCGTTCAGCAGGATTTGCTTCGTATTTTCGTGATCATCGCCAAGCTGCGAGCATCCGTATTGATGTTTCAGCACGAGTACGTTATCAAATGGAGCGATATCTCCCGTTTCTCTGACAAAACGCTGCAGCATTTTTTCTGCAATTCCATTGACGCAGCCGACAGTTGGCACAATCCACAATTCATTGCGTACACCCGCATCACCGTTTTCTCTTCTAAAGCCTTTAAATGTCCGGTTCTCATTAGAATACGGATTTTCATCAAATCTCGGTGTATAGCTGTATGATTGGATATCTGACAGGTTTGTTTTCGTATTATGGACATGAATATGCTCTCCGATCGAAATATCTTGTGATGCATGCCCAATTGGAAACCCGTATTTAATGATGCTGTCGTTTTCTTTAATAGACTGCAATGCAATCTTGTGGCCTCTTTTTATATCATCCTTTACTTCAATCGACACGCCGCCCGTATGCAGCCGCTCTCCCTTTTGGATATCACGCAGAGCAAGAAGGACATTATCTTGCTTATGAATCTTTATAAACGACTTCAACGTACCTCTCCCCTTTGTATGCAGTATTGTTCAAGAGCCCGCTGCATGCCCAGCTCATGAATATAATTCAAGTAATCAGCGACTCTCTCAGTCAGCTTCGGTATCTCATTGAGATCTGCCTCCCACAGCCGCTGTTCGCCTAACACTCTTGATGCAATCCGAAGCATGTCTTCATTCTCCTGGCTCCAAACCTCTTTGAACAATTGAAGAACTGCCGGATCATCCTGCAATGTCTCGTATCCCTGATAAAAATACAGAAGAGCGCTGAAAGAAAACACCAAGCGTTCAGGGAGCTGTCTCTTTTGTTCAGCATATTCCTTAAGAGTCGGCAGGTTTCTTGTTTTGAATTTGGAAACGGAGTTCAATGCAATGCTTTCCAGGTAATGCTTCATATACGGGTTTTTAAAACGGTTCAGCACATCGTCAGCATACTGAGAAAGACCTTCCATTTTTAAAACAGGAAGAATTTCGTCATTGATCAGCTCTCTAATAAACCGCCCCACTTCCGGATGCTCGACAGCATCCCTAACAGTTTTTAAGCCGTACAACAATGCCACTGGCGTCATTGCTGTGTGAGCGCCATTTAAAATTCTTACTTTTTTTGTCCGATACGGGGTGAGGTCGCTGACGATTTTTGTATTGAGCCCTGCAGCCACAAAGGGAATTTCTTTTCCAATCCAATCCGGCCCCTCGATAACCCATAAATAATACTGCTCTCCCACAACTATCAGTTCATCTTGATAGCCCAGTTCTGCCGTGATCTCATCAATGCTGTCGACCGGAAAACCCGGGACAATCCGGTCTACTAAACTATTACAAAATGTATTGGCCTCATGAATCCACTGTGTAAATCCTTCCTCCAGCTTCCACAGACGTGCATAATGAAGAACCGTTTCCTTCAGCTTTTCGCCGTTCTTCTCGATCAGCTCACATGGGATTAGGACACACCCTTTTGTCTGATCTCCTTTAAAAGCCTGATAGCGGAAGTAGAGAAATGCAGTTAATTTCCCAGGGAATGTTTTTGGCGGCCTATCCTCTAAACGATCTTTTTCATCACATACGATCCCGGCCTCCGTCGTGTTGGAGATGATAAACCGCAGCTCTTCGCTTGATGCCAATTCTTTGTATGCCTCATAATCAGAAAACAGGTCAATTCCCCGGCTGATTGAGTTGATAATCATATGCTCGTTTACCGCTTCTCCGTCTTTCATTCCTTGTAAAAAGAGCGTATATAGCCCATCTTGCTGATTTAATCGTTTGATTTTTTCTGAGCCTCTTGGCTGGACAACTGCCACGCTCCCATTAAAATCAGTGTGTTGATTCAATTGATCAATCTGCCAATCGACAAATCCCCGAAGAAAGTTTCCTTCTCCGAATTGGAGAATTTTTTCTGGATACTGAGTATAGTGATCGTACACATGTTTATTCAGCTTCTGCACCCTTATTGCCTCCCTCTTCTTTTATGCACACGTTAACATTTTTCTGTGTAAAGAATGCCCGCTGAAAAACGGGGCATTACGTTGTCAATCGTCTGACTGAATCACGCACGATGAATTCTGTGTTTTCCAAGACTTTCTCCGCTTTTGTTTCCGGCTCGCTGATCAGCGACAATAGTTTTTGCGCGCCGAGCACGCTGATTTTCTCCACTGGGCGCTTTACTGTTGAAAGCCTTGGCGTGATGTATTGTGAAAACCCAATATCATCAAACCCGATCACCGAAATATCATCAGGGACGCGCAGGCCCTTTGCGAATATCGCATTCATCGCTCCGATTGCCATGTCATCATTCGAACAAAAGACAGCGGTTGGAAGATTCGGCAGCGCCAGCAGCCGCTCCATCGCTTGAAAGCCGCTTTCCATATCGTACTGTCCTTTGACACTGTATTCATGCTTGATTGGAATATGATGTTGAATCAGTGCGGATAAGTAGCCTTCCTTTCGCTGCTGGGAGGATTTAAAGCCTTCCATCCCCTCGATGATGGCGATGTTTTGATGTCCGTTCTTAATAAAGTATTCTACAGCTTCCTGGGAGCCCTCCTTGTCATTGGATAAAATATTCGTGATGGTGCGGTCATCAATATCACGATTCAGCACAACAAGCGGAATGTTTTTTTCTCGTATATGGTAAATGAAAGAATTATCAATATCACTTTGGCTCATTAAAATGATGCCGTCATACCTCATCGGTGTAACGGAGTCATAGTTTTTCAGATCATCAATGCCGCGCACATAGAGATTGTAATCCTCACTTATGGCTTGATTGACGCCTTTGATTGTGTCTGCAAAGAAGCTGTGTGAAGTTCCGTTTGTGATGCTTGTAAAGAAAAGCCCGATCGTATGTGACTTTTGCATCGCCAAGCTTTTTGCGTTTACATTTGGTGTATAGTTCAGCTTCTCTGCAAGCTCTACTATTTTTTTCTTCGTATGCTCTTTGATGTAAGGGCTATTGTTGAGTGCTCTGGAAACGGTTGTGTGGGATACGTTAGCGAGTTTTGCGATATCTTTTATGGTTACCATCTAATTCCCTTCCTTATCATACCGGCTGCGATTATTTACTGTATATTGTATCATCAAACATACCGCCTCTCCCACTATATTTCCAGATTAATAAGACACCGGATTCTCAGCTTCTGTTCCTGTTGGTTTGCCGATGATCGGACGGACAAAACGAATTACAGCAAGTGACGCGAAGACAGCTAACCCTCCGGCAAGCAAAAACGCTCCAGAAAACGTGCCCGTTTGGTCAACAATAAAGCCGGTTAAAGCCGGGCCGACAATTCCTGCCGTGTTGGCGAGGAAATGCATGAAGCCGCCAACAGAACCGACATTGTTTTGATCAACCACATCTTGAATCACAGCCCAATAGATAGCACCTGTTAAATATAGAAAAAATACTGACAAAGCGACCAGTGTGACAGCGCCCGCAGTCGTTCCCACCAGCCCGGCAAAACCAATCAGGACAGCCGATGAAAACAAACACGTGACAAGCACAACCTTGCGTGAGAACAGCACGCCTTTTTGAGACGTTTTTTTGTACACATAGTCAGAAACAAATCCTCCTGCAGCAAGTCCGATAAAGCCTAAAACCCACGGTATGACCGTGATCACACTCATTGATTCGACACTTAAGCCCCGCTCTTCGACAAGATAGCTCGGAAACCACGTCAAAAAGAAGAAGAGGATGTAGTTGTAAGCGAAAAAAGCGAACGCCGTGAACAGGACCGTTTTTTGCTTCAGGTAAAAGGTGAGCGGAATTTTTTCTCCAGGAGACGTTTCTGATTTGATTGCCTGTGCTTCCTTCACCCTCTCTTGCGGCTTTTCTTTGACAAACTTGAACCAGAGCACTGCCCATATCAAACCAATGATCATAATGAGAACGAAGGATAGCTTCCAGCTGAACGCCACTGCAATCATGCCGACAATCGGACCGGAAATGGCTCCTCCAAGCGGGGTGCCGCTGTTGGTTACACCGATAACGGATGCCCGCTGGGTCGGCGGGAACCAGTTATTCACCATCTTGTTGATGGTCGCAGACAGCGGGCCTTCTCCCATTCCAAAAAGGATACGGATAATCAGCAGGCTGACAAAACCAAAAGCGAGGGCGACTGCTCCGCTAAACAGCGACCAAACGACCATCGCGACAAATAGGGTCAGTTTTGCCCCGTAGCGATCGGATGCCACGCCCCCAAGAAAGTTAAAAATGGCATAACCAACCGAAAAACTGCTGAAAATCAAGCCCATTTGCGTGGCTGACAATGTGAGATCATCCTGAATAAAAGGAGCTGCAATGGAAAGCGCTGAGCGATCCAGGTAATTAATCACCCCTGCCAGGAACAAAAAAAGGATAATGGGAAGCTTATCTTTTGAAAACATCTCAACCTCACCCCTATGTTGGTTCAGTTTCTGTTGCGCCGCTTTCGTTACACACCTGAATAAGCCATAAATCCTCCATCGACAGGAACGGTGATTCCGGTGACAAAACCCGAATAGGATTCATCCGCCAGCCAAAGAAGCGTGCCGAGCAAATCCTCCGGTTTTCCGAAGCGCTTCATCGGTGTTCCCGCGATAATTTTGTGAGATCGGCTGGTGAACGTTCCGTCTTGGTTAATCAGCAGATCATGATTTTGTTTTGTCAGAAAAAAGCCTGGGGCAATCGCATTGACCCGCAGCCCGGTTTCGGCAAAATGAACGGCCATCCACATCGTAAAGTTATTGATAGACGCCTTGGCAGCACTGTATGCCGGAACCTTCGTCATAGGTGAATAAGCACTCATGGAAGAAAGGTTGATAATCGCCGGTGAATCCGCCTTCAGCAGCTCTTTTCCAAACACTTGCGAGGCCAGAAACGCACTGGTGAAGTTAGTGGAGAAAACAGTTGAAAAGCCTCCCTCATCCATATCAAAAAAGGATTGGCCTTCTCCCGCTTCTTCATATGTCTCCACATCGGTTATCGCGTCAGGATGATTGCCGCCAGCCCCGTTAATTAACAGATCAACAGCGCCGAATCGGCCGAGGATGTCTTTCTTTGCCCGCTCCAGTGACTCCCTGTCCAGCACATCCGCTGCAACAGCGCATGCTGTGCCGCCCGCCGCCGTTATCTCCTTTACGACCGCCTGGCCTTTTTCAGCCGTCCGATTCAATATCGCCACCCTCATGCCATGACGGGCTAGCTCCCTGGCCATCGCAGAGCAAAGCACACCGCTGCCGCCAGTGATGACAACTGTTTTACCAGCAAGGTTCTCATGCAGCGGGATCATATGTCCACCTCTTTTTTCACCATTGCTTCATAGGCGTCCCACAGTCCGTTCAAATACATGATGCCAAGGGCACGATCGTATAAGCCATATCCCGGTCGGCATTGCTCACCCCAAAGATGGCGACCATGATCCGGTCTGACATATCCTTCGTAATCCTGCTTATGCAGTTCTTCCATCACGCCTTGAATGTTGATCGAACCATCCTTTGTTACATGCGATGTTTCAATAAAATCGCCATTCTCATAAATTTTCACATTGCGAATATGTGAAAACGGAGCAATGCCGGCATATGTCTTAGCGATCTCCACCATGTCGTTAGCGGGATTGGCTCCCATTGAACCTGTACAAAGGGTGATGCAATTAGACGGTGAATCTGATATCGCCCGCAGTTTCTTATAGCTTGCCTCCCCCGTGATAATGCGCGGCAGTCCAAAAATCGGCCATGGCGGGTCATCCGGATGAATGGCCATTTGAACACCGTGACTTTCTGCAACAGGAAGAATTTCCTGCAAAAAGAATGATAAATTGTCCCATAGCTGTTCTTCATCGATCGTTCTGTAGGCCGAAAAAAGCTCTTTGATCCGAGCCAATTTTTCGGGCTCCCACCCCGGCAGTGTCATGTCAGATGCTTGCTCCACCGTCCGAATCAGCTCTTGGGGCTCAAGGCTTTCCACCTTGGCCTTTTCAAAAAACAGAGCGGTTGATCCATCTTCCAGCGGCCGGAACATGTCCGTGCGTGTCCAATCAAAAACCGGCATAAAATTATAGCAGATCACTTTCACGCCAAATCCGGCAAGGTTACGGATCGTTTGTTTGTAGTTTTCAATATATCGGCCGCGTTCTTCGTTCCCGAGTTTAATCGCTTCGTGAACATTCACGCTCTCTACAACTTCAGCATGAAAACCATAGGATTGAATATATTCGGTCTCGGCTCTGATTTCTTCTTTTTCCCACACGTCGCCGACAGGCTTTTGATGAAGAGCCCAAACGATGCCTTTGACACCGGGAATTTGCTTCACGTGTTCAAGTGTGACTGTATCGTTTCCTCGGCCATACCATCGAAATGTCATATTCATGCTTTCACCTCCGGATTCAGTCGATTAATCAAACACGATGACGGCTTTCCGTACCTGATCTGGATGCTCCTTAATAAACTGAAATGCGTGATGGACATCATCCACTGAAAATGTATGGGTCACAAGCCCGTTATGCGCTAACCGGCCTTTATTCAAAAGCTCTACCACCTTGGGAAACTGATTGGTCTGCAATCTCGACCCGGTTATTGTGACTTCTTTTTTTGTAATCGGCAGCTGAGAAATCTGTGCCGCTCTTTCATCAAATCCAAGCACAACCACACGTCCCGCAGGTGAAACGGCCTCAACGGAAAGCGCAAAAGTCTCCGGCAGGCAAACTGCATCAATGACCACATTTGCTCCCTCATGCCCAGTCCATTCACGGACCCGCTCGGCAACATTTTCTGCTTGGACATTTACAACAGCATCGGCGCCGTTTTCTTTTGCAAACGCCAGCCGCTCGTTGTTCAAGTCAGTCATCATGACAGCAGCACCCGCCAGCTTTGCCATTTTTAACACACAGATCCCAATGGGCCCCGCTCCTTGGATCAGAACGGTATCACCTTTTTCCACCTGGCCTCTCCACACTGCCTGGGCCCCTATCGTATAAGGCTCGGCCATGACCGCTTCCTCCCAAGGCAAGTCCTTTGAAACCGCGTAAAGCTGCCTTTCCGGAAGCACAATATATTCCCGCATGCCCCCGTCTTCATGTACGCCAAACACGGAGAGCTTGGCACAAACATTCGGCCGCCCTTTGCGGCAGGCATAGCAAGTTCCGCAATAAGAAATCGGCTCAATTACCACATGGTCACCGGCTTTTAGGCTCTGTACATTCGCCCCAACTGCCTCCACTTGTCCCGTTACCTCGTGTCCGATGACTCTCGGGAGGGTAGCCAGCGGATTCGTCCCATGATAAATATGCATGTCTGATCCGCAAATCCCGACTCGCTTAACTTTTACGAGCACTTCATCACCCTTTGAAAGAACCGGCTTCTTTATCTCCTCTGTCACCAGATCATACGGTTTTCGCACTTGAACCGCTTTCATTTTTCTCACCTGCTTTTTAAGAATTCATACACACTCCGAGCAATTGATATTCCGTGTTCCTTATTTCTTTCTTCATGCAGCTGCTCGATCTCACCAGGCACAAACACTCTCTCGACTCCAGCAGCTGGAGGAGACTGCTGCAGTTCATGAAGCATGGCATCCATCTGCTCTAAAAACGTATCCCGGTCGGTAAAAAAGGAGGGATTGATCGCGCAAACGTAATGCCCCAGCTTTCTTTTTTGATCAAGGCCGCTGTACATTTTCGCAATATGAGGGCCAAAAGCCGCGCCAGCAAGCAATCCGGAAAACACATCCACCACAATCGATAGTCCATAGCCTTTCGGGCCTCCGAATGTTGAAAGTGAAACAACCTTGTCAGGATCCGTTACTGCTTCTCCGTTTTCATCGACTCCCCATCCTTCAGGAATTTCCTTGTCCTCTTCACGGGCCTGCAGAATCTTCCCGAAAGCCACTTTGGACGTCGCCATATCGAGGATAAGCGGTTTTTTATGCTTAGCCGGAACACCGTAAGCAATCGGATTTGTCCCTAAAAAAGGAGCCCTTCCTCCAAACGGGACAACGATACTGTCCGTATGCGTCATTGCCAATCCGATCAGTTTTTCGTCAGCCGCTTTTTGCACAAAATAGCTTAGCGCCCCGCAATGGCTGCTGTTGACGGCTGTGACCATGCCGACACCATTTTTCTTGGCCATGACAATTGCATGGTCCATTGCCATATCACAAATCACATGGCCGAATCCGTCATCACCATCCAGCACTCCGGTCACAGGCCCCGTTTCTTTAAAAACAGGCTGTGCCTCAGGGTTGATCCCTCCCGCTAAAAGCCTGTTCACATAGTGTTCTGTGCGCAGCACGCCATGCGAATGTACATTGCGCAAATCAGCGTGCACGAGGACATCTACTACTTTTTCAGCATCTCGTTCATTCAAACCGGCACCGGCAAGCTTTTTCCGAACGAGTCCCTTTGCTTCTTCAGCTGCAATTGTTATCGTTTTCAATTAAGTGCCTCCTTCCTTTTCAGTGCTTCCGGGCACCCATTAGTGAAAACCCCTACAAACACATTTTATTTACGGATTATTTCAAATATTCTTTATATTACATCGTCAGCTCTTTTGATGAAGATCCTGAACAATCTGAGCATGCTGCTGGTCTGTGAGTTTATAAAGAAAACCAATAATCATCATCGCCAATGCCAAAGCAATGGCCGGATACAGAAGCAAAAGCGCTTTGATGCCGATCAGTGCCTGTGCTGTCTGAACTGCATTCGGCACGTAGCCGATTATCCCCAAACCGATCCCCGAAAGAAACCCAGACAAAGACTGAGCTAGCTTTCTGGAAAAATTGAAAAGTGAATATGTCGTTGCTTCTTTCCGTTCACCGGATTTCCATTCGCCATAGTCGATAATATCGGAGACAAGAGCCCACGTGATGCCGTTTGGGATACTGATTCCGATAAAGGCGATACTGGCAAGAATGGTAAACACATAAACGTTAGATGGAAGCATAAAGTTGACCAGGTCCGCGGCCACACTGATGGCAAATCCAATCATTGCCGTTCGTTTCTTTCCAAACATCTTGACGAGCTTTGGAAGGAATACGACGCCCAAAAAGGAAGAACCAATAATGATGAAGTTCATATAAGCCATTAATTCAACATTGCCCAGGTTATATTGTGCGAAATAGACGAGCATGGCGGATTTGATGTTGTATGCGGAGATTGAAAAAATCGTCATTAGGACAAGGGTTAACAGCGGTTTATTTGTAATAAATGTTTTGACGACAGATGAGAATGTTAATTTTTCTTTAGGAGCTTCCGATATGACAACGCGCTCTTTGCAATTGCGGTAGCAAATATAAAACCAAAGCACACCGAGTAACGCGAACAAGCCCATGACCACGGGGTAGCCGACCTTCGGATTATCAAATTTGACGAGAAGCGGCATTACGGCCACACTTGTGATAAACAAGGCGCCAAGTGATCCGATTTGGCGGAACGTCGAAATGGAGGTTCGGTCCTCAGAATTTTGAGTCATTGCTGCTCCTAATGAGCCGTAGGGAATATTCACAAACGAATAGCCGATGCCCCAAATCATATAGGATGCATAGGCATAAATCAGTTTTCCGGTCGTTGATACATTTGGAGACAGAAAAATAAGAACAGTAAGCACCGCGAGCACGATGCTGCCGATTAATAAATAAGGCCTGAATTTCCCCCGTTTGCCGATGTTTTTGCGATAATCGATTGATGAGCCGACAATTGGATCTGTTATCGCCGCAAACAGCTTGCTGACTAAAAAAATGCCGCCGGCCATCGCAGCCGGAATTCCCGCTACATCAGTGAAATACTTCAATAAATAAATCTGGCCGAGATCAAACATAAAACCGTTGCCAAAATCACCAAAACCATAGGAGATTTTTTCCTTCAACGAAAGCCTTTTTTCCGTTTCGACCGACACAACCTTATTTGCCAGTTCAGTTCGCATGTTCCACCTCTGTGTCTTAAGAATTTTCGGGCAGTGGTCCGCTCAGTGATGCTGAGCGGACACTTTGTTACACGTTTGCTTTTTCTTCTTGAAATTGAAAGTAGTGTTTCGCATTGTCATAGCAAATTCCCTGAACGATGTTTCCCAGAAGCTCCATATCGCGCGGCACTTCGCCGTTTTCCACCCATTCCCCAATCAAATTGCAGACGATTCGCCTGAAATATTCGTGGCGCGTATACGAAAGAAAGCTTCTGGAATCGGTAAGCATGCCGATAAAACGGCTGAAAAGGCCAACGTTTGATAACGCTTTCATTTGGTCCAGCATTCCATCTTTAGTATCGTTAAACCACCAGGCTGTGCCGAATTGTATTTTTCCCGGGGTAATACCGTCCTGAAAACTGTTGATCATGCTGGCAATGACATAGTTATCATTGGGATTCAGTGAATATAAAATCGTTTTCGGCAGCTGGTTCTTCATCTCAACTGAGTTCAGCAGCTTGTATAAAGGCTTCGCAATTTCTTCATCGTTCATAGAATCATAGCCTGTATCAGGACCGAGCCTTTTCATCATTTTTGTATTCGTGTTTCTTAAAGCGTTGATATGAAACTGCATCGCCCAATCAAGCTCCGCATACAATCCGCAAAGAAACTGAAGCGTATATGTCTTAAATTTCTTCTCATCTTCATAAGAAACCTCTGTTCCTTGTAATCTGTCAGCAAAAATCCGTCCAGCTTCTTCTTTTGTCGTTTCGGCAAATACCATTGAATCTATCGCGTGATCAGACACTCTGCCGCCAGCTGAATGGAAGAATCGCACTCGTTTTTCCAACGCTTTTAAAAACTCATCATAGGTTGTAATGGATATGGCGGCGGCATCTTCAAGTGACTGCACCCAATCCGGAAAGCCTTCACGATTGATCTCAAGTCCTTTATCCGGCCGAAATCCAGGCAGCACGCTGACAGGAAAATCTTTGTCTTTTCTTAATAATAGATGGTATTCAAGAGAATCGACAGGGTCATCCGTTGTGCACACAACCTTTACATTTGATTTCATGATTAAATCCCTTGCACCGAAGCCTTCCCCTTGGAGCAGCTCATTTGTCCGTTTCCATATAGCCGGCCCGGAGTTCTCGTTTAAAATCTCATAAATGCCAAAAAAACGCTGCAATTCTAAGTGGGTCCAGTTATAGAGCGGATTTCCGATCGCCATCGGCACGGTTTTCGCCCAAGCCATAAATTTCTCCTCATCTGGCGCATCTCCGGTGATGTATGTCTCCTCAATTCCATTGGCTCTCATGATGCGCCATTTATAATGGTCACCATACAGCCAGGCTTCCGTGATGTTTTGAAATGTTTTATTTTCATAGATTTCTTTCGGGCTTAAGTGGCAGTGGTAATCAATAATCGGCATGTCTTTCGCATACTTGTGATAGAGGCTGACAGCGGTTTCATTTTTCAATAAAAAGTTTTCGCCCATGAAGGGTTCCATGTCCTCACCGTCTTTCATTCTATTTCAAAATGTTAACGTTAACATTTTGATTTGTTTTTATTTTACCTTTATATTCCTCTGGGATCAATCTCTTTTTTGAAAATGAAATGTTAACGCTGTCATAAACATAAAAAAAGACATTGCCAGAAAGCACTCGGAAAGGAATGCTTTTGGCAATGCCAGATTCATTAAAAGGATTAGTAAGCCAGGCTGAAAAGTCCTTTAATATGTGTCAAATATCGTACATTACTTGCTTCTTTCATCAAGGAAGCAGGAAGACCTTTAAGCGGTGTAGAATTAGCACCAATAATGGCAACCGCGTCTTTGCGTCCAAGGCTTGCAAGTGTACCAGAGTTAACTGGCTTGAATGTTTCAAGTGTTTTGCCTTCTAGGTAAGCGAATAGGTTGTAACCGATCAGCTCACCCATTTGCCATGCGATTTGTGCAGTTGGCGGGTATGGACGGCCGTCTGGTCCGAAGTAAACGGCGCTGTCTCCAGCAACGAATACATCTTCATGAGATGTAGATTGCAGGAAGTCGTTTACAGTCGCGCGTCCGCGGTTCACTTCTAGGCCTGATTCACCGACTAATGGGTTACCTTGTACGCCGCCAGTCCAAACAAATGTGTTGGCAACAACTTTAGATCCGTCTTTCAGATCAATTACGTTTCCTTCTACATTTGTAACAGGGAGACCTGTTAAGAACTCAACGCCGCGTTTTTCAAGGCTTGCAGTTGCACGCTCGATAAGATCATCCGGAAGAACAGGAAGGATCTTAGGACCAGCTTCAACAAGTTTTAATTTGATTTCTTTATGGTCTACGCCGTATTTTTTCGCAAGGTTCGGCATGATGTCAGCAAGCTCACCAACAAGCTCAACGCCTGTTAAGCCGCCTCCGCCGATAAGGATTGTTGCGTCTGCTTCGTTTTTCGTTTTAGAGTACTCGCGCACACGATCTTCAACATGCTGGAAGACTTTGTTCGCATCAGCAGCAGATTTCAACACCATGCTGTTTTCTTCAAGACCTGGGATGCCGAAATAAGCCGTTACAGAACCAAGACCTACAACAAGCGCATCGTAAGATAATGTAGAACCGTCACCAAGCGCAACTTCTTTTTTATCAACAGAGAAAGAGTTTACTTCCGCGATTTTAAGATCAATGTCTTTGCCTTTGAAAAGTTTTTCTAATGGCATAGCAACCGCTTTTTCAGACACGTTGCCTGCAGCAAGGCGGTGTAATTCCGTAATGATTTGGTGAGTTGGGTATTTGTTTACCACTGTCACGCGTGCTTGTTCTTTTGTGTAATGTTTGCGAACTGTTAGAGCAGAAAGAACTCCGCCATAACCAGCGCCTAGAATGACAATATGTTTTGACATCGTATATCCTCCGTCCTTTATATCAATTTGAATCTGAGATTATTTTTGGTTTTCGCGTTCGTTCATGACTTCAAGGTAGCTGTTAGCAAAACGGAACAGCTTTTGAGCTTGAGGATCTTTCAGCATACGCAGCAGGCCGAAAAGACCAATTGTTTCGTTGCTTGCTTCCGCGCGGTCTTTTGCTTCGATCGCAGTCGCAGCTACTTCTTTCGCTGTTTCTTTTACAGGCTCAAGAATTTCAGTGATCGCACCGACTGTGTCGTTTTTTAACACTTCGTCAGTCGCTACAGACTGAGCGAAATCATAAGACTTCGTTAAAATATTGACTAACTCAGTCAGCTTCGGAAGCTGGTCAACTAAAACAGTCAATGATTCTTGAACTTCTGGCTTTAATAGCTGATCAATAAGATCTTGCTGGCTTTGGCTGACAGACGCATTTGTTTGATCGATTGTTTCTGGCATATCCAATTCTCCTTTACTATAAGCAGTTTGCTGATTTGTTTGGAAAGGGTAGTGCCTCTCCCTGTCTCACGCTTTTAAGGCATAAGAATAAGGATTGTGAATTCGTGCACAATCATTTACAAAAATAAATGTTTACTACCCAGTTTTTCATCTTGCCATATTCAGTATTATTTTTATCAAAAAATAAACAATTGAATAAGTCAAAATCCTTTACTCTCTCTGAAAATAGCAAACACAAAAAACTCCAATTCGATTACCTTCTATATGATAACACTTTTTGAACAAAATTTGAACGTGAATTGCTTCGATTATGAAATTAATTTATATGGAGCTCATGTCATAACGTTTCTGTGACACTAGTTATTGACAATCCAGCAATTTCTTCCTTCACTTTACCCATATTTCCAATAAAGGCTCTCTTTTTCCTGTGATCGGATCATTCGCCGGCAACGCCGCCTTCTTTATCTGTTTGACCGCTTCCTCCCGCTCATCCGGCTTTCCCGTCTTCATATCATACTGAATGCCTCCGGGATAGGCGCCAAGGACAGTAAAATCGGGACTAGAGCTTAGCTTTTTATGACCGACTCCGGCTGGAATCACGACTGCATCGCCTGTTTTGAAAGGGATGACAGCTCCTTTTTCTCCCCCGAACTGAATGACAGCCTCTCCCCTAACCGCAATCAGGACTTCATGCGTATTGCTGTGATAATGATGGTATGGAAAAACACTTCCTAACCAGCTGTTTGACCAGCCATGCCGGGTGACGATCCGCTCTGCCTGGCTGGTATTCTTAATCGCGTTTTGATATACCACGAGCGGATACTCAGGGTGATTCGGAATCCTGCCGTCATCCGGAAAAAAATATGTCTGTGTCTTTGCTTCCATCAATTTCACCTCCCTTTTTTATGTTCCACACATAGCGGTTCGCAAAACATGATGTTTTTCTCACGATTCCATTGATCTGCATGATACCAAATAGTATAGTATAAAAAATAATGCCAGAATGAGGGATACCATGAAAGCTATTGTTATCGGAATTTTAGCTTCACTCTTTTTCGCCGTTACCTTTATATTAAACAGAGCGATGGAGTTATCTGGAGGCAGCTGGCTCTGGAGCTCTTCGCTGCGCTTTATTTTTATGGTGCCGTTTTTATGTGTGATTGTCATCATGAGAGGGACATTCACGCCTCTCGTACAAGAGATGCGGAAAAAGCCGTTCTTTTGGCTCAAATGGAGCTTTGTCGGCTTCGTGCTTTTTTACGCGCCGATCACATTTGCGGCTGCCTACGGTCCGGGATGGCTTATAGCCGGCACCTGGCAAATTACAATTGTAGCCGGTGTGCTCTTGTCTCCTTTGTTTTATGTCAAACAAGATATGCCGGGCGGTCCGCAGCTCGTTCGGCAAAAGATTCCTCTGGTTTCACTTGGCACTTCCGTGATCATCCTGATTGGAGCGGCTCTGATTCAGCTTCAGCATGCGGAATCGCTTTCAGGAAAGATGCTGCTTTTCAGTGTGCTGCCGGTTGTCATTGCGGCTTTTGCCTATCCGTTAGGAAACAGGAGAATGCTCGAGGAATACGGTGGCCGGCTTGATACATTTCAGCGCGTGCTTGGAATGACATTGGCAAGCCTTCCGTTCTGGCTTCTATTAGCAGCTTACGGTTGGTGGTCAGACGGCCTGCCGACAGCGGGGCAAACCGTTCAATCCTTTATCGTTGCCGTCAGCTCAGGCATCATTGCGACTGTTTTATTTTTCTGGGCCACTGATATGGTAAGAGACAATCCGCAAAAACTCGCAGCCGTTGAAGCCACTCAATCCGGTGAAGTAATTTTCGCGCTGCTTGGTGAAATTGTTCTTCTGTCAGGCGTTTTCCCATCTCTATTATCATTTGCCGGTTTGTTCATTATTATAGCGGGGATGGTATTACATACCTTCGCTTCACAGCCGAGAAAACCGAAAAAGAAAGCACAGTCAAACCTGACCGCGTAGCATTTGCAGGAGAATGGGTGAAAACCTGTTCTCCTTTATCTTTGCTACCAAAAGGCATCTGTTTCACGGTATAGTTAAATATAATATCTGCCTACTTATTATTGAAAGGTGATTATTGGAATGGAAGCAAATAATCAAACACAAAACATACCAGCGATCTCCTTCAGATCAGTCAGAAAAAGCTATAAACAAGATGGACAAACCTATGATGTACTGCGGGATGTCACCGGAGACATTCAACAGGGTGCAATCGTAGCCGTTTTAGGTCCTTCCGGCTCAGGCAAAAGCACCCTCCTTTCCTTGTGTAATTTAATGAGAACGCCTGACAGTGGCGAAGTCAATATATATGGAAAGGAAATCAGAGAATGGAATGTCAATGAGCTGAGACGAACGGCTGCCCTCGCGTTTCAGTCGGCCCCCGTGCTCAAAGGGACAGTGCGTGACAATCTAAGTCTGGTCCAAAGGCTGCATCAATCCCAGCTGTACGCTCCAGAAAAGCTGGCTTCTCTTGCAGGGCTTTCGCCAGAGCTGTTAGACAGAAGCGCCAGAGACTTATCGGGCGGACAACGGCAAAGGCTGTCACTGGCCAGAACGATTTCAAATCCTTCCTCCATATTATTGTTGGACGAAATCACGTCGGCCTTGGACCCGGCTTCTGCTCTTGAGATTGAAGAACTGATCAAACGTCAGCATCGAGAAAAAAAATGGACAGTCATGTGGGTCACTCATAATATGGAGCAGGCAAAACGAGTAGCCGATACCATTTGGTTTATGGCGGAGGGGCGGCTGCTTGAAATCGCTGAAACCGAAACATTTTTCTCCGCTCCGCAGCATGAAGCAGCCAAAGAGTTTTTGAAGGGAGGCACTCGGTAATGGATTACCTCTCTCTCTCTTTAACGATGATCTTTGTTTTGATCGCCTTGTTTTTATCAAAATCCTTTAAAGCCGGCGTAGAAAAAGATATGATCATTGCCACCATCCGCGCCGCGGTGCAGCTGCTTATCATCGGTTATGTTTTGTCTCTGATTTTTCGCGGAGACCACCCTGTTTTTATCCTGCTGATGGTGCTGTTAATGCTCGCGGTGGCGGCGCAAAATGTCATCAAACGAAAGAAAAATACAATTGGTTCGTTCTGGAGGGTGTTTGCCGCATTAGCGATTGTAGAAATTGTGACGCAGGGAATTCTGCTGTCTCTTCATATCATTCCGCTTACAGCACGATATGTCATTCCGATCAGCGGGATGGTCATCGGAAACTCGATGGTGCTTTCGAGTTTGTTTTTAAATCGGCTCAGCTCAGAAGTTGGCGTTCGCAAAGAAGAAATTCAATTAATATTGTCGCTTGGCGGCACACCGAAGCAATCCATACAGCGCATTCTTACTTCAGCGATGAAAATGAGTATGATCCCGACGCTGGAAAGCCAGAAAACACTGGGACTTGTCCAGCTTCCGGGCATGATGACAGGCCAGATTCTAGCCGGAGCGGACCCGATTCAGGCAGTGCGCTTTCAGCTCTTAATCGTGTTTACAACAATGGCCTCAGCCGCGCTGACTTGCGTAATCTTAAGCGTGCTGACATACCCGTCATTATTCACCGTTCATCAGCAGCTAAAGGAGAATGAATAACAGACAAAAGCCGCTTTTCCCTTGGAAAGCGGCTTTTTGTACTTGTTATTCCTTTTCTTCATAATATTTGGCCAGCTCAATAATCATCGCGCCCATCCGCTCAATCTCTGGCGCAAGCAGTCTCGTGATGCCTTCTTCCCGCAGCGCCTCAGCAGTCACTTTTCCGACAGCAGCTGCGATGGTGCGCTCTTCGAATACTGTCTTCACTTCATTGATATAGCCTCGCTCCCTGGCAAAATCAAACAGGGAACGAACCTGAATGGCCGTTGTAAAACAAACAGCGTCGATATCATTATTCATCAGCTCCCCGCATAACCGCTCCACCGTTTCCTCCTCCGGCGGAATGTGCTGATAAGGAAGAATCGGCAGGACAGACGCGCCCTTTTCTCTAAGAAATGCGATAAGGGCCGGCGCATTTTCTCCATGAAGCTGCACCATGACTTTTTTCCCTGAAAAGTCGTGAGGCTCCAAGGAACGGATTAAGCCTCTTGTTGTCCCATCTTCATCTGAAGCTTCCGGTGTGATCCCAAGCTTTTTCAGCGCAGACAGGGTTTTGTATCCCCGGCATGCCGCTTTTGCCTGGCGAATCGCCTGCAGAAACTCGTCTTTCAGACCGATTTTCTCTGCCATATCGAGCAGAGTTTCCGTGCCGATGCCTGTCGTGAAAATGACCCAGTCAGCTTTTTCCTCGACAAACGTTCGCAAGTCCGGTTCCACCTGCTTCTCCGCTAAGTAAACCGTGCCTTGGAGAGGCCTGATGACAGGTGTTCCGCCCTGTTTTTCAATGATCTTGCTGATTTCTTCCGTTTTTCGGGAGCCCCCGATTGCCACGCGCTTTCCATGTAACCCTTTTCCCATACCCGATTCCTCTCCTCTTTGTATAGGCTTTTTATGTATACAAGCTTAATAAAGCTATTTTGGCGCAAACCAAGGGAGAAATCAAGATAAACCCAAACCTCCAAAATCCATTGAATACGCCGGAAGCTTGCTGTAAGATAAACAACAGACACGTTTTGACGGAGGATCGACATGGAAACAAAAAAAGAAGAATATGAAACAAAAGGCTATGATACATCGATCGTTTACGAGTTCAATGAATATCCGGATGCCCGCAGCGGGCGCTGTGATAATTGTGATTACACACTGTTCAAAAGCTCTGTAAAAGGCGGAAAATTCCTTAGAGAATGCAGGAGATGCGGGATGAAAAAAAATATTTAAACAAAAAACCGAAATCGAATTGATGATTTCGGTTTTTTGTCGTTTACTGCGGTACAGCGGATTTTTTCATAAATGCTTCAATCTCAGCTGCCGCACGCTCCGCTCCGCCAGCTTCTTTGACATCCTTTTGCATATTCTTAACGCGGCTGAGCAGCTCTTGATCACCCGATACTGCCTGAACCGCTTCCTTCAGGCTGGAAACCGTCACTTCCTCTTTCGGCAAATAAACGCCGAGGCCTAAATCATCGACACGCTTAGCAGTAAGCTCCTGCTCATACATTTGCGGAATGACGACAAGCGGTACACCGGCATTCATCGCTTCCATCGTACTGTTCATCCCGCCATGGGAGATGAACAAATCAGCTTTCTCTAACACCTCAAGCTGGGGCACGCTTTGGCGAATGGTAAAGTGAGCAGGGATATCATCCAAGCTTTCTGGATCAATTGATTTTCCGACCGACATGACCACCTGCCATGAAGAATTCCGAAATGCCTCAATGCACATCTTGTAAAATTCCGGCCAGGCGTTAAACGCCGTTCCCAATGAAATCAGCATAAGCGGTTGATCGCCCTTTTTCATTTCCAAGCTTTCCTGTTCCGTCCGTTTTCCAAGAGATGGGCCGACAAAACAGAAACGGTCATCGAACGTCTCATGCTGTATTTGAAAAGATTTCGGCATAAAGACAATATTCAAGGCCTCCGGCACAGCTAATTGTTCAAAAGAAACAGCCGGCAACTGCTCTTTTTCCAAGTAAGCTTTGAATTCAGCCTCTGCTTCTTTTATTTTTTTCAGCATGTCTTCATTTCCTAACTGAAAGGATTCATTTTGGGCATATGACGAACAGAGCTTAATGACCGGAACATTAAACTTGTCAGCAAACAATTTTCCAGCCAGCGCGACAAAATCATAGATGATCAGATCAGGCTGATCATCCTTATATAACGCTTCAAGCTGCGGCAGAATGCTGAGTGATTCTTTCAAAAGACTGAGAGGCGCATCATACTTTTCCATCATCTCCCTGATTTGCTTAGGATCAATATTCAAGGATGTATGATAGATCAATGCTTCTCCACCCGCTTCCTGAACAGCGGGCGCAAACTCCTCAGTCGTCGCGTATGTGACACGATGCCCTTTCTCACAAAGCTTCTCTACTAAAGCAAGCGTAGGGTTGACATGACCGTACGCCGGGATATTGATCATCGAGATATGGTATTTTTTCATGAATCTCCAGTCTCCTTATCTATTACATTTTCACACGGAAGCTCTTTAATCCGTATATCACGCTGTTTTCAATCGGAGTGATACTGAGGCACTCCATATGAGGAAAAGCAGAAATCAAAGACGTTAAGGCGATATTTGCTTCAAGACGGGCAAGCGGCGCACCAAGACAAAAATGGATGCCATGGCCAAACGCGATATGCGGATTGGGATGGCGGCGGATATCAAACATGTGCGGTCTGTCAAACTTTGCTTCATCACGATTTGCCGATGCCACAAACGCCAAAACCATATCACCTTCTTTCATCAGGTGCCCCCCGATCTCCGTATCCCGCTTGGCAATGCGTCTCAAAACCGGGGCGGGCGCTCTGAAACGTAAGGCTTCCTCAACTGCCTGAGACATCAATTCAGGATGGCTGCGCAGTTCCTCGTAAACGCCTGGCGTTTCTAATATGCTGTACATCGCATTTGAAATCAGGTTTGTTGTGGTTTCATTTCCGGCCACGAGCAGCAGCGTGCAAAACGGAATCAGCTCTTCACCGGAAAGCTTCTCGCCTGTTTCCTCCGCTTCCACTAAAATAGAAATAATATCCTGTGCCGGTTTGTTTCGCTTTTCTTCTATGATGCCGGCAAAAAACGCGGCCAGTTCTTTCTCACATTTATCTCGTTCTTCCAAATAGGCTTTTTCCGCTTCTTCACTTTTATCCTTTGGTGTGCTGACCAGAAGATCAGACCATGCTTTAAACTGATCCATATGCTCTGAAGGCACTCCCAGCAGCTCAGATATCACAATAACCGGAAGCGGGTATGAAAAATCGTGAACAAGGTCAAACTCACTACGCCCCTGAAAACTTTGAATCAGTTCATCTGTGATTTCCTGAATTCTCGGTTCCCATTGCTTCATCACGCGCGGGGTGAAGGCTTTATTCACGACTGAACGGATTTTTGTATGCCTCGGCGGGTCCATGTTAATGATGGAATTTCCAATAGAGCTTGTCTGCTGCGGCATGTAACTGGAAAACAGCTCTTTATCCCCAATAACTTTTTTGACATCATCATAAAGAAAAACGCTCCACACTTGGTTTTCTTCATCAAAGGAAACAGGCGCATCTTTTCTCATCGATTCGTACCATGGGAACGGATGATAAGCATCCTGTTTGTTTTTCCCATTGAGCAGCGCTCGCTGCAAGGCTTGCCGGCGGTTTAACACATTCATGTATAGTCACTCCCCTTGAAAGAATTTAGCAATTGATGTGCCACTTCACCTCCCGCTTTCGTAAAGAGAGGGACTACCACATATAATCAAATTAATAACAGCAGGCAGGCGATCACGATGTTCGATGCAGGCATCATATATTCCCCCTCGAATTTCGTTCATCTTACCATAATCTTTCAATTTTTTTCTATTCTGCGCTGCTGTTTTGGCTCACAACGTGACCTTAGGCATAAGCACGCACATCCAATATGCATTCAATTGCACCGCTCCGCTCAAAAAACATCTCTGTTTTCAACCAAATGCACTAACTCCCAAAAATGACTTTCCCATTATGTAAAATAAACTGGTTCTATGATTAAATAGAAGGTAAAAGGTGAAGGAGAGAACAACATGGCAGCACAGACTGATTACAAAAAACTAGTTGTCGGCATCCTACTTTCACTGGCATTCGCACTGTTTGTGTTCTCTTTTTCTGAGAGACATGAAAAACCGCTTGTTGAGGGAAAAACGCAGGAAAACTGGCATACTGTCGTCGACAAAGCCTCTGTCGAGATTTATGGCAGCCGATTAGTTGAGGAAAACAAATTAAAGCAAAAACTCGGCCATAAAGAAGCCGATTCTATTTTGACCCTTCTGAAACTCGCCAACGAAAAACACATTACATTATAAAAAAGAAAGAGCCCGGAGGCTCTTTCTTTTTTAGTCGAATATCGTTTTCTTGTCCGGATGGCGCAAAAAGTCAAACAGCATGCCGAGCTGTGAAGGTGTGTTTCGTTTTGGAGAAAGCGGCGGGAGTCTGTCTTCCGAAAAAAAAGCGGCATGATTCGTTTCAATCCCTGATTCCCCCTGCCCGCCCGTTATACTGCATGCGATGAAGATTTTATAATAGTGATAAGGCTGAGGAGGATGAGAGTGTTTTTGGCTGTCCAGCACGGCTAGCAAACGAGACGGCTCTGTATCATACCCCGACTCTTCTTTGATTTCCTTGACCACGTTTTCAGCCGGTGATAAACCAATCTCGCAAAATCCGCCCGGGAGCGACCACAGCTCATCATGCTTCTCCCGAACAAGCAAAATCTGATTCTCTCGAAATACTGCGCCGCGCACATCCGCTTTCGGCGTCGGATAGCCGCTCTCCCTATTCCATAAATCAGTGATAACTTCCATGTCCGTCTGTGAGTAATCCGCCATCATTTCCGCGCTGAGCTTCATTAGCTCTTCGTACCTCTCCCTGTCATACACATCCTTGGAAAAAGCAAGCCCCGCCTGTGCGATCGCCCGAATCCGCTGTGCCCGTTCCAGCCATTTGGTTTGCACTTTTATCACTCTCCCCTTCACTTTATTTGTCACTATAAAAAAGCACGTTTTTTCCCTGATGAAAACGTGCTTTTTTTAATGCTATTTTTCTAATTTTATCAAATAATCTATATTGTATTTTGCGCTTTCTTCAATTCTATCACTTCTAGTATCTGTTAAAAAAGGGTTGTACACTAATGTGTAATTTTTCTGTTCTCCTTTGGGTATTACATAACTAACTACTCCTGTCACCTTTTTTCCTGACGCCAGATTCCCCCCTAAAAACATTTTTCCTTTATCCTCCAATGAAATGACTGAGCGAACTGATTTATTCTTCTTGTCTTTCAGATCTAATCCTAATCGGCTGTATTCCATTGAACCTTTTCCAACGTATTCTAGGGTCACTTCTATAATTAACCGCTCTTCATTACCTTTTAGTGTTTTTATTTTATCAGATTCTTTTCCACCCAAATCTCCATATTGGCCATTCTGTTCACGATTCACTTTATTCACCGTGAAATTAATATCATTTACTTTAATTGTTTCTCCTATTTTATGTATTTGATCATCTTTTTTGATCTTCGGCTCACCGCCTTTTTTCAATTCCTTATCAAGTTCCTTTTCAAGCTCTTCTTGCGATTTTTTCTCTTTCGGTTTTTCCTTCTCTGATGCATCGCTCGATTGGCTGCACGCGGAAAGTGAAAACCCAATCACCAGTACAAATAATAGTAATAAGACTTTTTTCATGATTGTTCCCCCATCTAAAGTAATCGATTTCCATTATAATCATATATCCCCTTTTCCTAACAGGTAAGAAAGTAACAATTATTTCTATCTCATTCATCACAATCTTACTTCTTCCTAGTTTTTGAATATTTTTTACTAGTCCATTAGACCTTTTCATCAAAAAAACCCGAGCTGGCTGAAGCCGGCTCGGACGGGAGGTCAATCTCGCTTATTCATTCCTCTTTTCTCTCGTGGTTCCTGATGATGTTTTTGATGCTCGGGGGGCTGCGTCGTGCGTTCCATCTCCTTTGTATCTTGTCCCATTCCTTTTAAAAAGGAAAAGAGCAGTGTAATTGATTTGTTGATTTCCGGGTCTTTGAGCGAGCGGATAATATCAAAATATCCTGTCTTTTCTTCGCTGTTTTTCTGTTCTACAGCGCTTGCCACACCCGCATTCACTTTTAAAATGAGAGGCTCCAGCTGTTTCACGTCCAGCATGCCGAGCGTCCCAAACAGAAGCAATAGATTTTTCAGCGTGTTGGCAGTTTCCTCTGTATCTGCTTTTTTCACCAGGATATCAAGAACTTTATCCCCTTGGCCAAAAAGGCCGCGGAGCAACGGCAGGACACCGCGCTCGTTCATATGGCCCAGCATATGCAATGTTTCGAGAATCGCTTCTTTGTGATCGACTAAGGCATCTTCAATTTCCCGCAAATCACGCTTTCGCTGATCCTCTTCGGTTACCTCGATTTTCTGAATTCGTTTAATCGCTTTAGCCATTATGGCCAATCCCCCTTTTCACTGCGTCGCCAGGGAAAATATAATCCTTCCGCGCCCATTTCTTTTGAACCTGCACACCGATTTGCGGCTGCGGATTGCCGTTGCGGTGATTGATCTTAGGCAGCGGATTGATTCCATCGCGCTTCAAAATTTCCATCTTGGCTGAGGTTTCTTTGTAAGCTGGCGTATCGGTATCCTTATCGGCATGGCTGCCTGTTAGCAGGTTGATCGCCGCTTCCCCTGAATCGTTCATTGGCAGATACACTTCCTTCCCTTTGACACGATCAGTCATCACACACTTCACTTTAACATTGCCAAAAGGCGATGTGAGTCTGACGAGGGTTCCGTCCTGAATCCCTCGTTCTGCCGCAAGCTCAGGAGAAATTTCTAAGAACACTTCCGGTGTTTTCTCCGAAATCCCTTTCGATTTGTAGGTGAGGTTCCCTTCGTGGAAATGCTCTAAGAGCCGTCCATTGTTGACGTGAATGTCATACTCCTCACCGAACTCCTCAGGCTCTGTCCACTGAACGGGGTAAAGAATAGCTTTTCCATCCGGGAAAGGGAAGCGATCCGTAAAGAGTAAAGGCGAATCCTTTCCATCAGCGCTTACAGGCCATTGCAGGGAATTGTAGCCTTCAAGGCGTTCATAGGTGACACCGGCATAAATTGGCGACAGCTTGGCTGCTTCCTCCATAATGTCTGCAGGGTGCTCATAGTGCCAGCCGGCGCCAAGCTTATTGGCTACCTCCATAATAATCTGCCAGTCAGGCTTTGATTCACCCAGCGGTTCAAACACCTGATACAGCCGCTGAATCCGGCGTTCTGTGTTTGTAAAGGTTCCTTCCTTTTCAAGGCTCGGGCTCGCAGGAAGAATCACATCAGCAAACTCGGCTGTACGTGAAAGAAAAATGTCCTGCACCACAAAGAAATCAAGCTTTTCATATGCGGCGTGCACATGATTGATATTAGAATCCACCAGACCCATTTCTTCACCTTTTACATACATCGCTTTCAGCTGGCCGGAATGGATTTTTTCGATCATTTCGTGGTTAGTCATACCCGGGTCCTTCGGCAGCGGCACACCCCACACCCGTTCGTATTTTTGGCGGACTTGTTCGTCCGTCACCTTTTCATAGCCCGGCAAGCTGTCAGGCATGCTTCCGAAATCGCTTGCTCCCTGCACATTGTTATGGCCACGCAGTGGGTAAGAACCTGCTCCCGGTTTTCCATAGTTTCCTGTCACAAGCAGCAGATTCGAGATCGCCGTGCTCGTGTCGCTTCCTCCAATATGCTGTGTCACGCCCATCGCCCACAATGCGCACACACTGTCAGCTTGCCCAATCATCTCGGCCATTTGGATAAGGGTTTCTCGATCAATCCCGGTTTTCTCCTCGGCATATTCAAGTGTGTACGGCGCCAGGCTTTTTACATATTCATCCCGTCCGTTCACTCTTTCCTGCAAAAAGCGCTCATCAGCTTTGCCGTTTTCAATTAAATATTTGGCGATCGCATTCAGCCAGACGATATCCGATCCGGCACGCGGCTGAACAAATAAATCGGAGCGCTCTGCCATTTCGTGTTTTCTGATATCCGCGACGATCACTTTCTGCCCTCTCAGCTTATGGGCCCGTTTAATGCGAGTGGACAAGACTGGATGCGACTCAGACGTGTTCGAACCAATAATCAAAACAAGGTCGGCTTGTGCGATATCTGTTATTGAGCCTGAATCACCGCCATAGCCGACTGTCCGAAACAGGCCGGCAGTCGCAGGAGATTGGCAATAGCGCGAGCAGTTGTCCACATTGTTTGTGCCAATGACTCCTCTGGCCAGCTTTTGCATGAGATAGGATTCCTCGTTCGTACATTTAGACGATGTAATAAAAGCAAGTGAATCCGGTCCAAACGCTTCTTTCAATTCCGTGAACTTGCTGGCGATCAGCGATAACGCCTCCTCCCACTCTGCTTCACGAAAATGCTCGCCTTCTCGGATCAGCGGCTTTGTCAGACGTTCTTCACTGTTGACGAAATCCCAGCCGAACTTTCCTTTCACACAAGTAGAAATGCCGTTGGCCGGCGCTTCCTCTTGGGGCTCGACTTTCAGAATGTCTCTGCCCTTTGTCCAGACATCAAAGCTGCAGCCGACGCCGCAATAGGTGCAGACTGTTTTCGTTTTTTTGATTCGTTCATCACGCATAGCGGATTCCATATCAGAAATAGCGAGAATTGAACCGTAGCCTGTCTCTACGCCTTTCGTGATCTCGATCATCGGACGCAGCGATTCGTTATTGATGCCTGTTAAATATCCGGCTTCCCCTTCCATTCCTTTTTCCATCATCGCGTTGCACGGACAGACCGTTGAACAATGGCCGCATGACACACATGACGACTCATTGATCGGCACGTCGTTATCCCAAATGACGCGCGGGCGTTTCCGCTCCCAGTCAATGGTCAGCGTTTCAGTGACCTGAACGTCCTGGCACGCTTCAACACAGCGTCCGCACAAAATACATTGATCTGGATCATACCGATAAAACGGATGGGATTCATCCTTATGGTATGGCTTGTGATCAAACGGAATGCTTTGGTGATTGATTTTCATTTCCTTCACCGTATTATGTATTTCGCATCCCCCATTGTTGTAATCGCAAACTGTGCAATAAAGCTCATGATTATATAAAATCTTGTCCATTCCGATGACCTGCGCTTTTTTTACGTCAGGTGAGAGCGTATCAATGACATCCCCATCCTTTAATTCAGCGGAGCACGACCTCTTCAGCTCACCATTGATGCTGACGATGCACGTATCACATGTTTCAATCGGCCCTAAGCTTGGATGATAGCAAACTTGCGGCACTTCAATCGAGCTGTTATTCAAAAGCTGCAGCACCGTCTGTTCCTCGGACGCTTCCATTTCAACGCCGTTTATTGTGATTTTTTTCTTGCCAGCCATCTCCATTCCCCTTTCTTGCTTTATATACCGAATTACCTATTTCAGTTCCCTTACAACAACTCAATAAAACATACAAAACGCACTCACATGTTTTGTTGCAAAAACCCGGGGAAACGGAATGGTAGATGAATAAGGAGGGATTAACATGAAAAAGACAATGTCTGCTATAACTGCGGCAGCAGCAGTAACAAGCTGTTTTACCGGCTTTGGGGCTGCGTCCTTTTCAGCACCGGCAAAGGCCGCAACTCAAACAAATACACTCTATGAAAACACAAACCAATCAGCCGCTGAGCTCGTCAAAAACCTTTACAACACCGCCTACAAAGGAGAAATGCCTCAGCAGGCGCAAGGCCTTACCATTAACAAAAGCACAAAAGGAGATGTCCATGCTGCGTTTGGGGAACCGGAAAGACCAGTCGGGGGAGACAATCGATTTGATTTATATCACTGGAATATGGGGCAGCCGGGCTACGGATTTTCCTATCATAAAGACATGACTATTTCAGAAATCCGCTATTTTGGAACCGGTGTGGAACGGCATCTGAATTTAGGCGGTGTTACGCCGGAAGTGCTGCAGAAGCAATTAGGCCCAGCGAATCGAGTGTTGACCGTCCCGTTTACCGATGAAATCGACTATGTATATGACACAGGCCGCTATGAACTTCATTTTGTAATAGGCACGGATCAGACAGCCGACCATGTAAACTTAAAAGCAAAATAAACACCCTACGCGGCTAATTCAGCCGCTTTTTTAGTGGACAAATAAAAGATATATTTCTTACAATACAGGGAGATGAAGCAGAGACGGGGTATCAATTCGCAATGAAGCGAAATCGATGGATATATGCAGCTTTCACCATACTGATCATGGGGCTCGGGCTTGGATCCAGAGCATTCGCCAGTGCTCTTCCTGATTCCCTCAATACTTATCTGGGAGACTCGCTGTGGGCCGCCATGATCTTTACGGGATGCGGTTTTCTATTTCGGAAGCTGAAGACAATGAAAACGGGCATTATCAGTCTTTCTTTCTGTTTTGCCATTGAATTCAGCCAGCTCTATCATGCTGAATGGATCGACCAGATTAGGGATACTTCTCTTGGCGGGCTTGTACTGGGGTACGGTTTTTTATGGAGCGATATCGAAGCATATACAATTGGAATTGCAGCCTGTGCCGCCATAGAACTGCTCGTTTTGGGAATCAAAAAGCGCCGCTGTATGTGACGCTTTTTTCATGTAGAAAACAGCCCGCATTGAGAAAGAATGGTCTTCGCATCCAAACGTGTGGCCTCGCTTATCGTGATATGATGTTGATTCATAAATGACTGAACGGCATGATATCCAACCGCATAACCTGCAAAAGCCGATAAACCTGCAGGCTTAAAACCTTGGTCTTTAGCAATTGGATCACCAAACATATAACGGCTGACTTCCGAAAAGCCTTTCATATCCAGCACCTCATTGATCACATCAATGGAATACTGCAAATCCTCATGATCAAAACGAGTTACCCAAGGCCCCAATCGTTCTGTGCCAAATAGCTCACGGGCGAATGATTCAGCCAATCCTTCAATCACAAGATAATCCCCGACACTTATAGAGCCATGATCAAAATCAGTATACGAAAACCGCACATTATGATGAAACTCATGAGCAATAATGGAAGGAATCCTTGGCAGGTTATAACTGTTCGGATGAATCCATACATGAATAAAGCCCGGTATCCCGCCAAACCCGCAGTAGCCTTTTTGCAGCTGAAGCTTATTTGGATCGGCGATATAAAGGCCGAATTTGATCTCCTCTGCATTCACCCGCAACTGTTCACGCTCAGCAAAAAGGATGCATTGTCGAAGTGCAGATTCCGCTGTCTCTAAAGCATGTGATTCCTTCAGTATTCGCAATGCTTTCTGCCCGATTTCAACATCACGGACATCCAAATAGCCAAGCATTTTCGCAGCCATCATCACATCATAGCCGTTTGGCTCCTTCGCTTTCAGCGGAACATGGATGGCGGTCCACATCTTTTTAAACGGCCTCATCATCGTATACCGAAATTCATCCTTTCTTTTTTGTTCTTCCATTAAAAACAGCTTTTCGTATTGCTCAAAGGTCTTTTCCATGACAAGATTCATCCTGATCCCTCCTTGTCAAAAACATACGGTATGCCGCAGCGTAAGGGTCAACAGGAGAAATTAAGCCATTTTTCACTGTAAAATCATACAAACCCGCCGATAGGTAAGGCATAGGAGGTGGAACCATGGATATTCCTGCTTTATCGGTTGCGATGAATCAAGCATCCCTTGCCCAGAATGTAAATATCGCTTTAACGAAAAAAATGCTGGACACCGCCCAGCAAAATGCTGATCAAACCTTAAAGATGATACAGCACCCGACTCTCGGACAAACCATTGATGTAAAAGCATAACCTCACACCAAAGGCGGCCAAGAACTCCATCCTCCCGGCCGCCTTTATTGTTCACAAAAAAGCATGCATGTTTTGATTGTTCCTCCGTATGATTTATTGTTTGCCATATTAAGGAGGTCATAAAGGATATGAAAAGACTATTTACGAAGGCTTCATTGGTGTTATTCGCAGTAGTATTTGTTTTTGCCGTCAAAGGTGTACCCGCCAATGCGGAAACCCATGCCTACGATGGAAAAAGCCCTTATTACAATGATTGTGCGTCCAGCGGCTCTACAAAAAAATCCTCAAACTTAGTGAATGCCAGCAATCAAGTCATTGGAGTAGTCGAACTTAAGTTCAGCAGTACATGTAAAACGGCTTGGGCAAAAATCACGATGAATAATACATTGACGTCAGGCTTTGAAGCAAATGCGGAGATTACCCGGAACACGGACGGAAAAAGATATAACTGTGATTCTGCAGGCGGCAACGGAAAAGCGGTCGCCGGCCAAAAATCTTGTTATACACCGATGGTATATGATTTAGATCCAAGGACTTCTTACGCTTTCGGCAAGTATTCAGGACCGAACTTGAATGTTTGGGCCACCACAGGCTCTTATTAAATAGAAAAAAGGCTGTCCGTACGGGCAGCCTTTTCCTACTGATTTGCTTCTCTTTGTTTTTTAACCTCTTCAAGCTGAGAAACTGTCACCAATTGATAACCTTGATCGGTGAGCTTTTTCATAATTTCATCGGCCGCATCAGCAGAGGTGCGGTAAATATCGTGAATCAAGATGGTTCTTCCATCTCCCGCCTGGCTCATGACACGGTCAACGATTGTTTTTTTGTTACGGTCTTTCCAATCTTCCGGGTCAACGTCCCATAATGCGACATCCATTTTCATTTGACTCCGCAGTTCATCATTAATGCCGCCGTATGGGGGTCTTACAAGCGTCGGGCGGTATCCGCTTATTTTTTCAATGATGTCTTGCGTGTCATTGATCTGCTTTAGCGCTTCTTTCACTGGAAGCCTTGTGAGAAGCGGGTGGCTCCACGAATGGTTCCCCACCTCATTTCCTTCTTTCAGCATTCTGATTAGCGTTTCCGGATAATATTGAACCCTGCTCCCCAAAACAAAAAACGTGGCATGCCCCTTATATTTCTTCAAGGAATCCAAAATCTGATTTGTTGTCGCAGGATTCGGCCCGTCATCGAAAGTAAGTGCAATGACTTTTTGATTTGGATCAACCGTTTCCTCTTTGGGTAAAGAAATCACTTCATGCTTCGGCTTTTGTTCTTTGATTTTATTTTTATTTTTTGCTTTATCAATATATTGTTCTTTCAGAATGTCTTTCAAAAGACTTTTCTTAATGGCAATTGATTGCTCTCCAAGATAGCCTGCTGCAACCTGATATGTATCAAAGTAAAGTTCAATATAATCTTCCTTGATGGCAAACCGGCTGAAGTTATCTTTTTTCGGAGCCGTCCCTTCCTTTAACAGCGCATCGTCCGCTGCAATGTCCTTATTCTTTTTCAGCTCGTGATAAGCGATTAACGAAAGCTTGTGTAAGTAGTCAGCGTCCTCTTTGAAAATATCATCAATGGAAAGAAACGCTTGTTTGCTAAAATCATAGTTAAACGTTTTTTTCACGGTTTGACCGTGTGCGCCCCCGATATATTTATATTCATTAAATACAATCGCCACTGTCTGTTTGGCATAATGGACAATTTTATAATCAACATTTAATTCGTTGCGCTTAGTCGTATGCTCTTGGTCAACGTTTTTTGTTTCCTTTTGAAATTGGCGAACCTCTTTTTCTGCGAATCTTTTTAATACCGAATCCATTTTTTTATTTTTGAAAACGGGATAGTTTACCGCGTAATTAAACGTTTTCCCGTCATTGACAAGCGTTGCGATCTCAACATTCCCATACTGAGAATCAGTTCTTACTTTATTCATGACCGTTTCTTTTTTCAACGAATGATTATGGAAAAAGCCAATAAGGCCCACCACAATTACAACTGCTATTAATACATGAAACCATTTGATTCTTTTTACTAACAACAAAAACTCCTTCTTTCGTAGCCATTTCGATTTATTCTTCATCAGTTAGAACTGTATCTATTCAGAAACACTCTTGTAATATTTCAGTAACATTTATTTCACATTTGTAATACTATGAGATTTAGAAGTTCATGTCAATCCTTTTTAAGGAATTTCATCATAAAATAAACCGGGTTTCATGAATGTACATACACCCAACTTAAGCATCAAGAATATGGTAAAAGGAATAAAAAAAGCTAGGGAGGTTTTCCTCTTGGATTATCCTTTGAATGAACAGATATTTGAACAAATGACACCTTATGATGAAAGACAGCCTTATTATTATCCGCGTCCGAGACCGCCATTTTATCCGCCTTATTATTATCCAAGACCGTATTATCCGTTCTACCCGTTTTATCCGCGTCCGCCTTACTATTACCCGCGCCCGCGGCCTTACTACCCTTGGTACGGTTACGGCGGGGGTTATGGCGGAGGATTCGGCGGCGGTTACGGATATTAAGCGTCGCTTGCTAAAATGGGGGCAGTCCAGCTCCCCATTTTTTTTATTAAAAATGACAATATCATGACAAATATAGGAAACAATTGTGATTCCATAGCCCTCTTGTTACGATAACTAAAGCATGCAGTTTTGGGGGAGGCGTCTATTTTTTGGGGAATACAAGAGATTCGGCAGCCATATCTGAAACGAAATACATAAAAGCTTCGAACCGGGTAACCATTTACGATTTTATCAAACTTGCAAAACCCGGCATTATCATATCAAACTCGATAGCAGCCTTTGGCGGATTTTGGATCGCGTTTGCAAGCGCAGAAAAACAATTAACCGGAATGGCTTTTTTGATGACAATGGTGACAGCAATGTTGGGAACCGCGTTTGTGATGGCTTCCGGCACTGTCTATAACAACTATTTTGATCGGCATATGGATGCAAAAATGGCACGCACTCGCAGCAGGGCCTCGGTCACAGGGAAAATGCCGCCAGCCATGATCCTAACATATGGCACTGTGTTAGGAATCGCAGGTCTAGCCATGCTTTATTCCCTCAATCCATTAACGGCCCTTCTCGGACTGGCCGCCTTTATTTTTTATGCGATCATCTATACAGTATGGGTGAAACGAACGTCTGTGTGGAGCACATTTGTCGGGAGCTTTCCTGGAGCTGCGCCGCCATTGATGGGGTATTGTGCCGTAACCGGAGATTTCAGTATGACAGCAGTGCTGTTGTACACGATTATGTTTTTGTGGCAGCCCCCGCATTTCTGGGCGATTGGGATAAGACGCAAAGAGGAATATCGTGCGGCTGGCGTTCCGCTTTTGCCAGTAGTCAAAGGCAATCATGTAACAAAAATAAAAATGATGCAATATATTGCCGTTCTGGTGCCGATCACGCTATTATTTCCTTTTTCTCTCGGCACTGGCTATATGAGCCCATTTTATTTCTTAGCCGCCTTGGTTCTTGGGGGCATATGGATCAAAAAAAGCATCAAGGGATTCAAAACAGACGATGACGTGAAGTGGGCGAAAGATATGTTTGTCTACTCGCTCATTTATTTTTGTTTGCTGTTCTTCATAATGATGATCGATTCATTTGTGATGTTTCTGATCAGATAATGCAAAAAGAGCCACACATTAATGTGACTCTTTTTTGTTTGGAAAGACAGCCTCTAATAGAAATGTCACAGCAAAAAACACTGCCATGCAAATCAAAAACCGTACGATTTCACTCAAAATCCAGCTATCAGCAATGCGCATGCCATCGGTTTCTCGGAGGGTTGCGCATATTGAAAAAATCATGAGTATGTTTTTTAGAGTCTCTTTGTTCATGAAATACCATCGCTTTCTTGAATAGGATGACTTAAAAGCAAAATAAATGATCAGGTCAGTCAGCCAAATATAAAACATGTCGCCATCGTTGCATGTTGATGTTTTTTTGCAGCCCATTGCAAAGTTCAGCAAAACAGATGAAAACCGTTCAGTGATTAAACAGATCTTTTGCGATAGACGAAGCGGAGAAAAGGCCGAACCGTCTGCTTCTGTACTTTCTCCTACTATCAATACGAACATTTAAAAATTCAGTAACAATTAGCAAAAAGACTGCCGTCCCCCAGCCTACTTTCGGGTTTCACTAAAGTTCATAAATAAAATCGCTAATATATGATTCTCCAATCCATAAACCCGAACGCTTTTTCCATCATCAGGTATTATAATCCAAACACAAATAAAAAAATAGACTTACGTTCGAGTTGCGTGAAAGAGAAATTGCAAGAATAACCCAGAGGGTGGTAATATATTGTTTGATTTTCCCATATTTAGATTTGGAGGTCACACAAAAGTGAAGGGAATATTTTTAGTTGTTCAGCTTGGATTTTCTATTATGGTATTTCTGTTTTTAGCCGCTGTTAATTGGTATCAAGGAAGCGAGCTTGTTTCAGATCGTTTTGATTGGAACTATACTGCTAAAATCTCAAAACTGCTTAATGGAATGGATACCGTCAGCAGCCACAAACAAATTTCACAGCTTGATTTTTTCATCTACTCCGCTAAACACTACCCTGTCATGAGTACGTTAATGATCATCTCTTTCTTATATGTTCTGGCCGCTCTTTTTTTACTTATATACTCAGTCAAATGCAATAAGCAAGAGATTCATGTTAATAATCCCTGAGGTTTTCGGAACTTCTTGCTCAATCTTCCGTATATCCTAATAGGAGGGATCAAATGATGAAAGAATATGAATTCGTAAGAGTTGAGCTGAGTACGATGAGAAGAAGGCCTAAAGAAGACTACCAGCAAATCATCCATGATTATGCGAAAAGAGGCTGGAGATTCGTTCAGATTTTCGCGCCCAGTATAGATGGGTATGGGGCAGCTGCTTATTTTGAAATCATATTTGAAAGGGATGCGGAAAAAGCTTAATCGATACGACTAAGCTTTTTCGTTTACCCTATATCTGCAATCTATACAATTTCTGCAAATTCGGCATCACATGATTTGGCTAAATCTTGCGGCGCCAACTTTATCTGCATACCGATTTTCCCTGCACTGACAATGATAAAATCAAGCGTTTCTGCAGATGTGTCAATATAGGTCGGGAACAATTTTTTCATGCCAATTGGTGAACAGCCGCCGCGAAGATAGCCAGTTACCGCTAATAGCTCTTTCATTGCAATCATCTCTATTTTCTTTTCCCCTGTCACTTTTGCTGCCTTTTTTACATCTAACTCTTCTGCTACAGGTACAACAAAGACATAATATTGATTAGTACCTGCTGCTGCCACCAATGTTTTATATACATACTCCAAAGGATAACCGATTTTCTCCGAAACAGAGATGCCATCTACAGGCTGGCCGTCTGTTTTATACCCTAATAACTCATAAGTAATGTTCTGCTGTTCAATTAGACGAACCGCATTTGTTTTTGCCATTTTTTTCGCCATCGTTTTCACCCGCTATCAAAATAAATGTAATCTTCTTTTTTGCAGTTAATATGTAAATTCTATCATCCTAACCTGCATTTTCAAGGTTACTAGCATTGAATCAACGAAAGGACAAATTGATTATACCGGACGCCTATAGCTCATTATTAATCAACTTGAAACAAAACAGGAATGAACAAATGACACCCACATACAATTTGTATGAATGTAAAAATAAGGAGTGGTTGCTTTGTATCATTACTTGTATGGTCCTGCGTTAATTCCTTACTCTTCACATACTCATACACCTCAAAGAAGTCCGGACTTTTCAGAAAGACAGCGAAGAAGAGAAATCACATTGACTGTAGACGGCATTATCCCCCCATCTTCCTCCGAGGATCTCGGCGACGGCTTTTATTCTTACGCATGGACGAACCAGCAGGTCATCAATCCAGGCGAATACCTAGTTTGTCATCTTGAAGGAAGGGATATCAATGTGGTAAATGGCGGGTTCACTCCGCGGGATACTGCTCCATTGTATGCGGTAGCAAGCTTTCCAAGACGAAGAAACCAATGGGTCATTATCATTCATAATCCTGTTCAAACCCAAAGAGCCCTATCGCTTTATTTGATTGCGAAAAGGTAATACAACATGTTATCAGAAACCCTGCATTCAGCACAGAAAAACGGGTAGGAACACTTTGACATCAGCATTTTCCTACCCATTTTGGTACTGGGCTAGCTCTCACCTATCAATCCCCCTCAAGTTCCTCATCTTTTTCTACTGCCAAGGTACCAGAGAAAATTATTATATGTTATCATGATTTCCAGTAAAAAGAAAAGAGGATTAGATATATGGTTCTCCTTGAAACGAATCGATTACGATTACAAACAATTGATATTCCCCTTCTCGACGCCGCGTCTAAACAAGATCATCAAGCGATCAAAGACTTAGGATATGAAACAAATGGTGAATGGCCAAATTATGATTTTTTTGAAGCGATACCTTATTTCCGTGAAATTTTAGTGAAAAACAATGGAACAAAAGGATTTGATTCATGGATTATTGTAAAGAAGGACAGTCATGAAATTGTTGGAGGAACTGGATTTTTAGGTGATCCAGACGAGAATGGCGTGATTGAAATCGGTTTTGCGACAAATAAAAGTCATCGCCGCAAAGGTTATTGTGTGGAAGCCTGCCAAGAACTAATAAACTGGGCATTAAGCCAAGAAGCAGTGAACCGGATTACCGCAAGATGTGAACATGATAATCTAGGATCACAAAAAACTTTGGAAAAGCTAGGGTTCACATTGAATCATAAATCAGAGGATTATATGCATTGGATATATGTTACAAAGTAGAGGCGTAATTACAAAAGCAGGCTCAGTGCCTGCTTTTGCTAGATTATTTACCTCTGTGCTTCTTTTTCGCTTTTTGCTTTTTGAGCATATACCTCTGCTCTTTTACATGTTCTCGTTGTTCTTTCGTTATTTGTTTTTTCTTTTGCTTTCTTGCATCAAGCTCTAGTTTTATTGCCTCTTGAGCTTTTGAAGTTACTCCGGCATTTTTCACTTCTTTTGAAACCTGACGCTGCAATCTTTTTGGATTGATCTTTTTCTGACGTCTGCCTTGTAAACGAACTCCTTCCTGCTCTGTTTGGGCCATCATATTCAAGAGTTGGTTATGAACAAACGCCAGCACTTCAGAATCCTTCGGCTCTTTGCCAAAAAGATGACGAAAGGCTCTTAGCTTTCCATTGTTCACAGTTTCAACAACGCCTACCCAAAACTGACCATCATAGTAAACCGTTAATTTCATAACGATTCCCTCCTCATAAAAGATACGAAAGAATGATGGACATCCCGAGGAGGGGAAGGTTACTGACATGATCAATCATGCATCCGGACTACCAACCGAATCGTGTTTTTTCATTCTTTACCATATACAGAAAATAGTGTAGCATTTCTTCTCCGACTATTAAACTCTTATTTGATTTAGATCATTGCTGGAGAATAGGCGTCTTCACTCGCAAATGTATTTCTCAAGCCCTGCCATGTTACAGATGGGAGACGATACATTCGGCATACCCTTCAAGTTTAAATTCTCCAAAACCATGAGGCAGCAACATATGATCTCCTTTTTTGAAGGGATAGACATATTCACCAGAGATCATACGGCCCTCCCCTTCAATCACACTGATAAGAAGGAATGGTTTTTGCTGCTTTAAGCTTGCTGATCCTGATAAGTTCCATTTCCCCACCGAAAAGTAAGCGCATTCAATCAATGTCGTTGTAAGCAAATCATCAATTTGTTCATGATGAACCGTTTGCCGCTCTGGAATAGACGGGACCCCTATGACTTCGATGCTCTTTTCCAGGTGAAGCTCGCGCAGCTTGCCTTCTTCATCTTTTCGGTCATAATCATATAATCTGTAGGTTGTGTCTGAATTCTGCTGCGTCTCTAAAGCAAGAATCCCTTTTCCAATCGCATGAACAGTGCCGCTTGGCACATAGAAAAAGTCCCCCGGCTTTACCTTTACTCGGCGCAAGAGTTCATCCCATTCTCCACGCTCTATCATGACAGTTAGTTCTTCCTTTGTTTTTGCATTGTGGCCGTAAATAATCTCTGCATCTTTTTCGCAATCAATAATGTACCAGCATTCAGTTTTTCCAAGCTCACCGTTTTCATGTATTTTGGCAAATTCATCATTGGGATGCACCTGAACAGATAAGTCCTGGTCAGCATCTAATATTTTTGTAAGCAGAGGAAAACGGTCCCCTTCAAGCTGTCCAAATAAATGTCTGTGATGTTCCCATAATTCGCTGAGCGTGAACCCCTTATACATTCCGTTTTGAACAACGCTTTGACCGTTTTGATGTGCGGCAAAAGCCCAGCACTCCCCTGTTCGTTGTGACGGAATGGTATAGCCAAAATCAGCTAAAGCGGTTCCGCCCCAAATTCTTTCTTTGAAAACAGGCTTGAAAAATAACGGTTCAATCGTCATGAAAATCCCCCCGCTTTATTCGATTTCTTCCAGCAGTTTGTATGCCTCTTCTGTTGTTTGCACGGAGAGCAGTCGCTTCCTATAATTGTCATCCATAAGCTTTCGAGATAGCATCTGCAATATTTTCAGATGCTGGTTCCCTCCGCTTTCTTTTGGTACAGCAATCATAAAGATTAATTTAGCTTCTGATCCATCCAGGCTGTTCCAGTCAACACCTGATCGTTTGATTCCAAAGGCAACACTTGGCTCCCTAACAGCCTCAGACTTTCCGTGCGGAATCGCGATATTCATGCCAATCGCCGTTGTTCCCTGTTGTTCACGACTCAAAATGGATTGTTTAAACCCGCTCTCTGAAAGCAGCGCACCTCTGCGGGACAATTTTTGAATCATTTCCTCAATGATGTCATCCCTGGTTTCACCCGATAAATTTGGTTCAATTAATTCCGGGCTGATAATGTCTGTCAATTTTTTTATCTCCGCCATCTCAGCTTTTGGGCTTTCGACTTGAATTGGCTGCTTTATTTCGTTTGCTGCCGCAGCTTCACTTGGCGCGGAGGGCGGCGCAGTTTCACTGAGCACAGGAGACGCCGTAATATCTTTTTTTAGTACATTGACGAACAGAGCGGTGACAAGGGAACCAGCAATCACAGCAATAAAAAACATCAAGACATGATCAACTGCGCCAAGCACTGCAACAATAGGTCCGCCGTGTGCCACTCTGTCTCCCACATTGCCAATCATGGCTATCACAGAACCTGTCATTGAGCCTGCCATAATACTTGGAATGACGCGCAGAGGGTCCTGCGCCGCAAATGGGATCGCTCCTTCAGTAATGCCGAAGAGCCCCATCGTAAATGCCGCTTTCCCCATTTCTCTTTGGGATGTCTCGAATTTTCTTTTTCCTAAAAACGTTGCAACACCAAGGCCAATCGGCGGGATACAAATGGCGACAGCAATTGGTCCCATAATTTCATAATTTCCTTCTCCAATCATTGCCGATCCAAACAGAAATGCGACCTTATTTACGGGACCGCCCATATCAAATGAGATCATCGCACCTAAAATCAATGCCAGAAGGATCGAGCTCGAGCCTTTCATTCCCGCCAGCCAAACCGTTAATGAGGTGAAAATTTGAGCTACAGGCGCACCGATCAAAAATACAAACGCTAAACCTACAATCAGAGATGCAAATACCGGAATAATAATAATCGGCATAATCGGTTGGATGGCTTTTGGCACCTTTACTTTTTTTATCCATAGTGCAGCATATCCGGCCAAAAATCCGGCAATGATTCCCCCAAGGAATCCGGCGCCGCTTGCGCTGTCATAAAAACTGCCAGTCGCCGCAATATATCCGCCGATCATCCCTGGCACAAGACCCGGTTTATCAGCGATGCTATAGGCGATATAGCCGGCTAAAATCGGAATCATAAATGAAAATGAAGCACTGCCGATCTGTTCAATCGTTTTCCAGAAGGAGTCATCCGGAATAACTAAGCCTTTAGGTGTTTTCTCCCCTCCAAGCGTTAATGCAACCGCTATCAATAATCCGCCGACGACAATGAAAGGAACCATAAATGAAACGCCGTTCATTAAATGACGGTAAATAGGATTTTGCTTCTTCTTCTGGTGATTGCCAGATTCCGATTTTGCAGCGGAACGATAGACCGGTATATCCCCGTTAAGAGCGGTTTGAATCAATTCTTCCGGTTTGCGGATGCCGTCCTGTACCCCGACAGATAGCAGTTTTTTGCCTATAAACCGGTCTTTGTTTACCGAGCGGTCTGCAGCAATAATGATTGCGTCCGCTTCGCGAATTTCCTCTTCGGTTAGCTTATTTTCGACACCAATTCCCCCCTGGGTCTCAACTTTGATGCTGACGCCCATTCTGTCTGCAGCTTTTTGCAGATTTTCCGCTGCCATATACGTATGGGCAATACCGTTCGGACAAGATGTAATCGCTAACAGTTTCATAGGAAACCTCCTTTAAAGTGTGAATAATAAGATCTTGTCTCAACTGTATACCGAAATCAGCACTTAAAAATCGCTTTTTTTACCATAGGTTCCGGAAATAAAGGCATTTTTCCCTATAACAAAAAAAAGCAAGGAATAATCCCTGCTTTTTAATAATCCAAATGAGATAAAAATGACATGACATTGGTTTCTTTCGTCAGCTTTTGGACAAAGGCCGGCTGCTCGCTAAGATATGAAAGCTCGCTAAACAGCTGCTTTGTCATGGTTTGATCCTCGTGTTTGACAGCCAGCATAAAGACAAGCGAAACTTTTTCATTTCCCCATTCAAGCGGCTCCTTTAATGTGGCAATCGCGATTGCTGATTGTTTAATAAATTTAGCGTTCGCATGAGGAATGGCAATGCCTGACCCAATGTTTGTCGCCGACATTTTTTCCCTCATCACCGCATGAACCGCATAGTCCTTTTCAACATAGCCTTTCTCAAACAAAGCTGTCGCCAGCTGTTCAATTAACTTGTAGCGATGCTCCGCCTCCTGCTGCAAAAAAACCAAAAAAGGAGTCGTATTGTTCAGCATCTGAAACGTTTTTTGTTTTTGGCGGTGTGGTTCGCCCAGCTGACGTATAAATGCACTTAATTTCTTCTCTTCGCCAGGCTCTAACAGCGGAGACACAACAATATGGGGGACCGTTATATTCTCCAGCGCAATGGTGGATATGACAAGATCGATATCCTCATGCTTTTTGATATAATCCTTTAAATCGGCCTTTGCAATACATGCCATTACAGCGATTTGGTGATATTTCCGTTCAATTTTCGTACGCAGCAATTGTGACATCCCGATTCCCATGTGGCAGACGACGATCGCCTTTTTATGTGCCTCGCTGCTGCACTGCATCCGTTCGATGGCTGCTTGAAAATGCAGTGTCAAATATGCTGCCTCTTCCTCAGGAATATGAAGATCAAAAGTTTGATTGATATCTTCCAAAACGTCAATGATAAGATGAAACAAATAAGGATACATCTTTTTAATATCATTCAGCATAGGATTTGATACTGAAAGATCGTAGCTCAGCCGCTGTAACACTGTATTGAGATGAATGTTCAAACCATTGATCAAATCCAGGTCTTTATGAAAATCCATCATTTTCAGCTCTGAAACACGATTGATTAAATGCTCTACAACCTTAGGAAGCACAGCATTTTCAAAGTTTTCTTCTTTCTGTAATGGATAACGAACTTTACCGCCCAATATATGTAATGTTAAATACACGGCTTCTTCTTCTGGAAAACGGATTGCAAAAACCGGTTCAAGCCGTTGTAAACAAGCAAATGTCCATTGATATTCTTTCTTCTTTTTTACTGCCGCCATTTCTTTCGGGGACAAAGAGATCGGCTGCTTCATTTTGATGCGGCGGACCATTAATAATGTATGCAGCAGCAAACTCTCAAACGTTTCATCTGTGAAATAGAGAGAATGCTTTTTTTGCAATGATTTGATTTCTCTCGTCACAAAATCTACTTCATAATGTAAAAACTTACTTTTAATAAATTGGCTCGTAAACTCTGTATTGTGAATCAAATCAGATATTCTTGCCAATGCCTTTCTTTTATTTCTTTCGTTCCCTTCAACCTTTAATCCAAGCCTCTGCCTAGAAACGAGCGTGAGATCAAAACGCTTCAGCCACTCTTCTACTGCGTATAAATCCTTTTTAATGGCAGATCGATTGACAAAATGCCGAGCGGCAATTTCTTTTGCGGAAACAGGCTTCGGATTCATTAATAAGTCATAAGCAATTTGCAGCATTCTTTCTTCATCGCTCCGCTGCCTAGAAGAAAAATGATCAGTATGTAATTGTTGGCTTAGCCAGGTTCTTTCCTGTTCTTCTATATGTAAATAAACGCCCAACCCTGGTTTTCGAATAAGCTGTGCATGAGAATGCTCATTGAGATAATCCTCGATCACTTTCAAATCATTCCGGATTGTTTTTTCAGAACACTGTACCCTATCTGCGAAATCTTGCACAACTAAATAGTCATCAGGTTCAGATAACAACAGATACAAAATCTCTTTTTGTCTTGAATTTATGTATTCCATCTGTTTTTCTATCCTTCCTGTCAGTATCCACTTGAGCAAATTCATAGTATAAGTATACTATATAAGAAACCGTTTACATTATAAAATAAAATCATAGAGACAAAAGTTTTGTTTTTTACCGAAGCTTCCGGAAAAAAGCGATTTTTATATTCTTTGAGTTTGTTATGTAATGTATTTTTTATCGTTATTCAGCAGAAATTCATAAAAATACTCCAATTCTTCACCTATTTAGAACGAAGATTTTCTAATGTATGAGTACGAAAGTAAGAACATGATGAAGAAAAGTGATTTGGTATCTTTGGGGATAAAGTGCAGGTAACAAAATTCCCACACGCTCAACAAACTAATAACCCCACCAAATGTGTTTTATTAAGATTTTAAAGATGACCATTCTCTCTCAGCAATTTTCAATCATAAATACAAACTCTGTGCAGGGCACACAATAGTCTTAGCTCAAATCAGTTGATCGTTCACATATTATTAACATTTATTTACAAGGGAAATAATTACTTTTATTGAATTGTTATAGTGCAAGACAAAAAACTTTAAAGGAGTGTTTCAAAATGAATTTCAAAAAAACTGTTGTTTCTGCTTTATCGATTTCTGCGTTAGCTCTGTCGGTCAGCGGGGTAGCTTCAGCTCATGAAATAAACTCCACACCTACTGAAGTAAAGAACATTTCTATTTCACCTACACATGTTATCAAGATTCAAGACTATAATTTACCTCTAAAAGTTGGAGAAACCTATTCTGTTAAAAATAATTCAGCTACTCGTTATTGGACTGATAACCAAAAAGTTGCTGAAGTCGATCAAAATGGTTTAGTGACGGCTAAATCAAAAGGGAAAGCCACGATTACTTTGTTTAAAGGTACTGCAGTATTCGGAAAAGTATATGTAACGGTTTATTAATCTCTTAACCGCCAGATTTTCTGAATGCAAAACATGCATGAATAAAATAAGGTCCCCCTCTAAAAAGAGAAGGGACCTTATTTTATTTCAATTGCGCTTCAAGTTTAGATTTATTTTTGGGAATACATCATACATTGGTTTATATTGTGTTTCATTAGCTTAGCCCCGAATAAATCCACCTTCTGAATGAATAATTTGTCCAGTTATCCATTCAGCCTCATCACTTGCAAGAAAAGCAATAATTCGTGCCGCATCATCTGGTGTGCCAATACGCCCCATTGGAAATTTAGGTGAAAGAAAATTTCTTATTTCATCAGTCATCCATGTAGAATCTGTTGGACCTGGGTTTACAGCGTTAACAGTGATGCCCAATGGTGCAAGTTCTTGTGATAACGACCTAGTAAAGGCAGAAATAGCTCCTTTAGTAGCTGCATACGCTAACTCCCCAGGCAAAGGACCTAAATCCTGCCCTGATGTCATATTGATGATTCTTCCTGATATTAAATTAGACTTTTTAAACCGACGGGCGAATTCAACACAAAGAAGAAAATTCGATCTCATATTAACCGCATAATGATCATCAAGTGATTTAGCATCTAACGATACATAATTATCACTTGCGGAATGAGCTGCATTATTAATAAGAATGGAAGGATATCCTAATTTATCTGAAATTTTTTCATGTATTGTGAATGCAGCATGTGCATCTGATAAATCAATTTTCATTGCCTCACAGCGCACACCCATACGTAAAATTTCTTGTTGAAATTCTTCTATCCAGGCCGCATCAGAGTTCCAGTGAGTAAAGAAGATATGTATACCCTGTGAGGCTAACTTACGACAAATAGCCGTACCAATATCCCCTTGACTGCTTGCTCCTGTAATTAGTGCAGTTTTTTCTTGAGAATGACTCATTATTTTAACCTCCAATTTATACGGAGTATCTCCATTATGATGGTAACAAGCTATCCAAAGAATATAATCCATTAAATCAAACAGAGCTGACTTTGAATACATTTTAAAATCAGCTTAAAAAAACATTTTCGTCTCAAAAAATATTAAATAGAAAAAATAAGAGTTGGACAACAATTTACTACTTAGTCACAAGTGGCTGATACTAAGTCATTGAATGTCTCTTTTTAAAGAGCCTTTCAATCATTCACATTGCTTTTCATTAACCATTCTACTTCCGTTAATTCTTGTTTTTGAACGTCTATTGTGTGTTTTTTCGTAAAATGGGTTTTCACAGCTTCTTCGTTTTCCCATATCTCCCAAAGCATTATTTTACGTTCTGATGGCTCAAGCGGATAAGCATGGAATTTGATACATCCCTCTTCTTTGTTCGTTTCTTCCTCAAGTTTTTTGAATTCCTTCATTATCTCATTAAGGTCTTTATTACTGATGATTTTTAAACATGCCGTTATGTAATGCATCGAAAATCCCCCTCCTATCATTTTATGGCTTTTCATTATAACATTTTCTTGAAAAATGCAGATGCCATTTATAAATCATTAAACGACTTCAAGTGCCTTTTAGATCAGCCTCCCTAAATTCTAAAGCAAGCTAAAGAGTTCGTATCAGACAATACGGTCCTTATTTATGTTTATTCTGACTTTTTTTAGTCTAAATAGATGGACTTTTCAAAAAAATAATTCTATTAGAGGGTGTCCTTAGTGATATAATATTAAATATATGTAAAAAAAAGGAGGTATTTGATTGTCTGTTTCGGATTTAATCCCATATCTTATGTAACTACAGACATTAATCATTGGTATGTTGTCATAAAACAGGGTCGAGTTGAGAAAGCAAAAGAAATGAAACAAAAAGTTGAAAAAGCATTCGATATGATGGAGAAAAATGAAAAAGTAGCAGTCTATCTCCAGCTATTAAAGCTGCGGCACGAAATAATGCTGTCGTATCTCGAACCTGACTCTGTTGAAAATATAGATGGTGTATATGCTGACCTCAAAAAGACAAGGGAAAATATGGCCCCTGAATCCCTCACGAATACAATAGAGTTCTATTATCATTTTTTTACCGGCATGTACCATTTTAGAACGAGAGATTTAGTTATTGCTTTAACATATTATCGCGAAGCCGAAAAATATCTTGATTTATTAGATGAAAACGCAAATACAGATAAGGCAGAGTTCTATTTTAAAGTGTCAGAAGTCTATTACTATATGAAAGAGACTCATTTCTCAATGAATTATGCTCAGCGAGCATACTCTATATTTAAAGAGCAAAAAGATGCTCAGGGGAACCTTACATATGGCAAAGAAATGGTCCAATGTCAGTTTGTTATCTTTGGGAACTGGCTAGATAAAATGTGTTATGAGGATGCTTTAGAAACAGCTGAAAAAGCCTTAAATGATGCTATAAAAATAGGGGAGCAACATTTAATTGGTTCAGCTCATTTTAACGTGGGATTATGCTATAATAACCTTGAAGAACTTGACAATGCTGAGAAACATTTTCAAATCGCCTATGAAATTCATAAGGATCGAAAACACATTTATGAGTCCAAAGCGATTTTTAATCTGGCTTATGTCAAAGCAAAGAAAAATGATTTAAAGGCTGCATTAGAATTATACCAGGAAGGTCAGAAGGTTGCTGCCCGACACAACAACCAGGAAGTAACCGAGAAATTAAAACTGGTTAAAGGCCTTTATTTATCATTCGACTTACAAACACTTAGAGAAGTGTTCAAGTTCTTCGAAGAGAAAAACCTTTACGGTGATATGGAAGAATACGCTGTTGCTGTTGCTGATTTTTTGACCAACAAAGAAGACAGACATGATGCGGTCGATTTTTATCAAATGGCAATTGAAGCACGCAAACAAATTCAAAGGGGGAAGCATTTAAATGAAAAAATGTAAAATTGCAATTTGTTTAGCGCTCTTGCTTGGCGTTGTTGGAGTATCTAGCGCTTCATACGCTCTTTCTGAGCAGTCCACTTATAAGGTCGCAGATAGAGCAGCAACTTAATATGATATTAAGAAATAACCCCATTTTGGACTTTAAAAGTGGGGTTTTTATTTTATATTCTCAACTCAATATTATTCCTGAGTTTTTATTTAAATCATATACTGCATTAATAAACCGACAGCCCATAAATTTTAAGCTGATTCCGACTGAGCTCGAACCAAGGATCTCCTCCCTGTCACAAGGTAGCGATTATATTCTGACATTAAGCTCCCTGCTGCTTATAAGCTGGCTTGCACATGCCTGCTAACCCCGAGTAACTCTGCTGCCACTATACCCTTATGGTCTGCTGGATAAGAAAAAATCATTTCATATACCATTAAACATATTACGGATTGCTTAATTTTTATATAACTGTTGGAACCGGTTTTTCCGTCTGCGATAATTAAATAAGAGGTGAAATCAATGAATGGTATAGAATTTTTAGAGTCCGTGTCGCAACTGGGACAAATAATTTTATTGTTCTCCGGCTACGCCCTTTACTGGAAATTAGGTAAAATAAAAAAAGAACGGAAACTTACAAAATATGAAACTTTTCTTAGATTCTTTGTAACGTTCGGCATATTTGCATGGGCACTTTCGTTTCTTGCTTTGCATTTGTGGTAACAATCTTCTGTCGATATTTCATTAATTATATCGAATTTTTTTAATCATTAATTAAACTCCCTTTTTATTAAAAAACGGAAGAGTATCACTTTTTTTGACTGTGTAAATGCCCCCAGAAGCTTTAGACGCAGATGATAACAGTTTAGATGTTGTCTTTCCTCCCAGCACCTTCAATTCTGACTCAATGGCTGACTTAACTTGGTTTCATCTGCCCTCAGCTAAAATGCGGTGCAGGCAATCCTTTCCGCTTCTGTTCTGATGTTTACGGACACAATCAATTCCCCAGCTGCGCTCTTTAAGCAGCTACGCCACAAACTTGATAGCCAGCTTTTCAGCAGTGTAGTATTTAGCGCCTCCTGACTTGCTATAACAAATACCAACACCAATCAAATTACGGTTCCCGGGACCATTAGGAATAGATTCAAAACCTTTTATAGGTACTTTATCTAAAAGCGCAGGCTTTGGTAAAGTTACTGGCCGAATATCTGGAGATAATAAAGTCCTTTGGAGATTAGATTATGACCCTGAAAAGGGACCTCATATAAATGTTGAGGATTATAGAAATGGAAAAGGAGATAAGGCAAAGAAATATTATATACCGTTTAACGGAAACGAAGAAACTTATAAATCACTTTTAAAACATTTAAATAAATAGGAAGTGTTAATATGACTTTATACGAAGAATGTCTAGAAGCTCTTGGAAATAACAAAGAAGTCCTCACTATTTCTGAGACACGTAAATATCATGAACAACTTGGTGAAAGTTTCCCCTTCACATCATGGGGAAGAATTAAATGGGATGAAGTAACTTCTCACAGATCTATTGATTACGCTGATGATATTGATGAATGGTTAATTGAGAATAAAATAGATGATAAAACTGTTATTCTCCTTTGGGCTTACGGTGATAATCCAGCTGTAAAAACCAGCTTAGACAACGCCTTAAACGTAATTGATGATGTAACTGCTGTAGGTTCCGATACTTTCATGTTCAGCGAATCTGGTTATGTTATTGAATTTTTCCATGATGGAGATGTAACAATAGGAAAGGCAATAGGAAAATAATAGCCCTGCTTAGTTAAGAGGATCAATATGAATTTAGAGAAAAAAATGAAAACTATATCAATTAAACGAAAAAAACTTAATCTTAATGATGACTATGGAATTCAAAAAAGTTGGGATGAAATAATTGAAGTACTCTCAGAAAATGAGGAAAATACAATTAGCTATCTAGAAAATTGTAATGAAGAAGATTTATATTGGATCAGTGAAGTATTTGAAGATTTAGCTGAAAGTTTACAAAGTAAAGAACTTATTAATTGTTTAAGAAAATTAGATGAAAAATACCCTGACTTAGAAATGACAAATGATATTGATATAGCAGAAAGTTATTTAGAATTAGATACGTACCATTTCTCAGATTTGAAATTAATATTTCTTAGTGGTGATTGGAATCGAAATTTCTGAACCTGTATTTCAATTTCTAGGAGGTATTTTTTATCAAGGCATAGAAACTCCAGAATCAGCACTGGACGAATACTTAGAAGAGATACCAAAAGAAGAGCAAGAAACTGATATAGCTGCATTGAAAGATTTTATTAACAGTGATTATTCGGATGAAGAAAAGAATGATTTTATCGATGAAGCTGCTGACGGAGTGGACATTCTTAGTTACGGCGTATCTCCAATCATATGGCTCGAACAAGTTATTCAAAAAATCTAAAAGAATATTGAAACTTTATAATCCATTAAACTAGCATAGAAACAGAGCTGATTTTAATTCACTTCAAAATCAGCTTAAAAAACTTCCGCCCCCAATCCGTCCCCAACTCGATGAATGATGGCAAAATCAATAAATAAGCAAAGTAAAAAACCCTTGCTACGCAAGGGTTTTGGCTATGATTCCGACTGGGCTCGAACCAGCGACCTCTACCCTGTCAAGGTAGTGATTACCTTCTGAGCTGTTATTTTTATTCCTGACAAATACTTATCCATCAAGGGATTTCAAAATAGATGTCTGATCCCTTCTGAATAAAAATATTAATTGTTGACAGGTTTGGGCAACAACCCGCCAACAATTTTCCACTTAAATCCAATGAGTAAATTCACAGGCCTACCAATATTTTCTCCATTGATAAAAGAACATTAGTTCGCATATAATTTATTCAAGGAGATGATCGGAATGAGTCAAGGAATTTACGACAAGAGATGGGAACAAAAATTCATATTGTCTGAACAAAGGACTGCCCTCTTAAACAGAAAGAGAGAAGTCCAGAAGCTCAAAAAACCCATTCTCGATGAATACCAGCTGGAGGAAATGGCACGCACTATTTGCGAAGCGATGGAATCCAACTCGGTTCTGGTCATCGGTATATACAGAGACGGATTTATTGAAGAAGTAACAGGACATGTTCATTACATAGATGAAGTTAAACAGAGGCTGCACGTGAAGGATTTAAAAGGAGATACATGGTTTATTGCATTTGAGGCTCTTTTGGCCGTTGGAGTATATGAAGAGTGAATTGATGTGGGGTAGACATATAAAGGATGGAGTTTTATAGAAATAAAAAAACTCCCAAACGGGAGAAGTTTCTAATCATACTCTCAGCTCAAAGGAGAACCCGCTATTTTACTAATTAGGTAAGCTTGAATACTGCTTGCGAAAACTGTTAGAATACTTAGATTGTTCATATCTATCGCCCCCTGTGTAATACTCAAATTGAAAATCCCTAACAACATAATGACTGTCCAGATAATCAACCTATTAGTAAACCCAAGAGTTGAACTCGGCTCCTTATCTACGCTCAGGGGTAACGCTGAGCTCAGAGTACGATCTAAAAAGAAAAGCCCCATCTCACCTACGTCAGTAGCTCACGTAGGAACGCAAGCCTTCGGATTGACAGGGCTAATACACAATATTTGTAACCCAATTATACAAAAATCAGACTAAAATTGCAAGGTTTTTTTCACAACTTGTGAAGGAGTGAATTTCCAGTGGGAGTATGGATAATTCCATTTATTTATTATATCACCATCATTACTTGTACTTACGCCTACATTGAAATTCGGTCTGATTTCACATATACGTTTATGAATATGTTTATAAAGCTTTTCTTTAGCAATTGTCCTTTTCCCTCGTCTACCCGTTTCTTCATTTTTTTCTAAATGAAGTTTATTTAATCTGAAGAACATTGCCCCTGTTACAATATCAGCACATTGCAATATAACATGATCGTGTGAAGAAACTTCAACAATGTCGTCAAACCGTATAGAGAGATTTGCATTTATAAAATCTTCAGATAATCTTAAGTCATATATAAAATTTTTAAATTTATCAACTTTTGATTTTTTATCTGGAAATTGATCGAAATATAAACGTAAATTGATTTTTTCATTAGTTAAATTAGAGTACTTTAAACCAAAAGCATGTTTTATAAATTGATAATAAAGCTTGAAATAAGATTCTTCATGTTCTTCTTTAGTAAAGTGTCTTATTATATCGTCACTAACTAAATTCTGTTGAAACATAACTCTCATTTTCACCTTATCCTCTTGTAATAAATCAAAAAAAACATCCATCAAACCAATGTATTTTTCTAAATATGGAGCAGTAACCTTGGTCCATTTTACTTCACCAGTTATATTCGCTTCACTTTTATATCTATTCAATCTATTAACAACATCTTCAAAGTGTATTGATTTAACTAAAGCCCCGCCGTAAAAATTACTGCAAAGCTTTCCCCTTTTTGTAGACTCGTCACAGTAAATAAGGTATTCCAAAATTTCCCCCTCCTAAAATAAGTATACCTTATTTACTGAAACTTAGAAATATTTGTTTTTTTAACCATAATACGGTCTATATTTCTTCCGGCCAGCTTCTAATTCTTTTTTAAGGGATACATGTCCCAACAAAAACAATGCAACGGTCCCAACCTTTTTCACCGGCTTGAGCTTTCCGGAAGTCACAAGGGTGCTTAAACGCTGTCGGGTGACTCCAAGCAGCTCCCCCGCTTCCGCTGCAGTCAAAACTTCTCCTGGATAAACTTAATTTTTTCGCTTTCTTTCATGTCGTTTTTCTGACCAAATCATAATAAGACCTTTAAAAATTGTGAGGATCACTGCCAGATATAAAATTACATTCGCTATCATTCCCGAAAGCGACAAGTTTTTAGAATCAATAGCTACAAGGCCAAATAACATTATTAGAAGTATGGCCATTTCTGATGTGCTGTATTTGCTGAAATAATCTTTCATTCGAAAATGGATGAGTTACAGTATACCGCAATACGTTTTTGCGGCATACCGCAATCACTTTTGATGTATACTGAGTGTATATTCGAGGAAACAGGGGGTTTCCCCCCTTAAAAACCTTGAAACCTGCAGTTGCGCTTCTAGCTTTGGCGGCGGAAGCGCTTTTTCTCCTTTTCTCCTCGCTGCTTCTTTTCATTTTGGAAAATGTCATAAAGCTGTTTGCATATTGTGACAATCCCTGCAATGGAAAGAACCCAGTTTCTAAACTCATCCACTTAACCACCTCCTAACACAAGAATTATACCATTTTTATCCGAGACACCAATAAATTTCATAAAAAAAACCTCCTCATCTCGAGAAGGGCTTCATTCATCATACGGTCGATACTTCTTCCGGCCGGCTTCTAATTCTTTTTTAAGGGTTTGTACATGTCCCAGCAAAAACAATGCAACTGTCCCCACTTTTTTAACCGGCTTGAGCTTTCCGGATGTCACAAGAGTGCTTAAACGCTGCCGAGTGATTCCTAGCAGCTCCCCCGCTTCCGCTGCAGTCAAAACTTCTTCCTGGATAAACTTAATTTTTTCGCTTTCTTTCATGTCGGCTTTCTCTCCACATCATAATGAATCCTTTTAACAAGGTAATAACAACGGCTATCATCAATACAGTATGCGCAATCTTTCCAGACATACCCTCATCGGTCAGATCAATTGCGACGATCCCGGCAACCAATATGAGCAAAACGGCAAAGTCACCTGTGCTGTACTGCTTAAAATATTTTTTCATACTATCGTGGACGTGATATAATGTATGAGCAAGGGGATTTCTCCCCTTGTCTCACTAGTATCAGCGCTTCTTGCTTGTCCGGCGGGAGCGCTTTTTCTTTTTCTTGCTATGCTTTTCGCTTTCCTTCTGCCATATGTCGTAGATGTGTTTTATAATGGTCACGATACCAGCGATAGCAAGAATCCAGTTTCTCACCTCGTCCACTTCAGCACCTCCTTTCTATACTCTTATTATACTATACCTATTGACTGTTGTAAACAGATTATCAAAAAATATTTCTTTTTAAGTAAATTTTTTCTTGTAAAGTCATAATCCTTTTATATACAATTAGGAGAAGAATTATTTGATACTAAGGGGCTATACGATGGCTACAGAACAGACTGAAATTTCGGATGAAAGACAGCTAAATTCAGAGGAAAGTCAACAAAATTCAGAACAACACCATATTGAATACCCTAGTTCTGAAACATTACTCAATACAATATCTAGAGAATATGATGCTGAGGCTAATAGAAAACGAGATATTGAAACTAGAGCTGGTGTCCTTATAGCTTTATTAGGAGCATTGATAGGATTTTATGCAACAGCGCTAGATTTTTCTTTCTTCAAGAAAGCACATAGCCCAATTGAAATGCTATGTTTTGCAATCATCGCCCTGTTATATATCTTTCCAGCTATTATGCAATTGATCGCATTTAAGCACTTAATTAATGTGCTTAAAACATACGAATATCAATCGCTCGGATTAAGTGGATTTAACGAGGACGATGGAAGCCTAAATAACAATGCAAGACTACCCAAAGATGAACTTCAGTATGCTTTAACAGATTCATACTATAACATTGTCAAAAAAAACAGTAATGCCAACGACACGAAAGCAAAGCTTTATAAAAAAGGAATCGAGAAGATATACATTTCAATAATCGGAATTGTATTAGTGTATATGATTAAGCAAGTCATTCTTTTAATGGTTTAACCAAAAGAGAGGAAGGTTTTAATGGGAGATAAAGACAGTTGGAACAAACATACAACAGTTAATAAACAAACACCAGTTGATAAAACAACAGTTAAAAAGGCTAAAGGATTTGGTTCCCGAGGAGTACAGAGTAACGTCAATAAGATTAAAGATGTAAAATTTGAAAGTAGACATATTTTATACGAAGCATTACCAGACTACTTCCATAATACTAATATCAAAAGAGATAAAGAATAACCCTCTCTAATTTAGAGAGGGTTATTCTTTAATTCAATAATCTTTCAAGTTTCGCTTTCGTTTTCGATCCATAAATGCCGGCTGCCTTTAATTCATTAACTAGAACCGGCTGACTGCGTCATCAGTTTCCAAACAAATAACCTGAATAGGTAAATTGACACAGATCAAATTATTCATTTCACACTTTTGAATCACATCGCTGTCTATTTCTTCATTTTCCCATGGTAAAATCTTGTTGGAGCTATTCAAACGAAAGGATATGATCATGAAAGTATTTGAAGCCAAATCACTGCTTTCAGAAGCAGATAGACGCGCAAAGGAATACAAGGAATTAAGAAGTCAGATGGTTAATCTAAAAAAGGCCTTTAAAGCCGTAGCTGATTTAGATGACAGTGAGTTTTCCGGAAAAGGCGCTGACAACATCAAAGCGTTTTATCAAGACCACGCAGGTGTAGCTGACAATTGGATTGATTTACTTGATATGAAAATTGCTTTCTTGACGAGCATTTCAGGCACTATAGAGGACGCCAGCTTATCTGATGCATATATAGAAGAATCCTTCTTAGAGCACGAGCTGGCTAATGCTTACACAAAATCAAAATCGATTATGTCTGAACAAAAGAAAGCGATGAAAGATATCTTACATGATATCGACGATATTCTTCCGCTTGATTTGTTCTCGACAGAAACCTTTAAAGACGAACTCGCCGATGCGGAGAACCAACGCAAAAAAACAGTCAATAAAGTAGGCAGCGTTGACGAAGCACTTGTTTCTGAATATACCCAGTCAGAGCCAAACGAGCAATTCATCAAGAAGGACTTTCAAAAGCTTGAGGAATCCACAGGCAAAGGCAAGAATGCTACACCCATCCATTACAACGCCAAGGCGTACCGTGAGAGTGATATACATAAGAAAAAAAGTGATATTGAGAAGCGAACGGATGCTTATTTGACTATTAAAAAGAAAGAAGAAAAAGAACGGGAAATCGAAAAGCTGAAAGAAAGACTGAAAAATTACGACTATGCTGATGCAGATGAATTCTATTCAATGGCTAAAACTATTGGTTACGAGAACCTGACAGAGGATCAGCAAAGGTATTTCACACAGATAGAAAACACACATGAACTCACGGAGGGCTTCAAAGGAGTCGGTGTCGGTCTTTATGATGTTGGAAAAGATACTGTAATTGGTTTAAAAGACTTAGCTGTCGGTGCCTGGGAATTCTCCCAACTCTCTGATAAGCAAAAAGTTGCCACAACAATTAGTACTGTGTTGAATACACCTTCATATGCTAAAATCATATGGAAAAATATAGCTGATTCATGGAATGATAAATTTATAAACGGTGATACATACTCAAAGGCACACTATGTTACCTATGTAATCGGCAATCTAGTTGGATTAAAAGGCGCAGGAACTGCTGTAAAAGTATCTAGTAAGATCGCCAAAACTGGCGCAACTAAGGTAGATAAAGTTTTGAAAGCTGGAGAAAAGACAGCAACTAACCATGTAAATAAAGGAATCTCTAAAGGAAAAAAATACATCAAATCCTTATCTGGAAATAAAGATGAACTGGCTCTTGTAGGAATAGCTCAAGATATAGAGAACACTTACAATGTAAAGAATACATCTATATTAAAAAAAGAGATTCAATTCAAACAAGATCAATTCGTCCAAGCTGCACCATATACGCATAAAGATGCATTCGGTAACACCGTCACAACCAACTTAAAAAATGGACATTTAAAAAATGATGTTCACCCTGTAACCGGAGTACCTTATGATAAAGATGGCTTCCCAATTTTTGAACCAGTTGCCGAAGTAAAGATTGATAAATCATTATATCTACAGAAAGATACTGCACAATTTAAAAAAGCCACTGAACTATTACAGCAAGAAATTAATAAAAATCCAGAGTTAAAAAAACATTTTACAGAAATGCAGTTAAAGCAGATTTCAAAAGGCAAAAAACCAAAAGGTTTTACATGGCACCACCATCAAAATGAAGGTATAATGCAGCTAGTAGATGCAGATATTCATGGCAAGACAGGACATACTGGCGGAAGAAACATATGGGGCGGAGGTTCCAAATACAGATAAAAGGAGTTTTTAAAATGGTTGAATGGGATTTCGGAGAGCATCCTGTTAGTAACGAGGAAATTATTGAAGTAGAAAACATTTTACAAGTAAAGTTCCCAAAGGATTATTTAGAATATGTCAAAATCTATTCTGGCGCTACCCCTTCTCCCGAAACTTTTGACCTTGAAGATAGGGAAGGAGTTGCATTCGGATACTTACATAGCTTCCATAAAGAAAGTGAGTCATATATAGTTAACGTTTCTAATCGTTATCGAGATGGTAGAATGCCAGACAAAGTAATACCGATTGCGGATGATGTGTTTGGCAATGAAATCTGTTACGATTTTCGGAAAGGACTCAGTAGTCCTTCTATTGTTTTTTGGGACCATGAAATTGCACATGAAGATCCTGATGGAGCTTTGAGTCATATATGTGATTCATTTACCGAGTTGATTAATAAACTATACGAGGAATAAACGGATAAATCCCTTCTCATAACGAGAAGGGATTCTTTTATTTTTAGTAGGGATTCAAGCTTAACTTTCGTTTTCGGGTCATAAATGCCGTCACACTTTGTCCAGTGAATAATCTAAAAAATCTAATATTTTCAACATCTGTTCTGACCATTTATACAGAGATATCTCAGCTTTAGCTTAATCGAGGAAGTAAGAGAGCATGATTTTTATATAGAGGAAGTAAATCAAACGCTACATGTGTGAAGGTTTTAAAGGGGATACATGGTTTATTCCAGTTGAATCACTTTTAGATGTTGAAACTTGTGAAAGACGAACTGATTAGGATAAACGGGGGAATTGGTAATAAAAAAGAGCCGGTATTACACCTGCTCTCTCTTTCTTACTAGACTGCTATTGACTCTAGGGAGGGTTTAGTCCTCTACACGGTGAGTTCTGTAATAATTCTCAGCAGTATAGATTCCCCAATCCCAAAAATTCGATCCCTGAGATAAAATATACCGATCTAAGAATATCTCAAAATTAAGTTGCAGTGGTTCATAATCTACAAACCTGAGGAACCATAAATAGTTTGGATCTGTGGAAATTCTGGTTTTGTCAATTAACAAATAACATCCGTCTAACAGATGTGCGACGGGAATAAACTGAGGCTTTAAAAAACCATTTTGCATATACTTTTCAATCTCTTCTAAATTAAGAATATGCAACCCCCCACCTACATTCTCGCCGTAAATCAACAAATCAAATATTCTGGCCCCGTTATGCAGTTTTAAAAAGGTTTTATAATCTTCAGGAAGTGACACTTTTATTTTCTTCTCAAAACTCTCAATCTCTAGATCTGTTGCACCTTTAGAGAAACTACATTCTGTTTCTAAAATAGCTCCTTCATCCCCTAAAATTTTCAAACGTCCTTTTTCATCAATTAATTCTTTTAGACCTTGGATCGTTTTTTTAACAAAAACTGTCATTGAGCCACCTCTTACTTACTAATATTTATCCCACCAACGATTTAATACGTTTTGGTGTATATCACGAGGAAGAGGGAACAAATTATCAAAGTTATTCTTTCCCCCATACTTTAAAGGAAGTACATGGTGAACATCTAATGCTGACCAATTCCATTTTGGATTACCGTATTTGTCGATGTACTTCTTTATATAGTTACCTCGATCCGTTGAAGTCCATTCTTCTCTTTTATCTGCAGGTACAACTGGGAAATTCGCTTTAGCTGGTACTGGCATTGTCTTTTTGCTGTGGTTATTTTTTATTTCTGGATACAGCCATCCTATTTTATTAGCAAGAGCAGGAGCCAACGTTCCAGTGGAAGTATCAGGTACTGATCCTTTCCAACCAGCTACCGTAGTATGTTGGGACATATAAAACTTTGTCTTTTTAGGATAATAGGACTTTGAATAAGATTTACCTACTTTAATATCCTTCCCTAAGAATTCTCTGCTATGGACAAAAACCCTTCCGTATTTTCCGCTATAAGTGTTGCTATCATATAAATCGTTTCTAGCTTCAATAACTATCGGCTTTTCGCCAACTATGCTTGCTATTTTAATTGTTGTTGTGATGGATTTTTTGTTGGGGTCATATATCGTTGTGTAGGACATCGAAACTAAGCTGGCTGCTTTTGGATGTGCTTTCTCATCTTTTTTCTCAACGACTGGCACATTAACGATATTGTTTTCTTCTTTAGCTGTAGGATTTTTATAAGTTATTTCATTGTGATCACTCTGGTTAGCAAGTTGTCGTGCGTTCTTAATGACAGAAGCTTGGTCATCATTTGTGCTCTTAGCCACTCCATTCTTATCTACTGTTAGAGTTTCTTTTTCCTCAATGGTTACTGGTTTTTCCAATCCAAATGAATTCTCTTGTGACGCTTTCGTTTGTGGTGAAAATCCAATAGTAGCAATCAATAGAGTTAAGACGAGCAAACAAATCGAATTCTTTAACAATTTCATACAAATCCTCCTTAATTTGTTTTCTGGTCTAATATACTATATTTTTACTTTCATTTCAATAATATGTAAATTATTTGACTGCTATTATTAGGTCTTCCCAAAAGAGAAGACCCAGTAGACCTATTTTAATAGGGATTCAAGCTTCGCTTTTGTAGCTGGTCCATAAATGCCATCAGCTTTTAATCCATTCATCAACTGGAACCGTCTGACGGCATCGGCAGTTTTCGGTCCATAATAGCTATCGATCCCAAAGTTGTTGGCTTTCTTATCCGGATAGAAATGCAACGCAGCTAACGCTGTTTGAATTTTCTCAACTGCAGCACTGTGCATTAATGGGCTTTTCACTTTAAAGATGCCAGAGGGCAGATTAAAGGATGATTTCTTTTTGCTTGAGCTTGGTTTTTTCACTGCCTTGGACGAAGTTGTTTTCTTGCTCGATGTTTTGCCGCCAAGCGCTTTTAATTCAGCATCAATTGCAGCTTTGACTTCATTCCAGCGCCCTTCTGATAAGATGCGATGCGGGCAATACTTTCCGCTCCAGTCTTGATGTTTCCGCACACGCTCAATACCCCATCCGCGTTCTTTAAGTAGCTGCGCCACAAACTTGATAGCCAACTTTTCAGCAGCGTAGTATTTAGCGCCTCCCGACTTGCTGTAGCAGATTTCAACGCCGATAGACTTACGGTTACCGGGGCCGTTTGTGCCGTCTCCTGTATGCCATGCATTGCGATTTAACGGCAATCCTTGAATAACCTCTTTGTCATCAACTGCAAAGTGGAAACTCGTTGAACTGGTATTTCCGGTCATGTAGCTGACCTCGTTAGCAGCTGATGCATCATTCGCTGTATTGTGGATGGTAATGTATTCAGCATCCAAGTAATTCGGGCATTTTAAAGCGTATTTTGCTTCTGATACAAGGTTCTTTTTCACTGCAATTGTCATGAAAATCTCTCCTATTCTTTTTTTGAAATAAAAAGAGCCGCTGGATTACCCAGCAGCTTGTTCATCTTTTTTTGTTGTTTGTTCGTTTTCTTCTTCAATTACATGAAGTCGGTCCGTAATTGCAGCCGGAATCTTTACGCCGATCTGTGCCAAGTTCTCCGTAATGGAAAGCCCCTCATTGGCGATATAAAAAAGAACGGTTCCAAATGTCAGGACGCCGTTCAGATTGAGAATTGTATCTATGATATTTGCCACAATAACCACCAAAAAGCTGAGCATCTTCCGGACATAACCGAACCAAGCGCTCCGGCTCCGCAGCTTCTTAAATTTCCAAGCCTTGGTTACGCCTGTTATGACGTCAATAATGCTCAGGACCAGTAATAAATCGAGATATTTCACACCTCCGAACAGGTAGATCCTCGCTAAATCCAACGTTTCAAAATTGATAAACACAGTCGTTTCCTCCATTTCGTTTGATCACCTCCTTAGAGGCAAAATAAAAAACCCGTCAATTTGACGAGTTTATTAATCTCTCAGTATAAGAAGGGTTATTGGTAAATAATCCATCCACTCTTAAATTAATCATTTCCATTGTTTGTTTTTTCTCATTTTCCGCATCAAAGAATACATGGATTTTTAAATCTGCAGCATGAACTTTTTCAACAATATCCTTATCGACTAATTTGGCATTGGGGCCAACTGCATAAGCATAACTCTTTATCTGCTTTAGCTTATTATTATTTAAATCCTTCACTTCATCATCACCAAGTAAACGTACAAGTGGTATCTCTTTATTAATAGAATGTATCTTCTTTAAACTCTTTTCACTAAATGATTGTAATACTACTTTGTGGGTCGCTAACAGATTGTATTTATTTAGAATGTCAATGAGTTTTTGTTCCATTACTAAGTTTCTGTTATTATCTTCTCTCGTTTCTATATAATACTTTGTTGAAAGACCAAATTCTTTTATTATCTCTTCTATTGTCAATACTTTTTGACCCTTACCTGCATTTAATTTTTTTATTTGAGACAAGGTAAGATCTTGAATTTTTCCTTTTCCGTTTGTTGTTCTCTCAACATCCTTATCATGAATCGCAACCAACTTATGATCTTTAGTCTGCCTTAAATCAATTTCAATAAAATCTGCTTTATCTTTTATGGCACGCTTATATGAGAGTAATGTATGCTCTGGTTCTAAAGCTGAAGCGCCCCTATGTGCAATTATTAATGGATGATAATCAGGTGTTTTTGAAGGTTGTCCAGAACCTTTAACAACAGAGCCTTCATATGTTGAACACCCACTTAAAATTATGGAAACTATAAAAAGTAAATAGATAATATTTTTCATAAGTTTAAATTATCATAATTAATCTGCTGTAACAATATCTTCCTGAACAATTTCTTCATACTGACTTTCGGTTATTTTGTTATACATAACAAAGACTTTAACATCATTTTTGGAATAACATCCCCAGTTATAACATGCACGAATGCTTTCATACCAGTCCATTTAAATTACTCCTTTTTGTGTAAGTGATAGGATTAAATCAGCATACATTTTGGCCTGTTGCTGAGCCATCGATTGAGTTTCAGCTAATTGGGAGATAAGTAAAGCATTTTGTTGTTTAAGTAAATCCAAATCAGAAGGTTCTCTGTTGGGCTCCAAACTTAAAATATAGTCCTCGGTTGCTGCCTCCCACCATTCATTTAATTCAGGATGAAATTGTGGCTTAAACATACCATCAGGAGGCGCAATTGTTGTACAATTTTTAGGTAGATTTACTTCTTCATCAGTACCTATTTCATCAATAATCACAGGAGTTTCAAATATATAGTCGTCATCGTATTTATAGACTTGTATCATCCTAAAAAACCTCCTTAAACCGCCTTAAAACTAAACCCTAAACTAATGAAATCGTTTGGTTTCACAGTGTTCGAACAATTTTCAACAATCACTTTTCCATCAGTATCTACAAGTAGCCTATGTGTTTGTGGAATACCTGACATGCCAACTTGTGAAGCTACTCCAACCCACTGAATTGCCCTAGCTGGTCTATACCCTACCGGTAGTACAAAAGCTGGCACCCCGAATCCAATGGTACCTTTTGCAATAGCTCCTTCTACAAATACCGTTCCAGTAATATCCTTGGCATATCGAACTTTAAACTTTGTTTGATCAGTTGCATTTGCATCAGTATAGTTAACCCAATTATTTTGTAAAGCTGGTGAGAACCATGTTAAATCGGTTAGTTTTTTTTCAAGGTTATCAGTGTATGACTTTGCATGGGCTTCAGTTTCTACTTTAGCCCATCCAGCCCATCCTTGATTTAAGTCCAAATAATTTGTGAAAACATTGTTTTTATAATCAATTGCAACAACATAACCAAATGTCCCTTTTCCATTACTATCGACTGAGGTAAAGTGAAAAAATCCCTTAGTTGATAATGTAGAAGGTGCATTTGTAGGCTTTCCTGTTGAATAAAAAGTTCCGAATGTCTTTCCAGCTTCAACAATTTTACTTAGAAAATCATCCGTGTCTCCTATGGATATTAGGACCCCGCCCACATCATTAGTAATTTTAAATAGCTGAGCCCCGTTCCACTTTGTTCGCTCTGATGCAGTTATATGAGCTGTATTATCTTTTACATGCGTATCAAACTCCGTTTTGGTTGCCTGTTTGTCATTTGTAACATTACTGAGCCCGACTTGATCTTTTGTCACTCCGTGAGGGTTGCTTTTATCACTAATGTGCTGATCAGTATATGTTTTGGCGTTTTTTTCGGCTGTATCAGCCTTGTTTTGCGCTCCTGTAGTCGTTTCCTTTGCATTCCAGTTTGAACGCTCTGTGGACGTGATATGGCGTGTTGAATCGTTATTGTGTGTGTTGAATTCTGTTTTTGTTGCTTGCTGCACGTTGTCTACGTTCCCTAAACCAACTTGCCCCTTTGTGACTTGGTTCGGGTTATCTCTACGCGCAGCAAAATCATCTGTATAAGCTTTTGCTGTTTTTAAAGCAGCAGAAATGTCATCCTGCGTTGCTCCTATCTCTTGCAATTCCTTTAGTGCATGATAGGCCGTATACTGATACCAGTTGAACCAATCCGCAGGGGGATGATCCATTGGTTTGTATCCTTCATCAATGGAGGACTGCGGGGGCCGTTGCCCGGCGTTCCCCCATTCAGGCAATTCTTTTGTAAAAGGCATAAAAATCACTCCTTAAATCGGTAAAGGGTAATCATCTTCAGGCTGAAAAATTCCGCCAAGTGTTCCCCCATCTGTCCCGTCTGTTGAAAATCCATATTGACTCGTTTCTATATAGTTAGCAGAGGACGAAAAACGAAAGGTGCCGTTTAAATCTACATAAGCCACCCGTACGCCTGCAGCTACTGTTTTTTGAACGATATTCGAAAACTGTGTTGCACTCATTCCAACTTTGCTCAAAGCCTCAATGGGTGCCTTTTTTACGATAATGGCAGCCGGTTCATCTTCATTATTTTCCTTGGTGCTGACAATGTGTATTTCACTTGGCTTGCAGTTCAGTGTTTTGGCTAAAGCTTCAATGATCCGGTTTGTGGTGCCATCTGAAACATTTCTGGCAACCTTGCCGCGAATAAGCACACGATAAATTTCATCAGTGGCACGGCCCCGATCCTGCGACACGTTGTCACCAAGTAGATCCAGAGCCTTACCTTTTGCCGAATCAATATCACGCCAGTTCTCAGCTGTGGTCAGCGCGCTTTTAAGTGCTGTCAGCTGTTCATCGACAATTAAAAAAAGCTTACCGATATTGCTCTTTTCATCTTTCAAAAAGGCATCGGTCAGCTTTCCTATTAAGTCTTTAATCATATGAGATTCACCACGATTTCATCAAAATGTACCTGGGCAACCTCTTTAGGTTCAATTTCAATGTTTGACTGTGAAAGGTTTGTCGCATCTTTCCCCATCCTGATTGTTACATCAGAGACACCATCTACTTGATATACCGCGTTGAACAACTGCGACAATATAATATCATCGCCCATTTGTGAGCCGGTATAGTAAGAGCCGTTTGCATCAATTCCCCCGATTTTATAAACGAGGTTGTTTTTGATCTGACTTACTCCATCAATAGGGAAAGAAGCATTTGTTTTTAAATCCAGCTGCAGATATATTTTGACTTCCCTTGCAAAATCAAATTTGAAGGCATGGTCAAGTCCGCTGGCGTCAGTTATGGTGACAACTTGCTCCCCGACCGTTTCAATTCCTGCAGCAACACTGTCAAACAGTGCTTGCGCAACATCATCTTTTGTACCGCCCAGAACATAAGCATGAATGCTTTTTGGTGGGTTGCCGTCCGCATCGGTCTGCATGGTATTGTTGGCAACAATATTCGCCGATCTGACGCCTGACACGTTTAGCAGGGCTGAAATAATACCTCCGTTTGTAGATGCTGAACTGCCCTCAACTGATTTCTTTATTCGTGCCCGGAATTCCGAATCTGTTTCCTCGTCGGCACCGCCTGCCGATGGTTCCGGATTTGTAACTGAATACACGCCCTCTGAGGGCTCTGCCTGCACGGTAATGGTATTTGCCGCAACATTGTTTATAACGCCCTTAGAAAGCGAGACAGCCGTCCCTGAGCCTGTCCCATTAGTCTCAATTACAACATCTTCAATCAATTCAAAATAGATGCCTGATTCCGTAGTAAACTGAGTTTGTTCTTCAATTACGATGCCGGGTTCTCCAGTAAAGGACAGAGTCACAACTGACTCCGCAGCTGGCTCCCGCGTGATACCTGAGTTGCTGCCAAGACGATCGAGCTGCACGCCCTCAGACTTACTGACAAAGCCGCTGTTATAAACCCTTTCTGCAATATCCCAAAAGCCGGCCAGAAACCAAGCGAAGATACGAATAATAATTCCTAATGGCGTTTTACTGGATGTGTTTACATCCTCCCCGAATTGTTCCCGAGCCCGGTCCTCCATACTATCAACAAGCTCGGAATAGGTTTGCCGTTGAAAGCCCGTTTCATCAAGCAAGATCAACACCCCCTATCTCAATTGTTTCTTCATCCTCTTTTGTCATTTTCACATGCACTGCAAGACTGCGAGACTCTTTATCCATTAAAAAGTTCACCGATTCCACACTGGCAATACGCTCTTCTTGAGAAATGGCATTTATAATGTCATATTGCGCCTCTTCTTGATCAAACTGCTTTCTTAAAATGTTGCTGCGATCAAGGCCGACATGTTCATCAAGCTCAAACTCTCCTAAACTTGTTCTAAGGATCATTTCTACTGATTGAGCCAGCTCAGCATCACCCTCAACCATTTGTAACTCACCATTTTCAAAACAAAGATCCCCGTCTTTAAGCTTGAGAGTTTTCATCCTTCCCACACTCCTATAACAACTGGATCGTTTATACTGTGTGTGCGTCTCGAATCCGGATCAAAGGTTTTATTGCCGTCCAGGTTATCCAGTGAACGTTCAGCAAATGAAACAAACACGCAGGACCCTACTTTAATATCAGCTTCGACGTGTTTCAAAACAGGCGCATGTTCGATTAAAGGGTATTCATGTAGATACTCACCATCATTGGTTTGAAACAGCAATTTCAGATCGGCAGTGTGTTTATCAGCATTGTAATTTACAACCCGTGCTGGAGCCGTTGTATGGATTGATTGTTTTATCCGCTGTTCGAATCCGTCAAAGAACTTTGTCGCTTTACTCATTAAATCACCCTACATTCTGTGAAAAAGTCTTTACCGTCAAAGGAATGAGAGCCATCTTTCACACGATATTTCCCTTTCGCTGTCTTGCTGTTTATTTCTATGATTGAAGCAACTGCGATACGATGCTGTAAAAGGCATTTCACCTTATACCCTTTGAGATCATCTTCCTCAAATTGTTCTGGCGTTTCCACCAGTCCTGTTGCTTCTTCGAGCTTGAAACGTTCGTCATCTCCTTGACTGAGTGGCCGAATAACAGGACGGCCGCGCCGATAATACATGACTGCCCCAGCATCATGAATGACCTCTTCAAGATTGTTTTCAATCAATCCGGTGACACGATAGCCTTTTTTATAAACTTTATTTTTTGGCAGAATGATATTTTTCACTTTAATACCAAGCACACGCAGAAGCTTATCGACAATTTGCCTTGAGGTTGTGCCAGCCTTGAACGTGATTTTCATGTATCTCTTACGGTATCTGACCTCTGTTCGAGTGCCATAATTTCGGACCGTTTTATATGTCCGGCCGTTCTTGTCTTTTTTATAAGTCACCACAGGCTTTGCGAGCTTGTACCGCTTTTTCACGTAATATTTTTCAGCAGGATCAGCGTTTTCAGTGGTTACTTTCATATGGGTGTAATCATCGCCATCTTTTGAATAGATGGCCGTTACCTTATTCAAACCGTCCCAATTATTCAGCACCTTGGTAACTTTACCGATAGTTAAAACACCGTAATCGTCTTTATAACCAGCTTGAACAGTGATAGTGCTGCCTTTTTTAATTTTGCTGATTGAATCTTTGCTTAGGTTGTATATTGCAACCTTTGTTTCATTCGGTTTGAAGTCATCATCAAACGGTACCTCAAAATGAATCTCTAAGTCCTTATAATCGAAAGTGGTTTGTGAACTGCCGTTATCTATCGTGACCTTAACGACGCGCCCAAACAGCATTTTATTCGTCGCCATCGTCTTCGCCCTCCGCATCGTCCGAGACATCATCAATATAAAGAAACACGGTTTGCATAAAATTCTCGTATGTAACCCGTGTTTCTGTATTCGATTCATCCATAGGGATTAAGGAGGGTGCCGGCAGCTTCTCGTTTACAATGTCTTCCCACAAAGGGACGTTCAAAATCAATTTTTCACCCAGCACGATTGGTTCCATGTCCTGATCGTATAAATCAAGTGAGAAACTATCGTCTGTCTGGTTGTAATTGATACGCAAAATGAACGTGTCATCTGCTAAATCAAATTCAAACTGCTGTGGTATGTCCTCTTTGTCAAAAGGAATGTAATCTCTCGATGCCATGCCTTTCCCTCCTTCATCTGATCCTCATTTTGACCCCTATCGGAATTCTTCGATCCGGCCAGGGATTCAACCGACGCAAAGCATTTACAGTGGTGCCGTATTTACGAGCGCATCCCCAGTAAGTGTCACCCTTCTTGACCTTGTGGTATCGCTTGCTGGATTTTTTTGTTTTCTTCTTGCTGGCTTTCTTCTTTTTCCCGGCTGTTTTCACTTTCTTTTTGACCCACGGGCTTTTTGCAATACGGATTTCTTGCAACTCAATTGAAATAGCAAAACCGTTTGTGTAATCGCCTGTGTCGCGATCTATCTTTGTGATGATCACATTTTTAGCAACCTTACGCCCGGTATAAGTCAAAAGAGTGCCGGCATAAGCCTGCTTTTTCAGATATTCATAATCACTATTTGCTGTTTTGCCTAATAAATAGCCAGAGACTGTTGTCGTCTCTGGCTTTCTTTGTACATGGTCCGTGATCGGAACCCCTTTTTCAACGGGATATGAAGTGACCTCCACATCCGCGCCATCAGATTCCTTTTCGTTTACGAGATTAATCTTTCCGAGCTTCGCCAATTAATAAGCCCCCTCTGGTGGATAAAGCGACTTCAGCATGTCGAAAACTTCGTCAAATGTTTCAGTTACAGCCTTTTTCACCTTTGTTTCTGCCCCTTCACTGCCGCCCTCAACTTTTACGTTGATCGACGGGTTAAAAGTGATATTGACAGATGAACTGTTTGAGCTTGTAGCAGCCTTTTCTGGTGTGTAACTAGTATCCGCGCCAAGCTCCCGACCGAGTGCAGCATACATTCCGAGTGATTGGTTTCTGTATCGTGGCTCAGTTGTGATGACATACTCCCTAAAGCCGTTTTCACCAAGCGCAGCGACTTGTGGGCTGTTAATGACTCCACCTGTCGCATAACCTCTATACGGCCCACCATGAGCCATAGAAACGAGCCCAGGGTGTTTTAAAATACCGCCGTATCTGCTGTTCAAATAGTTGATAGCAGCAAGGATCTGGTCAACTGGATTTTTAATATTTCCGTGGCCCGGTTCCTTGTGAGCGTTGAATGTGCTTGGAATGAACTGCATAAGCCCTTGAGACGGGTGCCCGGCTTTCCAGTTTGAATCCCATCTGTTCACAACATTAGGATTTCCGCCTGATTCTTTCATGGCAATGGTTTCAAGTGCGCCAGCATATTCAGAGCCAAGGCCCTTGATTGATAGCGCTTGAGCTACCCACTTTTTGACGGCTTTTGAGCCGCCACCTGAAAAGCTTTCAGCGTAACTGGACATTTTGCCTTTAACAAAACCAACGGCTTTATCTTTAACAAAATTAAAAGCTCCTTTTGCAAGATCGCCGAACGATCCGGACATAGAAGGAGCTTTAACACCCATATTTTCCAAGACCTTCGTTAACAGTTTGGATGGATGGCCGACATAATCAAATACATCAAGGGCTATGTCTTTGGCTTTTTTCACCACATGTTTTGCTCCATCTATTGCTGATGTAGCCTTGTCTTTGACCCAACCCAAAGCACCTGAGATACCTCCACCAACATTGCCACTACCGTATGCAGGGAGAGCCGATAAAGCAGCCCTTGTTTGTTTTGCGGATAACACCTCAGTGCCTTTCGGAAGGTTCATCAGTGTATCTGTTGCAGGGCTAAGCCCTACGTGTCCTGAAGGTGTCCGATACATTTCAGGTCCAGCGTTTGCCCCTTTACCGTCTCCCAGTATCGCTGAGCCTCCCGGATGTCCGCCGGTTCCGTGCGCATATTTAGGTACTTCCCATTTAGGGATATGCTTATCTTTCAAACCGATCTTATCAAGGACCCAGTTCACTCCGCCGATTACACCATTTACGCCTTTTCCGAGTGCTCCGGCAAGTTTGTTCGCTAAGCTAGTCACACCAGACACAGCCTTATGAGCCATGTTCTTAATTCCATCACCGATTTTACCCGGAAGTTTCTTGGCCCCTTCGACTAAATCATTGAAACGATCCATAACTTTTTGACGTAAATCAAGCGCCAATAACGCGACTTTATTTTTTATATAAAGCCATCTATCAGTGATTGCTGAACCCATATTACTTACAAGCTTTTTCACCATGCCGACAGCACTAGAAAAAATTTGCTTCACTCCGTCCCACATCATGCGGAAATTCCCAGTGAATAAGCCTTTGAAAACCTTCACTATTCCCATAATAATGCCGATTGCACCCTGTATTATCGCAATGATATTTTTAAGTGCAACTTGAATTATTGAGAGCACAACCGGGAACACAGCAGTCACGATATTTAGGATGAAACGGATCGCCGGAATGACCACAGTTGTAATGATATTCGCCAGAAATTGCAAAAGAGAAACAACAATCGGAAGTACCGCTTGTATAATTTGCATGATCTGCGGGAATACCTGCTGCACAACTTGAATCAAAATAGGAAGTGCTGCTTGCGCCAACTGTAAAATGATTGTTGCCGCTACAGTAAGCAATTGAGCCACGATTGGAAGAACAGCCATGATGACCTGTTTAATAATCGGGAACACTTGCTGCACCGCTGATAAAATTAACGGCAGCACTTGAACCGCTATTTGCCCGATGGATGAACCTAATAGCTGAATCAATTGCAAAACAATCGGAAGAGCTTGTTGAACAATGCTCAGGATCAACGGGAACGCAAGCTGAATCATCTGGACCAAAATCGGTAAGGCATTTTGCACAATTGAAACCAGGATTCCTGAGAAACTGCCTATCAATTGAATAATGATTGGCAACACTGCATTAATTACGCTCAGAATGACTGGGAAAATCGTCTGGAAGCCTTGAACAAGTAACGGCAGGATGCTGCTTGCTATTTGCAAGACACTTGTCCATAAAGTACCCGACAACTGCATCCAAGCTGAAAGCAATTGCTGAATCAGTGGCATGATTTGCGGACCGATTGTCTGGAACGTTTGCGAGATAGCTGCAGCAAACAAAACAAGCGTGCCGCCTATTTGAACGAAAGCCTGCTGAAGTTGTCCGGCCAGCTGCTGAAACTGTGGCGTCAATTGCGTAACCAATTGCCCGAAAGACTGTTGAAGCGTGTTGATGATTGGCTGCAATGCCTGAAAAACAGTCGTTAGAACAGATTGTACCGATGTCCATGCCGTCTTTAAGGCCTGGCTTACATTTTGGTTTGTTTGTTGCATGCGATACAAGGCGCCAGCAACACTCAAAATAGCACCGACAGCCACACCGATTGGCCCTGACACTCCGAGGAATGCAAGTCCGATCGCCGCGACAAACGGAGCAACAAGAGAAACCATTCCTTTAAAGCTGGATAGACCGACTTTCAACTGCTCCATGAATCCTTTTACGATGCCGTTTAGACCGTCTGACAGACCTTTTCCGAAGAAATCAGAGACTGTCTTTCCGGCATTATGAATGAAGCCTGACACGGTTTTCACAGCCGTTTTATAGGCCGACTCAATTCCAGCCACTAACTGTGGATGTGATTCACCGAGACGATCCCATAATTTCAAGGATTCAGCCTGCATTTTATGAATCGCTGTGATCGCCACGTTTTGTGCGTCCTTGAATCCTTTCATGAATGCAGGCTTTAACCCCTCAGCCTCTTTGATCATCGTATGGAATGTACCGACAACCGCCGATTTCCCCATGTCAGCAAAGCGTTTCATCGCGTCTGTTGCTGGCTTGAACCTCTCCTGCAGCTTATCGAAATTCTTGTACAGCAAATAAATGCCGGTTACAAGGAGAACGATGGCCCCCGCTACGACATACACCGTGCCTGACATAGCAGCCAGCCCGGTTACAACTGGACCAATGAACATCCACAAACTGCTGAGAGCTCCGAGGAACCCATTAACTAACCCTACCCCTATCGCTAGTGGCGATAAAAGTAGTGTTAAAACAGGGATGAGAAGCATAAATCCTTGGATCATTTTCGAGAGTACAGGGTGCGCCTCATTAAACTGAATGATCAGCTTCGCAACGGCCGTAATGTCCTTGTATATCGCCATCGCAAACGCCGCAAACACTTCGATTGCTGGCTGAATGGCTTTCAGTAGTGTACTGCACATCTCTTCCCATGCTTTTGAATAGCCGGGAACTGTTTGTGTTGCCGCTTTATGAAGCCCTTGGAACATGAAAAAGTTTGTAAAAGCCGCGCCCAGTGCCACCATTTGAAAACGCATATAACCCTGAGTGATCATCATTGTCATATCGTTTAGCTCTTTCATGTTGGCAGTAGGCCCGAGCATTTTTAGAGCCAAATGCGCAGCAGTACCCTGCTTCGCCATGTTCTCAAGCGTATTCGATACGGCAAGGCCCGCTTTATTGACTTGATATAACGGGTTTCCCATTCGGTCATAGTTCGCCGCGATCTTCTCAGATTGAGTGGACCGAGCCATCAATGTCCCTACAGTCTGCAGCATGCTCATGCGCATCATTTTGTTGTTTTTCATCATGTTGTCTGTTACTTGCTTGTGAGCACGTCCCAGCCTGTACACTTCATCCATAAACTGCTGATTGGTACCGGACCAGCTGTCCATCTGGTTCCCTAACTGAAAGAAACCGTACTGGGCTCTGATCATTTCATTCCGGAAACCGTTCATACCGTATCTTTCTTCATTCCAAGCTCGACGCATTTCATTGAGCATTTGTATCGTATCGGCTTCCAGTCCACGAGTTGAGCCGCGCAAGAAGTCCATTTCCCGACTATACTGCCGGATTCCCCTATAATCTGGGGCCGGGACAGACACTGCAGCCACGTTATTCTGAACGCTTTGAGTGTTCTGCTGTGTAACGTTTGCTGCAGGCGTACCAATACGGCTCATATCAACGTTATTCAAATTCTGCCTGAGTTGATCAATTGACTCATTGGCATTTGTTATAGAAGTCTGATCAACATTGATATTGACATCAGACGGCAGGCTTTGAATAAGTCTGCTTGTCTCTTGTACCTGGGTATTCAGCTGGCTCAAACGGGATGTAACTAAGTCGATTTGAGGCCCTAGCCGTTCAATCGTCTGGCTGGCGGTTTGCAATGACGAGTTGTCCAGTATCATACTCATATGGATGTCTCTAAAATTCCGCTGTTGCCTTTGAACCTGAGCCATCCGTGTACGCATCTGTGAAAAACTGCCGCCGGCATCGCCGACATGATCAACGAGTCTATCTATTTGCTGATTTGCTCTTTCTATAGGGGAGGTATCAACGTTCAATTCAACGTCAATATGCGTACTTCTTAATGCTTCTGACAACGTTCATACCCCCTCATTTCCTTTTGTTCCTCTTGTTTTCTTGCTCAATGTGGATGTCTAGTGCTGCGTTTGCTTCCATCAGCGTGTCGAGATCCATCGCCGCGACCTCTGAGAAGGAGAACTTCTCAGACATCACGAGCCGATACATAGGCCAGTTGTCACTCGCCTTCTTTTTGTAATACTGCCTTGGTTTGGGTTTCGTCGATAAGAAAGGATTGAACCTCTCTCATTAATTCCATGAATCCTTCGTGTTCATCGAAATATTCATAGTTTACTTTCGGATCAACAACAACTTCTTTCATGTACAAATCATATAAATCTGCTGAGGTAGGCTTTCCTGTATTTAGGTTGACTGCTTCATCCTGTAATTCAACCATGCGTCTTGTTCCTGGGTGTTGAAGAGTGTACTCAGTTCCTTGGATAGTTACTTTCTTTTGTTTACCGAATTTTGACATAGGTTTTCCCTCCGCTTGTTTAGTTTGCATATATTGAAAAGCAGCCCTATTGGACTGCTTTCGCGCGTTTGATTTCTTCTTTTTTGCCATAGCTTAATTACTGTTCCAATACTGTATAGTCAAAGACTTGAATCTCGAACTCACGATCTCCAATCTCGTCACTGAATTCTGCATCAGCAGGCTTTTTGACCATCGCTTCTGTGCCGCCGATTTTTTCCTGTCCGCCCGTAACCCAGATAGGGAAACGCTGGGCCGTGTTTGCCATTTTATTCAGGTATGGTACAAATGGCGATCCCATGGAAAGAGTCAGTGTAATTGTTCCGAGTGGGTTGTTTTTCGTTGCAACACTGACATCACCCTTGGCGCTGACTTTAGTCGAGAACTTTTCTTCGTCTTTTGCACAAGAAACCATTGTGCCCTCGGAATAACCGGTTACGATTTTCCCGTCAATGTTCGTGTTGACTTCGTTTGCATCATAAACGTACATGCTTTATATCCTCCTTAAATTGAGATTTCACCAGTAATTTCAGCAGAATGAACCGCGCCAGCCAGTTCAAAAGTAAATGACAGGCCGTCGTATACACGATTTTTTCTGTTTTCATCTGTGATTTGATCACGGGTTTTAGTGCTGATTGAATACACCGGCTGTCCGTCTGCATCTTCGGCAACAATGCCATTTGCAAAGGCTGTTTGCAGAACATTTGTGACCTGTACACTCAGCAATGAAAAACCAGCATTCGAGAACGGGATTTTGCCGTTGTTTGAGAATGCAGATTGAATTGAGGTTTCAATATTCAATTTCACCCAATCTTTGCCGTGCAGCACGTCGATATATTCCCCGGATGCAGTAATGCCCTCGGATGTCTCGTTGTGGCCCGCTTTGGTTACATAAGCAATAGCCCCTTCTGTATGCAGCTTTTTCAACTCGTCTGCCTTAATATCTTGAGGCGTGATACCTACGATATTTTTAAACTTCCAAGTTACTGATCCCACCGTATGAGAAGCAACCGAACCAACAAGCCCGGCATCTGGATGCTCGTCATTTAATGGGTGATAGAAAACGATTGTGCGGTCCTTACCTTTGTAAGAAGCAACTTCTTCCCGGTCAGTTACCTGTAAAACTACAAATTTATATGATTTCTCTTCCATCGCTTTTGCCGCTTCCATTCGTTCGTCTGCTGTAGCATCAGCAAGGATCAAGAAGTGCCAGTCCTTGTCGAAATACTCGTCAAACGCATTACGAATGGTGAATGTTGCTTGTGTAGTCGCTCCTTCTTCTGGCGTTTCTGTGCTGCCGCCGCCATAGGTACCAATGGCAACCTTTGACGGTGCATTGTCGCCCTGGGCAAAGATAGCCGCAGCCTTTTTATATGCTGCTGTGGTTTCCGCATAGTCTGCCTTAATAGCTTCTAATGAGCCATATTCTTTATATGTGTTGTGGCCGTCTACCTTTGCGAGAATCAGAGGTGTTCCCAATCCTTTAAGGCTGGACGGTTTCACTAAGTCAATTTTGACTGTAACGTCACTAAGTGGCATATGAATTACCCTCCTGTATTTTCAATTAGTACAGAGTCGAAAACCTCTGCATTTGCTTCTCCATGAGTGACACGCGTTCTAAAGCGCGTATCAAAGCCGTGACGGCGTTCTGTGTCAATCGTGATAAATGTATCTCGATTACCGAAACCGTCGTTCCTGACCCACGCCAGCCCATTATCATGAAGCTTTTGACGTGCTTCAGCTGTTTTGAAGTACGCCGCTGTTTGTTGGGCAAGGGAAATGGCCTCAATATGGCTGTTTGAAACCCATGTAAAAGAGAAAACAAGCTCGATGTCTTCCGTTAACACTCCCTGTTCTTCAATGCCTCTATGTTGGGGCAAATACGGGGACGTCACGGTATATGTGCAAAAAGGATAGACAGGTTGTTTCCCTGTACCATTTGCAACGATTACGACATGGCCTGTTTTCTCTCTAATCAGTCCCAAGACTGTTTGTATTATGCTGTTGTAGTCCATCTGAATTGATCACCGCCTTTAAGATATAGCTGTTGAAATCGGCATACGTCCCATAAGGCGTCATCGCTTCAACATCAAAGGTGGCACCATCAAAAATCACCTGAGCTTTCAGAGGAATTTCATTCTTGATAAATAGCTGCCTGTCCATAGATGTAAGCCGGCCGCCAGATTGATAGATCAGTTGTGACTGTAAAGGTACTATTGCCCCTCTTTCATCTGACTTCGTCGGTTTCGGTGGCACCCATTCGCCGAGATCATCATATGAACCCTCTTCAGATGGAATAAGCAATGTAAAATCAACGCTGTACCGCTTAATCAGATCAGAAAATATGAAATGATTCCCCATCAGCTTTCAACCTCATAATCCATAGAGCCAATCATTTCCCCGGTATCAACCAATGGATTTGAAGAGCCTTTCTCTTCGGTTGTAAATGGATGGTTTGCCGGGTTCCGCAAGTCTCGGGCATACACTTGAAGCCGCCCTTTCGCAAGCAGGCCGACTGTTTCCATAATGTCATTCATCGAATCGCCATTCTCTAACGCTCTATTGACCAGATCCTCTACCTTTTGAACGATCTCTTCCTCGTTCTCGTCCCATCCAGCACGGATGAAAGAACGCTCCGGAATGTTGATATATTGAGTTTCTTTCTTGAGGTACAGCCCTTTTGCAGCAAGATAATTCCGCATGCGATCAGTTACAGCAATACGGCAGCCGAATTCGTGAACAGCCGCGATCATTTGCCGCTCACTGTCCAGGATTCCGACTTTCACCTTACCGACGGAACCGAGGTTTCTTATGACTTCTGGAATACGGTTGCTATCTCGTACCCGAATGTTTCTACGTGCCATTTGATCACCTCAGTGATTTAAAACGAATTTTTTTGTATGGCCGAAAAAAATCAAGTGCTGGTTTATACCTTACGTCATCCGCCGTGTATGTCTTGCTCATTCCGCCAATTGATTCAGACTGAACACCTTTCGGGCTGTCCCGATCAATTTCAATCATGAGAGCAATTCCTTTCTTCACTGGGCCTGGTAGTGATTCAACCCCATCTGGACCGACAAAAGAGTTATTGCACTCCTCCTTAACGAAAGAAATCGCGTCTTCAAGGTCTATTTGTAACTTTGCATCCTGCGAGGTGTCATCAGCCGGAATCCCTAGCCTGACTTTTAATTCTGCCAAGTCCATTTCTCTCATTCCTTTCAAAGAACCGGTTCATATGTCGCAAAGCATCGGCAATTAATATCATTTGATGGATCACCGCTTTGCCCCGGCGCTTCTGTTGTTACATGAACACCATTTTTATTAATGCCAAGATCAAACAACTGATTGACCATGCGTTCCTGCCCTTCTAAATGGACATGATCCGCATGTTTTGTCTCACGTACTCTTTCATCCCCAACGTTGTGCCAGGTCTTTTTCATGTTGATGCCCCGTGACTGAGCTTTTTTAGCAGCGTCAAGCGTTGCTTTTTCCCTTGTGCGATGCATTTCCGTATTGGCTATGCGCTTTGATCGGTTGTAACTCAGGCCGACATCAGTCTGGAGCTCCTTCGCAACCTGAGCAAAGCGCTTTCGCTCAATAAAACCGCGTTCGATTGTCTTGTTAATCTGCTGTATTGTCTTTTTACGGTCTGTTTCAATGGCTTTGTCCATTTGTTTACTACTAATAGCCTGCCGAACGTCTCCGGGAGCCCATTCAGCAGGCAAATTTGCCTGATTTGGTGTTTCTTTTGGCTTCGCAAGTTTTATCCCTAACGCAGCCAGAACGCCAAGGATCAGCCAGCTGTATGATGATTCGTAGGTTTCTTCAAGAAATTCTATAATCATAGCTTTGACCTTTGCTGACAGATCACTAATCAACGATGTGATTTCCCGCTTTATACGGTTTAGATCACCGTGTCTATTAGCGTCAGCAAGTGTGGGCTCTTCGGTTTGATCAAGTTTGACGGATAACGCCGTCAGCTTTGACAGCACATCTTTTGAAGCACGCTGAAAAAGCCGCTTGAGTTTCCGTAAGAATTCCTTGGTTTTACGGTTCAACGGCTTCAAAAGCTCTTTTTCAGTTTGTTCTTTATCCACCGCTTCCCCTCCTACTCTTCGGCTTCGGCTTCTGCTTCTTTGCCTACAGGTTTTTTACTGTTCTTCTCGGCTTTTTTAATGGGAGACTGCACTTTTTTAAATTTATCTTCCTTCAAAAGCTTATTGCCGTGCTCTTCACCCACAAACCAAGTAGAATCAGTTTCAGTATTTTGAATCCACATAAAAAAATCCCTCCTTATTTCGGACGGGCTGCACTCAGAACGGCCAGCGCTTCCGGTCTAGTTACCTTTGCACCATACAGATGAAGTCCTTTAACTGCATCAGCAAAACGTTTTTCAGGACGGTAAGCTTCAACTTGAGCCGCTTGATCCGCATAAGACCATGCAATATTATGACCAGCAATAATCTTATGATTTTCTGTTCCGCCTTCCGGAGTAGATACAGGGGCGTTATTTGACTTTAGAATTAAGAATCCTGCAGCTTGTCCTACTACACCGTTCAGCAAACGATCTTCAGAAGACATGTTGCCAGCTTTAACAAAACGATCATCTTTCAGCATTAAACCTTCATACCATGGTGGAACAACAGCCCATCGCCCTTGTTCCGGGACATCCGCCTCATCCAGTTTCACTGACAAATCGACAAGATACTCGTAAGCATCATTCTTTGTTGGCGAAACAACATTTGTGTCACTCCCGATCGTATGGGCTGCGTTTACATATTGAGAAGCAATAAATGAATCAGCTTTGTTTTTAAGCGCATATGCCGCCTCTTTCATAGCTTCATCCATTAATTTAGGGTTTTGCTGAATCTTGTCCACATCATCAATTTGGAAGTTAAAATACTTCATTTCAGTAATGACAAGATTGCGTGATTGATCATCCAATGTTTGTGGACTATCCATATCAGCATTTTTTGTGTAATCTCCCACACTTACTCGACCGATGTTGTTAATTGTTACTGAATCACCAAGGTTCTTGATTTCACCTTCATAATCTCTATTGATTACGCCCGGCTGCCCATAAACCAGGTTCTTTTGTAGGTTATAAAGTAGCCTTGCACTCCAAAGTGTAGGAATAAAATTGTTTAGTGCCATGTTTTTTCATCCTCCTATTTTCCTTTGTAATACTCCTGAATTCGATCCCAGTTTTTATTGATTTCATCAGGTGTCATTTTTTCAATTGTCTCATGTGTTAACGGAGTTGGGGCGCCGCCTGAAGGTGGTGGTGTTGATCCCCCTTGCTTGAATTGTTCATTTACGATGTTTTGCTGAAAAGTTTTGAACGCTTCAGAGAGCACACCGAGATTTTGTTCAGTTGCCGCTTCGTCTTGTCCAATAAAGAAGTCCACCAAGTTTGTTGGCAATCCTTTTTCAGTAGCAATTGACAAAGCTTTATTCCTCAGCGTTTCTCGCTCTTTCTCCTGCTCTAAGCTTTGAAACTTGTCTTGTAGCTCACGCAATTGTCTTTGCTCTTCTGTTTCGGGTGGGAACCTTTTTGCAATCTCTTCTTCTAGTTTCTTCGGCAGGGTCTTTGATTCATAAGTCTTAATAGCATCTGTAACCCTGCTGTCTGAAAATGATTGCAGCCATTTTTTCCCCTGTTCGTTGTTTTCAACAAAATTACGAACAACATCTAATGTGATTTCACCGCCGCCAGGTTGAGCTGTAGGTGACGGATTGTTTCCTGCGTCACTGGCATCTTGGTTTTCTGCTGGATTGGCAGTAGAACCCTCTTCTCCGCCTTCAGCGAAAAACTGCATATTTTTTAAGTGAAGTGGTAATCTTTCATTACCAAAAAACTTCAATGACTGTACATTTAATCGTTTCATTCTATATAGCCTCCTTGCCCTTATCAGTTGCCTCAGCCCCTAATAAGTACAAAAAAAATATTTCGGTTGCTCTTTAACGCCTACAACGCGAAAAAAAGGCATAAAAAAAGCCCCTCAAGAAGTGAGATGCTGTATTTTATATATTTTATTTTTCTAATCCGTAATCTTCGTGTTGTTCCTGTTCTTCAATATAGTTTCCCTCAAGATCATAGGCATCTCGTTCCGCTGCCATTCTTTCAAGCTCAAAACGCACATCATCAACGAAGGATAATAGAGCCAGTCGTGTTTCTTCACTCACTTGCCCTTTGAGTTGCGCAGACGCTTGAGCCTCTTCAAGAATATTTACAGGTAGGTTTCTTTTGAATTGAAACCACAGTTTCAAATACCCATCTTTGTCCGCAAGGATCTTTTTGTCCCATGCTGAGCAAAGAATTTTATACTGATACCTGAATGCTGCTGTCATTTTGCGTTCCATTGTAATTGCTTTATGCTCTAAGGCCATAAGTTTGTAACGCATAGCAACACCCGTTATAGTTCCACCAAATGAGCCATCTGAGAAATTGACCGTCTTTGCGAAACGGAGAATGTTTTCTTCCAACCGGTTCAAATGATTTTCAATCATAGTATCGTTGATTTCCTTGGTTAGAAATTTCACATCGCCATTTTCGTCAAATACTTCAAAAACACCGCTTTTTTTCAGATTCTCCATATCTTCCTCATCCAGTGAAGCCCCTTTTACAATTAGATAAGCAAGACGAAACTGCTCAATCTCGTTAGAAGCATCAGAAAGAGTTCGATCATATGCATCAATTAGAGAAATAACCTTTTCTGTGTCGCCTTTCAATTCTTTGTTATTAGGCACACCAAACAAAGGGCAGCCGGCAAACATGTGCGGTTTTCGTTCGATTAATTGATAAAGCTCTTTATCAGACGATTTGAAAGAATAAATGTACGTAGCATCATAGAAATCGGCACGATATGATGTTACTTTGGTTTCTCCGGACCACTCAAACACTTGATAATAGCGCAAACCAAATGTCGGCTCTGTAATGTCGTCAGAAGCAAGAATAATAGCTTCCCAGGGATCAACATTGCGTAGCCGCTCATTACCTTCTTCGTCAACATAAAGCAACCGGGCACCGTATCCACATATAGAAGCTGTTTTCCCTAGTTCTGAATCAGAATCCTCAATGTTATTTCTAGTATTGAATGTACTGACCATTTTCTTGAGAGCTTCATCTTCGGTTTCATAGGTGATTGGGTGACCAAACATATACCCTGTTTTTGTATCTATGATTTCAGAATCGAATGAGTTGTTCAGCTTATTATTCACTTTGTCATCGATCCGTTTCACAGCTTCATTACCGATACCATCATAGTCAATTAACTTTCTTGTAAGAATAGGAACACCAGATGGATCAGCCTTATATCTTGCATATAACTTGATCATTTTGTCCCTAGTGGGTCGATGCTCCTCAATCATCAGCTTAATGATATTTCCGCTGATTCCATTCTGCTGAATAAGATTTATGAATTCTTTCATGACTTCACCTCCTACAATCGCACGCGCTTTTTGATTGGCTCCATGCTATAACGGAGCGCATCAATGAAATGGTTATATTCATCGACAGGCTTATTGATAAGCTTGCCGTCTTTGTTTTTGTCCCACACATAGTTACTAAATTCCATTGCGGCATTCGAACATTTCGGATGAATAAAGATGGTGAACTGCTGCAGGAACTGGATGCCTGCTTTAATGCTATCAGGCCCCTTCTCAGCTGGCTTGATCTTCTTTAAGCCGTATTTACGTAGCTCTGCAATACTTTTTTGCTCAGCTGAATCAGCAATGATTAATTCTTTTCTGTAACCCATATCAGTGATGGTTTCTGCTATCTCGTTATTTAAGAGCCCGGGCTTATACATTTCATCGAAAATATAAAGCTCACGGTTTTTAATATCCACCAACGAACAAGCCAGGGCAGAAGGATCTGTTGTAAATCCGAAGTCCAAACCGAAAGCCGATTTGATCCCTTCACGCTTGGCTATTTCAAAACGATCAAAGGCGAATTCACGCCAGTTCGTAAAGATGGCACCTTCAGCAATCCCCCATTCGCCTAATCCTTCAATTTTGTAACGCCGGAGATTGTTCTTTTTCATCCAGTCAAATAGCTGTCGGTCATCATCACCTAAAAATTCATTGCACTTGTAATTTGTAGTAAGAGCCAGAATATTGTTGTCTTGGACATCAAAAAAACGCCGCTTCAACCAGTGCTTTTCATTCCAGGGGTTAAATGACAGCGTTATTTGCTTAAAATATCCGGGTGGCAATTCACCCCGAATACTCATATCAACTTTGTTAAAATCGTCTTCGTTTAATATCTGATATGTTTCCTCGAACCAAGCCCAGCAGAGATAACCCACATCAACTGTAATTGACGTTACACTCATTGGATCATCCAAACCACGAAACAAAATCTTTTGTCCTGTCGGCTTATATCGAATCTCCAACGGACTTTTAGTCCATTCCCATAGGTGTTCAACTCTAAGGCGTCTAATAGCCCATTTAAGCTGCGCATAAGTTGAATCTTTATGATCTTTGAAGACCTTCCTCACAACAAGCGTATTTGCTTGAGGAAATTGCATCATGCGGTAAATAATGTTCAATGCAGTTGTGGTGGATTTTTTAGAACCGCGGCCGCCCTTTACCACTCGATAACGACCTTCATAACTCCAGAAGGTTTTATAACCGCCGCCCACAATCTCTTTTAAACTGACGCGTACAGTGTTAATCATCTAAATCATTCACAATCTCAACTTTTATATCAGCGCCACCATTTTTAACAACTGCTCTTGTTTTCTCGATATTCAAGCGCATTTGCTCCAATTTAAAGCGCCGTTCGTCTTCTTCATGCGCCAGCTGGTCAAACTGCTTAATCAAGCCTCTTAGCTCTCCCATTGCCCGAGATTGAGCATTCAAGAAGGTTGCATGACGATCCCAAGCGAATTGAAATTCATACTCTTCCTCTTCAATTTCGCTGACCTCAGATATGAGGGACCTTTTCTTTTTCAGCTCTTTGATCATTTCTTCCTTATCAGAAACGAACATAATTCGCTGCGCCCGGAGAATAGCCGCATACTGAATCTGAATCTGATCCCATATCATATCGGCAGGCGAACGCTCCTGAATCTCTTCCATAATTTCAAGCGTTTCTTCTGGCAGGAATTTAGAGAAAAAGCCGTGAGTCACAGCGTTTTGATTGCCAGCTGGAGCCGCACCGCCTTTGTTTCCTATTGCATTTTTGTTGCCGGGCTGTCCGCCTTTTTTTGTGTGCACCCTTTTTTCAATGGGTGCACCCTTTTTTCTTTCCCAACCATGCCGCTGCTTCCACGATTTAATAGTGTTCACTGACACTCCGTATTTTTCGGCAAGGTCCTTGTATTTCATGCCTTTGACGTAATCCTTATACGCCTGAATGTGCTTTTCAGCCATCTACATCCACCGCCGCCCCCTTCTGATTCGTGTTTGTTTCGAAATAAAAAAACGCCTTTCACTTTAAAAGTGAAGGCGTATAAGGATTAATTAATCACATTCCCCTTTACTAAGGGAATAACCTGACCCCATTGGGGGGATTGGACCACCACAATCTATGACAAGATAGTTAAAACATGCCGCTGCTGCAGTGGCTCTGTTTAATGATGAATAACTCCTTCTTTCCTTTACCTCTCCGTCTTCACAATGTGTTGTGCAACAGAACTTAGGTCTGCCCATTAACTCTACGTTATCACTTTTCTCTGCAAGAGTATTTAAAGTATTTACAATTTCTTTAAATGTATCCATTTCGAGAACAACATTGTTATTTTCATCAATATAAAATTCTAAATTGTTATTATTTAATTCCACGTTAGCACCTCCTTTTCTTGTAGTACTCTCTCCAATACCTGTTAGAATATACTTTGCAAATAAGACATAAAAGTATATTCCCTCTAAACCACCACCGTGCTCAAGCCGTTAACCGCCAATTGTCTATCCTGAGACTTACCGGAAGCAGTTTACAGGGAACAAAAAAAGCACCCCGCAGGATGCTCTTATTATTTAATCCAATCTTTAATCTCTTTAATGGTCTTATAGGCCTTAGACCATGTTCCATTCTCTTTCAAGTAGTTTTCACCTTTCTCTGTCAGTTCAGGTCCTAATTTGTATAAATGAGGTCTATCATCTGAATAATGGACCCCAATGATATACCCTTCGCGTTTTAAAAAGTTCACAGCATCATCAAATTGATCTTCAGTAACTCCAATATCGTTTTCTGACAAAGGGGTATTACCTTCAAAAATTTCTTTTAAGATTGCATACCTTAATTTATCCTTATTCATATTTTCTCCTTTCAGTCTTTAGATCTGTCTTTCACTTTTCTCTCTTTGACTTGTTCAAATATTTTCATAATAGAAATTGCTTGATTTCTATGTTTTCTTTCTACTGCAATTATCCAAACAATAGCAGCAATTGTACCAGCAGCAAAAGCTAAAGCTCCCCAATGTTTTTCATAAAAATTAAAGAACATGGTGAGATATGCTGCAAATAAAGGGATAAAGGCTGGAACATATTTTGAATGATCATGGATAATATCTATATGAGAAAATCTCGATATAGCAAATTCTAAACATTCAATATCCAACTTATAAAGAAGAGATTGGAACCTTTTGTATTCTTCCTTATCATGACCAATTCGAGTTTTTTCAAGAAAGAAAGCAAGTAGCTCCTTTTTGTGATAAGTATAAATCGCATTTTCCAGTTCTTCTAAGTCCTCATTATTCTTCTCTTCGATATTCTTCTCTTCAATATTTCGCTTTTTAATATTCTTCTTTTTATTATTTTTCTGTTTTTTCATTTTACAATTCACTCCCATTTTTAATATCGGGAATGAAAAGTTATCGATTAACAATTTGCAAAATTTGTCGAACGAATCTGTTGAATAAAACCATATTTTGTCGGGGATATTAACATGTACGCAATACTGCTGCTGTTTTATCACCGATTCACTATGTAAGACCTCCCAGTTGAGTTGATCCTCGCTTACCACTGGGAGGTTTTACTCATTGTATGAAATTGGTGGTGACGCAGGAATAATCCGCCGCGCCGATCCTGCCTCCCATTTTACACCGCCGATTTAAGCGAGTTCAAATATTGCAGAAAGTTGGCTTCTTTGACTTTATTGACGATGTTGCCGATTATGGCTGTTTTGATCTTTCTGATAGTATCCCGGGAGCAATCAAGGTGGTTTGCAATAGCAGTGTAGCTCATGCCTTCCATCATGCAATCGTAAACGATTCGGTGCTTTTCTTCTTCGATGTGTTCCATGGCGTTGTCCAGGAAATGCACAATAGATTCATATTTGTGGAGCCGTCTCTCTCTTCGGTCCTTCTGTCGCAATTCTGCCTGACTGACGCCAGCTGATCCCCTTGGCATGCCCGCTTCCTCCCCGTATGTTGCAGTGAGCTTTCCGCCAATAAAATCCACTTTGTTTAAAACACGGTTGAGCCTTTTGATCTCCCGCAGCATGAATTTATAATCACGAATCCATTCTTCAATCTCCCATGCAATCATTTGATCTGTCATAGTGTTTTCCCTCCTGATAGTTAAATAGAGTAAGTGTCATTCCAGTTGTTTGCTTTTTGCTCTGCGATATATTGAGGCCTCGATACCTCTTTCACTCTGATACTGAAGGTTTTGACCAAGAAGGCTTTCATCTCGTTATAGAGCTCTTCTCTGCCGCAAAAGATATTTACAAGCTTTCCGTTTTTATAAGCGAATCCGTATTTCATCCTGAAACTCCCCTTTTACTTTCTGCGTTTATAAGCGCCGCCTTTGCCGCGTCTGAGTGTTTGCATGTTTGTGTTCATCATTGATTGCTAGAAACGATCTGAGCGCTCCTGTTGCTTCTGTGATGGCTTCTTTTTGAACTGTTTCAATGTCTCATCACTCCTTCATCGCTAGTAATAGCGATGTATATCCGGTTAGTAGCGAAATAAAAAACGGACACCAACCAAAGCACAGATTTATCTGTACAGTGATCAGCGTCCGCAGGCTTTCCGTCTAGGACTAACATTATTCAGGTGCTATCGCATCAATTTTTTCCTTAATCTTACTAGTTATAGACTTACCTATCTCGTTAAAAAAATCAATTTTTTTGTTGTTAGACCATTCCTTAGTATCTAAATCAATCTTGTAAGCACTTAATAATTTAGGGATAATCACTAAAAAGGCTGTTAATATAACTTTTGAACTTCTCTCATAATGTTCACTAAGTAAATAATCTCCTGTGTAAGTTGATAAATCCACATCAATGGTACCGTTTAAGTTTAATGAAACATCTAATGTTTCATTAATATACTCAATTTTAGTTTGAATATTAGAAACATTTTCATTCTCAAAGAGAAATGCTAATGTGCCTAAATTATTCATAATTCGATCACCCTTACCCGATACTTGAGCTAATTTATCTTGAGTGGAACCCTTCCAACCAGTAATCATTTTAACTAAAAAATGACATTCATCCAACATTGATTTTTCTAATCCTGTAGATACTTTATAAATTAACCAAATTATAAAATCTTGATTTATGAGAATGGGAGAATCAGTTATAATACGGTTCTTAGTGTAATTATTTAATTTCCTTAATATAGTTTTTGAATATCCATTATTGCTTCTGTTTATGATATATTGAGTTGTTGAACCATCTGTATAAATAATTACATAACCAGATACTGAATTGATCCTTACAGACCTTAAAGGGTTATGCTCTTCGCCATACTGAACTTTCTCAAACTCATAATTTATATAATTATATGTAATCTCAGTATCATTCAAAATTATTTTTTGGTTCTCTTTAAATGCTTTCTCAATGAAAAATTTAAGATTCTTTTTTTCTAGAGGATCTTTATCCAGTTGTATCCACTGGCTATAATTCATTATATTAGACAAAATGTCATCAATGCTATTACCTGAGTTATCAGTCCATCTAGAAAGCGTCATAAAAATAACCTCATTTACTTTTTATTTTTATCCCTTCATTTTTAAATTTGATTGCAAATAATTTATAGAATATACTCATGTTCAGATTTGCTTGAATTAGATCTTCATTGTTTTCATCACTGTTTCTTAAAATGTCAAAGGTAATTGACCTTTTCAAATCACAATAACCAGTAGTTGAAGACATTAAATTATTTAAGTCTATAACGCATTTATTTTCTGAATCAATAATTTTCAAAAATGGGACAGATTTTGTTTGTATATCCAACCAATGTGGAAAGATAATATTTAAATCACCAGAAAGCTTTCTCCATTTTCCTTTTATATTAATTTTCACACAGATTTTTTCTCCGCTATCATCAGATCTTATAGTAAGTTCATTCGAATCTTCTTTTTTATTTATAATGTTCACACCAATATTAAGTCTTTTTTCATTAATCAAGTAAGAAGCTATTGAAAAAACAATTTGTAATATCCCATTATAAACTCCAATATCAACAGCCCATATTATTCGTGGGTCATCTGTAAAATTAAAAAATTTGGCAATCGATAAGTCTATACAAATAAAAAATATACTAATTATTAAAATGAAGATATTTCTGAGAGCAGCTAAAACTTCCTTTTTTACCTGTTTTCTTTTTTCACTCATTAAAATACTCTTCCAATACAGGTTTTAGAAAATCAATAAAAAATGTTTCTAAATCATCACCAAAAACAATTCCATTTGAATAAATTTTGAAATATTTTTTGAATTTGTATATTTCAATGCACATAATATCAATGGAGCCACTCTCTGTTATTAAACCCAGTTCTTCTTGTAACTTTACAAATAATATGGGCTTTGATCGCAACTTATTTACTATGGAATTTATATTTTCAATTATATCTTCATCTGTATTATCAGACATGTTTATCTTCATAATAACCCCATCTGATGTTAAAACAGCATATAGGATGGCAGACATTATCTCAGAGTTAATGATCACTTGTTTAAATTCTTGAGTACGGGCTTTTTTTATAACATCAAAATATTTTTCTTTATCAGGATTATAAGAATAGAGTTGGAATTCAAGCCGATTATTTAATTGTTTTTTAAAGATCTTACCGTAATCATTCATAATTATCTCCTTATTATCGAATTTTTAAATGAAGGAGGATTGATGGCTATATTGTAACATAAAAACCATCTAATCCCACTTTTTTCAAGAAAATTCACATGATTAATTTGCCCAAATTGTTAAATATAATCCTTAAAAACATTTGTTATTCTTTAAACACTTTGAATCTGATTTAAATATACCCAATCTGCTAAGAATCTATTAAATCAGTTCATCAGATTTCATTCTCTTTTTTTATATACTTATCAATATCTTTAAAGTAAGCCGTAGCCGTAAATGAAATGATTGCCCCGATCAAAGCAAGGTTCGCTTTCATGTCCGGCCTGTAATCGTGTTGGAAATATATCCAGAATCCGCATCCCATCAGCAGAAAAAATATTCTGAGTGCCATCCAATCCCCCTAACTAAATTCACGTTCACAAAACATTAACAATAATTACCTTGGATATTTTTGTATTATGTGTAATAATACAGTTGTATTAAAAAATAAAGGGAGTGTTAAAATGAAATTGAAAAGAGTTTTAACTGGTTCCACATTGTCCCTAGCTTTACTTGTTTCTGCTGCTCCTGCCTTTGCTACAAGCCCTACAAACCATAGTACAAATCACGAATCAGTATCACCCCAAGCAGTTTTACAAGATTATTATCTGGGGGCTAAGTCTAGAGCAGAACTGAAAAATGTAATTCCCGTTTTCGGTACTAATTTTTATTTAAAAGATGCATGGCAGAATAGTGATGGATCTTGGACTGGCCATTATCAAGGTTGGGTTTAATCTTCTCAAAAGATAGGGACTTTCATCCCTATCTTTTTTTAATTGCGTTGTATTGAGCGTAATCACATTCAAGACAGCTGTATTCAATCACGCTGTCATCCCCCTATTCCCAGCCGACTGCAATTGCAAAGAATAAAACCAAAACCATCGCCCCGATGAGCCAACCGTTTGTCTTATCACGCTTTGCAATGATAGTTTCATCGCCGATCATTTTCAGATCGTCTGACTTTGCCACCAGCACCGGTATGTAATCTGGATGTACTTTCAAATATTCCGCCGCCTGCTCAACTGTCATTGCTTCGTCTTTCGTAGCTTTGACTGCCCGCTGCAGCTCGACTTGTAAAGGGATCATTCTTCTTCCCCCTCGCAAAAGCATTCGCTTTCTTCATGTCCGCACTCTTCGCAAATTCTTTCAACTTGCCACCCCTCAAAATGATAGTGAGGCAATGAAAAGTATTCCTTATGGCAACTCGTGCATGTTACAATTCCGTCACTGTCTGAATCCCAATTAGAGTAGGAATCTTCTTCTGTGTAATCGCAGTACGGGCAAGTTTGTTTATCTGATAACTCATTCATTCCGCATCACCTTCCATTCCTCTGCCTTCAAGAAGCTCCTGCGCATACCGGGAATACATTTGAATCACTAACTCAGGCGCCGTTCTAACTGTTTTCATATTTGCGAACTGATGAAAGGCTTTTCTAAACCTGTCATTCTCTTTATTGAGCCGCTGAAGCTCTTCCTGAGCCTGCCGGAATTGATGAACCGTTACTTCCTGCTGACGCTTGTTTTCCTCGATGATTTCCTGACGCTTTTCAGCCAGTTCAGCTTGTTCAATCAGAAAGTGCCAAGCTTTTTCTAAACCTTGTCCGCATTCGGCGTATCTCTTTAACCAACTCGTGAAGATGGTAATATCAAATTTTTTAACTTCCTCCAATTTATCCATGCCGTTCCTCCCCCGCAGGGGAAAGCCCCTGCTATTAGAATTTGTGGCCGATCCTATAATCTAAACGAGACAGACCGCCCTTAATTGTTTGAATGATTGTTTCTCCGTGTTCTGGGGTTTCAAGGACATGTGCAGTGCCCTCGTTCCCATCTAAAATAAGAATCTGTATTTTGCCCGGCTTGATTGCCTGTTGGATTGTTATATCTTTGCTTAAATTAATTTCTTGTGGTTTGTTCACCTAGCGCGCCCCCTGTGCATGTGCTATGATAGAAGTACCAGTTCGTATCAATGCATCGGGGCTTACGCTTCGGTGCTTTTTTTGTGTTTAATAGTGATCCGGTTTCCATCCGGCCATTGTGAATGATGGCGATGGTTTCAGATCCTCCCGGTAAACGATCGGATGCTTTTTCACGTATTCGGCCAGCTGTTCCGGCGTCATCTTCCATTCCTCAACCGGTCCTGGCTTGTAAGGATTGATGCTTTGCTGTTCCATGGTATCTACCTCCTGAATTGATTTTGGGAATTTCCGTGCCGCCGAGCTTCTTGCAATTAGAACCCATTCGGCTGGCGCATGCCTTAAACTGAGAGCAACGTGTCATACAGGCCATGAGCTTATCTTCTTCCTGCACCCACAACGGCCGATCGTCTGCGATTACCACGTTTAGCAGTGGACTTTCCCGCCTTTCTTTTGAGTTTTTTCAGCTCATCCAGCTCGATGAAGCCGAGTGACTTATCCAGAGTCAGCACCTTGAGTGGCGTATCGTAAAGCCGCTCATACAGCTTGCGTTTGATGGCAAATTCCTTTGTTTCCACGCCCTTGATGTCAATGATCTCGATGCTGCCGTCCAAATTATGAACCTCAAAGTCTGCAATATATTCAATCTTCCGAAAAGTTTTGCCGTTCTTTTTGAATGCCTCTTGCAACAGGAACCGTGGCTGCAGCTTAAAATCTTTGATCTGCTTGCTCACCTTGAGCCACTTCAGCTGCTCATAGTATTTGGCTTCGGCCCGGCTATCGAACATGATGCCGTCCACCTGTGTTTTTCTGGCGCCGTACTTATTTGCTGGCATGTGATGCCTCCCCTATCCTGATTAGTAGTGTAAGAGGAAGGCATGTGCATTTTATAAATCGCATTCTGCCAACTGAAAGGATTTCAAAACCGATATTCCAGTTCAACAGCGCGAATCCCCAAAAGATCCTCGGCATCATTCTCCTTACCTCCCGTCATTCTCTTCCCATTGCTGAATCTGCTTTTCTTTTGCTGGTGCCGTGATTATAATGGCCGGCAGCAGGATCACCGCTTTAAGCACTGCGCATCAGCTCCATTTGTCTGATCTTTTCCTCAAGCACCCGGATAGCTGGTGTGAGGTCCTTGCCGCCCTGCTGTTCAGCAGGCCCGAACAAATACATTCCCATGGATCCATTAACGTTCGTTTTCTCATCCATTCCGCAACCCTGCCAATCTATGATTTAATTGCATTCTGTCGCCCTTGATGATTACGCAATAGTCCGCGCACATTTCATAAATCCGGGTACCAAGCGCCTCGTCTATATCCACCAGCTCTTCGATGTCTAATTCACTTGAGATAAGAACCGGTTTATGATTCAGATATCGATAATTGATGACGGAGTATGTCTGCTCCACTTGCCAATCGGTTGCCCGTGGTTTCTTAATCCGTCCTTCTTTGATGTTTGTGTAAACAGGCTTGAACAGATCATCTATGAACAGCACTTCAACCTCTTTCATGCGGTTGAGTTTTTCTTCCAGCTTGTCAAAGTCATCTTTCAGATCGTTGAACCCTTCCACGTAAGGGAAATACTGAACCGCGATATTTTTCGATTTGATCAGCTTGTTTGAAATAGCTGTCAGCAAATGCGTTTTCCCTGAGCCTGGCTGCCCCAGTAAAGCAATACTGTTGCTTCGGGTGCCCCGGATGCTGTCAAAATCCTTGTAGTATTCAACCGCAGTATCGTAAGTGTCTTTCACGACAGCTGGTTTTCCCTCAGTTATAAAATTCTTGAACTTCAACTTCTCAAATTCAGCAGTTATGTCACTAGAATTCATCAATTTCCGGATGCGCCGGCGTTCTATGCATTTGCACCGGACCCAAACCTCATATCCGTCCTTGTTCTCGATGTAGCCAAGTTGATCTTTGCATTTCGGGCATTCGTATTCAGCCTTTTCTTCTGACCCGGCCGACCCGGCCGACCCCGCCGAAAATTGGGCTGACCTTTCTTGGAGCTTTTTCAGTATTGCTGCCATTGCCGCGTCCGTACTTTGTGTTTTGTATGTTTCCATGTTGCCACTCCTTACTTTTGTTCTTGTTTGACTGGAGAATGCGCTGCACGTAGGCCAAGTTGCGAGCGTTCCGCGTTACTGCCTCTTTCATTGCCTCCAGGACCTTATCTTCGCCATAATCGTCTATCAAACTATTAAGTTTCTCAGCCATGAACGATGATAGAAGACCGAATCCCTCATCCTCGAAAAATGCAAATGCGTTACTCTTCATTTTCTTCTCATCCTCCTGCTGCTCTTCGTGTGCTGAAGTTTCTTCCTGTACCGGCTCCGATTTCTTCCCATAATTCTTGGTGTTTTGAAGTTTTACATAATCAACAATGGTGACAATAATCCCTTTGTTTTGCTTCAAGCGCCTCGTTTTGATAAAGCCTGATTCTTCTAACTTACTGAGCGAATAACGCACCTTCTTTACGTCAATGGAAGCTTCTCTCGCCAATTCAGCAACGTTGATCATTGCTTCTCCAATCTTTAGAGATCCAAATGGTGCGAAAGCAGCCTCTTCGAGTAAGCACATATAAATCATCTTTTCGCGTCTATTTGTAAATTGACGAGAAGGGACAATAACGTAACCCCAACCTTCCATATCCATGCCGCTCACCTACTTCCTTTCACACAGTGCTGTCATTCCGCTGATGCGGACTAAACGTAAACCAGGTTCATTTGTTCTGAGATAGCCTTCAACATAAGCACGGAACAGCTGCGCGCGATTGGGTGCCCCTTCCGCCAGCCACTTATAACAGAAGGGGATACTAACCTTAATCAAATGGGAGGTCATCGTCGCTGATGTCTACAGGCTTACCATCAAAAGGATCAGCAGCCTGCGCACTTGGTTTTTCATTTGGCTGTTCAGGCTCACTCAAAAGCTGATTTCCGCCTAAATCTAAAACATTATCGTCATATACGGATTGAGCTTCTGCTGTTACATCCTTCCGAACCGTCTCATCTTGTGCAACTTGTTGCTGAATTTCTATGCTGATCGGAAGGTATTTCCACATTCTCCGAATGACTGTTTTCTTTGCCATTTCTTCATAGTCTGTTTGCCAAGGTCCGTTATCACTTGCTTTGCTTCGTTTGCGTGTTTTTTCAATATCTTCTTTACTGAACACCTCGAATTGATAACCGCCATCTTTGAAGTGAGCAACTGCATAAACATGTGTTATCTCACCTCTTTGTCCTGTAGCCGGCTTATGAACCAGCTTAGGATGCAAGCCCAGTTCGTAGTCGAATTTATCTGATTCGTATACGGCATGAGCATAGATGCTTTCGATATGTCCTGATCGTCTTGCAAGGTCAATCATTCCTTTGTATCCTATGATGAATTGCACATCGCGCCTTTTTTCTTTGTTATTCCAGAAAGGAACAAAGTAACAATGACCAATTAGACCAGGCTCTAGTCCTAATTGAGCTGACTGCATAACTGCTCCTAGAAGAGACGGAACACTACATTCTAAAAGTGCCGGGTTAGTGCGTATTGTCGTTAATGCAATACGCGCCAAGCGATCAGGCTTAATGTGATCTGGCAATGCTTTTTGAATCTCCGATGCCATTTTTTCTAGATATGCCGTTATAGTTTGAGCTGGTGTCGGTGGCTTCTCAGTAGGCGCGCCGCCTGCTCTGTTTTGCAGCTTATTTCTGATATCCTCGTTTTTAGCCATTGTCTTTTAACTCCTTCACATTGAATCGTCTATGAGTCGATACTTTATTGAATTTTCCAAAGAGCTCAGGGTGTTCAGCAGCAAATGCTTTTGTATCAAAACGGTTTGTCGTAACTGTTTTCCAAGTAACAAGCGCTTTTTCAGCATTGCCTACCTCATACTCCCCGAGCATCCCTTTTAATTGGTTTTCAGCTTCTTTGAGCCTTTCTTTGGCATTTTTCTCCTCAGCCTTAGATGATTTGTATTGCTCAATGAGCTTATTTGCTGCCAGAGGAAGCTCTGTTTCATCTTCGAATCCTACAGGGTACATATGCGTTAAAAGCTCAGCAGAAGCCTCAGAACCATCAAACATAGGAGGGATCTCATTCTCAATATGGTTTTTCCAAAAGTCCTGTTCAATTTGAATCAGGTATGCAATGAGCTCTTCGTCTCGTTCAACCTTTTTGTAAACGAACTTGTTGCCGCCAATCAGAACAGCGATCCACCAAGCACTTAACCCGGTAACAGCCATATAATGCTGACATTGAACTAGATACGCGTCCGGTACCTCTTCGCCGTCCCATTCACCTTTCAGGTATTCTGATGCTGTTTTGCATTCCAGTCCTGCTCGTTCGCCGACTACTAATCTATCAACGTTTGCAAGCATAAACGGGTAATCAGGATGCTGTAAGATTGCCTTCCGCCGCCGAACCTTCTTGCCTGTCCGCTTTGAAAATTCCCGGGCAACGGTTTCTTCGTGAATGTGCCCCCAATATGCAGCCTCACTGGTTATATGCTCTTGAGGTGCCTGTCCGAGTTTGTCCAGATAAACTGACATTGGCGTTTTCCACTTACTCAGCCCAGCAATTGCCGCAGCATCGGAACCCCCGATGCCAGCACGCCGAGCCTCAAGCCATTGATCCTCCGTCATGTTGTCCGTAGGCATGTAAACTTGTGCAAGCATCAGAGCAGTCCCACCTTTCTTTTGTACTCTTCCGCGCCTAGCCGCTGCCATTCCCGGTAGTGATCCATTGAAGGGAAACTAAACTGTGCTTTACCGTTTTTGGCGAATACAATTGAACCGCCGACCTGTCTTAAACGTTGCTGATCCCCCGCACGCTCGCTGAATGCCACTTTTATTGATTTAGCCATGTATAAAACCTCCATTGATTTTTATGAGGCGTTTTGGTATAATTAAGTAAATATTTCAGTCAAAACGCCTTACTGAGTCCACTTGCCAGAGTGGGCTTTTTTATTGCTCATTTTTAAATTTGAAACCAAGCTGTTCCCTCAGATAACGATCAAGGTTCTCTCTCAAGATCACCGCGCCGCAATCGATTACATAATCATCGACTGGGGTAACTTCATCCCCGAAAAAATCCTTTTGTGTTTCTGGCTCAGTCAACTTATCGTGCCAGTTGTTTAGAATCATTGGATTTTCGATCATTCATATTCTCCTTTCTGTAATTCGCTGTGCGTTCATCCCAAATCAAGTACAGTTCGCTATGATTTCGGATTCTTTCACACCATGCTCTGACCCCCAACGCTGTTGCTGGTTTGTGGACAAAGTGAACCATCATCCTAAGCTCCTCCGCACAACTGATAAATCAATGCCTCGCTGTTGCATTTTTAATACTGTATCCTGCAACAACCCTTTATTGGAGAGACGTTTCAAATCCTCAATATTCAATTTAATACTGCCAAGAATATCTAAAGCTTCTTCGAAATCTCCATCTTTTAATGATGCCAGTAACAGATCAGCCATACTTTCAACAGAAAGTGATTTTCGTTTTGCAACTTCTTCATCAGATTTCAAGAATTGATTGAGTTTCATATGAGCATAGCCTGCCTTTCCTCTTGTTTTGACATTGCAACCTGATCCATTAATGCTTTACGTGTCCACCTGTCAGCCAGCTCTTGCATATTCAGTCCGTGATTCCGAACTAATGAGTAGATCAGTGTTTTATTTGCTGGTATCAGATCAAAGATCTGCTTGATATCTCCCATCGGTAAATCATTTGAACGGCCCGGTCGATCACTTGCCAACCATCGTGCCAACTGCTTAGTAGCCTGCAATGCTTCTTCAAGCTGATGAATCATATTTATTACCGCAGCACTTGCGCTTTCATTTAATGCAGGATCAATCGGTGCAACCGCTGTCGGATGCAACTTAAACAGGTAATGTACGAGATCAATGTGTTCATAGGCTTCGCAGGCTTCAAACCACTTAATGCACAACTCAGGTGTTAGTCTGCTAAAACCGTTTTCAACATCTGAGACATAACGCTGATCTTTCCCTCCGATTAGAATTCCGATTTGGTACTGTGCAAGACCTGCAGTCTTGCGGGCTTTGCGCATAATCTGCGGTAAATTCCGCAAATTGTATGGGTTGTTCTCCATATGTTTGCCTCCTGATATATAAGTTATTTATTGGTAAAATTTAATTAATGAAGGGATGGGGTTGTCCCTTGCTGTATCTCCCCAAAATTGTGGAGATCAACTCACTCCTCAAAGTTGTGGAGTGAAGGTGATTAAGCCGATTGAGAAGACATGAATTTATTTACAAAATAAATCTGACCTTTACCGGTTACCTTTGGTGTGCGTGTGGTCCTGATAGAGCCGTCAAGATTGCTTACTGTTCTTTTCTTGATTTCAAATAGGCCCATATCCATACTGCGTTGAGTTGGGAGATTAAATGACTCACCTTTTTTGCGAATCAGATACCCATTGTCGCGCAGCCATTGAAATAATTTGTTTGGCCCGATATCTACACCGTTTTGCTGGATGATTTTCGCTAATTCACCAACAAGTACAGAGGACTCGGACGATTCAACCGCCTCAGCGAAAATCACTTTCGGTTTCATGGTTTCAATTTGCTTGCTTTGCTCTTTCATAGTGTGAAGAGTAGTTTTGAAAAGCAGCTTTGTATTTTCATCAGCTTGCGGCAAATATGTTTGGATGAATAAATCGTCATTTGCTACGTAACCGCCCGTTTTTCTGATAGTCGGGATAACTTCAATTGCTAACCAGTCTTGGAATTGCTCAGCAACTTGATTAGATGCTTTAAAAGCTAGCTTGTACACCAGTGGTTCAGGGATGAAATCACCTTTCCCCACTTCTGGGGAAGACTGTGGTAAATACTCATTCACACGTTCCCAACGGATATATTGTTTGTTGTTCTTTTCTTGTACGATCCCTAATGATCTTGCAACTCTTTCAGCATCAAAAAGGATTTGGTCATTTTCAATCTTGGCAGCAACTTCGAATAAATCATTCTTGAACGTTTGCAATTGATTCATTCATGAACCTCCTTAATAGAGTTGTCATTCACTAAACGGAAATTTTCGTTCAGTAGGTCCTTTGCTATTGCGCTTGTTTCATATTTGCTTGTTCCTGTGCTTCGATCCACGCATCTATGTTGTGCTTAGTGAAGAAAATACGTGTGCGTACTCGGAAGTGAGGAATTTCTTTTTCACGAACCATTGTGTAAATCGTGTCGTGGTGAACACCGAGGTATTCAGCAGCTTCCTGCACGGTCATTGTGTTACGCGTCATTTCTATGCCTCCTATGCTGTAGTCTTATTACTCATATCGTGTAACTTTTCGTCAAAAAAAAGCTCTTTTACATCTCCATTTAGCAGCTCAGAAATTTGTTGTGCTTTCTCTAAGCTTGGCTTAGTACGACCCATTTCGATATTCGCATAACCGCTGGCATATCTGTATCCCAATTGTTTAGCCATATATGTTTGTGTTTTTCCCTGAGAAATTCTAGCTGCTCGTAATTTTTCAAGCATTACTGTAACACCACCTTACTCTTTTTGTGTAACTCGTTGTTAAATCCATAATAATATACACATATAGGGTAAGTCAATAATATTTTATTCTTTTTGTGTAACTATTTATCTTCACTGTGTAAAACGTGATAAAATTTACACACCAAATGAAAAAGGTGTTTGAAAATGGAAAATATAACAGGAAAAATCTTAACTGAATTAAGAGAGAAAAAAGGTTGGAGTAAATCATTAGTTGCTAAAAAACTCGGCATTAAAACTATGTCCACCTATGCAAATTGGGAATATGGTTTAAGGAAACCTGATGGAGAAATGCTGGTTAAAATTGCTGAATTGTATGGAGTAACAACTGACTATATTCTAACTGGCAAAAAACCAAATGAATTTAATCATGACCTTTTTGACGATCCTGATTTGCAAATCGCCTTTAAAGAAGCTTCGGACTTTTCGGAAGAAAGTCGAAAGCAAGCTATCGATTTCATTAATTATTTGAAAGAGAAAGAAAAAGCAAAAGGTCGTAAATCTCCAAATGCGGAGAGCGATTGATATTGCTTCAAACAAAAGTATTGCAATGATTAATCTATATTGATTTAGTTACTCTTTAGTTATTTAGTTATTAATAGAAGTTTCCTAAAAAAGTCTAATGGTAACTAATGTAATTCCATCCGTATACCAATGTTAAAAATTACAAGTGGTTAACCCCTTCTGTATCAAGGGGTTGAAGAAATGCTCGTCTCCCAATGGTGTACCACTGGTTTCCCAACCGTATCCCATTGGTGTACCAAAAAACGGGTATCTTCTTTTAATTTTCTGATGACATTTTTTTATAAAAAGGGAAAATTACAGTTGGCATTTTTATTTGAAAATGGTGAAGTTTATAATTGTCAGTTTAAAAAAACGATGAAAGCCTCTAAAAACTTTGTGAAAACATATGAGGCAGTAAAAACCATTCTTGATGAAAAGAACGAGACTATTAATGAACTTGTATGCGGGTGCATGAAAGGTGACTCATCTTGGGGGCTTTTTGTCGCAACTGAAAACCTCGTATATTTCATTGTTTTGAAGAAAAAGCAACCTGTTGTAACGCAATGGTCATATGAAGAGATTATAAAGATTTCAATCAGCCGAAAACCTATGATTGGATATAAAATCGATTTACAAACAGTTGATGGCACTATAAACATAAATTCAATATCAGAAGGCGACATTGAAGGACTTCATAAGTTTGTGGAGTCAAAAATTGCTGGCAATGAAGAGAAACACCAACAGCAGCAAGAAGAACTCAAGAAGAACATTAAGGAATACTACTTTAAATCTGCCAAAACAACAGTTACTTTGGATGGCAACTTTATAAGAGTTGCCAGAAAAGGTGCAGTCAACACCATTACACGTGGTTACAGTGGTGAGAAATCATACAGAATTAGTGAATTAACGGGGATTCAAATTAAAAAACCTGGTTTAGTCACATCTGGTTATTTTCAATTTTTGACCCCGGCTGCAAATGAAACAAGTGGATTATGGGATGCTATTCAGGACGATAATTCTTTTGTATTTATAAAAGATGAATTACCAATGGTTTTAGAAATTCAAAAGTATATCGAGGAACATCAGTCTGCGCCAGCACAATCGGCAGCAACTGCGGCATCTGTACCATCACCAAGTATTTCAGCAGCCGATGAGTTGAAAAAATATAAAGAATTATTGGACATGGATGCTATCACTCAAGAAGAATATGAAATCAAAAAGAAACAGTTACTGAACCTATAATAAAAGGGTGGTATTCAAGTGTTAGAAGAAAATACAAAAGCCTTGGTTAGATATCATATGGAATTATATAGTGATATAATTGACTCCCTATTTCAAACAGCCTACTCTACTAATCCCGAAGCGTTTCGTTTAAAAGACCCTTTAAATATAAAAATATATGTTATTAAACTATCTTCAATTCTTGGGGATCTTAACACACTTCACCTTTACCTTGTACTAGATAAGAATAAGGAGTTAGATCTTGAAGTAATTGACTTAACGAATGAAAAGCATTATGAAGAATATTCGAAATTTAATACTACTAGCGACTTTGTTTTACACATCTTGCAAAAAAACGGGATTTTCACAAAAAGTGACTTAATTTATCACTACAACATGTCTGCAATAGAGGATAAATTATCTGAATGTGACTTACAAGAATTTTTAGAATTTATTAATGCAAAAACTTGGAGAAGAAACTTTTATTCTAATATGTTAGATCTGGCCTCTTTTGAAGGAAAAAGTTTTATTAAACACGTCAACCATCCAGTTAGTTATTATGCAAAAGATGCCGCAAAGAAATATGTTTATTCTCTTTTAGATTTGAAGGCAATTATAGAAAAAGTAAACGATGAGGATTTTAGTTACCAAATGGATCAAGCCATTGCAGCATACGAGAATTCTTTATACCTAGCCTCTTGTGCTACTTTAGGTGTATGTCTTGAAACACTATGTAAATTATTACTCAAAGATAATGGCGTAAAAGTAAAAGACAGTGATGGCACAATGTTAGACAAGCTCGGTGAACGTTTAAGAGAGCATAATATTATAAGCTATAAATTCAAAAGTCGCATAGACGTCTGTTATAAAGTAAGAAATCTCTCTTCTCATACAAGCCCGGGTAAAGTCTTGCAAGGAGATTGTCACTTTATTATTGCTACAATAAATGAAATTGTTGATACCTATTTCAAATGAGAAAGTCCGTTCAGGGCTTTTCTTTCACACCAAAAACAGAACATACATTCCCATACGGCGGTGTTTATTATGACAATCCAGTTATCGCATCTTGAAGAAGAAGTAAAAAAGATTTATACAAAATTAAATATGCTTACTCCTGAAAACATAGATCTTGAACGCATTGCCGCTGCTTTTAAGATATGGATTCATTATGAGAAAGCTAATAGCAGCATGTTTTGTATCAATGGTCTTTACAGCATGGTTTTGGATATTCGGGCTTCTCCACAAGAGCAATGGCAAGACTTCGTTCACGAACTCGCCCACGTGCTGAAGCATGCCGGAAACCAATTTAATATGAACAGAATGTTTAGAGAGCTTCAAGAATATCAAGCCAATAGTTTCATGTATCACTTTTGTGTACCGACATTTATGCTCGAAAAGATTTCGTTGCCGCGCATGCAATCGGAGGCTATAAAGTTAATTGGGGATACCTTTAACGTCACATACCTTTTTGCAGCTAAACGGCTTGAAATGTACAAAAGAAAACTGTTTTCAGAGAAACTTTATTTAGTGAGGTGTTAATCATGGGTCATTGGATGGCTAGAGGTCAAAAATCATTTTTATTAGTTGTTGAGAACGGTTATGATTCAAAAGGCAAACGCAATAGGAAGACTAAAACAATCAAAATTGAAGATCCAAAAATTCTAAACAGCGTTAGAAAGCGAGAAAAATATTTATCACAGCAACTCCTAATGTTCGAAATGGAAGTGACGTCTGGTGAATATATATCGCCCGAAAAAACAACCTTCGAGTCTTTTGCAAACGAATATAAAGAACGAATTTTATATAAGAAATTTGCCCACAGAACATCTGAAATGCATGAGAGTCATATTAAAAACTATATTCTTCCAGCGATCGGTCACAGGAGATTAGATCAGATCAAAACAATGCATATTGTTGACTTTATGGATTCACTTGAAAAAGACGGAATTCGAAAAGACGGCAAACCAGGAGGTTTATCAAGTTCAACCAGATACGACATATTCAAAGTTCTAAAGGCAATGTTCAAAGTTGCTGTTAAGCAATGGAAACTAATCAAAGTAGATCCAACCGAAGATTTAGATCCCCCTTCTGTTGAAACCAAAGAAATGCAATTTTATGATTCAGAAGCAGCTAAAGAATGCATTGAAGCTCTTTATCAGATTGATATAATGTGGAGATTATACTTTTTGGGTGCAATGATTGGCGGTCTAAGAAGAGCAGAAGGATTAGCCTTTGAATGGCATTTAGATGTTGATTGGGATGCAGGAGGTTTTTATGTAAATCGTTCAATTCCAAAAACAATTGACGGAAAACCACTTATCAAAGATCCTAAATCAAAAAAGTCCAAGCGCTTTGTAAAGATGCCTGATTGGTACATGGATGAGCTTGAGAAATACTATAGAATGTGGAAAAAAGAGAAACTAAGATTAGGTGATGCTTGGGAAGGTGGAGAACATCAATACATTTTCCATAGTGGGAAAGGTAAGCCCTATTATTACACAACCCCCACGGCAAAATGGTCCAAGTTCACTAAAAAGTATGGACTGAAAAAAATACGACTTCATGAGTTGCGTCATACAATGGTTACTTTATTAATCGAAGCTGGTGCAAATTATAGAGCGATTCAAGAACGAGTTGGACACGCTAGCTATCGAACTACATTCGATAGATATGGCCATGTAACAAAAAAATTAGCTGATGAGACAGCTGAACTATTCAACAATTTTGACCCTAAAAAGAGATACGGTCAATGAATTTCGAAGCCAAAAAATCAAGTTCGCCAACAGTTTGCCAACAACTCGCGAATTTGATAAACCGGCTTTATTAAAGTAAAGTAAAAAACCCTTGCTATGCAAGGGTTTAAGCTATGATTCCGACTGGGCTCGAACCAGCGACCTCTACCCTGTCAAGGTAGCGCTCTCCCAGCTGAGCTACGGAATCATGATATGTATGTGTTGCTGGGTATGCTGTTGTCTTTCTGACAAGTTCTATTATATAACCTTCCCTTCTATTCGTCAACTACTTTTTCAGAAAAACTTTTTTCGGACTTGCTGTTCCGTTCCCCGGCTATTATAATATGTCTTAATTTTCTAACAATAGGGGTGATGGGGTTTTGCATTCTTTGATTTCTTCTGATGATGTATGGGTATTATGGGGGTTTATTGCGGTATGGGCGGCAGTGAGCATCGGGCTGGAGCAGCGCTTTAAGTGGGCGTCCGCTGTGTCGGGCGCTATTATCGCGCTTGCAGGTGCTATGGTGTTTACAAATGTAGGAGTGCTTCCTGTTGAGTCACCTGTATATGATACCGTATGGTCTTATGTAGTGCCGTTGGCGATCCCTCTTTTGCTGTTTCAGATCAATGTGCGGCAGATTTTTAAGGAAAGCAGGCGTTTGCTGTTTATTTTTCTGATTAGCTCTGTCGGCACTGTGCTTGGGAGCATTCTTGCTTTTTTTCTTCTCAAACAGCATATTCCTTATCTCGATAAAATTGGCGGGATGATCAGCGCCTCTTATATCGGCGGCGGGGTCAACTTTGCGGCGATGGCGGCAAAATTTGAGACGCCTGGTGAATATGTGTCAGCTACCGTTGTGGCTGATAATTTTATGATGGCACTTTTGTTTTTTATTTTAATCAGCATTCCTGCACTCAAATGGTTTCAGCGGCATTATGCCATGCCGTTTGAAGAGAAGGTAAAAGCCGATGGAAACAGCGGAAACAGTGCTGAAAGCTATTGGAAACGGAAGGATATTTCCTTAAAGGACATTGCTTATAATGCCGGCGCTGCTTTTGCGCTTGTTGCGGTTAGTGTGAAGGTTTCCGGCTATTGTAAAAGCGTTTTTTCTCATCCACTGCTGACCGGTACGCTTGGCGATCAGTATCTAATGCTTACGTCTTTAACTGTTCTTATCATTTTTCTTTTCCCGCGTTTTTTTGAAAGGCTCAATGGATCTCAAGAGCTTGGAACCTTTTTGATTTATTTGTTTTTTGTGGTGATTGGCATTCCTGCAGATCTGCGCTTAATCGTTACCAATGCGCCTCTTATTCTATTATTTGTGTTTATCATTGCGATCAGCAATTTAGCGGTTTCCTTAGCTGTCGGAAAATTGTTCCGCGTTCGGCTTGAAGAAATTCTGCTCGCCGTCAACGCTGCTGTCGGGGGACCGACGACTGCGGCTGCGATGGCAATTGCCAAGGGATGGCGGGAGCTTGTCGCTCCGATCATGCTTGTCGGTACGCTCGGCTACTTAATCGGCAACTATGTTGGCACTTTTATGGGAAATTGGTTTTCTTCCTTCTTATAAAAAGGATATTTGCATTTCCCTGAGAATAATGTAAGAGGAATCTGACATGAGAACGGAGAGGTCACTGTATGCTAAAAGGAAAAACCATTTATGTTAGACCTTTAGAAGTAACGGATGCCGAAGAAAATCTGCGGCTGCAAAGCGAAAATCGAGATTTCTTCGAACAGTTTTCTATGATACGCGCAGACGATTATTATACGGTTGAGGGGCAAAGAAAACGAATAACCGAGTATCAGCAAAGACTTGAGAAAGATGAAGAATATCATTTTGGCATTTTTACAGTGTCAAACGAAAGATTAATCGGAACGGTTTCACTCTTTCAGATCCTCCGCGGATCGCTGCAAACTGCGTTCGTCGGGTATTTTTTAGACAAGGCTCATAACGGAAAGGGAATTATGACAGAGGCTGTCAGATTGGTTGTTGATTATGCGTTCCGCGAATTGAGACTTCATCGAATTGAAGCCGGTGTGATGCCCCGTAATCTCGGGTCCATGCGTGTTTTAGAAAAAGCGGGATTTCATAAAGAAGGCATCGCCCGAAAAAACGTAAAAATTAATGGCGTTTGGGAGGATCATCAAGTCCTCGCGGTTTTGAATCCTGATGATGAACAATAAAAGAAGCCGGGCCATCCCCGGCTTCTCAGCGTGTCGCCGAACCCTCGCATTCGTTGTCAGTCCTGCGCGTTAGTGCTCACGAATTATAACATTCGCTCCGCTCCAATGCTCGTCCTTCCTAGACTTCAAAGGTTTTCAATCACGCTGAAAAGATGACAAAATCCTAAAACAGAAACCGTTTTAGGACTTTGTCTACAATCTGAGAAGCCGGGCCACCGGCTTCTTTTTAACGAACTGCCACTGGTGCAATTTCTTTCAGCGCTTGTTCGAAATCGTGCTCTAAATCGTCTGCATGTTCGACTCCCACACTAAGACGGAGCAGGCCATCAGTAATGCCGCGTTTTTCACGCTCTTCCTTAGGCATTGCCGCATGAGACATCGTTGCCGGATAGGACAAAATCGATTCCACTGCGCCAAGGCTGACAGCGAAGACCGGAAGTGACACATTCTCGACTAATTTCTTAACGGCCTCTTTGCTTTCAAGCTCAAAAGATAGCACTGCTCCCGCTCCCTTCGACTGGCTTTTATGGGTTTCAGCGCCGGGATGATCAGACAGTCCCGGATAATACACGCGCTTGACCGCCGGATGCTTCTGGAAAAACTCCGCAAGCCGCTGGGCTGTTTGGCTCGCTTTCTCTAAACGGACCTGTAATGTTTTTAATCCGCGCAGGACAAGCCAGCAATCCTGCACGCCAAGGACGGCACCGAACGCGTTTTGCAGCTTATATAGCTGCTTTCCAAGCTCTTCATCCTTGACAGCAGCCAAACCTGAGAGCACATCGCTGTGTCCGCTTAAGAACTTTGTCGCGCTGTGAAGTACAATATCCACGCCGAGATCAAGCGGACGCTGCAGAGCCGGCGTCATAAATGTATTGTCCAGAAAGGTCAGGCAGCCGTTTTCTTTTGCAAGCTGAACAACTGCTTTAATATCCGTAATTCCAAGTGTCGGATTTGATGGTGTCTCCATATAAATGACCTTTGTGTTCGGCTTGATATTCCGCGCCACTTCATTACGATCCGTCATGTCGACAAACGTATGCTCAATGCCAAACCGAGTCAGCACCTCTGTCACCATACGGAAGGTTCCGCCGTATACATCTTCTGTCACAAGAACGTGATCACCCTGTGAGAGCAGTAAAAAGGCTGTTGAGATGGCAGCCATGCCTGAACTGAAAGCAAATCCTCTCGTTCCGCCTTCCAGTGCGGCAATTGTTTCTTCAAGAGCTGTTCTTGTCGGCGTGCCAGAGCGGCTGTAATCAAATGCGCCGAATTCTTCAAATGAAGATTGATGAAAGGTCGAGGCGTGCTGAATCGGCACACTGACCGCCCCGGTTGCGCCGTCTGTTTTAAATGGATTGTGCACGAGCTGGGTTTCCAGCGTCCAATTGTGATTACTCAAATGAAACAGCTCCCTCTTTGACCTGAGATAATGCCTGTTTTAGGTCCTCTTTTAAATCTTCCGCATGTTCAATTCCGACAGAAAAGCGCAGCAACCGATTGCAGACCCCGTTTGCGATACGGATCTCTTCAGGAATATCCATGTGCGTCTGGGTCGCAGGGTATGTAATGAAGCTTTCCACCCCGCCGAGGCTTTCTGCAAAACAAATGGTCTTCAGCGCTTTTAAAAATGGGTTGACCCACTCTTCTTTTTGCAGACGGAAGGACAGCATGCCGCCTTTTCCGGGATACAGTACATCTGAAATTTCTTCCTGCTCTTCCAAAAACGCCGCAAGCTCCTGCGCGTTTGCCTGATGCTGACGCATTCTTAGGCTCAGCGTCTTCATTCCTCTCATCAAAAGCCACGAATCAAATGGCGGCAGAACGGCGCCGATCGCATTTTGATGCTGAAACATTTCCTCTCCGAGCTGCTCATCCTTTACCACGACAAGTCCCGCAAGCAGATCGTTATGCCCGCCTAAATACTTTGTTGCGCTGTGAATGACAATGTCTGCTCCCAGCTCAAGCGGACGCTGCAAGACCGGTGTATAAAATGTATTATCTACGATCAGCAGAAGACCGTGCTCCTTTGTAATCCGGGCAATACGTTCAATGTCCGCCTCCTGCATGAGCGGATTTGTCGGCGTTTCCACAAACACCGCTTTTGTATTCGGCGTTATCTTAGAGCGTAAACAGTCCTCATCGCTAAAATCATCATAATGAAAGGTCAATCCGTATTTTTTCCATTCATTTTCAAACAGACGGTACGTGCCGCCATATAAGTCCGATGAAACGATCAGTTCATCTCCGCTTTTAAACAGCGCCATAATCGTTTGGATAGCAGCCATTCCCGAACTAAAGGCAAGCCCTCTCGCGCCGTTTTCTAAGTTAGCGATCGCGTCCTCAACAAGCTGGCGTGTCGGATTTTTTGTGCGGACATAATCAAATCCGGTTGATTCTCCGATCCCTCTGTGGCGGTATGCTGTTGATAAATAAATAGGAGCACTCACTGTCCCCGTGACTTCGTCGCTTCGGTTCCCAATTTGGGCTAATTTCGTTTCAACGTGCTGTGACATATAGCTGACACCTTCCCTTTTCAAAATAAAAACCCCTTCTTCATAAGAAGAAGGGGTTTAACGCTTCTTCTTATCTTCCAAGCATAAAAAACGCTTGCTGGATTTAGCACCTTGGCGCTTTGCACATGCAAAACAAGCCGGTTGCTGAGGTTTCTAAGGGCCAGTCCCTCCACCTCTCACGATAAGAAATATCGATTTCAATTTTCTGATTGTTTTATATTAGCGCAATTCACAGTTTATTTCAACACTTTTTTCTTCGTGTGCCGAACCGTTTAAAGAGAGAAATTTCTAATAATTCATGGTACAATAATTGAAAATGCAAGAAAGTATAGTGATGTCCTGGAGGAATGTTTTTATGGCACCGAAAAACGGCACAGTGCAAGAAAAGAAATTCTTTTCAAAAGAGCTTAACGAGGAAATGACCTTACTTGTTTATCTGCCGTCCAACTACTCCCCGCTTTATAAATACCATGTCATTATCGCGCAGGACGGCCACGATTATTTCAGGCTGGGGAGAATCGGCAGACAGGTCGAAGAATTGCTGTCGAAACACGAAATAGACCGGAGCATTATTATCGGTGTTCCTTATAAGGATGTAAAAGAGCGCAGAAACACCTACCATCCGGAGGGTTCAAAATTTTCGGCGTATAAACGGTTCATCGCCCATGAGCTCGTTCCTTTTGCAGATGATGAGTATCCAACCTATCAGGTCGGTTACGGCCGAACGCTGATCGGTGATTCGCTCGGAGCAACCGTGTCACTTATGACAGCGCTTGATTATCCGAATATGTTTGGCAACATCATCATGCAGTCTCCCTATGTTGACAAACACGTACTAGAAGCCGTGAAACAGTCTGACGATATCAAACACCTCTCTATTTATCACCAAATCGGAACAAAAGAAACTGACGTCCACACGACAGACGGGAACATTCTGGACTTTACAGAACCGAATCAGGAGCTGAAACAGCTGCTGGAGAAGAAGCTTTCCGATTATGATTTTGAGCCATTTGACGGAGACCACAAATGGACATACTGGCAGCCACTCATCACCCCGGCGCTGAAAAAAATGCTTTAACACTCTATCATACTTTATTTCCAGGAGGGACAAAATATGAAATACGGAATCGTTTTATTTCCATCAAAAAAGCTCCAAGACCTTGCAAACTCTTACAGAAAGCGCTATGACCCAAGCTACTCTCTGATCCCGCCACATTTGACGCTGAGAGCATCGTTTGAATGTGCGGAGGAGAAAGCGGATCAGCTCGTATCGCATTTGAGAAACATCGCAAAAGAGTCCCACCCAGTCGTTCTCAAATTGACAAAATACAGCTCATTTGCGCCTGTCAATAATGTCATTTATATTAAAGCAGAGCCGACGGAAGAGTTAAAAACACTCAATGAAAAGCTATACACCGGTGTGTTGGCCGGCGAACAGGAATATAATTTCGTTCCGCATGTGACGGTCGGCCAAAATCTTTCCGACGATGAGCATTCAGATGTGCTGGGACAATTAAAAATGCAGGAAGTGTCGCATGAAGAAATTGTTGACCGTTTCCACTTGCTTTACCAGCTGGAAAACGGATCGTGGACAGTTTACGAAACCTTCTTGTTAGGCAGAGGAGAATAATGTTTGGAAGCAGTGATCGCAAAAAATGAAGAACAATTGAAAGATGCTTTTTATGTAAGAGAAGAAGTCTTTGTCAAAGAACAAAACGTGCCTGCTGAAGAAGAAATTGACGAACTTGAAAATGAGTCGGAGCATATCGTCGTGTATGACGGCGAAAAGCCTGTCGGCGCCGGAAGATGGCGTATGAAGGACGGCTACGGCAAGTTAGAGCGCATTTGCGTATTGAAAAGCCACCGCTCCGCCGGTGTCGGCGGCATCATTATGAAAGCGCTCGAAAAAGCCGCTTCAGACGGCGGCGCTTCCGGTTTCATTTTAAACGCGCAAACACAGGCTGTGCCGTTTTACAAGAAACACGGGTATCGCGTGCTTTCGGAAAAAGAATTCCTCGATGCCGGCATTCCTCACTTACAAATGATGAAAGACTAAACAGCATCCGGGTCTATTAAGATCCGGATTTTTCCGCATATAAAAAACCGTTCTCTCGTATGAACGGTTTTTTATACATATCGATTAATATATGTGCCCATTCCTTTTTCTCGCAATCTCTTATAAAGAGAGCGCTTACGTTTTGCCTCGTTTACTTTTCTTTCAGCAGCCGTTTGATTCTCCTGCTGTTTTTCAAGTTCTTTGTATATCCGCTGAAACGGGACATAGCTGATTTTTTCGGTTCCGGCATAATCCTGCTTATGTCCAATCGTTCTATTAGCATATTGAGCGTATTGCTGGTTTTGAATGTGACCTGCATATATCATACGATACCCACCCCTCTGCTGTCTCTTTTCCCTTAAACTTACTTTTTGAAACACATTTCTTTTGATATGATAGTCATTGTCTGTAATGAACACCTTTTGATTGGGAGGACCCCTTTTTGAAATGCGCCCGACTGAATGATCGAATTATACATTTACATACATATTCGAGAGAACATTATCAATTCCTCTTTGAAGAAGGAATAAAAGGACATTTATTTTGTTCTCATTGCGGAAAGCCCGTGTTGTTACGGCTTAACATCGCCGATCCGCCAGAGTTTATCCATCGCCAGCCAGGCGATTTCCCGGCATGTGAGGAGGCGTGTGTTCCGAAGCCCGCCAAAGAGGAAAAAAAAGAAGATGATCAGGAATCTGGTGTTATTCGTTTGCCAAAGGGAAAAGCGATCGCCGCTGACTCGTCCCCAGCTGTCACGGAATGGCACCGTCCAAGAAGCATTAAACCAGGAACACCATTTGTGCCAAAAACAATAGAACCCGATACGAGCCTTTTTCCGTCTGTCGGTTTAAACACGGATCAGCTGAAAGCTGTCACGGAAACAGAAGGCCCGCTGCTTGTGCTTGCAGGTGCGGGGAGCGGAAAAACACGGGTGCTGACAGCCCGTGCCGCCCACATGATTGAACATTTGGGCATACCGCCGGAAAACATGCTGCTTGTCACCTTTACAACAAAAGCTGTCGCTGAAATGAAAGAGCGTATGGCGAACCAGTACGGATTACAGCAGGCAAAAGTCAGAAGACTGGTCACAGGAACATTCCACAGTCTGTTTTATAAAATCTTGTATCACTATGATTCTGCTAAATGGAACGGTGAGCATCTGCTAAAAATGGAGTGGCAGCGGGAACAATATATCAAAAAAGCACTCTATGAGGAGAGCATCGATGAGAAAGAGTTCCCGGTTGACCAAGCTCTGCAGCAGATCGGTTTTTGGAAAAACACTTATGTCCCAAATGAACGCATCCCTCTAAAAGATGAGTGGGAAAAACAAGTTTATCGTTTATATGAACATTATGAACGCCAGAAAAAAGAACATAGCCAATTTGATTTTGATGACATGGCTTCAGCCTGCTATGAATTGTTTATCGAGCGGCCTGACCTTCTGGAACAATATCAATCTCGGTTTACGTATATCTTAATCGATGAGTTTCAGGACATTAATCCGGTTCAATACAAAATCATGCAAATGCTCGCCAGCCCGGAGCAAAACCTGTGCTGTGTCGGAGACGATGACCAGTCCATCTACGCGTTTCGCGGCAGCAATCCGTCTTTCATTCTTGATTTTCAAAAGGATTATCCCGGAGCGAAGACGATCTATTTAACTGCGAACTACAGATCTACGCATCCGATCGTCTCTAGTGCTGACATCGTCGTGAAAAAGAACAAAAACAGATATGCCAAAACGCTTGAAGCCGCTCGTGATGACATTCATGTCCCTGTGCTTTTTTATCCTTACGACGAAGAGGAAGAAGCCACAATGGTCGTTTCCGATATCAAAGAAAAAATTCAAAACGGCGCCAGTCCAGAAGACTTTGCGGTTCTTTACCGCACAAACAGCGGAGGCCGCGCTATATATGAAAGGCTTCATCAATCGTCAATTCCGTATACAGCTGACCGCGGCGTCCAATCGTTTTATAGCAGACGGATCGTCCGTCAGATTCTCGCCTACTTGTATGCAAGCCAAAATGAGGATGACACTGAGGCGATTAAGCACTTGTTTCCCGCCTTGTTTTTAAAGCAGTCCGCTTTGAATACGCTGAAGGCGCTCTCGATTACCGAGGACTGCTCGATGATTCAAGCGCTGGCCAAACTGCCTGATCTGAAGCCGTTTCAGCTTGACAAAATCAAGAAAATCGTACCGTTTTTCGCAAGCCTGCGCACGATGAAGCCTGTAGAAGCCATCACATTTGCAGAAGGAAAAATGGGCTTCTCCGAGTATCTAAAAAAACGGGGCAATGAGGGCAACAAGCTAGAAAAAGGCTCCGATGACCTGCGCGATATCAAGGTCGTCGCCAAGAAGTTCAAAACGATTCCTGACTTTCTTGCCCACGTGGATCATATGAGGGCCGCTGAGAAAAACAGAACGGATGAACATGGTGTTCAGCTGATGACCATTCACCGTTCAAAAGGCCTTGAATTCAAAACAGTCTACGTGTTAGGCACTGTAGACGGCTCAATTCCGCACGATTTCTCATTAGAAACGGCAAGAAAAGGAGACGAGGCCGCTCTTGAGGAGGAAAGACGCCTTTTATATGTAGCGATGACCCGGGCGAAACAGCATTTATATTTGTCTTGCCCCGCCAACAGGCGCGGCAAAACAGCCAACCGCTCAAGATTTTTGTATCCCCTTCTACAAAAAGCAAGACAGCCCTTACATCATTAACAGCCCGGCAGATTACTGCCGGGTTTTTACTGTAAAAAAAGGCCTGCTGCAGTGAATCAGCCAGGCCATCTGCTTATTTATTATCCATCATTTTAGAAATCGTGCCAAAATCAAGCTTTTCTTTTCCGCTTGTAATAGATTCCACGATTTTATCTTCTAATTCTTTTGGCACGCGTCTGTTTGCCAGCTGCGCTACGCGGTTAATGACACTGCGCACTGTATTTTCATCTTTAAAATTAGCGTTTTGGAGTGATCCGGCAAGATTCATTACATCCTGCATCTTCACACCTGTTTTCTTTTCGATGTTCTTAAAAAATTGATTATCCATAATGCGCCTCCTTTTGGCGGAGTAATACAGTATTGTATGAACACCCAATGAGTAGTGTGCCTATTTAAAGTTGATTTTCTGACATTATGTTTTGTTGGCATAGTGTAAGGAAGCGCGGGACATTCCCGCACTTCCCTCTAAAGTTTTAGCAGAAATAAGATGCACCTACGATGATAAGAAGGATGAACAATACGACTAAAAGAACAAATGTTGAACCGTAGCCGTAGCCGCCTCCGTAACCGCCGGCATAGCCACCGTAGCCGCCGCAGCAGCCACCACCGAATCCGTATCCAAAGCCCATAGATAAGCACCTCCTTTACTCTCTATACACTATGTGAGCTGCTTGGATTGGCTTGGATATTCGCATAGGGCGTTTGCGGATTTACGATTGATCATATTGAGCTTGATGTTTTTTAAGTAAGGCCTCTGTTTTTTCAGCCAACGCTTCAATCTCATCTTCAAATTCCTTACCTGCTTTATCAAATGCATCCAAGTCTTTTCTGATGCTGCCCATCGTGTCTTCATGCTCTTTTTGCTTTTGTTCGTGCGGTTCATACCTTCCTTCTATCCATTTTTCAAACTCATTCACTTTGATCCCCCCGCTTATGATATATGCCGGTTGAGTCCGCCCTGTTAAAAAACAAAAAACCGGAGTTCTCCGGTTTCTTTGCCAGGCTATTGAGGCTTTTTCTTTTTATTTCCGCACCCGCAACCCTTCTTTTTTATCTTTTTTGATTGATACGATGAATCTGTATATGGAGATTTTTGGGAAGGTTTATTATATTGATTCATTTTTGCTCCCTTCCTTTCCTTATGTCATATATGCTACTTTATGCGTATCCTGACGGAAAGTTGCTGGTGGGAATGCCTCATTCCTGCAACCATTTTGATACAAGCGTTTCTATGATGCCGGCAAGGCCCGCGATCGCCAAAAGTAAAATCAGCCACTGCGCTGCTTGCGGGATCAACGCCTGGCATAAAATCAAAAAGCCGGCGCACCATACGCCTGTGCACCAATAGCAGCTCAGCAATTCACCTATAAACGCCCTGACACCAGTTCCCTTAATCACGATATAAGTTTCAATGTTCCCGTCCGCATCCTTTTCCTCCTTCTCTTCATGAAACAGACTGCGAAGCGGCGCCATAATCGTGTCAAACACCAGCAGGCGGGCGAGCCGAAAGACCGCAAGCGATAGAAGTACAATTGTCAGCCCATTAATAACCACTCGTTCACTCCTTTGCCAATCATGATCCCTTCACATATATGCCAAAACCCTATTCTTCATGAATTGTATCTTGTCCGGCGGAAAATTGGTTATTTTTATTATTCCGCTCTGCACCCCATTTGCATTATATAGAGTATGGATAAGAAAGGAGTGAAGGTTATGTCATTTGAAACAAAAATTGAATCCCTGCATCCTGACATATTGGAGCAATTATCAAGCGAATTCGAGCAGCAGATCGAAGTGATTGATTGCGAAAATATCACAATAGATACATCACATATAACATCTGCCCTTTCTATACAAGCCTTGGTTACAACATTGATTATCCTGCTGACACAGCTCGTTATTGCCGACGAGGACTTGGCCGACACAGTAGCAAGCGAAATACTCATTCTTGATAACTCTCAAATCAAAAAAAGAACCATCATTAAAATTATCAACAGCCGAAACATCAAGATTACTTTGTCTGCAGACGAAATAATAACCTTTGTACAAATCTTGCTTCAGGTGTTAAACAGTATGCTACTTGAATTCGACATCCTTTAATCCTTTCTTTTCACAAACTAAAAGTTGAGGTGAGAACAAATGTCAGATAACGATAAAATCAAAGAAGAGCTTGAAAAGCTCCCAGAAGTTGATCCAATGATGAAAATGCTGGTCCAAAACATATTTCTAAAACACGGCATCACAAAAGACAAAATGAAAAAAGTATCAGATGATGAAAAAGAAATGCTTTTGAATATGGTAAAAGACCTGCAAGCGAAATCAGCGGAGCTAGCTGAAAAACACAAGAAGAAAAAAGAAGAAGAAGCCGCACAAGAGCAAAAGAGCGATAAACCGCTTAGCCGCAGAGAACAGCTCATTGAACAGCTCAGACAAAGACGACAAAACAATAACAATTCAAATTAATCATAAAAAATAGGGCACATCATCAAGATAAATGCCTCAGTCAAAGTAAGAGGCTCGCTCATTTAATAAAAGTAAAAGTAAAGGAGGAATAGAAATGGAAAGCAGACCATATTCTTGGGTTGCACTTGATCCTGACTGTGACCATCCATTAGAGCACAAAGAGAAAGAAAAAGAAGAAAGAAAATGCAATTGCGATATTTGCTGCAATAACAATGGGTTTGGCAATGACAACGCCTTTATCGACCAAGATCTAGCTCAGGCAAACCTCAACAAACAAGTCTCAGATGAGACGATTATTATTAGAGACTCTTGTGACATCAACGTTTCATCTACAGACGTTCAAGCCGTAACATCTATTGTAACCGCACTTAATGCAGCTGTCCTGACAGTAGCCCTCACCTCCATTGCAGACGGCGTTATTGCTGAATTAGTCGCACAAGATTTATTACAGCTTACAGCCAACAAGCAAGTAAACCGCCAGAAACTTCTTATCGAATGCTCCCGCGGCGTAAACGTCACAACAGTAGATGCCGATATCGCAACCCTTGTCTCTACAGCTACAAACGTTCTGATCGCCGTCCTAGTCATCACTCTTGTCCTCTAGGACCTAAAAGCAGAGCCAAAAACGCTCTGCTTTTTCTTATTTTCCAAGCATATGATGAATATATAGACGTTCACCCACACCAAGTGGGGCACGGGTACATATGTTGTTAAGGACTAAAGTCAAATACCCTATAAAGAAGGAGCTGAAATCAATGAGCTGCGGAAAAACCCATGGCCGGCATGAGAACTGTGTATGCGATGCAGTGGAAAAGATTTTAGCAGAGCAGGAGGCAGTTGAGGAACAGTGTCCGACTGGCTGCTATACAAACCTTTTGAATCCGACAATTGCAGGTAAAGACACAATTCCGTTTCTCTTGTTTGATAAAAAAGGCGGATTGTTCTCCACATTCGGAAACGTGGGGGGATTTGTGGATGATATGCAATGCTTTGAGTCCATTTTCTTCCGCGTTGAAAAATTATGTGATTGCTGTGCAACCCTGTCGATTCTACGCCCGGTCGATGTTAAAGGCGATACCTTAAGTGTTTGCCACCCTTGTGACCCGGATTTCTTCGGGCTAGAAAAAACGGATTTCTGCATAGAAGTGGATCTCGGATGCTTCTGTGCGATTCAGTGCCTGTCACCAGAGCTAGTTGACAGAACATCCCCTAACAGAGAGAAAAAGCATCATCACAATGGATAAACACTTGTAAAGAGGAATCCCCTTCCAAACTCTATTACGGGTGTAAATCATTCAGCTGCTTCCAGCGTGAGGCAGCTGACTCTCCATCATTTCGCCAGTCTCAAATTTATAAGGCAGGAGGGATAATATGAGCCAGAAAACATCATGCTGCGTGCGTGAAGCAATAGAAAATATTGAAGAACTGCAAAACGCTGTTGAAGAGGATTGCCCGACAAGCTGCCATTCAAAGCTTTTGTCACCAACCCATTCGCTAGGCGATACAGTGCCTTTCGTGCTATTTACATCAAAATCAAATCCTTTGGTCGCTTTCGGAAATGTCGGCGAACTCGATAACGGCCCTTGCTTTAATACAGTATTTTTCAGAGTAGAAAAAGTTCATGACAGCTGCGCAACTCTGTCATTATTAATCGCATTCGACGAACACAAACACATTTTGGACTTCACCGATAAGGATACGGTTTGTGAAGTGTTCAGACTTGAAAAAACGAACTACTGTATTGAAGTAGACTTAGACTGCTTCTGCGCAGTCAACTGCTTAAATCCTCGATTAATCAATCGTACACATCATCATCATCATTAATCATAAGCTGGAAAAGCTTGCAGGCCTGCAGGCTTTTCTCTATGTAAAAAAGCTGCCCGGAACATCAGCCGGGCAGCTTTTTTCTGTTCATTTCCATTAAAAACCGAGTGGGTGCAAAGAGGTGATTTCATCGATTGCCAGCTCGGTCGGGGCTCCGTTTCCGGTTGTTCGAAGCAGGACGGAATCATTTCTTCTTCCGACAATCACGCCTCTATACGTTCTTCCATTGGCTTCAATCAAACAAAGCGCTCTCGGCATGTTATGAGGCAGCTTTGTTAAAAAGTCAATTTTTTCGTGAATCGTCATCTTGCTCATTGGTTTTTTCACTTTTCGTGCCGGCGGTGCTTTTTCCTCCGCTTTATCAGCACTATGGACAGCTTCCGGTTCTTTCTCAGGCTTCCTGGCCTCAAGTGCATGCTCTTCCTTTTTTTCTGCTTTCGGGGGCTCGTGTTCGACGGGATCTTCTACGGCCTGCGGCTCTGCTTTCTCCTCCGGCTGGTTCTTTATGTTCTCTGGCTCCCTCACCTCTTGTGTATACTGACTCACTGGTTCGGCTGCAGGCTTTTGGTCTGCTTGCAGGACATCCTGTGCCACGGCTTCCTCCTGCTGCTTCTCATGGTAAGCCGGCTTTTCCTCAGCTTTTGGCGGAGCGGGTTTGTCGGCCTTTCTTTTGATGACAATCTCCTGCATGGATGACCTTGTGGTTTCTGCATAATCCGGCTGAACAATATACATGAGCGGTTTTTTATCCGCGTTTCTTTTCTTATTAGACATCTTCATCCCTCCGATTGTGTCATATTCTATCTATATGACAGAAAGCTGAAAATCAGAAGAAATAAAAAAGCAATCCCTATTCGGGATTGCTTGATATAGATCCTGCTTAGCGGGCAGTGATATGGAAACCTGAATCAACGTGAAGATTTTCACCTGTAATCCCGCGGGACATATCGCTGAATAAGAACGCAGCTGTATCGCCCACTTCTTCAGGTGTTGTCGTGCGGCGAAGCGGCGCACGCTCTTCGATATCTTTTAAAATGGAGTTGAAATCGCTGATGCCTTTAGCAGATAATGTTCTGATCGGACCGGCAGAAATGCTGTTAACCCGGATATTTTCTTTTCCTAAGTCAGCAGCTAAGTATTTCACACTTGCATCAAGAGAAGCTTTCGCTACACCCATGACGTTGTAGTTTGGCATTACAAGCTCTCCGCCCAGGTACGTCAAAGTGACAATGCTTCCGCCTTCAGTCATCATCGGACGTGCCGCTTTAACAACAGCAGTCAGAGAATATGAGCTGATGTTATGAGCCAAAAGGAAGCCATCACGATTTGTGTTTAAGTATTCGCCGACAAGCTCTTCTTTGTTGGCAAACGCGATACAATGCGCGATACCGTGGATTACACCGACCTGCTCCTTAATGCTTGCGAAGCAAGTTTCGATTTCTGCGTCGTTTGTTACATCGCAAGGAAGGATGATGGAATCGTTGCGGTCTAACGTTCCGGCAAGCTCATGAACAGATTTCTCCAAGCGTTCGCCTGCATATGTGAAAATCAAACGTGCACCCGCTTCATGCAAGGAGCGCGCAATGCCCCACGCGATACTGCGTTTGTTGGCTACCCCCATTACAACAATGTTGCGGCCTTCAAGTGAAAAATTCATATGTATAAAGCCTCCTATATTTAATAAAGACATAGTATTAGTACCTGATCTTAATTCCTATCATATCATAACCTTGTCCAGATGAAAAGCGCATACCGTAGCAAAGCGAAAGAGATCACCATCAGCTGGTGATCTCAACGGCTTGTTTTTAAGCTGTTTCGTTTAAAAGCGAAATGGTTTGTCGGCCCGTGTCCCGATCCGATGCCGAGCGTATTTTCCACCGCTTCGCGGACAAAGTTGGCCGCAACCTCAAATGCCTGATGGATGCTGTCTCCTTTAGCCGTTTGGGCCGTTAAAGCCGCAGCAAAGGTGCAGCCCGTGCCATGCGTATGCTTCGTATCAATATAAGGATGGGTGATTTGCATAAACATGCTGCCATCAAAAAGAAGGTCAGTAATGTGATTGTCCTCAGGCTGGTGCCCGCCTTTGATAATGACATGCTCCGCACCCATCTTGACGAGCTGCTCCGCTGCTTTTTTCCGGTCATCCAGCGAACTGATTGTCATTCCTGTCAGCGTTTCTGCTTCCGGGACATTCGGTGTAATCGCGTAGCTTCTTGGAATGAGCAATTCCTTTAAGGTGGCAACTGATTCATCATGCAGCAAGGATGCACCGCCCTTTGCGATCATAACCGGATCAACAATTATACGATTGAATCCGTACTCGTCAATTTTTCTCGCCACTTCTTCAATCATGTCGGCATTCCAGAGCATTCCCGTTTTTACTGCGTCCGGTCTTAAATCCTCCGCAACAGCATCAATTTGCTGTCTCAGCGCCTCTACAGTCAGCGGATGCACCCCATGGACGCCAAGCGTATTTTGAGCGGTTACCGCCGTAATCGCAGACATTCCGAATACATCAAGCTCTTGAAAGGTTTTAATATCTGCCTGTATCCCTGCGCCGCCGCCTGAATCGGATCCGGCGATTGTCAATGCTTTATATATACTCATTACACTACACTCCTTTTATTACCCGATCCATTTATGATAAATGGATTTTGCCCGGGCAATATCATTCGTTCCATGGATCAAAGCTCTGCCGTCCCGGAACAGCACCATTTTCATATCATCCGATCGGCAGGAAATCAAATACGGGTTCGCGGCTACTTCAAGCCCGGCCTGTCTCAGCTGACCGGCAAGCACTTCAAGATCCGCTTCTTTTGTAATGGATGATCTGATCTGCACCGTGTTCCTGCCGCACAATACAGCCGCTTTTGTTTGATTTTCATATGCCAAAAACGGAAAATCCCTTGTGCCGCAGCTTGGGCAGGCGTCATGTTTGAGACTCGTCACACTCACTTCTGACCGCTCGTTTTTCCACAAGTCAAAGGAGCGCAGCACCGGCTCGCACTCTTCTCCCGCCAGCAGCTTCAGCGCATCTGTTACCTGAAAGACTGCTACCTGCAAAACAGCCGGACTGATGATGCCGGCTGTGTCACACGTTGCTCCGCCAATCGGAAGTGTATCGAGCAAGCAATGCAGGCAAGGGGTAGATCCCGGCACCACGGTAAAGGTGAGGCCGTAGCTCCCTACACAGGCACCGTAAAGAAAAGGAATCCCTTCTTTGACCGCAGCATCATTTACGATCAGGCGGGTTTCAAAATTATCAGCCGCATCCACAATAATGGAGGCGTCCTTAATCAGCTCGAAGACATTCTCCGCTGTCACATCCATGACAAGGCCAGTCACATCGACATCGCTGTTAATCGAACGGAGACGATGCTCCGCCGCGGCTGCTTTCGGCATTTCTTTTTTGACGTCATCTTCTGTATAAAGCTGCTGGCGCTGGAGGTTGCTCCATTCCACATAATCTCTGTCGGCAATTTTCACAGAGCCGACTCCCGCCCTCACCAGCATTTCTGCACTTGCAGTTCCGAGTGCGCCGGCGCCGATAATCACGGCGCGCGCTTCCTTCAATTTTTTCTGGCCGGATGGGCCGATCGGAGCAAATAGCTCCTGCCTGGAATACCTGTCCGTCATACAGGAAGACCTTCTCCCGGACTGCTTGCCGTTCCGTATTGCTTAAGCGGGATTCGGCCCGCCTCATAAGAAAGGCGTCCTGCTTCCACCGCGAGCTTCATGGCACGAGCCATTTTCACAGGATCGTTTGCGCCTGATACAGCCGTATTGAGAAGCACGCCATCCGCTCCAAGCTCCATTGCATATGCCGCATCTTTAGGCGATCCGATCCCCGCATCCACGATGACAGGCACTTTCGCCTGTTCAATAATAAATGACAGATTCAAAGGATTTAAGATTCCTTGTCCCGATCCAATCGGAGATGCACCCGGCATGATGGCATGAACGCCAAGCTCCTCCAGCTTTCTCGCCAGCACAACGTCATCCGACGTGTACGGGAGCACAATAAAGCCCTCTTCAAGAAGCTGTTCAGACGCTTTCAATGTCTCAACAGGGTCAGGCAGCAAGGAACGGCTGCATCCGATGACCTCAACTTTAATCATGTCACAAAGGCCTGACGCTTTCGCCAGACGCGCAATCCGAACAGCTTCTTCAGCAGTGCTAGCGCCCGCTGTATTCGGCAGAAGCGTATATTTGGATAAATCAAGCTGTTCCAAAAAATTCGGCTGAGATGCTTCAAAGATGTTCATTCTCCGCACAGCAAAGGTTAAAATATCAGACTCAGAAACAGCTACTGCTTCCTTTTGAGTTTCAAACGATGGGTATTTCCCCGTGCCCAGCAGCAATCTTGATTGAAATGTTTTTCCGCCAATTGTTAACATGCTCATCCGCCTCCTACAAAATGGACAATTTCAATGACATCGCGATCACAAAGCTCAACCTCGTGATAACATTCTTTCCCGATTATTTCTTTATTTCTTTCCACGATAACGATTTTATTTTCGAGCTGATAAGACGCCAGCAGGTCTTGAATTGTACCTGAGTCTTTTTCCCACTTCACGTCTTTACCGTTCAGCTGTAGCATCATATCTGAACCGCCTCCTTGCGATCAATTCGGAATGCGTGCAGCCAGTCTTGGTTGACCTCTTTATCCATGATGAGATCACTGATCAAAGCGCCAGTTGCGGGAGCAAGCAGGATCCCATTTCTGAAATGGCCCGCCGCAAATAAAATACGGCTGTCCTCAGGATGTCTGCCGATGTACGGTTTTCCATCATTTGTTCCCGGCCGGAGTCCCGCCCAAAAACGATCCACCTTCATATTTTGTATAGCGGGCAGCATCGTTTTCGCTTTTTTCATAACCGACTCCAATCCGCCAAGATCAGGTGTTTCACTCCAGTCCCCAGGCTTCATTGTCGCGCCGACAACCAGTCTGCCGCTTTTTCTCGGTACGATATAGCAATGGTCATGATAAAGCGTTTTTGTCAGCGGGATAAGATGATTCCAAACGGACAGGCACTCCCCTTTTACAGGAAAAAATGTATTGCTCAGCCCGAGCTGTTTAAAAAACATCCCGCTCCACACCCCGCTGGCAACGACAACATGATTAGCCCATACATCTCCGCTCGGGGTCTTGATGGACAGAGCTTCACCGTCACGTTCGACATGCAGGACGGGCGTATGCTCAAAAATCTCCGCCCCAAGCGCTTTCGCTGCTTTCGCATATGCCTTGCAAACGTAATAAGGCTCAACATGCACATCATCCTGAATAAAAGATGCACCCAAGATGTCATCAGACGCATGCGGCTCTTTTTCTAAAACCTCTTCTTTTGTATACCAGCTGACAGAGTCCAAATCGTCCATCTGTCTCAGCCGCAGCACATCTTCTTCAGAAAATGCAAGCTTAAACATACCGCCGTTATGCTGCCTGATGTCCACACCGGATAATGCATAAAGCTCTTCTTCCAGGCCTTTGTACAGACGCTGGCTGTGCATAGCGAAATCAAAAAATGCGTCACGTTCCTCGCATTCGGCATGGGCGCCCAGCATTCCGGCAGCGGCACTTGTCGTTTTGCCGCCCACTGTTCCGCTTTCAAATAATGCGGTGCTTTTGTTTTCCTTTGCCAAATGATAAGCAATCGCGGAACCGATAATTCCGCCTCCAACCACCACTGCTTCATAATGCCTTTTCATAGCGCATCTCCTTTAGCTTGCGGGAATATCGTCTGGCTGCTTTCAAGGGCTCAGCGGAAGAGAAAATTCCTGACATGACAGCGATGCCGTCCGCCCCTGCTTGTTTTACGTCTCTTAACCTTTCCGGTGTCATCCCCCCGATGGCTATAACCGGGATGGAAATCCGCTGTTTGATATCTGACAGCAAAGATACTCCTCTTCCTTCAAGGCCCTTTTTGCAATCCGTTTCAAACACATGGCCGAACAGTACGTAGTCTGCGTCTTCCTTTTCTGCTTGAACCGCTTCCTCCAGTGAATGCACCGACCTCCCGATATGAAGGTGTGGAAACCTGGCTCTGACCTGCTTCGGTGAAAAGCTGGTGCTTGGCAGCTGTACGCGATGAATGGTAGAAAAAAGTGCAATATCCACGCGCCCGTTCATCACCAGTTTTCGTTTATCTATACCGCCTTCAAAAATAATCTCGAGCAGTTTCAAAATATCCGCCGCCGATTTTGAGCGTTCCCGAATGTGAATAAAATCAACTTCATTCTGAATCGTAATGATGTTTCTCGCTAACTCTTCTACCGGCTTGCTGTCATCCGTTATGGCGTGAAGCTTCACATTCCTCCACCTCTTTTATGGCGCTGTCAGACCAGCCTTCTTTTCGATAGGCCATTCCCCAAAATTGATATTCATAGTAGCTGGAGATGACAAAATTCTCTTTCATCTTGGCACGCACTTCCTCCGTGCTGTTTTCCGCCAGCTCATCAAAGCGGTTGATTTGCTCCTCGACCTGTTGTCTAAACCAATCACCGCCATATGTGCCAATCCACTTCTGATAAATTGGATGCCCCGGATCACAATGCAGCAATTTCTCACCAACCTCGTAATAGAGCCAATAGCATGGCAGCAGGGCCGCTAAGATTTCTGCGAAATTCCCACTCAAAACCGAACGGTACATATGGGATGTATAAGAATACGCAGTAGGAGACGGCTTAAACGCCTTACGCTCTTCCTCGCTGATTTCCAACAGCTCGGCAAACTCCCGATGAAGCGCCATTTCCGCCTCATATGTACCTTGGGCATGGCTTGCCATCCGCCCCGTTGTATAAAGATCCTTCGCATAAGCGGCGCCAAATGACTGCACCTTTGCAAAATGCGTTAAATAATAGGAATCCTGAAGCACGTAGTATTTAAAACGGTCAATCGGAAGCGTTCCGTCACCGATTCCTTGAACGAACGGATGGACAAAGCTCCCCTCCCACCATTCTGCGGCTGCACTGCGGCATTCTTCTGAAAACTTCACAAATCATTCCCCCTCTGAAAATAAAAAAACCACTTTCCCGCAAGGAAAAGTGGTTTGGAATTGGCATAGTAAAATAACACAAATACCGCTCCACTTCCCTACGCAGGTCTGAACCTGTTCAAGTTATGAGGGTCTAAAAGTCACACTTTTATCTCAGCCCTTATGAAGGACACCCCTAGTGGTTAAACGAATACATATTGAATTGTTCTGCACCTCTATATTAACACGAATCCTTATTTGGTCAAGATTTATCCTTCCAATGTTTTCTTAAGATCCGTTACGTACCCCCGAGATCCGGTGACAATTAAACGGTCTCCAAGTTTCAGCCTTGTATCCCCATGAGGAACAATGCTGTCCACACCTCTGAAGATCCTGACAAAGATGACGTCACCTGTTAAAGGGAATTCCCGTAAAATGACACCATCATATTTACTGTTCTCCATATTAATTTGATACAGCGAAGACTCTTGGTTCGTGAGCAGCTTCATGACGCCAGGCGCTTCAATCAGTGCGCGAAGCAGCGTTTTTGTCGACAGCAGAATAGAAAAGATGCTGATTCCCTGCTCCTTCAGAGCTGCTTCATGCTCCGGTGATCCTACGCTTGCAATGACTCTTTCTGTGCCTTTTTCTTTTGCAAGTAATGCAATGTCTGCATTCATATCTTCATTTCCTGTCGCCACAACGAGGATATCCGTTTCAAAAATGCCGAGTGATTCAAGCGTCTCGTGTTCATAGTCGGAAATTGTTTCAACAGCAAACACTGATTCTGACAGCTTTTCCTCTGCATTCTCTTGATAGACGTGTACTACACGCACGTCATACTCTTCCTCTGGCAATTCAAGTGTGACAGGCAAAGTCATTTGGTTGGCGCCGATGAACGTAATCATTCTTTTCTCCTCCGGCTGCTCTTCCCGTTTGTATAACTTTTTAAAACAGATCGGCGTAAAAATACTTGCGATGACGGCCACTAAAATGAGCGCTCCCGACATATTTGCGCTGATCACGTGAAGCTGCTGGCCGATTGTTGCAGCGGCAATCACGAGCGAAAGCGTTGATGTCAGCAGGAAACCGGACGCGAAAATGGTTCGGTTATCATACCACTTCTTTAGGTACATGACAGGAATGATTTTGCTCACTAACAGCGCCAGAAGCAAAAGCGGGATCATGATTAAAATTGTTTTATCCTGGAAAAGAGTCCAAATATCAAGCTTCACACCGACCATCACGAAGAAAATCGGTATTAAGAACCCATAACCGAATGAGTCCAGCTGCTGAACAAGTTCTTTGTTTGGCGAAAGCAGGGAAACAAGAACCCCCGCTAAGAAAGCGCCGAGAATATTTTCCGCCCCAAGTGATTCAGACAGGGCAACGAGTACAATAATTAACGTAAAAATGGCACGCGTCCCAATCTGGATCGTCCCTTTTGACATGGATTGAACAAAAGAGCGATGTTTGAAGACCCTGCCGAAAAAGTAAAGCACCACTCCGGCCGCAAACAGGATCATCAGGAGCCACATGTTTCCGCTGTCCTCTCCGTATAAAGAAGAAAAAACAGCAAGAAGAATCATCGTAGCCAAATCAGCAATAACAGCAACGAGCAAAATAATCTGCCCGATATTCGAATTCATGATCCGTTCTTCTTTTAATGTTGGAACAACAACGCCTAACGAAATCGTTGAAATAATAAGGGTCATCAAAAATGCATTTTGAATAAATCCCGCCAAGACGAAGCCATAGGACAGCAGCAATGATAAAATAAAAATACCGACGAAAATAATAGATGCCGCAGCAAACGTATTAGGCGCTTCCTTGCCGTTCGGCAGGAGCTGCTTTTTCTTCCCTTTCTCAAAAGATGAAAAATCAATTTCAAGCCCGCTTAAAAACATTAAAAAGATAAATCCGAGCATAGAGAGTGTTTGGAGCCAGGTGTCACCCTCCACAACTAAATTAAGGCCGCTTTTCCCAATAATCAGCCCCATAATGATTTCAGCAACAACAACCGGGATGCTGAGTTTAAACCGATGCAAAAGGATGGGTGTCAAAAATGCAACGATAAGTACAACAACTAAAGATGCGACAGATGTATGCGCCATAATCAGAACCTCCTTTTTTAGTCAGGGTTATGCTAGTTCTCAATCAAAGAACAAAACCTCATTTTTAAAAAACATAACGCGATTTTAACAAGGGTCATGATGAAAAATAAAGTGATAAGGTCTTAATCCTGTTTAGAAAATGATTCTTCTTCTATAATTTGCACATAAAAGCTTGTGATGACTCAAAACACTTTGCTTCATAATAAATAAAACAATCGGTAAGGAGGATACCGCATGGCTTACGATATCATCAGCGATATTCATGGCTGCTATAACGAAATGACTGCATTAATCCAAAAGCTTGGTTATACAATTAAAAATGGAGTACCTGTCCACGAAGAAGGCAGGGTGCTTGTTTTTGCCGGAGATTTAACTGACAGAGGGCCCAAATCGATAGAGGTCATCCGATTTGTAGCCAGCGCTTACGAAAAAGGCGCTGTACGTTATGTCCCGGGAAACCATTGCAATAAGCTGTACCGCTACTTAAAAGGCAATCCGGTAAAAGTGATGCATGGTCTCGAAACAACAGCGGCAGAGCTTGAGGAACTTTCCAAGGATGAGAGAAAATCAGTCAGCGAACAGTTTATGAAGCTGTACGAAACAGCGCCGCTTTACGACATCTTACATAATGGAGAATTGGTTGTCGCCCATGCTGGCATAAGAGCTGACGATATTGGCAAATATACCCGCAGAGTGAAGGACTTTGTGCTTTACGGTGATGTGACAGGTGAAACATATCCGGACGGCAGACCCGTCAGGCGTGATTGGGCGGCAGCCTATAACGGGAAGGCTTGGGTGGTATACGGCCATACACCTGTGAAAGAGCCTCGGAAGGTTAATCGCACCATCAACATTGATACAGGCTGCGTGTTCGGAAATAAACTGACAGGCTTTCGCTTTCCAGAAATAGAAACCGTCTCTGTTCCAAGCTCCCTGCCTTACGACGAATCAAGGTTTCGCCCCATATAAAAAGGAGAGAATCAATGATTCTCTCCTTTTATCAGTTCTCTCATATCCTGAGGCAATGAAGCATGAAACGTCATGTTCTCCTGTGTCAGCGGATGGATAAACGAAAGATGCTCGCTGTGCAGAGCCTGCCGGCCAATGTCCCGTCTCGTTCCGCCGTACAGTGTATCGCCGCACAATGGGTGCCCGAGATAGCTCATATGAACACGAATTTGATGGGTTCGTCCAGTCTCAAGCTGCAACGTCACCGAGCTCATATCGTCATGTGCACATGTGACATAAAAATGCGTAACAGCCTTCTGGCCGTCTGGTGTTACCGTCCGTTCAATTATACTGTCAGGATGTCTGCCGATCGGGGCATCGACTGTTCCCTCCATCTGCGCCATCCGCCCATGAACCACTGCCGCATACCGGCGTTTCACGAGTCCGTTTTTTTGCGCTGACGATAAAATGGAGTGGGCAAGTCGATGCTTGGCAACAAGCATGACTCCCGATGTATCCCGGTCTAGCCGGGTGACAAGATGAACTGTGGCCTTCACTCCGTTTTTTTGATAATGATGAATAATTCCATTGGCAATGCTGCCAGAGGGGTGCTCTCTCGAAGGAATTGATGACACATACGGTTGCTTGTTTATCACAAGCACATGTTCATCCTCATAAAGAATATCGAGCTGAACAGGCTCTGCCAGCAGCGTCTCGCTCACCTGTTCCTCAGGAAACTTCACGATAAGAAGATCTCCCTCTTTCAAAATGGCTTTAACCGTCACATGCTCGCCGTTGATCAGCAGGTCTCCCCCGCCAAACTTAATATCGGTCAGCAGACGTTTTGAAATTCCGAGTTCACCGGCATATTCTTTTACAGTCATACCATCCTCGGCGGAAGTAATGTTCTTTCTGATATAAAAATGCTCCACGATACGTCCTCTTTCTATTCACCTTTTCCAATAAACGAATCCTGGACTCTTTTCCAAAATGGAAACGGGCGGAATCTCGCAAACCGCACTTTTTCGGATGCAACCTGGCAGCGGATCGACTTCACATCCTTATGAAGAAGGGTTAAATGGTCAATCGTCACTTGAAAGTCAACTTCGTTTCTCGGCTTAATCATGCAATCATGATGGGATGGGAGAAGCAGAGGTGATCCGACCGTACGGAACACGCGGTTATTAATAGATGCCATTTCCGCAAGCTGGATCGCCCTGATAGACGGATGGATTATCGCTCCGCCCAGCGCCTTATTGTAGGCTGTGCTGCCTGATGGCGTTGACAGGCAGAGGCCGTCGCCCCTGAAGGTTTCAAAGAGCTGCCCCTTGATTTCCACATCAGCAACAAGGCTTCCTTCTATGCTTTTAATCGTACATTCATTCAAGGCTAAGTATCTTTCTTCCCGCTCGTTTTCGTGATAGGTCACAATGACTTCGAGAAGCGGATATTCGACAGTATGATACGGCGTTTTCGCAATTGCGAGAACAAGTTTTTCAATTTCATGAGGAACCCAGTCGGCATAAAACCCCAGATGACCTGTGTGAACACCAACAAATGCTGTTTTGTCCAAGCGGTCGCTGTATCTGTGAAAAGCATACAAAAGCGTTCCGTCGCCTCCGACTGAAATAACGATTTCCGGTTCATTTTCATCCAGTTCCATATCAAAATCCAATAAATACGCCTGTATTTTGCTTTTCAGCGTATCAGAAACTTGATCTCCTTTTGATGATACGGCAAATTTCATGCTCTTCTTCCCCTTTACCTATTGTTGCTCGCTTCCTTTTTTCTTTCTTGAAAAGGCAGCTTGAGCTTCCTGTACTTCACCCCTGATCTCCGACATCTCTTCATCAAGCCGGGAAGCCGCTTCAGAAGCGCGCTGAAGCCTTAGTTTCACTTTTTCAGGAATGTTTCCGCTGTATTTATAATTCAATGAATGCTCAATGGTCGCCCAAAAATTCATCGCCAGTGTACGGATCTGTATTTCCACGAGAACATGCTTTTCCCCGGACACCGTCTGCAAAGGATATAGTACAACAAGATGATAAGACCGGTATCCGCTCTCTTTATGTTCCGCAATATAATCCCTCTGATCCACAACGGTGAAATCTTTTCTGGCAAAAAGCATCTCTTTTACGATTTGGATGTCATCGACAAATTGGCACATGATTCTAAGGCCAGCGATATCCTGCATGGTTTCAATTTCATGCAGCGGTATGCTTTTCCGTCTCGCTTTTTCAAGTATGCTTGCCACAGGCTTGACGCGTCCGGTCACAAATTCGATCGGTGAATGGTCGTCCTCGTATTCATATAGTGTGCGGATCCCCTTGAGCTTCACTTTCAACTCTTCGACAGCCTGGCGGTACGGCACTAAAAAACGCTCCCATTGTTTGTCATCCATCATACATCCCCCAATTCCGAACCAGTTTCTATAAAAACACGCGTTTCACTTTTTCTTCCATCTCTTCTCCATAGTTTGCGTTATCTTTTATATTTTCTAAAAGATATTCCAGCTCCTCATGCAGGCCTGCCAGTTCAATCGTTTGGTCTCCTGCCTCTAATAAGACCGGTATTTTTTGTGCATGGGCCTGCTTCAATTCCGGCCATATATGTTCCTTTATAATGACATATTCAAAAGAATCAGCTAATTCAATTATGTATACAAAAGCAAAGTGGTCAGAATCAACAAGCATTTGACCTGACGGCTTGCGTTCCGCTTCGTTTCCTTCTGTCTGACAGGCAAGGCGAAGCTGATCATCCGATAATGTTGCGTTCAAAATTTCGATTCTGTTTTGCATAATGCTCTCCTTTTTAAACAAAGTTCAGATTCATTTTATCATATCAAGCTCGATATTGATAAACCAAACATCTAAAGAGATAATAGTAAAAATAAGATTTACAGGGCGGAAAGGAAGATCATCATGACCCAAGAAATTGAAATCGAATTTAAAAATATGCTGACCAAACAAGAATTCAAAAACATAACAGCGGCACTCCAGCTGACAGAAAAAGATTTTACAGATCAAAAGAATCATTATTTTGATACAGACAGCTTTGCGCTGAAACAAAAACATGCAGCGCTTCGCATCCGCAGAAAAAACGGAAAGTATGTCCTTACATTAAAAGAGCCGGCTGATGTGGGGCTTCTGGAAACGCACCAGCAGCTTTCAGAGGTATCAGATCTAGCAGCATTTTCAGTTCCCGAGGGCCCTGTGAAGGACCAGCTGCACAAGCTTCAGATCGATACGGTTGCCATTCGATACTTTGGATCTTTAGCAACAAACCGAGCGGAAAAAGAAACAGAAAAAGGCTTAATAGTTTTAGACCACAGCCGATATTTAAATAAAGAGGACTATGAAATTGAATTTGAGGCGGCGGATTGGCATGAGGGCAGACAAGCCTTCGAGAAGCTGCTTCAGCAATTCAGCATTCCTCAGCGCGAAACCAAAAATAAAATTCTGCGTTTTTATGAAGAAAAACGAAAGTCTATATAAGGTGGAATGACATCGTGAATGTAACGAATTGGGCAGCTTTACTTCAGCTTCAGGCACTACAGTCCATATCTAATGCACGCAGCAGCTCGGACACTCAGAATACGGAAAGCCCGCTTTCAAGTTTCAGCTCTTTGCTCAGCCAATATACAAACGGTCTGGCATCTCAGCAATCAGCACCTTCTTCATCGCCAAGCCCGCTCAGCATGCTGAACAGCGCGAATACAACAGCGCCGTCACTGCTTTCAGCGTATGGGCTCAACTCATATACGAGCAGCAATTCAGGTTCAATCACAAAAGCGGCAGAAAGCACCGAAACAGCTGTTGCAGATTCAGCTTCAAACAAACATGAAGCAAATCAGATCAGTTCGGGAGACTTCTCCGTTGACAGTGCGATTAAAAAAGCCGCTGATAAATATGGCGTCGATGAAAAACTGATTCGTGCCATCATCAAGCAGGAATCAGGCTTTAATGCAAAAGCGGTCAGCGGAGCAGGTGCGATGGGCCTCATGCAGCTGATGCCATCAACAGCAAGCTCACTAGGCGTTTCCAACCCGCTTGATCCGCAGCAAAATGTGGAGGGCGGAACAAAATATTTAAAACAAATGTTGGATAAATACGACGGCAATGTGTCTATGGCATTAGCGGCTTACAACGCCGGACCGGGGAATGTTGACCGGTACGGAGGTATTCCTCCTTTCCAAGAAACGCAAAACTATGTAAAAAAAATAACTTCAGCTTATTACGCGTAACCAGAGGGCTCCCCCTCTGGTTTTTTTGCGAAGTGAAATCTTACGCATTCCTGATTTTTATGTGATATGATATGAAATACAAACCCCGGCTGTCAGCCGAAATGAGTTATCATACGCAAAAAAGGCAGTTTGTTTGTAGAAATGATGCCTTGTTGCTAAAATAAACCTAGATGAAACAATGAAATACAGAAAATTACTTTTTGCAATAGGATTTATGATTCCTATTAGCCATATTTAAAGGAGTAGTCAACATGGGACAATCGTTTAACGCACCTTATGAAGCGATTGGAGAGGAACTTCTATCGCAACTTGTTGATACTTTTTATGAGCGTGTCGCGTCTCATCCTTTGCTGAAGCCGATTTTTCCGAGCGATTTGACAGAAACCGCCAGGAAACAGAAGCAATTCTTAACTCAGTATTTAGGCGGGCCTCCTCTTTATACTGAGGAACACGGCCATCCTATGCTCAGAGCAAGGCATCTTCCCTTTCCAATTACAAACGAGAGAGCTGATGCGTGGCTCAGCTGTATGAAGGACGCAATGGACCATGTAGGGCTGGAGGGCGAAATTCGCGAGTTTTTGTTTGGCCGGCTGGAGTTGACAGCAAGGCATATGGTGAATCAAACGGAAGCGGAGGATCGATCATCTTGACAAACTATCAGCATGAGCTATACTTCGCCCATTGCCACGGTCATCCAAAAAAACCGCTTGAGATTTATATGTTTGTAGACCCTTTATGTCCTGAATGCTGGTCCTTAGAGCCCGTCATCAAAAAGCTGAAAATTAGATACGGACGTTTTTTCACCTTACGTATTATCGCTTCCGCAAGCCTTACCGCTTTAAATAAAAAGCGAAAAAAGCATCTTCTCGCAGAAGCATGGGAAAAGATCGCGAGCCGCTCAGGCATGTCGTGTGACGGCAATCTCTGGTTCGAGCAAGATCAGCCGCTTTCATCACCTTATATGGCTGCTCTCGCTTTTAAAGCAGCCGAATTGCAAGGAAGAAAAGCCGGTATGCAATTTCTCAGAAATATGCAGGAGAGCCTATTTGTTTCAAAGAAAAACATCACCGATGAAAATGTGCTTTTGGAGATTGCTGAAAATACAAGTCTCGATCTTGAAGAATTTAAAAAAGATCTGCATTCTCAAAGCGCGGTCAAGGCGCTTCAATGTGACATGAAAATTGCTGCTGAGATGGATGTTTCTGTTAATCCGACACTGACGTTCTTCAATACGCAGCATGAGGATGAAGGGCTTAAAGTTCCTGGAAGCTACTCATATGATGTATATGAAGAAATTTTATTTGAGATGCTTGGCGACGAGCCGAAGCCGTCGGAAACACCGCCTTTAGAATGTTTTATTGAATATTTCCGCTTCGTTGCCTCGAAGGAAATTGCTCTTGTATATGACCTGAGCCTTGAAGAGGTAGAAAAAGAAATGAAAAAATTGGCGTTTGCTAAAAAGGTTGCCAAAGTGGAGGCCAAACACGGAATGTTTTGGAAGTCTCTCAGCACTTATTCTGATGAATATCAATCATGTGAAAAATAGCCGCAGGCGTGCATATGCTTGAGGCTGTTTTTTTGCGCCAAAACCAAACGTATGTTCTAAATTTAATACTAAAGAAACCGCGCCGGGATAAGCGCGGTTTCATATGTCTTAACGACAACAAAGGGGATGGGAGAAATTTTTCACGGTCAAACAAAGGGGTAATGTTTGTTTGTGATCAATTTCACATCCTTATGATAACAAAAGATGTCGACTTTTGACAACCTCTATGCTTAATGTTCATATTTTTGTCACAAAACATAACGGAGTCCATTCACTCATATCCTTATAAGGAAAAAGGACGAGGAGGACCGCCATGATGTCTACTTTGATCTCGATTGTGTGCATTGCCGTTTTTTTCTGTCTGAATATCTTAGGCATGATGCATATGCTGCCGCTTTATATTACCTCTCCTCTGCTGTTTCTGTCTATTTTGTTTACCCTCTACCGCTTGAATCACCGGAAAACCTTTAAAGGGTTTTAAAAAAGCCTGTGCGTCATTTCCGCACAGGCTTACTTTTTTTAAGACTGCTTGACTTTCATCAGCAGCTCTTCCATTTCATCGAGTTTTTCTTCAAACATTTTGCAAGCAGCTTCGATTGGCTCTGGAGACGTCATATCAACGCCCGCTTTTTTCAGGACATCAATCGGGTATTGTGAGCTTCCCGCTTTCAGGAAGTCAATATAACGGTCAACCGCAGGCTTCCCTTCCTTCAAAATCTGGCTGCTTAATGCTTGGGCAGCGCTGTACCCCGTCGCATACTGATACACATAGTAATTGTAATAGAAGTGCGGAATCCGCGACCATTCAAGGCCGATTTCCTTATCAATCACCATGCCGTCTCCGAAATACTTTTTATTCAGATCGTAATAAACATTTGTCAGGAGCTCAGGTGTAAGCGGCTCGCCTTCTTGCGCCTTTGTATGGATCAGATGTTCAAACTCGGCAAACATCGTTTGTCTGAAGACCGTTCCCCTAAAGCCTTCAAGCATATGGTTGAGGATATATAAACGCTGCTTTTCATCCTCTAAATTATTCAGCAGATATTCGCCAAGAAGCGCTTCATTTGTCGTAGAAGCAACTTCTGCGACAAAGATGCTGTAATTGCCGTATGGATATGGCTGGTGCTTTCTCGTATAGTAGCTGTGTACGGAATGTCCAAACTCGTGCACGAGCGTAAAGAGATTATTGACGTTATCATGCCAGTTCATCAAAATATACGGATTCGTGCCGTAAGCTCCTGATGAATAAGCGCCATTGCGTTTTCCTTTATTTTCATAAACGTCCACCCAGCGGTTTTCCAGCCCTTCTTTTAGGATAGAGGCATATTCCTCCCCTAAAGGTGCGAGGCCTTTCAGCATGTAATCTTTGGCTTCCTCGTATGTCACCTTCATGCCCGCATCCTTCACAAGCGGTGTATACAGATCATAGATATGCACTTCATCAAGCTCTAGCACTTTCTTTCTCAGCGCGATATATCGGTGAAGAAGAGGCAAATGCTTATTAATCGTCTTCACGAGGTTATCGTATACTTCCTCAGGAATGCTGTTGTTAGAAAGCGCAGCCTCACGCGCTGAATTGTACTTTTTCACTCTCGCGTAGAAGTTGTCCTTTTTCACAGTGCCGCTTAGTGTCGTGGCCATTGTGTTTTTATATTGTCCGTACGTTTTATACACTGCGTCAAACGCATTTTTGCGGACTTCGCGGTTTTCACTTTCCAAGAAGTTAATAAAGTTGCCGTGAGTGATCTGTTTTTCATTCCCATCTTCGTCTTTAATGGACGGGAACGTAATATCTGCGTTATTTAACACGCTGAATGTATTTGAAGATGACCCTAATACCTCGGAAGCCTCAGCAAGCAGCGCCTCTTCCTTCTCGCTCAGCACATGCGGACGTTCCTTTGTAATCTCCTCAATCGCATGAGAGTACAGCTTTAATTCTTCTTTTTCAAGAATGAACTGCTGTAGTTTGTCTTCTTCTATGGATAAAATTTCAGGAACCAAATAAGCTGTCGCGCTTGCGGCCTGTGTATACAGGTTTCCCGCCTTGTCATTCAGCCCCTGGTAAAAGGAGTTCCCGGTATCCTGGTCAGAGCGCATATGCGCATATGTGTACAGCCTTCCCAGCCGCTCCATCACTTTATCTTGGTACGTAAGAGCCTCGTATAAATGATCAGCTGAATCGGCCAGCTTTCCTTTATACTTAGATAAATTCGGAATTAATTCTTTTACAGCTTGAAATTCTTTATTCCAGGCCTCATCACTAGGAAAAATATCCTCAAGTTTCCATGTGTCTTCTGCCTTTACCTCACTTCTGTCAGGCAGTTGATTTGCTTTTTTTTCCTCAGCCATGGTGATCCCCCTCGTCTTCTTTGATTCAAGCCAATTGAAAAAGCAACTGTTTCCCAATAAACTTGTGTTGTGAATATCTTCCGGTTTTTCACTGCCTTTTGTCAAATCATATGCAGTAATGAAGAGAACGAATGCCAAAAAAGCAGTAAAAACACGAAAAACCTTTCCTTTTGTGCCGTTCACAGCCAGCCCACCACCTTTGTCTTAGGGTGAGCCAAATCAGACAAACTCATTCTATAAAACAGCTGCGGTCTCTTTCTATGAGATCCTGCATTGAGCGAATGCCATCTGCAGGCTGGTTCAGCACATATACTTCTTTCTGAGTCTCCCTTAAAAATCCCTTCTTGCACAAAAAATCAATGTACTGTTTAACAGCTTCAGAAAGACACTCTTCGCTGCATTCGCATCTGAGTGCAATGTTCTTTTTATGAATGTGCAGTTTGCATTGCTGTAAAACGGCTGAAAAACGAATTGGCGCATGTTTCTCTCCAAGATCCGTGATAAACAGGTAAAGAAACCCCTGCCACACAAAAACCGGACTCTTAAAAACTGCCCCTTTTACAACAGGAACAAACACTTCAGTCGGCAGAAAAGAAAAAGGCGTCTGCCGCTTCTCATAAAACAGCTGCTTAAGGCGGTTTGTTTCCTTTGAGCTAAACCGATGGGGTTTATGGCGAAAACGGTGAATCGCTTTCGCCCAGCCTGAATATTGAATTGGGGATTTCGATTTTGTGAAAAAAAGATCGTCTATACCTGCCCGATGGATAGGGATCGTTTGGACTGAGGAATAAGAATGGGTTGTGTAGAATGGAATGATGTGGCTGAGCCGGAGAAAAGAACGCCTTTCCGGACAATAAGATATCAGTTCTCTGTATGGGTTTGCATTGATAAACTGCCAATGAAAAGCTGAAAGCTGATAAAAGGACGAAGCAGTCCGTTGTAAGCGGCTGCGGCCCATAATCCACTGCGGGATGATTCCTGCTTGTTTGAAGCCCTCTGTCCGCTTTTGAAAAGCATCCGGACTGATCGTGGCGCATTGATATTCAACAGCAAGCATACGCTCCTTGATCCTTGCCAAGACGTCCGGTCTTTGGTTGATTTCCCTTATATACGGTTCCAATACGGGAGAAGCCTTTTGCGTTTTCAGCCATACGTACAGCTGTCTTTTTCCTTCTAAATGGTAGGCGCTTTCCGGTTCTATGTCTATGGAGCAGGACTTGTTCTGTTTATGGGCGAAATGCGGCGCTTTTTGAAGTCCGAGCTTCACAGCAAGCTCTTCTCCGCATACCGGGCAGAAGAATCGTTTCCGCTTTAATTTTTGGCTTTGCTGAGCGCCTAAAAGGTGAAACATTTGACCGTCTTCAGTCACAGCACTAAACAATTGTCATCTCTCCTTTCCAGATGAGGTATACTTTCTGGATAAATTGATCAACTCCTGTTCGCTGTATTTTTGCTTGTACGTATGTTTTCGATTTTTCACATCTTAAAATGGCATTTTAGTGCATAAAAAAACCGATTTCCGGAAAGAAATCGGTTTGCTATGATGCAAAGTGTTTTTTTATCGTTTCTAGAGCATGCTCTGAAATAATCAGCTTGCCGTACTCTTCAAGACGGTGTATGCTGATTGAGGATTCATTTGCGTACTCCAGCAGGATGCTTAGCTGATTTTCAACCTCTTCATCAGTCATATTGCAAAAATCCACATATAAATAATATCGGTTCTCAAACGAATATAAAGTCGTTTTGCTTCCGTTAACGTTCAAATTAGATAGAGAAATAACATCCTCAAAATCGCCAAATCGCAAGACAAATTGAAGCTTTTGCTCCTTCTCTTCCTGATTGATGGCCTGCTCTTCTTTCTGGAAATCATCCAGCAAGGCGTCAAGGTCCTCAGATGCTGGTTCTTGCTTTTTATCCTCAGGAATCGGCAGTTCGAGCTTTTGTCCGTCTTTGGAAAGCTGGGCTTTTGTGACGATGATTTCTAATCCTTTGTCAAGCGCCTGAACTTGAATCCAAAGAGGGCCTTCCACAGCGAATTCCTCTTCTTCATGAACTTCATCCATGACTTCCCAGAACAGTTCTTCACTGCGCTCACGGTTATACCAAATTTCTTCTCTGTCAAAACCGCGATCTTCAATATCTCCGTAAGACATATAAAATTTTACTGTATGCTCGTTAATTCTTTCAATTTCCATTTGCCAACCTTCCCTTCTATATAAGATGTTGAAGGGACATCTAAGCTCCCGATTAATTGTACTTTACTACACTTTACCCATTCCGTCCACATCTTAACCTTAAGCAAGGCCAGTGTGAATTCCTTTGTATTTCTATTTTATGATAAAACAGTCACAAAAGAAATAAAAATGCACCTTTGCCTAAAAAACGGCAGTTCAGGCTGCTGATATCATAAAATACGGCCTGTCTCATATAGTAGTAGTACAAGCGAAGGACTGAAAGCGAGGTGCCGATTCATGGAGCATGACTATCTGATTTCTCTGCTTGTTATTGTTGGGATCGACCTGATCCTCGGCGGAGATAATGCGGTCGTCATTGCCATGGCCAGCAGACATTTGCCGGACAAGCAAAGACAGCAAGCTATTATTCTCGGAACATTTATAGCCGTTGCCATGAGAATCGGATTAACAAGTGCAGCAGTATATCTTTTGAACATTCCGTTCTTGCAGTGCGCCGGCGGAATTTTCCTGCTGTATTTAGGATATCAGCTGCTGATCGAAAAAAAGGATACGCAGCACATTAAAAGCAGCACCTCTTTGTGGAGAGCGATACGAACGATTGTGCTTGCAGATCTCTTTATGTCGCTGGACAATGTCATCGCAGTTGCAGGAGCATCACACGGTGAGTTTTCTCTCGTCGTCATAGGTTTGTGTGTATCGGTTCCGGTTATTATTTGGGGCAGCAAACTCATCCATTTTGCACTAGGAAAAATACCGCTTCTGATTTACGCGGGAAGCGGGCTGCTTGCTTATACTGGCGGAGAAATGATTGTCAGAGACAAAAAACTGTCTCTTTTTATGGCGCAGCACGGCACAGTCGAAACACTCCTCCCCATTTTGACGGTTGCGTTTGTCATTCTTGCGAGCATTTATTACCAGCAGGTTGAAAAATAAAAGAAGGCTGATGACTCAGCCTTCTTTTGATGATACGATCTATTAGTTTGCCAAACGCTGTGCTTCTCTTAATTGGAAAGAGCGAACTTTTCTTGGCAGGAAACGTCTGATTTCGTCTTCGTTATATCCGACTTGCAAACGTTTTTCGTCGATGATGATCGGACGGCGAAGCAAACCTGGATGCTCGTTGATCAAGCGGTACAAATCTTGCAGCGGCATAGATTCAACGTTCACATTGAGTTTTTGGAATACTTTTGAACGGGTTGAGATGATTTCATCTGTTCCGTCCTCAGTCATTCGAAGAATTTGTTTTATTTCATCAATTGATAAAGGTTCAGAGAAAATGTTTCTTTCTACAAATGGAATCTCGTGCTCCTCGAGCCACGCTCTCGCCTTTCTGCATGAAGTACAGCTTGGTGATGTGTATAGTGTAACCATTCATCTTCACTCCTCTAATTAGTAGGATGAACATCTATTTTATTCTTAAATTGAAATTACTCTAAAAAAGGAATCTTTACAGGTATTATACTATAAAAAAGTAAGTGTGAACAGTATCCTAAGAAAAAAATGTGTCAATCCAGCAAATTTTTAATGTTCATGATATGTTCTTATTCTCAATTAGCTTAACTGATCGAAAATATTTTTTTGTTTTTCTTCATCGATGATTTCCAAGACCTCATCCGTTTTTTCGTACGATTCTCCGTACCATTTCTCATCTTTATAAGTATGAATGTTTTCATATGTCTGTTTCATGGCTTCAAGAATTTCTTCTTCTGATTCTGTTTTCGGTGACCAATACAGAATCTCCATCTTGTTTACTTCATTCGTAGCCAATGACCGGCGACGGTACCCAATTGATTGAGCATGCTTGAAATGCTCTCTTTGATAAAACCTCAGGCGTTTTTCTGTATCAGTATCATCTTCATCAACAGGTTCCACCTCGAGCAATATGGGCTTATTTTTCTTTTTCAGCTTTGCGATCAATTTGCCGCCAAGCCCCTGCCCTCTTGCATCCTTAGACACATACAGATAATCAACGAAAATAAAAGAATCGAATTCCGCAAACATTAAAATATGATGTTTGCCTTCATCTTTATGGTAAATATCGCTTCGCTCTTTCAGAAGAGCTTCCATATGCGCTTTTGATTTCATTTCTTCAATTGGAAAGTACTCGCTAAGCTTTTCATACCAGTTCATTGATTTGCTCCTTATGAGTTCATTGTCTTCATACTTTTAGATATACCCCATTTCTTCTTGTTTAAACAGCCTTACATCTATAAAGACGTACGAACTTCCGCCATGGTTTCATTTTTTTTCAGAATGAACGGAGCCAACTGCTCCGTTTATTCTGAAGTGCATCTCATTAAACCCGGTTTTCTCGCCTGTAATGAACAAGGCGGGGCTGTGCCAGTGCAATCAGAAACGTTATGATATATAATGCAGCAGCCGCAATAAAAGCTGTTTTCGCACCAGCCGCATCAGCCACTAACCCCATAATGGAGTAGGTGACGCCTGACCAAGGAGTTAAAATTGCATTTTTCGCAGCCATGATCCCGATACGTTTCTGTTCGGGAATAACCTCCTGCAGCATGGTTTCCTGACAAATATCACGCACCTGATAAAAAGGCCCCATTGCGGCACAAGCCAGCGCGCATAAAAACGGGATAGTAGAAATTGAGAACAGAAGGGTCAGCGCCGCCATCACAAGCGAGCAGAAAATAATAGCGCAGCCCATGTTCCGCTCAAAAAAAGCAGAAAAACGAATGGCAATCACACTGCCGACAATGGCACCTATAAAATAAGAAGCGTTAAACATCCCCCACCACGCTTCTGTTTCATGTAAAACAACCGCAGTAAAGGCGAGAAGAATAGCAGACGACCAAACAGAACCCGCCAAAGCTTCTATCATGTCCATAAAAGTAATGTCTCTTACAATAGGAATAATCATTAAATCCTTCCATATACTTCTGCCAGATGCTTTTTCATCTGTTTCATCAGTCGTTTTTTCATTTATATGAAGCCCATTGAGGGAAACTCCCGAAAGAACAAACAGACAAATGGCTGCACCGACAACGACTTCAAAAGGGACGGCGTACGTCAGAAGGCCTCCAAGGCCCCAGCCTGCTGTTAAGAACAATTGATTCGAAAGGGAGATCACGCCATTCGCTTTTACATAGTGCTCTTTTGGAACAATAATCGGCAACAGCGCGAATCTTGCCGGCTGAAAAAAAGCGCCCGCGAAGGAAAAACAGAACACAAACAGCAGCGTAATCCAAAAGAATGCCTGTCCATGATGAGTGACACTGTATGCCATCAGGATTGTAAAGAACGCTCTCAGCAGATTTGCGCCCGCAAGCACCTTTTTAAAACCGAGATTGCGAAGCACCGGAGAGACGCAAAAGCTTGCAGCTATACTTGCAAATGACATGAACGATAATACGAGTCCAGCAAAAAAAACGGAGTCAGTCATTTGATAAACACGGACCATTAAAACGATTGTGACAAGGACTCCTGCTAAGGATTGTAGAGATTGAGACAGCAATAGCGCAAAAACATTTTTGTTATGCAAAAATTGAATCGTATTTCGCCTCCGCTTTTTCCTCTAATTGTAAATGTTATCATTCTCACTTTCTATGGAGACGCAAAAAAATCCTTCAAGAGATTCTCTTGAAGGATTGATGAATCATGAAAAAGCTTTAAATTCGGCTTCCGTGCACATCACAAAATGTCCCGGTTTGACTTCACGGAATTCCATCGTTTCCCCATCTTTTAATTGATGGACGGACGGATCATATTTCTGGCGGACGCGATTTCTCTCATAGTCCGGATCTGGAAGCGGAATCGCAGAAAGCAATGATTTTGTATACGGGTGAAGCGGATTTTCATAAAGCTCATCTGCCGGCGCAAGCTCAACCAGTTTCCCGAAATACATAACTCCAATGCGGTCGCTAATGTATTTGACCATCGATAAATCGTGGGCAATAAACAGGTATGTGAGCCCTTTTTCTTTTTGCAGTTCTTTCATTAAATTCACGACCTGCGCTTGAATGGATACATCCAAAGCGGAAATCGGTTCATCTGCGATAATAAATTCCGGATCAACAGCAAGCGCTCTGGCAATCCCGATTCTTTGGCGCTGGCCGCCGGAAAATTCATGGGGATAGCGGTTCGCGTGTTCCTTGTTCAATCCCACTGTTTCCAATAGTTCATGGACCCGCTGCATCCGCTCTTTTTTCGTTTTCGCCAGCTTATGAATATCAAGCCCTTCAGCAATAATATCAGCAACTGTCATTCTCGGATTCAGGGACGCATATGGGTCTTGGAAAATCATCTGCATTTTGCGGTTGAATTCCAGCAGCTTTTTCCGCGATTTTTTCCCGTGCACATTTTCGCCGTTGAACAGCACCTCACCATCGGTTGCTTCGTACAGCCGGATAATGCTTCGGCCTGTTGTCGATTTACCGCAGCCAGATTCACCAACCAGCCCTAATGTTTCACCTTTATAGATATCAAATGATAAATCATCTACAGCCTTAACCGTTCCTCTCGGTGTGACAAAGTGCTGTTTTAAATGTTTGATTTCTAATAGTTTTTCAGCCAATTTATTCACCTTCTCTCACTAAGACAGGTTTTTCATACGTATTTGCCAGCTTACGCATTTTCGCTTTTACCGCTTCAGGCGGCTCTACCTTTGGCGCGTCGGGATGAAGCAGCCATGATTTGACATAATGAGTATCAGATACCTTAAACATTGGCGGCTCCTGTTCAAAATCGATTTTCATCGCATAAGGGCTCCGCAGGGCAAAAGCATCTCCTTTTGGCGGGTTTGTCAAATCAGGCGGCGTGCCCGGAATGGCAGTCAGCTCTTCCTCTCCTGAACTTTCCAGTGTCGGCATGGATGCAAGAAGCCCCCAAGTATAAGGATGTCTCGGATCGTAGAAAATTTCGTCTACCGTACCTGTTTCTACAATCTGTCCCGCGTACATGACAGCGACCCGGTCAGCAACGTTTGCCACAACACCAAGATCGTGTGTGATAAAGATGATGGACGTGTCAATTTTCTTTTGCAAATCCTTCATCAATTCCAGAATTTGCGCTTGAATCGTTACATCAAGTGCAGTGGTCGGCTCGTCGGCGATCAAAAGCTTCGGATTCGCCGCAAGCGCCATGGCGATGACAACCCGCTGCCTCATACCGCCTGAAAATTCGTGCGGAAATTGGTTCACCCGCTTTTCCGGCATTGGGATACCGACTAATTCCAGCAGTTCAACCGCGCGTTTTTTAGCCGCTTCCTTTGAGATCTTTTCGTGTTTAAAAAGCACTTCCGTAATTTGTTTACCGACCTTCATCGTTGGATTTAAGGAGGTCATCGGATCTTGGAATATCATGCCGATCTCTTTTCCCCGGACATTTTGCATTTCTTTTTCGGACAGCGGCACCAGATCCTTCCCTTCAAACAGGATTTCACCGCGTTTGAAATAACCCGGAGGCATTGGAATCAGCTTCATAATCGCCTGAGAGGTTACACTTTTTCCGGAACCTGATTCTCCGACGATAGCCAGCGTCTCTCCTTTTTCCAGATGGAAATTCACTCCGCGGATCGCTTGGACCTCTCCGCCATATGTTTTAAATGAAATTGCTAAATCTTTTACTTCTAATAGGCGTGTCACCCGTATCACTCCCTTATTTACGTAACTTAGGATCCAATGCGTCTCTTAATCCGTCGCCGACAACGTTAAAGCCAAACATTGTAATGCAGATAAATCCGGCAGGGAAGAATAAACGCCACGGATAATAGGTCAATGCAGGCAATCCGTCAGAAGCCATCGTTCCCCAGCTTGCCAGCGGAGCCGGGACACCGAGTCCCAAATAGCTTAAAAAGGCTTCTGTGAAAATCGCAGTAGGAACTGTCAATGTCATCGTGACCAAAATGGAACCCATTGCGTTTGGCACGATATGTTTAAACAGCAGACGGGATGTTTTTGCACCCAGTGTCTGTGAAGCAAGCACATACTCTTGATTCTTCAGCTGCAGCACTTGTCCGCGCACGATTCTGGCCATGTTAATCCAGCCCGTAATCGTCATGGCAATAATAATCGTAAATAGCCCTTTCGGAAGAACAACCATCAGTAAGATAACCATTAATAATGAAGGAACTGCCCAAAGGATATCAGCGATACGCATCATAATTTCATCTGTTCTTCCTCCGCGGAAGCCTGAAATGCTCCCCCAAATGACGCCGATCAGCAAATCAAGAACAGCGGCTGCGACACCGATAAAGATTGAGATTCGCGCTCCTACCCAGGTACGGACGAAAATGTCCCGTCCAAGATCATCTGTGCCGAACCAGTGATCTTTTGAAGGCGGCTTATCCGCATTTAAGAGATTAGTAGTTGAATAATCATACCTTGAGAACATCGGCGCAAAAATGGCCATAAGGATAATGAGCACGATAATGATAAGCCCGACCATTGCAAGCTTATTGCTGCGGAAGCGAAGCATCGCATCTTTCCAGAGGGAAAGGCTCTTTTTACTTATTTTTTCTGCATCGCCGGCATTCGCTGCGGCTGGTTCAAACATGTTTTTCGGAATGTTCTGCATGGCCTAGGCTCCTTTCTTTGCTTTGGAAAGCTTGATTCTTGGATCAATAATGCCGTATAACACATCAACGATTAATACACACAATAGCAGGATGACACTGAAGAACACCGTTACACCCATAATGACCGTATAATCACGGTTTGTAATACTGTTGACGAAGTGTGCACCAAGCCCCGGGATCCCAAAAATGGTTTCAATAATGAAGCTCCCCGTTAAGACCTGTGCGGCCATCGGGCCCATATATGTAACAACCGGCAAAAGCGCGTTTCGGATGGCGTGCCGCACAGTAACCGCTGGGCGGGACAGCCCTTTCGCTTTCGCTGTGCGGATATAATCACTGTTTAACACTTCGATCATGCTTGAACGGGAAAGTCTGGCAATAAACGCCATCGGCATGGAAGCAAGTGCGATTGAAGGCAAAAAGGTGTATGCCCAGGAATCCCACCCCGCGACCGGAAATAGCCCAAGCTTCATGGAGAACACATATTGCAGAACAGCCGCCATGATAAAGCTCGGAACCGAAATACCAAATATCGTTAAAATCGCGACGGTATAATCCTGCCACTTATTATGGTAAAGGGCTGCAATGACCCCAAACAATACACCTAACGCTAAAGCGAGGAGAATAGCTTCTGCTCCAAGAGTAAATGAAACGGGGAAACCTGAACTGATCAGGTCGTTAACACTCTGACCTTTATATTTAAATGACGGTCCGAAATCCCACATTGCAACTGATTTCAAATAACTGACATATTGTACAAACAGCGGCTTGTCCAAGCCATAATGCGCATTTAAATTTGCTTCAATTTCAGGCGGAAGCTTTTTCTCACCTGAAAATGGCCCGCCCGGTGCTGCTTGCATTAAGAAGAATGTCACAGTTACAATCACAAATAGTGTGATAATCATATAGACTAAGCGTCTTCCGATATATTTTAGCAAGGGGGAACACCTCCATGGTTTTTACATTTTTATACTCCATCAGTAAGAAAGGTATATGGGGCTTTTCTCCCCATATACCTTGAGGTCTTTTATTTTCAGACATAGCCTTATTTAAAATATGCGTTTCTGAAATAAACCTCACCAGTACCTGGCATGATAACACCTTTTAGGTTTTCATCCTGTACCCAAGTATCAGTATAGAAATAGATTGGGGCAACCGGCATTTCATCAATGAAAATACCTTCTGCTTTTTTCAGCAGCTCTGCACGTTTTGTTTTATTTGTTTCAGTTTGTGACTGGTTCAGCAATTTTTTGAATTCTGGATTTTCCCAGCCCGTATCGTTATTTCCTCCGTCTTTGTCACGGAACAATTCTAAAAAGTTAATAGGATCGTTAAAGTCGCCAAGCCAGCCCATGCGGCCGATTTGATAATCTTGGCTGTGGAGCTTATCAATATAGACATTCCATTCTGAATTATCAAGCTCAACATCAACGCCTAAATTTTTCTTCCACATTTCTTGTACGGCTTGAGCGATTTTCGCATGTGCATCATCAGTGTTATAAGACAATTTGATTTTCGGCAAGTCAGATGCCTTGCTTAAGCCCATTTCTTTTAGGCCTTTTTCAAGGTATTCTTTTGCTGTTTTGATATCGTTGTCTTTGAAGTAGCCTTCTTTGTTATCCTCAAATCCCTTCATTGTCGGCGGCACCGCAGCCATTGCCGGGATTTGCTCTCCTTGCGTAACGTTTTTAACAATCGACTGACGGTCAATCGAATATGTTAATGCTTTACGGATATTGACGTTGTCTAGCGGCTTAGCTTCAGTGTTGAATTTGTACCAATACACACCTGCGATCGGCTCAACATGTAAAGAACCGTCTTTTTTCAAGGAAGGGAGAGATTCTGTCGGAAGCTGCCCGAGCGGCATACCGGCCCAATCAAGTTCGCCAGCTTGGAATTTTTTCAATTCCGTATTGTTATTGTTGATCATAACCATATTGATTTTCTTCAGTTTGACTTTGTCTTTATCCCAATACTGGTCATTTTTTTCGAGAGTAATAGAACCGCTGTGTTTCCATGCTGTCATTTTGAACGGCCCGTTTGATACATAATCATCCCCAGCATTTGTATTCCACTTTTTATTTTTCTCTGCAATTTTCTTGTTGATCGGCATATACGTATAGAACGCAGTTAATTCAGTGAAATATGGAGTCGGGTTATTTAATTCAACCTTCAGCGTTTTATCATTCACGGCTTTTACTGCCACATCATCTAGGCTGCCTTTGCCTGTATTCGCCGCTTCAGCACCTTTTATGTAGTAGAGCTGGTAAGCGTATTGTGATTCATTATTAGGGTCAAGCGCCCATTTCCAAGCATATTCAAAATCTTGTGCTGTTACAGGGTCTCCATTAGACCATTTCACACCATCACGAATAGTGAATGTATATGTTTTACCGTCCTTGCTTGTTTCGATTTTAGATGCCATGCCTTCTTCAGGCTCCCCATCTGCATTAATGCGTGTCAATCCTTCAAAAGTCTGACGGATGACACCGCCTGAAACTGAATCATTTGCCAATCCCGGATGTAAGGAGAACGGCTCAGTTTTAATATTAATGTTAAGTGTTGTCTTTCCTTTACTGTCCTTTTTCCCTTCACCGTTTGATCCGCTGCCGCCAAAGCCGCAAGCGCTCAGCACGAGAGTGAAAATGAGCATCAACGTGACAATCGACCAACGTTTTTTCATATTCGCAAACCCCCTAATAAGAATTTTTCAGCTCCTTACGGCTAAATCCTCAGAAATATCAGACAAATGAACCTAAGTTTCCATAACTTTTATTCTGTTCCGTCTTTTCTGATTATTTTTGTAAAAAAGCTGTAACAATAGAGTGAACAAGTTCATTATAATGAAACAAATAATTTATTGCAATATTATTTTATCAATTTAAAATATTTAAACTTCGTTAGTTTTTCTTCCACGAACATAATATCCTTCTACCATTTAAAGCATAAATTGATTAAAAACTTTTTCATGAGTTTTCTATCCATATTGCTTTTTACATATAATATCTGCCTGTTTTCACACTGATAGCAGTTATCATTTAAGGGTTTTACAGCACCCATGTTATTTATATCATTACAATGTTACTGGGAAAAAGAATGTTTTTTCATGATGACAATTGGTTATAATTGATTTATAATGAAGCAATCAAAAGAAAAGCGTGCTATGAAGAAGAGTAGTACACATTTCACCTGTTTGAAGAGAGTCTGCGGTGCTGGGAGCAGATAACGGGCAATGTGGAATGGACTTTGGAGCAGCTGACCGAACCCGAAAAAAGTAGGCTCAGCCGGAGCAGACTCCGTTACAAACGTCAGAGTGATTCCATTTTAATGGAATAATCAGGGTGGTACCACGGTTCATTCGTCCCTTTTTTATAGGGGAAGAATGAGCCTTTTTTATTATGTTTTAAGAAATGAGGTTGATGTTTTCATGAAACAAACGATTTTTTCAGGCATTCAGCCAAGCGGCTCTGTTACGCTTGGCAACTATATCGGTGCAATGAAGCAGTTTGTCGAACTGCAGCATGATTATAACAGCTATTTTTGCATCGTCGACCAGCATGCAATAACCGTTCCTCAAGATCGGCTCCAGCTAAGAAAGAATATCCGCAGTCTGGCGGCGCTTTACTTAGCTGTCGGACTTGATCCGGAAAAAGCAACATTGTTTATTCAGTCAGAGGTTCCCGCGCACGCACAGGCCGGATGGATGATGCAGTGTGTCGCATATATCGGCGAACTTGAACGAATGACTCAATTTAAGGACAAATCCAAAGGCAATGAGGCTGTCGTCTCCGGCCTGTTAACATACCCGCCGCTGATGGCCGCTGATATTCTGCTGTACGGAACGGATCTTGTGCCTGTTGGTGAGGATCAAAAGCAGCACCTTGAGCTGACGCGGAATCTCGCAGAACGCTTCAACAAAAAATACAACGACATCTTCACGATTCCGGAAGTGAAAATTCCAAAAGTCGGTGCACGCATCATGTCTCTGAATGATCCGCTAAAGAAGATGAGCAAATCTGATCCGAACCAGAAATCTTATATTACACTGCTGGATGAACCGAAGCTTCTTGAAAAGAAAATCAAAAGCGCTGTGACAGATTCCGAGGGCATTGTAAAATTTGACAAAGAAAACAAACCGGGTGTTTCCAACCTTCTTACGATTTATTCAATCCTCAGCAATACGACAATTGAAGAGCTTGAAGCAAAATACGACGGAAAAGGCTACGGCGAGTTTAAAGGTGATTTGGCAGAAGTCGTGGTGAACACATTAAAACCAATCCAGGACCGCTATTATGAGCTGATAGAATCTGAAGAATTAGACCGGATTCTTGATGAAGGCGCGGAACGGGCGAACCGGACAGCAAACAAAATGCTGAAAAAAATGGAGAATGCCATGGGTCTTGGAAGAAAAAGACGCTGATCAAAAAACCGCTCTTTGCAAAGAGCGGTTTTTTATTTCAGTTTACCTTTGATTCATTTTCCATTTCCCACAGCTTTTCGAAAAAAGGCTGTCCTTTTATTAGGTTTTCGCAAAAAGCCAGGTGCTTGTCCGACCAGCCTTCAATTGTTTCGTTATACAACATGTCCCAAATCTCTTCAAAGCTCATCCGTTTGATTTGTTCATACATATGCGGATTCCACTCTGTATACCAATAGCCGATTTCAGCGCGGTTTTTCAGCCCTTTTAATTGGTCAAGCGCCATAAACATCAGCTGCTTGATTTGCCGTTCTTTTCTTGTCAGACCCCTGACATGTTCTGGTGCTAATGATAAGATGTGATATTCTTTAGAGGATTCCAGTTTCTTTGGTTCAAATTCATACGCTTCAGGCTCTACATCTTTTACCATTTCATAAACGAGCTGCTCTTGTCTTGGGATCAGACGGCTTTTCCTGACAGGGATTGTATAGCCGATCGTGTCGACAGCCAAAATGCCGATTCCGTCTGTTACAACAAAACAATATTCAAGCTTTGTCCGCTCATGATTTTTCCGAATGTACGATTTCTGATGTACGTCTTCAAGCAAACCTTTCGGAAGCTCTGACAAATCGTTTTCTATGTAATGAAACAGTACTGACGGCACCCTTAACAAAGGCACCTGATCCAAAAGCTCAACCGTATCTTCCTTGCGCCATTCGTGAAAGTGGCATACATTGTAGCCATTTTCTTCCCCTTCAAACCAATTGACCCACACATCATGAAGAAATAACATCTCTAACCCCTCACTTTATAAAAACTGTTGTCCACAGTATAGGCAAGGGACAGAGAAATTATTCCAAAGAGATTGAGGAAATCTGGAATCACTGGTTTTATGCAAGAATCACAAAAAGCAGATCTCTTTGTATATTTTCTGACAAAGGGAGACCTGCTTTTTTTCTGATTTGGTGATATTTTATAACAGATTTTATATTCATTTTTATTTAATATTTTTTGGGTCAAGTGCATCCCGCAGGCCATCACCGACAAAGTTGAAGCATAAAACGGTCATTAAAATAAATAGCCCGGGAAATAACGGGTACCACCATGCTTGAATCATTACTGTGAAATTCTGTGCATCTTGAAGCATGTTCCCCCAGCTAGCGATTGGCGGCTGAATTCCAAATCCCAAGTAGCTTAGCGCCGATTCAGCTAGAATAACAGACCCTACTTTCAGCGTAGCTGACACAATAATCGGCCCTAACGCATTGGGCAGGATATGAGAAAAAATAATTTTGTGCGTCTTTGTTCCAATTGTTTTAGCAGCAAGAACATATTCCCTTGAACGAAGCGATAAGAATTCTCCCCTTACTAATCGTGCTGTTGTGGTCCATCCTGTGAGACAGAAAATTAAAATCAGTTTGTCCACACCCGGCTTGAAGATGGTGACCAGCGTGATCAACAAGAAAATATCAGGAATGGATAACACAATGTCAACTACACGCATAATGACAGCATCCACTATTCCTCTGAAATATCCAGCTAATGCTCCTAAAACCGTTCCGATCAAAATCGAACCGACTACGGACGCAAATCCAACCAATAAAGAGACACGCGCTCCATATAGGATCCGGCTGAAAATATCACGTCCAAATTTATCCGTTCCCATCAGATGTTCAAGGCCCGGCGCCTTATATTTATCAAGCAGGCTTTGCTGCTCTTGGGGATAAGGTGCAATGAAAGGGGCGAAAACAGCCGACATGATAATGATAAAAAGAATAACGGCACCTAAAATGGCCAGTTTGTTTTTCGAGAATTTTTCCCAGAAAATCTTTGTCATTGTTTCTGGTTTTTTCGAAATATTTTCTTTCAGCCTGATCTCCGGCGTGGGAGTTGTTTGCAGCTCTGACATCTCTGTTTCCCTCCTTTTAATATTCGATCCGCGGATCAACAATCGCGTAAAGGATGTCTGCAATGAGGTTTCCCACAACGACAAGAACCGCCGAGATCACAGTCATTGCCATGATAACCGGATAATCGCGCTGGAATGCTGAATCGACAAACAGCTTTCCTAATCCCGGCCAAGTGAAAATTTGTTCGACAACGACAGATCCGCCGATAAATGAAGGAATCATCAAACCGAAAATTGTAATGACGGGTAATAATGCATTCCTCAATCCATGTTTAAATAGCACTTTGTTCTCTTTAAATCCTTTTGCTCTCGCTGTGCGAATATAATCTTGATTTAATACATCAAGCATATTGGATCTCGTGTATCTCGTCAGTCCGGCCATGTCAGCTGTAGCTAGAACGAATGCAGGCAGAATTAAATGATGAATCCGGTCAAATATATTGAATTCGGTATTCAGTGTCTCGACACCCCCGGTAGGAAACCAGCCGAGATTTACCGATAACACCATAATCAAAATTAATCCAAACCAAAAGTTTGGAATAGCCAGACCTATAAACGAGGTAAATGTAATGCTATAGTCGATTTTTGAATACGGCCGCTTTGCCGACAGGACACCGAACGGAATAGAAATCATAAGAGCCAAAATCGTTGAAACCAGCATCAGCAGGAGCGTATTGGGCAGTCTTGCCATAATCAATTCTGAAACAGGCGTTCCTTTTCTGACAATAGACGTTCCGAAATCACCCTGCACCATGTTGCCTAGCCACTTTAAATATTGAACGTACTGAGGATCATTCAGACCGTATTTTTCAATAAACTGCTCTCTGTCAGCCTGGCTGATTTTCGGGTCCATCATTAATGTCATCGGATCTCCGGGCGCGGCTTTCATGATAACAAATGATAAAATCGTAATTCCCAATAAAATCGGGATAGACATTAAGGTTCTTCTGATAATATATGCAGCCATATACTTGTCCCCCTTTACTTTCCTTATTAAAAACAGAAGAGGGAGAAAACGTTCTCCCTCCCCTTTAAGGGAAATTTATTTTGCAAGCCACCATTTTTCAATATTATACAAATCACGTTTCGGATGATATTTGTATCCTTCAAGATTTTCCGGCATTGCCATATGGTTGTTAGGATAATACAAGAACGTATACGGCTGATCTTCCGCAATTTTTTGATAGATCTGCTCATATTCTTTTGAATACTGCTTTCTGTCACTGATTGATTTTGCATCTTTCATGAGTTTATCCGCCTCGGCATTTTTATACCAAACGTAGTTCAAACCCTTTTTAATCTGGCTTGAATGGAAGATATCATATTGATCCGGGAATGTGGATAAACTCCATCCCATGACCATTGCATCAAAATCCCAATTCGGAGGATTCATTTGTTCAACGAGAGCGCTCCATTCAACGATCTGGGTTTTCACTTCAATGCCGATTTTTTTCAGCTGTTCCTGAACGACGACAGCGATGTCTTCACGGACTTTGTTTCCTTGGTTCGTTTTAAGGGTAAACGAGAATTTCTTTCCGTCTTTATCCAGAATGCCGTCACCGTTCGTATCTTTCCAGCCGGCTTCTGCAAGCATCTGTTTCGCTTTTTTCTCGTTGTACTCAAATTTCGGAACATCTATATCTTTAGGATAGTTCCAAGATAAAGGGCTTTCCGGAATGTAAGCTACTTCGCCGTCTCCATCTAATACTTGGCTGACGATTGACTCGCGGTCAAGAGCGGTTGTCAGCGCTTGACGAACCTTTTTATCCTTGAATAATTCATTTTTTTCATTCCACCCGATGTACACATAACTTAATGCCAAATCAGTAACGATTTTTAGGTTGTTGAATTTTTCAGCCGTTTTGTAGTCAGTGGCGGGCACATTAAAGAAATTAATATCGCCTGCCTGTAGCTGAGCAACGGCAGCATTTGCGTCAGGAATGACTTTATACGTCACAGTATCTAAATACGGTCTTCCTTCAAAGTAATCATCATTCGCTTCGAGCTTAATATATTGGCCCTGCTTCCATTCCTTAAACTTAAATGGTCCTGAACCGATTGGTTTCTTTCTGTTAAACTCATTTTCTTCTAAATCGGCAATCGGAACATTACCGAGAATATGTTTCGGCAGAATAGCTGTGCTGTCTAACGCATTGTTGTAGAAATTACCGTCTTTATATTTCAGCTTAAACAAGACTTCGTAATCGCCTTTTTTTTCTACGGATTTCAGCATTTCATATGTTGAACCGCGTTCTCCCTTGTAATCTTTGCTTAAAGGGACACTGTACGTAAATACGACGTCGTCTGCAGTCAGTTCTTTTCCGTCATGAAACTTAACGCCTTTTTTAATTTTCACATCATATGCAAGGCCGCCGTCTAATTCTTTAATACTTTCAGCGAGTGACAATTTCACATTTAGTTTTTCATCCGTTTTCGTTAAAAAGCTGTACAGCATATTTTCAATATCCGTACTTGCGTCGTCCGTAGAATACAGAGAGTTAAAAAGTGTGGGTTCTCCGATTGAACCGACAACCAAATCCCCGCCTCGCTGAGGTTTGCCTGCTGATTTTTTCTCACTGCTGCTGCTCGATTTTGAGCCCGAGCAGGCTGATAAAAAGATGGCCAGGACCATCAATACACTTAGCATCATCAGTGCGGTTTTCCGTCTTTTCATTAGATATTCCCCCTTTTAAAATGTTCGTTCTTCTCAGCTGTTGTTTATGTAGTATGCATACCCCCTCTCAAAGCTGTGCGGGCAACATTAGCTATAAAGGTGACAAGCCACAAAGTGGCTGGGAGCAGCTTCTTTAAATTCTGGTATTTGTTCCTTGCATATCGGTTTTGCAACAGGGCATCTTGTGTGGAATACGCAGCCTTTTGGCGGGTTGGCCGGACTTGGCAGCTCTCCCTTCAGGACAATGCGTTCACGTCTGACAGATCCTTTTTTTCTTGTAACCGGAACGGAGGATAAAAGCGCTTGGGTATATGGGTGAAGCGGGTTGTCATAAAGCTCATGCTTGCCGGTCAGCTCCATCATTTTGCCAAGATACATCACTCCGACTCTGTCGCTGATATGGCGGACGACACTTAGATCATGGGAGATAAATAGATACGTAAGATCAAATTCCTCCTGTAATTCCTCCATCAAGTTAATCACTTGGGCCTGGATGGATACATCAAGTGCGGAAACCGGCTCATCAGCAATGATCAGCTCTGGATTTAAAGTGAGTGCTCTGGCAATGCCGATCCGCTGACGCTGTCCGCCGGAAAACTCATGGGGATAACGTCCGGCAAACGACGGGTGAAGGCCAACTCTCGCAAGCAGCTCTTCGACTTTCTCGTTTCGTTCACGCATCGTATACATGTTGTGCGTATTAAACGGCTCCTTTATGATAGACCTCAGTGTCTTTCTCGGGTTTAACGAGGCAAATGGATCTTGGAACACCATTTGAATATTTTTGCGGACACTCTTCCGCAGCTTCTCCTCTGACAGATTGGAAATATCCTGCCCTTTAAAAAGAATTTGGCCTTCTGTTGGTTTGTACAGTCTGATCATCGTTCTGCCGGCAGTCGATTTTCCGCAGCCCGACTCTCCAACGATTCCGAGTGTCTCTCCTTTTTTTAACGAAAATGACACACCATCCACCGCTTTTACATCACCAACTTTTCGTTGAAAAAGGCCTGAGCGGATCGGAAAGTATTTTTTTACGTCACGAAGCTCTAAGATTGTTTCTTGATTAGCTGCTGTCATGATTGTTCTGCACCCTCTTCCTCATATAAAAAGCATCTCACCGTTCTTCCGCTTTTGTGTGTCAAAAGCGCAGGCTGATTTGTCCAGCACTTATCCATAGCTTTCGGACACCTTGGGGCAAAACGGCACCCCGGCGGCAGATTATCAGGTGTAGGCACGCTGCCTTTAATTGCATTTAATTTATCAATCTCTCCATCTATAACAGGAATTGACGTAAGCAGGCCTTCTGTATAAGGATGAAGCGGTTCTAAAAATAAGTCATCAACAGTGGCGTTTTCTACGACTTGTCCGCAGTACATGACAATCACTCTATCAGCCGCTTCGGACACGACACCTAAGTCGTGTGTGATCAGAAGAATCGATGTGTTGAACTTCTGGCAGAGATCTTTCATGAGCTCCAGCACCTGGGCTTGTATTGTCACATCCAGCGCTGTCGTCGGTTCATCGGCAATGAGCAATTTAGGATTACAGCTTAGTGCGATGGCAATCATCACCCTCTGTCTCATACCGCCTGACAGCCGATGCGGGTACTCCTTCATTATTTGCTCCGCCCGGGAGAAACCGACCATCTGCAAGAGTTCAACAGCTCGCTGACAGGCTTCTTTTTTCTTCATGTTTTTATGGTAAATCAGCACTTCGGTAATTTGTTCTCCGATTGTTAACACCGGATTAAGGGAGGTCATTGGTTCTTGAAAGATCATGGATACTTCGTTTCCGCGGATTTTGCAATAATCGTTTTCAGTGAATGAGGTGAGGTCTTTGTCTTCGAGTTTAATAGAGCCGTCCATGATTTTTCCGCCTGAGCTTTGGACGAGGCCCATAATTGATAAGGAAGTAATGCTTTTTCCGGAGCCCGATTCACCTACAAGCGCGACGGTTTCGCCTTTGCTGATGTGAAAATCGACTCCGTCAACCGCAGGGATCGGCTCCTTTTTCCGGAAAAAATAAGTCTTTAAATTATTCACTTCTAATAGTGTGCTCATGCTAGCTCCCCTTTCCCCCCTCTTGTGGTCAATCGTTTTCAAGAGAAAGCAATCCCTTTATTCAGAAATAATAAATAATATTGAATTATCGAAAAATTTTATAGTTGTATATTATTACAATCATTTTGCAAAATCAAGAATTTTTTAGGATAAATGTAATATTATTAACGAAATTCCATTATTTTATCCTTTTAAAGCATTGCATCCAAAAAGGTTTCAGCAGGAATGGAAAGTCCGTCTGCGGCGCTTGCCTTATTGGCAGTTAAATACTTTTTTACAATATTGAATCCAACTGCGTATCCAAGCATTTTCGGCTGATATCCTTTGCCGAATAACAGCTGGGGAAATAATCGATCATCCCGTTTGATATCCTGATGGGGCGCAATCTTTTTTTCATATAAAGCCTGAAGCTGCTCTAGGGTATACCAAGTCGTCCATTCAGCCGTTTGACTTCGGCCGAACCTCTCATAAACAGCATATTCCGCCAGCCCTTCCATGATGATTGTATCAAGTAATGTGACATCCTTTTCCTCTTTTGTGAGATGACCTAACCGGCAAACATGATGATACTCATGCGTCATCAGGGCAGATACTGATCCAAAATCTAAATCTGACGAAAGAAAGAGGAACATTTTGTCTTGAAACGCGAGTCCTGATTTTGATCCAAATTCTAAACGAATTCTCCTATTTCGTTCATCAACCGGCAGCGGAACAATTGGTACATCAGGACCTTGCCATTTGTTTTTAAGATACTGTTCTTCCTTTTGGATATGCTCGTAAAAACCTTTTTCCTTCAGCTTGGAAGCAGTCTGAATACCCTCTGTCATGTTTTTAAACATCCCATGATGCTGAAGATGCCCCAAAATGCCCTTCCAGTTCTTTTTCCCCGTACCTGAAAAAAGCGGGATAATGTAAGGTGCCAAATCATCTATTGAAGCAGCCTTCCTGAGCCAGCTATATGTTTGTTCTACACTCATGTGATCGCCTCCTCTTTTAATCTATGCACACAAAAAAAACCGGCTACCCTCTAAGGGCAGCCGGTTTGGCTTGATTATGATTGATATTTCTTAAAGATTAATGTCGCATTGTGCCCGCCGAATCCTAATGAGTTGCTGAGAACATAATTGAGCTCCTGTCTGCGAGCTTCATCAGGCACATAATCCAAATCGCATTCTTCGTCAGGTGTTTGAATATTGATTGTCGGCGGGATCACGCCTTCTTTAATGGCAAGGATAGAGAAAATGGCTTCAATACCGCCAGCTGCACCTAAAAGGTGGCCTGTCATTGATTTTGTAGAGCTTACCGCAAGTTTATGCGCATGCTCGCCGAAAACGGTTTTAATCGCCATTGTTTCATATTTGTCGTTGTAATACGTGCTTGTTCCGTGAGCATTGATATAATCAATTTCTTGTGGCGCAATGCCCGCATCTTTAATAGCTTCTTGCATCGCTCTCGCTCCGCCTTCACCATCTTGGGCCGGCGCTGTGATATGATAAGCGTCTCCTGTTGAGCCGTAGCCGACAATTTCTCCGTAGATTTTAGCACCGCGGGCCAGGGCATGCTCAAGCTCTTCAAGAACGATAATCCCTGCACCTTCACCCATGACAAAGCCATCACGGTTTTTATCGAACGGGCGGCTCGCTGTTTTCGGATCTGGATTAGTAGACAGTGCTTTGTTGGCACTGAAGCCCGCGAATGACATTCTTGTCAGCGGCGCTTCTGTTCCGCCTGTGACCATCACATCTGCATCACCGCGCTGAATGACTTTAAACGCGTCACCGATAGAGTTCGTTCCTGTAGCACATGCTGTAACCGTACAAGAATTGACTCCTTTCGCTCCTAGCGCAATAGAAATCTGGCCTGTCGCCATGTCAGGAATCATCATTGGCACGAAAAACGGGCTTACCCGTCTCGGGCCTTTTGTTAGGAAGATTTCAAATTGAGATTCTAGTGTTTCAAGTCCTCCGATACCGGAGCCTACCCAAACACCGACTCTCGGCGCGATCTCATCCGTAATGTTAAGATCTGCGTCTTCAACTGCCATTTTCGCAGCTACAACCGCATATTGTGTAAAGCGGTCCATTTTTCTGGCTTCTTTTTTATCCATATAATCTTCAACATTGAAGTCTTTTAATTCAGCGGCTACTTTTGCCGGATATTCTTCAGCATCAACACGAGTGATCGGACCGATTCCGGACACACCGTTGATTGCGTTATTCCAACTTGTATCGACGTCGTTGCCAAGCGGAGATAATGCTCCAAGTCCTGTAACAACTACTCTTTTTTTAGTCATCTTGTGTGCACCTCACCTTTTTTTATCGGCCCCAGCGGATTGCAATGGCGCCCCATGTTAGTCCTCCGCCGAACCCTACCATAACGACCACATCGCCGTCTTTGATTTTACCGGCTTCCAATTCTTCTACAAGAGAGATCGGAATGGATGCGGCAGAAGTATTTCCATATTTATGAACGGTTTTAGACATCTTTTCGACAGGAAGCTCTAAACGCTCGCGTGCAGCTTCCATGATGCGGATGTTCGCCTGATGCGGAATCAAAAAGTCGACATCCTCTTTTGAAAGTCCAGCTTTTTCAATGACATTTACGCATGATTCTCCCATTTGGCGGACTGCAAATTTGAAAACTTCTCGTCCATTCATGATTGTATGTCGTTTTTCATTCAGATACAAGTGCTGACCGCCTGTACCGTCGGCTCCTAGCTCAAATGAAAGGATTCCTCTGTCATCACTGACTGGTCCGACTACCGCGGCGCCTGCCCCATCTCCAAACAGAACGGCAGTATTGCGGTCTTCCCAGTCTGTAATGCTTGAGAGCTTCTCTACACCGACAACTAGAACATGTTTGTAGGTTCCGGATTCAATAAATTGTTTTCCGGTTACAACGCCGTACATAAAGCCCGCACAAGCAGCGCTAATATCCATAGCACACGCTTTTTTAGCGCCGAGCTGTTCTTGAATCATACAAGAGACCGTAGGAAATGACTGATCAGGTGTAACAGTTGCAACCAGGATCATATCCAAATCCTCAGCAGCCACTTCAGCTTGTTCCAGCGCATGTTTCGCTGCCGCAACAGCCATATGTGATGAATACACATCATCTGCGGCAATTCTTCTTTCTTCTATTCCAGTTCTTGTACGAATCCACTCGTCAGAAGTTTCAACCATTTTTTCAAGATCATGATTTGTTAAAACCTTCTCAGGAATGTAACGTCCAACACCAAGTATTCCAGCTTTCATAAGGGAAGACTCCTTTATATCTTAAATTTAGAAGATCAATCAGGTTGTGATCAATTATTAGTATCAGGTACTAATTCTATCCTATTTTTTTTCGCATGGCAATATATTCGTCTAAACTATCAGTTCAACTTACTCATAGAGTATTGTATATAGAAAGGAGGCGTATGCAGTTGGATGTATTTTCAAAAATGATGTTCGGCGATTCCGCAAAACCAACAGAAGAGAAGGAGGAACAGCAAGAGGAGGTTTCTCAGACCAACGACGAAGAGACGATTCATTACATGCATATTATGGACCAAATCGGTTCAATTATGAACTCTCTTGATCAAATCAAGCCCGCTCTAAAGGAGCTTGCGCCCATGATCACCGCGATTAAAAAGAAAATCATGTGAAAAGCCACTTTCGCAAAAGTGGCTTCTTTTTATTCGGTTTCAGATTTAGCATCAGACTTGCCAAGCTCGTAAGCTTCCGCCATTACCGTTGTAAATAGATTCATAAACGGCTGTATGGCCTCCATTGAGAGCTCAATGCCTGATTTCTCAAGCTGTTCTTTCGCTTCAGGGAGGTATTTCATGGCAATTTGCAAGAATTCAAGTGATTTTTCGTGCTGCATGTGACGTCACTCCATTACTCGTTTTTTGGCAGCTCGCCTGTTTTGTTGTACGTTTTGATCAGCTTGGCGATTCTTTGCTGAAAGTCTTCATCGACGAGCGGGCTGAATGTTCCCATCTCGACTACTCCCGTATTCAGGTCGTAGTAATGATCGCCGCCTTCAAGGGTGCCTTTGTTGAATTGCTCAGCAATGATTTCATAGGCCTTGTCCACATTTTGCACCGTGCTGGTTAATACGGTATTCTCGCCCAGGTCCGATTGATCTGTAACGTAGCCAATGGCATAAAGCCCGTCTTTTTTGATTTGCTGAATAACAGGAACATTATACCCGTCTCCAGCGGGATACACAACATCCGCGCCTTCGTTCTTCATTTTCTGATAAAGCTTTACTGCTGTCGTATCATCATCCCAATGGTCCGTATATTTCGTGTTTACTTCTATATCTGGATTTTCATACTTGGCTCCTTTGATAAAACCGTCAACCTCAGGCTGCCACGTAAAGGAAGCAATGACACCGACCTGATTCGTTTTCGACATATGGGCAGCAGTCATTCCTCCAAAAAAGCCCATTGCTTCCCCGCTAAAATGGACACTCGTCACATTGTCAGCTTTCGCTTTCGCATTGGAAATGACGAATTCCATATCTGGATAATCTTCGCCGACCAAGTTAAACACCTCTGCATATTCACTCCCATGGCCGTAGAGCAGATTGACGCCCCTCTTATGAAAATCCTCAATCGCATTTATGATATCTTCTTCTGTTTTAACGCCTTCTTTATAGTAGACGTCCACATTGTATTTGGATTGTATATTCAGTAATCCTTTATACCCTTTTGTGCCCCATACGAGGTCATTAATCGTATCAGGAAAGAGCATGCCGACCTTCTCAATTTTTCCTTTGAACGGAGTTTGTCCACATCCACTCAATAAAAGGAGGACAGAAAAGATCATGACAAGCCTTGTGATCAAGTCATGTTCAACTCCTTTTGACAAGCTATAACATGTATTGTTTTATACGTTTATTGTATCTAGAAAACTCGAAACATGGAAGGTTTTTCTTAATATTTGTCGAAAATTGATGAAAATTGTCTTTTCCACTCGATAATTTTTGTTTTTGCTTCTTCTTTTGAGGTTTTTTCTGATACTTGTAATTCAAAAAACTGATCTTTGCTATGACGGCCTTGTTCTAACAGGAATTTCAGCAACTCGTCAGCCACATCGTCTGTGTAATAGCCTTCCTCCTCTGTTTCTTCTTTCCATGGCCCATACATTTTCGGAAGGAATACGGCTTTTTCCGAGCCTGTTTTTTCACGCTTCTCCCATTCTTTCCGGTCTTGTTCATATACTAAAATATAAGAAGAATCATATTGCTCCAAAGGCAAAGAAACTCCAAACTGGATACAAATTGTATCATACTTTTGATCTCCAATGCGTTCAAGCTGGCGAAAGAGTTCATTTCTCCCAAGCCACATGAGTCTTTCTTCTAAGTACATTTGTCTCATTTTATCTTCTGTTTCCGCCAGAATAACGTCAACATGTATGCCTTCATCCATCATTCGTTCACATAATGAAAGGCCGAAAAATTCGTCCGCACCTACAATCAGCGTTGATTCCATTACATCTGCCGCCCTTCCGGTTTTTCATTTCCCAAAACAAAACAGCCTCCGCAAAAGAGAAGGCTGTTGTCATTATATTCTCTATAATTCTTTTTCATGACTATGAAAGAATTTGCAGATTGATGCATAAATTCTGCTCGGATGCTCAAATAAATGAAATGTCATGTCGACCGGTGAGCCTTGCTTTTGCTGTTTTTCCTTGAAAGCTTCCGCATGTACGCTGTAGGGATATGGAGCTCCGGTCATACGCTGCCATATATGAACCGGAACGCCGCTCGGATAGCTTTGAATGGTTTTGTAACGAAGCGCTTCCGCTTCTTTTTCAGAAATTCCGTAGCTTTTCGATACTTCTTTCAAAAATTGCTTATAGAAAAATTTATTTTCTTTTTCTGATTCATAATGTGCCTGAAGATCGAGACAAGGATTCAACATTGCGGCTGAGCGGATATGATCCGGGGAAAAACGAAGCAGTTCATCGGCCACGAGAGCACCCATGCCTTCTGCTAAAATATGAATCTTCGGATTGAGGATTTCCTGCTTCATCACGGAATGGATCAGCTGTTTAGCATAGGTGACTGCTTTTTCCGCCCCCCAATGCCTTCCGAACAGATTGCTGTTAAAAAGAGTATATCCTTCATTCCTCAACATATTCAGAAGCTGATTTCTGCCGTAATGCTGCAGCCAAAAGCTTGAATCTTCCCCGACAAAGTGGGTTCTGTCCCCCAAGATAAAGATGCCGAAGCCGTTCGGGCGATAGGGCAAATGAATGACATTATGCTCCGTTCCCAGTTGAAAGTATCTTTCCGTTATTCCCATCGCTTGCCCGCCTCCTTTCACACTTCATCTCACGCTATCTTATGTAAATAGAAAAGAAACGAATAAGGTAAAGTCCTAGCCTTTTACATTTTTGGCTATTACACTGATTGACGTTTTTTATATTTTACCATTAAAGTGTGACGAATCAGATTCTTTTGTCACTTCACTTTCTGCTAAAATTGGATTCCCCCTTCGCTTTTTGTATGGTATGATAGCTTTTAGAATAGAATGAGAAGGACGAGGTGGAAACGTGCGATATATTATTGCCTTTATTTGGACGTTCCTTTTATCACATATGGCATGCTACTTGGTTGCAAGCATGAACAGCGTTACGTATAATTTCAAAACATCATCTGTCATTGCTGTTGTACTGTATGTCTTAATCATGGTTTTAGCAGAAATCATGCCTATGAACAAAAATGCAAGCCAGCATTAAGAAGCACAAAAACCCAAAACATTGATTGTTTTGGGTTTTTTAGTGGTCACGGCTTTCTTTTGTATGTCCACAGCCGGTTGTGATTTGATGTTTCGGGGAACATTTCCCCTGCTGACAGATGGACCTTTTGAGGGTTTTTCACCATGCTCCCTGTCTCGCCGATCTCTACGTAGACACCGTTATTAGGCGCTTTCTGTCCGGGCCGGAATTGATGCTGCTGTCCCACAGTTTTTCCTCCTTTTCCTTTTTGCTGTAGTATGCGCCTAAGCGGCTGTGAATATGTTGCCATCAAAAAAACTGCTGAGTTTGACTCAGCAGTTTTTTGATGATTCCCCATTGTATAAAATGGCCTTCAACAGTGCTTTTTGCACATGAAGACGATTTTCCGCCTGCTGGAACACTGCAGAATTCGGCCCGTCAATAATCTCCGCAGTCACTTCTTCCTCGCGATGCGCAGGGAGACAATGTAAAAATGTATAGTCAGGCTTGGCATGGCTGACCAGCGCCGCATTCACCTGATAAGGCGCAAAGACAGCAAGACGTTCTTGCTCTTCCGCTTCCTGTCCCATGCTTGTAAACACATCAGAATAAATCACGTCCGCGTCTTTTACCGCTTCAATCGGATCTTCTGTCAGCGTGATGGAAGAGCCGGATTGAAGCGCATATGTTTTTGCCGCTTCAGCTGCTTCATCTAACACTTCATATCCCTTTGGGGAAGCGATTGAGATATCACAGCCCATTTTCGCGCAGCCGATCATCAAGGAGTGCGCCACGTTATTTCCGTCACCGATGTATGCGACTTTTACGCCTTTAAGCTTTCCTTTTATCTCCTTAATCGTCAAGAGATCCGCGAGCGCCTGGCATGGGTGGTATTTATCCGTCAGCCCATTGATCACCGGAATATCAGCTTCTTTGGCAAGCTCCTCCACCTTTTCATGTTCAAAGGTCCGGATCATGATGGCATCCACATAGCCTGACAGCACTTTTGCCGTATCAGCGACAGTCTCACCGCGCCCCAGCTGCAGATCTTTCTGGCTTAGGAAGAGGGCGCTCCCGCCGAGCTGCGCCATGCCCGCTTCAAATGAAACACGGGTCCGCGTTGATGATTTTTCAAAAATCATCGCCAAGGTTTTGCCATGGAAAATAGGCTGGATTTTGTTTTGCTTCAGCTCACCGGCTTCTGCAAGCAAGGCGTTTATATCCTGTTCACTAAGATCTTTTAACGTTAATAAATCTTTTCCGTATAAACTGGTTTGCGTCACTGTGTGCATGATGCCACTTCCTTTTTATAGAGATCTTTGAGAGATACAGGCTGCGGATGGCCTGAACCGCTTTGTAAAAACGCCCGCACGGTTTCTTCTTCTGTAAAGACGGTGATGCCGTGCGTCATGGCTTCCAGACGTTCTTTGCGCGCTTCTTCAGAACCGCTCAGATTGATGTGGAGCGATTTTCCTGTCTGTTCCATCCAAGAGGCAAATGTCCCTTCATGAACGGTGAAACCGGCGTTTTCCGCTAATTCCTTCACATCTTCCGGACCGTTTTGCAAGTATATGCTTCCTTTTTGATTCCAGACACGTGTATAGATTTTTTTCAAGGCGCTGTCGGCATCATATGCGACACACATGCCTTCTCCCGTTGATTTCATTTCCGGTCCAAGCTTCACATCCACATCCTGTATCGCATGAGAAGAAAAAACAGGGAACTTCACGGCAACTCCATGATGATTTTGAACGGCCGGGTTTAGATCTTTTAAGGACGCACCCGCCAGCAAACGTGTGGCAAGCGGAATCATCGGCACGCCCATTACTTTGCTGACGACCGGAACCGTGCGGCTCGCTCTCGGATTCACTTCAAGCACGAGTATGTTTCCATTGTCGATCACAAATTGGATGTTCATGATGCCTTTAAATGAAAGTTTTCGGGCAATTTTTTGTGCGGCCTCTTTCATGCCCTGCTGCAGCCCGCTTGTGATTGATGGTCCCGGAAGGATGGCAAAGCTGTCTCCCGAATGGACACCCGCCCGTTCAATATGCTCGGTATATGTCGGGATAAAGACATCCTTGCCGTCGGAAATCAAATCAATTTCGACTTCTTTTCCAGACACATACTGATCAATTAAAATCGGATATGGCATACTGTCCTCATCATTCAGCAGCTGAGAAAGCTGGTCTTGCGAGTCAACAATGATCATGCCCATTCCGCCGATAACGTAAGATGGACGAATTAACACCGGATAGCCAATCTCACTGGCTTTTGAAGCGGCTTCTTCTTTTGTATAGGCAATTTCTCCTTTTGCGTGCTTCAATCCTAGTTCATCAAGAAGCTGATAAAACTGATCACGATCCTCTAACACATCGAGCGTTTCAAACGAAGTGCCGAGAAGGGTAATGCCGGCTTTTTCAAGTGCTTCAGCAGCATTGATTGCAGTTTGGCCGCCGAATTGCACGATTGCAAAATCAATATTTTCCTGCTCCGCCACGTTTACAATATGCTCCGTTGTCATCGGTTCAAAATACAGGCGATCCGCAATTTCATAATCTGTGCTGACCGTTTCCGGGTTATTGTTAATCATGATGGTTTCGAACCCAAGTTCTTGCAGTGTCAGCACGCCGTGAACCGCACTGTAATCAAATTCAACGCCTTGGCCGATCCGAATCGGACCCGATCCGATAATCAGCGCGCGTTTTTTCTCTTTGCGGCTGATATCTCCATCGGTCTCTCCGAAATATGTGGAGTAAAAATAGTTTGTTTTCGCATCAAACTCAGCCGCGCATGTATCGACAATTTTGAAGGAAGGTGTAATGCCCATCTCCTTGCGAAGCGCGCGCACCTCTTCCTCTGTTTTGCCGATCAGCGAGGCAATCGTTGCGTCTGAGAACCCCTTTTCCTTCGCTTTTTTCAATAAGTCAAAAGAGAGATCGCCGCCCTCTTCCATCAGGCGGTTTTCCAATTTGATGATGTTGTTAAAGGTATACAGGAAAAACGGATCAATTTTTGTTTTCGCATGAATGTCATCAATCGAGACGCTGCGGCTCAACAGCTCCATGACAACGAAAAATCTGCGGTCATCCGGAATGACTGCCAACTCCCATAGCGCATCAATTGACAAGCCGCTGAGCTCTGGAAGGTGTGTGCCGATATTTTTTAATTCAAGGGACGCGGCTGCCTTCTGTATTGCTGCTTCTAAATTCCGTTCAATCGCCATCACTTCACCGGTGGCTTTCATTTTTGTGCCAAGCTTGCGGTCTGCGTTTTTGAATTTATCAAACGGCCAGCGTGGAAATTTGACGATCACATAGTCCAGTGCCGGTTCAAAGCTTGCGTAAGTTGAGCCTGTGAGCGGATTTTTCAGCTCATCAAGTGTGTATCCGACTGCCAGTTTCGCAGCCATCTTTGCAATCGGATAACCGGTCGCTTTAGATGCGAGAGCCGATGACCGGCTGACACGCGGATTCACTTCGATCACGTAATATTGCTTGCTGAAAGGATCAAGCGCGAATTGAATATTGCAGCCGCCTACGACATCAAGTGCTGAAATGATGGTCAGACTAGCCGTCCGCAGCATTTGATAGTCTTCATCTGTCAATGTTTGTGAAGGCGCCACAACGATAGAGTCACCTGTATGCACGCCGACCGGATCGATATTTTCCATGTTGCAGACGGTAATGCATGTGTTATTGCCGTCACGCATGACTTCATATTCAATTTCTTTAAAGCCCGCAATGCTTTTTTCGACAAGGCATTGATTGATCGGACTTGCTAATAGCGCCTGTTTAATCATAGCTGTAAAGGCTTCTTTATCAGGGGCGATTCCTCCGCCCTTTCCGCCTAATGTGTAAGCAGGTCTGATAATAACGGGAAAACCGATGGATTCCGCAAACCGGAGGGCGTCGGTTTCATTATCAACAATTTCACTCTCTGGCACGGGCTGGTTCAATTCATTCATTAACGAACGGAATTTTTCCCGGTCTTCTCCTTTTTGTATCGTTTCAACGGATGTGCCGAGAAGCTTGACGCCGTGCTCCTTTAAAACACCCGTTTCTTCAAGCTCCACTGCTAAATTCAACGCGGTCTGACCGCCTAAATTGGCAAGAAGCCCATCAGGCTGTTCTTTCTTAATGATGGCTGTCAGGCTTTCTGCTGTCAGAGGCTCAAAATAAATCTCATCAGCGAAGGCTTCATCGGTCATAATTGTCGCCGGATTGCTGTTGACGAGAATTACCCGGTAGCCCTCCTCCTTCAGCGCGATGCACCCTTGAGTGCCTGAATAATCAAATTCTGCCGCCTGCCCGATGATGATCGGGCCTGATCCGATTACTAATATGCTTGAAATACTGGTGTCTTTAGGCATGCGCGATTTCTCTCCTTGCTGGTATCACATTCTTTAGATAATCATCAAAAATCCATTCGCTTTCCGCCGGTCCGGGATGGGCTTCCGGATGGAATTGAACACTCATGACTGGCAGTTTTTTATGAGCAAGCCCTTCAACTGACGTATCATTGACATGATGAAATCTGATCGTGAGCTCTTTTTCATTAATCGACTGTTCGTCAACCACATAGCTGTGGTTTTGGCTTGTCATAAAGACCCGTTTCGTTTCACGGTCGATGACCGGATGATTTGCTCCCCTGTGTCCGAATGGCAGCTTGAATGTATTCCCTCCGAATGCGAGCGCGATCAGCTGATGCCCGAGACAAATGCCGAGAGTCGGAAAGCGGTTGATGATGCTTTTGATTTTCCCTAGATATGGATGAATGGCTTTCGGATCTCCAGGGCCGTTCGACAGCACAATACCGTCCGGCTTTATATTGTATACAGCTTCCATTTGCTGATACGGCACCACGGTGACCTTGCAGCCCCGTTTGACAAGTGATGATGCGATTGACTTTTTATAGCCAAAATCAACGAGAACGATATGTTTATTCCCGTCGCCAAATGTGCTGATTTCCTGTGCGGAAGCCTGCTCTGCCACATTCTCTGGTTGGAGGGCAATCTCAGCTCCTTCTTTGGAGGCTGTGACTGTCGCACCCATCGTTCCATTTACCCGGATTTTTTTCACGACAGCCCTTGTATCAACATGGGTCAACAGCGGAATGTTCCATTTCTGTAGATACTCCTTGAGGCTGTATACCGCTTCATGATGAGAAAAATGATCACACGCCTCATAGACAACCACGGCTTTTACTTGCGGTTTCTTGCTTTCAAAATCCTTTTCATTAATGCCGTAGTTGCCAATCAGCGGATAGGTAAATACGATAATCTGCCCTTTATATGATGGATCTGTCAGCACTTCCTGGTAGCCTGTCATACCTGTGAAAAAAACAGCTTCTCCCGTGCAGTTTTCATGACCGTCCAGCTCGCCGCTAAACGATGTCCCATCTTCTAACACTAAATAACCTTCCATCTAACAGCCCACCTCTTGATGAATAATTAATTATAAAAATGAATTTTTATACCTTTATATCAAAAAAAAAAATCACTGGTTTACAGCGGTATGATGAGCGATTGCCTGTTTCAGCTTGCTGACAGCTTCTGCTATTTCATCCTTAGTCACGGTGAGCGGCGGCAGCAGACGAATCACTTTCGGGCCGGCCGGCAATACAAGCAAGCCTAATGTCTGCAATTCTGCAATAATGTCAGCAACCGGGCCATCACACTCAATTCCAAGCATTAATCCTTTACCGCGGATTTGTTTAACAAAAGGGCTTTTTAGCTCCGCCTCAAGCTGTTCTTTTAAAAACGCTCCTTTGTCAGCAGCCTCTTGCAAAAAGTCAGGCTCGAATACAATTTGCAATGTGGCATTCACAGCAGCCATCGCCAGCATATTTCCTCCGAAAGTCGTTCCGTGAGAACCAGGGGTAAACGCTTCTCCAAGCTGTTTCTTTCCGATGACAGCGCCGACTGGAAAGCCATTTCCCAATCCTTTGGCGGCTGTGATGATATCCGGTGAGAGTCCAAAGTGCTCATATGCGAAGCCTTTTCCCGTCCGTCCGATGCCGGTTTGAATCTCATCAACAATCAGAAGAGCCTCTTTTTCCTTGCAAAATGACTGAACGGCTGTTAAAAATTCAGCGCTCGCTGGATTGACTCCGCCTTCTCCCTGCACTGTTTCAAGCATCACCGCGGCAATATCGTCTTCCGCCCCAAGAGCTTCAAAAACAGAAGGATCGTTGTATGGCAGGTAGTGAAAGCCTTCAAGCATCGGGCCGAAGCCTGTTTTGATTTTATCCTGTCCGGTCGCCGCCATCCCTGCATACGTGCGGCCATGAAAAGACTGAAGAAAAGTGATGATTTTTGTTTTTCCAGTTGCTTTTCGGGCGAGCTTTATCGCACCTTCATTCGCCTCCGTACCGCTGTTGCAGAAAAAGACGAGATCACCCGCACTGTGTTTCGCCAGTTTCTGTGCCGCTTGCTCTTGGAGATTGTTCTGAAATAGGTTGGATACGTGCCATACGCTATCGAGCTGTTTTTTGACTGCCTCTGTCACCGCCTCATGGCAGTGGCCTAGATTTGATACCGCAATCCCCTGAATGAAATCGAGGTACGTTTTGCCGTTCTGATCCTCAACATGCGTTCCCTTTGCTTTTTTAATGTCAATATCCCAGCGGCCGTAGGTTTGAAACAAGCTGCTCATGAAACAGCCTCCTTTGCTTTGACGATTTTTGTCCCTTGAAAAGTTTGTTCTGCGAAGAATGATCCTTTTCCGTTTACGATCATGACTTCAGATACCTGATCTGATAAAGCTGACAAGGCTGAATTGACCTTCGGGATCATCCCTCCTGTGATCACTTCCTGCTCGATTAGCGTCTGAATCTCTTCAGAGGTCAGGACGTCCAGACGCTGCTTTTCCTTCATGATTCCATCAACATCTGTGACGAACATCAGCTTATCGGCTTCAAGTGCTCCGGCAACTGCTGAGGCAGCCAGATCGGCATTTACATTCAGCGTTTTGCAGTCGCTTGTCATAGACAGCGGCGCAATAACGGGGATGATGTCCTTTTCCATCAGCGCGTTCACCATGGACGCATCGACTTTTTTGATTTCTCCGACTTCTCCGTATGCTTCCGAATCGAGATAATCAGCCTCCAAAAGACCGCCGTCCTTACCAGAAATGCCTGCGGCTCGCAGTCCGTGTTTGGCAAGCTCTGCAACGAAAAATTTATTGACAGAACCGGATAAAACCATTTCCGCCACTTCCAGCACCGGCTTCGTTGTTTTCCGCTGTCCGCCTGAAAACTCTGTTTTGATATTTAACCGCTTCAACATATTTGTGATTTCCGGGCCGCCGCCATGTACGATCGCCAGTTTCCAGCCTGACGCCGTCAGTTCTTTCAGATTTTGAAAAAATTCCTCCGACAGCTCGCGGATGACACTTCCCCCGCATTTAAAGACAATTGTTTTCTTCATAATGCTCCCCTTTATTACGTGCGATAGCTCGCGTTAATTTTGATATAGTCATAGGTCAGGTCACAGCCCCACGCTCTTCCGTTCCCGTCTCCTTCATCCATCTTGATGACAATGGTGATTTCATCTCCTTCAAGGTATTCCTTGGCGAGAGATTCAGAGAATGGCTGAGGCTCGTTATTCTTAAACAGGCATTGGCCCCCAAGATAAACCTCTACTTCTTCTGCCGTCACTTGAGCTGCGGAGTGTCCGATGGCTCCGATGATCCGCCCCCAGTTGGCATCTGTTCCGTATACTGCCGTTTTCACGAGATTTGAGCCGACAATCTTTTTGGCAATGACGTTTGCATCAAGATTGTTTTTCGCTCCCTGTACTTGGGCTTCAATTAGTTTTGTCGCGCCTTCTCCGTCTCTGGCAATCTCTTTAGCCAGATCCTCACAAGTGAGCAAGAGCGCTTTTTTAAAGACCGGCCAGTCTGGATGATCTTCTGACAGGCACTCGTTTTCGGCGCAGCCATTCGCCATAACCAGTACCATGTCGTTCGTGGATGTTTCTCCGTCAACTGTGATTTGGTTAAATGAAACGTCAGTGATTTCCCGAAGCGCCTTTTGCAGCGCTTTTTCTTCGATTGCCGCGTCAGTTGTCACAAATCCCAGCATCGTGGCCATGTTCGGGTGTATCATCCCTGAGCCTTTAGCCGCTCCGCCGATCGTGACTGTTTTGCCGCCGATTGCCAACTCATAGCACGTCTGCTTAATCACCGTATCGGTTGTTAAAATCGCTTCTTCAAAATCTCCTGATCCCGCAGGTGTTTCTTTCAGCAGCCCGATCCCCGCCTGAATTTTTTCCATGTCTAAATGTTCACCGATGACGCCCGTTGAAGAAACAGCGACAAGCTCCGGCTCAATGCCAAGCTGTGAAGCAAAGCTCTCCCGCATTGTGTATGCGTCCTTTAGTCCCTGTTCTCCCGTGCAGGCGTTGGCAATGGCGCTGTTGACGATGACGGCTTTCAAGGCCGGCCCATGCTTTAAGCTGTCTTGTGTCACTTTGATCGGAGCGGCCTGAAAGTGGCTTTGGGTATAAACCGCTGCACTCACGGCCGGTGTCTCACTGATAATGACGCCGAGGTCTTTTTTCGAGTAGCGCAGCCCGCAATGCACACCCTTTGCCTGAAATCCTTTTGGCGAGGACACATCACCTGTTACTTTTACAATTTGATCTTCACTTAACTGAATCATGGTTCGATTCTCTCCCGTTCTATGGATAAATTGGCGTGATGGCGAGACCGGTCTCTTCATTCCAGCCATTCATCAAATTAAAGTTTTGCACTGCCTGACCGGCGGCGCCCTTCATTAAATTATCGATGACCGAGACGATCGTGACTCTGTTCGTTCTCTCGTCGTGGGTCACGGCGATATCACAGAAATTGCTGCCGTACACTTCCTTCGTTTGCGGATAATAGCCTTTTGGCCTTACTCTCACAAAATATGAATCTTGGTAAAATTCCGAATATAGGTTATGCAGGTCATCTGCGGATAGATCACAGGTTAACTGCGTATACATCGTCGCCATGATGCCCCTTGTCATCGGAACCAAGTGAGCCGAAAATGTAATGGGCCCGAGACCTGGCTGCCATTCATTCAGCGCCTGTTCAATTTCCGGCGTGTGCTGATGTTCATTGACTTTATAAATTTTAAAATTGTCGTTCAGCTCAGAAAAATGAGTGCCCATGGATGCTTTTCTTCCCGCTCCGGAAACCCCGGTCTTCGCGTCAACGATAACGAAAGATTCATCGAGCAGTTTCTTTTGGGCCAAAGGCGCGAGGCCAAGCAAAACAGCTGTTGGAAAACAACCCGGATTGGCAATGAGTTTCGCCTGTTGAATTTGCTTTTGATTCAGTTCTGCCAGACCGTATACCGCCTCTTGAATCACCGCCTTCGGTGCCGCTGCCCGTTTATACCATTTTTCATATTCAGCGGGCTCTTGTATCCTCAGATCACCTGACAGGTCAATAACCGGAATTCCCGCATCTGCCAGCTTCGGAGTCAATTCACTTGATACTCCGGGGGGCGCAGCAAGAAACATGATATCTATTTCGTGTTTGATCGTATTCATATCAATTGGCTTCAGCCTCTGATCCGCTAAGCCGATAAGATGAGGATAAACCTCGCTATAGACATTTCCTTCTCCGCTGGATGAATAAAGTATGCATTCCTCTGCATGAGGATGATGCGAAAGAATCCTGACAAGTTCAGTGCCTCCATACCCTGTAGCACCTACAATTCCTATTTTCAAAACAAGTTCACCCTCTTGGTCTTTGTGAAATTATTTAACATTATAACATGAATAAAAATTAATTCAATCGTATATTTAATATTTTTATTCATTTATAAATTTTCTGTTCAATGGAAATTCTGCTCAAAAAAATCAACACATCCACACCAAAAAATGTTGATATGACGCCTCTTTTCAGCCGCATAAAAAAACAGGCTGACGCGGTCAGCCTGTTTTCATCATCATCAATCCACTCAAAAAATATAGAATAGAGCTTGCATAAAAAATCATTTGCACTGTGAAAAAGTCAGCGAGAAAACCCCCGAGCATAATGGCTGCTGCTGAAAAGACAGCTGTCCAAAAATGGTAATTCCCGATCTTCTTTCCACGTTCTCCGCTGTCTGTAAAATCAGCGATCAGCACTTTTTCTCCATGCTTTTGCATCGCTCCAAAGAGCCCTAACAGCACTTGGACGATATACACTTGAACGACGCTTCCGATATGCGGGACATATAAAAGCAGAACAGCCATCCCCCAAGAGTTCGCAAGCAGAAAATAACGGCTGTCAAACCTTTCAGACAGCCGTCCGAGGAGCGGATAAATGAGCGCGCCGCTAAGTCCGAACAATCCGTAGGAAAAACCGAACTGCGTGTAGCTTGAGCCGATATTTTTCACAAACAGTATATAAAACGGAAAGATTAAGCTGCTTGCGAAAAATACGCTACTTTGTGATAATGTCAGCCATTTTAATTTGTTTTTCCCCATTATTTATACCTCTGATAAAAGTAATTCATAAAGCGTTCATCCGGGTCATAGGTTCGTTTTTTCTGAAAAAACACTTCGCTTTTCGGATATGCCTGTCTCATTTGCGCCTTTGTCTGGTAGGTCATATAAGGCAGATAATAGCTGCCGCCATGCTTGATAGCAACGTCTGTCATGCGCCTGATGATTCGAGCAGTATCTGCCTGGTCTTCTTTTGAAAAGCCCTCATTTATTAATAACACGAGCGAAAACATATCATCCTTCGCATAGGAAAGGTCGGCCTTTTCATTTTTCTGCACGTAGCGGATCGTAATGTTCAGCAGGTTGAGATCTTCGCCCGACAGCGTTTGTCTCAGATCGTCTATATAAGCCGTATACTCCTTCACAGGCACAAAGTATTCTTGCAGAACATCTGTGTTGTCATTGTTTTCATACTCAAGAAATTTTGATTCGGACCGCATGACATTATTGCGTGAGATCTCTGTGCCGTTTTGGCTTAGGAAATAGGATTGCTGCGTGCCCCACAGCCAATTCCTGCCCCATTCATACCGCCTTGACAAACCGAGTGCAAACTTTGTGGCTCCCGTATATTCATCTTCTTTGAGATCGCTGTATGAAGTCAGCTGATCCTGTTGATCAGCCAATACGTAATTCGTGACATACATGTCTTTCAGAAATCCTTTTTTCGCTGTTGATATTCGCGCCAGATGCATTCGGACTTCTGGATTTCCTTTTACGTGCTTTGTAAAATAGTCTGCGTATGCGCTGTAATTCATTTTTTCAGTCTGCATGACATACAGCTCATCATCCGTCAGTTCAAGCGTTACATCAAGAATCACACCAAAAAGACCGTACCCTCCGATGACTGCCGTGAACAACTCGTCTTTTGGAGTGACGGTGATAATTGTCCCATCAGCTTTTAAAAGCCGAAATGATTTGACTGTATCAATCAGCGAGCCGTAGCGGATATCACGTCCATGGGCATTAGCGCTGAGAGAGCCGCCAATTGTAAAGATGTTTTGTGACTGCATGACTTTTACCGCGAGTCCGTATGGATTCACGTATTTCTGGATGTCATTCCACGTTGCACCGCTTTGCACTCTGATGGTTTTCTTCTCTTTATCGAGTGACAGGATTTTGTTGTAGCCTGTCATGTCGAGAACGATGCCGTCCTCATAATATGTATGGCCGCCCATGGAGTGCTGAGCACCGGCGATTGAAATTTTTATGTTTTTTCGGTTTGCCTCTTTGACTGTGTCAAGGAGCGTTTCCTCTTCCTGCCCTTTCACTGTCTGCTTTATTTTCACAGGCATCAGGCGGCTGACATCCGTCATCTCGCTTGTGTCTGTTTTTTGCTCTGAGTGCACAGAGTACGCAAACAGGGCCGCATACGCGCCAATACAAAGCGCGAATGCAAGCAATTTCTTTTTCATAGTGCTCTCCCTGCTGTTTTTTTACAACCATTATACCATGTCTGCGCCCTCATTTTTCCATATTATCTTCTTGCCCGTTTTTCGGCACGGCGGTCGGCAACGATAAAGCAGGCGTGAATCGCGCCCGGCAGCCAAAAGATACAGGTCAATATGAGATTCAGCAAGGCCTGAAACGGTTTTCCCGAAAACAAAACAGCAAGCGGCGGGCACAAAACAGCAAGCAGGTACATCATTTCCTTTCACTCCTTTCAGCTGTAAAAAAGGACAGCCTCACATGTCAGGCTGTCCTTTTTTGTTTTATTGAATGCCAAGCGCAATTTTTGCGTATCTGGACATTTTATCTCTTGTCCATGGCGGATTCCATACAATGTGAACCTCTGTCTCTTTCACTTCAGGAAGGTCCGCTAATGCTTTTTTCACTTCATCCACGATAATCGGCGCTAAAGGGCAGCCCATCGATGTCAGCGTCATCGTCACGTGCGTTAAGCCGTCTTCATCCATATCAACGTCATATACCAAGCCAAGATTCACGATATCAACGCCAAGCTCAGGATCGACAACCTGTTCCAGGGCGCCCATGATGTTTTCTTTTAATGCTTCTTCCACGTTCCCTCACTCCTTTTTTCTACAGTATAACGTAAATTAAGCCCTTGTTAATAACGTAGTGCTTTATAAATACGTTTCAAACCATTCAATCGTTTTTAACACTGCTGTCCGCGGGACTTTATGGTCGGCGTTTTCATCTCCGATAAATTGCAGGCGTTCCGGCTGCTCGCTGTAATGGGATTTAATCGTTTCATAAAATGTCCGGGTCGGCGCGTAAGGCACGACTTTATCTTTTTCACCGTGCCAAAATAAAAGCGGCCGCTGGCGCAGTTTCTCGGGCTGAAGGCTGAGATCCCGCAATTCGAGACGTTTCATCAGCTCCTGTACCTTCTCTTCCGGCACGTCGATATCAATTCCCTGAGATTGAATATGATCAATCTGCCGCTGAAACAGCTCCACGTAATTCGGGCTTCCCATCAGGCTGACGCCGGCTTTTATCCAATCATATGCAGTCAAAGCGCCAAGCGTTGTGATGCCGCCCATTGACGTGCCTGCGAGTCCGATGCGGCCGCCGTCTACAAGGTCCTCGTTTTCAAAATGGTTTTTAAGCACGCCGATCTCTTCAATCTCGTTGAGGACGATGTCCCAAAAATGGCCAGCCAGCTCTTCAACAGCCATTTCTTCTCCCCGTTCACCATGGTGCAGAGCCTCCGGCAGAACGGCTCTGAAGCCCTTCTCCGCAAGCAGGTAAGCAATATGAAGGTTGTGTTCCTTCGCGCTTGTAAAACCATGGATAAAGAATACGAGAGGAACAGCGCGGTGCCTGTTCTCTTCCTTTACAATATGTAAAAAAGGAATACCGGAAACGGTTTGATTCTCAATTTGTATCACAATGTGCCCTCCTTAGGATAACCATAATCATAAGTGTAACATGTAGACAATAAAGATGGTAAAAAGCTACACTGTAAGTAAGGGAAAACAAGCAAAATCTAAGGTTAAAGGAGCTTTTCATGGAGACAAAACCCTATTTAATCGCATTAGATTTAGATGGAACGTTATTAAAGGATGATAAAACCATATCAGAAAACACTCTTCGGACGATACAGCACCTAAAAGATAGCGGGCATTATGTCTGCATCTCAACAGGGCGTCCGTACCGTTCAAGTTCTATGTACTACCAGCAGATGGAATTGACAACGCCGATTGTCAATTTTAATGGAGCATTTGTCCATCATCCGCTGGACGACAGCTGGGGACGGTATCATACGTCACTCCCGCTTGATGTTGTCAAACAGCTCGTGGATATCAGCGAGAGCTACAACGTACATAACGTGCTTGCTGAAGTCATTGATGACGTATACTTCCATTACCATGATGAGCACCTGATTGATGTCTTTAACATGAACACAACAAATGTAACGGTCGGAGACTTGCGGGAAAATCTCGGTGAAGATGTGACGTCCGTACTTATCCATGCAAAAGAAGAAGATGTGCCGGCAATACGCTCTTATTTATCGGATGTTCATGCCGAGGTGATCGACCATAGAAGATGGGCCGCTCCGTGGCATGTCATTGAAATTATCAAAAGCGGCATGAATAAAGCGGTCGGCCTGCAGAAAATCAGCGATTTTTACGGCGTGCCGAGAGAGCGGATCATCGCTTTCGGAGATGAGGATAACGATTTGGAAATGCTTGAATTTGCCGGCTGCGGCGTCGCAATGGGAAATGGAATTGACGCGGTCAAGCAGATTGCCAACCGAACAACGGCTGCAAATGAAGAGGACGGCGTGGCAAGATTTTTGAAAGAATATTTCTCACTTTAAAGACGGTCCGTATTAATTTTTCCCACTCATAAACCTTACTTTACCCCACCATACTATTGAAGACGACTCATCTCGTCAAAGTATGGAAGGGGGCAGTCTCAAAATGGGTAAACGAAGCAAATCCAGAAGGTTTATTCAGCAGGGTAAAGACTCCATCGGGCTACACGCCGCAAGATTTCCATATCGGTCTACTTTAGAAGAAGCTCACCAGCATGCCGCGGCACGAGACTCGGCCGAAAGACAGGTTGAATATTAAATGAGAAACGAACTGTTTCAGCAGGCAAAATCATTTGTTCAACAGGCGGTCATGGTGACAAACGGCTTTGAGGAGGGCGATCAGGAGCAAGCGATTCTGAGAGCCAAAAATGCTGTATCTTCTGCGTATGCCAATTCGACAGATGCGGAACGTCGCCAGCTGCATCAATTCCAAAATCAGCTGGACAAACTGCAATAAAAAAAGGCTATGGCGATTCGCCATAGCCTCTTATTTGACTTCAAACTGCTGAACAGCCTGAACTTGCTTTAGATTTTCCGCCCTGCCCTTAAATGTCACCTTTACCTCATAGGTTCCGGGCTCAGGGACTTCCTTCCACACATCAGAGAAATCATATGTTTCTCCGGGTTCAAGTGTCAGGTTTTGAAAAGCCTGCGTAAACATTTTGTCTTTCGAATAACGGTATCTTTCTTTGTGCCCAGAATCATACACGACAAGTTCAAATTTTTGCCCTGTGCTGAATTGAAACTCGACAGCACGTTCGCTTTGGTTCTTCAGCGACATGTTAAACTTGATTTGTTCAGGCTCCTGAATTGCGTCAACAGATAAAACAACCTCTTGATTCTCCATTCCGCCTGATACCTCCTTATCGGGTTCTGTCTGCTCATCTTTCCCGCAGCCTATCAAAAACAGCACGGGGAGGAGCATCACAAGCAGCCGTTTCACGACTTCCACCTGCTTTCGTCAGTCTTTTCTAAAGAAACCAAAAATCCCTGTCGTTTGAACAATGTTCGTAAATGCTTTCGGATCAACTTCTTTGACGATTTTCTCTAAATCGTACAGTTCGTACCTCGTAATGACGATAATCATCATTTCCTTCTGTTCGTTCGTAAAAGCTCCTTTTGCCGGAACAGTTGTGATGCCGCGCACCATTTTTCCGTAAATGGCTTCCTTAATTTCGTCCGCTTTTTTCGTCACGATCATCGCCGTGAGTTTCATGTGGCGGGTGTGAATGGCGTCGATCACCCTCGTTGTCACATATAGTGTAACCAGGGTATATAATGCTTTCTCCCAACCTTGCAATAATCCTGCCGTCAAGATGATAATCCCGTTTAGAATGAAGAAATACGTGCCGACGGGTTTATCCTTCCACTTTGCAAGGACCATGGCGACGATATCAAGCCCGCCTGTCGAAGCCCCGTATTTTAATGTTAAGCCGATACCAACCGCTGAAATGACGCCGCCGAACACCGCGTTCAGCAAAATATCATGTGATAAGCTTGTTTCCGGCAGGATCCCCATAAACAGAGTAGTGAGTGCAACACTTAAAATGCTGTACACCGTAAACGATTTGCCGACCTTCAGCCATCCTAAAATACCGACCGGAATATTTAAGAGGAACAAGAGCGTTCCCGTCGATATGTAAAAGGGGGCATATTGATCAACGACGCTTGATAAAAGCTGGGCGACACCTGTAAATCCGCTGGCATATACATCTGCCGGAATCAAAAATAAGTTCAGCCCGGCTGCATTGAGTAAAGCGCCGATGATGACGATGAGTAATTTTTTTGTTTGATCTAGTACCATGGCATGTTCCTCCGCTCTTTCTTCTTTATTATGTTTTCCCTTAAAACAAATATTTGAACACGATTTTGGCAAATTAATATGATATAGTTGGCTTAAACTCTCATGATAACGAGCGATAACGGAAAGAAGGGAAGCAATATGACAGTTCATCTCATCGCTGACAGCGCAGCTGATTTGCCTCGTTCTTATTTTGAAGAAAAAAGCATTGGCTTTATTCCGCTCAGGGTTTCACTCGGCGATAAAGAATTCGAAGATGCAGTCACAATTCATGCTGATCAAATATTTGAAGCGATGCAAAATGGAGAAACGCCCAAGACGTCCCAAGCCTCACCGCAAACGATTAAAAATGTATTTTTGCAATATGCCGAAACAGGTGATCCCGCTCTTTACATTGCCTTTTCCTCAGGTCTCTCCGGCACGTATCAGACAGCTGTAATGATCGCCAATGAAGTGAAGGAGGAATTCCCTGATTTTGATTTGCGGGTCATTGATTCCAAATGCGCTTCATTAGGATACGGCCTGGCTGTCCGGCATGCTGCCGATCTCTGTATCAACGGGAATACAATACAAGAAATTGAAACGTCTGTAAAGAACTTTTGCAACCAGCTTGAACATATTTTTACCGTTGATGATTTAACATATCTCGCAAGGGGTGGCCGGATATCCAAAACATCCGCTTTTGTCGGCGGCCTGCTGAATATAAAACCGTTGCTTCAAATGGAGGACGGCAAGCTTGTGCCGCTGGAAAAAATTCGCGGACAGAAGAAACTTTTCAAACGGATCATCGAGCTTATGAAAGAGCGCGGGGATGATTGGAGCAATCAAACCATCGGGATCAGCTACGCCGCGAACAAAGAAAAAGCCACGGACATGAAACACTTGATTGAGGAAGCCTTCAAGCCGAAAGAAATCATTATGCATTCTATCGGTTCTGCAATCGGCTCCCACGCCGGTCCAGGTACATTGGCAATATTCTTTTTAAGAAAATGAGCAAACAAAAACAGTCAGACTCTGTGCCCTGACTGTTTTTGTTTGCTTATAAAATGCCGACAGCCTCATACGCTTTTTCGACTGAAGCTGATTGCTTCGATCCTTCACCGTATAAATCATTGGCGGCTTCAATCGCCGCTTGCTTCATCATGCTAAAATCTGTAGATGCCGTTACATAATATGTTAAAGCCCGATAGTAAATTTGTTCACATGCTTCACGCCCTATCCCTTCAACCTGCACATTGTGGTGCACGCCTCCTTCTGCCAGAAGGTAAGCTGCTTTATTGTGGATGGACGAATTGATATGGACTCCGCCATAATCCTCTGTTCCTGTGTAGCGGTTCGAGTAATGATCTGGATTTCCCTGCTTAGATGGGTCCTCTAACGACCGCAATGAATCTCCTGCAATATCCGGAGTATAGACATCCTCGCCGATTTCCCAATCATCACGGTCAGCCATTGCGCCCATAATATCGGAAATGGACTCATTTAATGCACCGGGTTCTCCTTGATATAATAGGCCGGCGGAATACTGTGTGACTGCGTGTGTGATTTCATGCGCGACAATGTCGAGCGATCCGGACAGCGGCTTAAATTTTGAACCGTCTCCATCACCGTACACCATCTGGACGCCGTTCCACGCTGCATTGTTCCATTGTTTGCCGACATGCACGGTAGACGTAATCCTTGCTCCGTTTTGATCAAAAGAATCACGGCCAAATGTCTTGCTGTAATAATCGTAAACGGCTTGCGCATTTGCATGCGCGTCTACAGCCGCAGGTTCATTAAATACGGAAGTGCCACTGACTATTTCTTTGCCCGAATATCCGATCAGTTGAGACAAAAGCGTAAACAAGGTTTCGTTCAGGTTCTCCGCGTCAAACGTATTGATCCCTTTTCCCCTTGTTTCGTCGGCCAAATAAAAGCGCCCATCCTGTACTGTGACGTCAAAGCTTTTTTCATCGCCTGACACGCCGATTCCTGTACCTGCCGCTTCATGAATGGCATTAAAGGACTCGATGACCTTTCCGCTATTGGCATCGATGACATAATGCCAATAGCCAGGCTCAGGTTCAGATGTCGAGAGTCTCACAAGATAGGCAAGAGCGAATTTCCCGTCGTGTGGATAGATATATAATTCGCCCTTTGGTTCCCCATCAAGATATTTGATTTTCCCAATGGCAGCCTCGAGCTCACGCTGCGCTGTACGTATTGCTTTTTTCTCAGAAATAGACGGTGTGACAGAGACGTCCTTGATTTGCGGGTGCACCTTTCCAAAGAAACTTGTCACTTGTTTGTTATCCTTCATCGCGACCGCTTGTTCAAAGCCGTAAATCGGAATTCCTTTGTAAACCTCCGTTAATTTAAAAAACGTTTGTTTTGTTTTTGGATCCTTTATGGTTTTCGAAATACGAAAATGGCTGTTCGCATTCCCTTTGAGCTTAAAATGCGATTGATGTTTATCAAGATAGGAAAATAACGATTCTTTCTGAGTTGTGTTTTGTACCGGCTTCTGTGATGGCTTTTCGATGATGTATGAAGGGGTTTGATACGTATGGTCGTATTTGATGCTTTGATCAGCTGAGGCATGTGTTACAAAAACCATTTGGGCCGCCGTGCAGAAGCCGGCCAGTAATAGAGATGTCTTAGTCAGATTGCGCAAAACACCACATCCTTCCTATTTTGGAATCTATTATTTTTCTTCATCCTATCAAAAATACAAAAACTTGTATGTGGTGCTTCGTTCTTATTTTCCCAAAAAAGAAGGGCAGAGATATTTCGCTCTGCCCTTCTTTTTCTACTCTACTAATTTTTTATTGACATAAATAATAACCCCTGCGCCATATGCCAGTATAAGCGGTGGTATGAGCTGCTCCTGGCCTTGAAATGAGATAAAACTATTCAGCAAAATAAACAAACCGGAATTCAGGAAAAAGTAGCCTGCTATTCTGGCCAGCCGATCTTTATCCCGTATGCGCGCCTCGTTAAATCCGGCCAGCATCCAGGTTTGTTTTTTGATCCCGACAAAATAGGCAACCACAAAGAATAAGAGCGCGATGACGATTAATAGATAATTGATGCTGATTTCCATCTTACAGCCTCCTACACATTACTTGATGTTAAGAAAAAGAAAAAAAGCGGCGCAGCTTACTGCAATCAGCAGCAGGACGACAAACGCCTTGAGGAACGGGCTTAAAAGAAGCAGCACTGCTAAAAACAGCAGATAAGCCGCACCGACTCGCGAAATCGTGACAATCTCCTTTTGAGAGCGCATTTTGTTTTTTCTGACGCCGGCAAACATCATCATTTTTTTCCGCTTCCATACATATCCGGCGAGCACCGCTAAATAAACAGCCAGCGGCAGATGTCTGAAATCGGGCGGCAGCAGCGGCAGGGCGATTATCGCGACAACGAGAAGAACTGAAAGCCAGCTTTTGTCCAATAAAGACCTCCTCCTATTCAGCTCTTTCCCATCACCCATCATCACTTCGGCAAGCTCCTTCGGATGAGAAAATTCAGATTCAATAGCTTCCTGGAGTTCCTCTTCACTATGGCCGGCTTTGATTCTGTCTTGAACGAAAGCGGTGATATGCCCCTTTAATTCGTCGATAGCGTTTTCTCTCTCTACATCAGGCATATTCGCCAGCTCTGCATTTAGTTCCTCCATGTACCGGTCAATGATATGCTGGGCATTCATAGCAAATCCCCCGATAAAGACAGTAAGGCTTGATGGGTTTCCAGGTATTTTTCCAGCCGTTCTTTTAACATTTCTTCTCCTTTTTGCGTCATTTTGTAATACTTTCTTTTCGGGCCGTCCAGTGAATCTTCCCAAAAAAATTCGATCCATCCCTTCTCGGTCATTCGTTTCAGAATCGGATATATCGCTCCCTCAGAAATAGCGAGCGCCGAGGTGGTTTTTAAGGATGACGTCAGCTCATAACCGTACATCGGTTTAGATCGCAGAAGGGAAAGGATGGCCAGCTCAAAAATCCCTTTTCGAAATTGAACTATCCAGCGGTCATTCACTTGATTCGTTTTCATGGTTTCAATATATCGAAAAAACCACTATATATCAATCATATATAGCAGTGTAAAATGTCCTGTTTTTTCTTTTGGAAAAAATGGAATTTCTCATACTTTTTAACCTTTTTATTACATAAATGTTTTTATATTATGAAAAGTGTAAAAACGATTCTTCAGGTTAAAAGGAGCAGTCGAATGCAGAAATCGATATCATTTTTTATCATTTTTTCAGTCCTTTGGGGTTCGATATTTCTGTTTTCTATTATTGGCAGCTTAGGGACAACCCCGATCCCGCTGACAAAGGACTCCAAATTTCTCATGTCCAGCATCCTTCCTCAGGGCTGGGGCTTTTTCAGCAAAAATCCGCGCGATACTTCGATCGGCTTATATGAGGCTGAAGATGCCAGCGCCAAGGTCAGATGGCCCAATATGAGGGCTGATAACCTATTCGGCCTGTATCGGTATGGGCGGTCACAAGGCGTTGAAATGGGCGTGATCTACAGCCAAGTCGGCAAGGAACAGTGGACCGCATGCAAAGAAAAGAACCTCGGCGCATGCAAAAGCAAAGCAAAAACCGTGCAATTAAAAACACCCGCTCCCCGCCCGCTGCTTTGCGGCAGCTACTATTTGACGAAAGAGGATATTGTACCTTGGAGCTATTCTAAATACACCCCTTCGTCTTATCAGGTAAAAAGCATAGTCAAGGTTGTGATCTCATGCTCGAAAACATAAAAAAGACCATCACCAGTTGGGACGATAGAAACCCGTGGACGAATGTATACGGCCTCGCGCGAAGCATCATTGCGCTATCCAGCCTGCTGACGCTGCTCATCAATCACCCGAGCCTCATTATGAAGCCAGCCAGCGGAATCAGCAGTTATCCTGCTTGTAAAATGAATCTCAGTCTCTTTTGCCTCGGCGAAAATAACTATATGATGTTAAATCTTCTCAGATGGGTCTGCATTGCCATTCTGGTGCTTGTTGTCATTGGCTGGCGCCCCAGAATCACCGGGGTTCTGCATTGGTATGTCAGTTACAGCCTGCAGTCATCGCTGATCGTCATCGACGGAGGCGAGCAGGCAGCAGCTGTCATGACCTTTTTATTGCTTCCCATCACGCTGACCGATCCGAGAAAATGGCATTGGAGCACGAGACCTCTAGAGGGCAAAAGAACACTTGGAAAAATAACAGCTTTTATTTCGTATTTTGTGATCAGAATTCAAGTGGCGGTGCTTTATTTTCACTCTACCGTCGCTAAGCTGTCTCAGCAGGAATGGGTGGACGGAACAGCCGTCTATTATTTCGCCCAGGAAAAAACCATCGGCTTCAACGGCTTTTTTCAGGCGTTAACAAAGCCAATTGTAACAAGCCCGTTCGTGGTGATTCCGACATGGGGGACGCTGCTGGTTCAAATCGTCATCTTCGCGGCGCTGTTTGCGCCGAAGAAGCATTGGAGATTTATTTTGATTATCGCTGTTTTTATGCATGAGATTTTTGCAGTCATGCTGGGTCTGATCAGTTTCTCGCTTATCATGGCTGGCATTTTGATATTGTATCTCACACCTATCGATTCCACGATTCACTTTACATATATTCGCAGACTGTTGTGGAATAAAAAACAAAAGAAGGGAGAGGTTTCAGTTTGAAGAAGGCGTTTCTAGTATTTTTGTCGGTTGTATTGGTGACGACTGTGTTTTTGGTGAAGCAGCAAGAAAGTGTGGCCCAGGCAAAGCAGCTTGAGTATTCAGGTGAGGAAATTTTTAAAGGGTTTGTGTTTGCCCAAGGGGAAGTTGGCAAACAGCTTCCAGAGGTCTTTAATAAAGCGATGACAGACAAACTCAACACAAAACAGGCAAAGGCTTTTGCCAATCAGGTTGTCGCTGATATTAAAAAAGAGGATGCTGACTTTTTTGATAACCTGAAGAAAGCTGTTTACAGCAAAGATGCATTGAAAGTGGATGAACTGCTGAAAAAAGCAGGTCAAATCGTTGAAGAAAAAGTAGAAGCTGCAAAGGAAATCGCCGCTTCCAAGGATGATACATCCAGAGTTCAGGCCGAGCTTGTCAACACTGTTGATACCGCTAACTATTTCTATTATGTTTCTTATGTTGCTGCAGCCGGTGCCCTGATACTGATCATTCTCGCCATCGATATTACGCCGATTGCGATTTCAGACAATGTTGATCGCGAAATGGCAATCAGAACGCTTGTTGATGAATTAAACTAGACATAAAAAACGGCTCGCTCCGCAGTTCTGCTGCAGGCGAGCCGTTTTCATGCTATTTTTTCTCGTATGTCCATCCATCTTCCTGATACACTTTTCCGTTTTTCATTAAATGGCCAAGCGCGCGTTTAAAGGCGGCTTTGCTCATGTTAAAACGTTCTCTGATATCGTCAGGCTCGCTTTTGTCACTGTACGGCATGGCGCCGTTTCTCGTTCTCATGTACGTTAGAATGTACTCGGCATCAACAGACATTGCATCCTGTTTTCTTGGAAGCAGCGACAAGTTGACCGAACCGTCTTCTTTCACTTGAATCACCCGCCCTGTGACTCTTGAACCGAGTCTTGGCTCCTCTTTTCTTTCTGACGGGTGAATAAAACAGCGGATCCCGTCATCCGTAATCACGAATGAACCCGATGCGATCAGCCTGTACACCGTACCTGTCAGCTCTTTATTCATCAGATCTTCTGAAGCGTCGGTAAACAATTCGCTGATGATATCTTCCGGCGCTGGTTTCGCAAACATGCGCCCCCGGTTCGTCACTTTCAGCATACAGTAAAGCTTGTCCCCTTTTTGCGGCCAGACATCTTCGTACGGCGGCAAATGCTCAGTTGCGACTAGCGCGTCCTTCGATAAACCGACATCAACGAAAACGCCCATATCTTCCACTTTATCCACCACTTCAACCCAGCCATATTCATCCGCGCTGATGACCGGAATTTTCATCGTGGCCGCAAGCCTTTCCTGCTGGTCGACGTATATAAAGACTTCTACTTCCTCTCTGTCCTCGATATCCTCAGTCATTTCACTGTTATGTAAGAGAATCGTATCTTCACCGTCGGTTAAAAAGTAACCGAAGTCGGTTTGGTGATCTATACTCAAGGTTAATTGCTGCCCTGGTCTCATGCTATCGTCCTTCCTGTTCCGCTTATTTTATGCGGATTTTGTTAACATTTTTTCCAATCATCCCAAATTGATTCTTTGTTCTGTTGGAAGTTTCTCTTTATTCTACTATAATCAACACATAAGTTAAATGTTATGGAGGTTTTCATATGGCAAAAGAAAGTTCATTTGATATTGTATCAAAGGTGGAATTGCCTGAAGTGCAAAACGCGATCCAAATCGCACTGAAGGAAATCAGTACACGATATGACTTTAAAGGAAGCAAAAGCGATATTTCCTTAGATAAAGAGGAGCTGGTCCTCGTTTCCGATGACGAATTTAAATTAAGCCAGCTGAAGGATGTGCTGGTCAGCAAATTGATTAAACGCAACGTACCGACGAAAAACATTGATTACGGCAAGGTGGAAAATGCGTCAGGCGGAACGGTACGCCAGCGTGCAAAGCTTGTTCAAGGCATTGACAAAGACAACGCAAAAAAAATCAATACGATCATCAAAAACTCCGGACTGAAAGTAAAATCTCAGGTGCAGGATGATCAAGTGCGCGTCACCGGAAAAAACAAAGATGACCTGCAGCAGATTATTTCAGCTGTGAGTGGAGCAGATCTGCCAATTGACGTTCAATTTATAAATTTCAGATAAATTTTCTGATTCCTATTGATTATTATCTTTATTTTCGGTAAATTTGGAGAAAGGGAAAAACGCCAGGTATCTTTTGGCACTTCCTGACACGAAAATTTCATATCCGTTCTTATCAAGAGAAGCAGAGGGACTGGCCCGACGAAGCTTCAGCAACCGGTGTAATGGCGATTAGCCATGACCAAGGTGCTAAATCCAGCAAGCTCGAACAGCTTGGAAGATAAGAAGAGACAAAATCACTGACAAAGTCTTCTTCTTAAGAGGACTTTTTTTATTTCTCTTTTTTCCTTGCTGATGTGAATAAAGGAGGCAGACAATGGGACTTTTAGAAGATTTGCAAAGACAGGTGTTAATCGGTGACGGCGCCATGGGGACGCTCCTCTACTCCTATGGCATTGACAGGTGTTTTGAGGAGCTCAACATTTCAAAGCCGGAGGAAATTCAGCGCATACATAAAGCGTACGTTGAAGCTGGAGCCAACATTATTCAAACGAATACGTACGGGGCAAACTATATTAAATTATCCAGACACGGTCTTGAGGATGACATCAAAAAAATGAATCAGGAGGCCGTAAAGATCGCGCGGGCTTCAGCAGGGGATGCATACGTGCTTGGAACGATGGGCGGCATACGCACATTTAATAAAAACGCGTACAGCCTTGACGACATTAAGCGCAGCTTCCGCGAGCAGCTGTACCTGCTGCTGCATGAAGAGCCGGATGGCTTGCTGCTAGAAACGTATTATGATTTGGAAGAAGCCCGTGAAGTGCTGAAAATCGCGCGGAAAGAGACTGATCTTCCGATTATGCTCAATGTATCCATGCACGAGCAAGGCGTATTGCAGGACGGAACGCCGCTTTCTGACGCATTGCGCTCGATTGCGGATCTCGGAGCTGATATTGTCGGCATTAACTGCCGCCTCGGCCCTTATCATATGATTGAAGCGCTCAGCGAAGTGCCGATTTTTGATGACGTGTTCTTATCCGTTTATCCAAACAGCAGCCTTCCTTCGCTTGAAGAGGGACGGCTCGTCTATGAAACAGATGACACGTATTTTCAAAACAGCGCGTCCGAATTCCGTAAGCAAGGTGCGCGGATTATTGGCGGCTGCTGCGGCACAACGCCAAATCATATCCGGGCGATGGCGGAAGCGGTTGGCGGGCTGGCTCCGATTACGGAAAAAGAAGTCAAAACCCGGGCGAAAGAATTCATTTCTGTTCATCACGAGCGAACCGAGCCCGGCCTGAATGAGATCGCGGCGAAAAAACGCTCTATTATCGTAGAACTGGATCCGCCGAAAAAACTGAGCTTTGACAAATTTCTATCGGCGGCCGCTGAATTAAAAGAAGCCGGAATCGATGCCTTGACACTCGCCGATAATTCTCTGGCAACCCCACGGATCAGCAATGTTGCCTGCGGCGCCCTTGTCAAGCAGCAGCTCGATATGCGTTCCCTCGTCCATATTACGTGCCGCGACCGTAACATTATCGGCTTGCAGTCACATTTAATGGGCCTTGATACGTTAGGGCTGAATGACGTGCTTGCCATTACAGGTGACCCTTCTAAAATCGGGGATTTTCCTGGTGCGACGTCTGTGTATGATTTAACATCCTTTGATTTAATCAGGCTGATCAAACAATTCAATGAAGGTCTGTCTCTGTCTGGAAAACCGCTCGGCAAGAAAACAAATTTCTCAGTCGCCGCCGCATTTAACCCTAACGTCCGCCATCTGGATAAAGCGGTAAAACGGCTGGAGAAAAAAATAGATTGCGGCGCAGATTATTTTGTTTCTCAGCCTGTCTATTCCGAGCAGCAGCTTGTCGATATCCATAACGAAACAAAACATCTGAAGACGCCGATCTATATCGGCATCATGCCGCTGACAAGCAGCCGGAATGCCGAATTCATCCACAATGAAATTCCCGGCATTAAGCTGTCTGATACGATTCGCGAAAAAATGGCCCATGCCGGTGAAGATAAAGAAAAGCAAAAGGCGGAAGGCCTTGCAATTGCACGCTCCCTGCTGGATACGGCATGCGAGCTGTTTAACGGCATCTACTTGATAACGCCTTTCCTCAGATCTGACTTAACCGCTGAGCTCACTTCATATATTCAGCAAAAAGATGAGCAGCGCCAAAATATCTTTTTGCATTAATTCCCAAAAGATTGCCTGATCGAATCGGGCAGTCTTTTTCAACGAAATTCGTGTTACGATATAGAAAAACAATCATGAGGAGGAACATTATGCTCGAAGTCAAAACCATTTCTGCGGAAGATACATATGAAATCCGGCATCGCATTCTGCGTCCCCATCAATCCATCGAACAATGCAAATATAAAGAGGATCACGCAGAAGGCTCCTTTCATCTCGGCGCGTTTTATGATGGAACGCTGATCAGCATCGCTTCTTTTTCCCCGCAAAGTCAGCCTTTATTAACGGAAACCCCTGCGTATCGGCTGAGAGGCATGGCAACGCTCGAAGGATATCGCGATCAAAAAGCTGGAAGCACGCTGATCAAACACGCGGAGCACAAACTGGCGGAGAGCGGCGTTCAGGCGGTATGGTGCAACGCAAGACACCATGTCAAGGGCTACTATGCCAAGCTTGGCTGGGAGGAACTTGGCGAACCATTTGACATTCCCGGCATTGGCAATCATATTGTCATGTACAAAACACTTAGAACAAGCAGGTGATCTTATGGACATAGTGGATGAACTGATTGAGCTTCATGAAGAACACGTTTCCGGTTTATTGCGGCTTTGCAGGCAAGCCGGGTGGCCGGATTATGGCGAACAAGAGCTGAAACTGCTTGTTCAGCAGGGACGCTTTTTCGGTTATCAAAATGTCAGCGGTGAGATGATTTCCTGCATCGGCTTGTTTTTGTTTGGCCGTCTTGCTTCTATCGGTCTTGTTATCGTTGACAAGGAATATAAACGGCTTGGTCTCGGCAGGCGTATGGTAAACGCCTGTATCGCCCAAGCGGATGAAAACACCGCCATCAGGCTTTGCGCCACAAAAGAAGGTTTGCCGCTTTATGAAAAAGCAGGCTTTCATACGGCAGGAACAGTGCGAAAGTACAGCTGTCACAGTTTTCAACCTTATACAAAACAGCTTGACGCTGAACTGTCATTCTTTAGAGAACAAGACTTTCAAGACTTAGCGACGGCGGATCTGGCCGCCTTTGGCGGAGATCGATCAAGCCTTTTGCAGCAGCTTATTTCCACTTCATGCGAATGTGTCATCGCCAGAAAACCTGACGGACAGTTCATTGGGTACGGACTATCTGTACAAACACCGGCCCATTTGAAATTCGGCCCCATTATCGCTCCATCACCAGACGTTGCTGCACAAATAATCAACAGGCTGGCGGCCGGAAAACAAGGCCCGATGCGAATCGATATACCAGGTGAACACACGTCTCTTCATGACAGCCTGATAGAAATGGGATTTCATAAAGATGATGAACCTCCGCTTTTGTTCTATCAGAAAAAAGCGCCTATTCAAAATGGACACTTATATGCTTTGATTTCACAGGCTCTCGGCTAACCCTCTTTTTCCCGAACAGGTATCTTCTGTTCGGTTTTTTTGCTGTCTGATTACTGAATAAACGAAGCCATCAGGGACATTCTAAGCAGAAGAAAAGGAGTGTGCTCTGAGATGGAATCATCAAAACAAAATAACGGAATGACGATTGTAGCAATCGGTTCAATCCCTTTAATATTAACCCTCGGAAACTCGATGCTTATTCCGATTTTACCAAAAATGAAATCTGAACTTCATTTATCACAATTTCAAGTCAGTCTCGTGATCACAGTATTTTCCTTGATTGCAGCATTTACGATTCCGATCGTCGGTTATCTCGCAGACCGATTCTCAAGGAAAATCATCATTATTCCCTGCTTAATTTTGTATGGTGCCGGCGGTTTGTTAGCCGGGTTTGCGGCAGGTTTTTTTGACAATGCCTTTCCTTGGGTCATGGCAGGACGAGCGCTTCAGGGAATCGGGGCAGCCGGAACAGGCCCAATTGCCATGGCACTGACGGGAGATCTGTTTAAAGGCGCCCAGGAGAGCAAGGTGCTGGGCCTTGTTGAAGCTTCAAACGGCATGGGGAAAGTGCTTTCACCAATCATCGGCTCGCTTATCGCCCTGCTTGTCTGGTATGGCGCATTTTTTGCCTTCCCTGTGTTTTGTATCATTTCAATCGTGCTGACTTGGATTTTTATTAAAGAGAAGAAAAAGGAAAAAGAACCGCCACCTATCGGAAAATATGCGAAAGGGCTGTTAAGTGTTTTTAAACATGAAGGCAGATGGCTGTTTACCGCTTATTTAGCCGGTGCGACCTGTTTGTTTACTTTATTCGGCATCCTGTTTTACCTCTCAGATGTTCTTGAAAAAACATACGACACCGACGGCGTGAAAAAAGGCTTGATTTTAGCGATTCCGCTTTTGGTTATGTGTGTGACGTCTTATACAACAGGAAGCAAAATTGGGCAAAAGCAATCGTTAATGAAAAAGCTGATCGTACTCGGATTGGCGTTCATGACCGTATCTTACGCGGCACTGTCATTCATTGAAAATCTTGTCCTCTTTATCAGTGTTCTCGTGCTGAGCAGTATCGGCTCAGGTCTTGTTCTTCCTTGTGTGAACAGTTTCATTACCGGTGCTGTCGGCAAAGAAAGACGAGGATTTGTCACCTCGCTGTACGGATCTGTACGCTTCTTAGGGGTAGCAATCGGCCCTCCGATTTTCGGCCGCCTGATGCAATGGTCCAGACCCGGCATGTTTTTAAGCATTGCGGGATTGACTCTCGTTGTCGGCATTCTTGTGATGATGTTAATCCATGTGAAGCAAAATAATGAAGAAACAAAAGAGAAAGAAGACCCTAAAATGGCTGGCAATCGGCTGCAGCCCGCTGAGGAAAGGTAGCACCTAGTTTGAAGATTGTACGCATTGAAACCTTTCCGCTCTTGCACCGATTAGAAAAGCTATACGGAGACGCCAACGGGCTTAAACGATATCGGACTTGTTATCTGATCAGGATTATCACCGAAAGCGGGATAGACGGCTGGGGAGAATGTGTTGATTGGCTCCCTGCTCTCCATGTCGGTTTTACGAAACGGATCATCCCGTTTCTTTTAGGAAAACAGGCCGGCAGCCGCCTGTCATTAGTACGCACGGTTCAGAAATGGCACCAGCGGGCGGCCTCCGCTGTAAGCATGGCGCTGACAGAGATTGCGGCCAAAGCTGCGGATTGTTCAGTTTGCGAATTATGGGGCGGGCGATTCAGAGAAGAGATTCCTGTGTACGCCTCTTTTCAATCGTACTCAGACTCCTCGCAATGGATCAGCCACTCAGTCTCCAACGTTGAAGCCCAGTTAAAAAAGGGGTTTGAGCAAATCAAAGTCAAAATCGGCGGCACCTCCTTCAAGGAGGATGTCCGGCACATCAATGCGCTGCAGCATACAGCCGGCAATTCCATTACGATGATTCTGGACGCAAACCAAAGCTATGATGCCGCTGCGGCGTTTAAATGGGAGCGCTATTTCTCCGAATGGGAGAACATTGGCTGGTTTGAGGAGCCTTTGCCCTTTGATCAGCCGCAGGATTACGCTTTGCTTCGCAGCCGTTTATCTATTCCTGTTGCCGGTGGAGAAAACATGAAAGGCGCGGCGCAATTTGCGCCTCTCCTTTCACAGCGCTGTTTGGATATCATTCAGCCCGATGTCATGCATGTCAACGGAATCGATGAGTTTCGGGACTGCCTCCAGCTCGCCCGTTATTTTGGCGTCAGAGCATCCGCCCATGCATATGATGGATCACTTTCACGGCTCTATGCTTTATTTGCACAAGCCTGCCTGCCCCCATGGTCTAAAATGAAGAACGATCAAATTGAACCGATCGAGTGGGACGTCATGGAGAATCCTTTTACAGATCTCGTCAGCCTGCAGCCTTCAAAAGGAATGGTCCACATCCCGAAAGGAAAAGGCATTGGAACAGAGATCAATATGGAAATCATCAATCGCTGCAAGTGGGATGGCTCAGCCTATTAGCTGGGCCATTTCTTCATTTTGAGACATAAATCATGGACAGCCTCATAAAATGAAAACAGCGGACAAGTCTTTTCATAAAGGAGCAAATGACTTAATGGCTGAACTGCTGATGAAAGCAAAACTCACGTTTATGATTGTCGTAGGCGGCGTACTACAGGGACTCGGCATGTCCTTGTTTTTATTTCCGCATGATATTCCGACAGGCGGTGCAGCAGGTATTGCGGTGCTATTGCATTATCTGTTTCAAATTCCCCACGGCTTTTCAGTATGGGCTGTGAATGTATCAATGCTTTTTACTGCTTTAAAGTGGCTGGAGATGAGGACATTCACCGGCACCCTCGCTTCTATCACCGTCACCTCTGTCTCGGTATTGATCTTTGATGCGGTTTTTCCGGATATCACATCAAACCTGTGGCTTGATCTGGCAAGCGGCGCAGTGTTATTGGGACTCGGCATCGGACTTTTATACAAATATAAAATTTCGAACGGAGGATTCGGAGCCCTTGCTCTAATGATTTCTATCTACCGCGGCGGGAATCCCGGAACGATTCTGCTCATCATGAATTGCATCATTTTTATGGTCACCGCGTCTATTATTGATTGGGGCATCGTCATTCAAGCCCTCATATGCCAGGTGATATCGACAAGAGTCATCGACTTCATCTACAACATCCGCCTGACCTCTCTTCCCTATCTCACGCCTATGTACCGCCATAAAAAATAATAGGCAGAGGCTCTCTTCACAACGAGAGCCCCGCAGCCGCTGTTTTACAGAAAAAAGGTATCGGATCTTAGCCCTAAACGCAGCGTCTCCAACGCGATGGCATCATGAAATGGAATATTGGCCAGATTCACATTCGGCCCGATTTTTTGAATAAACCCTTGCTGAAGCGTTTTGTTAGGCGCTTCAAAAATCAGCCTGTTGATATCAATATCCGAGGAAATGATGTCGTCAACAATTTGAAACCTGACATCTCCGCTGCTGGAACAGATCCCTCCCGTCCCGCTTTCTCTGGCTTCTGTAATCACTTTTTCCGCGCCCGCTTCCAAATCCTCAACGATATATTCAAGCCATTCCTCAGAGCTTTGCCGGCTTGCTAATTCCGCATCCTTGCTGCCCACCTCACTAAGCACAAGAAATTCATCAGAAAAATCGGCAATGTAAGCCGCTTTCTCTTTATTTGTCATCGGGAGCGTACCGTTTGAAATCTCAATATATTCACAGCCGAAATAGGTGCAGTACCGATGAAATTCATTCACTTTTTTCTGGCTTACGTACTTTTCGAACAGTGTGCCGCCAAAGAAAAATGAAATGTCATGCTCTTTTAGCGTGCTGATTTTTTCTTCAAGATCTTTCGTAAGTAATGATGTGCCCCAGCCGAATTTCACAAAATCAATATAGTCGGACGCTCCAGCTATCGCATCTTTAAAAAATTGCAAGGGATAGCCGTTATCAATTAAAATGGACTGCCCGGTTTCTCTCGGCTTATTTGTTCTCACTGGCAATTCTAGTGAAAAATCATTCATATTATGACCCTCTCTATCGTTGGAACTTCTCCATCTTGTTTCACTTTCATCACAAAATCGCCCGTCAGTTCTTTTGCACAGTAAGCGATGTCCTCCGAATCAAATAATGGCTGGCGGCGGTCAAAAAATTTCTCTGCAACAGAAGAGCCTTTTATTCTTTGAATCGCCTCCTCAGCCGTTACCGCATTTGTCCCTTCAATGATGCCTTTGATATACTCCGCACACGCCATATCGTCATCACCGAATGGGTGGGAAGCCACAATGTTTATGACACAATCGTTTGCGGCGAGCTTTTTTACATGCTGTGCCGTTGTTTTGGCATTGGAAAATCCAGTTACGAACAGATGCTTTGCATTCAGCGCCCCCAACGCCGCTGTGACGCCATTAGTTGTTTTCTGGATCAGACGCTTATCCGCCATATCCTGCTCAGCCATGCGCTTAGGAGAATTATCTAAATCAAATCCGCTGATACCGACCCCCTTTTCCTCTCCCGTCAATACATAATCCGGATAGGTGCCTTTCAGCGCAAAGGCTTCATCAGCCGTCCGGACCAACAAAATCTCTTTCGCCCCGCCGATAAACGCATAATGGGCGACCGTAAAGGCTCTGATGACATCAATGACGATGTTAATATCCGCCGGGGCAAGCGAATGATGATGCCCCTGATAAATGGAAATCGGCATAATACCTCTCCTTGGGCATAAAACCATTTTGCTTAAAAGCATATTCAGCCGGGCTCTTAATGGTTCCGCTCCTCATTTTAGGCGGGCGCGGCACCTAAAAACCCTGAACCTTTATGCAAAAAATGAATAGTCTGCCTATAACTCGATCAATAGATAAAAAAGCAGATGCAAACGGGGGGAAAACGTTGAACGAAACCATCACGTATGACACATGGAACGACATGCTGTCCAAACAAATAACGGATCAATTGATCGATGAGCTCGATGTGTTGAAATGGGCTTACCGAACGTACGGAGAAAAGATTGTGTACGCCTGCAGCTTTGGCGCAGAAGGGATGGTGCTTCTCGACTTAATATCAAAAATCAACAAAAACGCACACATCATCTTTTTGGATACAGGGCTTCATTTTCAAGAAACATATGAGCTGATCGAGGCTGTCAAAGAGCGATATCCGGGATTTACAATCCAGCTGCTCGAGCCCGAGCTGAGCCTGGCAGAACAGGAGACGAAGTACGGCGGAGAGCTGTGGAAGCATAACCCGAACCTCTGCTGCCAATTGCGGAAAATCGAACCGCTCAAAAAGCACCTTTCCGGCATGACAGCTTGGATTTCAGGGCTGCGACGGGAGCAGTCGCCAACGAGAAAGCATATTCAATACGTAAACCTGGACCAGAAGTTTAAGCTCATCAAAATTTGCCCGCTCATCCACTGGACATGGGATGACGTTTGGACGTACATCCGCCTGCACAATTTGCCTTACAACAAACTGCACGATCAACATTATCCGAGCATAGGCTGTGAAATGTGTACATTGCCTTCCTCGGACCCGAACGATGAGAGGGCTGGAAGATGGGCCGGACGGGAGAAAACAGAATGCGGCCTGCATCAGGAATAGCGGATGGCAGGTTCTTGCTGTGAGAATCGAAATGATGTTAAGGCACTGATGTAAAACTTTCATTGAAGTGCAGAAAAGAAAACAAGGAAACGTATAAATGGAGGTTGAACACGTTGAATGGAAACGAGCCCCATGGAGGGGTATTAATCAACCGCTGTGATCCCGCATGCCGTTTTGAAGGGTGCACGTGCGAAGCGGAGCTGGATCAGCTTGCACTGAGCGACCTGGAGCTTATTGCGATCGGCGGCTACAGCCCGTTAACAGGTTTTTTGGGAGAAAAGGATTATCATCGTGTTGTGAAAGAAATGAGGCTGGCAAACGGCTTGCCGTGGAGCCTGCCGATTACGCTGCCTGTCGGAGAAGAAACAGCAAAACAGCTGTCTGCCGGAGATCACGTCAAGCTTGTGAAAGACAGCGTTACCTACGGCATGATCACAGTCACCGATATATACCGGCCTGATAAAACACTGGAAGCACTGTCTGTTTTTAAAACAACCGATCCTGCCCACCCAGGCGTAAAAAAATTGCTGGCGCGCCCGGATTATTATATCGGGGGGCCTATCACGGTCAGCCGCCTGCCTGACAAACCTTTCGAACAGTTTTATGCAGCGCCCGCAGAAACAAGAGCGGCCTTTCAAAAACTCGGCTGGCAAACGATTGTCGGCTTTCAAACCAGGAACCCTGTTCACAGAGCGCATGAATATATACAAAAAACAGCGTTAGAAACGGTCGACGGTCTGCTGCTTCACCCGCTTGTCGGCGAAACAAAGTCAGACGATATCCCGAGCGATATCAGAATGGAGAGCTACCAGGTTTTGCTTGATCACTACTATCCAAAGGATCGTGTCATGTTATCGGTTTTCCCTGCCGCCATGCGTTATGCAGGTCCGCGGGAAGCGATTTTCCATGCGCTCGTCCGAAAAAATTACGGCTGCACCCATTTTATTGTAGGCCGTGATCACGCAGGGGTCGGCAGCTACTACGGGACATACGACGCCCAAGATATTTTTCAATCATTCACAGAGGAGGAGCTTGGCATCAAGCCGCTGTTTTTCGAGCACAGCTTTTATTGCCGAAAATGCGGAAACATGGGCACCTCCAAAACATGTCCGCACAGCTCAAGAGACCACATCCACTTATCAGGCACAAAAGTGAGAGAGCTTCTCCGCCAAGGCAAAAAGCCGCCTAAAGAGTTCAGCCGGCCTGAGGTCGCAGCCGTGCTGATAAAGGGACTTCATCAACAGCCTGTTGCCATCCAGCAAAACAGCGGGGAATTAAAATGACACACAATCCGAACATTATTTGGCATCCCGCTGCCATCTCAAAGTCTGACAGACAGTCCTTAAACGGACACCAAAGCTGCGTCCTCTGGTTTACCGGCTTATCAGGCTCCGGAAAATCGGTGCTGGCCAATGCAGTCGATGAAAAGCTTTACCGCAGGGGCATTCAGAGCTATGTGCTTGACGGTGATAATATCCGCCACGGCTTAAACAAAGATCTTGGATTTCAGACTGGTGACAGGATTGAAAACATCCGCCGGATCGGAGAAGTGGCGAAGCTATTTGTCGACAGCGGGCAAATGATTTTAACGGCTTTTATCTCTCCATTCAGAGAAGACCGGGACATGGTTAGAGCGCTCTTTCCTAAAGATGAGTTCTTCGAAATTTATGTAAAGTGCCCGCTGCATGTTTGTGAACAGCGCGATCCAAAAGGACTTTATAAAAAAGCGCGAAACGGAGAGATCAAACATTTCACCGGGATCGATTCTCCGTATGAAGCGCCGATTTCACCCGATTTTATCATTGAATCGGACCAGATCTCTATTTCCGATGGAGCTGACCTCATCATTAACGAACTGCAAAACAAAGGGATCATATAAAAACCCGATGAATATCGGGTTTTTTCTTATGAGTCGGAGAACTTTGCAATCAAACTGTTAATCTTCTCTTTTTCCTCATAAAATGCTCCGTGCCCGCTGTTTGCAAACGGAACCAATTCTGACTGTTTGATGCCGCGCTTCAATTCTTTCGCAAAATCAAACGGCGCAATTTTATCTTTTCTCCCGTGCAAGATCAGCGTCGGCACCTTGATTGCAGTAAGTTCCTTTCTGAGATCCTCGTCTCTTAATGCAATGCCCGAGTGGATCGTCCCGTAGGAGGAGGCCTCCAGCATCAGATTGAGAAACCACTGTCTAAGCTCTGGGGACACTTTTTTCTCAAAAAACTGTTTCCCTAAATCCGCCAGTGTTTTGGGCCGATCCGTTTTGAACAGTTCAATCATATCGTCAATATCCTGTTTCCTCATGCCGTACGGATAACCCGGGCGTTTTGTAAACGCGGGTGCCGCTGCTGACAGTAATATCAGCTTATCAACATCGGCTCCCTCATGCCTTGCCATATAACGGACTGCAATGGCTCCGCCCATTGAAAAACCGGCAAGAATCGCATTCTCAAGCTGCAGCGTATAAATGACTGCTTTCACATCATCGGCCATCGTGTCATAATCATAGCCTTCCCAAGGGCGATCAGATAGTCCATATCCCCGTAAATCAATGCCGATAAAACGGAAGCCTCTTTTCGGAAGCTCATTCATTTGATATTCAAACATCTTATGATTCAACGGCCACCCGTGCAAAAAGATGATTGGCCTTCCATGTCCGATATCCTCTACAAACAGTGTCACATGCTCCTCGGTTTTGACGTAATGTCCCATTCCGCATTCCTCCTGTTCCCTTTGGCTTTCCCGGCCTGTAAACGCCTTGACGTACAGGAAGCTTTCCATTTATGCTTACAAAACAAGCGGGCTGCTGTACCAAGAAAGGCTCTTTACGATTTACTATATGTATCAAATTCCTTAACGATCTACTAAATTGAACCCGGAAGCCTCTGTTTTTCGGGCAGCAAAGGATGTCATCACATGAATAAAATTACAATTCAAAAACCGAATATACCGGAAAACCTGCAAACCGCAGATTTTCATGATGCCGTGACGCAGGATGATGTAATCAGCATGCATTTGTTTGAAGATTGTACAATCTTCGGCGAAGATATCGAAAGACTTTGTGTGGAAAAAACGATCTTTAGAAATGTCGTGTTTATCGATGTGTCTTTTCGGCATATTGAACTGACCGATGTAATCTTTGAAAAATGTGATTTATCAAACGCCGATTTCAGCGGAGCTGTCATTCACAGAACTTCTATTAAGCAGTCAAAAATGGTTGGAATGAATGTGGCGGAAGCAACGCTGCGGAATGTTTCATTCGAGGAATGCCACGGACATTTCAGCTCATTTTCGTATTCAAATATGAAACAAGTTCGATTTGATCACTGTGCTCTTATGCAAAGTGAGTGCAGCAATACGGTGCTCCAGCAGACACACTTTGACAGGTGCGAATTGGAAGGCGCCAGCTTTTCCGGCACGTCCCTTCAAAACATGGACATCAGCACGTGCCGTTTTGAACAGCTTCATGTCTCCCTCGACAAATTGAAAGGCTGCAAAATCGCACCTGAGCACGCGATTGCTTTCGCCAGGGCGCTGGGAGCTGTGATCGTATAACAAAAGCTTAGGACATCATCAGGCGGCGGGCTGTTTCGGCTGCCGCCTTAATGCCAGTTTCCAAATCCCCAAGAGATGCATAGGAATATGACAGCCTGATGCTGTTTCGGTCTTCGCCGTCATAAATGGAACCGGGATTCACAAGCACTTGCCGTTTCAGCAGTTCATAAAAGAAACGGCTGACAGGCAGGTTTTTATGAAATGTCACCCAAATATAAAAGCCGCCGGCAGGAATCCGCCACGAGGCAATGTCCCCCGCATATCGCTCGAGAAAATGAACGGCGGCGTCTCTCCTTTGTTTAAGCACCCTTCGCACCCAAGTCAGATGCTCTTCATAATACCCCTGCGACAGCCACTCGGCAGCCGCCCACTGGGACAGTCCGCTTGAACCGTAGTCTGTCTGCATTTTAATGTCCGACAGCCTTTCAATAACCGGTTCCGGACCGGCAATCCAGCCGATTCGCAGACCGGGACTAACCGTTTTTGAAAACGTGCCCAAGTACAGAATATGGCCCTCGTGATCCATTGCTTTCAACGGCTCCGGCGGTTTTTCTTCGAACCATAAATCACCGTACGCATCATCCTCAATGATGGGCAGCTGCTCTTTTTTTGACAGGCTGATGATCTCTTTCCTCCGCTGCTCTGACATGACTGTGCCAGTCGGATTTTGAAACGATGGAATCGTGTAAAGCAGCTGTCCTCCATATTGTTTTCGATAAGAAGAAACAAGCCCCGCCTTGATCCCTTCTTTATCCATCGGCAAGCCGCGAAGCCGCATCCCCGCTGATTGAAACACATGCAAAGATTGAAGGTAGGACGGCTTCTCCGTCAAAATGACAGAGTCTCGTTTTAAAAGTCCAATTGAGATGAGCTGAAGTGCCTGAAGTGCGCCGGACACAATTAAAATTGCAGACGGTGACACACGGATCTTCTTTCCTTTTAAATGGTCCGCCACCGCTTCCCTCAGCTGACGGTTTCCTTTCGGCTGCTCGTATCCTAAAGACAGAGCCTGCGGATTGATCTTCTGAAACATCCGGCGCATTGTATCAGCAGGCAGCAGATCCGGTGAAAGCTCTCCTGTGCCTAATCTGATGATATCCGTTCTTGGTTCGTTCTGATTAATAGCCTGAATGATGGAAGAGTTAGGGCGATGAATGCCCGAACGGACGTAATCGCTCCAATCAAGCGGAGGCTCAGCCGCCAGCACGCTCCAAGTACTGTTTACAACCTTCGTACCGCCGCCTCTTCTTCCCTCTAACAAGCCTTGAGACGTGAGTTCATCTATAGCTGCTGTGACTGTGCTGCGGTTGACTTGAAACATGTCGGCCAGCGTTCTCTGCGCAGGGATTTTCGTCCCTACAGCCCACTCTCCGTGAAGAATCTTGTCTTTCATATATTGTTCGATCTGCCGATGCAGCGGAACATCTAACTTTCGGCTTGGCTTCCATTGCGACAAGGTCATGCCCCCTTTTTTCACATTATACATTTGGCTGGGTCTAATCCCAACCAAATGGCTGGAGACTTTGGTAAACATCTCTTTTATGATTGAAAAAAAGATGTGAAGGGAGCTTTTATCAGCATGAATGCAATCATTCACGGAATTGTGCTCGCGTTTGGCTTAATTTTGCCGCTGGGAGTGCAGAATGTATTTATTTTTCAGCAAGGCGCGTGGCAAAAGCAAGTTTGGCGAGCACTCCCCGCCGTCATCAGTGCTTCAGTCTGCGACACCCTGCTCATTGTATTAGCTGTTGCGGGCGTATCTGTCATTGTGCAGCAGCTGCCCATGTTTAAGGCAGTAATGATGGCCGGCGGATTTTTATTTTTGCTTTATATGGGCTGGGTAACTTGGAACAGCCGTCCAAAAACAAGCCAAGATGAAAAACATACATTTACAGCAAAAAAGCAAGCCGTGTTTGCGGCCGCTGCTTCACTTTTAAACCCGCATGCCATTCTGGACACGATCGGTGTCATCGGCACGAGTTCTCTTCAATATTCGGGGCTTGAGAAATGGCTCTTTATGGCCGCCTGTATCGCTGTATCTTGGATTTGGTTTAGCAGTCTTGCAATAGCAGGCAGGCTGTTTCAAACAATGGATACGAGCGGCAGGCTAATGGTGATCGTAAACAAATGCTCTGCAGCGGTCATGTGGGCAGCGGCAGGATATTTTGGGGTGTCACTCTTTTGCAATTGAAGGAGAAACAGATGAAAAAAACGAATATCTTAGAAAAGGGGGCATGCTGATGACTGTTGCAAAACAGTTTTATGACTATCATTCTTGGGCAAACAAGAAAATATTTACCCATATCGAAAACCTGCCGGAGGAAACTGCCTATCAAGAAGTAAAGAGCGTATTTCCTTCTGTCAGCGACGTGCTGCTTCATATGTGCAGAGCTGACTACATTTGGCTGAATGTTATTTCGGGAGTGGCCTACCAAGAGATTATAGACAGCGCAGGCAAATTAGAGTCCGCGCAAGGTAATATGGCAGCGATTAAACAGCACGCTGCCGAGCTGGAGTCACAGTATCATGATTTCTTCAGCCGCCAGACGGACTTAGAACAGACCTTCACAATGCAGCATCCGAAACTAGGTACACTGGAATCAACCTATGCAGACACCATCCTGCATGTCGTCAATCACGGCACTTACCACAGAGGGAACGTAACCGCCATGCTGAGACAGCTGGGCCATTCAGGCATACCTACTGATTATATGTACTATTTATATGAGAAAAGAGAAAGCAAGGGCTAAAATGTCCTTGCTTTTTTTGCGGAAAGCCTCAAATGCAACATATTAGCTTTTACATACCTGTATAAGCACGCTTCACATCTAGCTGGACCAGCATGCCGCTCCGAAAGGAATTGGTTGCGGCGATACCCACTTCTAAATTGATCGTCGCATCGATATCAGTCACAATCGGTGTTTTTCCATTCCGGACACACTCGGCGAAATGCTGAAGCTCCAAGCAGTAGGCTTCATGAAAACGAGTTTGAAAGTCTGGAATGATATCATAACTGCTCCCTTTAGCCGATAGGATGGTCACATGTTGATTTCTCAATGTTCCTATGAAAATACTGCCCTCTGTCCCGATAATCTCCGCCCGGATGTCATGTCCGTATGGAGAGGTTCTGCTTGCCTCGACATCCCCCGCTGCGCCGGAGTCAAATTCAATATACGTCAGCGCCTGATCCACATCGCCATACTGCTCCATAAACGGATTGTTCAGAATCCTGCCGTGTCCTGAAACAGAAGTGATTTCCGCCCCTAGCAAATAACGGGCAATATCATAGTCATGGATGGAACAGTCAATAAAAATCCCACCGCTGTGTTTGATAAATTCTGCGGGAGGCGCGCCTTGGTCGCGCGTAAAGCCTTTATAATAGATAGGTTTGCCGATTTCTCCAGCGTCGATCCGCCGTTTGGCATCTGAGTATGCTGGATCGAACCGTCTCATAAAGCCGACTTGGCAGATGACACCTGTCTCTTTCACTTTTTCAGAAACTGCTCTTGATTCCTCAAGGCTTAATGTCAGCGGTTTTTCAACAAAGATCTGTTTGCCGTTCTCGGCAGCTTTGATGATCATATCACCATGTGTGCTTGTCGGCGTTACGATAATGACAGCATCAATATCAATATCTTCCAACACTTCATACGGGTCCTCTGACCATTTTTCGATACCGAGTTCTCTGGCAACCTGCTCCGCTCTCCCTTTCAACGGATCACTGACACAGACCAGCTTTGCCCCCGGTACACTGGTAACGAGATTTTTCGCATGATAATAACCGAGCCTTCCTAATCCCAATACTGCGCATCTTACTTGATGTTCCACTCCCCATCCTCTCCTTTGTCTCATTTCAGGATCGCTTGAAGAAAGCGCTTTCTCTTAACAGCTAAAAAAACAGCGGCAACTCCGCTTTCATTTTTGCGCAAGCGCTTTCTCAAAAGATGGTTTCATTTTACACTGCCTTTTGTTGACACGCAATATGTTTTTTAAATCAAAAAACCCGCTCATTAGCGGGCTTATGTGTTAGGCGGTGATGTAGAATGTCTGATTACAAGTTCAGGCGGGAGCACTATTTTATGTTTCGTCTTTCGTTTTCCCTCTATTGCTTCTGCCAGCAGTTCAATGACGCTTCGCCCCATATCTTTTATCGGCTGGGCTACGGTCGTCAGGGGCGGAGCCGCCATTTCTGCGAGTATCGTGTTATCAAAACCAATGATAGAAAGGTCGTCCGGCACTTTTATGCCTCTTATTCTTGCAGCTTGTATGGCGGCGCAGGCCAATACGTCATTGAAGGCAAAAATAGCCGTCGGAGCGTTTCTGTCGAGCAATTTACCCGCTTCTTCCTTGCCGCTTTCCAAGGAAAATCGTGTCGGGATGATCAGTGACTCATCAATGGGCACGCCCGCTTCCTCCATCGCCTGGCGGAAGCCTTTGATTCTATTTTTTTCACCTGTCGTTGACCCGTCTCCGACAATACAGGCGATGTTCGTGTGGCCGAGTGACAGAAGATGCTTGGCAGCCTCGTACCCGCCGCGAACATCATCCATGACGACAATATCCATCGGAAGCAGCGGTTTATCCTGAGAAATCATGGCAAGCGGAATCTGTTCACTGGCGATTTCCTCCAGAGCAGACATACTGTCATGGTTTTCAATCCCTGTCGCAAAAATAATGCCGTCCACCTTTTTCTGCTTCAGCACAGAAAAATATTTCGTTTCTTTTTTCGGATCGTAATCGGTGCTGCAAATCATCATTTGAAAACCAAGCTCATCCGCTCTTTCTTCAATGCTTTTGGCAAGTTCGCCGTAAAACGGATTTGAAATATCAGGCGCTACGAGAGCGATCATATTCGTTCGTTTTCCCGTTAACGCCGCGGCGTGGACATTGGGCGTGTATGCCATTTCATTCATGACATTCATGACCTTCTGCCGCGTTTTGTCGCTGATTCTCCCCGTATGGTTAATCACACGCGACACAGTTGTAATCGAGACACCCGCCGCCCTTGCCACATCGTAGATTGTTGTTTTCATGTTCATCCCTCGTTTGGTTATTGAACTTTACGGCTGACAATTTTCCGGTATTCAATTGGTGAAATCCCTTCTATCTGCTTAAACAGTTTTGAAAAGTATGTCGGATCTTCCATTCCAACCGTTTCTGCAATAACGCCCATTTTATCATTTGTAGAGGATAAAAGACGCTTCGCTTCTGTCATTCTCACCCGGTTCGTGTATTGTGCCGGCGTTACGCCGAGCACCTGCTGCATGCAGCGGCTCACATAATCCTGATGATAGTGAAGGGCGAGTGACAGATCCTTGATTGTCGTCTTTTCCTTATAATGCTCCTGTAAATACCGGGCCGCCTCCCAGGCTACCCGCTCTTTCGCAGACGGTATTTGGAACGCTTCTTTTTGCAGATGCAGCATCAGCTCCTCAAATAAGATTTGCTTTCTAAGCGGCAAATCGGAGTTTTCCGCGGAGTAATCAATCAGTCTTTCAAACTGCTGCGCCATAAACTGCGGGCGCTGCACCTTGCCTTTTCTCGGCAAAGCCAATCCGTAGCGGGCCGGCTCTTCGAAGCTCCCTTTTTCCTGCTGAAGCTCAGACCAATTGCTGCCTCCCTTAGCTGTAAATTCATAACGGTGTTCATCGAAGTGAAGCCAATAGTAGGAGGTTGCTTCATCACTGCCCTTCGTTCCATAGTGTTCGAGACCGGGAGAAAGCAGAATGTACTCGCCGCCTTCAATGGAGAATGATTTCTCATTTTCCGTAATATATAACGTTCCGTCTTTGACATATATCAGATCAAACACGGAGAATACACGTTTCACATGGGTTTCTCCCTTTTTAAAAACCCCTTCTCCGGCTGCGATAAATACCGGAAAAGGCGGGACTGTAAACAGGATGCGAGGCATTTGAATCATCCTCCTTTTTAAGTCGGATTTTTACAAGAAGTATCGTTTCTCTCCCTTTTTATTATAAGGAAATGGAGGTACACTTTAAAACGTTGATTTTATTTACGAAAGGGGTTAGACACGATGAAACAAGCTGTCTTCAAATCAACTGCTTTGAAAAAACCCGCTGACAAAACGTTCTCATTATTTTCGCTTACTTGGCCGATCTTTATTGAGGTCTCATTATATATGTTTATGGGTAATGCCGATACACTGATGCTCAGCCAATACTCGGATAACAGCGTGGCAGCAGTCGGCGTCAGCAACCAGATTTTGAATTTAATTATCGTGATGTTCAGCTTTATCGCCACAGGAACGACCGTTGTGATTTCACAATTTTTAGGCTCGCGGCAAAAGAAAGAAGCCATGGAAGTCGCTTATGTGTCAATCGGCGCCAACTTCTTCATCAGCCTTGCGATCAGTGCCATCATTTTTTTCGCGGCGGTCCCTCTGCTTCATATGATGGGATTATCAAACGAGCTGATGCCTGATGCGAAAGTCTTTTTACAAGTTGTCGGAGGTCTGTCCTTTATTCAGGCTTTAATTATGACATTCAGCGCGGTCTTAAAAAGCTACGGCTACACAAAAGATACAATGTTTGTCACTATCGGCATGAACATTTTAAACATTGCCGGAAACTTTGTGGTGATTTTCGGTTTGTTCGGCTTTCCTGTTCTCGGCGTTGCCGGTGTGGCGCTGTCTACATCTATCGCCCGCGTCATCGGATTAATCGCGATGATTGTGATAGTCAACAAACGCATTCAGCTGAAGATGTCGCTGAAAAAAGTATTTCATATGCATAAAGAGCATTTGCGCAAGCTGCTGAAAATCGGCATCCCTTCTGCGGGAGAGCAGCTGTCATACAACCTGTCGCAAATGATTGTCACGTATTTTATCGCGATCATGGGCGCGCAGGCGTTGACAACAAAAGTGTATACGCAAAATATTACGATGTTTATTTTGCTGTTCGGCACTGCCATCAGCCAGGGTACGCAAATTTTAATCGGCCGTTATATCGGCGGCAAACAATTTGATGCCGCTTATGAGCGCTGCATGAAGAGCTTATATTGGGCACTCGGAATTGCTGCGGCTACCTCAGTTTTAATGACGATCTTTTCAAAAGACCTGATTGGCATCTTTACACAAAGCCCTGACATTATTGCGACTGCGAGCCTTTTGATTGCCATGACGATTATCCTTGAACCAGGCCGCTCGTTTAATGTCATTATCATTAACTCCCTGCGTGCAGCGGGGGATGCGAAATTCCCGGTTTACATGGCAATGATTTCAATGTGGGGCATCGGTCTCCCGCTTGCTTATCTATTCGGCATCCATCTCGGTTTCGGTCTTGCCGGCGTTTGGATTTCCTTTATTGCGGACGAATGGGTTCGCGGAATCTTAATGTACAGAAGATGGCGCTCCCGCATCTGGATTCAAAAAGGTATGGCGTAACACCCGGCTCAATCATGACCGGGTGTTTTTTTATATGTCAGTCAGAATCCGCTTCACTTCATTCTCTGTGAGGGCGTATTGATGTTGAAATACATCATACTGCTCCGCCCGGATTTTTTCTAAAACAGCCCGGTACAAATGAAGAGCGGCTTTCATCGTTTTTTGTGAATACTGCGGAAATAACGGCAAGGCATCCTGACACTCTTCAAGATAGGCTTCCGCTTCAAAAGCGATATACTCCCATGTCATAGTAAACGCCTTATTCACGACGCCATTTTGAAGGTCGTCCTCTGTATATCCAAATTGCTGCATCACCTGCCGGGGGATGCGGTTTTTTTGCTGTTGGCCAGTGCCGATATCTCTCAGAATCCGAATCAGCTGAATCGCTAACCCGAGTGAACCGGCTGCATGTGTCAGCTGTTCCCGATGCCGGCGCGTCATGATCGGGAGCAGCATCAATCCGGCTGCGCCGCCCGTCTGGTATGCGTGCATGAGCAGTTCATCAAGATTTTCGAACGGTTTATCTTCCGCTTTCTGTGCGGCCATAAACTCACGGAATGGCTCACTGTCCAGAGTAAAGGTTTGGTACGCATGACCAAAAGCCTTCAACAAAAAGTGATTCCCGTTATACGTCCCGGAAAAAACATCTTCCGCCTCAGCTTCAATGGCAGATAACGCCTTCCCATCCGCATTGGCTGCCGTATGGCAAAACGCCACAACCGCCCAAGCTGCCTGCCTTTGCTTCAGTGGAAGAAACGAAAATGCTTTGTAGCAGGCTGGTTCGCGGGCGCTGACAATCTGGCCGCATTCAAGATAGGCTTCTTTTATCTCTTTCATTTCTTTTCACTCCTATGTATCACTGCTTCTTCAAGTCTATTATGTTTTCTCGCAATTGTATATGAAGAAAAAGCCGATTCCTTTTAGCAGAATCGGCTTTTTCTTTATCCTTCATCAATATCAATGCGATACGCTTCAAACCATGTATGAATTTGGGCAAGGTGGGCGATCAGCTGAGGCCCCTTCATGAGCTGCCCGAACCACGGAACCTTGAAGGAGGAACCTTCCGTTTCTAAAAGCTGATCTAATTGTTTTCTGTCCAGCAAGGTATGGAGCACGGAGTCCTTTTGGCTTCTGATCGTTTTCAGCCATTCGCTGACGCCTTTTGTATATTCGGGGTGGTGTGTTTTCGGATACGGGCTTTTTTTGCGATACAAAATGTCATCAGGCAAAATGCCCTCAAGTGCTTTGCGCAAAATGCCTTTTTCCCGGTTGTCATGCATTTTCATTTCCCATGGGATATTCCAAACATATTCCACAAGCCGGTGATCGGCGAACGGCACCCGCACTTCCAGGCTCGCCCCCATGCTCATGCGATCCTTCCGATCCAAAAGGTTCGTCATAAACCAAAGCATATTTAAATAGAACAGCTGCCTTCTTGCTTTATCCACACCCGTTTCTCCATCTAATAATGGCGTTTCCGCCAAGGTTTCTTCGTATTTGGCATTTACGTATTCTTTCAGATTCAATTTTTTCTGCCATGAGTCAGAAAGCAGCTTGATCCGCTCCTCTGTCGACCTCATCCATGGAAAGCCTGACTCGACATCAGCCATATGGAACCACGGATACCCGCCGAAAATCTCATCCGCGCACTCTCCCGACAGGCTGACGACAAAGTCCTTTTTGATTTCCCGGCAAAACCACAGCAGAGATGAGTCGACATCCGCCATTCCCGGCAAGTCTTTGACCAGTACAGCTTCCTCCAAGTGATCAACGAGATCCTTTTGGCTGATGACACATTTGTGGCGTGTTGTGCCGAAAGCGTCTGTCATTTTTTCAATCCATGGTCCGTCATCATTCGGCTGAAAAGCGCTTGCTTGAAAAAATTTATCGTTCTCTTCGTAATCAATCGAATAAGTATGAAGCGGTGCTTTTCCTTCCTTTTCAAAATGGCCCGCCGCAATCGCTGTAATCGCGCTTGAGTCCAGACCGCCTGATAGGAACGTACAAACCGGCACATCCGACACAAGCTGCCGCGTCACCGCGTCTTGAAACAATGATCTGACATTGGCAACCGTGTCATCAAAACTGTCCGTATGTCTTTCGCTTTCAACATTCCAATAACGCCAAATTTTAAGCCCGTCTTTGGAAAACGTCAGCGCGTGAGCCGGGCGGATTTCTTTTATGCCTTTAAATACGCCAGTGCCCGGGGTTCTGGACGGTCCAAGCCCGAAAATTTCAGAAAGTCCCGTTCTGTCCACCCGCGCTTTTATATCAGGGTGTGCGAGGATCGCTTTGATTTCCGACCCGAAGAGAAATGAAGAGCCTTCCTTCGTGTAAAAAAACGGCTTTACGCCGAGACGGTCTCTTGCGGCAAACAGCAGATTGCGCTTTTCATCCCACACAGCAAAAGCGAATATGCCATTGAGATGGTCGACACAGTCTTCCTGCCATTCAATGTAGCTGTGAAGAAGCACCTCGGTATCTGATGTGCGCTCGAATTGATGGCCCCGAGCCCGCAATTCTTTGCGCAAATCTTCCGTGTTATACAGCTCGCCATTATAAATAATGGTGTACGTATCGCCTTTATAGGTACACGCCATCGGCTGGCGTCCGCCTTCAATATCAACAACAGCAAGTCTTTTATGTCCGAATAAAACATGGTGCTCTCCCCAAACGTTAGAATCATCAGGCCCTCGTTTGGAAAGAGTGTCTGTCATTCTGTTCATCGTTTGTTTTTCCTGGACGAGCTGCTTTTTAAAATCGACCCAACCCGTAATTCCACACATGTGATATCAGCTCCAATCCCGTTTCTATCGTAACAATTTCGTTTCTTTCAGCACCTTAGTAAGTTTATGCATCTATAGGCAGATAGTTGATTTGTCCATAAAAGAGTTGTATGGGACAGGCTTGAATTGGAAAGAAAAGAGAGGAATGAAGAAAAAGGAGACAGCATGCATGAAACGGAAACAATTGATATATACAGGAGAACGAAAATGGGAATACGGCACCATCCTCATCGAAGACGGCATCTGTTTAATCGAAAACGGAGAAGGTGATATACTTTTGGCGGACACTCTCCAACACAGGCAAATCTGGGTCCATCATAAAGGAAAGTGGGAGCAAGCCGGCTTTCAGGATCAATTGGTTCTGGCATGCGGTGAAGAAAACATCTCCCTTTCCGGTGGAGAACGCATCCGCTATGAGAAATCAATCAAGCGGCCGCTTATGGCACTTTTGGATTCGCTTGACGACGAAACCTTTCTCGCATTTCTGCAGCACTTGCACAGCTTCGGCTTATCGGTATTCGATTGCGTCTTTTCTTATAATAAAGGAGTCTTTTCAAATACTTCGGAGGAGCAGGGTGTGTCCTTTTATCACTTTTCAAATGATGCCGCCCAATGCGCGATGCAGCATCACTACAGCAGCGAAGGGACAGGAGACCGGTTTGAATGGACGGCCTCAAACGGAAAGCGATCCATCATGTATTCAGCAGTCCAACGGGGGCGCAAATAAAAAAAGCGGTGCATCGAGCACCGCTTTTTGGTTACTTTTCTACGACAACTTTTGCTTCCTTGCTTTCTTTTTTATCTGTATCCGCAGCCGTGACGTACAGCACCGTTCCGGCTTTTTGTTTTTTTATTTTCACCGAAAACGCTCCTTTTGCGTCAGCCTTGGCAGAAGCAATGACTTTCTTTGATTTGTTTTTCACTCTGATCATTGCTTTGCTGTTCGCCTTCCCTTTTACTGCCGTATCCTTCGATTTGACCGCGTTTACTTTCGGTGTGCCGGAAGGTTTTCCTTTGACGACAACAACTTTATACGATGTTTTCGCATCGCCTTTTGTTGCTTTCACATACAGTACTTGATCCTGTTTTTGAGTCGCGATATTAACCTTGAACGCATTGTCTTTTCCGGCTTTGGCGCTGCCGAGTTTCTTTTTGCCGTTCATCACCTCGATCAGCGTGCCTTCCTTTGCGTTTCCTCTGACAGCTGTTTGAGTGCTTTCGAGCTTGTTGACCTTGAGCTGTAAATCAGCTGCGCTGACAGCCTTCATGACATTCAGACGCCCGTAGCCTGAGTGCCAGTCTACTCCAGGTGTCTTTGGAATTTCAATCGGATCGCCATAATCGTCATATAACTCTTCTTCTTCGCCATCGACACTTTCAAAGGAAATATCATCTGCAGTCTTTTTCAACATATCCTCTACTTCTGTTCTTTTCAGCTTAGGATTTTGAGCAAACAGCAGTCCCGCAGCAGCGGCAGCATATGGCGTCGCCATGGATGTTCCGCTCATATATGTGACATTTCCGTTCGGCACTAAGCTCGGGATATCAGACCCTGGAGCAGAGATGTCCAGGCCTTTTCCATAGTTAGAAAAATCCGCGGTCATATCCATGCGGTTTGTGGCGCCGACTGACATCACATATTTAGAAGATGCAGGATAAGATAAAGAATTGGCTCCGTCATTCCCGCTGGCTGCGGCAATCAAGACATTTTTGTCAGCTGCGTATTTCAAAGCAAATTCAAGCACGCGGCTGTAGCCTCCGCCTAAACTTAAATTAATTACCTTTGCTCCTTTATCAGCAGCATATTTGATGCCGAGTGCGATTTGTTCAGTATCTCCGGAGCCCGTGGAATCAAGCACTTTGACAGGGATAATTTTCGCTTTGGCGTTCAATCCAGTCATTGAGTAGCCGTTATCGCTTTGGGCGGCGATAATGCCTGCGACATGCGTTCCATGCCCCTGATCATCCATTGCGTTGTTATTCCGTCCGACAAAATTGCGTCCGAGATCGGTTCTTACTTTTCCTTTTAAATCGGCAAGCGTGCTGTCAACGCCTGTGTCTACTACTGCAATGAGTGTATCGTTAAGCTTGCGCTTGGACAGCAATGTGCTGGCAGGCTCGTATTTTACATCCGCGTTTTTAACACCGCCGTTTTCACCAGTGTTTTTAAGCGGCCATTGGTAAGGATACTGAATATCGTTTGCCAGGCTCTTGTATTCCTTTACAGGTTCCGCAAATTCTACGTTAGACATCTTGGATAATGTCGTGGCAGCGCTTTTGACCCGTTTGGCGCTTGCCGTATATGTGCCGTTCTGTTTCTCATCTTTTGGCAGTTCAAATGAATATAGATTGTCAAACAGTTTCTTTGCCTTTTTCACATTAGAAATATCTTTTTTCGATTGCGCGCTTGCAGAAAAGCCCTTCATTTCGTTATGTACGGATGAGAGGCTTTTATTATCCTTCACCTTGAAAATAACCTTTGTTGTCTGAACTTCACTTTTTGCTGCAATATTGTTTTCAGTTAAAATTGTTCCTGCTGTTTTGCCTTGCAGCTGCTTAATATTTAATCGATCCGCCTGATTCTTTATTTCCTCTTTAAGGAAAGACGGTACCGACTGTAAAGCTTTGTCATATAGCCGATTGATCGCTTTTTGATCCTTTTCAGTGACCTTATATGAAGATGACGTTCCGTTTTCTGACACATCGTCAAATAACGGCTTTAATGTCACAAGGTCCTGATAGATTTCATTTCTTGCTGTTTTATTGAGTGCGAGCTTTGCAACGATAAACGGTGCTGCTTTGTAATAAAGGCTTGTCAGTTCTTTGCCTTCTGCTGTTTGGCTCAGCTGCTCATCCCGAATCGCTCTCAGCTTATCCAGAATGCCTTTTCCAGATTTCTTCTGATCGACACTCATTTCAACCGGACAAGCTTCTTCCTCTTCTAAATCTGATGGCTGTTTTTTGGTGCCTTTATACCCAATCGTATACTTGGCTTCCGCAGCTGCTTTTGCTGTTCCGCCGTCCTCTGGTTCTTCTTCTCCGAGGTATTCAACTTTTACATAGTAAGGGCCGCTCCACGCGTATGGAAAAATGATTTCGCTTTTTCCATCCTCCGCTGTGAAAGATCGATACATCTCAAACGTTTCATCTTTAAGCGCTTTTTCCTTACTTGGATATACAGATACATTCAGTACTGAATCACTCTTTACGGTCAGTGCCATATGTGAGTTTTTCTGAATATCCGTCTTTCCCGGAGTCACTTTGTACCATTTCACCTGTTCCGGCTCCTTCATGGCGCCTGTCTGCTCTTTGCCGTTTTCCAGAGCAGCCGCCTGATCAATCGCTCCGGCCGCTGCGGCTTTGGTTCCCGGAGAAAACAGGCTGAAAATCAGTGCAAAAATAAGCACTGCCGCCACAAACGAGCTGAATTTTCTACGTTTCATGATATCCCTCCTGCAAAATAATGAATCTCCTTGAAGGTATCATAATTTCATAGGACGAGATACCGCTTACAGGGAATTTTAAGGTTATTTTAAATGATTTGGTATATAAGGGGATAATTATAAAAAAACCCAACTCTATCAAAGAGCCGGGTTCACGGGATTTTCGATTAAAATAATTGAAAACCGATTGGCAAATGCAGACCAAGCAGCACTGTCAGCACAAGAACAATGACAAAGCCGATCCACAGGCCTCCTGTTGATTTTTCTTTTTTCTTGCGGATGAGGAGCATTTCCATCAGTCCGATGGTGATAATGCCCAGAATCATTTTGCCGGCATATTCTCCGTTCCAGTTGGCAAAGCGGACAAACAGCTCAGCTCCTGTCAAAATAATAAGGATATAGAATAACCGCAGAATCATATGAGTGATCTTTGCGCCCTTCGCACTTCCTGAAGAATACAGCGAGTAGCTGACGAAAAGCAGAATCAGCGCCACTACCCATGTTGTAATATGTAGGTGTGTCATATATGTTCCCCCTATCAGATAAATTACCCCACTTATAGTACCATGAACATGTCCTCTGCCACAAAGAAGATTGTCAGAAAAAACGGGCGGGTCCAGGTCCGCCCTCCAGTTTTATTCAGCCGATTTGGTTTGACAGCGTTCCGATCGGGTCGATTGTAATATCAATTTTGTCGCCTGGCCGCAAAAATTTTGGGGGCGTAAACCCCTTGCCGACACCAGACGGGGTACCGGTGGCAATGATGTCTCCCGCTTCAAGCGTCATCCCCTTTGAGAGGGTTTCAATTAATTCAGGAATAGAAAAAATCATATCGCTTGCTGAACCGGATTGGCGCAGCTCACCGTTGACTCTTGTTTCAACCTTGAGGCGCTCCGGCTCCTGAATCGATGATTTATGTACAAGCACGGGTCCCATCGGACATGTCGTATCCAGGCTTTTTCCAATAAAAAACTGCTTATGCCTTTTTTGCAGATCACGCGCCGTGATATCATTCACAATCGTATATCCGAAAACATGGTCATATGCGTCTTCTTTTGAAATGCGGGTTCCGCTTTTTCCGATCACGACAGCAAGTTCTCCTTCATAATCAAGCTGGGAGGTGACCTCTTCATGTCCCTTGACGATATCTCCATGCCCCGTAACCGTTACCGGCGATTTAGTAAATACCATCGGATGCTCCGGAATATCAGCCTCACTTCCCATTTCAATCGCGTGATCCCGGTAGTTTTTGCCGATGCAGATGATATTTTTTGATGGCTTCGGAATGGGTGCATGGAGCTTCACCTCTGATAATGAATACATAAATGATCCAAGCTCATCATTCGGTTTCTTCGCCCACTCGGCCAGCTGCCTTGCATGCGCAACGAATTTATCCCCTTCTGCGATACATTCAATCAGCGATCCCGGAATCGTCTCAAGTTCAAACAGTTTTTTTTCAGCCTTTTGCAAATCCATAATTTTCTCATCATCAATGATCAGGCCGACAAACATTCGGTTGTAAAGTTCCCCTGTCGCAAATTTCATGTTATTCCTCCATCATCTTTTAAATCAGAATGCTCCTTCATGTATTCTCTGTCGAATGCTGAAATCCCTTTTTCTCATATTCGTTTTCATTTCGTTTCAGGACGGGCTTGCTGTACATATCATACAAATGTCGTTTTGAGAAGGAGGAAAGAATATGGAGAGCGTGCATTTATTTTTTCACCGGGAGCAGTTGAAAAGGAAAGGTACTGCCAAGGGGCTTTTCGTAACAGACCGATCTGTTTCTCCCATTCTTCTCACACAGCGTGACAGAGCGGAAAAGGCATCCTATGAAATCAGCTGGGAAAGGTCTCTGCTTGGTGAAAGGACACTTTTTTTGAATGCGGAACAGGATGATCCGTCCCTGATGCGGCGCAGACTCGCCTATTGTTTTTTTGACCAGATCGGCGTACCTGCTCCCGCTGCCTCGTACAGCTTCCTGACCATCAATGGCCAGCCTGAAGGCATTTATTTGAACATTAAGAACCATCAGCCAGCCGGTAGAACGAGTTACGAAGTGAAGACCGCCGATCCAAGGATTCCAGTGTCTGTTTTTAACGATGATTCTTCCGCATTCTTGCATGAATTTTTCATACTGATCCGCACAGCTGGAGATGACGAATTGGCCGAACGCATTAAATTGTATCTGGATGTCAAGCTGTTTTTTTTGTGGCTGATTGGCAATGCCTGCACCAATCAAGGCTTTTATTACACATTTTGTTTAAATGAATCCAGCCGGATTTACGTTTCTCCGATAGAGACTAGATCACTTGCCTTTCAAGGAAGGTATAATGAGGACCCGCTTCTGGCAAAAGGAGAGACACTTTCGTCAAGGCTTCTTTCCATTCCCGCCTTCCGTTCGCAATATCACACATTAATGAAAAACGTGCTGAACCGGTCGTTTACTATTGAACGATTGTCTCCTTTCATCAGCGAATGGCATCTTGACATTTGTCAAAGAGCTGATGATGATCCTTTTCTAAAAAAAATCCCCTTTCAAATCGAAAAGGAGCAGACAAACATACTTAGAGAAATTGAGGAACGGCAGGACTTTTTACAAGCACACTTAGCAAGACTATAGTCCTTTCTCCTTCAAAAAAGCCGCAGCAAAAAATGTCGCTTTTTTAGTCAAATTGACGAAAGGCAACCTTTTCAGCCAAAATAGGTTATACTAACGATATCCTGTATTTATATCAAAATAAAATCTAGAATTGGAGATAGCGTAATGAACTGTAAAATTGAAGAAAAGAGAATCACACTAATTGAAACAGCACAAAAATACGGCATGAATTCAAAGGAAACGATTCAATGCAGCCAAGAGCTGGATATCCTGCTGAATACCCGGATAAAAGAAGAAATGATGTTTTCGGGATATCTTGAAAACTCCCGTATGTAAACCATTTTCGATAACGATTCGAATACACCACATGCAACTCCGCTTTTTGCTCAGCACTTCTGGGATATACCTCAGGGCGAGAATGTGCCCGCCCAACAATCGAATACCGCAGCACGACATACTCCAAAAAGCATTTCTACACGCAAAAACACCAAAGAAACAAACCAAAATAACCATAGGCGGATCGCGGCATCCTTAGCCGCATGTCCGCTCAACTTATACACAAAACATAACGGCTCGAAAAATTAAAGCGTTTTCACCAAGAGCCGATATGTCCCCTTTAAATTTCTCTCACACATATGTGCGTTTGTCATAAGCTATCGTGAATAGCCCAAGTGAAATCAGAATTGTATTTTCACTTTACTTGTTTTTTTAAAATTTTTCAACAAAGGATGTGCTCGTATGCCAGCCATTGTCGGAGCGTTTAAAATTAATGCGATTGGTACGAGCGGAGTCGTTCACATTGGGGACTGCATTACGATTTCTCCTCAGGCTCAGGTCAGAACATTTGCCGGCGCTGGCAGCTTTAATACCGGCGACAGCCTCAAGGTGATGAATTATCAAAACGCGACGAATGTGTATGACAATGATGCGGTTGATCAGCCGATCGTAGCCAATGCGTAAAAGGAGTGAGGCTCATGAACTTCTATATTAATCAAACCATTCAAATCAACTATCTCCGGCTGGAATCAATCAGCAATTCCTCCATTCTGCAAATTGGGAGCGCCGGATCAATCAAGTCTCTGTCAAATTTGTATAATACGGGCAGCTATGTAGAACCGGCACCAGCGGTTTCAGGCACAGGGCAACCGCTCCAGCTGCAGGAACCCGACACAGGTTCATTGGTCCCGCTCCAGCCTCCTGGCCGTTAATCATATGAAAGAGGTGAAGAACATGTATGATCAATCTGTTTCCTCTTACTTGCAAAACTTGAATTCCTTTGTTCAGCAGCAGGCGATTCACATTCAGCAGCTCGAACGCCAGCTGAAGGAGATTCAAACTGAAATGAATACGATGAAACAGCGGCCGGCCACTACCATTGAGCGTGTGGAATATAAGTTTGATCAGCTGAAAATTGAAAGGCTCGACGGGACTTTGAATATCGGCTTAAATCCGACTGATCCGAACAGCGTCCAAAACTTTGACGTCAGCCAGTCGACACCGCAAATCGGGATGATGCAGCAGGAAGAGAGCGCTCAGCTCATGCAGCAGATCCGCCAGAATGTCGACATGTACTTAACCGAGGAAATCCCAGATGTTTTGGAGCAGCTTGAAAACCAATATGACAGCAGACTTGACGATACAAACAGACACCATATCATTGAAGACATCAGAAAACAAATGGACAGCCGAATCCACTATTATATGTCCCATATCAAAAAAGAAGAGCATACACCGCCTGCACAATATGCAGAACATATCGCTGAGCATGTGAAGCGTGATGTGATCCGCGCTGTAGAACACTTTCTGGAGCATATTCCATCCGAAATGAAAGGAGATGAGCAAGCATGATCTTTACAGTCATCAACCGCAGCTTGGAAGTCGGGGACATCCGGATGAACGGTGTGTCCAGTTCCTCCGTTTTCCACATCGGAGACACTGAATCGATCTACCTGTCTTCTATTTTTGATACACCGCCTGAATCTCTTATTATCGGGCCGTTTGCTCCGCTTGCGCCAGAATAATGCTTAAACGCATATCGCGCATCAGGCTAGTTAAGTTTAATTCTCTCGGGATCGCAAGTGTGTTTCAAGTTGGCGACACAAATGAAATCGATATGAGTGTAAAAGTATTTGCTGTGCAGCGTTCTCTGTCCACGTTTTACCATAATGAAGGCTCATTTAACAAAAAGGAGTATCAGATCTTTCAGCAGCAGGCCGTGAAGCCGCTCCCCGAAACAGGTGTACAAAGCGCGTTTTGCCACGAGGTGCCGGCTATTTATGTTCGCAGCATCAAAATTCAAGGGGTCTCAGCCTCTTCTGTTTTACATGCCGGATCAGCTTCGCATATTCGCGGTGATGCGAGACTCAAACATATCAGACAGATTCAGTCTCCGCGCTCACAATCGCCCGCCAAGAACATATAATAAACAGAGACTTCGATAAAGGGTGTCGTTTATGCCAGCAATTGTCGGGCCTATAGCTATCAATTCCATATCGGGCGGAGTCGTAAACTTTGGTGATTCCTTTTACCTTTCTCCGAAAAGCTCTTCAAAATCTGCGCTCGGTTCGGGAGCAGGAAACACGGGAGATTTCCTTCTATTAAATAACGCAGTCAACGCGACAAATTATATAGACCCCGATGTCAACGATCAGGATATGGTTGGAAACGGATAAAAGCAGCCGCTCTGCAAAGAGATGGCTGCTTTTTAGTCATTTTTTCTTTTTTCGCTCATTTGATTTCTTGGTTTTGATCAGCTTTTCAGGCGGCTGTTTTCTGATCCATTTAACAAACCGGGCAAGCTCTGGATCGCTTCTGAGCTTTTCTATTCCGTTTAAGCGTACAGCGATCTCTTGATTAGTATATAAGGCATGAATTTGTTTATGGCAAGGAATACAGAGCATCGCTGTCGGCAAAAACGTTCCGCCTTCTTCTTTCGGTGTGAGATGGTGCTCTGTCAGCTGGACATCGCTCCGGCCGCACAGCTCACATATTCCGGCAGTCTGCTTTGCCATACCAGCTCCCCCTTTACATCAACTCAAGTGATACCAGTGTACCGCGGCCGCTCGGTTCAGCCGGATGGACGATCAGTTTTTTCGGAAGCCGTGCACGCAGTTCCTGCACATGGCTGATGACACCGACAGCCAGATTGTCTGACTGAAGTTTTTCCAAGGCCGTTACAACCGTATCAAGCAGATCTTGATCCAGTGTGCCGAATCCTTCATCTAAGAAAAAGAACTGGAGCGGGTATTCTCCGCGAAGCTGGATCTGGGCAGACAGCGCAAGAGCAAGTGATAGCGAAGTGAGGAAGGTTTCTCCTCCAGACAAACTGGATACCGGGCGTCTTACGCCTCCGTTCGCATTATCCCGCATCACAAAGCCGCCCTCAGAATCTACTTCGATGGCATAGCGCTGTCTCGTCAGCATGCCGAGTCTTGCTGAGGCGTCCCTCGCAACGCTTTCAAGCTGCTCCTCAGCTAAAAATTCGACGAAGGTATTGCCTTTAAACACAGCTTGCAGCTTGTCCAGCCTGTCGATATGCGTCTGCCACTTTTTCAGTTCCACTTCAATTTCTTTAAATCGTTTATGATGGTCGCGAATGACGGCCAGTGCTTTCGCAGCCGCGCCTTTTTCCTCTATAGCAGCGCCAAATGCGTCCTCAGCTTTTTGTAATGCTGCAACGGTTTCGCTCCATTCGCTCTCTGATATCGCTCTGCCATCAAGTATCTCTGCTACTCGTTTTAAGTTTGCAGCATTTTGCTTCAGTTTATCCATAAACTGGTCTATGCCGGTTTTCATCTTTTCAAGTTCATCGGCTGGGATGAGACTTTGTTCAACCTCCTCAGTCCGGGTAAAGCAGGTGTTTTTGGCATGCTCAAGCCAAGCAGCTTTTGCTTTTTCCAATCTCCCCTTCGCCTCTTGAAGAGTGAGCTCGCTTGCCGAAGCGCGGCTTTTCGCCTGATTGAGGTTCATTTGGGCGCTTTGCAGTTCTTCATATAAAGATTGTTCTTTTTCCTTTAACAGCTTTAGATCCTGCTGGACAGAGCGGAGTTTGACTTGAATAGAATCTCCTTTTGCATAATCTCCAAGTTCGTTCTCATAATCAGCTATCACGCTCTTGATGCGTTCAGCGGCATAATGAAGCTCCAGTTTTTCCCGTTCAAGCCGATGCCCCGATTCCCGCAGTTTTTCCTTTTGTGCTTCATGCTCAGCAAGAAACGCGATACTCTTCTCAATTCGTTTTTCACATTCTTCTGCAGCCCGGTCCTTTTCTTCAATGGCTTGCTGCCATTTTTCTGCTTCGTCCACAGATTGATCCTGAAATGCTTCTTTGAACATGTTCAGACGGCTGTCCAATGAGGTTTGAAGCTCGGTGATGATGCTTTCAATACGGTCAGCCTCTCTTTTTTCAAAACCGATTTTTTCATTAACCTGCTCGGCCTTTTTTAAAGACTCCTGATAGGCGCCGATCATTTGTGCCATCCGTGTTTTAACAGAAAGAATGTCCTGCTTGATTCGTTTCCATTCAAATTTGGCAGTTTCAAATGCTTCATACACCGGCTGATTCTCGAAGGAAGCCGCCGCTTCAAGGTTCTTCGCTTGACTGGTCTGCAAAAACGGACACTGTTCTATAAAGCGCGCGGACTGTTCTTCAAGCGTAATTTTGGCTGAAAGAATCTCTTGGCTGAGAGCTGCTGCCTCCGTCAATAACACATCTGTCCGTTTGATGTCCTCTTCAAGATGGCTGTCGGCTTCATATGTTTCATGTACTGACGCGGATGGATCGTGATCGGTTGAACCGCAGACCGGGCAAGGCTTTCCAGCGGTCAGTTTTTGCGCTAACTCTTTTGTCAGGAGTGCCATCCTTGCTTTTTCACGCTGTAGGTGAAGCGTATGTTGATTCTTTCTAGCCTCTTCAGTCATACGTGTTAATGAGTGTTCCGCCTCGCACACCAAATGGTACACGGTTTGCACAGCCTCATATGCCTGAATGATGTTGTTTTCTTCCGCTTCCGTCCTTTGAACAAGTGTATTCTTCTCTTCATTCATCTTCTGCAGCACGAGGCTCAATTCGTCACTTCGATTTTTCTCTTTTTTGATTTGCTCTTCAGTTTGCCTGATGTGCAATGCCATTTCTGCGGCCTGCTGGCAGCTTCTTCGCTCATCGGATGTCACCTGCAGGGATTTGAGCTGCTGCTTCAATTCCGTCTGTCTGTTTTGCCCTCGTGTCAGGCGGTCTGTTACCGTCTCCAATTCACTCATGACAGATTGAAGAGCCTCTTCTTTCTGCCGGAGTTCAGCCTTTTTGCGCTCTTCCTCTTGCTTGGCCTCACTCAGTTTCATTTCGATTTCCTGCAAACGGGAAAGCTGTTCCTGCTTAGTTAAAAGCTCAGGCTCTTTCTCGCTTTTATGCTGGCGCCACGCTTCATACTCTTCATGTTTTTGCTGAAAGAAAGCATTCCGGTCTTCTAAATCCTTGCGGGCTAGCGTTTGTTCCTTTTCAGCTTTCGCTTCATGCTGGATCGCTTCTGCGTATCGGTCCGCATAGGGCTTAAGAGCGGCGGCTGTTTCTGCTTCCAGCAGGCGTTTTTGCATAATGTCTACATGCGGCTGTTCTTCCGCGAGACGTTTTTTCTCTTCTTCATAAGCGGATTGTTCCTTTTGGACATTCCAAATCTCCTGATGCTCCGTAAATCGCTCTTTCGCCTGATCACGGCTCTTCCTCATCGCTTCCAGCCTGGTTTCGGCTTGTTCGAGAGCCTTTTCCGCTTGCTCAACTGCCTCTGAACTCGCCTCACCGAGACCAGACTGCTCAGCGAGCATTTCATTTTTTCTCGCGTTGGCCTCCTGTGCCTGCCGCCTCAGTTTTTTCACAAGCCTGTCTCCGTATTGCTCCAAATGAAATAAACGCTGAAGCATATGCCTGCGCTCTGCCCCTTTTAAAGACAGAAACTCAGCAAATTTCCCTTGCGGCAGCACCACCGCTCTCGTAAAATCGTCGATCGTCAGCCCCAAGAGCTCCTCCACTCTTTTATTCACTTCGCTGGCTTTATCAGCCAGCACCGTATGCTCATCCTTGATTTCGATGAAGCGGCAAAGTGCCGTTTTCACCTTCATTTCATCCGTTCTCTTAAACACACGCTCAACTTTGTATGAGATTTGATGATTCGACTGAAGCGCAAAGGTAAAGGAAACAGACAGCGTATCTTCGGCGTGATTTAAGATTCCGTGCGTATTATTTGCCGCCCGTTCCACCTTTCCGTATAAAGCAAGCGTCATTGCGTCGAGAATAGAGGATTTACCGCTTCCTGTCGGGCCGAAAATGCCGAAAACACCAGCACCGGAAAGGCCTTCAAAATCTATCGTCTGCTCCTCTCTAAAGCTGTGGAGCCCCTTAATGCTTAAGGCGATTGGCTTCATTTCGCATCCTCCTCTTCAACGCCTGATGCAAGCTCTAAAAACAGCTTCACCATTTCTTCATCCGGCACCGCGCCGCCAGTTTGTTTTTCATAAAATTTCTTAAAGCGGTCCTCGATTGAGACATGTTTAACCTCGATCCGTTCCCGGTCTTTATTCTGTTCTTCAAAAACCGGCCTGATATGGATAAAACCCGGGTGCGCCTTCCGCAGCCTGTGAATCTCTTCAAGTGACAGCTGGTCCGTGACACGGATTTCCAGGTCAATCCAAGCATTCTGATCCCTGCCTTCATCCAGCCAGCTGTACACCTCACTTAATCCATTTGCCGCTTTCCACTTCACAAGGGGCTTGCCGCTTGATAATAATACCTCACGCCAAGTGGCGTCTTCCCCCGGCTTTGCGTCCACAATCGTCACTGATTTAGCGTAGCCTGCTTCAGAAAAGCTGTAGGCGAGCGGAGATCCTGAATAACGCGCAAGCGTCCGCGCCCGCTTGATCGTTTGCGGGCGATGCAAATGGCCGAGCGCGACGTAAGCGGCATCCGCAGGCAGGCTTTCAGCAGCCACCGTGTATGCACCGCCGACTTCAATCGGCCGCTCTGAATCGGTTTGGTTTCCGCCTGCGACATAAATATGGCTGGCGGCAATCTTCACTGCATCGTTCCGGAAACGGCTTGTCATATGTTCAAACGCCTGCCTGATTTTCACGTCATAATGATCACGGAGCAGCTTTTCATCAAACGTATCGGATAGCACTTCATTCAACCGCGCTTCTGATGGATACGCCAGCGCTCCAACCGCCAAAAGCTCCCCTGCTGAGGGCACTTCAATATGAATCGGCTCTGTTGTCGGATAACCGATTAAATAAATGCCGTTTTCATGTGTCAGCGGTGAAGCGGCGGACAAACGATCAGGATTATCATGGTTTCCGGCAATGACAACGATCGGGCGCTTTCCTCTGTCACTGAGCGCAGACAGGCTTTCATAAAACAACTGCTCAGCTAAAGCCGGCGGGTTCACGGTGTCAAACGCATCTCCCGCCATTACAATGGCATCAATTTGCTCATCCTTTACAATCGTATTCAGTTCATCCAGCACATCGGCCTGCTCACTCAGCCTGCTTCTTCCTTCAAGCGTTTTTCCAAGATGCCAATCAGCTGTATGTAAAATCCGCAAATGCTTTCACCTCTCTTTTATATAGAAAACGAGACCCGCTCCGCCTGAAATCCCGGAGCTTACGGATCTCGCTATAATGTGAGAATGTGCCCTCCGTCAAAGAAATAAAGCGCACATCCCTTTACCTTTGTTTTTGCAATTTGCTCAACTGCCTTCGTGTACAGCTGAATTTGGGTATCATATCGTTTCTTCAAGATCGGGGCCGCTCCTTCAAATCCATGTTGGAATTTGCCCTCAATCCGGTCCGACTTATAATCCAATAAATATAATCCGTCCTCAGTTTCATAGAGACAGTCAATGATCCCCTGCACTAAAAGCGGCTCATCCGCCTCGTGTGCATCAGGATAGATCTCCTTAGCCGGGAGCGCCAAGCTGAAAGGTATTTCCCGGTCCTTCCATTTCGCACCGATCAGCTGTCCCCCGATTTCTGTATGGAAAAATTGCACGATTTCTTCTATATCAATAGCGTCTTTTTGTTCTTCAGTAAGCAGCTCTTTTTCATAAAGCCTCTGAACCGTCTGCTCAGCTTCTTCTATCGACGGCACATGTGACAACGGGATATGCTGCATCACCGTATGCATGGCAGTACCTTTCTCTGCCGCTGTCAGGCCTTTTTTCATCATAAAAGCGGGACGTCTGTACAGAATGCTTCCGTCAGCCGGTTTTACAGGGGCCCTGCCGCTGTATTCATCCTCGTACTCTCTTTTTCTCTTGATCTCAGAAACCGACTGCTTTGTCCGAATTTGTGTCACCTCTTGATGCGGGTAGGTCCAGTTCAGCTGCTCGCGGGCTTTTTCATCAAACGCAAACGAGCCGGGAACTGGTTCCCCTCGGCGGATCGCTTCCAGACGTTCACTTTTTTCTTCCATTCTTTCTTCCACATCATCATCAAGCAAATCATAGGAATGAATCATTTGAACGGCAAAACGAGCTGGGTGGCCTGAGATATCAGCGTGTACTGGTGCACCGTTTCCAGCCAAAGCCTCCAAGTCTCTATGTCTGGCAAGAGCCGGTCCGATGAAATCTAAATATGTTTTCGCCTGATAGCGGTCAAATTCCGGAAGGAGCCAATCAGTTTGGGACGCGGATGCCTGCCATTTTGCGAGCTGTTTCTGATGATTCTTGCACGAGCCAATCAGAAACAGCTTTTCCTTCGCTCTCGTTAATGCAACATAGAGAACACGCAATTCCTCTGACAGCAGCTCCCTGCGCATTTTTTTCTTCATCGCAATGAGAGGCAGCGTCGGGTAGCTGATGCGCAATTGCGGATGAATATACTTCGTGCCGAATCCAAGCTCCTTGTCCAGCAGGTACGATTTATTTAAATCCATCATGTTAAAATTCCGGCCGAGACCCGCTGCAAACACGACTGGAAATTCGAGCCCTTTGCTGCTGTGAATCGTCATTAAGCGGACAACATCCTCCTGCTCGCTGAGCGCTCTCGCCGTACCAAGATCATCGCCCCGCTCCTGCATGCGTTCGATAAACCGCAGGAAACGAAACAAGCCGCGAAATGCCGTTGATTCATATTGGCGCGCCCTGTCATAAAGAACACGCAAATTGGCCTGGCGCTGTTTTCCGCCCGGCATCCCGCCGACATAGTCCATGTATTTCGTGTCGCGGTACACTTCCCAAATCAGCTCTGATACTGAGTGGTTTTTCGAAAAGACGCGCCATTTTTGCAGATGTCCGTAAAACGTATGCAGCTTTTGATAAAGCTCATCGTTCCGGTCACCAGCAGCCAGGTAGTCTTTCATCGCTTCATAGTACGGCGCTTTTTTATTTTCAAGCCGGATCAAAGACAGCTCGTTTTCATCTGCTCCGACAATCGGTGAGCGCAGAACAGAGGCAAGCGGTATATCCTGATACGGGTTATCGATCACCTTCAGCACTGAAAGCGCGACGGCGACTTCGACCGCTTCGAAATAGCCTGACGTTAAATTGGCGTAAACCGGTATGCCCTGTGCTCTCAGCTCTTCCATGATTTGCGGAGCCCACGGCATGGAGCGGAGCAAAATCACAATATCTCGGTATTGAATATTGCGATGTGTTTTCGTTTTTCCATCATACACCTTAAATGGCGATGAAATCAGCTTGCGAATTTCCTTAGCGATGGCTTTGGCCTCAAACTGCACGGTTTCAAGCTCTTCTGCTTCCTCGCTTGCATCCGTATCTTCTGCGTTGTCGATCAGCAGCAGCTCCGTTTCCGTCTCGTCATTGTCCGGATACGCTGCACCAAGCTTCAGCTCAGCCTGCTCGTCATAATCGACCTCACCGATTTTGCCGCCCATCAGCTGTTTAAATAAAAAGTTTGTGCTGTCTAATATATCTGAACGGCTTCGGAAATTTTTATTCAAGTCGATTTTCCGTCCCGTGCCTTCCCCGCTCTCTGTAAACCGTTTGTATTTAGAGAGGAAAAGAAGCGGCTCCGCAAGCCTGAATCGATAAATTGACTGTTTGACATCGCCTACCATAAACAGGTTGCCAGTCTCCTCCGGCCCGCTTGTGACGAGCTGCAGAATCGATTCCTGTACGAGGTTGGTATCCTGATATTCGTCAACGAGCACCTCATGAAACTGCTCCTGATAAAACCTTGCAGCCTCGCTCGGCTCATATTCACCTTTGTCATTCTGAGCTGTCAAAATCGCTAAACAGTAATGCTCCAAATCAGAAAAATCGATGATTGATTTTTCCTGCTTCGCGGCTTCGAACCGTTTTCCATAGCTGATAACAAGCTGTACGAGCGTTTCAATGACAGGCTTCATCTCGGTTAGGCTTTTCAAGTGCTGTTCAGGACTTCTCGTAAAGTAGTCGGTTTTGAGCTTTTCGAGCAGTTTTTTTGCGCCGTTCCTCAAATCTGTCGCCTCTTCAAGGAGCGCCGGATCGAACTCATCCCCTTTTACTGCTTTGGCACGCTTAAAAGCGACGGCTGGCACACGACGATATAGTTCACTAAAATCGTCCTGGTGCTGAATCAGTTCATTAATCTGCGCTAGATCATCAAGAAAATTGTCAGCACGCGGCGCCGGGCCGCCCGGCGCTTTCGTCAGCTCAAGCGCGCGCAAGAGCTTTTCCTTCGCCCCGTTAAGCACCATTGCAATATCCTCTTTGACATATTGATAGAACGGTAGCTCCTCGATGGCGCTCTTTTCTGATACATCATACAAATGAACAAAGCTTTCCAGCCACGCCTCCGGGTTGGGATGGGATCGGGAATACTCGTACACTTGTTTAACGAGAAATTGGAGATCCAGATCGTGCCGGTCTGTCGTGTAGCGGTCAACAAGCTCAAAAAACGCCTTTTCGCCCTTTGCGTATTCGTCTTCAAATAGCTCGTCAAGCACTTCATCTCCAAGCAGCTCGCCTTCCGTCTGATCAGCTATCCGAAAGCCGGGATCAAGATCGATCAAGTAGTAATATTTTTTCAGCACTTGCAGGCAAAAGGAATGAAGCGTCGAAATGCTGGCCCGGTTCAAAAGAGAAAGCTGCCGTCTAATATGCAGCGAGCCGGGGCGTTGTACAAGCTCTTTTTCCAAGGCATCCGCAATTCGGTGTTTCATCTCTGCCGCTGAGGCGTTTGTAAATGTCACAACGAGAAGGCGGTCTACATCAATTGGGTTTTCCTCTGCGGTGATTTTCCGAATCATTCGTTCAACAAGCACAGCGGTTTTACCAGAGCCCGCAGCCGCTGCCACGAGAATATCCTGGCCGGTTGAAACAATGGCATTCCATTGGTCATCTGTCCATGTGCTGTCTGCCGGTTTAGGAATGTTCATTGCCATCCGCCTCCTTTTTTATCCACTCAAGTATCGTCTTGTCTTTTTCAGCTTTTAATGTGCGATACTCGTTTTCCTCTAGTGATTCATCAAATTGGCACACTGATTTGAACGCACAGTATGTGCACGGTGTCTTGTTCTTCATTTTGTACGGCTCAATGGATACGCGGCCGTCGGTAATTTGTTCGCCTGCTTCTTGGAAGGTACGGCGCACATGCTTTGTCAAAAGATCAAATTCCTTTTCACCGACTGCTGCCGAGTCTGATCTGAGAGAGCCGTCTTTTTTCAAGCCGGCGTTGATGATATTTGACCGTCCCTCTTGAAGGGTTGTATCCATGAGGCGAACCACTTCCTGATCGCCGAGGAGCAGGCCCTTCATTTTAAATTTCTTAAAAATCTCCTGTTCAATCTCGTCAAGCCCGAGCGGGAGATTAGATTGAATTATCGGATCATGAATATGGAAATACAGCACTCCTGCAGGCGTTGCCCTCATTCCGAGCCAGTCGGCTGAATGTGTAATCGATAAATCAAGGTACGTCAGCATTTGCAGCGCCAATCCGTAATATACTTCCGCTAAGTCAAGCCCTTTATCGCTTGATTTATAATCGACAATTCTGAGGAGCAGGCCTTTTGAGCTTTCAGCTTTATCCACACGGTCAATACGCCCAACGAGCTCCATCGTACAGCCGTTTTTCAGTTGAAAGGTCAGCGGCGGAAGCGGCCCTTTTCCTCCAAAGCCCAGTTCCAGCCCGATCGGTACGAATCCGCTCGCTTTCGCATGCTCGCTTAAAATACCAGACACACGCGTCACAATTTTTTGCAGTTTTTCCTTTACATAATAATGCCGGTTTGAGCTGAGCAAAATTTCCTTTTGCAGTTTCGGTGCCAGCCGCTCTACCGCATCATAAGAAAACAGCTCGCACTGCTCTTTCGTTAAATCTCGCCAATCCAGCTTTTGCTCACGCAGCCTGTCTGAAATCAGCTTTAAGCTGGAATGAAACAGCTGGCCAATATCCGGCGCTTCAAGCTTGAAAAATTGCCGTTCCTTCAGATGCAGCCCGTGTGACGCAAAATGGGAAAACGGACATGCGTTAAAGGTTTCCATTCTCGATACGCTGCCCTGAATGCGTTCACCATAGAGCTGTCTTGACACACTACGTTCAAGCTGCTTTACTTCATTCCGGAAAAACAGGCTTGAGAACAACTTTTTCGACTGCAGCCTGTCCGGCTCACTCATCAGCACATTGTACGTGCTCCACCAGACGTCGCTGATGTCATATTCCCGGGTCCATAATCTGAGCTGACTCGCAGTAAAGGACTGTGCCACGCTTTGATTGACGACATACTTCAGCTGTTCCTCATCGCTGACCTGCTCAGGTTCATTTGTCAACAGGCGCTCTTTATGATGCGGAAACAGTTCTTCCAGCCGTTTAACGACAATCGACGGCAAAAGCGTTTTTCCTTCCGCATCTGCAATCGGATACGATACATAAAGCCGGTCAGACGGACTTGAAAATGCCATGTAGATGAGGAAATGCTCATCAAGCAAACGCTCCCGTCCGCCTGAGGAAAGCTCAACCCCGATCGTTTTCAGCCATTCCCGGTCATCATCCGACAGAACCCCGTTTTCATCAGGGCGTGCCGGCAGAACGCCGTCGTTTGCCCCGAGCACAAAGGTACAGGATGTGCCATACATTCTGGACAAATCCATATTGCCGACAAATACCTGGTCAAGCGCAGGCGGAATAAGCGAAAATGTAAGCGACTCCGCGCCGGCTTCTATCATTTGCTGAAACAAATCAAGAGAAATCTCATCATCTCCCATCATTTCAACAAACTCCTCAAGCAGCTGAATGACTGCGTCCCACGCCTGCTGATGCTGCTGCGCTTCAATGATTCTGCCGTCTTCCTCAGCACGCTGCCTTTCCTGATCCAGCTTCAGCGGCACCTCCGTCTCTTCTAAATAGCGATAGAGCGCCTCCGCCTTCTCATGTACCGTCTTTGCTTTTTTCATTCGTTTTTGAAGCTGAAAAAGCGGCGGAACAATCCAATCGCGGGTGTCATTCAACATGTTTTCCATTTCGATTTCCTGATCGGTCTGCGCGAAATCATCATCCAATGATACAAAGCGCCTATATTGGAAACGGTCGCCCTTTGTCCAGCGGTCGCCTTTGATCCCATAAGCGATACAGTAATTTTCGAGCTGATCGACCTGTTCTCTCACTTTGGCCCTCGGTTCATTGAGCGGGAATAGCAGTTCGGTTTTCACACAGCGAAACACCGCTTCATAACGCCAATTCCCTTTCAGAACATCAAGGCTTGACCGGATAAATTCGATTAACGGATGGTTCAGCATAGATGCTTTTCCGTCAATGAAATAAGGAATCTCGTAATCTGCGAAAACTTCCTTCACCATATCCTTGTAGTCTTCCGGCTGGCGCGCAAGAATTGCTACATCCTTATAGCGATATCCTTTCTCTCTGACGAGGGCGTGAATTTCCCGGGCAATACCTTCCAGCTCAGCTCGTCTGTTCGCGGCCTGCATCACAGTCAGTACTTCTTGTTTTTCTGCGTAAAGAATGGCCGGACGCGCTTCATACTGCGCCTCTAGATGGGCCAATTCGGGCGTCTTTGTATGCCGCTCAGTCCCGCTCAGCTCTTTATACGTAATGTCCAAATTCAGTTCCTTCGCCTTCTGATGCAGGCGGTAATAGGTTTTCCCCGTCATTCTGAACAATTCCAGTTCATGCGGCTCCCGCTCATATGACGGCTTGTCCGCTGTGAGCGAAAACGTGATGTGCTCTGCATGAACCATAAGCTGCTCCAGCACCCTGAATTCCTGCGGTGTAAACTGATAAAAGCCATCCACATAGATATGCGCGCCTTTTACATCTTCTGCAAGCGGGATATGCTCTGCCAGCAATGTCAAATAATCCTCAGAGTGAAGATATTGATCTGCGAGGCTTTTTTCCATTTGCTGATACAGAATCGATAAGTCATGGAGCTTTTCAGATAACACACGTTCTCCGCGATATTCGGAAGCCGTTCCGCTTTCCGCCATCCGGCGGATATCCTCCGGTTCCAGACAATACCGCTTAAACTCTGTCAGCATCCGCTCAACCTGTGCGGTAAACCCGTTTTTGTCACTCGCTTTTTGATAGACTTTAAACTCCTGTTTATGCTCCTCAATGAGCTTCCGCAGGAGCATTTGTACGCCGGTGCTCGTCAGAAACGGCCTGCTCATTCCTCCCGTATGCTGAAGGATGCGCCAGGCCAATCGTGAAAAGCTGAACACTTGAGCGCGTATCATCCCGCCCATATCTGGCGTTTTAGCAAGCTCATATTCCATTAAAAACGTCATTTGATCCGGGACTAGAAAAATGATCGGCTTCCCGAATGGAGCCCGGCGCAATTCATCCTGAATGCTGTTGATGATCAGCTTCGTTTTTCCACTCCCGGACCTGCCTACTAAAAACTCTGCTCCCAAATTAGAAGACCCCTCTCTTTTTATCTTTATATATTTTATCGAATGTTGACGAAAATGACCAATCTGATCTATTGGTAAAAACGGCCTTTTCACATATAAAAAGCTGATTATCCCCGCACATCTCTCCTTGCCCAACATATACTTTTACAGAAGCCCAATTCCTAGGAATGGAGTTGAATCCTCTTGCATTACAGTTACTATCCCTATCCGGTGCCATACCGGGAAGATCCTGTTTTGATTCGGAATTTGCAGAAGGCCATCAACGGAGAATTCAGTGCAATTCAATGCTACCGCAGGCTTGCCGAACTAGCCGACCGCGATGAAGTCAGAAAACAGATTGAAGAAATCAGACGTGACGAGATCCGCCACCTTCGTGAATTTTCTACACTGTACGGATCGATTACCGGCAAGCACATCATGCCGAAACAAACGGAAGAGTGCCCGGACCATTTCACGAGAGGACTGGACGCCGCTTTTAAAGATGAACAAGAAACCGTCGACTTTTACTTGCGTGCAGCCGAGGAAACGTCAAACTTAAAAGCGAAAGGCATCTTCACGCGCGCCGCACGTGATGAGCAAAATCACGCTGTTTGGTTCCTATACTATCTGGCCAAACGTTAGATATACCCGTTTTAGGGTATATGTACATATCTCCTCAGCTAAAAACACATTCCTCCGTTTTTTTCAAATGCAGCCGGGAAACATAAAACCATACATTGCCATACAGGGGGAATCAACCATGGAGCAATATTCAGAAGCTTGTATTGAGGCTTGCATTGATTGTATGGAGGCTTGCAATCATTGTTTTACAAAATGTTTGGAAGAAAGCGCGCACCACGATCTCAGCGGCTGCATCCGGCTTGACAGGGAATGCGCGGATATTTGCGCCCTGGCAATCAAAGCCATGCAAACGAACAGCCCGTTTTTGAAAGAAATTTGTGCACTTTGCGCCGATATTTGTGAAGCGTGCGGCACTGAATGCGAAAAGCATGATCACGATCATTGTCAAGCATGTGCGAAAGCCTGCTTCGCCTGCGCTGAACAATGCCGCAGCATGGCGGCGTCTTAAAAGACGGAGAGGGTTCAATGATTGAACCCTCTCTTTTTATTTGGACAGCCACACGGAGTACAAATCAATCCATCCCTCTTCATCAAGCACCAGGCCTTTTACATTGTTACTTGATGTCACCTGTAGCACATTTTGATACAGCGGAATTGCATTCAGCTCCTGTGTAAGCTGACGGTCAATGTCACGCAGGATATTCATTCTCGAACAGCGGTCAGGCATGGAAAACATCCGCTCTATCATTCCCGAGCAGAATTGTGTCAGCTTTTCAGATAGATGCTGGCACAAGAAACTGTTCTCCGACAGCAGCAAATGCAGAAAACCAAACTCGGTATCTTGATAAAACGTCGCACTGTCATGAATGATATCCGCCATCTGCACGACTTCCGGCCGTCGCAGATCATCAGCATCACAGAATCGAAGTGTAAGCTTGATCCCGTGTTGGGCGCACATATTTTGAATCCATTCGGCGTCCTCACGATGATCCGTTTCCGAAAAGGTATACAGCACCATTGTTTCGCCCTCGTATCCGCTTTTCTTCAACAATTCAGATGGCGTAACGCCCTCTAACTCAAAAGAACTCGGATGCCAAAACGACGTAACCGGGATTCTTCGGTGCCCTCCCGCTTCACGAACGAGCCGTTCAGAGGAAATCAACAGCCGGAGCGCTTTTCTAAAGCTTCGGTGCTGAAGAGGCCCCTTCTTTTTCAGATTGAGCGACAAATACTGGACATGCCGCTCATCAAAAACAGTTTGCTGCTCAGGACATGTTTGTTTTTCTTGAATGGTAAATCCGTTCATCTCACCGGCTTGTTCAGAAAACACAAACTCCACGCGATCCAAATAGGGGCGCCCCTTAAAGTAGCGCTCATAGGCTTCAAGCACAAGCATCCAGCCGTGATGCTGATTCACCCGAAAAGGCCCTGTTCCATTGATCCCGCCGTCCTGTTCGGCCGACAATATGGACAGCCGTTCGTCACAAAGAGCATACGGCAAAAACTCATTCGGCTTATCAAGTATGATCTCCACACAATAAGGGCCCTTTTCTAAGACTTGTTTCACTCCGTGCAGCAGCCATTTATACGGGTTGTCAGCCAGTTCCAAAAAGCGCTGAAACGTAAACGCAACGTCCCGCGATGTCAGCAGCTGCCCATTATGAAACGACACACCTTTTCGAAGAAAAAATCTCCACCGTTTTTTTCCGTCCTCTTCCCATCCATGAACCAAATGAGGCTTCGGCTCCTGCATATCCGGATCAAACGTGAGAAGCGTATCAAATATCTGTTTGACGAAATGGCCCTCAGACCGCAAAAATATTTGGCATGGATCAAAACTGCTGGCAGATTCAGGGGAGATGAACATCCGGAGAACATCCTTTACCCCGTCCCGGCCGGACTCTGTCACAAAACCAAATACCTCAGAAAACCACATACCATATTCATTTTGAAGCTCCGGAAACGCGGACTGATACTGCTGAAGCAGCTCCTGTGCCTTTTTAAGCTTTCCAGCCATGGTATATTCCTTGGCAGTTTGAAGAAGCAGTTCCTCAGGCCTCCGAAGAAACGCGATTTTTGATTTACGCCCACGCCCCGCCCCGCTTTCCCGGGTAATCCAATTGCTGTTCTCCATCTTATGTAAAATGAGCTTTGCATTTCTTTCCGTACAAAATAAACTGGCGGCAATCTCAGTGAGCGTCATTTCGTTCATTTGCCCATACTCAACCCGTCCTGTTTTTACAAGTGCCACGTAGTGCTCAATTAGCTTCAATCCCCGCACCTCCCGACAAAAGGGGAACTTTTATCTCTTCTTTTCTTCACTTTTTGGGTCGCCGCCCCTTCTATACACTACTACTATATCAAACACCGAAAGGCGGCGATCACATGCTGACCAGCTTTCAATCTATTAAATCAAGATATACCGCTCCCGTTTGGCTCCGCTTTTTCGGCGAAATGCTGACAAGCCTGACAGGTGCAATGATGGGACCTTTTATGGTGCTGTATCTGCATGAACAATTAAACGGCAATGTCATGATGCCAATGCTGATCATCAGCCTTCAGCCATTTTCTGATCTTTTCCTGACGCTCGCTGCCGGACGGGTGACGGACCAGCTTGGTCGGCGTACAGCGATTTTGATCGCATTGCTTCTGCAATCATCTGCAATGACAGGGTTTGTATTTGCTGAGCATGCGTATGTTTTCGCCATTCTTTATGTCGTGAATGGCATCGGAAGATCGTTATACATTCCCGCTTCCCGCGCCCAAATCGCTGAAAACACGCCAGAAAGCAGACGTTCGGAAGTATTTGCGGTCATCAACGCGATCTATTCAGCCGGCCTGACGGCAGGGCCGCTGCTCGGAATGCTCCTGTACAAACAAAATCCTGAATGGATATTCGCTTTAGATGCCGCAGCCTTGTTCATCTACTTTCTGGCAGCTGCATGGAAACTTCCTGAGACAAAGCCGCAAAACACAGCTGTGACACAGGAAAAGTCTGCGAGCTTTACGATATACAGGCCCGTCCTGCTTCTTTTGCTGCTTTCTCTCCCCATCAGCATGTTATATGCGCAAACAGAAACAACATACCGACTGTTCAGCAAAAATATGTTTTCTGATTATCTGTCCATGCTGACCATCTACTCAGCAGCAAAGGCTTTATTCAGCTTTGTTTTCCAGGTTCCTCTTGTCAAAGGGACTGAAAAGCTTACAATGAAAACGATTCTTTTCATTACTTATATCTGCTACTCCCTTGCGGCTGCAGGCTTTGCATGCTCAACATCCCCGACAATGCTTTTAGTGACGGCAGCGGTGATGACGGTTGGCGAAAGCATCGGATTAACTCACATCCAGACCTTCATCTCAAAATTGGCACCGCCTCATTTGCTTGGCCGGTTCTATGCTGTCTATGGTCTGCATTGGGATATATCCCGCTCAATCGGACCGCTCGCGGGCGGGCTGATCCTGACATCGTTTGGCGGAGAAGTGATATTTTACGCCCTTGCCGTGTGTCTGCTGGCAGCGGGTTTATGCCTGACTTACACAATAGAGAAGCTCGAACATAAGGTCATAAGAAAAGTGAATCACTAATAGAAAATAATTCATAATTTCTTTATCAACAAAAATATACTATAGTAATAAATACATTCACTACGTGAACAATTGGAGTGTTACGCGAAAAGGAAGAAGGGTTTACATTGAAGAAAGACGAAAATCTCCTCAAAGATCTATGGTTTATCGCAATCAGTGCAGCCGGGGGGTTTATTCTTTCATTAACCGGAATATCAATTGGATGGATGATCGGAACGCTGATTGTCGCCTGCTGCCTCGCCATGATACGGCCGGCATGGCTGATGATGGCACCAGACCAAAAAGGAATTAACCGACGATGGCTCGCCCTCGGGCAGATGATCCTCGGCATCGAATTGGGCCAAAAGCTGAATTTATCCGTTCTCTCTGTTCTCAAAGACCATTGGTTTTCAGTCGGCGTTATGCTGATATTGTCTATCCTGCTGGCCATGCTGTCAGGATATGTGCTTTGGCGTTTCAGCAAAACGGATATGATGACTAGCTTTGTCGGCACAGCTCCCGGCGGGCTTTCCGCCATGCCGAGCATCGCACAGGAGGTCGGCGCCAACACCGCCATTGTCAGCCTCGTGCAAATGATGCGGGTGCTGCTCGTGGTCCTTTCCATTCCGTTTTTGGTTATCATGATCTATACAAAACAAGACAGTTCCACAAGTGCTGCGGCAGGGCTTTCTTCAGCAACGACAGATTTTAGGCTCGCTCCCGTTTTGTGGACCGTCATTCTGATTCTCGCTGCCTGGGGAGCCTGTAAAGCGGCGAAATGTTTAAAGTTTCCGGCTCCATGGCTGCTTGGCAGCATGCTTGGTGTAGCAATTGTACATGTTGGCGGAGCTGCGGCGATAGGGCACGACATGACGGCATGGTGGCCGTCACAAGCGAACCATGTATCACAAGTATTTCTCGGGGCAACGATCGGCTCTAAAATGTACAAAAGCATGTTTGCCGGCGTCACCCGCATTATCATCGTCGGGTTTATCTCGTCCGTCGGTTTAATCGCAGCTATGTTTTTGAGCGCCGTGATCGTTTCCGAACTGACAGGAATCTCGCTCATCACCTCTGTTCTGGCATTTGCGCCCGGCGGGATTGCAGAGATGGCGACGACGTCAGTTACATTACATGCTGATTCCACCTTTGTCGTTGCGGTTCAGGTCATCCGCGTCATCCTTGTCATTGCCCTGCTGCCGCCGTTTTATCGTCTGCTTCACCATCTCCATGGTGAAAAAAAAGGAAAAGAGGGCTCGATCAGCAGCAATGCATAATTGGAAACAAAATCCTTCCATGATACACTTATAGCAGATGGGGAAGGAGTGACTCTTTTGCTGCGCGACAATCCAGAGAAGGCAATGCACTTATATTATGGCATATGCTTAGGAATCTGGCTGATTTATAATTTGGTGGCAACCGGCTCCCCCGGACTGCCGCTTACGATTTTAGTCGGAGGAAATTTGATTTACCTCATCATCCTGAAAAAGAAAGAAAAAACGTAAAAAACACGCACCGCAGTGCGTGTTTTTTATTTGAAAATGCCGGGAAGGCCTCCTTCAATTTCTTCTGACGTCGGATACCATTTTGTCACAAGATCACGAAACAGCCGTTCCGCAAAAAGAATTTCCTCCTCGGTATAGCGGTCAAAAAATGACAGAAAACGCTGTTCAGCCTTCTGATGATAATATTTGTGCAAATTGTGCAGCTTTTTTCCAGCAGGCGTCAATCGGAAGTAGACTTCCTTTTTATTATCGCTGAGCTGTGTTCTGTGCAGGAAGCCTGCGCCGAGCAATTTTGTGCTGATGCGTGATACAGTCGCTTTTGTCGTATTCATTTTTTCTGCTATCGACGTGACATTGATTGGTTCATTGTCCCCGACACAGGACAGAACATGAATTTCTGTCATCGTCAATTGAGATTTACTCCCGTGCTCTACATCCAGCTTCCTCAATTCGTCGGATAAAAAAGCTTTAATAAGCCCCTCCCATTTCTCCTGCTGATGAATGAGCTCCGCATACAATTCAAAAAGATTACGTTTCGTATGATCTGTGTTCATCGGGTCTTCCATCCTTTTTCATTCGATTGTTTCTTCTATCATACCGTTTTGTTACAGATGAAACAATCGAATTGAATTATACTCGGCTGGTGACGGAAAACCAGCGGCTGATCCCTTTTTGAATCACCTCGGCACAATCGGGCGCTGATGCATCTACCGCCCAGGCTACATGTCCATCAGGACGAATCAATATGGTATGCACATCCCGCAACTTTTCATTCGGTTCTGCAAGCGAGGCGTTTACCGTTCGTAAGCCTTTCACTTTGATATGATCATCAGCTTCCTGCATCAACGACAGCAAAACGAATGTCCCGTTTCGGAGAAGGCTGTACAGCCATTCCGAACTGGCGTCGGAAAGAATCAGCTCCATATCAGGGAGCCTTGCCCCGTTCAAACGATGCGGCGGCATGATGAGATCAGCTTCATATCTGACATCGAGCGCAGAAATTTGCCCCGCTACATATCGATTCACATCAGGGAAGGCCAGCAGCTCCGACATCATCCCCCGCAAATGGAGGCCTGCTTGAGTAAAATCGATCAGCCTTGTCTGTGCCTCCGTGTTCCTCAAAAGCCCTTCAGCTGCCGGGTGCCGCTCGCCATGATAGCTGTCCAAAAGCCATGAAGGCGCAGAGCCCTTGATCGCCGCCGCCAGCTTCCACCCAAGGTTCATCGCATCCTGAAGGCCGACATTCAATCCTTGCCCTCCCGCTGGAAAATGAATATGTGCGGCATCACCTGCTAGAAAGATTCTGCCGTTCCGATACCGTTTTGCTTGGCGCGCGGCGTTTCCGAACCGCGACATCCACGAAGGGTCGGTTAAACCGAAGTCAGTCCCGCAAATTCGCAGAAGGTCAGCTTTCAGCTCCTCCTCAGTCACCGGCACATCTTTCGGCGTTTGTGTGCGATAAGGGCTGACGACAACTACACGGTATTGGCCTGGTGATAACGGAACAATCATAGCACCGCCCTCTTTTGTGCAAAGGGACAGTACTCCTGACGGCGGCGGAGAAAGGAGCACCACATCTCCAAGCGCAGCGGTGACAGTACTGTCTGTTCCCGGAAACTCAATTCCAGCCTGTTTCCGAACGGTACTTCCACCGCCATCGGCACCAACGGCAAACTTACTTGTGATCGTCCGTACACTGCCGTCCCGATCCTTAAAAATCGTTTGCACCGCTTCCCCGTTTTGCGTTACCGCGAGCGCCTCTGCACCCCGAAACACCTCTGCACCCAGACGTCGTGCATGATCTTCAAGCAGCTTTTCTGTTTTGGACTGCGGGAGCAAAAGCGTGTAAGGGCAACTCGTATCCAAGCCTGAAAAATCCAGACGGGTATCCAGCATTGAAAAATGTCCGGAAGGTATCTTGCTTCCCTTGGATACGAACCGCTCTAAAATCCCTCTCATCTCAAGGAGCTCCAGCGTTCGGGGATGCAATGTCAACGCTTTGGAATGTGGAACAGGTTTTTCAAGCCGTTCAATCACACATGTTTTCACCCCGGCCATCGCAAGCTCAGAAGCCAGCATAAATCCGACCGGCCCTCCACCTATAATCACTGCTTCATATTTCATCATCATTCACCACTCCTTTTGTTTCATAAAAAAACGATTAAAACCCAATAAAAATGGACCTTCAATCAAAAAGTATACGAATATTGTTACACTCGTAACAATATTGATTATAGCTCCTTACAAATTTTTCTTCAACACATTTTTCCAAACGGCATACAAAAAGACGCCTCTTCAATTAGCGTCTTTTTATTCGGCATCAGAAATCACACCGACAATATTTTTTTCTCTTATCGGACCAAAATGCCGACTGTCGAAGCTGTATATGCGATTATCTCCAACGACAAAATATTTTCCTTTCGGCACCTTGCTGGTTCCCGTCACATCTTTCAAAGAAAAATCACCTGTTACATGGCTTCCGGCAGAAACGGATTTTAAATGCTTCAAAAATGGCTCAGCAACCTGCTTTCCGTTCACATACAGCTGATCATCCTGATATTTGATCGTTTCACCGGGCAAGCCGATCACCCGTTTAATCAGCACTTTATGATCAGGGCCTTTAAAAAGAACGATGTCAAAACGATGGATGGTTTTAAATCGATGTGAAAATTTATTGACCAACAATTCGTTCCCTTCCTGAAACGTCGGGTTCATACTGACACCTTCTACCTTGTAATCAATAAAGACGGCATTTTTAACCTGAATGGCGAGAACGACGGACACTACACCGGCAAGAAACAAAAACCGTTTTTTCATGTTACTGTCTCCCTCCATCATGCTCACGCTGACTGGCTCTTACATGCAGATGCCGCTCCACCTTTTTGCCGACATACCATAAGACAGTGATCACCAATACGGCGATGACCGTTCGAATCGGCTGTGTAATCAGCGCGTGCAGATCATATCCGATGAAGCTGATCATAAAAATCATGACAAGCTTCCCTGAGGCTGCCGCCAAAATAAACGGCCGCGTTCCGATCCTTGACAAACCGGCAACAACATTCACCGCGGCTGACGGTGTAAATGGAAAACAAAGCAGAAGAAACATGGGGCCGAAGCCGTGTCTTTCCACCCATAACATCAGCTTTCTGACAGACGGATGACTGCGGATAAATCCAAGCAATTTTCTCTGTCCGTATTGACGGACGATCAAAAATACGAGAATGGAACCAGCAGTTGATCCCGCCCAGGACAGGATGAATCCTTCCCATAAGCCAAACGAGTTCGTATTCGCCACCACAAACACGATCAGCGGCAAAAACGGGAGAAACGCTTCAATTAAAGGCAGCAGCACAGCTATGAGCGGACCGAAAGCCCTATAGCTTTGAAATAATTCAGTTAAATGTTCTTGTGTCAAATAGGATAAAAAATGCTCCAACATTTATACTCCTTACCAGGTTTGTCTATCCTTATTCTACACATTATCAGCAGAAAACTAAAAAGTTTTGGTGTTTTTTTCTGTCTTGAAACATTTCACCAGCCGATATAGAATACAAATAGAACAAATGTTCCCTTTAGAAAGAAGGAGTCAACATGCCGAATCTGCAAGAGGAAATATACGATTTAATTGAACGTGCTCTCTTTTTGCCCATGGCCATTACGATTTTTAACCGTGATCTCGCCGCAATTGAAGAAAGCACATTAAAATTGAAGCATCCTTATAAACAGCTTATCAGCGAATCATTAAAAATAGCACAAAAGGATTTGATAGAGGTCAGAAAAGAACTGAGGAAGAGGAAAATTGCGATCCGCGAGATGGAACGCGATGAGGCGTTTACGCTCTATGTATTTGTCATGGACGGTTATGAAGAAAAGCACCGCTATTTTAATCCCCGAATCCGTGAGCAGGTCAGCGAATTATTAACATACTATCTATTTGCCCCGGACAGGACCTGAGCCTTTTGAATCATATTGTCCGTTCCCTCTTCGGGGCGATCCTGATCATAAATTTCAGACAATTCACACTATACAAACAAAATAAATTTATTTATAATTCGAACCACAGCCTTTCACCCCGAAATATGACATGTACTGCCATATCGACGACACCATTTTCAGTACGGCCGGGCTTGTACACCCCCAATCCTAATGAGAAGGAGGATTTTATGAAACTGATTCACGTTCTCGCCGCGTTGCCCTTTATCGGAATCTTACTCGGCATCCCTTTTGCAAATAAAGTGACCCCCTATGTGTTCGGCATGCCGTTTATCCTTGCCTATATTGTGATGTGGGCTCTTTTGACCTCTGCGCTGATGGCAATTGTGTATGTCCTCGACAAGGAAAATAAAAAGGAGGAAGCAGAATGAACGCAGCTCTCATCATCATTTTTGGCGTCCTGCTCTTGAGTATTTTTCTCGGTATACGCGCCCAAAAAGGAAAAGACATGAACCTGGAGCAGTGGACGGTTGGAGGACGCGGCTTCGGAACTGTGTTCGTCTTCCTTTTGATGGCAGGCGAAATTTACACTACTTTTACGTTTCTCGGCGGCAGCGGCTGGGCCTACGGAAAGGGCGGTCCAGCCTTTTATATCATCGCCTACGGATGCCTGGCCTACATCCTGTCTTACTGGCTTCTTCCGGCAGTTTGGACGTACGCGAAACAGCATAAACTGATGTCGCAGTCTGATTTTTTCACAAAAAAATACAACAGTCCGCTGCTTGGCATTCTCGTTTCACTGGTCGGCATCGCCGCACTCATTCCCTATCTTGTACTGCAGCTGAAAGGCCTCGGGCTGATTGTATCGGAAACCTCGTACGGCAAAATCACCCCGACCGCCGCCATCTGGATCGGTGCCATTTCCATTACGGTTTATGTTATGGTTTCCGGCATTCACGGGTCAGCCTGGATATCGGTTGTGAAGGACATCATGATTCTGGTTGTCGTTCTGTTTTTAGGTGTGTATTTGCCAATTCATTACTACGGCGGATTTCAAGACATGTTTCAGCAGATTGAAACGGCAAAGCCTGGCTTTCTTACGCTGCCCGAAACAGGACAAAGTACGGCGTGGTTCAGTTCAACCGTACTCTTGACAGCGCTCGGGTTTTACATGTGGCCTCACACGTTTTCCGCTTCGTATTCAGCTGAAAATCCAAAAGTCTTTCGCAAAAACGCCATCATCATGCCTTTGTACCAGCTGGTCCTGCTCTTCGTCCTTTTCGTTGGCTTCGCGGCTATCCTGCAAGTTCCAAATCTGAAAGGCGCAGACGGGGATCTATCGCTTTTGAGACTGTCCCTGCAAGCATTTGACCCATGGTTTGTCGGAATTATCGGTGCTGCCGGACTGCTGACAGCACTTGTGCCAGGCTCTATGATCTTAATGTCCGCCTCCACGCTGTTTGCAAAAAATGTGTACAAGGTGATCGCACCCCGCACGACAGAACAGCAAGTATCGGCGCTTGCTAAGTTTTTAGTGCCGGTGATCGCGCTGATTTCGGTGTATTTTACCTTCAAAGGCGGGAATACCATCGTTACGCTGCTTTTGATGGGCTACAGCCTTGTCACACAGCTATTCCCCGCCCTTTTGTTCAGCCTGTTCAAGCATAATATGGTGACAAAGCAGGGAGCCTTCGCCGGCATTATGGCAGGTGTTGGAGCAGTTACTTATATTACAATGACGGAAACGACGATCGGCACTTTATTTCCGGCGCTGCCGCAAGCCGCAAAAGACTTGAATGTCGGCATCGCCGCCCTGCTTTTGAATATCACGGTCATGACGGCAGTCAGCCTTATGACAAGGAAGGCGAAAAGCGCTGCGGCCGATCAGGCGGCTTAAGCAATAGAAAAAGCAATCTGGACATCAGATTGCTTTTTCTTATTTACCGTTCACAGGCGATAAGATCTTTATCGCGGTCTTTCTTTTTATTGGCATCATAAAGGTCCTTAGAGACGTAAGGCTTGTACTTCGTTTTTCCGCCTTTATTTTTCACCTTCGATGTGCGGGCCACTCCGCCTTTGTATACTTTGTTTAACTCCTTGCAGTTCTTATAGACCTTCACCTTTGTTTTGGCTTCCGCCACATGGTCAGCTCCGTATGAAAAACCGAAAACGAGACCGAGTGACAGCAAAACCGCCGCCGCTTTTTTCATGACAATTCACTCCCCCAACACCCAATATTTAGTTGATTTATAGCTCGAATTTATCATAATTCATATAGTCTTATTTGACAAGATAAATATGGAAGAAGGGTTTGTTTTTCTTGTTTTCTTTTTCCTTCACTATTCAAACTGCCAACACATGTTTTTCTCCACATGCTCAGGGGTACACATACGAATGTACACCAAACAGAAAAGGAGCGTTGATGATGTCTGATTCAAATCTTACGAATCCTATAAAAGCATTTTTCCATGATGAATTTCCTGAACAATATCAAGAGCCGCCAGGCCTGCAAAAGAACATGAAGCCTCTCCCTGATTGCGGAGAAAAAAGCTACAAGGGGTCAGGTAAACTAATCGGCCGGAAAGCGCTTGTCACCGGCGGCGATTCCGGCATCGGCCGCGCTGCCGCGATCGCTTACGCCAGAGAAGGCGCCGATGTGGCCATTAACTACTTGCCCGAGGAACAGCCAGATGCTGAAGAGGTAAAAGAACTGATCGAAGCAGAAGGTCGAAAAGCAGTGCTGATCCCCGGAGACTTGAGCGACGAATCCTTTTGCCAAGATCTGGTCAAACAGGCGCAGCAGGAGCTCGGAGGACTGGATGTGCTGGCGCTCGTTGCAGGCAAACAGCAAGCAGTCGAAAACATCGAAGATCTGCCTACTGAACAAATCTATAAAACATTTGAAGTGAACGTCTTCTCCCTTTACTGGGTTGTAAAAGCGGCGCTTCCGTATTTGCCGGAGGGAGCTTCAATTATCACAACTACCTCAGTTGAAGGCTATAATCCAAGCCCGATGCTGTTAGATTACGCAGCAACGAAAAACGCCATTATCGGCTTTACCGTCGGACTGGGAAAACAGCTGGCTTCCAAAGGAATCAGAGTGAATTCAGTTGCGCCCGGACCCATTTGGACACCGCTGCAAATTTCCGGCGGACAGCCGACGGAAAACATCCCGAAATTCGGACAAGGCACGCCTCCAGCTCCATTAAACCGCGCTGGACAGCCAGCGGAATTGGCGGATGTTTATGTATTTTTAGCTTCAGAGAATTCAAGCTATGTAACATCTCAGGTATATGGCATCACCGGGGGAATTCCGACGGCATAGCTTTATGAAAGGAGCTGCCCTGCGGGTCAGCTCCTTTCCATTTTTCTAATACCGCTCCCCGAGCTCACGCAAAATAAAATCATAAATCATCTTCGTCCGCTCTTCCTTCGGGTACAGCATAAATTCCTGCCTTTTCGGCACGTGGTGGTCGATTCTGTCCTGGAATTTGGTTCTGAGCCACGCTGTTCGGTATACCTGGTTCTCGAACGAATTATAGGAAATCGGCAGCTCCATCGTTTTCCCATTCGAAAACGTCACTTCCGTATCGTCGAATTCAGTCGCTTTGAATTCTTTTACATGCACATGGGAAATCCAGCCGCATTGAGGTCTTGTCGAAGAAAGTGTAGGGAATAAAAAGATTTGGTTCGAAGGGTCCACCATGATTGGCGGCTTGTGTGAAATTTTTGTCACTTCATAAGTTCCTGCTTTTCTTCCCGCATAGCTTGATCCAAAAAATCGGCAGCTTCTGTCGACAATTTGCAGCGGCTTCATGCTGACATAAAACACACAATCTTTTTCAATAATTTTGGAACAGATTTTGCCGTCTATTTCTTCTGGCAGCACGGCAATTGTTGCGCCGTTCACTTCATACGATTCTAAAGGTGCGTCTGTTTTCTGACTCATATTTTGGCCTCCATCCTTTTTCTGCAAAATTTATACTAATAATCTATCATCTGTTTTTATAAAACGACAGGTTTTTTTAACAATTAAGATAAAATCATCTTTTAATGATATTTAATGGTACTAAATGACTAGTAATAAACCGATTTTACTTTGATTAGACTTGCCGGTTTACGGCATTTTGCAGGATATGTCGATAGATTGCCAAGTATTAGTTGTCTAAAAATTATAAAAATTTATTGATTTTTTCGACCGTTATCCATATACTATAAAAAAGGCATTGGGGGGATTCTTTATGAAAGAGAAAAAATCGTACACTGAGCTCATGAAGTCCCGCAACACGCAAAAAACAAAAGAACTTGATGTCACAATGACGGATGTCTATATTCAAATGGTGCTCGATGAATCCTTGTATAAGCGTCGGCTGGCCATGCTGACGGACCAAATCAACAAAGCCTTGGACGAAAAAGATAAAGATGCGTTTCTGACGCTCTCTAAAGAATATGCAACGCTCAAGCAGAGCGAATAAGCCAATCCTTAAGGATTGGCTTTTTATTATCCATTCACAATGGTTCCGCCATTGACGTGAATTGTCTGTCCTGTGACATATGTGGAATCGTCGCTGGCTAGGTATAAATAGCTTGGCGCCACTTCGACCGGCTGTCCCGGGCGCTCCATCGGCACGTCTGAACCAAACACTTCCACGTCTTTTGCGGCAAAGCTGGCCGGGATAAGCGGTGTCCAAATGGGACCCGGTGCCACCGCATTTACCCGTATGCCCTGCTGAACAAGCGACTGGGAAAGGGATCTTGTAAACGTGACGATCGCTCCTTTTGTCGCTGAATAATCGATCAGCGTTTTATTGCCTTTATAGGCGGTAATTGAAGCGGTATTAATGATAGAGCTCCCTTTTTTTAAATGAGGCAGCACTGCCTTTGTTAAGTAAAACATGGAAAAAATGTTTGTTTGGAAGGTTCTGAGCAGCTGGTGGCTGGTGATTTTTTCAATGCTGGGCTGGACATGCTGCTCAGCTGCATTGTTAACCAATATATCAATGGATGGAAACGCTTGGCTTGCCCGCCCGACTACATCATTGCAAAACGCTTCATCCCCGACATCTCCTGCAATCAGCAGGCATTTTCCCCCTTCCTTTTCTACGTACTGCTTTGTTTCCTCGGCGTCCTGATGTTCATTCAAATATACAATGACCACATTAGCCCCTTCTTTTGCAAATAACACCGATACAGCGCGTCCAATTCCGCTGTCTCCTCCAGTAATAATAGCGGTTTTGCCCTCTAATTTTTTCGCTTTCTTCGGCTTATCAAAAACCGGACGCGGGTCCATGAGATATTCAAAACCAGGCTGCTGGTTCTGGTGCTGGGGCGGTAAAGTTTTCTTTTTTTGATTCGCCAATGAAATCACTCCTTTTCAACCTTATTATGTTATGAACAATGCCTGCTTCCTATGTATGAAAAGATAGAATATGGAAAAATTAAGAATAAATCTGATTGGAGGTATAACGGCTTGGCTAATCAACATTTTGCAAAGGAAGCACCTGAAACATACTGGAAAACATCAACTGACCTGCCTTCTTTTCCTGCACTTCAAGAGGACATTGAATGTGACGTCACCATTATCGGAGGCGGGATTACAGGAATTACAACGGCATATGAACTTACGAAGAGAGGCTTCCGTGTTGTCTTGATTGAAGCAAATCAGGTTCTCAACGGAACCACTGCCCACACAACGGCTAAAGTTACCGCACAGCATGACATGATATACGACGAATTTATCCGCAATTTCGGATTAAACCATGCGAGGCTTTATTATGAAGCAAACCAAAATGCAATTGATTACATAAAAGGGATTGTGGATGAACATCAAATTGACTGTGAATGGATTGAGCAAGACGCATATCTTTACACAGCAAATGAAAACGCTGTTCAAAAAATCCGCACTGAGCATGAGGCATACACAAAACTCGGAATTGAAAGAGACCTTATCAAGGATCTTCCGATTCCCGTAGGTTCTAAGCTGGCGCTTGTCATGAAGAATCAAGCTCAATTTCATCCGCTGCAATACTTAAAAGCGCTTCTGGAGCAAATTGTTCAAAAAGGCGGCCGAATTTATGAAGAGACCGTTGCGCTTGATATCAAAAAAGGCGAAAGGCCCGAAGTGATAACAAAAAGCCGGCACGCCATTAAGAGCCGCTTTGTCATATGCTGTTCCCACTTCCCTTTTTATGACGGAGGCGGGTTATATGCTGCGAGAATGTATTCTGACAGATCTTATGTCCTCGCCATCAAGCCGAAGATCGAGTATCCCGAGGGCATGTATTTGAGTATCGATCAGCCGTCAGTGGCCCTTCGCTATACGGTTGCAAACGGTGAAAAGCTGATTCTCTTCAGCGGAGTAAGCCATAAAACAGGCCAGGGAAAAGACATGTCCACACATTATGAAACACTGAGACAACTGGCCGAAAGCACCATCGGCATCGAAAGCATCCCATATTATTGGTCCACCCAAGATCTTGTGACGATCGACAAAATCCCGTTTATCGGGCCGATGTCGGAAAATGAGGATAATATTCTAGTAGCGACCGGGTTCAAAAAATGGGGCATGACTGCATCGGGGGTCGCAGCCACTTTATTATCGGACCTTGTAGAGAAAAAAGATAATCCTTACGAAAGCATTTTCACGCCGTCCCGGTTCCATCTGAACCCCGGTTTGCAGAAAGTGATTTCCTACAATGCCGATGTCGCCAAGCATTTAATTAAAGGAAAGCTTGAAAAGCCTGATGTCCAATTTGAAGACATTGCGCCTGGAGAAGGAAAAGCCGTCACCATAAACGGCAGGCGGGCGGGCGCATTTCGGGATGAGACAGGCTGCCTCCATCTCGTTGATACAACCTGTACCCATTTAGGCTGCGAGGTCGAGTGGAACGACAGCGAGCATACATGGGATTGTCCGTGCCACGGATCACGCTTTAAGCCTTCTGGCGAAGTTGTAGAGGGTCCGGCCATTAAACCATTAAAGCAAATAGATCCCGATTAAACCGTTCATTTTAATGAACGGTTTTTCAAATATTTTTCATCTGCAGCTTCATTCATGTTTCCCTTGGCCGATAAAAAAGTAAAAGGCTTAAAAAGCCAAAAAGTAAAAATTATATTTTTTCCCAAGGGGGATCATTGTATTGTTATTTAAAAAAGAGAGAAAACAAGAAACTGCTTACTTTTCTGATTCAAATGGACAGCAAAAAAACCGCATCCAGCTCACAAACAAACATGAAGATGTCAAAAAACAGCTCAAAATGGTCAGGCTGGGAGATGCTGAGCTTTACGTGTTGGAGCAGCTTCAGCCATTAATTCAAGAAAATATCGTATTCATCGTCGATGCGTTTTATAAAAACCTTGACCATGAAAGCTCATTGATGGATATCATTAATGATCACAGCTCAGTTGACCGTTTAAAACAAACGTTAAAACGGCATATTCAGGAAATGTTTGCAGGCGTTATCGATGATGAATTCATTGAAAAGCGAAACCGAATCGCCTCCATCCATTTAAAAATTGGCCTTCTGCCAAAATGGTATATGGGCGCGTTTCAAGAACTTCTTTTGTCAATGATTGACATTTACGAAGCTTCCATTACAAATCAGCAAGAACTGCTGAAAGCCATTAAAGCGACAACAAAAATCTTGAATTTAGAACAGCAGCTTGTCCTTGAAGCATTTCAAAGCGAGTACAGCCAGACCCGTGATGAACAAGAAGAAAAGAAAAACCTTCTTCATCAGAAAATTCAAGAAACCTCTGGATCGATTGCCAATCTGTTTTCAGAAACAAGCAGATCCGTTCAAGAGCTTGTGGACAAATCTGAAGGCATTTCTCAAGCATCCAAAGCCGGCACGGTGACATCCAGCACTGTTGAAGAAAAGTCGATCGGCGGGAAAAAAGAGCTAGAAGTCCAGCAAAAACAGATGAACAAAATTGACACAAGCCTTGTCCAAATCGAAAAAGAAATGGTCAAGCTGGATGAAATCGCGCAGCAAATTGAAAAAATCTTCGGCATCGTCACAGGCATAGCTGAACAAACAAACCTTCTCTCGCTCAATGCCTCCATTGAATCCGCCCGCGCCGGAGAACACGGCAAAGGCTTTGCTGTCGTGGCAAATGAAGTGCGGAAGCTTTCTGAGGACACGAAAAAAACCGTCTCTACTGTGTCTGAGCTTGTGAATAATACGAATACACAAATCAACATTGTATCGAAGCATATCAAGGACGTGAATGAGCTAGTCAGCGAAAGTAAAGAAAAAATGACGCAAATTAACCGCTTATTCGATGAAATCGTCCACAGCATGAAAATCAGCAAAGAGCAATCAGGCAAAATCGACGTCGATCTGCAGGCCTTTCTTGGAGGGCTTCAGGAAGTCAGCCGCGCCGTTTCCCATGTGGCCGCTTCCGTTGATTCGCTTGTCATTCTGACAGAAGAATAACCATCAAAAACCGGCCTGCCATACGGCCGGTTTTTCTGCGTTCATTATGTAAACTTAATTTAAAAATAAGTTGACATAATAATAGCCTGCATTTATTGTATAACCATATTTGATTACTGTTTGGAGGATTCACAATGCTGAAATTAATTGACATGATGCATATTGCTATTTTCACCGCACTGATGGCAGTGCTCGGCTTTATCCCCCCTCTCTTCTTATCCTTTACACCCGTTCCAATTACATTGCAAACGCTTGGTGTCATGCTGGCAGGCAGCATCCTCAAGCCAAAGTCTGCTTTCTTAAGCCAGCTTGTCTTTTTGCTGCTCGTCGCCTTCGGAGCGCCGCTGTTGCCTGGCGGACGAGGCGGTTTTGGTGTGTTTTTCGGACCGAGCGCAGGTTTTTTGATCGCTTATCCACTCGCTTCATGGCTGATCAGTTTAGCCGCTAACAGACTGCGAAAGGTGACAGCAGTGCGTCTCTTTTTCACTCATATCGCATTCGGCATCATCTTTATTTATCTGCTTGGTATACCGGTACAAGCTTTTATGATGCATATTGATTTGTCACAGGCCGCCTTCATGAGTCTTGCATATGTGCCCGGTGATTTGATAAAAGCGGCTGTATCTGCATTCCTGGCAATAAAAATCACTCAAGCCTTGTCTCTTTCTGATACGATGTTTACAAAAGGAGGATGACACTGCATGACAATTACTCATACCTATTCATCTACTGCCGAAACATCGCCCGGCCGTGTAGCGATCCTAACTGAATCGGAGCAAATCACGTACCAAGATTGGGATCGGCTTGTCGCCCAAACCGCAAATTGGCTGCGGTCACAGCCAAGCATGCCGAATCGTGTGGCATTTTTGCTCCCAAATAGTCTGGCGTTTTTACAGCTGTTTGCTGGAGCCGCAGCGGCTGGATGCACGGCCATTCCCCTCGACACACGCTGGAGCCCGGTTGAATGTATGGAGAGGCTATCCATAAGTGATGCGGATCTAGTGGTTACTTCAGACTTTTACAAAAACAAACTGATACATAGCAAGACACCCGTTGTTTTGCTGGATAACTGTATGGCAAATATTGAAGAGGAATCCGCTGCTCCCTTACCTATCATTGACCCGGAGCACCCCTTTTACATGGGATTTACGTCAGGCTCTACAGGAAAACCAAAGGCCTTTACGCGGTCTCACCGCTCATGGATAGAGAGCTTTACCTGTACAGAAACAGATTTTTCGATCTCATCAGATGACACGGTGTTGATTCCAGGAACGTTAATATCCTCTCACTTTTTATATGGGGCAGTCAGCACTTTATATCTCGGGGGAACGGTTTGTTTGCTGAATAAGTTTTCTCCTGCCCAGACAAAGGAATGGCTGAACCGTGAAGCCGTCAGTGTTCTTTATACCGTACCGACAATGACAGACGCACTCACCCGGATCGAGGGCTTTCCCGACAGCCCTCTTAAAATCATTTCATCTGGTGCAGACTGGCCGGCAGAATCCAAGAAAAAGCTTGCCGCTATATGGCCCCATCTCAGGCTGTACGATTTTTACGGCACTTCAGAGCTTAGTTTTGTGACGTTTTCTTCACCGGAAGACAGCAAACGGAAGCCGCATTCAGCCGGCCGCCCTTTTCATAATGTCCAGATTGAAATCCGCGGCGCCAAAGGAGAACGCTGCCAGCCAGGAGAAATCGGAAAAATATTTGTCAAAAGCCCGATGCGGTTTTCCGGCTATGTGAACGGCAGCACACCAGATGAATGGATGACAGTGGATGATATGGGCTGCGTTGATGAGGAAGGCTTTCTATACATATCAGGAAGAGAAAACGGGATGATCGTATACGGAGGATTAAATATTTTCCCAGAAGAAGTTGAACGTGTGCTACTCTCCTGCCCAGAGGTTGAAAACGCGGCTGTCGTTGGAATGCCGGATGAGTATTGGGGAGAAATCGCTGTAGCTGTCATTCGTGGAAGCGCTAATGCCAGAAAGCTGAAAGCCTGGTGTAAACAGAAATTAGCCTCCTATAAAATCCCGAAAAAATGGGTGTTTGCAGACAGCTTGCCGGAAACGAGCAGCGGAAAAATTGCCCGTTCCAGAGTGAAGAAATGGCTGGAAGAGGGTGTACAGTATAAATGAATGCGGTTATTGTTGATGCAAAACGAACGATCTTCGGAAAACAAAATGGACTGCTGAAGCCTTTCCTGCCGGAGGATTTGGCGGCTCCCATCATCCGGTGTCTCAGCCGAAAGCTAGAGGATCAAATTGACGAGGTCATTCTAGGAAACGCTACCGGCAGAGGCGGCAACCTCGCCAGACTGTCAGCCCTTCAAGCCGGACTGCCTTTATCGGTTCCCGGGATGACAATTGACAGACAGTGCGGCTCAGGCCTTGAAGCCGTACGCTATGCCTGCAGCCTCATTCAAACGGGAGCCGGCACGATGTATATCGCGGGCGGCTCAGAAAGCAGCAGCCAATCCCTTTTTTCAGAACGGGCCCGCTTTTCTCCAGATGCGATCGGCGATCCCGACATGGGCATTGCCGCAGAATATACAGCGGCACGCTATTCCATCAGCAGAAGCATGCAGGATGAGTACGCGCTTCTCAGCCATCATCGCAGCAGGAACGCGCATGATGAAGGATTCTACCGTGAAGAAATTGTTGCTCTCGGGGAATTGGATACGGACGAAGCATTTTTGAAGACGCGGCCGATAAAAGCAATTATTCCCCGTGCAAAGCCGGTTTTCGACACCAGCTCCGGAACAGTCACAGCAGCCAACAGCAGCGGCATAGCAGACGGAGCAGCTGCTCTTTTAGTAATGGAAGAAGAAAAAGCGGCAGCCCTCGGACTTAAGCCTGTGCTTCGGTTTATCGGCAGCGCTGTCAGCGGTATTCACCCCAACTATCCGCCCGCGGCACCGGTTGATGCGATTCGTCAGCTCTTACATACACACGATGTAACACCTGATGATATCGATTTATTTGAAATCAATGAAGCCTTTGCCGTCAAAATTTGTGTCTGCTCGCAAGAACTCGGCATTCCCTTTTCAAAAATCAATGTGCGCGGCGGCGCATTAGCTCTTGGCCATCCATACGGTGCATCAGGTGCGGCTCTGGTAACCAGATTGTTTTATGAAGCGAAAAGACGGACAGACTGTCAATATGCGGTTGCAGCCATCGGAAGCGGCGGCGGAATCGGACTGGCTTTATTATTTAAAGTGCTTGCATAGGCTTTTTCATAGGATGCACGCTTTCGATTTAGTATAATAGCAATATGAATAAAGTCAGGAAGGGGATTTTATGACAGCCGTTTGTTTAGTAAGACATGGAGAAACCGATTGGAACCTGCAGCAAAAATGCCAAGGCAAAACCGATATCCCGCTAAACGCAACAGGTGAACGCCAAGCAAGAGAAACCGGAGAATATGTAAAGGACTTTTCTTGGGATATTATTGTGACGAGCCCGCTGAAAAGAGCGAAAAGAACCGCGGAAATTATTAATGAATATCTGCATCTTCCGATTGTCGAGATGAATGATTTTAAGGAACGCGATTACGGCGACGCGGAGGGCATGCCGCTGGAGGAACGGACAAAGCGCTATCCAGATAACATCTATCCGAATATGGAAACCTTAGAAGAACTCACTGACAGACTGATGGGCGGGTTGGCAAAAGTGAACCAGGCGTATCCAGACAAGAAGGTGCTGATCGTGGCGCACGGTGCGGCAATTCACGCCCTGCTGACGGAGATATCCGGCGGTGACCCTGAGCTTAAAAGCACTCGCCTCGTAAACGCCTGCCTCAGCAACATTGAATTTGCAGAAGAAAAATGGCGGATTAAAGACTATAATATCAACAGCCACTTATCCGGCTTTATCAAATAAGAAAAGACAGGCGTCAGCCTGTCTTTTCTTTTATTTCTTATCAGCCGGCATCTCTTTCTGAAGCTCGTCCAAAATGGCATTCGCCCCGTCTACACTGCGGCGCAGAGACCACACTGCACGGTCCACGTGGTATACATGCCCGTTTTTCACTGCCTTCAGCTTTTTCCAGAGGACATTCTTTTCGATCGGGCGTTTCCCGTCGGCGTCGAGGTCATCTGTTTTTCCTGTCATCAGGATGATCACATCCGGATCTGTTTTCAGCAGCTGCTCCAGTGTCATTTTCATATTCACGGAGTCGCCGCCATTGCTTGAATCGCTATTGCCTGACGTACTGATTGCATATCGATAGCCGACCTGTGTTAAAAGTCTTGATGTAAAGAAGTTTTCATCCCTGGCCATAATCGTATCATTTGTATTTCCGATCAAAAGCACGGACTGGCTGTTCGCGTTGATTTTCTGCTTTGTCTCGCTAAGCTTTTCTTCATGCGCCGTCAGCTTTTTCTCCATTTCCTTCTCCTTGCCGACTGCTTTTGCAATCGTAAGGGAAGCGTCAATTGTATCCTGATAATCGGCATTTAAATTATTAAGCGCAATCGTCGGCGCGATTTTTTTCAGCTGATCGTACACCTTCTTATGCCGGGTCGTGTCAGCAATAATTAAATCGGGTTTTAATGAAGAGATTTTTTCCATGCTTGGCTGTGAGCGAGTGCCGACAGATGTGTAGCCGTCAATTTTCTTCAGCACATCCTTGTTGATCAGCTGCTTCGCTTTGTTGTCATCGGCAACCCCGACAGGCGTAATGCCGAGATCAAGCAGTGTGTCGATAAAACCAAGCTCAAGAACAACAACCCGCTTCGGATGCTCAGGCACATTCGTCTTTCCTAAATCATGTGTTATCGCCACTTTATGTTCTTTGCTGTTTTGATTGCCGCTTGTAGACGAGCAAGCAGCCGTTAAGACAGAAAGAAGTAAAACTGTAAGAATAATCAGTGTTTTTTTCATAGTTCCAGTCTCTCCTGTTAGCAGTTTCTATGATTAAGATGTCCAAGATTAGTATAACACGGAATGAGAATCATTATCACCAATTATTTTTCAAATGAGAATAGAAAGTTCCGCTTTCCAGGTCAATCTTGTTTCTTTAACATAGCGCAAACAAGAAACGGAAGATTGTTTCGTGGCACAGCTTAACACCCTGTTCACAAAAAAAGCTTGCAGAAACATACATTCCCTGCAAGCTGATCCTGTTAAAGCTTCACTATCACTCTTCCTTGAATGCGATTTTGCAAAATCTCTTTTAACGCAGCAGGCGTTTCTTCCAATGAGACTTCCCTATCCACAATGGTCAGCAGCTGATCAGGCTTGAGATCAGAAGCCATGCGCTTCCAAACAGCGGCTCTTACGTCCATCGGACAGTATACTGAATCGATCCCGAGCAGGCTTACTCCGCGAAGAATAAAAGGATACACCGTTGCAGGAACTTCTCCTCCTCCGGTTAAGCCGCTTACCGCGACAGCTCCGCCATATTGAATTTTGCTTAAAAGCGAGGCAAGCTGTTTTCCCCCGACTGGATCAACCGCTCCCTGCCATTGCTGCTTGGACAGCGCCTTAAGCGTTCCGTCATAGACATCTTCCCTGCTGATTACTTCGCTTGCACCGAGCCGATTCAAATAATCAGCCGCCTCCCGGTTTCCGGTGCTTGCCACCACATCATAGCCCCGCTTGTTCAGCATCGATACCGCAATTCCGCCGACACCGCCGGTTGCTCCTGTGACTAGCACACTGCCTTTTTCCGGAGACAGGCCGTTCTGTTCAAGCCGATGCACTGATAACGCCGCAGTAAACCCCGCCGTTCCGTACACCATCGCTTCTTGTAACGAAAGATTCTGTGGCAAAGGCACCAGCCAGTCACCAGGCACCGAAGCGTATTCACTTAATCCGCCATCACGGGAGACGCCGAGCTCATAGCTTGTCGCGATCACCTCATCCCCCTCTGCAAAACGCGGATCATTGGAAGAGACGACCGTACCCGCAGCATCAATGCCTAAAATAAGCGGATACTCTCTGACGATATTGCCTCCTGCTTTTCCGGCCAGACCATCTTTGTAATTAATGCCGGAATAAGCAACTTTAATCAGGACACCATCCTTCGGCAAATCCTCTGTTGATATGGTTTTCACTTGGACTGAAACATCATCGGCATTTTTTTCTGCCTGCAATGCTTGAAATAACGTTGACATTCGGCACACTCCTTTTCATTTATATCGTAACCGAAGAACGTTCCAAAAACCAAATCATCAAGCCGCCATTTTCACTTCGCCGGCACATTGAGATGATAGTGGACAAATGCGGTATCCTCTTCATAGCCATTTTGCTCATACAAGCTTCTTGCCTTCCGGTTGTGGTGCTCAGTTTGAAGCGTTAAACTTTTTGCCCCGTTTTCCGCTGCATAATCCTTTGCGGCCAAAAGCAACTGGCTGCCGGCTCCCTTTGTACGCGCATGAGGAGCAACAAATAAGTCATTTAATATGTAGATTCTTTTCATTGACACAGAAGAAAACGCGGGATAGAGCTGGGAAAAGCCTATGAGCTCTCCATTTTCTTCTGCTATCAAAATAATAGACTCGTGATTTTTCAAACGCGCTTTCAAAAAAGCCTCCGCCCCTTGCAAATCGGATGCCTGTCTATAAAATTCCCGATATTGGTTAAACAGCGGCGCGATGGCTGCCGCATCTGAAATCTTTGCTTGGCGAATGTTCATCTCAGTTCTTCCTCCCTCTCAATCATTTTTTCATTCTATCCCTAATCAAATTTTTCTGTAAAGTTTATTTTTCAGAATACTTTTATCATCATGCATTGAAAAAATATCACGATAATATCCATTGTTCTCACGAAAGCATATGCAGGTCATTCGAACGAATTTTTTCGACAGGAATTTGCCGGGACTCAGGAGCATTTAACCTGAAAAAGCATGACATTTCAGCATAATGAACATTTACTCATGTCTATTTTCGTTCTTTTCTGTATGAAAATAGTTATTTCGAGTCTCTACGGAAATAGCGAGAGATGATATACCTAAATAGAGATAAAATCATCTCAAAAAAATGGGTCTACTAAAATATTATTCCATCTATTACAATAAATTCACAGAATAGTCTTTTTAGTAAGTCTACTCTGAATTTTTTAAAAGGAGAGGGTAAAGAGTGAGAAACAAAAAATTGTGGATCAGCTTGTTGTTTGCGTTAACGTTAATCTTTACGATGGCGTTCAGCAACATGTCTGCGCAGGCTGCCGGAAAAAGCAGTACAGAAAAGAAATACATTGTCGGATTTAAACAGACAATGAGTGCCATGAGCTCCGCCAAGAAAAAGGATGTTATTTCTGAGAAAGGCGGAAAAGTTCAAAAGCAGTTTAAGTATGTTAACGCAGCCACAGCAACATTGGATGAAAAAGCTGTAAAAGAATTAAAACAAGATCCGAGTGTTGCATATGTGGAAGAAGATCATATTGCACATGAATATGCGCAATCTGTTCCTTACGGCATTTCCCAAATTAAAGCGCCGGCTCTTCACTCTCAAGGCTACACAGGCTCTAACGTAAAAGTAGCTGTTATCGACAGCGGAATTGACTCTTCTCATCCTGACTTAAACGTCAGAGGCGGAGCAAGCTTCGTACCTTCTGAAACAAACCCATACCAGGACGGCAGTTCTCACGGTACGCACGTAGCCGGTACGATTGCCGCTCTTAATAACTCAATCGGTGTTCTCGGCGTAGCGCCAAGCGCATCATTATATGCGGTAAAAGTTCTTGATTCAACAGGAAGCGGCCAATACAGCTGGATCATCAACGGCATTGAATGGGCCATTTCCAACAATATGGATGTTATCAACATGAGCCTTGGCGGACCTTCTGGTTCTACAGCGCTGAAAACAGTTGTTGATAAAGCCGTTTCCAGCGGTATTGTGGTTGCGGCCGCAGCCGGAAACGAAGGCTCGTCCGGAAGCTCAAGCACAGTCGGCTATCCTGCGAAATATCCTTCTACCATCGCGGTAGGTGCGGTAAACAGCAGCAACCAAAGAGCTTCATTCTCAAGCGCAGGTTCTGAGCTTGATGTGATGGCTCCTGGCGTATCTATCCAAAGCACACTTCCTGGAGGCACTTACGGTGCTTACAACGGAACGTCAATGGCGACTCCTCACGTTGCCGGAGCAGCAGCTTTAATTCTTTCTAAGCACCCGACTTGGACAAACGCGCAAGTCCGTGATCGTTTAGAAAGCACTGCAACATACCTTGGAAGCTCTTTCTACTATGGAAAAGGGTTAATCAATGTAGAAGCAGCTGCCCAATAATATCAAAAAGAAGCAGGTTCCTCCATACCTGCTTCTTTTTATTTGCCATTATCCTGTTCTGTGGCAGGATGTTCCGGCGTTTTCTCTTCTTTCTCCGCATGTTGAATCCGTTCCATGATCGAAGGGTGGCTGCCTCTGAAAATCTTCACAAGCACCGGAGGATCAACCTGGCTCAGCCCCGTCACGGCCAAATCCTGAAACGTTTTAACAGCGGCTTCTCTGTTCTCTGTCAACTCGATCCCATACTGGTCAGCCTTATTCTCCTGATAACGCGAGACAGCATTAGAAAAAGGCGAAATCGCAAAGCTCAAAACAGAAAACAAAAGCAATAACAGCGGAAGTGCCGCAAGATCATGCCGCCCTTCTAAATGAAACATGCTGCGGGTTAGGCGCACCGTCCGCTTGTATAGCTTATCAATGACATAAAATCCGGCGAGCGACACGAGCAAATAGCCAGCCAGACCGATGTAAACGTGCTTCATGACATAATGGCCCATTTCGTGGCCCATTATAAACAGAATCTCTGAATCGTCAAGTTTGTTCAGCGTCGTATCCCACAATACAATCCGTTTATTGGCCCCAATTCCCGTAACATAGGCATTCAGCGCATTTGTTTTTTCCGACATGTTCACTTCATATACATGATCAGCCGGAATATTGGCTTCTTCTGCCAGCTCTAAAATTTTGCTTTCAAGCTCTTTATTTTTCAGCGGATAAAAATCATTGTATAAAGGATCGATAATGACCGGCTGAATAAAAAACAGAAACAGCGAAAATGGCACTGTTAACAGCCAGGCATATAACCACCATTTTTTTTCATGCCTTTTGATCAGCCAATAAAACACGAGAACGCAAAGCGCAAAGATTGGAAAGCTGATCCAAAAGCTGATAACCTGATCCTTAGCCCAGCTGGCCGTAGTCTGTGTGGAAATATTGTAGTCAAGTGACACCTGATAGCCTATCCAATCTAAAGGCAGCGTCACCAATGTGGTAATCAGCGAAAGTACAAATACAAAACCAACGATCTGCAAAAACCGAAAAGGCACGGCCGCTTCCATCCATTTCTTGATTTTCTTTGAAACGCCGCTGACCAGCAAAACAAAAAACAGAAACCAATCAAGAGGTACCTCGATAAAAAATAAAAAATTCTTGATATTTGAATACTGCTCGGCCACCTCCAAATCAGACGGCTTCATGAAAGAAGCCGGATCAGCCTGCGTCCCTTTCACGGCTTCCGGTATTGCGGAATCACCGGACAGGAAGAAATACCAATAAAAAAACAGCCCGTACAGCACGTAAGCAAGCCCTGCTGCCGCAATCCATTTGCGCATAACACCTCACTCCTCACATCAACCCGTTACTTCTATTGTAATCATAAATTCAAATTCTTAGAACCAAGCTGTGTTCCGCACTTTTCCATCCTTTTAAGCATGGAAAGCCCGATCGCTGGGAAAACTAACAATGTTTGGAGTGATGCAAATGAAAAAAATAGTGGCAGCCATCGTGGTAATCGGTCTTGTGTTTATTGCATTTTTCTATCTTTACAGCCGGTCAGGCGATGTGTATCAATCGGTAGACGCGGATTTGATCACACTGTCTTCAAGCGGCCAAGAAGATATTAAGATTGAAAAAAGGCAGCACGTCAAAGATATGCTGGACATTATGAATCAGGGAAAACAGGTGAAGACAGAAAAAACATCAGCCCCTGATTACGAAGGGACAATCAAGTTTCATAAAGACCGGTACGACTCATTCAGGCTATGGATTGACGGCAGCCAGCAAGCCGTATTTTTGAAGGATGGCACATACTACAAATTAAGCAAAAACGATACAAAGGCGCTGCTAAACATTATGAAAAAAGAAGCAAAGGATTGAAAATGAAAAAGCGAAGCTAGCTGCTTCGCTTTTTCATTTTATTGAGGCAAAATATCTCTTAGCGCCCTTCTGAGCATTTTCCCCGTCGCATTTTTCGGAATGTCGTCAAGAAACGTAATGGCGGCAGGCCGCTTGTATTTCGCCAGATGCTTTTCACAGTGCTGCATGATGTCCTCTTCTGTTATGCCAGAACGTTTCGGTACCACATATCCCTTTACCGCTTCCCCGCTTTGGGCGTCCGGCACGCCGATGACAACGGCCTCCTTGACGTCCGGGTGTCTGTACAGCACCTCCTCCACTTCCCGCGGATACACATTGTATCCTCCTACAATGATCATGTCTTTTTTCCGGTCAACAATGTAAAAATAGCCGTCCTCATCCCGTCTTGCCAAGTCCCCTGTATAAAGCCAACCATCTTTTAACGCATGCTCTGTTTCCATCGGCATTTTATAGTAGCCCTTCATCACATTGGGTCCTTTTACGATCAATTCGCCTACCTGGTGAGCGGGCAGCTCGCGTCCGAGCGGATCTACGACCTTGTTTTCGACATGTAAGATACTTGTCCCGATGGAGCCCGGCTTTCTGCCCCTGTCAAACGGGTTAAAGCATGTGACAGGTGATGCTTCCGAGAGCCCGTAGCCTTCCAAAATGGTAACGCCGAATTTTTCTTCAAACGCCGTCAGCAATGCGACTGGCATGGCCGCTCCCCCCGAAATGCAAAGCCGGATGGAAGAAAAATCATCTTCTTTTCCATTCTCATGCTGAAACAAATAATTATACATCGTAGGAACACCGGCAAAAATGGTCGCCTGCTGCTGCTTAACAAGTTTAAAAACAGATGCCGGACTGAATTGAGGCTCAATCAAGACAGTTGCGCCGCTCATCAGCGGTGCATTCATGCAGACAGTTAAACAAAACACGTGAAACATGGGAAGAGCACAGACCACATTGTCCTTCTCATCCATTCCCAAATAGCCTGCGACATCGTTGGCATTGCTGTACAAATTCTGATGAGTCAGCATCGCGCCTTTCGGTTTTCCAGTCGTTCCTGACGTATATAAAATAACCGCGGTATCATCAGGAGCAAGCTCTTGGTTTTGTTTAGCGGCAGATGTCGGCCGCACTATTTTTGCAAACGTTGTCATTTTCATCCTGACCTCTGGGTCCGCGGCTTCCGGCTCAGCCTCTCCCGTCTGGCATAAAATGACGAGCTCAACCTTTGGCAGCGATTCATGCATGCTCTCATAAAGCGGCAAAAGCTGGCTAACGCCCACGATCGCCTTTACATCGCCATTTGTCAGCATATAACCAATTTCTGTCGGCGTGTACAACGGATTGATGGGAACAACCACGATCCCGGCTTTTAAAGCACCAAAAAACGCGATGATAAAATCAGGCGAGTTGCCAAGCAGCAAAGCTAGATGGTCCCCTTTCTCCATACCGGCTTCCTGAAGGCCGTCCGCAAATCGCTGAATTTGTTCATTCAGCTCTTGATACGTCATCATGTGATCCTTAAACCTGCATGCGATGCTGTCGGGCTTCTCAGATGCTGTTTCTTCCAATTTTGAAACAAGATTCATTCTCCCACCCCTTAAAGTGAATGAATAGTCATTCATTATTGAAGCCAAGCTTTCTCCTCCATTATAGAGAAACAGAAAAAAACACTCAAGAGCAAAAAGCCCCGAGTGTCAGTTCAGTCATAGTTTCTTCAATACTTCAGCAATCGGCGTATCTCCTTCTGTCAGATCAAAAGCCCGATTTTCCGTATTGTTTTCATCTAAAGAGGCAATGACCGTTTTTGCAACGTCATCACGGGAAATATAACCCCGCTCCAGATCCTTCGCAGCTGAAACAGTTCCCGTTCCAGGCTCGTTGCGAAGGCCTCCCGGACGGATAATCGTATAGGTTAAACCGCTTGCTTCCAAAATTTTATCGGCATAATGCTTGGCCACATAATAAGGTTTGAGTGCCTCATTCCAATTTTCACGGTTATGGGCTTGCAGGGCGCTGACCATAATAAACCGTTTGATTCCGGCAATGTCCGCCGCTTCAATGGCTTTTGCCGCTCCATCAAGATCCACCAGCAGCGTTTTATCATAGCCTGTACTGCCGCCGGAACCCGCTGTGAAAATGATGGCGTCGCAGCCTTTTGCCGCGGCGGCGATTTCTTCGGGGCTGCCCTCCAGATTCGCAAGCACAGCTTCTGCACCGGCAGCTTCGAGAGACGCTTTCTGTTCTTCTTTTCTGACCATCGCTCTAATGGAATGATCAGGATGATCCCGGAATAAAGAGACGAGTCTTTGCCCGATTTGTCCGTTCGCTCCGATTAAAAACACTTTCATCTGAATCCCTCCTGCCTCCATTATTTCAAACACACAACCGCTCTTTCAAAAGAAGTGCTTTGCCTTAATAAATTAGATCAAGGAAATCCTCTTTCGTAATGTTCCCAAAGTAATGCTTGAGATTCACATCTTCGAGCACCTCAGCGATGACACTCCGTTCGTATTGTTTTCCGACCAGCAGGTTTTCAATATCAGATACATCACCGACACCGAAGAAATCTCCGAAGATTTTGCAGTCCTCAATTTTGCCTTTCTTGACTTCCAGGCGCAAATCGATCGACCCAACCGGATAACGTTTCGAATGATTAAGGTTAAATTTCGGTGAGCGGCCGTAGTTCCAATCCCAATTCTGATAGCGCTCTTTCGAAATTTGATGGATGGTCTCCCAATCTTTTTCTGTCAGCTTATACTCCGGCACGTTTCCAATGTCGTTTGTGTTAAAAATATGGCGAAGCAAATGGCTGCGAAATTCTTCGGTGGTCATTTTATCATCGAGAAACTCACTGATGTTTGCCACTCGGCTTCTGATCGATTTGATGCCTTTTGATTCAATTTTATCCTTTTTCACCTTTAATGCTGACACAACATGATCAATGGCTGAATCAAACATGAGGGTGCCGTGGCTGAAAATACGGCCTTTCGTTGCAAACTGGGCGTTTCCGGATATTTTCCGGCCATCCACTACAATGTCGTTCCGGCCGCTTAATTCCGCTTCAACCCCGAGTTGATGTAACGCCTGAATCACCGGCTCAGTGAACTTTTTAAAGTTATGAAAGCTGTCCCCGTCATCCTTGGTGATAAAGCTGAAGTTCAAGTTCCCCAGATCATGGTACACAGCGCCCCCGCCTGATAAACGGCGGACGACGATAATCCCGTTTTCCTCTACATATTTTGTATTGATTTCTTCTATTGTATTTTGGTTTTTCCCAATGATAATAGACGGTTGATTCACATAAAAAAGCAAATACTGCTGTTCAGGGTCTAAATGCTTGACACAGTACTCCTCGATAGCAAGATTGATCCGCGGATCATTGATATTTTGATTGTCTATAAATAACATGGTGCTCCTCCTTTATCCTTCCCACACAAAACCTGATTTCGCAATATTCACTTCACCGTTAAAAACGGTTTTCGCTTCTTTGTGAAGATTGTCATGCACGCCAAAATGCGGCAAATGTGTCAGCAGCAGCTCTCCAGCTCCCGCTTCTTTTGCAATGCGCCCGGCTTCCAGGCTGTTCATATGGCCTGCGCTTGTCCCGTCTTGATCCGCATAAAAATTACATTCTGAGATCAGCAAATCAGCATCTTTCGAAAACGGAATAAATGAATCCTGATAGCTGGAATCAGCAGTATAAACGACAGTGTGGCTGCCGTCAGTAATCCGCATGGCATAACACGTCACCGGGTGAATCGTTTTTAAAAATGTGATCGTAAACGGACCGGCAGTCAGCGGCTGATCCGGCTGATAGGCAATGCCTTTCGTATGTGTTTTATATGTAAGCTTTTGAAACTGTTCTATATCAGCATCATGTCCGTAAATCGGAAGCGTATGCTCTCCTTTGCCGAGAAACGAACCGACTTGCTTGGCAAATTGCAGCGGCCCGATATCAGCAATATGGTCATGGTGATAATGAGACAGAACGACCGCATCCAGCTTTTCCGCCGGCACATAGCCGAACAGCTTAGACAATACGGCACTGCCGCAATCGACAAGCAGAGAGTAATCACCTGACTGAAATAAATAGCCTGACGTCGCTTCATTTGCGGCCGGGAAACCGCCATAGCATCCGATAACTGTAACTTTCATAATGTCCTCCTATCTTTTCAAGAAAATTGTTCCTCCTTCAATATACCCATTTTTCTTGAAAAAAGCATGTTTTAAATATTGTATCAAAACAGTTATTGATTTTTACAATCTGTTATATTACAATGAAGTCACTACAAAGGGGAAAGAGGGATTGGTTATGCTGGGAAAAATCACAGAATTTTTTAGAAACCTGCCTTCGAAAAAGTGCGCGGAATGCGGAAAAAAGATAGAAGAGCAGCATGAGTGCTATGGTAATATCTGCAATAACTGCATAAAAGTAAATGATTTGTCATAAGCAAAAATCCCACGCCCTGCGCGTGGGATTTTCTTATTTATTCACACATATCTTAATTTTGAAATAATAGTCAGGTTAGGTCAAAGCTCACCCGATTTTAGATAATTCTGGTGATTATCGTGTCATCACTGAATATTCTTTATTTTCGAAATATAATTTACTGTAGACGAATTCATTTCTTATCTATTATAATTTGATCTAATAGTGAGATTAAATATATGTCTATTCATGATATATGTTGATACTTTGTTTTTTGGGAGGTAATCTATGAAAAGAATTAAGTTTGGATTAGCCACACAAATATTCGTTGGACTTATTCTAGGTGTTATTGTTGGCGTCATTTGGTATGGCAACCCAGCATTGCCTACTTACCTGCAGCCAATTGGGGATCTCTTTTTACGCTTAATCAAAATGATAGTGATTCCTATTGTTGTCTCCAGCTTAATCATCGGTGTAGCCGGTGCAGGAAATGGAAAGCAAGTCGGTAAACTAGGCTTCAGAACGATTCTGTACTTCGAGATCATCACGACTTTTGCCATTATTCTCGGACTAGCCCTTGCAAACATCTTCCATCCGGGTACAGGAGTTAATATACACGAAGCTCAAAAATCGGACATCAGTCAATATGTTGAAACCGAAAAAGAACAAAGTAATAAATCAGTGGCGGAAACATTCCTCCATATTGTGCCGACAAACTTCTTCCAGTCGTTGGTCGAAGGGGATCTTCTAGCCATCATCTGCTTTACAGTACTATTTGCATTGGGTATTTCCGCGATCGGTGAAAGAGGCAAGCCAGTTTTAGCCTTTTTTGAAGGCGTATCCCATGCCATGTTCCACGTTGTAAACCTTGTGATGAAAGTGGCGCCGTTCGGCGTTTTCGCGCTAATCGGAGTGACTGTGTCTAAATTCGGGCTCGGTTCTCTTATCTCTCTCGGAAAGCTCGTCGGATTGGTGTATGTCGCACTTGCTTTCTTCTTAATTGTCGTATTTGGAATTGTCGCAAAAATGGCCGGCATCAGCATCTTCAAATTCCTTGCTTACATGAAGGATGAGATCTTACTGGCGTTCAGTACATCAAGCTCTGAAACGGTTCTTCCGCGCATCATGGAAAAAATGGAGAAAATCGGATGTCCGAAAGGCATTGTTTCATTTGTGATTCCGATCGGATATACGTTTAACTTAGACGGTTCCGTTCTCTATCAATCCATTGCCGCGCTGTTTTTGGCACAGGTATACGGAATTGATTTGACAATTTGGCACCAAATTACGCTTGTGCTTGTCTTAATGGTGACATCTAAAGGGATGGCTGCCGTGCCTGGTACTTCTTTTGTTGTCTTGCTTGCGACGCTTGGCACCATCGGCGTTCCGGCTGAGGGACTTGCCTTTATTGCCGGCGTAGACCGTATCATGGATATGGCACGTACAGTTGTCAACCTGACTGGTAACGCGCTTGCTGCTGTTGTGATGTCTAAATGGGAAGGCATGTTTAACCCTGCGAAAGCAGAAACTGTTATGTCCCAATCGAAAACAGAGCAAAACGCAACCATTTCCGGTTAATGAAAAGCCTGCGGGATTCTTATCCCGCAGGCTTTTTTAGTCTTGAACAAGCTCAAAAAGCTCTGTAATCAAAACCGTATCTTCATTCAGCTCCAGGTCACCGTTTTTAATCAGCTCCGCCCAAGCCATCCGATGATCCTTTTGAAATTCGTCAATTCGGTCTCCATTGCCCTCTCCTTTGACTAACCTCATATCAGGCGCACCAAAGGTGGTTTCAAAGACGTCTGTCACTTTTATATTGCATCTTGGATTGTCATGTTTATCATAAACGGTAACAAGCTGACCAGCTGTTTGATAAACGTCCCTCAATTCATCTTTTGAATATAATGATCTCGGCGCGCACGTGGCTGTTTTTTCTCCGGCAATGATCTGCTGAATCAGCTGTTCTCCCAGCCCGTCATCACCTTCCCAGCCGAATATGCTTTTCAGCTTATAAATCTTCATTCGCCCTTCCCCCCTTATACCATTTGTGACTGTACATAGTAATACAGAAGCTTAGCGGTATGGCGAAGAGATGATTTATGGGTGCGTTCAAATGCATGGGAAGCGTCAATTCCCGGCCCGATGAGGCCATGCACAATATCATGCCCGGATTTGATTGCTGCTGACGCATCAGACCCGTAGTACGGATAGATATCAAGCTTATAGTCAATATGATGCTTCTCGGCTAATTGAACTAAATGTTTTCTGAGCTGGTAATGATACGGCCCGCTCGCATCCTTCACACAGATTGATACTGAATATTCATCTGTGGCCTGTCCGTCTCCGATAGCTCCCATATCAACCGCCAAATATTCGACCGTTTCAGGAGGAATATTCGAATTTCCGCCGTATCCGATTTCTTCATTATTGGAAATAAGAAAATGGGTTGTATACGGCAGTTCAATGTCTTCTGTTTGAATTTGATGAATTAAGCGGAGCAATAAGGCGACGCTTGCTTTGTCATCCAAATGGCGCGATTTAATAAATCCGCTTGATGTGATTTCGACACGGGGATCAAACGACACAAAGTCTCCGACACCAATGCCAAGCTCCTCCGTATCTTTTCGGCAGTGAACAGGTTCATCTAGGCGGATCTCCATATTCTCTTGATTCCGCTCGGCCTTTCCCGCGTCTTTGTATACGTGCACAGACGTTTGATGCATTAAAATGGTGCCTGTGTACGTTTTTCCTGAGGCGGTTTCAATTTGGCAATACTCCCCCTCAATCGAGTTGTAGCGGAACCCGCCGATTAAGTCGATTTTCAGCCGGCCGTCCGCTTTAATTTCCTTCACCATAGCGCCGAGGGTGTCAACGTGCGCCGTCAGCATGCGATGCCGGGATGTGTCGCGTCCTGGAAGCGTTGCAAGTAAGCCGCCCTTGTGGTTCCGAACCGTTTCTACCTTCCATTCTTTTAAAAGGCTTTCAATATAATTAATTACCTCATATGTATTTCCTGTCGGGCTTGGGATCGATACCAGTTCTTTAATGAGCTCCATCGTTTTACGTACGGACGTCATAGGGCATTCCTCCTTTTATTTTCTACTTAAAATATACTCTTTTACCGAGGGACCCGTCCAATCTTTTCCTATCAATCTCTCATATGCTGTAGAGAGCATGGGAAGAGGAGGGATTTCTATGTGCTGTCGTCATTCACATGAACAGAAATGTCGTTGTCACGATTGGTTCGATGATTTTTGGTTCTTTGACGAGTGGTTCGATAAAGATTTCCACGACCATTGCAAGAAAAAGAAAGAATGCCATGACCCTTGCGAGAAGAAGAAAAAGAAACACCATTGTTTCTCTTGTAAAAAACACAGACATTCTTGCTGTCATTGCTAAAGACTGAATCAGAAATATTCTGATGACCCATGCTTAATGAATATTTCCATTCACATTTTTCCAAGCGGGCTTTGCTGCTGCTTGGACCTTTTATTGAAACAGCCTTTTTGCTTTTACAATCCAATACACTGATAAAGCAGCCATAAAAGCAACAATGATTTCAACAGCAGCGGCATGCTCTACGATTCCTCTTTGATATAAAACCGCCGGGACATTAAACAGTGCATGTAAAAGAATAGAATACAACAAAAACAGCGGCCGGCGGCTTTTAACCGCGTACAGGACTAGCAGCGACAGCCCGATTTGGACAGCAATGGCGCTGATTCTTTCTATTCCGCCCAGCAGCCATTCATACGAAGGGGTATGCAGCAGCTGCTCCTGTATCGGCAAAAGCGCCTGTTTGACGTCGCCATTGACCAAAAGCTGTTCAAACGTCCCGCTATTGATAGCAAATGCGTATACAATAAGTGAGATAGAGGACAAACCTGTAATCAGGATGGCTTCAAGCCCGCCATGGCCTGCCCCGAAAGCCAGGCCATCCGCCCAAGTACGATGGCGCTTCATAAAAAATCGCATCATCAAATACCTTCCGCACTCCTCAAAAATGCCGGCCATCAAGCAGCCGTAAATGCCATACCACAAAGGATGTTGCATCGCTTCTTTTGTCACTTCATTCACTTGCAGTACATACACATGAACGCCGCCTTCCAGCAGCTGTGCGAAGACAAAAAACGTAAGAGCGCCAATAAAAAACACTTTAAGCGAGGCGCCATATTTCCGCTTAAACCACACAATCAGCCCGATCGGCAACAGAAACGCAATAGCCCCGGATAACGCCAAAAAGACTACTGCTTCTTGACTGACCATTTTTCAGCCTCCTTTTTCTATTTCATAGCTTCCCTATCCTACACTTCTCTTTTTTTATCAAAAAACCTTCTTTTTAGTACCAGATACTAATATCTAGTGTTATAATCTGATCATAAGGAGTGATTCATATGTCAAAAGCAAAAATTACAGCTATCGGCACATATGCGCCGAGCAGACGCTTAACCAATGCTGATTTAGAAAAGATCGTTGATACATCTGATGAATGGATCGTTCAGCGTACAGGCATGAGAGAACGCCGGATTGCAGATGAACAGCAGTTCACCTCTGATTTATGCATCGAAGCAGTGAAGGACCTCAAGAGCCGCTATAAAGGCACACTTGATGATGTCGATATGATCCTCGTTGCCACAACAACATCCGATTACGCCTTTCCGAGTACGGCATGCCGCGTACAGGAATATTTCGGCTGGGAAAACACCGGCGCGCTGGATATTAATGCGACGTGCGCCGGACTGACATACGGTCTTCATTTGGCAAATGGATTGATCACATCCGGCCTTCATCAAAAAATTCTCGTCATCGCCGGGGAGACATTGTCAAAGGTAACGGATTATACCGATCGAACGACATGCGTTCTGTTCGGCGACGCCGCGGGTGCGCTGTTAGTGGAGCGAGAGGAAGAGGCGCCAGGATTTCTTGCCTCTGTCCAAGGAACAAGCGGGAACGGAGGCGATATTTTGTATCGTGCCGGACTGCGAAATGAAATAAACGGTGTGGAGCTTGCTGGCTCCGGGAAAATGGTCCAAAACGGCCGCGAAGTATATAAATGGGCCGTAAGAACAATCCCTGGCGAATTTGAACGGCTTTTACATAAAGCAGGACTCAGCTCTGATGGTCTCGATTGGTTTGTTCCTCACAGCGCCAACTTGCGCATGATCGAGTCAATTTGTGAAAAAACACCTTTCCCGATTGAAAAAACGCTCACTAGTGTTGAATACTATGGAAACACGTCTTCGGTCTCCATTGTTTTGGCGCTTGATCTCGCAGTGAAAGCAGGGAAGCTGAAAAAAGATCAAACCGTGATGCTTTTCGGATTTGGCGGCGGATTAACCTATACAGGATTGCTTATTAGATGGGGAATGTAACAAAAAAAAGAACTTGTTTCCAAGGAAACAAGTTCTTTTTCTTTATGAAGCCGGCTGTTCTTCCGATGTTTTTTCCTTCCGGCTTAACACTGTAAAGTAGGTAATGCTTAAGATAATCATGACAAGGGCGATGCCGATTAAGACGCCGGCCATCTGCCACATGTAGCCAAAGTCCCCGTTTGAAATGACCGCTCTGAATCCGTTAATGCTGTAGGTCATCGGCAATGCGCCGTGAATGACCTGATAGAAATTCGGAAGCAATTCCAGCGGGAAGGTTCCTCCGCTTGCTCCCAGCTGCAGCACTAAAATAATGACTGCGATAAAACGTCCAGGGTTGCCCATTGTGGTAGCCAAAAATTGAATCATCGCTAGGAAAGCGAGACTTGTAATAATCGTAAACACGTAAAATCTCCACGTGCTCTCTACCTCGAGCCCAATTCCCAATAGAAGAACTGTCGCCACAATCAGCGATTGAATGATTCCAACAAGCATCATGACATTGAATTTGCTGAAGAACCACTCAAAACCGTTTCTCGGACGTCCTGACGCCTCCTTCAGCGGGAAGACAACCGTCAGCATGATGCCGCCGACATATAAGCCCATTGACAGGATATAAGGTGTCAGCCCTGTTCCATAGTTAGGAACGGAATGAATGGCATCATCTTTGGTTTTCACCGGATCCGCAAACATGCCGTATGTTTGATCATCAGCATCGATATCTCCTGTTTGATCTGCCGCATCCTTCAGCTTATTAGACAGCTCCCCTGTGCCGTCCAATAGCTTGCCTAAGCCTGTATCAAGTGATGCAGATCCGTCGGCCAGTTTTGATGATCCGCTTTGGACCTGTTTAGACCCGTCTAACAGCTTAAACAATCCGCCGGATACTTGGCTGCTTCCTGTCACCAATTGCTCTGAGCCCGCTTTTGCTTTTGCGAACTGCTTATTATATTCACCAATGCCGGCTGTCAGTTTAGTTTGGCCATCTGTCACCTGCTGTGACGCATTGTATATTTTCTCAGATCCAGCAGATAATTGGTCAATCGCGTCTTGAGTGGCTTTTGCACCGTTATAAAGCTTAGAGGTAGCTTCCGGCAATGCCTTCACCTGGGCAACCTCCGCTTTCACATCTTCCAATGAGCTTTTTATCGTTGCGATGTCAGGCAGCTGATCAGCTGTAGGAAGTCCACTTAAAATTTCATCAAAATCAGGCGCATCAACTTGCGGAAGCTGCTTTTCAACAGAATTAATCAGCTGGCTTTTTTGCTCCGCTGTTAAGAAATCACTCGAGTTGATGAGATTTTTGAATGCCTGATCACGGTTTTTCAAGCTGTTTTCAAAGTCAGACAGCTGTTTTTTAAATTCCTTCATCGCAGTTTCTGACTTTTCCAGATTGTTCACAGCTGTTTCAAGCTGTGTTAAATCGAGCGCATTTATGAGTTTTTCCGCTTTTGCTGCTTTTTCAGAACCTTCTTGCGCTTTACTGTTGAGCTGATCCAGCCCGTTTGTAAGATTAGGCAAGCCCTGCTGCACCTTTTGAAGGCCGGCATTCAATTCATTCAGTTTGCCCGTCAGCTTGCCTGATCCTGCTGCAAGCTGACTAGATTTATCATAAATCTGGTTGCTGCTGTCCTGGAATTTACCGAGCGAGCTGTCAAGTGATTGGATGCCGCTCGTCACCTGAGCCGCTCCATCTGCAAGCTGCGCTGTTTTGTCACTGATGGTAGCGGTGCTTTCCTTCAGCTTCGCCAGATTTCCTTTCAGCTGGGCGCTTCCGTTTTTCGCATCCTTTGTGCCGTCATCAATTTTTTTCGCGCCGCTGCTCGCGTCGCTCAACCCTTTTGCGATATCTTTAAAGTTATCAAAAATAACTTTCGTATATTGCTCGGTCACTTCTTTAGACACAGAGGCTTTCAGTTTATCAATCGCTTTTTCGCCGATCGTTGCCCCTACATAGTTGGAACCGGCATTTGTATGGTATTTCAGATCCAATTTTTTCGGATTTTTGTCCAACACAGTGCTGGCATTCTTAGAAAAATCCTCAGGAATCTCGACAACTAAATAATATTTTTGATTTAATAAGTCCTTTAACGATTGGTCTAGATCATTGGAAAAATGCCAATCAAAGTTTTTATTATCCTTTAATTCTTTGACCAGATCATCACCAATTTGAAGTTTTTCTCCTTCATACGTTGCGCCCTTGTCTTGGTTGACGACAACGACAGGCAGCTGGTCAACTGTGCCGTACGGGTCCCAATAAGCCTTTAAGAATACGCCGCTGTAAATAAGCGGGACAAACAAAATGGCGATGATGGGAATCAATAATTTTTTACTTGTTACGATGTCTTTCCACTGACTTCGTATTGTGTTCATCCTGATGCCTCCATTCTAAAACTGACTCATCATGAAAAATGGTCATTTTCTTGCAAAGAGAAAGGATTATCTAGTTGGCTGACAATCCATTGACAACATACAATTCAAGCAGTTCCGCAATTGTCTCTTTATCAAGCGGGGGATGTTGTTTTTCCCAGTCAAAAATGAGCGCGATATAAAGCTTCAGCATCACAAAGGCCGTCAATTCAGGATCGCAAGGCTTGATTGCGCCGCTTTTGATCCCGTCTTCAATCTTACTTTTGATATAAGACAGTATGGCTTGCTCCATTTTCTGGATCACTTCCTGAACTGCCATTGTACCAATCTCGGCATTCTCTTGGAAAATCTTAATCGTCAGCTGATGTGTTTTCCTGAACTCCAGAATGGCAAACAGCGCTCTGTGCACATTTTCATGGAACGGAAGGTTCGGCTCCATCGCTTCATCCGCTTTTTGCTTCATTTCCTTCAATAAAGTTGTGAAAATCTCGTCAAACAGTTCTTCTTTGTTTTTGAAAAAAGTATAAATGGTTCCCTTCCCCACATTCGCAAGCTTTGCGACAAGGTCCATGGTCGTCGCTTTATACCCGAACTGCGTGAAAGACTTTGTAGCCGCCTCCAAAATGAGCTTTTTTCGATCTATTGACATCGTATATCACCCCAAAACTGACCGTTTGAACATTTCAGTCATTAAGTACATATGCAAATGTATCATAACCTGCTGCTCAATTCAATCATTTTTTTACACAATATTGCCATCGCACAGCATAAAAAAACCTCCGCTTTATGGCGGAGGTTTTAACTGAATAAATAGGTAAGCGCGTCAGACACGGCAGCTTTTCCTTGATCAATGCAGTCGGGTATTCCGACACCTTCAAAAGAAGCGCCTGTCATATAAACACCCGGATATGCGGCTGCCAGTGATTCACGCAGTTCCTTGATGCGCTGCTTATGGCCGACATGATACTGCGGCATGCTTTCATGCCATCGGGTGACACATGTCATTTCCGGTTCGCCGTTTATGTTCATGACTTTCTTTAAGTCTTCTAACACAATGTTGATAATGTCATTATCTGATAGATCGACAATCGATTCGTCTCCGGCTTTTCCGACATATGCCCGAAGCAGCGTTTTGCCTTCCGGCGCTGCGTGCGGCCATTTTTTGTTCGTCCACGTACAGGCTGTGATCGCAAAATCACTGTTTCTTGAAATGACAAAGCCCGTTCCCTCATGCTCCATTTGGACGGCGCCTTCCGGGAAGCCTAAAGCGACGTTTGCCACGGATGTGGAGTGCATATTTTTCAAATGGGAAATGGCAGGAAGCTCAGAAAGCATTCCCGCAGCCGCTTTATGCGGAGCAGTCACAATTACTGAATCAGCATCAAGTGTGACACCGTTATCCAGTTCAAGCGAGTAGCCAGAGCCGCCACGGCTGAGCTTGGTCACTTTTGTGCCTTTATACACCTTCGTCAGCTTTAATTGCTTTTCGATCTCTTCAACAAGGGTTTGCAATCCGGTTGACAGAGTCTGGAACTGTCCTTGTTTCTTTGCCGTCAGCTGCTGGCCTGAGCCTTGAGGCCTTGTTTTTTTCATGCCGAGAATCAGGCTTCTATGCTTTTGTTCCGTCTGGTAAAACTGCGGGAATGTCGACATCAGGCTGAGCTTATCAATGTCGCCTGCATAGATCCCTGAGAGAAGCGGCTCGATTAAGTTCTCGACCACTTCATCTCCGACACGTCTGCGAAAGAATTCTCCCAATGACTGATCATCCTTTGTTTTGCTTGCAGGCAGGATGAAATCCATAGCAGCTCTCGCCTTACCGGACAAGGAAAACAGACCCGTAGAAACAAACGGCGCAATTTTTGTCGGTATCCCCATTACAGCGCCCTTCGGCATTGGATGCAGGGTGCGGTTTACAAGCACATAGGATTGTCCTGTCGCATTGTTGACAAGCAAATGCTCAAGACCTAAATCTTTAACAAGCTGCGGGGCGCTTTTCTTCCGTTCCAGAAATGAGTCTGGCCCTCTTTCGATGATATATCCGTCTTTCTTGACAGTCTGGATTTTTCCGCCGACTCTCGGACTTGCCTCAACAAGTGTCAGCTCAAGCGGCAGATTCTTTTCTTTGATTTCTTTTTCCATATAGAAGGCGGCGGCTAAACCGGTAATGCCGCCGCCGATGATGACTACATGTTTTTTTCCGTCACTCATGTTCATCGCCTTCTTTAACGTCCTAATTTTTTTAATACGACTGTTGCCAAAGCATCAATAAACTCAGGCTTGGCATTCGGCATTTCCGGCCGGTAATAGCTTGCGCCGATATCGTCTGTAACCACTTTGCATTCATAATCATTATCATAAAGCACTTCTAAGTGATCCGCGACAAACCCGACAGGAACATATACAAACGCTTGATAGCCTTTTTGTTCAAATAAATCGCGAGTTAAATCCTGAACATCAGGTCCGAGCCATGGATCAGGCGTGTTCCCTTCACTTTGCCAGCCGACAGCATATTCGGAAACGCCTGCGCCTTCAGCAATCAATTTCGCCGATTCATGAAGCTGGTTCGGATAAGGGTCTCCAAATTCTTTGATTTTTTCCGGCAGACTGTGCGCGGATACGATGAGCATCGCATTTTCTCTTTCATCCTCAGGCATTGACGCATATGTTTCCTTCACTCGGTCAACCCAATATTTAACGAACTTCGGTTCATCGTACCAGCTTTCAACAGACGTAATCGTTAAACCGCCGAGTTTTTCAGCCTCTTCTTTGGCACGCTTATTGTAGGACTGAACGCTGAACGTGGAGAAATGCGGCGCCAGCACGATGCTGACTGCTTCTGTAATGCCGTCTTTATGCATCTCTGCTATAGCGTCTTCAATAAATGGCTCGATATGCTTCAGTCCGATATACGCTTTAAACGTGATCTCGTCCTGAATCTCATTCAAGTGCTGTTCCAGATTATGTGCCTGCTCTTCTGTGATTTTGGCAAGCGGTGAAATGCCGCCAATTGCTTCGTATCTGTCTTTCAAATCTTGAAGCATTTCAGGTTCAGGCTTTCTGCCTCTTCTGATATGTGTATAATAACGTTCGATATCTTCTTCTTTATAAGGCGTGCCGTACGCCATCACGAGAAGCCCCATTTTCTTTCTACTCACTGTTTACACCCTCTTTAATGATCTGATACAAACATTTTGACAGGATATCACCATGATACCAAAAGATATGCTTAGGAATATTGACCTATTTTCTTGTTTTGTGAATATTTATGGACAAATGCTGTCAGTTTTTTCAAGACCTCAGGACTGACGTCAGGAAATACCCCGTGTCCCAGGTTAAAAATGAAGTTGTCCGATTTCATTCCTTGATCAAGTATTTCCGCCGTTTTCTTCTCAATGACGTCCCATGGCGCAAGCAAAATGGACGGGTCCAGGTTGCCTTGCACTGTTTTGGTGATTCCTTTTGATCTGGCTTCATCAATGCTGAGTCTCCAATCCAGCCCGACAACATCGAGAGGAAGGTCATGCCAGTCAGCTGCCAGGTGGCTTGCACCAACGCCAAACATGATCAGCGGCACATTCTCCCCGGCAAGCTCTGAAAAGATCCGGTTCATCACGGGTTTGATGTATGTTCTGTAATCTGCCTGATTCAGCGCGCCGACCCACGAATCAAAGATTTGAATCGCTTTTGCGCCTGCTTTAATCTGCGCTTTCACATACACAATGATCATGTCGGCAAGCTTGGACATCAGCAGATTCCATGCATCCGGCATGCTGTACATGAAGGCTTTTGTTTTATTGTAATTTTTAGATGGGCCGCCCTCGATCATATAGCTGGCAAGCGTAAAAGGCGCACCTGAGAAACCGATGAGCGGGACGTTCAGCTGCTCATTGACAAGCAGTTTAATCGTCTCAAGCACGTACGGCACGTCCTGTTCCGGATCAATCTGGCCGAGTTTTTCAATGTCCGCCAGAGACCGGATTGGCTGATCAATCACAGGACCGATCCCGTTTTTGATTTCAACATCCACACCAATTGACGGAAGCGGAGTCATGATATCTTTATATAGGATTGCAGCATCGACTCCGTATTGCTCAACCGGCAGTCTTGTGACATACGCACAAAGTTCGGGCTGATGGGTGATCTCAAACAATCCGTATTTTTCCTTCAGCTTACGATATTCCGGCTGTGAGCGACCTGCTTGTCTCATATACCACACAGGCGTGTGATCCGCTTTTTCTCCCCGCGCAGCTTTTAAAAACGTCTCGTTAAACGTTTCTCGTTTACTCATCTGATTTCCACCTTTCATACTGCAACCATACGTTCGTATTTCTTGACTTATTACACTATACCTTGTTTTAGGCAAATGGTATAGAAATGAAGCTCAAAGTTCAAAAAATCGCCGAATTCCATTAAGAGGAAAACAATTTCGGCTGAACGTAATCGGTTCCTTCCCCTTCTCTTTTTGTCTGTGAATTATAAGGCACAATTTTATATGACGCGCCCGAAAACAAGTTGGCATAAGGGATTTCATAGCTCCCCTTCCCTTCAACCGAATCAAGAAGCGTCTCCTTTCCGTCCTTGTTTACATAAATTCTGTATACAACCCGATCATCCTCTTGGGCATCCCACTTTAATTCAATAGTAAAGAGCCCCGCTGCTTTAAATGTGTAATCGGCTGTAAGTGTTTTGACCGGCTTCAGCTCAATCGGACTTTCCAGTTCTTTGACGTTTTTAGGCTTTGTGAACACAGCACCGGTTTCTCCTGCCTGTGTCAAAATATCCTTAAACAGCCGCGTCGGGTACGAGCTCCCGGATTTTAAATAATGATTTCGGTCCGTTTTGTCATAGCCCATCCAGACTGCCCCGGTTATTTTCGGCGTATAGCCTGCAAACCAGGCGTCCTTTGTCGCTCCGGAGACGCCTGTATAAGTTGTAGAACCTGTTTTTCCCGCCAGATCGCCGTGATAGATGCCAGACGTGGCCGTTCCTTTTTTGACTACCTGCTGCAGCATTCTTGTCATATTCCAGGACGTCTGCTTGCTGAATACCCGTTTTCCTTCTCCTTTATGATCGGCTATTGTTTCCCCGTCTTCATCTATTATGCTTGAGATAAAGAACGGTTCAGTATACGTCCCATTCGCGGCAAATGTATGAAATGCGCCGGCAAGCTGAAGCGGTGAAACGCCTTTTTCCAAGCCGCCTAGAGCAAGAGCAAGCCCTTCATCAGGAATATCAATGCCGTTTGCTTTCAAATAAGATTTTCCTGTTTCGACGCCGATCTCATTCAGCGTCCAGACAGCCGGCGCGTTTTTGCTATACGTAATAGCATCAGACATAGTGACTTCGCCCTCATACTGGCTGTCGTAGTTTTTCGGCGTATAATCTCCGTAGGACTGCAACTCATCCTTCAATAGAGAATATGGCTTAAATTTCTTTTCCTGCATCGCCGGTCCGTATACTGCGAGCGGCTTAAATGTGGAACCCGGCTGGCGGACAGCTGTGACACGGTTATATCCTTTGGATGTGTAATCCCTTCCGCCGATGGCCGCTTCTACACCGCCTGTCTTGTTATTAATAAAGACCGCGCTTCCCTCGGCATTCTGATCTGTTCCGGGATAATAGCTTCCCTCTTTCATCACCTGATAAGCCGTCTTCTGCAGCTTCGAATCAAGCGGCACCTTGATCGTGTATCCGCCTTGAAGAAGCTGCTCTCCGGAAATGGAATACTTGTCTTCTGCCTCTTTGATCACAAGGTCAATGTAACTGTCAAACCAAGGTGTTTCCGACTGTTTCTTCACGTGCAGTCCAAGCGTCCGGCCCTGCGCGGTGACAGCCTCCTTCGCACTGATATAGCCTTGGTCATTCATCATACCTAGAATTGTATCACGCCGCTCCTTACTTTTATCAGGGTGCAAAATCGGAGAGTACGTAGAAGGCGCCTTTGGAATAGCGGCCAAAACAGCGCCTTCAGATACAGTCAAATCTTTTACTTCTTTATTAAAATAATAGTGGGACGCCGCTTGTATGCCGTAGACCCCGTGTCCGAAGTAAAGCTGGTTCAAATACATTTCAAGCAGCTTGTCTTTGCTGTAATCCCGTTCAAGATTGATCGCAATGATCACTTCTTTTGTTTTTCTTAGAAACGTTTTGTCATGTGTCAAAAAAATATTTTTGGCAAGCTGCTGGGTGATTGTGCTTCCGCCTTCCACCTTTCCGCCTGCTAATATATCGCGGTACACTGCCCTTCCGACAGATTTCGCATCAATGCCGTGATGCTCATAGAATCTTTTATCTTCAACAGCGATAAACGCTTCTCTGACTTGCTTGGGAATCTCATTGATCGAAACCGGCTCGCGATTTTCTGTATACAGGCTTGCAACCTCATCGCCGTTTTGATCAACAATTTTTGAAGAAGCATGAAGTATCAGCTTCTTTTCATCTATGACATAATGGCCGAGAAGAATAATTGAAATATATCCTATTAAAGCGAGAAAAGCAGTTAACACTAAAATAATGATAGGTATAAAAAGTTTCTTTTTCTTTATCTTAAACATGAACTCACCTCGCCTTTCTAAGGGTAGTATGGGAAAAATTGTTTGGAATTATGTTCGAAGCACTCGCCAATAGAAACTTATACCATTGTTTTGGTATACTAGCAAGCAGGAGGTGGCTGATATGAAGGTTTATATTACATATGGGACAGCCGATTTTTTAAAAAAGATCGTTGAGAAGCATCCCTCAGAGCATATCCTTTTGATGCAGGGGCAGGAAAACGCGATTTTGATTCATGAAACAAACGGAGATACCGTTTTCCAGGCACCACATGCTTATGAAGTCATTGACCAAGTCGGAGAGATCAAGCATCCCGGTTTTGCAGTATTGAACAATATTGCCGTCACTCAGGAAGGGCGACCGCTGTTTGAAAACAGATTTAAAAACAGAGCGGGAAAAGTCGAAAATGAGCCTGGCTTTGAAGCAATTCGAGTGCTCCGTCCGCTTGACAGTGACACCTATGTCATTCTGACATTGTGGGAAACGGAAAGTGCCTTTCAAGACTGGCAGCAGTCCGGTTCTTACAAGGAAGCCCACAAAAAACGTGGCACGTCTGCCGGAATTGACACGACGTCGATCTTCTCCCGGCCTTCGTACGTCACCACATATTTCGCTGTCGAATAGCTGCCGGCATGTCCGGCAGCTTATTTATTGGGAGAAAAGCAAAATGAAGCATACTTGCCCAGTCTGCGGGTTTAAGGGATTGACGGGTACGAGATGCAGCACGAGGATGGTTCATATTTAGAACCTGCGGAAAGCATCATCGCCTACAGAAAACAGCGGCTTGCTGACGGTGCTGTTATGTTTTCTCCTGATTGCTGTCCAGCGCAACAGAAAAAAGTGAAAAGCATGTTTTAACTGAACAGCTGAAACGTATCAATGCTGATCTTCCATCATAACCCAGACTTCTGTCCCGCACCTTCCGCCCGCCTATGAATAATCTGTAGGAAGCGGAAGGAGTGATTAATGATGGAAGTCGGGATTTTGCCTATCCATGTTCTATACGTGTTGTTTATCGGGGCGATTATCCTATTTATGCTGCTGCGGAAAGATACGACCTTTATTTCCTTATTCGGCATTTTTATCATATCGCTATGGGCCAGCCATTCACTTTCAGCTTCTGTCAGCAGCTTGTTCCACAGCTTTATCTATGCGGCCGGCGAACTGCTGCCCACGATTTTCATCATTTGCTTTATCGTTTCGATGAGTGATTTATTAACAAAAACAGGGATAAATGAAGCGATGATTTCTCCCTTTACAAGCCTTGTGAAAGGGCCCGTGACTGCCTACTGGCTGATTGGAGGCCTGATGTTCGCCATTTCTCTCTTCTTCTGGCCTTCTCCGGGTGTCGCTTTGATCGGCGCCGTCCTGCTCCCGGCAGCCGCACGCGCCGGTTTGACGCCTCTTGCAGCAGCCATGGCCATGAACTTATTCGGACATGGTTTTGCCTTGTCAGGAGACTTTGTCATTCAGGCGGCGCCAAAGCTGACTGCGGATGCAGCAGGCATTCCAGTGGGTGATGTCGTCTCGGCCAGCATTCCGCTTGTGCTGATTATGGGTGTGACAACAACAACCGCTGCCTTTATCATGATTCAGCGCGAGCACAGAAAACAGGAGCATCCCGCTTCTATTTCCCCCGTTTTTTCCGGCGATCAAGACAACTCACTGTTCTTGCCAAAACGCATGCGGTCCATTCTGGCTTTTTTGATTCCGCTTGTCTTTCTTGCTGATATTGCCTGCATGCTCTTGTTTAACCTGCAGGGAAATGATGCAACCGCGTTAATTGGCGGGTCTGCGATTTGTATCCTCCTAACCGTTCATATTCTCGTGTATAAGCATAAAGGGCTTGAAAAAATCACCGGCTATTTTATTGACGGGTTTAAGTTCGGTTTTAAGGTTTTCGGCCCTGTCATCCCGATTGCCGCTTTCTTTTATCTTGGGGACTCAGGCTATGAAAGCATAATAGGCGTTTCACTCCCTAAAGATTCCCACGGCATTGTCAACGATCTCGGCATTGCTTTATCCCATATGATGCCTATGTCAAAAGAGCTTGCCGCCGCTGCATTAACTGCCGCTGGAGCCATAACGGGCCTCGACGGCTCAGGATTTTCAGGCATTTCTCTCGCCGGCTCCATTGCAAAGCTCTTTTCGTCCGCTCTCCATGCCGACCCCGCCGTCCTGACCGCACTCGGACAAATCTCTGCCATTTGGGTGGGTGGAGGCACACTGGTCCCATGGGCGTTGATTCCCGCTGCGGCCATTTGCAAAGTTGATCCATTTGAACTAGCCAGAAAAAACTTCATTCCCGTCGCGATTGGCCTTTTCGTGACAACAATCGCAGCCGTGATGATGCTTTAAAACAGCGTAAGTTGAAGTTTTCAGAATTTTCCTATACAATCATGGAAAAGCATAGAAAAGGGGGAAGCGGCTTTGTCCATATCCACACTGCAGAAAGAGATAAACAAACAGCTCGACAGCTGTTTTGAAGAAATGATTGAGATCAGGCGCCATTTCCATATGTATCCTGAGCTCTCGTTTCGAGAAGAAAAAACCGCCGCATTTATTGCTTCCTATTATGAATCGCTAGGAGTCCCAATCCGCACGAATGTCGGCGGCAGAGGGATTTTAGCATATATAGAAGGAAGCGAACCAGGTCCTACAGTCGCTTTGCGGGCTGACTTTGACGCTCTCCCCATTCAAGATGAAAAAGACGTCCCTTACGCCTCCAAAGTGCCCGGTGTCATGCACGCATGCGGCCACGACGGCCATACGGCAACTCTTCTCGCAGTCGCCAAGGTTCTTCACCAAAACAGACATGAGCTGAAGGGAACTTTTGTGATGATCCACCAGCATGCGGAAGAATATTATCCAGGAGGCGCAAAGCCAATGATTGATGACGGCTGTCTCGAAAACGTGGATGTGATATTCGGCACTCATCTTTGGGCAACCGAACCGCTCGGAACCATTCTTTGCCGCCCCGGCGCCGTAATGGCAGCGGCGGACCGATTTACGATTAAAGTCCTTGGAAAGGGCGGCCACGGTGCTCATCCGCATGATACAAAAGACGCTGTCCTGATCGGTTCACAAATCGTTTCCTCTTTGCAGCACATTGTCAGCCGCAAGGTCAATCCCATTCAATCCGCCGTCATTTCGACAGGCTCCTTTATCGCAGACAATCCATTTAATGTCATCGCAGACCAAGCAGTACTCATCGGTACAGCACGTTCTTTTGATGAAAATGTCCAAGACATTCTGGAAAAAGAAATTGAAGCGGTTGTAAAAGGGGTTTGCAGTATGCACAGCGCGTCCTATGAGTATAACTATGAACGGGGCTATCCGGCGGTTGTGAACCATCCTGCAGAAACGAGCCACTTGGCCAGCATCGCCAAAAACATAGAGGGTGTTCAGCAGGTCATTGCCGGTGAACCGCAAATGGGCGGCGAGGATTTTGCTTATTACTTACAAAACGTGAAAGGCACTTTTTTCTTTACAGGTGCCGCTCTTGAACAGCCAGAGCGGGTCTATTCCCATCACCATCCGAAATTTGATATTAATGAAAAAGCAATGCTGACAGCAGCCAAGGTCCTTGCAGGCGCCGCGATCACCTACCATAAGCTATAAAAAAACAGCCGGGAATGTTTATTCTCCGGCTGTTTCCTTTATTATCCTCAGATGAAAAACGTGCCTTGCCGTCTCACCAAGCTGAGCCAGCAGCTTATAATTGGCAATCCCGCCGACTGCCGCTCCTACGCCCGGCAAAAGCTGAAAAAACTTCACGACGTCGATATAATCGCGATATTCCTGCTGGAACACTCTCCAGTCGATGCTCTTTTTCTCCGTCTCCCAATTTTCGATGACAGAAAAAAGCGATTTTCGGCCATCATCACTCGAAAACGCAAGCTGAAACACGAGCAGCAGGAACATTCTTTCTTGTGCATCCTTCACATCAAAGCCATATATTGAGGATAAAGTAAATAAACACCTCATCTTAATAGAAAGCAGCAGCGGGAAATCGGCAATGCCTAAAAATATGCCGCCTGCTCCAGTGCCGACTCCCTCAGCAGCCGCCACCTTCTGATAAGAAGCAATCGTTTTTTTCGCCAATTCGTTCTTTTCACTTAGCGAAAGTGTGCTTGTATCCTTCTTATAGGTAATGATATTGGAGCCCGCCATCGTCGCTTCCACCATTTTTTTCACGCTCTCAGTGACGACCGTATGGATTTTTTCAGGAATCCGCTCATTCACCTTCGTTTGCACACGCTTCGAAAAGCGTTCAAACATGGAATCCTTTCGCAAAAAATGCATTTTCCATTGAAGGGCTTCCTGCATCAGCTGATTATCTGTCATTTAACTACCCCTTTTTTAAGCTCACAGCTTGCCATGTTTTTTCAGTCTGGTTGTCATATAAGACGGCAGAACAACAAAAATCAGAACGGCAGAACCGATCAGCGCGTAAACAAAACCGGTCAAGCCGGCTGCATAGGCAGATGCAGCAGACATCAGCAGCGCTTGAACACTAAGTGCAGTTCTTAATAGAGAGAAATAGCTTTTCAGCTTCGTTTCTTTTTTCACAGGGTACAGCTCTTGAAGCGCCAGATGGTCAAAGTGGCCGAAGAGCGGCAGAAGCTGAATACCCGTAATGAAAATGGCAAACACAGTCAAAACCCCTGCAATCAGCGGGCTGGCTGAGACATACATGATGATCAGCGCGAAAATGATCGTTAACCTGACGAGAATGCCCAAATAATCACTCGAACGCAAAAAGGCGCGGGTGAACATATAGGCAAATGTTTTGCGCTGTTCAAACGGCACGAGCCGCAGCAAAAAGTCAAGATACGCTCTGCGTTTCGCTTGCTTTCGTAAATGCGGCACATCAGTGAACAGGTTGGCAATCCGATAGAAACGCTGCTTGCGTCTCAATTCGGACTCGATATGGCTCTCCCATTTAAACGTTTTCCGTTTTGCTGCCGAAGACATATACAGATAAAGAGCTGCCATAATGACATAGACAAGAAGCGCATACATATAAACAGATTGCAAAACAAAATAAAGAACGAGCGTATTCGCCGCAAAGCGAATAATGACATCCATCCGCTTCATGCTGCGGTCGTTTTGGAAGGTCATGCGCCATTCCATCACCTGATTCCACGCTTTCAGCAGCAAAAGCTGGACAAAGACCGCGGCATACGAAACGAGTGAAGCCCCCGGGGTGACTGCGAAATAAAGCGGCATCGCAACGATGCTCAGTGCAATCAGCGGAAACAGCTGAGACACATAGCTGTAGACAAACGCCTGCTTCAAGTAAGGCTCCATTTTTGATTCAAGAGGCAATAAGAAAACTAGGTCAGCCTCCTTCAAAAGCGTTCGCACATAAGAGCTTGTCAACACGAGCGAAAACAGCACGGCCATCACCCAAAAGGATGGAAAGTGAGCGGGGATGTCCCGTATCCATTTGCTGTACCAGCTTGCAGCGCCCGCTAGAAAAAAGATCAAAACAATGACGAGGTGATCGTTGAGCATATATTTCATGTATGTTCTTGTTTCTTTGATATGCTCCTGCAGCCGCGACTGCCAAATATCAAGCATATTATTCATGGCCAGCGTCTTCCTTTGTAAGCTCAAGATATAAGTCGTCCAGAGCCGCGTCTTTCATTCCAAACTGCTCTCTGAGCTCTGACAGCGTGCCGCGCGCCCGCACCTCGCCGTTATGTAAAATAATAAACGAATCACAATAGCGTTCTGCCGTTGCCAAAATGTGCGTTGACATCAGCACGCTCGCCCCGCCTTTTTTCGCTTCATTCATCCGCTCAAGCAGCGCGTTAATGGCAAGCGGATCAAGCCCCAGAAAAGGCTCATCAATAATGTAGAGCGCAGGCTCTGCCAAAAATGCGCACATAATCATTACCTTCTGCTTCATCCCTTTGGAAAAATGGGCCGGGAACCACTTCAATCTCTTTTCCATTCGGAATTCCTTTAATAGCGGAGGCAGCCTTTTCTCCATTGTTTCTTTTGACAGGCCATATGCCATGGCTGTCAATTCAAGATGCTCCATCAAAGTCAGTTCTTCATATAAAACAGGTGTTTCAGGTATATAGGTGAATTGTGAACGGTAGCCTTCCGGATCCTCAGCAAAGGTTTTACCGTTTAATTCGATTGAACCTTTATGCGGGTCCATCAGCCCGATGATGTGTCTGATTGTTGTACTTTTGCCAGCACCATTCAGCCCGATTAAGCCGACTATTTGATTCGGTTCAAGGGTGAATGATACGTTTTTTAAAACCGGATTTCTTGTATATCCGCCGGTTAAGTCATTTACCGATAGCAGAGACATAGTTTCTCCCCTTATAGTGTTTTTCTTCATAGTACCAAAAACAAGGCTTGATTTGAAACAATTCCCTTTTAACAAATGATGATTTTGCTGTCATAAAGAGACAGGGTTCTGGACATCATAATAGTCGTAGAGGAAAAGCATATCAACTGAAAAATGAGGTGTTTGTCAAAGACGTCTTAGAAACAGTTGGATAGAAAATAAACATGTCCAATGCTCAAACCATTTCTCTTCACTGAATTGATGAATTCTTCATGTATGAAGCAAATTGTCAAATGAGGTGTTTATCGCAGGAATCGTTAGGCATTAAACAAGTCTTCATTTTATTGACAAATGAGGTGCTTACCAAAGGCATAACACATTTTCTTCATATAAGCTCTTCCTCTGCATTCAGGGTGAACGCTCGCCGTTCATCCTGTTTTCTATTTTCTGCATTTCTGTGGTACGATGAGTGTATACATATTAAACAATTTCATAAGGAGGAACCCTCATGCATTGTGCAGAGAATTGTATCTTTTGTAAAATTATCGCCGGCGACATTCCATCCGCGAAGGTGTATGAAGATGAACATGTACTTGCCTTTCTTGATATCAGCCAAGTGACAAAAGGCCATACGCTTGTCATTCCGAAAACACATATTGAGAATGTGTATGAATTTACAGATGAATTAGCAAAACAATATTTCCATGCTGTTCCGAAAATCGCCCGCGCTATCCGGGATGAATTTGAACCGATCGGCTTAAATACGCTGAACAATAACGGAGAAAAAGCTGGACAATCTGTGTTCCACTACCATATGCATATTATCCCCCGCTATGGAAAAGGAGATGGATTCGGAGCGGTTTGGAAAACGCATGCTGATGATTATAAACCGGAAGATCTGCAGAATATCTCTTCCTCTATCGCAAAACGCCTGGCCTCATCATAAGATGAGGTTATTTTATTTGTGAACATTTCGCAAACATCCGTCAATTTCTTTTGATAATTCTAATTTTTTATCAAAAAACTGAATTTTTGTGATAGGATAATTGTATTATTTTATACATTAACGTGGAAAACAGGGAGAGATCATGATGGAACGTACAACGAATTTTAACGCAGGTCCTGCAGCGCTGCCATTGGAAGTTCTGCAAAAAGCACAGAAAGAATTTATTGATTTTAACGAATCCGGCATGTCTGTTATGGAGCTTTCCCACCGCAGCAAAGAGTATGAAGCGGTGCACCAAAAAGCGAAAAACCTCTTAATCGAACTGATGGGCATTCCGGAAGATTACGATATTTTGTTTCTTCAAGGCGGGGCGAGCCTTCAATTCTCAATGCTTCCGATGAACTTTTTAACACCTGAAAAAACCGCGCATTTTGTCATGACAGGTGCTTGGTCTGAAAAAGCACTGGCAGAGACGAAACTGTTCGGGAACACGTCTATCTCCGCTACAAGTGAAACAGACAATTACAGCTATATTCCGGAGATTGACCTTACGGATGTAAAAGACGGCGCATATTTACACATCACATCCAACAATACGATTTTCGGCACTCAGTGGCAGGAGTTCCCGAATTCCCCAATTCCGCTCGTCGCCGACATGTCCAGCGACATTTTGAGCAGAAAAATCGATGTGTCCAAATTTGACGTGATCTACGGAGGCGCCCAAAAGAACCTCGGCCCTTCCGGCGTGACTGTAGTTATCATGAAAAAAAGCTGGCTGCAAAATGAAAATGCGAACGTCCCAAAAATCTTGAAATATTCCACGCATGTCAAAGCGGATTCACTCTACAACACTCCGCCGACATTTGCGATTTATATGCTGAGCCTTGTTCTGGAGTGGCTGAAGGAAAACGGCGGTGTGGAAGCCGCTGAACAGCGCAATGAACAAAAAGCGCAGGTTCTCTACAGCTGTATTGATGAAAGCAACGGATTCTATAAAGGACATGCCAGAAAGGACAGCCGCTCACGCATGAATGTGACCTTCACGCTTCGGGATGACGAATTAACGAAAACATTCGTTCAAAAAGCAAAAGATGCGAAGATGGTCGGCCTTGGCGGACACCGTTCAGTGGGAGGCTGCCGCGCTTCTATTTATAACGCGGTGTCTCTTGAAGACTGTGAAAAACTAGCGGCGTTCATGAAGAAATTCCAGCAGGAAAATGAGTAAAAAGTCTGGCTATGCAAACCGTTCGTTTGGTATACTGTTTGCATAACACATTCTTATAAAGCCTTCGCAATAAATGATGAGCATATTATTGGAGGGCAAAAGCTTAGCAGAGGAGAGCATAGATATGAAAACAAAAGAGTTAGTCATTATGGCTCTGTTTGCCGCAATCGGCGCAGCGCTTCATTCCATTATTCCGCCCTTTTTAGGCGGCATGAAACCAGATATGATGCTGATCATGATGTTCATGGGCATTCTGCTGTTCCCGCGGGTGCAAAACGTACTCGTCATCGGGATGGTGACCGGAATCATTTCCGCGCTTACAACCGCATTTCCAGCCGGACAGATCCCTAACATCATCGACAAACCCGTATCAGCGTTTCTGTTCTTCTCCCTGTTTCTCTTGTTCAGAAAGAGCCGGAAAACAGGTGCAGCCGCTGTGCTGACAGTAATCGGGACCATCTTATCGGGAATTGTGTTTCTATCTTCAGCTTTATTGATCGTCGGTTTGCCTGGCGGTTTCGCCGCATTGTTCGCAGCCGTTGTTCTGCCGGCCGCTGTGCTGAATACAATCTCAATGATCATTATTTATCCGATTGTGCAAACCATTTTAAGACGTTCGAGCTTTATGGAAGCTGCTAAATAATTGTCACACAAAACCTCTTCCGCTTCCGGGAGAGGTTTTTTTAAAACAGAGCGCCCGCAGCATGTCAGCATGTTTTAAGCGAGGAGTTTTGTGAAAAAGATAAGACATAGTGTAAAGGCGGTTCCGGTTGAACAAACAAGCGCTTTTTGCCGGATCACCTTCTTGGGCGGATAAGAAGCAGCCTGGCTGAGAAGTCTGATATAGTAAACAGCGCCTGTAGCGAAGGCAAGGGTGATGCAGGATAACACAATCAAAAAGACAGACAACCTTCTCCCTCCTTTTCACTTAAAAAATATGCTAAAATAAAGCAAGCTATGTATAGAAGTTCAGGCTTTCAACAAAAATGAAAAATGCTGAATGAATCCTATTTTGAAGAAAAAGACGGGGTGATTGTAATGGCGAGCGGACGTTCTCTATTAACAGGACTATTCGTAGGCGGCATTATCGGAGGAGCAGCGGTTCTTCTTACTGCACCTTCCTCAGGAAAGCAGCTGCGTGAAAAAATGAAGACCAATTATGATTCTTTAGAAGAAACGATCAAACGCTTAAAATCAGACGGGCTTGCGTTAAAAGACCAGCTGATCAAGGCGGCAAAAGAAAGCACAGATGTGATTAAAGACGTAGGCGGCGAGCTCCAAACGTCAATTAAAAAATGGCAGGAAGAGATCAAGCCTCACCAGCAGGATCTGCAAAAAGAAATTGCTGATATTGAAGAGAAAATCAGACAGCTGGAGAAAACCTTACAAAACTAATATCCTATTCAAAAGAAAAAAATGCGGGCCGAAATTGGACCCGTATTTTTTTTAGGCCGATAAACCCTTCCGCCACAATGGTTTGTGAATTTATTAAAAAATTCTTACATTTTCATCTTTATTAATCTTTATTTTATTGGCATAATAGAGAAAAAGAAAAAGAGAAGCAGGTGACGTAATGAATCGAGTGGAACCGCCCTATGATGTGAAAGAAGCTCTGGTCTTCACCCAGAAAATGGCTCAGCTTAGCAAGGCTCTTTGGAAATCGATCGAGAAGGATTGGCAGCAATGGCTCAAACCGTATGACCTGAATATTAATGAGCATCATATTTTATGGATTGCGTATCAATTGAATGGAGCTTCCATTTCTGAAATCGCGAAATTCGGGGTCATGCACGTATCAACCGCATTCAACTTTTCAAAAAAGCTGGAAGAACGGGGATATTTAAGATTCTCCAAACGGCTGAACGATAAACGGAACACATACGTCCAATTGACTGAGGAAGGCACCGAGGTATTCTGGAGCTTGCTTGAGGAATTTGATCCGACACGAAACGCTGTTTTTAAAGGGTCACAGCCTCTGTACCATTTATTCGGAAAATTCCCTGAAGTGGCAGAAATGATGTGTATGATACGCCATATCTACGGCGATGATTTTATGGAAATTTTCGAAACGTCACTCACCAATATTGACAATGACTTTGAAAGCGTAAACGGAAAACTGAAGAAAAAAGCAAAGGACAGTACGGCGGATGAACCGGCAGAAGAGCTCGAACCTGTAAACAGTTAATCAAAATGCTTCATGATGTCGATAAAGACTTCCATCAGCTCTTGGTAAAGCCCCTGCTCGTACAGGGCAAAAATCGTTTCATGAACATCTAACTTTTCATTCAGCTGTCCGGCAAAAAGCGCAAGGAGCTTATCAAAGGTTACAAATCCTTGCGCTTTTTGTGTTGCCAGCTCTTCCGACAATTCATCGCATATCCCCATAACCTCTTCCCCTTCTTCCTTGCTCAGCCCTTTATCAATGAGAAGCGCATAGAAGGGGTACCTGTCCATATCTACTGTTTTCACTAATAATTGTATGTAATATTCTAATCGCTCAATGCGATGATCCATCGAATCCATCCACACCACTTCTTTCTATCTTTAATCTTATTTTAGCTGATAATTCACTGAGAAGAAAGTTCTAACCCCATATTTCGCAGTTTGTTTGCTTGTTTCAAAAAAATACCTGCCGGATGATATTTTTTCTTAAAAAAGCATTGATTTTTTCTCTTGGGAGGAGTAAATTATTTTGAGATTCTACTCAAGATGTATGGAAGGATGACTTTGATGAATTGCTGGAAGACCATAAATCTCATGAAGGATTATGGCGCCGTTCGCATAATATTAACTGCTGTATGTTTTATGATTTTGGTTTTTATCTCTACCTTTTTAGCTTTTGAGTTGCTGCGGCCTGGCACAAGCTTAAGCGATGAATATGTACCTTTATTCGGCGGTTTGCTCGTCGTTATTTTATTTGTACATAAAGTCATCCATGTCCTGCCAATCATCTGCAAAAAAAGAAAAATAGAAAAAAAGTTTTACATATTGCGCATGCGTACATGGAAACGAATACCAAAAACAACAATGCTGATTTCACTGGTAAGCCCGTTCTTGCTGATTACACCGGTATTGTTTTACGCCGCACTGGCGTTTCCGAATCACGCTCATTATTTCTGCATGATCTCGGGCATTCACGCCGGCTACTGTCTGCCTGACTTCCTGCTGGCCCTCAAGCTGATAAAAGCGCCGAAAACCGCTTTTATTGATCAGGAAGCAGACGGCTTGGATATTCTTGTTGAAAAGTAGCCACCCCCTGGTGCTGGCAGCGATTTTTCAATTTACATTCTATCTTTTTTAATAAATATTTGGTAATGTAATATGGGACAGTTCAGAGAGAGGGGGAATCTCCCATCATTTTATTCTATTTTATCGTGGCTGCCGTGTTTATTTTATATTTCATAAACAGGCTCACCAATACATTATGCCTTGTCAGAGAGATTCCTGAAGAGCGGCAAGATAAGGTATTCCGATTTATTAATGTATCTATATTAATTTTACTGATCTCTTCGTTTGTGGAGATCTCCTTTACAGTGTAAAAACGAAAGAAAGCATAGCTGCGATTGGGCAGCTATGCTTTTTTATGTTGATTAGTACAGCCAAGAAGCGCCGATGATAATCAATAAAATAAATAACACAACCAATAAAGCGAATCCGCCTGCAAAAACTTCACCCATCTTAAAAAGCACCTCCTGTAAAAAACTTTATTTACCAATTACATGTTATGCAATTCATGTTTGAAACGATTAGGCGCTAGTGAAAATAAAGGATCGCTTATGTTGCAAGCGATCCCCGGGCTGCTTAGTAGATGTAAGCTGCACCTACGATGATAAGCAAAATGAACAGTACTACGAGCAACGCGAATCCGTTAGAGTATCCTCCGCTCATGTTACATACCTCCTTTTCTTGATCAATATATAAGTATGCCATCAGCAAAAGTTTGACTAGACGAATGCCCTTTATTTAAAATCTTTTTACAGAAAGCCACAATATGTTATGATACGCATAGGTAATTTAATTTGGAATGATTAGGAGTGTTTGAAAACCATGAAAAAAATCGCAATAGCAGCTATCACTGCTACAAGCATCCTCGCTCTCAGTGCTTGCAGCAGCGGCGACAAAGAAGTCATCGCAAAAACAGACGCAGGCGATGTAACTAAAGGCGAGCTTTACACAAACATGAAGAAAACTGCTGGCGCAAGCGTCCTGACACAGCTGGTGCAAGAAAAAGTGTTGGACAAGAAGTATAAAGTTTCGGATAAAGAAATTGACAACAAGCTGAAAGAATACAAAACGCAGCTTGGGGATCAATATACTGCCCTCGAAAAGCAATATGGCAAGGATTACCTGAAAGAACAAGTAAAATATGAATTGCTGACACAAAAAGCGGCTAAAGATAACATCAAAGTAACAGATGATGAAATTAAAGAATACTGGGAAGGCTTAAAAGGCCAGATTCGCGCAAGCCATATCGTTGTCGCTGATAAAAAGACAGCTGAAGAAGTAGAGAAAAAGCTGAAAAAAGGCGAAAAGTTTGAAGATCTTGCGAAAGAATACTCAACAGACTCCACTGCATCAAACGGTGGTCAGCTGGGCTGGATTTCAAAAGATAACGAACAACTGGATTCCACATTCAGAAAAGCTGCATTCAAGTTGAAAACAAACGAAGTCAGCGATCCTGTGAAAACACAATTTGGCTATCATATCATTAAAAAGACCGAAGAACGCGGCAAATACGATGATATGAAAAAAGAACTGAAATCTGAAGTGCTTGAACAAAAACTAAATGACAGCAATGCCGTTCAGGAAGCTGTTCAAAAAGTCATGAAGAAGGCTGACATCGAAGTAAAAGATAAAGATCTGAAAGATACATTTAATACATCTTCAACAAGCAACAGCACTTCTTCATCTTCAAGCAGTTCTAAGTAATAAAAAAGCTGTGCAGGCTCATTGAGCCGCACAGCTTTTTTTATGCGATGGAATGGTTTTGATTTTCTTCTTCATGCTGCTGAGAACTGCGGCGTTCTCGCTCCTTTTCCATCCTCTCCATATAAATTTGCCCTTCTTTTTCAATAAAAGCCTGGTCTACTTTTTCTTCCTCTTTGGCTGCCGCCACAAGTTTATATGCGCTGAAAATGATGCCTACAATACAAAGATACACCCACCATGGAAAAAATAACACGGGCTCCTCCCCCTTTTGCATAGATTCTTTATTCTTAACCATATGCGGGAATGAGACGAGTTATGTGCGGGAAAGACGCATCAAAAAGGACTGAGCTGAATATGTCAGCATCAGTCCTTTTTAAGTTATTTATGAAATGTCGGTTTATAAAAGGAACGGTTTTCCAGCGCAAATACACGTTCAGTATACTCGCCCGGCTTCACGCGCTCAAGCGCTCTGTCCATCATATTCATTTTTGCATCCAGGTTGTCTATATAGTGAAGAATTTCCGCTTCTTTCACCATCGGCGGTTTCGGACTGCCCCATTCCGCTTTACCATGGTGACTTAAAATCAAGTGCTGAAGAATTAACACCTCTTCAGAATCAATTTGAAGCTCCTCAGCCGCTTTTGAAAGCTCTGTCACCATAATCGAAATATGGCCGAGCAAATTGCCTTCAACCGTGTATGAAGTGGAAACAGGGCCGGACAGCTCCTTCACTTTTCCAAGATCATGCAGAATAACACCGGCATAAAGCAGATCACGATCAAGAGACGGATATAAATCTGCTATTGATTTTGCCAGGTTCAGCATAGAGACAACATGATACGCCAAACCTGAGACAAACTCGTGGTGGTTTTTCGTAGCCGCCGGATAATCCATAAATTCAGCTTCATGTTTTTTCACTAAAAACCTTGTGATTCGCTGGATATTCGGATTTTTCATTTCAAATATATATTGAGTGATGGTATCCATCATTTCATTTTTCGGAATCGGTGCAGTTTCTAGAAAATCATCAATATTGACGTTTTCATTTTCGCTTACTGGTCTGATATTTCTTAGCTTCAGCTGGGTGCGTCCGCGATAATGGTGAACATCGCCGACAACCTTGACAATCGTCTGCGGCGCATAGGTCACTTCATCACTTTGCTTGGCATCCCACAGCTTTGCTTCAATATCGCCTGACTGGTCTTGCAGCATCAGCGTCAAAAACGGTTTTCCATTGCTTGCAATCCCTTTCGTCGAGGATTTAATCAATAGATACTGGTCCACCTGTTCGCCAACCTCATGTAGCATAATCCCTTTAGCCATTCTATTAAAGCTCCCTCCGTATCTTACATAATACCAGTATATCACATACCGATTTTCAGCTATAGAACCTCTTTTATGACACCAAATGGATAGTTTGGCTGCTATGAAATGCATCTTTCACATGGTCATGGCATGTAAAATACAAAATCTGCCTTCCGCCTTCGGTTAAATCATACAGAACATGTAATACACGTTTCAGCCTTTCCTGATCAAAATGAACAAAGCTGTCGTCAAGCTGAAACGGAAGCTTTGACCCATCCTGGCGCGTAACAGCCAGAGCAAATCGGATCGCTGTATACAGCTGTTCACACGTCCCTTGTGACAGCTCTTCCGCATGATAGACAGTTCCATCGCGATGCATAACCATGATCGAATCATCCGTTTCGGAAAAATAAATGGTTTGGTAGCTTCCGTCAGTCAGGGGGCGGAAGAATTCTCCTGCTGTCTCCAGAAGGCGCGGAAGCTCGATTTTTTTATGCCGCTCCAATTTGTTTTTGATCACCTGTTTGACCATTTGTATGGAGGCCCATTTTTTAGCCGTTTCTTTGACACGTTCTTTTTGCATTTCGGTTTGAAGCTTGAGATCTGACACCAATCCCGAAGCCTCTAATTGTTCCTGTTTGACTAAGAGCAGTGCGATTTGGCTGCGGAGCTGCTCGATCTCCTCAGTCAGCCGCTCTTTTCTTTCATTCTCGATGACTTGCTTGTTTTTCAATTCAGAAAGCGTATTGGAATCCGCCAGTTCAAGTTCCTCTGGGTACCCGCCTTGAAGCTGTGCGTTTACGTGATAAAGCTTGTTCTCCGTATCCTTCAATTGCCTGCTGATGTCGGCTGTGGCAAAAAACGCATCTCTGTCTTTTGCAGCAGCCGCGGCAAATAACTGTTCGATCTGTACGTGAAAATACTGTATTTCTTGCTCAAGCTCAAGCATCTGTTCCTTTGTATAATGAATATCTGTTTCAATTTCCTTTTTTTGCTTCTCAATTTCTTTTTCACGCTCAATGTTTTTCCGCAATGTGTGAAGGGCGTCCGAGATGGAGATGTCCTGACTATGAGGATGCAGCATGCTGATGCGTTCTTCGAATGTTCTCCGGTGCTTTTTCAGCCTGCCTGCTTCAATAGTCAGCTCATGCTTTTTCCTCACTTCTTTTTTGACATCCTTCATTAAGCTGTATGCATCAAGCAAAAACGATGGATCTTCGTTAAATCTGAGCTCATTCATAAAACGCTCGACCTGTGTTAAGGACGGGGCCATATCGGCTTCCCACTGTTCAAACTGCTGGATGACCCTTTCATACGCCGCCTCTTTTTGCTGAAGCGCTGCTCGCAGCGTGAGAAGATGCTGTTTATTGCGGTCGTCCTCCCATAACGCTTCTCTCAGCTTTTCAGCTTCTGCTGGTGAAATATCCGTCATTGGCTGTCTTGTCTCCCGGCTGTTTCGAGAAGACGTTTTTTTTCCTGATAAAAGCCAATACACAATAAGTGCAGCGCCGATACTGATGGCGGGAATCACCTGCTGCAGCAGAAAAAAGAGAACGATGAAGAACATACCAGCTGCAATGACAGTCTTTCTCTGTTTAGCCTGCTGTCTTTCAAAAAACGTTAGCTGCTCTCTCAGCTGTGCTTGCTTTTGGTGCTGCCCTTGTGTTTCATCATATGCGCTAAGTGCCGCTTCTTTATCTTTTCTTTGGCTGTCTTCAAGAATGGCGGACGAAGCGGCATGAACGGCTTTTTCTGCGTCTTCCAGCTCTTGCCGGGCAAGTTCAAACGTCTCGTCAAGCTGCCGTTTTCTGTCTCTTGCCTGTACATATTGCTGCACCGCTTGCTGAAGCTGCCATTCATAATCATATGACGTGTTCATATTCAGGAGCTCATTTTCATCTGTTTTATTGAGCTGTTCGAGACCTGCCGCTGTCTGTGCAGACGACTGGCGCAGCTGTGCCTGAATGGCTGCCAGCTGTTCTCCCCATGATTGGTACACATGAAATGATGCCGAAAGCTCTTGTATCAGCGTTTCTTTCGCCAATAGTTCTTTATCTGGGGTAAGCTTTTGCCTCTGTTTGTCCAGCTCTGCCATCTTCACCCGAAGCGCCTCAAGCTGTGCGGATTTCGGGTGAAGGTGGGATTCATATTTTTCCAGCTGGTGCAGTGCGTCAGCCGGAAATTGTCCTGCATGTTCCGGAAATTCCGCAATCACCTGTTCGAGTGTCGCTTTTTCATTCAACAGCGGCTTTCGCTCAATCGCTCCCTCTATCATTCGGATATGCTTCGCCGTCTCTTTCAATTCGGTTTCCGCGGCTGCAAGGCGGGCTTCAAACGTTCGTTTTTCCTCAAGAAGCTGATGATAGCCCGCTTCCTCTGCTTCAGCCTGTTTTAGCTTCACTGCCAGCTGCTTAAGCGTTTCCAGCTCCTGATTCAATTGAGGGTTTCGTCCGTTTGGTTTATAGAGCCTTTCGCTTTCCTTCGTCAGCCTTGAATCAAGCTTTGATACGGCTTCAGCTCCAAACAAACTGGAGAATAGCAAAAATTCCCCTATCTTGTCCCGGTTAAAAGCATGAATTTCCTGCAAGCCGAATACATCAAACGAATAAATGGCTTTGTACAACGACCTGTCTGTGCCCTGGAACAGTCGTTTTAAAACATCTCCATCCTTTACTTCGCCCTTTTCTGTATACACTCTTAACTTTTCGGCAGTCCCTTTCGTCCGTTCGATCTTCAGCACCCCATACTCAGGATGTTCAGCTTCAAGAATACCACCGTAGACACCGCCTGATTTCGGTTCATATTTTTTCGTTTTCGGAAAACCGAACAGCATGCTTTCAATAAATGACATCATCGTCGTTTTTCCTGCCTCATTTAATCCGTAGATAACTTGGACAGGAGAGGCGGAAAAATGAAAGGTTCGATTAGAAAATTTTCCATATTGGTAGATGTGTAAAGATATAATTCGCAAAGCTGTCACCGCCTCATGGTTCAAGCACCTTAAGCTGCTTTTTCAATAAAATTTGTGCCTGTTCTTTTATTTCCTTTACCTCCTCTTGGCTAAACCGGTCTGCGTGCCTTCTATACACTGGATGCCGCTCAAGCCCTTCCAGCACGTCTGACAGATCGCTGCGATCTATGTCTTCAAATAAACCGCCAAAAAAAGGATCAAGATTTGTTACGTTAGCTTCGTTTTCTGTCTCATCATCCAATGCTAGAGGCCAAACGAACCGTTCCTCCTCCGCTTCTTGCTCCTGAAGCGTTTCAAGAAACTCTTCCAAGGTGCCTTTTGGCGCCTTCAGCAGCCATTCTGGCGCAGTTCCTTGTAAAACAATCCTTACACAAACAGGGCTCCCCTTTTTTCGCAGCTTCGAAAACGTGTCCTCCACCATTTGGAAGAGAACGGTCATATTCTTTGCCTCCGTCACATCTACCGCTGCTTTTTCCCACAGGACATCATGAGCTCTCTGAAATTCATAAGATATTTCTCCGTTTGTCACATGAACGAGATAATAGCCTTTTTCTCCCGTCTCCTTCATATGGCGTGCTTGCGTGTTTCCCGGGTAAATGACTGCTGGGTGCTCGGCAGATAGAACCTGGCGTTTATGTATATGGCCAAGCGCCCAATAATCCATCCCGCTTTTCACGAGGTCATCATGTGTAAACGGGCAATACGGATCGTGTCCTTCAGATCCAGACAGCGTGCCGTGGAGCATACCAATATGAAACGGTGCGTCAGTTGATCTCCGATAGCGGGCGGCTTGGTTTTCCGTCACGGCTCTGGCCTGATAGCTGAATCCGTAAATGCTCGCTATACGCCTGCCTTCTTTAAAAAACGATTTTTCTTCTGGAACAGCGGACGAAAAAATATGGACATTCTCAGGCCATTCAATCGGCGTCCATTCCCCGCCAAGATGATCGTGATTCCCAAAAATGACGTACACCGAAATTCCGCACTCTCTGAGTCTTTCAAACTGCTTTTTCAAAAAGAGCTGGGCCTTTAAGCTTCGGTTGGCTTCGTCAAACAGATCCCCCGCCAGCAAAATGAAATCAACGTGTTCTCTCATTGCGGCGTTTATTATATGTCTCACGCTTGCAAACGTGCTTTCTTTAATCCGGGCAAAAATCGGCTCCGGCAGATGCGATATCCCGTAAAACGGGCTGTCAAGATGAAGATCTGCCGCATGAATAAAGGTTAGATCAGTCAACATTCTGCTCCTTTCCAGGATGAAGTACCCTTATTTTAGCACCGAATTCTTGCGAATGCACGTTCTGTCAATAAAGAAACAGCCTGAGAATCCCCAGGCTGTTTTCCAATCAGTTTTTCGCTAAACGAAGCGCTTGTTTGATCGCTTTGAACGCGCTTGAATTGCTGTAAATCAATACACCGCCTTTATAAATTCTGGCGCCGATAACAGCCAGGATGACAATGGTGAGCAGTGTGATTCCGATTCCGGCTGCCGCCTGCCAGAATGGAATATCAAGCATGCCGACGCGCAAGAACATAATCATTGGCGTAAAGAACGGAATAAACGAAGTTACCGTAATAAATCCTGCGTCAGGCGCATTCAATCCGAACATCGCGATCATAAAACCCGCGACAACCAAAAGCGTCATCGGCGTGATCGTTTGCTGCACGTCCTCTATTCTGCTGACAACGCTGCCGAGAAACGCGGCAAGTGTCGCGTACAAAAAGTATCCGAGCAAAAAGAAAATGACAGCATAGATGACAGTGGTTGCAGATACGTCGGTCAAATTAAGGAATCCGCCGACAGATGAAGCCGTTTCGCTCTTTTGGTTCAGCTTAAGCGACAGAGAGCCGGCTCCTATAATAATAGCAAGCTGTGTGATCCCGACAAGCCCGATACCAAGCAGCTTTGCAAACATTTGCTGGATCGGCGGCATACTTGAGATCAGGATTTCCATGACCCGCGAAGATTTTTCAGTTGCGACCTCCATCGCAATCATGCTGGCATACATAATCACTGAAAAATAAATGACAAACAGCATAATGTAAACAAGCCCTACCGTCTGGCCAAGCTCTTCCTCAGACTTCGCTCCTTCTTTCAGCGCCTGCTGCCCAACAGTAACGGGCGCATAAAGGCTGCTGATCGTTTCCTGCGACACGCCGAGCTCCGCCGTTCCGACAGCCGTTTTGGTTTGCGTCAGCGCCTGCTGCAGCGTTTGATACGTGCTTTCATCAGAAATCGTTAACGCTTTATATGTTCCTGAAATGGTCCCTTTTTCATCTCGTTTGATGATGAGCATGCCATCGAACGCTTCATCTTTGACTTGCTTTGTCACCTCATCCTCCGATTGCTTCGACAGCTTCACCTCAAGATCGCCGTCTGTATCGACCGCTTTCAGCTGCTTTGAAAAAATCGGATATAATTCGTTTGTTTCATCAATAACAGCGATTTTTTCTTTCGCATCGTCACCTTGAAACAAAGAAATGATCGACTCCAGATTCGTTACAGCTAAAACAAGCAGCACCGTGATGACAGTCGAAATAATAAAGGATTTTGCCATAATCTTATTTTTGTATGTATGAGAGAGCATGATCCAAAATTTATTCATAGACGGCCCCCACCTTTTCTATAAAAATATCATGCAGTGACGGCTCTTCAAGCTCAAATTTTCTGATAAATCCTTTTCCCTGAAGCATCGCAAAAATCTCTTGAGAGATGTCTTCATTGGCGATCTGCAGCTTGACGCCGTCGGCCGTTTCCTTCCATTGAAGAATACCCTCATGAGACTGCAAAAAGCGCAGATCGTCATCGGAGTGAATGGTAACATTCTTTTTACCGAAGGAGCGCTTTATCTCCTTCAGCTTGCCTTGCACGACCGGTCTTCCTTTCTGCAATATGCAAAGGTTCTCACAGAGCTCCTCCACATGTTCCATCCGATGGCTTGAAAATAAAATAGAAACGCCGCTGTTTTTCAGCGAGATCACAGCCTCTTTTAACAGCTCAACATTGACAGGGTCCAGGCCGCTGAAAGGTTCATCAAGAATCAGCAGCTCCGGCTTATGCAAAACTGCCGAAATGAATTGGATTTTCTGCTGATTCCCCTTTGAAAGCTCTTCCACCTTCTTATTCTCGTAATCTGTAATATTGAAGCGTTCAAGCCATGTCCCAAGCTCTTTTACAGCCTCCCGCTTCTCCATCCCTTTTAATCTGGCGAGATAGACAAGCTGATCCTTTACCTTCATTTTCGGATAAAGACCCCGCTCTTCCGGCAAATAACCGATTTTGTTGCTGATATGATAATTCACAGGACGGCCCTTCCAGCTGATTGAGCCCTCCGTAATGCTTAATAATCCTAGGATCATGCGAAACGTCGTCGTTTTTCCCGCTCCGTTTGCGCCTAACAGACCGAACATTTGCTGTTCCGGAATATCTAAGTCCAATCCGTCAACAGCTTTGTAATCTCCGAATGTCTTCGTTACGTGATCAATTGTAAGCACCGAATCTCCTCCTTCCCTGACCCATTATATACTAATTTTGGATGAAACATAATAGAGGATTTTCATTTCCTGGTTAGAATATAAATGAAGAAAGACTGATAAATCATGAAAAATGGAGGAGAAACCTGATGGCTGATTATTTCCTAACCGTTTTTGATCGTTCGGGGAACACACTGGTAAACGAGCGATTCGAGGCGGAAAATGAAGAAGCGGCAAAAACGCATGGTGAAGTTATCTTAAAAGAAAAAGAGCTTCACAGTCATACTCATCGTTTAGTCAATGCAGCCGGAAAGCTGATTTTGTTTCACAGATGATCAGCTTTCCGGCTGATCTGTTACGCTTGAAACTTCGGCTCCCGTTTCTCTAAAAAGGCACGGATTCCTTCTTGATGATCCTTAGTCATTCTCATTTTCTCTTGTGCGTTGCGCTCAAGAGAAAGCACCTTTTTCAGTTCTTCAAGATGGAGGCTTTGAAAGATGGCTTTCGTTTCGATCATCGCCAAAAGAGGTGAAGCCAACAGGGTTTCGATAATGGGTCTTGCACCTTCGGCAGGATCTCCGGTAAATGTTCCATCTAGAAGCCCCATATCGGCAGCTTCAGAGGCAGATAGTTTTTTCCCGCTCCAAATCAGCTTTTTTGCTTTTGCTTCGCCGATTCTTTTCTTCAGCAAATAATGTCCGCCGCCGTCCGGAACAAGCCCAATGCCAATAAAATTCATCGCGAGAACGGCGTTTTTTTCAGCGAGCACAATGTCCGCACAAAGCGCCAAGCTCAGGCCCAGCCCCGCAGCAGCACCGTGAATGGCTGCAATTGTCACTTTCTTCATCTGGTATAACTTCAGGGTGACAGCCTCAATCGTATCCATCAGTCGTTTAAATTGATCAGGTTCATGCTCTGACGTCATCATCCTGATATCACCGCCGGCGGAAAAGCCTTTCCCGCTTCCTCTCAGGAGAACAATGAGCGCCTCGCTTGCAGCCACCATTTCGACTGCCTCCTTCAATTCAGCCAGCATCTGTTCATTCAGGGCGTGATGGGCATCAGGGCGATTCAGGATAATCTCCGCAACAGCCCCATCACATTCATATTGAATAAACTCCATATGAAGCACCTCCATGTATACGCTTTCTTTTTTCTTTCTCCTATACATTCCCCGTCATCCCCAAATAAACCTTCATATTTTTCAAGGTCAATAGATACTGAAAAATGCATATTGTTTGAATGAACACATAAAGTTTTATATAGTGAAAAAGAAGGGATATCTTGATGGGAAAGGAGGAAAGAAACATGGATAAATTGCTGATCAGTTTTCTGTTAAGTTTATTTATGGTGTACTTTCCCCCTTCGGACGTGGTTCTGCCTTCCCAGCTTGAAGCAAGCTCTGACAGCTATGTGCCTATGTCTTCATATCCGCAGGAAACACAATCGGCAAAAACACCGTCGCCGGGCAGCGTGCACCCTGCTGAGCTGATCAACGCGTACAGCCCGCTGTCGCACTCTATCAGGCAGCTCTCTGTCAAGCCCCTTGACGAACCGCTGATAAACAGGCTGGAAAAAGCTTTTGCCGCCCCTGTCAAATACCAGTCTAATTACCTCCGAATATAATTTGCTCAAGTTTTATTTGTAACTCATCCCATCTTGCCAACACGACATTCGGAGGGATTTTCATTGAATATTAAAGAAAACGATCTGCCGGGCATCGGCAAAAAGTTTGAAATCGAAACGAGAAACCGCGAAAAAATGACGATAATCATTCATGATGACGGAAGAAGGGAAATTTACCGGTTTAATGACCGAGACCCGGATGAGCTCCTTTCAAATATTTCATTGGATGATTCTGAGGCAAGGCAAATTGCAGCTATTCTCGGAGGCATGGTCTATAAACCGCAAGCTCTGGAGTCCATCGAAATGGCCTTCAGCGATCTTATTATTGAATGGTTTAAGGTCGAAAAAGGCGCCAAATCGATCGGGCGCACACTCGGAGAGCTTGATGTCCGCCAGAACTACGATGTCACTGTGATTGCCATCATCAAACACAATCAGGAAAAGCTCCTAAATCCCGGAGCCGATTCGATTATTGAAGAAAATGACACCCTTGTCCTCTCAGGTGAGAGAAAGCATCTGAAGAAACTGATTCACGATTTTCTTTCTGGAGAGGGCGTGTGAGCGCCTATGGACCATCTTGTATTTGAAGTCGGAACTGCACTTGTGCTTGTGGCAATCGCCAGTGTGATCGCCAACAAAATTAAATTTTCAATTATTCCATTTCTGATTGTGCTGGGCATGCTGGTTGGGCCGCACGCGCCGAAAATGGGAATTATTGATCTTACATTTATTGAAAGCAGTGAAATCATTGAGTTTTTCGGGCGAATGGGCGTACTGTTCCTCCTCTTCTATCTCGGGATCGAATTCTCCGTCGGGAAATTAATCAAATCAGGAAAATCAATCGCGGTCGGCGGAACGATTTATATCTTGATTAACTTCACCCTCGGGCTGCTTTACGGGTTTATCACCGGGTTTTCCTTTCTGGAAGTCCTCGTCCTCGCAGGCGTCATCACAATCTCGTCAAGTGCGATTGTCGCAAAAGTGCTCGTTGATTTAAAAAGAACCGCCAATCCCGAGACCGAACTGATTCTCGGCATCATTATGTTTGAAGATATTTTCCTTGCCGTATATCTGTCGGTTGTTTCCGGCCTTGTGCTAGGTGATGCGACATCCGTAGGGAGTGCGCTCTTGTCCATTTTGATCGCCTTCGGTTATATGCTGCTGTTTTTTATCGCAGCCAGAAAACTCCCGCCGCTGTTGAATAAACTGTTGGACATTCGCTCAAATGAAGTGTTTATTATTGTCATTTTCGCAGCGCTCTTTTTTATCGCCGGGTTTTCAGAGACGATCCATGTAGCGGAAGCCATCGGCGCGCTGCTGCTCGGTTTGGTCTTTTCAGAAACAGAGCATTCCGATAGGATTGAGCACCTTGTCATTCCGTTCCGCGACTTCTTCGGTGCGATGTTCTTTTTCAGCTTCGGCCTCAGCATTGATCCGTTTTCGCTCGGTGAAGCGGTTTGGCTTGCGTTTGGTGCAGTGATTTTGACCATTGTGGGAAACTTTGTCGCCGGAATGGTCGCAGGACGACGCGCAGGGCTTTCTCATAAGGCTTCATCCAATATCGGGCTTACGATCGTATCACGGGGAGAATTTTCGATTATCGTTGCCAATCTTGGGATAGCCGGTGGACTGTCAGCCACATTAAAGCCGTTTGCCGCATTATATGTCCTCATTCTGGCCATTTTGGGACCGCTCGTAACAAAGGAATCTAAACGGATTTACCGCTTACTGAACAAGGTATTTAAATGGAAGCCTGATGTTCAGCCCGCAAAAAAATAGGGATAAAAAAAGCAGCACTGTGATCAGTGCTGCTTTGTCGTTTTCTCAAACATCTGCTCTAAATATTTGATTTTTTCGTCCGTGTAGTGTTCGAAGCGCTCATTATACGATTTCGGATCTTTCGGATTCGCAAAATGTGTGATTTTCCCTGTATCCCGATCAATAAATTTACTGGCAGCTCCGCAGCCGATGCCGATAATCGTCTGCACCTCTTCCATAATCATAATGTTGTAGATGCTTTCTTGCCCAGGCAAAGAGTATCCGACGTTTTCAAGGTTTCCAAGAATGTTTTTCTGGCGGTATAAATAATAGGGCACGTACCCATGCTCTTTCGTCCAAGCTACCGCGTCTTCCATCATTTGAGAAACCTCTTCCCTGCCGGCGACTTTGTACTTATGCTTGTTTCTCGTCATTTCTGACGCCCGTTTAAAAGAAAGGGTATGAACGGTCAGGGATTCCGGCATCAGCTTTTCCGTTTCGGAAAGACTGTGCCTAAACTCCTTCACGCCTTCCCCAGGCAAACCGATAATCAAGTCCATGTTGATATTATTCATGCCGTGCTGGCGTGACAGATGATATTTCTCAATGGTCTCTTCAACCGTATGGTGCCTCCCGATCGCCTTTAGCGTTTCGTTTTCATAGGATTGCGGATTGATGCTGATCCGGTCAATGTCATATTTGTTTAAAACGGCAAGTTTTTCTTCTGTGATCGTGTCAGGGCGGCCGGCCTCCACCGTAATCTCGCGAATGTTTTTCACATCCGGGAAGGAGCGGACCATTTCTTCATACAGCAGATCCATTTCTTCCGCTGTAATGCTTGTCGGCGTTCCGCCGCCAAAGTAAATGGTTGTCACCTTAACATCATGCTCCTTCAGCCATTCACCGATTTTCTGCATTTCGTAATGCAGCCCCCATAAGAATGAGCCGACTCTGCCCGCCTGTCCTTGAATGGCGTACGCAGGGAATGTGCAATACGCGCATTTTGTCGGGCAAAACGGAATGCCGATATAAATGCTGACTTCATCCTTTACTCGGTACAAATCCGGAACTGCCGCCAGCTGACGGTCAACAATTTCCTGCATGAGCTTGATTTTTTCATCGTGAATTAAATAGTCTTTTTTCAATTCAGCATGCGCTTGCTCCTTAGGCATTCCGCTTTGCAGCTTTTTATGAAGCAGCTTTGTGGGCCGGATTCCTGTGAGGATTCCCCACTTCTGCGTGATGCCCGTGTGCGCCTGAAGAAGATTGAGATACACATAAGACATTGTGTTTTTCACTTGCTTAAAAGCTTCTTTTTCATTCAAGCCGGGAGAAAAGGATTTTGTATGCTGCTCCTTTATGCCCGTTCCCTTTACTTCTCCCGAAACCGTCACATGCTCATTCGTTTGTGAGAACGCTAAAGAAATGACAACATCTGCGGGCTCGTCTCCGCCATACACAAGCTCGCACTCTTCATAAAACAAATTTGCAATATTTTGCAGAGGCCGATGCAGGCGGTCATCATGTATGCCTTCTATTTTTATTTGCAACTTCATCACCTAATTTATCAGATTCAAAACTTTCTTTAGTGTACAGAAATAAACCGCTAAAATCAATCCGGCAAAAAAGCCGCCGCACCTATTAGGGCGCGAGCGGCTTTTTTACACACGTTTCATGTGGAACTTATCAAGAAACCCTTTTCGCTGCTGCATTCGGAAATATTCCTTCATCATGTAAGCGACACCTTGCTCGTCATTGGACCTTGTGACCCAGTCTGCCTTTCTCTTCAGTTCCGGCACGGCATTCCCCATCGCTACCCCAAGACCGGCAAGTTCGATCATCGGCAGATCGTCATACTGATGCCCAATGGCCACGACATCCTCCATATTCAGGCCCAGTTCTGAAGCGACGAGGGCCAGACCCGCTTCCTTCGAGACGCCTTTCGGAACGATATTCAGCTTCTCATCGTTCACGCGAATCACATCAACCGCAGGGAAAGCTTTTGTAATCGTTTCTGTAATGTCATGCTGAATATCGTGCTCCGTGTACACCTCGATGACAGGTGCACTCACTGGCTCATCCATGAGGAGATCGCTTAATGATTCCACGAACTGGACTGGATAAAAGATCGGGTCAGACGGATGAATGAGTGCTTTCCCCAATAAATTCGAATTGACCTTCTTCTTGTTTCCGATGGAATACTTTTCGTGAAGAAGCCGAATATTGCATTGGTAGCTCTCCAATACTTGAACAATGTTAAAGGTATGATCATCAGAAATTCTTTTTTCAAAATACGGGGCGTCTATTTTCTCAGCGATATATGCCCCGCTATGGGTGATCAGCTTGGCATCAAGCTTTAGCGATTTCGCTATTTTCTGTGCTGAACGAAAGTGGCGGTTGGTCACGAGTGTGACGTAAATCCCTTTTTTCTTTACATATTCAATGGCGTCTTTCGTTGCCTGATGAATCTTCCCGTTCGACCGAAGCAGCGCTCCATCTATATTTAAGGCAAGCAATTGTTTTGACACAGAGATGTCCCCCTCCTTGATGACTGTACTTGTGTATAGGATATGACCCTGTCTCTGTGTTTAGAACAACCTTTTCTTAAAGCAAAAAAAGCCTGGCTCAGCAGACTTTATGTATGGCTTGTTGATAGGATACGATCGAAGCAGCCATTCTCCCTAATATCGTTATTTCGATTTACGAAAAATCATGTATCAGGAACCCCTTGTTTGACCAATGATGCGCTCCGAACACTTACTCTCTGTTGCTTATCCCCTCAATATAACGGCATGATATGCGACCGTATCCATTTGAAATAGGTAAGTGTAGGCGCTTTCAATGCTATTATCTCAGTTTTCCTTACCGATGACAAGGGTTTTTTTAACTAAAAAAAGTAATCAGCTTTTGTATATCCCTGGTAGGACTCGTTGTTAATTATTGGGATTCACCATTTGATTTAGAACATACATTCCCATACAATATAAATACTAAACGAAAGAGCGGTGTTGATATGGCTGATTTAAAAGAAATATTTAATGAAGAACTGTTAACTCGTTTGATCCATCATGTAAGGTCATCCTATCCTGACTTTAACAAAGACCAATTCAAGGATACGTTGCAGCTCGAAATCTGGCCTGAACTCACTTTAAAAGAGCGGATGCGCCGTATTACAGTTTCCTTATACGAAACTTTGCCAAAACAATACGTTGAAGCTCTGGCCATTTTACGGGAGACAGCTCCTCATTTTAAAGGACTCAGCGGAATTTTATTCCCTGATTATGTGGAGCAGTACGGGTTGGCGCATTGGGAAGAATCAATAAAGGCATTGGAATACTTTACACAATATTCGACCTCAGAATTCGCTGTAAGGCCTTTTTTGCTGTTAGACCAAGAAAAAATGATTGCACAATTGCGTACATGGTCTGAGCATGAAAATGAACACGTGAGAAGACTTGCGAGCGAAGGAAGCAGGCCCCGCCTGCCATGGGGAAAATCGATACCGGCTTTGAAATCGGACCCTACGCCCGTATTGCCGATACTTGAGAAGCTGATGCAGGACGAGTCCTTATATGTAAGAAAAAGCGTGGCCAACAATCTAAATGATATATCAAAAACGCATCCTCATTTGCTGGAAAAAGTCGCGGATCAATGGTATGGAACACATCCCCATACAGATTGGATTATCAAACACGCCTATCGGACCTTATTAAAAAAGGGTGATAAACAGGCCTTAGCGCTTTTTGGTTATGGAAATGCTGATTCGATACATCTACATGATTTAACATGCCGGCCCAGTCGGATAGCTATTGGCGAAAGCCTTGAATTTTCTTTCTATATTCATTCAGACAGGGATCAAAAAGTAAGAATTGAGTACGCAATTGATTTTGTAAAAGCAAGAGGCCAGCGTCATCAGAAAGTATTTAACATAACAGAAACAAATATAAGAAAAAACGAAACGAAGTCATACACAAGAATCCAATCCTTCAAGGATTTGACTACCAGAAAGCATTACAAAGGAATTCATACATTATCATTGATTATCAATGGAGAGGTAAAAGATTCATTGGATTTCCAAGTTGTCTGATGAATAAAAAATCCCTTCTTTTCCAAGAAGGGATTTACTGATTAGCCTTCAACACTGCCGTAAAGCTCTTCTAAAGGCTTCATAATGATTTTGTTCAATTCACCGATCAGCATGCTCATGCGCTGCTCCGCTTCCATCAGCTGAGAAATTTTTTCGTGCTGCTGTACAAGCGCAACTGTTTTTTGAGCCTGTGTCACTTCTTCTTGTGTAATTTCTTCCCCTGCCATTTGTTTTTGCTGGAGTCTAAGCTGCACATCACGGAAGTTTTCAAACATGCGCTTCGCTGATTCATCTGCGTTCACTTCGTCGTAAAGGTTTTTTAAACGGGTAAACTCTTCGCTCCCGCGTAATGCATTTTCCAGATCATACGCTACATCATAAAAATTAACAGCCATTGTAAATAGCTCCTTTCATCATTGCCGTTTGACATACCACTCCACTATAACAGACTATGGAGCTCCTTTCATTAATCAAAGACCATTTCTTCTTAAAATAGGATGACAAACAGTGCTTGAACCGCGCCTATCATTCCGCCAAGAAGGCCTCCCAAATAGGTAATCATTTTAAATTCTTTTTTTGAAATGGACAGCACCATTTCTTCAAGACGCTCCACCGGGAACTGATCCACCTGCTCCTTGACGATTTCCTCAAGACGCAACCGTTTAAAGACACTTTCAAGGTTGGCCGAAACCCCTTCAAGCAATTTGTCTAACAGTGCCGGCAGCATGTGCTGGGTCAGCTCAGGTTCATAACGAACGGTAAGCGTCCCAATCGTATTGTCGAAGAAAGGAGCAGTCGAAAATGCTTGCAGCACGCTTCGTTTCAAACTGAAAATAAGCGCCCTTGCATTCCATTTTTCGTCTGCTTCATTAAACGTATACTCCCTCAGCTTGCCCCATTCGTTTTTTAAGAGATCAGAAAGCAATTTATTTGTTTCCTCATTCCGCAAAAATTTTAGCAGTTCCGGCAGCACGCGATCCGCCAAGCTTGAATTGCCGAGAAACATTTGCACCATGCTCCCAAGCATGCCGCGCTCTTTTAAAAAGTCATCAATCATATTGCCGAGACGCATTTTCCCTTCATCACTTTCAAAATAACGGACACTCCGTGACAATATATATTCTGAAATCATCGGAATCTTTTCTTCAAGCTTTTCCTGCGCCTCTAAAGGCACCAGCTCTTTTAACGATTGATTCCCGTATCGGCGGAAAAGCTCATGCAGCTTATCATCCGTCCAACTGCTAATCCATGCATCTGCCGCTTCATCAGGACGCTTCACCCCGGCTTTTTCAAGCGCCTCTTTGACTGTCACCTCAGAAAGTGACAGCTTTTGAATCAGCTGTTCCCCCACTTGAAGAGCCTTCGTTTTAGCGGCCTCAGAGACGAGCCGCTTTTTAATGCCCTCAGGGGTTAAGAGATGATTGACCACCACCAGTCCCATTTGTTTTGCAAGCTCATCCCGCCGTCTCGGGATCAGCCCGGGCGTAAAAGGAACTCGTTTCCCAAACAAATAGTACGCTTTATACGGCCTAAACAGCATTTGAATTGCTAAATGATTGGTCACCGCTCCAATGGCAGCACCGATCACGATCATAAAAATAAAGGTTCCTGCAATACCCATTCCTATTCATCTTCCTCCATCTGTGCTTCAGCTTTTTTCATATAGATCATGTACCTATACGTATTATAGAGGCTCATGCAATCACTTAGCAAACAAGGAGACAAATTCCTGTTCTCAGAAAATCAGCTTGTTCTTTTGGAATAGGGCAAGGTAAAGAATCGTAATCTGTAAAGTAGAATACTGTCAGCTGCGTTCGTCCTGAATGTTTTTACCGTAAAGCTGCTGACACCCGCCGGCAGCTTTTGAATAAAAGGGGGAGTCTCATCATGATAACACTCGGTTTTATGTCCTTATCCCGCCAGCATGAAGCGGATTATTCCGCAGAACTGGCCAAAAGAGCACCCGAATTTGGCATACGTTTCGTTCGGTTTACACCATTTGATATTTTACCTGACACCTTGCGTGTCAAAGCATCGGTCTATCATTCCGCCAGCAGCACTTGGAACGAAACTGAAATGGCGATTCCAGATTATATTTATGATCGCTGTTTTTACGGCAAGGATTCACATTCCCAAAAAGCAAAACCGATCGTTGAGTGGCTTAAAAAATATCCGAAAACGGAATTTATCGGGCGGGGGCTTCCCGATAAATGGACCGTCCTTCACGATTTGCAGCAGAATTCTGTAATCAACCCCTATATTCCGGAAACAATGAAGGTGAGCCGCTATGAACAAATTCATTCCTTTTTATCCAAAGAAAAAGCCTGTATCCTTAAACCGGCATTCGGCGCAGGAGGCAGAGGCGTGATTCTTTTGAAGCTGGGCAAGAAAAACATCACCGCTACTTATCACATCGGAAAGGATAAGCAGACAAAAACGTTTTCCAACCAAACTTCTTTTAAAACATGGTGCAAAAAAGTGCTTCAGCATCAATATTTGCTTCAGCCTTACTTAAACATTCAAGATAAGGAACAATACCCTTGTGATATTCGCCTGTTTATGGAAAAAAACGAAGCAGGTGAATGGAATACAGTCGGAAAGGCAGTGAGACGCGGCTATAAACACGGGCTGCTGGCCAATTTGTCAGGCGGATCTGATGCGCTGACATTTGACTCATGGTTTGAGGATATACCGAAAAAACAGCAAGTGGTCTTACTGGATGATGTGTTTTCGATTACCCAATCGGTTCCGTATTATCTTGACGAGCGCTACGGGCCGCTGTTTGAACTCGGACTTGATATATGTCTTGCGAAGGACGGGAGAATTTGGATTTTAGATATCAATTCCAAACCGGGCAGGAAGTCAATCCTGCGTGTCTCTCCCGAGCAAAAAGAACAGCTGTACACTTGTCCTCTAAAGCGCTGCCAGTACCTGTTTTCTGAGCAAAGCCAGAAAGGAGTTCTTCCGCGTGAATCGTAAACGGTTTTTGATCGGCATAGACAAAACCAGTGAAAATACCCTGTTTCTGCCCTCTTCGCTGAAGCAAGACGGACTTTTGCATGCCGCGTTCGGAACGAAGGTTGTCAGATGCCATGTTGCTTACAGACGGCATCTGGAACAAACCGTGCTTCTCTCTGAAAATCTGTTTCATGAGCTTTTGCTCCCCCACCGAAGCCGGGCTGATATACTGATTCATGATCATACAGTGCATATCGGGCCGTTAGTCGGCATCTTTACGGCTGGGTTTACGGTATCTCTTGAGCGTCCTTTTAAGGATCGTTCCCTCTTTTTTTCTAAGCTTGTCACATTACATGAGCAAGCCGGAGGCTACTGTTTCGTTTTTGGCGCACATCAAATCAATTGGGAGGAAGGCACGATTGAAGGCCTCCTTTACAGGGAAAACGGCTGGGTGAAAAAAATCGTTCCATTGCCGAACGTCGTTTATGACCGTTTGCCTAACCGAAAAATTGAAGATTCTCTTCTCTTGCAACATACAAAAAAGAGACTGATCGATGAATATCAAATCCCATGGTTTAATAAAACGTTTTTCAATAAATGGAGCGTTCATCAATTGCTCGAAAAAGACCCGAGAACAGCTCCTTTTTTGCCTCGATCCGAGCTGACACCGTCTGTAGAGCTGATCGATGAGCTCTGTGATGCATACAAAAAAGTCTATATCAAACCGGCAAACGGAGCACTCGGCACCGGCATTTATCAGCTGACAAGGACAGATGAGAGTCTGACGGTGAAGCACACGAATGACGCCAAAACATTTACTTCCATTGATTATCCTGATGCCGCCGCTTTTCTTGCAGAATTTCAAAAACAGCACAGCCCATCTGACTTTCTCATTCAGCAAGGTGTTGATCTCATCGAATTTCAAGGCAAACCAGCGGATTTCCGTGTCCATACCAATAAAAACAGAAAAGGGAAATGGACAGTAACAGCAATAGCCGTAAAAATTTCCGGAGAAAACAGCATAACAACACATCTTTCTAACGGCGGCACTGTAAAGACACTTGCGGAAGTTTACGATGATCCCGCTGAAAGAGTTGAGGTCATTAAAAAGCTTTCTGCAGCGGCGCTGACTGCAAGCCATGTGCTTCATGATCATATCGAGGGGTTTATCGGCGAGATCGGTTTCGATTTTGGCATTGATCAGAACGGTAAAGTATGGATGTTTGAAGCAAATTCGCGCCCGGGCCGGAGCATTTTTTCTCATCCAAACTTGCATCATGTTGATTCTCTGACAAAACGAAGAAGCTTTGAATACGCGTCTTATTTATCTGAGAAGGCAATCACATCCCCTGAAGCGCTGTGGCCTTCGTAACCTGTCCGCTTTTTTAATAAAGCGGGCTTATCTTTATCCAAAGCTGGGACAAACTGCATCAGTAAGACCCTTCAATGATGTTCTCAAACAATGATACAATGAACATAAGCCGTTTAGATTCAGGTCAATTGATACTAAATGTAAGGAGCGTGGCCGTTATGATTTCTCATTTCAGCTGGAAACCTTTGTTCCCAAAAGAAAAGCTGCCCGGATGGAAAATTTCATTTTATTTTAAAGGTACTCATTATGAAGGTATCTATCATAAGAGCGGTGAGATTGAATGGGGAGATTTGTTTCCCGCCCGCGCTGACGAGCCTGCTCTTACAAACGAGATACATGAACTGATGCTTTATCATATTTATGACTAGCTTAGCCAAATGGCTAGGCTTTTTTTGTGCTTTCTCAACATTTACCATACAATTCTCCGCATGAGTTTCCGGCCATTTTAACATAATACGTAGTAACAAGCCGGCAAAGCATTGGGTTACGCCGAGGCGGCAGTGACACCCGAGAAGGGTTCACAGATTGGTGCAACTCCAGTTAACCCAACCATACTAAACAAAAAAGGAGATTTTACACATGGCTAACCAAAACTCTTCAAATGAATTACTAGTACCTGGCGCAGCTCAGGCTATCGACCAAATGAAACTTGAAATCGCTTCTGAATTCGGCGTTCACCTTGGAGCGGACACAACTTCCCGCGCTAACGGTTCTGTCGGAGGAGAAATCACAAAACGTTTAGTATCTTTCGCTCAGCAGCAAATGGGCGGCAGAGTTCAATAACAACTCAATATATGGCTATAGAGGGCGCGGTTTCCGCGCTCTCTTTATTTTGTCACCCATTTTTCCCACTCCACATATCCTAGAAAGAAAGGGAGGGAATCAGGGTGTCATTTATCACCATTGTGAATTGGGAGCTGGTTCAGTTCGTAAGTGTATCCATGATTCATGAATATGTTTCCCATCGTTCTGTCTATTGGTACAGGTATTCTTTCCCGCGCTGTTCAAACTGAGAACATCCTTTTATAATGAAAGGCGAGGAGGTTTTTTGATGAAAATCGCTTTATTAGGAGCCAGCGGCCGCGTCGGACAAGCCTTTTTAACTCAGGCTGCAGCAGATGAACGGTTTGCCATTCACGCTCTGATCAGATCTCAACATGCTGATCTTCCCCTTCCAAAAGATCGAATCGTCATGGGGAATGCCCGCCGCTTAGAAGATGTGAAAAAAATATTGGAGAATGCCGAAATTGTGATCAGCTGTCTAGGCACAGATGGTGATGATACCTTGTCAACTGCTATGGCACACATTCTCTCCACGATGCAGGAACAGCATATCAAACGGATTATTTCGATCGGCACCGCAGGCATTCTTGATTCCCGATATGAGCCGGGAAAATTCCGGTTTGAAACAAATGAATCGAAACGAAAGCAGACCCGCGCAGCCAAGGAGCATGCAAAAGTATACGAAATGCTTAAAGAATCATCATTAGACTGGACAATCATCTGCCCCACTTACCTCCCGGACGGAACAGCAACCGGCATTTATCGTACGGAGCGTAACGTTTTGCCTGAGGGCGGCACAAGCATTTCAGTCGGCGATACTGCTGACTTTCTATACCGTGAGCTCGTTACAGGAGAGTATGTCGGATTCCGAGTCGGGCTGGCTTATTAACTACATAATCAAAAACCCAAAACACGATTGTTTTGGGTTTTTAGCGTTATGCAATGGAATGTTTCTGTCCCTTTTGCAGTTTATACATTTGATAATATTGGCCTTCTAATGCCATCAATTCCTCGTGGTTCCCTCTCTCAACGATTTCTCCTTTATCAAGAACCAAAATCTGATCTGCATTTCTGATTGTTGAAAGCCGGTGAGCGATGACGAAGGTAGTGCGTCCTTGTTTGACGACATCAAGCGCCTTCTGGATTACGGCCTCTGTCTCTGTATCAATGTGCGCCGTTGCTTCATCTAAAATCAAAATTGCGGGATCAAACGCCAAAGCTCTTGCGAAGGAAATTAACTGCCGCTCGCCAGAGGATAGCGTGCTGCCTTTCTCAATCACGGGTTCATTCATGCCCTTTGGAAGCTTTTTTAGAAGCGGCTCGGCACCAACTTGCCGCAGTGCTTTTTTCATTTCTTCTTCAGTCTTTCTTTCGTCATCCAGACTTACGTTAGATCCGATTGTGCCCGAAAATAAGTACGGATCCTGAAGCACAATGCCCATATGAGATCTGAGTTCCTGTCTTGACATGTTGTAAATGCTTTTTCCATCAATTAGAACATCACCTTTTTGCGCATCATAAAAACGAAACAGAAGATTTAAAATCGAGCTTTTTCCTGATCCGGTATGACCGACGAGCGCTACGGTTTCGCCTTTTTGCGCGGTAAAGGAAATATGTTTTAATACCTCTTCACCATCTTGATAGGCAAATGACACATCACGAAACTCAACCCGTCCCAGCGCACGCTCCTTCGCCGGTTGACCTGCTTCTTCCGTATTCTTTTCTTCAAACAGTTCAAAAACACGCCCGGCGGAGACCCTAGCAAGCTCCAGCTTTGAAAACTGATTGACGATGCCAGTGATCGGCTGAAACAGCCGGTTCAAATAATCGACAAACGCGTACAGCACTCCGACAGAAACAATCCCAGCCGCATTCAGGCTCGCACTGCCAAAATGCCAAATTAGACAGACAAACGCAAGATTGCGGATGACATTGACCAGATTATGGGACATTAAGGAGTTTAAATTCAGCATTCTGTTTTGGAAATAAAAATGTGATTCATTTAATTCCTCAAATTCTCTCATCGTTTCCTTTTGATGGCGGAAAGCCTGAATAATGGTCATGCCTTGGATGGATTCATTCATTTTTGCGTTAATGTCACTGTTGATCGAGCGGATTTTTTGATTGTAATATGAGGCGTATCTTCGGTAAATGACCGACCACAGCCAGATCATCGGCACAATTGCCAGACATACAAACGCAAGCTTCACATCAAGCAGAAACAAAGCCGTGAATATCCCGAACATATAGATTCCGCTTGTCACAAATGTAGAAAGCACGGTGACATATAAATCCCTGATAGCCTCCGTATCATTGGTAATCCGCGCAACGACTTTTCCGGCCGGAAGGTTGTCAAAATATCGAATTGGCATTTTCTGTATGTGCGAAAACACGTCCTGCCTCATCTTTTGAATAATCCGATTGGCGCTCATCTGCAGTAGATAATTCTGTCCGTATTGAAAAAATACCGAAAACACCAGCAAGCCTCCATACAGGCAGATCAGAAACACCATTCCCTTTATTTCCGGCTGATAGAACCTGAAAAGTTCCTGCTTAGTCAGCTTTTCGGCAGTATATGTTCGGCTCACGTCTCCATTTGAGATCGTCAGCTTCCCGTCAGAAACCGTTCTATTTCCATCGAAGCTGACAGCCTGATCAACAAAATAAAACGCCATTCCCACTTGATAAATATGTGCTTCTTTTGCTTTTGAAACAGGTTCCTGCATTCGGTCCTCTCTGACATATGAGACGCCGTGAAACTGAACGGCATTTTTATCTTTTTCCGCAGCTTCATACCATGTTTTCTCAATGCCGAGGATATGGTCGTCTATCATTTTCTTGCCGATAAAGGGCCCGGTCAGTTCTGCACCGACGGCGACAGCTAGCAATAGGACGGCCGTGATTAGCAATTTTCGATAAAGGAGTGCGTATCTCCATAACGTTTTTCCTATTTTCATGCCCCTGCCTCCCCTTCTTCCGCAGTGAACAGCTGCTGTCTTTCATATTGTTCCCGGTACCACCCATTATTGGCCAGCAATTCTTGATGCGTGCCCCTCTCTGCAATGACGCCGCCGTCCATCACAAGGATCAGGTCAGCGTGCTCTACAGCAGATAATCGGTGCGTCAAAATAAATGTCGTTTTTCCTTTGCGGTTTTCTCTGATGTTCCTGATAATCGCAGCCTCTGTTTTGGCATCTACAGCGGAAAGCGAATCATCCAGAATCAAGATCTCTGGATTCGCCATAAGTGCTCTTGCAATCGAAATTCTTTGTTTCTGTCCGCCTGACAGTGCCACGCCTTTTTCGCCGACCATTGTCTCTAGACCTGCTGGAAGCATGTGTAAATCTTTTTCAAAGTATGCTTCAGCAATGGCTTGCTGAACCTCTTCATCACTCGCATCCTGTTTTCCGTATAAAATATTTTCTTTTACAGTCCGCGAAAACAGCAAATGATCCTGTGGCACATACCCGATCCACCCGCGGACCCGGTCAAGAGGGATCTGCTGAATCGGCACGCCTGAAAATGTAATGCTCCCTTCACCTAGAGGGTACTGGCGCAAAAGCTGCTTAATAATTGTCGTTTTTCCGCTCCCGGTTTTACCGGCAATTCCGACCGTCTGCCCTTTTCGCACCGCAAATGAAACATCCTGAATATTGCAGCTTGTTGAGCTTGGATATGTAAAGCTGACATTGCTGAAAACGATATCTCCAGGCTCTTTAAGATCAACGGGCCGTTTTGGATCTGTCACGTCCGGTTGAGAAGAAAGGGTTTCATTTACCCGGTCTAATGACGCATTGCCGCGCTGCATCACGTTAATGAGTTCACCAATTGCAAACATCGGCCAAATCATCATACCGAGATAAACATTAAAGGACACAAGCTCTCCAAGCGTCAGTTCGTTCCGGAACACAAGAAACGCTCCGTAGCCGAGCCCAATCAGATAGCTTGCGCCGACAAGCAGCTTCACCGTCGGCTCGAACAGTGAATCAATAAAAGCCACTTTCATATTTTTCTGATAAACATCAGCGGTCATTTCATTAAACCGGCGAACATCGTTTGTTTCCTGTACATACGCACGAATCACCCGCACGCCGGAAACAGATTCCAGCACCCTGTCATTCAGCGCCCCGAACGCATTTTGGGCCTCCGTAAACCGCTCATGAATTTTACTTCCATATAGGCTGATTGCAATCGCCATGACTGGAAGCGGGATAATCGCGGCAAAGGTCAGCTTCCAGCTGATCAAAAACCCCATCGTCAAAAAGATCGTCATCATAAACATCGTAGAATCGACTAACGTCAAGATGCCAAACCCTGTCGTTAAACTGACGGCCTGAAGATCATTCGTCCCCCGTGCCATTAAATCGCCTGTCCGGTTTTTTTCATAAAACGGCGGCGACATCGTCAGCAGATGCCCCATCAGCTTCGTACGAAGAATTTTCCCCATCAGATTTGCACCGCCAAACAGCTGGTGCATCCAAAAATAAGACATCATATACACGACTGCTGTCAGTACAAAAAAGATACCGATATAAAACAGCAGCCCTTCCGGAGTAAACGCCCCCGATTTCATATCATCTATGGCGTTCCCCAAGAGCTTAGGCGGAAACATTTCAATGACATTGACTGCTAATAAAAGGACAATCGCAATCGTATAGCGCAGCCAGTACGCCTTAAAAAACCAGCCAAGCTTTTTTAATACTGAAAACATCTATCCCCATCTCCTCATCAGCCGCCTTCTATTTTTTCCTTGCAGCTTTTTTCATCCAATTTGGCATGAACAGCCCTCGCCTCTGTATTTGTCTTCACATCCCATACACCTGTCTTTCCTTAGATTTTGTATATAAAAAAGGCATGAAGCGTCAGCTCCATGCCTTTTTTAACCGATATGTTATGCACAGCGCTTTTCAGCGCGCGGCCAGGCCTAAAAAACCGTTCACGAAAACAGAACAAAGGGTTTGCCGCGCCAATATGAAACTGTTTGATAAACATGCAAATTCCTTGGCATAGCAAACCCTCCTTCCATTCTGATTTCATCTTTTTATCATCATATAAACAAAACCTTTTTTTGTCAATCATTACTTGAATAGGAAAGGGTTAATTGTGCTCAAATTCGGGTAGTAGTGTTGTAAGACGCTTTGAAAGGGTGAGAAGGATGTTCCATGCTGACCGTATCATCGTTGCGTTTGACGGAAGTGAAAATAGTAAGAAAGCGCTTCAGACAGCCATTGATCTTGCTAAAACCGTAAATGCCGCTATTACCGTCGCCCATTCACATGATATGAAAGACAATCAGACCGTCATCGACCCGCCCAGACCCGCAGCTGAAGCAAGCTATATCAGCGGAGGCATGACAGGTGTTCCCGATCCGCTGATATCAGATGTTGCTTCACCTGAACCAATCATCTATGAAGACCGTACGGAAGAAGTCGTCGCCGAAGCCAGAATGATGCTGAATGAACAGCAGGCAGATGGAGATATTGATATATTAGAAGGCGATCCGGCTGAATCAATTATCGAGCATGCGAACCGCATTTCTGCCGATATGATCGTAACCGGAAGCAGAGACCAAAACAGGTTGAAAAAATTAATATTCGGAAGTGTAAGTGAAAAGCTTTCAGCGAAATCGGATATACCCGTCCTGATTGTAAAGTGAGCACGCCCTGTGCTCACTTCTTTTATATTCATAATTGTGAAAAAACATAGATTTTCGTTTTTTTCTGTTATAATGCTTTCGTGCCCAAAAGCGCAAAAGCATTAAAGATAATTATGGGGTGTTATTTTGGATTCTCAAAAAAAGCTGACGTTTCCGTTAGCCGTCGGTTTATTTATATTTATGTTATGCATTATTATTTCTTGCTTATTTTTTCTTCACGTGGAACCGCATATTCCGCTGTTTTTATGTGTTGTCACGCTTTCAGCAGCCGGATTATGGTTGGGATTTTCCTGGAAGAGTATTGAAAAAGGGATTGTTGACGGGATCAAAAACGGCGTACAGCCGATTATCGTTCTGGCGCTGATCGGCATCTTAATCGGCGCATGGATGTACAGCGGCGCAATACCGTCTGTGACGGTGTATGCCCTATCCTTTATTGAACCAAGCCACCTTCTGCTGACCGCTTTGTTTTCATGCATGATCATCAGCACACTTGTTGGCTCAAGCCTGACAACTGTAAGCACAATCGGAGTAGCACTGATTGGCGTGGCGAGCGCGGCAGGCGTCCCGCTTGAATGGACGGCAGGCGCAGTCATATGCGGCGCTTGTTTTGGTGATAAAATGTCGCCGCTGTCGGACACAACCAACTTTGCCGCCGGAATAGGTGAAATACCGATCTTCGAACACATTCGCCATATGACAGGCACAACCATTCCAGCTTTGCTCATCACTGTCGTTCTGTTTTATTTTCTCGGTTCATCAGTGTCAGTGGACGCTGCTTCAACCGATGATATTCAACAAGTCATAACCGCAATCAAAGATGCCGCAAACGTGACACCGTGGGCCCTTCTTTCCCCGCTCTTAGTCGTTTTGCTGGCAATTAAACGAGTATCAGTCATTCCCGTTCTGGCTGCCGGAATTATTTCCTCGGGAATTTTGACTGCTATATTTGTACCCGACAGCAGCCTGCAGGCGTTTATGACAGCTCTGCAAAATGGCACGAGTTTTGACACTGACAATGAGGCAGCCGCTAAAATTATCAACAGAGGCGGACTGCAATCCATGATGGGCTCAGTCTCTCTTATTATGATTGCTTTTGCACTAGGCGGATTGATGGAGAAAATCGGATTGATTTCAGCACTATTGGAAGGCGTCATGAAAGGCATCCGTTCAAAAGGTCGTCTTGTTGCGGCAACTGTCTGCTCAAGCATCGGCGTCAATTTGGCAACCGGCGAACAGTATTTATCGATATTAATACCGGGACAATCATTTAAATCCTTATATGACAAACAAAACATCCAGCGAAAATTTTTGACAAGATCATTAGAGGACGGCGGAACATTAATTAACCCGTTAATCCCTTGGGGCGTCAGCGGCGCTTTTATGGCGAGCGCGCTTGGTGTTCCCGTCATAGACTACTTCCCGTTTGCGTTCTTCCTCTATATATCGCCAATGATCTCCATTTTGATTGGATTTGTGAAAAAATAAAAAGAGCTCCGCTAATAGCGGGCTCTTTTTTTGTTGTTTTATGAAATGCTTGCAGCCTGTTGAATGCTTTCTTGAAAAGCAGCCTGAAGCTGTTTTGTCACTGGTCCGGGTTTCCCGCTTCCGACCGATTGTCCATCTAGCGTCACGACCGGAATAATTTCTGCCGTCGTTGACGAAATAAAGATCTCTTCCGCCTGTTTCAACTCTTCCTCACTGACAGGATTTTCATCCAGTTTGATCCCATTCTTTTCAATCAATCCTAAAATATTCATCCGGGTAATTCCATTGAGAATGAGCCGGTTAGCCGGATGTGTTCGCACCGTCCCGTTGATAACGGCATAAACGTTAGAGGATGTGCCCTCCGTAACAACGCCGTCCCTCAGTAAAATGGCTTCAAAGGCTCCCGCTTCATAGGCCTTTTGCTTCGTCATCACATTATACAGTAAATTCAGACTTTTGATATCGCATCTTAGCCAGCGAAGATCCTCATCTGTAATGGCCGCCACTCCGTATGCCTGCTCTTGCTCCGGTTTTTTCACAGCAAACGTGTAAGCAGTGGTTTGCGGCTCAAGGCCTGCTTCATATTGATGTTTTCGCGGGGCCACGCCTCTAGTTGTCTGGATGTATACCGCTCCCTCACTGACCGCATTTTCCTGTACAAGCTTTTGCAGGTCCCACTCGAGATCTTCAATGCTGAACGGCAGTGAAATTCCGATTTCAGCCGCACTTCTGAAAAAACGCTCTGCATGCTCACGTAATCCAAACAATACTCCTTTGTACACCCTGATCACTTCATAGATGCCGTCACCAAACTGGTAACCGCGATCTTCCAAATCGATCGATGCTTCACTGCGCCCAATCAGCCGGCCATTGACTAAAACCTTCATAAAAGCCCTCCCTTTTCGAGATTTCCCTGATGTATTTCAAGCTGTCATTGTCACTAATTCTATCATATTGGACATGCTGAAAAACAGAAAGATCAAGAGATCTATAGCGGAAAGGAGTTTATTTTTTCCTTAAAATCTGATATTTCGACAAATTTTCTATGTTCTTTCCAGTTTTATTCCTGTATACTTGATTGGTAATACATAGGTTGTAATCATATGGCATCTTCATAAGCTGCCTGCTGTACAGCATTATGTAGAGATTTTATGCCAATGGAGAGATTGTTATGCGACAAACGAGAGGAGAAGCTTCTCCTTCTGCAGTTTCGCTTGCTTTTAAATTTGCAAGTTTAGCAGTTTTATGTGTACTGCTTTTGCTTATGGTGATTTTGGGTTATTCCAACAGTTCAACGAAAGCAAAGGAAGTCACTGTCACAACAAACGGCCAGCTTCGAGATGAGAAGGAAAGCCTTAAGCTGAAAAACGACTCCCCTGACCTGCTGATAAAACATCTGCAGACAAAGCAGAACATGGGAGATAAAACAGTTTACTTAACCTTCGATGACGGCCCGTCAGCCGTTACAACCCGCTTGCTCGATGTACTGAAAAGCGCTGATGTAAAAGCGACATTTTTCATGCTTTCACCGCGGATGAATGAATTCAAGCAGGCGGTGAAAAGAGCAGAAAAGGAAGGCCACGCACTCGGTTTACATGGCGTGACTCATAATAACAGATTGTTCTATCAAACAGAGACATCTCCGTTAAAAGAAATGCAGGAGGCGCGTGACACGCTGCAAGACATTACAGGATATAAAACCGATCTTGTCAGAACGCCATACGGAAGCAAGCCGTCACTAACCGCCCCACAAATCCGCAATTTGGAGAAAGAGGGGTTTGTGTACTGGGATTGGACGATCGACAGCATGGACTGGAAATACCGGAATTCACAGTATGTGACCGCTGTATTACAGCAGCTTGAGAATATGGAACACAGCTCTTCAAGCCGCCCAAATGTAATTCTCATGCATGACCTTCCCGCTACCGTAAACGCGCTGCCGGTGCTAATCAATAAATTAAAAGAAAAGGGCTATTCCTTCGGAGTGTTAGAGGACACAATGGTTCCTGTTCATGAATAAAAAAGTGAGGCGCATAAGGCGGCTCACTTTTTTATGCCCAAATTTCGGGCAAACTCGCCGATTTTTTGATGGATGACCATGTCAAACAGGCTGTCACAATACGTTGGTTCAAGGTTTATGATGATTTTCTTCATGCCGGGGATCAGGCTTGCATCCTCAGGCACAAATCTCGCCGGAGCTACTTCGAGAGACGTGCCGATAACCAATAAAAGATCTGCTTGATCCAGCTTTTCATAAAGGGTGTCAAAGTGCAAGACGGCATCGCCAAAGAGAACAACATCGGTTTTTAATACCCTTCCGCAAATGTCACCATTATTTCCGGCGGCCGTGCACTCCGGCACCTCCCGCTCCAGTAAATGAGGAAGGTCATATCGGGCGCCGCATGCCGGACAAGCTGCTGTCTGGATTGAACCATGCAGCTCGTATACATGCCTGCTCCCGGCTTTTTTATGAAGACCGTCAATGTTTTGCGTGAAAATATCGACCTGCTTCCCTTGTTTCTCGAGCTCAGCTAAAAGCAAATGCCCTTCATTCGGTTCGAAGCTGCCGCTCATTTTCATCTGGAACAATTCTTTGAATTTGGGCCAAAACAGACGCGGATGGCTTAAAAAATAATCAAGGCTCATCGCTTCCATTCTTGAGGCATCCTCCGTCCAAATGCCTCCTGCTGAACGAAAGTCAGGAATTCCTGATTCTGTGCTCATCCCCGCTCCTGTCAGTACGACAATTCTCTGTGCTTCATTTAAAATTTTTTTGATTGCTTCCAACTCAACACCGCCTTTTTCTCTTATTTTACCATGAAAAAGACTCCGCCTCTGTCAGACGAAGTCTCTCTTTTAAGCCCGTTCCTTTTCCTCTTTATTTAGATTCACTTGGAATGGGTCGCTTTCGTGCTTTTGCTTTACAACAACCATTTGGCCGGGATATGCAAACTGGACGCCTTCCGCACCTAAAATATCAATAATTTTATAGTTGATATCCTCTCGAATATCAAGGTTTTCAGCCCAAACCGTCGTTTTTGTATAGAAATTAAAAAATAAATTATAGTAGCTGTCGGCAAACGTATCAAAGTTGACCATGATTGTTTCATTATCAACGCCTTCATGCTCCAGCAGCATTGTTCTGAGAGAACGAATGGAACGTTCAAGATTCTCAATCGGCGTAGCGTAGGACACATGGATGGAAAACGTAATCTGACGTTTGGTCATTCTTGTCCAGTTCGTGATCGCTTCCATCGACAGCGTAGAGTTCGGCACTGTTACAAGCGCCCCCTGTGCTGTTCTGAATCTCGTGCTCCTAAAGGTAATATCCTCGACTGACCCTGTTACCGTCGACGTCTCCACCCAGTCACCAATCGTAAACGGCTTTTCAGTAATAATAATAATACCGCCAAAGAAGTTGCTGATGGTATCCTTCGCAGCAAGCGCAAAAGCCAGTCCGCCAAGACCAAGGCCCGCTACAAATCCGTTGACATCATAATTGAATTCCTGAGCGATCACACTGACACTGAGCGCTATGATCACAAAACGGAGCAGCTTGGATAAAAACGGTGCCAAAATGTCATCCATGTCCAATTCGAAGCGCTGATTCACCTTATGGAAGATAAACGACGACGTTGCGGTCAAATTACAAAGCCCCCAGGACAAGAGCGCCACAATCAGCGAACGGTATATTTTGCTGATGACAGGCATTTGCTCGTCAAAAAACGGTGAATACCGGATCGCTAAAAACAGCCCAAGGGCAACAAAAAACCATCTGGCCGGCTTATCAAACGCCAGAACCACCTGTTTAAAAATTTCTGTTTTCGGCCGGTTTGTCAAATTAAAAAGCAGGTTAAAGAAATATCTCGTGAACAATTTTCTGAGTATAAGAAACACCAGCAAAATCGCCAAGCTGATGCCAATTTGTATGATGTTATCAAGCGTAAAATACTGCTGCAAATAATCTGGCATGACTGTCTCCCCTCTATCCCAATCGATTGTTTATTATACTAAAATATTCGTAATGATGCTTATTTAAATGTCTTTTGCAGCACAAAACCCCGGCGAAACGCCGGGGTCATTTCTCAATTCATCTATCAGCCAGATTCAATAGGGACAGTCACTTACCTTTTTTCGTTTGTGTCTGATCAAGGAGAGTTGCTTTTTGCATTTCAGCATCCGTTTCGGCTTTAATTCTTTCCTCCACTCTGATTCTCCCTTTTCCCATGATCTCGCCTCCTTTTTTGCTATTATAAAGGATCATATTTTGTTGTGAACATGTCGAAAGACCTAATTTTCTGACGAAATGTGTTCTGATACGCTGAATGTCTTTTTTTAGTTATACGCATTCCTCAGCCCGGACCATTCCGATATGGCAGAAAAAATTCACCACTTTGTATCGCTGTGCATATATGGATTTGATACAATAACAGAAATGCCCATACGAGGAGCTGACTTAGCTTGTACACCATTGCCCATCGCGGAGCATCAGGTTACGCTCCGGAAAATACGATTGCCGCATTTGACCTTGCGGTGAAAATGAATGCAGATATGATTGAACTGGATGTCCAGCTTACAAAAGACAGGCAGATTGTTGTGATACACGATGACAGAGTTGACCGAACGACAAACGGGTCGGGCTTTGTTAAGGATTTTACCTTGGAGGAATTGCAGAAACTCGATGCAGGAAGCTGGTACGGCCCCGCTTTTCAAGGTGAGCGTATTCCGACCCTGGAAGCGGTGCTCAAGCGCTACCACAAAAAAATCGGCCTTTTAATTGAGCTAAAAGGCCATCCGTCTCAAGTTGGAATTGAAGAAGAGGTGGGACAGCTGTTAGGGCAATTTTCTTTTTCTATCAACAATATTGTCCAATCCTTTCAGTTCCGTTCCGTTCAGAGGTTCCGCGAGCTTTATCCATCGATTCCGACAGCGGTCATTACAAGACCCAATTTTGGCATGCTGTTCAGAAATCAGCTGAGGGCCTTCCGCTCTTTTGCAAACTATGTCAATATAAAATACACACGGCTCAACCGTATGATGATTGGTTCCGTCCATAAAAGCGGCTTAAACATATTTGCATGGACTGTCAACAATGAAAAGACAGCGGCAAAATTACGAGCCATGGGCGTGGACGGCATCGTTACAGATTACCCGGATTTGATCATAAAGGATGGCAAACATGAAAAGATATAGCGCGGTTTTTATCGGAGGCGCGCTTGGCGCCTGCCTCCGATACGGATTAAACTTATGGATACACACTGGTCAGTTCCCTGCGGCAACCTGGCTGGAAAATGCGGCAGGCAGCCTTCTATTAGGCATTCTAACCGGATTTTTTATGATTGGGGCAAAACGCCCTCTGCTGTCAGCTTTGTTAGGCACCGGCTTTTGCGGAGGCTTCACAACAATGTCCACGTTTTCTAAGGAAACAGTGATGCTTTTGCAAGGACAACCCTCACTGGCTGTTTTGTATCTGGCAATCTCATTGATATCAGGGATCATATTTGCACTGATTGGTGTTTTTGCAGGACGGCGCATAGCAGACATTCAGCAAAGAAAGGGGCTGCAGGAAAGATGACACTAGCGGGTATTTTCATAGGGGGCGGACTTGGCGCCATGCTTCGCTTCTGGCTTGGCAATGTGATAACCGCCAGAGCCAAAGGTCTCAGCCTGCCCATTGGCATACTGACAGTCAATATTCTCGGAGCTCTCGGGCTCGGAATATTTACAGGGCTTCACGTTACAAATGCTTCGGTTTCGCTTATCATTGGAACGGGTTTTTTTGGCGCCTTTACGACCTTTTCCACTTTCAGCGTTGAAAGTGTTCAACTCCTAATGGCCAAACGTGTAATGGAAAGCCTCCTGTACATCGCCCTGACACTTTGCGGGTCGCTTTTGGCGTTTTGGTGCGGCTGGACAATCGCAATGTAAAAAAAACCTTGAGCTTATTTCTCGCTCAAGGTTGCACTGTTCAGCATCACAGGCTCGGGCAGCGGAAGCTTGCGGTGCGCCGTAATCCCTGTTGTGCTGCCGGCTTCTTCTTTTATATCGATTTGCTTGATTAATCGGCCGTCCATCTTCAGCACCTTTATCGTATATGAACCGATGCGAATGGATTCACCAGCCTCAATATCGATGTTTTCTTTTAATATCAATCCGCCGATCGTATCGACGTCTTCTTGAATCGATGCGCCAAGAAGGCTATTCACCTGATCGATCCGAACCTTTCCATCCATCACATAATGGCCGTCGCCAAGCTTTTGGATCAGCGGCTGTTCATCTTCATCAAATTCATCTCTGATCTCGCCGACAATTTCCTCAAGAATATCCTCTGTCGTCACAAGTCCCGAGGTTCCTCCGTATTCATCAGACAATATAGCCATATGAATGCGCTCGCGCTGCATCTTAATCAGCAAATCATGAACCGGGATCGTTTCAATCACTTCGATGACCGGCCGCACATACGGATGGATCGTCATTTTCATTCGTTCTTCTTCTGTCATAAACAGCAAATCTGAAAACAAATGCTTCGTATTGACCAAACCGATCACACTGTCTTTGTCCCCAGCTGTGACTGGCCAGCGCGTGTATTTTTCCTTCAGCATGACTTCAAGCATTTCAGCCATCGTCATCTCTGTGGATACCGCGGCCATTTCCTTCCGCGGTATCATAATTTCTTTGGCGATCCGATTATCAAATTCAAAAATCTTATTTACATATTTATATTCAGACGGATTAATCTCTCCGTTTTTTAAGCTCTCAGACAACAGCATCCTGAGTTCTTCCTCAGAATGGGAACCGTCATGTTCTGACGCAGGCTTTAAACCGAACATTCCGCATAAAAGCCGCGCCGATCCATTGAGGATCCAAATAAACGGAAACAGGAGCAAATAGAATAAACGCAAAGGACCCGCTATCAGCAAGGTCAGCTGCTCTGCCTTTTGAATCGCGACCGTTTTCGGGGCCAGTTCACCTACAACGACGTGCAGGAATGTGATCAAGCCATACGCGACTGCAAAAGAGACTGCATGAGAAACCGAGTCCGGCAAGCCGAGCGGTTCAAACAATGGATGCAGAAGCCGTTCAAAGGCCGGTTCACCCAGTACGCCAAGTCCAATTGATGTCAATGTAATGCCCAGCTGGGATGCTGATAAATATTCATCCAAATCTGTAATGACACGCTTTGCGAGTATCGCCCGTTTGTTTCCTTCTGTGATAAGCTGATCTATTCTGGATCTCCTTACTCTAACAATCGCAAACTCGCTTGCAACGAAAAACGCGGTTAAAGCAATGAGCACGCCAATTAAAATCAGACTGTCAATATCGTCCATTTAACCTTATCCCTCTTATTAAAGGATAAGGAGTCACCTCCTGATATAATCATTTTTCCTTAACATTGAGGTACGCGGTGTATTGTTGCCTAAGCAGAGGGCCCCATCATACCACCTCCAAAAGTCAAAGTTTGATTATAAATTGTATATTTTATTGTAACACAACTCATTCCAAAAATGATTTTTAATTTTTAGACTTTTATTATAGGGAAAGCCTTAATTGCACGCACTGCTTGGCAATTCTGCTGACTGCCTGAATTGAGGAGTAAAGATTTTGTGAATATATAAAAAAGAAAACAGCATGGAAAACTGTTTTCTCTTTCTTTGCCTTCTTAAGCAAAATCTTTATATAAAGAAATGAAAATATCCCGTGAGTTTTTAATCTGCTCGATCGGCACACTGAAGGATAAACGGAAATGCCCGCTCATTCCAAAACCGCTGCTCGGCACAATTAATAATTTGTATTTTTGGGCGGCATGCACACAAAATGCGACTTCATCTTCAATCGGCGATTTCGGAAAAACAAAGAAGCCTCCCTTTGGCATTTCAAATTCAAAACCGGCTTCTTTTAAAATATCTACCATTAAATCCCGGCGCTCCTTATACGCGCTTGCGTCTACTCTTAAATCATCCATTCCTGCCACAGTCCGCTGCATCATAACAGGGGCATTCACAAATCCAAGCGTTCGATTACAATACACAAAAGCGTTGATCAAAAGGTCCGCATTCGGCATTCGGCTGTCTAATCCGATATACCCGAGCCGCTCCCCGGCTATGCCGAGATCTTTACTGAATGAGCTGGCCAAAATCACACGATGATACGATTGAAACGGATTTGCCAGCTCTTCATCATAGATTAATTGACTGTACGGTTCATCAAACAGCACATAAATCGTCTGGCCGTTTTTTTCTTCTATTTCTTTTAATAAAGCGCCTAAATCGTCTATATTTTTCTGGCTGAGAACAGTGCCTGTCGGGTTATGCGGTGTATTGAGAATCAGCCCTTTTGTCTGCGAGGTGATCGATTGCCTTACCGCTTCAATGTCGATCTCGAACCGGTCTGTCAACGGGCAGCTGACGGCCTTGCCCCCATAGTTCTCAATATACAACTTATATTCGGCAAAATAAGGTGCGAGAATAATGACTTCTTCCCCAGGATTTATGATGCTTTTTAACGCAACATTCAAAGCGCCGCCCGCGCCCACCGTCATGACGATGCGCTCCGCTGAGAAATCAGCTTCAAAACGTGACCCCAGAAATTGCGCGACTTTTTCTCTCGCTGCCGGAAGACCTTGGTTTTGTATGTATCCGTGGCTGCCTTTTTCAGCTTCCGCTATTAACGCTCTCTTAAAAGCTTCAGGAGGTTCAACAATCGGGTTGCCGAGTGAAAAATCAAATACCTGGTCTTCCCCGAACTCTTTCTTCAGCCTTGCACCTTCATCAAACAACTTGCGAATCCAAGATCCTTTATTTAAGTTTCCTTCAACTTCCCGGGATAACCCAGCCAATTTCATCTGTCCCTTCCGCATATAAAAATTTGAAAATTCTATCTTCCTATGTTACTTCAATCAGATCATGAATTCCACAACTTCCAATTCCCGTCTGGGAAAAAACAATAAACTTGTGCAAGACACCGTTCATATATTAAACTATTCTCATAACTATAACGTGATGGTTGGGAGGGATATAGATGGGGCTGAGACTTATCGCATCAGTGAACTAGCGGCGCTCGCCGGAGTAACGAAACGGACAGTTGATTATTATACGAATCTCGGTCTGCTTACGCCGGCCAGATCCTGTTCAAATTACCGTTACTACGACGAAAATGCACTCAAACGGCTTATATTTATTGTAGATTGCAAGAAGCAGCGATTGGCCCTGTCCGATATTAAAGATCGACTGGAGAACCAGTTTCCCTCTTCAGCTAAACTTAATGATGAAATTGGAAATCTGGCATTAGAAATTGATCATATGAATCAAAACATCTCCGGAATCTTGCATCGGTTTGAACGGCTGAAGCCTGAGGATCGTGACAAGCTGAAAAGCAAGCTCCCGCCTGAAAAGCTCGCCGTGTTCCAATCATTAATGCTGCTGTTAAGTTAAAACCATTTTATCTAACAGGAGGTGTTACCTTCATTCTCATTGCTAGAGTGAAGGTTCTAATTGGACATAGTGAATTTGATTTTAGTTGCTGTTTTAATCGCCCTGACGGCATTTTTCGTGGCATCTGAGTTTGCCATTATCAGAATCAGAGGCTCACGGATCGATCAGCTGATCGCGGAAGGAAATAAAGCAGCAATAGCCGTAAAAAAAGTGACCACGCATCTTGATGAATATTTATCTGCGTGTCAGCTCGGAATTACACTGACTTCCATCGGATTAGGGGTCTTAGGTGAATCAACGATTGAAAGGCTGCTTCACCCGCTTTTCGTAAAATTGAACGTTCCAGGTTCCCTTTCACATGTCATATCGTTTATTTTTGCGTATGCCATTATCACGTTCCTGCACGTTGTTGTCGGAGAACTTGCACCTAAGACAGTCGCTATCCAAAAGGCGGAAGCAGTGTCTATGCTGTTTGCGAAACCGCTGATTTGGTTTTACCGCATTATGTTCCCGTTCATTTGGCTTTTGAACAATTCCGCACGGTTATTGACAAAAGCATTTGGCCTGGAGACCGTTTCAGAAAACGAACTGGCTCACTCTGAAGAAGAGCTGCGAATCATTTTGTCTGAAAGCTATAAAAGCGGTGAAATCAACCAGTCAGAGTTTAAATATGTGAATAAAATCTTTGAATTTGACGACAGGCTCGCGAAAGAAATTATGATTCCGCGGACCGAAATTGTCAGCCTTCCGCATGATATCAAGATTTCTGAAATGATGGACATCATTCAGATCGAAAAATATACCCGCTACCCTGTGGAAGAGGGCGATAAAGATAACATTATCGGGGTTATTAACATAAAAGAAGTGCTGACCGCCTGCATCAGCGGCGAGGTATCTGTTGATTCGACCATTTCTGAATTCGTCAATCCGATCATTCATGTCATCGAATCTGCGCCGATCCAAGACCTGCTTGTCAAAATGCAAAAAGAGAGGGTCCACATGGCCATCTTGTCTGATGAATACGGCGGCACTGCCGGGCTTGTAACGGTTGAGGACATCATCGAGGAAATTGTCGGTGAAATTCGCGATGAATTTGATATTGATGAAATTAGCGAAATCCGCAAAATCGGCGAAGGCCATTATATTCTTGACGGAAAAGTGCTAATTGACCAAGTAAACGACCTGCTCGGCATTCATTTAGAGAACGAAGAAGTCGATACAATCGGCGGCTGGTTCCTTACTCAAAAATACGATGTTGAAAAAGATGATTCTATCATCGAAGAAGGCTGCGAATTCATCATTAATGAAATTGACGGCCACCACGTCGCATATATTGAAGTGAAAAAGCTTCAAGAAGAAGAACTTCTCGAGACTGCTAACCAGCAGGAAGCATAATAAGAAAAGCACCTTATACAAGGTGCTTTTCTTATTTTCACAGTTTCAGGCTAACGCCTTATAGCTGATCAAGTTTGTTCTCTAATTCTTTAATCCGCTGATTCAAAGCCTCTGTCATTGCTGCAAGTCTTTCCTTTGACGGCAGGTGGGCAAAATCAGCCTGGTGAAGAGGCTCACCGATAATCAGCTTCATTTTTCCTTTTTTGAACAATTCTTTTCCGCTTGAAGGGCCCTGATATGCAGCAGGAACAAGCGGAGCTTTCCCCATTTGCGCAATTGTCACCGCACCTCTTTTCAAAGGCACGTCCTCAGAGGTTCTTGTTCCGCTTGGGAAGATACCGACAATCTCTCCTTCTTTCAGCAGCTTAATCGGTGTTTTAATACTGCTTGGCCCGGGATTTTCCCGATCTACCGGAAAGGCATGAATTTTCTGCAGAAACGAACCGATCCATTTATTTTGAAAAAGCTCTTTTTTCGCCATGTAGTGTATTTGATAAGGAAGAATCCCGACTCCGAGTGTAATCACATCAACCCAGCCGGAATGTGTACACGCGATGACAAAACCTGAATCGGCCGGAAGGTTTTCTTTGTTATACACCTTCACTCCTCCGCGAAGAGAAAGAATAACTTTTAAAGCATTTGCACAAAACTTATACATATCGCACTTCCTTTGTCGTAATCAATGATTCTTTCTGTCATCTATTATAACAATATTTTTTATTACCTGGTACTAATTTTTAAGATTTCTCCCGTTAAAACGCCAAAAAGCTGAGAATTCGCCCTCAGCTTTTGTTATATTTCCTCTCTGGTCGGCGGGGCCATAAACTCCGGTCCGACTGGGTCTGAAATTGTGTTTTCCAATATGGTATTGATATCTTTCTGATCTTCACTATTCAGTGTCCAGCCTGTAATCTCAGATAGCGCCTCAAGCTGCTCAGGCTTCCTTGCCCCCCATAGAGCGACATCCGCTCCCGGCTGGTCTAAGATCCATCTGACAGCCAAGTGAATCACTGATTTTCCATAACGAGTCTTCGCCAGCTTATCCAATTGATTCACAGCAGAAAGATACTCTTTAAAGCGGGGCTTCTGGAATTTTGGATCGTGATTACGCAGATCATCGCCCTCAAATGTATATTCTTCGGTCATTTTGCCTGTTAACAGCCCTCTGCATAAACTGCCGTATAATAATGTTGTCACCTTGTGATCTCTCGCATACGGAAGAACATTCTCTTCCATTTCTCTTTCAAACAAATTATAAGGAGGCTGAATCGTATGGAGTGGTGAAACAGCGCGAAATGTATCCATTTGCTCAATCGAAAAATTGCTTACGCCAATCGCCCGGATTTTTCCCGCATCATATAATTCCTTCATGACTTCCGCTGTTTCTTCAATTGGCACAAGCGGATCAGGCCAATGCACCTGATAAAGGTCAATATAATCTGTTTGAAGCCGTTTTAAAGAATCCTCAACTTCCTCTACAATTCTCGCTCTGTTCGCATGGCGGAACAGTTGGTTGTTCCTCCAGTCCAAAGCCGTTTTCGTTGCGAGAATTACCTTTTCTCTTTTGCCGTACTCCTTGATTGCCTTTCCGACGATTTCCTCGGACTGCCCGAAGCCGTAAGCCGGCGCGGTGTCAATCAGTGTAATCCCCTGATCAAGAGCGGCGCGGATGGTTTTAATCGATGTTTTTTCGTCAGTGCCTCCCCACATCGTTCCTCCAATGGCCCATGTGCCGAGGCCGATTCTGGAGGCTTCTATTCCTGTATCTGCTATACTGGTATATTCCATTGTGCCACTCCTTCACTTTTTCACTATCTTTTCCCCTCTGGAAAAAATGTTAAACATTTCTCCGCACTATCTTTTGCGGCCATTTTTGGGTACTATATAGGAATGGTGTTTGATTAGGTATAAAAAAGCCGTTTGCATGTAATGTGCAACTTTAAACCTTTCTTATGCGTGTATAACATAGAGGGGAGAAAAGGCAGTGACGATCGATGAAATTTACCAAATGTACATGAATGATGTTTACAGGTTCCTGCTCTCCATGACAAAAGACAAGCATCTTGCTGAAGACTTGCTGCAGGAAACCTTTATGCGGGCATACATACACATTCACTCCTATGATCACAGCAAAGTAAAGCCCTGGCTTTTTCAAGTGGCGCGAAACGCCTTCATTGATTACGTCAGAAAGCATAAGAAAGAAGTAACCATTTCTGATGACTTAATCGGAAGCCTCTTTCAAAATGCTGTTCAGAGCCCTGCCCATCAGGTAGAGATAAAGGAAGTGCTGACTGGTTATATGTCCGAGCTCCCCGATAATTATCGGGAGGCCTTAACGTTATATTATTTAAAAGAGTTAAATTACAAAGAAGCATCCCATATTATGAATATTTCAGAGGCGAATTTTAAAAGTGTTTTATTTCGTGCCAGACAGCGGCTGAAAGCACTTTATAATAGAGGTGTTAATGATGAATGAAGAATTTAAAAAGCGTTTTGATCAATATAAAAATGGGGAAATGAGCGACCAGGAAATGACCGCATTTGAGGAAGAACTTGAGAAGCTCGAAGTATATCAGGAATTGATTGACAGCGAGCTAGAGGACGATAACGATTGGGATATCAGCATCAGTCCTGAAAAACAAAAAGCGATTTTAGCCTACGGCAAACGCAAATCTTATTTGCGAATTTCTGTACTTGCCGTCATTTCGACATTGATGATTTTGCCGCTTTGCACGCTGGGAAGCTACCTCTATTACGGGATGGGCGGAAAACACAGCACCGGCAATGAGTTTATGGAAACCGCCGCCGTCACTGTAGCCCTGACCATGCCGAATGTTCTTGTTGATACTTCCGGGCTGAAAAGCCAAGTGAAGCTGTTTGGCATGAATACGGAATTCCCGCTGCAAAAGCAGATTGGCACGAAGACGGCTGCCGTAGGGAATGAACGGGTTGAAATGTTTTATAACAAAGTAAAAGCGCCGGCTGTAAACTACTATGACTTAGAAGCGAATAAAACCGGCCATTACTTCACACACCCTTCAAACACGTCTGAACAAACAACCGCAAAAGCAGAAAAAACATTAAAGACATTGCCTGAAGGAACGGTATCCGAGGTCTACCTTTCATATGACCGCGCATATCCGACAAAAGACGTGTATAACAAATTCAAAGGCTATGATGTGAGCTTTTTGTGGAACGCAATCGAAACAGAGAAAAACACAAATAAGACAGCTTCAACAGAACCTCTTGGCTATCCTGGAAAGGATTCAAAGTTCTTGGCTGCCCTTAATACAAAAGGCAAGTCGAATGGCGATCAGTTTATCAACGCCCTGAAATTTATGTCCAAACACGAAAAATGGGCTCAGGTCATTTCAAAACGAAAAGACCTGAATGTAGATAACCGATTAGATTATGTAGAGAAAAACGGTGTCAATGTTTACGGTTCGGTCGTTACAGGACCAACCAAGGAAATCCAGCGGATGCTGAAAAACAAATCTGTAAAATCAGCGAATGTCGGCGAGGTGGAATTATGGAACTGGTAAGAATTTTTAAAGAACACAATGTATTCGGCTGGATCTCTGTCGGGACAGCGGTTCTGTCCCTGCTCTTGCTGAATTTGGCGATTATCAGCAATGTCACGTTTTATTCCTATCAAATGCTTCCGTTCGCCATGGCTGCCGTTCCGTTCGGCGTTGTTGAACTCTTCATCAAGAGAGGACGCACAGGCCCCGGCCTGCTCGGCGTCATCCTTAATCTCTTTGTGATTATTTGTGTGTATACCATTGTATCTGTAGATACAAATTTACAGTTTGGCTTTTAAAAAAAGACGCCTTTTCAGGCGTCTTTTTTCATTTACACCGGTTTTCGGAACAAATAGCTTTCTATAGCAAAACCCATTTTTTCTGTATAAAATCGATGTGCGTCTTTACGCTGAAGGCCAGATGAAAGACTGACAAAGCCAAGTCTGGCTTTACTCGCCCAGTCTGCGGCATAATCCAAAAGCATTTTGCCGTATCCCTTTGATCGGCTAGGTGCCGTTGTAACTAGATCCGCAACCCACAAGTGCTCTCCTTTATGAATGGAAACCCTCGGCTGAGCGCCGCACAGCGCTCTGATCTCTGTATCTTCATATAAGGCAAAAAGCATATACGATTCTTTCTGCACACAGGCTTCAAGCCTTTGTAGATACGTCTCGATATCTAGTTCTGTTCTCAATTCACCCATGACCGGATATGACTCAGCCCATTCTTCTTTCGTGGTTAATTGTTTGATATGAATCATCTTCTCAATCCCCTTTCCTTTCGTTACAATGATCATAGCTAATAAATGGCATTTGCCAAATAGCCACTATCAGAAAAAATGACCATGCCAGATAAAAAGGGGATACGAGATGGATATCACGCCGTTTCTTGATAAAAAGAGCAAAATACCGCTGTATGAGCAGCTCTATACCTTTTTCAAACAAGAGATTTCACATGCGCGAATCACAAAGGGAACAAAACTTCCTTCAAAACGCAGGCTCTCCAGCTTGCTCGATGTCAGCACGGCAACAATAGAACGAGCTTACGAGCAATTAACTGCTGAGGGCTATGTCAAAAGCAAGCCGAAAATCGGCTGGTTCGCCGCGGAAGTAGAACCAGATTTTCCGTCAGCTCCTGACCATTTTCAGCAGTCTGCACAGCCTGGCTCACATAAAAAGAACGCACCTGCTATTGACTTTCATCAAGGCAATGTTGATCCGGCCCTCTTTCCCTTTAATGCATGGAGAAAAAGCATAGTAAAAAGTCTGGATCGCTATTCCAATTCGTTTCACACCTCTGGCGACCCTCAAGGAGAATACGAACTCAGACACACGATTGCCCGATTCGTCAGGCTGTCTCGGGGAGTAAATTGCGATCCCGGCCAGATTATCATTGGTGCAGGAACCACCGTGCTTCTGCAAATTCTTTGCCTTATGCTAAAACCAGGGACAAAAATCGGCTTTGAAGAACCGGGCTTTCACCGTTCAAGAAAGATATTTGAAGCAAATCGCATGAATGTCATTCCGATTTGTACTGATGCAGAAGGCGTCCTGCCGGATGAGCTCTACCGCCGGAATCCTTATTTCATGTATACGACTCCTTCGCATCAGTTTCCGCTTGGGACCATCATGACGATAACCCGCAGACAGGAGCTGCTTGCATGGGCAACAAAATCAAATTCATTCATTATAGAGGATGATTATGACGGGGAATTTCGCTACAGCGGCCATCCCATTCCGTCTTTACAGGGTCTAGATCCGAATGGCAGAGTCATATATCTTGGCACTTTTTCAAAGTCACTTCTGCCTTCCTTGCGGCTTAGCTTCATGATTGTGCCCCCTGAACTAATGAGAGGCCTATACCGAAAAAAACACGCTGTCCTGTTAGAAGCCATCCGCTCTGAACTAGGAAACACCGTTGAGATTCTCGGTAAAAACTCAGGGCTTCACATTCTGCTGCGTCTTTTGTTTCCAGCAAGTGAGGAAGAAGCAATAATAACAGCAGCAAACAACGGTGTAACCATCTATCCCGTCTCCCCTTCATATAAAGAACGAACGCCTTTTGCTTCTGTCTTAATCGGTTATGGCGGTTTGTCAGAAGAGGACATCAGGCTCGGCATCCAAAAACTGAAAACGGCATGGGCGCCGTTGATATCATCTTATTAAATAAAAAACAGGCTCCATTCCCGGAGCCTGTTTTTTTAAAATGATAAAATTCCGATTAAATTTAAGAACACGATAATAATGGCAAGCGGCACGATAAAGCGAAGCAAATAAAACCATGTGTAAAAGAATGCTTTACCTGCATTTGATCCATTTCTCATTTCTGCCAAGAGCTCGCTCTTCGAAATTTTAAGCGGGATAAACAGAGAAATTAACAGAGCGCCTGAAGGCATTAAAACATTGCTGACGGTAAAATCGGCAATATCAAAAAACGTTTTGCCAAATAGGTGCACATCACTCAATACGCCATAAGACAAGCAGCATGGGATTCCGACCAAAAAGATCAAAAGCCCGCTCGTCCATGACAGTTTTTTTCTCTTCTTTTCGTCCCCTTTTCCGATTGTGGCGACAATAATTTCAACCATCGAAAACGCTGAGGTTAAGGCCGCAAATAAAAATGCAACGAGAAAACCGATAAAAAACAACGTGCCAAACGGCAGCTGTTCAAAAACGGCTGGAAGCACTGTAAACAACAGTGTCGGTCCTTCATTCGGCTGAAAACCGAATGAGAAAACCGCCGGAAAAATAGCTAGACCTGCCAAGAGTGTCACAATGATATTCATCAAGACAATGGAGGCTGCCGAACGAGGGATATTTTGTGTTTTCGGCAAATAGGAGCTATAGGTCACCATCACCGATACCCCCAATGTTAACGTAAAGAAAGCCTGTCCCAGAGCGAATAATATAGATTCCGGAGTCAGATCGCTGAAATGTGGCACAAGCAGAAACTTTACGCCTTCCATTCCACCGTTAAGCGTAAGAGACCGGAGAACAAGCAGAATAAACAACAAAAACAAAATCGGCATCATCACCGCGCTGACCCGTTCAATTCCTTTTTGAACCCCTCTGGCGACAACGATGACAGTCAGTACCATAAAAACAAGCTGAGCCGTGAGCGTCTGCACCGGATTATGGATAATAGAAGCAAAAAGAGCGCCATACTGTGCTTGGGAAAGCCCGGACAGTGAGCCTGACGCCGTTTTTACGATATACAGCAAGATCCATCCTCCGATTACACTGTAAAACGACAGCACTAAGAAACACGCGGCTACACCGATCCACCCGGTAAGAAACCAAGCTGATCGCGGCGCTTCTTTTTTATATGCATCAATGGCATTCGTCTGGTTCCGTCTTCCAAAAATAAATTCCCCCACCAAAAGCGGATAGCCTAAGAGGATGGTAAATAACACGAAGATAAGAAAAAAGGCTCCTCCCCCATTGGTCCCCGCTACGTAAGGGAACTTCCAAATCGCGCCCAATCCGATAGCCGAACCGGCCGCTGCCATGACGAAACCAATTTTCGAAGCCCATTGGACTGGTTTTTGCTCAGACAATAAACGTCACTTCCTTTCCAGCCTATATTATCTCTTATTTTTGTCTTCATTTCTATAGATTCATTTGCCAAGAACAGAAAAGAGAGCGGCCTGTATGGGCGCTCTCTTTATCAAAGGTTATTTATTGATTTAATTTTGAATGCTTTCTTGAATACAGGAAATAGATGACCAAGCCGATTAACAGCCACACCAGGAAGCGGACAATCGTCACCCATCCCAAATTTAAAATCAAGAACAGGCAGAACAGAATCGCCAGGCCTGGGATCACGGGAACTCCCGGGCATTTAAAAGCTCTCGGAAGATCAGGCTGTTTCTTTCTCAAAACGATAACTGCCACAGAAATCAGGACAAATGCCGACAACGTCCCGATGTTTACCAGCTTTGCAAGTTCATCCAGCGGAACAAGTGAGCCGAGAAGCGCCGACATCGTTCCGAAAAACCAAGTGGCTACATAAGGTGTTTTGTGCTTTGGATGCACTTTAGAAAGTGAGCCCGGCACAAGCCCGTCACGCGACATGGCAAACATGACGCGGGTCTGCCCGTAAAGCATCACGAGCATAACTGTTGTCATTCCCAGCACGGCGCCAATATCAATGATGCCAGCCACCCAGTTTTGCCCTGCGCTTTGAAGAACAAGAGAAACCGGATGATCCACACCCGCAAATTGAGCAAACGGGATAACCCCAGTCATGATTGCTGATACGGTGACATATAAAATCGTGCAAACCAATAAAGAGAAAATAATGCCTTTTGGCAGATCCTTCGCGGGATTTTTCGTCTCTTCCGCAGCAGAGGATACAGCATCAAATCCGATAAAAGCAAAGAATACGAGCGCCGCTGCACTGAATACGCCGCCAAAGCCCATTGGCATAAACGGCTGCCAGTTGTGCGGCTTCACGTAAACGGCTGCCACCGCGATAAACAGCAGAACAACCAGTATCTTCAAGATAACCATGATATTGTTGACTCTTTTTGATTCTTTGATGCCTAAATATAGCAAATATGTGATCGCCATTACAATGACGAATGCAGGAAGATTAAACAGAGTAAAGGTGCCTTTCACTGCGCCCGGTGCCGCTGTTAAAGCAACCGGAAGATGAATGCCGAGCCCTGATAAAAATGATTGGAAATAACCAGACCAGCCGACCGACACTGCACTTACCGCCAGCATGTATTCTAAAATTAAATCCCACCCGATAATAAAGGCCATAAGCTCTCCCAATGTCGCATAAGTGAATGTATACACCGAACCTGAAACAGGCACACTTGACGCAAACTCCGCGTAAGACAGGGCGGCGAATAAACAAGCCAGCGCCGCCACAACAAATGAAATGGTCAGTCCGGGACCTGCCGTGACTGCGCCTGTTCCCGTCAGAACAAAAATTCCTGTACCAATAATGGCGCCGATTCCAAGCAACGTTAAATCGAACGCCCCTAATTCTCTTTTTAAAGACTTTTCACCGCTCGTCGCAGCGATTAAATCCTGAATGCTTTTCTTCCTAAAAACGCTCCCTTTCATTCCCCTTCAACTCCCGATCATCTATTTTTATATATTTTATTTGAATTTTCTGAATTCATGAGCGACAATGGTCATTTTTCTGTTTTTCTACTATATTTGTACTGGTCGCGAATCATTCCTTTCTCCTACTCAATATTATATATAAAATTGCAAAAATGAAAACAAAATTGTTAGAAAAATCGACAAATTTTTTATTTTCCAATTTCTAACCGCACAAAAAAACCAGCTATCAAGCTGGTTTTTTCGTTGATTACGTTGAAATAAAACGGCCGCCATTCACATGAATGGTCTGCCCTGTCATATAGGAAGATTCATCAGACGCCAGCAGAACATAGGCGCCCGCATGCTCAACCGGCTGTCCCGGTCTTCCCATTGGGGTATCCAAGCCATGCTGTTTCACTTTTTCCTCAGGGAATGTCGCCGGAATAAGCGGTGTCCAAATCGGGCCGGGCGCCACCGCATTCACTCTGATGCCTTTATCCGCAAGCGACATCGCCATGGACCGCGTAAAGGAGACAATCGCACCTTTTGTGCTGGAATAATCAATTAACGCCGTATCTCCTTCATAAGCGGTAATCGACGTCGTATTAATAATGGCACTCCCCTCTCGCAAGTGAGGCAAAGCTTTCTTCGTCATATGAAACATGGAAAAAATATTTGTGCGAAAGGTTTTTTCCAGCTGTTCTGTTGAAATATTGAGAATGCTGTCCTGGGGATGCTGTTCAGCGGCGTTGTTCACCAAGATATCTAGTTTGCCAAAATGGTCCACTGTTTGCTGCACAGCTTGTTCACAATGGTTCTCGTCCCCGACATCTCCCGGGATAAGCAGGCAGCGGACATTTTCCTTTTCGATCCGTTTACGTGTTTCCTCTGCGTCCGAATGCTCATCTAAGTAAAGAATGGAGATATCAGCGCCCTCTTTAGCAAACGCAATGGCTGCTGCTCTCCCTATCCCGCTGTCGCCTCCGGTAATGATCGCGACTTTTCCTTTCAATTTTCCGCTTCCTCGATAATCCTCGTCATCTGACAGGGGCAGCGGATTCATTTCTGATTCAATGCCCGGCTGTCTGTCCTGATGCTGGGGTTCTTGTCCTTCTGTTTGTCTGTCCATTGGGTTCACATTCATCACTCCTAGACATGTGGTTGATACTGAACGTTACCACACGACAGAAGTGAATAAACGCCAAAATATGCTATGAAAGAACTTCCTCAGGAATGGCACCTGTATATTTCGCTGACGGGCGGAAAATCATGTTGTTTTCTGCCTGTTCCAGCACATGGGCGCACCATCCCACCATTCGGCTTGCTGAAAAGGTCGGTGTAAACAATTCATCGTCAAAATCGATGGCCTTCATCACAGCAGCCGCATAAAATTCAACATTTGTGTACAGCTTTCGTCCCGGTTTGTAGATTTCAAGCAAACGAATCGCTTCTGCTTCTACATGGAGAGCGAGAGCGAGATCGCGGTCATTGCCGGCCACCTCTTCTGCTTTCTGTCTCAAAGCTTCTGCCCGCGGGTCTTTTGTTTTGTACACCCTGTGGCCGAATCCCATCAAGCGCTCTCCTTTTTCGAGTTTTTCTTTCAGATATGCTTCAGCATGTTCTTTTTCTCCAATGTCTTCAAGCATTTTTGTCACAGCAGAAGGGGCGCCTCCGTGGAGCGGGCCTTTCATCGTGCCAAGAGCAGCCGTGACGGCTGACACTAAATCACTTTCTGTAGATAAGGTAACCCGTGCCGAAAAAGTGGATGCGTTCATGCCGTGCTCCATGGCCAGAATCATATAGGTTTCAAGCGCTTTCTTTTTTGCCTCTGAAGGCTGTTCACCTGTGAGCATATAATAATAGTTTTCGACATGTCCGTACTGGGAAGAAGGTGTTATAGCTTGTTCACCGCGCGTCCATCTTTTTCTGTAGGCAATGATGGAGGGCGTGATTGCAATCAGCCGGATTGCTTCTTCTGTTTTCGGATGGAATGTGTACGTATTTTCCCCCAATGCTGACACAACCGTTCTCAGCACCGACATATCGTCCATGTTGTTTGGCAATGACTGAACCAAGCGCTCAATGTGTTCCGGAAGGTGCCGGTCCGCAGCCAGCTTATCTTTAAATACCTGCAATTCTTCAGCTGAAGGCAGTTTCCCAAATAAAATCAAATAAGCCGCTTCTTCAAAGCTATGATTCAGTGCGATGTCTTTTGCATGATGGCCTCTGTAAATCAGACGTCCTTTTTCACCATCAATATGGCTGATGGATGTTTCCACACATGTAATTCCCTTTAATCCGTAATGTACCATTTGTATTCCCCCTATCCTTTTCTGTTATTATAGTAAATATAATATTTAAAAAATAATGAATATTTTAAAGGAAATTAATTAAAAATATTAATCAGAGGGAGAATAGAAATGGATTTCAAATGGCTTCATACCTTTGTGACCGCTGCGAAATATGAAAACTTCCGAAAAACAGCTGAAACGCTTTTCTTATCTCAGCCCACTGTGACTGTGCATATCAAGCAATTAGAAAAAGAAATCAGCTGCAAGCTGTTTGAGCGAAAAGGCAGACAGATCCAGCTGACTGATGAAGGCAGGGCTTATTTACCGTATGCGCTCAGGCTTCTTGATGATTATGAAAACAGCATGGCAGAGCTTCACAGAGTGCGGCAAGGCTACTCTCAAACCTTACAGCTCGCGGTTTCTCCGCTTATTGCAGATACTGTGCTTCCTTCTGTCATGAAGCGGTACACAGCAATGAACACGGAAACAGAAATGGCGGTGACGATTTTCGAATCAGCGGAAATCGCGTCACTGATAAAAGCCGGGGAAGCTGATATCGGATTGAGCTGTCTAAAGGTACAGTCTTCCTCTTTAAGCTGCCACTGCCTTTATAAAGACCCTGTCGTCCTTGTTGCCCCGCCCGATCAGCGTTTCATAGAAGACAAAGAAATTGATGCCAAAGAGGTGCTCGAGCAATACCTGCTTTTGACCCACAATCATCCTGATTACTGGGACGACTTGCTCCGTCAAGTCAGAGTGACATTTCCATTTGTGAGGACAATGAAGGTCACACAAACACATATAACGAAACGGTTTATCAAGGAAGGACTTGGGGTTTCATTTCTGCCTTTATCTACAGTAAAGCGGGAGTTAGCAGAAAAACAGATGATCAGAATCCCTTATCAGTCTGCTCAGCTGCCCTATGCCGGCGCTTATGCAATCGCCCTTTATGAAAATAAGAAAGAAAAAAAATTCTTGGATTTTTTATCACATTTTCATTTTTAGGAGCAACCAAAATGGATGTGCTCCGTCTAATGAAAAAAACCCGTTCCAATGAACGGGTTTCCTCTAAAATTAGAATCTTTTCGCACCGAGGTAACGAGGCTTCCAGTAGCTGTTGTCCAGGCTGCTGATTTGTACGCCGTCAGATCCTGCATGAATGAAGCTGTTGTTTCCAATGTAAATCCCCATGTGAGAAGGGCCGGATTTATATGTTGTGAAGAAGACGAAGTCACCAACAGACGGGCTGGCAATGCTTTTCATAGAACTCCAGTATCCCGCAGTGCTTGTTCTGCCCACACTTGTTTGTTTATTCAGTACATACCAAATGAATCCGCTGCAGTCAAAGCCAGAAGTTGTCGTTCCGCCCCATTTATATGGCGTTCCAACTAACGCTTTCGCATCAGAAACCAGCTTGCTCACATTCAGTGATGTAGTAGATGATGCTTTGCTGCTAGAAGATGATGAAGAAGAAGCAGGTTTGGAGCTACTAGTGCTTGTTCCTTTCACCTTCAATACTTGGTTGACATAGATTACATCTGATTTTAAGCCGTTTAAGCTTTTTAATTTGCTAACCGTAGTGCCGTATTGTTTTGCGATTTTAGACAGACTGTCCCCGCGCTTCACTTTATAAGTGGAAGTTGAAGACGTTGATACGCTCGATGAGCTGGAGCTGCTTGAACTTGATGAGCCTTTCAGTTTCAGGACTTGTCCAACACGAAGCAAGTCTGATTTTAAGCCATTCAGTTTTTTCAGTTCATTGACTGTCATGCCGTATTTTTTTGAAATTTTCCACAGGCTGTCTCCGCTCTTTACTTTGTATGTAGAAGAAGAGGAAGAAGAAGAACTGCTGTTTTTTGAACTTGTAGATTTGCCGTTAATCGATAAAGTCTGTCCCACATAAATAAAGTCCGAACGAAGGTGGTTCTCTGATTTAATTTTACTGATCGTTGTGTCGTATTTTCTTGAAAGATCCCATAACGTGTCGCCTTTTTTCACCTTAATGCTTTGTGCAGACGCCGCTCCTGCAAATAATGTCGATCCTAAAACAACTGCTGTCGTAGCTGTAATGATTTGCTTTTTCATATTTTCCTCCCCAAATGTTAACTCTCTATATATGTATCTCTTTTTTTTAAATTAATCTTATTGGTTTCTATTATAAGGATAGATTCCCATCAGAAATAGTCTTGACTTCATGTGACAAATTTCTTAATTATTCGTTCTAAAAAAAAGTTTTTAAGGGTATTAAATATTTCATTTTCGTTGCAAAGGTGACAAAAAACGAGTGCTTTTGTCATGTTTTATGGGATGTTTTTCAACATAAAGGAAATAAATGAAAACTTTCGGGAGTCCACTCACTTATGGAAGAATGTGTGATAAAGAATATACGAGGAAAGCTGCGGTTATCCGCAGTTTTTTTATTTAAACAAACATATCATGCAAAGACAGAGAGGTAAAGATTTTTCTGAAAAATGAATGCTTTGAACCAACTAAGGCAAAATAACGAAACGACGTTTTTCATTTCCTTACAATGCTTTACTTAATGTTTACACGATCAACAGATTCATTTAACAAAATTTCCCTAACATGACAAACATAACACATTAAAGGAGGCATGCTAAAAATGAATTTGTTTCAAAATATGAAATCAAAACTTCTGCCAATCGCCGCTGTTTCTGTCCTTACAGCTGGAATCTTTGCCGGAGCCGAACTCCAGCAAACAGAAAAGGCCAGCGCCAAAAAACAAGACAAAGCTGAGATCAGAAATGTCATTGTGATGATAGGCGACGGCATGGGGACGTCTTACATAAACGCCTACCGTTCCCTGAAAAATAACGGTGTAACACCGAATAACCCCAAATTGACTGAATTCGACCGGAATTTGACAGGCATGATGATGACGCATCCGGATGACCCTGATTATAATATTACAGATTCAGCAGCTGCCGGAACAGCATTAGCGACAGGCGTTAAGACATATAACAATGCAATTGGCGTCGATAAAAACGGGAAAAAAGTGAAATCTGTGCTTGAAGAGGCCAAACAGCAAGGCAAGTCAACAGGGCTTGTTGCAACGTCTGAAATTAACCACGCCACCCCTGCCGCATATGGGGCCCACAATAAATCTCGGAAAAACATGGACCAAATCGCCAATAGCTATATGGATGACAAAATAAAAGGCAAACAAAAAATAGACGTTTTGCTTGGCGGCGGAAAATCGTATTTTAACCGCAAGGACAGAAACTTGACAAAGGAATTCAAACAAGCCGGCTACAGCTATGTGACAACTAAAGAAGCATTGAAGAAAAATAAGGATCAGCAGGTGCTCGGGCTTTTCGCGGATGGAGGGCTTGCTAAAGCGCTTGATCGCGACAGCAAAACACCGTCTCTCAAAGACATGACGGTTTCAGCAATTGAACGCTTGAACCAAAATAAAAAAGGATTTTTCTTGATGGTCGAAGGCAGCCAAATTGACTGGGCGGCCCATGACAATGATACAGTAGGAGCCATGAGCGAGGTTAAAGACTTTGAACAGGCCTATAAAGCCGCGATTGAATTTGCGAAAAAAGACAAACATACACTTGTGATTGCAGCTGCAGACCATACAACCGGCGGCTTTACCATTGGCGCAAACGGCGAAAAGAATTGGCATGCAGAGCCGATTCTCTCCGCAAAGAAAACGCCTGAATTTATGGCCAAAAAAATCAGTGAGGGCAAGCCGGTCAAAGATGTGCTCGCCCGCTATACAAATCTGAAATTTACATCAGAAGAAATCAAAAGTGTTGTAGCTGCTGCACAGGCTGACAAAAGCAAAGGCGCCTACAAAGCCATCATCAAGATTTTTAATACTCGCTCTAACAGCGGATGGACGAGTACCGATCACACCGGCGAACAAGTGCCGGTATACGCGTACGGTCCCGGAAAAGAAAAATTCCGCGGATTGATTAACAATACCGATCAGGCAAATATCATATTTAAGATTTTAAAAGCTGGAAAATAAAAAGGATGCAGAACGCTGCATCCTTTTTTTTATAAATACCTGCGGTGAACACCTTTTCCATCATACGAAAACATGACTTCCTTATCCTCAAGCACAGACTCAATGTGCACGCTTCTTCCCCAAAGCTGGAATAAATAAGGGAGCACTTTCTCCAAGTATTTCAAATCCAGCTCTATGCCCTCATACCAATGCTTAATATAGAGTTCGTTATTTTTCATATAATCGCCGTCGTTTACCGTCAAATATGGAAAGCCGCCATTTACCCGCATGCTTACGAGCTGGTCACGCACCGACTTCCACTCTTTATCAATGATCTTATAATCTCTGCCCTGTTTTTGAAACAAATAAAGATCTTCGCGCATGACTAAGTCTTTGGTTAAATAATTGCGGATGAAAGAGATATCGGATTCAATCTCCCTGACCTCAAACATTTTCTCCCGGCCGGAGTCAGGCTGCACGCCCATTTTCTTCATTTCCTCCGTCGGGTTGTTGTACCGCTCCTCAATGTCTTCAAATATTTTCAGCCCTAAATAATAAGGATTAATGCCTGTTTTGGACGGCTGAACGACACCTGCATTCAGCTTGGCGAACTCGATCGCTTCATCAGAGGTTAAATCAAGCTCACGTATAATTCGCTGGTGCCAATAGGAAGCCCAGCCCTCATTCATAATCTTTGTTTCCAGCTGAGGCCAGAAATAAAGCATTTCCTCTCTCATCATCGTTAATATATCACGCTGCCATGGCTCCAGCTCCCGGGAATGCTCCTCGATAAAAAGCAGGATATCTTTTTCCGGCCGCGGCGGGAACGGTTTTTTCGATTTTTTCACTTGTTTTTTCGGTTTCTTTTCATCCAAAGACCATAAATCATCGTAAGGTGTGGCTGCCTCTTCAATCTCCTCTTCCTCATCATCCACACTCCATTGGAGCTTTGGGCGGACCAACGACGGATCGATATGCTCCTGAATCGCAAGGATCGCATCTAAAAATGACTCTACTTCTTTTATCCCGTGAACCTGTTCATAGTGTTTTATCCGTTCAGCCGTTGCCGCCATGCTTTCCACCATATCGCGCTTCGTGTTTTGGAAACGGCAGTTGTTTTTGAAGAAATCGCAATGGGCAAGAACGTGAGCGACAATCAATTTATTTTGGATCAGTGAGTTGCTGTCCAGCAAAAAAGCGTAGCATGGATCTGAGTTAATAACCAGCTCATAAATCTTGCTTAATCCCAGATCATAATGCAGCTTCATTTTGTGAAACTGCTTGCCAAAGCTCCAGTGGCTGAATCTTGTCGGCATCCCGTACGCGCCAAATGTATAAATAATTTCAGCCGGGCAGATTTCATATCTCATCGGGTAGAAATCAAGGCCGAATCCTTTTGCAATTTCGGTAATTTCCTCAATTGCCCGCTGTAATTCTTTCTTCTCCTCCGCGTTCAACCGAATCCCCCCTACTTGGACTTATCTATAATGTATGAGCCCGCCAGACAAAAGATGATAGCCTCACTCTGGCTAGAAAAAAATTCCCCGGCACATTCAGTAGTTTGCTTATTGGATCAGTGGGTAAACACACACCATACTACGAAAAAAAGGAGCGATACCAATTGAATGTAGCAGACGTGCTTTCTTCTTATCTCAGTAAGCTGCCAAACGTAATTATTGCTTTACTTGTCTTATTAATCGGATGGGCTATCGCTAAAATCATTGAAAAAGCGGTATACAAAGGACTCAGCAAAACAAAAATCGATGACAAGCTCTTTGCTGGGAAAAAGCCTTCACGCTATTCCTCGGAAAAAGTCATAAGCAAAGTCGTTTATTTTATCGCATTGATCATCGTCTTTATTTTATTCTTTAACATTTTGCACCTGACAACAGTGGCATCACCATTTGTCAGTATGCTGTCGGCGATTGCAGCGGCGATCCCAAGCGTGCTGAAAGCCGGACTCATTTTGCTGTTAGGATGGGCTGCAGCCTCTGTTTTGAGCTTCCTTGTCAAAAAAATCGGGATGAAGCTGAACACGAGTGACAAACTGCGCAAGTGGAATTTGGTGTCTGAAGGAAAAGATATTCATCAGGCTGTCAATGCCGCTTCACAAATTGTCTTTTATCTCGTGCTGCTTGTTTTCCTGCCAGGGGTCTTATCTTCTTTGAAAATCAGCGGCATTTCAGGTCCTTTTACAAATATGATGGAAAGCGTGCTCGCTTTTCTGCCGAAATTATTTGCAGCGGCGCTTATCGTATTAATCGGCTGGCTTGTTGCCCGCCTTGTACGTGATATCGTTACGAATTTCCTTGCAAGCATCGGCACGGAAAGATTCGCGGCACGTATGGGTTTATCTATTTACTTAAAAGATACAAGCCTTTCTGCAGTCATCGGAACAATCGCTTATGTGCTGATTATGATTCCGGTGGTCATTTCGGCGCTGGATCAGCTGGATGTCGCCGGCATTTCAAAACCGGCTGTCTCTATGCTGAATACGATTTTAAACATGCTTCCGAACATCATGATGGCCATCGTGCTTGTTTTAGCGGGTATGTGGGCAGGAAAATGGGTGAAATCCATGGTGTCCGGACTGCTCCATCGCGCAGGCTTTGATTCTGTCTTAGGGAAAATGGGCATGGAAGCCGGAACGCCTGCAAAGCTGTCCTTGTCTCAAGTTGTCGGTTTGATTGCGCAAATTATTGTCATTCTGCTGTTTACAGCCGAGGCGCTTCAAATTGTTCGGCTGCACTTCCTCGTAGAAATTGCGACTGGCATCATCGCGTATCTGCCGAATGTCCTTGTCGCCGTATTCATTCTCGGAATCGGCCTTTACGCCGGGGAATTGGTGCGGAAAGTGCTCGCAAGCATGATAAAAGGCAAGGAATTCAAATCTTTAGCGGCCATCGCTAAATACACCATTATCGCACTTGCTTTCTTTATGGCCCTGGATCAGCTTGGTGTCGCTGCGACAATTGTCAATTCCGCGTTCATCATCGTTCTTAGCGGCTTCGCACTCGCTTTTGGTTTATCCTTCGGCCTTGGCGGAAAAGATTTTGCATCACGTTATCTGTCTACATTTGAACGCAAAATGCAAAACACCGAAATTGAAAAAAACGGCCAAAACCAAAATCCGCCAAATGACATGTAAACAAAAGAACATGCACCCAGCAGGGTGCATGTTTTTTAATTCCTTTTTTTTCATTTTTCAATCGATTATGATAAGATATAGAAAATGTCTTATTCTGAGGTCTTATTATGAAGTTAACCAATTATACAGATTATTCATTAAGAGTGTTGATTTTTCTGGCTGCAGAGCGTCCCGGAGAACTTTCAAATATAAAGCAGATTGCTGAAACGTATTCTATTTCAAAAAATCATCTTATGAAAGTCATTTACAGGCTCGGCCAGCTCGGCTACGTAGAAACGATACGCGGACGAGGCGGCGGCATACGATTAGGCATGTCCCCTGAAGACATCAACATCGGTGAGGTTGTCAGAAAAACGGAGGACGATTTTAATATTGTTGAATGTTTTGATGCGAACAAGAATCTCTGCATTATTTCCCCGGTGTGCGGCTTAAAACATGTGCTTAATGAAGCGCTTTTGGCCTATCTTGCGGTTTTAGACAAATATACACTGCGCGACCTCGTCAAAAACAAAGAAGATATCATGAAGCTTTTAAAAATGAAGGAATAGATCCATGATTCCTTCTTTTTTTGTGCCCTTTTGCCCCTTTTGTATTAAGATAATATAGCTATTTTTTAAAAAAGGCAAAACGATAAGAAAAATGTGCCGATATAAAAAAGAAACAGCAAATTCAAAATCATTGGGGGAAAAAGGAGAGCTAAGATGAAAAAGAAATTAGCAGCAGGGCTGACAGCATCTGCGATTGTCGGCACAACTTTAGCAGTAACACCAGCTGAAGCAGCAACGATTAAGGTCAAAAGCGGAGATTCTTTATGGAAACTGGCCCAAACCTACAACACAAGTGTGGCGGCCCTCACATCCGCCAATCATCTTTCGACTACTGTTCTGTCGATCGGCCAGACGCTTACCATTCCTGGCAGCAATTCCGGCACTTCATCTACTTCAAGCTCAACAACCAAGAAGAGCGGAAGTTCTGTTTACACTGTGAAAAGCGGCGATTCACTTTGGCTGATCGCAAATGAGTATAAAATGACGGTGCAGGAACTGAAGAAATTAAACGGACTAAGCAGCGATTTGATTCGTGCGGGGCAGAAATTAAAGGTGTCCGGCACAGTTTCTTCAAGCTCTAGTTCCAGTACAAAAAGCAACTCTAATAAAAGCTCAAGCTCCAGTTCAAAAAGCAGTTCTAATAAGAGCTCAAGTTCTTCATCTGCTACGGGAACATATAAGGTGCAGCTTGGAGATTCACTTTGGAAAATTGCAAACAAAGTCAATATGTCCATTGCTGAATTGAAGGTCTTGAACAACTTAAAATCAGACACCATTTACGTGAATCAGGTGTTGAAAACAAAATCAAGCGGCTCTGATACGTCTTCCAAAGACACTTCATCCAAACCGAACCAAAATTCGGCAACAACGAAATATACTGTAAAAAGCGGTGATTCACTTTGGAAAATCGCAAACAACTATAACCTGACTGTACAGCAAATCCGAAATGTCAACAATCTGAAATCAGATGTGCTTTATGTTGGACAAGTACTGAAGCTGACAGGTAAAGCATCTTCAGGCACTTCATCATCGTCGTCTTCTTCGTCAAATGCAAGCTCAGGCACGACGACTACATACACGGTGAAAAGCGGTGATTCCTTGTGGGTGATTGCTCAGAAATTTAATGTAACAGCTCAGCAGATCCGGGAGAAAAACAATTTAAAAACGGATGTCTTGCAGGTTGGCCAAAAGCTGGTCATTACCGGAAAAGCATCATCGTCGTCTTCATCCGGTTCTTCAAACACCACCATCTCAACGAGCGCGAAGATTAACACAATGATTGCCGCCGCTAAAGAGCAGATTGGGGTTCCGTATCGATGGGGAGGCACGACACCATCCGGGTTTGACTGCAGCGGATTCATTTACTATGTACTGAACAAAGTCACATCCGTATCTAGATTAACGGCAGCTGGATATTGGAACACAATGAAGCCCGTCAGCCAGCCTGCTGTCGGAGATTTCGTTTTCTTTACAACATATAAAGCCGGCCCTTCCCACGTTGGAGTTTACCTAGGAAACGGGGAATTCATAAATGCCAACGATTCCGGAGTTGTCATTTCCAATATGAACAACTCTTACTGGAAACAGCGCTATCTCGGTGCAAAACGATATTTCTAAAAACAGAAACTGTGCGGCCTTAACGGCTGTACAGTTTTTTATTAGAGCCTAAAGACGTTGATGCTGATCATATGATTTGTCACCGGGTGAAAATAGACTTCGGCCCGAACAGAAAAAGTGTCATCTTTCTGTCTGACTGTCACCCGAAAGACATCTTTCGTCTGCTGATCATTCACCTCGGTCCGCCCCATATAAGCATAGTCAGAAAATGAAGCCCCCTTGTATTCATCCTGAATTTTGCTCCAGGCAAGCTGTTCCCACTTTTGAACGGACTCGTTTGTGTCCGTTGAATGACCTTTTGCAGCCATTGACACGATGATCAACCCACAAAAAAGAAGCGCGATGGTATACGGCAGAGATTTCATATTTTCAGTCTCCTGTACCAAGAATATGTTCCCTCATAGGTTTACCAAAAGCGATATCTTCATTCAGGCATTTTGATTTTATGTCTCCCTCATATTGCTACCCCTTTACTGCCGCAGACGCCAAGTTTTGCCCCGTCAATAACAGAGGATGCGGCATAAACTAATCATGAACTTCTCACCCAAGAAAGGAGAAGCGATTCATGGATTATGCCGATTATGATAAAGCGCTTTATTACACCCATCGTTCTCAATGGGATAATTTATTAATTTTAATGGTGCGTACAGAGGATGATTTGTTGTCAAAACGAATCGAGCATTTTCTGCATGCGTATCATTTTGAACAGGATTACGCCGTTTTAGAAAAGATGCTGTATTCCCTTCTCCGTTATATTGATCATGCCACAGAGCTGACTTATGAAGATCAATTAGCCCTGCTCACATAAACAAATCCCGGCGGTTTAGACGCCGGGATTTCCTGCTTTTGCGAACATGCTGAGTTCTTCGACAAGCTCTTTTAAGCTTTCCTTAATATTTTCAGCCACTGTAGCATGTTCAACATCAATATGCACCGGATCAAGCACCAGCTGCTTCGGAATGACATTGGCATAGACACCCCGCATCACAGTTCTCATATTGTTCAGCGCATTGATGCCGCCTTTTCCGCCTCCCGCTACTGCCAATAATGCGACGGGCTTATATTTGAATTGTTCGCTGCTTAAAAAATCCAAGGCGTTTTTTAAGGCGCCGCTCATGCCGCTGTGATATTCAGGAGATAATAATACAATCGCATCCGCTTTAGTAACGCGTTGCTTAAGCTCCTGTACCTGCAACAGTTCAGACTGATCCGCTTCACCATTAAAAATCGGCAATACAAACTCGCTAAGATCAATCAAATCCGTGTGATACAGTGCTGAAATATAAGATGCGGCAATTCTTGTTCTGCCATGTTTTCTTGGCGTGCCATTTATGACTAACATGTTCATTTCGAGATCTCTCCATTCAGGTTATATTTCACTGCGAAAAGCGCTGCTTGCGTACGGTCGGCCACTTCAAGTTTTGCTAACAGATTCGATACATGGGTTTTCACTGTTTTTTCTGAAATAAACAAGGCTGCTGCGATTTCTTTATTGCTTTTCCCGTTCGCGATTTCAGTCAGAACGTCTTTTTCCCTTCTTGTTAATTGATAATATTTTTCTTTTTCCGGGTCGTGCTGATTTTTCATATGTGTCAGCACATGGGGCATAATAGCTGAAGAAAGCTTGTATTCGCCGGCATGCACTTGCCTTAATGTTTTCACCAATTCCTCGGGCTCCGTATCCTTTAATTGATACGCCTTCGCACCTGCCTGAAGAGCCGGGATCACGTGCTCCTGATCAGAGTAGCTCGTTAGCACAATAATTTTAATCTCCGGAAATTGCTGTATTGCTTTTTTAATGGCTTGAATGCCATCCATCTTGGGCATGGACAGATCTATTAAAACAAGATCCGGCTTTGTCTCTTCGATGACGCGGAGAGCTTCTATTCCAGTTGCGGCTTCCCCGGCCACTTCAATATCATCCTGGGTGGCAAAGAAAAAACGCAGACCCTTTCTGACAACATGGTGGTCATCAGCAATGACAATTTTCATTCCGCCCCTCCTTTTTGGCTTTTTAGCGGAAGCCTGATGGACAGCTTTGTTCCCGCTCCAAGCGCTGAATCAATCCGAAACTTCGCGCCGGCTTTTTCCGCTCGTTCTTTCATGCCTTTGATGCCAAGTGAAGGCAGACCGGCATGCGCTTCATAACAAAACCCCGCCCCATGATCGATAATATCCAGCTCCGCATGGCCCAAAGCAGCAGTCAGACTGACATACGCCGTATCTGTTCCGGCATGCTTTTTGCAGTTATTTAATGCTTCCTGTACGACACGCCATAGCATATGCTCCTGTTCATCAGTCAGAACAGGACAGCCTTTTTGGGTAAACATGACCTTCAATCCAATAAGTGCGCCATAGCTTTTGATGGCTTCAGCCAGCCCTTTCTCCAACCCTCCGGGGCGAAGCTGCCAAATTAACGCTTTCATTTCCGCGAGGGCGTCCTGTGATAGGTTTTGAATGAAATCAATCATCTGCTGCAAATGCTCGTCTTTTGTTAGTGTCTTTGCAGCTTTGGCAGTTAAACTGACGGAAAACAGCATTTGATTGACAGAATCGTGAAGCTCCTGAGCGAGGCGGTTACGCTCCATTAAAAGAGCATTTTTTTGTTTATATTCGGAAAGCCTCATACGCTGGATTGCCGTTCCGATCTGAAAGGCGACAGACTCGAGTAAATGCAGCTCTTCCTCATCAAACATGGTTTTTCCGGCCGCCGCTACATTTAACAATCCGAATCTCCTGTCCCCATCTTCTAAAGGCACAGTTACATGATGCGTAATCCCTTCTGTGTCAAAACAATGCAGTTCTTCGGCTGATTCGATGCGTTTGCAGTTCATGATATTAGCAGCCCTTCTAAGCCCTCCGTTATTGAATTTTGTCAGGCAGTAACACTCCCCTTCGCACATCAGCACTTTTTCCTTGCGGCTTAAAGCGGGAGGCAGAAAAGCGTCGGCCGCTAACGTATAGGATCCATCTTCTTCGATCAGAAAAATCCATCCGGATTGAAGATTTGTCAGACTCAGCAATTCCTTTAGAACCTCATCTAGTGTTGCATTGATATCGTGTCCTTGATTTAAGGTTTCCGCAATCGTTTTCAGCGTTTTTAATTTCTCCATCCTCGTTTTGCTCACGTTTCTCACTCCGGCATTAATCTTGTATTTAAGATTATACCAGTTTTTTGTATTTCATTACTTCATATGTGGAATGATTTTCTTTCAGACTTTTGGATGAGAAAAAGAAAAAACCGGATCATTTACAATGATCCGGCTGATAGTTAAATTATTTTTTCGTTGACTCAACAATTTCATCTACCGTTTTCATTACATCCTCAGAAAGGGCGGCAAGACGCTTTTCACTGTCTTCTAAAGATGATCCTTTTACGGCGAAATAAAATTTCACTTTCGGCTCTGTTCCAGAAGGACGAAGACAGAACCAAGACCCGTCTTCCAGGAAGTATTTCAGCACATTTGATTTTGGCAAGTCGATGGATTCTTCTTTGTTTTCAGTCAGAAGCGTCCGTTTGCTCACAGCGTAATCTTCTGCTGTAACAACCTGTTTGCCGGCCATTTTCTGCGGCGGATTTTTTCTGAAGGAGGCAAGAATCGCTTCAATTTGCTCTGCTCCTTGTTTTCCTTTCAGTGTCAGAGATTTCAGCCCTTCACGATAAAAACCATACTCGTTAAAGAGATTGATAAGGGCTTCATATAATGACATTCCCTGCTTTTTATAAAAAGCGCAAACTTCAACAGCCAAAAGCGCAGCCTGAATGGCGTCCTTATCGCGGGCAAAATCCCCGATTAAATAACCGTAGCTCTCTTCATAACCAAATTGGAAGGTATACTGGCCTGATGCTTCGTATTCCTTAATCTTTTCACCGATAAACTTAAAGCCTGTCAGCGTATCAATCGTATCAAGGCCGAATGATGAAGCTACGGCACGGCCGATTTCGCTTGTGACAATCGTTTTGAGAACAACACCGTTATTTGGCAGGATGCCTTGTTTTTTCTTCTCAGAAAGCAGGTAATGAAGCAGCAGCGCTCCGGTTTGGTTTCCTGTCAGCACTGTATATTTGCCTTGATCGTCTTTCACCGCGATGCCGAGGCGGTCAGCATCAGGGTCTGTCGCGATGAGAATATCTGCATGCTGCTCCTCCCCAAGCTTAATGGCATATTCGAATGCCGCATGCTCTTCCGGGTTTGGCGATGTAACAGTGGAAAAGTTTGAATCCGGCAGTTCCTGTTCTTTGACAACCGTTACATTTTTGTAGCCGAGCGCTTCAAGGCCGCGTCTGACCGGTTTATTCGCAGTTCCGTGCAACGGTGTGAAAACAACCTTTACATCTACTTCTTTTGATAATTCAGGATGGACAGAAATGGACGTCAGTTTTTCTGTATAAACTTTATCAATGTCTTCACCGATGATCTTGATTAAGCCTTTTTCTTTTAACGCATTTTCTTCGTCCACTGTGATTGTCAGCTCATTTTCAATCGCGTTTACCTGTTCAATGACGATGTCCGCTTCCTTCGGAGGCAGCTGGCCGCCATCATCACCGTATACTTTGTAGCCGTTATATTCAGGCGGGTTATGGCTTGCTGTTACCACAATCCCTCCATAAGCGTTTAGCTGTCTGACAGCGAATGACAGCTCTGGCGTCGGGCGAAGCTCATCAAACACGTATGTTTGGATGCCTTGTGTCGCAAGTGTTTTTGCTGCTTCCATCGCAAATTCCGGCGATTTATGGCGAGAATCATAAGCAATGACAACTCCCCGTTTTTTTGCTTCCTCACCCTGCTTCGAGATGTATGCCGCGAACCCGGCTGATGCTTTGCGCACAGTGTAAATATTCATCCGATTCGTCCCAGCGCCGATTTCTCCGCGCATTCCGCCGGTACCGAATTCAAGGTCTTTATAGAAACAGTCCTCAAGAGCCTGTTCATTCCCCTCTAATTCAGTGAGGCGCTCTTTTAATTCCGGATCTAAATGTTCTGTTTGTTTCCAGCGTTCATAGCTCTTTCTCCAAGTCATGTTCGTCCTCCTATGTATCAGCATATGCCATTATTTTATATGAAGCGGGTGCCTCTGTCACTTGATAACCTGAGATCTGGCACTTTCGGCATCTAAAAAGAAATAACGGGCTGCAGACAGCCCGTTATGATTTATTGTTCAAGCGGCACAACCGCATCGTGTAAAAGTATGTTGAGGTTTTCTGTATGTTTGTTTTTCGTCTGCTCATCCCATTGGAATCGCTCGCTCATAAAATCAATAACGGTATCTTTATATGTTCTTACCCAATTGATATCAAAGAATAAACGTCCCGTTCTGCGGACAAAGAAGTCTGCAGGGGTTGCAGTCATCTCTTCTTCTATACTGTATTCTGCCTCAGCAAGAATATGAACCGGAATGTTGCGTTTCGCGGCCTCATCTTTCAGCGCTTCTATCCGGTCAAAGACGCGATCTACGTTAGAGCCGTATCTGATCGCCAGCTGTTTTGCGTCTTTTTCTGATAAACCTGCTGCAATTCCTTCTTTTGTTTTCGCGGTAACGAAGGACATGAGATTTTTCGAACCTCCGACGTGCCCGCCTGAGATTGGCATGTTTTTCGTTTTACACGGGCCAAAATCCTTTGCGCCTTCTTCTTTTAAGCGATCACGCACAAGATCAACGATGTGCTCCGCCATTTTTCTGTATCCAGTCAGTTTTCCGCCGGCAATGGTGATCAAGCCTGAGTCAGATGTCCAAATCTCGTCTTTCCGTGAAATTTCAGAAGGATCTTTGCCTTCTTCATGAATCAGCGGACGCAGCCCTGCCCAGCTGGATTCGATGTCATTCGCAGTGATATTCAGTTCCGGGAACATATAATTGATTGAATTGATGACATAATCACGATCCTCCGTTGTCATCCGCGGATGCTCCAGCGCCTCTTTGTAAACAGTGTCTGTTGTTCCCACGTATGTTTTGCCTTCACGAGGAATCGCAAATACCATCCGGCCATCAGGTGTATCAAAATATACAGCCTGTTTGAGTGGAAAGACAGACTGGTCAAATACAAGGTGAATGCCTTTTGTATGCTGCAAATGCTTTCCGTTTTTCGAATGGTCTTTTTCTCTGAGCTGATCGACCCAAGGACCTGTCGCATTGACAATTTTTTTCGCATACACTTTATATTCTTTCTTTGTCAGCACATCTTCAATTAATACGCCGACGGCTTTGCCTTTTTCGTAAAGAAGCTCCTTCACTTTGGAGTAATTCACTGGCTCTGCCCCGAATTTCACCGCTTCCTTCATGACTTCGATTGTCAGTCTCGCGTCGTCAGTGCGGTATTCCACATAGTACCCGCCGCCTTTTAAGCCGTCTTTTTTCACCAAAGGCTCTTTTTGCAGCGTTTCTTTTGCTGAAAGCATGCTTCTTCGTTCTGACTTTTTCACACCTGCAAGGAAGTCATACACTCGTAACCCGATGGATGTTGTAAATGAACCGAATGTGCCGCCTTTATGAAACGGAAGCAGCATCCATTCCGGTGTTGTGACATGCGGACCGTTTTCATACACAATCGCCCGCTCTTTCCCTACCTCAGCGACCATTTTCACTTCAAATTGTTTTAAATAGCGCAAGCCGCCATGTACCAGCTTCGTTGATCGGCTTGATGTCCCCGCCGCAAAGTCCTGCATTTCGCTTAGTGCGACCTTCATACCCCTTGATGCCGCGTCAAGAGCTGTTCCCGCTCCTGTAATTCCTCCTCCGATAATAAATAGATCATATGTTTTTTTCGTCATGTCTGTCAGCATGCGATCTCTTTCAAGACTTGAAAATTGATGTTTCATCATTACGTTTCCTCCTTGTTGTCACGGTAAATAGAAAAAGAGACCACAACAGCCAAAGTGCATGCTTACACTTTGGTGCTGTGGTCTCTCCTCGTCTCAGGACCGTTCTTATTAACTTGTAACCATTATACCATAGTATTGCATTATTTAAAAGCCATAGCTGCTTTCACGGCTTTTTGCCAGCCTTTATACAGCTCATTTCGTTTTTCTTCTTCTAATTCAGGTTCAAACCGTTTATCCAGATTCCACTGGTTCGCGATTTCAGAACGGTCCTTCCAGAATCCCACAGCGATACCTGCCAAATAAGCCGCGCCAAGTGCAGTCGTTTCATTAATTTCCGGACGCTCCACAGGAACATTCAGCAGATCTCCCTGGAACTGCATCAGGAAATTGTTTTTCACAGCTCCTCCGTCTACACGAAGCGTCTTTAATGAAATGTTTGAATCTGCTTCCATTGCGTCAAGCACATCTTTTGTCTGATAAGCCAATGACTCCAGTGTCGCACGGATAAAGTGCTCTTTTGTTGTCCCTCTTGTCAGGCCGAAAACCGAACCGCGCACATCGCTGTCCCAGTAAGGCGTTCCCAGTCCGACAAATGCCGGAACGACATACACGCCGTCAGTTGAATCTACTTTTTCTGCATAAGATTCGCTTAGCGATGAATCCTGGAACATTCTCAATCCGTCTCTAAGCCACTGGATGGCAGAGCCTGCGACAAAAATGCTTCCTTCTAACGCATAGTTCACTTTTCCGTCAATGCCCCAAGCGATTGTCGTCAAAAGCCCGTGTTCGGACTTAATTGCTTTTTCCCCGGTATTCATCAGCATGAAACATCCAGTGCCGTATGTGTTTTTTCCCATGCCTTCTTCAAAGCACGCTTGGCCGAACAATGCTGACTGCTGGTCGCCTGCCGCTCCCGCAATCGGGATATTTTTTCCGAAGAAATGATAATCAACAGTCTCCGCATACACATGGGAAGACGGCTTCACTTCAGGGAGCATGGATTTCGGTATGCCTAAAATGTCGAGCAGTTCATCGTCCCATTTTAAATCGTAAATATTAAACATCAGCGTTCTGGAGGCATTGGAGTAATCGGTCACATGCGCTTTTCCGCCTGACATTTTCCAAATGAGCCATGTATCAATCGTTCCGAACAGCAGCTCGCCTTTTTCCGCTTTTTCTCTTGCGCCTTCCACATTATCTAAAATCCACTTCACCTTCGTGCCGGAGAAGTATGGATCGATTAAAAGCCCAGTTTTTTCTCTGAATTTATCATTATATCCTTTTTCACGAAGTTCCTCACAAATGCCGGACGTCTGTCTGGACTGCCAAACAATTGCATTATAGACAGGACTTCCTGTATCTTTATCCCACACAACCGTCGTCTCGCGCTGGTTCGTGATGCCTATGCCGGCAATTTGAGAAGCGCTGATTCCTGATTCAGAGATGACTGACGCGATAACCGCGAGCACAGAGCCCCAAATTTCATTGGCATTATGCTCAACCCAGCCAGGATTCGGGAAGTATTGTGTAAATTCCTTTTGAGCGGAGTGAACGATTTTGCCTTCTTTATTAAACAGAATCGCTCTTGAACTTGTTGTCCCCTGATCTAAGGATAAAATGTACGTTTCCATAAGATGTCTCCCCTTTGATTAAATATATTTTGAATTTGATAATGTTTTAGCAGAATGTGATTTCGTATAGACATAGAGTCCTAACAATACCACAACCAATATAACGCTTACAATCCAGAAGCTGCTTGTGATGTGCCCCTTAAATGCAGCGTTGTAAAATACGCCTCCGAACGATCCGCCTAAAATCGGGCCGACTACCGGAACCCATGCGTATTTCCAGTTTGATGAGCCCTTTCCCGGAATCGGAAGAAATGCGTGGGCGATCCGCGGACCTAAGTCACGCGCAGGATTAATGGCATAGCCGGTGGTGCCCCCTAGAGAAATACCGATCGCTACAATGAGGAAACCAACGATTAAAGGATTAAGTCCTTCTGTAAATTGATTTGCCCCAATGGCCAAGATTCCAAGCACAAGGACAAATGTCCCAATCACTTCGCTTAAAACGTTTGCAAATGTATGCGGAATGCTTGGTCCTGTTGAGAAAACACCCAGCTTGGCAGCGGGATCATCTGTTGACTTCCAATGCGGCAGGTAATGCAGATAAATAATCACCGCACCGATGATCGCTCCGATCATTTGCGCCGCAATATAAACCGGAACCTCTTTCCATGGAAAATCCCCAACAAATGCAAGCGCTATCGTTAGCGCCGGATTCAAATGGGCGCCGCTGATACCGCCTACCGCGTAAGCCGCCATGGCAACACCCAATCCCCATCCAAATACAACAACAATCCAGCCAGACTGGAATGAAAGCGATTTCTTTAAATTGACACCTGCACAAACACCTGCACCAAAAATAATAAGCAGCATCGTACCGATGACTTCTCCCCAAAATGCTGTCATAGCACATTCCTCCTAAAGTCACGATTAAAAAGCATGATAGAGAAGAAGAGAATAAAAAAACCACAACAAACCGCTTTACGGGTGTATAAACATTTGCCGTAAAGAGCTGCTGTGGTCTCCGAGTTCTCCATCACAATGTATTAACCTAGTGCAATTGTATCAGTGTATGAAAGCGGTGTCAATCACTTTCTGTCAAAAAGTTTTCATATTTTTTCCACAATTTGGTATTAGATGTTGTGACAGCTACAGCCCCCGCTTTCAATGCCTGCTCTACATCCTCTTCCGTACGGATGAAGCCGCCGGCAAAGATGGGAATCCCCGTTTTCTCCTTTATTTCCTGAATGAGTGACGGAACGATGCCGGGAAGCACTTCGATGAAGTCAGGCTTATGTTTGCCGATAAACTCCATACTTTTCTCCATCGCGCTTGTATCAAGCAAAAACAGGCGCTGAATGGCATAAATTTTCTTCTGCTTCGCTTTGGCAATCACGTTCGATCTTGTTGAAATAATCCCAGCGGGCTTGATATCCTGACATATAAATTCCGCTCCGTATTCGTCATGCTTAATCCCTTGAATGAGATCGACGTGCACCATCATGTTCTTTCCATGCTTTTGCGCTTCTCTGATCACGCCCTTCAGCTGGCCGAGATGGATATCAAGAATAACACCGTAAGAGAATGAACTGTTCAAAAACTCATCAAATTGCTTCATATTGCGAATAGCCGGTAAGATCGGCTGGTTGTGAAAACTCATCATGTGCTCCTTTAATCAATCACTTTTATATTATATCGTTTGAAAGCTTTCTTTCACCGTTTTCACGATAAAGGAAAGGTCCTCTTCTGTCAGGCAAAATGGCGGTGCGAGCTGGATGACGTTGTTGTAGCCGGCAACTGTATCTCCGTTTTTGCCGATAATCAGCCCTTTTTCTTTGCATGCCGCAACCACTTGATTTACTTTGTCAGCATCAGCCGGCTCTTTGGTTAATTTATCTTTGACGAGTTCGATTCCGATCAGCAGCCCTTTTCCTCTGACGTCTCCGACTGCCGGGTGTTCTCTCAGAGCTTGAAGCTCACCTAAAAGCTTTGCTCCAAGATCGCGTGAGCGCTGAATCAGCTGTTCGTCCTCCATAATTTGCAGGTTTTTCAATGCCAAGGCACAGGCAGCCGGGCTTCCGCCGAACGTGTTCACGTGGCGGAAACGGTCATAAGGAGCTTCTCCCTGATACGCTTCGAAAATGTCCCGTTTCACAGCAGTAGCTGACAATGGCAGGTACGCGCTTGTGATTCCCTTCGCCATCGTAATGATATCAGGCTTCACGCCGTAGTGCATAAACCCGAACGGCTCGCCTGTCCGTCCAAATCCGCAGATCACTTCATCGCAAATCAAAAGAGCTCCGTGGCGCCGGCAAATGTCCTCCACCTTCTTCATATATCCGTCAGGCGGCATTAGGATGCCTCCGCCTGTAATAATGGGCTCCATAATGACCCCGGCAATCGTTTCGCTTAATTCCCATGTCATGATGCGGTCGATTTCATTTGCGCTTTCAAGCGTATCAGCATCATCAGGATTCCGGTATATATCTGGCGGAGCTGCATGCAGGAACCCTTGGCTTAAAGGCTCGTATTTATATTTCCGCTGCGCCTGTCCGGTAGCTGAGAGCGCTCCCAATGTATTGCCGTGGTATGCCCGATATCTTGAGATGAATTTATAACGGCTGTGGTCGCCATTTTGCAGATGGTACTGGCGGGCAATTTTAAAAGCAGTTTCGTTAGCTTCCGATCCGCTGTTGGAAAAAAAGATCACATAATCGCCGCCAAGCCATTCATTCAGCTTTTCCGCCAGTTCAATTGCGGGTGCGTGACTTTGCGTTAACGGGTAATAAGGCAGCTCCTTTAATTGCTCATAGGCAGCCTCCGCAAGCTCCTTTCTGCCGTAACCAATATTGACGCACCACAAACCGGACATCGCATCCAAATAGCGTCGTCCGTCTATGTCGGTCACCCAGGCCCCTTCGGCCTTCTGGGCGATTAGGCTTTCCGCTTGATGCGCTCCCTTCATGGCATGCCACACAAATTGCTCATCTTTTTGCTTTAATCCCTGATTTTGCTGAATGTTTTCCATCCCCATCATCTCCATTTCATTAGCGTACCCTAAAATGCCAATTCATTGAAACAGACCTTCTCTTTATGTGATGTCTTGGTGATGATTTCCCTGCCTTCAATATAAAGCCAGACGGGGTCAGAGTCAATAAACCGTGTGAATAATAAAACGTCCTCTTTCCTCAAGAAGAAAGAAGATGCAGCCAGAACAGGCAAAGTGACAATCTCAGCATCGGACTGATAAAGGTCTCACACGAAACGACTTGGACAGCCCTTGCAATAGCAATGTGAAGCCTAGCCGTTTTCTGACGAAAATACAGAAACTTTATAAGACAATATATAATTTAAAGTAAACGTATCAATCCGCTTTTGTTTTAAAAAAACCCGCCAATTCAGGCGGGTTTCCGGATTATTTCTTATAGTGAATATGATAAATATCACGCCGTCTGTCTTTTAGCTGGCGCACTGTGCCGTTTTGGCGTTGTCTTCTGAGAATTTCCAAGTCAACATCACCGATGACGACCATTTCAATATTCGGGTTTGTTTCGCCGACAATACCGTCTCGGGCGAATTCAAAATCAGACGGGGCAAAGATGCCTGACTGGGCGTATTGGATATCCATGTTTTCCGTTTGCGGCAGGTTTCCAACCGTTCCCGAGATAACGGTATAAATTTGATTTTCAACCGCCCTAGCCTGCGAACAGTATCTGACACGCAAATAGCCTTGACGGTCTTCTGTACAAAATGGCGTAAAGATGATTTTGGCGCCTTTGTCAGCCGCAATCCGGGCAAGCTCAGGAAATTCAATGTCATAACAGATCTGGATCGCAATTTTTCCGCAGTCTGTATCAAACACGCGAACCTGGTCTCCGGCGCTGATTCCCCACCATTTGCGTTCATTCGGCGTAATATGGAGTTTATATTGCTTTTCGATCGTTCCGTCCCGTCTGAACAGGTAAGCGATGTTATAAATTTTGCCTTCCTCTTCGACGAAATGGGACCCGCCGATAATGTTGACGTTATACTTCACAGCCAAATCAGTAAAAAGGCTGATGTAATCTTCTGTATACTCGGTAATTCTCTGTACCGCCAAGCTCGGTGACCTTTCTTCAAGGAAAGACATGAGCTGGGTTGTGAAAATTTCCGGGAACACCGCAAAATCAGATCTTGCGTCAGAAGCAACATCGACATAGTATTCTACTTGATTCGCAAATTCCTCAAAGGAATAAATTTTCTTCATTTCGTATTGGATCACACAAATTCTCACAGGGAACGCTGACTTATAATAGCGCTTTGTCTGCTGCGGAAGATAATCGACATTATTCCATTCCATCAGCGTCGCATACTTGATCGAAGCTGTATCATCCGGGAGATAATTCGGGTTAATTCGCATAAGGGTAAAGCCGTTCATCAGCTGAAAAGAAAGGACCGGATCGTAAATTTGGTGGCGTGTCACCTGTTCAACATACTCTCTGGCCGTCATTTCCTCTGCATATTTGTGATAGTTCGGAATCCGTCCGCCTATGATGATGCTTTTTAGGTTTAAGCGTCTCGCTAAATCCTTTCTCGCCTCGTATAAACGATGGCCGATCTTCATCCGTCTGTATTTCGGATGCACCATGACCTCAATTCCGTACATATTCAAGCCGTCCGGATTATGGTTGGTGATATAACCGTCATCGGTAATGTCCTGCCACGTATGGCGGTCATCATATTCATCAAAGTTAATCAGGAGACTTGAGCAAGAACCGATAATTTCACCTTCGAATTCTGCACAAAACTGCCCGTCTGGAAAATGCTCCAAATGGCTGATTAAATGCTCTCGCTTCCAAGGCTCCATCCCCGGAAAGCAGTCCTTTTGAAGATCGATAATCTTGTCGATGTCTTTCTCTTCGATATTGCGGATAACCATTTTCTTTTCAAACCGGGTCAAATCTAATTTCTCAGACAACCTACTCGCTCCTTTCTAGTTTTGTGAGTTCAGATGATCAAGCAATAGGGCGAGCTCCATTTCCGCCATTGATTCAAGCCTGTGATCATAGTCTTCAAACATCAAGGTGCCCGTTACTTTATTCGGGACAATGACACACTTCATTCCTGCGCGTTTCGCAGCAATCGAACCATTGACAGAATCCTCAAACGCGAGACATTCCGCTGGCGATACCCCGAGATTCTTTGCCGCCAATAAATAGAGCTCAGGATTCGGCTTTACCTCTTCCACATCATCCGCCGTTTGAATAACCTCAAAATCATCAAACAGGCCGATTTGCTTCAAATGGCCCGACACCCATTTATAATCGGAGCTGGAAGCAAGGCCTACTTTTAAGCCTAAATCCTTTGCCGCATTCAAATACGCTTCGACACCAGGTCTCGCTTTTTCTGTTTCCATGCGTTTGGCAAACCGCTCTCTTCTCAATTTTGTGAGCTCTTCATGATTCAGCTTTTTCCCGATCTGCTCTTCTAAATATTCAAAAGGCCGGAATCCCGCTGCAGTTCCGATGACCTTCCCCCAGACAGATAGCGGCAGCACTGAGCCGTGCTCTTCAAATATTTCCTGAAGGACCTCATATTCGTGTGTTTCTGTATCTAGAATAAGTCCGTCAAAATCAAAAATTAACGCTTTAATCACTCGGTACAACTCCTTTAGTCCGAATTGAGACATATGTATACATTTACTATACCCCGAAACAAGTCTGCTTTCAAAAAGTAAGGTGTATGTGAAGAAAGAGCCTGCACACTGCAAGCTCTTTCTATTTAATGAATGTTTTGGTGAGAAATGTTTGTCAGCGCTGCTCCCGCAGACTCGTTCGACATCTGATTGACTGCCAGGTCTCCAAGCGCAACGATCCCGACTAGATTGTTTTGATCTACAATAGGAAGGCGGCGGATTTGGTGCTGGGCCATCAGCTGCGACGCGTCTTCCAGACTCATATTAGGGTTTCCTGATACGAGTTCTGTTGACATCACTTCTGAAACGGGTGTCTGGCCATCACGGCCCTGAGCTGTAGTTCTTAATGCAATGTCACGGTCAGTCAGCATTCCTTTTAAAACACCTTGCTCTGCAACGGGAATCGCCCCGACGTTATACTGTTTCATTAGAGAAGCCGCTTCCTGAATCGTTTGATTCGGAGAAACGGTTGCCACCTGCGTTGTCATTGTATCTTTAACTGAACTCATTGTCAGCACCCCTTTCAATCATTAGTATGTTCAGACACGAGCCGTTTAAAAAGGGAGTTAGAGGAAAGGTTTTATGATATGATTTCTCTGATACAAAAAAGAGCTTTTCTGAAAATAGAAAAGCTCTTGCCACCTGATTATATCAGCCTTCTGTGACCGAAAAAGGCTTTGTTTGCCTTCTTTTGAAAGTCAGAAAAAGCAAACGGAAAATAAATCCCAAAATCATTCAGCATCTTGCTGTTTTTTTCAAAAATCGCCTGATCACTCACATCAGAGTGCGGCGAAGGCTTTGTCAGGATAATATGTATCATTTGCAGACAAGCCATAATTTGAAATGCTTCTTTTAATGTTCCTTGGTAATAATGGTTATTTAAAGATAGAACGCCTTTCTTTTTAAAGCGCTGAATGTCCAGTTCGGAGAAATAAAGAGGAAATACATCATGGATCAGCTCCATAGACAGCTCCTTGATAAAGCTCTCCTGTTCTGCAGTTGCTGCGTTCACAATTCTCACGTCAATCACCTTTCTTGCCATCGAATATCCTAAGTCTTACTCAAGAATAGCACAGAAAAAAACGCGAAAGCTAAGGTAAGTGTTTCCTATGAGAAACAGCAGCCTTCCGCTTCGAAAAGGAGCCATTTGACATGAAACAAAAAGGCAGAGGGCTTGAGGTCCTCATCAATGAAAAACAGGACGGCCAATGGCTGTTTTCCATACTCAAAACAGGGCTCAAAGCTTCTAAACCTGTGATACAAGAATGGATGACGCATCATCAGATAAAGGTCAATCACGAATCCGTCTTAAACAATATGATTGTAAAAAAGGGAGACCGCGTGTTCATTGATCTTCAAGAAAATGAAGAATCTTCGGTCATTCCGGAGTATGGCGAGCTTGATATTTTATTTGAGGACAATCACATGCTCATCGTCAATAAACCAGCTGGCATAGCGACGCACCCGAATGAGGATGGGCAAACAGGCACACTGGCTAATTTGATCGCGTATCATTATCAGATAAATGGCGAAACATGTAAGGTGCGCCACGTCCACCGTCTGGATCAGGATACATCTGGCGCTATCGTCTTTGCCAAGCATCGTCTGGCACACGCCATCTTAGACCAGCAGCTAGAGAAAAAGATGCTGAAGCGTACGTATACCGCCATCGCTGAAGGAAAGCTACGGACGAAAAAAGGAACAATTGATTCACCGATCGGCAGAGACCGATCACACCCGACAAGGCGCCGGGTTTCATCAGGCGGGCAAACAGCCGTTACTCATTTCAAGGTAATGGCCAGCAATGTGAAAGAGCGTCTGTCGCTCGTTGAATTAGAGCTAGAAACAGGAAGAACACACCAAATTCGTGTTCATATGGCGAGCATCGGCCATCCACTGATAGGAGACTCGCTTTACGGAGGCGGGAACAAGCTGTTAAACAGACAGGCGCTGCATGCCAAAAAGGTACAGGCCGTTCACCCGATAACCGGCGAGCTGATTGTTGCCGAAGCGCCTTTCCCGGCTGATATAGAAATCCTGTGCTCTACATATTTTTCATGAAGAAAAGCCGCAGGCATTTCCTGCGGCTTTTTAAATGACTCGCTTTCCATATATAATATAGCGCTTCGGGGCGTTTCCCACGTATGAAAACGGATAACAGGTCGTCAGAATCAGCTCTTCCTTTTCATGCTGGAGCGTGATAATAGATGTGTCATCCTTATCAACAATTTTTGTTTTTACAATTTCATATGTGAATTCTCCATAAGACAGGAGAATTCGGAGCCGATCTCCCTTTTCCAGCTCTCCCGTCCGGCGAAACACGGTATCTCGATGCCCTGACAGCACAATTTGTCCGTTTTCATCAGGATAATAGCTATCCTTGTAATGCCCGACACCTTTTTCTAAATCATCAGCATCAGTGCCCTCCACAATCGGAAGCTCTGCATTGATTTTCGGTATTTCCAAAATGCCGCTCGCTTGGCCGGTTTCAGGCTTAAATGATGCTTTGTTCTTTGCCTGATCTGCGCTATTTTTCATTCCCGAAGGTTCCTGCGGCTTTTCCGCCGCAAGTTTTGCTTCTTTTAATGTCTGTTCCGTTTTCATATTCGTATCGATCAATTTAAAGCCTCCATAGCCTGCGATCACTAGGCCGGCCGCAATGATAAGTAGTGGAATAACTTTTTTCACGTTCTGGAGGCGCTCCTTTTTCTTCTGACATATAAATAAGTTCCGGATAATGTCACCGCCGCACCGATCACCATAAAGTTATAGTAGTTTGCTGATGTATCCGGAAGCGGATGCTCTGACCCGCTTTCCCCGCCCTCGTTTCGTAAAGGCAATGTGCTGATGCTATTGGCAGCGTTTTTTGTGTTGTTGATAGGTATTTCAACGAATCTCAAAATGGCTGAAGGTGGCAGCTGATGAACCGGTGCTGTGCCCGGAGTCTCTTTTATATCAGGCAAATCCACATCAGGCTCTGGAACCTCTTTCATTGGATGCTCCGTCCCCAGGTCATCTCCAGGCTCTTCCGTAACCGGGTCTTCTGTTACAGGGTCTTCAATATCACTGGCTGCAGCGAGCTTAATCCTTCCCTCTTTTGTATACGCAATTGGCTCATCAAAACTCTTCACGTACTCAACTGTCGCTTCCAAATCCTCTGGCCCTGTCACCGGATTTTTCCCGAGCAATCCGATCGGCTGGTATTTGGTGCCTGTCGCCGTCGCCATAAAGTTGTTGACGGTTAATGTATATGTGGCATCAGGCTGGATCTCGGTGCCATCTGCCATTTTCATATCGACTGCTTTTCCAGTTTCTTTATCCCACGTGTACGTAAACCCGCTGATGCTGTAGTCAGGCCCAAAAACCGGCGAGATTTGCGCATTGATAATCTCTCTTAAATCTTTTCCTTTAATCTCAAGCTTCGTTAACACATTTCCAAACGGCTGAATATTGTAAAGGTCTCCCCACGTAATCGGGCCCTTTTTCAGCGTTTCACGTATGCCTCCGCCATTCATAAGAGCGAAATCCGTTTTCATGGCAGTTCTCATTCCATCCGCAATCAGGTTTCCAAGTGGTGTATCGCCGTCATTTGAATACCCTCCTTCCATATCAACAGCTGCTTCGCCGACTACTTCGCTGATAATCGGTTCAGCAATAGTTTCGTATTTCTTTAAAATGGCTGAAGCGCTGGCATCCGGTTCGATTTTACTTTGATCCACATATACGATTTCCGCTGACTTTTTGACAATGTCTTTTGTCGTTTTATCGATCTCTACATCAACGACACCTATCGCTTTTCCATATTCATACGCTTGAACAATCAGTTTTCCATTCACTTCGCCGTTAACAACCTTATGATTATGCGCGGCAAAAATCACGTCAATTTCAGAATCTGTTTTGTTTGCAAGATCAGCAGACTCTCCGGTAATGGCGTTGCCGTTTTGTTCAGCTGACATATGTGCGAGAACTGCGATGGCCTTTACGCCTTTTTTCTTCAGCTCTTTGGCCGCCTCATTCACCGCTGTCGCTTCATCTGTAAACTCGATATTTTTTATTCCTTCAGGCATAACCATACCAGCTGCCGACTGTGTGACAACTCCGATAAAAGCCACGGGTACGCCCTCCACATTTATGATGTCGTAAGCCGGCAAAAAGGGCTCTCCAGTTGATTTCACTTTACAATTGGCACATACAAGGGGAAAGTTCTGTCCATCATATCCGCTTGTGCCTTTCGGGTGATCACCGCCATTTAAAATTCTCAGCAGTTCATCGGTGCCTTCATCGAATTCGTGGTTTCCCACAGTTCCGACATCAAATCCGATGTCCTCCATTAATTCTACAGTGGGCTCATCCTGAAGAAGAGATGAAACTGGAGAGCTGCCTCCGATCATATCTCCCGCGTGCACCATTAGCGTGTTTTTCTTTTCAGCCTTTTTTTCTTTTAAATATGCGGCGGCATAGTCCATGCGTCCAAATGTGCCGTCTGCAGTTCCGTTCCCATCAAGATCAAGCTCATATTGCTGATCGATCTTGCCATGCAAATCATTCATGCTGAGAATTCTTAGCGGCACATTTTTTTCAGGTGCCGTTTGCCTCATTTTATATCCTGCGTTCTCCGCTTCCTTTGCTGATGCAAAGAAAATTCTGTTTTCCACCGCGACCCTCTTCCAGTCAGCCGGCTGCACATATGTTTGATTCGACGAATCCCCTACATATCTTGTCAAGCCTTTCCCTTGCTCTCTGGCTCTGAATTCAAACGGCATTTCCATGAGCGGATCGTTTTCATTCCAAATTCCTTTTTGTTCTTTTTTCGCAGCAGCTACTGCGGACTGAAACTGCTGATAATCCTCTTCATTGTCAACCGGCCAAATAAAATACGTCGGAGCATAGCCATTTTTCACAAGCTCTAAGTTCACGTTGGAACCTGATTCGGTTATGACTTGTCCGAGCAGCCTGCCATAGCTGTCCTTGGCTTCACTCCCGACCTTAACAGTGATTTTATCACCTGGGGACAGAACCGTTTTTAGATAGTCAGATGCTTTTTTGCCAAATCTTAATTGATTTTCGTCTGCGTCATTTTTTGGTGTGTGGTATGTTTCAGGTGTATCTACATTTACAAACCGGATTTTGGTCGTTCCAAGAACCGGAGATTTGAGATGAATGGTATCGCCGTCAACAACCCGGTCAACAACCCCTTCATATTCTCCCTCAGCAGACGGAGGTGCGGGCTGCTCTTCAAGCAGCTTCAGGTCAGACGATTTTCGCGGAAGCAGCTGAAAGGATTGGTATCTGCTTAACACCCCAGTAAATTCATACCACTTGCCCTCATTAAGTTCGTCTATCACCCCTGTTTCATTCATAACCCGGAGCGTCATTGCATGATGGTCGTCATCAATCATCGTTACATTGTAACCGCCGCCTGAAGGAGAACTTGGAATTGAGGAGACAAATGCAGTTAGTTTCACAAGGCGGCCTTCATACTGATCACCCAGGCTGCCATTAATGAGTTCATTGATTGTTAATTGTTTAGGGGCGGGGAGAGGCTGGTTTGACTGATTGATTTTAATCCCTGATAAGATTGGAACGATTTCTTTCAGTCCCTGGTAAGTCGTGATTCTACCTGTCACCGTGACATCCATGCCCTCTTTTAATTCAGGAAATTGTTCGGGGGAAGGCGAAGACATGTTAATGCCTCCGGTTTCATCTTGCAAAAAGGTCGACAGCTTCCCGCCTCCGATTGCGTTTTGATCAGCTGTGACGATCCCTTTTATCGTTACTTCTTCATTCAGCCTTCCCCGCGCTTCATTTATGGTCATTGGGTGTTCAGCCGGCGGAGTTTTCGTGTCATCGGTTAGGTTCATCGACTGAACGTTTTTAAGTCCCGTCGTGTTAAAGTAATTTTCAAGCTTGCCTTGAACCGTTATCTTTTTTCCAAGAAGAAACGGATTGGTTTGCAGCCCGAACTGGTTTCTGAAAGCTGAAGGGATTTGCACAGGAAGGATATGATCGGGCGATATCTCATTTTTTTTGCGGTCTGCCAGCGCGACATTATAATCATTTGAAAATGGGCTTGTCAGCTTGTAATGCTGCGGGGAAACAGCCTGGCCGACTGCATATCCTTCGACAAGCGCCTGTCCTTCTTTTTGCTGTTTTGCCTTCTCAACTGATATAGCCTGCTGCGGTTCAGCTGCAGTTACCGCTTCGCACGTGTACATGACATTTAAGAATATCAATGCCATGATCAATACCATATGCATCATACGCCTCATCATATTTCCTCCCTTAATATACACATAATGACAATGACTTTGTCTGCTTACCATTTCGACAGACAGCATATAATTCCTTTCAGGCTTCTGCATAATACGCGGCGGACTGGCACAAAATACAGCTGATCTGAAAAACAAGGAGGAATTCGGTTTGGATCAGTTAAATCAGCAGCAGCAATCCCAAATGAACAAAGGTATTCCTGGAAAACCGCATAAAAACCACGGCGGACATGAAATGTTTGATATGCACGAGGTGCTGTCCGGAACACTTACTGTGCTTGATCAGTTTATGATGCTGAAACAATTCTGTAAGGATCAAGAATTATTAAATATCCTTGATCGTCAATATCAATTCATTTCTTCTCAATACAATATAACTGCAGAATGTTTCAAAACAGGAAGCGAACCTTCACAAAAAACAGCAACTTATATGATGAAGGAAGACAACCAGACTGTTTATGGCATGCAGGCGTCACAGCCTAAAAAGCCTGTTCAATCCATGAATGATATTGATGACAGCATCATCAGCAGACAAATGCTTTGCGCGATTAAAGCACAAGCTTCTATGCTGACGATGGCTTCTCTGGAAATGACAAATCCGGCCGTAAGACGCGTACTGTCTGCGCAAATTCAGGAGTATGTTGAAATGGCATTTGAAATTTTCCTATATCAAAACAAACACGGCTATTACCAAGTTCCTCAGCTTGATGCGCAGGATATGGAACAGCTGAGAAATTCATTCGCCCCTGCACAAGGACAAATGCCTCCGACACAAGGCGGTATGGGCCAGCAAGGGCTTCATTAATACAAAGGCATTGGATAGTTACTATCCAATGCCTCACTTTTTTCAAATTTTTTCTTAAAGTCTTTTTCAAATTGATCAAGACTTTCCTTTGTTGCTGATTTAAACCCTTTTTTAAAGTCCCCTTTTTTTGCCGTTTCCTTTATCAGTTCAGATATAATGTCTTTCCCGTATTTACCCGTCAGCTCATCGATCATATAAAAGCTTTGCAAATAGACATCAGTTTCATATTCGGCTCTGGCTTCCTGCCAGTCTCGGTCTGACTGCAAACGGTCAAAAGGGACAACAGAAAACGTGATCGGATCGATAAGCAATTCATAGTTCGCAATCCACTCGCTTAACCCTTCATGAAACCATAACGGAAACTCATCGGGGTCCGCCTCAAGCTCCTTCAGTTTCTGGTGAAACGCATGATGTGTGTATTCATGAATCAACAATCTCTGGTACAAATAAACCGCTACCTCGTCCCCTTCTAAAAGTTTCTTTTTCTCTTCAGGCAACAATCCGATCAGCTGCTCCCGCTCAGAATAAAAACCAACGACATCCAATAAACCGGAGTAATCCTCCATCTGTTTTTCATTAGAAAAAAAAATAATATCAATAGGCTTTTGATTCGAATATCCAATCATAAATTGATTAATACTGACCGCATATTCAAGCGTTTCTTTCGTCAATGGCAGTAAGGACTTTTCCTTAGAAGTGTAATAAATATCGGCCTGTTTAAATGACTCTTTCTTCATGTGCTTCGTCACTTGTTCTTTTGTGATTCCAGATGCCTGCCCTGGAAAAGACAGGATATACATCGTGCTTGATACGATGGCTGAGCTTACAGCCAGCATCACAAGGACTCCGCACAGGAATAGAGCGGATGCCGCACGCTTTCCTATGCCACCCCGCAAACGTCTCCCTCCCTGAGCCGGTCCGTCTTGTACCTTTTTATTTTTACTCTATGCAGCCTGAGTTCACAGTGTGTCATCAACGCATAGAAAAAGCCGCACAATTTGTGCGGCTTTTTTCATTTATTCAGCGTTAGGGAATACGCGCTGTACAGTTTGTGTAAATTCATCAAATAACCCGGCGATTGGATCACCATTTTGAATACGCTTTCCATATCCTTGCATACGCTCTACAAAATCAGGGTTAGCTGAAACGTAAACATTATCAATGTTTTTGTCAGTAGATCTTACCTTTTTGGCTATTTTTTTCTTCAGATTGTTTTCTACTGCACCTTTATTTCCATTGGTTAAAACGACTGCAACGTAAGCTTGATTTCCAGCAACAATGACATCGGCATGCTTTACTTCTTTTAGATCTGTTACTTTATCAGCTGCTTCATCAGCAACCTCGAGTTTCCGGTCGTTGTTATTATCGTCATTTACACGATTGTTATTGTTATTGACATTATCAGTAACATTGTTGTCAACGTTATCCCGGTTGTTCACATTGCGCATATCGTCATTGGCCGGATTTCGATAATTTACATTTCTTACATCATTATTGTCACGTCTGCCCTCACCTTGGTCGGCCATACTGCAGCCAGTCATAAGCAAAGGGATAAGAAGCACAGACGCAAGGACTTGTTTTTTTCCAAGCATGTGAATTCCTCCTTTATCACTTTACTTATAGGTTTTTCTAACTGGCTTTAATTATGCATGAAAATCTGAAGGAAATGCTTTCCCGGGAAATATAACGGTTAATTTGTCTAATGAGGGGGAAAATATGAATACATTGCAAAGGAGGGATCATGTTGTTCAACCAGCGAAGAGGAATCAGCCCCGCAGCATTGATCATCGGATCAACTATGCTTATTGCTGCATTATCACCTCAGATCCGCCAAAGAATCAGCGGGTTTATCACAGGACAAATGAACAGACGACATTCAGGAAATAACACATTTGATGCTTCTAATGTAGGAAACATGGTCAAACAAGCATTAGGCGGCGGTAGCGGTGATAACCATGACCGTTCACAACATCAAAGCCAGCGGCAAAACGGCCGTCAGCACCAGAATGCCGGACAACAGCAAACACAGCATCAGCATACACAGACACAATCGAGGCAAACTGAAACAGCCCCGAAAAAAAGACAACCTCATTATGCTGAACCCATTCATTTTGAGCAAAGCGCAATGAATGTCATGGACGACAACACGATGATGGAAATGCTGGAGGACTTAGAACCCGGCCGTTAAAAAACGTGTAACCTGGCTCAACATTGGCCTCTAGGTGTTTTTTTCTTTTAAACTTCTTGTTTTCTATATTTTTTCGCCTATTTTGGAGTACAATTGGCGAGCTAAAAAAATCCTTCTTTCGTTCAATTAGAACGTTTGAAGGATTTTTTGTTTATGCTGCCGCTCTATCCGAAGCAATCTTTATCGATTCATTATTAATCAAAAGGCTGAAAAGGACAGAACACTATTCATTTTGTTTCTTGCTTCAAAACTCAACATTTAGAATTTACTCGAACGTTGGAAAATGCTGTTGACTATTCAGTTGAACTGTATTACATTATTATTAAGTTGAACTATATAGTCAAACTGAATAGAGGGTGCGGATATGAAACACAAATTATTACCGTTGTCTGAAACCATGCATTATATTTTATTAGCTCTGCGTGAGCCGCTCCATGGCTATGCCGTAATGCAGAAGATAGAAAAGATAAGTAACGGTACTGTTATTTTAGCAGCGGGTACATTATACGGTGCGATTGAAAACTTGAATAAGCATGGTTGGATTGAACCTGTTGGAGAGTCAGGCCGGAGAAAAGTTTACATGATAACTGAAGAAGGAAGCGCCATTTTAAAAATGGAACAAAACAGGTTATTGCATATTTTATCCTTGTACGAAGGAAGTGAATCGAATGAAGAAATTTAAGATGTTTTTTGATATTGAAAAAGAGGAACAATGGCTGAACGAGCAATTACAAAAAGGCTATCGGTGTACAAATATTAGTGGATTAGGAATATACACTTTTGAAAAAACCGACAAGAGATATGTGATCCGACTGGATTACCAAGATATTTTACCAAAGAAAAAGCTCAAAGATTACAAAGGGATATATGAAGACTTCGGTTGGATTTATATAAATGGCCCCTGGCTTAGTGGAATTCGATATTGGCAAAAAGAAAATGATGGTCAAAATGAAATCTTCTCGGATCGCCAATCAAAGAGTAATTATTATAAAAGATTGATGAATTATTCTTCTGGTTTAGGTTTCATGTGTTTGTTTTTTTCTTATATGATCTATAAGGACTCAGGTTTATATTTAACTGAAGGTCTTTGGAGTATGAAAGGTGAATGGTTTTGGAAAGCATTTTTATTTGAAACCCCATTTGTTCTTTTGAGGTCGCTTCCCGCCCTTATGGTTGTTTTCTTTGCCGCCAGTTTCTATAAAGTGTATCGAAAGTATTCAATGTTAATGGAAAAATAATGCGAAGAGGTTCATTATGAACTTTTTTAATTCAATGAAGGAATTGAAGGGAATGCATCTACCACAGGCGAGCGCTTTTCTTTTATTCGTTTGCGAAATTTAGAAATCAAAGCATATATATACTTGCGTTGCTACACATGTATTTCGCTTATTGACAGGTGTAAAATGATATTCAAAAATCACTTTACATCTATAACTTTTATCCAACGTTCCCTAATAATTATAACAAAGGATGTCTTTAATCGCCTTTTTATGTTCAGGCACGATTGAATTAGATTATTAGCCAACTCACCTTCTAAGAAGGAATCTATTATGTGTGTGTGCCTCAGATAAGTTAGCGTCTTCAAGATACCATGAATATAATTTTCATTTCAATTAGATCAATCCATTGATCAGTAATGCCGGCTTGATCTTCCCAAAAAAACAAAAAAAGAAACCCATGAAACCTTTATATTGCAAGGTTCATGGGTCTTATTAATGTGTAATCCCTGACGATTACACGTTTTTCATATGTTACGCTTCTTCAGCTTCAATCACTCTGGATTGATCATGAAATGTACCTCGATCAATTTCCTTCGTGACCTTACTTGTAATAAGGCCGGATGTCATACTTCCGCTGACATTCAAAGCAGTACGCCCCATATCAATTAACGGTTCAATTGAGATTAATAAACCGGCGAGCGCTACAGGCATGTTTAATGATGATAATACAAGAAGCGCTGCGAAAGTCGCTCCGCCGCCGACTCCGGCAACACCGAAGGAGCTGATGGCAACGACTGCGATAACAGTGATAATAAACACCGGGTCGAATGGATTTTGGCCGACAGTCGGGGCAATCATCATCGCCAGCATTGCAGGATAAATGCCCGCACATCCATTTTGGCCTATCGAAAGGCCGAACGAACCGGCAAAGTTTGCAATCCCTTCGGGCACACCCATGCTTCTCTGTGTTTTAATATTCAGTGGCAAAGCACCTGCGCTTGACCTTGACGTAAATGCAAATACAAGTACAGGCAGCGCTTTTTTCAAATAAATCACAGGATTCAAGCCGCTGAACGTCAGCAGCAGCAAATGAATGATAAACATAGTGATTAACGCGGCATATGAAGCAATCACGAACATGCCCAGTTTTAGAATGCTGTCAAGATCACTCGTTGCAATCGTTTTTGTCATGATAGCCAGCACCCCATAAGGCGTCAGTCTCAAAATGAGCGTGACAACACGCATGACAATGGCATAAACGGCATCAACCAGTTTTTTAAATGTTTCTGCCTGTTCCGGCTGTTTGTTTTTTACGCCGAGGAATGCCACTCCAAGGAAAGCGGCAAAAATAACGACAGCGATCGTTGAAGTCGGTCTAGCTCCCGTAAAATCTAAAAACGGGTTTCCAGGCAGCAGTTCAACAATCTGCTGCGGCAGCGTTTTCGCTGTCATATCCTCTGATTTCTGCTGAAGCTCCTGCCCCCGTGAAAGCTCTGTACTTCCTTGGTCAACCTGAATCGCCTGCAAATCAAATGAAAGTGCGGACACGATACCGACAGCTGCTGCAACAGCTGTTGTTGCTACTAAAATCCCGATAATCAAACCGCTGATTTTCCCGAGATTTTTTGTCAGTTTCAGCTTTGTAAATGCACCGAGAATCGAAATAAAGACAAGAGGCATGACAACCATTTGAAGCAATTTGACATATCCGCCCCCGGCAATATTAAACCAGTCAGCTGTTTGAATAACTATATTTGAAGTCGGGCCGTAAATCAGCTGAAGCGCAAATCCAAATACAATCCCCAGTCCCAGCGCAGTAAATACACGTTTAGAGAAGGAAACATGTTTTTTCTGCATAACAAAGAGCCCTAAGATAAGTAAAAATAAAATAAATACATGTAATACAACTAGTAAAGTCTCCAAAGCAGGTAAACTCTCCCTTCAAATTTTCTCATTTACTATATTACACTAATTCCGATGGGTCAAGTGCGAATTATTTTAACTTATCAATTCAAGCAAAAAAACCTTATATAATGCCTTTTTTTTCTTTTCTTTCCCTTCCATCTTTAGTACCTTATATAAGGGTGATAATATTTGCTGAAAGAACTGTTTGTAAACTTGACGATTTTAATCACATTTAATTATCTCTTCACCCACCTGTTTAAAGAAAGGTTAGTACATAAAAAAGACAGCATATCCTTTCAAGCTGTTAAAGGACTGGCCTGCGGTTTGCTCGGGGTTATTCTGATGGTGTTTGGATTTACCTATCAGCATTCAATTATTGATCTTCGAAATATCCCTATTATGATTGCCGCTCTTTATGGAGGCTGGGTTTCAACGGCAACGGCCCTGGCTATGATCGCTGCTGGCCGCATGCTGATCACAATGAACACATCTGCACTTTACTCGGTTATTATCATTTGTATCGCTGCCATCCCGTCACTCATTGTTTCTAGAAGAAAAAAAGTTCAACTAAAACATGCTTTCTATCTTATAATAATCACAAATAGCTTGATCTCCTTTGCCTTTTATTTTCTTATAGACTTACATTCATATGAACTTCATTTATATTTTTGGATCATCTCAATAGCGGGCGGTATGCTCAGTTTATATATTATTGATCATGAAACAAATGCACATCTTCTTTATAAACAATATAAGTTTCAAGCGCACTTTGACTTTTTAACAGGCGTGTATAACCGAAGAAAGTTTGAAGAAATCACAAAAGCTCTGTATCGACAGGCGGCCGATACCCCGCATTTTCAATTTGCACTGATTTATATGGATATCGATCATTTTAAAACCATCAACGACCAATATGGCCATCATGAAGGAGATCAGGTGCTCAAAGAGCTGGGCTTACGTCTGAAGCAGAGCATCCGAAATAGTGATCCAGCCGCTAGGATCGGTGGTGAAGAATTTGCCGTGCTTCTGCCGAACTGTTCTCTAGATAAAGCAGCCCAAATCGCAGAACGGATCAGGAGCGCTGTCAGTCATGAACCGATTATATTAAAAAACGGCGAAAAGCTTTCAGTTACGATATCACTGGGGGCCGCTCATTACCCCAATAATACGGAACGGCCAAGATCCTTGCCCATTCTTGCCGATCAAATGCTTTACAAAGCGAAAGAGACGGGACGGAACAAAGTGTGTTTTTCAGATTGGAAGAATGAATTCAATGTTCGAATTCATTCTTCCAATCTGAAAGACGTTTCAAAGGCAGAAAAGCCGGGACAAGATCTCCCTGATATTCTTTTTCTATAAATGCCGCTGTATCATCAGCTTGATAAAGCTCAAGAATGGTTTGCAGCGCTTCCCGATCTTGATCCTCCGCTCTGACAACAATCAAATTCATCTCTTCCCCCGACATGAGACTGCCGCTCTTTATGGTATGCTTTTTCGGGTTCAGGCCCGCTTTTTTTGCTTCAGATGGTTTCATGACAAACACATCCCCACCGCTCACTGCATCCTGTTGCCGGACAGCTTTCAATTTCAGGTGTCTCGGATTATCTTTAATCATATCAACTGAACCTGTACCGTTAAATCCGTTTTTCAACGTTAGCAATCCCGCCTCCTGAAGCACAGTAAGCGCCCTGCCAAAATCGAACGCTTTATCGGGAACAGAAACAACAGCTCCCCGCGGTATATCTTGGATTCTGTCATATTGTTTTGAATAAATGCCCATAGGCGTTATGTATGTCGTACCGAGCGGTGCAAGCTTAAGTTTGTGTTTTTGAGTGAACGATTGAAAATATGAAATGGTTTGAAAGGCGTTGGCATCAATTTCTTTGTTAGCAAGTGCGATATCAGACTCCGCATAATCAGAAAAAGGGATCAGCTGAATATCCAGCCCTGCCTCTTCAGCCTTTTGAGCAATATAGTTCCATATTGCCCCGTCAGACTCAGCAATCCCGATTTTTATCGATTCATGTTCTGCAGACGGTGAGCATGCAGTAAATGAAACGAAAAGAACAAGGACGAAACTGCATATAAGCCACTTTTTCATTGTGACCATACTCCTATCTATGTATTAGAGCATGCAAGCAATATCAGACAAAAAAATCATACGCTCTCTTAGTTGATAAACGTTGTCATTTGTAATATTGATTAACTTTTACCTTACTCATATCCAATCAGGTTGTCAATTCCTATGACATTATCTTCCCAAAATGAAGGCATACGAAGGCAAACGTATGATCACATATCGAGAAAGCAGATGAATTTCCGTAAATAAATATCAAATTGAAAAATAAATATGGTATTTTCCCAAAAAATTTTCAATAAGCAGTTGTTTTTTCTGAAGATTACTGGTAGAGTAAAGGTAATTATTTTTGTTCGAACTATCTTTAAGAAGAAAGTTTTGTAAGAGTTTTCGTCTTGAAAGTTTGTTAAGAGCAAGAATAGTGAATTTAAGCGTTATGATCGCTTTAGGAGGAAATTTCATGTTAGAAGGTAAAGTAAAATGGTTCAACTCTGAAAAAGGTTTCGGATTCATCGAAGTAGAAGGTCAAGACGATGTATTCGTTCATTTCTCTGCTATTCAAGGCGAAGGCTTCAAAACTTTAGAAGAAGGCCAAGCTGTTTCTTTTGAAATCGTTGAAGGAAACCGCGGACCACAAGCTGCTAACGTTACTAAAGAAGCGTAAGCATAAATTGATATGAAAAACTGCAGGTTTGCACCTGCAGTTTTTATTTTGGACAAAAAAGCTGTTTTGCTTATGCAAAACAGCTTTTTCATTAGTTTGCAATATCCCGTTTCATGAAGATTCCAAAAGCAAGCAGCAGGAAAATGATAAAGTAAATCGCAAGCATGACGATAGAAAACGTCATAGTCATCCCTTCTATTAACGGTGTGCCATCCACATACTGAGTTAAATCGACATTAGCAAACAATATATACTTTGCCCAGTCAAATTTCGCTGCAATAAAGGCAGTGGCTGTCGTACCGGCAACCAATAAAAAGATGGAAAACCCTACTGCAAGAGAGCTGTTTCTGAATACTGCAGACAGCATAAACGCCATCGTCGCCACCATTAAGGCCGAGACGGATTCAGAAAGATACGTTGTGGCCAAATGACTCATCATGTTTTGCTCAATAACATGGCCATCCTTATAGATTAAATGAATATTCGCAGCGGTTTCACCACCCGTCCCGAAGAAAATCAACCCTAACAAAGTAGAACCGATAAATAAAATCAACAGCAATAGGAACCCAAACAGGAGAACTGTAATATATTTTGACATCAAAATTTGAAAACGGCTGAGCGGGCGGATCATTAACAGCTTAATGGTTCCCCAATTAAATTCGTTCGCGACAATTCCGGCTGCGATAATAATGGTAAACAGTCCGGTAAGGATGGTAAAACCTGCTGAATCCGTTACATAAGACCATACCGTATAGCCCGTGTCATTTGGGATGTTATGTTCAATGCGATAGTTGTTGAGTGTGATTATTTCTTTATATCCATCTTTCAGTGAAGGATCGTCTTTGATTTCTTTCTTTAATTCGGCGTTTTGTGCTTGAAGTTCTTGTTTCCAATGAGAATTTGCTTCACCGGCAGAAAAATGATTCGCCAAAAATGCAAATCCAACCATTGTTAGCCCCAGAATTCCGATCATCACCCATGTTCCGGCACGGCTGAAAATTTTGATCCACTCATTATAAATCAAATTAAGCATGCTGAACCTCCTCTTTTGTTTCACCTGTCATTTCTAAGAAACGGTCCTCTAATGATTTTGTTATAATCTTGACCTCGTAAATGCGGATTTGCTGCATCACCAGCAATTCAATAACCGCAGGGACTTCGTCTTTAGCCAGTTTGAGTTCTACACCATTTGTCTTACTCACTAAATCGTACTGTTTTAGCACGGAAGCTGCTTCGTTCGGCTGCTCAACCTGGAAGAAATATGTATCGTTCTCATCAATGTTTTCATCTTTTACATTTTGAATATCGATCAGCTTTCCTTTTTGCAGAATCGCAATGCGATCACACATCAGTTCCATCTCTGACAGCAGGTGGCTTGAAACGATGACAGCCATTCCTCTTTCTCGGGTCAGCTTCTTTAAATGATCTCTGATTTCCCTGATTCCCGCCGGATCAAGTCCATTTGTCGGTTCATCCAAGATCAGCACTTTCGGATCATGCAGAAGGCATTGTGCCAAGCCAAGACGCTGTCTCATTCCTAGAGAATATGTTTTCACCTTGTCGTGGATTCTGTCTGTTAAACCAACCAGCTCAACAACTTCATCAATTTTTTCCTTCGTAACACCCTTGACCATCCTTGCGTATTGCTGGAGATTTTTATATCCGCTTAAAAATTTATACAGCTCTGGATTCTCTACGATCGCTCCAATATGCTTAATCGCCTTGGCATATTCTTTCGTAATGGATTGACCGCAAATGAGGACATCACCTTTCGACAGCTTCATTAAGCCTACCATCATCCGGATGGTTGTCGTTTTCCCAGCTCCGTTTGGTCCCAAAAAACCGAATACTTCACCTTCACGAATCGTAAAACTGAGATCATCAATGATCGTTCGGCCTCTGATGTTTTTTGTCACATTTCTCAATTCCAACACTGTTTTCATCATATTCCTCCTCTTTCTAGCAAACTTCCATTTTTGATTTAAACCATTGCAAAACAGACATGCCTTCCTGTTCACGAATATCTTCTACTTCGCGCTGCGCCACTTTTTCTCCATTTGCGAGTATGATGACTTCGTCTAACAACGTCTCAATTTCATCAATTTCATGTGTCGCGATCACGACAATCTGCTGCTCAAAATCAATGTACGACACAAGGCTGTTTACGATGGAGTCCCTCACCATCGGATCAAGCCCCGAAAAAGGTTCATCAAGCAAGATGACGTCTGCCTGTCTCGCTAAAGCAAGAACGATTTTCAGCCTGCCCCGATTTCCTTTTGATAGCTTTTTGATCTTTTTTTCCGGATCCAGCTGCATCTCATTCAATAGTCTATAAGCTTGTTCTGTTTGAAAATCAGGAAACTGCGACTGATAAAAATTCACCATATCTTTGACAGTGAAATCCGGATAAAACATATCAAGCTCAGTAAGATAAGCCGTTTGACGCACCATATCTCTCGTAGCTTGTTTTCCATCTACTTTTACAAACCCTGAAGTCGGAAACAAAAGGCCAGCCATCATTTTCAGGGTCGTTGACTTGCCGCTGCCGTTCGGTCCGATCAGACCATAAATCCGTCCAGATGATAGGGTAAATGAGACATCATCGACGGCCGTATGGCGGCCGTATTTTTTTGATACGTGTTCTAGCTTGATTTCCATTTTAACCTCCCTCTGTGAATGTTTTAATCCCCTCTACCATTTCCTCTTTCGTGAGCCCCAGCTCTTTCATTTGCTTGACAAAGCCTTCCAGGACTTCTCGTGTCAGCCTTTCTTTCAACTCGTCTACGATTTCAGCTTTTTCCGCAATAAACGTCCCTTGACCTCTTCTTGTCTCCACAATACCCAGCCTTTCCATTTCACTGTAAGTTCTTTGAATTGTATTGGGATTTACCTTAGTTTGAATCGCCATTTCTCTTACTGAAGGAAGCTTGTCTCCTGGGAGCAGCTCCTTCCTGACCAGCCTATAAAAGATCTGATCAGCGATCTGCAGATAAATCGGTTTCGAGGATTGAAATTGATTATCCATATTTACACCTCTACTTTACGATCAAGCAGTTTTGAAGCCATGATGAGCAGCAAGAACGTGATGACTAAGGTAATAGGAAACCCTAGCACAGACAGATGGATAGGTTTTAATTCCAATCTCCAAACGTTATGGAAGTGGAAATCAAAATTGCAATAGACTGTTACCGGCCAGAAATGCTTTTGAGATTCAACCAAAGGGCTTATGATGTATTCATCGAAGAATAACCACACTGCGACCAACAGAACCATCGCAGCCCATCGCATTCCGCGCCAATTCCTGAGAGCGTGAAAAACAGTCCAAAACACGATGACTGTTACTGACATATCTAACGAAGAAATAAGCCCATACATATTCAGCAAAGCCACTGTACTCGTTATATCAACTTGATGCTCCAGCAGATTTTTTACAGAGAGCATATGATACATCCATATCCCATAGGCTGTTAATGCCAACTGAATCACAAATTGATAGAGCAAAGATGCTGCCAATTTAGAAGAAAACAGCCAGAAGCCGCCATTTGGATTGTACAGCCAAAGCTGTGATTTCCCTTCCTTGCGAAGGTGATAAAAAACAAAAACAGGAGATAAGAAAAGCAGAAAAAAAGCAACTGCAACAAAAAAACCAAAAATGACTAGAGGTTCTTTCGTGCGAGAAGCTATAATATGGCCTGTTCCCAATAAGAAAATGATTCCGCATATCCATAATAGCAGCCACATTCTTGAAAGCTTGATATCTTTCTTTAATAAACCTAAAAAAGAATTCATGTCTTTACCTCCCGGAAAAAATCCTCGGTGTATGAGTAACATAGTACACTAGATCAAGATGGAATACAACATATTCCATGGATTTATTTGACAAAAACATAATTGGTGGAAACAGCAAAAAAGGCAAACCCGCATGAGTAAACGGATTTGCCTTTTTCATTACTTTTTCTTATTTTTCATAGAGAGCAGCGCATCACGATAGCTGCGGTCCTGCATTTTGTCACTTTCCTCAGTGACCTCTTCTTCTGCATGAACTTCATCAGAATGCTTAAACTTTTGCAGCGCCTGCCTGTAAATATCATCACCCATTGTGTCACGCTTCTCTTTTGGAGAATCGTTTTTGACAACGGATGGCGTATGCTCGGCAGCCCTTGCTTCAGCAGGGTAATGCGCTTCGTTTTTTTCCTCTTCTGGAGGTGCGATTCTATCAGTTGCTTCTTGCTTCTCAGGTCCAGGTGAGGCGTTGCGGACGTTAAATGTAATAAGGGCCGCAATGACAATGACAGCAGCAATTATTGCTATAATAATGGCCATTTCAACCTCTCCTTACTGTCCTGCTGTTAGGTTTCCTGTAACTTGGCTGACACGTCTTCCCAACGCGCGTCCAAGCTGAATACCTTCCTCAGACATTAACTCATCACTGTCTACCGGACAAGTGACACCTGCTCCGTAATAAGAGCCATAAAGTGCGTTTTCAGGCACGTTGCCAGGCAGTCCGACAACGATCATTCCTTGGTGGAACATCGGCGTGATTAAATTGTGCATTGTCATTTCCAAGCCGCCGTGTGTTGTTGCCGTTGTGCAGAAAACAGCACCGACTTTGTTAATCAGTTCGCCTTCAGCCCACAAGTAGCCAAGTCTGTCGATCCAAGCTTTAAGACCGGAGCTGATTGTTCCGAAATGCCCAGGGCATCCCCAAATAATCGCATCCATATCTTTAAGCTTGCGGATATCCGCCTGATCTACATGGTCGATGAACACTTCAGCCGCGTCGTTTTCTCTCGCGCCGTCAGCAATCGCTTCTGCAAGCACTTTAGTATGTTCGCCTTCACTATCATACACTACATAAATTTTCATTCAGGAAACCTCCCTGTACAGATTAAGATTCCTTAGCTTCTTTAGGAGCAGGAAGTAATGAAAGCTCCTCTTTTTTCTTCTTACGCAATTTATCTTTTCTGACGTCACGCAGGAAGATACTTAAAATCAAACCTGCTACACAGAATAAGGTTGCCCACATAAAGGCATCATTTATCCCCATGACATTGGAATCGAGTGACGCGTGTTTATAAATATGTGAGTACACATACGTTTTCGCTGTATCATAAGACACATTCATATTCACCATTAAATTCGAAACTGCATTTTGGAACGCATGGAGGAAGTTCGGGTCCGCCGTGCTCGTTTTATCTGCAATTTGTGAATAATGGAATGTCGTCCGGTTTGTATAAATCGTCGTAATTAAACTTGTACCGATTGATCCGCTGATTTGGCGAAGCGTGTTGCTCATCGCCGTTCCGTGGCTGTTCAGACGGGCAGGAAGCTGGTTCATCCCGGCTGTCATGACTGGCATCATTAAGAGAGACATACCAAATGCACGGATTGAATAGATCAGCATGATGTGCGTATATGGTGTATCAATTGTCAATTGCGTGTATTGATAAGTTGTTACCACTGTCACAAGAAGCCCGATAATCGCAAGCGGTCTCGGTCCGAATTTATCGAACAAAATACCTGAGATCGGTGACATAATCAGCATGACAATCGCACCCGGAAGCAGAAGCAGACCGGATTGAAGTGCCGTAAAGCCGACCAGGTTTTGCAGATAGATCGGTAAAAGAAACATACCTGTGTAAAGTGCCACTGTAATAATGATATTAATGACACTCGAAAGTGAGAAAATGTCATATTTAAACACTCTGAAATCAAGCATTGGATCATCATGGCGCAATTGCTGAACAACAAAAGCAACAATTGCAATGACGCCGATAATAACTGTAGACAGTACAATCGGGTCGGTCCAGCCGTCAGATCCGGCTTCACTGACTCCGTATAATAAGGAGGCGAATCCGACAATCGAGAGAATGGCTCCCAGAGTATCGAGTTTGATTTTTTGCGGCTCCACCATATTTTTAAAGATGAAGAAAGCCACAATGATAACAATTGCGCCGATTGGCACAAGTCCGTAAAACATAATGCGCCATGTATAATGCTCAATAATCCACCCGGAAAGAGTCGGGCCGACCGCTGGAGCAAACATCATCGCAAGCCCGAAAATCCCCATTCCTTTCCCCCTGCTTTCAGGCGGGAAAATTAACAGAATGGTTGTCATAACGAGCGGCTGCAAGATACCTCCGCCCACGGCCTGAATCAAACGGCCGATCAGCATTGTAGAGAAGTTAGGTGCGATACCGCAGACTAACGTACCGAGCGTAAAACAGAACATCGCGACGAGAAAGAGACTCCGTTGGCCAAACCGTGTAATCAGGAAGGCAGATAACGGAATCAATACGCCGTTAACAAGCATGTAACCTGTTGTCAGCCACTGAATCGTCGTTGCACTTACGCCAAATTCAGTCATTAAATGCGGCATTGCAACGTTAAGCAATGTTTGGTTGAGAATTGCCAAAAATAAACCCGCCATTAGCACAATCAGCAATGACATAGGGCTTTTTGCATTTTTTTCTTTGCCTGTAGCCATCTAAGACAACCTCCTTTCATGGTTTGATGACTGATCTGTTTTACTCAGAAATTTTAACAGATGCATTCATACCAGGAAGCACCTTATCAGATGGGTTTTTGATTGAAATTTTCACTGGAATTTTTTGTGTTACTTTTGTGTAGTTTCCGCTTGAATTTGTAGAAGGAAGCATATCAAAAGTTGAGTTAGTCGCATATCCAATTTCTTCTACAGTACCGTCAAATGTTGTATCAGGGTCTCCGTCAACTACTACGTCTACACTATTTCCTACTTCAATATCCGCAATATCTGTTTCTTTAATATTTGCTGTGATGTATAGGTTGTCCATGTCAATCGTTTGTGCAATTGTTGTACCAGCTTGTACGGTTTGTCCGTTTTTCACTTCGTTTTTCACAATTGTTCCATCCATAATGGATTTTACGTCAACAGTTTGTTCACCTTTGATTTTTGCAACTGTGTCGCCTTTTTTCACTGTTTTTCCTTCGTCCAGATCCCAGTCAGATACTTTACCTGCTGCTGGAGCAGTAATAGCAGCCATATCGCCGGCTACTTTTGCTTCATCTGTTTTTACGTAGTTAGTGCTTTGATAATAGTAGTAAGCACCTCCAGCTATAATTGCAAGAACAACAATCAAACCGATAATGTTGGTCAGAATTAAACGTCCTCTGTTCATTTTGTTTTCTCCTTTCGTTTCATCCTCTATCATTTTGCGGAAAGCTGGTGAAAATATGTGAGAAGTTTTTAATTACCGCTTTTTTCTGAACAGCCTTCAGCAAGCTTCGTTAAGCTTCCGGCAAGTTTGCGCAAATACTGCAGCTGGGAGGTATCAAGCTTTTGGTACAAGCCCGCACCCATTTTTGCATATTGCACAGCGGCTTTTTCTATCAGTTCTTCCCCCTCTTCGGTTAACTGAATCATGACGATACGGCGGTCATCCGGACTGTCATATCGATTCATCAAGTGGCGCTTATACAGAATATCTGTCATCCGCGTCACAGAAGCAGGCTTAAGATCAAGCGACATTGCCAGCTTGCTTAGCGGAGTGCTTCCGCTTTGATGAATTTTAAACATCAGCAAATATTGAAGGACTGTAATATCAAAAGGCTCAAGCACAATCTCCAATATCTTCTTCTGTTTTTTATAAATCGCCCGAGACGTATCGAAGAGCTGTTCAAAAGTGAGCAAAGCACGTTCTGATTCAGTCAACTCCTTTTCACCTCATTCCTCAATAATAGTTCACAAGATAAAATATTAATAAATGAAAGAAGATTTGTCAAAGGAAAAATTTCTTTTTCTCCCGTATTTTTTCCGCAAGCGTTTTCTTACTTTTATTAAATAAAAAAAAGCCCTGAAATGGGCTTTTCATTACGAAAATTGATGGCTTACACCAGACTCTTCATTTCTGAAAAAGCTCTTCAGCGCCTGAAAAACATCAGATTTCTGTTTTAAAATATAGTACTTAAATTTATCATCTTTCACATTTTTATATGCAGACATTAACGTTGAATGCCTGTTGTACTGATTGACCTCGCCGTAGCAGAATAGATTGGCCTTCTTCATAATATCATTAACCAATTTCACACAGCGCGCGTTGTCAGATGTCAGGTTGTCACCGTCAGAAAAATGAAACGGGTAAATGTTATAGCGAGCGGGATTGTACTTTTCATCAATAAGCTCAAGCGACTTCCGATATACGGAAGAACAGATGGTTCCGCCGCTTTCTCCCTTTGAGAAAAAATCCTCCTCCGAGACAACTCTTGCTTCTGTATGATGGGCAATAAATTCAATTTCCACAGTCTCGTATTTCGTCCGCAAAAAACGGGTCATCCAGAAAAAGAAGCTTCTGGCCATGTATTTTTCCCAAACCCCCATACTGCCGCTTGTATCCATCATTGCTAAAACGACAGCTTTTGATTCAGGCTTTGTGATGTCATTCCACGTCTTATACTTCAGGTCCTCCGGATAAATTGGATAGAACGACGGCTTTCCTGACATTGCGTTTCGTTTAAAGGCTGACATCATTGTTCTTTTCTTATCAATGTTACCGGTTAACCCTGTTTTACGAATATCATTAAACTCAATATCTGTATGAATAATATTGTCCCGCTCTTTTTGCTGGAGATTCGGAAGCTCTAATTCTTTAAAAAGCGCTTCTTCTAAATCCATTAATGAAACTTCCGCTTCATAATAATCCTCGCCTGCCTGATCACCGGCACCCTGCCCTTTTCCTGGCCCTTGTTTTTTGTCTGATCCATCCCGGGCCACAACATCACCAACCTGGCTGTCGCCGTCTCCTTGCCCTACATGTTTATTCTTATCATAGTTGTAACGGATTTTATACTCATCAAGTGAACGGATTGGGATTTTCACTACATCTTTTCCATTAGACATAATAATGCTTTCCTCAGTTACGAGGTCCGGAAGATTGTTTTTGATCGCTTCCTGCACCTTTTTCTGGTGACGCTGCTGGTCATCGAAGCCTTTGCGATGGAGGGACCAGTTTTCCTCAGAAATCAAAAAATGGCCGCTGTCATTTTGGGACATGAATTCCCCTCCTTAACCATTTGTGGTCGTGATACATACGTATTCCGGCTTGTGCCAGATTATGAAACAAGTCTTTTGAAAAGATTTATATTCATCATATGCACAAAAGCACGTTTAATTGACAAACTATTTAGAAAATGGGACAAAATAACCCGCCCTATTCGGACGGGTCACGTTGCTTATCGGTTCAGCAGGCTGCCGACATATTTCAGCAGCTCATTGGCGCTCGTCGAGTTGTAGCCGTGCTCATCAATTAAACGGGCCACGACTTCATTTACCTTTTTCAGCTGCTGCTCATCCGGCGTTTTTGTTGAAGTCGTAATTTTAACGACATCCTTCAGATCAGCAAACAGCTTTTTCTGAATTGCTTCACGCAGTCTTTCATGGGAATTGTAATCAAACCGCTTGCCTTTTCTCGCATAGGCCGAGATGCGGATTAAAATTTCTTCGCGGAACGCTTTTTTGGCGTTTTCCGAAATGCCGATCTGCTCCTCGATGGATCTCATTAGCTTTTCGTCAGGGTTCATTTCTTCTCCTGTCAAAGGATCACGAAGCTTATTTTTATTGCAATAAGCCTCTACGTTATCGAGGTAATTGTCCATAAGTGTTTTTGCTGATTCTTCATACGAATACACAAACGCTTTTTGGACTTCCTTTTTCGCAATGTCGTCATATTCCTTGCGGGCGGCAGAAATAAAATTCAAATACCGCTCCCTGTCCTCGCTTGAAATTGATGGATGCTGATCAAGACCTTCTTTTAAGGAACGAAGGACATCGAGAGAATTAATTGACTCCATATTTTTTCTGATAATCGTTGAAGAAATCCGGTTGATCACGTACCGCGGATCAATGCCGCTCATTCCTTCATCATTATATTCTTTTTTCATATCCTCAACGTCGACGGAATTATATCCTTCCACACTTTCTCCATCATACAGTCTCATTTTCTTGACCAGATCAATATCCGACCGCTTTGGCTCTTTTAACCGGGTAAGGATTGAGAACATCGCGGCGACCTTCAAAGTATGAGGGGCAATATGAACATCCGACACATCGCTCTCTGCGATCATTTTTTCATAAATTCTCTCTTCCTCAGACACTTTTAAATTATAAGGAACCGGCATCACGATGATTCTCGAGTGCAGGGCTTCATTCTTCTTATTAGAAATGAATGAGCGATACTCCGTTTCATTCGTGTGCGCCACGATCAGCTCATCAGCAGAAATTAACGCAAACCGCCCCGCTTTAAAATTCCCTTCCTGTGTCAATGAAAGCAAATGCCAGAGAAATTTCTCATCACATTTCAGCATCTCCTGAAACTCCATCATCCCGCGGTTCGCTTTGTTCAGCTCTCCGTCAAACCGGTAAGCGCGCGGATCTGATTCCGAACCGTACTCGGCGATTGTCGAGAAATCAATACTCCCGGTCAAATCGGCAATATCCTGAGATTTTGGGTCAGATGGACTGAATGTTCCAATTCCCGTACGTTTATCTTCTGAAAAGAAGATGCGCTCCACCTTCACATCCTCAATTCTTCCTCCGTACTCTTCCTCCAGCCTCATGACATTTAAAGGAGAAAGACTTCCCTCTATTCTAATACCGTATTCTCTGTAAAAGTCATCACGTAAATGGTGGGGGATTAAATGTAGAGGGTCTTCGTGCATTGGGCAGCCTTTAATCGCATATACAGCGCCATTATCTGTCAGCGTGTATGCTTCGAGACCTTTTTTAAGCATCGTGACCAACGTGGATTTACCGCCGCTCACAGGTCCCATCAACAATAGAATCCGCTTTCTGACATCTAGACGTTTGGCAGCCGGATGAAAATACTCTTCCACAAGACGCTCCAGAGATTCTTCAAGCCCAAACAGCTCACGGTCAAAAAAACTGTACTTCTTGCGTCCGTCAATCTCCTCTATCCCGCTGTCTTTTATCATATTAAAAACTCGAGAATGAGCAGATTGCGCGACCATCGGATTTTCTTTAATAATCTCCAAATAATCGGCGAAAGTTCCTTCCCATTTCAGCCGCTGCTCTTCCTCTCTGTACTGTTCAATTTTCTTTAATATATCCATAAGGACCTCCTCTATCATGTTTGATACACTATGCAAATAAGGTACTTTGTTACAATCTATGCCGCCAACTCGTGATACATGCTTTGGTTTCTTAAAAATAAAGATACTTATACATCGTTGACAAGGCCGACTGCGACCGTTCATAATAAAGAAAAATACAGAATCATCCAGACTCGGACAGCACGGAAAAATTGAAGAGGGGGAGAGACGGTGAAAACAATCATCATGATGGGGGTCATTGTCACTTTTTTAGTATCAATTTTTACTGCAGGATACGATAGCAAGCCTGGAAAAGAATAAAAAGGGTGCTCCTGAAAGAGCACCCTTTTTGTATAACAGAACAATGTTTTACAGTTTTGTTTTTTCTTTAATCTGTGAATGTTGATCACATTCGTATCTGTTTTCGTACTCAATTGTTCCGATACTGCATCCCGGCCCGATAATCACTTCTTTTCCCCTGACAACTGCCGCATCGGTATTCTCCAAATAAACCTTATCTCCTTCTATGACGTCTGCGATCAGTTTCACTTTCTTCCGGTTAAAAAAGCTCGTGCGTCTTTTCACAGTAATTGTTGTTCCGCCGATTTCGCGCACATGGCTTATATCATGGCTCAATCCTAGCTTGATGTCACCAGCATTTAATAACCCTGATACATCAACACAGCCTGTTCCATGGAACCTTTCTGTTTCACAATCACCTTTTACGCTAAGCTTCCCTTTCACATCGCACGATTCTCCAGTCATACTCCCGGAAATCTCTGTCAGGCCCTTCAAATTAAAGCGATCAAATTGAAGTGAGCCGCTGACTTTCATTGTGCCAAAAATATTGATTCTTCCCGCGGTCAGATTGCCTTTAAACTCACTTTCTCCGAACACACGCAGCCGCTCAGTCTCTGCAGTCCCGAGAAAGCAGCCTGTTCCGAATATGCGGCAGCCCGCAGCAGACAGCCCATCACCGACCACACCTTCACCTTTGATGACGACATTGTGATACGTGCCTCCGGCGGCATGGCCAGCGCCATATAATTTTAAATTTCCCAGTTTTGTTGTCTCCATTACGTTCCTCCTCACACCTTCGTGCATGTTTCTACCAATGCGCTTGGATCACAAGTATAGTCACCGCTGTATTCGACGGTTTCAATCCGGCAATCCGGACCGATTATCACTTTATTTCCGCGCACGGTTTTCGCCTTTGTATTTGTCAATTCAATCACGTCACCTTCGATCAGCTCTGCCGTTAGAACAGGCTGCGGCATCAATCTGAGTAATGTCAGCATTCCTTTTCTGCAGGTCACTTGAAGATGGCGGCAGCCGATCTCCCGTACATCGCTTTCCCCGGAACAAAGCTTAATGGTCACTTGGTCTGCATTTAAAAGACCGCTGATTTTGCATTTCCCTTCTGATTGAAAGGTTTCCGTTTCACAATCCGCTTCCATAATGGTTTTTCCGCTAATGTCAATCTCATCAGCCTTGACAGTCCCGCCAAATGTTGATGATCCAGCGATTTTCAATTGTTTTGCTGATGCCTCTCCTTGAATAAAACCAGTGCCATTAATCCGAATAGATTCAGCTTCAACGTCTCCATGTATCTTTCCTGAACCGCTGATGGTTACCGTTTTCGCTTTGACGCTGCCGTCAGCTTTTCCCGTTCCATTAAAAGAAAAAGTGTCACACTCCACGTCTCCAGCCACTGTTCCGCTTCCGTTAATCTCAACTGATTGAAATGTTCCTCCCTTTGAACTTCCCGATCCATTTATCACTAACTTTTCCACTACATCCATTGTTGGCCCTCCTGCATATATGTTGTTTTTAATTCCTCTGAAGCTTTTAATAAATCTACCCGTTCCACAACCTTGACGGATGATTCAAACAAAATGCTGTCTGCCGCAGCCGCTATAAAACAAGTTGTAACACCGAGCTTGCGCAGCACAATCAGTTCCGTCTGTTTTTCAATCTTTTCAGTATCATGCTTCTTCAATACCTCTGCAGCCATTTTTGCTTCTGCCAAGCTGACATTTCCAGACTGCAGCAGTCCTTCAAGCACATACAGCGACAGCAAGTCGGGGGATGAAAAAACCGGACTACTTCCGTCTTCTGAATAGACTTCAAGTGCAGGCTTTGAGATCAAACCTTTACGCAGCAATTCATCAGCGGTCATGCTGACATCCTTCATCTTCGGTGACAGCATTTCCCTCATTTCATCCAGAGACAAGTTTTCCTTCATTTTTTGAATCATTGAGATACGTTTTAAAATATCCTCCCTCGGAAAAAACGTCTCCTGCCCTGTGAAAGTGGATTTGCGAATAAACCATTCCTCGGGTATTAAATTTTTTCGCTTCCATCGATACAGCTGACCGTATGAAATCGATGTTCTTTCAAGTAATTCTTTTTTAGAGATTAATTGTTCCTCCATAAGTCCAGCTCCTTTGATGGGTACATTGTAACATAACACTGTTACGTTGTTAAGCCCGAAAACGAAACAAAGTATTTCAACAGGCACAAAAAAACCGCCCATCAGCGATGAGCGGGTTTTTCACTATTTTAAATCACGGTAATTTTGCTGACGCAGCGCTTCATAAACGAGAATCGCGGCAGTGTTGGACAGGTTTAACGATCTGACGTGCTCTGTCATTGGAAGACGCAGGCAGCGGTCCATATTATTTTGAATTAAATCCTTTGGCAAACCGCTTGTTTCTCTTCCGAACACAAAGAAATAATCCTCGTCAAGATCAGTGTAATCAAATGATGTATGAGGCTGCTGGCCAAATTTCGTAATAAAGAAAAATTGGCCTTTTTCATATGCCTCAAACAATTCCTCTAACGAATCATGATACACAACATTAACAAACTCCCAATAATCGAGTCCGGCACGCTTCAGCATTTTATCATCCGTTGAAAAGCCGAGCGGACGAATCAGGTGGAGCGTAGTATTGGTTGCTGCACAAGTACGCGCAATATTCCCTGTGTTAGCGGGAATTTCTGGTTGATATAAAACGACATGTAATGCCACAATGTTCACCTCTGTTTTTCTTATCCGCCCATCATTATAACATTAATTACTCTTTTGTCGTATCATCAACGATATGAAAAAAAGCATATCGTATTGACGGCGTGTATGCCGTTGAATCCTCATATGACCAATACCTCATCCGGCTGTCATAGGTCTGGGCGTTAACAAGCGGCATATTGCCTTTGTCCTTTGCCACGACAATCGTTGTATGATTAAACCGGCCGTCTCCTTCGAAGTCATAGCAAATCACATCGCCCGGCATCAGTTCTTCCGCTGATTTCACCCGCACCGCACGCAGTCCGGCCTTTGAATTCGACAAATACATTTTCATCGAATGAGCCACCGTCCAGCTGTAGCTCCATGAGCTTTGTTTCATCCACCAGCCTGATCCTCTGTTCGGATGGCCGCGCATTGGCGCGCCTCCCGCATGAAGACACTGAGAAATAAAATTGGTACAGTTATCGCTGAAATTTTTATAAGCAGGATTGCGCTTGTTCCAAAATTTCTCGGCATATTGCACAGCGCCGAGACGATCGTATTGAAAAGCCCTGCCAAACGCTTCTCTTTCCTCTTCAGAATAGTCAATAATGCTGGTCCCTTCATGAAATCCAGCCGGCTTTTTCGCAATTTCCTGATCACTAATCAAAATGTGATCATACAGGAAAGCCCTTCGCTCCTCTATGTGCTCTTCTATATACAAGCTGTCGTCCTGTTCCTTACACACGTATTCGTAATGGATGGTATACGAAAGGCAGGTCGTTCCGTCATCCTCAACCCGCACATGATTAATCACGGCCTTTGCTTTCGCTTTTATGATGTCAACTTTACGTTTTTCCAGAAGCTTTTTCTTACGCTCCATGACTTTAAGGTCTCCGACTTGAGACTCCTGTCTCATATCATGCCCGTTAACCAGAAAGCCCAGCCGCTCCTCCGCTAATTGTTCTAAAATGTGCTTCAAGCTCACCCCACCCGCCATACTTTTTTATAGAGAAAAAACACTTGGATGATCTCAAGTGTTTTTTCCTTCTGCTCTATACGTATGTCAGGACAGGCCTTGTTTAGTCATGCCTGAAGCTTTTAGCAACTCAATTCCTTTTTCAATTTCCAGCTTTGCCTCTTCATCCTTCTCTTTTTCCAGCGCTTTTTCAAGCTCTTCCATGTATACGGTGTCTCCGATTTTACCGATTGCCCATGCGGCTGTCCCCCTGATGACAGGACGCGGGTCCTTGTGCATCAGATCCGCCAATTCAGGCAGTGCGGAGGTATCCTTAAAATGCGCAAGCGCGAGAATGGCGTTTCGCTGAATCGGTTTTTTTCCGCGCCAAGAACCTGAGACATGACCGAATTTCTCCTTAAATTCCCGATTGCTGATGGTCAAGAGCGGCTTCAATAACGGTTTGGCAATCTCAGGATCAGGCTCCATTTCCGGATGAAGATGAAAGTCCTTCCCTTTATTGAGAGGACATACCGTTTGGCACGTATCGCACCCATACAGGCGGTTTCCGATCTTTGTCCGGAATTCATCAGGCAAAAATCCTTTTGTCTGGGTCAGAAAAGAGATGCAGCGCTGCGCATTAAGCTGCCCCGGATTAACCAGTGCTCCCGTCGGACAGGCGTCCAAACATTTCGTGCAGGAGCCGCACATATCTTCAATCGGCACATCAGGATCGAAAGGGATATTTGTGATCATTTCCGCCAAATACACATAAGAGCCATACTCTGGCGTTGTGATCATACAGTTTTTCGCGCTGAATCCGATGCCGGCACGTTCCGCAACGGCGCGATCAGACAATTCACCTGTATCAACCATTGACTTCGTTCTGATATCCTCATGCTTGCTTTTTAGAAATTCCTCCAGCAGATCGAGCTTTTCCCTCAGCACATCATGATAGTCTTTGCCCCAGGAGGCTCTGCAAAAAATGCCCCTGCGCTCAGATCTCGTGCTTCTTGGCGCATCCTTCATTCTGGAAGGATATGCGAGAGCAATCGCCACTATTGATTTCGCTTTCGGCAACAGAAGCTTCGGCGTCACCCTTTTCTCAATATCCGGCTCTTCAAAGCCGGAGAGATAGCCGAGTGATTCTTGAAGAATCAAACGGTCTTTTAAACTGTCAAAAGTATCAGCGGTCGTAAAACCAATCTTGTCCACGCCAATGCTTTTCGCGTATTCAATTAATTCTTCTTTGAGCTGATAAACGTTCATGTTTTGCACAGCCTCCTTTCTTTGTGATAAAACGATACAGCGTTTATAATAGGTTGATATCACGTAACTGGAGTGAATGCTAGTGAATATCAAACTTGATTCTGTTATTACTGAACGTGCGGCTGGCTTACATGCAGCAGCTGTCATTTATGAGAATATCGAAGTCGGCTCCTCACCGCAAATGCTGAAAGGCAGACTCCGTCTATTCCAGGAGTCCCTGTTTTTCGACTATGCAGACGGCGGTATACCCGATGAACCCTTCGTCAAGGAATGGCGGGAACTCTTTAAACAGCTTAACCCTTCATTTGAGGGAGAAACAACCCCAATGGAGGACATGCTAATCCCGATATCAAAAGAACAATTCATGGAAAGTAAGGACTCGGCCCATGACACAATCGATTTTTTCGCATTAAAATATTCTCTGCCCATTATGATTTATGATGCCGGAAAGCTTCATGAGTCTGTCCGGATCTCATTGGGAGAAAAAGAAAACATCCTGCTTTTCTCTGATGAAAACGGCATTTTTGGCGATTTTAAAAACAGCTTCAATCAACATCCCGTTTCAAACGAGACCAAAAATATGCTGCAAATCATTTTTTTCCCGCCATCCATTGAGAAAAGCAGCGCTGTTAAACTCTTATCATCATTAACGAAAATGTTTGAACAAATTCACGGCGGCACCCATACAGTACATTGGCTTACGTAAAAGAACACGAATAACGTGTTCTTTTTTACATAAAAAAACGCAATACTTCGTTTATCCGAGAAACGAAACACTGCGTTAATAACGTATGTATGGAGCGGGTGATGAGAATCGAACTCACGACATCAGCTTGGAAGGCTGAGGTTTTACCACTAAACTACACCCGCATTTGTGAATGTCAGTAACAGTACCGCTTTGACTGTTCTTATATTACAGGTTTATTTATTTTTCGTCAAGGGAATATAAAAATTTTGTCGAAAAAAAGTTATCTTTTTGTAAAGTTGTTAAGTATCATTTACATAATGTTAAGTATACTATACAATATAATGAAACAAGAAAGTGAAGGGGACAGACGTCATGATGAAAAATAAAGTAAAAGAGCTGAGGGCACGCTTCGGCTATTCTCAGGAAAAACTCGGAGAAACGGTCGGCGTCACAAGACAGACTGTGGCAGCCATTGAAAAAGGCGATTATGTTCCCTCACTGCTGTTAGCATTGAAAATCTGCAAAGCCTTCTCCATGAAAATGGAGGATGTCTTTTGGTTAGAGGAGGAAAACTAAGATGAGCATGAAAACAAAAGCAGCTTTTCAACTGGTGTTATTTGGCCTTGCATGCTGGACGCTGATTTCATACTTTGAAGCCTCGGAAGGCATAGCATCTTTTTTCCGCACAAAGAGCGGCGGGACGGTGTTTGAAATAAACCTCACCCCCTTTGTTCTGTTTATTGCGGCGACTGCGGTTTATTTGTACTTACAGAAAAAAAGCCGCCCTGCCAGAAAGCAGCTTCTTCTGCCTGATGAATTTGAAGAGCAGGATGAAAGAGAGCAGATGATGACGGCAAAAGCATGCCGCGCTTCATATATCGCTGTCTACTTCTCGCTGCCTGCCGCTGCGGTGCTTCTCATTTTTTATCCGCTTTTTCAATCGCGCATGCCGTTTTTCCCTATTATTATTGTGTTTGTCATCATGATCATCCAGCACCTTTCCTACGTCATCTCTTTCAAGAAAAACGAAAAAAACTCCGGCGCACTGTAATCGGCCGGAGTTTTTTCTTACCAGCTTGCTTTTTTCACACCGGGAATCTGGCCTTTATGGGCCAGCTCCCTAAAAGCGATTCTGGACATTTTAAACTTTCTCATATATCCTCTCGGGCGCCCCGTTACCATGCAGCGATTGTGGAGCCTTCCCGGCGCTGAATCTTTTGGCAGCTTGCTGAGTGCCTCGTAATCTCCTTTTTCCTTCAACTCGCGTCTGATATCAGCGTATTGTTCAACAAGCTGTTGTCGTTTTAACTCTTTTGCCACTTTTGATTTTTTAGCCAAGTCACATAGCCCCCTTAACAAATCGAAATTATTACGATTTAAAATGTATCATGCACCACTCAAAAAAGCAAGCATACCGCTTTGTAAAACAGACGGCCTGAAGCCGCCCGTTTCTAATGATGCAATTTCACATAATACAGTAACGCATCTTGATGCTTAATGAGCTCTTTTTTATGTTCAGAGGTATGCATTGTCTCGTCAGTCCCTCTAATACTGCTACCAATCAAAACAGGCTTCTCGAAAGAAATCGGTTCCGGCGATGAAATATTCTGAGTCATTTCCTGTGTTGCGCTATCGTCACGTTTCACCGATGAATCAGCTGCTATATTTCCCTGTTTATCCACAATGCCAAAATGAATGGTGGTGTGTTTATCCTTTCCTTCCCCCTCTTCATTCACAAAATAAACGAATTGTATAGTATCGGTTTTTTCCTCTGAATAATCTGCACGAACTGGGCCAACCGTCTCAACAAGCTTTCCCTTTTGATAATGTTCGATGTACATGTCAGCTGAAGAAATACCTTCACCGATATTGACGGCTTCAGCAGTGAATGCCTGTGAAGCTGCAACATCCATTCTGTTTTTTTCAAAATCTGATATGTCCGCTGCTTTGATTTCCATCTGTTTTGAATGTCCGCATGCTGACAGCATAGCTATCAGGCAAATGACTGCTGCGCTTCTCAATGTTTTCAGAAAAACAGCCCCCTTTTTGAAAATCATACCATATTCGGGGGCTGTATTTTAATTAAACTCATGCATTTTTCTCTTTGACAAAATAAGTGTTTCCTACTGCTTCTCCCCTTTTGTTCTGAAGCTTTCTCGTCCGATCGTTTTCAAACGGCAAAAGTGGAAATACAAGCTCTGCAAAATAATACGCTTCTTCTAGATGCGGATAGCCGGAGAATATAAATGATTCTATGCCGAGTGCCTGATACTCCGCTATCCGGTCGGCAATAGTCTGCGGATCACCGACAAGGGCTGTTCCTGCCCCTCCTCTGACCAGACCGATCCCCGCCCACAGATTCGGGCTGATTTCAAGCTTCGTCCGATCGCCTTGATGAAGAACGGCCATCCGCTGCTGGCCTGAAGAGTCGTAACGGCTTAAAGCAGCCTGCGCTTTGGCAATGGTGTCATCATCCAAGTGGCTGATCAAGCGCTCAGCCGCTTCCCACGCCTCTTGTTCAGTTTCACGGGCAATGACATGCAGCCTAATGCCAAACCGGACAGATCTCCCTTCTTTTTCCGCCTGCTTTTTGACTCTCTCAATCTTTTCTTTTACTTGTTCAGGCGGCTCCCCCCATGTCAAGTACACGTCTGTATGCTTTGCGGCAGCTTCAATCCCTGCCTGCGACGATCCACCGAAATAGATAGGCGGATGCGGCGCTTGCTGCGGGGCGAAAAGCAGATTGCTGTTTTCCACTTTTATATGCTTTCCTTCATAGGAAACCGTTTCTCCCTGCAAAAGTTTTCGCCAAACGGTTAAAAATTCGTCTGTTGCTTCATAGCGCTCATCATGACTGATAAACAGGCCATCACCTGCCAGCTCATACGGATCGCCCCCTGCCACAACGTTGATCAGCAGCCGTCCGTCTGAAATGCGGTCTAGGGTGGATGTCATTCTGGCTGCTAAAGAAGGCTGCATTAAACCAGGTCTTACCGCGACTAAAAATTTCAAGTCCTTTGTTTCTCCTGCCAGCGCCGACGCTGTAAGCCACGGGTCCTCGCACGATCTTCCCGTCGGCAGAAGAACCCCTGTATATCCCAGCCTGTCTGCCGCCTGCGCGATTTGTTTAAAGTAAAGATGATCCGCAGTCCGTCCATCACTTTCAGATCCTAAATATCTCGCGTCTCCATGAGTCGGTATAAACCAAAGAATTTCCATATTCATCCCCCTTAGATACTCTATCCTTCGTAGCTGTTTCTCCACTTTAACAGCTTTCGTTCAAGCAGCCTGACGAAGGAATCCGTCAGCTTTCCAACCACTGCAAAAATGATAATCCCTGCAAAGACTTTGTTCGTTTGTGAAAATTGTCTCGCATCCATAATCATATAGCCGACTCCCGAGCTTGAGCCCATCAGCTCTGCTACAACGAGCCCGAGCCATGCAATGCCGAGCGATAAGCGAATGCCTAGCAATATATTGGGCAGGGCTGCCGGCAATATCACTTTGGTTATCTGCTGATGCCATTTAAATTCAAGGACCCGAGCGACTTCAAACAGCTTCGCATCAACTCCGCGGATACCGTTAAACGTATTGATATAGACGGGAAAGAAGGCACCGAGCGCAATCAGCAAAATTTTAGATACTTCGTCAAATCCGAACCATAAAATAAACAGCGGCGTGACGGCCAAATGAGGTACCGTTCTAAGCATTTGCAACGACGGATCAAGATACAGCTCCGTTCGTTTCGAGAATCCGGCCAAAATCCCGATCATCAATCCAAGTCCCGCGCCAAGCAAAAAACCAAGCGCCGCCCGATAAATGCTGATTTGCAGATGGCCGAACAGCTCACCGGACAAAATAAGCTCCTTAAAGGTCAGGGCAATCGTAACAGGCGTAGGCAGCACTGTAGCGGACACAAGCCCCAGCGCGCCGATAATCTGCCAGATGGCAATGATGACAGCGGGCAGTAAAAGCCCCTTCGTCCAGCCATACTTCTTCCTTCCGAGCTTTTTTCGCACTGCTTCCGCATTCGTTTTGGGCAGCGAGCCCGCAGCCTCTGCTTTCATCACTGATCACCTCCTGAGGAATATTCCTTTAATGCTTTTTTGATAAAAGTGTTATCCACAACATCCTTCACATCAATCTTCTTATCTATTGCCTGCGTTCGAAATTGAAAATTTGCTGTTTCCTGCTGTGCTTTCACAATATCGTCTCTAATGACCTCATTCAGGGGCTCAGTATTCTTCAGCACATTTTCGACGACCTTTTTATCGAGATCTTTAATGTCTGCATACAAGTCCGCTGCTTCATCCAGATGTTCCTTTTGCCATACAACGGCTTTATTAAACACCTTCAGAAAACGGACCACTTCGTCTGGATGCTCTTCTGAAAACTTGGTTCTTACTAAAGTAAAGCCCGGTGAATATAAATCTGTGCTTTCTCCGTTCACAAGGATTTTTGCTCCGTGTTTCATAGTTTCTAATGACAAGTACGGCTCCCAAATGGACCAGGCATCAACAGATCCGTTTTCAAACGCCGAAGCCGCTTCATCAGGCTGGAGCTGAATAATTGTCACATCATTAGCTGACAACCCGACTTGATCAAGCGCTTTATACAAAAAATCAAACCCGCTGCTGCCTTTGGCGACTGCAATTTTCTTCCCTTTTAAATCCTTGACGTCCTGAATGCCGCTGCCTTGATTCACAAGGATGCCGTTTGCTTTCAATCCGTCCTGAGACAAACCGATTTCTTTAAAGTCAATGCCTGCCGCCTGTCCAGCGATCACAGGCGAATTGCCGACCTGAGAAAAATCAAGTTTGTCTGCCGCAAGGCCTTCAAATTGGGGCGGACCGCTTTGAAACTCCACCCATTTCACTTTGATGCCTTCTTTTTCAAATACATCTTCGAACCAGCCTTTCTCCTTCGCGATCAAAAGCGGGCTTAAGCTTTGCTGAATACCAATACGAATTTCCTTCAATTGTTTGTGATCACCATTAGCTCCGTTTGCTCCGCAGCCTGCGAGCAGAAAAATAACGGCAGCCAATACAATGAGCCTTTTTTTCATTTCCGCTTCCGCCCTTTCTATATCCCTGATCCTTCAGCGTACTCCAAATCTTCTGTTTTCTCGAATTCCGACAGCACTTTCTGCCTGATCGCTTGGAAATCCGGAGTCGTCCGGTTCCGCGGATACGCCAGGTGAATGGGCATCAGCTTATGGATTTTCCCCGGTTTGGCCTTAAGGATCGCAAGCTCATTTCCTAAATAAACAGATTCATCTATATCGTGAGTCACGAGAATCATCGTTGTTTTTTTCCTCCTCCATATCTCCAGCAGCACGTCCTGCAGATGTTTTCTTGTAAAAGCGTCAAGTGCACCAAACGGTTCATCTAAAAGAAGCACCTCAGGCTCCCGCAGAAGGGCCCGGGCAATGGCAACTCTTTGTGACATGCCGCCTGACAGCTCGCGCGGATATGCTTTTTCCGATCCTTTCAATCTGACAATCTCGATCAGTTCATCCACCTTCTGTTTGACTTTTGGGTCCTTCAAATTCAAGTCGGCGGCAATATTCTGCTCAACTGTCAGCCAAGGAAAGAGGCGGTGCTCCTGAAAAATAAATCCTTGCTGAATCCCCGGAGCTGTTACGCTGCGGCCGTTGATTTCAACACTCCCGTCATATTCAGAATCAAGTCCCGCAATAATCTTTAACAGGGTGCTTTTCCCGCACCCGCTCGGTCCGATAAGCGTTAAAAATTCACCTGGTGCGATTGATAATTGTATGTTCTCTAAGACCGTGTTTTGGCGGCCCTCTTGAACAAATGACTTTTCTTTGATGCTGATGGTCACAGCCACTTTTATCCCCTCTTTCTGCCAACCCCGCCTTCAAAAAACAAAAAGGCCCCCATCTCTGTTCTTGTAGAGATGAGAGCCTTCGGCGGTCCGATCAGCTGCCCAATTGTTTTTTGTTTGAATAACATGTTAATTCAAATTATTCCGATATGTCAACTCTTTTTTAAAATGCGGTTTTTAATCCTTGTTTATCACTTACTCTGCTTGTTTCGCAAGTAGAGTAGAAAAAATGATTTCTCCGAAAATTATTAAATGCTATGCAACAGCTGATATAACAAGGTTTTTCACCATTTCCAATACTAGATATCGCTTAATATAGATAACTATTTTATAATAATTATAAAATAATATTGACTTTTTAATTAGAGGTGATATTATGTTCTTATAAATTCCAAGAGGTGATAACATGAGTTCAAATAAACTGACAACTAGCTGGGGCGCTCCGGTTGGAGATAACCAAAACTCAATGACTGCCGGTTCTCGCGGACCAACTTTAATTCAAGATGTACATTTACTCGAAAAATTGGCCCATTTCAACCGAGAACGTGTTCCTGAACGTGTTGTTCACGCTAAAGGAGCAGGCGCACACGGATATTTTGAAGTGACAAACGACGTAACAAAATATACGAAAGCCGCTTTCCTTTCTGAAGTCGGCAAACGCACACCGCTGTTCATCCGTTTCTCAACAGTTGCCGGTGAACTTGGCTCGGCTGACACAGTTCGCGACCCACGCGGATTTGCTGTTAAATTTTATACTGAAGAAGGAAACTACGACATCGTCGGCAACAATACGCCGGTATTCTTTATCCGCGATGCGATTAAGTTCCCTGATTTCATCCATACACAGAAAAGAGATCCAAAAACACACCTGAAAAATCCTACGGCTGTATGGGATTTCTGGTCACTTTCACCAGAGTCACTGCACCAAGTGACAATCCTGATGTCTGACCGCGGAATTCCTGCGACACTTCGCCACATGCACGGCTTCGGAAGCCATACATTCAAATGGACAAATGCCGAAGGCGAAGGCGTATGGATTAAATATCACTTTAAAACAGAACAAGGCGTGAAAAACCTTGATGTCAATACGGCAGCAAAAATTGCCGGAGAAAATCCTGATTACCATACAGAAGACCTTTTCAACGCAATCGAAAACGGTGATTACCCTGCATGGAAACTATATGTGCAAATCATGCCTTTAGAAGATGCAAATACGTACCGTTTCGATCCGTTTGATGTCACAAAAGTTTGGTCTCAAAAAGACTACCCGTTAATCGAGGTCGGACGCATGGTTCTAGACAGAAATCCGGAAAACTACTTTGCAGAAGTAGAACAAGCGACATTCTCACCTGGAACACTCGTGCCTGGTATTGATGTTTCACCGGATAAAATGCTTCAAGGCCGACTGTTTGCTTATCATGATGCACACCGCTACCGTGTCGGTGCAAACCATCAAGCGCTGCCAATCAACCGCGCACGCAACGAAGTGAACAATTATCAGCGTGACGGACAAATGCGCTTTGACAATAATGGCGGCGGATCTGTATACTACGAGCCTAACAGCTTCGGCGGCCCGAAAGAGTCACCTGAGGATAAGCAAGCAGCATATCCGGTACAAGGTATCGCTGACAGCGTAAGCTACGATCACAACGATCACTATACACAAGCCGGTGACCTATATCGTTTAATGAGCGAAGATGAACGTACCCGCCTTGTTGAAAATATTGTTAACGCTATGAAGCCGGTAGAAAAAGAAGAAATCAAGCTCCGTCAAATCGAGCACTTCTATAAAGCGGACCCTGAATACGGAAAACGCGTCGCAGAAGGCCTTGGATTGCCGATTAAAAAAGATGCTTAATCGAAATGCAAAAACCCGCTGTAATCAGCGGGTTTTTTTATATTTAGTTAAGCATTGCGTATGCTTCTCATCAATCTTCATATAAATTTCCTCCATGAGCTCCGCGCTGTTTATAATCTCTCGTTTGTTTTTTTCAATCAGCAGCTCGAGCGGCAAAATCTGATTCCCGTAGGTTTTTCGCTTCCTGAATCGTTTTCTTCCCTTTTCTTTTTTGACTCCCATCAATAATCCCTCCTTTTTCATACAAAAAAGGCCCTTATCTAAAAATAAGAGCCTTCGGTGTTCCGATCAGCGCGACAGTTTTGAAAATTTGTACTGACCATGTTAATTCATACAATACCGACCTGTCAACTATATTTTTAAGATATTGACGCTTTATTCGATTATATCCACGCTTTTTCCTTATACACTCTTTTACCCTGACGCATAAGCTAGAGAAACTAGAATACGTGAGAAAGAGATGTGGGAGTGTGGAAAAGACAAAACTGACCGGACGTATCGTGACAAGGGATGATCCGGACTATAACGAAGCAAGAACCAATATTAACCTGAGCTTAGAAAGGTATCCTGACATCATTGTGTTTTGCCAAAACAAACAAGATGCACTCAATGCGCTGAAATGGGCGCGTGAAAACCGTGTGCCTTTCCGTATTCGAGGCGGCAGGCACAGCTATGAAAACTTTTCCCTTTTAAATAACGGTCTTGTTATTGATTTAAGCGAAATGAAAAAAATAACTGTAAATCAGGATAAAAAGCTTGCCTATATTGAAGCAGGCGCTGAATTGGGAGAAGTCTATCGGACTCTCTGGCAATACGGCCTGACGCTTCCCGCAGGCACCATTGCTAATGTAGGGCTCACAGGTTTAACTCTCGGAGGAGGTATTGGACTTTTAACAAGGGCTGCCGGTCTTACTTGTGACCGCCTCGTGAATCTCGAGATGATAATAGCAGACGAAAAAGAGGGCGGTGATTTGGTTACAGTCAGCTCTTCAAACCATCCAGACTTATTTTGGGCGTCTCAGGGAGGCGGAGGCGGCAATTTCGGCATTGTCACCTCCATGACATTTCAAGCAGTGCCCATCTCTCAAGTGTCGATTTTTTCAATTACATGGGGCTGGGATGATTTTAAAGAAGTATTTAACACGTGGCAGCACTGGGCCCCCTATACAGATGACCGGCTTACCTCATCAATAGAGTTTTGGCCTAAAGAAGTAAACCGGATAGAGGCCCTCGGCCAATTTGTCGGTCCAAAAACAGAGTTAAAAAAACTGTTAAAGCCTTTATTGAAAGCAGGAAGCCCGATAAGCGGAATGGTAATCGCAATGCCCTTCATTGAAGCGGTAACCTTTTTTAACAGCCCGGGAGGCAATCAGCCTCAAAAAATGAAACGCTCCGGCTCTTTCATTGAAAAGCCATTATCAGAACGTGCGATTTCAACGATTAAACACTTTTTGGAGCACGCTCCGAATCAAAATGCCAGTATCTGGCAGCAGTCGCTCGGCGGAGCAGCCGGACGGATCGCTCCAGACCAAACAGCATTTTATTATCGTGATGCAATCATTGCCCAGGAATACCTAACAAACTGGACATCCCCTGAAGAAAAAAGACAAAACGTCCGCTGGATTGAGGAGCTGAGAACATCCCTTTCGAGAGAAACGATGGGGGACTACGTAAATTGGCCAGATATCGAAATCAGAAACTGGCCAAGAACATATTACGGCGAAAATGTTGAACGACTCCGCCGTGTCAAAACGAAATATGATCCAGAAAATGTTTTCCGCTTTGAACAGAGTATTCCTCCGCTTCGACGTTCTCTGTTTTTCTAAAAAAATGAAGATGGAGCATTCTCCATCTTCATCTTTTTTATTGATATAAATTGCTTCCCGTATCGACAAATTCTTTTGCTTTTTCTTTTAATCCTCTATTTATGGCTTCTGCTTCACTGAGATCGTTTTTCTTCGCATAATCTCGAATATCCTGAGAAATTCTCATGCTGCAAAACTTTGGACCGCACATGGAACAGAAGTGAGCGGTTTTTGCTCCTTCAGCCGGCAGAGTTTCATCATGATATTCAAGCGCTCTTTCCGGATCAAGAGATAGATTAAACTGATCCCGCCAGCGGAATTCAAAACGGGCTTTCGATAACGCATCATCGCGGATTTGCGCTCCGGGATGCCCTTTTGCAAGGTCCGCAGCGTGCGCAGCGATCTTATATGTAATGACTCCTTCACGAACATCATCACGGTTTGGCAGCCCTAAATGCTCCTTCGGCGTTACATAACATAGCATTGCTGTCCCATACCAACCGATCATCGCCGCTCCGATCGCTGAAGTAATATGGTCATATCCAGGGGCAATATCCGTTGTCAACGGCCCTAATGTATAAAAAGGCGCTTCTTTACAAATGTCCATTTGTTTATCGACGTTCTCTTTGATTTTATGCATCGGAACATGTCCAGGACCCTCAATCATCACTTGAACATCATGCTTCCACGCGATTTGCGTCAGCTCTCCAAGCGTCTCTAATTCAGCAAACTGTGCTTCGTCATTAGCATCGGCGATTGATCCGGGACGCAGACCATCCCCAAGAGAAAACGCAATATCATATGTTTTCATGATTTCACAGATCTCTTCAAAATGAGTGTATAAAAAGCTTTCTTGATGGTGAGCCAGACACCACTGTGCCATGATTGCGCCCCCGCGGGACACGATACCAGTTGTCCTTTTGGCAGTCAGCGGCACATACCTAAGCAAAACACCCGCGTGAATCGTAAAATAATCCACACCCTGCTCTGCCTGCTCGATCAGCGTATCACGATAAATCTCCCACGTTAAATCCTCCGCTACGCCGTTTACTTTTTCAAGCGCCTGATAAATCGGAACAGTTCCCACAGGAACAGGACAATTGCGAATAATCCATTCACGCGTCGTATGAATATCTTTTCCTGTAGAGAGATCCATCATTGTATCTGCTCCCCAGCGGATGGCCCACGTCATTTTTTCCACTTCCTCTTCAATGGATGACGTAACAGCTGAATTCCCGATATTCGCATTAATCTTCACATGAAAATTCCGGCCGATAATCATTGGCTCACTTTCAGGGTGATTAATGTTTGAAGGAATGATTGCCCGGCCGCTTGCCACCTCGTCTCTTACAAATTCGGGAGACACATGCTCTCGAATAGCGATAAACTCCATCTCAGGTGTAATGATTCCCTTTTTGGCATAGTGCATTTGGGTGACATTATGACCAGCCTTCGCCCTCAGCGGTTTCCGCTTTAGCCCTGGGTAGCTTACGTTTAGATTTGCTTTTTTATAACCATTATCTTCTGGTTTTATTGCACGACCTTCATATTCTTCCACATCACCGCGCTCTGTAATCCACTTTTGGCGGAGCGGCTTTAATCCTTCTTGAATATTAATCGTTACTCCGGGGTCCGTATACGGTCCGCTTGTATCATAGACACGCACAGGCGCGTTTTCCTCCTCGCTGAACGATCCCGTCGTCGGACTCAATGTAATCTCCCTCATCGGCACTTGGATGTCTGAAGAAGAACCTTCCACGTATACCTTTTTGCTACCAGAAAAACTTGACATAATAGAAATGTTGGCTTGCTGCACTGAATTGTTTTGCATTACTTATCCTTCCCCTCTCTACGTTTGAAAGGACAAAATCAAGCCCATAACCAGCACAAAAAACCGGATTCATAAAAATGAACCCGGTTACAGTCAGAAAGAAACATATTATTGCCCAGCACGACAATAATAAAAACAATTCCTCTACTTCCCCACGCTGGTACGAACCAGATCAGGTCCAAAGGGTTAAGAAGCTTACCTTCTCTCTCAGCCCGAAAGCGGGCACCCCCAGTAACTATTGATTTCGGACTCATCTTAACATAAAACCAATCGAAAAAAAAGAGGAATATAGAAAATATTCAGCTAATTGAATCCAAATATGTGACGGGCAACGGGATTTCAGATATCCCATGTTCATCTCTCATCACCCGATATGCCTTTGCATCCGATCTTGAACTCACAGTCTGAAACAGCTGATCATTTATGAAATGGAGAGCCGCTCCATCGTCCGCCGCATAGCCATTGCACAAGAATTCGTTAGCTATCAGCAGGTGGTATGCCGGTCTCCGATCCTTTTCCCCGTCATAATGAGGACAAAAGCTCCCTTGCAAAAAACCTAAACTTTTCATACTTGTCAGCGGCCCGGCCGAATCTGTCACGCCTTCTTCAAACCAGCATATCGCACCTGCACTTAATCCAGCTAAAATCACTCCGTTCTTCCATGCCTCTCTGAGAATAAAGTCCAGCCCCCATTCCTTCCACAGCACAAGCATATTGCGCGTATTTCCCCCGCCAACATAGATCACGTCCTTTTCCATAACAAAAGAAGTTAAATCTGTTGACGGCGGCTTAAATAAGGATAAATGAGACGGCACACAATCCATTGTTTGAAACGCATGATAAAACCGCTGAATATAGTTTTGGGAATCTCCACTCGCGGTCGGCAAAAAACAAATACGAGGTGACTCCCGTTCCGATTGATTGAGGATATATTGATCGAGGGACAAATTTTCCGGCTCCATCGAAAAACCCCCGCCTCCCATCGCAATAATCTGTTTCATCATTACACTCCCCAACAAAATTTGTTGTTTATTATAGCATTTTGAATAGAAGCAAGAAACAAAGCAAAATACTTTCTTATCAGGAGCTGCTATAAAAACCAAAGGAGGTGGCTTGCTCATTGAGTCTTTATCCCGAAGACATTTTTGATTTGTTAACAACAATAAAAACCAACATTAACAACTACACTGTCGCAATAACAGAAGCCGCAAATCCCCACATCAGAAGAGCATTGCATGATAAATTAGATACCACTGTCCATCTCCATGATGAACTGTCAGATCTTCTGTTGGAAAAAGGGTGGCTTGGGTGAGCAATTTCAATCGATTCACTTTAATCTTGCAGCAAAGACCACAAAAAGAGACGGGATCTCAAAGATGAGATGCCGTCTCTTTTTTATTGCTCCACTCTTCTTAAAGCCTCGTTTACCGTTTCTTTTATAAACGCGTCTTCACCGCTTAATCGGTCTAAACTGAGATCGCCGTTTCTCAGCCTTTCGGAAATATGGTTTATATCCTCCTCTACTGTGATTTGCAGCTCACCAGCCAAAAACATTCTGTGTAATTCATCTGCAACCAAATTTTCTTTATTCACTTCCACCTACTCCTTTGTTTTCAATATTATTCTTAGTCTGCCCTTAGGCTTAGATGAATAATAGGAAAAAAGTATGAATCAAATGAATCTTTTTTCCTCCTTCTTGCGTATACCTGTTGAGAAAAAGAAAAAGGGGAAGATCAAACATGTCATTTTTTAAGAAACTTGCGGCAAGTGCCGGAATCGGAGCTGCAAAAGTCGATACAATTTTAGAGAAAGATACATATTTTCCAGGAGAAGAAGTCCGGGGAACAGTACACGTCAAAGGCGGAAAAATCGCTCAGGACATCCGCTATATTGACTTACAGCTTAACACCAAGTACGTCATTGTAAAAGACGACGAAGAGCACCGGAAATACGCTACAATTCATTCTTTCCGGGTCACTGGTTCATTTGCCATTCAGCCTGGAGAAGAGCATCAATTTCCGTTCGCATTCACTCTGCCTCTAGATACGCCGATCACTGTAGGAAAAGTAGAGGTTGCCGTGGTGACAGACCTTGACATTCAAGGCGGTATCGACAAATCTGATCATGACCGCATTTTCGTTGAAGCGCACCCTTGGATTGAAAATGTTCTGGGAGCTATCGAAAACCTGGGCTTCCGTCTTAACGAAGCAGACTGCGAACAAGCACCCTACTTCCAGCGTCGCCTTCCGTTCGTTCAAGAATTCGAGTTCGTTCCGACTTCCGGATATTATCGTCAGATGCTTGATGAATTAGAGCTCATTTTCCTTTTAGAAGAAGACGGTTTGGAAATCATTTTCGAAGTCGACCGCAGAGCAAGAGGACTCCGAGGGTGGCTGGAAGAGATGTATAATGACGGAGAACAGCTTGTACGCGTCCGTTTCAGCCAATCAGAGCTTGAAGATGCAGAAGAGCTAGAAGAGGTACTAGAAGAGATCATAGACCAATACGCTGAGTAAGTAAAAAAAGGAGCTAAGGCTCCTTTTCTTCGATAAAATAAAAACCCGTTTCTAAATAAGAAACGGGTTCTTCAGTATACCGGTGGTCGGGGTCGAACCGACACTCCAGAAGGAACACGATTTTGAGTCGTGCGCGTCTGCCAATTCCGCCACACCGGCAAGTTTTTTACGTCGTATCTAACCGACGAATATAAATATATCATGGATCTCATAATGTGTCAACGTATTTCAAAAAAGTTTTTTTGGGAATATAAAATAGAAAGTGTTAAGAGAATCTCTATCATCGATTTCTCATAACTTAGCCAGTTATGAGAAATCAAAGCAATAAAAAAATGATCTACATAAGTAGATCATTTATAGATTAGTTATAATGATAAGACACAAACACCAATTCAACTTACCATGTAAGTAAAATTGGTGCCGAGGGCCGGACTTGAACCGGCACGGTAGTCACCTACCGCAGGATTTTAAGTCCTGTGTGTCTGCCAATTCCACCACCCCGGCAAAAGAAAGGCGACACCCGGATTCGAACCGGGGATAAAGGTTTTGCAGACCTCTGCCTTACCACTTGGCTATGCCGCCGTAATTGGAGCGGAAGACGGGATTCGAACCCGCGACCCCCACCTTGGCAAGGTGGTGTTCTACCACTGAACTACTTCCGCATTTTAATGGACTTAATACATCATATGCAGTTGATATGAAAAGTGAGACTGGGCTAGCTGGATTCGAACCAACGCATGACGGAGTCAAAGTCCGTTGCCTTACCGCTTGGCTATAGCCCAATGATAATATGGGGCGATTGATGGGAATCGAACCCACGAGTGCCAGAGCCACAATCTGGTGCGTTAACCACTTCGCCACAACCGCCATAATCTCAAGATGTCATAAATTTGGCAGGGGCAGTAGGAATCGAACCCACACCGGAGGTTTTGGAGACCTCTGTTCTACCGTTAAACTATGCCCCTATAAATGGTGGAGGGGGGCAGATTCGAACTGCCGAACCCTGAGGGAGCGGATTTACAGTCCGCCGCGTTTAGCCACTTCGCTACCCCTCCACATTA